>NZ_ARWC01000001.1:0-2747525 GCF_000384355.1 Methylotenera sp. 1P/1
CGCTATCCGCAGCATTAGCGGAGACCGTAATAGCCGTACCTTGCACTACACTCGCACCGGCAGATGGTGCAGTCAGTGAGACAGTAGGCGCTACATTGCCACCTGTACTGCTCGTATACAGCTGCACTTTCGGTACAACATTGTATGTAGCGGTTCCCGGTACTTTCCAGAACAGTTCCATCAGTGCACCACCTGTGAATTCTTGGAATTCCACTGTGATTGGAATGCGCTGACCTGCCGTCATATTCAGTGTGGCACTTGTGTCTAAAGTGGGGCCATGCGGTGTCCAGTTATTGATGATTAACTGATTATTGACATACACCCGCAGGCCATCATCCGAATACGTCTGAAATTGATAAGAGCCAGTCACCGTAGCTTCAATAAACCCAGTCCAACGTACTGAGAAGTTATCGACTGGAACACCTGCACCTGGCGAGCCATTGCCCCAATCAAAGTTAATATCCTCTACACGTTGTAGTTTCACAGTGCCAGTTAAATCACTGGTGGAGTAGTAAGCCGCATTCAATCCGGTACCGGTGCCTGGCGTTGTAGGCGTACTAGAAGTCACCGTGATGGTCACCGCCGTACTGGCTGTAACTGCACCACTATTGTCAGTGGCTCTCGCAGTAATGGAATGAGCGCCGACGGCAGCATTGGTCCAGCTAATGCTGTAAGGCGCAGTAGTGTCGGTAGCAATCAGTGTTGCGTCATCATAGAACGCAACTTGGGTGACCGTACCATCACTATCCGTGGCATTGGCCGAGACCGTAATGGCTGCGCCTTGCCCCACACTCATTCCGGCTGTAGGTGCAGTCAGTGTGACAGTTGGCGGTGATTGAGTCGCCGTACCAATGGTGCTGTATAACTGTGCTTTAGGTACTACACTGAACGTGGATGCACCAGGTAATTTCCAGTTAAGTCCTAACAAGGCACCGCCAGTTAGCTCCTGATACTCAATGATGATAGGCAGTCTTTGCCCTGCATTCATGTTGAAAGCAGCGCTGGCATCTAAAGTAGGAGGGTGGCCAGACCAGTTATCAATAATTAACTGATTGTTGAGATACACCCTTACGCCATCATCCGAGTTGGTTTGTAATTGATAAGACCCTGTGACGGTGGCTTCGATATAGCCTGTCCAACGTGCAGAGAAGTTATCTGCTGGGAGTGTTGCGGCTGGCGAACCATTGCCCCAATTAAAATTAACATCCTCTATGCGTTGCAATACAACATTGCCCGAGAGGTCATTCGAGTAATAGTAAGCACCGTTTAAGCCTGTGCCAGTCGAAGGTTTAGGGGCTTCGCCAGCTTCTTCCATACCAATTTGCTGTACATAGCTCACTACATTGGTCATGTCTGTAGCCGATAGAGTAATGCCGTTGTGCGCAGTAATCGCAGCGTTCATTGTTGCCGCGCTGCCATCATGCAGGTAAGGTGCCGTTGCCCAAACATCGCGTAATGTCGGGATGTCGATGCCACTCAAAGTAGCATTTAGGCGATTACCGCTGGAGGGTTTAATGGTACCGATATTTCTCAGACCATTGGCGCCATTACTGATGGTGAAATCAAACGAGCCATGACAGCTAATACAATTGTTTTGGAATACCGCTTTACCAGCAGTTGCCGCCGGTGTTAAGCCACCAGCGTTATCACGATAAGGCGTGCTATCAAACTTATTCAGCGATTCGACATAAGCGGCCAATTCATCCAACGAAGTACTGATGCCAGATTTTCTATCGCCTAGCGGCTGATTTCGGGTGCCCGTCGCATAGTCAGCATCAGCCATCAAGCCCGAGCCGCCAGACAGTTCGCGAATTTGCCGTTCAAAATCTTGCACTTCATCGAAGTTTGCGCTCCAGTGCAGGAAGCCGTGTGCCTTGCCCGCGCGGCCATTTAAGGCAATGGTATTGCGTAAACCTTCACCAAAGCCAGTCAGATCCCACACACGGCCATCCTGACCGCCATCGTTATGACAGCTTGCGCAGCTCATATAGTTATCACGCGCTAGCCGTGTATCACGTGCGTCGTAAAACAACTGTTTGCCAAGCACTATGCTTGGGTCTAGGTTTTCAGTTTCAATGGTGTAGGTAATTGCGCTGCGAGAAACCGTAAGTTTGCCTTGATTCAATAGTGGTGATAAATCAAACACAGTCACACTTCTATCCATAAACTCTTGCACATAAAGCGTATTGCCGTCTTCTGATAGTGCGAGACCTTGCGGAGCGCGACCTACCTCAAGCCTGAACAGTTCTCGACCGCCAATGGCATCAATCACTGCAACTTGGCGGCTGGTTTCTAACGCAATAAATGCATACACACCACTTGGATGATAAACCGCAGCAGAGCCTACGCTCGAGTTGTCATGATCAATACGTTTTGCATAGTTTTCAGTGAGTGTGGCCATGTTGATGCTTGAGCTAATCGCACGTACCGTGTTTTGGAAGTCTAATTGCTGGCCGCTACGCAGCAGTCCGCGCTTGATGTTGTCTTGCTTAGAGGGCAGCCATGCTTGCGTGCCATCCGGAGAAATAGCAGGTGCTGCTAGATAGTTGGGCAGACCTCTGCCTTGAATCTCCGTATCAGTCTTGTCACTATGCGCCAGTTTAACGGTGCTGGTCACAACCATAGTGTTGGCATTGACGACAATCACTTCGCCCCCTGCATTCGTGGTGTCGATAGTCGCAGTTGCTTCGCCCAGTGCAGGTGGTGAGATAAAACGAGACACCAACACTAATGAGGCATCTGCACTAATGGCCACATGGCGCACACTAGGTGCAACATCAACAATGCCTTGTTGTGCACCGGTGGTGGCGTTCAGTTTAAGCAACTGCCCAGTAGCTTCCAACGCCACAAACGCGCTGGTACCGTTGGGGTCAAATGCCAGGCCATGTGGTAGTGATGCACGTGGCAACATCAATGTTTGCACCACTGCTAAAGTGGTTGGACTAATCACAGAAATACTAGCGCTTCTCTTATTGGTGACCCAAATCCGCCCATCCGGTGCCACTGCAACGGTGCGTGGCGATGTACCGACATCAATCGAGGTGACAAGCGCATTGGATACGCCATCCAGCACGCTGACAGAGTCGTTATCCGGGCTCACCACCCAAATTCTGGACGGATTTCCGCTACGATTCTCTACCGTTATCGGGCTGGAGTTTGTTGGGTTTTTTGCCGTTTTGACTGTGGCTACGGCTTGCAAGAACGTACGTCTTGAAATGGCGCCTACCGTATCTTTGGCGCTCAGTGTCACAACATACACGCCGGGCTGCGCGTAACTATGGCTCACAGCAGGATTGGCGTTGTAAGGAGTGTCTGGACTGCCATCACCAAAGTTCCAGCTATAAGTAGTACTAGAAACAGCAGTCACGCTGTAGTTTGCAGTGCCGCCGGCGCCAATCACAGGCGCGTCGATTGTCCCGCCAATTTCGGGAGGGTCGTACGGTGTGGTAGGCACATTAGGGGGCGCTACATTTTGTCCAATGGCAATGATGACGCCTAAAGAAGGTACGCCGTTTGCGTTGACCGTAACCACTTGGTAATAGCCAGGAGGGGTGAGATTAGCGTTAGGTATCGTGGCGGTGAGACGGTTGCTTTGCTGTGAAAAGGTTAAGGGTATGCGGCGCTGCCCGGTATTGAAAGCATGCGTACCTTTACTCACGCCAAGTAACACCAATTGTGTGATGTTTTCCGTTGTGGTCATGTCCATCTGTATCGGTGCTTCGTGATCGTAGGATAATCCACTAATCGCCTGAATAACTGGGCGAGGCGCCAGTTGTGCACCACTCATGCCGGTTCTGAATAAATAAGGTGGGTAATACACCTCAGCATTTAAATTATTGATAGGACCAGGAGCACCACCACCAAAGGACAGGATAGTGCCATTAGGCATCAGCACAGTATTGGAATGGTAGCCTCTATAAATGGCAGCGTTTGCACCCTGTGACCATGTACCTGTGGTGGGATCCCAGATTTCAACACCATACACAGCACTGCTACCATCGTTATTAGCGCGTGCGGAACCACCGGTGATGACCACTTTGCCATTGGATAAAACGATTGAATTTAGAAAGCGGCGCACATAGGTCATGGCGGGCTGTTCTGTTAATACCGGGTTTGCGCCATTGATGTCAATGACGGTTGCTTTGTTACTGGCCGGTAAATCATCTCCTACAAAGCTGCCATTGCCGCCTGCAATCAAGATCTTGCCCGGTGCATACATCACTGCAGTATTGGTGGCACCCACGTTCACTGGGTTAGCAAAGGTATAGGGCACTTTGAAATTGCCAGCAATGCGTATGGTGCCATTGCCGTTAGGGTCTAGGTACCACATTTTTTCGGAAGACACGCCAAAGATCTGGCCATTCGGTGCGATGAATGCACGTGGAAATGACGCGCGTAAATAGTCAGGGCCAAACGCCTCGCGACTGTAAGCACCAAACAAAGAACGCCAGCCAGTCGTTTCCAGTATTTCCGGCGTCATGGAGGCTAGACCTTGTGCAACGGCTTGATCTGGACTGTTCTCCATATCTTCTGAGTAAGGCACCATGCCGCCAAGGATGATCGGGCGGCCATCTGGCAAATTCAGCAAGGTAGCGTACCAGCGGTCTAGTGCCAGATTGTATGAAGCCGTTTGTACGGTATTGGTAGAAGGGGTGTAAATCGTGGTTGTTCTACCGCCATTACCACCAGAAATAATCAGCCTACCATCGGTCAGGTAAGTAGAGTTTGAACAGAAGCTATCTTGTTGTTGTGCACGAAAGGTCGTTTGGTGGCTATTGTTGCCAAACCCCACTGTGGGGTCCCACAGGTCAAAATAACGGCCATCCTGGCCAGCACCATCAAGTGAAGTGCCATAAGTCAGCACTTTTCCATCAGGCAGCACAGCCGCATGGATACTATTGAGCGGCCACGATTTTACGCTGGACCACATGCCACGCGTGGGCGCATCGGCAGGAATGGCAAGCCCTTGCATAATGGGGTCAGGGCTAATCGGAACCGTTACCCATGCGCTTGGATCGACATCCGCTGCCTGCGTGTTGTGCATCATCGGAATGTCCAGCGTCAGCAGCGATAACATCATCGCTGCGACGATGGCTTTGCGACCTTGTGTGAGATATGGATATTGCTTGAACACGAAACGATTGTGCGGTCGGCTTAATGATTGAGACGGTATGGTTTCGTGCATAAGAGACTCACAATCTTTTCGATAATATATTCTATGGCAATGCTTTGTCATGCTATATCCCCTAATTAAGGGAGGGGTATTACATGCTGTTCAGTTGAGCAATATCTTGCGCAATTCGCGCTTTGTCGATAGGGCTGCCCATGTAGCGCATCATCAGCCGCCCTTGCGCATCCACCAGCCATAAGTGCGTGGTGTGATCGTCCGGACGTACAGCTTGCTTCAATTTTTTTGGGTCGGTGCCGAATAGCTTTAAACGCTCGGTCACGGTCACAATATCTGCGGGATTGCCTGTGATAAATGCCCAGTTGTCTGCCTCTGCATGCATGCGGTGTGTGAATGCTTTGAGCTTGGTTGGGGTATCGTTCAATGGGTCTAACGAGACAGACACAAATACAACACGCGACTTGAGATTGCTAGGCAAACTTTCCAGTATCTCGCTCAAGGCTTTGGTTTGTACCGGGCATACCGCCGAGCATTGCGTATAGATGAAATTGAATAAGGTGATCTTGTGATTTAAGCTAGAGATTTTAAACGGTTGGTTGTGCTGATCTTTAAAGGCTACATTGCCAAAATTGCTATAAAAACTGGTGCTTGCAACTTCTGCACGTAGTTGAGCAGAGTAGATAACAAAGGCAATAGAGACACAGAACAGTGCGCAAAGCTTGTGGGGGAGACTAAACGCCCTCACAACGTTAAATGTGCGCGCTGATATGTGTGTATTCATCTAATCAACATGGCTCAACATGGCGGTTAACACTGCAAAAAGAAAGGGCATGACTTTATGCTGCAAATTAAATGGAATAAGGGCCAATAAATCGCATCAATTAGGTATTCGATTCATCTTAGGTGACCGCTATTTTGGCCTCAATAGCCCGAACGGGCTAATTATGGGGACTAAATTGAAATTGCTGTCAATGCTTGAAAAGTAAAGAACGGTTAAGGTGTTGATGATAAAAGTTAACTATATGATTTTTAATCTATATTTAACTTATTTTTACAATTTTCTCACTGGGCGCTATTGCTGGGTCTCGGCATGCTTAATCGCTATTTATTTTAAAAATAAATAGCGAAGTTGTTGCATATTAACCACGTTGGAGTCGTGTTAAATCATCAATGATTTCTTGCGAGTGTGTAGAGGCTTCCACATTGAAATAAGCTTTGGCAATATTGGCCGCCGGATCAATCAAAAAAGTATAGCGTTTGGCGATGTTGAGTGGACCAATATGTGTGAGTGCGCCATACGATTCAGCCACTTTACCTGATGTATCGGCCAGCAGAGGGAAGGGTAGGTTGTACTTTTTAGCAAAGGCCGCGTGTGATGCGCTGTCATCCACGCTGATGCCGACCACTTTTGCCCCCAGTTTTTCTAAGTGATGCATATCATCACGAAAATGACAGGCTTCTTTGGTGCAGCCGGGGGTATCGTCTTTAGGGTAAAAATAGAGTACTAACCATTGCCCCTTAAATGCATTCAGATCCACCAGCGTTCCCTTGGCATCTGCAAGCGCAAAATAAGGTGCGGCTTGCCCCACGCTTAACTGATGGTTGGGTGCGCTGAAATAACGGTATCCCCAAAAGGCCAGCACTAAGATTACGCTATAAAAAACAATTTTGATTAGCATCATGATTCACGATTGAGTACACAGATAGGTGTGATTGTGATATCAACCCGCAGATTTGTCTAATTGGAAATACCGCATTCTGTGAGAAAATAGCGCGAATATTTTATTTGTGGTTTTTATAGGGCGTTATTGCCTGCATAAAACCGTATGCCCCCGTAGCTCAGTGGATAGAGCATCCCCCTCCTAAGGCGTGGAATCAAAACCCATTCAAAACAAATACTAATATAAATCAATAATTTAGTATTTTTCATACACTCAAAAATCTCTGTTTTCCCCTTATTTTTTGACAAAAATTTGACAAAAAATTAAGGGGCGGTTTTAATGTCATATCACTTAATAAGGGCATTAAAATGGCAGTTCTTCAAAAGGGTATTCAAGAAGTATCTTATAAACAGAAAGATGGAACAACTGTTATTAAGTATCGGGTAAGAATCAATAAGAAAGACATTAAATTAAATAAGCTTGTTGATTCTCTTGAAACTGCCAATGAGTTAATTAACAACTCAAAAACAATAATCGGGAAGAATGCTTTAAACAGTTTTTTAACTCAAGAAGAAGAAAAGCTATTTAAAGAATATGAACATAGTCAATTCTTACAAAATGACAGTCTAGAAGCTTTATTAAATGCTTTTAATGACAAGCATTTTATTAGAAAGCATAAAGATTTAAATGAATTAGACAGAATGAGCAACAAAAAGTATGTTGCTCTTGTGAAGAATATTTCAAAAGTGAAAATCACAGATAATTCATTATTTATTGATAGTCCTATCTCTGTTGCTAATGCTTTTGCTGATGAATTTACAATCAATTTTGGTGATTTAAACCCTTTAAAAATGACTAGTGCTGACATTGCTAGTTATATCTCTAAAAGATTAGAAACTGTTAAAAAATCAACTGTAAAAAGAGAGCTTAATTATTTAAGTAGCTTTTTCAATAATTTTTCTAACTACTTCACAAAATATTCAACTTTGATGGATATTAACCCTGTCGCAAAGGTTAATAAGAAAGATTTAAAAAATTACTTCATTAAAAGAGACAGAAGATTAACAGCAGATGAAGAAGAAAGGTTATTAAAAGCTTTATCACAAACAAGTAATAAAGATATTGTGATTATTACAGTATTAGCTTTAATAACAGGTATGCGAAAAAGTGAAATAATGCTGATGAAGAAAGCAGATATTAAAGACAACTATATACAGCTATACAAGACTAAAAACGGCTTGCCTAGAAAAGTTAAATTGCTTCCTAAGGCTCAACAGATAATGTCTAGCATACTTCTAGACATTGAAAATAAAAAATCAACTGACTATGTTTTTGACCTTTCTATAGAAGGTTTTAATTCTCAATGGAAAAGAATTATCAATGAATTAAAAATTGAAGATTTTAAATTCCACGATTTAAGAAGTGAGTTTATTAGCCGAGCATTAGAAGAATATTCTAATCACTTTGCTGTCAGTGAGTTAGCTAATATTGACGATATAACTTATTTTGAAAAAACACATTTATTTAATTTTGAAGAAAACAACAGAGTTAATAATAAGAATATGAATGTTGAAAGAGATACACAAAGGCAAGTCGGACATTTAAATAGTAGTATGACAAAACACTATACAAGAAATTTAATTGATAATTTAACTAAAAAGATCAAATAAAAAGTTTACTTTTTAAATAAACATTTATAGAATCGATTTTGTTGTAATTATTTTAAATTTTTGGAGATTTTAATAATGGCTAATACAGTTGAAGATATTGATTCACAAATCAAAGCACTACAAGAAAAGAAAACTTTATTATTGAATGAGAAAAAAGCAGAAGTAATTGCTAATGTCATTGAGTTAATTAAATCATACGATTTAACAGCAAAAGACTTAGGCTTAAGCACTAGAGCAAAAAACAAACCTAAAGCAAAAGCTAAATATGCGAATCCAGATTTTCCAGACCAAACTTGGTCAGGAAGTGGAAGAAAACCAGCTTGGGTAAATAGCTTTATTGATTTACACGGCTCACTTGATAAAGCATTGATTAAATAAAATAAGCCCTTACGGGCTTTTTTTATTAACTTTGAAATGCTGATTTTTTGTTTTTCTTGTATTCCATTTTTTCAGGTTCTTTATCATCGTAAGGGCTATCTGTACAAGCATCATTAATAATATCTTCAAAAGTTATCGTATCTTCTTTATTAGTAGCTCTCACATAATTATTAATAACGGTCAGGCGGTTTCCGTTAAAAAAGAAATTTAAGTTAAAAAAATATATTCCCCTTTCGTCTGTTTCATCAATAATATCTAGCTCTATTAATTGCTTTCTAGCTAAATAGAAACTCTTTTCACATAAAGCTTTCACATTGTTGTATCTACAGAATCTTACATAGTGTTTATAATTAACTTCTATCTCAGTCTTGTTAAAGCTAGAGCTAGCTTGTAAGCATTTAAATATATATTCAAAAACAAGTTTTGAACTGTTCTTTAATTCACTCAATACACTATTAGCATTGATAAAAACCTTCAAAAACTCTTTATCATCTAATAATTGAACAGTTTTTTTAATTGTTTTTGTATTCTTGTTATAAAACTTCCCCTCAATAACTTCAATATTGTTATTGTCTAAATACTGCTTGATAAATTTATTCTCTTTCATTTAATCCACCTTTTTTTATTGTTATGAATTAATTAAAGCAGTTAAATTGTAAAAGTCAATAACGAAATTACAGGATTACAAGAAAAAAATAATCTGTTTCACTCTCAAAACACTGTAATTAAATAAAGATTATTCTGTAATTATGAAACTAAATTTTACAGTTAGTCCAAAAACATACAGAAAAACCTGTAATAAACTGGACTAAATAAAAAACTGTTTTACAGTGTTCTAAACCTTAATATAAAAGGCTTACAGATATTCAGTTAAAAATGTCAGCTAGACAGATATAGATTTATCTATATCTATTTAAATAGATATAGATAAAGAAAATCATTAACCGTTTTGTTTATGTTCGCTTGATGCTCACAACAAAACTAATTAATACTTAAAATCAAAACCATCTGGATTAAATAGAACCACAGTTTTTAAACTCACATTATTAAAACAGTGTTTTAAATGTATGTTTAAGTTTCTTGGTTATTTAAAGTCAAAGTCAAAACCTTGAAAATGTGCCCCTCAGGGCAAAAGTCAAAAGCATCTGGGTTAAATAGAACCACAGTTCTATATTTGGAGTTCCTGGACAGCTTTTAATCAACACATCTATACAAGCATATCAAAGACTTGTTTTAAATCGTTTTAAACATCATTGCTGAAAGCCATATTTTGCTAACTTGTTAGCAATGGTTTTCCCTCACTCCCTCAAAAGCGAGCTTGCGAGCGGTTAGGTTTTCAAATCATCCAAAATTAATTTTTGTATATGTATTGACATTGTCATTACATTTAATAAATTTAAATCATAACAACTATAAAAAAAGGATGATTAAAATGATTAAAGAAAGTATTGAAGATAAAAACCTAATGGAATATTACACAACTGAAGTTGAGAAATATTTTAAGTTATTTGCTAAAAGCATTATTGATACAAACAAGATAAAGTATTTTGATAAATCAGCTAGTGAAAATTTAACTGATTATGAATTTCAAAAAAACTTTGAAGAAAACAATAAATTACTTGAATCATTAGAATCAATAAATATTTCTTACATGATGAATATTAAAAATGCGGGCGGATGGGCTGATTATAACAATAATGAAATTGTGATTAATGCTAGCAATGTTCTTTACATAAAGTCTTTAATAATTCATGAGTTTAGCCATCATTTGATAAATATTTTATCTAGGGGAAGAATTAAAGGACATACTTTAGAATTTGCTATTTTCAATTATTGCTTACTGAATAGATATGAAGATAGTTTGTTTTCTAAAGATTTTCATTTAATTGAACACGATAAATCTTTATTTTCTGGAAGAACTAATTTTTTCAGAAGCTATGACATTAGAGATGAGCCTTCAATAGCATTACTTTCAATCAATGTTTTTAAATTTGATTCTCTAATTAAAAACATTCAATTTGAGACATTACAAGATTTATTTAAAAAATCTTGTAAATATGCTGGAAAGATTAGAAATAAAGCAATTGAAATATAAAATAAATATTGAAAATGTATTGACATTGTAATTACATTTACTAAATTTAATATATAACTATAAGAAAGAGAGTATTTAATGAACAACGAAATTTTAGAAAGGATTGAACAACTAAATAAATTAAATTTGTTAATTAGCAATACAACATCAGCTTTTAAATTTGAATTATACAAATTACAAGAGCAATTAGAACAAGAACTAAACTATTTACTAGTAATTGAAAAATCTAATTTAGATTTTAAGATTGATGATCAAGAAGAAAACTATATTGATATGGAACAACTAAAAAACAACAAACACCCAGACAATATATATACAACTGAACAACAACAAAAACACTATTTTACCAAGTCTTAAAAATAACAATAACAAAAAGGAGATTATAAAATGATGGTAGAAATTAAAAACAAACTATTTAATGCTAATAAAGACAAAAAGGAAGTTGTAAAGCATTTAATAGCACACGAAAAAACAAACACTTTTGGGGGATGGAATGACTGTTATATCTCATACAACATTGAATTAAAAATGTTTGCTATCTATAAAAGATATTCACACGAGAACATTAAAGACATTGAACTTTACTTTAATGATTTTGCTGAACAACTTATAGAAGAAGCTTTAGAGCTATATGAAATTAATCACACAGTCAAAAGTGGCGAAAACTTCATTGCTTTACATTTTCATAAACTAGACTTGAAATTAAAGGAGTTTAGAAAATGATAAATACATATAAATGTCTATTATCAAAAAATTGTTTAATCTCATTAAATATGAATAAAACAATCAGAGAGCTTGATGATAATGAGCTAGAAAACTTAAAAGACTATCTTATGTTCTTAACAAGAATAACAAGAAAACAATTAAAAAAACAAAAGGGGCTTTAAATGGAAAAAACAACAACTATTCAATTAAGAGTAGCAGAGGATTTAAAAAAGGAAATGATAGAAACAGCTAAGTATTACAGATTAACACTTAGTAATTATCTAACTTTATTACATACAACTACTCAAGATAAAGATTCATCAAGTTATTCTAACAGAGCTATAAATAACTTCAAAAACAATAACTAAAAAGGAGAGAATTATGAATTATTTTGAAAGAGATGACAAAACAAAATCAGAGAGAACAGAAGGAAGTAATGATGTAGAACTGTCTGAATTATTTAAAGAAGATAAATATGAATGTATCAAAGATTTTTTTAGAATTATTTTCGGAACATATGTTTTTATAGCATTCACAATAATACCTATGCTTTATATAATCACAACACTATTTCCGACTTTGAACTGTAAATAAAAAATGCCCTTAAGGGCATTTTTTATTCTGTTGTTTTCTTTCCCCAAATCAAAGCATACTTTGACATAACCATCCTCAGTAATTGAGCAGTTCCTTTACCTTCTTTTTTAGCATACTCTTCAAAAATCTTGAAGTCTGCTTCTTCTAAATAAAATGTTTTCTTAACTAACTTTGCCCCTTTATATTCTCTTGTAATTGCCATAATCAAATCCTTTTCTTTTTTATTTTTATATAAGACCTTTTAAGTAAGACCTCACTTATAAGCTAGCAGACATTACAAGTATGTCAATAGCTTTTTGTAAGACTTGTAATATAAGACTTTAATTATTTTCTGTTTAATCTTTGTCTTACTTCTCACATCTTATTAATCAAAAACAAAGTCAAAAGCGAAGTTTGTTCTTGTAATCAATACTATCGTATTTATTACTACACATATCGCAATTGTTCCAATTGCCCCGAAAAACCCTTAAAACCAGTCCTAGCCTATCGGCTAGGGTAAAGCCAAGTCAAAAGCGATTCCAAGAACAAAAACCATAAAGGAATACCCAAATAAATACGAATGTCTTTAATTAAAGCCTTTCAAAAGTATTTACTTATATATTGTTTCAAGTCTTGCTATTTGTTTTTAATTTACTATATTTAAAGTATTGACTACTAATTAAGGTCTTCAATAATAAAAATAGGAGTTATATAAATGAAGAAAACAACAAAAACAATAAAGCTTGATTACTTACTAGCAATTGCTGTTAAAGATTATTCACAAACTAATAAATGCTATGAAATAGATATTATTGAAAAAGCATTAAGAAATTTTTTTGAAGAGACTAAAGAAAAGGAATCATTGAAATCTATTCAAAACTATTTAGAACTAATTTCTAATCAGAATGAAAACATTCTGAATAAAATAAATTCTTTTGAAGTGTAAGGAATTTACTATGAAGATTCATTATGCTAGACAGAGAGAACAGGATTATTTATTAGACCCCTGGGAATATAGAACTTATCAGAATGATTATTTAATGTTCTTTGCTTTAGGTTTTCTACTATCTCTTACCTTTCTCTATTTTTTCTTGGGTTATATTTTAGATGCTTCAATAATATCTTTATATAACAACTATACAACTGTGAATAAATTTAATTTTGTTTGTTCTGGTTTGATTGGTATTTATACAAGTTTCAAATTAACTAAAGTAATTAATTGGACTATTCAATCAAGAGAAAGCGAAAATTTTTATTATTCTGATACAGATGAAGCAAATGAAATATTTCACACACAACAAGATAAATCAGAAAAATTAAGTTTCACAATTGGTGAAAATAAAAATTCATTTGTTTTAATTTCTCAAGAAGAATGTGAGAAGAAAAGATTTTCATATAAAAAAAATAAGTTAGTTAAGAAAGAAGATTTTTATAAGCCAGTAGCAATTAATGAAGATGCTAGTATTTTAAGTCATTTAATAATAGGTCTTGCTGGTTCGGGTAAATCAGTACTATTAGACAGAATGTATGACAATGTTTTAATGAATGGTCATAAATTAATAGTCCATGCCCCCGATTCTAAAGCTAGAGATATTTTAATGAGCTCTGGATATCGTTGTTCTGTATCTGCTCCTTGGTTAATAGATAGTATTTATATTGATATATTTTCAATTTTATTAAATGAGAAAAACGAAAAAACTAGAAATTCTTTAATAGACTTAGTTATAACTTCAATTCACGGAGTAGTTGATGAAAGTTCTTCAAATGCCTTTTTTGAAAATGGAGCTGTATATATATTAACAGCAACATTAAGAAAATTATGTTTTGAATATAATGAAGAAGTAATCAAAGAAGAAACTGAAGAAGAATTTAAACCTAATCTAAAACCAACATTAGAAACTTGGAGAAATCTTTTAATATCTTACAAACATATCTATGAGTTTAAGAATGTTATAGAAACTTACTATCCTGAAGCATCTATGACTATTAGTGAAGATGCTGAAAAAATGACAGCAAGCATTATTGCTTCTATGACTAAATCTTTAACTACAATAGGGCTATTGAGTGATTGCTATAAAAACAATAAATCAAGTTTTGATTTGAAAGCTTGGTGTATTGATAATGACTTCAAGAAAGACAGTCAAGTAATTATTCTATGTAGTGATAATGTAAATATGGAAGTATCTAAAGCAAATATTGGTCTATTCATTAATCTAGCTACAAGTTTCTTATTATCAAATGAAAGAGAAATTTCTTTTAAAAAGAATAAAAGAAGAGTTTATCAAGTAATAGATGAATATCCTTTATTCGCAAAAAATATTGATGTTGTGAAATGGCTTGAAATTATCAATGTAGGTAGAAAATACGGAAACACCGCAATAGTAGCTTTACAAACAACTAGTCAAATGGCAGAAGCTTTAAACCATAAGGAAAAATCTTTAGAAACGTTTTTAGGTTCTTTTCATACTCAGTACATAGCAGCACCCTCAAGCCAAGAGGATACATACTTATCAAAAGTTGTAGGAGAAATAACTTATATAGATACTGAATTTACAGGTTCTTCAGATTCAAATGCTAGACAGAGCATAGGAACATCTAAGAAACAAAGAAAAGTAAGTATTGATTTTAAACAGCTTCAAACTGATTTAGGTTTTAAAACTATCAATGATGAAAAGCTAGGTTTGAATATTGGAATTCGTTTGCTAGGTACTAAATCAGTTTGTGTTTTGTTCTTTCCTTTTGTAGAAGAATTTGGAAAATCTAATAGAGATAAGTTAAGAAGTAAAGGTCAGATTGTTAAAGATAAAGACACTGGAAATGAATATTTTTATTATGTAGATAAGACAGGAACAAAAAGAAAAAAGAAATTATTTTTTAATGATACTGCTATTAATTTTGATAAAAAATCAACAGCAAATGATATTCATACAAGAGAGTTATTAACATTACAAAATACTAGAGAAAAATTAATTAAAGATAAGAAATTGAAACAACTTGAGGATGTGAATAAAAAAATTGAAGTTGTAGAAAAATTATTGAATCCTGAATCTAAAAATAATTTTGAAGAAAAGGTAATTTCTGATGTTGCTATTCATTCATTAGATAGCACAGGAGCAACTTCTTTAGTTTTAAATACTTTAGATGTATTTGACGAATTAACTTCAACCCTTGAAACTGAACAAGTTGAAGTTAATTTCAGTACTAATTCAAATGAATCAAAAATAAAATTGAGAAAGAAACAAAAAGAACAAGAAAGATAATAATAAAAAGGAGAAATCAATATGATAAGTAATAAAGGAATTAAGAATATAGACTATTACACTAAAGAGTTTATGAAGGATGATTATTATAATAAGGCTGGAAACAAAGAAGAGGGTATAGGCGAATGGAATGGAGAAGCTTACAAATCATTGAAGCTTGATAAAACAATAACACCTAAAAACTTTTGGGGTGTTTTGAGTGGTAAAAATCCGAATACAGATGAAAAGCTATCTAAGTATGTAAGAAAGCAACCCGCAGACCTTGGACAAGATTTTGTAATCAATGCTAATAAAGACTTTAGCTTGTTAGTAAATGTATATGAAGGCCACCCATTACAAACAGAGCTTTTAAAGGTTTGGAATGATGCCCAGGTATTCGCCAGAAGCGAATTTGAGAAGAGATTGACATATAGGCAAGGCAAGGACTACAAACAAGTTCAAGGTGCTTTTATAGGCACTTGGCAACATAAAACATCTAGAGAGGAAAATGAGAAGATTGACCCTCATTTACATAGTCATAATGTCATTGGAAATTATGCCCTTGCTCAAGATGGTACATATAAAGCTGTAGATTTTAAAAGACTATTTGAAGACAAGTTATTAATAGCAAGTGAAGTTCAAGTAAAAATTGCTCAAGGTGTTAAAGCTCTTGGATTTGAGATTGAAGAATCTAGAACAGGCTGGCAATTAAAATGTATTAGTGATGAAGTAAGAAAGGAATTTTCAGGAAGAGCTGAAAAAATTAAAAGTAAAATTCCAGAGAATGCCACTTATGAAGAAAAACAAAAACAAGCAAATATTAAAGTTAAAAAAACTGACTATGATTTGAATGCTCTAAAAAAAGAATGGAAACAAAGATTTTCAAATAACGGATTAACAATAAAGAATCTGGAAAGTACAAGAAGTTTAAAACATAAAGATTTAGAAATTACTAAAGATGACATCATACTGAAAGCAATGTCATTATCTAAATCTAGCTATTTCACTAATAAACAAATTGAATTAGCTATAGTTCAAAAATCACAAGTCTATAAAGTTGATAGAGAAAAAATATTAAGTGAAATATTTACAGATAAGAATTTAGTAAATACTGGAATATTAGATAAAAAAAATGAAGTTAAATATTATCATAAAGACCATACATATAAAGATTTCCAGAAATTCACTGATAAATCTATTCAATTAAATAAAAGACTTAACTTTTTATCTTTAAAAAATAGCTTTAGTAAAGACATAAGTAAATCAGATGTTAAATCTAATGACAAATATTCAAATGATAAAAGTCCTTATAAACCTTCTTATAAACCTTCTTTGAATAGTAATGTTTCATCTAATAGTAATATTTCTGAAAATTCATCTAAAGCATTAGATACACAAGAAATCAGTTCAAGTATTGATGATTTAGAAATGGAACTATTAACTTTACCCGATGGCGACCCAAGAAGAGAAATGTTAGAACAAAGAATAAAACATATTAGATTACAAATGTTAAACCAGATTGAAGAAAAAGGTAAATCTAGCTATAGAGATAATAATCAAGAACAACAGCAAGAGAATACTAAAGAAGTTGAAGCACAAATATAATAAAAATAAGAAAAGGAAAAAATTATGATATTTAATGAATTGAGTGAATTATTAACAAAACTAGAAATAAAGCATTCTTATAAGCATGGAGCAGATAGATTATATTTAACAACTGATAAATACACTATTTATTTAAAAGAAGATTTTTTAAAGAAGAATCCAAAAAAGGATTTACAAGACAATCCTTTTGAAGTTGAAGAATTAAAATTTTTAAGTCTAAAAGTTTTTAAAGTATGGAATGAAACAAAACCTAAGCAAACTACAGAAGATATTGAAAATTGTCGTCTTGTGAAATGGGTTGTTTTAAAGAAACTTCATAAAATCAATAGAAATAATAACAACAAATTTAATTTTGAAGAAATTACAGAAAGTCCTGTAGATACTAAGCTATATAAAACAGAAGAAATTAATAAACAAAAAACTATCTTCGAATATTAAATATGTATTGTAAACAATCTTAATAAATGTTAAGATAATTCCTTTATTGATTAACCCGCAAATATTCATGGGTAAGGAGAAACAAAACTAAATTATTTTAAAGGAATTAAATTATGTCATTTTCAACACATCAAGAATTAGACCTCTCATTAAGTAAATTTACTCTTAATCAAATAAGTAGTTCTTTACTATCTGTTTTACCAATCTACAAACAATTAGCACTAGACAATCTCACTGATGAAGAAATCCCAAGTAATGCTAGAGCTTGGATTACTTACATAGATATTTTCGCAATCCAAAATGGTCAATATGGTTATTTTGATTGTGATGGTGTATTAGAGCAGTTTGAAACTAAACTCATAGAAACAATATATTCATTCAAAACTCACAATGAGATTAAGCAATTCATTATTGATTTGTTTTTATTTGAATGTAAAAGAATTGCTAATCTTAAAAGATATATTTTTGAAAATAATTCTTATGTGGTGGAATTTTAATATGACTACTTTACTTGAATCATATTTAAAAAGAACAACATTCAATGAAAGAAATAAAAACCCAAGGGAAGAAGGTATTATTTCAACTCTCAGTGAAATGATCGAGAGGGAAGAATCTTTAAATAATTCCTCTAAACTTGATGAAAAGTTATTAGAGTTTCATTTAATGTATTTAGATAGAAATAAATTTAAAGGCGATAGAGAACACGAAAACACAGCAATTTTAGCTACTCTATGTTTTAAGATGATGTTGATAAATAAACAACTATCTAAAGGTTTTTAAACCTTACACACATACCCACAACAAACCCATATTTTGAAATAGCTTGTCGGCTTTCAATATGGGTTTTGTGTTATGGATATATGTATAAGCTTCAATGCCGAACTTTCAATATGTATAATACTTTGTAAACAACACGATAAAGATTTATAAAATGCTTACATACCTTAGAGCTAGAACCGCATTTTTCTGTGAGTTATTTAAAGAGGGTGTAGCCTGGAAAATCGGAACATTTCTATGGACTATCTTATCTTTATTGATATTAGCAAGAGACGAATTCGCATTGCCTGCCGACGATGAGGCATATAAGCTAATCAAGATTTTTCATTTAATCTCGTTTCAAAACTGGCTCACAATCACTGTTATACTTTTTTTGATTTGGTTTTTTGAGTCTTCATTTCACATCTATATTCGATTATCCAAAAGAATTAAAGAATTAGAAAAAATTGATAAAGACGATTTATGCCACCTTCTCAAAGGGTTCTACATAGAAAATACTTTTATAACCAAAGGTGAAATTATCCCGTGTGCTATTTATCGAGGTAAATTTAATATTGACCAACTAATAGATAAATTCGTTGAAATAGAGGTTTTGGCTCCTAAGTTTTCATTAGCCAATATAAAAATTGAATTATTTAATGGTCATAATTCGGAAGGTGCAGAATATAAATTCTATTTATTAGACAGTAGAAATAAAGAAATTCCTGTAAATGATATATATGACTATATGGGTCAAGAAGTGTATTTGGGTGTCACTCCAAAGTTCTCAATTAAACTTAAACATAATGAATTGTTTGAAATTCATGAAAATGCCACAGTTCAAATTTCTCTAAACTCTTGGACTAAGTAAGCTTTTGGAATCTTAGAACGATTTAAACTCTTTTTGATATGAATGTATTAGCTTCTTTATTTAAAGCCTTCTAATCGTGTAAAATCCTGCCTGTTCTGTGTCCCTGTAGTTCAATGGACAGAATAAGGCCCTCCTAAGGCTTAGATCCAGGTTCGACTCCTGGTGGGGACACCAACAGCCTGGAAATTTTGACAATAAATGTCAATTTTTCCATTTTTTTTATTCTAAATTTGACAAAAATTTGACAAAAATTTATATCAAATATAGATAATACTGATTTAAAACAATAACATATATAGTTTTAAATTTCCCCCTCCTAAGGGGAGGGCCACACGTTCGATTCGTGTCGGGGGCGCCACCTCTCTAGGAGTATGCAATAGCAGCCTAAAGTAGGATGCAAGGGCTAAAGATGGGCGGGAGTGTAAAATAGCAGCTTAATGAATAATAGATTGGGCGTCTTGTATCTACCGCGAGCGACCATCATAATGAGTAACAGGAACACTCTCAAGGTCGATCCCCTCTAGGCAACGAATATTGATAGCTGCCATGCGGTTACCTTTTGGATCGGTAGCTTCACCGTATGGGTGAATGCCACATATTGCACAGAATTGGTGTTTGATGACGTGTTTGTTAAACTCGTAGGTGCTGGCGTTGCTCTCTGGCGTGAGTAGGCTAAGACTCTCTCGTGGAACAAACCACATGAGCGAGCCTTTACGTTGGCAGAAAGAGCAATTGCAAGACATCGCGCCAGTCAGCGTTCCTTCTACCTCAAACTTAATATGGCCACAGTGGCAGCTTCCTTGATAATTCATTTTGTCTCCAACTTGTTCTCAATTGAGTTTGATCACCTTCTTGCTTTACATATTCTAGACTGGCGCCTACGAAAGGGGTGGCGACCCCACTTCATCGATTTACGTTATTAAAAATAGTATCATCGAAGCACATTTCCACCAATTCTGCTTGGTGGATTAAGCGTATCTAGAGCCATACATAAACTACACTACAACTCAGCCATGCCTGGCTGCTTCAATCATGGCTATGTCGATTTTCCCCATTTGCATCATGGCTTCGAAAGCGCGTTTAGCAGCAGCGCTGTCAGGGTCTTCTATGGCGGCAATAAGCGCACGCGGCGTGATTTGCCACGATAAGCCCCACTTGTCCTTGCACCAGCCGCAAGCGCTCTCTTCACCACCATTGCCTACAACTGCGTTCCATAAGCGATCAGTTTCAGCCTGGTTGCCAGTCGCAACTTGGAACGAAAAAGCCTCATTGTGCTTGAACGCAGGGCCACCATTCAGGCCGAGACAAGGGATACCAATCACAGTGAATTCCACCGTCAAAACATCGCCCTCCTTGCCGGAAGGGTAGTCGGCCGGCGCATAATGAACCCTACCCACCGCGCTATCCGGAAACGTTTCGGCATAGAACTTTGCGGCCTCAAGGGCTGCGCCATCGTACCAAAGACAGATTGTGTTCTTGGGAGTCATATTCGTTCTCCATTCTTGGTTGTTTAGATGCATCTGAACTAAAACATAGTAAATACTAGCAATTGCGAATGCAACCATCCGATTGGTTAGGTTGGTATTGGCGCATCTTACAGTCACGATGACACGTAGTGAGTATCTGCCTAGGGCAAATATGAGTCATTGATATGGATGGCTTTAAAAAACAACTGCCAAAATGCAAAAAGGGAGCCGTAGCTCCCATTGCAAATCTTAAAGCGATTATGCCGGTTTAAGCTTGTGTGTTTCTGCGTTTTGCCATAAACCCTATTAGCCCCATGCCACATAACAACATTGCATAGGTCTCTGGTTCTGGGACAGGGGTAGCAATATTTAACAACCCTGCATATGAGCCACCAGCTGAACCTGACACAATACCTTTGATTTGAAGCGTATAGGTGCCAGCACTCAACGTTAATGGATTTAGCACAACGGTTGTTGAAGAAACGGTTGGACTATAGTTTACCGTTGTTCCCCAAGCTGAGATCAATTCGTTAGGTGCAATCGCTGCAGTTTGGTGTGTGCTGCCCTTGTATAATCTTGCACGAAGATCGCTTACGCCCAATATGCTGTCTAGATTGATGGATGAAGTGACCGAATTGACCGAGCCATCAGTAATGGTAAATATATAATCATCCCAAAATGTTGTGCCCGAATCTGAGCTGGTGAATGTATTGCTATACGTTAATGATGCGGGCAATGCGCCAACTGTAAGAACGGTAGTGGTGTCAGCAAAAGCGCTGACACTAGAAATACTAAATGCGGCGGCTAACGAGATTGTCGTTAACATCCTACGAGTTGCTAATTTCATACCGACTCCTAAACAAATGTTCATTGGAAAATATTTACAATGAATATTAGTTAAAGCGCATTGCCAGAGCAGTTGATAATATAGTTATGTTGGACTATCAAAAGTTGTCAATTTATGAAATAAAATCGTTTAAGTACTAGATGTATAAGTGTTTTGTGGGTTTAATGCTATCAAGTGAATTCTGGTTCTTTATTTATATAAATATACGTATAAACTCCCAGTCGTAATTTTATATATCGTTGCCTGTATTTATCTGCATGATATTGTGAGATAGAGCCATCGGTGATATCAATATCGGCTCAATCAATCGTAAAGGATATATGTCGCAACATTGTTTATCTTGTGGTGCATGTTGCGCGGCGTTTCGCGTGTCTTTTTATTGGGCAGAAACAGACGCACATCCGCTCGGCCGAGTACCACAAGCGCTTACACAGGCGGTGAGCCCGCACCATGTATGCATGCAAGGGACAGCAAACAGTCCCGTCCATTGCATTGCGTTGGACGGAGAAGTGGGCAAGCAAGTCAGCTGTCGTATTTATGCTGCACGTTCAAGCACTTGTCGTGAGTTTTCAGCGGGTAGTGAGGCGTGTAATCGCGCGCGTGCCATGCACAATCTGCCAGCTATTCAGGCAGAAACGGAAGTTTAATTCGCTTTGCTGTCCAGCACTGCCCAGCGTTCCATTTTGGTTTCGATTTCCGCTTCAATTTGCATTAAACGCAATTGCAGCGGTTTAACGTCATCCGCATGGTCACGATAAAAGTTAGGGTCTGCCAAGGTCTGATTCATTTGCGTCTGCTCAGCTTCGAGCTGTTCGATTTGCGCAGGCAAAGCTTCCAGCTCTTTTTGTTCCTTAAAGTTTAATTTTGTTGCGGTTGTACTTTTGCTCGCTGCGGTGTTAGTTGTCGGTGTACTAGTAGTACTGGCTTTGGCTGCACTTGTCTTTTCTGCCAGACGTTGTGCGGTAAAGCGTTGCCAATCGTCATAACCGCCGCCAAATTCAGTCAGTATGCCATTGCCCTCAAAGGCGATGACTTGGGTGACCGTGTTTTCTAAAAAAGCGCGGTCATGGCTGACTAAAAACAGTGTACCTGTATATTCTTGCAGCAAGCTTTCCAATAGTTCTAGTGTGTCGATATCTAAGTCGTTGGTCGGTTCATCTAGCACCAGTACATTGGCTGGCCGCGCAAATAAACGCGCCAGTAACAAACGATTGCGCTCTCCGCCAGACAACGACTTCACTGGTGAGCGCGAGCGTTGTGGCGGGAATAAGAAATCTTCTAAGTAACTGATGACGTGCTTACGCTCGTTACCGATTTCTACAAAGTCTGACCCTGGGCTGATCGTATCTGCAAGCGTGGCTTCTTCATTCAGTTGTTCGCGCATCTGGTCAAAATAGGCCACGCTGATTTTTGTACCACGTTGAATTTCACCACTGTCAGCTTCAATGTCGCCCAAAATGAGTTTGAGTAGGGTGGATTTACCAATACCATTCGGGCCGAGTAGGCCAATTTTATCACCACGCAGAATGCGCGTGCTGAAGCCCTTAATCAACGCTTTATCGCCATAAGCTTTATAGACTTGGTCGAGTTCTGCCACCAGCTTGCCACTGCGTTCCCCAGCGTCCAGATTCAATTTCACATTGCCTTGGCGCTCACGTCTGGCTGCACGGTCTAAGCGCAATGCCTCAAGACGTCTCACACGTCCTTCATTACGCGTGCGGCGCGCTTTAATGCCTTGGCGAATCCACACTTCTTCTTGTGCCAAAAATTTATCAAATTTGGCGGCATGGGTTTCTTCCACTGCTAATAATTCTTCTTTTTTGAGCTGATATTGCGTGAAGTTTCCCACAAAGTCGGTGAGATTGCCGCGGTCTAATTCTGTAATGCGGGTGGCGAGTTTGTCTAAAAAGCGGCGATCATGTGTAATGAATAACACGCTGCCACTAAACCCCAACAGCAAATCTTCTAGCCATTCAATCGCTTCTAAATCCAGATGGTTGGTGGGTTCATCCAGCAATAACACTTCCGGTTCTGCCACTAATGCTCGGCCAAGTGCTACACGCTTGCGCCAGCCACCAGAGAGGGTAGAGACCAACACATCTGCATCTAGCTTGAGTCTGCTTAATACCGTCTCCACACGTGATTGTGCGGCCCAGCCGTTTTGCACATCCATTTCATGCTGTAGCGCTTGCATGTGCGTCAAGAGCGCTTCGATATCTGCATCTGGCATGCCCATATCATGGGTAGTTTGGTGATAATCAATGATGGTTTGTTGCAGGCTGCCCAAGCCTTCTGCTACCGCCTCAAACACGGTATGCGTGTTGTCTAGCTCAGGCTCTTGTGGCACATAGACCACCCGTACATTGGGGGCACGCCATACCGTGCCATCATCTAATTTAATAGTGCCAGCAATGGCTTTAAGTAAGCTGGATTTACCCGCGCCATTGCGACCAATCAGGCCGACACGCTCACCCGGATCTAACTGAAAAGAAGCTTGCGCAAGCAGTGCGTGATGGCCAAAGGCAAGACTGGCGTTATCGAGCGTGATGTGAGGCATAGATGACTAACGATGATATTGATTGGGTAGGAGCAGTATTGTAAACGACAACCAGCCATCCCCAATGGGTGACTGGTAAATAAGTCGCTGGTAAATAAAGAGATTGTTTAACTTAATGGATGGTTTGTGACGGCTCAATGGCGAGTACTGGCGGCTCGCCCGCAGTTAATGCATTGGGTTGATACTCTTCTACCCAGTCTTTGAGCTGTACTTTGACCTGATGCTCGGCCATGTGCTGCACTTTCTCTAGCCAGTGTAACAAATCATCCAGCCATGCTGCACTTGCACTGCGCGCTTGCGCAATCCGCAGTTTTTCATGGTTGGTTGGCAAGGTATTTTCATCATCTGCCAGCAGTTCTTCATAGAGTTTTTCACCTGGCCTTAACCCGGTAAACTCAATCCGAATTTCTTCGTGATGTAATCCTGATAGCTTAATCATGTCTTTGGCAAGGTCGATAATTTTGACGGGCTCGCCCATGTCTAAGACAAAAATCTCACCGCCTTTGCCCATGGTGCCAGCTTGCAGTACCAACTGTGCGGCTTCAGGAATCGACATAAAGTAACGAGTGATTTCAGGGTGGGTGATAGTGATAGGCCCGCCTCTGGCAATTTGTTCGCGGAATTTAGGAATCACGCTACCACTACTGCCCAATACATTACCAAAGCGCACGGTAATAAACTGTGTTTTAGGCGTGTTTTTAGAAGGCTTTTTAGGCTGGAGACTTTGGCAAACCAGCTCGGCTAAACGTTTACTTGCACCCATCACATTGGTGGGGTTCACCGCTTTGTCGGTAGAAATCAGCACAAACTTATCCACCTGTGCCGTTTGGCAGGCGCTGGCAAACTGATAGGTGCCAAATGCATTGTTAATCAATGCTTCCGTCACGTTAAAGTCTTCCATCATTGGCACATGTTTATAGGCGGCTGCGTGTAACACCAGTTTAGGCTGGTGCGTGAGTAGCACATGGTTGATGCGCGTTTTATTCTTTATATCTGCAACGATGTACAAAATTTGTGTGTCTGTCTTACGTTGACTGAACTCTTGTTGCAGCAGGTAAAGTGCATATTCAGAGACATCAATACATACCAGTTTTTTAGGATGATATGCCAGCACTTGGCGGCATAACTCAGAACCAATCGAACCTGCTGCACCACTTACCATGACAGTATTGCTTGCAATCATGCTGCTTAAGCCGGCGTTATCTAAATTCACTACATCGCGGCCCAACAAGTCCTCTACATCCACCTTACGTACTTGCGAGATACTGACTTTTCCACTCATCAAATCACTCATGGCCGGTAAAGTCAGTACCTCCATCGCAATACTGTTGGCCACATTCACTGCATGTTTTCTCGCTAGATGATTGGCAGAGGGCATCGCAATGATGCAGTGTTCGCAATCGTATTTTTGTGCAACTTCCGGTAATGCATCAATTGCGCCTTCCACACGGATATGCATAAACTCGCGGTTGTGCATCAATGTGTTGTCATCTAAAAGCGCGACGACACGCCACTCATGGCTTTTGGTGAGCTCTTTAATCAGATTGATTGCGGCTTCCTCAACCCCTAATACAATCACCGGCTTGCCCTGCTGTACGATAGGATTGAATAAACGGCGCTCTTTCCACGCACGGTAAGCAAAGCGGCTGCCACCCATAATAAGCACGAGTAACAGTGGGTTAAGAAACAGCACAGAGCGAGGAATAATGATTTGTGGCTGTGCAATCAGGCTGGCAAAGCTAATAATAAGGGCTGAGAGCGCAACCGCACGGATAATTCGCTTGAGATCTGGAATGCTGGCAAAGCGCCACATCCCACGATATAAACCAAACAATACAAAACAAACAAACTCAATCGCCAAAACTGCCGGCAATGTAGTCCAAGTCGTATCAATAAAATTGGGCGGGATAGCAAAGTTAAATCGTAACAAAAAAGCAAAATACCAAATGGCAGATGCCACAATTAGATCGTGCATCATGGCAATGTATGACAGCCATCTCACAATATATTGACGATAAAAATTCATAAAAATGGCTTATTTAATGCGATACACCATCGCGTTTAAGTACTTTAAAAACGGTTAACAGAATGATATAGCAATCTAGCCATAATGACTGATGTTTTAGATAGTAAGCATCCAGTGTCACCTTTTCTGGAATAGGCAATTCATCACGACCATTCACTTGCGCCCAGCCTGTGATGCCTGGTTTTAATATATGCACCCCGTGCTCGGTGCGTAAGCTAATTAAATCGTCTTGATTGAACAATGCCGGACGAGGGCCAACAATCGACATATCACCTTTGAGTACGCTCCAAAGCTGTGGTAGTTCATCCAAGCTGGTTTTACGGATAAAACTACCTACCGGTGTTAAGTACTGATTGGGGTCAGCCTGTTGATTCATGATATGTGTGGCGAGAGCAGGGGTATTCACTTTCATAGAACGGAATTTTGGCATACTAAACAACAGATTATGCTTACCAACACGTTTGCTCCAGTAGAGTGTCGGTCCGGTCGAAGTCAGTTTTACCAAAAAATAGGTGACTATGATTAGTGGTAATAAAAGCACTACTCCTATAAGGGTTAGGGATATATCTAATAATCTTTTCAAAATATTTACTTCCTTAGCGTCCGAAGAATTCCTTCATGAAAACTTATCTTTGGTTGCCAGCCAAGTAAAGTTTTGGCTTTGGAGACATCTATTTGTAACGTGCCAAGCAAGCGTATAGCCAAGCTTGATTTGCCGGATAATTTAAATATCCACTCTAAAATAAAAGGTGGTAGAGCAACGAGCAGTATATTTTTTTTACTTATTTGGCGAATAGTTATAATTAACTCTGCTGTAGAAACATCTTCATCATCTGAAATGAGAAAGGTTTGGTTGGCCGCCTGAGGATGAGAACTGCACAGTAGAATAAAATCTGCCAAATTGTCCAAACTAATAAAGCTCCGTTTGTTATTCACACATGCAAATGGCAACGGCAACGGCAGTTGGCAAAGTTTAATCAGTTGCTTGAAATTAGCTTTGACACCAGGCCCATAAATGAGGGGAGGGCGAATAATCACCAACTCTATTTGATTGTTTTGACAAAACACTTTCAATGCAGTTTCTGCTTCTAGTTTAGTTTGACCATAAGCATCTAATGGGGCAGGACTGTCTTTTTCTGTGAAAGGTTGGTTAGATGCTTCCCCATTCACTTTAATCGAGCTCAGAAAGACAAACCGCTTGATCTTGAGACGTTTAGCTAGTTCAGCGACCTTGAGAGTATAGTCAACATTAACCGAGGCATAAGCTTGGTAAATATCCTCGGCAGTTTCATGCATGATATGTGCGCGCCCAGCCAAATGTATTAAAGTGTTTGTGTTGTTGTATGCGGCGGGAAAAGACTCTGATGCTAACAATTTTTCAGTCGTCTGCTGATCCAGCCTGAGTAAATCATGCTGTCCGTATAATACTTTTTGTAAAAATTGACCAACAAATCCGCTGGCACCGGTAACTAAAAGCTTCATTGATTAAACTTGAGGAGCGGACCACACAGTCCTATTGATATAGTCTACATAACTCAATACTACTTTCAGTACCTGCGTGGAAACAAATGGATTTTCATAGTCCTCAACTGGAGAAATCTTACGATTCTTACCGTCGTGGTTGGCTATAGTTACTTTAATCGCATCCAGAACGCGTTCTTTTTTGAGTCCACTCATAATTAGTGTTCCAACATCCATGCCTTCAGGACGCTCATGCGCATTTCTAACAGTGATGGCAGGTAGATTTAATAATGACGCCTCTTCTGTTATTGTGCCGCTATCAGAAATGACACAAAGCGCTTCCATTTGTAGCTTAATGTAATCACAGAAACCAAAAGGCTTCATGAATTGAATTAGCGGGTGCAGTTTCTCAATTTGCAAATCATCCAACCTTTTTTTTGTTCTTGGATGGGTGGATACGATAATAGGCACTTGATAAGCTTCAGCCACCGCATTCAATGTATCCACTAAATCGGTGAGATTTTGAGCGCTGTCTACATTCTCTTCACGGTGTGTGCTTACAATAAAAAATTGCTTCGATTGCAAGCCCATTTTACTTAGCACGTCTGATTCTGAAATCTTTGGCATGTAATAATCGAGTACCTCACGCATGTGCGAGCCAGTCTTGATAATTGTTTCCGGGCGTATGCCTTCTGCTAATAAATACCTTCTGGCATGTTCAGTCAGTACCATATTGATATCACTTAGATGGTCTAGTACTTTACGGTTTAGCTCTTCCGGCACGCGTTGATCAAAACAGCGATTACCGGCCTCCATATGAAATACAGGAATCTTGCGACGTTTGGCAGCAATCACTGCCAAACAGGAGTTGGTGTCACCATACAACATGATAGCGTCAGGATTCTCTTGAGCCATCACCGCATCAGCTTTCTCAATTACCCTGGCAATGGTTTGGGCAGCATTTTCACCAACGGCTTCCAAAAAATAATCAGGTTTGCGTATAGTCAGGTCCTCAAAAAAAACCTGATTTAATTCATAGTCATAATTCTGGCCGGTGTGTACTAATATATGCTGTGTATGCTTATCTAAAGCCGCAATCACTCGGCTCATCTTGATGAGTTCTGGTCGGGTACCTACAATGGTCATGACCTTAAGCATTTAATTCTTCCTGTACATAGTCAAGTTTAAGCAATAGCGACTTAACTTGTTCGACGTTCAACCTTAACGTGTTGTGAGAAGTGTAATCATCAAACTCTGCAATTTTCTCTTCACCTTCACTGAAGTATTTTGCATAATTAAGATCACGATTGTCCGCCGGAATGCGGTAGTAGCCCCCCATATCCTGCGCATGCGCCATTTCTTCTCTAGAAATAAGAGATTCATAAAGTTTTTCACCGTGGCGGGTACCAATTAGGCGGACTTCGTTGTCTTTATCGAAAACACTCTTGAGTGCAACTGCAAGATCATGAACGGTCGATGCAGGTGCTTTTTGAACAAAAATATCTCCCTGTGAGCCATGCTCAAAGGCATACAAAACCAAATCCACTGAATCTTCAAGTGACATAAGAAACCTAGTCATATTGGGGTCAGTAATCGTCATTGGCTGACCTGACTTAAGTTGCGAGACAAATAGAGGAATTACAGATCCACGCGATGCCATGACGTTGCCATATCGCGTAGCACAAAATACTGTGCTGTTTTCAGGCTGTAAACGAGCCTTAGCTACCATTAATTTCTCAGCCATTGCTTTGGAAATTCCCATAGCATTAATTGGGTAAACCGCTTTGTCGGTACTAAGCACCACAACGCGGCTGACTTTGTTAGCAATGGCGGCATTCATTACATTTTCAGTACCCAGTACATTCGTCTTAACCGATTCCATTGGGTAAAACTCGCAAGAAGGCACTTGTTTGAGTGCAGCAGCATGAAATATATAGTCTACACCTTGCATCGCATGTGAAAGACTATCGTAGTCGCGAACATCTCCGATGTAAAACTTAAGTTTATTGTTGTTGAATGATATACGCATATCTTCTTGTTTTTTTTCATCACGGCTGAAAATGCGAATTTCGCGCACATCGGTAGATAAAAAACGCTTTAATACAGTATTGCCAAAGGATCCTGTGCCGCCAGTGATCATTAATGTTTTGTTTTTAAACATATTTTCTATCCAAAATCATTGATAATAATGCATTAACTTGATTAACTCAGGCCACTTGGGTGCTGTATAACCGGTTGCTATTTTAAACTTTTCTGCGTCTAGTGAGCGGTCAATGACTAAATTAGAGTCTGGCAAAATTTCGATTGATCTGCCGTAAATATCAGCTACCAAGCTCAACAAATCATATTTTGAAATTGGCTCCGCGGCGACGTGATACACGCCAGACAAATCAGTGTTAGGAATGACAATATCACGAATAACTTGGGCCAAAGCAACTGTCGGTAGGCCTGAAAATATTGCTTTTTTGTATCCTTTGCACTGTTGATTTTGTGATAAAAACCACCCAATTAACCCATGCGCACTTTGTAGCTCATGCCCAATAATTGAAGTCCGTAAGGTAATGGTATGCGGATAACTCACTTCACCAAGATATTTAGATTTTCCATATAGGTCTGTAGCATCAGAAGTATCTGTTTCGGCATAATTACCTTTGGTGCCAGAAAATACACAATCTGTACTTACGTGGATCAAACGTGCACCTGCTACAGCGCAAAGATTCGCTAATTGATGTGGCAACATTGCATTAATTGGCAAAGCCACCAGCGGGTCGTCAACCTCAGCTAACTGTTTAATTAAACCAATGCAGTTGATAACAACCTGCGGCTTTAATCTGGCAAGTATTTTGACTAATGAGTCATGATTTGACACATCAAAGCCAGTGATAATAGTTTGTGCTCCCTGAGAAAATATTTGGGGAGTGGTGTTTGATCGCACAGTACCAAACACTTCTAGATTTTGGTTTTCACGCAATATACGGACTGCAGCGTTGCCTAGCATACCGCTTGCACCTAATATTAAAACTTTCAACGTTTTTCCTTATTATTTATTACCATTTCAAAATGGCTAATGAGTTCACTCGTTAACTTTTCTTCGTCAAAATGTTTTTTGAAATAATCTCGCCCATTGACACCCATTTGCTCAAGTTCTGTTTGGGGCATTTTATAAAGGTTTATGATAGCTTCAGCTAAGCCTTCGCCATCTTCAGCTTTAACCGCAATGCCTGCTTTTGCTTTATTGATGATATTGGCACCCTCGCCATTCAAACAGGCAACAATTGGCTTACCTACTGCAAGATAAGCTTGTATTTTACTCGGAATCGTCAATTCAAAAATAGGTTGCTTTGTTAAAGTTACCAATAATGCTGAAGCCTGCCTCATTACTGCAGGCATCACTTCTACAGGATAACGCCCCTCTAAAAACAGATTAGTTAATCTTTTGTCAGTAACTTGCTTTTGAACCCAATCAAACATACTACCCGTGCCAATAAGCACTAATTTAATTTCAGAATATGCAGCTAGCTTTTCTGCTGCCGAAACAATAGTCTCCATAGACTGGGCAATGCCGATATTGCCTGCAAACAAAATTGTAAATCCTGATTTAAGTGAGTCTATTTCAGGCGCTGCAACACCACTGGGCTTATAAAATTCTTTGTCTACCGAGTTAGGGTAGTATTGAATAGGTACATTCTCTGCGAGGCTTTTCACTGGTTCGATAAACGCCTCAGACTGGACAAGTATCAGGTCTATATGCGAATAAGTAAAACGAACAAACTTTTGGAGTAGCTTTAATAATAAAGGTGATTTTATATAGCCTGTTGCTTCTGCGCTTTGCGGCCAAAGATCCTGAACCCAAAGTATGACAGGGATGCCTTTAAGCCATCCTAAAAAAGATGCGGGAATCACTTGAAAAATGGGGGAGGGTGCATAAACAAAGATAACATCATACTGCTTATTTCTAAGCACCCACGGCGCAAATACAAGGCCGGAAATAATAAACGAAATGTAATTAATAGCTAACTTTAGAGCGCTTTTGTTTCCTCTCGGGAGCATTGGAATGCGATGGATTTTAATATCTCTCCAGTGCTCTATAGTCACCCCTAAGCCTTTATAGCCTGCAAAAAAGCTTCCTTCAGGATAGTTAGGCTTGCCTGTTAATACTTCAATATTGTGTCCGCGCGTTTTTAAAGCAGAAGCGATGTCGTTAATTCGAAAACTCTCAGGCCAGAAATATTGATTAAAAAATAGAATTTTCATATTTATAAGCTGATTTGTATTTATCTGTTTTGTAAAAAACGAGTAATGCGTTCAGCAAAATAAATGATTAAAAGATTTAGGAATAACGAACCTAAAAGTAAATAGCTTTGTGCAGGAACGTATCCGAAACTGGCAAACCTGAATGCTACTACCTGTGCAAATAGTGCGCACAGAATGACATTCATCCCACCAAGTTTGTAAGTGCAGAACTCTATAACTGCAGCAAGGCCACCTAATGCAAACATGCTAAAAAACAAAAACAAGAGTGATCCAGGGTAGTAAAAAAATGCGACGATGCCTGGTAGTGATATGAAGTGATGTTTGGTTTTATCAGTATTTTCATATGCAGAATCGATGATATTGTTGTCATAAAAACTTGTGTCGTTCTCATTATACTTTTCTTTAAGTGCTGTCTTAAATAAATCCCAGCTCAGGTGAGGATAGCTAGATACAGCCATTACTCCCTCCATCCCAACCCACCGATCAACAAACAAAGGTGCTGTCATTGCATGGGTATTAGTAAGGGATTGGCTAGTTGTGGAGTTTCCATCTAAATAAATTGAGGTTCGTAAGTAATTGACTAATAAAACAGAACTGGCAAATAGCACAGAAAATATCAGGAAGGTGAACACAAAAAAGCTTAACTTTGCTTTAATTTGGTAACGTTTTAAGCTAATTAGCACACCATATATCAGTGCACCACTATTAAGAATCATACCTCGGCTTAATAGAGAGACATTTGTAGTAAAGCTTTCCAGCAAACTTAAAAACATCACTAAGAGCGAAGTCTTCTTTTTAATTTCAAACTCAAATCTTAGTACTAAGGCAGAAAATGATGCAAGGCCAAACAATAGCAACCATTTATAGACACCATTGAGCCCAAACGGCAAGGTAGTTTGTGTAATGCTGCCTCTTTGATAGATGACTAGCATTGCATTGGAAATAGCAATAAAAGTAAACAGCAAGACAAAGGCAGACAAAATGATTTTTCTATTATTTTTGTAAAAAGTAAAAAGGCTATGATGATGAAGCTTTTCAATTTGATCTGGATAACTAAAAAACCAATTGCGTCGGATTAAACTTATCAAAAGCAGCCCCAGTATCCCACATGTAGTTACTATTAATGCCTGATCAAAAGCAGCTCCAGACCCATCAAAATTGCCAACAGGCTCATGAAATATGCCGCCAGAAAAGGCAACTCTAAGCGTTAGCTTTAGCCAAAAACCAAGCCAGAAAAAAGCACCTATAAAAGCATCAAAAAAAATCGCATTTTTATTAAAACCCATAAAGAGTAATGCATTAGAGACCAATGTAAATAAGATATAAATACTAGGGTTGCCTGTGTATTTAGATATAGCCATCCCACTTAATATTAAAACCAGCGTAACTAAGCTAATGAAAACTACTTTATTATATTTTTTTAACTCATTAACACTGAATATCATTTACTAACCTTTAAAAAATTTAGATGGAGTTTGCTAATCAGAATACCCCATATGAAAAAAGTAAATATCCCGGAGTATGGCTGTCTAAGACCAACCTTAAAGGAGTTATCTACTACAACTAGGAACAATACTATCGCGGATAGGCAAAGCAAATCTGTTGATGCCAATACACCATTCCTAAAGCGATAAAGTAGCATTAATGTATAGATAAGCATTACAAGCGTTGGTAACAAAGCCAAGAATCCAAAACTGTAAATAATATCTAAATAATAGTTATGAGCGCTTGGGAATTGAGCTCTACTTGGTCGTTCCGCATGACCTAGAAGAAAAGTTTCAGGATCAGTGACTATGTTTTTTGCAAAATAATGTCTCCCAATCATATTAAATGCAATTTCATCTTGGTTAATAACATTGAAAAATGTAAGTTTAGATTCCATGAAATCGCTTTTATATTCAAGATACCCACCCATCAAGATTGTTACAAGCAACACTAGGGCTATTACAGTTTTGTCAAAAAAACGCCTCCACTGGTATAGCGCAAAACCTAGCAGGCCGGCAATTAGCATGACTATCGCTAATAGAGACATAGATGCTGCCGTGTAAATGCCCATTAAGGGGGTGAATGCTAAAAAAATATTCTTAAATTTTGAAATTGACCATAAGCCGCAAAATGCTACCAAAAACGCAGATACAAAAATGACTGGTACATATTGTACGTGTTGATAAATACTGAAGACATATAAATAAGGTGATAGTGATGTATAACCTTGTAGCCATGTGCTTGTTAACTGTAAAGGCACAATAAATAATAAGACGTACAAAAAAGATTTTTCTAAGCTATAAACTATAGATTGGTTTTTGGCATAGTACATTTGCCCAAGAACCAAACCAAACATTGGGAGGATAAACTGTATAAGCAATATGAATTTAGATTGTTGTTCAGCGTTAACCCCTTGCGAAATAGCTACTGTAGTAGTCACCATCAATAAACAAGTAAAGAATATGTAATAAAGGGAAGTAGTCGCGTAACGATATGCTGCAATCATCAGGATGCCGACATAACAAGCAATCACAGAAACGGGGATTGGAAGGAAATTAAGGTCTGCACCCGAATTAAAATTAAGTGATGCACTACGAAATATGCCATTACTTAATTGCAAATAGAGTGGAAATAAAATCATCACCGCGATAATGGAATAACCAATTTTTAAATTAAATTGACCTTTACTCGAACGTATTTCTGCCAATTGATAGCTCTTATAGAAAACAAGTGCTAATAGCGAGCTTAATAGGTAAAGGCCTGCCAAGGCTTGTAAGCCCAAGAGATAATAGATAAATGGTATTGAGGTGATGAGTAGGATATTCATCATCACATCTGGACCAAAAACGTCATGATACTCATCGTGCTGTATTAATCTGAAACGGACGCGTTGAGCATAAACCATTACTACGCCACCAATTAAAGAAAGGCCTGTTGCCTGCCAGAAAAAATAAGTTTTACCTAGCCAGGCTAATGTATCTAATTGGATTGTTGCAGCAACAAAAATTAGAGCACCAGCTAATAGTGATAAATTTAAAGGCAATCTCACCATTTTGGGAAAGTGGCGCTTACCGCTACGTTGTTCATGCAATGCGATACTTGCACCTAATGAATTTGCAAAGACTGAGCCTGTTAAACCGCCAATTGCAAATGCAGTATACAGATCACCGGCTATTTCTTTGCCGATAAGCAGCAAAATTAAAAGACGGAATATATAAACACCAATGCCAATAATCGCTGTAGAGCCCAAATGGGGCAGCATTTTAAATAACATGTTTTTGGTTAAACTGGGAAAGTTTGCAAAACCACTGTAAATAAACTTGAAGCTGAACAGCAGTGGAAATAAGGCCCACACAGATAAGCCCAAATAAGAGATATGTGAATCCATTACAAGCAATCCAAATGCAAGAACTAACAGTAAAGATTGTGCTACGAAATATTGAGTGGCAAAAAGACGGTTATCTAGTCGCTCCATTTCACTTAAGTGTACTTCAGATAACCACTCTGTGATTCGTCTAGTAATAAGCAGAATAGCAAGTATGGAGGGTATCGCTGTAGCGCTAACACTCAGCCAATAAGATATTACGGCGAGCGGTGTAAGCGTTAATAACCGGAAAGCCATTACAGAGTTTGCGGATACTGCTGCAGACTTGTTTAGTATCAGGCTGCGTGCATTAGCTGAGAATGCGTAGAATAAAGCCAAAGTAGCACCTTGCACGATGCCTACTTCTGCCACCAAAGTACTATGTCCTGTTAAGCCTAACGCGATAAGCAAAACTGTCATAGCAAAAGCATTAGCCATATTGGCTAATGGAAATATATAGCTCATTTTAAACCCTTCGTTATTCTTAGTATTTTTGTTTAAAAAATGATTAGTTCATTAGCAATGACTACACTTTTTTATTATTTATTATTACTGGTTGTTTTATTACTATTTAATGTTTTTTAACAGTTCTTGATAATGCTGATAATATCGTTCAGCTTGCTGCGCCCATAAAAACTTCTCGTAGACTGTATTTTGTAGTTGCTCACCGCTTTGTTGCAGGCTTGTTAAATCAGACAGCGATTTTATTAAGCCATCACGAATTGATTTTACCGAGGCTGATACCATTGTGCCTGCACCCGCCTTGGCAAAATCATCCAGGCCACAATTGTCAGTAAAAATAACAGGCGTTGCGCAAATGCCAGCCTCTAGTACTACAATTGACATTGCTTCGTTGCGAGAGGGGATGACCAAACATAAAGCTTTCCGAAGTGCATGGGTTTTATCAGCCCCACCTAAATAGCCAGTAAAATGAATTCTGTCCATTGCAGTTGATTGCTTAGCTAACTTTTCTAAACTTGCCAATAAGCCAGAGTCTGGGCCAGCAAGCACTAAGTGCAAATTGGGGAATGTATCGGCAATTTCTATAAACGCTTCTAGCAGCAAGTCTGGGCCTTTAATTGTATTTAAACGGCCCAGAAATAAAAGATAGGGATTTTGCTGTGTTAAACCAAGGTGAGTTAAATCTATTGTCTTGCTACTGGATGGGGCTATATAAAGATCCGGGTCGATACCATTGGGAATGACCGTTACATAATCAGACTTAATTCCATAGTTAGCAAAATCCAGCTTTTCTACTTCTGTTATCGCTACCCAACCACTAGCATACTTAACTATGCGTCGTCCAATCACTAAATCATATAGCGATTTTAACCAGCGTGAGCGGCCAAAAGCTTTAAGTGCGCCAGCTGGGCAAATTACGTAAGGTTTACCTTGACGTATACATGACAAAGCAACCGCTGCATTTAGCATTGTCCAATGCCCCATTAAATGCACAATATCAAACTGTGAAATTAAATTTCTGATTCTAAACGGCCAGGTTATGAACAAAAAGTAACGGTGATTCAAACAAGTTAGCTTAAAAATACGTGCACCTTCTAGCTCACTCTCAGAAGGAATTTTTCCTCCTATATCTAAAGTTAGCACAGCGGATTCTGCACCTTGCTTGATCAAAAAACGTGTGAGCTGAATGGTGCGCTCGGCAGTACCGCCACCAGTAATTGGATCTAACAAGTGATTAACATGGAGGATTTTCAAACGATTCCGCTCATAACTTTATTATCGAAACATGTCCAGGCCACGTTTTCATGGCACTGTAGGTAGGGCACTTCCAGCTTTAACTCCATATTTTATAAGCATTTCATCAATAGAAAAGATATGTATCGGATTTTTCGTAATTGCATCATAAAACTGAAGTCTGACGCATCATGATTGTAGATTGGTACCAGTTTGCATACTCTGTTATGCTGGATTCAAAACTACAGGCTTTTTGATATCCAAGTCCTAATAATTTATTAGAGGAGTAATTGCACATAGGGTTAATATTATTTCTACCAAGGCAAGCAAGCAAGAAAGTTAGAAAAAATGGTGGTACGAATAAGCGGGGCAATCTGTAGTCTGGAACATTTAACGCTTTCATCAATAAGCGCTCTGTATAAACAAAATTGTTATTTTCACTATCATCATCAGAAATAATGAAAGTCTCCCCACGCAGGTTTTCGTTGCGTTTAATGAGAAAAACAATTGCTGCTACTACATTTGCAATATTGACAAGATTCGTACGTCTTTTTCCGAACAGGCATGATTTGGCATAGTTCGCTAGCCTGCGTTTAGTTATAAGGTCTCTAGCTAGTTTCTTTAGCGGCTCGCCATCTATGCCAAAAACTGCAGTGGGCCTAAGAATTGTAGTGTCAAAACTATCCTTTGTATCAAGTATCATGGTTTCAATTTTAAGCTTAGTGATACCGTATTCGGTTACTGGCTGACAGACTGTATTTTCTGTAACTAAGTTATCAGGTGTTCGCCCTACAACAGCTGCTGTGCTGCAATGGATTAAACGTTTAACGGATGCAGATTTACACATATGCAGCAAGTTGTTAGTTGCTTCCATATTTTTTTGCTCTCCAGCATCATGAAGATAAACTAGATTGATAACAGTACAATCCTGTTCCAAAAAACCATTCAGAGATTCTAGATTGAGTAGATCGCCTTCAACCACTATTACGCCAGACTCGATCAAGCTGTTCGTCTCACTGTTTTTAGCTCTAGTTAAAAGTTTTATACGAAAACCACCTAGCCTAAGTAGCTCCGCTACTAGATGTTTACCAATAAACCCAGTAGCCCCAGTGATTGCGATTGTATGCATACTTAATTTAGTTTTTCAGCCAATAGCAGTTTGAGTTCGGTTTTTATTTGATGTAAAGACGATATTAAATTCATCTTTAGCATTGTGATTGCAAGTTGGGCTTTATTTTTAAATGAGAAAGAACTTGAAAAGCTCCATATTTGAACATTAAATTCGTGCAATGGTATAAACCAGTTTAAAAGGCTGTTTCGGTAAGTTCTGTAAATGGTCTGACTGCCACTTAACCCGTTCCGCCCAAGTGCAACATAACCTTCACTAGTTCGATTAAGTTTACCTTTAATGGCTAGCTCAAGAATAACCGCAATATCTTGACCTAAGTATGCGCCGCGTCTAAGTGTTACGTTATCAATAAGCGCTGACCTACGTATTAGGGAGTAAAACCGACCACAGCCTGTCCATGCGTTAATGCAATCAAAAAAACGTTCTTGAGCCGTTTCCTGGTTAAGAGATTGATCGCCCATCTTGACTGGATCTGGCATTCCATCCTTAAACTTGACGGGGGATGTCGAGGCAATGTAATCCGGATTTTTTTGAAGAAACTTAAGGTTAACCTCAAGGAAGTTTTCTGACTTAATGTCATCATGTGCAGCCCATATGAAATACTCACCTATAGCTTCATCTAAGACAAAAAGACAGTTTGCTGTTGCCCCAATATTTTTTGATTGTCTTATGTAACGAATACGACTATCTTTTTTCGCATACTCTTTGCAAATGTTTTGAGTATCATCAGTAGATGCGTTATCAGAAATAATGAACTCAAAATCTTTATAGGATTGGCTGAGAATTGATTCAATCGAGTCTCGAATACAGCTTTCTCCGTTATATACAAACATCCCAATACTTACTAAAGGGATATGGCTATTTATTTTTTCAGTCATTTTGAGGTTTAAAAAAAGTATTAATATTTTTCATGGCAAATAGTTTGATCTGGTTTGATTGCCAAATTGCAGCAAATATAGCTCCGCACAAGGCAAAAACATATATAGCAGACTTAATTAGACTGTTGTTGATTAACAACCACTCCATCATAAATCTAACAACTACCATCACAAAAACTGCAAACATTGTCTGTTTTGTAATGTCTTGCCAATACCAAGCCCATTTTTCAGAAGGTAATAATTTTTTATACATGAAGTGCATGCCTATAATTAAATAGCCTGTATTCAGCAATGTCCAAACCCAAGCTGCACCAACAGCACCGTAATGGGGGGTAATCAAAAATATGGCAGGTATTAGTAACGCAACGGCTATTGCATTTACTTTGATGCCAAACTTTGTCCAGCCATAAGCAAGCTGTAGTTGATATGGCATCCATAGCAAACAATTTAAAAAACTTCCCAATGCTAATGGTAACAATATCGGTGCGGTTTTTTTAGCTAAGTTCATATCACCTGACCACAAGTAGACAATATCCTCCCCACAAAAAACGAGCATCATTGCAACTGGAGCTATCAATGTGGAAACTAATTGCGCGCCTTGGTGAAATAAGATTGTAAGCTCTTGCTTTCTTTCTTGTGCAACGTATTGAACCATTTTTGGATATATTGCAGTAGTAGTAGGCGCGGTGATGAGCGCTAAGCCTCCTGATATTGTTGCGGCTAATGTGTAATAGCCATAATCTTCTAGGCTTATAAGTTTTGATAGTAAAAGTTTGTCCACTTGCGTGAGTAAAACCGCTAGGAAAGTAATGCCTAACATTCCACTTGCAAATCGCCAAATCTTTTTAATAGCCGTGGATGAAAACCCCGGAAAACGTGGGGGGGTAGGCAATGTTTTGTAGACTAATAACAAAACGACTACGAGAGAAATCACTGATGTTAATGCTTGCCAAGCAAAAAATACTGTAATGCTTGATGCATACCAAACCAGCACTGCAATGACACACCCATATCGCATTGTAGCTATTAATACGTTAGCAATATTTACGGCTACTTGTTTTTGCAGTCCAAGCAGGGCGCCTTTATATATACCCTCTATAAATCTTAATGCAATTACTAATCCCATTAGCGTAACCGCATTTTTAATTTCGCTGTTAGTCAGGTTTTGCGCATCTAACCATCTTGATGCAATGTAACTTGATGAGACCCAAACTAGGGCGCAAATGATCGTCGCCAGACCTATGGAGATAATTTCTAAGCTACGTAATAAATCATGAATAGATTGTGGGGTATGCAACCCAGCAATAAAGCGGGCCATTTCACGATTTAACGTTTGGGTAATGCCTAGGTCTAGTAATACGAGCCATGCTTGCATGACGGCATAAAAACCAATTAACCCATAAGCCTCTATGCCTAAATATTTGATATACAGAGGCAAAAAAGCCAGACCCATTAATGCAGTCCAGCCTTGACCAACAAAATTAGCAATTACATTTTTTTTGAGAGACAACTACTGAGGCCTCAGGAAGCTAGCCGATTCGCTTGAGATAGCCATCAGGAGCAACTGTAATTAGCAACTTACTCTCAATCGACTTATCAATTTCAAACTCAGAGTGGCTCTGTAAGTATTGCCAAACTGCAGTTTTAGGATTGTTGCCTGGACCCCACGGACGATCCCCTGATAAATTTTCAGGCATATCTTCGACTGCAGTGTCATAAACGATACAGTAGCTATCTTTAGTTGTTAGCGATGCATAAGCTTCTAACTCAGCTAATACATGCTCATGAGTATGATTAGAATCTAAGCACACAAGTATGGTTTTATAGCTTTTAGCAATATCATGTACTTGCTTAATAATATTAGGATCAATCGAAGACCCTTGTATCATTTGAATGCGGGATGCCATTGGATGTGCTTCGATTGCAGACTTATTATGCGCGCGGATATCAATATCTATGCCTAGTACCTTGCGATTGGATATCTTTGGGTTCATGTTGGTACCGCTATTTATTGCATCTTCCATGTCTAAAAGAGCGAGCATGGACGCACTAAACATCAATGAACCGCCATGAGCAATACCAGTTTCGATAATGAGATCTGGTTTTATTGACCATATGAGTTCCTGCAGCGCGACTTGGTCTTGCGGGAACTGTATAGCTGGCCTGCCCAGCCATTTGAAGTTATACGCATATTTATGGGGGCTGATTTCCCTGATCCATATTCTGGATAGTGCTTGAACATCTTTATCTTTGCTCAAACCATCGATGTTTTTTGCAACTTCGCTTTCAAACTTTTCAACTTCATTCATGCATAAAATCCTTCCAATAAATAGTGCCTGAGCATATCCAGTTTATTCCGTCTTTACCCATATTTGCAATTAAATCTAAGATACTTACGTAAGGCGTGAAATCGCCAAAACGTTGTGAGTATGGCTTTTTCTCGTAACTCATATATTCAACTTTAATGGCTGCTTGCTCAAAAATTTGATGATTTAAATATTTACTCGCACCATGACCAGTAATATAGGTGTTTGCATGTAGTGCTTTGCAAATAGCTAAGACTCTTTCGGAGCTTTTTCCTTGAACATCCAAATTACCTATATGGGTAACGGTCTTCATGTCCAGCAATCCATAATAGTTGCTTACAATATTTAGGCTTGCTAGTGATAAATCATCTAGCAACTCCCAATCTTTCATGTAGATGGCTTCAACAATCTCCAACATTTCGCCAAAAAAAGGTGAGTCTTGGTAGCACCGAATTAATAAATTCTTATGACTTGTACGCCAATCACTTTTATTGTCAATTTCCACTTCGTTAATTGGTTGACCTAACTTAAGGTTTTTAAGCGGGACAGTTAACCATTTTATTCCTTCTGGCGCTTTAACTTGAACACGGTTGGTGAAGCTGCCTTTTGAATACTGCACATCGTTATAGTGCACGTATGCATCGCATAGTTTAATTTGTTCGAAAAAGCCAACCCATGGGAAAAACATTGGTTGAGAAATAACAAGCTTCATTGTATTACGCAGTTTCTCAATGTTGATATTTGGAACTCATCAAAAGACTTCTTAAGCTTAGGAGTAGAAATGCATGGGTTTGCCGAGCTACTATGGTTTGGATTTTGCGCCCACCTAGGGATAAAATCAGGAGCTGGAAATTTAACCAGCTCAAGTTTAATCGACTCTAGAAACGTCACTATTAAGTAAGTTTTTTGGACAAAAGACAGTTTATTTAAGTCTTCTTTGCTATAGGTCACATTAATAGGACTAACTACTTGGCCAAACACGGCTCCATCATCGACTTCAGCAGTTGTTGTGTGTAACGTAGCGCCTAAAAATTTCACGCCTGAATTGAATGCTTGGCCTACAGCGTTCATGCCTTTAAAAGAAGGTAATAGCGCTGGATGTACATTCAAGGTAGGTAGACGAGAGAATATTTCTTTAGAGATTAGTCGACTGTATAGCATGAGCACTATAGATACCTTTTTTTCTAAAAGGTGCTCGAAAACGCTTTCTGAAAATTGTTCTTTAGTCTTAAAGTCCAACCTGAGCCAGTCAATTTTTCTAACTTCTGCTTCACTTTCTGCGCCACAGTTTCTGTCGGTGATAATAATAAAGTTATCACTTGTAAATAAACTACTTTGAATCAATAAGTCGTAAGCAGCAAAAAAAGCACTGCCGCCGGCTGAGCATATAACCGCTATTTTCATTTCATCTAAATGTAGAAAAAAGTGATATCTTTGCCACTAAAGCAAGTCAAATCTTGAATAATTTTTCTTGAGTGCTTGGGGTTGAGGGCTACGTAAACAATTTTGACTTCATCTGGCAAGTCAATGGGGCTAATAATGGGGCGCCCCATTAGCTGAGTCCCTTGTAAAAATTTATTTTGATCTATAAAACATTTGACGTTATCAAGTGCACTCAAATTAGAGGCTAGGAAAGAACCATAAAATCCGGCACCATATATAGCAGAAGCATTATTGATAGCCGCAGTTTTCTCAAACTCTTGAATTCTTTGTGCTGCTGATTTCCAGAACTCACCAATAGAGGTTATCTCATTTTTGAGAATTGAATCTGGGGTATGAGGCGAGAGCGAGTTGCCTTTCTTGGCAACTACAATATATGCACCACGATGAGATGAGTCATCAATCTCCTGCAACGAAAAATCATTATCAGATAACATCCGCATAATAGACTGTTTTGTAAAATGATTAGGATGGTCTACTACAATCAAGTCTGCAGGATTTGTCTGAGTATTTGGAATAATAGCATACAGATAGCCATTGTCATTTAGTACACGTTTAATGTGTTGAAGAGTATCAGCTAACTTAGAGATATGTTCCAATGAGAAAAACGAAGTGACAACATCAAAATGCCCATCCCATGACTCAGGTAAGTTATAAGTTGCCCATTTCCCGTCCTCAATAAACTCGTCCCAAAATGCAGTGTATCGTTCGCTGATATCGAACAAGTATGGTGTGATGCCTAAATTTCTTCTTGTGAGCTCACGCATAGTTGAGCTTTTAGCACATCCGTAATCTAGTATCCGTGTACCTTTGGATAAGTTGAGTTTAGATAGTAAAACAGTGACTTGATGTTGAGTACGATAGGTAATGTTGCCTTGGTCAACTAAATAAATCTGATCCTCTTCTTCGCTTTCGGCTAGAAAGTTGTATGTCTCATCATAGTAAGAAGACTCATTCGGCATTTCTAAAGTCTGTACATGACCACAGCCATTACAATAGTAAACCTCGGTTGGGTATTCTACAGCTGTACATACTGATGTAATGGATACTACACCAGTAGTGTCATAGACTTTATCAGTTAAATTTTCATTACAAACATTACAGTTAATCATCAGCGCTCTCAATCTACACATAGTTCTGGATGGATGTTTCTAAAGTCTACCCCAGAGGCAAACCCACCTTTCCAGCCGTGATTTAGTCCAGTTTTTTCTAAGTAATTAAAATAGCGAAATTGCATCGACCATAATGCTCGATTACTTTTGTTATAGCCTGATGCATGAATTAATAGAAAGTCCATGATTATAAGGTCTGTTGGTTGACTTAGCGGGCTAATTTGTTGATATTTTTTAATTAGATTCTCTTCGTCTCTAAGTACAAGTGAATAGGCCCCTTGTTTTTCTTTATTACGTGTGTCCGTTGTATATACCGGGATGGGCCCTTCCACTTGTGATTTTGGACAAATAGCTACAGGTCCTTCATCAACAGTCACATTGATTAATGGTGACCAAAATACTAAGCCATCTAGACTTCTCAGTTGCGATGGGTATTCTTGATGCCAGTTAGCACGATATTTATCTTCAAAAGGGTTGTTAATCCTAATGCCATATCCAGCTGCAGCGACTGCTGGTGAAGATCCTGGGCGCAACGCCTTGAAAATTTCATCATTTTTTGGGTTTGAGACTAAACGAATGAACGCAGGTATCTGCTTAACTGCATCATAAATCTCGCCACCATAACTCCTGTTTACTTTGATAATATCTGTGTAACACTCATCAAATTTTTTTGGATCGAAAGGGGCTCTGCTAATTTCAATCTTATATTTTCTTGCAACAATCCCGATAAGCTCGTAGATAGCTTTTTGGATTGGGAGAATGTCTTTCTCGAAGTCATAAAAGTTAGGAATAATTAAATATCCCTCGGAATTGAAAAAACTGATTTTATCCTTACTAAGCAATGTTTTACCTCTCAATAAAAGACTCTATCACTTTAATAACTCTATCTAGTTCTTCATTCGAAATTTCGTGATAGCTAGGCAAGTTAATCGCTCTATTAGGTATATCCCATGCAATTTTATTGGATGGGCAGTCTTGAAACATTGGCAAACTAGATAGCGGGTGAAAGAACACACGGGCATCAATGTTTTCCTCACTGAATCTTTTTTGTAATTGCTCTCTTGTAATGCCTGTAGATGCGTCAAAAACCAGTGTAGGCATCCAATATCCATTTTTGGTATTTTCGCTCTCAGGGTTCATAGAAAGGCCAGAAAGATTTGTTAGTGCTCGTGCATAGTAATTGAAAATTTCTCTTTTACGAGACACTAGTTCATGTATACGTTCCATTTGGCCATAACCAATCGCTGCTTGGATGTTGGACATCTTATATTTAAAGCCAATTTCATCGGGCCAAAATTGCTTGGTTTGCCCCCTTGCGCGACCATGATTAGAAAAGGTAAGTACTTTTTCATATAGAACGGGGTCGTTGGTAATAAACATCCCACCTTCTCCGGTAGTGAGTGTTTTGGTGCCATGAAAGGAGAATGTGCCGAATTTACCCACAGTACCTGCGTGTTTACCATGCCAATGTGAACCAATCGCTTCAGCAGCATCCTCTATGACTGGGATGCCATATTTTTCACCAATCGCCAGTAATTTATCCATATCACATACATTCCCATAGATGTGTACGGCAATAATGGCTTTGGTACGCGGCGTGATAGCGGCTTCTACTTTTGCGGGGTCAATGCACCAAGTATCTTCTAAAACATCTACAAAGATAGGCTTAGCGCACAAATATGTGACTGGAGAAGCAGAAGCAATCCAGTTGGTTTCGGCAAGAATAACTTCATCACCAGCTTGAACGCTCAGTGCTGCCAATCCCATATGTAACGCGCCCGTGCAACTAGATGTTGCGATTGCAAACTTAGCACCAGTAAATTCTTTGAATTTTTCTTCGAATTTATGAATATATTCATAGCATTTTTCACCCCAGCCATTTCTGGCTGCGTCTGTTGCATAGCTTACTTCTAGCTCAGTGATAGAGGGCTTGGTGTAGTGAATTTTAGATTTCATAATATTTTAATGTGGGGAATGGCCGTTACGAATTTTCCATCCCATTCACGGATGTAATTAAGTTGCTCTGTGACTTCGGTGGTTAAATTCCATGGCAGTATCAATACATAATCTGGTTTGCTGTCACGGATAACCTGTTCGTTCACAATCGGGATACGGCTGCCGGGTAAAAATTTATCTTGTTTTGCCGGGTTGCGGTCAACAACACAAGAGATTAGATCTTCTCTAATCCCAGCATAATTAATTAAAGTATTGCCTTTAGCCGCAGCGCCATAAGCGATAGTTCTTTTACACTGTTTTTTAGCATCGATCAAGAAAGCAATCAAATCATTTTTAATAGTGTTTGCACGGTCTTGAAAGTTTGCATAATAACTTTCGGATGTAATGCCGGCAGAAGTCTCGAGTACAAGTAAATCATTTACTGCTGTTGTAGTGGGGCGCGTACCAAGGTCTTTTCTTTGTGCAAACACGCGTAGGCTACCGCCATGCGTTGAAAGCTCTTCTACATCAAATACCTGTAAGCCATTGAGATCAAAAATCCGTTGTACAGCACTCAATGACAGATAAGAGAAGTGCTCGTGATATATAGTATCAAACTGTGCATGTTGAATCAGTTGTAGCAGGTGCGGAAACTCAAAGGTCGCAACACCTTCTGGTTTCAGTAACAGCGAGAATCCTGATACAAAGTCATTAATGTCAGGTACATGCGCCAGTACGTTGTTTGCTGCGGTTAGGTCTGCCTGTTTACCTTGAGATATAAGTTTTTTCGCTAGCATTACACCAAAAAAATCTTCAACGATTTCTATGCCTTTTTCTCGTGCTGCTTGGGCAGTACTGTGTGTCGGTTCAACACCCAAACAAGGGAAACTTTTTTGTTTTACATACTGTAGTAGATAGCCATCATTGGCAGCCACCTCAATTACAAATGATCGCGTACTCAGTTGGAAGCGTTCCGCCATTTGTGAAACATAACGTTCTGCATGCTTCAGCCAACTGTCAGAAAATGAGCTGAAATAAGCATAGTCTGCGTCAAACAGCTCATTTGCCCCGGTATAGTCTTCGGTTTGTACAAGCCAACAGCTTTTGCAAACTAGCACCTTGAGTGGAAACCATTTTTCCGGTGCTTTCAATGACTGAGTGGTTAAATATGCATTGGAAGGAGGGGAGCTGCCTAAGTCAATTAGAGGCAGGGTTAGTTCAGTGTCGCAGTGACGACATTTCATACAGCTAGTCCTAAAAAATCATTTGTAATCATTGCGTGCATGCGGTCTCGTTCTGATAAATCTGTTATTTCGAGAGGCAGTTGTATTCCAAGTAGTGAGTCGTGAATGTTGAGAGCGCCTTCTGAAGGTTGATGGTACGCTGCTGTATGCAGATATATCAATTCGCAATCATCAGTCAGTGTCTGAAACCCATGGGCGAACCCTTCGGGAATCATCAGGCTACGCTGATTCTGTGCATTCAATATCTCAGCGTGCCATTTTAAGAAAGTTGGTGAGCCTTGTCGAATATCGACAGCGATGTCAAAAATCTCGCCTTTGATACAACTTACAACTTTTGTTTCTGCAAACGGGGGGTGCTGAAAGTGAAGTCCTCTTACCGCACCTTTCTGGCGTGTATGCGTATGATTGATTTGTACAATTGGCTTATTTATGCCAATAGTCGAGAAAGCTTCTGAACAATAAAATCGGCTCAAAAAACCACGGCTATCCTGAATGGGTTTCCGTTGAATAATTTTTAAACCAATTAATGGAGTATTAAAACAATCGAATCTGGACATGCGCTAAATCTTATTTGGTCTCAACATAGGCATTAATTTGCTCCAAACAGACCTTGTGCATGTCATGGCCATTTTGCCAGAGTTGGTGCCACTCAATAATTTTAGTTAAGGTAGTTTCCAGATTCCAGCGCGATTGCCAATTGAGCATAGCTCGGGCTTTGCTACTATCTAGTTTTAAATAGTTAGCTTCGTGGGGCTGAGGGTTGTTGTCAATTTCCCATGATGCGTTAGGTGTAGCAGAGACTAGTTTTTCTACAATCCATTGTACTGTTTTAGCGTCCTCTTCACGAGGGCCAAAATTCCATGCGGTAGCATATTTTCTGCCCTCTAAAAACAATCGCTCAGCCAGTAATAGATAGCCCGATAGTGGTTCCAAAACATGTTGCCAAGGTCTGATAGCATGAGGTGATCGGATGACTAATTTTTTTTTCTGATTTAACGAGCGCAAGAAGTCAGGAATTAATCTATCCTCTGCCCAGTCGCCTCCTCCTATAACATTACCAGCTCTTGCTGAGGCAAGGGCAACAACGCCGGACCCTGTAAAAAACGAGCGGCGGTAAGCAGAAGTAACCAACTCCACACAGCCTTTGCTGCTAGAGTAAGGGTCGTAGCCGCCCATTGCTTCGTCTTCTCGGTATGACCAAACCCACTCTCGATTCTCGTAACATTTATCAGTAGTAACATTCACTACAGCACGTACCGATTGTGTCTGGCGGATTGCTTCAAATAAATTGACTGTGCCCATTACATTCGTACTGTATGTTTCAACTGGATCAAGATAGGATTTTCGTACCAAAGGTTGAGCTGCAAGATGCAGTACTATATCGGGCTGTGCGCTCAGCATTGCTTTTTTAAGCGAATCCAAGTTACGAATGTCTTGCATGTGATTTTCAATAAGACAATCTGCAACGTTAGCAATACTAAAGATGTTAGGTGTCGTTGTTGCTGGTAAAGCGTATCCTATAACATTTGCGCCGAGCGATTTAAGCCATATTGTTAGCCAGCCCCCTTTGAAACCAGTGTGACCAGTTATAAAAACGCGTTTACCCTCCCAAAATCGTGACATTAGCCCCAGACCTTCCAAGGTGCTTTATTCGTTTCCCATAGCTCTTCTAATAAATTTTTATCACGTAGCGTGTCCATTGGTTGCCAGAATCCGGAGTGTGTAAAAGCCATAAGCTCATCATTTTTAGCTAGGTTGGTAAGAGGCTCTGCCTCCCAGCTAGTCTGGTCATTCGATATATAGTCTATGCATTTAGGGGATAGTATAAAAAAACCACCATTAATCCAACCGCCATCACCTCGTGGCTTTTCCGTAAAGCCAGTAACTAATTGTCCGTTCATATTTAGCGCGCCGTAACGGCCCGGTGGTTGTACTGCTGTTACTGTAGCCAATTTTTTGTGGTTTTGGTGAAATGAAATTTGTGCTTTGATATCTATATTGGCCACGCCATCGCCGTAAGTAAAACAAAAAGCATTTTCATCCTTTAGGTAGCTTGCCACTCGTTTTAAACGTCCACCAGTAAGAGTGTCTTCACCAGTGTCAACCAAAGTGACTCGCCAGGGCTCGGCATTTCGTTGATGTACTTGCATGTTGTTATTAACCATGTCAAAAGTTACATCAGACATGTGTAAAAAGTAATTCGCGAAATATTCTTTTATGACATAGCCTTTGTAACCACAACATACAATAAAATCATTAATGCCATGGGCAGAATACAGCTTCATGATATGCCATAGAATGGGTTTGCCACCTATTTCAATCATTGGTTTGGGTTTGAGGTGAGTTTCCTCTGAAATTCTCGTGCCAAGCCCACCTGCTAAAATAACTGCTTTCATATAAGGTACTTTCGTTTGCTTGTCAAAGCTCCCTAAGCTTTAACTCTTCCGTAGCTATCATTAAAGCGAACGATATCATCTTCACCCACGTAATCACCGCTTTGCACTTCAATCATCACTAAATCCAATACGCCAGGATTCTCTAGCCGATGGTGACATCCTGCCGGAATAAAAGTGGATTCGTTGGGTGCGACAAAAAAGACATTCTCACCGTTGGTCACGCGCGCCATACCACTTACCACTACCCAGTGTTCGCTGCGGTGGTGGTGCATCTGGAGGCTCAAGCTTTGCCCTGGTTTGACCACAATACGTTTGATTTTGAAGCGATCACCTTCTTCAAGTGTGGTGTAGTTACCCCACGGGCGATGTACAGTTTGATGTAGCTTGTAAGATTCGTTGCCTTGCTCTTTCAGAGTGTTATAGATATCTTTCACATACTGAGCTGAGTCTTTGTGCGAAATTAATACAGCATCCTGCGTGTCGACAACAATCAAATCCTCAACACCAACCATAGCTACTAAGCGTTTATCGCTCTGTACAAAGCAGTTTTTTGTGTGATTCAACATAGCTGAGCCACTGACACGGTTGCCATCTTCATCTGCCGCTGTGAGTGTGCTCATGGCATCCCACGCGCCAATATCGTTCCAGCCGATATCGCAGGGAATGACTGCCACATTGGCAGATTTTTCCATGACTGCGTAGTCAATAGAGTTGCTGGGTACATTGGCAAAGGTGTTGGCTTCAAATTCAACCTGCGTGATGTCTGTATTGTCTTTTAGCGAGACCTCAAAACAGGCTTTTGCTGTATTTAAAATGTCCGGTGCGTGCCGTTGAAGCTCAGCCACTAGCGTGCTGGCTTTGGCACAGAACATACCGGAGTTCCAGTAAAATTTGCCAGAATCGACATAGGCTTGGGCTGTCGCTAAATTGGGTTTTTCTACAAAACGTGCAACTTCATACCCAATCGTGCTTTGGTTGGATGTAATGGGTTTGGCTTGATTGGCTTCAATATAACCATAGCCAGTTTCCGGCGCGTGTGGCTGTATGCCAAAGGTGACAATTTTGCCTGTTTGCGCAATCAGGCTGGCGTTTGTCACGGCTTGTTGAAATGCCGCTTGATTGGCAATCAAGTGGTCAGCTGTCAAAATCAGTAAAATGGCGTCTTCGCCATGTTGTTTTGCTACATATAACGCCGCAAGTGCAACAGCCGCTGCAGTGTTGCGGCCAAATGGCTCTAGCAGAAAACTGGTTTTGGTATTGGTTTGGTTGACTTCGCGGTAGTCATCTTTGGTTTTGAATAATAATTCGCGATTGGTGACGGTGAGTACTTCAGTCACATTCGGCAATATCGCGCCGCGAATAAATGACTTCTGTAAAAAGCTCTCGTTATCCGCAAGACGAATAAACGGCTTGGGGTGAAGCTCACGTGATACTGGCCACAACCGTGAACCAGCACCGCCACATAGTATCGTTGGGATAATATTCATGGATGGATTATATAATGAAGTGCCGGTAAAAACGATGCATATTGACGCATAATCATGTTGACTAGGTGGTTATGGCTTAGGTTGATTCAACATTGCACGGATACTAGCCATTTTAGACTTCCCAAAATCTTTACTGGCCAATAATTGGTCTGGGTCATTGAAAGGGTTGCCAAAATGCTTCACGTCGTCTTTGGGTAGCTCTCCAATAAAGCGGCTTTGTTCACACATTTGCATTTCACCCGCACGTTTGCGCTTTTTACACCAAGAGATATTCAACGATTTCTGCGCACGGGTAATGCCCACGTACATTAAACGGCGCTCTTCTTCAATTTGGTCGTTATCAATCGATTCGCGGTGGGGGAGGATGCCTTCTTCACAGCCAATCAAGAATACATGGCCAAACTCCAACCCTTTGGCTGCATGCAGGGTAGAAAGTTTAACGGCATCCGGCTCCCCATTTTCTTTGCCCTCCAGCATGCTAATCAACGACACCATCTGTGTGAGCTCTAACAATGTTTTGCCTTCAGCTTCATTGCCAAACTCGGTATTGGCTTCGCCTTTTTTGGTTAGCCAGGCAATAAATTCTTGCACATTACCCCATTTGCTCTCGGCGGCACGTGGTTCCTCGCTGTCGTACAAATAGGTTTCATATTGAATTGTATTCAATAAGTCTTGTAGTAATTCGCCAGCAGGGTCTTTGGTGGCGCGAGATTGTAACTTGTTAATGTATTGACAAAAATTAAGCAAGTCTTCTAGTTGGCGGTTACCCAGCTCGCGCTGAAAATCACCTTCAAATGCGGCTGCAAATAACGATATCTGGTGCGCGCTGGCGTATTCACCTAAGCGTTCAAGCGTAGTGTTGCCAATGCCTTTTTTTGGAGTAGTGGCTGCGCGAATAAAGGCCGGGTCGTCATCTTCATTAGCGACTAAGCGTAAGTAGCTAACAATGTCTTTAATCTCGGCTTTATCAAAAAAAGACTGTCCACCAGAGATGGTGTAAGGGATTTTTTGATTGCGCAGATATTGTTCCATGATGCGCGCTTGATGGTTGCCGCGATACAGAATGGCGTAATCTTTATAAGTGGTGCGGTGCTCAAACTTGTGCGCTTGTAATTTCATGACGACTGATTCTGCCTCATGCTCCTCGCTCATGGTAGCGGAGACTTGAATCATGTCGCCTGTGCCTAAATCGCTCCATAGTTTCTTTTCAAACAGTTTGGGGTTATTGGCAATCACTTGGTTAGCTGCACGTAGAATGCGCACGGTAGAGCGATAGTTTTGCTCCAGTTTAATCACTTTTAAGCGGCTAAAGTCGACAGTGAGCTGACGTAGGTTTTCTACATCCGCACCACGCCAGCCATAAATCGCTTGGTCGTCGTCACCCACAGCCGTAAATTGTCCGCGCACGCCGGTCAGCATTTTAATCAGCTTGTATTGGCAGGCATTGGTGTCTTGATACTCATCAATCAGCAAGTATTGTAGTTTACGCTGCCACTTATCTAATGCTTCTGCATGGTTGGAGAATAACTCCACTGGCAACTTAATTAAATCATCAAAATCAACAGCTTGATAGGCTTTTAACGTTTGTTGGTAAATTTGATACACTTTGGCCGCCGCGTGCGTTAAATCTTCTTCAGCCGTGGCTTTTGCTTGGTCTGGGTTGATGAATCCATTTTTCCAATTGGAGATTTGCCACTGCGTTTTACGTAGCAACTGTTTATCTGTGGTGGCCAGCACATCACTTAAAATTTTGAAACTATCTGACGAATCTAAAATCGAAAACTGAGGTTTGTAACCTAAGTATGCACATTCTTGCCGCAGAATTTGTAAGCCTAATGAGTGGAATGTAGCAACGGTGAGCCCCTTGGTAGATTTACCTTCCATCAGTTTAGAGACACGTTCTTGCATCTCTAATGCTGCTTTGTTAGTAAACGTGATCGCCGCGATTTCTTTGGCGGAATATCCAGCCTCGTTAATCAAATAGGCGATTTTTTGAGTAATGACGCGTGTTTTACCGCTGCCGGCACCGGCTAATACCAGTAATGGGCCGTCTAAATACTTGACTGCTTCACGCTGTGGGGAGTTTAAAGTGTTTAACATAATGTGCGTACTGCTATTGGAGCTATAGAGTAAGCACGCAATAAGCGATATAGTGTAGTTCTATTCAATTGAAACCATTTTAATTCAACTATCTGAATCTATGCCAACCTTTGACTTAAAAACTATCATTTTTATGTCAATGCTCCTGACATTCATGTTGTCCATGCTGTTGGCGATTACCCGTTCCCATCACAAAGACATGAATGGTCCTGGCTATTGGGCCGTGGGTAATTTGGTGATTGGCTTGGGGATGGTGATTTTGTTCTCTAAGTTTGAGTCGACACAGTGGCACATTTTACCCGGTGTTGTTTTGATTGGGCTAGGCTTGGGCTTGTTTATTAATGGTATACAGGCGTTTTCTGGCAAAACCGTACGTCGCCTGTTGCCACTGATTATTGCTTTAGTTCTGACCGTTCTCAATGCTTTTCTCATCATGCATCAACAAGACTTACGTATGGTGGTCATCGGCAATGCATTTATCTTCGCCATTATCTACATGATGGGCGCCAGACTGACGTTTGGTAAGGATGATGGCTTGGTTGGCAATTTATATTGGATTGCATCTAGCCTGTTTTTTATGATGGCGTTACTGCTGGTGGCACGCGTGCTTTCTGCGTTTTATATGGAAAGTGACCTGTTTAAAAGTTTTCTAGACTGGCCGGTGAATGCTTATACGTTTATGTTGGCCTGTGTCATTCAGTTTTTTGTGTCGGTGCTGTTTGTCTTGATGCTGACGGCGCAAGTGAATCAAAATTTGCAGTCGATGGCGACTGTGGATAGCTTGACCAATGTGCTGAATCGACGCGGCTTGCAAGATGCTGCAGTCAAAATGCACGCAATATGTAAGCGTATTCAAATTCCGATGTCACTACTATTGGTGGATTTGGATCACTTTAAAAAAGTGAATGATACGCACGGGCACTTGGTAGGAGATGAGGTGCTGGTGACGATTGCCAAGACCATTAAAACCACACTACGCGCAGGCGACGTAGTAGGGCGCTACGGTGGCGAAGAGTTTTGCGTGTTATTGCCTAATACGAGCGAAAAAGAAGCGGTGGCTTTGGCAGAGCGGATTAGGGAGATGATTCAGCACAAAAATATTTCCGTGCGTCATGTGAAGAAAACATCGCAGGCGCAAAATGAGGTGAAGTGTACGGTGAGTATTGGCGCGGCAGGGTCAGAGTCTAGCGGTTATGACGTGCAACGTTTACTGGCTTCTGCCGATAACGCATTGTATATGGCCAAAAACCGGGGTAGAAATTTGGTGGCAACGCACGCCGGCATTGCCACTAAAGTACATTAATCAAAGCACACTAATCTAGTTCGGGCTTTGTTTCAGGCGCTAAAGCTTCCGTGGGCAATGCGATCAAACTATCCAGTAATTGTTGTCGGCTCACTGGGGATTCTAAACTCACGCGACCAATGGCACCGCTGCGATAGTCAGTGAGCAAGGTCATGGCGGTGCGCTCCATATCCCATTCCCCATCGTGGCGCTTATACGCGCGACGTTTGGCAATGGCTTCCAGCAGGTCTATGCCATCAATCTGCTTCACATCTAACTTCATTGCATCCAGCTTGTAGCGAACATTCAGTAAATCCGGGTAGGCTTTAAGCAATACATTGCCTAAAAAAATCGCAACATCTTCATCAATCACTGCATTTCGTCCAATAGCGTGACTGGCCGCCAGCATGTAGCCATCGCTTTCTACGGCAATTTTAGGCCACATCATGCCAGGCGTATCGGTGATGCTCATGGTGTCATCCAAATCAAAGCGCTGCTGGCTTTTGGTGACGGCTGGTTCATCGCCCACTTTGGCCACGCGACGATTTAACAAGGCATTCATGAGCGTGGATTTCCCCACGTTTGGAATGCCCATGATCATCATACGTAATGGTTTTAAGTGTGTGCCACGATGTGACGCCAACTTGCGGCAAAGTGCTGGAATTTTTTTGGCATCACCAGCTTTTTTGCATGAGAGCGCAACCGCTTTGGTATTGGGCTGAGCGTTAAAGTAATTCAGCCAAGCTTGCGTAGTAGCCGGGTCTGCTAAATCGGCTTTGTTTAAGATTTTAAGATTAGGGCGTTGCCTAAATAAGCGCATCTCATCAATCATTGGGTTATGGCTTGCAGCAGGTAATCTAGCGTCCAGCACCTCAATCACCACGTCGATAAACTCCATGGTTTCTTCCGCCTTTTTACGGGCAGAGGTCATATGTCCTGGGTACCACTGAATTGCCACTAGATGCTCCTAAGCCAAATAAAAAATGCGCAAACCCTACTAAGTAGGCGCATTTTAGCATCGGGATGACATATCTAAAGAATATTGTCTAATTTATCAAAATAAAAATTGTGCTAATGGCATATCTTGCACGTGCTCTTGGAGTGTCGTGCATTGCTAGCTAAGGACTGGATACATGCATCTTGCTAGGAAGTTAATCATTTTTTACTTTTTTGATGGGTATATACATAGATATAATTATACACGTGTATAATTATTGAGTTTTCTATTATCCAATTCAATTTAACTTCGACACTCGGTATGAGTGGCTCAGCCTAAATCTAGAATGAATCAACAATCAAACTTTAACTTTAAGAAAAATAATATGATCAATATAAAAAAATCTACTTTAGCCGTGTTGATTGCCGCTACATTGATATCAGCTTGCGCAACTAAACCACCTCATATCGCAAATAAAAAAACCTATAACGTTTCGGGGCAGGAGTTAGTATTTGGAGGAATATATTATCCAAGTAAAAATCAATTATCTATCACAGTGAATGAGGACCCTATCATGAAGGGATCTTTTCCTCCATTTACACCCACTAGAAGTTTTCAGACCAAATACAAAAACATACCTATATCAGCACATTGTTATTTTGGGTCAGTACTTAGTGCAGAGGGTGGTGCATTTGGTATTGTGGCCGAGGCTATCCAGTCTAAAAAAGGAGTCAGCTCCGATAAGTGCGATATTTCAGTGGATTCTAAGCAGATAGATACTTTATATTTTAATTAGTTGAAATATTCTTAAATAAAATATTAGCGTCTAGTCATAAAAATACATAAGCCCGTTGTAACGCGTAAAGTTCAACGGGCTTTTATTTGTAGCTGGCAAGTTAAATGCCAATGTAGCTGGCTAGTTAAATACCAAACACCAAAATATGGCCGACATCTGATTCAATCGTGCTGGCCATTATCCGATTCGCCTATTTATTATTACCTCTGTTTGCCACGCGATTTTTTTTCTGGGTTCATGCGCTGAGAGCGTTCGCGTATTCTCTCTTTTTGTTCCGGCGGTACGTTTCTCCAACGCTCGCGTAGTTCGCTGCGTTCTTCTGGGGGCAATTCTCTAAACTCACGCATACGCTCTTTAATGCGGCCTTTTTCATCCGGGCTCATATTGTCATAGCGTTGCATTCTATCTTGCATGCGGTTGCGTTGTTCAGGCGATAGATTGTTCCAGCGCTCAGCCCCTTGGCGTAAACGCTCTTGGCGATTAGGGGGTAGGTCGCGCCAGTCTTCCCGCATTGGTGACAGTGTTTCTTGTTGTTGAGGAGATAGATTTTCCCAAGGCACGCCATCTGCATGCGCTAGTGAGTGAAACTGCGTGAGTATCACGAGTAGCGAGACGCTAAACACAGACTGCAAAAACCTGTGATGTATGGTGTAAATCTGCATGGTGTTTCCCTTGTTTGTTCCTTTACCACAATACTGTTGTGCGCCTCTTGTTTTGGGCGCTTTTGTTATGTTGGTGTCAGTGTGCATACTTTTCAGTTGCATTGTCAAACTCGCGTCAACAAGCCCTAAGCGGTATGCGTGGTTGCATCATTCATCGAATTAAGTTTATTCGGGCTGGATTCGGTTTCATCTAACCATAAGTAAAATTCTGGATCTGTGATCGCATCTAGGTCGTCTGGGCTTTCCACGACTTCAAACATCGCTGTATATTCCCCAGAAACGGCTGCCGGGCTAGCGCTATGTTGTGCCGGCAAAATAAACATAATGGCCATCACACTACAAAACGCCACGCCAGCTACTGGTGCCCACACTATATTTTTCCACCATGCTTTTTGTGGCTTTTGCTGAAGCGCTTGGCGACGGATAGCGTGCAGACGGTGTTGCGTGTCTGCGTCAATCTCGTTGGTCGAGGCGGTCAGGCTGGATTGAATGCGGTCGGTAAATGTTTTTTCATCAATAGTCATGGTTGAAAGTCCTTTAAAGCAATCCGTAATTTCTCTAGTGCACGTGAATAATGGGTTTTAACGCTACTTTCTGAGCACTGCATAGCAGTTGCCGTGTCGCTAATGTCTAAACCTTCCCAAATGCGTAGCAAAAACACTTGCTGCTGGCGCAATGGCAATTCACTTAATGCGCTATTCAAGTGCCCCATAAACTCTGCATCCTGCAGTTGGATATCGGGAAAGCTTGATATCTCGGCAGGCTGCTGTTCCAGTAAATCTTCGCCGTCCTCTTCGTCTGATGGTCGATCTAACCAACTTCTAAATCGGTTACGGACGCTTTGTCGGCGATGAAAGTCCATAATCCGCGATTCTAAAATACGGTAGAACAGCGGTTTCCAAGACGCCGCTGGCTGGTCGCTGTACTTTTGCACCAGCTTAATCATGGCGTCTTGCACAATGTCCAAGGCATCATCACGATTACCAGTAGCCAATTGTGCAATGCGAAAAGCACGACGTTCAATCTCCGCTAAAAAAGCTTCCATTGTTTTATTTATTGATGCACTTGTTTGTCATGCTTTTATTTTAAATCAGTTTCTCTTCAATTAACGACGGTCTGCACGGCGGTCTAATCGATTATTAATACGCTCACCTTTATTGTCTAAGCGATTGTCAACTCGATCGCCACGCGCATGTAAGCGGTGGTCGATGCGGTCGCCTTTATTATCAAGGCGTTGATCAATACGGTCACCTTTGTTTCTTAAATGGTCTGCACGTTTTTCATGACCATTTGCATCGGCTCTATCCGCTTTGTTGTCTAACCGGTGTTCAATACGATCACCGCGGTTATCCAAACGATTTTCAATGCGATCACCCTTGTTATCTAGGTGTTGTTCGCGACGGTCACCACGATTATCTAAGCGCTGTTCAATTCTATCACCACGTTTGTCCAAATCTACTGATTTAGCATCATCAGCATAAGCTGAAGCACTGAAGACGCAGGCTGTCGCTACAATCATCCAAGTTTTATTCATGTTGTTACTCCCAATGGTTGTTGTTCAATCTGGGGCAGTGTTGTCGCCCTTACTAGTCAAAACGCGGAACTGCTGGCTAAGACGACAGTCTCCCTCATATTTTTTCAGTGTATGAGGAGAATGCACGATAAAATATCGTCTATGACGATGCCACCCGAAATTAAACCGCACCAATCTATCGAGCTGCTGAAAGCGTTGCATATCTTAACGCGCGACGGCAAACTGAATCAGGATAGCCGCCGCAAGCTCAAGCAAGTGTATCACTTGGTCAATTTTATTGAGCCTTTACTCAATGACGTGTTAGCCAAAGTGCCTGACCCTACAGTGGTCGACCATGGTGCAGGTAAGTCTTATTTGGGCTTTATTTTGTATGATTTACTGCTTAAACAGCAGCCTGCCGGCCAAGTGATTGGCGTGGAGACACGCGCAGATTTGGTAGAAAAATCCAAAACATTGGCCGAGGTGTGCGCATTCCCTAGAATGGACTTTCATCATTTAAGCGTGGCGGATTCGATGACGTCTACCTTGATTCCGAAACAAGTGCAGATTGTCACTGCCTTGCATGCGTGTAATACCGCTACAGATGATGCAATTCAGTTTGGCTTGAAGAAACAGGCCCAATATATGGTGCTGGTGCCTTGTTGTCAGGCTGAGGTGGCGGAAGTGATGCGTCAACATAAGGCAGATAGTTTAAGTAAAACTGAGTTAAGTGAAGTATGGCGGCATCCTATCCATACGCGTGAGTTTGGTAGCCATATCACCAATGTGTTGCGTTGTTTGCAGTTAGAGGCCCATGGTTACCAAGTCACGGTGACAGAGTTGGTGGGTTGGGAGCATTCCATGAAAAATGAGCTAATCATTGCCAAGTACACTGGACATGCGCGTAAAAACGCGCGTGATCGATTGAACAATATTTTAGAAACATTTAACTTAACCTCGCTGAGTGCGCGGTTTATGTGAGTGAGTTGGTCTGGAGAGTGAATATGAAATCAATGCTATTAGGGACCCTGTTGATCAGTGCAGTTTTGAGTGCACATGCTGAAAAAAGCTTGCCGCGGACGGTACAGCCTTACGTAGACTTCAGTGGCGTGTATACCTGTACCGGCGATGATGCGCATGAAGGAAAGTACACAGGCAAAGTCACTATGCAGCTCAAGCCTGAACACAGTAAGGGTAGCTATGCCAGCTATGACTTTAAGCTAGAGGTGCCAGATTACGGTACTTATTTGGGACATGCCGCCGCTAATGGCAACGTTGCAGCCATGCATTTTGCATTGACGGATCAACTCACGAAAGATTACGGCACCGGCATTGCGCAATTTAAAGTGAATAAGCAAGGGCAGCTGACTTTTCATAAATTTTATTTTGAACCTGAATTTAAAGGCGGCAATACCGGTCTAGAGGATTGTGTCAGACAGTAAAAAGCCGTGTTTTGCCATAGTCCTTTTACCTAATCCATTTACAACGGGCGTGTTAAAATCACGCTTTTATGAGCCAAATCAACCCCTCTCAGCTAATCTCCCAATTAGAAAAGCAATTGCCGGCATGCATGCTGGTGCATCGCTTTGTTTTGCGTCGCCGGTTACAGCAAGCCAAGGATTTGCTTAAACAGCAAAAACCAATTGAAAAGTCACTGGTAGATATAGCAAACGCCATACAAAGATCAACACAGCAATATCAGCTACGTTTAGCGCAATTGCCTAAACCAGAATATCCGCTTGAACTGCCTGTCAGTGGCAAGAAGGACGAAATTGCTGCAGCGATTCAACAGCATCAAGTAGTAATTGTGTGTGGAGAAACCGGTTCAGGTAAAACGACCCAGTTGCCCAAAATTTGCTTGGCGTTAGGCCGTGGTGTGTCCGGCTTGATTGGACACACACAACCCCGCCGTATTGCAGCACGCTCTGTGGCAAGCCGGATTGCGCAGGAATTGAATTCGCCACTGGGTCAAGTGGTGGGCTACAAAGTGCGCTTTAACGATAAGCTGTCGGAATCTAGCTATATCAAGCTGATGACCGATGGTATTTTGTTAGCGGAAACGCAGGGCGATAAGTTTTTGAATGCCTACGATACGATTATTATCGATGAGGCGCATGAGCGTAGTTTGAATATTGATTTCTTGCTGGGCTATCTCAAGCAGTTGTTGCCTAAACGTCCTGATTTAAAAGTGATTGTGACCTCGGCCACGATTGATGCCGATCGTTTTTCTAATCATTTCAATGGTGCGCCTGTCATTGAAGTATCTGGCCGTACTTACCCTGTTGAAATCCGCTATCGCCCTCTGGGCAAATCCGGTTTTCGCGCTAAGGAAATAGCCGAGGCTGAAAATACGCAGTTTGATTTAGAAGATGAGACGGACTTTCTCTCTACTGAAAATATTACCAATGGCAATATTTTGGGTATCGCCCGCAAAGCCAAAACAGAAGCGCGTTGGCTGGAAGAGGATGACGAAGAGGAAGCGATTGAAGAAGCCATTTTAGATGCAGCTGATGACTTGCTTAGGCAGGGTGATGGCGATATTTTGGTGTTCTTGCCTGGTGAACGTGAGATTCGCGATGTCGCAGACCATTTGCGCAAGTATCAGGGTCGTTCAGCCAAGCTCAAGCATATTGAAGTACTGCCATTGTTTGCGCGCCTTTCTATCGAAGATCAGCAGAAAATCTTTAAGTCGCACAGCACTCGCCGTATCGTACTAGCGACCAATGTGGCGGAGACCTCGCTGACAGTACCGGGTATTAAGTATGTGATTGATGCAGGGCTAGCCCGCGTGAATCGCTATAGCCCGCGTGCCAAAGTTGAGCAATTACAAATTGAAAAAATCTCACAGGCTGCAGCGAAGCAACGTGCAGGGCGTTGTGGCCGTGTTTCTAACGGTATTTGCGTAAGGCTCTACTCGGAAGAAGATTTCAACGGGCGGCCCGCGTTTACCGAGCCTGAAATTCTACGTAGTTCGTTGGCCTCGGTCATTTTGCGGATGGCTGCATTACGGTTGGGAGATGTGACTGAGTTTCCATTTATTGAAGCGCCGAGTTCGCGCTTGGTTGCAGATGGCTATTTGCTCTTACAAGAGCTAGGCGCAGTCAACGAACAACGGCAAATTACAGAAACGGGTTTGCAACTTTCCAAGTTGCCGCTGGATCCGCGTGTTGGACGTATGATTTTGGCTGCCAAACGTGAGGGATGTTTAAAAGAGATATTGGTCATTGCTAGTGTGCTCAGCATACAAGATCCACGTGAGCGGCCCATGGATAAGCGCGAAGCAGCGGATAATGCACATGCCAAATTTGCGGGTGAGGGCTCAGATTTCATGAGCTATCTCAAATTGTGGGATTGGTTTGATCATGCACTCAAACACAAAAAATCGAATAAAGATTTGCTGAATCAATGCCATCAAAACTTTCTTTCTTTTTTACGCCTCAAAGAATGGCGTGAGTTACATGGGCAACTGTTGGATATTGTTGACGACATGGCGTTTAAACTCAACGATAAAGATGCAAATTACGAACAAATACATAAATCCTTATTGGCTGGTTTACTGGGAAACATTGGCTTTAAGGATGGGGACAGTGATTCTTATGCTGGTGCGCGCGGTATCCGCTTTCACGTGGCACCGGGTTCGTGCTTAAAGAAAACACGCCCCAAGTGGGTGATGGCAGCAGAGTTGGTCGATACCACCAAATTGTACGCGCGCTGTGTGGCTAAAATAGAACCTGATTGGATAGAGCCACTTGCGCAGGGGTTAACGCAAAGCCACTACTCAGACCCGCGCTGGGATAGAAAAATGGCACAGGTTGTGGCATGGGAGCGTGTGAGCTTGTATGGTTTAACGGTGATACCCAAACGTCGCGTGCATTATGGGGTGATTAACCCAACTGAATCGCGCGAGATTTTTATTCGCGAAGCACTCGCTAATATGGAGTTTGATACCAGAGCGCCATTTTTTGATGCAAATAGACGCATGATTGCAGAAATTGAAGAGTTGGAGCATAAGGCACGTCGGCAGGATGTGTTGGTGGACGAACACCAGTTATTTGCATTTTATGATGCCATTGTCCCTGTTGGGATTGTGAATGGTATTGGGTTTGAGAAATGGCGCACGGATGCTGAAAAAGTAGCGCCCAAACTGTTATACCTCACCCGTGATGCACTGATGCGGCATGGTGCTGCTGCAATTACCGAGACACAGTTTCCGGAAACCTTGGTGATGGATGGTACGACACTTACATTGAAGTACCGATTTGAACCGGGGCACTTGCTTGATGGCGTCACGGCGACGGTGCCTTTGGCCTTATTGAATCAACTGGATGCTACACGTGCTGAATGGCTGGTTCCGGGTATGATTCGTGAAAAAATCACCGCACTGATTAAAGCGCTGCCTAAAACATTGCGACGCGTGTGCGTGCCAGTGCCAGAGTTTGTGACTGGCTTTTTAGAGCAACACCATACGCAAGGCACATTGTTGCCGACATTAGCTGACTATATTCAGCGTAAAACCTCGTTAAAGTTGTCAGCGTCAGATTTTGAAGTGACTGCGGTAGCAGATCACTTACACATGAACTTTAGTGTGGTGGATGAAAAAGGCCGCGAACTTGGTATGGGGCGTGACTGGCATGCGCTCAAAAAACAATTGGGTTCTGCCGCGCAACTCACTTTCCGTGCAAACTCGCCCAGCATTGAAAAAACCGGGTTAAAACAATGGGATTTTGGGGATTTGCCGGAAACGCTGACGTTTACCAGAGATGGTCACCAGTTGACCGGATATCCTGCATTGGAAGACCAAGAAGAGAGCGTTGCGGTCAAGCTGTTCGATACTGTTGCTGAGGCGAGCGTAAATCATCGTAAAGGTGTTTGCCGACTGATGCGCTTTGAGTTAAAAGAGCAAATGAAGCAGCTAGAAAAAAGCTTGCCCAATTTTAATCAATACGCCTTGTTGCTGCGTAATATCATTTCCCCCGACGAGTTACGGGAAGATATGCTTACCGCGATAGCAGACCGTGCGTTTATCGGTGAAGATGATTTGCCTAGAACGAATGATGCTTTTATGAAGTTAAAACAACGTGCGCGTGCGCGCTTACCGGCCGTGACGGAAGCTGTGACGCGACAAGCACAAGCGATTGCCAATGAGTATCAATCCTTGTTGCAACAACAAGCCAAAATGCCTGCAACGGTGAACCGCCTAAAACGCGACTGCGAGCAACAAATCGGTTTGCTGGTGTATCGCGGATGTTTTAGCCAAACACCTTGGGAGTATTTGCAGCACGTGCCCCGTTATTTAAAAGCATTGCGCCTGCGCATAGAAAAGCAACCTAGCAATGCAGACCGGGATGGTAAACATGCCGCCAGTGTTGGGCTGATTTGGCAGCGTTGGCAAGACAAAATACAGGCACTGCATGCTGCCAATAAAGCGATTCCACCGGCATTGGCTGATTACCGCTGGTTGATTGAAGAGTTGCGCGTGTCCTTATTTGCGCAAGAGTTAAGAACGCCATCTCCAGTGTCGACCAAGCGTTTAGATAAAGTGTGGTCGGAATTAGCGAGTTAGTGTGTATGCGGCCAGATAAATCACTGATTCATGAAAGCGCGGCAGACCTGTTTTTGGCCAAACCACGCCGTGAGCGTCCCATACAAATTAGTATGAGTCGCAATACGCTGGTGGCTGTACTGGCCTCGCTGTTGCTACATGCTATTTTGTTTTTCTGGGTGATCCCTAAGCCGGAGATGCACCCGATTCCGGAATCTACGACGATAGAAGTCAACTTGGCACCTTTGCCGCAAACCGCACCTGTGATAGCAGAGCCGACGCCCTTGCCCGAGACGCAGCCTGAGCCAGTTAAGCCACCCACACCTAAGGTGATTGCGAAAAAACCTGCTGCGAAGCCAAGTAAACCTAAACCACAAGATTTTTCTGTGCCCGAAGTATTAACGCGCCCGACACCTAGCCCATTGCCGATGCCAGCACCTAGCAATAAGCCTCCCGCACCCAACGAAGCCCCAGTGGATATGATGGCGATGGTCAATCAGCGGCGTGCGCAACGCCAGTCTGCCGAATCGTATGCGGCACAACAGAATGCCGAGGCGGCGGCAAGAGAGCGGGGCCCGAGTGAAGATGAAAAACGCGATCAGCGTATCATGCAAAACCTTAAAGTAGGTACCAATGGTATATTTGAAGTGAAGCGTATGGATAGCAACAGTGCCAGCTTTAGCTTTAAAGGTTGGACCGATAACTACAACAACGCCAAAATGCAGTTCTTCCAGGTGGAAGCACGCAGTGGGCAAGATATACGTTTGATCATGATTCGCCGCATGATTGATTTGATTCGTGAGCACTATCAGGGTGACTTTGAGTGGGAGTCACATCGCTTGGGCCGTTCTGTGATGAAATCGGCCAGAGTAGAAGATAGCGCGGAGTTGGAAGACTTTTTAATGCAAGAGTTTTTTGGGCCGCACTATAAAACGCAGTAACAACACGCAATAACTAGCAGTTGCGATAACACACAACTGCTAACCTGAGGATGGCATTTAATTACACTTGCATTAACGCCTTTCTAATCTCTAACTCATCCAAGCCTTTGCCAATAAGCACGATACGGCTAATGGGCTCGTCCTCATCCCAACCTTCCAGCAAGGTAGGTGGGTAGGGGGTAAAATGCACGGCATGAATGGCCAACGGCGCAGGCTGATCTTCGGCATGAATAATGCCTTTTAAGCGCAACAAATGCTCGCCATAGGTTTGGCATAACCACAAAATCCGTGGTTTTAAATCTTTCCAATTCAACGGCTTAGGCATGGTGACAGTAAAGCTGGTAATGTCGTCATCATGCGCAGCTTGTGGCAACATGCCACGTGGCTTGGCCGATTTAACTGGTGCCCGCAGCCAGCGCTGTGGTTCTGCTTGTTTGCCGGTGGGGTCGAACAAGCCAACGTCAATAATAAAATCAGGGTCAATAGCGCCATGCAAAATCTTATGCTGCGTTGCGCCTGGATTTAATGCAATTAACTTTTCTTTGAGTGTGGCAATTTGCGCTGGGCTGGCCAAATCTGTTTTGGTGATGAGCAATACATCGGCCACGGCAGCCTGTTTGCGCGCTTCGGCATGCGTATCTATTTGCTCGGCACCATAAACAGCATCAATCGTTACCACGACAGCATCTAATCGATATACAGATTCAATCACCGGCTCATTCATTAAGTTGCCAAGAATGGGGCCGGGGTCTGCCATGCCTGTGGTTTCAATTACCAAGCGATTAAACTGGGGGATAGCTTCCATCGCACGTTTAAAAAACAAGTCGCGCATAGTGTCTGCTAATTCATTACTTAAAGTACAGCAGAGGCAGCCACTTTGTAATAACACAGTATTATCAGCCACATAGCTGCTCTCTACATTTTGGGCCAGAATATGATCCAAGCCAGCCTCGCCCAGTTCATTGATGATGACGGCGGTATCTTTCATGCCTTCATGATTGAGCAGTTTGTTCAGTAGTGTGGTTTTGCCTGAGCCTAAAAAACCAGTAAGTAAGGTGACGGGTATGCGTTTATCCATGGTGATATTTTAGCATAGTGATATTTTTTCGAGGTTAAGCACGTTAAGCAGCCTCTTGTGTTTCATACGTTGTTTGCCAGTTAGGGAATGGGTCCTCAAATGTTGCCCATTGCGCCATACCAAGGGCAATTTCGTCTTCCGTTAATAGGCAAGCATCAAACGCCATCGTGATGGCTTCTTGATGCATCTCGATGCCAATCACGACTAGTTCTTGTTGCCTGTCACCATAAGGATCTTGCCAACGTGCTTTGATGTTGAAAAATGCAGCTTCGTCCTCAGGCCAATAGGCGTTAGGTGTTGCTGCCCACCAAAAGCCGGCTGGCTCTACGCGTTTAATAGCACCGGCTTGTGACCAGCTTGCACAGACATCTGGACGGCTAGCAATCCAAAAATGCCCTTTGGAGCGAATGACGCCAGGCCATATTTGGTTAAGCCAGTGCCACAGACGTACTGGGTGAAAGGGTTTACTGGTGCGATATACGAAACTTGAGATGCCGTACTCTTCAGATTCTGGCAAATGCTCACCGCGCAATTCACTTAACCAGCCTGGCGCATCGGCAGCTTCTTCAAAACTAAAACGTTTAGTATTTATGACGCGCTCAAGCGGCACTTGGCCATGCTGACTACGTACGATATCAGCGCGTGGGTTGAGCGTTTTCAATATTGCTTGTAACCGATCAATTTCATTGTGTGACATCAAATCGGTTTTATTCAACACTAATACATCACAAAACTCAATTTGCTCAATCAATAGATCTACCACGGTGCGCTCATCCTCTTCACCTAATGTTTCACCACGTGTCGCCAATAGGTCTTGAGAGGCGTAGTCTTTTAGAAAGTTATAGCCATCGACTACCGTGACCATCGTGTCTAATTCTGCAACATCAGACAGGCTGGTGCCATCGTCATCTCGAAAAGTAAACGTTTCAGCAATAGGGAGTGGTTCAGAAATGCCCGTGGATTCAATCAGTAAATAATCAAAACGTTGTTCGCGCGCGAGCCTTGTAATTTCAATCAGCAGGTCTTCGCGTAGTGTGCAACAAATACAGCCATTGCTCATTTCCACTAACTTTTCATCCGCACGCGATAAGTCAGCGCCGCCTTCACGCACTAGTTGTGCATCAATATTCACTTCGGACATGTCGTTGACAATGACGGCAACACGTTTGCCCTCTCTGTTATTGAGGATATGGTTGAGCAGCGTGGTTTTGCCTGCGCCTAAAAAACCGGAAAGTACTGTGACTGGAAGTTTTTTCATGTGGTTAACCCAATTTAGCAACAATGTTGCATTTTATGGGTTAATCCTATTTTTTGCAACAATGTTGCTAAATTTAGAGGGTGGGGTTATTTAAGAGATGCGCAGTCTGCGCAAACACCTTTGATGTTGATATCAATAGACGTGACTTGGTATTGCGCTAATAGTGGAGCAGGGAAATGCGGTTCTAACTCATGAACACAAGTCACTTTTCCACAGACCTTGCAGTGTAAATGTGCGTGATGGTGATTATTTGATAACACTGCGCTAGTAGCTTTGGGTGCAGTTGCTGATGTGAATTTCTGTTGTGATAGCTGAAATTTCCAAGCGCGGTTTTCACCTGAAATTTTATGTACGAGATCGTGCTCGGTTAGCCAATCCAATACGCGGTAAATCGTGACGCGATCAAACTCTTTTTGCGTGGATAAGCGCTCTAAAATTTCAGGATGACTGAGTGCGCTGTCTGCATCTGCAATGGTGTTCAGTACTGCCAAACGTGCCTTGGTAGGCCTTAATCCGGCGATAATAATTCGTTCTTGAGCGCTCATGCTGATAATTATGAACTACAGGACAGCATAGAACAACCCGCTTTATGTCGCGCCCAATCCGGTCTTTTTTCTTCAAAGCGTTCCATACCGGCTTGCTCGGTATATGGGTTACGCAATACTTGATGTAGTGTTTCTAGCAAGCTGGTGGCATCGTTTTCAGCTAAATCAATGGCTTGTTGTGCTAGGTAATTACGTAATACATAACGCGGATTGTGTGTTTGCATTTGCGCTAGCCTTGCTTCCGCAGATTGCGATGCAGTTTGGATGCGTTGGCAGTAGAGTGACAGCCACTCTGTGAAATCTGCACCAAAATTGCTGTAGCCTTGTTCAGTATAGAACGCAATGTTGAGTGTTTCTAATTGTGGCGCGGCAATGTCCATTTTTGCTAAATGCGTGAAGAACAAAGTCATGTCCACCTCTGCGCGCATCATCAGCTCAAAGCAGCGGTTGACCATTTCACCATCGCCATCTTGCCAATCACCCAAGCCGAATTTACCTGCAAATGCTTGCGTGAGCTGTGTCACATAGGTGCTATCGTATTGCTCTATGGCGAGCGCTAAACCATTGGTATCAGGTAGTATGGTGGCTAAGGTATCGGCCAACCGCTCTAAATTCCAACGGCCAATATCAGGCTGGCGGCCAAAGCAATAACGCTTGCCTTGTGCATCCGTGGTGTTGGGTGTCCAACCTGGGTCAAAGTTATCTACCCAGCCATAGGGGCCATAATCGATGGTGAGCCCAAGTATCGACATATTGTCTGTGTTCATAACGCCATGCACAAACCCTACGCGCATCCAGTGTGCAATCATAGTAGCCGTGCGTTCACAAATCTCCATAAACCATGCGTTAATGAGTTCAGGCGTGAGTTGATTGTCTGCCAGTTTGTACGGTTGCGTTGTGTACCAATCGCTAAAGTCACGGTCGATGGTAAACGTAATCAGTTGCTTGAGTAAATCGAGCTCACCACGGCTGGCTAATAGTTCAAAATGGCCAAAACGGGTGAAGGATGGCGCCACGCGGCAAACAATGGCGCCCGTTTCCAATTGTGGGTTGCCATCATAAAACATGTCACGTACCACTTGTTCACCAGTTGTGACTAAGCTGAGTGCGCGCGTGGTGGGTACACCTAAATGATACATGGCTTCAGAGCATAAATATTCCCGCAAACTGGAACGAAGCACTGCGCGTCCATCAGCACGTCTGGAGTAAGGGGTGGCGCCTGCGCCTTTTAACTGCAACTCATAGCGCTTGCCATCGTTAATTAGTTCGCCCAGTAAAATGGCGCGGCCATCGCCTAATTGACCTGCCCAGTTACCAAACTGATGACCGCCATAGCGCGTGGCATACGCTTGCATACCTGGTAATAAATCATTACCGCTGAGTGCATTCAGCAGCGCTGGGTCTTGCATGTCAGCTACGCTAAGGCCAAGCATGCTGGCAACCTCTGGCGAGTAAGCCAGCAACTCAGGGGCACGCACTTGGCTAGGCTTGACCATTGACCACAGTGCGATTGGCACTTGGCGCGTAAAGTTATCGGTCTCGGGGTCACCTGGTAGTTCACGTAACCAGCGATTGTCAAATTGCAGTGTTTTCATCCTGCTATTTTAGAGCGTTTAATCACATTTCAGTTGCAATTTTTGACAGGAATGCAGTCGCGACTCATGTATCATGGCGGCTATATCCAATGAAGTGTTTTGAATGAACGTATTTTATGAAGAAGATGGTGGTTTTAAAGTCGCCTCCATCATGACAGAAGCTGACAGTTCGCTACAAATAGAGTCCAGCAGCGGTAAGCGCTCTAAAATCAAAGTGGCGAATGTGTTGATGCGATTTGAACAATCGATCGCTGGATTTATGGACGCCGCAAACGCAGAAGCCGATACGCTAGATACCGATTTTTTGTGGGAATGTTGCGGCGAAGCCGAGTTTAACTTTTTAGCCCTTGCGCAAGAATATTATGGTGTAAAACCTACCCCAGTGCAGTCCGCAGCTGTCGCCACTAAACTGCATGCAGCCCCCATGTACTTTTACCGCAAAGGTAAAGGCAACTATAAATCGGCACCAGCGGATACCCTCAAAGCAGCCTTAGCTGGCCAAGAAAAAAAACGTCTGCAAGCTGAGCACGTTGCACAGATGACTGAAGCCTTGAAACTAGGGCAGTTGCCAGAGAGCTTTGCAAGTAAGCTGGATATGCTGTGCTACGCGCCGGACAAAAATACCTTGGAATGGAAAGCGCTAGAGCAAGCCACGCATGATTTGCACCTAATGCCGATACAAGTGCTGGCAAATGCGGGGGCGATTCCATCAGTACATGATTATCATTTGGGTGCATTTTTGCGGGAATACTTTCCACATGGTGGCGAGTTTGGCACATTTGACATTGCCGAAGTTCCCGGCGATTTGCCACTGTCAGACGCTGAAGCATTTAGTATTGATGACAGTACCACCACCGAGATTGATGATGCCTTGTCGGTCACGTTGCTTGCAAATGGCAATACCCAAGTGGGCGTACATATTGCAGCGCCTGCTTTGGGCGTGCTACCCAATACGCCACTCGATACAGAAGTGATGAAGCGCTTGTCTACGGTATACATGCCCGGACACAAGATCACTATGTTGCCAGAAGCTGCGATCCGTCCGTTTAGTTTAGATGCTGGCGAGATTAAGCCTGTGCTATCGCTCTATATTGAAGTGGCGCCAGATTTTAGTGTGGTGAAGCGTGAAACTAAGATAGAGCGTATCAAGATTGCTGAAAATTTGCGGCATGACAGTCTTGAGCCTTATTTTAATGAAAGTACATTGGATGCAGATACCGGTCACCCATTTTGGTCACGGTTGCTATACCTGTTTCAGTTTGCCGAAAGTTTAGAAAAAGCACGCGGCAAGTATGACCCCACGCGACCACCACAAGTGGACTACAATTTTTATGTCGATGACGGCAAAGTCAGTATCGTGAATCGCCAACGCGGTTCACCCATGGATAAATTGGTGGCAGAACTGATGATTGAGGCCAATAGCCAATGGGGCGCACTATTGGCCGAACACAAATTACCGGGCATCTATCGCGCGCAAAATGGCGGTAAAGTGTATATGACGACCAAAGCAGAAGGGCATCAAGGCTTAGGTGTGGCGCAATATGCGTGGAGCACATCACCATTACGACGCGCAGTGGATTTGATCAATCAACGCCAATTGATTGCGGCCGTGCAAATGACGCCGCCAGTGTACCCTGCCAACAGTGATGTGATTGTGGGACATATGCGTAATTTTGATTTGACCTATAACGCCTACAACGAATTTCAGACACGCATGGAGCGTTTTTGGTGCTTACAATATTTGATTCAAGAAAATATCACCGAGATTCAAGCAACGGTTTGGCGCGAAAACCTTGTACGTCTAGAAGCATTGCCCTATATGACCAAAGTGCCAAGCTTGCCAGAATTAAAAGCGGGTACGCGTGTGCAGTTGGTAGTACAAAAAGTAGATACCTTATTGATGGAATTGCATTGCCAATTCAAAGGAGTGCTAGAAATTCAGCCAGAAGCGGTACAGTCAGAAACAACGCCATCAGAAGCAAGCACTGAAGCTGAAATGTTTGAAGACACTGAAAGCGCCGAATAAGCACGCGCTATGTTTAGATTTAATCGAAAAATTCATAAAAGTGTCGCGGATACCAGTATTGTGGAGGTCACTGAGATGGACGGCGTGCGCTCTATGCATTTAGGTTCGGTGACCGTGCAAAGCAGCATGCGTGTGAAAGAGCCCTTTGCGCTAGAGTTGCCTTACTCGCGCGGTATGATGGGGTTTTTGTTATTTAAGCAAGATACACAGCAGGTGCTCACCATTGGTTTGGGGGGTGGATCTGTGCCTAAGTATATTTGGCAGTATTGCTCAGATATTGCACAGACCGTGGTCGAAATTAATCCGCAAGTGATTCAGATTGCCCGTAGTCATTTTTATGTGCCAGAGGACGATGCACGCTTCAATGTATTGCAGACCGATGGCATTGCGTATTTACAAGAGCATCTGAATGTTTGTGATGTCTTGATGATTGATGCGTTTGATAGCGTGGGGATTCCCCCAGACTTTTGTACGCAGGCTTTTTTTGACGATTGCGCCGAGATATTGCGCTACGATGGCATTTTCGTCATCAATTTATGGGGTAGCGACAAGAATTTTGATGTTTACTTGCAGCGTATAGAGCAAAGTTTTGATGGCCATGTGCTGATGTTGCCAACCGGTAAACCAGGCAATATTGTGGTATTTGGATTTAAACAAGCCAACACTCCTGTCATTAAGCTGGCACAGCTACAAGCGCGTGCGCAACAATTAGCTTTGGAACATCGTATCGATTTTGTCGATCTGGTAGAGCGTTTAATATCCAATAACCCACACAACAAATTACAGCTTAGTTTCGACCATATGCGTGGTCAGCACGTCGATTAGAAGTCTAGATCATTAGCACTCAGGATTAAACCTAGGATTAGGAACACACATGAATCAATATTTTGCGACTTGCCCCAGAGGGCTGGAAGCGTTACTCGTAAACGAGCTACACACGAGCGGTGCCCGTGACATCAAACCCACCGATGGTGGCGTAAGCTTTGTTGGTGAACTGGCGGTGTGCTATCACGCCAACTTACATTCGCGCATTGCCACACGTATCTTGATTCAAGTAGGGCGTGGGAAATATGCCACTGAAGATGATTTGTATCAAGCCGCCTATAAGCTCAATTGGCCCAATTGGTTTGAAGTGAAGCATGACTTTATGGTGAAAGTGACGGGTGTTAAATGCCCACTCAAAAGCCTAGAGTTTGCCACATTGAAAATCAAAGATGCCATTTGCGATAAATTCCGCCAAGTCGTCAACTCACGCCCGTACATTGATACCAAAACGCCTGCAGTGCGTGTGCACGCATATCTGACAGCCGACAGTTATCAATACTATGTGGATACCTCAGGCAATGCCTTGTATCAGCGCGGTAACCGTAAAGCCAGTATTGAAGCACCGCTGCGTGAGAACTTGGCGGCTGGCATATTGCAACTGACCGGTTGGAAACCAGGACAGGCTTTACTGGACCCGATGTGTGGCAGTGGTACCTTTTTGTTAGAAGCCGCCATGATGGCTTTGCAGATTGCTCCGGGATTACACCGTAGTTTTGGGTTTGAAAAACTCAAAAACTTTGAATCCGATACCTGGAAAAAGATCAAAAATGCAGCCTTAAAAGCAGTTAAGCCAGCCAACTTCCAAAAACTATATGGCAGTGATATGGATTTGCGTGCAGTGCGTGTGACCAAGCAGAACCTTACAGAAGCGGGTTTGCTAGAAGCCGTACAAGTTGCCCATGTGAACTTTACCGAGGCCGTGCCGCCTGCTGATGAAGGTGTGTTGGTGGCAAACCCTCCTTATGGCGTGCGTATTGGCGAAGATGAGGAATTGGCGTTACTTTACCCAAAAATGGGAGAAACGCTTAAACGTAAATTTGCGGGTTGGAACACCTATTTTTTGACCAATGACTTACGTTTGCCAAAATTAATGCGCTTAACCCCAAGCAAGCGTACCCCACTTTTCAACGGGCCTTTAGAGTGTCGATTGTTTGAAATTAAAATGGTCGCTGGCTCTAATCGCAAAGAAGATAAAATTCCGTTGTAATTCAAATCACTTGCAAGGTAATATCTGCCTTGCAAGCTCATAATTATAAAAATAATCACAATCACCTCTGGTATCCATATTTTTTGATACCTCATACTTTGCACGTAGTGCACGATTCACCGTCTTGCTACATGTTCTGCGCGTAACACATGGTTTGTCATCCAATCACAAAAACATTAGTTGGGTAAAAAGGGGAGAGTGTGTGGAAAGTCTTTTAGGATTATTAATTCCAAGCGAGTTCATGCCACACGGGCATTGTTATTTGTGGACGCCAGTGTTGTTGTGGCTATACGTAGTTTCCGATAGTGTGATCGCACTCTCATATTTCACTATTCCGCTTGCACTCTTATATCTGGTCAAAAGGCGTGCCGATATTGAGTTCAACTGGATTTTTGTGATGTTCTCGGTATTTATCTTTGCCTGCGGCATGACCCATTTAGTGTCGATTGTCACGATCTGGATGCCTGCGTATTGGGTAGATGCAAGCATCAAGGGCATTACAGCAATCGCTTCTGCGCTCACTGCTTTCATGTTGTGGCGGTTGATGCCAATCGCACTCACCATGACCAGCACCAAACAACTTCAAAAGAACATCGATCAACTGCAATATGAAGTCAAACAGCGTTTGCAGGCAGAGTCTCAATTAGAGGAGCTCAATAACAATCTGGAAGCGATCGTGCAACAGCGCACGCAAGCGTTAACCAATGCAAATGCTGAGTTGCAGCATGAAATTGATCGCCGAAAAACGATTGAACACGCTTTATTTAAAGAGAAAAAGCAAGCATTGGTGACCTTGGAGTCCATTGCAGATGGCGTGATTACGACGGACATGAGCTCTAATGTCACGTATTTGAACCCTGTTGCAGAATCCATGACTGGATGGACGAAAGAAGATGCCATAGGTAAGCCTGTGCTAGAGGTGTTTAGAATTCTCAATGAAAGTACACGTAAATTGGCAGCCAACCCGGTTGATGTGGTGCTGGCGCATGGGCAGGTATGTGGGCTAGCCAATCACACCATGCTGATTGCTAAAACAGGCCAGGAGTTTGCCATTGAGGACTCAGCCGCGCCGATTAAAAGTGAAGGCGGAGAAATGCTGGGTGTGGTGCTCGTGTTTCACGACGTGAGTAATGCCAAGCAAATGGCCGAAAAAATGTCCTACTTGGCAGAGCATGATTTCCTCACCGATCTGCCTAACCGACTATTGTTGACAGACCGTATTACTCAAGCGCTGGGCGCAGCCAAGCGTAAAAAATCTAGAGTGGCTATCATTTATTTAGATATTGATCACTTTAAGAAAATTAACGATACCCTGGGGCATGACGTTGGGGATCAATTACTTAAATTTTTAAGCAGAAAATTACAAGCTTGTATTCGCACGACAGACACCATTAGCCGCCAGGGTGGTGATGAATTTGTGATTCTGCTTTCTGAAGTCGATAGCCCAATGGCGCCTGCGGAAATCGCACAAAAACTACTGAATGCAACGAACGATTACTACCAGATTGGTACGCATGAGTTGAAGGTGTCGGCCAGTATAGGTATTTCAATTTACCCTGAAGATGGTAGTACCGCCGACATGCTGATGCGCAATGCCGATGCAGCTATGTATTATGCAAAAGGCTTGGGTAGAAACAACTATCAATTCTTTACCAAAGAGCTCAGTACACGTATCGCCGATCAAGTAGCGCTCGAGAATCGTTTGCATAAAGCTGCAAAACAGCATGAGTTTATATTGATGTACCAGCCGAAAGTATCACTCAAAACCGGTAAGATAGTCGGCGCTGAGGCGCTGATTCGTTGGCAGCATCCTGAAAATGGGATGATTGCCCCGAATGTGTTTATCCCAACCGCTGAGGATACGGGGTTGATTAAGGTGATTGGGCAGTGGGTGTTGTCAGAGGCTTGTCGTCAAAATAAAGCATGGCAAGCCATGGGGTTGCGGCCGATTCCTGTTGCGATTAATGTATCGGCAGTGGAGCTTAGACATTCAGGTTTTTTAAACGAAGTGTCAAAAGTCTTATTGCAAAGTGGCTTGAACCCGCAATACTTGGAGCTGGAAGTCACTGAAACAGTTGCGATCCATGGTGATAGCGAAGGTATTCGTGATTTAATCTCGCTTAAAGACATGGGCGTGAGGTTATCGATTGACGACTTTGGCACTGGTTTCTCAAGCTTGTCTTATTTGAAACGGTTGCCGATTGATACTATTAAAATTGATAAAAGCTTCATTCGTGATATTAAAACGGATGCCAATGATGCAGCGATTATTACGGCGATTATTAAAATGTCACACAGTTTAAACTTTAAGGTGATTGCAGAGGGGGTAGAAACTGCTGAGCAATTGGCTTATCTTAAACAATATGAATGCGATGAGATTCAAGGGTTTTATTTTAGTCAACCACTCACGGCGGAAGATTTTTCAGCATTATTGCAGTCAGAAAGAATGCTAGAAGCCTTGCAGCCGGACACTGTTTGAGAATATGCATGATAGAGACGAATGATAGTTTGCAAGCGTTACGTACACGTGTGAATGCCTTTGTTGCCGAGCGCGATTGGGCGCAATTTCATACACCTAAAAATTTAGCCATGGCAATGATTGTAGAAGCTGCCGAATTAGTGGAGCAATTTCAGTGGGATACGCCAGCCGATAGCATGGTGTTAACACCCGAGAAACGCGAAGCCGTGAGTCATGAGCTTGCCGATACCTTTGTCTATTTACTCAGAATTGCAGAGGTTTTGAATATCGATTTGATTGAAGCGGCTAACCAGAAAATTGAACTGAATGCACAAAAGTACCCGGTAGAAAAAGCCAAGGGGAGTAATGCTAAATATACGGCGTATGAGTAAGCTTATAAGTGCGTTGTGGAGATAAGCACTCTTAATTAAAAAGCCCTGCAATCGCAGGGCTTTTTTATATTACGTTTACGACTTAGTTGGCTTATAACACAGCTAAAGCTGCGTCATAGTTTGGCTCGTTTGCAATTTCGCTCACCAGTTCGCTATGCAGCACTTTATTATTTTCATCTAATACCACTACTGCGCGCGCAGTTAAACCAGCCAAGCTACTATCGACAATATTGACACCAAAGTCATTGGCAAACTTTGCAGTGTCACGGAAAGTAGAGAGTGTTACGACATTCTCAATGCCTTCTGCGCCACAAAAACGGCTTTGGGCAAAAGGTAGGTCAGCCGAAATGCAGAGCACAACGGTATTATCTATCTTGCTTGCTTTTTGATTAAACGTACGTACAGAAGTCGCACAAGTAGGCGTATCAATACTTGGGAAAATATTGAGCACTTTACGTTTGCCAGCATAAGCACTTAATGATTGTAATACACGCTTTGCATCTGCTAATTGAAAGTCTGGTGCGGTTTGACCAACGCTAGGGAAGTTACCACCTACTGTTACTGGGCCGCCTTTAAGAGTGACTGTCGACATGAATGTTCTCCTTAATAATGAATGAAATATGAATTGTTTATTGTTATGGTCAATATCCACATCGTGAATAAATCACTCAATGGATGTTGTGATTAAATCGTAGAAAACAGTAAGGTATCACTTAGATAGCATATTGAACATATGCCAATTACTTTAATGCTCTTAACGCTGCTTGATAATTAGGTTCGTTAGCAATTTCCGGAACCAATTCTACGTGTTTGACTACATTGTGTTCATCCGCAATGATAATCGCACGCGTGGCTAATCCAGCCAGTTTGCTAGTGACGATGAGTACGCCATAATTTTTAAGCATATCGCGTCCGCGCAGAGTAGATAAATTAATGACTTGGTCTAGGCCTTCAGCCGCACAGAATCTATTTTGGGCAAAAGGTAAATCAGCAGAAATATTGAGCACAACTGTATTTTTCATGCCGCTTGCGAGTTGGTTAAAGCGTCTTACAGAGCTGGCACAGGTGGGGGTGTCGAGGCTCGGAAAAATGTTAAGCACTTTACGTTTTCCGGCAAAATTATCTAAGGTCGCATCGTCAAGATTTTTATCGACCAATGTAAATTCAGGGATGTGCTCTCCCACTTTTGGTAAAACGCCCTCGATGAGAACAGGGCTTCCCATCAAAGTTACGGCATTAGGCATCGGTATTCCTTTTTCGACTTACTTAACACTGGATGAATAGCAAAAAAAGCATTTGCATGACACAAATGCTTTATAACATACTTTAACTGAGGCGCGCTATGTGCCGGCGATTCAGGCGAGTACGTTTTCGCTTAAATAGCCAATCGTCATGGTTTGATTATGTAACACGCTGTCTGAGGTATTGGGGCGTGGCGCAAGCTCGCCATAAGAGTAAAAGCCAGTGATATTGGTTTTGGCCCCCAATATCAGTTGGACCTGTTTGACTTCATCCACCACCTGCTCAGCCATCACACCTTTGCGGCCTACGCAACTTACACATAAAGCTAAACCGGTTTGATTGGTTTTGTTCTCGCCCAAGCCATCCATTACTAGTTCAGCGGCTGCACCAGCACCCTCCACTAGGCGATCATGGTTGGTTTGACATAAACGTACGGTTTCGCCTTCCTCCACGTTGCCTGCAAAGGTGAGGCTGTTGTTATCGGCATTCACGGCGAGTAATGTGCGGATTTTCTCTACATCGCGCTTACCTTCTTCGATGATGGCCAATGGGAATTTAAGTCCCGTACCCGGCAAGCCTTTGGAAAAGGCTTCACCAATATACATGCGGTACAGCGGTAGGGCAGGTTTGCCGTCCATTTCGTACACAATATTTTTTTCTGATTTGGTGATTTTTCGTGGGGGACCATACGGTTTCCAGCCACCCAAGGCACCACTGGATACAATCAAAGAGTCACCATATAAGCCCACCGCGATAATCATGCCGTCAGACACGGTCTCGTTAAATATCTGTAGTGTTTTTACAAAAGCACCGCCATCACCCGCTAAGCCACCAATAATGGGGACTTCACCCAATACGCTTTGGAAACCTTTGAGGAGTTCGGATCCGTTTACATTTAAACCATCTGAAATCACCAATAATGCTTTTAACGTGTTGTCTTTTAACTGCTTACCTAATAAAGCAGCTGTTTCAAAAGAGTTTTGCATGCCAGACATTTTGGTTTGCGCTACACGTTGCACTACTTTTTCCCACATAATGGCAGTGATTTGAATGCTGTCATCAAAGACACCATTTGCATTAATTTCACCCGATGTGGTACAGCCGATGACTTGTGCAGTTGGGTAGCGCGCTTTTAAGTAGGATTGCAATTTACCTTCCGAAAATCGCTTCACTGAAGAGAAAGCGAGCACCAGATTAGCGGTTGGAAGTGGTGATGTAGCAGGTAGATCTTTGAGTGCGCCCTTGGCATCTACAGATTCTTGTCTGATTAACATTGATTGCAGCCCTTAAAAAAATTAACTTGAGGAATGTATCTAAATTACCCATTTTTAGCATTAAATGTTAAAGTGTTTTATCACAAATGTAAGCTAAGTGTTGCATTTCTGTTTAGATAATGTAATATTTTTCTACAAATGTAAAGGATTGTTACCGGAATTTAAAGTTAACCTAGATAAAAATGAGACAAGAGTTGACAGGTAAACAACGTACAACACAGGAGCGTAAATTAATTGTCCAACAGTGATTTAGCCGCAGTAAAAGTCATGGTAATTGACGACAGCAATACTATTCGACGCAGTGCTGAAATTTTTCTAAAAAATGCAGGGTATGCAGTTATCTTGGCAGAGGATGGTTTTGACGCGCTCTCTAAAATCGCCGATCAGCACCCGCAAATTATCTTTATTGACATTATGATGCCGCGTTTGGATGGCTATCAGACCTGTAGTTTGATTAAACGTAATGATCGATTTAAATCTACCCCAGTCATTATGCTTTCCAGCAAAGACGGTTTGTTTGATCGTGCTCGTGGCCGCATGGCCGGTTCAGATGAGTATCTGACCAAACCGTTTACGCAAGAAACACTGGTGGCAGCTGTTACTGAGTACGTAAAAATTTAACCAGAATAATTCAAAAATAAGGATTCATTATGGCAATAGAAAAAATACTGGTAGTAGATGATTCGGCAACGGATCGTTTTTACTTAACAGAAATGTTGGAAGCTAATAATTTTGAAGTGCAAGCATTAGAGAGTGGCGAGGCCTGTGTAGAGAAAGCGGCTGGATTAGCCCCAGATCTAATCGTGATGGATATCATCATGACAGGTATAACAGGGTTTCAAGCGGCAAGAACGCTGACAAAAGATCCGGCCACAGCCAATATTCCTATTGTGCTCACCTCAGGTAAATTGCAGGTAACAGATTTGGCTTGGGCAGAAAAAATGGGCGCCAAAGGCTGTTTGCAAAAGCCAATTGATAAAGCTGAACTCTTGGCGATTATTGCTAAACTTGGATAGGTCATGGCGGCAAAAAACACACTTAAAAACTACCAAGCCAATATTCTAGAACGGCTGGAAGAAGCTAAAAAAGCGGGCTCAGCAGCACCCGCCGGCTATTTGGGTGTGGTGATTGCCGGTAAAAATGTGCTGGTCAATATGCAGGAAATCAGCGAGACATTACCGATGATGGAAATTTACCCGGTGCCCTTGGTGAAAAGCTGGTTTCTAGGGGTGGCCAATGTGCGTGGCGTATTGTATGCCATTAACGATATTGGGCAATTGATGAATGGCGTGGCCACATTAATCAGCTCAAGTGCGCGCGTGTTGCTCATGAGCGATGAAGTGACTTCGCATGTGGCATTTTTGGTAGAAAAGTTAGTTGGGCTACGCAAGCTTGAAGGAATGCAGAAGGTGACCGATACACTAGAGCATGCGTTTTGTATGCAACATGATGTATATGAAGATCAGGATGGCAATCAATGGATGGTGCTTGATTGTGCTAAGTTGGTGCAATCAAAAGAGTTTATTCAGTCATATTAATATTCGGTACTCATAAAAAATCGTAGGGAAAACAGAGGGATTCAAATGGCGATTAATGTAGGTTTTATAAAAGCAATTCCAGAAAAAGTAAAACAGCTCTTTGCTAAACGAGAGGCTGTATCTGGCGGTAAAACAAGTTACGCCCAGGTGTATTGGCCGGTGATTGGTTTCGTTGTATTTACTGCGTTGGCGGCGTATACGATTCACCAAGTGCGCGTCAACGGACCCGAATTCAACAAGATACAAAAGAACAATGATTTGCGTGCCGATATTTCTCCACCTTCACTCTATGCGGTGGATGCGTTTGCGGCGGCCAATGAAGCTTATGTAGCAACGACCAACGGCGATTATCAGAAACGTGATAAAAAACTGGAAGAAGTAAAGCGTTACGAGGTTGTGTTTAAAGAGCGTCTAGCGTACTGGAAAGCCAACGCGGAAGCCGGCAACATGACTGGCGCATTTGAAGCTGTGGCTAAATCTAACGAGAATTTTTATCGTATCTTTAACAAAGACTTTGATGCGGCGATTAAGTTAGGCGCGATTGCAGCCGCTAAGCCGCTGGCCGATTTAGCCAGTGCCTATGAGGTAAACAAGCAAACAGCCAACACACTTAAATATGAAGTGGAAAAGCTCTCAAGCAAAACATCAGAAGAGGTTTCAAGTTTGCTGGTGAGTATTTTGGCGGCCTTGGTCTTATTGGGCTTGGCGATTGTGTTTGCCATGATTTATTTCGGTATTCGTCAAGTAAAAGCCATTGATACTTCGGTGAAACGTTTGGAAGATGACGGACAGTCCAACCAAATGGCGGTTCTGAATTTGCTAGATGAGATGGGTGATTTGGCGGATGGTGACTTAACGGTACGTGCGCAAGTGCGTGAAAATATTACCGGGGCGATTGCTGACTCCATTAACTATACGATTGATAACTTGCGCGATCTGGTAACCGAGATTACGCGCGCGTCAGAGCAGGTGAACACGGCAACCGCGCAGGCGCAGCAGACTTCAGTATCCTTGCTTTCAGCGACTGAGCAGCAATACAAACAAATTACCGATACAACAGATGCGGTGACCACCATGACACGTTCTATCTTGCAAGTATCGAGCAACGCGAGTCAGGCGTCCGAGGTTGCGCAGCGTTCATTGCAAGCGGCGTCACAAGGGTCTAAAGCGGTACAAAATACGATTCAAGGTATGAACAGTATTCGTGAGCAAATTCAGGAAACCTCAAAACGGATTAAACGTTTGGGTGAAAGCTCACAAGAGATTAGTGAGATCGTGGACTTGATTTCTGACATTACAGAACAAACCAACATTTTGGCGTTGAATGCGGCGATTCAGGCAGCGTCAGCGGGTGAAGCGGGTCGAGGCTTTACGGTGGTTGCGGAAGAGGTGCAGCGATTGGCGGAACGTTCATCCGAGGCGACCAAGCAGATTGGTGCCATTGTAAAAACGATTCAGACCGATACTAACTCTGCGGTAGCCGCGATGGAGAAAAGTACCGAGGGTGTGGTAGAGGGTGCGCAACTGTCTGATGCGGCGGGCCGAGCACTGGCCGAGATTGAAAACGTGACCAACAACTTGGCGCGTTTGATTGAGTCGATTTCATCTGCAACAGAAGCGCAAACGCAAGTAGCGTCTACCGTGACGAAGAACATGCAGCAAATTCAAGAGATTACGACACAAACGACTGAAGGTACCAAAGTAACTGCTACCTCTGTGGGTCAGTTGACTTCGCTGGCGAAAGAGTTGCGTGAATCAGTTGCTGGGTTCAAGCTCGCTTAAGCTGTTGAGATAAATCTATAACTTTTGAGATGAATTTAAGTGTCAAATGATTTTGATATCGGCCCATTAACTTGGGTGAAGGACGAAATTGATAAGTCGCTGCATACTGTTTTAGATAATCTAAACAAGTATGGCGCCAACATCTCGGATACCGCGTTCCTCCGGTACGCGCAAACACATGCCTACCAAGCCAGCGGTGCGCTGGATATGGTGGGGTTGGAAGGGTGTAAGTTTTACTGCGCAACACTGGAAAAATGTTTGTCTGCACTTGAAAAAGGCGAAATTCAAACCACGCCAGAACTCATTGAGCAGTTAATGCATGCAGTCAATGCCTTGTTGGCGTATATCGAAAGCCTGATGAAAGGCGCGCGTGACGTGCCATTGCGCTTGTATGATGCGCTTGCTCCAGTAGCTGCCGCGCATGGGGCACCAATTGAAAAAAGTGATTTATTCTTTCCGGATATCAGCTTATCTGCACCTAAAGATGTCGCTACTCTTGAGATGGACGAAGCGACATACCCTAAATTTATTGCAGAACAACGGCTTGGCTACCAGAAATCGCTATTAAGTTGGCTAAAAAGTAATGATGCAGATGCGCTCGGGCAGATGGTGAATGCGCTTGCCAATGTGAGCCAAGCACAAACACGTAGCGCGCCTAAGTTGATGTGGTGGTCTGCAAGTGCATTCGCACAAAGCTTATATGATTCAAAAATTTCCACGCTGGCCGGTGCCAAACGTATCTGCAGAAAAATAGACCAAGAGCTAAAATTATTGTTGGAGGATGCACCGAAAGCCAATCCTCATATGCTGAAAGAAATGCTCTATTACGTTGCAGAGTCAGACGCTGACTATCCCGCGGTGAGCAAAGCCAAACATCTATTTGATTTGCAAAGTTATATTGAAAGCCCGTTAGATCAGTTCGGTCACGGCGTGATTGAGCAAGCAGAAGTGAATACAGCCTTGCAATTGGCCGAGGTGGTGGCAAGTATTGGCGATGTCTGGAATGAGCTATCCAATAAAATTAATTTTAATGTAGAAGATCGCCAACATACAACGATTTCTATCGACAATATATTGATGACCAAGTGCGCCAATATTTTGGCTGAGCACCAGCCGCTATGTCAGCAATTAAGCCAAGTAGTAGTCATTGATTTGTATCAGGCACTGGCACAAGTCACTGGTTTTTTGAGAGACGGCTCAGGCCAAACCACGCATCCGATCTTAATTGAAATCGCTGCAGGTATTCATCTGCTCGAAACAGCATTGCAAGAATATACAGAGTTGGATGCAGGCAAAATCCAAAAACTACTGTCTGAAATTCAGCGTTTGGAGCATATTGCATCTGGCGCAGCCTATACGCAGCTGGCACAAGACAGAACCAATGAGTTGGATGCTGATACGATTAAAGTAGTGGTGTCACAGATCCAAGAGTCATTAAAACTAGTAGAGCAATCGCTGGATGGTTTCTTTAGGCAATCGGACGATAAATCTGCGCTTGCGCTCACAGTAAAACCGCTTAAAGAGGTGGCTTCTATCTTCCAAATGTTGGATATGGATACGCCAGCCAATATTGCCAAACTGAGCTTGGAGTATATTGAATTTTTCCAATCGCCACAGTTTGTAAGCAATCAAGGCGAGTTTGAACTGCTGGCAGAGAGCTTGAGTATGCTGGGCTTGTATGCTGAAGGCATGCCTAAAGTGCGTCCAGAGTATGAATCAGCCATGGATGCAGCACTGACGAGAATGCGTACTACATTGACGCATGTGGTCAATACTCAATCCTCAACCTCGTTGGAAACTGCAGAGGCTACTGTTGAGGCAGTTGTAGCAGATACTCAGCCTGAGCGCTTAAGTGCCGACACGGCCTTGGATGATGAGTTGTTGGATATTTACCTAACAGAGGCCGAAGAAGTGTTGGCGCATATTGCCAATAATCTGCAGTTACTTAAGGTCAGTGCCAGCCATGAAGCGCTGGTAGAAGTCAGAAGAGGTTTCCATACCTTAAAAGGTAGCGGCCGCACGGTTGGATTAACTAATTTAGGTGAAGTGGCTGGCAAGGTAGAAACGTTTTTAAATGGCGTGTTGGACAATAAGGCTTTGTTAACAAGCGCGCAGTTACAAGAGGTTGAGCAGGTGACCGCTGAATTTGCCGATTGGTCTAACACCCTGCGCGAACAAAAAACGTTGACGTTTAATCCGGAAAAATGGATAGCACGCATTGAAGGCTGGGACAAACCTACTAAAAAAGCGGCGAAGAAAAAAGCAAGCGATGATGTGGTGCTGATAGGGGGCACACGTAAACTGAGTCGCCAGCTATACAATATTTTCTTAAACGAAAGCATGTTGAACATTACTACGCTGGAGCAAGATTTAGCGAATATCAATGCACATGCGATGGCAGTTGCGCCCTCGGATGCTGCCAGACGTGCAGTACATACATTGGCCAGCAATGCATTGGCTGCAGGCTTTACGCACATGGGTGCACTAGGCCGCGCAGCAGAAGCTTGGTTGGATGAGGTTGGCGCGGAATGGTCGCCAGCCAACCACAAGTTGTATACACGTGTGGTGAAATCTGTTGCCAGAATGTGGCAGCGTATTTCTGAGCTCAATGAGCCTAAGGAAGAAAAAGCGCTGTTAAAAGCACTGCAAAAACCAGCCTCTGTTACCAAACGCAGTGCTAAGAAATCTGCAACGCCTGTTGAAGATGCGGCTAATCTGCTAACACCAGATGACACAACAGAGACGATCGTAGAGACTGCTGAAATACCTGCTGAAATATTGCCGAATGAAGTAGAGCCTCTGTCTGTAGCTGAGCCAGAACCTGCAGTGGAAGAAAATGAAATCGTGTTCATCCCGCCAGTGTTGGGAGAAATAGCAGAAGAGGCAGCGGAAGACGCACCTGCGACAATGCCTTGGGATAATACGGCAGATGTCAGCGATGAGCCTGTCGAAATTTATACAGCTGCCGCTTCGGGTAATGATATTTCTGAAGATGGCTCAGATGTACTGGAAGATGTTGAGCACGTCGATGCAGAGATTCTCACTTTGTTCCAAGAAGAGGCAGATGAGTTGCTGCCAATGATTGGCGTTGAACTTAGAGCATGGCGCGCCAGCCCACCAGATTCTGAACATCCGGATGCACTTCAACGTGCCTTGCATACGCTTAAAGGCAGTGCCCGCATGGCAGGTAAACATAGCCTAGGCAATGTTGTGCACAATATGGAAGAGCGCGTAGTACAGGCGCTAAAAACCAAACCCAACGCACAAACGTTTGAGCATTTGTTTACCGATTTAGATGCGATAGGTGTTTATTTTGAAGAAGGCCATTTGCCTGAACACCTCACACAACTGATTCAAGTTGAGAACGAACCTACAGAAGATGCACCGTTAGAAGACGTAGCGGCAATTACGCCAGCGCATATTGATGTAGCGGCGCAAACCATTCGCCACAGCAACCGCAAAACACAGTTCTTGCGTATGCGTGCAGATGTGCTGGACCGCCTGATTAACGAGGCCGGTGAGATTTCGATTATTCGCTCCCGCATTGATAAAGAAGTGATTGGTTTCAAAAATACCTCGCATGATCTGACCGAGAGCGTATCGCGCATGCGTAACTATTTACGCGAGTTAGAGATTGAGGCGGATACACAACTGCAATCACGTTTGACCTTATTGCAAGAAGCCAATGAGAAGTTTGACCCATTGGAATTTGACCGATTCACCCGCTTGCAAGAATTGACGCGCATGATGGCGGAGAGTGTGAACGATATTTCCACCATTCAAAATGGCTTGATTGGCAACTTGGGGCAAGCAGAAGCTGCACTGCAACAACAAACACGTATGAATCGTGAATTGCAACAAACGTTGATGAATGTGCGTATGTTGCCGTTCTCACAACTCTCTGAGCGTATGGATAGAATTGTGCGGCAAACTGCACGTGAGCTGAAAAAACGCGTTGAGTTCACGATTACGGGTGATAAAACTGAAATTGACCGCAGCGTGCTGGATAAAATTGGTGCGCCATTGGAGCATTTGCTGAGGAATGCGGTAGCACACGGCATTGAGTTGCCGGACAGCCGCCAAAAGGCTGGTAAAGCGGCTACTGGTAAATTACGCTTGCATGTGACAGCAGAAAATGACGAGATTCGCATTCAGGTAAGCGATGACGGTGCCGGCGTCAATTTGAAGAAAGTACGTGAGATTGCAGTCAAAAATAAACTGATTGATGCGAAAGCACAGATTAATGACCAAGCCCTCATGGCAGTAATTTTTGAGCCAGGGTTCTCAACCTCTGCCGAAGTAACACAAATTGCTGGCCGCGGCGTGGGGTTAGATGTGGTGCGTAGTGAAGTGACTGGCTTGGGTGGTCGTATCGATATTGATAGCCGTTTGGGCGAAGGGACACAGTTCTTTATTTATCTGCCAGTGACACTCACTGTGGCACAAGTGTTGATGGTGCGCGCTGGTAATACGCAATATGCGATATCTGTGGCCATGATTGAGCAAGCACAAAAAATCAAACAAGCCGAACTTGCAAAAGCAAATGAGACAGGTGAGATTGTATGGGCGGGTAATACTTATCCATTTCACCATATTGCTAAGTTGCTGAATGAGTCAGGCTCAGATGACGCACATACCTATGCATCTGTATTGCTATTAAGAAGCGGTAACTATCGTATTGCATTGCATGTGGATGAAATGCTGGGCAACCAAGAGGTGGTGATTAAGCCAATTGGCGTGGAGTTAGCACGCGTGCCCGGTATTATGGGTGCCACCGTGACTGGCGATGGTAGTGTGATTCTCATCCTTAACCCATTGCTATTAGCCAACCGTGAAGTGCTTGCAGTGGGTAGCGTAAAAGTAAAAGTGCAAGATACGCCTATCACACTCAAGCCAAAAGCGCTGGTCGTAGATGATTCGTTGACCATGCGTAAAGTACTGGGGCGTTTGATGGAGCGTGAAGGCTATGAGGTGTTGGTGGCCAAAGACGGAATGGATGCCTTGCAGTTATTACAAGGCGTGACACCGGATATTATTCTGACGGATATTGAGATGCCGCGTATGGACGGATTTGGTTTGGCCCGTAATATTCGTGACGATGCGCGTACAGCCAACACACCGTTAATTATGATTAGCTCACGTACCGCAGATAAGCATCAAAACTTGGCCAAAGATATTGGTGTGGATGCGTTCTTTGGTAAGCCGGTGCATGATGATGAGTTGATTGCTAAAGTCAACGAGCTGGTCAGTAGAAAGTCTTAATAATCTATTAAAAACAAGTGGTTGTGTATTAACTGCTTGTTTTTCTCCCATGTTATCCAGCAAAAAAACTTTCACTTAATACCTCAATTAATGGGTGTCATTGTGGCCTGACAAAGGTAAAATGTGGGCATGCAAGATTCCGCACTCCAACCCATCACACCTGCCTTTGTGCATTTGCGCTGCCATAGCGAATACTCCGTTTTGGATGGCATTGTACGCATTGACGATTATGTCAAAGCAGCTAAACAAGACGCCATGCCTGCGCTTGCGTTGACCGATTTATCCAACCTATTTGGCGCGATTAAATTTTATAAAGCAGCGCGTAGTGCAGGCATTAAACCTTTGGTAGGCTGTGATGTTTGGATAGAAAATACGACGAATCGCGACCAAGCGCATCGTGTACTTTTTTTGGTACAAAACTTGGTGGGGTACCGCCATCTCTGTGAGTTGCTGAGCAAAGCATATCTAGAAAATCAGTATCGCGGTCGCGCGGAAATCAAGCAAGAGTGGCTAACCGAGGCTAACGCAGGCTTAATTGTATTGTCAGGCTTTAAGCATGGTGATATCGGCCATGCATTGAGCCAAGACAATCTGCCCATGGCTAAAAAGTGTGCGGAACAATGGGTAGCATTATTTCCTAACCGCTTTTATCTAGAAGTGCAGCGTACACATCCGCAAGGGCAACATGGCGCACAAGATAGATTGGTGCAAGCCACGGTGCATCTGGCGCATACATTGGATTTGCCAGTCGTCGCCACCCATCCGATTCAGTTTATTACGGCCGACGACTTTATGGCGCATGAGGCACGCACCTGCATTGCCGAAGGCTATATGTTGGCCGATAGTCGCCGCCCTAAACACTTTACTGAATCACAATATTTTAAAACGCAGGCAGAGATGCAAACGCTGTTTGCGGATATGCCAGAAGCTTTGACCAATAGTGTGGAAATTGCCAAGCGCTGCAACCTGAGCTTAACCTTAGGCAAAAATTACTTACCAGACTTTCCTACGCCCAATCAAGAAAGCTTGGATGTCTTTCTGGTGCAGCAATCCGAACTAGGGTTGGAAACGCGCCTGAGTGCTTTGTATCCCGATGAAAATATCCGTGCACAAAAGCGCGAGAGTTATGAAAAGCGGCTAGGATTTGAGTGTCAAATCATCAACCAGATGGGGTTTGCTGGCTACTTTTTAATTGTGGCGGACTTTATTAACTGGGCCAAGCACAATGGTGTACCAGTAGGGCCGGGCCGTGGTTCTGGTGCTGGCTCTCTGGTGGCCTATAGTCTAGGCATTACCGATCTAGACCCGCTACGCTATAACTTACTGTTCGAGCGGTTCTTGAATCCAGAACGCGTCTCCATGCCCGACTTCGATATCGACTTCTGTCAAGAAGGGCGTGATCGCGTCATTGATTATGTCAAACAAAAATACGGGCTGGCGTCCGTATCGCAAATTGCTACCTTCGGGACCATGGCGGCTAAGGCCGTGATTCGTGACGTGGGGCGCGTGTTGGATTTGCCTTTTAACTTTGTCGATGGCATTGCCAAGTTGATTCCATTAGAGCTTGGCATTACCTTGCAATCTGCATTAGAAAAAGAGCCGCAACTGCAGGAACGTCGTGAAAAAGAAGAAGAGGTGGCAGGCCTGCTTGAACTGGCTTTGCGATTAGAGGGTTTGGTACGTAACGTAGGCATGCACGCAGGTGGTGTGTTGATTGCGCCGGGTAAAATTTCCGACTATTCCCCAGTCTACTGTCAAGCCGATGGCAGCAGCTTGGTCAGCCAATACGATAAAGATGACGTGGAGGCGGTAGGCCTAGTCAAGTTTGACTTTTTAGGGCTACGCACACTGACCATTTTGGACATGGCGTTAGAAAATGCCAATGCACAGCGTGCGCAAGAGAATTTACCGCCATTAAGTTTTGAGACCTTGCCGCTGGATGATAAAAAGAGCTATCAACTGCTCAAGACTTCCAACACAACGGCGGTATTCCAGCTAGAGTCTAAGGGCATGAAAGACATGCTCAAACAGGCCAAGCCGGACTGCTTTGAAGACATTATTGCACTGGTAGCGTTGTATCGTCCAGGCCCAATGGATTTGATCCCGGATTTCTGTCGACGCAAACATGGCTTACAGCGTGTGGAATATCCACATCCGGCGACCGAAGCGATTCTGAAAGAAACTTACGGCATTGCGGTGTATCAAGAGCAGGTGATGCAGATTGCGCAGGTGGTGGCAGGATATAGTCTAGGCGGTGCGGATTTGCTGCGGCGCGCCATGGGTAAAAAGAAACCAGAAGAAATGGTGGCACAACGCGCCATTTTTAACGAAGGCGCACAGAAAAACGGCTTGAACGAAAAGCAAGCCAATGATCTGTTCGACTTGCTGGAGAAATTTGCCGGCTATGGCTTCAATAAATCCCATGCGGCAGCGTATGCACTAGTGGCGTATCAAACGGCTTATCTAAAAGCACATTATCCGGCCGCATTTATTGCAGCCACCATGTCGGCCGATATGAATAATACCGACAACGTACGCATATTCTTTGATGATTGCGCGCCAAACCAAATTGATGTGTTACCCCCAGATATTAACCAAAGTGTGTACCAATTTAAGCCATTAAATGCAAAACAAATGCTCTACGGTTTAGGGGCCGTTAAAGGTACTGGTTTGGCTGCGATTGATTTGATTTTAGCTTCACGCCAACAAGATGGACCATTTTCCGATATCTTTGATTTTTGTGCGCGTTTGGACTTGCGTAAAGTCAATCGTCGCGTCATTGAGTCTCTCATTCGCGCCGGCGCGTTTGATACCATTGAAGCAAATCGAGCAGCATTGTTGGCAACGGTGAGCACAGCAATCTCGGCCGCAGAGCAGAGCAGCTCTCATGCTGGCCAAAACAGCCTATTTGGCGAAGCCTCTGAAACCAAGCATCAATTGCCTGTGGTAGAACCGTGGTTGCCTGAGCAAGCGTTGCTAGAAGAGAAGGCGGCGCTAGGGTTTTATTTAAGTGGGCACCCGTTCTTGGGCTATAAAGAAGAGCTAGCCACGTTTGTGAGGGGCAGTTTGGCCGATTTAGCACCGCAGGAGCAGCCCAAGCTGATTGCCGGCGTGGTCATGGGAGTGCGTATTCGCATGACGCAGCGCGGGAAAATGGCGATTGTGACGATAGATGACGCAGTGGCGCGGGTGGATGTGGTGGTGGGTTCTGAATTACTGAACCAGCATGCATTGTTGATTAAAGAGGATCAGCTGTTACTGGTAGAAGGGCGCATCAGCAATGATGATTTCTCTGGCGGTATTCGCGTGAGCGCACGCAAGCTATTTGATTTGACGACGGCCAGAAGCCAGTATGCCAATATGCTTAAAATTTCTTGCAACGGACAGTCGGATGCACAAAAGCTCAGCGCGATATTAAACCCATATCGCAACCGCAATGCGGATAAAAGACTCTGTCCGGTCAAGATTGAATATCATAATGCACAAGGTCAAGCTAGCCTGATGTTGGGGGATGATTGGCGTGTGGAACTGCACGATGATTTATTAAAGCATTTACATACATGGCTTTCAAAAGAAAATGTAAAAATCCTTTATAATTAACCCCATTTGAATACGAACACCGACACAATGAAAAACAGGCGTCTTACCGATCCTAAATTAAGCTACCTTGATTTTGAAGCCTCGATTGCCGAGCTTGAAAAGCGTATTGAGGCATTGCAAGTTTCACACGATGAGCATGATGCCCTTGATATTTCCAAAGAGCTGGAACAGCTGCAAAAGAAAAATAGTAAGTTGCTGCAAGATACCTATCAAAATCTGACTGCATGGCAAATTTCACAAGTGGCACGCCATCCACAACGCCCCTATACGCTTGATTATATTGACGAACTCTTTACTGAGTTTGAAGAGTTGCATGGTGATCGCGCTTATGCGGATGACCCTGCCATTGTGGGCGGCATTGCTCGTTTTGAAGGTATCCCTGTCATGGTGATCGGTCACCAAAAGGGGCGTGACGTCAAAGAGCGCCAGTACCGCAATTTTGGGATGCCACGTCCTGAAGGCTACCGTAAAGCGCTGCGCTTATTCAAAATGGCCGAGAAATTTGGTCTGCCGATTATTACACTGATTGATACTCCAGGCGCTTATCCTGGTATTGGTGCCGAAGAGCGTGGCCAGTCCGAAGCGATTGCACGCAATTTATATGTGATGGCTGAACTCAAAACACCTATCATCGGCATTGTGATTGGTGAGGGTGGCTCTGGCGGTGCATTGGCGTTGGGCGTGGTCGATCAATTGTTGATGTTGCAATACGCGACTTATTCAGTGATCTCCCCGGAAGGTTGTGCCTCTATTTTATGGAAGAGTGCGACTAAAGCGCCAGAAGCTGCAGAAACACTGGCGATTACTGCAGATCGCCTTAAAGTATTAGGTCTCATCGATGAGATTGTGTCTGAACCTTTGGGTGGCGCACACCGCGAGCCACTGGCGATGATGGAGAAAATGCGTCACGCTATTCGGGTGCAGTTAAAAACTCTGCAAGCCAAAAAATTAGATAAATTGCTTGAAACAAGGTATGCCCGCCTCATGAGTTATGGCAAATTCAAAATTACCGCCAGCAAATAAAAAGCAAATCGCAACGCGTGTAGATACATTTTTTACACGCGTTTTTCAACTCCAGCCACAACCCATCTACCGTGTATTAGTTGCTTTTAGCGGTGGTATAGACTCCACCGTGCTGTTTCATGCCTTGGTTCATTTACAACGCACATTGCAGGCAGATGCGAGCGCACCATTTCAATTACAGTTATCAGCGATGCATGTGCATCATGGGCTCAGCCCAAATGCCAATCTATGGGCCAGCCATTGCGAAACCGTGTGTGCGCAATTTTCGGTTCCATTCGACTTACGCCGTATACATGTAGATAGCCAATCTGGCTTGGGTATTGAGGCCAGTGCCAGAAACGCGCGCTATGCAGTGCTGTACGCAGCTGAGGCTGACTTTATTTGCCTAGCGCATCATCAAAACGACCAAGCAGAAACGCTATTATTACAGTTGGCACGCGGTGCTGGCGCTAAAGGATTGTCAGGTATGGCGGCCATGGACTTTTCTAGACGATTGCTGCGCCCTTTGCTTGAGGTATCTCGTCCGGATATTGAGCGCTATGCCAAACAACATGCGCTGCAATGGGTGGAAGACGAGAGCAATTTAAACCTGCAATTTGACCGTAATTTTATACGCCAGTCGGTCATGCCGTTATTGGCGGGCCAGTATTCTGGCATTGAAAAAACACTAGGTAGAACAGCACAGCATCTAGCAGAAGCCAATATCTTGCTGGCAGAATTGGCAGAAATGGATGTTCGTGATGCGTCACTGGTCAATGCATCTGACAAACAGAGCACGCTGGCGATAGATGGCTTACGTGCATTGAGCGCGCCTAGAGCCAAGAATGTGTTGCGCTGGTGGTTAGAGCTACACGCATTGCCTATGCCCAACACGGAGACGCTCACGCAACTACTGCAACAATTGCTGCATGCCCGTGGCGATGCAGCTGTTTGCGTGAAGGTCGGGCCTCAGCATAGCGTGCGCCGGTACGCCCGTCGTGCCTATGTGGTTATCGAGGAGACGGCTACTGAGCCATTCAGTTACTGGTGGCAGGGAGAGTCCGTTGTACCATTGACGGCGTATCATCGTTTGGTGTTTGAAACGTGTACTGGCAAAGGGATTGCAATGTATCAGCTAGGTGAAACTAAACTGCTGATCAAAACCCGTTTAGGAGGTGAGCGCTTTAAGCCAGAGCTAGGGCGCCCGAGCCGTACCTTGCAGCATGTGTTGCAAGCGCATGCGATTCCACCATGGCAGCGGGCACATTATCCTTTGGTGTTTGCCGCTGAGACTTTGGTGTGTATTCCTAATATTGGTGTGGATGCCAATATGACTGCACAACCCAATGAGCAGGGGCTTTCAATTCGCCTAGAAGCAATTGATTGCTGAGGATGGTGCTGGCTAATAAGCTTTAAGTAGCTTTTTAAGTTGTGGCCATATGTTTTCTAGCACGATTGGCTGTGCTTGTGCCGTGGGGTGAATGCCGTCATCCTGATTTAATGCAGGGTTGCCTGCTACGTTTTCCAGCAAAAAGGGCACTAAGTTGATTTTGAATTGTTGTGCCAAAGAAGAGAATGTTTGCTGAAAGGCTTGGGTGTATTGTGGCCCATAATTAGGTGGGATTTTCATGCCTACCAACAAAACGGTCACTTTTTGCTGCTTGGCCAGTGTCAGCATGCTGCTGAGATTTTGCTGCATTGCGTCTACCGGCAAGCCACGCAAGCCGTCATTTGCACCTAGCGCCAGAATCATGATGGTGGGTTTATGCTGCTGGAGCGCCTGATTTAAGCGTGTCAGCCCACCAGCCGTGGTTTCGCCGCTTACGCTGGCATTCACCACTTGATATGGTAGTCGCTCAGTTTTAAGGCGCTGCGCCAATAGCGTAGGCCAGCCTTGCTCAGTCTGTAGCCCATAAGCCGCAGATAAGCTATCGCCAAATACTAAAATAGTCGAGCTTGCATGGCTGGTTGATGCAACCAATGGCATTAAAACAAGACTAACCCTGAGTACCCAAAACAATAAACGAGATTTCATTGATGTTACTTTCCTCTTCTGAGTTTGACCCACAACCGCAAACAAACGTTTCAACACATGCACAACATTCAATGCATGCCACCATCATTCTAGCGACAAACTTGTGCAAAAGTGTAGGGAGTGCTGAACATACCTTGCAGATATTGCGCGATTTGCAGCTGAATATTCGGCAAGGTGAACGCGTAGCGATTGTAGGGAGTTCCGGATCCGGCAAGTCTACCTTGTTAGGTATTCTGGCTGGGCTAGATATGCCTACTTCGGGCGAAGTTAGGATGTTGGGCAAAGCCTTTAGCACCTTAGATGAGGATGCACGTGCGGCCATGCGTGGGCAACACATGGGGTTTGTGTTCCAGTCGTTTCAATTATTGCCCACTATGACGGCGTTAGAAAATGTCATGATTCCGTTACAGCTCAATGGTCATGCAGCACCACTGGAAACTGCAAAAGAAAGCCTGACACAAGTGGGTTTGGGTGAGCGCATGCAACATTACCCCAAACAATTGTCTGGTGGCGAGCAGCAGCGTGTGGCTATTGCCCGTGCCTTTGCCGCGCAACCCGCAGTGCTGTTTGCAGATGAGCCTACAGGCAATTTGGATAGCGCAAATGGCGAAAAGATCATTGAGTTGCTATTCAAGCTCAACCAAGCGCATCAAACCACTTTAGTGTTGGTCACACATGATGCCCGTTTGGCAGCGCGCTGTGACCGCGTGCTCACGCTAGTGGATGGCAAGCTGACTGAGCGCAACCCGGCATGAGTACTATGAATCCGGCTATCAATACCATGCCACTGTACCGATTGGCCTGGCAGCAATTACGCGCTAACTGGCGTGCAGGTGATTTGCGCGTATTACTCATTGCCTTAGTACTTGCGGTGGCTGCTATTACTTCGGTCAATGCGTTCTCGCAGCGGATTGCCATGCACCTGAATAGCCAAGGCGGTATTTTGTTGGGTGGGGATTTGGTCGTGATGAGTGATCATGTCATCACGCAAGACTACGCTTTGCAGGCCAAACAGCTGGGCTTAGCCACCACGCAAACAGCTGAGTTTCCTAGCATGGTGGTACATCAAGCCAATAGTCAGATTGCCGAGATAAAAGCATTGGGTGCTTCTTTTCCATTGCGTGGTGACTTTAGCGTACAACTGGCACCTAATACAACGGCGCGCTTGGTCGCACATCCCCCGTCAGCCGGGGAGGTTTGGCTGGAGTCTCGCATCATGGGGGTATTGTCACTCAAGCTTGGGGATCGCATCCACTTGGGCGAGCAGTCATTTAAGGTGTCCGGTGTGTTGGAGCGTGAACCCTCTCGTGGTGGCGATATGTTTAGCTTTGCACCACGTGCCATGATGAATGCACAGGATTTGGCGGCGACTAAATTAATCCAGTACGGTAGCCGTGTGAAGTATCAATTGATTGTGGCTGGTGATGCCGAACAACTGAATACATTTTCAGGCTGGCTGAAACCGCGATTACAGCGTGGCGAGCGCGTGGAAGATGTCAAAACTGCACGCCCGGAAATTAAAAGTGCCTTAGACAAAGCCGAGGTGTTTCTTGGCTTATCCGCCATGGTCAGTGTGATGTTGGCCATTGTAGCCATGTTATTGGCCAGTGGTCCGTACCTCAATCGTCAGTTAGATACCTTTGCCATGTTACGTTGCTTTGGTGCTACCACGCGCATGATACAAACCATTTTGTTATGGCAAACGGTATGGGTAGCTTTGCTGGGTGGTGTTTTGGGGTGTGCGCTTGGTTATGCCTTACAGCAAGGCTTGGCAACCTTGGCGGGCCGATTGTTTTTAGAATCGCTAGCCCCTAGCAGCATGTGGCCGTTTATATTGGGCATGGTGGTCAGCTTGTTTGTGATGTTGACTTTAATGTGGCCACATCTGCGCGCAATCCGTACCTTGCCGACAGTGCATATCCTTCGCCGAGAAGTCGAAGTGAACTTAAAGCAAGACTGGTTCAATTATTTGCCGATGGCCTTAGTCGTGGTATTGCTCATGGTTTGGCAAGCCAAGACCCTACAAATGGCATTGATCGTCAGCGGTGGTTTGGTGCTCACTTGTGTGATTGTGGCCGTATTAGCCTATGCAGCTGTGCATTTGCTGTTTAAGTTGCGCCCCCGTCAAGGTCGGCTGGCGACCAGCATACACATTGGCCTGACTAATCTGAGGCGACGTTTGCGGTTATCGATTGCGCAGATGATTGCCTTTAGCCTAGGACTAATGGTGATTGTGTTACTGAGTATCGTCAAAACAGATTTGATGCAGAGCTGGCAAGACTCCTTGCCTGCAGATGCACCCAATCGTTTTGTGATTAATCTGCAGCCTGATCAGTTGCCCGCCTTTAAAACAATGTTCGCGCAACAACATCAAGTCACACCACAAGTACATGCCATGGTGCGTGCGCGTTTGGTTGCCATTAATCATCAAAAAGTGAATGCAGATAGCTATCAGGATGAGCGCGCAAAACGATTGGCGTCGCGAGAGTTCAATCTATCTTGGGCCGCGCACATGCAAGCGGATAATCGTTTAATTTCTGGGCAGTGGTGGACAGACGAGGACGCCGGCAAACCGTATATCTCATTGGAGCAAGACCTTGCACAAAATCTGAATATTCATTTGGGAGACACTTTAACTTATGACGTTGCCGGTACTGCGCTGACACTCAAGGTGACCAGTATTCGCAAAGTCGAGTGGGATAGCATGCGCGCCAATTTTTTTGCGGTAACGCCTCCTAAAACCATAGCGCATTTACCAGCTAGTTATATGACAGCTTTTCATTTGCCGCCCTCGCAAACTGCTTTTGTGCAGCAGTTGGTCAGTCATTTTCCTAACTTAACTGTGATTGATGTGGCCGCACTGATGGAGCAGGTGCGTGCCATTATGCAAAAAATGAGTGTGGCCGTGAGTTATGTATTTCTGTTTAGCTTGGTGGCAGGCTTGGCAGTGCTATATGCTGCATTGATTGCAACACAACAGGCACGTATCCGTGAGTCCACATTACTCAGAGTGTTAGGCGCTTCAAGGCGACAAGTTAGCGTTGCCATGCTGGCAGAGTTTTTTGCCATTGCCCTATGTGCAGTGGTGGTGGCTGTCCTGCTGGCAAATGGGGTGGCTTGGTATGTCAGCATCTGGCTATTGGAAATCCCTTATCATTTTAATGTGACGATGAGTGCTATCGCTATCGTAAGTGCACTGATTCTGATTCCCGCTGCTGCGTGGCTTGCGCTGCGCAGCTATCTTAACCACTCCCCCAAACAGTTGCTCAACAGCATCTAAATTGGTTGTTTATAACCATTGGCAAAAATTATATTGGCTATAAACAACCATTAATATGGTTGTAATTGGTTGTATACAACCATATTAATGGTTTAGAATCCATCAGTGATTGCTATGCCAAATATTGGGTATTGTTTTTAAACAACATTTTTACATGTTGATTTCTAGGAATGATTCTTGCGAATTAATGGGCACATATAATTCAATCCTAGGGAAAAATATGAAAGTCACTTTTCAACCAAATATCATGATGCTGGCCATTCTAACTGCCTATGCATCCCCACAATTTGCGTTTGCCGATGAAGCAAATGGCGTCAATATCGATAAAATTGAAGTCATTAGCACAACGCCATTAAAAGGCATCGGCTTGCCTTTGGAGCAGATTCCGGCATCCATCCAGACCGTGAAAGAAAAACAACTGATTGAGCAAAAGAGCATCAGTATTTCTGATTACATCAATCAGAACTTGAACGGGGTCAGTGTTAACGATACGCAAAATAACCCTTATCAACCAGATGTGAGCTTCCGTGGCTATTCTGCTTCTCCTTTACTAGGCACGCCACAAGGCTTGTCAGTTTTTGTGGATGGCGTGCGTGTGAATGAACCGTTTGGCGATGTAGTGAACTGGGATTTGATTCCAATGAACTCTATTCATTCGATTAACCTGATTCCTGGCTCTAATCCACTATTCGGTTTAAACACGTTGGGCGGCGCGCTGTCTGTGCAAACCAAAAGTGGTCGTACCAATCCTGGTGGTGCAATTGAGGCCTATATGGGCTCATGGGGACGTAAAGCAGGTTCCGCAGAGTTTGGTGGTGTAACGGAAGATGGGTCAATTGATTACTTTATTTCCGGCAATGTGTTCTCAGAAGATGGCTGGCGTGATTATTCCCCATCCGATGTTGGCCAAGTGTTTGGTAAAGTGGGCTGGCAAAATGAGAAAACCTCGGTAAACCTGAGCTTTACCGGTGCAGATAACAAGTTGATTGGTAACGGTTTGGCGCCTGCAGACTTTTTAGATCAACTGGGCCGTGATTCGATTTTGACGCGTCCTGACAAAACCGAAAACAAGCTGGCTTTTGTGAATTTAAATTGGAGTCATTTTTTCAGTGATGACGTGCAGTTGAGCGGCAATACTTATTACCGTAAAGCCAAAACCAAAACCTTGAACGGTGATGGTAATGATGACTTTGACGATGATGATGTCGACTTGGATGCAAGCGGTGATATTGATGCAGGTGAATTGGCGACAGCAAACGCCAACTGTCTTGCCGATAACGATGCAGATGAAAACTGTAGTGGTGCCATCAACCGTACCAATTCACGTCGTACCGGCTACGGCTTTAATGCGCAGCTTACATTTGGGCAAGATTTAGCTGGCCTAAAAAATCAGTTTGTGACTGGCTTGGGCTATGACTATGGCAGAACCAACTTTACACAAAGCACTGAATATGGCTTGGTCAATACCACCCGTGGTATTGATGGATCAGGCATTTTTAGTGATGATGCAGAAGTAAACTTGAAAGGTGTGAGCAAAACTTGGAGTGTATTTGCTACCGATACACTTTCACTCAGCCCATTGTGGCATCTGACTGGCTCATTACGTTATAACCATACCAAAGTGGAAAATGACGACAGACTGGTTGCACTGCCAGATCCAACTTCTTTAAGTGGTAACCATAGTTTTAACCGCATTAACCCTGCAGTTGGTGTGAACTTCACGCCAAGCAAAGACTTAACCGCTTTTGCCAGCTACAACGAAGGTAGCCGTGCACCTACTGCTATTGAGTTAGGTTGTGCCAATCCGGACATTGGCTGCCGTTTGCCAAATGCCTTTGCAGGCGATCCACCATTAAAGCAAGTGGTGGCTAAAACTTTTGAAGGTGGCTTGCGTGGTAATTTGACAGACAATATTTCATGGACTTTCAGTGCTTATCGTGCAGAGAACCATGATGATATTCAGTTTATTTCTTCTAGCGCAACTGGCTTGGGATACTTTGATAACGTAGGCAAAACACGTCGTCAAGGCTTTGATACAGGTATCAGTGGTCGTTTGGAAAAATTTAGCTGGTCTGCTGGCTATAGCTTTGTAAAAGCCACGTATCAATCTGGTTTGTTGATTGCAAACGAAGTGAACTCATCTGCACAAGACTTCGATGGCAACGGTGAAACCGAAATTCAAGTGAAGCGAGGCGACCGCCTTCCAGGCATTCCACAGCATCAAGTTAAATTACGTGCTGCTTATGACGTAACTCCTGCATGGAGTGTAGGCACAAACATCATCGCATTCTCAGATCAATACTCACGTGGTAACGAGAACAATGATCACGACGGCGACGGTGCAAAAGTGAGCGGTTATGCGGTTGTGAACCTAGATACACGTTATAACTTTGGCAATGGCTGGCAGTTTTTTGCTAAATTAAATAACGTGTTTGATCGCGAATATAACAACGCTGGCTTATTGGGCGAACATCGCTTTGATGCAAGCACCGGCCAGTTTACCGGTAACGAAGTGACCCCTGCATTCTATGCGCCGGGTGCACCACGTGCAGGTTGGTTTGGCTTACGTTATGCGTTTGGCGGTAATAAATCAGCCAGCAGTGTAGATTTAGACTAATGAAGGAACAGCGTGCTCGTACAACACATGGCCATTGAATCAAAATTTCGTCCACACCAAATTGTTAAAAAGGTATTGGTTGTTGAGGATGAAGTGCTATTTGCACGCGCAGTAGTCAAGCGTTTGCAAAAAGATGGCTATGAGTGCGAGCATGCTGAAACAATTGCGGATGGTCGACTCATCCACAAGCAATTTCAGCCGGATTTGGTATTGTTGGACATGCGTTTGCCGGATGGTAATGGCTTGGACTTACTGGCCGAGTTTGTTAGCAAGGGCGCAGCGACCATTGTCATGACTGCCTTTGGTGATGTCAGTGACGCTGTCAACGCCATGAAATTAGGTGCAGTAGATTACTTGAAAAAGCCAATCGATCTGGAAGAGCTCTTACTGGTCGTCAAAAAAAATGAGCGTGCTTCCGAGTTACAAACCAGCCTAGACTATTCACGACAACGCAATACACATGCCACGGATGGCGTGCAGTTGATTGGGGATAGTACGGCGATGCAAAGTGTGCGTCAGCAAATTGGCCGTATCTCGCAATTAAGTGCCATTACAGATGTGGTGCCGCCTACCGTGTTGATTATTGGTGAGACTGGCACAGGCAAAGATGTGGTTGCCCGTTTTTTACATGCTGAATGTGCAAATAGCGATAAACCGTTTGTGCATGTGGATTGTGCCTCTTTACCTTCTGAGTTGATTGAAAGTGAGTTGTTTGGTCACGAGAAGGGCGCATACACCAATGCGGTCGGCGCGCGTCCCGGTTTAATCGAATCGGCGGAAGACGGTACATTATTTTTAGATGAGATTGGCGAGTTGCCATTGACCTTGCAAGCTAAACTGCTGAATGTGTTGGAGCGCAGACAGGTGCGTCGCTTAGGTTCAACCAAAGAGCGTTCAGTCCCTGCGCGTATCATTGCAGCCACCAACCGTGATTTGCACGACATGGTCAATGAAGGGCGCTTCCGCTCAGACTTATATTATCGTTTAAATGTGATTACGATGTTCATGCCACCATTGCGTGATCGTGGTGATGATATTATTCAGCTCTCGAATTACTTTAAATCGCTGACCGAAAAGCGTTATGGTTTAAAAAAGCGCGTCTTCAGCGCCAATGCGTTACAGGCAATTCAAACCTACACTTGGCCTGGTAATGTGAGGGAACTCAGACACCAAATTAGTCGTGCGGTATTGCTGAGTGCGGAAGAGCAAATCATGGTCAGTGATCTGGTATTGCCTAACCATCAGCAAAAACACATGGTGGCTTCAGATACGTCCGAAACGCAAATGACGTTAGATGATGCAGAAAAAGCCATTCTGCTCAGTGCCCTAGAGCAAGCACGCAATAATGTCTCGCAGGCGGCTCGTCAGTTGGGCATTACACGCATGACCATGCGCTACCGCATGGATAAACACGGTATCTCCGTCTAGTCAGCTTTATTCTTCGTGGTTGTACCACCTGCACCATGCTAGTTAGCATGTTTGCACCCCTCACATCATGCTATCATTTCACCCATTATCGTCTGGAGTTTTCTCATGGTTATTGGTTCGCCCCTCACCCCATCTGCAACAAAAGTCATGCTGCTTGGCAGCGGGGAATTAGGCAAAGAAGTCATCATTGCTTTGCAGCGTTATGGGGTGGAAGTGATTGCCGTAGATCGCTATGAACATGCGCCAGGTCACCAAGTGGCCCATCGTGCCTATACCATTGATATGACAGATGCCGCAGCGCTTAAAGCATTGGTACATGCAGAAAAACCGCATCTAATTGTGCCGGAGATTGAAGCATTGAATACGGATGCATTGGCCGATATCGAACGCGATGGTACGACAGTGATTCCTACCGTAAAAGCGGTGCAGCTGACCATGAACCGCGAAGGTATCCGCAAACTTGCGGCAGAAACACTCCAGTTGCCAACCTCACCCTATGCGTTTGCGCGCAGCGAATCTGAGTTGCAAGCCGCTATTGATGCGGGCATTGGTTATCCATGCTTTATTAAACCGACCATGTCCTCTTCCGGTAAAGGTCAATCCAGAATCACGCAAGCGTCAGAAGTGAAAACTGCTTGGGATTACGCGGCCAGTGGTGGGCGCGTGAATCAAGGCGTGGTGATTGTGGAGGGGCAAATTAGTTTTGATTATGAAATTACTTTGCTGACAGTGCGCGCAAAAAATGCACAAGGCGACATTCAAACTTACTTTTGTGAGCCGATTGGCCATGTACAAGAAAAGGGCGATTATGTTGAAAGCTGGCAACCACAAGCCATGACAGCTGGCGCACGCAATGCCGCACAACACATTGCAAAAACCATCACAGATGCGTTGGGTGGTTTGGGCTTATTTGGTGTGGAGTTATTTGTTAAGGGCGATCAGGTGTGGTTCTCAGAGGTTAGTCCACGCCCGCACGATACTGGCATGGTGACGATGTGCAGTCAGCGTTTAAGTGAATTTGAATTGCATGCTAGAGCCATTTTAGGTTTGCCAGTCGATGTGGCCATGACTAAGCCTGGTGCCAGTGCAGTGATTTACGGCGGCGTGGAAAGTAAAAATCTCACATTTACTGGCGTGGCCGAGGCTTTAGCGATTCCCAATAGCGATATTCGTTTGTTTGGAAAACCTGAGTCATTTGTGCGCCGTCGTATGGGCGTTGCATTGGCAACGGCCGACAGTGCCGATGAAGCGCGAACACAAGCCAAATTAGCGGCTAGCTTGGTCAAACCCAAACCTGCGGTATAAGTCTTATGTTGGATAAAATCGAAGAGGCCGGGAGTAGTAAATCCACTTTTTATGAGTTATTAGGTGGTGAAGAAGCTGGGCAGCAAGTTGTCCGTCAACTAGTCAATACTTTTTATGATGTGATGGATACAGACCCTAAGGCAGCGGGTATACGCGCTTTACATCAAGCAGACCTTACCGATGCACGTGAGAAACTATCTATGTTTCTCACTGGTTGGATGGGTGGGCCGCAACTGTATATCGAGCGCTATGGGCATCCGATGTTGCGCCGTAGGCACATGCCGTTTGCAATTGGTGAATCTGAACGTGATCAATGGATGTATTGCATGATACGTGCGATGCATACGCTACAACTTGATGAGGAAATCATGAAAAAGTTAGCCGCCCAGCTGTATGGGGTAGCGGATTTTATGCGTAACAAGTAATATAGTTTACAAACGTTAACAAATTAACGATTTGAAGTAACAAGTAGCACTGCATTAACATCATTAATTGAATACCCTCACAACATAAATAAAAGGTTGCAACCTTGGTATTTAAGCAGTTATTGCGCGTGGCATGTGTTGCCTCACTTAGCGTACTCGCAATTGCGGTTGTGAGCGCATTTCCTTTGTTTGAAGAAATGGCATTGACTGCCAACCGACTCGCCCATCACCCAACTAACCTCCCCAGTCAAGCGCACGCACTGTTGGCGTGGGTGCAGGTCTATAAAATGGAACTTACATTCGGCATGTTCCTCACGCTGGGGGTTTTGACCTTCGCATTGTTTATTTTAGACCGTGAGTTTCGCGCACACTTACAGTATAAGTTATCCACCAGTATCGATCAGCGACGGTTCATGATGACAGATCCTGCATTGCTGCAAAAAATCAGGTTGTCTCGTATCGGTTTTATGATTGCCTTGGTCGCAATATTTATCTTAATTACCGTTACTTATCAGTCTTACCGTAATCAGTTGATCGTACAGTTCTTCGCGTTGGGGGTGTTTCTATTCAATATTAGCGGAACCTATTTTTTTGGTAGTTTAAAGCGTGCCGGTCAGATGGAGCGCTTGGTCAATAGGCTGAATCTGTATCATCAAAATAAAGATGAAGCGCAAGAAAAACTAGTACAGGCTGACAAACGCTTACAAAGGCAGACAGCCAGCCTTGCCTATTTGGCCTCACATTTAAATAAGCAGACTTCTTCACAATTGTTTTATCAGGCGCTGATTAAGCAATCTGCGGAAACCTTAAGCGTGGCACGCGTGAGCGTATGGATGTATTCAGCAGACAAGCAACAACTGGTATGTGAGGCTTTATATGAGCTAAAAACACAAGCCTATACACAAGGCCAAGTGCTGGTGGCAAACGATTTCCCACATTATTTTGATGCGCTGAAGCAAGCGCGTGTGGTCGTGGCCGATGACGTATATCAACACAGTGCAACGCAAGATTTTGTGGTGGATTATTTTCCATCACAGCAAATAGGCGCGCTATTAGATGCAACGATTTGGCACGATGATGAAATGATTGGCGTGATTTGCCATGAGCATGTCGGCCCAGCGCGCGAGTGGACATTGGACGAGCAAAATTATGCAGGCTCTCTGGCCGACTTGGCTCGACTGACGGTTGAGTTACACAGGCGTCAAAAAGTAGAGACAGACTTGGTGGAGCATCAAGAGAACTTTGAGGACATGCTAAAAACTCGGACGGCATCGATTGAAAGTAATGCCAAGTTGTTCCGTTTCTTGGTCGAGCGTGCACCCGTGACGATTCTGTACATGAATGCGGCTAACGAAATTATAGAAATGAACCCTGAAGCCGAACGTATTACTGGCTATAGCCGGGACTACGCCATTGGCAGAACTTACCAAAGTTTATTTGTGCCAGAAGGCATGACAGGTGAGCACGAAGCGCTCTCTAGTGATGTGTTTTTTGGCAATAAAATTCAAGGCCAAGAAATGCTGATTCGCCGCGCAGATGGCTCCACCACTGAGTTATCTATTTCCAGAAGTATGGAGTTGGACGCAGAGGGTAATCCGGTCATTATTTCAATCGGGCAAGACATCAGCCAGCAAAAAGCGCTGGAAGCTTCGCTCATCAAAGCGCGCGAAGCAGCCGAGTCGGCAGACCGCATTAAGTCTATGTTTGTGGCTTCTATGTCTCACGAGTTACGTACGCCACTTAACTCGATTATTGGTTTCTTGGGCGTGGTGTTGCAGGGCATGTCCGGCGAGTTAAATGTCAAACAAAAAGATCAGCTGGGACGCGCTTACGCTTCATCTAAACATTTACTGTCCTTGATTTCCGATGTGATTGATATCTCTAAAATCGAGGCAGGCTTTTTAGAAACCCATCAAATGACGTTTGATATCAAAGAGGTCATGCATGATGTGTCGCATGCGGTACAGCATCTGGTAATAGAGCGTAAGCTCAATTTACAGATAGAGTGTCCGGAGGGCATCACCCTTGATTCCGATCGCAAGCGCTTGTATCAGGTGGTTTTGAATGTGGTTTCCAATGCGCTGAAATATACAGAAAAAGGCCATGTCAGCGTTAAAGTCATACCTTTGCCGGAGCAGCTGGAAATTGTAGTTGCGGATACGGGCATTGGGATTGATGAGGCTGGCTTAGCCAAACTATTCAAGCCATTCGAACGAATTGATTCACGACTCAAGATTAAAACCTTGGGCACGGGCTTGGGTTTGTATTTAACCCATAAGATTTTGACTTTGCTGTTGGGTGGTAGCATCACGGTCAACAGTAAAGTAGAGCAGGGAAGTACGTTTACGATGCGTTTGCCTTACCAGATGCCTGAAGTGGAGGCCGGTAAATTAGTCAACATTTTAGAAGGGCAATAATAATGAGAACAGCCTTAATCATCGAAGATAATGACAATAACCTTGAGCTGATCCGGTTTATTCTGCAGCAGGCCGGGTACCGTGTGCGCTTTGCTATGACTGGCGAAGAAGGCGTGCAGCAGGCATTGACGATTCCGCCGGATTTTATTGTGTTGGATATTCAGTTGCCGGATATCAATGGGCTAGAGGTGCTCAAGCGCATTCGTGCACATCCGGTAGGGAAAACAGTGCCGATTATTGCCATGACCTCGTATGCCATGTCTGGCGATCGCGAACGCTTACTAGAAGCAGGTTGCACCAGTTATATTGAAAAACCCATTGATCCGATGACTGTGATTGCACAGATTCAAGCGGTGATTGGTAAGGAAACTTCTTAATGAACATTTTAATTGCGGAAGATGACGATAATTCTAGGCAATTGCTGGTGGATTTATTCCAATCTAAAGGTCATGAGGTTTCCAGTTTTGATAATGGGTTAAAAGCGCTTGCCTATTTACATTCCCATAGCGTTGATTTGATTGTTTCAGATATTTTGATGCCAGAAATGGATGGCTATGGCTTATGTCGTGCGGTCAAACAAAATATCTCCATGCAAAGTATTCCGTTTGTGTTCTATACCGCCACCTATACGTCTAGCCAGGATGAGCGCTTTGCCATGTCACTGGGCGCCTCTGCATTTTTAATTAAGCCAATGGACTTGCAAGCGTTTCTGGGTGTGATTGCTGAGGTGACTAAATCCGGCGCCAAACAACCCCGAGTGGCTAAAGGACGTGGCTTGTATCGCGTTGCCCCGGTTAAATTTGATAAACAGCATACTGATATCGTCCGGGCAAAATTAGATAAAAAAATTATCGAGCTGAACCAAGAGCGTCAAAAACTGATTGAAAGTGAAGCGCGTTTTAGAGATTTTGCCGAAGCCTCGGCCGATTGGTTTTGGGAGGCAGATAGCGCGCTCAATATCCAAGCATTGAGTGGTGCACCAATGGGTTTGAGCGTATGTAATCTGCAAGATATTGCCAAAGCTTGCCAAAGCCACTTAGCTGATGACATGTTGAGCGTATTGCAACAACGGTTGCCATTTTCAGACTTTATTGTGCATTTTATCGATGCGCATGAAAAGCATATGTATTTGCGCGTATCAGGCAAACCAATCTTTGATGACCAACTTAAATTTATTGGTTATCGGGGAGTGGGGAAAGATGTCAGTGAAATGATTGCGCTCAATCGCAAAGTGGAGTTTTTGGCTTCGCACGATGAGCTGACAGGACTGCCTAACCGGAGTGTATTCAAAATTAACTTGGCACAAGCGCTCAAAAAGGCAGAGCGTCATCGCCAGCAAGTATTACTTTTATATTTTGATATCGATCATTTCAAACTCGTGAATGACACATTGGGACATGAGGCGGGTGACCAACTGTTGATGATGTCGACCAAGCGCATTATTGAATGTGCACGTGAGATTGATGTGTTGTATCGCATGGGTGGAGATGAATTTGTGATGGTGATTGAATCAGCCACGCCACAAGATGCGCATCGCATTGTGCGGGATATCGTCAAAGCGTTTTCCATGCCATTTGAGATTATGGAACAGCGTGTGTATACCACCGTAAGCATTGGGGTAAGCGTGTATCCAGATGACGCCACAGATTTGCAGACGCTGCTGACGTATGCAGATTTGGCCATGTACCGTGCAAAGCAAAATGGGCGTAATAGCTTTGAGTTCTATACCCCCAACATGAATTTCATCCCCAAAGAGTGGATGGACATGGAACATGGAATACGCCTTGCATTGCGTAAACATGAGTTTCATATGGTGTATCAACCGCAGTTAGATGCTGCGCGTAACGTAGTGGTTGGTATGGAAGCACTGATTCGCTGGACGCACCCGGATCACGGTTTAATTTCGACCATTGAGTTGATTCGCGTGGCTGAGCAATCTTCGTTGATTAATACACTGGATGATTGGGTGCTAGAAGAGGTTTGTAGGCAAATGCGTGTTTGGCGAGAGGCAGGCTATGTATTGCCGCGCATGTCCGTCAATATGTCAGCAAGGCATTTAAGATCAGATAACTTAATGAATTTACTCAATAATATCCCTAAGCAATATGGCATTGAGCCAGAGATGTTATGCATAGAAATTACCGAGCATGCAATATTGGAAGAAAGCGCCACTGTTAAAAATAATATGCAGGCGATTAAAAAGGCCGGATTTGGCATATCGCTGGATGACTTTGGTACCGGGCATTCTTCATTGTTATATCTCAAGCGCTGGGCGGTGGACGAAGTGAAGATTGAGCGTACGTTTGTAAACGACTTAGTGAGCTCGGATGAAGATCGCGCCATTGTAAGGGCGATGGTGGCATTAGCCGAAGCGTTGGATTTGGATTTGGTAGGTGAAGGCGTAGAAAACCAGCATCAGGCGGACATTCTACTGGCTAGTGGTTGTAGGGTCATACAAGGCTATTTTTACTCGCCACCTGTGCCACCGGATCAGGTGACACAGTGGTTCAAAAAAACAGATTAAGGACGCTTGAGTCCGCCTAATAATGCAGCCACTGGAGCCTTGCGGCTTTGACTAGGGTTCGCTCTTGCCACTGCTTTTGCCTCGGCAGTATTGGGTTCATACGGTTTATTAAACCAAGCATCCGCAGATGACGCTTTCGATTTTCTGGGGGCGCTGCTTGGTGTGCTGCTATGGCTTGTGCGTACACGCTTATCGTGTTCTGCAGCACGCGTTTGCGGCTGAACTTGTGCAATTTGACGAGTAATATTTTTCTTAATGAGCTTTTCAATATCAGCAAAATACTTCTCTTCATCATCGCAAATCAATGAGATTGCAATCCCGCTGGCACCTGCGCGCCCGGTACGGCCAATTCTATGCACATAGTCTTCTGGTGCACTAGGGATCTCATAGTTAATGACCATGGGTAAATCACTAATGTCCAAACCACGTGCAGCAACATCGGTAGCTACTAGCGCTTTGACTTTACCAGCCTTGAATGCATCCAATGCTTCAATACGTTCTTTTTGCGATTTGTCACCATGAATGGCATCGGCCGAGATATCTTCTTTTTGTAGCGCGCGCGCTAGCCTGCTGGCTGTGAGTTTGGTTTTGGTAAACACAATCACTTGGTTGGTTTGCGCTTCTTTTAGCAGTTGTACCAAAAACGCTTGTTTTTGTGGTGCAGCCACTGTGTAGGCTTGCTGAGTCACATTGTCATTGGTCGCATTACTTCTGGCAACTTCAATCAATGTTGGGTTGGTTAAGAATTCATCTGCTAACTTTTTGATTTCATTAGAGAACGTTGCAGAAAACATTAAATTCTGACGTTGTTTTGGCAGTAACGCCAAAATACGTTTTAAGTCTGGCATAAAGCCCATATCGAGCATACGATCCGCTTCGTCTAGCACTAAAATTTGTACCTGACTAAGTGAAAGCGTTTTTTGTTCGATATGGTCCAATAAACGGCCAGGTGTCGCCACCAATACTTCCACACCTTTTTTGAGTTGAGGCGTTTGCGATTTAATGTCTACGCCACCGTATACCACCAAGCTAGATAAAGGTGTATGTTTGGCATAGACCTTGACGCTTTCTTCTACCTGAATCGCCAACTCACGCGTTGGAGTGAGTACCAACGCGCGGATAGGGTGTTTTGCAGGTGATGTGCTGGTACTGGCAAACGGCAATAGTTTTTGTAAAACAGGTAATGCAAATGCTGCTGTTTTTCCTGTTCCCGTTTGTGCACCAGCCATCAAATCCAACCCCTGCAATGCCAATGGAATTGCCTTGGCTTGAATCGGGGTAGGCGTGGTATAACCTGTTTCAGTAATGGCTTGCAGCAATGGTGCTGCAAGGCCTAGATTGTCGAAGCTTGGAGTATCTAAGCTTGTATTATCAACATTTTGTTCAACAAAATTTACATCAGTATTGGTATTCATGTAAGGTGAGATTGGCCTTAATTAAGCAAAACTACGGTTACGTTTAGGTTTGTTGTCACCACTAAAGCCGCCGGCATTGGCTCTAGGCGCGCTGGTTCTAGGCGCACTACGCTGTGGGCGTGGATTGCCAAAGTTCTCACCGCTATTGGCTTTATGGCTTGGGCGACCTTCACGTGGTGCGTCAGTACGCGTATTTCTGTCTTGACGACCGCGACCACCGAACTCTTGGCTTAATGCGCGCGCAAATTGAAAGTCTGTATCTTTCGTGTAGTTACGGCTGTTACCGTTGACTTCACGTTGACCATCGCGAGGGGCTGCATCTGTATGACGTGGTTGACTGTCACGTTGACGCGAAGCGCCACCGTCAGCACGAGGTGCACCATCATTAAATGAACGCGTTGCTTGCGGTTTTGCGCCACGCTCGTTCATGACACGGTCACCAAAGCTAGAGCCACGTGTTGCGTTATCGCGTGATTGGTAGCCACCACGTGCACCTGGTTTGTGTGCACTGCTACGGTCATTGTTACGACCACGTTTGCCAGCAGGCGCTTCAGATTTCATCGCACGTTTGGGTTCAAAACCTGCAATGACAGAACCTTCTAATTTTTGGCCAGTATATTGTTCAATCTTACGCAATAAATGGCGGTCGATATTGGATGCAAATGAAATCGCAATACCTGTGTTGTTAGCGCGACCAGTACGACCAATACGGTGTACATAATCTTCTGCAAACTTAGGTAAGTCGTAGTTAATCACGTGGCTAATGCCTTGTACGTCAATACCACGCGCCGCTACGTCAGTCGCTACCAATACTTTTACATCGCCATGACGCAGTTTAGTTAGTGTACGGTTACGTGCACCTTGTGTCATATCGCCATGCAATGCTGCCGTTTTATGGCCTGCTGCATATAAGTCTTCTGCCAATAAATCAGCGTGACGTTTTGTGCTGGTGAAAATAATGGCTTGATTGACATCAGGAGCAATCAATAAATGCTCAAGCAATTTGTTCTTGTGGTTCATGTCATCCACAAAGTGCAAACGTTGCTCAATGTTGGCATGTTTTTCTTTTTGTCCAGCCACTTGAATTGTCAGCGGATTGTTTTGGAACTGTTTAGCAATATGCATGATGCCATCTAAGGTGGCAGAGAATAATAAAGTTTGACGCTCTTTAGGTAGTGCTTCGCAGATACGCTCTACATCTGGCATGAAACCCATGTCCAACATGCGGTCCGCTTCATCTAATACCAACATTTGTAAACGGCTTAGATCAATACGGCCACGTTCCATGTGGTCAATAAAGCGGCCTGGTGTGGCCACTAAGATATCCAATGGTTGTGAAAGTAATTTGTTTTGTAGCGGATAAGGCATGCCACCAACGATACTCACTGTACGGGCACGAATATATTTACCGTATTTACGCGCCGCTTCGTTCACTTGTGCAGCCAACTCACGGGTTGGTGTCAGCACCAAAATACGTGGGCCACGGCTTTTAGATTCGTGTGGTGTTGCTAATAAATTGAGTGCTGGCAATGTAAATGCAGCAGTCTTGCCTGTCCCTGTTTGTGCAGAGGCCATGATGTCACGGCCATTCAGTGCTTCAGGAATCGCTTGTGCTTGAATAGCAGTTGGTGTGTCGTAACCAGCTTCGAGTACGGCACGTAAAATAGTTGGGTGTAGATTTAATGATTCAAAAGACAAAGTATGTCCCTTTCTAAAAACAATAAAAAAGGGCGCGAGCAAAACACAGTTCAGCTGAAAATCAGCGTAATACGCGAAAGCAGTATGAATAATGGTAAATCAGTTCATGTAAATGCTTTTTACTAGCGCACGGGCATAGCCGCTAACCAGTAAAAGATAGATAAGAGAGGTCTCATCTAAAAGATTGCTACTTCCATATTTCGCGAGTAGCCGTTGGGTCAGGGCAATGAATCTAAAACTTTTAATTACTGCATAAGTTTTAAGTTGTGCGCAGTATAACCATATCCACCCAAATGTCAAATTAAAATTCACATTGTCAAATAAGTTTCATGCTAAATGTGTTAAAATCGCGCCCTTCCAAACAATCGGCAGCTTTCATGTCTCGTAATCTCAGAAATATCGCAATTATTGCGCACGTTGACCATGGTAAAACAACCATGGTGGACAAACTTTTACAACAAGCAGGTACGTTTGCATCGCACCAAGCGGTGACAGAACGTGTCATGGACAGTGGCGATATTGAAAAAGAGCGCGGCATTACTATTTTAGCTAAAAATACAGCCGTTAACTTTGAAGGTACGCACATTAATATTGTGGATACCCCAGGCCACGCGGACTTTGGTGGTGAAGTTGAGCGCGTATTAGGCATGGTGGATGGCGTGGTGTTGTTGGTAGATGCTGTAGAAGGCCCGATGCCACAAACGCGCTTTGTGACTAAAAAAGCACTGGCACTTGGTTTAAAACCAATTGTGGTGATTAATAAAGTGGATCGTCCTGGCGCACGTCCTGATTGGGTGATTAACCACACCTTTGATTTGTTTGCCAACTTAGGTGCAACAGATGAGCAATTAGACTTCCCGGTGGTCTATGCATCAGCCCTTAACGGCTTTGCAACCTTAGATATGAAAACACCATCTGAGACCATGCGTCCGTTATTTGAAACGATTTTAAGTCATGTTGCACCACCAGTAGGCGACAGCGATGCGCCATTGCAATTGCAAATCTCTGCACTGGATTACTCTACTTACACAGGCCGTTTAGGCGTTGGTCGCGTGCGCAATGGCCGCGTCAAACCTGGCCAAGTGGTGGCAGTGATGCGTGAAGACGAACAAGTTGCGCAAGGCCGTATCAATCAAGTGTTGGGCTTTCAAGGTTTGGAGCGCGTGCCAGTCGAGGAAGCAGAAGCGGGTGACATTGTCATTATTTCTGGCTTAGATGATATTGGTATTGGTTTTACCATTTGCGATCGCGATAAGCCAGTTGGTTTGCCACACCTAGGCGTAGATGAGCCAACATTGACCATGGACTTTATGGTGAACACTTCACCATTGGCCGGTACTGAAGGCAAGTTTGTGACCTCACGTCAAATTAAAGACCGTTTAACCAAAGAGTTATTAGTGAACGTGGCACTACGTGTAGAAGATACACAAGATACAGATGTTTTCCGTGTCTCTGGCCGTGGTGAGTTACACCTGACTATCTTGCTTGAAAATATGCGTCGAGAAGGCTTTGAGTTAGCGGTAGCTAAGCCACGCGTGGTGTACCGTGAAATTGACGGTGTGAAATGTGAGCCATACGAAGTGCTCACCGTGGATTTGGAAGATGATAACCAAGGTGCGGTGATGGAGGAGTTGGGTCGTCGCCGTGGTGAAATGCAAAATATGGAATCAGATGGCAATGGCCGCACCCGTTTGGAATATAAAATTCCAGCACGTGGTTTGATTGGTTTCCAAGGTGAGTTTTTAACCATGACGCGTGGTACTGGTTTAATGGCGCATATTTTTGATGAATATGCACCGGTAAAAGCCGATATGCCAGGCCGTCGTAATGGGGTGCTGATATCAGCCGAGCATGGTGAAGCCGTTGCTTATGCGCTTTGGAAATTACAAGATCGCGGCAAGATGTTCTCAGTACCAGGCGATAAATTGTACGAAGGCATGGTGATTGGTATTCATAGTCGCGATAACGATTTGATTGTGAACCCGATTAAAGGTAAACAACTGACTAACGTGCGTGCATCTGGTACCGATGAAGCAGTACGTTTGATTCCACCTGTTGCATTGTCTTTGGAGTCTGCGGTTGAGTTTATTGATGATGACGAATTGGTAGAAATCACACCAAAAAATATTCGTATCCGTAAACGTTTCTTGTTAGAGCATGAACGTAAACGTGCATCTAAAGAGTAATACATAAAATAAAAAGGCCGCTTTAAGCGGCTTTTTTATTATCTAGGAATCAGAGAAAGATTTACTCAATACCCTGGCTGGCCAAGTAATCCTCATAGTTGCCGGTAAAGTCGACAATACCGTCCGCTTTGATTTCGATAATACGGGTGGCAATCGAGCTGACGAACTCACGGTCATGGCTGACAAAGAATAAGGTGCCTTTGTATTTATCCAAAGCAGTGTTCAGCGCCTCAATGGATTCCATGTCCATGTGGTTGGTTGGCTCGTCCATGAGTAACACATTGGTTTTTGCCAGCATAAGTTTGCCATACAGCATGCGGCCTTTTTCACCACCTGAGAGCACTTTAACTGACTTTCTGGTCGCTTCGGTCGGGAACAGCAAACGGCCGAGCATGCTACGCACGGTGTTGTCATCATCACCTTGTTGACGCTGTGCAGTCATCCACTCGAACAGGTCTTCGCCTTTTTCAAATTCGTATTCATGGTCTTGAGCAAAGTAGCCAAGCTTGGCTTTTTCTGCCCATTTGACTTCTCCATGTTTAGGCGCGAGATCACCTGCCAGACAGCGCAGGAAAGTGGTTTTGCCGATACCGTTTTCACCAATAATGGCGACTTTTTCACCAGCTTCAAACATCAGTTCTAAATCGTTGAATAAAGTCTTGTCAAAGCCATGGCTGAGCTTTTTGAGTTCTACTGCGTTACGATGCAGCTTTTCTCTATCGTCAAACTCAAAGCGAATAAACGGATATTGGCGGCTAGAAGGTTTAAATTCCTCCACCTTGATTTTATCAATCTGTTTGGCGCGGCTAGTTGCTTGTTTGGCTTTAGATGCGTTAGCCGAGAAACGGCGCACAAAGTCCTGCAAGTCGGCAATCTGCTGTTTGGCTTTGGCGTTGTCTTTGGCTTGCTGATTACGTGCGGCAATGCTGGCCTCCATATAATCATCATAGTTGCCGGGGTAAGAGGTGATTTTGCCGTAATCCATATCGCAGGTATGCGTACATACCTGGTTTAAAAAGTGGCGGTCATGCGAAATGATGACCATGGTGCAGTCACGATTATTGACCACATCTTCTAACCAGCGGATAGTGTTGATGTCCAAGTTGTTGGTCGGTTCATCCAGCAATAATACGTCTGGGTTGGCAAATAGGGCTTGCACTAGTAATACACGCAGTTTCCAGCCAGGTGCAACTGCGCTCATCGGGCCGTTGTGCTGCTCAATAGGAATGCCAACGCCTAATAATAACTCACCGGCACGCGCTTCCGCGGTGTACCCATCATATTCCGCATAGATGCCTTCTAATTCGGCAGCGCGCATGTAGTCTTCTTCTGTGGCTTCCAGGTTTTCGTATATGGCATTTTTTTCTGCGTTGGCCTTCCACATTTGTTCATGGCCCATCATGACTACATCCAGCACGCGCTGGTCTTCATAAGCAAACTGGTCCTGCCTCAAAAAAGCCATACGCTCATTGGTATCCAGTGAAATATTGCCGCTAGTCGGCTCTAAGACGCCCGCTAGGATTTTCATAAAGGTGGACTTTCCACAGCCATTGGCGCCAATTAAGCCATAGCGATTACCATCGCCGAATTTGACTGAAACGTTTTCAAACAGTGGCTTGGCGCCAAACTGCATGGTGATATTGTTAGCGGTTAACATAGACTCTCAAAAATAGCGTTAAATTAAAATGTGTTGTAAATGACGACTTCGTCTAAAGGCAACTGACCGGCACGCGCACGCGCAGGTTCTAATGCTTTGCCGATGACGACGAACATGACTGGTGTGTGGTCTTCTGGCAGGTTTAATAATTTGCCTACGGCATCAAAATCAAACCCATCCATTGGGCAAGTGTCATAGCCCATCTCTTTGGCCGCAAGCATCAATGTAGTGGCTGCCATGCCGCACGAGCGCATGCCTTCATCACGTTGTACTTGTGCGTTATCGCGGTAATAATTGCCAATAGCCGGCACTAAATAATCTTGCACTGCCTGTGGTGCATTACGCCAATAGCGTTCAGGCTGTTTTGCCCATGCATTTAAATCTGCTGTGAGCACGACCAATAATGAGGCTTCTTCCACTTGGGCTTGGTTCCAGCTCACGGCGCGAATTTGTTGGCGCAATACAGGCTCTGTGACGACTACAAAACGCCAGTTTTGAATATTAAAGGCAGTAGGGGATAGTATCGCAAGCGACATCAGCTTGTGGATTTCTTCATCGGTCATTCGATGGTGTGGGTCGAACGATTTAACGGACCGCCGCGCAATAATAGCTTCGGATACTTGCATGCTTAATTACTTTCCATAATGAATGTCAATAATATCTATTTGTAAATTGCCGGCTGGCCGTTGCCATATCACACTATCACCGACTTTTCGTCCAATCAATGCGCGGGCAATGGGGGAAATATAGCTCACTTTATGTTCGGCAATGTTGGCCTCATCCTCGCCAACGATAATAAAGCCACTTACTTCACCCGTTTCATCTTCCACTTTGACGTGTGCGCCAAACAATACGGTATGTTGATCTTGTTGTGCTGGGTCGACCAATATTGCATTTTCTAACCGTGCGCTAATATAGCGTAAATCACGTTCAATCACCCCAAAGCGCTGATTGGCTGTTGGATCGTCTTTGCGTTTACTCAGTGTCAGACGTTCTTGCGCTAATGCTTGTGCTTGCGACTCCAGTTGTGCCAACCCTGCAGGTGTCACGTAGTTAGGGTGAGCGCTGACTGGCCGTTCAGGTAAATCGGTTCCCGCATGTTCCAAATCATCTTCTTTGACGAAGCCACGACTCATGTTGCGGCCTGCATTTGTGTCATGGCAGAGGACACTTGGCGATGCGGCTCCGCTGGGTGCCAGCCTAATATAGTCAAGATCACGGCAAATCCAATGATGTAGGCTACAACGACATGCCAGCCTTGACGCAGCCATGCTTGGGTATTACGTGCTTCCGGGTACATGTTGCTAATGGCAACGCCTGCAGAGGAGCCAAACCATAGCATGGAACCACCAAAGCCAACGGCATAAGCAAGCATGCCCCAGTCGTAGCCACCTTGTTTAATCGCGAGTGCGGTCAAAGGAATATTGTCAAAAAATGCGGATACAAATCCCATGGCGAATGTGCTAGTCCAAGTAGCAACAGGTAATTTTTCTACCGGCATCAGTGATGCGCACATCACTAAGCATAGTAAAAACAATGACCCTTTAAATGTCTCGGGCAATATCTCCCAATCGTGACGGCGTATCTGCGTCGTGAGTAAAATAGCCACCCATAATGCAGTGCCTATCCAAGGGAATAAGTCGGCTTGTTCTGGCATCTGCAAATTAATAAAGAAATTGGTCCCTAGCGCAGCAAGCAGCATGCACGCCACAATCATTAGGCGTTTCCAATCTATATGTGCAGTGGCGGTTGCATCCTTGATGATGGGGGAGTAAGCATGTTGCTGCTTAGCTGCAACCCATCCCACCACGCATAATGCGGCAATCGCTGCCACGTAAGCATGCAATACTTGCGAGGGGGCAATCCCGGCAATCCACATCATGGTAGTGGTAGTATCACCCACTACTGAGCCCGCCCCGCCGGCATTGGAGGCAGCCACGATACCAGCTAAATAGCCAATATGGACTTTGCCCTTAAAGAGTTGGTGTGCCATGGCGCCGCCGATTAAAGCTGCCGCGATATTGTCTAAAAAACTGGATAGCACGAATACCAAGACCAGCAGCATAAAGCCGCCTTTCCAATCATCAGGTAAGTATTTGGGCAATACTTCTGGCATTTGGCTTTTCTCAAAATGGCGTGCGAGTAGGGCAAAGCCAGTGAGTAAACATAATAAATTAGCCAGTAATACCCACTCGTGATTGAGGTGGCTAAGGAAGCCTTGTAGACCAGCTCCGGTTTTAAACCCGGTAAATAACCATTGGTAGAGCACGATGCTGAGTAGTCCGCTGGCAGACACAGCGAGCGTATGCCTATGCAACGTGGCGACACCCAGCAGTGTTAACCCAAATAGCATAAACTCAACTGGCATGTGAATGCTTATTCCCACTCGATCGTTGCAGGGGGTTTGCCAGAAATGTCATACACCACGCGATTAATACCACGCACCTCATTGATGATGCGATTGGAGACTTTGCCCAATAAGCTGTAGGGAAGCTCTGCCCAGTGCGCCGTCATAAAATCACTGGTGACGACTGCGCGCAATGCCACGACATAATCATAAGTACGGCCATCGCCCATCACGCCTACCGATTTGACGGGCAAGAATACGGTAAAGGCTTGGCTGGTCAGTTCGTACCAAGTTTTGCCGGTTTTTTCGCATTTGGTATTGCGTAACTCTTCAATAAAGATAGCATCGGCACGTTGTAAGAGTAGGGCGTAATCACGTTTGACTTCACCCAAAATACGCACACCTAGGCCAGGGCCTGGGAATGGATGGCGGTAGACCATGTCATGTGGTAAACCAAGTGCGACGCCAAGTTCGCGTACTTCGTCTTTGAATAAATCGCGTAAAGGCTCTAATAGTTTTAGACCCAATTTTTCAGGTAAACCGCCTACATTGTGGTGGCTTTTAATCGTCACCGCTTTTTTAGATTTTGCGCCGCCGGATTCAATCACATCTGGATAAATAGTGCCTTGGGCCAGCCATTTTGCGTTCGCACATTTTTTGGCTTCTGATTGAAACACTTCAACAAATTCACCACCAATAATTTTACGTTTAGCTTCTGGGTCGCTCACGCCTGCTAATTTGCCCATAAACTGTTCGGTGGCATCCACGCGAATCACTTTGGCATGTAAGCGGCCTGCAAACATCTCCATGACCATGTCGCCTTCATTCAGGCGCAGTAAGCCATGGTCCACAAATACACAAGTGAGTTGGTCGCCAATGGCACGGTGAATCAATGCGGCGGCTACGCTGGAATCCACACCACCGGACAAGCCAAGAATTACTTCTTCGTCGCCTACTTGGGTTTTGATTTTGGCTACGGCTTCAGTAATGTAGTCACCCATGATCCAATCGGGTTTTGCGCTACAAATATCCAACACAAAGCGCTCTAGCATGGCTTGGCCTTGTTTGGTGTGTGTGACTTCCGGGTGGAACTGTACTGCGTAGAATTTACGCGACTCATCCGCCATCGCTGCAATCGGTGTGGTGTCATTACTGGCAATCACTTTAAAGCCAGTAGGTAGCTCGGTGACTTTATCGCCATGGCTCATCCATACGTCTATCAAGCCATGTCCTTCTGTATTGGTCGCATCTTGAATGTCGCGGAATAGTGCAGAGTGTGCGCGAGCACGCACTTGTGCATAACCAAACTCACGTTTGTGACCTGCTTCTACTTTGCCGCCGAGTTGCTGCGCCATGGTTTGCATACCGTAGCAAATACCTAGCACAGGCTTACCTAACTCAAATACGGCTTGTGGCGCCTTATCAGTTTCTTCTTCATACACGCTGGCATGGCTACCGGAGAGAATGATGCCATCGGCGCCAAAGTTGCGCACAAACTCATCTGATACATCACAAGGATGAATTTCACAATAGACATGGGCTTCGCGCACGCGGCGGGCAATCAGTTGTGTGACTTGAGAGCCAAAATCGAGAATCAATATTTTGCTATGCATGGTTGTCGTTTGCTTTAAGACATAAAGGCACAGTAGCTCAGAAAAATTCTGAGTGCTGTGCCTTTTTAGAGTTATTAAAAAGGGTTAATCAATACGATAGTTGGGCGCTTCTTTGGTAATTTGTACATCATGCACATGCGATTCACGCATCCCGGCACTGGTAATTTGCACAAACTCTGCTTTGCTGCGCATCTCTTGAATGGATGCAGCCCCTACATAGCCCATCGAGGCACGTAAGCCACCCATTAATTGGTGAATCACAGCCAATACACTGCCTTTATAGGGTACGCGGCCTTCAATACCTTCGGGCACTAATTTGTCGGCATTGCCATTGTTGTCTTGGAAGTAGCGGTCACTGGAGCCTTTTTGCATGGCACCAATCGAACCCATGCCGCGGTAAGATTTGTAAGAGCGACCTTGGAACAACTCTACTTCGCCAGGCGCTTCTTCTGTCCCAGCAAACATGCCGCCTAGCATGACGCTATAAGCACCTGCTGCAATGGCTTTAGAGATGTCGCCAGAAAAACGAATACCACCATCGGCAATAAATGGCACGCCTGTGCCTTCTAGCGCTTCTGCTACATTGCTGATTGCTGAGATTTGTGGAACGCCTACACCAGCTACGATACGCGTCGTGCAAATGGAGCCTGGGCCAATGCCGACTTTAACAGCATCTGCACCAGCATCTACCAGTGCTTTGGCAGCGCTAGCCGTTGCAATGTTGCCACCGATGACTTCAATTTTAGGAAAGTGTTTTTTTACCCAAGTGACGCGATCCAAAACACCTTGAGAGTGACCATGTGCGGTATCTACCACAATCACGTCTACGCCAGCTTCGGCTAACGCTTCTACGCGCTCCTCTGTGCCTTCTCCTACACCCACGGCAGCGCCTACGCGTAAACGACCTTTGCTGTCTTTGCATGCAAATGGGTGATCGCTCGATTTTTGAATGTCTTTGACGGTAATTAAACCTTTGAGCGTGTCATGGTCATCAATCACTAGCACACGCTCTAAGCGGTGCTGGTGTAATAGGTGAATGACATCTTCTTTGCTGGCGCCTTCACGTACCGTCACTAAGCGGTTGCGCGGCGTCATGATATTTTGGATGGTTTGATCTAAATTGGTTTCAAACCGCAAATCACGGTTAGTGACAATCCCGACAATCTTGTCATTGTCTACTACCGGTAGACCGGAGATTTTGTGCAGTTGTGTCAGTGCAATCACATCGCGCACAGACATATGGGGGGAAATAGTAATCGGGTCATTCACCACGCCAGATTCAAAGCGCTTCACACGTGACACATGCGCAGCTTGTTTGATGGACGTCATGTTTTTATGAATGATACCTAAACCGCCTTCTTGCGCCAGTGCAATGGCTAATGGCGCTTCAGTGACGGTATCCATGGCGGCAGACACCAACGGAATGTTGAGCTTAATTTTACGGGTGAGTTGCGTGCTTAAATTTACTTCACGCGGCATGACGATCGAATGTGCAGGAACTAATAAAACGTCATCAAAGGTTAGGGCTTGTTGCAACAAACGCATGTGAAATCCTTAATCTCCAAAACGAGATTATACCGATTTGCAACACTTATTCAAAGTTCAACGTGATAATTCCGCCATGTTGCATTCAACCGATTGGGCTTTGCTGCGTTTTACAGTAAACTCAACCATAACAATAGAAAGATAATGTGGTTTGGTCTGGCATTCTTTTTTTATAAAAATAATAAATAAAATCAACTGGATAGGACATGATATGAGAGATGGTCGTTCAAAATTATTGATCGCTTTGGGTGTGTTACTAGTGACAGCACTGCCGGTGCAAGCAGAGATTTATAAGTGGGTAGATAAAGACGGTACAGTGAAGTATACCGATACGCCGCCGCCTGCTGGTGCTAAATCGCTGTCCACCATCAAAAAGAAAGCGACTAGCCCAGCAGTGATTCCTGCGCCTGCAACTGCAACTCCTGAGGGTGGTTTAACAAATCCTACTCTTGCACAACCTGCGGGTGGTGATGGTGCTGCATCGGAGCAGGAAATGGCGAAGAAAAAGCGTGAAATAGACGAAATCGAAAAGAAAAACAAAGCTGAGAAAGAGGCGCAGGCCAAGCAAAAGCAACTGAATTGTAGTGCCGCCAAAGCCAATTACCAGAGTTACAGTCAGGGTGGGCGCGTTTACCGTATGAATGAAAAAGGTGAGCGTGAGTACTTGGATGATAAAGGATTATCGGATGGTGCAGCTAAAGCCAAACGCGATATGCAGGAGTATTGCTCTTAAGCTCGGTAGTCGAGGTGGTCGGTAGGGGATTACACTTCATCAGTAGCTAAATCGCCACCACCTTTTTTCATCACTTTTCCGTCCGCAGCACGTTGTTTTCTCACTGCTTTCGGGTCGGCAATCAGCGGGCGGTAGATTTCCACGCGATCCATTTGGCGCAATGCTGTGTCGTTTTTGGCGAGTTTGCCGAAAATGCCTAGTTGGAGCGCGTTAGCATCAATGTCGGGGAATTTTTGTAATATGCCCGACAGTTTGACTGCTTCTTCTGCCGTGCATTCTGCATGTACTTTCAATGGGATAATCAGTTGCTCATGTGGCAATGCGTAGGCGACCTCTACGGTGATTAGGTGCATGGTTGATTCGTTCATATAATGGATTTTCCTAGTTACTCAGCGGTACACTTCATCTGCTCGCAGCACAAAGCTATCTACAAATGTATTGGCGATATGGCTGAATACTGGGGCAATGATTTTTTCTAATATTGTATTTGAAAATTCGTAATTCAGTTTAAATTCAATTTTACAGGCATCTTCGCGTAGTGCAATAAAGTACCAGTGGCCTTCCATATGTCTGAATGGCCCATCGGAGAGTTGGATGTCCATGCGATGCGGATATTGCTTTGTGTTGCGTGTGGTGAAATGCTGTTTGATCCCATGGTAATTAATATGCAGCGTGGCTTGTGTCACATGTTCTGTTTGCTCATGCACGTCTACACCACCACACCATGGCAGAAAGCTTGAGTAGTGTGTGACATCATCGACCAATGCAAACATTTGGGCGCATGAGTGCATCACCAAAACCGTTTTTTCAACTTGTGCCATGCCAATACGACGAGATAGAGTAAAATGCTATTTTAAGTCATTCACCCGCAAAATAAAGATTTATGAGCATTGCCCAAAATAAAAAAGCCTTTTTCGATTATTTTATCGAAGAAAAATATGAGGCTGGCCTCGTCCTGGAAGGTTGGGAAGTCAAGGCAATCCGTGAAAACCGCATCAACCTGAAAGAGGCTTATGTGGTGATTATGCGTGGGGAAGTGTATTTGATTGGCTGTCATGTAACGCCTTTAGGTGCGGCGTCTACGCACATTCGTCCCGATGCGATTAGAACGCGCAAATTATTGTTGCATAACGAGGAAATTGCAAAGCTGATTGGCAAAGTAGAGCGCGCTGGCTATACGCTGGTGCCGTTGGATATGCACTTCACGCGCGGTAGAGTCAAGCTGCAAATAGGGCTGGCCAAGGGTAAAAAACAGCATGATAAGCGTGATACGGAAAAAGCGCGTGACTGGGAGCGCGAAAAAGGCCGCATTATGCGCGCACATAATAAATAGCTAGTATAAAAAATAGAGAGTTGTACAGCGTTTTATTTCACTTATTTATCACCTCGTTGATTGTGGTGAAACGCCCTTTACGGTAAAATTTCATCCCGTCTGCAATGTTTCGCAAAGTTCTCAATGACCAAATATGTATTCGTTACTGGCGGTGTTGTATCTTCACTTGGTAAAGGTATCGCAGCGGCCAGTCTAGGCGCGATTTTAGAGTCGCGCGGTATCAAAGTCACCATGCTCAAATTGGATCCCTACATTAACGTGGATCCCGGCACCATGTCTCCCTTTCAACACGGCGAAGTATTCGTCACCGATGACGGTGCGGAGACGGATCTGGACTTAGGCCATTACGAGCGCTTTATTAGCAGTCGTATGGCCAAACGTAATAATTTCACTACCGGTCAAATTTACGAGACCGTGATTAAAAAAGAACGTCGTGGGGAGTATTTGGGCAAAACTGTCCAAGTCATTCCGCATATCACCGATGAAATTAAAACCCATATCAAGCGCGGTGCAGAAGGTGCAGATGTGGCAATTGTGGAAGTCGGCGGCACGGTGGGGGATATTGAATCACTACCGTTTTTGGAGGCCATTCGCCAAATGGGCTTTGAAGAAGGTAAGAACAATGCCTGCTATGTGCATTTGACTTTATTGCCTTGGATTCCAACCGCAGGCGAACTTAAAACCAAACCAACACAGCACTCGGTGAAAGAGCTACGTGAAATTGGTATTCAGCCCGATATCTTATTGTGTCGCGCTGAACGCGAAATTCCAGAAGATGAAAAGCGTAAAATTGCCTTGTTTACCAATGTCTCATTTGAGGCGGTCATCAGCGCGATTGATAGCGATTCCATCTATAAAATCCCTGGCCTATTGCATGAGCAAATGATGGACGAGATTGTCTGCCACAAGCTCAATATTTTGGCAAAAGCTGCCGATTTGTCTGCGTGGCACAAGATTACGCACGCTGTTGCGAACCCCAAACACAATATTGATATTGCCTTCGTGGGTAAATATGTCGATTTGACCGAGTCATACAAGTCACTGACCGAGGCGCTGATTCATGCCGGTATTCACACTGAGTCTAAAGTAAAAATTCATTATATCGACAGTGAAGAAATTGAGAAGTCTGGTACAGATAAGCTAGAATCCATGGATGCGATTTTGATTCCGGGTGGGTTTGGTGTGCGCGGTACCGAAGGTAAAATTAGTGCTATTCAATATGCGCGCGAACATAAAATTCCTTACCTTGGCATCTGTTTGGGTATGCAGCTCGCAGTGATTGAGTTTGCACGTAATGTAGCAGGATTAAAAGATGCGAACAGTACAGAGTTCAACCCACAAGCTGAGCATAAACTGATTGGTTTGATTACAGAGTGGCAAGATGCTACCGGTAAAAAAGAAACGCGGGATGAAAGTTCTGATTTAGGTGGCACCATGCGTTTAGGTGCACAACGCTGCCCAATTGAACCGAATACCATTGCAGCAAGTGTGTATGGTACAGATGTGAATGAGCGCCATCGCCATCGTTATGAAGTGAATAACCATTATGTGGAACAATTGAAAGCGGCTGGGCTAGTGATTTCTGCGCGGACGCCGACTGAGGAGTTGTGTGAGATGATTGAGTTACCACAATCGACACATCCATGGTTTGTGGCGTGTCAGTTCCACCCAGAGTTTACTTCTAATCCGCGTGCAGGTCATCCGCTATTCAAGGCGTATGTGTTAGCAGCGCTAGCTCATAAAACCAAAGGGAGTGATGCATGAAGTTATGCCACTTTGAGGCAGGCTTAGAGCATCCGCTGTTCCTGATTGCTGGGCCATGCGTGATTGAGTCTAAACAAATGGCCATTGATACGGCTGGGCAATTGAAAGAGATTGCAAGCCGTGTGGGCATCCCGTTTATCTACAAGTCTTCTTACGACAAAGCCAATCGTAGCTCTACCAAGACGTTTCGTGGATTTGGCATGGAAGAAGGCTTGCGCATATTAGATGACGTGCGTGCACAAATTGGTGTGCCAATATTGACCGATGTACACACAGAAGAGCAAGTGCCACATGTCGCTGCGGTAGTAGATGTGCTGCAAACACCAGCCTTTCTTTGCCGTCAGACCGATTTTATTGTGGCGGTAGCGACTTGTGGTAAGCCTGTGAACATTAAAAAAGGCCAGTTTTTAGCGCCTGGTGATATGCGTCAAGTGGTGAGTAAAGCCAAAGAAGCCAATGGTGGCGCAGATACTATTATGGTGTGTGAGCGCGGCGCTTCGTTTGGGTATAACACGTTGGTATCGGATATGCGTGGTTTAGCAATCATGCGCGAAACACACTGTCCAGTGGTGTTTGATGCCACGCATTCGGTACAGCAGCCAGGTGGTCAGGGCGATAAAAGTGGCGGTCAGCGTGAGTTTGTGCCGGTATTGGCCAGAGCGGCTGTTGCAAGTGGTATTGCCGGCGTATTCATGGAAACACATCCTGATCCGGCAAAAGCCTTATCCGATGGGCCCAACGCATGGCCATTACATAAAATGGAAGATTTGTTACATCTCTTAGTTGATTTGGATCGCGTAGTAAAAAAAGCAGGCTTTGCCGAGCAAAGCTTATAAGCGTATCGCTGAAAAATATTGACATACATTAAGGACTAAAACATGAGCGCAATTGTAGATATCATCGCCCGCGAAATTATGGATTCTCGCGGTAACCCAACGATAGAAGCCGACGTATTACTTGAAAGTGGTGTCATTGGTCGCGCTGCTGTGCCTTCTGGCGCATCCACTGGGGCTAAAGAAGCCATGGAGTTGCGCGATGGCGATAAAGGGCGTTATTTAGGTAAGGGCGTGTTGCAAGCAGTAGAGAACGTCAATACGGAAATTACTGAAGCGATTATTGGGTTGGATTGTGAAGAGCAAAGCTTTATCGACAAAACATTGATTGAGCTGGATGGTACTGAGAATAAAGACCGTTTGGGCGCAAATGCTATTTTGGCTGTGTCTCTGGCTTGCGCACGCGCAGCAGCAGAGGAAAGTGGTTTGCCACTGTACCGTTATTTAGGTGGCTCTGGTGCAATGCAATTGCCTACGCCGATGATGAACATTATCAACGGTGGTGCGCACGCAGATAATTCTGTCGATATGCAAGAATTCATGATTATTCCGGCCGGTTTACCTACATTCCGTGAGGCATTACGTTGCGGTGCAGAAGTATTTCACCAATTGAAAAAAACACTGCATAAAAAAGGCTTGGCAACTACAGTGGGTGACGAAGGTGGCTTTGCACCTAATCTGCCATCCAATGAGTCAGCCATTCAATTGATTATGGAGTCGATCTCAGACGCAGGTTACGAGCCAGGTCGCGATGTGTTCTTAGGTTTAGATTGTGCAAGTACTGAGTTCTATAAAGATGGTAAATACCACCTAGCGTCAGAAGGCGTGTCATTGACCTCTGCGCAATTTACGGATTACTTAGCTACTTGGGTGGATAAATACCCTATTATCTCGATTGAAGATGGCATGGGTGAGTTTGACTGGGACGGCTGGGATATTCTTACCCAACGACTAGGTAAAACAACGCAATTGGTTGGGGATGATTTGTTTGTTACCAACGCAAAAATCTTACGTGAGGGCATCCGCCGTGGTGTAGCTAATTCTGTACTGATTAAAGTGAATCAAATTGGTACATTGACTGAGACTTTCCAAACCATTGAGATGGCAAAACGTGCAGGTTATACGGCAGTCGTATCACATCGCTCTGGCGAAACAGAAGATACAACGATTGCAGATATCTCAGTTGCGACAAATGCGTTGCAAATTAAAACCGGTTCATTATGCCGTTCTGAGCGCGTAGCTAAATACAACCAATTATTGCGTATTGAAGAAGAGTTGGGTGATGCGACTAGCTATGCTGGTAAAGACGCGTTTTATCAGTTATTTAAATAAGTACAGTTGAAAGCACTTACGCTTATTTTTGTTGTACTCATTGCCTTGCTACAGTACCCACTGTGGCTAGGCAAGGGTAGCTGGCTTAGGGTTTGGAATGTGAGTCAAAAAATTGACGAGCAAAAGAAACTTAATGTCAGCTTCAAGTTGCGTAATGACACATTGCGCGCAGAAGTCCGTGATTTAAAACAAGGCAATGCTGCGATTGAAGAGCGTGCGCGTAGCGAGCTTGGCATGATTAAAGAAGACGAAGTGTTCTATCAGGTCATCGACCAGCCAATGCCAGCTCAGCCTGTCTTACCTACACCTCAGCTCTCTATCAAACCTAACGAGTAAGGCATTACTTTTTGTTCCAGTGCAACGGCTTGCCAAAACACTGTACCGACTTGTTGTGCTTCGATTCTAAGCTCGGCTAACACATCAAATCCGCCTGTTGCATGCGGGGCGCTACGTACAATTTGCCCTACCTCACTCTGGTTAGCATCTACAATTTTATCTCCTGCACTCGGCTTATTTTCGCCTGGCACATGCATAAGAAAAGTACGGCGCTTAACGGTGCCGAGATAGTGTGTGCGTGCGACAATTTCTTGGCCGGTATAACATCCTTTTTTAAAGTTAATGGCATTGAGTAAGTCTAAATTCACCATCTGTGGGACGAATTGCTCTTGTGTAGCCGGTACGATTTCTGGAATGCCTGCATTCACCTCAAGCCAATCCCAGCAAGGTTTTCCAGCGGGGGTTGCCTTTTGTTTGAGCGACTCCCATAGCGCTATTGCATGGTCGAGTGTTGTAAATATTTGGTAGCGATCATGACCGGCTATGCTGGGCAGTTTAAGCAGAGTTGCTTGCTCTAGTGTGCTAAGCGCATAGTGTGCTGCTGGCACCTCACTGAAATGTTGTAGCAATATTTGCGATGCATCCGGGCCATTGAGTCCCAGTTTGATAATACGGTCTGATGTATCGCTAATGGTGACTTTGCTTCTCATGACATACATTTTCAAGCGTTTGCTCACCGCATCCGCAATGGATTTCGGCAGTTGTAAATGCAAATGATCTTGATGTGCAAACGCTAGAAACAGCGCAAGCAATCTGCCCTTGGGTGAGCAATAACCCGTGTAATGCGCATGCTTTCCATCCAATAGTTTTACATCATTGGTGACTTGTCCTTGCAAAAAAGGCACGGCATCTGCACCGCTGACTTCTAGCAAGGTCAGATGTGATAAATCATACAATGTGTTGTGCTGAGCGGTGCGTTTAAGCGCTTGTTGTTGGTCACCAAAATGCATGGCGTCACCATCTACGTGTGCGCCTTGAGCGATTAAATGTGATTGCCATTGCGTTGCAGTCATGCCAGTATGTGCCTAACGATAAAGTTAAAAAAATGAAAACGCGAATAGTGCCAGCGATACATGTCGCACTCCAACCTTCTTACTTGATATTGGGATGCTATGTGTTTGTTTCAATACTCAGCCTTTTGAGTGTATTGCAAACCAGTTTCTCTATACTACTCAAGTGTGTGATTGTCTGTGCGGTGATTATAGCGACAATTTACACGATATTGCAGGATGTCTTGTTGAGGCTGCCATGGTCTTGGAAGTTGGTTGAGGTGACTAGCCAAGGGAAAGTGCGTGTGCACAACCAGCGGGGCGAACTATTTGAGGTAGTGCCATTGGCTTCTTCAGTCAGTCACCCTTGGCTGACGATTCTACGTTTTAAACGACTCACTTATCAGCATGAGTGGAGAAATAGCCTAATGCTCACTGCTTGGCAAGTGCGAGACCCGCAGCAGTTTCGTAAATTACGTGTTTGGCTCAACTGGGGGAGGGCTGATAAAAAACATCAGCCCTTAGTTGACGTTGCTTTGCCCGAGTAACGTGAAAAGCGCTTCAAAAGCACATGCCAAGCGTGCTTAGTTTCTTGGATGGGATGCTTAGGGATATACGCCATCAAGAACAGTAGTCCGGCCAAGCTTGCCAATAACCAGCGTAATTCAAAGCGTGCTTTATCGCGTCGGGCAGGGGGCTGGTTTTTCATTGCAGCCAATACGTTTTGTATACTTTCGCCATTGACATAGTTGCCAGTCACTTCTTTGGCAATGGATTCAAGGTATTTCTCATCTAATCTAGATAAAAAACGATCGCTTTCACTAGGTGCGACGTTGTCATCCCGAATGCCGATATTCGCCTCTGAGATTTGCGCAATGCCCGGTTGCATGGCAAAACTTTCGCTAGACCAGTAACCAATCAACTGATTATGTTCGTCTAGTTTGGGTACAGCAGTGCCTTTGTCACTGCCAATGCCAACAAATAGCCAGTTTTTGCCACCCTGAAATCCGGTGAGGTCTTTGGTGTTAAACGCGTGCAGCCTAGGTGCTTCTTCACCATCGCTAAAATAAACCACCTGTGCAGGCTCCGGGAAGCTACGAATAAGTTTGGCTAAGGTAAACATGCTTTCTCGCACGCGACTATTGCCAGACCAGCCCATACGCCAATCTAAGTGATCGATGCTGTCTTCAATCGCATGGAAATTTTCGCATACTTCAATCGGCGTATATAAAGCAGCTACGCTAACGCCAGCAAATAAGCCAATACTGACCAAGGTACCACAAGGCAGTTCGCCAATCACACGGTGTAGCATATGTTGTTGGTATTCCATGCGTGAGACAGGCTTGCCCAAAATCGACATGTCTTTCACGTTCATGCTTTGTGAAATGTCTGCAACAAGCAAGTAACTGTAAATGTCACGTTTAATCGGGATGCTTGGCTTAAACATGGCGACGATTAACAACAGCAAAGCAGCCGCCAATAAGGCTAAGTCACGACGATGGCGTAAATAGTTAATGAGTTTTTTTGACATGATTTACGGCAATCCAACCGGAATATTGCCCATAATCAGCCCTGGTGTATCTGACTCACCCACGCCAGGCGTTGGCGTGCCTGGCAGCATGGTAAGCAGGCGATCAAAGTTGTGGCGTACATCCCAATGCGTATTGTCTAATTTTAACGAGGATTGATAGGCAGTTTTGGCTTGGCGGATAAAGTATTCCGCTTCGTTGCGTACCGTCATGCTGGTGCCGTTAATGGCTAGTCCGCGTAAAAAGAACATATTGCCTACGTTATACTGTATGGCGGCTTTTTGAGATGTATTGCCTTTTGGCATTAATTGCGTAAACAGTAAGGTGGCTTCTTTGTAGCGCTCTTTTTTAGCTAAATACAGGGCTGTCGCAAATTTAGCCTCAACACTTTGTTGATCCGTATCAGGGGTTTTTCCTGCAGAGACTGCTTTATTAAAGGCATGAATCTGCTGGATGCGCTGATAAGTGTATAAGCTGGCCAATATACATAGTAGGCTAATGCCAACCAGTAACCAGGTAAGTTTTTTGACTGTAAACCAAGATATTATGCTGTGCGCCATGTATTCACCTCTAAATATTTCACGCCTAATAGCAACGCAATCATGAGCGCTGCAATAAAAAAGAAAGCATTCGAAAAATCTTTACCGGGGATTTTTTCCAAATACTTGATAGGCTTTTTTTCTTTACGATTAATGTCATCAATCGCCATTTGTAATGTTCTTGGGTTCTCCGCTTCATAAGCGTTGAATGGCGTCTTCAGTGTTTTGAAGAACTCATATAGCTCAATTTCTGGCGGCAGCGGTTGGTCTTCTTGCGGTTTGTAGTTTTTATCAAAAATACTCAAACCACCAGGTTGTCTCAATACAATCCAATACAGGCCAATTTCCATGCGGTCAAACCATTCGCGGATTTTTTCCTGGGTATTGGCATCAATTCTGCCGGCACCATCAGAAAGCAAAATCACCGCACGTGAGCCTGAGTTAGGTACTTTGTCGAATAATCCAGCACCTGAAGTTAAACCGCTACCAATATTGGTTTGGAATAGTGCATTGCCTGCCGTGGCACGTACGGCGGCGACAATCGCTTCTTTATTTTCCGTTAGCGGCAACACATACATGGCAGAGTTACTAAAGGTAATCATGCCCATCATGTCGTTTTGGCGTGATTGCACAAACTGTGTGATCAAGCGGCTGGCTGCTGCTGATTTAGTTTCTCCCACGGTGGTGGCCGTTGAGCCAGAGAACGGGTCGTCCATACTTGCGCTGCGGTCCAGCACCAGTGCGATTTGTGCGCCTACGCCTATACGTTCGACTTCTTGCTGGTGGCTGTGCGGTCCACTTAAGCCAACAATGGTGCAAGCTAAAATACACACGGCGAGTATTTTTAAAATAAACCCAATCAGATTAGATAGCGGATCAGTCGGTAGCATTTCCACCCATGAATAATTACGGGTATGCGCGCGCTGAAACACTAGCGGTAACAACGCCAGTGGTAGTAGCCACAATATATAAGGGTTGGAAAACGCCATGGTTAAGCTGCCTTGCGTGTTGCGCTGTTGCGCGTAGTGCTCAAACTGTCTGGAATCAAACCACGCTCGCAGTCACGGCATTGCTTGCAAAATCGTGCTAACCACGCTAACTGTTGTTCTCCCGCCGGTTTGTCAGCATTGGGCTCAAAAAAAACTTGACGTGACAACTCAAAAAATTGGGCTAACTCAGCTTGAATATGCTGAAAAGCAGGTTTTTTTGCTAAAAATGCATTTAAATTGTTGCTGAATAAACTGTATCCTGCGCTGCTATTCAGTGCTTCATGCAAGTGGCTAGCCGCACCTTGAATGCCTTCTGCGGTATGAGGTGCTTTACGGATACTTCTGTAAGCTTTGGCAAACGGCCCGCCCATGCGTGGTAGCCATGTGTACTTGCCCAGCATGTATAACAGAGTAAGTAACGCAATCGCCAGCACTGCAAGCAATACGGTTAGGCGTGTTTGTAGTGGGGATGCATCTAATAAAAGCGGGCCTCGATAGCCACTCATGTCCTGCTCAATCTTGACCTGTCCGAATACAGAGATGGGTGAGATAGAGAAATTCCAGCTCGGAATTCTGTACCTATACACTTTTTTATCTTTGGATGAAGTATCGAGTAGGCGCAAATACTCGCCAGGCAATGCTGCAGGTTTGGCCACCACGTTATTGGTAAATACTTGATAACTCAAAGAAATATGATGGGTAGTCGCGTCTTTGGCACTTTCTTTTGAATAGTCCAGTTTGGATAGGTCAATACCAATTAGCTGACCTTTGTATCGGCGCTCATAACCTACAATCGGCAAAGACTCTTCTACCAGTACATAGGGTTTTTTAATGGTAACGGTGATTTCTCTCGTTAGCACATCGCCCACGGTATAGCCAACATCACGCTCCGGCTCTTGAATGTGGATACTGACAATGCCAGCTTTCACATCAGGCAAAAAATCAGTCTCTAGCGCATAAGCCTGATGATGCAACAGTGTGATGCTTGAGAGAGTGAGCAGGGTGCGTAAAAGTTTTTTCATGGTGTGTAGAAGTGCATTAGGCGGCAACAAATTGATGAAAGTATTCGGTCAGTGTGTCTGCATCAAACTCACCTTCCACAAAGAAAGGGGGCATATCAAACTGCATAAATAGTTTATAGATAGCTTCGCGACGCGCTTCAAAGGCAGCAATGATGCGATCGCGGTATTCTTTACGTAGGAAAAGCGTACGTTTCATACCACTTTCCGGATCCGTCACAGCCGTAATGCCAAACTCAGGCAGCGACTTATATTCATCTGCATCCCATAGCACAACGGGCACAATATGGTGCTTGAGTAAATTGGCCAGCGCCTCTTCCAGTTGTTTGAGTGGCATATGAAAATCAGACACCATGAATACCAGTGAACGCTCACGAGGCAAATAGCGCCATACATCGGCGATACCATCTCCAGACACCATTTGCGGATGATGCTCTTTCAGACGCTCCATCAGCTCTATGGCGCGCTGAGGTTTGAATGAAGCAGTGCTAATCCAATCCTCACGCACAATTTCATCAAAACCGACAAAGCCAAACGGATCTGCATTTCGACTCGCAGATCGTGCAATCGACTCAACAATGTCGGCCGCACGACGGATTTTTCGCGTTTGCGCGCCAAAATTCATACTGCCAGACATGTCACAAATGGCAAACACAGGTGTCGCGCTTTTTTGGTTAAACAAGCGTACATACACTTGTTCCATAGGGTCGCGTATGGTTTGGCGTAAATCAATCCGGCGAGGATCAGGATAAGCCACTAAAGTGGTATGACCAATAAACTCCATGCCCATGCCACGTTGCGTGCTGGCATGGCGCCCCGGGTGGCGCCCACGGTTTCTCCAGCCGATATGGTAGCTAAACTCTTTGATTTCGTTATACATAGTCATGTATCAAGCTCATGTATAAAATTCTCATGTATAAAATTAAGGTGCTGCCACCGCATTAATAATGCTCGTCAACATTTCACGCGCAATTTCAGTGCGGCGCATTTCGTAAACCGGGCTGAATACCAAGCGGTGCGCCACTGTTTCATGGAATACTGCGTGAATGTCTTCTGGCGTCACAGCTGTGCGCTCATTGAGCCAGGCGTTTACGCGCGCAGCCCGTAGCATCATGCTCATGCCACGCGGACTGGCGCCTGCCAACACTAGGCGGTTCATGTCTACGTTACTGACTTTGACACCGTATTCGAGTGGTTGACGCGTTGCTTTCCATAGATTCAGTGCATATTTTTGCAATGTAGGGGAGGCTTCAACGCTGTTTTGTATAGTGCCGGAGAAGCTATTGAGCTGATCAAATTGTAAAACGTCGGCTTTTAAAGTATCCACTAAGGCATCCACATTGTGGAATTTAGTGTCAAACATCAAGCCTTGCATGATGGCATCATCATTGGGCACCACGATAGGAATTTCCATCATAAAACGGTCACGTGCCGCAGATGGAATTTCGAATGTCTCTTCTTTTTCTACTTGGTTACGGTCAGCAAATACAATCATGTGCGGGAATGCATGCTCTTTATTGAATGCAGAGAGCGTACGCTCAGCCATTACGCGTAGTAGTAATGAGTGCACTTGTGGGCGGGCGCGATTAATCTCGTTAAAAAAGAATACAGACAAGTTTTCGCCGGACATGAGCAATGGGCCTGCACTTACATGGGGTTTGCCATCTTCACCCAAATACGTATGGTAGACCAAATCGTTAGGCATCAAGTCAATCGTACCTTCGATACGTTGATAACCACCACCAATGCCGCGTGTAAATGCACGCAGTAGTGTTGTTTTACCTACACCCACATCACCCTCAAGCAATACGTGACCACGCGCAAAAATAGCAGTGGTAATCAGGCGTATAGGGTTGCTTTGACCGACTACAACTTTATTGACTTCGGATTCTAGAGTTAAGGCATGCTGGCGCCAGTCGGCAAGTAGACGATCGCTCATCGTGGTTTCCTAAAGATTAAAATGATGAATGGTTTGTTAATTTGTAACTAATTTGTAAATAATATAAACGAATTTTTTAAAAGTGTATACAGATTTGTATAGTAATTTTTTTAGCTATTTCATGATTAGTTTACAGTTAGGGCTTTCGTTAAATGCAATTTCCAGCGAAAATAGCGTAAATATCGTCTAGTTGAAGTTATAGTGAATGTCTAAACAAACAAGTTATACCAAAGAAGAGTTGCTAACATGTGGTCGGGGGGAGTTATTTGGTGAAGGCAATGCGCAATTGCCATTGCCGCCGATGCTGATGTTTGATCGCATTGTCTCGATTACCGAGGACGGTGGTAAATATGGTGCCGGACAAATCATTGCTGAGTTAGATGTCACGCCTGACCTATGGTTTTTTGGTTGCCACTTTACGGGGGATCCGGTCATGCCAGGCTGTTTAGGCTTGGATGCGATGTGGCAATTAGTTGGTTTTTACCTTGGCTGGAAGGGTGGCCCTGGTCGAGGTCGTGCGTTGGGAGCGGGCGAAGTGAAGTTTACCGGTCAAGTGTTGCCAACGGCTAAGCTTGTACGCTATCACATTGATTTAAAAAGAGTTATCATGCGTAAGTTGGTCATGGGGATTGCAGATGCACGCATGGAAGTAGATGGGCGTGAAATCTACGTAGCCAATGACTTACGTGTAGGTTTGTTTACTACGACTGACAATTTTTAGAATAATAAGATTTAGGCAAGGGAATACTCAATGCGTCGCGTTGTCATTACAGGATTAGGCATCGTTTCTAGCCTTGGTAATAATAAGGATGAAGTGCTTGCAAGTTTGAAAGCAGGTCAATCTGGGATTACTTACCAGCCCGAATATGCTGAGCATGGTCTTCGTTCACAGGTGGCTGGTTCTATTAAAAACCTCAATATTGAAGAGTTGATAGACCGTAAACTACTGCGCTTTATGGCCAAGGGTCATGCTTATGCTTGGTTAGCCATGCAAGAAGCGATTGCTGATGCCAGCCTAGGTGAGGATTTGGTTTCTAATGTGCGTACCGGCATTATTGTCGGTGGTGGTGGTCCATCGACTGAAAGCATTGAGCAAAGCAATGCTGTGCTTGCAGAAAAGGGTATCCGCCGAGTTGGGCCTTATATGGTGACTAAAGCCATGTGTAGTGGGATTGTGGCGACTTTGGCTACAGGCGCTAAAATTAAAGGTGTTAACTACGGTATCAGCTCTGCCTGTTCTACCAGTGCACATTGTATTGGTGCCGGGGTAGAGCAAATTCAGCTTGGCAAACAGGATATTGTGTTTGCCGGTGGTGGCGAAGAGGAACATTGGACCTTGTCATACCTGTTTGATGCAATGGGTGCCATGTCTACCAAGTACAACGAGACACCGGATAAAGCCTCAAGAACTTATGATGCTGATCGTGATGGTTTTGTTATTTCTGGCGGCGGTGGCATTGTGGTGCTAGAAGAGTATGAGCATGCCAAAGCCCGTGGTGCACAGATTTATGCGGAAGTCGTGGGTTATGGTGCCACTTCAGATGGTTACGATATGGTCGCGCCGAGTGGCGAGGGCGCAGTGCGTTGTATGCAATTGGCATTGCAAGGTATCGATAAAGTAGATTACATCAATACTCATGGTACCAGCACGCCAGTGGGCGATACCAAGGAGCTTGAAGCTATCCGCGAGGTGTTTGGTACGGATAATCCAGTCGCGATTGCTTCGACCAAATCATTGTCAGGTCACGCATTAGGTGCGGCTGGTGTGAATGAAGCGATTTATACGCTCTTGATGATGAAACATGATTTCATAGCAGCCTCCGCAAACATCGAGACATTGGATCCTGCCGCAGAAGGCTTGAATATTGTGCGTCAACGCATTGATAACGTCAAAATTGAAACAGCGCTATCCAATAGTTTTGGCTTTGGTGGCACCAATGCGACACTCACGCTGTCTACTAAATATCTGGATAAATAAACGCGTAGTTTTATCCTCAACCATGTGCATTTACACAAGGTGAAATTGCAGAAACTAGTTAACAGCCTGATAGTTTGTCTATGTGTCCTCAGTACTGCGTGTGCTGTGATGGGTGATAAAACCGTGCGTGTGACAGAAGCGCAGATTCAGCAAAAACTGAACGAGCGCTTAGCGGTGCCTTTCTCTTTACTTAAAATCTTCGATGTCAATTTATCCAATGCCTTGGTCACGTTTGATAAGACCACTGGGCGCATGTATACCACCTTTGATACACGTTTAAGCAGTGCATTGCTGGATGAAGCCTATGCTGGCAAGTTAGGACTCTCCGGAAAATTGCGGTTTGATGCGCCAACACAAGCCGTTGTAATGGATGAGACGGAAATCGATAAGTTTGAATTGGATGGTATGCAGGCCAAACAAGCTGATATGTTGAATGCATTAGCCAAGAAACTGGGTAGTCAGATGCTGAACGGCCTGCCACTTTATACGGTTAAGCCAGAAGATCTCACCATAGGCAACAGGCATTACCAGCCTAAAGAAATGCTAGTAACGGATAAGGGGCTGCAAATTACCCTAAGCCCTCAACCTTAATACGGCCTCTACAATGTTTACTTAGCTTAAGCATAATATTGCAGCTACATTGCGCCCTTCACTCATCAAAATATTATAAGTTCTGCATGCTGCTGCTGTATTCATGCACTCCAGTGGAATGCCAAGCTCGGTTAGCCCCGAATATATGCGGGGATGTAAAAAGCGATGTGTGCTGCCCGAACCCAATAGCACCACTTCTGGTTTGGTGAGGCTGATCTCTGCAAAATGCGCTGGTGTAAGTGAGGCGAATGCATCGCAACCCCAATCAGCATGGATGTGCTCAGGCGTCACAATCAAGTTGTGATGGAAACGTTGGCGATTAATTTCAATAAAATCGTCGCCATAGCCAGTGATGAGATTTTGCTTTTCTGCAGTGGTTAGATGTAGTTTCATACGGACGCACTCACGTTCTATTCATTCGGCTTCGCTTTCATTGAAGAGCGGAGCCTTTCTAAGGTAAAATAAGGTTTTTGTTCAATGCCAATTTGACCGATAGTCATGTTGGTGAATTCTAGTCCTTATGCAGCCAGTCAACAAATCAAATAAGCTTAGTAATGTTTGCTACGATATTCGTGGCCCTGTACTTCAACGCGCCCGTCAAATGGAAGACGAAGGGCAACGTATCATTAAGTTGAATATTGGGAATCCGGCCGCTTTTGGTTTTGAAGTGCCAGAAGAGATTCAACAAGACACGATCCGCAATATGGGTAAGGCGGGCGGCTATACCGATAGCAAGGGCCTGTTCGAGCCGCGTAAAGCCATCATGCATTATACGCAAAGCAAAAACATTGCTGGCGTGACGGTAGATGACATCATCATCGGTAATGGTGTGTCTGAGTTGATTGTTATGGCGATGCAGGGCTTGTTGAACAATGGTGACCAGATGCTGGTGCCGATGCCGGATTATCCGCTTTGGACAGCTGCTGCGACTTTGGCCGGCGGTACAGCCCGTCACTATATGTGTGATGAAGCCAGTGGATGGCTGCCAGATTTAAAAGACATCGAATCTAAAATCAATGCCAATACACGTGGCATTGTGGTAATTAATCCTAACAATCCGACTGGCGCGCTCTATCCACGCGAGATTTTGGAAGGCATTATTGAAATTGCCCGCCATCATGGTTTGGTGATTTTTGCCGATGAAATTTATGACAAAGTGTTGTATGACGACAATGAGCATATTTCCATGGCATCGCTGGCGGATGATGTGCTGTTTGTCACCTTTAACGGCTTATCCAAAAACTATCGCACTTGTGGATACCGTGCAGGTTGGATGGTGATTTCCGGTGAGAAAAAACACGCGACCGATTATATCGAAGGCCTAAATATGTTGGCCTCTATGCGTTTGTGTGCCAATGTGCCTGGCCAATTGGCGATTCAAACTGCATTGGGCGGCTACCAAAGTATTCATGATTTAGTGGCGCCAGCAGGGCGCTTGTGTAAACAGCGTGATTTGGCTTACGAAATGCTCACGGCGATTCCCGGCGTAAGCTGCGTCAAGCCCAAAGCCGCCATGTACTTGTTTCCTAAGCTCGATCCTAAAATCTATCCGATTGAGGATGACCAGCAATTTATTTTAGATTTATTGCTGGAAGAGAAAGTCCTGCTAGTGCAGGGCACAGGATTCAATTGGAAAAAACCGGATCATTTTCGCGTGGTTTTTTTACCCAATGTGGATGATTTAACAGAAGCAATACACCGTATAGCTAGGTTCTTAGAAGGCTATCGTAAAAAGCATCAAAAATAACGAAAGTTGAATGTAGTGATGAAAGTACTTAAGGTAGGGTTGTTAGGGATTGGTACAGTAGGCGGGGGCACATACACTGTGCTGACGCGCAATCAAGCTGAAATTGAGCGTCGTCTAGGCGCATCCGTACAAGTGGTGCAAGTGGCAGACCGTAATATTGCACACGCCAAACAAGTGACGGGTGGCCAAGTGGCCGTAACAGATGACGCATTTGCAGTGGTGAATAACCCCGAAGTAGATGTGGTGGTAGAGCTGATTGGTGGCTATACCGTGGCTAAAGAGCTGGTGTTGAAGGCCATTGAAAATGGCAAACACGTGGTGACTGCTAATAAGGCGTTGCTTGCTGTACACGGCAATGAGATTTTTAAAGCGGCTGCCGCTAAGGGCGTGATGGTGGCGTTTGAGGCAGCCGTTGCCGGTGGTATTCCAATCATCAAAGCGCTACGTGAGGGCCTAAGTGCTAATCGCATTGAGTGGGTCGCTGGCATCATTAATGGCACGACAAACTTTATCCTGACCGAAATGCGTGAAAAAGGTTTGGCGTTCTCCGATGTGTTAGGTGAGGCACAGCGTTTAGGTTATGCCGAGGCGGATCCTACGTTTGACGTGGAAGGCATTGATGCTGCGCATAAATTGACCATCATGGCTTCGATAGCTTTTGGCATGCCTATGCAATTTGACCAAGCCTATACCGAGGGTATTACCAAGCTGACGACCAAAGATATCAAATACGCGGAAGAGTTAGGTTACCGCGTGAAGTTATTGGGCATCAGCAAAAAAACAGAAGCCGGCGTTGAGTTGCGTGTACATCCTACTTTAATCCCTGAGAAGCGTTTGATTGCCAACGTGAATGGTGCAATGAACGCAGTGGTTGTAAAGGGTGATGCGGTAGGCCCTACTTTGTACTATGGTGCAGGTGCGGGTGCTGAGCCCACAGCCAGCGCAGTGGTTGCTGATTTAGTGGACATTGCCAGATTAGCCAGTGCAAGTGCAGAGCAGCGCGTGCCTTACTTAGGCTTTCAATTAGCACAGCAGTTTGCATTAAATGTGCTGCCGATAGCAGAAGTTAACAGTGCCTACTACATACGCATGCGCGCAATGGATAAGCCAGGTGTGTTGGCAGAAGTGACCAAAATTTTAGGTGATCGCGATATCTCAATTGATGCCATGATGCAGAAAGAGCCGCAAGAAGGCGAGTCTGAGGCAGATATTGTTATTTTGACGCACATTACCATGGAAAAAAATATGGATGCTGCGATTGAAGCCATCGAAGCATTGTCTGCGATTGCAGGAAAAGTCACAAAAATCCGTATGGAAGAATTAGGGCGTTAATCAGGTATGAAGTACATCAGCACACGCGGGCAGTCGCCTGCGCTTAGTTTTAGCGAAATTCTATTAGGTGGTCTGGCGCCAGATGGTGGATTGTATTTGCCAGAAAGCTATCCACAATTTAGTGATGCAGATTTAACCGCCATGCGCGGCATGCATTACCGTGACTTAGCATTTGCTATATTAAGTCGCTTGGTCGATGAAAGTGATATCCCGCACGATGATTTACGCACGATTATCAACAATACCTATCGTGCCGAGGTATATGGCTACGTACGCCAAGGCCAAAATGCAGAGGACATTACGCCCACGTTGAAGTTAGAAGATAACTTGTATTTGCTAGGGCTTTCTAATGGTCCTACGTTGGCATTTAAAGACATGGCCATGCAGTTGCTGGGTAACTTATTTGAATACGTGTTGACCAAAAAAGGGGAGACCACCAATATTCTGGGGGCAACCTCCGGCGATACGGGCTCTGCCGCTGAGTATGCTATGCGTGGCAAAAAAGGTGTTCGGGTATTTATGTTGTCGCCGCATCAAAAAATGAGCCGCTTTCAAACGGCACAAATGTTCAGCTTGCAAGACGACAATATCTTTAATATTGCTGTGAAGGGCGTGTTTGATGATGCCCAAGATATCGTCAAAGCTGTATCGAATGACCATGCATTCAAAGCTAAATATAAAATTGGTGCGGTCAACTCGATTAATTGGGGGCGCATTGCTGCGCAAGTGGTGTACTACTTTAAAGGGTATCTGGCCGTCACGCAGAATAACAGCCAAAAGGTTAGTTTTGCTGTGCCTTCGGGTAACTTTGGTAACGTATGTGCCGGCCATATTGCACGTATGATGGGCTTGCCGATTGACCAGCTCATTGTGGCAACCAATGAAAATGACGTATTAGATGAATTTTTTAAAACGGGCGTCTATCGTCCACGTGGCGCAGCTAATACTTACCATACCTCCAGTCCGTCTATGGACATTAGCAAAGCTTCTAATTTCGAGCGCTTTGTGTTCGATCTCGTTGGTCGCGATGGAGCGAAAGTTCGCGCGTTATGGAGCAAAGTAGATGCAGGCGGTGCTTTTGATTTAAATGCGGACGACTACTTCAGTCGCGTTTCTGAGTATGGCTTTGCCTCGGGTAGCAGTAACCATGCGAATCGCTTGCAAACCATCCGTGAAACGCAAGCAAAGTATGGTGTGACCATTGATACGCATACCGCAGATGGGTTGAAAGTGGCGCTTGAACATCGCGATCAGCAAGTGCCTATGTTGGTTTTGGAAACCGCATTGCCAGCTAAGTTTGAGGATGCGATTGTGGAGGCCTTGGGTCACGTGCCGGAGCGTCCAGCTAACTTAAATGGGCTGGAAGATCTGCCGCAACGTTCTGTGGTCATGGATGTGGACGTAGATGCAGTGAAAGCGTTTATTGTTGCTAACACCTAAGTAGCCGTGATTTTGACGGCTGTAATATGTTCCGTATAGATGCCGTCATTAATTGTCCGCTAGTTTCATTTTTAACCGAGTGCAAATATGAAGCAATACCTCGAGTTGTGCCAAAGAATTATTGACGAAGGTGTTTGGGTTGACAATAAACGTACGGGCAAAAGATGCTTAACCGTCATTAATGCTGACCTTACCTATGATGTGGAAAATGGTGTTTTTCCACTCGTCACCACCCGTAAGAGTTTCTACAAATCGGCCATTGCCGAAATGCTTGGCTATTTGCGTGGGTATGACAATGCTGCAGATTTTAGAGCAGTAGGTACGACCACTTGGGACGCCAACGCCAACGATAATCAAGAGTGGCTGGCAAATCCCCATCGAAAAGGGCAGGACGATTGCGGCTTTATTTACGGTAAAGTAGCCAGAAATTTCCCTAAGCCTGATGGCGGCAGTATCGATCTACTAGCCAACATCGTAAAAGATCTCACGCAAGGCATCGATAACAGAGGCGAGATTCTCACGTTTTACCACCCTGGCGTGTTTCATATGGGCTGTTTAAGGCCTTGTATGTACAGCCATCATTTCTCTTTACTGGGCGATACACTTTACCTGAACAGTACGCAGAGAAGCTGCGATGTGCCGCTCGGTTTAAATTTTAATATGGTGCAAGTGTATTTCTTGCTGGCGCTAATAGCACAGATTACGGGTAAGAAAGCCGGTAAAGCCTTCCATAAAATCGTCAACGCCCATATTTATGAAGATCAGCTTGAGCTGATGCGCGATGTGCAATTAAAAAGAGCGCCATTCCCATCCCCTACATTCATCATCAACCCAGATATTAAAACACTGGAAGACGTGGAGACTTGGGTGACGGTGGATGATTTTAATGTGGTGGACTACGAGTTCCATCCAGCCATCAAATACCCATTCTCTGTATAAACTTGCCTAATTAAAGTAAATAGCACACTAAGAAGTAAGCCACACTCAAATTTTGGGCAAAAAAAAGTTGCCCAGTTTGTTTTTATTGGGCAACTTCGGAATAGGTGACTACAAGGGAGGAAGTCACTGATTTACTATTAGCGAATAATGTGCCAACTTTTTTATCTTTATAAATCAATAGGTTGTAAAATACACCTGTGACGCACTTGGACTATTTTGTCGCTCATAAGTGACAAGTTTTGTAATGTAATCTGTAAGTGATTGAATTGAAAGTTAAAATTTTGTCGCCAAATAGCGACACTGTTTACAGGTAGTGACACGAATTGGCGACATTTATAACAGGGGCTGTTTAAATAGTTGTGGCTCAATCGCATGACGCTCTAATAAGCGATAAAATTCTGTGCGATTACGTTGTGCCAGTTTTGCGGCTTGCGTGACATTGCCGTGTGTGCTTTTCAAAAGATTCACCAAGTACTGGTGCTCAAACTGCTGGCGCGCAACCTCAAACGGTAGCACAGCTTCATGGTCGGCTTGTAGTGCTTTTTTCACCAAGCTGACAGGAATCAACGGCGTGGTTGCCAGCACTACCGTGTGCTCAATCACATTTTGTAATTGCCGTATATTGCCAGGCCAAGCACCTTGGCTCAGATAGCTGATTGCGTCCGGTGCGTAACCCTGTATTTGCTTTTGATGGCGCTCACTGAATATTTTAAGAAAGTGGTGTGCCAGCAATGGAATATCTTCACGACGTTCTGCCATGGCGGGCAGTACCAAATTCACTACATTGATGCGGTAGAACAAATCCTCGCGGAATTGTTGCGCTTTCATCTCGGCCAAGAGGTCGCGATGGGTTGCCGAAATCAGTCTGACATTGATAGGAATGGTTTGTGTGCTCCCCACCGGGCGGATGACACGCTCTTGCAATGCGCGTAATACTTTGACTTGCAGAGAAAGTGGCATATCACCAATCTCATCCAAAAAGAGTGTGCCGCCATCTGCCGCCTGAAATAATCCGACATGATTGTTGACCGCGCCCGTGAACGCACCTTTGGCATGGCCAAATAACTCTGATTCCAGCAAGTTTTCTGGGATAGCCCCGCAATTGATAGCAACAAAGGGTTGGTGTTGGCGTGTGCTGGCTTGGTGTAAGGCATGCGCTAGCAGTTCTTTACCGGTGCCACTTTCGCCCTGAATGAGTACACTCACATCGCTGCTGGCGATTAGCTTGGCTTGGCCAAGCAGATTTTCCATGCGTGGACTTTTGGTCAGGATCATTTTGCGCCAAATGTCCTGCTCCTCTCGTGCTTGTGTGCTTAATCCACTCAACTGTAATGCATTGGCAACTTGCTGCAACAAGACCTGGCTCTCAAAAGGCTTGGATAAAAAACTGAATGCACCTTGGTGTGTGGCTGCAACTGCATCAGGAATCGTGCCATGCGCCGTGAGTATGATGACCGGTAAGGTGGGGTGCTGGCGATGCAGTTGTAGCATCAATTCCATGCCATCCAGCTCCGGCATCAATAAGTCGGTAATCACAAGGTCAGGGCGCTGCATGGCAACGCTGGCCAGTGCTGCTGCGCCGTTGTGCGCAATCACCGTTTGATAACCGGCCGATTGCAATCGTAAATCAATCAGTCTCAAAATATCGTGATCATCATCTACGATTAAGATGGTGGCCACATTCATGGTGATGCTTTCTGTTGGAATACTTGATTAACGTACATTAAGCGATTTTTCGATATTCTTCAGGTGAATGAGTTTTTGTTCAGCCGCATCGTACTTTTTCTGCAATGTATCGTACTTTTGCGTGAGAGTATCTAGCGATCTAGCCTCATCTTTGATTTTTTGCTGCTGCTTGATATTTTCTACATTAAATAGAAATAAATGGTTGATATACGCTTTTTCGGTTGCGTTCAGTGCAGGTTCCTCACGCAGTTGAGACAGCAACGTATGCGCTTTTGTTGCATCTTTAAGGTAGCTGGAGGGTAGTGCGTAGATGCATGCAAGCTTGATGCGCTGCACCACATCCTGTTTGTTTTGGCTCAGGATCTGTTGTGTTTCTAACCATTGTTTCTTTTGCCCGTCTTGATCTGCTTTGCTGTAGCTCTCACAAGCTAGTATCGGCTGTGGTAAATCTGCAGGTTTGGCGGGTAAAAGTGTGACGCCGCTATTCGTGGGCTCAGGCAGTTGGGCATTCGAATCACTGGCCAGTGGCTCTTGGTCAGCAGTAGGCTTTTGCATTTGTGATGTGGCACATCCGGAAATTAGGATGATGCCCGCAAGCAAGGTTAAGTAAGTGTACTTCATAGCATGTCCGTTCTAGGCAATCTAATCACGACGTGTGCGCCTTTGTCTTCTGGTTTTAACTCAATGCTGCCTTGGTGCAGCTCAACTAAGTTTTTGACGATGGTCAATCCCAATCCGCTGCTGTTGACTAACCCTTGATGCAACGTTTTCCCTTGATAGAACGGGTCAAATAACTTGTTGATATCCTCTTTGCTCAACCCTGGGCCGCTATCTTGTACCTCAATCAACTGCCATGGTTTGTCTTGTCTGGTCGAGATCACAATCTGACCAGCCTGAGGTGTGAATTTTACGGCATTTGAGATCAAATTATCTAACATTACCTTGAATGTTTCTGCGTCAGCATAGATTGTTCCCAACCAAAAACGTGTATCAATATGCAACTGCTTATTGCGGATAGTCAACGCATGCGAAGCCAGTACAGATGAGACAATCTCGTTGATGTTCAGTGCTTGCACTTGCATCACGTGCTTGTCCGATTCCATTTTGGTAAAGGTGAGTAAATTCTCAATCATTTTTTGCAGGCGCAAACTGTTGTCTTTGAGAATGTGTGCAATCTCGTGTTGTTGCGGGGACAGCGTACCGCCAATGCCATCGGTCAGTAATTCGGAAGCCTCACGAATTGCGGTGAGCGGGGTTTTAAGTTCGTGAGAGATATGCTGCAAGAAGCGCTGTTTTTGTTCTTTTAAATGCAGTAATTCTTGGCGCAACCAATCTAGACGTTGCCCCAGTAGCCTCAAGTCACCAGGCCCATCAATGCTAATGGCATTTTGGTATTCGCCTTTACCCAAATCCTTAATCACAGTATCCATGCGTTGAATGGGCCGACCCAACATAAAGGCAATGGCACCCGCAACCAATAAGGCAAACGGTACCAGAATCAAACTTTGTAAAAAAAAGCGTTGCTGTGCTTTGCTGGCACTGATTACTAGATGCGCCGATGCGTTATCGATGGATTGGTTATTGCGCAGGATTAACTGATTGACTTGTTGTGTCAGCTGTTGAAAGTCATTCAGCACCGGCATTTGCTCTAAGTTGCTGATATTGGTATGCAAAATCACCAGATTTAATTTAGCCTCAGTCTTTTTTACTTCTAATAATTGATTACGCTGTTGTGCTTCCGGGCTTAATATAATGAGCTCCTGCAGCGCAGTTAAAAAAGCGGCACGCGTATTATGATAGTTCTCTAAAAACTCAAAATCATTTAATACAAGAAACTGTCTAGCGCTGCGTTCCATCAAGTGTAATTGCTCTTGTAGCATATGGCTTGCCCGCGTTGTCTTCACGGCTTTATCGATGGTATTTTGGCTGTTTTTAGAGAGCTGATTAAACGCAAGGTTGGCATTTATAAACGCCATAATCAACGGCAGAATGGCAAAGGCAAAGCCAATCAGCAAAAGCTTGAGAAATGAGTTTGGATACTGAATGCGCATGGGCTTGCAGGCGAATCTGTGTAAACATCCAGTATAATAGAAAAATGTCTTGTTTATCGATGATTGTGGCAGTGGCCAATAACAGTGTGATAGGGGTGAATAACACTTTGCCTTGGCACATTCCTGAGGATTTGAAGCGTTTTCGTGCGCTCACGATGGGGCATCACATCATCATGGGTCGCAAAACTTATGAATCACTGGGCCGTTTGTTGCCCGGAAGAACAACAGTTATTGTATCTAGAAATCAGGGTTATCAGGTAGAGGGTGCTGTGGTCGTGCATGCACTACAAGATGCGATGCGTTTTTGTCAGCAAGATGAAGAGCTATTTTTGATAGGTGGCGCGCAGTTATACCAAGAGGGCTTGCACCTTGTGAACAAACTCTATATCACGCGCGTGGATTTAGAGGTACAAGGCGATGCTTTTTTACCGGAAATTGATTTGAATGCTTGGACGCTGATTGAAAAAAAAGACCACGTCTCAACGAGTGGTCTTTCTTATAGCGATCTCACTTACTTGCGTAAGTAAATCGCTTCAACTTACTGCGCTACGCAGTCCACGTAGTAAATGGCTTTACCATCCACGACTTGTTTTACCAAGCCGTGTACGTCTGTTTCAAAGCCTGGGAAGCGCTCATTAAAGGTACGTGCAAACTTCAAGTAATTAATAATGACTTGATTGAAACGCTCACCCGGAATCAACAATGGAATACCAGGCGGGTAAGGCGTGAGTAGCACCGCAGTAATACGGCCTTCCAAATCATCAATCGGCACACGGTCAATCTCGCGGTGCGCCATTTTGGCAAACGCATCGGTTGGCTTCATCGCCGGTACCATGTTAGACAAATACATTTCCGTGGTCAGACGCGCAACATCGTTGGCTTTGTACACTTCATGAATTTGCGTGCATAGATCGCGCAAGCCCAAACGCTCGTAACGTGGATGCTTTTGTGCAAATTCTGGCAAGACTTTCCATAACGGCTGGTTCTTGTCGTAATCATCTTTAAACTGCTGTAATGCCGCTACCATCGTGTTCCAGCGGCCTTTGGTAATGCCAATCGTGAACATAATAAAGAATGAGTACAGACCGGTTTTTTCAACAATTACGCCATGCTCAGCTAAATACTTAGTGACAATCGCTGCCGGGATACCAAATTTGTCTGAGAAGTCACCCTTGATATCTAAACCGGGTGTGATAATGGTAGCCTTAATTGGGTCGAGCATATTAAAGCCTTCGGCCAAATCGCCAAAGCCATGCCAAGCTTCGCCTGCTTTCAGCATCCAAGCATCTCGCTCTTCAATGCCTTCTTCCGTCAAGTCATCCGGGCCCCAAACTTTAAACCACCAGTCGGCACCCCATTCTTCATCCACTTTACGCATGGCGCGACGGAAATCTAGCGCTTCCATAATAGACTCTTCCACCAAGGCGGTACCACCTGGCGCTTCCATCATGGCTGCGGCTACATCGCAACTGGCAATAATGGAATATTGCGGGCTGGTTGAAGTGTGCATCAAGTAAGCTTCGTTAAATACGTCACGGTCCAGCCTGTTTTCAATGGCGTCTTGTACTAAAATTTGTGATGCCTGACTTAAGCCTGCCAATAGTTTGTGTGTGGATTGTGTAGAGAACACCATGCTGTCTTTGCAACGTGGACGGTCTGCGCCAATCGCATGGTAGTCACCATAGAAATCATGGAAAGTCGCGTGGGGTAGCCATGCTTCATCAAAATGCAGCGTATCAATCTTGCCATCGAGCATGTCTTTGATTTCTTCTACATTGTAAAGTACGCCATCATAGGTAGATTGCGTAATCGTCAGCACACGTGGTTTGGCATTTTTATCAGTGGCAAACGGGTTCAGTTGAATTTTCTTTTGAATGTTTTCCCAAGTAAATTCACTTTTCGGAATCGGGCCGATAATGCCAAAGTGGTTACGTGTTGGCATCAAAAAGACAGGAATCGCGCCAGTCATAATGATGGAGTGCAACACGGATTTATGGCAGTTACGGTCTACCACCACAATGTCACCCGGCGCAACGGTTGAGTTCCATACAATCTTGTTAGAAGTAGAGGTGCCGTTAGTGACAAAGTATAGGTGGTCACAATTGTAAATGCGCGCTGCATTACGCTCAGAAGCGGCAACCGGGCCAGTATGGTCAAGCAATTGTCCCAACTCATCTACCGCATTGCACACATCTGCACGCAGCATATTTTCTCCAAAGAATTGGTGAAACATTTGCCCTACAGGTGATTTCAAAAAGGCTACGCCGCCCGAGTGACCAGGGCAATGCCAAGAATAAGAGCCATCTGCCGCATAGTGGGTTAAGGCTTTAAAGAATGGCGGTGGCAAGCTGTCCAAGTAGGCTTTAGCCTCACGAATAATCAAGCGCGCTACAAACTCTGGCGTATCTTCGTTCATGTGAATAAAGCCATGCAGTTCGCGCAACACATCGTTAGGAATATGGCGTGAGGTACGTGTTTCACCATGCAAGAAAATAGGAATTTCTTCATTGCGGTAGCGAATCTCACTGACGAACTTGCGTAGCTGCTCAATGGCTTCAGGCTTTTCTTCGACGATTTCTTCGTCGTCAATCGATAAGATGAAAGCAGAGGCACGGCTTTGTTGTTGTGCGAACGAGGTCAAGTCGCCATAGCTGGTAACGCCTAAGACTTCAACGCCTTCTTCCTCAATGGCTTTGGCAAGCACACGAATGCCTAAACCAGAAGAGTTTTCAGAGCGGAAGTCTTCATCGATGATGACAACGGGGAAACGGAATTTCATAACATTAATCCTTTACCACAGAGACGCAGAGGCACAGAGAACCTGGATGGTTTAAGCTCTGTGCCTCTGTGGTGAAATGCATTGAATAAATAGCTTACTTATATTTTAGGGAGGGTAACGCCCACTTGCCCTTGATATTTGCCACCACGGTCTTTGTATGAAGTCTCGCAAATGTCATCTGCATCTGCTTCAAAGAACAACACTTGCGCACAACCTTCATTCGCATAGATTTTTGCTGGCAGTGGGGTAGTATTACTGAACTCTAGTGTGACATAGCCTTCCCACTCTGGTTCAAATGGCGTGACGTTCACAATAATGCCGCAGCGCGCGTATGTGGATTTACCTAAGCAAACGGTTAGTACATTGCGTGGGATACGGAAATATTCTACGGTACGCGCAAGCGCGAACGAATTGGGTGGAATGATGCAGTAATCGGCATTTACTTCTACAAACGAATTCGGGTCGAAATTTTTTGGGTCGACAATGGTGCTGTTGAGGTTGGTGAACAGCTTGAATTCTTTAGAGCAGCGAATATCGTAGCCATAGCTGGATGTGCCATAAGAAACCATACGTTGGCCTTCGGCATTCATTTTGACTTGCTTAGGCTCAAATGGCTCAATCATGCCATGTTCTTCAGCCATTTTACGAATCCAACGATCAGATTTAATGCTCATATGCGTTCAGTTTTAGAGGTTAAAAGTGAAACGCATTATAAGGCCTAAATACTGATAAATGATGAAAATTTGCAGTCAATAAGCGAAAAAAATCCCCATTCGATTTTCATCAAATGGGGATGGTTTGGTGCGACGAATTAACGCTGGTCGCCACCGAGTTCAATGCTATAACGCCAGAACTGATCTTCAGCTTCAAAAATCACTTGAGAAGCTTCTGGGTCGCGGCTGCCAGCAGGGTATTGATGCACTGGCTTTTTATCTTCAGCCCATGCTTTCACTACTGGGTCGACTAAACGCCATTGTGCTTCAGCTTCGGAAATATGCAGGTAATTTGAGTTATCACCTTGCATCAAGTTGAGCAATAACGCCTCGTACGCATCCACAGAATCATCTTCCGGTAAGCGGTTAGCGGCATCTAATTGAATGGTGCGTGTGTTGATGTCTAAACCAGGGATCTTGGACTGGATTTCCATCTTGATACATTCACGCGGTTGGATACCAATGATGAGCCAATTTTGGTCTTGGCCACCGTTGATTTGCAAAGGTGACTTCTTAAAGCGAATCGAAATGCGTGTGTCCGCTTCGTGCAAACGTTTAGCTGTACGAATATAGAAGGGCACACCTTTCCAACGTGGGTTATCAATAAACAGCTTCAACGCAGCATAGGTTTCTACCACGCTGCTACTATCGCCAAGCTCTTCTAAGTAACCTGGTACTTTTTCACCATTCACTTCGCCAGCCGCATATTGCGCACGGAACGCATGTTTGCTTAACTCATTGACTGGAATCGGACGGATTTGCTCTAACACTTTAATTTTCGCTTCGCGGATGCCATCCGGTGTTAAATCTTTTGGCATTTCCATGGTAGCTAGTGCAAGTGTTTGCAAGATATGACTTTGAATCATATCGCGTAAAGCGCCTGTGCTGTCATAGAACTGCGTACGGTCGCCCACGCCCAACATTTCAGTATTGGTGATTTGCACGTGATCAATGTATTGATTGTTCCAAATCGGTTCCAAAATAGTATTGGTAAAGCGTTGCAACAGAATGTTTTGCAACGCAGATTTGCCCAAGTAATGGTCGATACGATAAATTTGATGTTCTTTTAAATGCGTTGTAATGGCTTTTTGCAGTTCTTTAGCAGATGCTAAATCTGTACCAAATGGCTTTTCAATCACCACACGGCGCCAGTATTTATCTTCGTTAGTTAAGCCCACTTTAGCTAGTGACTCTACAACGGGCGCGAAATCGACTGGGCGCACAGATAAGAAATAAGCCAAGTTTTGTGGGAAAGTGCTCTCGTCACTTAACGTTTTACTTAGTTTGGTAAATGCATCCGGGTCGGTCGGCGGATTGGCGTGATAGAAGTTACGCGCAATAAAACGTTCAAATACTTGTTGATCGTAGCCTTTTTTAAATTTGGTATCGAGCATGCTTTTAATATCTGCACGCCAAGCTTCTAAATCTACGATTTGACGACCAACCGCCATGATTTTTAGTTCTGCAGGTAGCCGACCCAGTAAATCTAGTCTAAATAAACCTGGATAAAGCTTCACGCGTGCTAAGTTGCCACTCGCGCCAAATAAAACCAAGGTACAAGGATCAATTTGTTTTGTCATAATAAATCCAAAAAAGGAACTGCCTTAAAATTTAAAGTAATAGGGAAAGGCTACACGCCTTTCCCATTATGCTAGCAGTGCAACTGCGCCATTAAGCGTATTGCACTGTATGCGCTACATCATCCGCTATTATTTTTTGGATTTTACTGCGTGACCGCCAAATGCATTACGCATTAGCGATAACAGTTTGTAGCTATAACCTTCTGCATCTTGGCTTCTGAAACGGGCTTGTAATGCCACTGTCAGCACTGGCGCCGCAACGCCTTGCTCAACTGCTTCCACTACTGTCCAGCGACCTTCACCAGAGTCAGCTACATACGGAGCGATTTCTGTGAGGCTTTGATCTTCTTTCAGTGCTTCAGCAGTTAAGTCGAGCAACCAGCTACGCACAACAGAACCATGGCGCCACAATTCGGTAATTTGCGCTAAGTCTAAATCGAACTCTTCTTTACCTTTGATTAAATCTAGGCCTTCAGCAAATGCTTGCATCATGCCGTATTCAATGCCGTTATGGATCATTTTGGTAAAGTGACCAGAGCCGACAGGACCTACGTGAGCCCAACCGCGGTCTGCATGTGTCAGTGCTTGTGCATAAGGGGCTAATACATCTGCGTATTGTTTTTCGCCACCGTACATTAAGCAGTAGCCGTTATCCAGGCCCCAAACGCCGCCAGACGTACCACAGTCGATAAAGCCAATGCCTTGCTCAGCCAGCATCGCGCCGCGACGTTGACTATGTTTGTAGTTAGAGTTGCCGCCATCGACGATGATGTCGCCTTTGTTCAGCATTGGGATCAAATCTTTGATTTGTTTTTCGGTGATCTCGCCTGCTGGCAACATCAACCAGACGATTTTTTGACCTTCCAGTTTGCTGACTGCATCAGCGACTGAGGTCGCTGCTTCCAAGCCTTCGTCTTTTACAAGTTTGTTAACGAATTCGGTATTAAAGTCAAAACCTACTACATTAATTTTGTGACGGAGTAAACGTGCAGCCATGTTGCCGCCCATTTTGCCTAAGCCTATCATTGCTAATTTCATTCAGATTTTCCTATGGTGTGAGGATTGTTAAGAAACATCTACCTTGTGGGTAAGATGCACTCATTTGCAGAGTTAGGTATAATTATAGCAAATGCAGCTTGGCACTCAAAGGCTGCTTTTTCTTTTTTCATCTATATCTCAAAAGTTTTTGGTGGTTTTCATGGCACTTAATCAAACGCGTTGGCACACATTTCAAACGCAAGACGACATCAATCAGGCAGCAGTCAGCCGCATTTTGGCCGCTGCAACAGAAGCAATTGCTCAATACGGTAGCTTTTTAGTGGTGCTAGCAGGCGGGAGCACACCCAAAAGCGTGTATCAATTACTCAGCAAACAATCAGCAGACTGGTCTAAATGGCATATTTTTCACAACGACGACCGTTGTTTGCCTGTAGATCATGCGGAACGTAACAGTAAAATGGCACGCGAAGCATGGTTAAATCATGTGGCCATCCCAGCCAACCAAATTCACGATATTCCTACTGAGCTGGGAAATGTGGACGGTGCAAAAGCCTATGCTAAAACTTTAGCTGGTGTGCGTGCATTTGATTTGGTGATTTTAGGCTTAGGTGAAGATGGACACACAGCCAGCTTATTTCCTAACCAAGTGGTAGATAATAGCGCCGATGTGGTGCCTGTATTCAATGCCCCCAAGCCACCTGCAGACCGTGTGACGATGAGCCAAAATCGCTTGAACAATACACATGAAGTGATGTTTCTAGTCACTGGCGCGGGTAAGCAAGAAGCTGTCGATAACTGGCGTAAGGGCGTTTCGATTCCTGCGACATTGATTGCACCGGCCAATGGTGTGGATGTCTATTGTTTTGGTGTGTCTTTAAATTAACTTGTGTATTAGCAATAAAAAAGGCGCTCAATGCGCCTTTTTTATTTTGCGTACTTGTTTAAGTATTTTGAATCACAATACTAGGGAATTTTGCACTGTGATCTAAATTGGCCATGGCAATTTTACTGGCGGCTTTGCGCGCGATTTCTTTATAAACGGTTGCAATTTTACTATCAGGGTCAGCAATAACAGTCGGTTTTCCGCCGTCAGTTTGTATGCGGATACTGATATCTAATGGCAAGCTACCTAATAGATCCACATGGTAATCTTGGGCCATCACTTCCCCGCCACCTGCGCCAAAAATATGCTCTTCATGCCCACAGTTTGAACAAATATGCGTGCTCATATTTTCGACGATACCTAAAATGGGAATACCCACTTTTTCGAACATTTTCAGCCCTTTACGTGCATCTAGCAGCGCAATGTCCTGTGGTGTGGTGACAATAATGGCGCCAGTGACAGGGATTTTCTGTGCGAGTGTCAGTTGAATATCGCCGGTGCCTGGTGGCAAATCAATCACCAAATAGTCTAGATCACGCCATTTGGTATCACGCAATAACTGTTCTAGCGCACCTGTCACCATTGGGCCGCGCCATACCATTGGCGTATCAGTATCTACCAAAAAGCCGATGCTCATGGTTTGCAAGCCATGCGCAACCATGGGTTCCATGCTTTTGCCATCCATACTTTCTGGGCGACCACTGATGCCAAGCATCTGCGGTTGGCTTGGGCCATAAATATCAGCATCCAGTAAGCCAACAGTAGCGCCTTCGGCAGCCAGTGCCAATGCTAAATTCACAGACGTAGTGGATTTGCCAACGCCGCCTTTGCCGGAAGCCACAGCAATCACATTTTTCACGTTTGGCAGTAAGTTCACCCCACGTTGCACGCTATGCGAGACGATGCGGCTGCCTATATTGATATTCACTTTTCCAATGCCTTCCAACCCGACTAACGCATCGTTGATTTGCTGCTTAATATTTTCGAATTGGCTTTTTGCCGGATAGCCTAGCACTACATCTAAACTCACATCGTTGCCAGTCATTTGGATATTTTTGATGGATTTGGCCGTTACAAAATCTTTACCTGTATTTGGGTCAATACATAATTTGAGCGTGCTTTGAATCAGTAATTCTGAGATGGCCATCCGTTATCCTTGGAAACATACTTGAGTGGTGAATCATGACAATTTTAAACTATATATTCCGCTATAAACCATGTGAAAGCGCTCACCATTTGTTAAAATGCTTAATTCTTTGATTTGAATAAGTTAAACATGACACGCAAACTCTTAGTCACCTCTGCGCTACCCTATGCCAATGGCAGTATTCATCTAGGGCACTTGGTGGAATATATTCAAACTGATATCTGGGTGCGCTTTCAAAAAATGCAAGGGCATACTGTGCATTACGTTTGCGCAGATGACACGCATGGCACCCCCATTATGTTGCGTGCAGAAAAAGAAGGCATCACGCCTGAAGCATTGATTGAAAAAGTACATGCCGAGCATAGCCAAGATTTTGCTGAGTTTTTAGTCGACTTTGATAATTACTACTCTACCAATTCGGAAGAGAATCGTGAACTTGCTAGCAATATTTACAAGGCACTAAAGGCTAACGGTAAAATCGCAACCAAAACCATAGAACAATATTTTGACCCAGTCAAAAACATGTTCTTACCAGACCGCTTTATTAAAGGCGAGTGTCCAAAATGTCATGCCAAAGACCAATATGGCGACAATTGCGAGGTGTGCGGTGCCACGTATAGCCCTACTGATTTAATCAATCCATTCTCAGCTGTTTCTGGAGCCACACCTGTGCGTAAAGAAACTGAACACTACTTCTTCAAATTGTCTGAGTGCAGCGATTTTTTACGTGATTGGACGCGTTCTGGCACCTTGCAGGCCGAAGCGGCCAACAAAATGACCGAGTGGTTAGGCGAGGCCGGTGAGAACAAACTGTCCGATTGGGATATTTCACGTGATGCGCCATATTTTGGTTTTGAGATTCCAGATGCGCCAGGAAAATACTTTTATGTATGGTTGGATGCGCCGATTGGTTATATGGCGAGCTTTAAAAATCTTTGTGCAAAGAATGGCTTGGATTTTGATGAGTACTGGAAAAAAGACTCTACAACCGAGCTTTACCATTTTATTGGTAAAGATATTTTGTATTTCCATGCCTTATTTTGGCCGGCTACTTTGGAGTACTCAGGTCATCGTAAACCCACCAATGTATTCGCACATGGCTTTTTGACGGTCAATGGCGAGAAAATGTCTAAATCGCGCGGTACATTTATTACTGCACGTAGCTACTTAGACCATATTAAAAACCCGGAGTATTTACGCTATTACTATGCTGCTAAATTGAATGGCAGCATGGAAGACATTGACCTGAATCTAGAAGATTTTGTCGCACGGGTAAATAGTGATTTGGTGGGGAAGTACATCAATATTGCGAGCCGCACAGCGGGGTTCATTAATAAATTTTTTGATGGTAAGGTTGAGCAAATATCTAACTTGCCAGTGATTGACGAAATAAGAAAATCCGCACCAATCATTGCAGAATCTTATGATAATAGAGACTTCAGTCGTGCATTGCGCGAGGTTATGCGTTTAACTGATTTGGCAAATGCTGATATCGCTGAGGCAGCTCCTTGGGTTAAAGCAAAACAAGAAGGAGATGATGCAAGAGTATCGTTGGAACTTGACTGCTCTGCGGCACTCGAGATGTTTCGTTTGTTAACAATTTACCTCAAGCCAGTATTGCCAGGTTTAACTAAAAAAATCGAAAATTTCTTGAATGTACCGGAGCTTACTTGGGACTCTGTGAGTACGCCTTTAATTTCAGGACACAAAATCAATAGTTATGAACATCTCATCACCCGTATTGACCCTAAACAAGTAGAAGCCATGACCGAAGCCAATAAAGAAAATCTACAATCTTCAGCACCTGCTACTGCAGTGGTGACACCGCCAGCAGAGGAAGCCAATTACATCTCGATTGATGACTTTACCAAAGTAGATTTGCGTATTGCTAAAATCGTCAATGCAGAGCATGTGGACGGCGCTGAAAAGTTATTGAAACTCACGTTAGATATTGGTGAGGAAAAACCAAGACAAGTGTTTGCAGGGATTAAATCTGCATATGATCCAGAAACGCTCAAAGGCCGTTTAACGGTGATGGTCGCTAACTTAGCCCCGCGTAAAATGAAGTTTGGCCTAAGTGAAGGCATGGTGTTGGCCGCATCGGATGAGCGTGGCGGCCCATTTATTCTCAGTCCGGACAGTGGCGCACAACCGGGCATGCGCGTGAAGTAGACTTTTTGTTTGCTAGCGCGTTTTAATAAGAGCGAGCAGAGCATCCTCTTATGTCAGCATATTCCTACAGATAAATCAGTATCTGCCTATAGGACATCTGGTAGAGACGCATTTAAGATTGCCTCGCGTTACAAAAGTAGTTACTCAATTAAAAAGGAAGTCATCATGAAACATACATGGACGCTAATGTTAGGCGCTTTATTAATTTCTGGGCATGCACTGGCGGTAGATAGCAATGCCAAAACCGCAGTAGGTGGTGGTTTAGGTGCAGCGGCAGGCACTGCGCTTGGCGGCGTAGTGGGGGGCAGTACAGGTGAGGTAGTGGGTGGTGCCGTGGGTGGTGGTTTAGGCGGTGCTGTTACTACTAAAGGCGAAGGCCAAGCGGGTGCTGTCATTGGTGGCGCTGCGGGCGGTGCCGGTGGTGCTTATGTTGGCCGTAAAGTAGGTGGTTCAGGTACAGGCGCTGTAGTCGGTGCTGGCTTGGGGGGTGCGGGTGGTGCGGTTGTTGGTAAAGTGATCGATGAGCCGGCCAAAGGTGAGAAAGCCTATAACAAAAAAGGCAACAGCAAGCATAAACATAAACATGGTAAAGGCCATTACAAACATAATCACCAAGGCCATGATGATTAATTAGATTTTTCATCATAAAAAGCCACCTAGAGGTGGCTTTTTTATATGCGGCGAGTGGATTAAGATTTCGCTTTGGTATCTTTTTTGTCTGCGGTTTCTTTTTTTGCTTTGCTATCTGATTTGGTTTTAGTGGCTTTGTCTTCCTTAGCAGCTGTTTCTTTTTTAGCCTTTGTCTCTTTGGCTTTAGCTTCTTTTGCAGGTTTTTCTTCTTTAGTTGTTTTAGCGTCTTTTGCTTTGGTATCGCTAGCTTTGGTTGTTTTTTCTTCTTTAGCTGCTTTCTCTTTTTTAGGCTCGTCTGCTTTCACTGTTTTGCTGTCAGCTGTTTTACCGCTAGTTGCTGCTTTTTCAGTTCCCACTGCTTTGGTGCTCTCTTTAGCCGGTTTATCGGTTTTTTTGGTAGTGCTTTCAGTGGCTTTAGATGCAGCACTTGCCGGTAATGATGTTTTTCCTGAAATTGTAACGTCTTTACGTACGTTACCCAACGTAACAGGGCCAACGCCATCCACTTTTTCCAGCTCATCGATAGATTTAAAACCACCATTTTTTTTGCGGTAGTCAATAATCGCTTGGGCTTTGACTGGGCCAATGCCTTCCAAGCTCTCTAATTCTGATTGTGTGGCGGTATTCAGGTTGACAGCAGCATAAGCGCTGATGCTAAAAACGAGTGATACAAATAGCGAAATGAGTAATTTTTTCATACGATTCTCCAGTTTAAATTATTGTTGAGGGCTCCCCGTAATTGCGATTGTACTGCTTTCACAAGTACGTGCCTATATACCTAATTATTCTTTACAGAGCAGCTTAAACGGAGGTGGACTCGATTTCCTGAAGAATCAAATGTAGGGCTTGTAAGGGGTCTGCTGCTTGCGTGATGGGGCGGCCAATCACCAAGTAGTTTGAGCCAACAGCCAATGCTTGGCTAGGCGTAAGAATCCGGCTTTGGTCATCTTTACTGGCAAAGCTTGGGCGAATGCCAGGCGTGACCAATAAAAAGTCTTGACCAATATGTTGACGAATCAAGGTGGCTTCTTGCGCTGAGCACACTACGCCATCCAATCCAGCCGTTTTGGTGAGTTGGGCTAATCGCAACACATGCTGTTCTATATCGGCTTCAACCCCGAGTTCATGAAGTACGGCTTGATTCATGCTGGTCAGCACGGTAACCGCGATAAGGTAGGGAGTATGTGTACCGGTGCTACCTTTAGATGTGCCCTCTAGCGCAGCTTGCATCATAGCGCTGCCACCACTGGCATGCACATTCAGCATCCATACGCCTAGCTTAGCTGCGGCTTCGCACGCTTTAGCCACCGTGTTAGGGATGTCATGAAATTTAAGATCCAAGAATACTTTAAAACCGTTATCTACTAGTTGCGCTACCAGCTGTGGCCCAGCACTTGTGAACAGTTCTTTACCTACTTTAAGTTTGCATAGTGTTGGGTCTATTTGTGCTGCAAAGGCAAGCGCTTGTTGTGCATCTTGAAAATCAAGTGCGACTACAATCGGGCTGTCGGTAAAAAGGGTACTTGCTGGTGATTGCATGCTGGTAGATTATTTTCTATTGATAAGCTTAATATCGCGGATAGTGGCTTCGGAGGGCTCGGAAGGTAATGACTCCCATGCGTTACATGCCGGGCATTGCCAATGGTATTGTTTAGCGCGGAATCCACATTGATTGCAGTGGTAGGCAGCGCGGTCACCAATAGCATTGCGCACAGTTTGTTGCATGAGCTGAATATCTTGTTGGTGGTCATTCACCATTGCGCGTGCTTGTAACAATTGGTCTAAGGCTTTTAAATTCGGTTTGCGAATCAATTCATTGCGTGCCAATTTGGCAGCGGCCTCTGCGCCTTCTTCTGCGAGTGTAGCTTCGTACAATACAGAAATCAGCGTGGGTAATTGATAGGTTTCTAGATAATTGTTGAGCTGGGCAATACCTTCTTTTAAGCCAGCACTGCCTTTTTTACTGGCAGCATAGCTTTTGAGCATTTTATTGGCCACTAAGCCTAGAAATTCTGGCTGCTGAAACTCAATACGTTTCCAGTAAGAAATAGCCGCTGCATGTGCACCGGTATTGGCTTCAATATCGCCCAGTAATACATTGGCGCGTACACAATCCTTATTGGCTTCTAATGCCTCAGCCAGTAATTGTTTAGCCTTATCATAGTCTTGCGCAATGATGGCGTTCATAGCCAATTCACAATGGTATTGTGCAATCTCTTTACGAAAAGGTACGCCGGATAAGCGCTCCAGCTCGGTTGCCATGGCAATAGCTTGTGACCATTCGCGTTCGCGTACATAGATTTCTAATAATGAGCGCAGAGCTGGTTGACGGTAACGCGTGTCATCTAGTCCTTTGAATAACTCCTCTGCACGGTCGAACAAGCCTGCCTTGAGATAGTCTTGCGCCAGTTCTGCTTTAACTGCATTCTTTTGCGGTTCGGTGAGTTCTTTTTTCTCTAATAAACTGAGATGTAAGTGGATTGCACGATCGGTTTCGCCTGTGCGTCTGAACAAGCTACCCAAGGCAAAATGTAACTCAAGAGAATCATTATTGATGTTAATGGCTTCAGTAAACGCTTCTACGGCTTTGTGATGCTGGTCGCTAATTAAAAAGTTAAGCCCTTTGAAATAAGCAGCGGGGAGGGTAGTAGACTCCGAGATAAGTTGTCTGATATCTACGCGAGCAGCAATCCAACCTAATGTAAAAAAGAGGGGAAGGACTAGCAGCCACCAATATTCAAATTCTACGGACATATATTCTGAATAAAACGTAATGTGGGTATTTTACCTAATGGGCATGTACTAGGCTAATGATTTAGGGCCTATAAATACAAGTTTTGCATGATGCGTTGCTGCTTGAGCATATTGGATGCAAGGCGCAATAAAAAAACGGCACATTTTCATGTGCCGTTTCTATTGTTACATTTGTTGCTTTTGAATTAAATCATCAACTTAGCGTTAAGTCGCAGAATCCACACGATCACGCAACTCTTTACCAGCTTTAAAGTGCGGTACGTGTTTTGCTGGCACTTGCACTTTGCTACCTGTTTTTGGGTTGCGCCCCAAACGTGGTGGACGGTAATTTAAACTAAAACTACCAAAGCCACGAATTTCGATTCTTTCGCCCGTAGATAAATTATCTGTCATGGCATCTAAAATCGCTTTTACAGATAGTTCTGCATCTTTAACGACCAGCTGCGGAAAGCGCTCCGCAAGCAAGTTGATTAATTCAGATTTTGTCATTGCTTTAAGCCCTAAATAGGTAGATGACGATTATTTTTTACTATCTAACTTGGCTTTTAATAACGCGCCAAGGTTAGTAGTGCCGGCTGCCGCAGAGTCATCAGCAATGATGTCGTCTGCTTTTGTTTTAGCTGCTTTTGCTTTTGGCTTAGCGGCTTTGTCGTCGGCTGCAGGATTACTGCTACCATTAGGATCTTCTGTCAGTTGTTTAACACCTAAAGAAATACGCTCTTTTTCTACATCAATGGCAAGAATCACAGCTTGTAATTCATCACCTTTTTTGAAGTTGCGAATCGCTTCTTCGCCAGTTTGTGTCCATGACAAATCAGACAAGTGCACTAAACCGTCAATGCCACCTGGCAAGCCGATGAATACACCAAAGTCAGTAATTGACTTGATTTGACCGGATACTTTGTCGCCTTTAGCGTGAGTAGCAGAGAAATCATCCCATGGATTTGGTTTGCATTGTTTCATGCCTAAAGACAAGCGACGACGTTCTTCATCAATCTCAAGAATCATCACTTCAACTTCGTCACCTAACTGTGCAATTTTGCCCGGGTGAATATTTTTGTTGGTCCAATCCATTTCTGAAACGTGTACCAAGCCTTCAATGCCTGGCTCGATTTCAACGAATGCTCCGTAGTCAGTTAAGTTAGATACTTTACCGAATAAACGTGTGCTGACTGGGTAACGACGCGTTAATGCAACCCATGGATCGTCGCCCAATTGTTTGATACCCAATGAAACACGGTTTTTCTCTTGATCGAATTTCAAGATTTTTGCTTCAACTTCTTCACCTACCGTCAATACTTCTGATGGGTGTTTAACACGACGCCATGCCAAGTCAGTAATGTGTAGCAAGCCATCGATACCGCCCAAATCAACGAATGCGCCGTAGTCAGTAATGTTTTTAACGATACCTTTAATCACTGCACCTTCGGTCAATGTGCCCATTAACGCTTCACGGTCTGCACCCATGCTGTCTTCCATCACAGCGCGGCGTGATACCACGATATTGTTACGTTTGCGGTCTAATTTGATAACTTTGAAATCCCACTCTTTATTTTCGTATGGAGTAGTGTCTTTTACAGGACGCACATCTACCAATGAACCTGGCAGGAAAGCCATAATACCGTTTACAGAAACGCGTAAGCCACCTTTAACACGGCTGCTAACGAAGCCTTTTACAACGCGGCCTTCGTTCATTGCATCTTCTAAATCAAGCCATGCTTGCATTTTCTTCGCTTTTTCGCGAGAAAGTTGTGTAGAGCCAAAGCCGTCTTCGAGTTTTTCAATCGCAACTTTTACAAAGTCGCCAACGGCAACTTCGAGTTCACCTTGCGCATTTTTGAACTCATCAGCGTTAATCACGCTTTCAGATTTAAGACCAGCATTAACAATGACGAAATCGTTATCTACAGAAACAACTTCCGCAGTGATGACTTCGCCTGAGCGCATTTCTTGACGCGCTAAGCTTTCCTCAAAGAGGGCTGCAAAAGATTCCATAGTAGATGGGGTTGAGTTAGAAGTAGAAGCCATTAAAAGTTTGTATCCAAAAAAGTTACTTAATAAGCCAAAGTGGTATCCCAATTCGGTATTAAGTAATCCCACCTAGCAGTGGGGTAGTTAATTAAACATTACGCCTAAATGTAGTCGCAACAAGAACACAGGATATTACACAAAAAATATCTTATGTTCAATGACTTAAATGCTTTTTTTCTATATTTTTTTGTAGGAATGCAAGCTTTTTTGGTAGGCATCCAGCACAAAGTCCACTGCTTGCTGAATGCTTCTGTCGGATGTGTCCAATAATAGTGCGTCGGGCATTTGTTTGAGTGGGGCTGCGCTACGCTGACTATCACGTAAGTCGCGCACTTGCAGGTCTTGCAGAATGGTCTCGTACTTGGCATCTGCACCGCGGTTGTGCAATTGTTGGTAACGTCTTTGTGCGCGAATCTCAACATCGGCAGTTAAGAATATTTTGAGTGCTGCATCCGGAAACACGACAGAAGCCATGTCTCGGCCGTCACCCACCAAGCCTGGCGACTGTCTGAACTGTTTTTGTAAATCGAGCAGTGCATCACGTACGGTCGGGTGAACCGCAACTTCTGATGCGCCGCGACCCATTTCCTCGCTACGTACTTCAGCCGTGATGTTACTGCCATTCAGCATGATATTGCCATGCGAGAATTCAATATTCAGCTGCGTGGTGAGTTTGGCAATGGCTTCTGCATCGCTCCAAACAATGTGCTGTAGCTGACTAGCATAAGCAACAATACGATAAATCGCGCCGGAATCTAAGTAGTGAAACCCGAGTTGCTCAGCAACTAGTTCTGCAACGCTACCTTTACCGGAAGCAGAAGGGCCGTCAATGGCAATCACGGGAATGGTAGGGGTTGTATTATTCATTAATAAAACTTATCAAACTGTTTAAAACTATCAATTGGATTTGTTAAATGCTTGCGTGCATGATGATTACAACAGCTATTTAAGGAGTAGGCATCATGACAAAAACGATTACTTTTGCAATTTTACACTTTACCGTTGCGTTTACGGTGGGATATTTATTAACGGGTAGTGCAATGGTGGGCGGCTTATTAGCAGTGATCGAGCCCGCGTGTAATACCGTAGTGTTTTATTTCCACGAAAAGGCTTGGAAGAAATTTGAAGAAGCGAATCCGCAAGGTCATGCCAAAGCGGTGAGTTTTGGCTGGTTGCATATACACTAAGATAAGTTAGGATACGAGCTTCTGAAATTCTTCGAAGTAATTGGGGAATGTTTTAGCCACACAATTTGGGTCATTAATGGTGATAGGCACGCCGCCTAAGCTCACCAGTGAAAAACACATCGCCATGCGATGGTCGTCATACGTGTCAATCACAGCATTAGGCGTGAGTTGCACAGGCGGGGTGATTTTAATGTAGTCCGCGCCTTCCTCAACCATTGCCCCCACTTTGCGCAGCTCAGTTGCCATCGCACTAATGCGATCCGTTTCTTTAACACGCCAACTTGCAATGTTTTTGAGCGTGGTCGTGCCCTCGGCAAACAGCGCCAAAATGGCTAAAGTCATGGCCGCATCGGGGATGTGATTGCAGTCTAAATCAATAGAAGTGAGTTTTGATGTTGGTGAACTCACTTCTATCCAATTGTCACCCCAGCTAACCATTGCACCCATCTTGCTAATTGCTTCGGTAAATTTGATATCGCCTTGAATGCTATCTTTGGTGATGCCAAAAACACGAATAGGCCCTAGTCCAATAGTGCCAGCAGCGAAAAAGTAAGATGCTGATGAGGCGTCACCTTCCACAAAAAACTGACCTGGGCTTTGATATTGACTATTGGCAGGAATGGTAAAGCGCTGCCAACCATCGCGTTGTACTTGCACACCAAATTTGGCCATCAAATTCAGCGTAATCTCAATATAAGGCTTAGAGATCAACTCGCCGACCACTTCAATGGTGGCTTGTTGTTGCGTGAGAGGAAGTGCCATGAGCAGTGCTGTTAAAAACTGGCTGGAAACATCGCCACGGATTTGAATGGGTTTGCTAACATCCAATTGTGCAGGTGCGATATTCAATGGAGGAAAACCGCTATTCGCTTCATAAGCGATATTCGCACCGGCTTGACGTAAGGCATCCACCAAATCGCCAATCGGGCGCTCGTGCATGCGTGGTACGCCATGCAAATGATATTCGCCGTGAGATAAAGCAAGCGCAGCCGTGAGTGGCCTAAATGCAGTACCGGCATTACCTAAAAATAAATCCGCTTGCTTGTTGGGGAAGTTGCCAGCACAGCCAGTGACTTCCCAATCACAATCACCGCATTTTTTCAGTGTTACACCCAGAGTTTGTAATGCTTCTAACATGCGGCTGGTATCATCGGAAATCAGTAAATCACGGATCAGTGTGGTGCCTTTGGATAAAGCAGCCAGCAACAACGTACGGTTAGAAATGCTTTTGGAGCCGGGCAGCTTAATCTCGCCATTTGCATGTTGAGAAGCGAGTAAGAGAAGTTGTTCCATGGTGTCTACTAATTCAAATTGAATGATGTGGCTATTGTTTGCCTTTTGCCCATTGATTTCTGGCATGGCTGGCGCGTTCAAACAAAGCTTCTAAGCCAGTGCTATCACTGTTGATGAGCAATTGCTTCACTGTCGCAAGCTCTTGCTCAAAAGCAGTGATTTCATTTAACAATGCTTGTTTGTTGGCTAGACTAATGTCTCGCCACATTTCAGGGTGGCTACCTGCAATACGCGTAAAGTCTCTAAACCCGCTGGCGGCAAAGCTAAATAATTGAGCAGCATTGGGTCGGGAGGCAATATCATCTACCAGCGCAAATGCTAGCAAGTGGGGAAGGTGACTGACTGCGGCAAAAATAGCATCGTGCTGTTCCGCGCTCATGGTAGATACATTCGCACCACAGGTACGCCATAACTCAGTGACTGCAGTAATTGCAATGGCATCAGTATCAGCACTAGGGGTAATGACTACATTTTTGCCCATAAATAAATCAGCCATGGCAGCAGCGGCACCACTTTTCTCTGCACCAGCAATGGGATGGCCACCAACAAATTGTTTGCACTGATCACCTAACATCGCGTTTGCATTGGCAAGCACATCGTTCTTTGTGCTACCTGCATCTGTTATCACGGTATGGTTAGATAAAAATGGCTGAATGCTTTTAAGTATTTGCGTAGTTTGTGCCACTGGCGCGGCCAACATAATCATGTCTGCATCACGCACGGCGGCTTGAATATCGGACTCTGCGGCATCAATAATGCCTAGGTTTAATGCCTCATCCAAGCTATTCCGTGTGCGGCCAACGCCCACAATATGCGTGTCAACACCTGCCTTTTTTAAAGCAAGTGCAACCGAGCCACCAATGAGGCCAACACCAACAATAACCAGCTTTTTCACAGAGATATCTTGCACAAACAGAATAAAGCCGAAATTGTAACATGCCATGCGTTTGGCTCGGCATGGTCAACTTAAGTGATTGCAACTGCGTTATAGCGTATAATGTGATTTGCTTTGGGGCTGACCAGGTTTCGACGTGGGTTGCAAAGCAGTGCAGGGCATACCGAGGATTCAGGTTACCTCGTAAATCCATCTGAAAAAAGTATAGTCGCAAACGACGAAACTTACGCTTTAGCCGCTTAATACCGGCTGAACGCTGCACCGAAGGGCTTCTCGGTCGGGCTAGGTAACTAGCAGCAGCGTCATAAAGAGAAGATCGTGGTGTATTGGGTTACTTAATGCATCATTAAACCTAAGGTAACTCGCTTTACTCTTGCTTGCTCGTTGGTGAGTGTACGGTTAAATTAAACAACACAGCTAAGTATGTAGAACTGTCTGTGGAGGGCTTGCGGACGCGGGTTCGATTCCCGCCTGCTCCACCAATAAACAAAAATGGCTACCGTAACGGTAGCCATTTTTGTTTGTGCAGGCGGGAATCGAACCCGTGTCCGAAAAAATAGCCCGCAATTGCGGGCTATTTGATTAATTATCTTTTTAAGCAGCTTTCGCAGAGTCCGATTCTGCTTCTGCACTCATCACACGCGTCAGTTCGTGTAGTGATTTTTTAAGTTGGTCAAACGCTTCATTGCTTAAACCGGTTTTACAAGCAACACCTTTTTGGATTTCTGCGACTTCGTCTTGTAATGCGTAGCCTTTTTCTGTGAGTTTGATTTCTACCACGCGCTCGTCTGATTTATTGCGTAATCTTTGCAAAATACCAGCGGTTTCTAGTCTTTTTAATATGGGCGTTAGACTGGCGGAATCTAGGTCTAATTTTTGCGCAATAGCGCTAACGCTCATGGTGTCGTACTCCCAAAGTACCAGCAAAACCAAGTATTGGGTATAGGTGAGTCCTTTTTCGTCCAGCGCCGCTCGGTAAGCGCGCGTAAGTGCATGGGTTGCTGAATACAGGGCAAAACATAGTTGACTATCTAGTTTTAGGTTGATGTGTTTCATTGTGGCCAAAAGTGAATACGGATAAGTGTAAATATTACACTTTATCTTTATTCAATAGTTTAGATTTTTATATGCATGTCTAAAATTTACAGTTAAGCGTATGAAAAAATACATATTTATTGAAATGTATGCTTTGCTATTTTAAAAGTCTCCAGTTTGTAAGTCTATTGGCAGTTTAATTGGCGCACATTCTGCGCAGATAAGCACGATGCTAAGTCTGCCAACCCATGTATATCGGTGTTGTGTTGGCTGTTTGGCATGCACATGCATGTCATGAATATTGTTAATGCATTAAATTTTAGTGTGTTTTTTGTTGCCAAATAAGGTTTACTAAAATACGATTACATTGAACTCCATGTACTACCTGTTTAGCATATAAAAAAATATCAATAATGTTGCAATGCACCGAAGGGGATGAAAAATTAGTGAGTTAAGCAAAAGTTTACTCAAGATTATTTGGCCATTCATCATCATCATTTCCCTAATGCTTGTGATTGTGCGGTTCAGTCTATATACACAATCCTCGGTTAGAGCATATGTCACTGGAGAAAGCGAGTGGTCAAAAGGGCAGAAGGATGCCGTTTTTTATCTGAATCGCTATGTTGAATCAAAATCTGCATTTGATTATGACTTGTATACCTATGCGATTGCCGTGCCACTGGGCGATCATCTGGCCAGAATCTCGTTAAACCAATCTCCTCCCGATACTGAAGCAGCCAAAACCGGGTTTCTGCAAGGCAAAAACCATCCGGAAGATATCGGCGGCCTGATCAAGCTCTATGTGCATTTACACGATACGTTGTTGATGCGTGAGCCTGTGGAGTTATGGAAAAAAGGCGATGTCATTATTCTGAAAATCCAGAAACTAGCAGAAGCGCTTAAACAGACTGTCGATAGCACTCCCCAAAATACAAAAGCGATTAAATTGCTGATTGATGAGATTAATCGCTTAAATATTGAACTCACTCCGATTGAAGAAGATTTTTCCAATGCGCTGGGTGAGATTTCTAGGCAAATCAATACCTGGTTTTATGTGATGTCGCTCATATTCACGGCTATTTTAGTGGCGATAGGCGTGACGCTCTCACGCCGGATGGTGCAGTTCAATTTGATGGCCACCGAGAAAATCAAAAACAGCGAGCTCAGATTCAAAGCGTTATTAGGCTCTTCGATGGATGCTGTGATTGAAATTAACGCAGAGAGTGAGATTAGCCATTGGAGCGCGCAAGCGGAGCAGATTTTTGGCTATCTAGAATATGAGGCCATTGGTGAAAAGCTGCATTTATTGATCATTCCTGCAGAACATATTGAGGCTCATTTGATGGGTATGCGTCGCTTTTTAAAAACAGGTGATGGCCCGGTGCTCAATAAGCGCATTGAAGTAACTGCAAAACGCAAGTCTAAAGAAGAGTTTCCGGCAGAGCTGGTGGTTTCTGCCTATGCTTTAAATGGCAAACATATGTTCTGCGCCTATATTCGAGACATTACTGAACAGAAAAAATACGCAGAGAAGCTACGCACCATTGCGCATTTCGATTCTGTTACTGGCTTGCCTAATCGCTTATTGTTCCAAGATTGTCTAGATGGACAAATCAAACTGTGCGATCAGTCTAATTTGCCGTTATCGGTGATGTTTATCGACATCGATAACTTTAAAGATATCAATGACACTTTAGGACATCAAACTGGGGATTATCTGTTGAAAGAAGTCTCTAAAAGAATGCTCGGTTGCTTGCGCAAGGCTGATTTTCTGGCTAGGTTCGGCGGTGATGAGTTTGTATTGATTGTGAATCAGTTTAGTGCCGATGATGATGTGGATGATGTGGCCGAACGTTTGATTGAAGCCCTTAAAGTGCCGTTCCAGATTCAAAATGAAATGGTGTATGTGACGATTAGCATAGGGATCTCATCGTACCCGACAGACTCACACTCTTATCATGAATTGGTCAAAAATGCCGACCAGGCGATGTATATGGTCAAGAAATCTGGTCGCAACGGCTACGCCCATTTCAATACTGCGATGGAAGAGTCCGTGGTGCTTAAACGTCAATTGACCAGTGATATTCGCTTAGCATTGCAAGATAATCAGTTTGAAATTTATTATCAACCGATTGTCGATTTGCAAACCAACCAGATTCTTAAGTGCGAGGCATTATTGCGCTGGAATCACCCATCCAAAGGCATGATTCAGCCAGGTGTGTTTATTGGTATTGCAGAAGACACTGGTTTGATCGTCGAGATTGGGGATATGGTGTTTCAGCGAGCGTTAGCTGCAGTGCTGGGCTGGCGTAAAACGGTGCATCCGGATTTCCAAGTCAGCATCAATGTATCGCCGGTGCAACTGCATCAAGCAGGGGGCAACAACTGGTGTTACAAGCTTAAAAATGCACTTTCTTTAACTGATGCACTAGTGATTGAAATTACTGAAGGGGTGTTGGTGAATGCCAATGAGGTCGTCAGTAAAGCATTATTGGAGTACCGCGATGCCGGTATTCAGGTAGCGTTGGATGACTTTGGTACAGGGTATTCTTCGCTTTCTTATCTGACCAAGTTTGATATTGACTACATCAAAATTGACAAGTCGTTTTTGGTGGACTTAAGCGAAGCTTCAGAGAATTATGCGTTGTGCGAAGCGATGATAGTGATGGCGCATAAACTGGGTTTGGCCGTAGTGGCAGAAGGGGTGGAAACACCAGAGCAATTGGCGCTGCTTAAACAAATTGGCTGCGATTACGCGCAAGGCTATTTATTTGCGCGACCCATTCCGGAGCTTGATGTAGAGTCATTCTTGATTCAATTTAATACGCGCAAATTAGAAGTGGTGAATACTTAGATTCTGATTCTGGTACGGGTTTAACGCTTTTTATCTTCAGCATCTTTCTTTGCTTTTAATTCGGCGCGTTGTGCTGTTTTTCTGCGGCGCATACTCACAATACCTTCACCAGATTTACGTTTGTCCGGCTCTGCAAATGGGTTTTCACCTTGATTAAATTGCACACGTAAAGGTGTTCCGGTCAGTTGGAACGTTTTGCGGAAAACGCCTTCCAAAAAGCGTTTATAGCTATCTTTAATCCCATCCACGTGGTTACCGTGAATCACCACAATGGGTGGATTCATACCGCCTTGGTGTGCGTAGCGTAACTTGGGGCGAATACCACGGGTAATCGGTGGTTGGTGTTGCGCAATCGCATCGGTAAGTACGCGGGTGAGTTGTGGAGTGGGGAGCTTGGCCATGGCCGCTTTAAATGCGCCATCCACAGAAGTTAGGAGTTCCGGCAGGCCTTTTTTGCGTAATGCCGAGATGTAATGGAATTTGGCGAAATCTAAAAATATGAGCTTGCGGTCAATTTCGCGTTTAATCCAATCGCGTTCGTCGTCTTTAAGGCCATCCCACTTATTGATAGCGACCACTAAGGCACGGCCAGCATCCAGAATATAGGCGGCAACGTGCGCATCTTGCTCGGTAATGCCTTCTTGTGCATCAACCACTAAAATGGCCACGTTGGCATCTTCAATGGCTTGCATGGTTTTCACAACAGAGAATTTTTCAATGGCTTCAAACACGCGGCCGCGTTTGCGTACGCCGGCGGTATCAATAATGGAATAACGCTTACCGTCTTTTTCCATCTCAATTTCAATGGAGTCACGCGTGGTGCCTGGCTCATCAAATGCAATGACGCGGTCTTCACCCAGCAAGGCGTTGACTAAGGTAGATTTACCAACGTTAGGTCTGCCCACAATAGCAATGCGGGGGATTTTGTCTGCGTGTTTATCTTCGTCGAAGGCTGGTTCAGGAAAATGCTCAAGTGCCAGTTCAACAATATCTTTGACGCCTTCACCATGTGCTGATGAAATGGAGAGCGGGTCACCTAAACCTAGTTCGTGAAAGTCTGCCGCAACTACGGCTTTATTCATGCCCTCGGTCTTGTTTACCGCTAATAGTACAGGCCGCTGCGCTTTGCGCAATTTATCGGCAATGATGAACTCTTGTGGCGTTAAGCCTGCACGACCATCAACTAGGAAAATAATGACATCAGCTTCATCAATGGCGAGCAAGGTTTGCTTGGCCATTTCTTTCAAAATGCCGCTTTCTGCAGTTGGTTCAAAACCACCGGTATCAATCACCAAGTAGGGTTTGCTTGCACCGATGCCGCGACCATAGTGCCTGTCGCGCGTCAAGCCGGGCAAGTCTGCCACCAAGGCATCACGGCTTTTGGTCATGCGGTTGAATAGGGTGGATTTGCCAACGTTAGGTCGGCCAACTAAAACAATGGTAGGTAGCATAAATTATTTCACCGTGATGGCATACAGGCCACCACCACGCGTTTCTGCAAGGAGTTGAGAGGTGCTATTGCCTGCAGCGAGTGACATCACAGCATTGTCGTCAATTTTAATGCGCCCGACGAAGTTGCCTTCATCGCGACTTAAGAAGTGAATGTAACCTTCTAGATCGCCTACGGCAATAAATGCGCCCATTGACAAGGGTTTGGTGAGTCTGCGATTAGACAAATTGCCTTGACGCCAGAATGTACGGCCATTTTCGTAATCGAGTGAGTAAACAGAACCTAATGTGTGGCTGACAAACAGTTTGCCATCTTCAGCCGTGAGACCGTTATAGCTGGAAATATCACGGTTCCATAATACTTGTCCATTTTTGCGATCAATCGCGGCAATTCTGCCTTGGTAAGCCACGGCAAATAAAAGCGGGCCATCCACAAATGGCAAGCTAGTAATGTCGGCAATACGTTCAATTTCTGTGACGCCTTTGGGTTGTGCCACTGTAGCTTCCCAAATCAATTTTCCATTGTCTGCACGAATGGCGGCTAATTTACCGCCTGCATAACCAGCGTAGACAGCGCCACCGTCGACGACAATCCCTACACTGCTTCTGAGCGTGAGGGCTGGCGCGGTACGTTCATACACCCACTTGCGGCTGCCATCGGCTGCATCAATGCCGTAAATACGATTGTCCCCGGTTCTAACGATCACTTTGCCATCAAAGTAACGAGGCACACTTAAAATTTCGCTGCTTAATTTAGAGTTCCATAACGGTTTACCGGTGACATCCAGTGCGTATACATGGCCTTTGTTGGTGCCTACCAGTACTAAACCGCCACCCGTGCCCACACCGCCGCTAATGGTTTCACCGATATTGGTTTTCCATAGTTGCTGGCCTTTTGTGGCATCCAGTTTGATGACATCGCCTTCCACGTTGGTACCGTAGACAAATCCGGTTTCTAGCGCTGGCGTATAGTCGTAACGTGCGGTATCACCCAGCGAAAATTTCCAATCCACTTTTGCTGTATAAGACGTTTTAATGTCCTCTAACTCAGCGGGTGGGTTAGGGGGTTCCTCACCAAACAGTTTATCTGCCATGTCTGCACGAAACTCGGTCAGTGCACTACAGGCAGTCAATGAAACCATCAGCAGCATAATGCCGACTTTGATGAGGTGATGGGTGTATAGACGGTGCAAACTAAATTTCCTAAAGACGATTATTCAATGGACGATACAATACAATGACTTAGCTGCCCAATGACTCAAGTTTTTGCTTGGTTAATTGAAACAACCTGCCTTGTGTATCTAAGTTTTTTAATGCGACTTCGAAGGCTTGTTTGGCATCTTGTGTTTTGCCTTCTGCCAGTAAAACATCACCTAACATATTGTCTTTGAGCCCTGCATAGCCTGGGTCTTTGATGTCACTCAGTGCTTTTTTAGCTTCGGCATACTCTTTATTTTCAAAATGAATACCTGCTAATTGCAGCCCTGCAATGGCTTGTACGCTACTTTCTTTTGCATGTGCGATGGCCCAAGTTAATTGCTCGCTAGCGCCTTTTGCATCGTTAGCTGCGTACTGCGCTTTTGCAGCAAACACAGCGGCGCGTCCAGCGTAAGGCGTTACACTGTATTCTGATTTAAGTTGGTTGACCTGGGTTTTAATCTCTTCTAGCTTAGTAGGTTCCGTAGTGAGCATGGTTTGATAGAGATTAGATGCCCCTGTGGCCTTGCTTTGAATCCAGTAATGGTAACCTTGCCAGCCTGCGTAAGCCAACACCACTAGTAACGCAATGCTACTGACTAACTTGCCGTTTTTGTTCCACCACGCTTTAAATTCATCTAACTGTTCTTGCTCTTCTAAATCATACGCCATGTTAATTGCCCTGGTTTCATTATCGTTGGTTAATTATCTTAGTTTAAGCGGCCTTGCGACCTGGAATTGCCTGTAATAACTGCTGTGTATAAGGCTGCTGAGGAGATGTGTAAATATCTTCTACTGCGCCTTGTTCTACAATTTTGCCTTTGTGCATCACGACAATGTCATTTGCAATATGCCGGACCACGCGTAAATCGTGGCTGATAAAAATATAGCTTAATCCCATTTCTGCTTGCAACGATTTGAGCAGCAGTAAGATTTGTGCCTGCACCGAAACATCTAGCGCAGAAACGGGTTCATCACAAATCACCACTTTAGGTTGCAACACCAGTGCTCTTGCAATGCCAATGCGTTGTCTTTGCCCACCAGAAAATTGATGCGGATATTTCGTTGCATCTGCTGCTGTTAGCCCAACACGTTCAAGCATTTGATGCACTAGTGCAATGCGTGACGCCGTTGAACCCACTCCATGAATCAGCAATCCCTCGCCAACAATCTCACCTACGCGCATGCGTGGGTTGAGCGAAGCGAACGGATCTTGAAACACCATTTGCAAATGTTTGCGCACACCGCGCAAATCTTCTTTATGAAGTTGGGCTAAATGCTGCCCTTGGAATATTACATCGCCATAGTCAAACGGTTGCAATTGTAACAGACAACGTGCCAAAGTGGATTTTCCACTACCGGATTCACCGACCACGGCGAGGGTAGTGCCTTGTTTTAGTTGGATACTGACATCATCCAACGCTTTGATGTGTGTAGTGTTGAAGCCAAAACGGCCACTGCGCTGGGTATACGTTTTATTGAGGTTTAAGGCCTCTAATATGATGTCACTCATGCGGTCGCCTCTTGACTGAGCCATGCATAATCAATGGGTTTAAGCGTCTTCAGGCCTTCGGCATCGGGAACGCAAGCCAGTAGCGCTTTGGTGTAAGGGTGTTGCGGATGGTTTAACACCTGATCGCGCGTGCCTGTCTCTACAATTTCACCACGGAACATCACAATCACATCATCGGCAATGTCTGCCACCACACCAAAATCATGGGTGATAAATAACATCGCCATATTCATGCGTGTTTTAAGCGCATCCAATAATTTCAATACTTGAGCTTGTACTGTCACATCTAGCGCTGTGGTGGGTTCATCGGCAATCAATAGGGCGGGTTCGCAAGCAATGCTCATGGCAATCATCACGCGTTGGCGTTGACCACCGGATAACTCATCCGGATAACTGTCGGCTCGGCTGGCAGGTATACCCACTTGCTCGAGTAGTTCGGCGACTCGCGATTTAAGTGCTTGGCCTTTTAATCTTAAATGTGCGGTCAATGGCTCACCAATTTGATAGCCCACGGTCAGCACTGGGTTAAGTGAGGTCATAGGCTCTTGAAAAATCATGCCGATTTTTGCGCCACGGATGGTTTGCATGGCCTTGTCATCAAGCTGTGTGATGTCTTGGCCTTGAAAAACCACATTGCCACTGGCTTGTAGCTGCTTAGAGAGTAAGCCCATGATAGTGAGGGCTGTAAGACTTTTGCCACTGCCGGATTCACCGACGATACAAGTGGTTTTGCCAGTAGATAAGGAAAAGTTCGCTTGGTTGACCAATAGGCGTGACGTATCGTTTTTGGGTGTCACGTTTAATTGGCTAATACGCAGAATTTCACTCATGGCTAGTCATTTGGCTATTCAATATTGTAAACAATGGTCACCACAACGCGCGCGGTTTTATCAATTGTCGATTTGTCGTAGACCCCGCCATAGCTGTTGTCGCTATCATCCGCGCCACCTACGGGCAAAATGTAAAACGCACCCTGACTGGCGGATTTCATGACGCCTACTTTCACGCCATCTTGCTTCACAAATTCTGTGGCGCGTGAGCGTGCATTTTTGGTGGCATCTGCAATTAAAGACATTTTAATCGCTTCCAAGTTGCTGACCAGATAACTAGGTGCTTGCGCATTCACTGGATGATTGTCTGCTTTTAATTGCAAGAAAGCCTTATTGGCTGCGGTGATTTTTGTTAAATCTTTGGTATTGATGCGTATGTTTTGGTAGGCATCAAACCCTTTTTGCACTTGGCGCGGCACATCTTTAATAAAGACCTCTTCGTAATGCGGGCCAATGGTTTCCACATCGATGGTCCAAGTGTCCTGTGTCAGACCTTGTTTATCTAAAAAGGCTTGTACCACTTTTAATTCATCGGCCAGTGCAGTGAGCGCATTGGCTTGGGTATTGCTCGCAACGCCAATGGTAATCGTCCATTCTGCGCTATCGGCTTTAATAGGCTTTTCTGCTAACCCTTTGACGGTAATAGATTGTTGACCAGACACGGCGCGCTTAGCTTGTACGCCCAAAATAAAGGCAGCGCTTGCCATCCCAATGGCAAGTAGCAACCCAAGGACAGTCATTGCTTTAAATAAATTTTTATGTTCGGTCATGATGCTCCAATCAACTAGCTAATCAATTCGCGTACTTCGTTTAGTTTACAACGTTTTTGCTCACCTGCATTGAGTAGTGGCTTAATCGAAATTTCGCCGGCTAAGGCTTCGTCATCACCAAGAATAGCTGCGAAGCGTGCGCCGCTTCGGTCGGCTTTTTTCATTTGCGATTTAAAGCTACCGCCGCCTGCATGTAACACCACACGTAAACCATCGTTACGTAATTGTTCTGCCATTAAAAATGCGTGTTTTTCAGCATGTTCTCCCACATTCACTAAGTAAATGTCTGGTGCATTACTTGCGGTCACGCCATATTCCTGCATCAATAAAAACACACGTTCTAAGCCAATGCCAAAGCCGCAAGCAGGGGTGGGCTGCCCACCCAGTCGCTCCACTAACGTATCGTAACGTCCACCACCGGCAATGGTGCCTTGCGCACCAAGCTTGGTGGTGACCCACTCAAATACGGTGCGGTTGTAATAGTCCAAACCACGTACTAAGCGGTGGTTTACAGTGTAGGCTATACCGGCTTGTGTCAGTAGTTGGCAAAGGCGCTCAAAGTGTTGTTTAGAGGCTTCACCCAAGCAATCCATCAGCTTGGGCGCTGCTTCACATATGGCTTGCATGCGCGGATTTTTGGTATCTAAAATACGTAGTGGATTCGTATGTAAGCGGCGCTTGGCATCTTCATCTAATAAATCTGTATGCTGTTCAAAATATTGAATCAATGTTTGACGATAGGCGGCACGTTCACTTGCATCGCCTATGCTGTTGATTTGTAAGGCTACATCTTGAATGCCTAATGCATTCCATAGTCTGGCCAGCAGAATGATTTGTTCTGCATCCACATCCGGGCCATCAAAGCCAAAGGCTTCTACACCAATTTGATGGAATTGGCGTTGGCGGCCTTTCTGCACGTTTTCGTGTCTGAACATCGGCCCCATATACCATAAGCGTTGTGGCCCATTGTAGGTCAAGCTGTGCTCGACCACAGCGCGCACGCAACCAGCGGTACCTTCTGGGCGCAAGGTCAGCTTGTCGCCATTCAGCGCGTCTTCCCAAGCATACATTTCTTTTTCAACAATGTCGGTGTGTTCACCCACGCTGCGCACAAATAGCTCGGTAGGCTCTACTAGTGGCATGCGGATATTGTTGTAACCATAGCTGGCGAGTACTTGGCGTGCGGTATCTTCCAATTTAAACCAGAGAGGCGTGGACTCAGGAAGGATATCGTAAAAGCCTTTAATGGACTGGAATTTGGAGGTGGAAGAGGTGCTCATTGCTTAAACTTAGGCTTAAATTGCTTGAATCGGAATGGTTTTAGGGGGTAGGGTGGTGCGTAACTTTCCACCTTCTACATAATTTTTCTGTACGTAGTCTTCCACAATCGCTTGGAATTCTTGTGCGATATGGTCGCCTTTAAGGGTGACGGTTTTTTCACCGTCGACAAATACTGGCGCAACGGGGACTTCACCAGTACCGGGCAAGCTAATGCCGATATTGGCCAGTTTTGATTCACCAGGGCCATTAACTACGCAGCCCATCACGGCGACGCTCATATTTTCTACACCTGGATATGCGGCACGCCATACCGGCATTTGCGTGCGCAGGTAGCTCTGAATTTGCATGGCTAGTTCTTGAAAGTAGGTACTGGTCGTGCGTCCACAACCTGGACAAGCAGTGACCAAGGGTGTGAAGGAGCGGATGCCCATGGTTTGCAGAATCTCCTGCGCAACGACTACTTCTTTTGTGCGTGATTCATTAGGCTCTGGTGTGAGTGAGACACGAATCGTATCGCCAATACCTGCCTGTAATAGCAACGCTAATGCTGCGGTAGAAGCCACAATACCTTTGGAGCCCATGCCAGCTTCGGTTAAGCCTAAATGCAGTGGATAATCGCAGCGTTGGGCTAAATCGGTATAGACCTTCACCAAGTCTTGCACATTGCTGACCTTGCAAGAAATAATGATTTGATTTGGGTCTAAGCCAATATCTACCGCTTGCTGTGCGCTCTCCAACGCTGATTGAATCAGCGCTTCTTGCATCAGGGCATCTGCAGAGAGTGGGGAAGTGGATTGGCTGTTTTCATCCATCATACGTGCCATTTTGGCCTGGTCTAAGCTACCCCAGTTAACCCCAATGCGTACCGCTTTTTTATATTGAATCGCCGCTTCAATCATCGCGGCAAATTGCTCATCACGCTTACTGCCTTTGCCCACATTGCCTGGGTTGATACGATATTTGGCCAAGGCTTGCGCGCAATCCGGATAAGCTTGTAACAGCTTGTGGCCGTTATAGTGAAAATCGCCCACCAGTGGCACGTTACAGCCTAGAGCATCTAAGCCACGACGGATATTGCCCACTTGTGCAGCAGCTTCGGGCGAGTTCACGGTAATGCGCACTACCTCAGAACCGGCTTGCCATAGTTCGTATACTTGTTGAATGGTGGAGGCTGCATCGGCAGTGTCAGTATTGGTCATGCTTTGCACAACCACACTGGCTGGTATGCTCCCGTTTAGGCCACCGCCCACTGGGACGTGACCAACCATTACTTGTCGAGTGTTTCTACGCATCATCACACCTTAATTCACTTTGATGCGGGCGACTCTATCTCTAGTGTGTGCCAATAAATCTAGTGCTTGGCCATTCATGGAGATAGAAGTGCCATGCGCGTTGCCTACCGTAATGCTAAGGGGAGGGGCAATATTAACGCTATCTGATGCGCCTGCAGCCAGCACTTTGCTGTAGATTTGCTTGCCACTGGCATCCACTATATTTACCCAGGTTTCTTCTGTGGCATCAATGACCAGTTGTGCACTTTTAGCTGTGTTTTGGACAGGCCCTTTCGGTGGAATAGGTTCGATAGGTGGTGGGGTGGCTGTTGTCACATTTGGCTTAGGCTGGAGTGCATTGGCTGCTGCGGTTGCAGCGTTATTGCTAGTGCTCGCATTGTTTATCGTAGGGGTTGTTGTTGTATTGGCCGCTTGTGGTGCCTGTTGGGTTGCCAATTCAGTAGCAGGTGGTAGGGTTAAGTTATTGCTACTATTAGCATCTGCGGCAGGTGCTGGTAACTCAATCGGTGTGGTGTTGTCTTGCCGCTCTGCAGCGGGCAATGCAAACTCCACGCTGCCATCAACAGGCGCTGCTGGCGTAGATTCGGCACCTGGTTTTGCAGCTGAAATCGCAATCTCGGATACCACGTTTGGTTTAATTACTTGCGTGTAGTAATAGAATAGACCAGCGATTAATGCAAAGCACAGCAGTAAGCCAATGAACGACTTGAAAGAAAAGCTAGCGCGATGCTCACCAATGACTGAACGGTGCTCTGGCGGTTTGACAGCGAAAGATTGTGGTGAAATATCTGGTACTAATGCGCTATAAGCCGCCACTATAGGCGCAGCATCTATTTTAAGCGCTTTAGCATAGTTGCGAATAAAGCCACGCACAATCGACGGCTGGGGCAACTTATCATAGCGATCGGCTTCAAGCGCTTCGACTTGATTGACGCCTAAACGTAATTGGCTGGCAATATCCTGTACGCTTAGTTTTTGTTTTTCACGGGCAGCCCTCAGCGCACCTCCACAAGCGGAAGGCAAGGCCTCTTGTATGAGAGGGGCTGGCGATTCGATCTCAACAGTCGCCGCTTGCGTTGGTTCAGTAGTCTCAACCACTTGTTCAGGTTTACTTTGTGCTTTTCGCGCCATGGTAAATGATCCGGAGTGTACTAATGTTGTGAATTTAACAGCAATTGTGTTTCGGCTGAGTTGGGGTATTGTTTTCTGAGCTGAATCGCATAGCTAGCCTCATTGTCTTTATCACCCAACACACGTTCAATCTTAATGCCTAACCACAGTACTTCTGCACTCGGTGCAGCAATCAACGTGTTTTGCAAGGTTGCTTTAGCTGCCTTTACATCACCACGATTGAATTGCAAGTTGGCAAGATGGTAGGCAGCTGGGTGTAACAAAGGTTGCAATTGCAAGGCTGCGGTTAAGTAACGTTCGGCATTGATATAGTCTTTTTTACGAATGGAACAAATCCCAGCGTTGGCATAAGCGAGATGCGGTGTTTCGTACAAAGGGTTTTTAACGGCGCTTAAAAAGTGATTAATAGACTCATCATAACGGTTTGTTTTGCATAAAAAGTTACCATAATTATTGTGCGATTCTGAACTGTTTGGTTTAAGTTGCAATGCTTTCTGAAAAGCAGTGTCAGCTTTGGCATTTTCACCCAATGTCCCGTAAACCAGTCCAAGCCCGTTGTAGGCAAGGGCGTAGTCTGGGTCGTTACGCAGTGCAATATTGAATTCTTCTAAGGCAATCTCAAATTTACTTTCTTGTAAGTAGGCAGCGCCTAGCTCGGTGTGCGCACGCGCTTGATTGGTGAGCGCAGAATCGGTGTTATAGGGGTTGGTGGATTGTTGTGATACACACGCACTGAGCACTACAGCCAGCATGGCCGCTACAAATCTACCCAACATCCATTGCATTAAGACACCGCCTGTACAGAAATATGTTTCAAACTACGTTTGGTTTTATCTAGGACTTTGCCAGCCAATTGACCGCATGCAGCGTCAATATCGTCACCACGGGTTTTGCGAACGGTCACGACATAGCCAGCGCTCATTAAAATATCACGAAACACGCGAATATGACTAGGCTTTGACGTTTCATAGCCGCTATTGGGGAATGGGTTAAACGGAATCAGGTTAAATTTACATGGGACATGTTTGACGATATCTAACAATTGGTGTGCATGTTCCACAGTATCGTTCACACCGTCTAGCATCACGTATTCAAATGTGACGAAATCGCGCGGGGCTTTGACTAAATAGCGCTCACATGCAGCCATCAGGTCTTTAATTGGGTATTTTTTGTTAATCGGGACAATCACATCACGCAGTGCATCATTTGGTGCATGCAGTGATACAGCCAATGCAACCGGGCAGTCTTCCTTTAATCTGTCCATCGCAGGCACCATACCACTGGTAGAGAGTGTGACGCGACGGCGACTCAATCCGTAAGCGCTGTCGTCCAGCATGATTTGCATGGCAGTCACCACGTTGTCGTAGTTGGCCAAAGGCTCACCCATGCCCATCATCACCACATTGGAGATAATCCGGTCATTGAGCGGTAGCATGTCGTAGCCATCTGCTTGGCGTAAAGATTTATTCGCAATCCACAGCTGGCCAATAATTTCGGACACGCTTAAATTGCGGTTAAACCCTTGTCGACCCGTACTACAAAATGTGCACTCCAGTGCGCAGCCTACCTGGCTGGAAACACACAGTGTGCCTCGGTCATCTTCCGGAATAAACACAGTTTCAATACTATTGGCAGTATCTGTACCAATCAGCCACTTGCGTGTGCCATCATCTGAAATTTGCTCTAGTTGCACATTGGGCAACTTCATTTCAGTTTCCGTCATTAATTTTTCACGCAGCACTTTAGCGATATCCGTCATTTGATTGATATCGGTCACGCCAAAATGATGCATCCAGCGCATCATTTGCTTGGCGCGAAAAGGTTTCTCGCCGATACTCACGAAGTAATCGGCGAGTTGAGGTTGATTGAAATTCAGTAAATTAATCAACGTTTAACCTTTTCAAGTACAGTTTGCAAAGTACAGTTTGGAGATTAACCAAAGAAGTATTTGATCTCGATAGCTGCATTCTCAGCAGAATCTGAACCATGTACTGCGTTAGCGTCAATGCTTTCAGCAAAGTCAGCACGAATCGTACCTGCAGCAGCTTCTTTCGGGTTGGTTGCGCCCATCAGTTCACGGTTTTTCAACACAGCATTTTCGCCTTCCAATGCTTGAATCATCACTGGACCAGAAATCATAAAATCGACTAACGCTTTGAAGAAAGGACGCTCTTTATGCACAGCATAAAAGCCTTCTGCTTCTGCTTGTGTTAATTGTGCCATTTTTGCAGCAACAATTTTTAAGCCCGCGTTTTCAAAACGTGTGTAAATTTGACCAATGACGTTTTTAGCTACTGCGTCTGGTTTGATAATGCTGAGGGTGCGTTCTACTGCCATGGAAACTCCAAATAAAATTTACAAAATTAAAGAATTAAAATAACTACTTACAAAGACCGACACCTTACCATTTTTAGTGGTTTTAATAAACCAAAAGTTGCGATTTTATGCGCTATTAATATCGTTACCGCCGGCTGCAACTAGCATCAAAAGCGGGAATAGCGCATGATTTGTTATGTTGATAACGCAATATGCCGCTATTCAACACGTTATGATGCTTAGGTGGTGAAATTGTTTCGTGTATTGATGTGATTGGTCATGCGATGATTCACCTATATTGAACTCATTATAAATATGGCAGAATAGTATTCATGCAAACTTCAACGACAAAGACAGTCAATGCAACTTGCCCAGCCTGTGGGTTGCTGTGTGATGATGTGACGGTAAGCTGGCAGGGCCCGGACGCCAAGCTAGATGTGACCGTGAAGTCAGGCAAGCCCTGCGGTAAAACCGTGGCATTCTTTTCACGCCCGCTCAATGCAGCAACGCCGATGATTGCTGGAAAACCGGTGAGCTTGGTAGAAGCGATTGCGCATGCCGGAAAATTGCTACAGCAAGCGCAGATGCCTTTGGTGGCTGGGCTCAGTACGGATTTGGCTGGTTTTAGAGCGGCTTATCAGTTTGCGCACCCTACGCAATCTAACAGGCCGCAGGCCAATATGATGCACATGAATGTGCATAGCTCACTACGTAATACCAAGGTGCTGCAATCTACTGGATGGCAGACCACAACGCTGACCGAAGTAAAAAATCGCGCAGATATGATTGTCTGTATCGGTACTGATGTGGTGCACCACAATCCACGGTTTTTCGAGCGTGCCGTGTGGACCGACGAAGCCATGTTTACGGATGCCAGCGCGCGCAAAGTGATGTATTTGGGTGGCGATGATTTGAATACCGCACCGGGTGTGAGCCCTAAGGGTGAATTACCTACCGTGTTGCCTTGTGCAACCATAGATTTACCTGAGGTCACGGCTGCTTTACGTGCGCTGTTGCAAGGCAAAGTGCTCAAGGTAGATGCCATCGCTGGCGTGAAAGTAAGCGCGTTAACACAACTGGTCGAGCAACTTAAACAAGCGAAATATGCCGTACTGATTTGGGTAGCCAAAGATCTGGATTTTCCACATGCAGAACTCACCATACAAAATATTACAGAGAGCGTTGTCATTTTGAATCAGCAGTCGCGCGCCATGGGGTTGGGGTTGGGTGGTAGCGATGGCGATACCACTGTGAATTATGCACACACTTGGTTAGATGGCTTGACTTTGGGTGAGCAGGACGTGGATGCGCACGATTTGATCGTGTGGATCAATAGTTTTAGCCCAGATAAACCGATGCCAAATGTGAGTCAGCCGGTGATTGCGTTTGGGCACCCTGATACGCAATTTACAACGCCGCCGGAAGTGTTTATTCCAGTGGCCACGCCTGGACTAGATGCTACAGGCACTCTGTTTAGAGTGGATTCTTCTGTGGTGTTACCGCTGAAAAAAGTACGTGAAAGTGCGTTGCCAACGTTGGCCGAAGTGTTATTAAAACTGGAGGCGCAACTGGCATGATTACTCTACTTAAAAACGCCAAAGTCATTGATCCAGCACATGGCAAAGATGGTGTGCGTGAAGATATTTATATCCGCGATGGCCGCATTATTGCCAAACCAAGTGACACGGAAAAAATACAGCAAACGATTGATTTGAACGGCAAGATCGTCATGGCGGGTGCGATTGATATGCACAGCCATATCGGCGGCGGCAAAGTGAATATCGCCCGCATGATGTTGCCGGAATATCAGGAAACCAAGCGCTATACCGAGCCTGAGGCGCACATCTGTACGCCAAGCTGTACGCATCATGCTACGCCGAGCACCACCGATACTGGTATGCACTATATCGAAATGGGCTATACCGCTGCGTTTGAACCAGCGATTTTAGCGGTCAATGCCCGCCAAGCGCATTTGGAGATGGGCGATACGCCCATGATCGACAAAGGCGGCTACGCCATGCTGGGCAACGACGATTATTTTTTGCGATTGCTAGCAGGTAAAGCCGACCAAAAAGCGATTAACGATTATGTGGCTTGGACACTGCATGCCACACAAACCATTGGTATTAAAGTAGTGAATCCAGGTGGTATTTCTGCATTCAAGTTTAATCAACGCCGTTTGAATTTAGACGAAAACAATGTGCATTACCAAGTGACTCCGCGCCAAATTTTACAAAGTTTGAGTCGCGCAGTGCATGAGCTGGGTATTGCAAAACCATTGCATGTGCATTGCAATAACTTAGGCGCGGCGGGTAACTTTCAAACCACGTTAGATACGATGGGTGCCAGCGATGGCATTCCGATGCATCTCACGCATATCCAATTCCATAGTTACGGCACAGAAGGCGACAAGAAGTTTTCATCGGCCGCTGCCCAAATAGCACAAGCGCTTAACGCCAACAAGCATATCAGCGCAGACGTAGGCCAAATTCTATTTGGTCAAACTGTCACTGCTTCTGGCGACAATATGATGCAGCATCTCAATGCCAAAATCGCCAATCCTAAAAAATCGGTGATCATGGACATTGAATGCGATGCAGGTTGCGGTGTCGTGCCATTTAAGTATCGCGACCAAAATTACGTGAATGCATTGCAATGGGCGATTGGCTTGGAAATTTTCTTAAGTGTAGAAGACCCATGGCGTATCTTCTTAACCACAGATCATCCCAACGGTGCGCCATTTACAAGCTATCCGCATTTAATTCGTTTATTGATGGATAAAAGCTTTAGGAACGATGCGTTTGCAAAGTTGAACTTGGACGCACAAGCCATGAGCAACCTGACCAGCTTGAATCGCGAGTACAGTTTGTATGAAATTGCGACCATGACACGTGCAGCAGCTGCCAAATTGATTGGTTTACATGACCGTGGTCATTTGGGTGTTGGCGCCGCTGCAGACATTACGGTGTATACAGACCAAGCAGACAAAGAAGCGATGTTCAGTAAACCGGATTACGTGTTTAAAGATGGTGAGCTGGTGGTAAGAGACGGCAAGGTAGTGAAAGTGGTGTGGGGTAAAACACATACGACCAAACCTGCGTTTGATGTGGGTGTGGAAAAAGGATTAAAAGACTATTTTGATAAGTATCACACCATGCAGTTAGACAACTTTAAGATTAGCAACGATGAGATTGCGCAAGATGGGCGTAATCAAGTCATTAACCATATGCCAACGTGAGTAAATAATGATACTAAACGGCGTACAAATAGACGATACCTTTGCCGAAGCTTTTAATATGCGCGGCACGCGGATTATCATCACTGCACTAAATCTCAAATGGGCTTATCACGCAGCGAATACGATGACTGGTTTTGCGACCAGCGTGATCGGCTGTGGCGTAGAGGCTGGAATTGAACGCGAATTGACTGCGGATGAAACACCAGACGGACGTCCAGGGGTGAGCATTTTGATGTTTGCCATGGGGAGCAAGGTGTTGATGCAACAATTGGAAACCCGCATGGGACAATGTATTCTCACCTGTCCAACGGCAGCCGCGTTTTCGGGCATCGCCTCGGAAGACCAAATTAGTCTAGGTAAACATTTGCGTTATTTTGGCGATGGCAATCAAGTGTCTAAATTGATTCCAGATGCTAACGGAGTAAATCAACGTTACTGGCGCATTCCGGTGATGGATGGCGAGTTTTTAACGCAAGAAACCACCGGTATGGTGCGCGCGATTGGCGGCGGTAACTTTTTGGTATTGGGTCAAAGTCAGCCACAAGTATTAGCAGCATGCGAAGCAGCGATTGAGGCCATGAAAAAAGTGCCTAATGTGATCATGCCGTTTCCTGGAGGTGTGGTGCGTTCGGGTTCCAAAGTGGGGAGTAAATACCCCAAAATGTTTGCCAGCACCAACGATGCATTTTGCCCAACCTTAAAAGGTGTGGTCAACACGGAGTTGGATATGGACATTGAAAGCGTGATGGAAATCGTGATTGATGGCCTGACGTTTGAGGACATCGCCTTGTCCATGAAAGTTGGTATTGAAGCGGCTTGCAGTCTAGGCAGCGAAGCTGGTATCAAACGTATCTCTGCCGGTAATTATGGCGGTAAATTAGGGCAGCATCATTTTAAATTACATCCAATCTTGCAAGGAAATCTATCGGGGGCGACAGCATGAGCGCATTGATATTCACGCTAAAACCAACGGTTACCACTCAGGTGGATTGTCGAGCGCTGATACCGGACACGCTAGCAGGTAAAACACTGACCGATATCAAAGCGATGCGCTTGCAGCAACAGCTTACCGTAGCAGATGTGTTTGATGTGGCTGGCGAAGACACTACACATCTCATATTCAAACAAGCAAGCCCATTGATGCACCATGTTGGCTATCAAATGAAAATAGGCCAAATTATTATTGAAGGCAATGTCGGTGATTTTGTGGGTGCAGCCATGCAAGGTGGCGTACTCATTTGCAAAGGCAATGTAGGCGAACGGGCAGGTGATACGATGCGTAGAGGCATGTTGCTGATTGAAGGCGATGCGGGTGCGTATTGTGCATCGAGTATGAAAGCCGGCACTTTAGGTGTGTTAGGCAAAACAGGTGCACGGTTGGGCTTTGGCATGAAGCGAGGCACGTTATTATTAGCACAGGCACCGACATTGCACGCTACATGGTTGGATTGTGGCTGGCATACATTACCATTCTTGAATATTTTGTATCAGTCATTTAAAACACTGGATTCACGCTTTGCTGCATTGACACAAATGCGTGTACAACGCTGGGTAGGGGACGTATCTGGACTAGGGAAGGCTGAGATTCTAGTACTGGCCTAATGGGGTTGTTACCTCATTTTTAAAAAAAGATAAGAATTCATCAAGAGGAGTCGTCATGAGCTTATTAGAAAAGTTGCAAGGTGATCGTGCTGCGTTGCCCGCTGCGTTCTCGGCCAAAGCGGTGGGGCTTGCTTGGTTAGGCGCGTTTATTGCGATTGCGGTTGTTGCAATCTTGACGCAGCGCTTGGAGCATATGCTGATACTTGGCTCCTTTGGCGCTTCTTGCGTGATTTTATTTGCATATCCCGATGCACCGTTTGCGCAACCGCGCAACACAGTTGGCGGGCATTTCTTGAGTTCATTGGTTGGGTTGACAGTAGTTTCTTTGCTTGGGGTGACTTGGTGGGCGTTGGCAATCGCCGTAGCCACGGCGGTCGCACTCATGATGGTGACACGCACCGTACACCCGCCGGCTGGGTCTAATCCGGTGATTGTTTGGTTGTTAGCCGCTTCTCATGGTGGCTTAGGTTGGGATTTTCTGTTGTTTCCAACATTGTTTGGCGCCATTGCAATTACCATTGTCGCCCTCATTTATAACAATGTCACCCGTGAAGGCCGGTACCCAAAATACTGGTTTTAATACGCGATTAGAACGGGTGGTGTTAAAATCCCCCTTTTCAATTAGTGTTATTGTGTGATGAGTCAATATTTAACCGCTGCCCTCTATAAATTTGTAAGTTTGCCGAATTATCAAGCATTGCAGGCACCTATTTTGGACGCCTGTAATCAGCACCATATTAAAGGCACGTTGCTATTAGCAGGGGAAGGCATTAATGGCACCATTGCTGGCGCACCGGAAGATATCCGTGCTTTGCTGGCTTATCTAAAAAGCTTTCCTGAATTCAGTGATCTTGAACATAAAGAATCTTACGCTGATACACATCCGTTTTACCGCATGAAGGTCAAGCTTAAAAAAGAAATTGTCACCATGGGTGTAGCGGGGGTGAATCCGAATGATGTGGTGGGTACTTATGTGAAACCGGAAGACTGGAATACATTAATTAGTGACCCGGACGTGATTTTGCTGGATACCCGTAATGATTATGAAGTGCATATCGGTACCTTTAAAGGCGCAGTGGACCCTAAAACTGCTACTTTTAGAGAGTTTCCAGAATACGTTGCGCAGCATCTAGATAAAACCAAACATAAAAAAGTCGCCATGTTTTGTACCGGTGGCATCCGTTGTGAAAAAGCTTCTTCTTTTATGAAGCAACAAGGTTTTGAAGAGGTATACCATTTGCAGGGAGGTATTCTCAAGTATTTGGAAACCGTGCCGAAAGAACAAAGTATGTGGGAAGGTGAGTGCTTTGTGTTTGACCAGCGTGTTGCCGTGAAGCATGGGTTGGAAGTGGGTGAATACGATCAGTGTTATGCCTGCCGTATGCCGTTATCACCAGAAGAGCTGGAAAGCCCGCAATATACGCCGGGGATTAGCTGTCCACATTGTTATGATAAGACGTCCGAAGAGAAGAAAGCTGCCTTAACAGAAAGGCAAAAACAAGTGATTCTAGCTAAAAAAAGGGGCGAGAGTCACATTGGAGAAAAACAAAAACCTTAAGTAAACAAGGCAACCGAATATGAGAAACGGCGCATGCATAAAGACGTGGAAGCATTAAACGCCTACTTACATTTTTTGCGTTCAAAAGGCGTGGTACATACCAACCTAGCGCAGCGTGTTGCATTTCTGAATACATTGATTGCCGGTTTGGCTGCCAAACCCTATGATCGGGTTGCCTATGCCAGCGCGCTAAACGGCATCATGAAAAAGACACGAGATCATTCTTGGCATTTTCATATGCAAATTGCCAGAGAGTTCTATCCGTTTTGGATGCAGGATATCAAAGCGATTGCCGTATTGAGCGAGAGTTATGTGGTGGATAAAGATGCAGTCACATGGTCACCACTACCAACGTCACTGAAGGCTTTGTCTGCCATGCTAGATCAAATGACCTTTAGTGAACTCGAGAGCATACAGCTTGAGCGATACTTAAATGGTATGCGTCAGCAAGCGTTGACCAAAGATGTGGTGGTAGTGAACATCAAGCTAGCCAAAATTATATTAATCCGCTTGCGTGATGCGCCCCAAAGAAATGGGGCACTTTACCGAGTGGCTGTAGATATGACATTGCCACTATTCCGATTAAAAAACTCAAGGCAACAGTTTTTAAGTGTAGTCCGAGAGTTTTTTAATTACTGGGTAGTGACTTAACTACCATTAGGTGATTTATTTAAGTTACTACGTTGTAGCAACTGGGTAATTGTTGCTAGTAAAGGCTTTCCCAAAACTTCCACCAAATACGCTCGTCCTGTGTTGCTTTGCCAGCCAGCATTGGATTTTGCGGATAGTTAGTCTTCAAAATACGTAGTGTGTCGTTCTTCAGGTCGTCCATTTCCATATAGTCGTAGGCGCTGACCATCACCACCAATGCTTCTTCCACAGAGGTAGAGTTTGGGTAATATTCCAACACGTATTTAGCACGATTCAACGCTGCGACATAGGCTGTGCGGTTCATGTAATAACGTGCAACGTGCATTTCATGCTGCGCAAGCGCGTTGACTAAATACACCATGCGTTGTGTTGCATCTTTGAAGTAGCGACTTTTTGGATAGCGATCAGTCAGTTCTTTAAATGCCGCAAAAGATAATTTGAGCGTTTTAGGGTCGCGGTCTGTAATTTCTTGCGCAGTATATTTTTCCATGAAACCACGCTCATTAAAAGTAGCCAGCCCCTTCAAATAGTAAGCGTAATCCACATTAGGGTGATTGGGGTGCAACTTGATAAAACGCTCGGCTGCGGCCAAGCACAAAATGGGGTCTTGTTTTTTATAGTAGGCATAAGCAATTTCTAATTGTGCTTGCGTAGCGTAGACACCATGGGGAAAGCGGGACTCTAGCTTTTGAAAGTAACCGATCGCTTTGTCATAGTCCTTGTCGATCATTTTTTCTTGGCCAGCCGCATAAATGCGTTCTGCTTGCCAGCCTTTGGTTTCATCTAATTCGGTAGGTGCACCAAAAATGGCGCAACCATTTAAAAATAAAGCTGAAATGAATACGAGGATAAGCGGTAAAATACGATTCACTATGAAAACCTACATGAAATATTAAAGGCATTATAACTGATGCCACAAAAAAATATGAAAGAAAGCACACTGCAAGCACTGGCGATTCCGGAGTCACTTAATGGCCAACGTTTAGACTTGGCGCTACAAACGCTGATGCCTGAACACTCACGTAGTCGCCTGCAAGCTTGGATTAAAGACGGCTTGGTACAACTTAACCAGCAGCAGGTCACGGCCAAAACCAAAGTATGGGGGGGCGATAAAGTACAGGTCACGCCGCCGCCCAACTTACAGGAAAATGCGTTTAAGCCAGAAGATATTCCACTGGATATTGTGTATGAAGATGATGCGCTGCTGGTGATCAACAAACCAGCTGGGCTTGTCGTACATCCGGCTGCGGGTAATTGGTCTGGTACATTGCTGAATGCCTTACTGTTCCACTATCCAGCGCTCACTGATATTCCACGCTGCGGTATTGTCCATCGCTTAGATAAAGACACCAGCGGTTTACTGGTAGTGGCCAAAACCTTGGAGGCGCAGACCAGTCTGGTGCGTCAACTTCAGGCTAGGACAGTCAAACGAGAGTATCGCGCCATTGTGTGGGGCCAAATCTGGCGCAACGGCAAAATTGACCAGCCGATCGGTCGTCATTCGCATGCGCGTACCAAAATGGCAATTTCGCGCACTGGCAAACCCGCTGTAACGCATTACGAAGTGCTGGAACGCTTTGGCGTGCACACGTATTTGCGCTGTAGTTTAGAAACTGGGCGTACCCATCAGATCCGTGTGCATTTGCAGTTTTTAAAGGCGCCGATGTTAGGTGATCCGGTCTATGGCATTGGCAATATCATTCCGCATAAGTTGATGACACAAACACTACGCGATGCTGTCTCCGGCTTTAAGCGTCAAGCCTTGCATGCAATTAAATTGGGCTTGATTCATCCCGTCACGCAACAGCCAATGGAGTGGCAAATTGAATTGGCCGATGACATGAAAATGTTATTAGAAGCGATGCGTCATGAAGATCCGCCTGAAGACGTCGAGCCATTTGATTTTGGTGTCGATGAAAATGGCCTATATGTTGGTGATGACGACGATGATTGGGATGATGAAGATTTTGACGATGACGAACTGGAAGATGACGAATGATCGCGTCATCGACACTATTCACATCGTTTATTCAGCCTAATTGGCCAGCGCCTGCTAATGTGAAGGCACTGCAAACCACGCGCCTGGGTGGTGTAAGTCGTGCACCTTACAATAGCTTAAACCTTGGGGATCACGTCAAAGACGATCCCGTCCATGTCGCGCATAATCGTCAGTTATTGAGCGATTTTGTGCCATCAGAGCCTGTTTGGCTTAACCAAGTGCATGGCACCCGAGTGATTGATGCAGCGCTCAGCAGTTGTATTGAAACTGCCGATGCCGCCTTTACGGATCGCAAACAAGTGGTGTGTGTGACCATGACGGCGGATTGCTTGCCAGTATTGTTGTGTGATGCACAAGGTAGCATGGTGGCAGCGGTACACGCTGGCTGGCGTAGTCTGTGTGATGGTGCGATAGAGGCTACGGTTGAGTCGATGCTTGCACGGCAACCCGCACTAAAACCAAACCAGCTTATGGCTTGGCTGGGCCCTGCTATTGGTCCGCAAGCATTTGAAGTGGGCAGTGAAGTGCGTGCGCAATTTATAGCGAAAGCGCCATTAGCTGAACAAGCCTTTATGCCACATGGGGATAAATGGTTGGGGAATCTTTACCTGATTGCCCAGCAACGCTTGCATGCCTTAGGCGTGACGAATGTGTATGGTGGCGACATGTGTACTTATACCGATGAAGCGAGATTTTTTTCATTTCGGCGCGATGGGGATACAGGGCGCATGGCAACATTGATATGGCTAAGTGCTTAATACCATGCAGTATTATCAGTTGTAACAGTTTATAATGCGCGCTAATTGTTATTTGGGTGTATATGCAATCGTTTGAATTTTCTTCGTTGACTTGGATTATCGGTACCTGTCTGTTAGGTGGAGTGCTGAGTGTGGTAATCGCCGCATTTTTTGCCTTAAATGCACAGCGCAAGTGGGTGCCTCTGTTGGTAAGCTATGCGATTGGCGCATTACTTGCAGCAGTATTTTTAGAAATTTTGCCACATGCCTTTGAAGTTGCGCCAAGTGTGGAGGCCATGACAGGCACGGTATTGTTAGGCATCTTGTTGTTTTTCACTTTAGAGAAGTTGGTATTATGGCGCCATTGCCATGGCGATCATTGTGAAGCGCATGCGATGCATGATGAAGCGCACTGTCCGGACACGCAGAAAAAACAAGGCGTGAAGTTTACGGCAGTCACGCAAAAAACACCGAGCATCCATGTGCACCATCATCACGAAGCGCATGACAGTGGACGTAGCGGCATGATGATTATGATAGGCGATACCTTTCATAATTTTGTGGACGGCATTTTGATTGCTGCTGCGTTTATGGTGGATACGCAACTAGGCTTGGTGACTGCCATAGCGATTATTGCCCATGAAATTCCGCAAGAAGTAGGCGACTTTTTAATTCTACTGCATTCTGGGTACAGTAAAAAGCAAGCGCTGTTGTTTAATCTATTTTCTAGCTTAGCCACTATGGTAGGGGGCTTGTTGGCTTACTTTGCCTTGCAAACTGTACAGAGCTGGGTGCCCTATATTTTAAGCTTGGCAGCGGCTAGCATGTTGTATGTGGCAGTGGCCGATTTAATTCCTGGTTTGCATAAGCGCACTGCCATTAAAGACACATTGATGCAGATTTCGTTGATTTTTCTGGGGGTGGCGTCCATTGCTATCACCAAATGGTGGCTAGAAGGTTGATATCAGTAGGCTATATCAGCCGTTTCTTTTTACCGTTATTTTTGTATTAGGTTTAAGTATATGCGTACTCCAAAAGTTGGATTTGTTTCATTAGGCTGTCCCAAAGCAGGTTCGGATGCCGAGCGCATTCTGACACAATTGCGGGCAGAGGGTTATGAGATTAGCGGCAGCTATGAACAGTCGGATCTGGTGGTGGTCAACACCTGCGGTTTCATTGATTCTGCGGTACAGGAGTCTCTGGATGCGATTGGCGAAGCCGTGCACAAGAATGGCAAAGTGATTGTGACTGGCTGCTTAGGCGCTAAGCAAGATGTGGTGCAGAACGCGCACCCGAGTGTGCTGGCCATTACCGGTCCGCACGCGCTAGAAGAGGTCATGACACATGTGCATACGCATTTGCCCAAGCCGCATGACCCATATACCGATTTGGTGCCGCCACAAGGCGTGCGCTTAACACCTAACCATTACGCGTATCTTAAAATTTCAGAAGGCTGTAATCACCGTTGCAGTTTTTGTATTATCCCCAGTATGCGTGGCGATTTAGTCAGCCGCCCGATTGGTGAGGTGATGAATGAGGCTGAAAATCTAGTCAATGCAGGCGTGTCAGAAATTCTAGTGATTTCGCAAGATACATCGGCATATGGCGTGGATGTAAAATATCGCAGTGGTTTCTGGAATGGGCGTCCGCTCAAAACTAGAATGACCGAATTGTGTAAAGCGCTTGGCGAACTAGGTGTATGGGTGCGCTTGCATTATGTATATCCCTATCCGCACGTGGATGAAGTGATTCCACTGATGGCAGATGGTTTGATCTTACCCTATTTGGATGTGCCGTTTCAGCATGCTAGTCCACGCATTCTTAAAAGTATGAAGCGCCCAGCCAGTAGCGAGAACAATTTAGCCCGCATCAAAGCGTGGCGTGACATTTGCCCGGACATTACAGTGCGTAGTACCTTTATTGCTGGCTTTCCAGGTGAAACCGAAGATGACTTTCAAATGCTGCTCGACTTCTTGGAGGAAGCACAGTTAGATCGCGTAGGCTGCTTTGCTTATTCTGCGGTAGATGGTGCAAAAGCCAATGACTTGCCCGACCAAGTGCCGGAAGAAATCAAACAAGAACGCCTGAGTCGATTTATGGAAGTGCAGGAACGCATTAGCGCAGCAAAGCTGCAAAACAAAATTGGGACAATGCAAACGGTACTGGTGGACGAAATTACCACAGACGATAATGATAATGTGATTGCAATTGGCCGCACCAAAGCCGACGCACCGGAGATTGATGGTGTGGTGTACCTGCAAGATGCTGAAGGATTAACGCCAGGTGATTTTGTGGATGTGCAGATTTTAGGTGCGGATGGGCATGATTTGGTGGGCGGCCCGCCTGCAGATTAAGTAAGCGACAAGGATATGATAAAAGATACGCCAGCATTGGTGTCTGTTGTGATTGTGACCAGAGATCGGCTGGTGCTGCTGCAACGTGCTGTGCAGAGCATACTCAGTCAGGTGTATACGCAACTAGAAATTATTATTGTAGATAATACGTCTGTGAATTCACCTGACTTTCAAGCAGTGGACACTGGTGGTATTCCGATTCAAGTGATCCGTACGCCTTCATTCCTAACGGCGTCTGCCTCAAGAAATTTTGGCGTATCACAAGCGCGTGGTGAGTGGATTTGTTTTTTGGATGATGATGATTATTATCTGCCCAATAAAATTCAAGCGCTGGTAGATGCGTTCAATGCTGATGCCTCTGTAGAGATGGCGTATGGCAATACCCAAATGCTGGGGCCTGACCAAATAGACTTAGGGGTTTGCAATGGTCCACCCGAGATTTTACAGTTGATGTATTACCGCTATATTCACCTCAACGCAGTCATGATCAAGAGAAGTGTATTGCAGCGCATTGCTTTTGATGAAACCATGACGACTTATGAAGATGCGGATTTGATGTTCCGCATCGTAAAAGACTGCCGTTGTGTGCATGTGGATCAAGTGCTTGCGGTATGGAATCGTGACAACCGACCGGATCAGTTGACCACCAAAAATTGGGCACGCGCGGAGAAGAATTGGTTAATGCTTTGTCAGAAATTTTCAACGAGCATACAAGCGCATCAAAAAACAGCGCAGATGTATTATAAAAAAATGAGTGTATTGTCTTTTTATAACTGGCATCCGCTACAGGGTATTTACTATGGTCTGTGCTATGCTTTTTTTGGTTGGTTAAAGCCGTCCAGCAGTAAGATCAATATTCAGTAATTATGCTGTTGCAGTATCAAACTGCGTCAGCAAATAAATCAGGCAATATCGGAGCAGGGCGCTCGCTATCCGCGCGGGCTTCCAAAAAGTCTAGCGTGTATGGGCAACGCATTGGCTTTTTAAGCACTTTTTTCTTCTTAGCGGTTTGCATGTCTATAAAAGGTGTTTGGCTGATTCTGATATAGCCGGCACTGCTTAATTTATCCGCGGTCGTTTCAAACAGACTTAATGGGTTATCAATGTTTTGAAGGGTGATGCCATGTTTTCCCACTTTAAGTACGTGGTACATGACAAAACGTTGTGCTGTTTGTTTGCCGTAGATTTCGCCAGTGAAGATTTGCATAGCGATTCCTCAAGTATTTTCAGCATAATAATTTCTTTGTAATTGATTTACAACAGATTTTTATACTTTTAATCGCCTTGCTTGCGCTTGGATGATTTTAAGCGCGATTAGATCGTTTATTTAGCTTAATTCTTCTGGAAAACTAACACACACCCAATCATCTCCTTGTTCTATAGGGTCGTCGAATTTAACGATTTCGCGCTTGTGATTGAAGTGAATCTCATAAAAAGTACGCGGCAGAAATTCAATCTTGGGCATGATTAAGCTGGCAGGCTTGTGCAGTAATGAGTGATACGGAATGAATATTGCAAAAAACTCTACATTTAAGCTGTTGCTAGAAGTAGTTTGCTCGTGCGTATCCGTCTCTTTTTTGATCTCAAATTTTTTCAGTGAGGCAAGGTTGGGGTTTTCAGTTAACAGCTCAATACCAATTTTTAATTTACCACCGCTCATTTGCTTGCTGTTTCTAATTACACCAATGGCTGGTTTGGCATGTGCACGCGTGGTGAGAATAGCCACTAACTTGTTTGGCTTGACAGCTGGGCTGGTCTCTTGTGAGACAAACGTACCTAAGCCTAGCGTGCTTTCGTTCAGAATGTTCCATTTCTCTTTGCCCACCATCAGTGTATTGGTAGTGCCTTGGCTGACTACCCGCGTTTGTACTGGCCGCTTTGTCAAACTGCCGTCCGCTAAGTTTTTAACTGGTACATGGCTTAAATCAAGTTGTTGCAGTAAATCGCACACCGCAGAAACGCCTACAGAGACAGAAGCGGTTCTAATAATGTCGTGACGTAACTCTCTTCTGCGTTGACGCTGGTAGCCTGTTCTAGACCATTCTTTTTTAAGATAGGTCAGTGTTTCTTCTAATAAATAGGTATGTTTGAGAGAGGTACCTTTAAAGGCAACCGTTTGGTGCGTGTGTATTTGATGCAATGCGTGTTGTATTGACGCTTCAAAACCATCTAGCTCCCAAAATAAACTATACGTACTTGGGATGAGTTTGCGGATACGCCTTGCTGGGTGGTCTTTGGTGAGTTCTACAAAAAAAGTATCGCGCGCATTCCATTCCGAGTGAAGATTGATGTCATGCATTGATAAATTCAGCAACTCAGCAGCCGTTTCAATTTGCGATTTGAGTAAGCCGCTAAAGTTTAGATTACCTAGCATCCACAATTGCAATAGCAAACTATCGATAGTGGTGTGCTGGAGGTCGGCATAAGGCTTGATCATGGCCTTGTTAAGCTGATGTTCCGCAGCATATTGATATAAGGTATTGCTTTGGGACCAGAGGTTTGCCGGTGGGCCAGCGCGCTCAAAATAGCGCCATTTCAACATGTTAATCGATGTCATGATGGCTCTGGACAGCATGACTAGCTTAATCGGCTGCTGTGGTTGTTGCTCCCGTGGTTTGTTGAAGCTGATGTCAATCAGTTTGGTATAGGACAAAAACACCATCCTATAATAAGCATAGTTAATGTCTACAATATGATGTGTGATTTCTGGCTTGAGGTTGTCCAGCTTGATAAACGCAATCAATTGCTGTTGCAGTGTTGAGCGATTCGCATCTTCTATGAGTAGCAAGAGATGAATTTTCTCAGAGACTGACAATGCGCTGTCATTTAAAATGGAAGTAATGTGCTTAATAGATAGCTTGATGCCGCTGATGGCATCAAGATGTGCCAAATCCGGCAGCCAACTCAGCCTTGTATTTAGGCCATGAACGCCTTCTTTTTTAATCAGCGATGTGAGTAGGTTTTTCATACAAAACGTCAGATAAGTTTCTGATTTTAAATTCATTCACTATTTAAACTTAATATAATTCTGTTTAATCGCAGAAGCAAGCTAAATTCAAGTGCTTAGCCCAATTGAGTCATTGTGCAAGCAACATTCAGCACTTATCGCGACACTGGCGCATGGGATGGGTGCATACATGTTAAAATGAGCGCTCATTGTTGAGAGTAATTATGCAAGTTCGTACACGATTCGCCCCCAGTCCTACAGGTTTTTTACATATTGGCGGTGCCAGAACCGCTTTGTTTTCATGGGCTTATGCCAAACGTTTTCAGGGTCAGTTTGTCCTGCGTATTGAAGATACCGATGTTGCGCGCTCTACGCCAGAAGCTGTGCAAGCCATTTTGGACGGCATGCATTGGCTAGGTCTTGATTATGACGAAGGCCCGTTCTACCAAATGCAGCGCATGGACCAATACAAAGTGGTCATTCAAAATATGCTGGCAGCTGGTACCGCTTATCTCTGCTATTGCAGCAAAGAGGAACTGGATGCGTTGCGTGAGCAGCAAATGCAACAAGGTCAAAAGCCACGTTACGATGGTCGTTGGCGTCCAGAAGCAGGCAAAGTATTGCCAGCACCACCTCAGGATGTGCCTCCCGTCGTACGTTTCAAAAATCCAACCGCAGGCGTAGTCGCTTGGGATGATTTAGTCAAAGGGCGCATCGAAATCTCTAATACAGAACTAGATGACGTGATTATTGCGCGTGCTGATGGTACGCCCACCTATAATTTCTGTGTGGTGGTAGATGACTGGGAAATGAACATCACGCACGTGATACGCGGCGATGACCATGTGAATAATACGCCTAGGCAAATTAATATGCTCAATGCACTGGGTGCAAAAGTGCCAGAGTACGCGCACCTTTCCATGATTTTGGGCGATGACGGACAAAAGCTCTCGAAACGTCATGGCGCAGTGAGTGTGATGCAATACGACGAAGAAGGCTACTTGCCGGAAGCGGTACTTAATTATTTGGCACGGTTAGGCTGGTCGCATGGCGATGACGAAGTATTTGATATGCAGCAATTCTGTACTTGGTTTGACCTTGATCACATTACACCGTCAGCCGCACAGTTCAATACGGAAAAGTTAAACTGGTTGAATGCGCATTACATCAAGACTTGTGATATTGGTGAGCTTGCACAGGATATTGCTAAACGCTTGGCGCAAGCGGGCGTGTCTGATGCACCGCCAGCCCAATTGGCATCAGCACTACAGTTGTACCGCGAGCGTGCTAATAACTTAAATCAACTGGCGCAAGATATCCATTTCTTCTTTACGTTGCCACAAGCGAGTGCAGCGGATGTTGAGAAACATATTACGCCAGAGACCTTGCCAATTGTGGCTGACTTTGCCCAAAAACTACAAACTATTGATTGGACGGCAGAAGCAATTCATGCGGTGATGAATGAAGTTGTCACTACACATCAGGTGAAATTTCCGAAGTTAGCCATGCCATTGCGTGTCATGCTGATTGGCATTGCACAGTCGCCAAGCATTGATCAGGTGATGATGATTTTAGGGCGCGAAGCATCAATTGCAAGAATTAATGCCTATTTATCATAAAAAATCCCTGTTTTCACAAACTAAACTGGAACAAAATAGTACAATCGTAGTCATTAAATTTAATAGCATGGGTGAAGTTGGCTGTTGCACGCTACTCCAACATTATTAAAACTAAAAAGGAGCATAATAATGAACAATAAAGGACAGATGTTACAAGACCCTTTCTTAAATGCATTGAGAAAAGAGCATGTACAAGTGTCTATTTATCTTGTCAACGGCATTAAGTTACAAGGGCAAGTAGATTCTTTCGATCAATACGTTATCCTGTTGAAAAATACCGTCACGCAAATGGTGTACAAGCACGCTATTTCTACCATCGTGCCTGCACGTGCAGTGAACATGAGTATTCCGGAACAATCCGAAGAATAATGCTGCATGTTTGAAAGACCTTCTGGCGGAGATGCCGTAGTACTAGTTAGTGTGGATTTTGGCGACGCAGATTACGCAGAGAGTTTGCAAGAGTTGCGGCATCTTGTGACCACTGCCGGTATGCAAATACGGGCGACGGTTGAAGGAAAGCGGCAATCGCCGGATGCCAAATACTTTATCGGTTCAGGTAAGGCAGAAGAACTCAAACTCATGCTGGAATCGAGTGAATCCAAGGTTGCTGCATTCAATCATGATTTAAGTCCCTCACAACAACGCAATCTTGAGCGCTTTCTACAAGCGCGTGTGGTCGACCGAACCGGCTTGATTTTGGATATTTTTGCGCAGCGCGCACAAACCCATGAAGGTAAATTACAAGTCGAGCTCGCGCAACTAGAACACCTATCTACACGCTTAGTCCGTGGCTGGACGCACTTAGAGCGCCAAAAAGGCGGTATCGGGGTGCGCGGTGGTCCTGGTGAAACCCAGCTGGAATTAGACCGCCGTATGCTACGTGTGCGTGTTAAACAGCTACGTGAAAAGCTGGAGAAGTTGAAACAACAACGCGGCATGCAACGCAGAGCCCGTAAACGCTCCAACTTAATGACCGTCTCTATTGTGGGTTATACCAATGCGGGTAAATCCACTTTGTTTAACCGATTAACGCGTTCTGGTGTATACGCAGCCGACCAATTGTTCGCGACATTGGATACGACCTCGCGCAAAATGCATTTGGCAGATGCCAACCCTGTTGTGCTTTCAGACACAGTAGGGTTTATCAAACACTTACCCACCACTTTAATTGAAGCGTTCGGCGCCACATTGGAAGAAGCGGCGCAAGCAGATTTGCTATTGCATGTGGTGGATGTCGCTAGCACGAATCGCGATGCTCAGATTGAACAAGTAAATTTTGTGCTGAACGAAATCGGCGCTTCGCAAGTGCATCAAATCTTGGTGCTGAACCAAATTGATCGACTAGGAATGCCTGCTGGGATAGAGCGTGACGAGTATGGTAAGATTTCCAAGGTAAGAATTTCAGCCATTGATGGCACTGGCCTTGATGATTTGAGGTTGGCACTCACAGAGTATCAACAATTATTGAAACAATTGAGCACAGAAGAAAGTGCTTACGCATAATCAATTCGGAGTAATGCATGATTAAGTTTCCAGGATTTGGACAACGCAACAATGAAGGGCCGCCTGATTTAGACGAGGTTTTTCGTGATTTAAGTAAAAAAATTAACGGTTTATTTGGTGGTTCAAATAATCAAGGGTCCACGCCTAGTAGAAATACAGAGTTTCCTGTTCTGCCGATTATTGGCTTAATTGCACTGGTGTGGCTGGCTACTGGCTTTTACATTGTGGACCAAGGCTCGCGAGGTGTAGTGCTACGCTTTGGGCAACATGTGGAAACTACATTGCCTGGTCCAAGATGGCATATGCCATTTCCTATTGAAAGTGTAGAGAATGTCAATCTTGAGCAAGTGCGTACCATTGAGGTGGGTTATCGCTCTGCCGAAGGGGGCAACACACGTAGCCGTGAGTCACGTGAGTCATTGATGTTAACGGATGATGAAAATATCATTGATTTGCAATTTGCCGTGCAATACAACTTAAAAGATGTAGAAAACTTTCAATTTAAAAACCGCGCAACAGAAGACAGCGTAAGAGGCGTGGCAGAAACTGCGATTCGCGAGATTGTGGGTAAAAGCCGTATGGATTTTGCGCTGTACGAAGGGCGTGAAGAAATTGCAGTGCGTGCTAAAAAGCTGATGCAAGAAGTGCTGGATCGCTACGATTCTGGCATTAATGTAGTGAACGTTACCATGCAAAATGCCCAGCCACCAGAACAAGTGCAAGCTGCATTTGATGATGCGGTGAAAGCCAAACAGGATTTGGAGCGCCAAAAAAATGAAGGTCAGGCCTATGCCAATGACGTGATTCCTAAAGCACGTGGTACTGCATCCAGACTGGCAGAAGAAGCGGCTGGTTATAAATTGCGTGTGGAGAACGAGGCCAAAGGTAATGCCAATCGTTTTGAGCAGGTGCTTACCCAGTACAACAAGGCCCCAGAGGTTACACGTCAACGTTTGTACATCGATGCGCAAGAGCAAATTTTGAGCAACACCAGCAAAGTGCTGATCGACCAAAAAGGTGGCAACAGTCTATTGTATTTGCCTTTGGATAAGCTGATGGAGCGCTCAGGTACTAGCAGCCAATCCTCCACATCTTCGGCTAAATCAGCCACAACAGAGCCAGTGCAAGTAGAGTTAGATACCGATCGTTCACGGGATGCTTTTAGAAGCCGTGACCGTGATGAACGATAGAACGAAAGCGGACATAATATGAAAAATTTTGGTGCAGGATTAATTGGCGCGTTTGTGGTGATGGTCATCTTGACGTTGTCCGCGTATACCGTGGATGAGCGCGAGTATGCAATCGTCTTCAGGTTGGGTGAAATCGTTTCGGTGAAGAAGTCTCCGGGCTTATATTTCAAAATGCCACTGGTGGAGAATGTACGTTACTTTGATAAACGTATTTTGACTTTGAACTGGGATGAGCCGGATCGCTTTATTACCAGCGAGAAGAAAAACGTGTTGGTAGACTCGTTTGTCAAGTGGAAGATTGTCGATCCAGCAAAGTTTTATGTGTCTGTCAAAGGCGATGAGGCACAAGCAGAGCGCCGTCTGTCACAAACAGTCAATGATGGTTTACGTGCTGAATTTGGTAAGCGCACCATTCACGATGTGGTTTCTGGTGAGCGTTCTGAAATCATGGAAATTTTGCGTCAACGCGCAGACAAAGATAGCCGTCAAATGGGCATTCAAATTTTAGACGTGCGCTTGCGTCGTGTGGATCTGCCTAAAGAAGTGAGCGAGTCTGTGTACCAACGCATGGATGCAGAGCGTAAATCTGTCGCCAATGAACTGCGTTCTCAAGGTGCGGCAGCTGCTGAGAAAATTCGTGCAGATGCGGACAAGCAACGAGAGGTGATTATTGCAGAAGCTTTCCGTGAAGCGCAAAAAGTGAAAGGTGAGGGCGATGCCAAAGCGGCAGAGGTTTATGCCGATGCCTTTGGTAAAAACCCAGAATTTTATGCGTTCTATCGCAGTACAGAAGCGTATAAAAACAGCTTTAAAAGTAAGTCTGACGTGATTGTATTAGACCAAAGCTCAGACTTTTTTAAATATATGCGTAGCTCAGGCGCTAAAAAATAGCGTGCTAGCTTGAAAGACTCTTTGCTGACAGCGTTAGGCTTGGTGCTTATCATAGAAGGCTTATTGCCACTATTGATGCCTCAAGCTTGGCGCGACACTTTTCAGCGGTTGATTGTGCTTAAAGATGGTCAGTTGCGATTTATTGGCCTGATTTCTGTCCTAGGTGGTTTTTTACTGACGATGTTCAGTCGCTAGCGTAAGCCGTTTTAGGCTGTTTGCGGTTATAATAACGCCATGCGAAATTGGTTACTCCCCGAATTTATTGAAGATGTGTTGCCTGCAGAGGCCGCGCGTATTGAGTCATTGCGTCGTCAGCTTTTGGATCTGTTCCAAGTGCATGGCTATCAGTATGTGATTCCACCTATGTTGGAATACATGGAATCACTGATTACCGGTACCGGGTATGATTTGGACTTGGCGACATTTAAAGTGGTGGATCAATTGACGGGTCGTTTGATGGGCGTGCGTGCAGACACCACACCACAAGCAGCGCGGATTGATGCGCACATGCTGAATCATCAAGGCGTGTCACGTCTTTGCTATGCTGGCACTGTATTACGCACCAAGCCCGATGGCCTGGCACGTACGCGTGAGCCACTACAGCTGGGCGCTGAGTTGTTTGGCCACGCTGGTATCGAGAGCGATGTAGAGATCCAGCGCTTAATGATTAAGGCATTGCAATTGTTGGGTCTCGAAGAACTACATATTGACTTTAGTCATGTGGGTATTTTTGAAAGTTTGGTCAAACACGCAGGTGTTGATGCTAGCTTAGAACAAAGCCTGTTTGCAGCATTGCAAAGTAAAGATAAAGCGACTGTGACCCAGTTGGTTCAGGCGTTAGATGCGCCCATACAACGTGCATTTATTCGCCTTACCGAGCTTAATGGTGGCGTGGACATGCTGATACAAGCGGCAGCCGAGTTGCCTGCATTTGTGGAAATCATCCGTGCATTAAATGATTTGCGCGCGATAGCAGACTTATTGGCGGATTTGGATGTACAGGTTGGATTTGATCTGAGCGAGTTGCGTGGTTATCACTATCATTCAGGCATTGTGTTTGCCGCTTATGCACATGGCTATGCAGGTCCCATTGCCTTAGGCGGACGTTACGATGAAGTAGGTATTGCATTTGGGCGTGCACGTCCAGCCACCGGGTTCAGTCTCGATTTGCGTGGTGCGGTACTCGCGCTCGCGCCAGCAGTTGCTACCAAAGGCATACTGGCACCATCAGGCAATGATGCAGCATTACTAACAGCAATAGAATCATTGCGTGCCTCTGGGCAGATGGTGGTACAAGCCTTACCTAATACGCCTGCGCAATTGGATGAACTTAATTGCGATCGTACGCTGGAATTGCAGCAAGGCCAGTGGCGCGTAGCCACTGTCTCTCATTAACTCATTTTATTTATCTACGTAGAGATATATCTACACTATTGAAATTATGGCAAATCAATCAAGTAAACATCAGGCAAAAAATGTAGTCGTCATTGGCACGCAATGGGGTGACGAAGGCAAAGGTAAAATCGTTGATTGGTTAACCGACCATGCACAAGGTGTTGTCAGGTTCCAAGGCGGACACAACGCAGGCCACACCTTAGTGGTTGGGCAGGGTGCGGAACAACGTATATATAAACTTAACTTAGTGCCGTCAGGCATTGTGCGCGCAGGTGTCAATTGCTATATCGGTAATGGCGTGGTGTTGGATGCTGGGCATTTACTGAGTGAAATTGAAACTTTGGAGAAAGGCGGTTTGGAAGTCAAAAGCCGTTTAAAACTCAGTCCGGGCTGTCCATTAATTTTGAGCCACCACGTGGCGGTAGATATTGCACGTGAAGCCAAACGCAGTGCTGATAAAAAAATTGGCACGACAGGAAAAGGCATAGGCCCAACCTATGAAGATAAAGTCGCACGCCGCGCATTACGCGTCTATGACTTATTCTACCCAGAGCGCTTTGCCGAAAAATTACGCGAGGTGATGGATTATCACAACTTTGTACTGACGCAATATTTAGGCGCACCTGCAGTTGATTTCAATCAGCAATATGAGGCCAGTATGCAGCAAGCGCAAGCATTAAAGCCTATGGTGGCCGATATTTCCGCTGAACTCTACGCAGCTAACACGCGTGGCGAGAATTTATTATTTGAAGGTGCACAAGGTACCTTGTTGGACATTGACCATGGTACTTACCCATATGTCACCTCTAGTAACTGTATTGCCGGACAAGCTTCAGCAGGGACAGGTGTAGGTGCCAGTATGCTGCATTATGTGTTGGGCATTACCAAAGCTTATACCACGCGTGTCGGCGGTGGGCCATTCCCAAGCGAGTTGGATATTGAAACAGAGGGTGTCCCTGGTTATCAAATGTCAAACAAAGGCCAGGAAATTGGTACCGTGACTAAACGTAAACGCCGCTGCGGTTGGTTTGATGCTGCAGCGTTGAGACGTTCTGCCCGTATCAATGGCTTGACCGGTTTATGCATTACCAAGCTGGACGTGCTGGATGGCATTGATAGCCTCAATATTTGTACTGGATACAAGCTGGACGGCAAAGTGGTGGATATGCTACCTGTGGGCGCCGATGATGTGGCACGCTGCGAGCCAATTTATGAAACAGTGGCGGGCTGGCACGACAATACCTTTGGCGTAAAAACTTGGGAAGGCTTGCCTAAAAACGCACAAATCTACTTAAAACGCTTGGAAGCTTTATGTGGTGTGCCTATTGCGATTGTATCGACAGGCCCTGAGCGCGATGAAACCATTGTGCTAGAACATCCTTTCCATATTGGATAATCAGATGCAGCAACGACTTGCATGGGCGATTACAGGTTCTGGCCATTACTTGCGTGAATCACTCGCCATTTTGCAAACACTGGAATCGGTCGATATTTTTTTGAGTAAGGCTGCGGCCGAAATCATCAAGCAGTACGGCTTTCAAGATTTAATTGATGCGACTGGCCACCGTGTCTATCAGGATAAAACTGCCAGCAGTATTCCTGTTGAGCTATTTTATGAAGGCAAATACCATAGCTTGGTGATTGCGCCTGCAACCTCTAATACCATTGCCAAGATGGCGTATGGGTTTTCGGATAGCTTGGTGACCAATCTATTTGCGCAAGCAGGAAAAACGCGTGTGCATAGCATTGTCTTTGCTTGTGATACGGCACCAGAGCTCGAGTCGGAAGCTCCCCGTGACAATGTGGTTAAAGTTTACCCACGCCAGATTGATCTCGATAACGTGATCAAATTAAAAGCCTTTACCCACACCGAAGTAGCTGAAGATATGCAACAGTTGCAACAGTACATCATGCACCGCCTAGCTGCTGTGCATCAAATGGATGCTGAGTAAGTGACATGACTGAAAAACTGTTATTTTTAACAGGAAAATTAGCCGAAAAAAGCCTGCATAAAGTATTGCGTCAAATACAAGCCGATATTGAAGTGCAGGCCAATCTTAAAACCCCACAATTCAAATACCGTGTTGAACAAATAGGTGTATCAGTAGCGGCCTTGATGACGCCTGAAATGATTGCGCGACGGCTCAAAGATGTGGGTGACGCCAATAAAGTGATTTTGCCCGGACTATGCCAAGGCGACCTAGGTCCACTTGAAGAAAAGTTGGGTGTGCCGGTGGAACGCGGTCCTGCGGATTTGAAAGATTTACCCCAATATTTCGGTCAACAGGGCATCGCGCCTGATTTATCACAACACAGCGTGCAGATTTTTGCAGAAATTGTAGATGCGCCAGATTTGTCAGTTGACGCCATTATTGCCAAAGCGGAGCGTTTTAAGCAACAAGGTGCCGATGTGATTGACTTGGGCTGTTTGCCCGGCAAGCCATTCGTGCATTTGGCAGATGCAGTGAAAGCACTCAAGTCTGCTGGTCATTTGGTTAGCGTGGATTCCATGAGCATTTCGGATTTACGCATCGCTGGGCATGCCGGTGCGGATTTCTTGTTGAGCTTGACGGAAAAGTCGATTGATTTAATCGACGAAGTGGCTGCTACGCCTATTTTAATACCGGCAAAACCTGGCAATATGGCTTCGTTGTATCGTGCCATTGAGCACTGTCTGCGTAAGAACAAACCATTTATAGCCGATGCCATTTTGGATCCTATTCATTTTGGTCTTACCGATTCTATTGTGCGCTATCACAAGCTACGTAAAAAATACCCAGAGATTCCCATAATGATGGGTGTGGGCAATTTAACTGAACTGACCGATGCAGACACGACAGGCATCAACGCATTGTTATTTGGCATGATTAGTGAGCTGAATATCAATGCAGTATTGGCAACCTCTGTCAGTGCGCATGCGGTGAATGCGATCGCAGAGGCTGATGTTGCCAGGCGGGTCATGTATCGCGCTAAACAAGACAATCGTTTGCCCAGAGGTTACAGTAACGGCTTGCTGGGCTTGCATGACCGAAAACCGTTTAGCTATGATGAAGCTGAGATTCAAGAAATCGCAGCACAAATCAAAGACCCTAGTTTTCGTATTATGGTGAGTGAGCAGGGCATCTACGTCTACAATCGCGACGGCCTGCAATTGGATCAAGACCCTTTTCAATTTTACCCACACTTGGGCGTTGAGAATGATGCCTCGCATGCCTTTTATTTGGGGGTAGAGCTGGCGCGGGCACAAATCGCATGGCAGCTTAAAAAGCGCTTTGTACAAGATGAAGAACTCAATTTTGGCGTGGCATCGCAAGTGCAAAATAAGCAACCCAAAAAAGCCCATCGCGAGGCTTCAATTAAAGAAAAAAAGCATCAGCCTAAACCATGATTTACGAAACCATTATTTCGACTGTAGACCTTGCTGGAAATGTGCATATCACGCCATTTGGCGTTCAAAAAAAAGATAGCCTGATAGTCATCTCACCATTTAAACCCTCTACGACTTTAGAAAACATTTTGGCAACAGAATGTGCGGTGATGAATCTGACCGATGATGTACGTGTATTTGCTGGCGCCATAGTCAAAACACAAACGCACGCTATATTGCCCGCAACTGTGGTCAAAGGGTTTCGGTTGGCGGACACTTTATCGCATGATGAGTTACGTCTTGAAAAAGTGGTAGATGACCCTGTGCGTCCACAGTTGTGGATGCGCAGCGTGCATCAAGAAACACATCAGCCATTTGCCGGTTTTAATCGTGCACAGGCTGCTGTGATTGAGTTGGCAGTGCTTGCCAGCCGACTTAGCCGGTTACCGCAAGACAAAGTGTTGATCGAACGGGCGTATCTGCAGATTGCTATTGATAAAACGGCGGGTGAACGTGAGTTGCAAGCATGGCAATGGTTGGTGGAAAAAATTGACGGATATTATGCGGAACAATCTGGATTTACCCAGGCTTAGTAGGGCTCAAGCATGATTCGCTTATTGATTAGTGTGAAAAATGCAGATGAAGCCTTAGACGCCATGCACGCGGGCGCTGACTTCATTGACCTAAAAGACCCGGCATTAGGTGCTCTGGGTAGCTTGGATGATGATGTGAGTTTGCAGGCGGTACGTGCAGTGAATCGGCAGACGTTGGTAAGTGCCACCGTGGGGGATACGCATGATGATTTAGATACGCTATTAAATCTGATTCACCGTAAATGGGATTTGGGCGTTGATATTGTCAAATTACCGATCGCTTCGTTGCAAAAACAAGCGGACTATCTCGGTGCACTCGCCAGTTTGATTCGCTCGAAAAAAATGAAATTAATTGCCGTAATGTTTGCCGAGCAACCCATAGATTTGACTTGGATTCCCATGTTGGCTGAAATTGGATTTTATGGCGTGATGCTAGATACGGCAGATAAACAACACCATTTATTGACGGCGGTTGATACTGATACCATTCATGCGTTTGTAAAATACTGTGAATTACACCATCTGCAAGCAGGGCTGGCAGGCGCATTAAGGGTAGAATACTTGAATGAATTGACACCGCTTTATCCCAGTTATATCGGTTTTAGGTCTGGGGTATGTCGCGACAATGTGAGACAAAACAATTTATTACCGCATTTAGTTAAAGAAATCAAAGATAAGTTGTATAAACACAACAACTTTTGTAATAAAATGCAGTCTTAAAACCGACTGCGTTGATATGTCAATGTTGAATGAGTATAGTTAGGTGTGGGATTTACACTGTACGTCGAGAAGTTACTAACAAAGGAGTTAACAAGATGAAAAAAAGTTTAATGAGTTTTGCTGTCGCAGCAGCACTAGGTGTAACAACCTTTACCGCAACAGCAGAAGATATGTACCGTGGCGCTTGGTACGCAGTGCCAGGTATCAGCTATATGCACACTGACAGTGATTTAGAAGCCGACAATGGCGCAGGTGGTTTTCTTAGCATTGGTAAAGAATTAAGCCAAAGCTGGGATTTACAAGGTCGTTTAGGCTATAACCGTGCTGACGAAGACACAGGTATTGCCGGTGCAGGAGGTAAATACAAACAAACTACCCTTGGTTTAGATGCACTCTATATGTTTAGTCGTGACAAATTCCGTCCATTCTTATTGGCAGGGATTGGTGCAGCGCGCAACAATGTAGATTACAGTGGTCTTGGCTTAACAGATAAAACAAAAACTTCATGGCTAGCTGGTTTAGGTCTTGGTGCACAATACTTATTCAGCGATTCATTTGGTATCCAAGCTGACTTGCGTCACCAATGGAGCAAAGCAGAAGCTAAAAACGCAGCACGTACTGTAGATGCCGATGAAACGATTGGTAATACATTGTTCAATGTGGGTGGTATTTTCCGTTTCGGCGCACCAGCACCTGTTGTTGCTGAAGCTGCACCAGAGCCAGCACCGATTGCAGCAGAACCAGAACCAGCGCCAGCACCGGCTGCTGAGCCAGCACCTGCACCAGTAGCGTGTAAACCACAAACAGAAACAATTACTGTAGGCGCTGAAAAATTATTTGGTTTTGATAAAGCTAAACTAAAAGATGAAGGTAAAGCAGCATTGGATGAAGCCGCAGCTAAAATCAAAGCAAATCCAGAAATCAAAGCAGTGATTGTAACGGGTCATACAGATCGTATTGGTTCTGATGCATATAACCAAAAACTGTCTGAGCGCCGTGCTAAACAAGTGGCAGATTACTTAGTTGCACAAGGTGTGGACTCATCTCTCATCACAGCAACTGGTAAAGGTGAATCTGAGCCTGTTGTACAGTGCGAAGGTAATAAAGCAACGAAAAAATTGATTTCTTGCTTACAACCTAACCGCCGTGTTGAGATTCGTGCAGAAGGTACAAAAGAAGTAGGTTGCAACTAATAAAGCAGTCATTACGCTTTAATGCTTCAAAAAAAGCCTCGCCTAGCGAGGTTTTTTTATTGCCTAAATCACTTTTCTAAACGACCTGTATCTACCTGCCAGCCTTATGACCAGTTATAATCCAACCATGATTAAATCTGTTGATCTGGTGATTGTTGCCCGTTGGGTATTACCAGTTATTCCAAAAAATACGGTACTTGAGCATCAGGCAGTCGTGGTTCATCAAGGGGTGGTTATTGAAATCTGCCCGGCATCTATTGTTTCTGAACGATTTGTTGCAAATGAGACAGTGCATCTGGACGAGCATGTGTTAATGCCGGGCCTGATTAATTTGCATACGCACGCTGCCATGAGTTTGATGCGCGGGTTGGCGGATGATGTGCCGCTGATGCCTTGGCTGGAAAAACATATTTGGCCTGTCGAGCAAAGGTTTGTTTCCCCACCGTTTGTTTATGATGGTACCTTGCTTGCCTGTGCAGAAATGTTAAGCGGTGGCATAACGACGTTTAACGATATGTATTTTTTCCCTGAGGCGAGCATACAAGCTGCCACACAAATTGGCATGCGCGCGCATATTGGTTTGGTGGTCCTTGAATTTGCGACCAACTATGCCAATGATGCCGGTATGTATCTCGAAAAAGGTACGGCAGTACGCGATGCGTACAAGACGCAACCGCGTATCACGTTTAGCTTTGCACCACATGCACCTTATACGGTTAGTGACGCAACCTTATCTACCATCGGTACATTAGCGGAACAATTGGACTTGGGTATTCATACCCATATGCATGAAACCATGCATGAGGTACAAACCAGCAAGGCAAACCATGGCTTAAGCCCGCTCACACGCTTTGCTAATTTAGGCTTATTAGGCACGCGTTTGACGCTTGCGCATTGTGTGCATGTGAACGATGCCGATATGCAACTGATGGCTGATTATGGGTGTCATATTGCACATTGCCCAACCTCTAATTTGAAGTTGGCGAGTGGGATTGCGCCGATGGCGAAATGTGATGCATTGGGTATCAATATTGGTATTGGTACGGACGGGGCAGCCAGTAATAATCGATTAGATATGTTTGCTGAAATGCGTATGGCTGCCTTATTGGCAAAAGGGCAAAGTGGCGATGCTACTGCGATTTCTGCACATCAAGCCTTGGAAATGGCTACCATCAATGGGGCAAAAGCTTTGGGTTTGGAGTCTCAGCTAGGATCAGTCACGGTAGGCAAACAGGCGGATTTAATTGCAGTGAATATGGCAGAGATGGTGTCTCAGCCTTGCTACGACCCCATTTCTCACTTGGTGTATGTTGCAAGCCGTGAGAACGTAACGCATACGTGGGTCGATGGTCAGCTCAGATACAATAAGCCAGAATCTAGCACGGGTGTTTTTAGCCAAGGCGTGTTTAGTGAGGTGGAGCCGCACACACTATTGCACATTGCGCAGCAGTGGCATCATAAATTAAGCGGTGCTTTCTCCCACCGCCAAGCATGACAAGTATGAATGGGATGAATAAAGATGAGTAATGTTGATAGCGCCGAGCTAGATAAATTTAGCGTGTTAGCCCATAAGTGGTGGGATAAAAACAGCGAGTTCAAACCGTTACATGAAATCAATCCATTGCGTTTGCAATACATTGATGCGCGTAGCCAGTTACGTGGCAAGCGTGTGCTGGATGTTGGGTGTGGTGGGGGTATTTTGTCTGAATCCATGGCTCAAGCTGGCGCAATTGTGACTGGCATTGATTTGGGTGAGAAAGCGCTCAATGTGGCTAAACTACATAGCTTAGAGTCAGGTGTTGCTGTGGATTACCAACGTATTGCAGTAGAAGCATTTGCGGCGGCACAGCCTGCCTCGTTTGATGTGGTGACCTGCATGGAAATGCTAGAGCATGTACCAGACCCCGCCAGTGTTGTGCGTGCTTGTGCGCAGTTGGTGAAGCCGGGTGGACAGGTATTTTTTTCTACTATTCATCGCAACCCTAAGGCCTATTTGCTGGCCGTGATAGGTGCGGAGTATATTCTCAATATGTTGCCACGTGGCACGCATGATTATGCCAAATTTATCAAGCCTTCTGAGCTGGCATCATGGATGCGTGATGCGGAGCTCACATTACAAGACCAAGTTGGGCTGCATTATCAACCGTTTACACAACAGTACTCACTTAACAGCGATGTCAGTGTGAATTACATGGTGCATGCACAAAAGGCAGAAGCGTGAGTTCTATACAAGCCATTTTTTTCGATCTGGATGGCACGCTGGTAGATACTGCGCCAGATTTGGGCTACGCACTGAATTTGCAATTGACGCGTCACGGCAGGCCAACATTAACCGATGATGAGATTCGTCCATTTGCGTCACATGGCTCGCGTGGTTTATTGGGATTGGGGTTTGGTGTGACGCCAGAAGATCCTAATTTTATTGTATTGCGTGATGAGTATTTGCATTTGTATGACCAAGTGTTTACTCGGCAACCCAAGTTGTTTGCGGGCATGCAAACCGTGCTGACTGCGTTAGATGAAAGCCAAATTCCATGGGGCATTGTGACCAATAAGCCTAAACGCTTTACGCAGCCACTGGTGGCAAGCATGGGCTTGCATGTGCAAGCTGCTTGCGTGGTGAGTGGTGACGATGCGCCACAGCCTAAGCCATCCCCGGCCACTTTGTTGATGGCATGTGAACAGATTGCTGTGGACCCTGCAAATTGTATATATGTGGGCGATGCAGAGCGTGATATACAAGCAGGAAAAGCCGCAGGCATGCAGACAGTCGTTGCGTTATTTGGCTATTTGGATGCCGGTGATAGGCCTGAAGCTTGGGGGGCTGATGTCATGATTCATCAGCCTGAAGAATTGTTGGATTTTATTTGAGCTAGAAATTTAAGCTATAAAATCAGCTGGAAATCCGTTGGGCCAATCATTATATTCAGAGTAAAGAGTCTCATTAAGCAACGACTTTTCGCTCAATTAGCGCGGTGGAGAGCGTGCCACTATCTACATACTCTATTTCGCCGCCCATAGGTAAACCCCGTGCGATGCGGCTTACGGCAATACCGCGGGCTTTCACCATTTCGCTGATATAGTGAGCGGTAGCTTCACCTTCGCTGGTGTAATTGGTAGCCAGAATCACCTCTTGGATGACGCCGTCTTGCACGCGCTTAATGAGTTTGTCTAAGTGAATTTCTTTCGGGCCAATGCCATCAATTGGCGACAAGCGACCCATCAGCACAAAGTACATCCCCGCGTAAGATTGTGTTTGTTCCAGCATCATTAAATCCGTAGGCATTTCCACCACGCATAACATACTAGGCTCGCGCTGCTCAGCGTTACACAATGCACAAACGGCTTGTTCACTAAAGTTATTACATAGTTGGCAATGGCCAATCGTATCTAGTGCGTGCTGCATGGAGTATGCAAGCTGTCCTGCACCTTTTCGATCACGCTGCATCAGGTGGTAAGCCATGCGTAATGCAGATTTTGGCCCTACGCCTGGCAGGCAACGCAGGGCTTCGATCAATTGCTCAAGGGCGGGTGGATTTTTCACAAGGTAATGTGGGTTAAATTAGAAAGGCATTTTAAAGCCGGCTGGCATGACTGCACTCATGCGCGCGCTGGAGGTGGCTTCCACTTTTGCTTTTGCATCTTTTAACGCCAGCAGTACTAAGTCTTCTAATGTTTCTTTGTCGTCCATCACTGCATCATCAATCACCACACGCTTGACATCATGGCTACAGGTCATGGTGATTTTAACCATGCCGTTGCTTGCAGAGCCTTCCACTTCAGTTGTGGCTAGTTCTGCCTGCGCCTTTTGCATGTTTGCTTGCATTTGCTGGGCTTGCTTCATCATGTTGCCCATGCCGCCTTTCATCATTTGAATGCTCCTTTATTAAATGAATTATTGAACAGGTTTAATTGAGTTAGGAATAATCGTGGCGCCAAAATCGCTCATCAAGGATTGCACAAAATGATCCTGCAAAATAGCGGTTTCGGCATTCGATTGAATCGTCGCTTTTTCAATCGCTATTTGCTTGGCAGGGGTATTGGCCTCGCTGCCGATTTCAAACTGTAATTTGATTTTACGCCCAAAGTGTTGATGTATCGCATCGCTTAGTTTGTCTTGATAGTTTGGACTCGCTAAATGCTTGTGCGTTTCAGCCACTTTAAGCGTAATGCTGTGCTCGTCATAAGTGACCATTTCGCAGTTTTGTGCCAATGCACGTGCCAAGCCTAGTTTGAGCCGCTGTTCTACTAGCGTACGCCAATCTCCGTTAAAGCTGCGCTCGTTTGACTCTTGTTGTGCATCGGCCAACGTAGGTTCTGGTGCTATTGGCCTGCTAATAACGGGTTGAGGCAATGTTAATTCCGTTGTGCTAGATGCTAATTGCGGTGCGGCAGGGGCTACTTCTGGCACGGCTTTACGCTGATCGCCTAAGTTGGCGGAGACATTAGTAGTGTTGGTAACGGCTTTGCGTTCTGGCTCGCCAGAATCTGATAGTTTTTCTTGTGGCGTAAAGGCCAACATACGCAGCAGGGTCATGGTGAAGCCTGCATACTCATCGGGCGCTAACCCGATATCACGGCGCCCCAGAATGCTGATTTGGTAGTAAAGCTGCAGGGTTTCAGCAGAAATGGTCTCGGCTAACTGCAAGAGTGCAGCACGCTCTGGCAAATCATTGGCAATGGTTTCCGGACAGGTTTTAGCAATGGCAATTTGATGCAGTATGCCCGATAGATCGCCCAGTGCCGCTTCAAATGAGATGCTACGGGTGTCCATGACTTTTGCTTTGGCAATCAGCGCAGCGCTGTCATTCGCAAGCAGTGCCTGCAAAATCTCATATAGATAACTTTGGTCAATTGCGCCCAGCATGCTGCGTACTTCTGCTTCATTCACGGTTTGGTTGCCATAAGCAATGGCTTGGTCTGTGAGCGAGAGCGCATCACGCATGCTGCCGGCAGCGGCACGCGCAATTAAATGAATAGCGCTGGCTTCAAACCCAATCTGCTCTTGTTGCAAAATTTGCGTGAGATGTTCTGTAATCGTGGTGCTTGCCATTTGACGCAAGTTAAACTGCAGGCAGCGTGAGAGTACCGTTACCGGCACTTTTTGTGGGTCAGTCGTGGCCAAAATAAACTTCACATGTGCCGGCGGTTCTTCCAGGGTCTTCAGCATGGCATTAAATGCGCTCTTAGAAAGCATGTGCACTTCATCGATGATATAGACTTTAAAGCGGCCTGCTGTGGGTGCGTATTGTGCATTTTCAAGCAGCTCGCGCATCGCGTCTACTTGTGTGTTGCTGGCAGCATCTACCTCAATCAAATCAATAAAGCGGCCTTTATCAATCTCTGTACAGGCATTGCATACGCCACATGGCGTAGCGGTAATGCCTTGCTCACAGTTAAGGGATTTGGCCAAAATACGCGCGATGGTTGTTTTGCCTACACCGCGTGTGCCGGTAAACAAATATGCATGATGCAAGCGTTGTTGCTCTAGCGCATTGGTAAGCGCGCGCACGACATGCTCTTGCCCGACTAAGGTATTAAATGATTTGGGACGCCACTTACGTGCGAGTACTTGATAAGACATCTAGTGGCCTTTGCGTCAATACGTTAAATGATACATGGGTACGTAACATGCCAACACTTGATGACTAGATGATGTGTCCGGCATGTAAAAGTGCTAAACGTTTGGCATGCATGTGAACGATCCAATCAAACAACGTTATCTTCCATACAAGTGGAGGAGGCGAGCCAAACCCCCGGCACTTGCTCAATAGTTGTGGCTGCTTGCTTCCGCATCTGACCAGGTTGGCTACTTTACAATGCGGGGAGGCCCGCCAAACAGTATTTTACAATACTTTCCTCCGTTCAACTTCACTTCGCGTGGCAATTTTTCTCTCACTGGTCTTATCACTCACAGATGAGGCCAGCCAATCTTGTTAATAAACTGCGCTAATTTTAGCAATTAGAGGGCTTAAGTGTGCTTTTTCAAGCATTCAAAATCATGCATATCGCGCCAAAATGCTATGACGACAATTGTCCATTTAGGAAATCTCAGAATTATTATGGCAACGCCTCAACCCAAAAAAATTGTATCGGCACCCGATATCGCACGCGAGACCATTAAGCAAATGGCAATGCGCCGCGTTGAGCCTACGCCCAATAATTACGAGCTTATTTACAATGAGATTGCGGGTGTTCCGCAAAAAGAAACCTTAAACAGTGCGATTAAAAAAGCATTGAAGCAATTACCAAATCAGAGCACAGAGCAAGCCAATTGGATCAACCGCTGGGAAAAGCTATTGAAGCAGGATAACTGGTCCGGGCTAGCCGATGTGTTAAATGAGGGCATGGACAGCAGTGTGACCCAATCCAAACAATGGCCCGATGCGATTCGTCTTTTACTCAAAGGTTGGGATGCGCGCCGTAGCAGTACCGATATTGCGCGTAAAAGAGAAACGCTGGAACGCGTGCTGATTAATTACGGTAGCGACTCTCAGCTGTCTACCAAAATTCAAAATCTAGCGACCAGCTGGGGTGCGAATGAGCCAGTTGGCGAGAATGCGATGCCAGCATTGACCGAGCCAGATGAGGCTAATCAAGCTGACACGACATTACTGCAAAAAATCGACAATAAATTGAGCGCTGTCATCGGCGTAGGCAATGATGAAACTAAACAGTTTCATGAGACTTTCCAGATTTTACAAGACATGTTGAAGCAGTCATTGAACCACGGATTGATTCCACGTTTAGATGGCTACCCGGAATTGCGTGAAGAAGCCTATGAACTAGCGGTGTTGACTGAAAAGGCCCGCAAATTAAAAGACTGGCAGTTTATGGCCAAGCAATTTAGAGCACTGCTGGTGAGAGTGGAACTGATTGGTGCAAACGAAGAAGGCATTAAACAAGATTTATTAAGATTGCTCAAATTGCTACTCAGCAATATCAGTGAACTGGTGGCCGAGGATCAATGGCTAAGAGGGCAAGTCGCTACTGTGCAAACCATTATCTCTGGTCCGCTAGATCGCGTGCAGATTCAATCGGCAGAGAAAAGCTTAAAAGAAGTCATCTATAAACAAGGCATGATTAAACATAGTTTAATCGAAGCAAAAAACTCCTTCAAAACGATGATCTCTACTTTTGTGGACCGCTTGAAACATATGGCGGACACTAGTGGTAGCTATCATGAAAAAATCGAAGTCTACGCTGATAAGCTCTCTGAGACTGATGATATTTTGAGAATCAATGAGTTGTTAGAAGGCCTGATGCGCGATACGCATACCATGCAGGCAGACATCATGCGTTCACGTGAGGCATTGCTACATCAACGTGAAGAAGCAGAGAGCTCACAAGAGAAAATCAAAAAACTGCAAGAAGAACTGACACAGCTGAGTGAAGCCGTGCGCATGGATCAACTTACCGGTGTATTAAACAGACGTGGTTTAGATGACGCACTGACCACTGAAATTTCAAGGTTTGGTCGCGGTGGTGGCCCATTAACATTGGCGCTGCTGGATATTGATAACTTTAAACACCTCAATGATACCTACGGGCATCACGTGGGAGATGTTGCGTTGAAACATCTGGCCAATGTCGTCAAAAAAACCATTCGCCCAACCGACATTGTGACCCGGCTTGGTGGTGAGGAGTTCGTCATTCTGTTGCCAGATACCAACATTGACGAGGCTGTCATTACCATGACACGTTTGCAACGCACGCTGACCAAAGAATACTTTTTAGGCAATAACGAGCGCTTGCTGATTACGTTTAGCGCAGGGATTGCCTTGTTTAAAGTAGAAGAAGATCAAACAGGTCTGATTCACCGTGCCGATCAAGCCATGTATTTAGCCAAGAAATCTGGCAAAAACAAGGTGATGACTGAGCTGGATTTAGCCAAAGCGCAATAGGAACACGCCGGATGTATACCACTTTTGATGTAAGGAAATTCAATTGTTAGCACTTGTCGAATCACAGTTAATTTTAAAATCACTCACATTGGCGCCTACCGATGAAATTTATGTGTTGGATGCCACTACGCTGAATTTGCTTTATGCGAGTGATGAGGCACAAAAGAGAATCGGCAATGATGAGTTAATGATTCAACCTGAACAGTTGGAAGCAATCCTCGGGGTGAGTTCAAAAACTTTGGTCACGTATGTAAACCAGCAGCGTGACAAAAAAGCACTGTTCGAATTGAGCGTCAATCAGCCGCTGCCTGAGGCTGGGGTTCATAAAAATCAACTCCGTGTTATGCTAATACAATCAGGTCAAACCGAATATATTCTTGTGACAAAAAGCGAAATCTCCCCTAACGAAAAAGTAGTGATGGCACTCAGCGAGAGTGAATCGCGTTTCCAAGCCATTGTCTCCAATATTCCTGGCTTGGTGTTCCAAATGCAAATGACGGCTGATCACGAAGTGAGTTTTCGTTATGTGAGTGACGGCTGTGAAGCGTTACTAGGACTTACCGCAAACGACTTGCAGGTAGATGCACAGCAGTTGTTTTCTATTATGAATACGCGCGACCGCCAAGATTTACGTGCCAAACTCATCAGCAGTGCGCAAAGCCTAGAAAAATTGGATTGGGAAGGGCGGGTGTGGATTGATGGTTGGCAAGATACCAAATGGATTAACTTGCGTGCCACTATTAGCCAGTTAGGCGATGGTGTGGTGCAGTGGGATGGCATTATGCTGAACATCACACAAAGTAAATTAGAGAAGTTAGAGATTGAACAGTCACGCCGTGAGCTAGAGCAATTGACTGCCCATATGAATCAAGTGAAAGAGCAAGAGCGTATTAGCATTGCGCGCGAGATTCATGATGACTTGGGTGGTAATCTAACCGCTATTAAAATGGGCCTGGCCAGCATTGCACAACAAATCGCTGCACAGCAATCCGTATCTTTAGAACAAACCGCTAACTTAGAAGCGATTGTGAACCGTACGTTTGAAGCGGTACATCGTATCTCTGGCAATTTAAGACCGAGCATTTTAGACCTTGGTATTGTCGATGCAGTTGAGTGGCAGGTGAATCAGTTTAAAAAACAAGTCGGTTTAAAATGTGTATTTAGCACTAATCAAGCAGAGATCATGCTTTCCACAGAGCAATCGATGGCTTTATTTAGAATCTGCCAAGAATCACTTTCCAATATTGCGAAATATGCCAAAGCCTCACAAGTGAATGTGAGCTTAGAAGCCTCGGGCTATGAAGTAACACTACGAGTGATTGATAACGGTATTGGTATCAATGATGTGGATAAACTAAAAACCAACTCATTTGGGCTTCGCGGTATGCAAGAACGTGTGTCTGCATTGAATGGTAGCTTATCTATTGGCGTGGTAGACCAAGCGAGTAGCGGTACCAAAGTAGAGGTCACTTTGCCGATATAAACCCCGTTATAAATTCATCACTTCTCTTGTAGTTTCGATAGTTAGTTAGCCACCCACAGGGTGGCTTTTTCATTTTGTAATTTTAATTAACTGTTTAAATACAATTATTTATTAATAAATTATCAAAAATTTACACTTATTTTTTTGTTTGGCACGCAATTTGCTGTTAAGTAATTAACAGTTAAGGGGTGCGTATGAACAACAAAAAAATTAGAGTGATTGTGGTAGATGACCATGCCATTTTAAGATCAGGCATCAAACAAATCTTATCCACCACCGGTGAAATTGAAGTGGTTGCCGAAGCAGAAAATGCGACTGAAGCGATTAAATTTGCGCGTGAGATTGAGGCCGATGTGATGTTGCTGGATATTTCACTGCCAGACCGCAGCGGCATGGACGCATTGAAATGCATCAAACGCGATAATCCTTCACTGTCTGTATTGATGTTGTCTATGTATATGGAAGATCAATACGCTGTACGCGCTTTAAAATCAGGGGCTTCTGGCTACTTATGTAAACACAGCGCATCTAATGAATTATTGTCAGCCATTCACGCCTTAGCCAAAGGCAAAAAATATATTACGCCAGAAGTGGCCGAGATTTTGGCTGAGCAAGTCAGTGATGAAAAAACACAAAATCCGCACGAGACACTTTCAGACCGCGAATACCAAACGATGATCATGATTTCATCGGGCTTCTCTGTGAGTGAGATTGCCGAAAAATTATCGCTCTCTGTAAAAACAGTGAGTATGTACCGCACACGTTTGTTAGAAAAAATGCATTTACGTCATAACTCTGACATCACGCATTACGCGATTAAGAATCAACTGGTTTAGATCTATCGGGAGGTAGTCCTCGGGGTTTGCTATGCAAACCCCATTTTTTTGCCTCGCATATCTACGTTTGTGCACTAATTCTCCTCAAAGTTTATCTTAAGAGATAGCTGGTTTTTGTCTCTTTGTTAATCCCTTCACCACACAAAATAATCGCTATCATGCTGATATATCGTATTTTTTAAGGAGTCAGCCCTAAATAAAAAGGTATTACCCTAAAGTTTTGAAAATGATAGCCGACATCATATTCATCGGGTCTGCTTAATCGGTAATTGTTTGAGGTTATGTGGGTTAAGTAACTGTTTCATAAAAAGTTTTGTTCTTACCCTAAACTTTTACAAAAGCTTACCGATAATAGATTTAAGTGCGACGCAATATGAAAAGTTGCCAAGCGAACAGTAGGGTGATTTGAATATTTTATTTTATTTAGGAGATTTATCATGGCTGCAGTAATTAATACAAACATTGCTTCATTAAACACACAACGTAACTTGAGCGCTTCACAATCAGGTTTAAATACATCTATCCAACGTTTGTCTTCTGGCTTACGTGTAAACAGCGCGAAAGATGACGCTGCTGGTATGGCGATTGCAACACGTATGGACTCACAAGTACGTGGCATGAACGTAGCGATGCGTAATGCAAACGATGCGATTTCTTTTGCACAAACTGCTGAAGGTGGTTTGAGTAAAGTAACAGACGCATTACAACGTATGCGTGAATTGGCAGTGCAATCTGCCAACGGCAGTAACTCTGCTGGTGACCGTACAAACCTAGATGCTGAGTTCCAAGAACTAGCTGCAGAGGTGACACGTATCGGTACAGCTACTAAGTTTAACGGTACAGCAGTGTTTGGTGGTGGTTCAACTACATTCCAAATCGGCGCTGATTCTGGCGACACGATCTCTGTATCAGCAGTAGCTGCAGCAACCATTACAGGTAGCGTTTCAACAGCAGCAGCAGCAACAACAGCGTTAGGTGCAATTGATACAGCGTTAGATGCAACGAATACTAAACGTGCGACATTGGGTGCGGTACAAAACCGTTTTGAAGCTGTGGTAGGTAACTTGCAAGTGGCTTCAGAGAACCAATCAGCAGCTAAATCACGCATCATGGATACAGACTTTGCTGCAGAAACAGCTAACTTAACACGCGGTCAAATCTTGCAACAAGCAGGTACAGCGATGTTAGCGCAAGCAAACTCACTACCAAACAACGTATTGAGCTTGTTAAGAGGGTAATTCGTAACTTGAGTAAATTGACTTCCACAGGGCGAAAGCTCTGTGGAATTTTCAGTAAGATAGGGAGTACAACATGTTCCAATCTTCTTTAGATGCATACGGTACAGCTAAATTAACTGCTGTTCCAGGAAGTCAAACCGTTCAGGCCACTAGTGGCCTAAAAGTCGTTACGAAGCCAGAAGAGTCTTTACCAGCTGCTGTTGAATTAGATAGAGCAACATTGACTGGCGCAGTGAAGAAATTGAATGATTATGTAGCGCCTGCGTTACAAACCATTCAGTTTTCAATTGATCAGGAATCTGAGCGGATTGTCGTCAAAGTCGTCGATACCGCCACCCAAAAAGTGTTAAGACAGATTCCTAACGAAGAAGTAATGGCGATTACCAAGACGCTGGATAAGTTACAAGGCTTGGTGATTAGACAAACGGCGTAACAGCAAGCGTGCGCTTTAATAGGATGCAGTAAATATTAAGGATGGATAATTATGGCAACAGTCTCAAGTACCTCAGCAATTGATGTTAATTCAATTGTCAGTAGCTTAATGAGCGTTGAACAACGACCGCTCACCTTAATTACCAACCAAAAAACTGCTTACGAAGCTAAGCTTACGGCTTATGGCACTTTAAAAAGTGCACTTTCCACGTTTCAAACTTCGGTCAGTGCACTGGCAGCTGCTTCCAAATTTAACGCACAATCTGCCACATCTGCCACGCCTAGCATGTTTACCGCTACGGCAAATGGCAGTGCAACTATTGGTGATTACGCAATCACCGTGAATCAACTCGCAAAATCACAGAAAATTGCTTTAGATGGAGTGGCCAATACCACGGATGTCATCGGCACTGGAAAATTGACCATAGCGTTTGGTACGTATGCCCCTGAGATTGTTTCACCCGCCACGCCTGCTAGCTTTACTGCCAATCCAAACAAGACCTCATTTGATGTCACTATCGATGCAAGCAATAACACGCTAGCGGGTGTGCGAGATGCGATTAACGCTGCCAATGGTGGCGTGACGGCCACCATCGTCAATGATGGTACTGCCAATCGCTTGGTGATTACCTCTAAAGAAACGGGCGAGGTGAATAGTCTGAAGATTACCGTAGCCGATGATGACGGTAATCCAACGGATAACACGGGTTTATCGAGATTGGCTTATGATCCATTATCGACTGCGGGCGCTGGCAAGAACATGAGCCAGTTACAAGCACCACTGAATGCCTTACTCAATATTGATGGCATTGATGTAGTCAAAGCCAGCAATAGTGTGAGTGATGCGATTGAAGGCATTACCCTTAATTTGCTAGGCACCAGCAATAGTCAGCCCGTCAATTTGGCTGTGGCGTCCGATCAAGCCAAAATCAAAGAATCGGTGACGGCCTTTGTGGATGCGTATAACAAGCTGAACGATACCTTGCGTACCCTCACCAAATATGACGAAACTGGAAAATCTTCCGGTAAGTTGTTAGGCGATGCGACTGCACGCAATATCACGGCGCAAATTAAATCTGTGGTGACCAAAGTGGTGGATACGGGCGGCACGATTACTTCGTTGACCGACATTGGCGTGAGTTTTCAGCGTGATGGTAAATTGGCATTAGACAGCACTAAGCTGACCGATGCGATTAGCAACCATTTTGATGATATTGCAGCATTGTTTTCGACCTCTGCTAGGACTTCGGATGCGCAAGTATCTTACCTTGGTAGCACCAGTAAAACACAATCTGGCACCTATCCCATTACAGTTTCGCAATTAGGTTCCGATAATACTAATATGCTAGGCATGATCAACGGTGTTGCCGGCACTGGTTTGAATCAAGAGTTGATTGGTGCAGCCGGTGATGTCAGCGAAGGCTTACGAATTAAAGTGACCGGAGGCAGCACAGGCGCACGCGGTACAGTGACTTTTGTGAAAGGCTATGCTGCACAGTTGGATGATATTTTGGATGGTTTGCTGGACGATGAAGGTTTGCTGGCAGCTCGTACGGATGGCATTACGGCTTCAGTGAAACGTTTGGAGCAACAGACCGATGCGTTTAATTTGAAAATGACCGTGATTGAGAAACGTTACCGTGATCAATACACACGTTTGGATACACTGTTATCGAGTATGCAAAATACAAGCTCGTATCTCTCACAGCAGATTTCAGCGCTCGGCAATAACTAATAAAAAGGGGACATAACATGTTTGGATTTAAAAGTAATGGTGCCAATGTTTACGCCCAATTGGGTTTAGAAACAGGTGTGGTCGCCGCAAGCCCCAATAAATTAGTGGTGATGCTGTATGAAGGCGCTATTTCGGCTTGCCGCAATGCCATTACGCACATGGCTAATCAAGATATACAGCATAAAGGTGAGATGATTTCTAAAGCCATTTTAATCATTGAAAGTGGCCTACGTTTAAGCTTAGATAAAAAAGCTGGCGGTGAGATCGCACAAAGCTTAGATGCTTTGTACGCCTATATGTCACAACGTTTAACCATGGCCAATATCCATAATCAAGCGCCATTGGTTGAAGAAGTGATTGGCCTGCTCACAGAGCTGAAAGGCGCGTGGGAAGCGATTGAAAACCAAAAACCAAACGCTGCGGATCTGGCGAAAGTAGTGGCGATGCGGCCACAAGCCAATATTCCAGCTAACTATAACCGATTAGTATTTTAGGCGTATACATGCAAGCACAAACACTGATACCAGCATACACCGCACTGGCCGACACCATGGCGCAAATGCTGGCTGCGGCCAAGCAGAATAACTGGGATAAAGTATCTGAATTAGAGGCTGGCTACTTAGAAAACGTAGCGCAGATTAAAGTGTTAGAGCGCACGAGTATCCTCACGCAAGAAACCAAATCACAGAAAATAGAGATTATTCAGCGTATTCTGGCGGATGATCATCAGCTTAAATTGCTTATTCATCCATGGATGCAAAAGCTCAGCCAGTGGGTGCAACCCAGCCAGTCACAAGCCGCGCAAATGCAAGCAAAGTTGAATAGCGCTTATCAAATGTAGTTTTTGCCATGTTTATTCATAAACCAGAGCCAAGCAATCCCCAGCAGATTGGGTCGGTTTATCGCGTGGTCCCCGTATTGCCGGTGGGCGCAATCAATACGCCTTCGCAAGAGCTGGCGGCGCAAGCAAAACAGCTAACTCCCGGTGAGACCTATGATGCACGCGTGATGCAACGGGTCAGTGATACGACTTTTCTAGTACAAATTAACTCAAAACAAACACAGGTCAATCCAAATCAAGCGCAAGCAAATCTAACACAGGCACAGCCATTGTTGCTGAAAATGGATATCGGACAGCAGGCCAAACTGGGGCAAACTTTATCATTGCAATATTTGCAGGCGCAACCTGAGCTCACCTTTTTGCTCAAGCAACCCTCCACTGTGGGCTACACCGGCACAGCTGTCAATTTAAGCCAAGCCGGTAGCCTGCTTGGACAGTATCTGGGGCTAGCAGAAGCACAGCAACTATCTACACGTTATGAAGCCATCAACGTGATTACCCATTTCCCTAACAAGCCACAGTTGGTGGCGCAAGATTTAAAGCAAGCGCTAAGTCAGACAGGCTTATTTTACGAGTCGCATTTACAGGCGCTTTCACAAGGCCAATATGCGTTGAGCCAATTGAGGCAAGAGCCGCAAAATCAAGCCGGATTTAATCCGGCACACATCACGTTTCAGCAGTTAGCTGTGCTGGAACATCAGCGCTTTTCATGGCATGGCGAAGTATGGCCGGGCCAAACCATGACTTGGGATGTTTATCAGCAGCGTTTACCCTCGGACTCCAATGCGCAAGCCCAGTCGGAATCGCCAGAAGCGACTTGGACCGCGACTGAACTCAAGATTGATTTCCCACATCTGGGTGAAGTAAAGGCCAAGCTAAGTTTGGTCAATGGTCATTTGCGCATTCATTTGGAAAGCGGGCGTACCGACACCTTTGCCTTGTTACAGCAGCAAAAAACCAAGCTGGCGCAAACCATGCAAGAGAATCACCAATCGATAGATGCATTGACCGTGACGCAAACGCCTACTGTGATACAGGAGCGCGAATAAGCCTATGAGCCATCTGCCGACAAAGTATCATCAGCAAGCCATCGCGCTGGCTTACGACACTGGCGATTATGCGCCGCGAGTTGTCGCAAAAGGGCAGGGTTTGGTGGCAGAGCACATTATCGCGCTGGCCAAAGAGCATAATGTGTTCGTGCACGAATCTAAAGAGCTGATGCAAATGCTGATGCAGGTGGATTTGGATCAGCATATTCCACCAGCGCTTTATTTGGCCATTGCGGAAATTTTGGCTTGGCTGTACCGCATTGAAGAAGAAAAAGCACTCGCCAAGCAACCCACAACATTTACCGAGTAAACCATCTGCCGTAGAGATAGCCACCTACGGACCAATTTCATACAAGCATTGTGAGTTTGCATCTGCTGGCTGACGTGTTAAATTGATGATGTTCTGTTAGTGGGGTTCACCATGGCCAATCAAGAAAAATCGCTCGATAAAAATCTAGACCAATACAAAGTCAAACCAAATAGCAAATTCTCTTTAAGTAGTATTCAACCTAACGATAAATCTGAACGCAGCGATAGCAAAGCCAAAGATGCATTAGCGTTGGAAAAATTGGCGGTAGAGATTAATGCATTGCAGGATATCTTGCATGCGCAAGCCAAGCATAAAGTATTGCTGATTTTGCAAGGCATGGATGCCAGCGGAAAAGATGGCACGGTCAAACATGTGTTCAGTGAGTGTGATCCATTAGGCATTCGTTTAGCCAGCTTTAAAGCCCCCAGTGCAGATGAGTTAGCGCATGATTATTTGTGGCGTGTACACAGCCAAGTGCCCAAAAAAGGCGAGATTGTGATTTTTAATCGTAGCCACTATGAGGATGTGCTAATTGTAAAAGTGCACGACTGGATAGATGAAGCTGAGTGTAAACGCCGCTTCGCACAAATCAATGACTTTGAACGCATGTTGACCGAAACCGGCACGCTCGTCATCAAATGTTTTCTGCATATTTCTAAAGAAGAACAGAAAGTGCGCATGCAAGAGCGTTTAGATGACCCTACCAAAACGTGGAAATTCAATCCCGGTGATTTAAATGAGCGTGCTGTGTGGTCAAAATACATGGTGGCTTACGAGAATGCATTGCAAGCCACCTCTACCAGCTATGCACCGTGGTATGTAGTGCCCGCTGACTCCAAAACCAATCGCAACTTGCTGATATCCCGGTTATTGCTGAATGCGCTTAAATCACTCAAGCTTGAATATCCATCTGTACCAGCCGAATATAAGAAAATAAGCATAGAAGATTAGCTTGATTGGTTTTAGGTTTTTTAATAGTTTTTACGCCTTTTGAATGGTTCTTACACTTTTAATGGTTTTTACACTAGGGGTGCGAGAGCAATTGCGCAGATACTACGGTTTTTGTTGCACATGGATGGTATGAGTTTACGCTTTAGATTAAATCTGCTGGTGACGATGCTTTCTCTCGCGTTTATGCTCGCCGTGGGTTGGGTACTGGTGATTGATACACGTATTTCTATCCGTGAACGGGTGGAAGCCGCTACCCGTGTGACGGTGCAACTGTTAGATACGGTCATTGTGAGTTCTGCCATGAACCCGAGTTTTGGTCCAACGCATTTGGTAATGCAAGAGTTTTTGCGCTCTTTAGGCTATGTACGTAGCAGCCATATCGAGTTATATGATCACGCGGGAAATCCGCTTTATATCTCGCCCGAATCGACCTTTAAAAGCGATGTGGTACCGCCACAATGGTTTGTTAAATTAGTAGAGCCGCAAAAAGAATCGGTACAGCGCCGTATTCATTATGGCACCTTAATTGTGACTTCTAGCCCTGGTGGATCAGTGCGAGAGGCATGGTCCGGGTTTCAGCAATTAATTCTGATAGGTGTAGGGTTTTTTGTGACGCTTAACTTAATGGTATATGCTTTATTAAGCCATGCTTTGCGTCCGGTACGTCATATTCTTAATGCCATCAATAGTGTAGAGCAGGGCGACCTGACTGTGAAGTTGCCAGACTTTAAGTTGCCAGAGTTTGATAAGATTGGACATAGTTTAAACCGCATGGTGGTCTCGTTAGATGCAGAGCGTCAGTTGGAAGAAAACCGTCAGCTTACGCACTTAATACAAAAGCATATTGAGGACGAACGCAGAAGTTTGGCGCGTGAGTTGCATGATGAACTAGGTCAATATGTCACAGCTATCAAAACATTTGCGGTGGCCATTGCCAACAAAACCAAAGAAAAAGCACCCGATGTCGAAGCAAGTGCGCAAACCATTGTTGCCGCAGCCAATCATATTTACGATGGCATGCACAATATCATTCGCCAATTGCGCCCGGGCTCGCTAGATAACTTAGGCTTGAGCGAAACGCTGCGAGATTTAGTCAACACCTGTCAAAGCCAGCACCCTAATCTGGCCATCGATCTGGATTTATCTGGCAACCTCAATCAATTAGGTGAAAACATTAATATCAATGTGTTTCGTATCGTGCAAGAATCTATCAATAATGTAGTAAAACATGCAGATGCCAAACGTGTACACATTCAACTACACGCAAATCAGCAGGGCGATTTAGCGTTGACGATTCAAGATGATGGCAAGGGTATGGAAGTTTCTCAGGTAGATCAAAGCAATCACTTTGGCTTACTGGGTATGCGCGAACGAGTGCAGGCACTACACGGGCAGTTTAATATTGTGTCTAGCCTGCAAAAAAAATCGCGTGGAACTACAATCTCGATTGTGATTCCAAAAGCATTGAATACCTGAAATAGCGAGCGAATGTAATGAAAAAGGAGTGGTATGGGTCAGATTAACGTGATGCTGGTGGATGATCATGCGGTAGTGCGCATGGGATTTAAAATGCTGCTGGAATCCGCAAGTGATATTAAAGTGATCGCGGAGGCTGAGAACGGTGAGGCTGGTATTAAGGGCTATGTAGAACATAAACCCGATGTCGTGGTGATGGACATCACCATGCCCGGCATCGGCGGCATGGAGGCTATAGAGCGTATTTTAGCCAAAGATAGCCATGCGAGAATTTTAGTGCTGTCCGCGCACGAGGACTCGGTGCACCCTAAGCGAGTGCTGAATGCTGGCGCTATGGGCTATCTGACGAAGCGCAGTGCGGCAGAAGAGTTGATTAAGGCGATTCGTAGCGTAGCCAGTGGTAAGAAATACATAGAAGCCAGTGTGGCGCAACAAATGGCCATTCAGCAATTGTCCGGAGAGCAAAACCCTGTGGATGTGTTGAGCGAGCGCGAGTTTGAAGTGTTTATGTCTTTGGCCAAAGGCAAAACCACCAACGAAATTGCAGAAACGCTGTTTTTAAGCCCAAGAACAGTGGGCACCCATCTCTACAATATCAAACAAAAATTAAATGCCAACAACTCTGCCGAGATTGCGTTAATCGCCATGCGCAGTGGGTTGATTGATCCTTAAGTCACTTTCTTCATTAGTTGGATTTATAGCGTGCGATATTGAGATCGCCGGATTGAGACAACTCCACGGTGGCCATGCTGCCACTAGGGGGCTTGCCGAATGAAGGTGGAAGTAGAAAGGTAATCAGTGTCTGCGTGCTTTGTTCAGGCGATTGAATTTTACCTGTTGCCACCTGCCACTCTTGCCACTCAGCAGCATCTGGTAAATTAAGTGCGCCCTGCATGCGCGCTTTTTCAAACACCGCTAACTTTTCTTCACCAATCAACAAGTTAAATAACTCCACCTGTACTAGCGGGTTGGTTTTAAGAATCACGATTGGAATTTCTTGTGCTTCTGTCGGGTATTCGGGCAATGGCTCTTGGATTGCTTTCAGCGGTGCAAAGTCCATATTCAGCATGGCATTACGGTAGGGGTCGGGTGTTGGGTTGTACAACATGCTGTTGAGTGTTGGCTGCTTAGCGGCTGCCTTTTTATCTTCAGCTTCTACCGCACTTCCTATTGCGTTATCCGCTACGCTGGTTGCAATAGAGCGTGCGATTTGTTGCGCGATGGTGCCACCCAAACAGCCGGAAAGCACAAGAGATGTGCTTACAAAGCATACCAATCGAAATGAATGCATAAGTTTATACATCAAGTCATTAGCGCAATAAAGTTAAAGTAGGATATTAAGATTAATCCTAAGTGAATTAAATGTCTATAGCTTAGATACTCTGTGTGTGATTTACGCGGTTGATTTTTTCTGAGTCGTGGTATTGACGCTAATCATCCCACTCAAAATAATCATGCCGATAGCGATATATTCGCTGGCACTTAATGTCTCTTGCCAAAAAATCACGCCTAGCAAGGTAGCAAAAATGACGGTGGTATAGGCTAAGCTGGCCACAATCAGTGTATTGCCTGTTCTGTAAGCACGCGTCATGGCCAGCTGCCCAATGGTGGCAGATACGCCCAAGCCTAATAGCAATGGTAAGTCTTGCCATGCCAGTGCAGAAAAGTGGTCGAATAACATCCACAGTCCGCTGATGACTGTCGAGATACAGGTAAAGTAGAACACGGTGCGCCAATCGGGCTCATGTAGTGCCCCTAACTGTTTTACGTGTACATAAGCCATTGATGCGCCAAATCCTGATAGTAAACCAAGCGCACCAGCTAGCATGTTTTGGCTAGAAAAACTGGGTTTTAGCAGTAGCGCGATCCCAAGAAAGCCAAGCAGGATGGTGCCTAATAAAATGGGTTTTGGCTTCTCATGCAGTAAAAAAGGCGTGAGCGCTGCCAAAAATAATGCAGAGGTGTAATTGAGTGTGATGGCGGTAGCCAGTGGCAGGTGTGCAATGGCGTAAAAGAACAGTGCCAATGAGATCAGCCCGACCACGGCACGGCTCACTTGCTTGCCTAATACCGGCGTACGCAGTGGGAGCTTGTGATAAGCAATGTACCCATAAATGCTGATTAAACCGAAGATAGAGCGATAAAACACTAACTCTGCGTTGGAAAATTTTGGTGAGCCAAGCTTAACCAGTGCACCCATCACCCCAAACCCAATGGCAGCCACCAGCATCCATAGGCTACCAAGGTGCGGTAGCCGGCCTGATAATTGTAGTTTGCCAGCGCGCATGACGCTTATCTGGCGCTATCTGTGGGTAGAAATGGAGTGAGTTGTTCACGGTACCAGCGATGGAAATGCTCCAAGCCGGCTTCTAGTGGTTGTTGATAGGGGCCACGCTCGTCTATACCTTGCAGATAAAGTGCTTTGCGGCCATCGTGCATACGTTGGCAAATTTCTTTGTCTTCAACAGCCGTTTCCTCGTAAGCGGCTTGCTGTGCTTGCACAAATTCGCGCTCAAACAAAGCAATGTCTTCTGGGTAATAAAACTCAACTACATTGGTGCAGCTCTCAACACCGGTAGGAATCAAATGTGAAACGACCAGCACATTGGGATACCACTCAATCATCAGGTAAGGGTAGTACACAAACCAGATAGCGCCAAATGGTGGACGTTGCTGACCATGGTACTGTTCAACCGATTGTTGCCATTGGCGGTAAACAGGTGAGGCATGTACATCCGGACTTGACTTGTAACCTACTATTTGCACGCTATAGTGCTGGCCAAATTCCCAAGTTAAATCGTTGCAGTTCACAAACTGATTCAAGCCTGGATGGAATGGGCCAACGTGATAGTCTTCTAGATACGTTTCAATGAATGTTTTCCAGTTGAACTGGTAATGCTCAATGCTGACTTTGTCAAAATGGTAGTTGGTAAAATCAAATGCCTGCTTACAACCAAGTGCGGCAAGCTCCTCAGCAATATTGTGCGGCTTTTGCGTGATGTCAAATAGCAGACCTTGCCATTCCTGCAAGCGTGATTGCGCTAAATGTAGGCATGGGTCTTCTTTGAATAGGGGCGCGCCTATGAGTTTGCCTGATAAATCATAGGTCCAGCGGTGCAATGGGCAGACAATATTTGGCGTGTTGCCACGGCCATTCAGCATGATGGCTTGGCGGTGACGGCATACATTGCTCAGCAGTTGAATGCGATTTTCCTGATTAACCAACGCCTTCGCTTCGCCCATCCAGTCTAGCGCGTAGTAATCACCCGGATTGGGAATCATGCGTGCATGGCCAATATATTTGGGCGCTTGCGCAAATAGATGGTTGACCTCTAATTGATAAATATCCGGACTCAAATACCAATGAATTGGTAGCTGGCTAAACTTTTCCTGATGAGATGCTTTAGGGAGAGAAGTGACCGAAACCATAAACCTTAAATGTGTGCTGATGCGACAAAAGAGTGCAATTTTGCCTGAATCTCATTGAATTGAAAAGGTTTTTTATCGAATTGCCGGCATGTAATGTCCAAACGTGTGCAAGCCATAGCATCGGTTTTTTGGTGGTGACTTACGTGCGGGTAAAAGGTAAAAACCCTTTTTAATTCTTACTGTTAAGAGGGTATTCCATGTCAATTTTCTTGCTAAAAATTGAGATTTGCGCTAATCTCAAGGCTGATAAAAATAACTAATTTCACAAGAGGGAGCATGCCATGAAAAATCCGTTGGAATCTGTTGCAGGTACCATTATCTCAGGTGTGGTGTTAACTGTTGTATTGGTGTTTTTTCTTAAAAACTTTTTAGTTGCGGGGGTGTAACATGGATTGGATGCCCGCAATTGCAAGATGGATTCACTTTTTAGCCGGTATTACTTGGATTGGCTTATTGTATTACTTTAATTTTGTACAAATGGCAGCGTTAAAAGATGCTGCTGCAGATGGTACGGCGGCAGGAATTAGCAAGCATGTGGCCCCTAGAGCGTTGTTGTGGTTTAGATGGGCTGCCGTAGTGACTTGGTTGGCGGGCGCTGCCTTATTGGGTGCTAATTTCACAGATGCATTCTTGTTACGCAATGGCTTCGAGGCGATTGGCTTGGGCGCTTGGTTAGGGACAATTATGTTATTTAATGTTTGGGTATTGATATGGCCCAATCAGCAAAAGATTCTTGGTATGGTGCCAGCCGACGATGCGGCCAAGGCCAAGGCGCGACGTGTTGCCATGCTGGCGTCACGAACTAATGTCATGCTGTCCATTCCTATGCTGTTTTTTATGGCAAATGGATTGAGTCACCGCGCCGTGTTAGGGTTTTAAATATAGTTAAGGCAATAACGGCGGCCTTAGCCGCCGTTTTGCTTTTTTAGTATTCACTTTTTTAGGTTTGAGTTATGTCTGAACATTTGATGAACACTTACGGTAGACAGCCAGTCTCCTTTGATAAAGGCGTGGGTGTTTGGTTGTACGATCAACAAGGTAATGCCTATTTAGATGGGTTGTCTGGCGTCGCTGTGAATGGGTTGGGGCACGCACATCCCAAGTTTGTCGCCGCGATTCAAGCACAAGTTGCACGCTTGGTGCATGTGTCTAATATTTATCAAATTGCAGAACAAGCACGCTTGGCCGATAAGTTGGCTGAAATCTCCGGTATGGATAAAGTGTTTTTCTGTAACTCAGGCTGTGAGGCGAACGAGGCTGCCATTAAGTTGGCGCGTTTGTACGGTCACAACAAAGGCATTGAAAATCCGGAAATTATTGTGATGGAACGCGCTTTCCATGGTCGAACCATGGCAACGTTATCAGCCACTGGTAATCGTAAAACACAAGCTGGTTTTGAGCCCTTGGTCAGTGGTTTTGTGCGTGTGCCATTTGATGACTTGGAAGCCGTGAAGCAAGTGGCAAAACGCAAAAACAACGTGGTGGCCATTTTGGTCGAGCCGGTGCAAGGTGAGGGTGGTGTGCATATCCCAGCTGACCTTAAAGCCTATTTTCAAGGCTTACGTCAGGTATGTGATGAAAATGGTTGGTTGTTGATGCTAGATGAAGTGCAAAGCGGTGTCGGTCGTACCGGTACATGGTTTGCATTTCAGCACACAGGCATCATGCCGGATGTGATGACGTTAGCCAAAGGTCTAGGCTCTGGCGTACCAATTGGTGCATGTCTGGCTAAAGGTGCAGCTGCGGATACGTTTACACCAGGTAAGCATGGCTCTACATTTGGCGGTAACCCATTGGCAACTGCCGCTGGGATTGCCACGCTCGATATCATTGCGGAAGAAAAGCTGCGTGAAAATGCCGAAGTAATTGGTGCGTTTTTAAATACACAAATTGCAGAAGCATTTGCAGGCAATAAGCACGTGGTCAATGTTCGCAACGCAGGCCTGATGGTGGGTATTGAGTTGGATGTGCCCTGTGGTGAGCTGGTTAAGCTAGCGCTGGAGCAGAAGCTATTGATTAACGTGACGGCAGAAAAAGTGATCCGCTTATTGCCATCGTTAATTATGAGCAAGCAAGAGGCGCAAGAGTTGGTGAATCGTCTGGTTCCCATCGTAAAGACATTTCTACTTTCGGCTGAAAAGCCTGAGATAAAGTAAGTGCTGAAGTAAGAGAGATGGGTTATGGCGATTAAACATTTTCTACAATTTAATGATTTGGCGCGGGATGAGATTGAATATATCTTTCAGCGCGCGGCTTGGATTAAAAAGCAGTTCAAGTCTTATCAGCAGTATTGGCCGTTATCAGACCGTACGCTGGTCATGATTTTTGAAAAAGCCAGCACGCGCACACGCTTGTCGTTTGAGGCGGGAATGCAGCAGTTGGGCGGTAGTGCGATTTATCTTAATACGCGCGACTCACAGTTGGGGCGTGGCGAGCCAGTAGAAGATGCAGCACAAGTGATTTCACGCATGAGTGATATTGTGATGATTCGTACTTTTGAGCAAAGCATCATTGAACGCTTTGCGGCCAACTCACGTGTACCGGTGATTAATGGATTAACCAATGAGTATCACCCATGTCAGATTTTGGCCGATATTTTTACCTTTATCGAGCATCGCGGCTCTATACAAGGGAAAACAGTGGCGTGGATAGGGGATTCTAATAATGTCTGCAATACTTGGTTGCAAGCGGCAGAAGTGCTCGATTTTAATGTGCATGTATCTACGCCGCCAGAATACGAGGTAGAGCCGGAGCGCGCTAACCTCTACGGCACTGATCACTTTGAGGAGTTTGCGGACCCTATGCAGGCTGCTAAGGGTGCGGATTTAGTCACAACCGATGTATGGACAAGCATGGGTTTTGAGGCGGAAAATGAAGAGCGTCGCAAAGACTTTGCGGATTGGCAGGTAGATGCGGACATGATGCGTGTGGCTGGAGAAAATGCGCTGTTTATGCACTGTTTGCCTGCGCACCGTGGTGAAGAAGTTGCAGCCGATGTGATTGATGGTAAACACTCCGTGGTGTGGGACGAGGCAGAGAACAGACTGCACGTGCAAAAAGCATTAATGGAATATTTGTTGTTGGGTAAAGTTTAAATTCAATATTGAAGAGTTGGGTAAAGAGAAATGAGCGAAATTAAAAAAGCCGTGTTGGCGTATTCCGGTGGTTTAGATACCTCTGTGATCTTAAAGTGGCTGCAAGATGAGTACCAATGTGAAGTGGTCACATTTACCGCTGACTTGGGCCAAGGCGAAGAGCTTGAGCCTGCGCGCGCCAAAGCCAAAGCGGCTGGCGTCAAAGAGATTTACATTGATGACGTGCGTGAAGAGTTTGTACGTGATTTCGTATTCCCGATGTTCCGTGCCAACACTGTGTATGAAGGCGAGTATTTGCTCGGGACTTCTATTGCCCGCCCATTGATTGCTAAACGATTGATTGAAATTGCCGCTGAAACCAAAGCGGATGCGATTTCTCATGGCGCAACAGGTAAGGGTAATGACCAAGTACGTTTTGAGCTAGGCGCTTATGCGCTTAACCCGAATATCAAAATTATCGCGCCTTGGCGTGAGTGGGATTTACTCAGCCGTGAAAAGTTGATGGCTTATGCTGAAAAGCATGGCATCCCAGTGGACATGAAACATAAGCAAGGTGGAAGCCCATATTCGATGGATGCCAACTTACTGCATATTTCTTACGAAGGGCGCCATTTGGAAGACCCAGCTGCAGAGGCTGAAGAGTCGATGTGGCGTTGGACGGTGTCGCCGGAAAAAGCACCGGATGCAGCAGAGTATCTGGATATTGAATACGTCAATGGTGATCCCGTGTCGCTCAATGGCCAAGCCATGAAAGCCCATGAGCTTTTAGCGAACTTGAATATCTTAGGCGGTAAGCATGGCATTGGTCGTTTGGATTTGGTGGAAAACCGTTATGTGGGCATGAAGTCACGCGGTTGCTACGAAACCCCGGGTGGTACGATTATGCTTAAAGCACATCGTGCCATTGAAAGCATTACACTAGACCGCGAAGTGGCGCATTTAAAAGATGACTTAATGCCACGTTACGCCAGTTTGATTTATAACGGGTATTGGTGGAGCCCGGAGCGTGTTACTTTGCAAACGTTAATTGACCACACGCAACATAGCGTCAATGGCTGGGTAAGACTCAAATTGTACAAAGGCAATGTGATTGTGGTGGGCCGCGACAGTAAAACCAATTCATTATTTGATTCAACCATTGCAACGTTTGAAGATGATAAAGGTGCCTATGATCAAAAAGATGCGGGTGGGTTTATTAAGCTGAATGCGCTCAGAATGCGCATTGCTGCGAATTTAAGAAATAAAAAGTAAATATAAATATAAGTGTTAGGAGATAAGCATGGCTCAGTTTGACAATGTCAGTGTAAAGAAAAAAGCAAACATCTATTTCGATGGTAAGTGTGTCAGCCACACCGTGATGTTCCCTAATGGCACACGCAGTACGATTGGTGTCATATTCCCGAGTGTTCTGACGTTTAATACTGCAGCACCAGAATTGATGGAGATCAATAGTGGTGTGTGTAAAGTGCGCCTCAATGGCGAAACGGAATGGAAAACCTATAGTGCTGGTGAGAAATTCACAGTGGCGGGTAATTCTTCGTTCGATATAGAGACAGTAGAAACAGTAGACTACGTTTGCCACTTCGAGTAATGGTGGCTCAGTATTACGTCGCTGCAATCGCTTGCCGTACTGTTCGTACTGTCTTCGCGGTTGCGCCTAGTACTACTTTCGCTTGAAAGGTTGAAAAAACAATATGCCTAGTTTTGATATTAGTTCTGAAGTCGATATGGTGGCGTTAAAAAACGCGATTGATACTGCGGGTAAACAAATTACCAATCGTTACGACTTTAAAGGGTCGTCCGCCAAAGTGGAGCTGAATGAAAAAGACAGCATCATTACGATTTTTGGCGACAACGATTTCCAGTTAGATCAGGTCAAAGATATTTTATTGCCGGCGATGGAAAAAAAAGAGCCGGATAGCACCAAGCGCCTTGAGCATAAAGACGTGCAAAAAGTGTCTGGTAATAAAGTAAAGCAAGAGATGAAAATCCGCGCTGGGATTGACAGTGATCTGGCTAAGCGCTTGACTAAATTGATTAAAGATTCAGGCATGAAAGTGCAAGCCAGCATTCAAGGTGATACGGTGCGTGTAAATGGCGCTAAACGTGATGTGCTGCAAGACGCGATTGCCTTTTGTAAAAAGAATGTGACGGATTTTCCGTTGCAGTTTGGTAACTTTAGAGATTAATCATAGGTTAAGAGTATGTCTGTAAAGACTTTGTACGATAAATTATTTGATAGTCATGTGGTGCGAGAAGAAAATGGCACCGCATTGCTCTATATCGACCGCCATTTAGTGCATGAGGTCACCAGCCCACAAGCATTTGAGGGGTTGAAATTGGCTGGCCGTAAGTTGTGGCGGATTAATTCCGTACTAGCCGTGCCTGATCATAACGTGCCAACTACCAATAGAAGTACGGGTGTAGCGGGCATCGCCGACCCTATCTCTCGTTTGCAGGTGCAGACCTTGGATGCTAACTGCAGCGAGTTTGGTGTCACCGAATTTAAAATGGACGATGTGCGTCAAGGCATTGTGCATGTAATTGGCCCTGAGCAAGGCGCTACTTTGCCAGGCATGACAGTGGTGTGTGGTGACTCGCATACCAGCACGCATGGTGCATTTGGTGCATTGGCCCATGGTATTGGCACCTCGGAAGTAGAGCACGTGATGGCGACGCAATGCTTGGTGCAAAAGCGCTCCAAATCAATGTTGGTCAAGGTAGACGGTCAGCTAGGCCATGGTGTGACTGCGAAAGATGTAGCGTTAGCTATTATTGGCAAAATTGGTACCGCAGGCGGTACAGGCTATGCGATTGAGTTTGCAGGATCGGCCATCCGTGGTTTAAGCATGGAAGGCCGTATGACCTTATGTAATATGGCGATTGAAGCGGGCGCGCGTGCTGGGATGGTGGCAGTAGACGATACCACCATCAACTACGTGAAAGGCCGCCCATTCTCACCGAAAGCTGAGCAATGGGATGCTGCTGTGGCCTATTGGCGCACTTTACACAGTGATGAAGGCGCGCAATTTGACGCGACAGTGGCGTTGAAGGCAGAAGGTATTCAGCCCCAAGTCACGTGGGGCACATCACCAGAGATGGTGGTGGGTGTGGATGGCAAAGTGCCTAGTTTGGATATGGCCAAGAATGATGTACAACGTGCTGATTGGGAGCGTGCTTACGCCTACATGGGATTGAAAGCCAATACGCCGATTGAGCAGATTCAAATAGACAAGGTATTTATTGGCTCCTGCACCAACTCGCGTATTGAGGATTTGCGTGCAGCTGCCAGTGTCGCCAAAGGTAAAAAAGTGGCTGACAATGTCAAGTTGGCACTAGTGGTACCAGGCTCTGGTTTGGTCAAAGCGCAAGCCGAACAAGAGGGCTTGGACAAAATTTTTAAAGAGGCTGGATTTGAATGGCGCGAGCCAGGTTGCTCCATGTGCTTAGCCATGAATGCAGACAGACTTGAGCCGGGTGAACGTTGTGCGTCTACCTCTAACCGCAATTTTGAAGGTCGCCAAGGGCAAGGTGGACGTACGCATTTGGTGAGTCCTGAAATGGCGGCCGCTGCAGCGGTGGCAGGACATTTTGTTGATGTCAGGCAGCTAGTTTGAAAGTTGGATTCTTAAAAGTTAATTTGAGTAATGAATCGTCTGAAATGATAGGAACTGGAAATGAATAAATTATTGGCGTTGATGGTATTGGCTGCAGCATGCGTTTTAACTGGCTGCAATACATGGCATGGTTTAGGTAAAGACGTGGAAAAGGTAGGCGAAAAAATCCAGAAATCGCCTAATAACTAAATGAAGCCTTTTACATTATTAAATGGGTTGGTTGCGCCGTTGGATCGTGCCAATGTGGATACGGACGCGATTATTCCCAAACAATTTTTAAAATCGATCAAGCGCTCAGGTTTTGGCCCGAATGCCTTTGATGAGTGGCGTTATCTTGACCATGGCGAGCCAGGCATGGATAACAGCAGGCGTGCAAAAAATCCTGATTTTGTGCTGAATCAAGCACGTTATCAGGGAGCTAGCATCTTGCTAACAAGAGAGAATTTTGGTTGTGGGTCTAGCCGTGAACACGCGCCATGGGCACTAGAAGACTATGGTTTTCGTGCGATTATCGCGCCAAGTTACGCGGATATTTTCTTTAACAACTGCTTTAAAAATGGCTTGTTGCCAATTGTTTTAGCGGATGACATTGTTAATCAGCTGTTTAAATCTGTAGAGGGCAATGTTGGCTATCAGCTCACTGTTGACTTGGAAAAACAGACGGTAAGTACGCCAGATGGTCAATCCTATGGTTTTGAGGTGGATGCGGTGAGAAAGCATAACTTGCTGAATGGTTTAGATGATATCGGGTTGACGCTGCAGCATGTGGAGGCGATTAAAACCTTTGAAGTGAAACACAAATCTACACAACCTTGGCTGTTTAATTAACACATTAGAAATAGGGATTTTGGATGAAAATCGCAGTATTGCCTGGTGATGGTATCGGGCCGGAAATTGTAGCGCAAGCAGTGCAAGTATTAAATGGCCTTAACCTAGGGTTGGAATTGACCGAAGCACCGATAGGTGGCGCAGGGTATGAGGCGGCAGGCGATCCGTTGCCGGAAGCCACACTTCAACTAGCCAAAGGGGCCGATGCAGTACTGTTGGGTGCGGTGGGTGATTGGAAATACGACAAACTAGAGCGTCACCTGCGCCCAGAGCGCGGCTTACTGCGTATTCGTAAAGAGTTGAGTTTATTTGCAAATTTGCGTCCGGCCTTACTATATCCAGAACTGGCATCGGCTTCTACGCTCAAACCAGAAGTAGTGTCTGGCTTAGATATTATGATTGTGCGTGAATTAACCGGGGATATTTACTTTGGCCAACCACGTGGCATCAGCACGCTAGAAAATGGTGAGCGCGAGGGGATTAATACCATGCGCTACAATGAGTCTGAAATTAAGCGCATTGGCCGTGTGGCATTTGATATTGCGATGAAGCGTAATAAGAAAGTATGTTCCGTAGACAAAGCCAACGTGTTAGAAACCACCGAGCTATGGCGTCAGGTCATGATCGAGTTGTCTGCTGAGTATCCTGAAGTGGAGCTTAGCCATATGTATGTGGATAATGCTGCTATGCAGTTGGTGCGCGCACCTAAACAATTTGATGTGATGGTGACTGGCAATATCTTTGGTGACATCCTCTCGGACGAAGCCTCCATGTTGACTGGTTCAATCGGTATGCTACCTTCTGCTTCGCTGGATGCGAATAATAAGGGCATGTACGAGCCAAGCCATGGCTCAGCGCCAGATATTGCAGGTAAGAATATTGCGAATCCACTGGCAACAATTTTGTCTGCTGCAATGATGTTGCGCTATACCTTTAACGATGAGGCAAATGCGACACGCATTGAAGATGCAGTGAAAAAAGCATTGGCAGATGGTTATCGAACAGCCGATATTTATACAGAGGGTACGAAAAAAGTATCTTGCAGTGAAATGGGTGCTGCTGTACTAGCTGCGCTGTAACGGGTTGATTGTAAATGATAAAATCACACGGCAGTAAGGTGTGAAGATAATAGAGTGATGGGGATATCAAGATGTTGAAAGTAGGGTTTGTCGGCTGGCGCGGTATGGTGGGTTCTGTGCTCATGCAGCGCATGATGCAAGAAAATGACTTTGCGGATATTGAGCCGCAATTCTTTACCACATCGCAAACAGGTGGGGCTGCGCCTAATGTTGGCAAAGATTCTCCTGCCTTAAAAGATGCAAAAAATATTGCAGAACTGACTGCAATGGATGTGATTGTCTCTTGCCAAGGCGGCGACTATACCTCTGATATTTTCCCGCAACTACGCAACGCTGGTTGGGATGGCCACTGGATTGACGCGGCCTCTACCTTGCGCATGGATAAAAATGCCGTGATCATTCTTGACCCAGTCAACATGGGTGTCATCAAAGATGCACTACAGGCTGGTGGTAAAAACTGGATTGGCGGCAACTGTACTGTTTCGCTGATGTTAATGGCGCTTAATGGCTTGTTTAAAGCGGATTTAGTGGAGTGGGCTACATCTATGACCTATCAGGCTGCCTCTGGTGCTGGTGCCCAGAATATGCGTGAACTCATTAAACAGATGGGCGTCGTCAATCACTCTGTAAGCGGACTATTGGCTGATCCTGCCTCGGCAATCTTAGAGATCGATAAAACGGTCGCGGATACTATTCGGTCAGACGCGTACCCAACGCCACACTTCGGTGTGCCATTGGCGGGTAGCTTGATTCCCTGGATCGATAAAGATTTGGGTAATGGGCAAAGCAAAGAAGAGTGGAAGGGTGGCGTGGAAACCAACAAAATTCTTGGACGTGAAGCCAATCCTATCGTGATTGACGGCTTGTGTGTGCGCATCGGTGCCATGCGCTGTCACTCTCAAGCCTTGACTATCAAGTTAAGAAAAGATGTGCCGTTAGATGAAATTAATCAGATGCTATCTGAGGCGAACGAATGGGCAAAAGTAGTGCCAAATGAACGCGAAGTAAGCATGCGTGAACTCACGCCTGCTGCGGTGACTGGCACACTGACAACCCCTGTGGGGCGTTTGCGCAAACTGGCCATGGGGAATGATTACCTTTCTGCCTTTACCGTAGGGGACCAATTGCTGTGGGGTGCGGCTGAGCCATTGAGACGCATGTTACGTATTTTAGTGACACAGTAAGTCTCATTGTACAGCTGTCATCCGTTGTTAAAATGACACAGATAACATTAAACAAATACATAGCTAGCGAACATAATGTGCGTTATGAGCTTGCATCTCTAACTATTTGATGTTATTTTTGTTCTTGCAGAAATTAAGTGAAACAAGGGTGGGATAGTGCAGAGTCCAAAATTAAAAAATTTAGCATTTGCCTTATGTCTAGCATTTCTTCCTTCTACCGTACTTGCGGCAGGTTTGGGAAAGCTAAATGTGATGTCGGGATTGGGTGAACCGTTAAAAGCCGATATCGAATTGCTTTCCGTTACACCTGAAGAACTCTCCACGATAAGCGCAGCCATTGCTTCTACAGAAGCGTATGCCAATCAAGGCATTGAAAAACCAGCCTCACATAGCGACATCAAAATACAGGTCACTAAAAATACACGTGGTGTACCTGTGCTTAAGCTCAATAGCGTACAACCTATTACCGATGCATTTTTAGATATGCTCATTCAGGTGGACTGGTCATCCGGTCGTCTGTTAAGAGAGTACACCTTGCTGCTAGACCCTCCTGGTTATAACAGCGAGTCACAAACAAGCACAACACAACTGCCTTCCTCAGGTGCTACTACACAGGCCACGTCTTCCACCACAACTGAGCCAGTTGTGGGCGGTGGTGCAAAAGCTGCGCCATCCGGAGTCGCCAAGCCAAAGAAGTCTAGCGCGTCACCTAAGCCTGAAGAAGTTCGGGCAAACCAAGCTCCCGTAGAAGAAGTTGTTTCTACTGAAACACAAGAATATACCACCGCACGTGGTGACACGCTTGCTAAAATTGCGCAAGAAATGAAGCCAGAAGGCGTGAGCTTAGAGCAAATGCTGGTAGGTTTGTATCAAGCCAATCCTAAAGCATTTGACGGTAACAATATGAACCGCTTGAAAGTCGGTCAAATTGTTCGCGCGCCAAGTGCAGAACAATTAGAGTCGACCAGTAAAAAATCAGCGTCTAAAGAAGTACGCGTACACAGTGCCAACTGGAACGCTTATAAAAATAAATTAGCTGGTATTGTTGCTGAGAGCGCCGGTACAGAAGATACAGCACCTTCACAATCGAGCAGTGGTAAGGTGATGGCGGCTGAGGATAAAGCAACTCCTCCGGCAAGCGGACCACGTGATGTGGTGAAATTGTCGGCCAGCGATAGTGCTGCCAAAAATGGTACTGGCGATAAAGCATTGCAAGACAAAGTGATTGCATTGCAAGAAGAAGCGACTGCGAAAGAAAATGCATTAAAAGAAGCGCATGGCAGAACAGCAGATCTCGAGAAGCAAATTGAAGACATGAAAAAGCTCATGGCGCTTAAAAATGATGCCATGGCTAAAATTCAAAGTGATGCAGCCAATCAGCCTAAACCGGAAGCTACTACTCCTGCGACTGCTCCTACACCAGCAGAAGCAGCGCCTGTGCAGGCAGATACGCCGCCCCCAGTCACTAATCCAACAGTGAGTACGCCGCCCGCAGAACCAGAAGCTGCAAAACCTGCGGAAGCCAAAGCACCTGCTGCACCTACACCAGCACCTGTTGCCGAGCCGCCAAGTGTGGTAGATGGTATCTTGCAAAATGTGGATACCGCCACGTTAGGGCTTGCAGGCGGTGGTTTGGCATTGTTGGGTGCAGGATGGCTGTACCTCAGAAATAAACGTAAAAAGAACTTAACCAGCTTTGAAGAAGGCATCATGACTTCAGGTGGGTTGAAAGCGAATACCGTATTTGGTAATACGGCTGGTGGCACCGTAGATACTGGTGACACTTCATTCTTAACAGATTTCTCACAAAGTACTTCTGGCGGCATGATCGACGCGCATGATGTAGATCCAATTGCGGAAGCAGAAGTCTACATGGCGTATGGCCGTGACGCACAAGCGGAAGAAATTCTGAAAGATGCGATTGTCAAAGAGCCTAAGCGTCACGAGTTACACTTAAAACTTTTAGAGATTTATCAAGCGAGCGGCAATACCTCTGCATTCGAGACAATTTCCGGTGAGTTGTACACTACATTAGGCGCCTCTGATCCTGTTTGGGCAAAGGTTGCACAACTCGGGATTAAGATGGACCCGGAAAATCCATTGTATAAAGTGGAAGCTGTCGAGCAAGAGAGTCCTGAGTCCTCTGCAAGCAGTGCAAAAGACGATTTCTTCGCTAGCTACGACAGTGATGCAGTCTCGCAAGAGGCTGCCGAAGATGTGTTCTCGGTAGATCCACTCAACCTAGATCAAGACAACACGACCATTAGCAATGTCACTGAACAAAGTCCATTTGACCTGGATTTAGGTGCACTGGACTTTGATATGGATACGCCAGCAGAAGCGCTTTCAGCGGATGTTCCTGTCGTGCTAGGGGAGCCTGCATATGACTTGGATGCGTTAAATTTAGAAGATAGCGCAGGGGCAGCTGAGCAAGTGTTCTCTGTGAAAGGTGATGCAGACGCGTTATCTGATTTGCCGGAATTAGGTGCGATGTCGTTAGATAATGATGCATCAGATTTTTCAGCAACAGATACGGACCAAGTAAAAGAGACGCCTGCGTCCTTAGATGTGCCCACCATCGACTTCCCCAACTTCTCGATGCAGGCAGGTAGTGAGGATAGCATTGAGATAACTGCGGTAAATGTGCCAGAACAAGTAGAAGTGAAGGAAGCTGGTCTTGAAGACTTTAATCTTGAGTTTGGCGAGTCAAACGACGATGCACAACCAGATGACTTGGGAATGGCGCAAGCGCCAAGCTTTGACTTAATAACCGATATCAATCTTGATTTAAATGAGTTATCTACCAGTAGTGCGGCGTCACCAATGATGTCAGCCGGAGAACCGGAAGAGGTGGAAACTAAATTGGATTTGGTGATGGCTTATTTGGATATGGAAGATAAAATAGGCGCAAAAGAGCTACTCGAAGAGGTGTTGAAAGAAGGTGGTGAAAGTCAACGCAAGCGTGCCACTGAGTTGCTAGAAAAAATAGGTTAAATAGCGCTGCGCAAGCGATAGTCTTATATAAAAGCCGACAGTCATGTCGGCTTTTTGTTTGCCCCTATTCCATGCTTGGCTAGGTATAATGCCGCATGCATGTTTTGGTAAAACTGTTTTGTTTATTGATGTTGACATTGGCGCTAGCCTTTGTGAACTTGCAACAGATCATTTGGATGAGCGTGGTATTGGTAGCTGCTGCGTTGACGGTTGATACAAAAACATTAGTTAGTATGATGGTGCGTATCCGGTGGCTGCTATTGATACTTGCGCTGATGTATGCTTTTTCCACACCTGGTGAATATATACCACTTTGGGGTTTGCCGTTGCGCCCTACATATGAGGGCCTATTGCTAGGGTTAACTCAGCTGTTGAAAATGGTCATTATGTTGACAGGGCTGAGCGTTGTACTTGCTACTACAAGTCGCAGTATGTTGATTGGTGGCTTGTACCAACTTTTGTTACCACTAAGATGCATTGGATTGGATGCTGAAAGGTTTGCGGTACGTATATGGCTAACTTTGTATTATGCAGAAATACGCAAGCAAACTATACGGCAGCATGCAAAAGGGTTGGATTTTAATCAATTGTTTACGCTATCTGAACAGATGACACCCAGCACTTCTCAAGACCGTATTACGATAGAAGTACACCGGATGAAGCGACGTGATTATGTATTGATGCTGTTTATTGCATTATATTTATTGGCATTAGGGGCGATGTAGTGTTGCGTATTGCATTGGGAATAGAATACAACGGCGCGCATTATTGCGGGTGGCAAAGCCAGCCGAACCAAAAAGCAGTGCAGGATGCATTGGAGCAGGCGATTCAGAAGATTGCCACGCACCCGATACGTGTGCATGCTGCTGGCCGTACTGATACCGGCGTACACGCATTGATGCAGGTAGTGCATTTTGAGACGTCAACACTAAGGCCGCTCACGGCTTGGGTACGCGGTGTCAATGCACATTTACCAGATACGGTGCGCGTGCTTTGGTCGTGCGAAGTAGATGAAGCCTTTCATGCAAGGTTTTCGGCCATACAACGTAGTTACCAATACGTATTATTTAATCAGCCACAAAGTGCTGCTATTCAGCACGATCGGGTCGGTTGGTATCATCAGCCCTTAGATATTGCGCAGATGCAACAAGCGATTGCCTATTTGCGCGGTGAGCATGACTTCAGCGCGTTCCGCGCCAGTGAATGCCAAGCAAAATCGCCCATCAAATGCATGGCTGTGGCAGAGGTAAATCAAATCGGGGATTATTTTGTGTTTGCGTTTTCTGCCAATGCATTTTTGCAACATCAGGTACGCAATATGGTGGGCGCGTTAATTTATGTGGGCGCGGGTAAGCAGGATGCTACATCTATTCAAACCCTATTGGCGGCACGTGATAGAACACAATCACCCCCAACATTTTCACCTAATGGCCTATATTTAACCGGTGTTCAATATGGTGCAGAGTGGGGTTTGCCAGATACGCAACGGCGATTGACGTTCATTTGACGTTGAATTAATGGTGAAAGACTGTGACATCTATAGATATCTGTGGATGTTTCAGTTAATCTTCACCCTCCCATAGGATAAGAGAATGCAATTGCGTACACGTGTCAAAATTTGCGGCATTACCCGCCCTCAGGATGCTATCACAGCGATTGAACAGGGCGCAGATGCCATTGGCTTGGTGTTCTATGCACCAAGTCCTAGAAATGTCAGTATCGAGCAAGCAGCAGAAATCGTTGCCAGTCTGCCGCCATATGTCAGCAAAGTCGGGTTATTTGTGAATGCAGAGCCTGCGTTTATTAGCTCAGTACTCAAACGTGTAGCTTTAGATTGCTTGCAGTTTCACGGAGACGAAACAGCCGCAGAATGTGAGCAAATTAATATGCCTTATTACAAGGCGATTCGCGTTAAAAATGACACAAATTTGTTACAATACGCGTCTCAATATCCGCGCGCTAACGCATTGCTGTTGGATGCCTATTCTGAGGCTGCAGTAGGGGGAACTGGACAGGTGTTTGATTGGTCATTAATTCCATCCGAGATGGGTAAGCCAATTATTCTTGCAGGCGGGCTCACACCGGAAAATGTAGCACAGGCAATCAAACAAGTCAGGCCTTATGCAGTAGATGTGAGTGGCGGAGTTGAAGCAAACAAAGGTATTAAAGATGCATCAAAAATCGCATCGTTTATGCAGGCTGTTAATCAATTTAGAAGTTAGATTTGGAGTTAAACATGCAAGTGTATGATATGCCAGATGCGCGTGGGCATTTCGGTCAGTTCGGCGGTGTTTTTGTAGCAGAGACCTTAGTAGAGGCGCTGGAAGAATTACGCTTGATGTATGAAAAATACCGTCATGATCCGGAGTTTTTGGCGGAATTTGCCTATGATCTTAAGCATTTTGTCGGACGTCCTAGCCCGATTTATCATGCCAAGCGTTTATCAGACAAAATTGGCGGCGCGCAAATCTATCTGAAACGTGAAGACTTAAATCACACTGGTGCACATAAAGTAAACAACACCATCGGCCAGGCATTATTGGCAAAACGTATGGGTAAGCCACGTGTCATTGCCGAAACTGGCGCAGGGCAGCATGGTGTTGCCACAGCTACAATTGCGGCGCGTTTGGGTCTTGAGTGTGTCGTGTATATGGGTGCTGAAGATGTGAAGCGTCAGGCCCCTAACGTGTTTAGAATGAAGCTACTAGGTGCAACAGTAGTGCCGGTAGAAAGTGGCTCTAAAACGCTGAAAGATGCATTGAATGAAGCCATGCGTGATTGGGTCACCAATATCTCTGATACGTTCTACATTATTGGCACTGTAGCCGGTCCGCACCCATATCCTATGATGGTACGTGATTTTCAGTCGGTGATTGGTATTGAGGCCAAAGATCAAATGATTGAAATGCTAGGCAGACAGCCGGATGCGATTGTAGCTTGCGTTGGCGGCGGTTCAAACGCCATGGGGATTTTCTACCCATATATTGACGTGCCTAATGTGAGGCTTATTGGTGTAGAGGCTGCTGGCCACGGCCTTGAAACAGGCATGCATGCGGCACCGCTTACTGCGAATAGTCCGGTAGGCGTATTACACGGTAACCGTACCTATTTGATGCAAGATGCAGATGGCAATATTATCGAAACTCACTCGGTCTCAGCTGGTTTGGACTACCCAGGCGTCGGGCCAGAACATGCTTGGTTGAAAGATATCAAACGTGCTGAATACGTGGCCATTACCGATGATGAAGCGATGGCTGCATTTCATCAGTTGTGTCGTACCGAGGGCATTATTCCTGCATTAGAGTCTAGTCATGCGCTGGCTTATGCGGAGAAATTGGCTAAAACGATGCCTAAAGATCAGGTGATATTAGTGAACTTGTCTGGTCGCGGCGATAAAGACATCAATACCGTCGCCAAGCTTGCTAACATCACTTTATAAATACATCACACCCATCCCATCTATTTAACTCATCACTCTCATGTCACGCATTCAATCTACTTTCGATACCCTTAAATCGCAACACAAAAAAGCACTGGTGCCCTATATTACGGCGGGTGATCCGCATCCTAAATGGACGGTGGAGCTCATGCATACATTGGTGAAGCATGGTGCGGATATGATTGAGTTGGGGGTTCCATTTTCAGATCCAATGGCGGACGGTCCTGTGATTCAGCGCGCAAGCGAGCGCGCTTTGGTACACAAAATGGGTTTGCGTAAAGTGTTGGAAATGGTGGGCGAGTTTAGAAAAACAGACGCTCACACGCCGATTGTGTTGATGGGCTATGCCAATCCGATTGAAGCGATGGGTGTCGCACAGTTTACGCAGTTATCCAAGCAAATGGGCGTGGATGGCGTGCTCACCGTAGATTATCCACCAGAGGAGTGTGGGGCGTTTAACCAAGCGCTGTCTGCGGCTGGCATTGATAGTATTTTTCTGCTTTCGCCCACTACAGAGCCAGCACGGACTGATTTGATTGCACAACAAGCAACTGGCTTTTTATATTATGTATCGCTTAAAGGTGTGACTGGTGCAGCAAATTTAGATATTGAAGAAGTGAAAAAGCGTGTTGCCGAGATTAAAACAAAAACGCATTTACCGATTGGTGTAGGGTTTGGCGTAAAAGATGCTGCCACTGCAAAATCCGTTGCCGCTATTGCGGATGCGGTGGTAGTGGGCAGCCGAATGGTGCTGACCATTGAAGCATCGAATGAAGATAATTTGATTGAGAATGTAAGCAAGCTGATGCAAGAGTTGCGAACAGCGATTGACGCAGCTTAAATTATTACAATAACAATCCCAGAGTAGTCATGAGGAGTAGCCATGAGTTGGTTAGATAAAATCCCGCAAAAAGTAAAACGCGCAGTCGGTTCTGTGCAAAAACGTAATGTGCCAGAAGGTTTATGGAGTAAATGTGACTCTTGCCAAACGGTGCTTTATCGCTCTGATTTGGAGTCGAACGCAGAGGTTTGCCCTAAATGCAGCCATCATAACCGCGTGGGTGCACGTGCCAGATTAAATACCTTGCTAGATCCGGAAAACCGCATTGAGATTGGTGATGAAGTCAGCCCCGTAGATGCCTTGAAGTTTAAAGATAGCAAAAGCTACGCAGATCGCATGAAGCTAGCGCAAAAAGAAGTAGGCGAGAAAGACGCGCTCATTGTGATGCAGGGTGCTATAGAGGGCTTGCCCGTAGTCGCAGCTGTATTTGAGTTTAAATTCATGGGTGGCTCAATGGGCGCCGTTGTAGGTGAGCGCTTTGTCCGTGGCGTGCAGGCAGCGATTGCGCAAAAGTCCCCCTTTATCTGTGTTTCTGCCAGCGGCGGTGCACGCATGCAGGAAGGTTTGTTATCGCTGATGCAAATGGCCAAAACCAGCGCTGCACTTACCAAGCTTTCTGAAGCGGGTATGCCTTATGTGTCTATTTTGACCGACCCTACCATGGGCGGTGTATCTGCCAGCTTTGCTATGTTGGGCGATATTATTATTGCCGAGCCTAATGCCTTGATTGGCTTTGCCGGTCCACGCGTGATTGAGCAAACCGTACGCGAGACGCTACCGGAAGGTTTCCAACGCGCTGAATTTTTATTAGCACATGGGGCCATCGATATGATTGTAGACCGTCGTGAATTGCGCCAAAAGCTTGCCACCATGTTGTCCAGCCTGCTTAAAATTCCTAAAGTTGCCTAATTAAAGTCTATTTGTGAGTAAGCCTATTACCAAGCCCAACTCTGTAGACGGATGGCTTGCGTACATTGAAGCATTGCATCCCAAGTCTATTGCCATGGGCTTGGAGCGTGTGTCTATCGTGGCGGAACGTCTGGGCTTTTTTCAGCACCATTCACGCCCTACTATCATTACGATTGCCGGTACCAATGGCAAAGGTTCTTCCTGCGCCATGCTTGAACACATCTATACAGCGGCAGGGTATCTTGTAGGATGCTATACCTCCCCCCATCTATTACGTTATCAAGAGCGCGTACGTGTGAATCGACAAGAGATAGCCGACGATGCTTTATGTGCAGCTTTTGCTGCAGTAGAAGATGCTAGGCAGGAGATTGAACTTACTTATTTTGAAATGGGCACACTTGCAGCCATGTGGCATTTTTCGCAACAAGCACTCGACGTACTCGTGCTGGAGGTAGGCTTGGGTGGTCGCTTAGATGCAGTGAATATCTTTGATGCAGACTGCGCCATTGTCACCAATATTGATTTGGATCACATGGAGTATCTAGGCGATACGCGCGAGAAAATTGGCTTGGAAAAGGCTGGAGTCTACCGTCCACGTCAAATTTCGATTTGCGGAGACCGTGCGCCACCACAAAGTTTAATGGATTACGCAGTCTCGATCGGCACACATTTGGATTGCATCCAGCAAGCATTTGAAGTGCAATCTGATGCCAATGGCTGGCATTATCGTGATGCGTCAGGCGTGCTTAAAGTACCCCAACTCTCTTTAATGGGTGAGTTTCAAAAAGACAATGCAGCTTCTGTGATTTATGCGATACGGGCATTGCAGTCGGAATTGCCTGTGGCCGATGAAGTGATTGCGACTACGCTGCCACGTGTGCAACTGCAGGGGCGTTTTCAGTATTTGCATCGCGATCCGGATGTGATTGTGGATGTTGCGCACAACCCGCAAGCAGCGCAGTCGCTCTTTGATAACTTAACTGAAATTCAAAAAAATATGCCCAATAACGGGCGATTGATTGCAGTTTTTGCCATGCTTGCCGATAAAGATATTCATGCGGTGGTGCAAATACTCAGGCAAAAAATGGATGTATGGTATGTGGCTGAAATCAATCATACACGCGCAGCCAAGCTTGATCAGTTGCTGGAGAGTTTGAAACTTGTGTCGACCAACACCGCTGTACATGCTTATTCGACCGTTGAAACTGCATTACTGGACGCCTGTAAAACTATGACAAAAAATGATAAAATAGTCGTGTTTGGTTCATTTTTTACCGTGGCTGCTGCGCTGGATTGTTGGCATCAAGCGGTCTTTTCAGATAATCACATTTTGGGTAAATCGTAAGATAAGACTTTTACATGCAAAAAGACTCTGCAGCAGATATTGAACTGAATCTTAAAAAGAAAGCGCGCAGACGCCTTGTAGGTGCAATTGCCATGGTGGTGTTAATGGTGATATTGCTGCCTGTCTTGCTCAAAGACAGGACGGCAGGGGTTTCGCAAGATGATGTGAAAATCTCCATTCAGCATGAAGACGTTGTTTCGCCTGTAGAGATGACACCAACAGCCCCTACAGATTTTGACTCTAACGTAGTGCCTGCAGAAAAACCGGCCACAGAACAATCATCCGTAGATAGTGTTGCGCAAGCCAAGCCATCAGATACCACGAGCAGTGTGCCACCCGCTGCACCGGCTAAGCCAGCAGCGATAGAAGATCCAGAAACTGCGGCTACAGTGCAACAGTCTAAGCCTGCGAAATCTGTAGATACACCGAAAGACAATGCGGCAAAAGGGCAGTTCTTTGTGCAAATTGGCGTGTTTTCCGAGATGACGAATGTAAAGCAATTACAATCCAAACTGACTAGCTTAGGCTATCAATCCAAGACTGAAAAAATCAGCACACCGAAAGGTGAGAAGATCCGTTTACGCTCGCAAGTGTTCGATAGTCGAAATGAGGCGGCGATTGCGCTGCAAAATATTAAAGAGGCTGGATTAACCGGGATGGTCGTGAGTCAATGACCATGCTGAGTGCACCTTATGACAGTATTTGATTATGCTGTATTGGTGATTATCGGCATCTCTGTACTCATTAGCTTGATGCGGGGAGCTGTGCGGGAAATATTATCTCTAGCAGGCTGGATACTGGCATTTTATATTGCACGCACCTATGCAAGCGAACTGGTGCCATTGCTGCCATATGGTATTCCAACAGAAAAACTCAAAATGCTCGCGGCCTTTTTGGTGTTGTTTTTAGCAGTGTTGCTGGTAACCAGTTTGTTGTCTATTGCACTCTCCGGCTTGTTAAAGGAAGTGGGGCTGGGTTGGCTGAATCGATTGCTAGGCGGTGTGTTCGGTTTGCTGAGAGGGTTGCTAATCGTGACCGTACTGGTACTGCTGGCGGGGATGACCCAGATACCTAAAGATGAACGTTGGGCCAATGCTATGTTTAGTGCGCCGTTGGAGGCATTGGCAAAAACCGTGTTGATGTGGTTGCCCAAAAGCATCAGTCAGCATGTGAGTTATGAGCAAGTTTAGTTTTTTTAAATGTTTCAATCACACAGTGAAGGTTAATACATGTGCGGAATAATCGGTATTGTAGGTAAAAATCCAGTCAACCAGTTGCTGTACGATGGGTTGCTAGTACTACAACACAGAGGCCAAGATGCGGCAGGGATTGTCACCTGTGATGGCAATACGTTCAACATGCACAAAAACAATGGGCTAGTGAAAGATGTGTTCCAAACACGTCATATGCGCAGCTTGGTAGGGAATGCCGGTATTGCCCATGTGCGCTATCCTACAGCAGGCTCATCTAGTGCGGCAGAAGCACAGCCGTTCTACGTGAACTCTCCATTTGGTATCGTGCTGGGCCATAACGGTAACCTGACGAATTCCGAGCAGTTGAAATCTGAAATGTTCAGACAAGATTTGCGTCATATCAACACCAATTCAGATTCTGAAGTACTGCTGAACGTTTTGGCGCATGAGATTGAGAAAACCTCGCGCAATGCATTGCTAAACACTGATATGGCATTTGATGCCGTGGCTGGCGTACATAGACGCTGTAAAGGCGCATATGCCGTCGTGGCCATGATTGCTAATTTCGGTTTGCTGGCGTTTCGTGATCCGCATGGCATTCGTCCTTTGGTGATTGGTAAACAAGATACCGATAAAGGGGTGGAATATATAGTTGCCTCTGAGAGCGTTGCATTGGATGTATTAGGGTTTAAACTCTTACGTGATGTGGAACCTGGTGAAGCCATCTTTATTGATATGGATGGCAATATGTTCAGCCGCCAATGTGCAGAAGCCCCTAAACTGACTTCCTGTATTTTTGAATATGTCTACTTAGCGCGCCCTGACTCTGTGATTGATGGCGTGTCTGTATACCAAACGCGCTTAGATATGGGTGTGAGTTTGGCTGAAAAGATCAAACGTGAGTGGTCTGATAAAAAAATCGACGTGGTGATTCCTATTCCAGATACCAGCCGCCCAAGCGCATTGCAATTGGGTATTGCACTGAATTTGGATTACCGAGAAGGGTTTATTAAAAACCGCTATATTGGCCGTACGTTTATTATGCCTGGCCAAGCTTTACGCAAAAAATCAGTGCGTCAAAAGTTAAATCCTATCGGCATCGAATTTAAAGGTAAGAATGTATTGCTGGTCGATGACTCGATTGTACGTGGCACCACCTCTCAACAAATTGTGCAAATGGCACGTGATGCGGGTGCTAATAAAGTATATTTTGCTTCAGCTGCGCCGCCAGTGCGCTTTCCAAACGTGTATGGTATTGATATGCCAAGTAGGGAAGAGTTGCTTGCTACGGGTAGAACTGACGAAGAAATTTGCCAAGAGATTGGTGCTGATGCATTGATTTATCAAGATCTTGATGCGTTGAAAGCAAGTATAGCCAAATCCAATCCGCATTTAACGTCGTTTGATAGTAGCTGTTTTGATGGGGTTTATGTGACAGGCGATGTAGATGCGGCCTATTTAAACCGCATTGAGGCAGCACGCAGCGATATGAATAAAAAACAGAAGCCGCCAAACTCCAGCACACAGTTGGATTTGAATTTACTATCGACCGATACCGTCGGTGTCGATTGATTCTGTTAGCTCATATGGGTGATTTCTTAAAAAGTTAAAGTTGATATACTGGCTTCATTATTCTAAGAATTGTTGAATGAAGTCATGATTCCCTTTAATAAAATCTATCTGACGGGTAAAGAAATTACCTATATTCAAACCTCGCATGAGGTCGGTAATTTATCGGGTGATGGCGGCTTTACCCATAAAGCCTGCGAATGGCTCGAGCAAAGCACACATACCAAAAAAGCACTCATTACACACTCCTGCACGGCTGCACTAGAAATGGCGGCCATTCTTGCTGATATCCAGCCGGGTGATGAAGTCATCATGCCTTCTTACACATTTGTCTCTACCGCTAATGCTTTTGTATTGCGTGGTGGCGTGCCGGTATTCGTTGATATTCGTCCGGATACGCTGAACATTGATGAAAGATTGATTGAAGCCGCTATCACACCACGTACCAAAGCCATTGTGCCGGTGCATTACGCTGGTGTCGGCTGTGAAATGGACACTATTGTCGCCATTGCTAAAAAACACAATTTAATGGTGATTGAAGATGCAGCGCAAGGCGTGATGTCGACCTACAAAGGTCGTGCATTAGGCACTATCGGTGATGTCGGCGCCTATTCTTTCCACGAAACTAAAAACATCATCTCTGGTGAAGGTGGGGCGATCTTAGTCAATCATGAGGATTTAATGCTACGTGCAGAAATTATCCGTGAAAAAGGGACTAATCGCAGCCAGTTTTATCGTGGGCAAGTAGATAAATATACATGGCAAGATGTTGGATCGTCTTATCTGCCGGGGGAGGATGTTGCTGCATTCTTGTTTGCTCAGCTTGAGCAAGCCAAGTACATTACACAGCGCCGCATGGATATTTGGAATGCTTATCACACTGCGTTACAGGCGTTGGAGCAAAAGGGTGTATTAAGACGTCCAATTATTCCGGAAGGTTGTCAGCATAATGCGCACATGTATTATATTTTGCTTAACTCTCTGGAACAGCGCTCGGCATTGATTAAGCAGTTTAAAGCACGAGACATTCATCCAACCTTTCACTACATTCCGCTTCATGGGGCACCCGCTGGAAAAAAGTACGCACGTGCGCATGGCAGTATGCAACATACCGAAGACTTGTCCGATCGCTTATTGAGGCTACCACTGTGGGTTGGTTTGGAATCTCGTCAGCATGAAGTGATTGATGTATTGACCCAATCATTTGCTTGATAAAATTCTTGACAACAAATTTGATTAAGCGTTAAATGGAATTGCGCTGATTTGAGTGGCCAACCTTAAACAAAGCCTTACTCAGCTTGCGAGCGCATAATAAATACAGCTAAAGCGAGAAAACAAAAACCCGTTTTAGCTTTGGCTTTAGCGGGTTTTTTATTGCCCAGAATGTGAAGAATCATGAACAATCAAGACTATCAAATTGAAACACTTAGTGTGCGTGCCGGTACCGAGACTACACCCTATGGTGAGAACTCCGAAGCACTGTTTTTAAATTCCAGCTTCCGTTTTAAAAATGCGGCACAAGCGGCAGCGCGGTTCGGTGGTACCGAGCCCGGTAATATCTACTCTCGGTTTACCAATCCAACGGTTAGCATGTTCCAAGACAAACTCGCAGCATTGGAAGGTGCGGAGCAGTGTGTGGCTACATCCAGCGGCATGTCTGCAATTTTAGCCTGCGTGATGGGGCTATGCAGCGCGGGCGATCACATTGTGGCTTCTAGAAGTATTTTTGGTACCAGTGTGCAGCTGTTTAGCAATATTCTTAAACGCTGGGGCTTGGATGTCACCTTTGTGTCTCTGACAGATGTAGAGGCTTGGCGTAGTGCAGCGTTGCCTAATACCAAATTGTTTTTTGTGGAGACGCCGTCTAACCCCTTAACCGATATTGGTGATATTGCAGCACTAGCAGACGTTGCACATGCGGTGGGTGCAAAATTGGTGGTAGACAATTGCTTTTGTACGCCAATTATTCAACGACCACTTGAGCTGGGTGCAGATATTGTGATTCACTCGGCAACCAAATATATTGATGGCCAAGGCCGTTGTTTGGGTGGTGCGGTGTTGGGGACGAAAGCGCTGATGGAGCCTGTGTATGGTTTTTTAAGAACAGCCGGCGTGACCATGAGTGCTTTTAATGCGTGGGTGTTTTTAAAAGGCTTGGAAACGCTGCACGTACGGATGGAAGCGCATGCGCGCAATGCGCAGGCATTGGCAACATGGCTTGAGGCTCAACCTCAAGTGGCGCGTGTATATTACCCTGGCTTGGCATCACACCCGCAGCATGCCTTGGCGATGCGTCAGCAACGTAGTGGCGCGGGTATTGTAAGTTTTGAAGTGAAGGCAAAAGCTGGTCAGTCAGAACAAGAGGCTGCTTGGGCAGTGATTGATGCTACGGAATTGATTTCAATTACTGCAAACCTAGGCGATGCCAAGTCTACGATTACGCATCCGGCTACGACCACGCATAGTCGAGTTAGCGCTGAGGCGAGGGCAGCCGCAGGTGTCAAAGATAGTTTGGTGCGCATTGCCGTGGGTTTGGAACATGTGGATGATCTGAAAAAAGATTTGGCCATTTTAAGCCAAGCTTGATATGAATGCAGTACATGAAAACGGGGCTAAGACCCCGTTTTTTTTATGGGCTATCTCCTTACTTTGCTGACGTATTTGTATGAATCATTTTTATGATTTTTAATGTAGCCAAACACAGCAGAAACATGAAAACCCTGAGACGATTGGCGCGTTATCATGATAAAATCAGAGGATAAATTTTAACTAAAAAAGCTAGTCTGACTATGAGCCAACCAACTGACCAATTCGCTAAAGAAACCCTGCCTATCAGTCTTGAAGATGAGATGAGACGCTCATACCTTGATTACGCCATGAGCGTGATTGTGGGGCGTGCGCTACCTGATGTGCGCGATGGTTTAAAGCCTGTACATCGACGCGTGTTGTTCGCGATGCATGAGCTATCGAACGACTACAACAAACCTTATAAAAAGTCAGCCCGTATCGTGGGTGATGTGATTGGTAAGTACCACCCGCATGGTGATACCGCAGTGTATGACACCATTGTACGTATGGCGCAGGACTTCTCTTTACGCTACATGTTGGTAGATGGTCAGGGTAACTTTGGTTCTGTGGATGGCGACAACGCGGCGGCGATGCGTTATACCGAAATCCGTATGGCAAAAATCGCACACGAGTTATTGGCTGACATTGATAAAGAAACCGTAGATTTTGGCCCTAACTATGATGGGAGTGAGCATGAGCCATTGATCATGCCGGCGCGTATTCCTAACCTACTCATCAATGGTAGCTCGGGTATTGCGGTGGGGATGGCGACGAATATTCCGCCACACAATCTCAACGAAGTGCTGTCTGCCTGTTTTGCGCTATTAAAGAACCCTGAAACTACGGTTGAAGAGTTGATTGAGTTAGTGCCTGCGCCTGATTTCCCAACAGCCGGTATTATTTACGGTACGGTCGGTGTGAAAGAAGGCTATCGTACTGGCCGTGGTCGCGTGGTCATGCGTGGTCGCACTCACTTTGAGGACATGGATAAAGGTGGGCGCCAATCCATTATCATTGATGAGTTGCCCTACCAGGTCAATAAAAAGACACTCATTGAGAAAATTGCCGAATTAGTTAACGAGAAAAAAATCGAAGGCATTTCTGATCTACGTGATGAATCAGACAAATCTGGCATGCGCGTGGTGATTGAACTGAAACGTGGTGAAGTACCTGAAGTAATCCTGAATAATCTCTATAAGCAGACGCAGCTACAAGATACCTTTGGCATGAACATGGTGGCGCTGTTAGATGGCCAACCACGATTGCTTAACCTCAAACAAATGTTAGAGGCCTTCCTGCGTCACCGTCGTGAAGTAGTGACACGTCGTACGGTATTTGAATTACGCAAAGCGCGTGAGCGTGGCCATGTGTTAGAAGGCTTGGCAGTGGCATTGGCCAATGTCGATGACATGATTGCGTTGATTAAAGCGGCACCTACACCGCCGGAAGCGAAAAAAGACTTGATGGCGCGCACATGGCAGTCGCCAGTAGTAGAAGAAATGCTGAAACGTGCTGCCATGGAGGCATCGCGTCCAGAAGGTTTGTCAGTGGATTTTGGTTTAACGCCAAATGGCTACCGCTTGTCAGAAGTACAAGCGCAAGAAATCTTGCAAATGCGTCTGCAACGTTTGACTGGCCTAGAGCAAGATAAGATTGTGACAGAGTACAAAGAAGTGATGGATGTAATTGCTGATTTGTTAGATATCTTGGCCAATGCGCACCGCGTCACAGCGATTATTACGGACGAACTCTTAGAAATCCAAAAACAATTTGGTGATAAGCGCCGTAGTGAAATTGTGGCAAATGCACAAGATTTATCATTAGAAGATTTAATCTCACCACAAGATGTGGTGGTGACACTTTCACATACAGGTTACATTAAATCCCAACCGCTAGATGAGTATCGCGCACAGAAACGTGGTGGTCGTGGTAAGCAGGCGGCGGCGACTAAAGAAGATGACTTTATCGATAAGATGTTCGTGGCCAATACGCATGATTACATCTTATGTTTCAGTAGCTTAGGCCAAGTGTATTGGCTGAAAGTGTATGAAGTGCCGCAAGGCAGTCGTATCAGTCGCGGTAAGCCGATTGTCAACTTGTTCCCGTTAGAAGAAGGCGAAAAAATCAATGCCATCTTGTCGGTGAAAGAGTTTGATGAGAATCACTTTATTTTCATGGCGACTGCACAAGGTACCGTCAAGAAAACAGCGCTGACTGAATTTGCGAACCCGCGTAAATCCGGCATTATCGCGATCAAATTGGATGATGGCGATTACTTGATTGGTGCCGAAATCACCAATGGTAAAAATGACATTGTCTTGGTGTCCAATGGCGGTAAAGCGGTTTGGTTTACAGAGGATGACGTCAGACCAATGGGTCGTGCGACGCGCGGTGTACGCGGCATGAAGTTAGGCGCTAAACAGCAAGTGCTGTCATTGTTGATTGCAGAAAATGATCAACAATCGGTATTGGTGGCGACAGAAAATGGTTACGGTAAACGTACGGTGTTGTCTGAGTTCCGTCATTCTGGTCGTGGTACGCAAGGGGTGAAAGCGATTGCGATTAGTGAACGTAACGGCACCGCGATTGCTGCAAAACTTGTACGTGAAGATGATGAAATCATGCTCATTACTACCGGTGGCGTGTTGATTCGTACCCGTGTAAAAGAGATTCGCGATATGGGGCGTGCTGCACAAGGCGTGACACTGATTAACTTGGGTGAAGGTGAAAAACTTTCAGGTCTTGAGAAAATTGTAGAAACAGACGACGACGAAGAAGAATAACGCGAGAGAGTGGCATCGGTAATGAAACAGATTTATAACTTTTCAGCAGGCCCGGCAGTATTGCCTAAAGAGGTATTGCAACGCGCGCAAGCAGAAATGCTGGATTGGCACGGTTCAGGCATGAGCGTGATGGAAATGTCACACCGTGGTAAAGAATTTACCAGCATTCTGGAAAAGACCGAAGCGGACTTCCGTACATTATTGAATGTGCCTAGCCAATATAAAGTATTGTTTTTGCAGGGCGGTGCGATTGCTGAAAATGCAATGATCCCGTTAAATCTGCTCAATGGTAAAAGCGCAGATTACGTGGTGACAGGCGCTTGGAGTAAGCGCAGTGTGGAAGATGCGCGCGCTTATGGCGAGATTCGTATCGCAGCGACTAGCGAAGCGAGCAGTTTTACAGAGGTGCCATCGTTTGATACATGGCAGCTCAATCAAGATGCAGCGTACGTCCATATCTGTACCAATGAAACGATCAACGGTGTTGAGTTCGATGGCATCCCCAATACACATGGCGTACCTATCGTTGCTGATATGTCATCGCATATTTTATCTCGGCCTGTGGATGTCTCACGTTATGGCGTGATTTATGGTGGCGCACAAAAAAATATCGGTCCAGCGGGTTTATGTATTGTGGTGGTGCATGAAGGCTTGTTGAATCAAGCGTCGCCACTGACACCTGCGGTATTTAGTTGGAAAACGCAGGCAGACAACCAAAGCATGATCAACACACCGCCAACCTACAGTATTTACATTGCGGGCTTGGTGTTTGAATGGTTGCTGGCGCAAGGTGGTGTAGCCGCTATTGAGCAAAAAAATATCGCAAAAGCTAATTTGCTGTACAACTACTTGGATGGTAGTGATTTTTACTACAATAATATTCAAGTGGCTAACCGCTCCAGAATGAATATTCCATTTAGGCTGCGTAATGAGCAGTTGAATGATGCCTTCTTAAAAGGGGCGGAGGCGCAAGGCTTGCTGCAACTGAAAGGTCACCGTATGGTGGGCGGTATGCGCGCGAGCATCTATAACGCGATGCCGATTGAGGGTGTGCAGGCACTGATTGCCTATATGACTGAGTTTGCAAAACACAACGCCTAAGGTTAAGTGGATATGTCTGATTTACTTAAACAATTTCGCAATCAAATAGATGCGATCGATGACCAGATTCTAGAATTGGTGAATGCGCGCGCGAAATTGGCGCGTGAGATTGGGCATGTCAAACAATCTGGCAATCAAAAAGACGATGGTGTGATTTATCGTCCTGAGCGTGAGGCGCAAATATTACGTCGTTTACAAGGTCAGAATGCTGGCCCTTTAGCCAATGAGGCCGTAAGCAATATTTTCCGTGCGGTGATGTCCAATTGCCGTGCTTTAGAAAAAGAGCTCGCCATTGCTTTTCTAGGACCGTTGGGCACTTACAGCGAGGAAGCCGCACTTAAGCAGTTTGGTGAAGGCCGTACCGCCGTCGTGTGTGGCACGATTGATGAGGTGTTTCGCACGGTGCTAGCCGGACAGGCTGACTACGGTGTGGTGCCTGTAGAAAACTCTACAGAAGGCGCGGTTGGACTTACCTTGGATTTGCTGATGGGCACGCCGCTTAAAATCTGTGGTGAAGTGACGTTACCTGTGCATCATTGCTTATTGTCTGGGCAATCTGATTTATCCAATATTTCCCACGTATTTTCGCACGGGCAATCGCTTTCTCAATGTCATGAGTGGCTCAATAAAAACTTGCCGTTAGCACAGCGTGAGCCCGTGACCAGCAATGCACGTGCTGCGCAAATGATTCATGAATTGGTTGCAAAAGATGGTACGTTTGCCGCGGCAATTGCGAGCAAACGTGCTGCTGAATTGTTCAAACTGAATATTTTGGCTGAAAATATTGAGGACGATACCAAAAATACCACGCGTTTCTTAGTATTGGGTGCGCATGATGTGGCGCCTTCAGGCAAAGATAAAACTTCTTTGGTGATGAGCGCTCAAAACAAACCTGGTGCAGTGTTGCAATTGCTGGTGCCTTTGTCTCGCCATGGTGTCAGCATGACCAAGTTTGAATCGCGGCCATCTAAGCAAACACTATGGGATTATGTGTTTTTTGTGGATATTGAAGGGCATCAACAAGAAGCCGCCATTAAGGCTGCGCTGGATGAGGTTGCAAAGCAAGCTTCGTTCTTGAAGGTGCTAGGTTCTTATCCAGTAGCCATTGTTTAATTGAAATATTGAGTAAATAGTTAAAAGATTACGTCATGAAAGTATCCAATTTAGCCCCAAATTATGTGCGTGCGATTGCGCCTTATCAAGGTGGTAAGCCTATCAGTGAACTCGCCCGTGAGATGGGCTTGAACGAAGCTGATATTGTAAAACTGGCTTCGAATGAGAACCCGCTTGGCATGAGCCCTAAAGCACAAATGGCAGTCGAAGATGCCATCGCTGATATCGCACGTTATCCAGACGGCAATAGCTTTGCTTTACGCGATGCCGTGCGTCAAAAATTCGGTGTGGCTGCCAATCAGATTGTGTTTGGTAATGGCTCCAATGATATTTTAGAGCTGAGTGCACGCGCATTCTTAAGTCCAGGTGATGAGGTGATTTTTTCGCAGCATGCGTTTGCTGTTTATCCACTGGTGACGCAAGCGGTAGGTGCGACGGGTGTGATTGTCCCTGCAAAAGCATTTGGGCATGATTTAGATGGCTTTTTAGCGGCCATTACCCCTAAAACCCGTTTGATTTTTGTAGCAAACCCGAATAACCCAACCGGTACTTTGATTGCCAAAGATGTGCTGTATGCATTCTTAAAACAAGTGCCTGCACATGTGTTGGTGGTATTGGATGAAGCTTATGATGAGTACTTATCAGCACAGCATAAATCAGAGGCGATTGCATGGTTAAAAGAGTTTGATCAATTGATCATTTCACGCACTTTTTCAAAAGCTTATGGTTTGGCAGGCTTAAGGGTGGGGTTTGGTTTAATGCATGCGGATGTGGCCGATATTTTGAATCGTGTACGCCAGCCATTTAATGTGAATTCGATTGCACAAGCCGCCGCGATTGCTTCATTAGCGGATGAAGATTTTGTAGAGAAAAGTTATGCGGCCAATCAAGCAGGCATGGTGCAGTTGACGCAAGGGCTTACCAAGTTAGGGCTCAGTTTTATTCCATCATTCGCAAATTTTATTAGCGTGAAAGTGCCCAACGCAGCTAACGTGAACCAGCAGTTATTGCAAAAAGGTGTCATTGTGAGACCGGTTGCTAATTATGAGATGCCAGATTATTTACGAGTCAGCATTGGTTTGTTTAGCGAAAATGCACGCTTTTTACAGGCGTTAGAAGAAATATTGAAACCATGACTGAACAAGAAAAAATGCGTTACGAAAAGTTAGCGACTGATGATGTCCGCATTCGCGAGATCAAGCCGCTGGTGACGCCATTGGTGTTGTTAGAGCGCATGAAAGAAAGTGCGAGTACGACGCAAAATATTTTGGAGACGCGTGCCGCTATCCATCGTATTTTGCACCAAGCGGATGATCGCCTGTTGGTGATTGTGGGACCATGCTCGATTCATGATACAGAAGCAGGTATGGAGTATGCACGCCGTTTATTAGAAGTGCGCAAACAACTCAGCGCAGACTTACTCATTGTGATGCGCGTGTATTTTGAAAAACCTCGTACTACCGTGGGTTGGAAGGGATTGATTAATGATCCCCACCTAGATGGTACCTACGACATCAATGAAGGGTTATCCCGTGCGCGTAAATTCTTGCTGGATGTGAATGAGATTGGCATGCCAGCGGGTGCCGAGTTTTTAGATACCATTACCCCACAATACACGGCCGATCTAGTGAGTTGGGGGGCTATTGGGGCACGCACGACAGAATCACAAGTGCATCGTGAGTTGGCGTCTGGCTTATCTTGCCCGGTAGGGTTTAAAAATGGCACAGATGGCAGCGTGCGTGTGGCGATTGATGCCATTAAAACTGCGGCAAGTCCTCATCATTTCTTGTCTGTGACCAAAGAAGGGCAGTCAGCCATTATTGCCACTACTGGCAATGAAGATTGCCACGTGATTTTACGTGGTGGTAAACACCCTAACTATGATGCAAAAAGTGTAGAGGCTGCTTGTGATAATTTAGCCGATGCAGGCTTGGCGCCACTGTTGATGATTGATTGCAGTCATGCCAACAGTCAAAAGCAGTATGAATTGCAAAAAGAGGTGGCCAAAGACGTAGCTAATCAGGTCGCCAATGGCGATGCGCGTATCATTGGTTTAATGGTGGAATCACACTTAAATGCGGGACGTCAGGAACACACGCCGGGTTGCACGCTGGCTTATGGGCAATCCATTACCGATGCTTGCTTGGGCTGGCAGGACAGCGTACAAGTTTTAGAAGGGCTTGCAGAAGCTGTACGCAAAAGGCGCCAAAAAAGGCTGAGCGAAGAGGTTTAATCGTCTCGTTTTGTCAGCATCATGAAAATCACTAGCCGTTAATCATTGAAGCTTGCAGGGCGCTAGGTGAACGACTCCGTATAGTGTCAATCTTACTAATACATCAATAAGATGTTAACTTATTAAATTTGGAGATGATTATGTGGACAACCCCAGCAGCTACAGAAATGCGTTTTGGCTTTGAAGTTACTATGTACGTCATGAACAAGTAAGTGTTCCGTACCAAAGGCTGCCTAATCAGGCAGCCTTTTTTACATCTTTATAATACTTAATTACTACTGTTAAAGAAATTGAATTCATGCATATACACGTACTAGGTGCCGCAGCAGGCGGTGGTTTCCCGCAATGGAACTGTAATTGTTTCAATTGCGATGGCTTGCGCAAGGGCACGATTAAAGCCACTAAGCGTACACAGTCTTCCATTTGCGTCAGCGGCGATGGTGTGAACTGGGTATTGTTTAATGCCTCACCTGATGTGTTGCAGCAAATTCAAGACTTTGCACCATTGCAGCCGGGCCGTGCGATTCGCGATTCTGGTATTCAAGCGATTATCTTGATAGATGCGCAGATTGACCACACCACAGGTTTGTTTATGTTGCGTGAAGGTAAAGTGAAGCGTGAAATTTACTGTACAGACATGGTGTATGAGGATTTAACCAGTGGTAATCAAATATTGAACATTTTGGGTCACTACTGCGGTATCAATCGCCATGATGTGCCCATTGATGGCAACACTAGTTTTGAAATCCCTAACGTACCAAACTTACGATTCACTGCAGTAGCACTCAAAAGTGCGGCACCTCCCTATTCACCACATCGTAATGATCCGCATCCAGGTGATACGATTGGCGTATTGATTGAAGAGATCAGTACCGGTAAAAAATGCTGGTATTCCCCTGGTTTGGGTGAGATCGAACCGCACTTGCCACCATTGATGAGCCAAGCGGACTGTATTATGGTTGATGGTACGTTTTGGACAAACACCGAGATGATCGATATGGGCTTGATGACGAAAACTGCACGCAGTATTGGCCATAATCCACAGTCGGGTGAAGGTGGTATGATTGAAAAGTTAAATGAATTTGGAGATGTGCGTAAAGTATTGATTCATATCAACAATACCAATCCTATTTTAAGAGAGGATTCTGCCGAGCGCGCCATCTTAGACACACATAAGATAGAGGTAGCGTATGACGGTATGGACATTATTCTCTAGGAGACAGACATGAATGCACTCACAAAAGACCAACTCCCTTGGACTCGCGAAGAGTTTGAGGATAAGTTACGCCAAAAAGGGCAGGGTTATCATATTTACCATCCGTTTCATGTGATGATGTACGAAGGTAAGTTAACTAAAGAGCAATTGCAATGTTGGGTGGCAAACCGTTTTTACTATCAAATTGCCATTCCAATGAAAGATGCCGCGATTCTGTCTAACTGCCCGGATAAAGAAGTGCGTAAGCAGTGGATTGTACGCATTACCGACCACGATGGAGTGGATGGTCAAGTCGGTGGTATTGAGGCTTGGATTCAATTGGGCGAGGCTGTGGGGTTAACACGTGAGCAAGTAACGAGTTTAGATATGGTCAGTCCAGGGGTACGTTTTGCCGTGGATGCATACATCAATTTTGCAAAACAACGCTCATGGCAAGAGTCAGTCTGTTCAAGCTTAACTGAACTATTTGCACCACATATTCACCAGCAACGCATTAGCTCATGGCCGACCATGTATCCTTGGATCAAAGAAGAGGGCTTGTCTTACTTTAAAAAACGCCTGACAGAGGCGCGCCGTGATGTAGAGCAAGGCTTAGGTGTGACATTGGACTACTTTAGTACATCACGCGAAATGCAAATGAAAGCATTGGAAATCTTACAATTTAAACTCAATGTACTTTGGGTGATTGCCGATTCCATTATGTTGGCATCTACAGACATCAAAACGGAAGGACGTGATTACCTGCGTCAACCGGTGATTCATTTTGATTAATAAAAGATAAGCGCTATGGAAAATAATATTCAGCCTACAGATATTTATGCATTGGCATTTCATCATCGCTTCCAATGGGAAGAAGCACAAAATAGCTATGTGATACTTTTTCCAGAAGGCATGGTCAAACTACATGGAGGTGCTGGAGAAGTGATTAAACGCTTAGATGGTAAAGCTACTGTAGCGGATGTTGTAGCTGACTTAAAAGCGACATTTCCTGATGCACAAGAGATTGAAAAAGATATTATCGGCATGTTTGAATTGGCTGTTAGTAAAGCCTGGTTAAGAAAAGTGAATTAGGCAGGCTTTAAAGGAGTAGCAAAATGACACAAGCTTCATTAGGTGATTCAGTCGTACAAAAAGAGGTGCACGCCCAACAGCAAAATAATGGCGTAGCTGCCAATATTACGCATACACAACCTTTGTGGCTGTTGGCAGAGGTGACGTATCGTTGCCCGCTACATTGCGCCTTTTGCTACAACCCAACCGATTACGATAAGCATACACAAAACGAACTATCAACTGAACAGTGGATTCAGGCCTTACGTGATGCACGTAAGATGGGTGCGATTCAGCTTGGTATCTCTGGTGGTGAGCCATTATTGCGTGACGATATTGAAGATATCGTGATTGAGGCGAAGAAGTTGGGCTACTACAGTAACTTGATTACTTCCGGTGTGGGTCTGACTGAAAAACGCATTCAAGCGTTTAAAGAAGGTGGCTTGGATCATATTCAATTATCGATGCATGACATTACCGAAGAAATTAATAACTTCATTACCAACACTAGAACATTTGAGTTGAAGAAAAAAGTAGCTGCGATGATTAAAAATCATGGCTACCCAATGGTGCTGAATGTAGTGATTCATCGCTATAACATCGGCCATATCAAAGAAATTTTGGAGATGGCAGAAGCCTTGGGCGCTGACTATGTCGAGCTGGCCAATACGCAGTATTACGGCTGGTCTTTGGTAAATCGTAGCCAATTGATGCCATTGAAAGAGCAAATTGATGAAGCCGAGCGCATCACCAATGAGTTCCGCCAAAAAGTAGGCAATAAGATGAAAATCTTCTTTGTGGTGCCAGATTACTTTGGCAACCGTCCAAAAAAATGTATGAACGGCTGGGGCGAGGTGTTCATGATTGTGACAGCAAATGGTGATGTGTTGCCATGCCATTCTGCGCGCGTATTGCCAGGGATAGAGTTTCCGAATGTCCGCGAAAAAGGCTTGGAGTGGGCATGGAAGGACTCGCCTGCGTTCAATAAATACCGCGGTGATGATTGGATGAAGGAGCCATGTAGAAGCTGCCCTGAAAAAGAAAACGATTTAGGCGGATGCCGGTGTCAGGCTTTCTTGCTAAGCGGTGATGCAGAAAGTGCAGACCCGGTATGTTCACTATCTCCTAATCACCACCTAATTGAGCAAGCGATTGAAGAATCCAAAAATCCACAGATTCAAGCGCAACCGATTATCTTTAGAACCGATAAAAATTCTAAAAAATATGCGAGTGGTGAGTCTAATGAACGGGTCGAAGCCTTTCACGCTTTGCCATAAGTACATCATTTCAAGGCTATAATAAAGGGCGCTGATAGGCGCCTTTTTTATTCAAGTATTCTAGTCAAGAGCAGATTTTAATTTGAAAACACATTCTATTTTTCTCGTCTATGTATTGGCCGCATTGGCTGCGCTCGCACCATTTGCCATTGATACGTATCTACCGGCATTTCATGTCATGGGCGCAGAATTAGCTACATCAGACTTACATATTCAACAAAGTCTCACCTTTTACCTGTTACCTTATGCTGCCATGACGTTATGGCATGGCGCAATCTCGGACGCGATTGGACGCATCACTACGATCAAATGGGGCTTAGGTATATTTGTGCTGGCCAGCATTGGCTGCGCGTTTGCACCCAATGTGGAAACGCTTTGGTTTTTTAGAGCCTTACAAGGTGCCAGTGGTGGGGCAGGTAATACCGTTGCACGTGCCATGGTGCGCGATTTATTTGAAGGCGCACAAGCTCAGCGCGTGATGGCAACCGTACAAATGCTGTTTGGCATTGCCCCAGCTGTGGCGCCTATTATTGGAGGCTTCTTGCTGGGAATTCACTGGCAAGCCATTTTTATATTTCTAGCCATCTACGCTGCACTTACGCTGTGGGCTTCGGTGAAGTTTTTACCCGAGACCATGCCCAGCGAAAAGCGTACTCAGCTATCGGCACGTAGCGTGCTCAAAAGCTATAAAACGATATATAAAGACATGGAGTTTGCCAAGCTAGTGACCGCGATTGGTGCCAACTTCTCTGGTTTTTTTATTTATGTATTGGCTAGTCCGGTATTTTTAGGCAAGCACCTCGGCTTGTCACCTCAGCAATATGGTTATTTATTTGTCCCCACGGTGACCGGTATGATCATCGGCTCTTATTTGGCAAAACGTGCGGCAGGTCGATACTCTGCCTCTCTGGTAGTGCGGTGGGCTTACGGATGGATGCTGGCACTGGCACTCGTCAATCTTACGGTATGTTATGTGCTGCCAGTGGCGGTGATGACCAATATTCTACCGATTGCACTATTTAACATTGGCATGGCCATGTGCATGCCGGTGTTATCGATTGCTGCGCTGGATCGCCATCCAAGAATTCGCGGTACTGCAGCCTCTGCACAAGCGTTCATGCAAATGCTCTTATCTACCGTGTCGGCTGGTATTGTGGTGCCGTTCGTCTGGTTTTCACCACTAGGGTTGGCTTGGGCGATGGCGGTGTACCTTGTATTGGGTTGGGTGCTAGTGCGCAAAACGCAGTTATGGGAGCCAAAAGCAAACACTGCTGTTGAACACTAGTTATTGAGTATTAACGCCCAGTATCTGCATTATTTTGTGTAGCATTAGGGTGATGCCACGCCAGAGTTTAGGCAGCATCCATAACATACCCAGTACAAATAGCAGTAGCACGCCTACAAACACTACGGGGTGGGCAAGTGCCAGCCAGCCGCCACTCAGCCATAAACCATCCTCACCAAATGATGTCGTGATATTGCTGACAGGCTCAGGAGATGTATTGATGAGTGCACGGCTGCCGGCTTTGGTGGCATGCGTAATCCCCGTGAGTGATCCTCCGAGCAAAGCCGCAATTGCTGCCATCATCGGGTCGCTTGCATTCATGGCGCCCATGGCAAGGTAGGCACCTGCCGGAATTCGAACAAACGTTTGGATACTATCCCAGACACTATCTACATAAGGGATTTTGTCTGCAAGAAACTCCACTATCATCAAAATACCAGCTACACCAATCACCACAGGATGGCGCAATATATCAAGCGTTTGGGGTAACTGTAAGTATTCGTAGCGGCTTAATAAACCTACTGCAAATACGGTTGCATACAGGCGAAATCCGCTGGCCCAGCTTAATCCACTGGCTAATGCAAAGCTAGAAATTGCATCCATAACGCCCTTTTGTTCCACAGATTCATAGACAACAACCCTTGTTAGTATAACGATTAATAATTTTAGACCAATCAAGTTTAAAGCTTTGAGGTCGATATAAACTTAAATAGAGAAGAAGTGTAACCATTTCTTTAGATACGCGACAAGGGAGTTTGACATGAGTACACGTGAACAAGATGCATTAAAAGCCTATTTGAATTTACTGGAACGCAAAGGCGTGCCAGAAGTGAAATTGATTCAACGCCAATATATTATTTTACGTTTAGTGCCGTTTATCGAGCACATCGAGTTGGACGGTTTACATTACCGCGAAGCTGTAGATCAGCTATTCAAAAAACTAGATCATGCTGAATGGGCAATCTGTATTCCAGTTATTCGCGATTATTTCTCATTTTGGGTCAAAGACATCAAAGCCATTGCTGGCATGAACCAAGATCACGCATTTGAAGCCAATGCTAAAACTTGGCAACCTGAAACACGTAACTTAAAAGAGTTATGGGAATCATTGGATAAAGTGACATTGACCAATGTAGAGGTGAAACCATTAGAAACCTATGAAAATGCGCTGCGTAGCCGTGGTGCAGATGATTTGTTTATTGATACACGTCGTAAACTGGCTAAATTGTTATTGCTCAGATTGCGTGATGTACCACATAAACAGCCTAATGCGTACCGCAAAGTGATGGAGGCGAACCTGCCATTGTTCACGACAGATGAAACGCACCACACGTTTTTGAATGTGGGTAGAGAGTTTTACTATTTCTGGAAAGGTGATGGTAATGCGCAGCATCAGCTAGCCATGGCCGCATAAGGGTAGTTGCACAAATAAAAAAGGAGACCGATGGTCTCCTTTTTTATTTAGATTTTGTTACTCAATCAACAATTCAGCTTTGCCTGGTACGCCATTCATTGCATCTGCATCCTCTAACGGTGCTTTTCTTGCGCTGATGACTGGCCATACTTTTGCTAGTCTTGCATTGATTTCGATAAATTCCTGTTGGTCTGCGGGCACGTCATCTTCTGCAAAAATCGCTTCGGCCGGGCATTCTGCCACGCATAATGTGCAATCAATACACTCGTCTGGATTAATCGCCAAAAAGTTTGGGCCTTCGACAAAGCAATCTACCGGACATACGTCTACGCAGTCGGTAAATTTACATTGAATACAATTTTCAGTGACGACATAAGTCATTATTTATTCCTTTACAGCTTTTAAAAGCCTAAAACATTATTTTATTAGATTTAATCATTGAACGATAGTCTGGACTTAGACAATCATCCCAGCGCCTACCGTGTTATTTGTGCTTTCATCGATCACAATAAAAGCGCCCGTCGCACGGTTAGATTTATAACTGTCTACCATCAACGGTTGTGCCAATTTAAAGGTGAGTCGCGCAATGTCGTTCATTTTTAAATCTGCAGTAGGTTGTTGCTCTAGTGTGTTCACATCCACTTTGTATTGAATCGCGCCGATTTTGGCTTTTGACTCACGCGTGGTATGACGCACAATATAAGTGCGGGCAGGCGAGAGCGGTGTTTCAGACAACCAGCATACAAACGCTTCTATTTGTTTGACTGGCTCTGGCGCTTCACTTGTTTTTACAATCATGTCGCCACGGGAAGTATCGATTTCATCTTCCAGCAAAAGCGTCACACTTTGTTCAGTTTGCGCGCTTTCCAATTGTGTCTCGCCTAATTGGATGGCTTTCACTTTAGACTGATACCCATTAGGTAGCACCGTCACAGCATCGCCTACTGCAATATTACCTGACTCAATGCGACCCATAAATCCACGGAAATCGTGTAAATCGGCATCGGCACTTGCGTGTGGGCGGCAGACAAATTGCACTGGGAAACGGAATTGCTCAGATTGCTCTGTATGTGCAGCCGGTGCTTTTTCTAGCATCTCCAGCAAGGTCTCGCCAGCATACCAAGGCATGCTGTCTAAACGGTCAACTAACATATCGCCATTCAGTGCAGACATTGGGATAAAGCGGATGTCTCTTGCTGCTGCTAATCCAATCTCTTCTGCAAACTGTAAATAGTCGGCACAAATTTTGTCGTATACGGCTTGGTCGTAATTCACCAAATCCATTTTATTCACAGCAACTACAATATGCGGAATCCCTACCAAATGTGCTAAATAGCTGTGACGACGCGTTTGTGTGAGTACGCCTTTGCGTGCATCTATCAGAATAATCGCAAGGTTTGCAGTAGAAGCTGCTGTCACCATATTGCGTGTGTATTGCTCATGGCCCGGCGCATCGGCAATGATGTACTTGCGTGTGCCGGTACTGAAATAGCGGTAGGCTACATCAATGGTAATGCCTTGCTCGCGCTCTGCTTGTAAGCCATCAGTCAGCAAAGATAAGTCAACGGCTTCCATGCCACGCTTTTTAGATGTGTTGGAAATTTGTGTCAGCGTATCAGCCAAAATGGTTTTGGTATCAAACAGCAAACGACCAATTAAAGTGCTTTTGCCGTCATCAACGCTACCGCATGTCATGAAGCGTAATAAAGAATCATTGTGTTGCATATGGTTACTCATTAGAAATAACCCTCTTTCTTGCGTTGCTCCATCGAAGCATCAGAGGTTTGATCATCTAAACGCGTAGCGCCGCGCTCAGTAATGGTAGTGGTCGCTGTTTCCAGCACAATTTTGCTGACGTTATCTGCATCTGAAAGTACTGGCGCTGTGCAGGTGATGTCGCCTACGGTTCTAAAGCGTACTTGCATATTGATGATTTCTTCACCGGCTTTAGGTACGTTAATCACTTCGCCACTGGTTAATGCTACATTGGCGGGCATCATGGCACCACCGCGCATAATAATGTCGCGTTGATGCGAAAAGTAAATGCTAGGTAAGCCTAAGTTTTCACGTTCAATGTATTGCCAAACATCCATCTCTGTCCAGTTGGAAATAGGGAAGGCACGAATGTTTTCACCTTTGTGTGAACGTGCGTTATACAGGTTCCATAGTTCAGGACGTTGATTTTTTGGATCCCATTGACCAAACTCATCGCGGAAACTCATGATGCGTTCTTTGGCACGTGCTTTTTCTTCATCGCGTCGTGCACCGCCAATACAACAATCAAAACCAAACTCCTCAATCGCTTCTAGCAATGTCACAGACTGGTGTTTATTGCGTGGTTCGTCCGGTGTTTTGAGTACGACGGTACCGCGTTTCATCGAATCTTCAACTGAACGCACAATCAGGCGCTCACCCAATTCAGCCGCACGCTGGTCACGGAAATTAATCACTTCTTGATAGTTGTGACCGGTATCAATATGCATGAGTGGAAAAGGGAAGCGACCTGGGCGAAATGCTTTTTCTGCTAAGCGCAAAATGCAAAGTGAATCTTTGCCGCCCGAGAATAGCAACACAGGGTTAGAGCATTGTCCGGCCACTTCACGCAAAATATGAATGGCTTCGGCTTCCAGCCAATCAAGATGGCTTAGCGTTTTTTGAGATGTAGTCATAGTTGTTTACGATTTAAAATTACTTTTTGACATGCAGGCCGCATTCTTTGGAGGTAGGATCTTCCCACCACCAACGGCCAGCACGGATGTCTTCACCCATTGCCACAGCGCGCGTACAAGGCGCGCAGCCAATGCTGGGGTAGAACTGGTCATGCAATTGGTTATAAGGCACACTAAACATGCGGATGTATGCCCAGACTTCTTTTTCAGTCCAGTCACTCAAGGGATTGAATTTTTCTAACTGGTTACTCGCATCAAATTCACGGGTTGGTAAACTAGCACGCGTAGTGGCTTGCTCGGCACGCATACCGGTCACCCATGCCTGTTTTCCGGCAAGCGCGCGCTGAAGTGGCTCTACTTTACGCATATGGCAGCAGGCCTTGCGTAGTTCGATACTTTCATAAAACGCGTTAATACCGTTTGTGCGCACATATTGCTCTACGGCTTCATGTTTTGGAAAAAACACGACGGGTTTTGTATGGTAAGTAGTTTCTACTTCACCCATCAATGTATAAGTTTCAGCAGGTAAGCGGCCAGTATCTAATGAGAAAATCTCAATCGGCAAGTGTTCTTGCATGATGATGTCGGTCAGCACCATATCTTCTGCACCATAGCTGTTAGCAAAGGTGATGGCTGTAAACTCTGCACTGGCAGCTTGCAATAAGCTTAATACTTGCGCGCGCTTTGTATGGACGCTTTGCGTAAGCTCATCTGTCAGCTTAGGCGAAGTTGCTGGGTTGCTAGCAGCAGGTTTGAGCATGCTAACACTGGAAACACTCATGCGCGATCCACTCTACGCCACACTGGTAGCGCATCATCCACAGCACCTTGGTAAGGTTGACTGAAATCTTTTAAGCTTGCTAACGCGTCTTCTGCTGAGCGGTCTGCACGAATCAAGTAGCTACTAAAGCCAGAACGTTTTAAGAAAAACAATTGATCGCGTAACACATCACCGACTGCACGTAACTCGTTTTTAAAGCCATAACGGGTGCGTAACAAGTTACCAATAGTGAAGATTCGACCATCGGGGAAACGCTCTACAAATACGGCAATCAGTGGCAACTCATTGATGTCAGCAAAGGTTGCTGCTAGTGAATCTAATGGCTCATGTGTCGCTATTAAAATGCCTATTTCTCCAGCTGCCATGCGGCTAGCGAGTTGTTCGACATTTGCTTGCCATACGGTTAATGGCAATAATACTTTGCCTGTAGCGGGTATTTGCGTAGCCGCTATTTGTGCAGGAGAATAAGTAGGCTCTCCTGTTAATTTGAAAAGTACCACTTTACCGGCTTGCTTTTTGACGACTTCGTCACCTAAACTAGGCGGAATCACCCTTGTCCACTCATCAGCCACCAGCGCATTGTCTTTAATTAGATTACTCATGCGGCCTCCTTCTCTGCATAGACATGGGCTTTGAATGGTGCAATACCTAAACGGCGCACTGTATCAATAAAGCGTTCTTCATCAGTACGTTCTTTTAGATACACTTCAATCAGACGTTGTACGACACCTGGCATTTCTTCTGCGGAGAAAGAGGGGCCTATGACCGTACCAATGCTTGCATCATTACCTTGCTTGCCGCCAATGGTGACTTGGTACCATTCTGAACCGTCTTTATCTACGCCTAAAATGCCAATATGCCCCACATGGTGGTGACCGCAAGCATTCATGCAACCAGAAATATTCAGCTCTAAGTCGCCAATGTCATGCAAGTAATCTAAGTTATCAAATTGCATTTGAATCGCTTCTGCAATTGGGATACTTTTTGCATTAGCCAATGAGCAGAAATCGCCACCTGGGCAGCAAATCATGTCGGTGAGTAAGCCAATGTTAGGCGTCGCTAAACCTGCAGCACGCGCTTTTTCCCAAATAGCGAATAGGTCGCTTAATTTCACATCGGCCAAAATCAAGTTTTGTTCATGTGACGCGCGCAATTCACCAAAGCTGTAGGCGTCTGCTAAGTCCGCGACTATCTGCATTTGCTCACTGGAGATATCACCTGGTGGCTTGCCATGTGGCTTGAGTGACAAGGTCACTGCACGGTAGCCAGGCTGTTTATGTGCATGTGTACAACGTTTAACCCAACTAGAAAAAGCTGGATTGCTAGCAATCGCGCTATCAAAGCCTGCATCATGTGCTGGCAAGGTTTCATATGGCATTGGTTCAAAGTGCTGTGCTACACGATGGAGCTCAGCCTCTGTGATGGTGTTAGGACCATCTTTAATATGCACCCATTCTGCTTCCACTTGTTGTTTGAACTCTTCAATGCCTAGTGCTTTTACTAAGATTTTAATGCGTGCTTTATACGCATTGTCGCGACGGCCATGCATGTTGTACACACGAATGATGGCTTCGCAGTAAGTGAGCGCATGTTGCCACTCTAGATGATCGCGAATCACCGTGCCTAGAATTGGCGTGCGGCCCAAACCGCCACCCACCCATACTTTAATCGCCACTTGGTTATTACTGTCTCTGTAAAATTCCAAGCCAATATCATGTGCTTGCACAATGGCGCGGTCTTGCTTAGTGCCAGATACTGCAATTTTGAATTTACGCGGCAGTAAAGCAAACTCAGGGTGAAAAGTACTCCATTGGCGCATGACTTCGGCCATCGCACGTGGGTCAATCACTTCATCCGGGGCAATGCTGGCAAATTGGTCGGTCGTGATGTTGCGAATGCAATTACCGGACGTTTGAATCGCGTGCATTTGTACCGTGGCTAGCTCTGCCAAAATCTCAGGCACGTCTTCTAGCTTAGGCCAGTTGAGTTGCAGGTTTTGACGCGTGCTGAAGTGGCCATAGCCTCTATCATAACGTTTGGCGATATCGCCTAGTTTGCGTAATTGTTTGCTGGATAGCATGCCATAAGGCACGGCAATGCGTAGCATAGGCGCATGACGTTGAATATATAAGCCGTTTTGAAGGCGCAGTGGACGAAATTCGTCGTCGGAAAGTTGGCCGGCTAAGTAACGGCGTGTTTGGTCGCGGTATTGTTTTACACGCTCATCAACGATTTGTTGGTCAATTGCATCGTATTTATACATAAATTATGGTGTTTCCTAACAGAGGCGATATTTTAATGTAAAACCAGCTTTAAGCCTACTAAAATCAGTATGGCAGCCAATACAATGCGTACCCAATGTTCAGCTATTTTTGAGCTCATATGGCTTCCTAAATAGATGCCTGGGATAGAGCCAATGAGCAGTGTGCCAAGAAGCGGGTAATCGATTGTGCCTAGAGAGGCATGGCCTAATCCTGCAATGAGTGTAAGTGGCACGGCATGCGCAATATCGCTTCCTACAATGGTGGTGATTTTTTCTTTAGGATACAACATGATGAGCGCAGTGACACCCAATGCGCCAGCACCTACAGAAGTGAGTGTAACTAACGCACCCAAAACGATGCCCAAGAATACTGTTGCAATTGGCACGTATTGCACTGGGAGCCAGTGACCTTTGCTGGATAAGTGTTTGAGCTTGTTTCTGAATAGCACTGCGGCCGATGTGATAATGAGTGCAACACCTAGCCAAAATTTAATGGTGGAGATTGCGCCGCTTGATTCAATATCAATCGTTTTTAAAAATAAGATCGTGGCAATGGAGGCTGGGATGCTGCCTATGGCTAGCAACTTCACAATGTTCCACTCAATATTGCCCAATTTGCCATGTGCAAATATACCCACAGATTTGGTCACGGATGCATAAAGCAAATCTGTGCCCACAGCGACAGCCGCTTTTACATTGAAAAATATGAGTAAAATAGGGGTCATCAGTGAACCGCCGCCCACTCCAGTCAGTCCGACTAGAAAGCCAACGAGGAATCCTGCTAATATAAAGTAGTAATTCACTGTGAGTAAAATCTAAAGAAAAATAACCTTAGATTTTAACATTTAATATATGTTTTATTAATAACCGTTGATTATTTCTATATACTGGTTAATTATAAAGTCACGATTGTTTGGATGCCGCGCATGAAGTTACACCAGCTAAAATATGTGCATGAAGTTTCGCAGCAAGGTTTGAATATCTCGGCAGCAGCAGAAGCGCTGCATACCTCTCAACCCGGCGTTAGTAAGCAAATTCAATTGCTAGAAGAAGAGCTAGGGTTACAAATTTTTCAGCGCAATGGCAAACGCCTAGTCGGCATTACCGAGCCTGGTCGGCAAATTCTAAAGTTGGCCGCGCAGGTGATGTTTGATATGCAAAATATCAAACGTGTGGGTGATGAGTTCAGCCGTGTTGAGACAGGTACATTAACCATTGCTACCACGCATACGCAAGCACGTTACAAACTGCCTTCTGCAGTGCAACAATTTATCCAAATGTTTCCCAATGTTAAGCTCACTATTCATCAAGGCAATCCAAGTCAAGTGGCGTCACAAGTGGCAAGTGGCGAGGCCGATATTGGTATTGCCACCGAGTCTATCAGCTTGGATGAGCGTTTGTTGACATTGCCTTGCTATCAGTGGAATCGCTGCTTGGTCATGCCTAGCTATCATCCGTTGGCCAGTAAGAAGTCGATCTCGTTGGCGGATATTGGCTCATATCCACTCATCACTTACGATTTTGCCTTTACGGGCGGGACGCTGGTGTCACAGGTATTTCATGATGCAGGTGTGACGCCTAATATTGTATTAACGGCGATTGATGCAGACGTCATTAAAACGTATGTGAACCTTGGTTTGGGTATAGGCTTAATTGCCAATATGGCATATGACGAGAAGCGTGATGCGCCTTTGATTAGCTTAGATTGCAGCCACTTGTTTCCAGATAGTACGACCTATTTGGGGGTGAGGCGAGATGCATTTTTGCGTGGCTATATGCTAAGCTTTATGCAATTACTTTCTCCAGACATCAATCTCAAAGCAATCGAGCAGACACTTAAAGGGACTTAATGACACGTGTCTTAATACTTGTTGCAGTAATGTTGCTCATGCCAGCATGTATGCATGTTGCCAAACATGAGGCTGAGTCCATCGTAGCGCCGCGTATCAAGGTGGTAGGGCATGGTATGCCGGATATTGATTTGAGCACGGCCATCTATGAGGTGCCAGTGAACGCTGGCGTGAGCTATCAAGATTTGGTAGATAGCTTAAAGTCTATTTCTGAGGGCATGAATTTTGTGAGCCCTGCCAATTTCCCCATTGGGGAGCACATGAAGTTACGTGGAATTGACCCGCAAGGTATCAAAGAAGTACGCACTTTTTGTAACCTAACCATGGGCACGGAAATCATCTTAGACCACCCAGAATTTTTGGTATTTGCGCCTTGCCGTATTGCTATTTATGAAAAATCGAATCAACTATATTTGGGGCTGGATCGGCCCACGTATGATTTGAAGAGCATCAAACACCCAAGTGCACGGGCCATTCAGTCCGCACAAACATTAGAAGATGCGTTAATCCAGCTCATGGAAAAAGCACGTCGCGGTGACTTTTAACTTTTAAAACAGAAAACGGAAAAATGACTCAACCCATTCGCCTAGCCAAATCAGAAGACTTTTTATACCTATTGCCAAAAATGGCGAATCGGCATGGGCTGATTGCAGGGGCAACCGGTACTGGTAAGACGGTTACATTACAGAGTCTTGCTGAGGGGTTTTCTGATTTAGGTGTGCCGGTGTTCATGGCCGATGTCAAAGGCGATTTGTCTGGCATGAGCCAAGTAGGGGGCGGCAACTCTAAAGTGGATGCGCGTGTTCAGCAATTGGCCATTCCGGATTATGCGCCAGCGGCCTCGCCAGTCACATTCTGGGATGTGTATGGCATCAAAGGGCATCCAGTACGCACTACGGTAGCCGAAATGGGGCCATTGCTGCTGGCACGCATGTTGAACTTGAATGATATACAAGCTGGCGTGCTAAATGCGATTTTTAAAATTGCAGATGACCAAGGCTGGTTGCTTCTGGATTTGAAAGATTTACGTGCAATGTCGCAATACGCAGCCGAAAATTCAGCGCAGTATCAGACTGAGTACGGCAATATTTCTGCAGCCAGTGTGGGTGCTATTCAGCGCGCTTTGTTGCAACTGGAAACAGAAGGTGGCGATCTGCTATTTGGTGAACCTGCGCTGAATCTAGACGACTTAATGCAAACAGATACCAAGGGGCGTGGTGTCATCAACATTCTCGCATCGGATCAATTGTTTAACTCACCGCGTGTTTATGCCACTTTGTTGCTGTGGTTGCTTTCTGAGCTGTTTGAAAAGTTGCCTGAGGTAGGGGATTTAGAAAAACCTAAGCTGGTATTTTTCTTTGATGAAGCGCATTTGCTATTCAGCGATGCGCCACAAGCACTCATGCAAAAAATTGAACAAGTCATTCGTTTGATTCGTTCTAAAGGTGTCGGGGTTTATTTTGTGAGCCAAAACCCGCTGGATATTCCGGACATTGTATTAGGGCAGTTAGGCAATCGCGTGCAGCATGCCTTGCGTGCGTTTACACCGCGCGACCAAAAAGCAGTGAACTCTGCTGCTGAAACCTTTAGAACAAACCCTAAAGTGGATGTAAAAACAGCGATTACCGAGCTAGGGGTGGGTGAGGCCTTGGTTTCATTCTTAGATGAGAAAGGCATTCCATCACCCGTCGAACGCGCGTTTGTCTGCCCACCAAAAAGTCGTATTGGACCAGCCACAGATGCAGAGCGCGCAGCTGTGATCCGCCAATCATTGGTTGCAGGTGTTTATGAGAAGTTGGTGGATCGGGAGTCTGCTTATGAGATTCTAAAACAACGTGCTACCGAAGTTGCAGCGAAAGAAGCGCCTAAGGAAGAAGAGCAGGGCTTTGATTGGGGCGGTGTGTTGGGCGGTAAAAAAGCAAGCCGCTCAGATTCTGTCTTAGAAAGTGCGGCAAAATCAGCTGCACGCGCCATTGGCTCTCAGCTTGGGCGTAGCATTATCCGCGGCGTTTTAGGCTCTATTCTAGGCAAAAAGTAACGGAATCTAGTCATTATTGGTTTGGCTGAGAGGCTTACCTTTCAGTCTTGCTAGTCATTAATTAGGGGAGTTCTTATGCAGTCTGATATTGAAATTGCGCAAGATGCAGTATTAAAGCCAATTTCGACGATTGCAGAACAATTGCCCATTGCACCTTCTGCGTTGATTCCTTACGGGCACCATATTGCTAAAATCAGCCAGGAGTGTGTTCGGACTTTGGCAGCTCGTCCCAACGGAAAATTGATTCTAGTCACAGCCATTAGCCCTACGCCCGCAGGTGAAGGCAAAACCACGACGACCATTGGGCTTGCCGATGCGCTGAATTACATTGGTAAACGCGCGGTAGCTTGCCTACGCGAGCCTTCTTTAGGCCCGGTGTTCGGCATGAAGGGCGGAGCAACCGGCGGTGGCTATGCACAAGTGCTGCCGATGGAAAATATCAACTTGCATTTTACTGGTGATTTTCATGCGATTACCTCAGCCAATAATCTACTGGCTGCTTTGATTGATAATCATGTTTATCAGGGCAATGCATTAGATATTCAGCAAGTGACTTGGCGGCGGTGTATGGACATGAATGACCGTGCCTTACGCCATGTGACCTTGCATCAGCGTCAGGACGTGGATACAGGGTTCGACATCACAGTGGCTTCAGAGGTGATGGCTATTTTTTGCTTAGCTGAAGACTTACAAGACTTAACACAACGATTAGGTAAAATCCAAGTGGGTGTTAACAGTCAGCATCAACCGGTGTTTGCAAGCGACCTACATGCCGAAGGCGCCATGACTGCCTTATTAAAAGATGCATTTCAGCCCAACTTAGTGCAAACCATTGCGCATACGCCAGCGATTGTACATGGCGGACCTTTTGCCAATATTGCCCATGGCTGTAACTCGGTAGTGGCTACTAAAACTGCATTAAAGCTTGCGGATTACGTGGTGACGGAAGCTGGGTTTGGTGCCGATTTAGGGGCAGAGAAGTTTTTTGATATCAAGTGTCGCCTTTCCGGGTTAACCCCAGATCTGGTGGTGTTGGTCGCAACGATTCGCGCATTGAAATACCATGGTGGCGCTGAGTTAGCGACCATTCAGCAAGAAAATATCGATGCTCTGCAGGCGGGCATTGAAAACTTAAAAAGGCATCTGCATAATTTGCATGATTTGTTTGGCATGCAAGTGGTGGTAGCCATCAATCATTTTACGCATGATACTCCCAGTGAGATTGCTGCTTTAAAAGATGCTGTGCAAGCGCTAGGGTTTGAAGTATGCATATGCAAGCATTGGGCAGAAGGTGCTGCCGGTGCACAGGCATTGGCAGAAACCGTGGTCAATTATCTCGCGCAAAAACCATCCAAGTTTCAAACACTGTATCCGTTAGAAATGCCATTGGTCGATAAGATTTTGACAATTGCACAGAAGATGTACGGCGCGAGTACTGTTGAATATAGCAGTACTGCGCAAATACAACTGGCACAATTGTCTACGCAATATTCAACGTTACCAATCTGTATCGCCAAAACGCAATACTCTTTTTCATGTGATCCAACCGTGCGCAATGCACCTACCGGCCATACGATAGAGGTAAGCAGCCTGCGTTTATCTCGCGGGGCAGGCTTTATTGTGGCTATTTGCGGCAATATGATGACTATGCCGGGTTTACCTAAACAGCCTGCTAGTGTGCGCATTGGGGTGAATGCTGATGGCAAGATCACTGGGCTATCTTGAGTATAATGGTCACCCATGATCACACTTAAGCAAGTCGGTAATGCTGACCAAACCATACAAAAATCACGATTTATTGCACAGGCAAAAATGTGTGAAACCGAGCGCGAAGTGGGTCTGTTTTTAAGGCAGCTCGCATCACAGCACGCAACAGCGCACCATTTAGCCTATGCTTTTAGAATTAAAACTGCCGAAGGTGTGATTCCTAGGTTTTCAGATGCTGGCGAGCCATCGGGTACCGCAGGTAAACCTATCCTGCAGATATTGGATGGGGAGCAATACGTGAACGTCTGTGTAGGCGTGATTCGGTACTATGGTGGCATCAATCTAGGGACTGGCGGCTTGGTCAAAGCGTATGGGGGCACTGCCAAATTGGCGTTACTGCAAGCCGGGGCAATTCCCTTTGTTGAAATGCAAGAGATGCGTATAACCACTAGCTATAAACGTGTAGACGAGCTAACACGCGAATTAAATAAAGTGAATGGTGTCGTGCTCAACAAAGCGTTTGATGAAGCTGCGCATTTCATCATCAAATTGCCAGTACAATCGGCACAACAATTTATTCAACGTTTTCAATCATAGGCAAGGTGTTTTCATGCAATCGTCCCAACGCTCCTCAGATAAGTACAATATTGCCGCCTGGCTGTTGATGGCAATTGCAATGTTTTTTGTGCTGCATGTGCATTTGTTACCTGCATTGCTATCGGGTTTGCTGGTGTTTGAGCTGGTACATATTATTTCCCCCTATATTGCCCGCAGGCTTCCGGGAAAAGGCGCCAAAGTAATTGCAGTCGCCATACTGGCCGTGCTGGTGATCGGGCTGCTAGCGGTGGTGAGTATGGGGCTAGTCTCCTTGCTGCGTTCTGACTCTGGTGGGTTGACTACATTAATTGCACAAATGGCTGAAATTATTGAAGACTCCCGCAAAATTTTGCCTGCTTGGTTAGATGCACGTTTGCCAGAAGATGCTGTTGCACTGCAACATGCGGTTACGCAATGGCTGCGCGACCATTCGAACGACTTGCAATTTGTGGGGACGGAAGCAGGGCGTCACGCTGCGCACATGTTGATTGCCATGGTGATAGGTGGCATGTTGGCTTTGCATGAAGCCACACAGCGTGATCGTTATCCTGTGTTTACACGTAGTTTGGTGGAGCGTATCAGCTTATTTAGTGCCGCGTTTCGTAATATTGTGTTTGCGCAAGTGCGTATCTCAGCCATTAACGCAACGTTCACAGGTATTTATCTTGCAGTGGTATTGCCGTTATTAGGTATTCATTTACCTTTTACTAAGACCCTGATTTTAATTACATTTATTGTAGGCTTGCTGCCAGTGATCGGTAATTTGATCTCTAACACCGTGATAGTAGTGGTGAGCATGAGTCATTCACTAGCGATTGCGTTGTCTTCGCTCTTATTTTTAGTGGTGATACATAAATTAGAGTATTTTTTGAATGCGCGCATTGTCGGCGGGCAAATACGCGCACATGCTTGGGAGTTATTGGTGGCGATGCTGACCATGGAAGCTGCATTTGGCATTGCAGGCATCGTGGCAGCACCGATTTATTACGCGTATATCAAAAGCGAATTAAGAGAGCTTCAGTTAATTTAGCGCAAAGGATACAAACGTTTTCCTAATGTTTTTCCGGGTTTAAGTGCATCCAATTGCGTACCAGCACTTTCACCCAATTGCGCAAGTCTGTCATCCGGGTGCGGGTGTGTTTTAAATAGCAAGGCTACGCTGTTATCGCTTTTGTTAATTTGCGCCATGTTCTGTAACACTTCCGGTAAGCCATACACATCGTAGCCTGCACGATATGCCAATATCATGCCCATACGATCCGCTTCGTATTCTGCGCTTTTGTCTAAGTTACGCGCGCTGATTTCTGCACCGGTATTGATGGCTTTTTTCGATAGTTTGCTGCTGCCATACTTGTCACCCAACAACCCCGCGCCCATGTCTAATAAAGCTTGTTTCTGCATCACTTTCAGCTGATGTTTTTTGACGATATGTGCAATTTCATGGCCAAGCACCCCAGCCAATTGCGCCTCGTTTTGAAAGGTTTGGTATAGGCCTTTGGTAATCAGTACGTAACCGCCAGGCGCAGCAAATGCATTCAAATCACTACTTTCAATCACGCCAAACCGCCAAGGTAAGTCAGGCCGTTCAGATTGGCTGGCAATCCAGCGCCCCACTTTATTTACATATTGCTGTAGTGCATCATCTTTGACCAATGGCGCGGCGCCCAATAAGCTGCCTGTCACTTCTCGACCAATCGCTATTTCTTCATCTCGACTTGGACTTTTCCAATTGATCTGTGGTTTAGCAGCAGCCGTGTCGTTAGTAGCTGTAGCAGCTGTTGATTCGGTAGTGCTTGGTGCCGCTTTGTCTGTATTGGTAGCACCAGCCGACTCTTGGATTTTATCTTTGATTGCGCCCTCTAAGGCTTTACCAAGGTCAAGCGCATAGGTGTTACTCGTCAAGCTGCATGAGACTAGAAAGGCAAGGGTAGCAATACGCATTATTTGGTTCCTTTCATATAAGCCGTCTGGTTGGCACTCAAGCCACCGGCGCTGGCAAATTGTTGTGCGTCGCTTTTGTTAACAGTGTAGCTTTCCATTTTTTTCATTTCTGCTTCGTTAAATTGTGCGGATTGCAGTTCCTCAGCACTCAGGCCGCGAATGCCAGTAGTCGATACCACTTTGCCGGTACCTGCGCGTCCAGTAGCTACATCCACGGTACCTTGTAACGCATTGCCAGTACTGGCGCGTTTAACAGAGAGTAAGCGTACCCAGCCCGTGGATTTTTTGGTTTTGACTTGCAGCCATGCACCTTTTTTATTCACAATCTGCAGCGGTTCATTTTTGATCAGGGCACCAGCTGATTTAGCATCCGCAAATGGCTCAGTGCGCAAAGTATCGGCCTTCAATGCGGTACCTGTTTCTGCCGCCATGGCGACTGGATGAATCCATAGATTGATACATAAGCCAGCGATGGCATAGTAAAGTGTGCGTTGTTTCATGCAGATTCCTTTGTTACGGTTGATTGGCCATGTTCGAGTTGGATGACCAACTGCGCGAACAAAGTGCGCCATTGTGCTCCAAGTGTTGGACTAGAGCTAGATTGATTAGTTTTGTGTAATGTACCTTCATGCGTGCCATAACGCAGCAAGGTCTGTTTTGGTAGACCTAATGATTCTAGATTGTCAGGAAAGCTATCGATTAAGCGCTGCATGTCCTGCTGCGCTGCCGCTTTATATTCAGCCTTTTCATCAGAATACATCCAGCTGATCACCATCATATCGCCAAACAATCCCCAGATCCCCGTTTGTGTGCCAAGTAATACTTCCACGCTATTGGGTGTGTGGCTGGTTAGCTCAGCTTTGCGCTTCAATTTCTTCATCACCACATCGCCCAGTGGCTCATCACTCTCAATCATTACCGCCAGCATTAGCACGCTGGTGTGATCGGCATTGGCCTGTACACCAAAGGTGAGCCAGCGTTGTAAAGCTCTATCGGTTGCTAACGCGTATATTTTTGCAATACCAAATAATGCAACCGCCCAAAGAATGGGACCCGTTAAATCCAGATAGGTATTGCTGATATTGATGCCAATGTAAGAAAGCACCAACAGTCCAATCTGGCTGCCGGTAAAAATAGAGTTAAATTTATCGCGATCTACTTTGAAATAAAAGGCGAGGGTGGTCAGCCAGATCAACAGCAAACTTAACACGATATAAGGTGTTTTGCCGCGCCATACTTTTAAATAGTCACCATGTTTAACGTTATCAATCGCCGTTGCCAATACCTCAACACCGGGAAACTGCTTATCCATGGCGGTCGGTTTAATATCAAACAAGCCAGCTGCGGTAGAGCCGATAATCACAGTTTTATTGGTGAATTCATCTTGCGGGCGCGTTTTATGTTGGCTGGCCAAATCGGTAAACACATCACTAAAACTCACGTATTGATAACTAAATGGCTTGCCGCGCCAATTGATCAGCATATTCTGTGGCAGCTCAGTCAGGTCACCGCCAGCATTGGCACCGACAATCTCTGGTAAGGAGGGCAGATGCCAGCCTTTTTCTTCATGGTAAATACGATATTCACGAACAATCCCATCGTTATCCGGATACACATTATGGGTACCTAAGCGGCCGGGTTTTCGTGCACCATCAAAAAAAGGCAAAATGGCCGCAATGGTTGCGTTCTGATTATGATCTGGCTTGGCGCGTATGCCAGGAATTTGCGCATACTTTAGCTGGCTTAATTTGTCCTGTGATGCATCTAGCCGCAAGATAGGGAAAAACACATTGTTGCTCGCTGCAATGACCTCATTAAAATAAGCATCACTATCCGGGTTGTAAATATCCGCATCACTGAACACAATATCAAACACAATGGCCTTGGGTTTTTGTGCTTGAATATTCTCGACAAACTCGCCCAGCACTTGGCGAGGCCAAGGCCAACGGCCATACTCTTTAGCAAACGCAGCCAAACTTGCCTCATTGATATCTACAATCACAATATCTGTATCTGGCTTGGCTTGAATCACGCGGTGTTTCACCATAAAGTCAAACGCTTTATCGCGCATATTCAGCCCCACATGAAATACGCTGGCATCCAGCAGTACCAGCAACGTAAATAGCGTGGCGAGGTAAATGTAAAAGTTGTTTTTAAGTTTGCGTGTGAGTTTAGCTAGCCATTGACCTAACAATAATTTGAGCTTAATCATAGTCTGTAATAAAACCGTGTAATCGAATCAATTTACTCTAACACAGTGTCTTGAATGCCCACAAATCCAATCCTAAATCCAACTTTGTTGGCTAAAACCGTCTGTTTTTTGCATTTGTTTTATCTTTTTTCACTAAACCCCTTATAAATGAAGAAGATACTCAAAAAATATTGGCAAATTTAAATTATTAGTTGTATGATTTGCATCATTATTGTGATGTATCACTTCCTTTATCGGGCTTAACTATATGAGTTTTAATGCAAAAATAATTTTTTTCAGCTTCGTAATGCTATTAATAGTGGGTGGAATTGATGCGATGATGGTGATGGTTTAGAAAAATATATCAATTAATCAGTTACTTAAAAACTTTGGTACGCACTGTCGTGCTAAAGTCAGCGTTGATTCGTATCAAAGCCCTGGGGTGTGCCACCTGAGGGCTTTTTTGTTTTAGATGGTAGCTGTGATGAGAGTTACATTGTGACATCCGCTATAATCTTAAATATGAACCTTGAAATATTACAATTAATTTTGACATGCAGTTTGCTACTGGTTGTTATCTGGTTGCTACTGCGTGTGATCAAGCAGCAATCCAATGTCCTACTGATGCAACAGTTGGAAGATAAGCACCGCGCCATGTTGTTAGATTTGAATGATGGCTTAAATAAACTTGGCGATCGCCTAAATACGGCTTCACAAGAGAGTGGGGAACGTCTAAAACAAGCGGTTTCGCAAGAGCTGCAAGCCACGCGTGAGGCCATGCAAACATTGCAGCTTGCGCAAAATAATAGCTTGGCGGCCACGCGTGAGACCGTACTGGAAACCCTGCATAAAACGTTGAGTGAGCAAGGAAAAGCGCAGCAGATGATGATGCACGACACCATGCTGAAGGCAACGACCACACTCACGCAAACCATCGAAAGTTTAAGCAAGATTGTCGATACGCGCTTGGAAGAAATCGGCGGTAAAGTTTCTGAGCGTTTGGAAGAAGGCTTCCGCAAAACCAATGAGACGTTTGTCAGCGTAATGGAACGCTTGGCGACCATCGACGAAGCGCAAAAGAAAATCGATGGCCTCAGTACCAATATGGTGAGCTTGCAAGAGCTGTTAGGGGATAAACGTAGCCGTGGTGCGTATGGCGAAGTGCAATTAGAAGGGTTGGTACGCAATGTGCTACCAACCACCAGCTTTAAAATGCAGCATAGCTTTGATAATGGTACGCGTGTCGATTGCGCATTATTTTTGCCTGAGCCTACAGGGACGGTGGCGGTGGATAGCAAATTCCCTTTAGAGAACTATCACCGTATGTTTGATACCAGCCTGAGTGAAGCGATGCAAGCGCAAGCGGAAAAGCAGTTTAAAGCTGATGTTAAAAAGCATGTGGATGATATCGCGGCGAAATACATCATTCCCAATGTGACGTCCGATGGTGCGGTGATGTTTATTCCAGCAGAAGCGGTGTTTGCAGAAATTCATGCCTATCATCCGGAAGTGATTGATTATGCAATGAATAAACGTGTATGGGTAGTATCTCCCACCACCTTAATGGCGGTGCTGAATACTGCACGCGCCGTACTCAAAGACGTGGAAATGCGTAAACAGGTGCATATTATTAAAGATGAACTGGGCAAACTTAGTAAAGACTTTGAGCGCTTTGATGTGCGTATGAAAAAATTGGCAGACAATATCCGCCAAGCAAACGACAATGCCCAAGAAGTACACATTTCTAGCCAAAAAATTACGAATCGATTTAAGCAAATCGAGCGTGTCGAACTCGGCAATCAACCCATTGATTTACTGGATGAAGTTGATGAATAACCTATTATTAGAAGCTGTTTACCATGCAAATTAAAGTGTTATATTTCGCAAGAATTAAAGAGGCTGTTAACTACTCCAGCGAGGATGTGGACTTGCCTGAAACCGTTGAAACCATCACTGCGTTAAAGCACTGGCTGGCACAACGCGGTGAAGTCTGGGCGAACCTATTTAGCGGCAAGCTAGTGGTCAGAGCCGCAATTAATCATACCTTGGTTGATGATTTGGCCACATTCGAGTCGGGGGATGAGGTTGCATTCTTTCCCCCTGTTACCGGTGGTTAGTGTGGTAAAAGTACAAATAGAAGATTTTGATGTTGGAGAGGTGCTGGCCAGTGTGCGTCGAGACCACCCTCAAATAGGCGCAATCGTCAGTTTCGTCGGGCTGGTACGCGATATGAATGATCATCAATCTGTCACTACGCTTACGTTAGAGCATTACCCGGAAATGACAGAGAAATCGCTGCAGGCCATTGTCGATCAAGCCCAGCAACGCTGGGATATTATGGATGCGGTGGTGATTCACCGTGTCGGCACACTCAAACCGTTAGATCAAATTGTATTGGTTGTGATCAGCAGTGCACACCGCCAAGCCGCTTTTTCGGCGTGCGAATTTGTAATGGATTACCTAAAAACGCAAGCGCCATTTTGGAAAAAGGAAACGAACAACGAAGGCGAGCGCTGGGTGGAAGCTAAAAGCTCCGACGACCAAGCACAAGCGCGCTGGCAATCTACAAGACAATAAATTTATGCACATACTAGAAGAACAAGCGCTCAATGCGCAGATTAACCCAGACCACTTGGGCTTTCAAACAACCGCTGAGTTGCTATCCGTGCAGTCAGGCCGTTATTCAGATGTACATGCGTGGGTAGCGCAAAGCGAAGCAAAGAAAGCCGCCTTATTTGGGCTAAATATTCAACAGCGTGGATTTAATGTATTAGTGCTGGGTGCACATGGCAGCGGCCGCACCTCACTGATGCAAAGTGCGATGCACGAAGTGGCAAAGCAGCCACATGAGACCAACGTGCTGCATGATCTGGTTGCGCTGCATGATTTTAATCAATATGCACAGCCCATTTTGGTGAAGTTGCCGGTAGGGCAAGCCGCAACATTACGTACAGAGATGGATGGATTTGCCCGTACGCTGATGACAGAGTTCACCAGTTTGAGTAATACGGATATACCGGAAAAAATGTTAGCGCATATGCGCACTTGGTTAGAGGTTGCCGTTGCACAATTGGCAGCACGATTTGAAGGCATCAGCGACGCATTAACGGCTTATTTTAAGTTGCTTGCACCAGAGGTGTTGGCATATTTACAAGCATGGCAACCCGCGCCTGCCAGCGAGTCAGACAATCCCATGGAGGGGCTCGTTAACGAAACATTTTTTGCACGTTTTCGTGTGAATGTATTGGTGGATCATCGCGCATCGCAAACACACGGTTTTAACCGGCCTCTAGTGTATGACAATGACCCTAGTTTGCAGTCACTGTTTGGTGCCATTGAAACCACTACAGACGCTACATTGATGCCGGACTTTCTGCGATTACGTGCAGGGCATCTGCATAAAGCGGACGGTGGCATGTTGCTGATTCATTTGCGAGATATTCTGAATGACGAGCAAAATGGTAGCCAAATGATCGAGAAGCTACACCGGTTTCTGAGAAATGGTACCTTGCAAATTGAAGATGTCAGCAGTGCAGCGCAAAGTAGTGCAGTGCTTGCCAGCAACACGCTGATTCCCGTACAGGTAAAACTGGTCATGATTGCCACGCGTGAAGACTTCTATGATTGTTTGGATGAGCAACCAGACTTTTTTAACTACTTTCCAATCAAAGTAGAGTTTGCCGAGCGCGTTGTGGCAAGCCCTGAAAACTATGCTGCCATTGCTGGGTTCATTGCACAAAAATGTCAATCGCACCAATGTGCACACTTTGACAAAGAAGCTGTGGCTACGTTGATCATCGCATTGCAGCGCGTAGAAGAAGACCAAACCCGCATTAGCACCAATTTTGCCTATTTAGAACAATTGATGTTAGAGAGCGTGGCATTTGCTGGCAAGGCAACCGTTGTTATGGCTGAGCATGTGAATGCGGCGTTGCAGGCAAAAGCACAGCGTAATCAGTATTTTGAGTCGCAAATTCGCGACTCTATTATTGATAACGAACTGCTGATCCAAGTGCATGGCGAGGTCATCGGGCAGGTCAATGGCCTCACGCATATTGAGTTGGGGGATGCCAGCTTTGGTTCACCTATACGTATCACCGCACGCTGTTATCCTGGTAAAACGGGCCTCATTAATATTGACCGCGAAGTGAATATGAGTGGGCCAAACCACGATAAAGGGATTTTCATTTTGCAGAACTGGCTCAGTGCTAGCTTTTGGCAACTGGCGCCGCTTAGCTTAAATGCCTCATTGGTGTTCGAGCAAGAGTATAACGGTGTAGAAGGGGATTCCGCATCTTGTGCTGAGTTGTTCGCTTTGCTTTCGGCTTTGGCAGGCTTACCTATTCAACAGGGCATTGCAGTGACTGGTGCTCTTAATCAGTTTGGTGAGGTGATGCCGATTGGTGGTGTCAATGAGAAAATCGAAGGGTATTTCCGCGTATGTAAAGCCCTTGGCTTAGACGGGAAGCAAGGTGTAATCATCCCAAGACGGAATCAACGTCATCTACTGTTAGATCAAGCCGTGATTGCGGCAGTGCAAGCTAAACAGTTTCATATTATTGCCATTGATCATGTGCTGGAAGGCATCGAGTACCTGACTGGCTTGCAGGCGGGGATACAAAATCACTTGGGGAACTATCCTGAAGGTTCCGTGATGGGCTACGCCCAACAGGCACTGGCCAATTACCGTAAAACGCTTGAAAGTAATCAGGCGCGACTACACCAGCTACCATTGATCGAATAAGCGTTTTTTAAAAGATTTGAATATGCCAGTAATACTATTTTACAGTGCTAAGCTTGCTCGCTACGATAACAAGCTTTACCATGCGCCCAGCTGTTTTTGTGGCCTTACTTTATACAATCATGCGTCTGGCGCTAGTATCAACTGATATGTTTTGAGTGTTTTCATGGTTCATTCAGCATCTGCAAAAGAAGATCAGCACTGCCGCTTGGATAAGTGGTTGTGGGCAGCACGCTTTTTTAAAACGCGCAGTATTGCTGCAGATGCAGTTGATAGTGGAAAAGTGCGTGTCGATGGCGTCCGTGCAAAAAACGCAAAAGAAGTGAAGCTGGGGATGTTGATTGCCATTAAAAATAAAGACATTGAAATAGAGGTGAGTGTAACTGGCTTATCGAATGTGCGGCGTGGTGCACCAGAGGCAGCGCAACTATATGCTGAAACTGCAGAAAGTGTCGCCAAACAAACGGCATTGAAATTATCACACGAGACTGCATCGGCGGTGCGTGAGCGCGGTGCTGGCAGGCCAACAAAGCGCCAGCTACGTGATATAAAAAAATTTACGGGAATCAAGTTTTAGTGCCATAATTAATAACTATATGGCTAGTTAATTGAAACCCATTACTGCAACAAAAAAACAAAAAATAGGCGTTTGAATATGAAAAAAGAAGTGACCAAAGCAGTGTTTCCAGTGGCCGGATTAGGAACGCGTTTTTTACCGGCAACCAAAGCCAGTCCCAAAGAGATGCTTCCGGTGGTGGATAAGCCACTCATTCAATATGCTGTGGAAGAAGCGATAGAAGCGGGCGCTACCGAATTGATTTTCGTGACAGGGCGCAACAAGCGCTCTATTCCAGATCACTTTGATAAATCTTATGAGCTGGAAGCCGAATTAGAAGCAGCCAATAAGCATGATGTGCTGAAAATGCTGCGCAGCATTTTGCCTAAAAAAGTATCTTGTATTTATATTCGGCAACCGCAAGCCTTAGGACTTGGACATGCCGTGCTATGTGCACGTCCAGTGGTCGGCAATGAGCCGTTTTCTGTGATTTTAGCGGATGATTTAATTGATGCTAAGGTATCTGCAGTTAAACAAATGGTAGATATTTACGACAAGCATCAATCTTCCGTGTTGGGCGTTGAGGATGTGTTGCCGTCAGAAACAGCCAGTTATGGCATTGTGGATGCGTTCCCAATCGAACAAAATTTGTTGCAGCTAAAAGGGATCGTTGAGAAACCACAACCGCAAGATGCACCTTCTACACTTGCAGTGGTAGGTCGCTATGTGCTGAGCGGTAAAATTTTTGAGTGTCTAGAAAAAGTGAAGCCAGGTAAAGGCGGCGAAATTCAACTGACCGATGGTATCGCGATGCTCATGGAATACGAAAAAATACTAGCCTATCGCTTTGAAGGTAAACGTTACGACTGCGGTAGTAAAATCGGCTTTATGCAAGCCAATGTAGAGTTGGCATTGAAACACCCAGAAATCTCACAGCATTTTGCCGAGTATCTCAAGTCTGTCGTCTCCGAGATTAAGTAATCGTCTTGCAGCCAGTGGTAGATCCGCATCAACTTATCGCGCATTCCTCATTAGTCTACACGGCGGATGAGGTAGAGCGTGCGGTTGATGCCGTGGCAAGTCAAATCAATCAACATTTTGCCAGCACATCAATCGTACTCATGTGCGTTATGACGGGCGGTTTATATTTTTCTGGTAAATTACTGTCAAAACTCACTATGCCAGTGGAGTTAGATTACGTACAAGCCAATCGCTATCATGATAAAACCAGTGGCGGGGAGTTGGTTTGGACTAAGCAACCTTCATTAACGCTTATACAAAAGCAAGTGCTACTTGTTGATGACATTCTGGATGAAGGCGTCACGCTCGCAGCCGTATATCAGAAATGCTTAGCGTTGGGAGCAAAGTCAGTTGTGACGGCAGTCATGGCAGATAAGTCCAACCACCAAACCAAGCCGATTGCTGCAAATTTCGTGGCGTTGACTGTGCCTAATCGTTTTGTGTTTGGCTGTGGGATGGATGCACATGGTTGGTGGCGAAATTTAGCAGAAATCCGAGCATTAGATGACGAGGCTAGTTAAGCAAACGCATAGTGTTAGACTGTTGTGAATGTGACACTAGTGTTGATAAATAAATCAACACCTGCGTTTTTAGTAAAAAGTTTATTATTTAACTTTATGTTTTTAAAGGGTTTTTATAAAAATTAGAAGTTGGTACTGTTTGTGCAAGGCTACATCTGAACAATTCAGTTATTGTGAGAGATGGGTCAAATGGTAAATTTAAAACAAAATTGGGAAACAATTTTTGAAGTCATTCAGAAATCTTATGCGATTGAAAAGCATGTGGATTTCTTTAACTGGCTCAAGGACGATGTCAACCCTGTGCTTCCTCATGACGTGCTGCTGGCTGCATGGGGCGAGTTTGACGGGGGAGAGCTCAACTATGATGTTGCTTCCAATATTCCCGGGCTAACCACACAACGTTTAATTGATGCGCCAGGTATTGTTTCGTATCTGATGGCAAATCTGCACAAGCGTTGGATTGATAATGATGAAAAGTGGTTTGTTATCAATAGCTTTGATGCTGCAGGCATTCATGCACAATCGCCTACACCTTTTACCAGCAATCTGATTGAAATGCATTCATTATTGGTTTACGGCGTAAAAGATTTACGTGGCAAACACGATTGTATTTATGTGTTCTTTGATAAATCCCATGTCTTTAATATCCAGCATTCATTGTTAGGCTTATTAATGCCGCATTTAGATGCCGCACTTAGACGTGTTGAATACATCGAACCGTCCATGTCTGACGAAGATATCTTAGAGAGTATTGCCTTGGGTTCACTCAGTGACCGTGAGCATGAGATTTTACATTGGGTCAGAAGCGGAAAAACCAATATTGAAATTGGCATGATCTTGTCGATTAGCTCCAATACGGTTAAAAACCATCTTAAACGTATCTTCCAAAAACTAGACGTTTCTTGTCGTGCGCAAGCGGTAGCAAAATTGGCGCCACACAAAGGAAATTAAAGCATTTAAAAAGTTAAAAACTGTTGCAAAATTAGCGAATTACGTGGTTTTTCTAAAGTTACCCGTATGGACTAATATAAAAATAACGATTGTGTGTTATCTTTATATTATTATTAAAGTCATACGGAGGAAGTTTATGAATATGATTCGCTATATGGGGTTAGTTGCATTTGGTTTTGTTGCGTTCGTTCAATCATTCAATGCGGTTGCTGAAGAGAATTACCGGTTACATTATGGTGACGCGGTATTTATCTCTGTCTGGGGTGAAGACACCCTCCAAAAAGAAGTCAAAGTACTGCCAGATGGAAGTGTTACATTCCCATTAGCAGGCAGAGTAGATGTAGAGAATGCGACCACACAAGAAGCACAAAAACGTATCACAGAAAAATTAAAAGTTTACTTAAATGATCCACAAGTAACTGTCGTGGTTACCAGCGTAGAAGGCAATAAAGCGTATGTGATTGGTAAAGTGCTGAAAACAGGTGCGATTCCACTGAGTGGGCCAACTACTGTACTGCAAGCCCTAAGCTTAGCAGGTGGTTTTGATAAGTTTGCAGAGCTCAGCAAAATTAAAGTCTTACGTACAGTGAACGGTAAACAGACAGTGAGTGCTGTCAATTACGAAAGACTCATACAAGGCCAAAGCTTGGAAAGCAACTTGTTGTTGCAACCTGGCGATACGATTCTTGTGCCATAATCAAACTAACTCACTTAAGAAATCTAGGTTTATTGCATGAGAACCACACCTGTTAAATCTTCTGTGTACTTAAAGTACGCTTGCCTGTTCGGTTGCTTGTCACAAGTTCATCCATTGTATGCATTGGAATTTAAGACAGGTTTTTACTTGCCGACTTCTATCAATTACGACAGTAATTTGCAAATGGTGGAAAATGGCGAGGAGTCAGTAAGCTTCTACAATATTGCTCCAAGACTGAGTCTGGTCGGTGCTGACGAGGTGAATACCATCAACTTGGATGGTAGTATTCTTTTTCAGCGCTCTTCAGATGACCGTATCAGTGAGAGTCGTCGAGATCCAACCGTTGGTTTAGGGTGGACACGTGATTTCACAAAAGGGCAGTTTACGCTTTCAACTAACTATAACAAAACAAGCACACGTGTTTCTGAGCTAAGAAGGACAGGGGTCGTGTTCACAGACGGTAGCGCAGTGAATCGCTCTATTAATGCCGGTTTAAGTTACTTGTTGACAGAGAAGTTAAATTTAACGACAGGCTTGGGTTATCAAGAAGTGAATTACTCAGGTGCTGGGCTGACAGACTTTAGCTCAAAAACAGCAAATGCCAAGTTGAATTATTTGTACAGTCAGCAACTTTCCCCATTTGTACAATTCTCGATTAATAAATACGAGAACGACACCAATACAGTCAATACGATTGTGGGTAGTGACAGTAGTGTTTCTAGAAACGTATTGGTCGGTTACACCTATCAAATCAATCCACAGACAGATTATTCAATTGCAGCAGGTGTAAACCGGGTAAGCTCTGCCGGAAGTGGCTGGATTGGTGTGGCTTCTGCGCGTTATGCCATCAATGAAAAATCTAATGTCAGTGGCGCCATTGCTAGATCGATTGTAGCCAGTGGTTTGGGTGGTTTTCAGAAAAGCGATAGCTTGAATCTTAACTATACTTATGACGTCAATCAAAGTAATCATGTGGGTGCGGAGTTTAGCTGGAATATTAACCGCGCACTGAATGATACGCGTTTTAAACAAATTAACGGATTCTATACTCACGATATTTCAAACAGTTGGGGTGTCAGAACCTACGCTCAATATCGCATGCTTGACGGCAACAATACCAGCGCTGATGGCTATCAAGTTGGTGTTTCACTTAATTATAACAACCCCAACTTTTTTTAAAGAATTAATGCATGTCTGCTGAATACGAATTAACGTTTAACGACTATTTGTCTATTTTTAAACGCAGGATATGGCAAATTGTCATTGTTGCCAGCGTGATTATCATCGCATCAATCCTCGTTGCTATCTTACTACCGCCTGTTTACCAATCGACAGGTACCATTTTGGTCGAATCACAACAAATCCCAACGGAAATTGTGCAGTCTAGCGTCAATAGTTACGCTGATGAACGTATTGAAGTGATTAAACAGCGTGTGATGACGCGTGAAAACTTGTATCGCATCATGCAAAAATACGGATTGTATGAGGATCGCCTTAGTAAAGACTCCACCTCATTCTTACTCAATGAAATGCGTAATAATATTGGTGTGGAGTTGTTGAGCTCCAATACCGGAAACGATTGGGAAAAGAAGGCCACCATTGCCTTCAACGTTTCATTTTCTTACAAAAGCCCGGATGTAACACATAAAGTAGCCAATGAACTGGTGACTTTGTTTTTGGATGAAAACGTCAAAGCCAGAACTGAGAAGGCGACCGAGACCACAGAGTTCTTGAGCCAAGAAGTAGAAATTCTGCGTAAAGAGCTAGAAGCGACCGAAAGTAAAGTGGCTTCATTTAAAGAGCAATATTCAGGTGCATTGCCTGAGCACATGGATATGCATATGACCATGTTGCAACGCTCTGAGATGGACATTAAAGAGATAGACCGTGACTATAAAGCAGCGCAAGAAGAACTCAGATACTTGGATGTAGAACTTGCCTCAGCGAGATCCGGTATTAATCGTAAGTCTGTCGATGCTCCAGTGATGCTTTCTAGTGAAGCAGAAATTGATAAGTTAAAACTAGAGCTGGAAAGGGCACAATCGCTTTATAGTGATTCACACCCTACTGTTAAAGCGCTGAAAAGACGTATTGATAAATTAGAAAGCGCGGCAGCAAGTAAACCAGCACCAGGGTCAGATGACGCCAAGCCTAGACGTGGCGATATCGAGACAGATTTGATGGTGGCGAAGGTGCAAGCACAGATTCAAGCCGCAAAAGCACGACTAGAGTCGCTTGCTGAACAAAAAATTGCTATGCGTAAACGTGTAGATCAATTACAAGCCAGAATCTCGATGAGCCCAGAAGTTGAAAAAGGGCTTTTCAAATTGATGCGTGATTATGAAAACGCCAAAACTAAGTATGAAGAAGTGAAGTCCAAGCAAATTAACGCGAAAATTGCCGAGAACTTGGAGCAAGAAAACAAAGCCGAAAGATTTACGATGTTGGAACCGCCAATCTTTCCTGAGAAGCCGGTGAAACCAAACCGTAAAAAAGTGATTGGCTTAGGCGTGTTTGGTGGGATTGCAGCTGCATTGGGATTAGTCTTCTTGTTGGAAACGATTAATGCACGTGTGCGCGGTGTAGATGCGTTGGAGTCTATTACCAAAGTGCGTACCTTGGTGACGCTACCTTACATTAATACGCAGGCGGAAATTAACCGTAAAAAACATTTCTACCGCTATTTGTTCTTAGGATTTTTGGCCTTTATATTGATCTCTTCCATTATTGTGCACTTTCTAATCATGCCGTTGGATTTGTTAATCGTTAAAATTCTGAATAGATTTGCATAAGGTGTAACGCATATGGAAAAAATCAAAGACGCATTAGAAAAAGCCAAAGAAAAGTCAGCAACGAGCACGAATACTCGTCAGGCCAGCACGAGCAATAGTCCAAGCGCTGCTTATGCCCAAGCTGAGCCTACTGCTGAAAGTGTATTGGAGCAAGCAAACGAGACCAAAATCAATGCGATTAACTACACCAACACTAAGACGATTGAATTAAACCCGCAACACTTAGAGAAAAATCGTATTGTTGCTTACAATAAAAGCGAGTCTGCCACTTGGATTTTTGATAAATTGCGGACACAAGTACTGCAAAAGATGCAAGAGAACAATTGGAAAACACTCGCGATATTGTCACCCACACCAGCATCTGGAAAATCCTTTGTCGCCATTAACTTGGCAATCAGTATCGCCAATCAACCTCAAAAAACTGCCATGCTGGTAGATTTTGATTTGAGAAAACCTAGGGTTGCTAAATATCTTGGTATTGAGTGCGAAAAATCACTGAATGAATATTTGGAGAACCGCGCGGAATTACAAGAAGTACTGGTCAATCCTGGTTTGCCGCATTTGGTCATTTTGCCTACTATGAGACCAGTGAGTCATCCTGCAGAAGTGCTGTCTTCTGCCAAAGTGAATGCACTAATGCAGGATATTGCTACGCGTTATGAATCACGTATTGTGATTTATGATTTGCCGCCAATTTTAAATGCAGATGATGCATTGATTATGCTCAAAAAAGTGGATTGCGCATTGTTAGTAGTTGGCAATGGCATGGTGAAAGAAACGGAAATTGAAGAAGCGATGCACCACATCCCTAAAGACAAGCTGTTGGGCGTGGTATTGAATAAAGCTGAAGTCGGTGTTGAAGAGTATTATTATTAATTAATACGGCGAGCATGCAGGACGTGCATGCTGACGCTTAGCAATGCCAATACCATTTAGCTTGATGGATACTCAAGCTTATTGGTAAAGCGTTGTGACGAAACAGTTTATTCAGAGTACTTTACGCTTTTTATTCTAAACCATAACGAGTGTTCAACCATCCGTTGATTTTTTAGTCAGACCTCATTCATGATCACTAAACTTCTGCCTGTGGCCAAATATGTCCGCGGTATTATCAAAAATAATATTTTGCAGGCTGATAAAAACTTATATCAGTTAGCGGAGGCGCAAGGGCAGAGTCTGAATGTGGTGTATATTTTGCCATCTAATAAAGCCTCAAAAGCTGGGGGCGATAAAGTCATCTATAAGCAGTCTGAGTATATCAATCAAATGGCCTATCTTGGGGTCACTTCTCAGATACTACATCCAGATAATCAAGCATTTAAGCACAGCTGGTTTGAGCATCAGGTTGATTTCAAGCTCAATAATCAGCTTTCAGCACAAACGGATTTTGTCGTAATTCCTGAGGTGATGGTCATTCCACATGCCAAAATGTTGGCCAGTTTAGGCATACGTTTTGGCATTTATGTCCAGAATGGGTACTCGGCCAGCATTCCACTTTATGTAGGCAGTGAGCAGGATTTGCGTGATGCCTATCATGCCGCTGAAGTCATTTTAACAATTTCTGACGATACTAGTGAATGCATGCAGTTGGCTTTCCCACATCTTGCAGACAAGATTCAGCGCATCTATTACTCGGTGGATAGTGGTAAGTTTAAGCCACATGCACAAAAAGAGAATTTGATTACGTATATGCCAAGAAAATTGGCACGGCATTCGGATTTGGTGCGGTTTTTTCTACAGGACAACTTGCCTGCAGGATGGCGCTTGGCGGCGATACATGGATTGAACGAGACCGGTGTTGTTGACTTGCTGTCTAGGTCTAAAATATTCCTATCTTTTAGCGAGTTTGAGGGCTGCCCATTACCGCCCGTAGAAGCTGCGCTTTCTGGAAATATGGTGGTTGGTTATACCGGTGAGGGCGCGCGTGAATACTGGCAGGCGCCTACATTTACCGAAATTTATAATGGTGATATCAAGCATTACGTCAAAGAGATACTACAGACAATTCAACGCTTGGAGACCAATGCGCAAGACGATCAAATGGAGCAGATTCGTCAAAATTTAGCTAGCCGTTATTCTTTAGAGGCTGAGAGGCAAAGTCTTGAGGCTTTTCTTGGCCGTATTGCAAAACGCTAAATCGTAACGCGCAAAACACTCGGTCTTTGGTAGTATAAATCCAAGTGCTAAGTTGGCACTGGCTGTGTCGGCAGACTCTCTAGCAGCAGCACTTTCTTGACTATTTGTGAATATGCTACGCAAAGTGCAATCAGCATATAGTACAAGTAGGGAATAATCAGCGTATCGCTCATGGCTGCAATCATGAACATCACGGCCAGTATGGAGCTGATGAGTGACCGACCAATTTGGAAGAGTTCGTTGTGCACAGTTCTGATTCTCTTCATGGCTCTGTACGCTGCCCAAATAGCAGTTAAAAACATACCGAGATAGAAAAATAATCCAACGTAACCACTGTTAAGCATCACAGAGACATAGATGTTGACCAGATCAATAATGTGCTCGCCTTGGACCATCTTTTTCATTTCAGGCGCTTCTTTGAAATTTCGGTTACCAAACCAAGGTGATTTAGCCACCACAATCAGCGAGGTATCAAGCAGTTGTTGTCTGTAGTCTACATTTTGACTATCCGTTTTACCAACAAATGGCAGTAAATTCATGACCTTACCCCCGATGGGTAGCATGAGCACCAAGGCCAGCGTAAGTATGCCGCCCATTGCCAATTTAAGTAGGTTAGATAAGCCGTTTCTACCAAGGTATAGGTAGATGGTCACGAGTACCATGGCGCCGACCCACGGTCCCCTGGAAAGTGGTGCAATGAGGCCTAAAGCGATAATGCCGAACCCTGCAAGTTTAAAGAATTTGTTTTTAATGGTCGATTGCACAAACAAATAAAAGCCTAAGGCAATCACCATGGTAAAGCCAAAGGCAATGGAGTGGCCGAATGATGAACTCGCACGTAGGCCGCCATCCCGCATTAAGTATCCACCATATTGCCAATATTGATTAAGCGCATGCTGGATAGAGGTGTAGAGTAACCAGCTTTTTCCAGCTTCAAACAAGCCAATCACGGCAGCGGGAAAGCAGGCGACCATGAATCCGGCAAACACTGCCTTAAGATGATCTACATCTTGTACGCGTCGGCTAATGATGTAATAAGGCAAAAACGTCGTCAGAAAGATCACCGCGCACTGACGAATATTGTCGGTCATGGTGGTGCCAATCAAATTAAGACCGATATTGACCAATAGGTAACATAGTAAAAACACGTCTGTGTTAATGCGCCCAAAACTTGGCTGCGGAGACTTGAGTTTAAAGTAGACAATCAGCAGTAGGCCAGCAGAAAGCATCACCAAGTAATCTACTTGCATGAGGTAATTCATGACGCCAAAGCCGGGAATGGCTGCTGTGATGGGTGGTACAGCCGTGAGCAGCGCCATGTATAATGCAAGCGGCTGGGCAGTTTTTTTTACGCGTACGGCAACAAATACGCAAGAAGCTGCTAAAAATAGCCAAAAGTTGAAGGTCAAAAATGCAAAACTGGTCACAACGAGCCAGCTGTTTTTTAAATAATTGAATTGGGTGCTGGGTAAGATACCTGCGGTTGCTTTTTTTGCAAAATGAAAAGCAAATGTTGAGAGCACTAAGATAACAATGTAGGCTTTAATAAACTCAGGCATGAAAACGCATTTTCGAAAATAAAAAACAGAATGTAAGACGCTATCTGTGGTTAAAATTATGTAATGATTATAACAAGTAAGATACTGTCATTAAGTTATATTTATCACTATTTAAAGAATAGCAATTGATTGTTTTTTACAAAGTAAACGTAAGTATTCGAGTAAAGTGTTTTCCGTAAATAGATTGGATTCAGTTTGGTAGACGTATCAATAATTTTCGTGAGTTATAACACGGCTGAAATGACAAAAAAAGCCATTGATTTAGTCAAGCAGTCCAAGCATCAGCTCAATCTTAAAATTTTTGTGGTGGATAATGCTTCGCGTGATGGCTCAGCGGAGATGATTGCACAGACATTTCCAGATGTTACACTCATCACGAATGCAATTAACGTTGGTTTTGGGCGCGCAAATAATCAAGTGCTTCCACAATATCGCGGGCGTTATGTATTACTTTTAAATACCGATGCATTTGTCGAAGCGGATACCATTCAGAAAACAGTTGCCTTTATGGATAGCCACCCAACAACTGGTATTTTGGGTGTTAAGCTACTGGGGCGAGATGGTGTGCTACAACCATCATGCCGTTATTTTCCTACGCCATTCAATATCTTCTTAAACCGCACGGGTCTATTTAAACTGTTTCCAAGTACGCAATTGGTAGATGACATGGCGTGGGATCATCAAAGTGTGCGAGATTGCGATTGGGTGCCCGGCTGTTATTATTTGATTAGAAAAGAAGCGATTGATCAAGTGGGTCTGTTTGATCAACGTTATTTTTTATACTACGAAGAAGTGGATCATTGCTATGCCACCAAGCAGGCAGGCTGGCAAGTAACTTACTTCCCAGATGCGCCTGTTGTGCATATTGGGGGGGAAAGCGCAAAAATAGACCATTCAATTTCTTCTGTCAGCCGACAAGTCAGTGCCTTGCAAATTGAGAGCGAATTATTATATTTCCGTAAGAACCTAGGATTGCTATCTGTGTGCTTACATGTGCTGCTGACCATCATCGCTGAAGCAATTTTAGCAGTTAAACAACTACTTAAAACGCCAGGTCAATTGCGTCAAGTGTTGAATTTTAAAGGGCTTGGCCTGTTTTTAAAGTTAACCTATCTCTCGCGCGCTGGTAGCCGCGTGCTGCGCTAGGTACTTGATATGTTTAATCATATACGTGCAGATTTAACTACTTACCAAAACGATTGGGGAGCCCAAGGGTTTTGGGTGATGGTGGTCTATCGGTTTGGTCGATGGCGCTATCAAATTAACAATACACTTCTGCGGAAAATATGTTCTTTTATTTATAAGTTTTTATACAAATGTGTACAGATACTCACTGGTATAGAGTTTCCTTGTGAGGTGGAAGTTGGCGACGGCTTTGTGATTGACCACTTTGGTGGGATCGTCGTCAGTGGGTATGCCAAATTTGGCCATCATTGCAGAATTAGAAACGGGGTTGTGGTCGGGTTAAAGAATGTTGACGACCCATGCGCGCCAGTGTTCGGGGATAACGTAGATATAGGGGCTGGCGCTAAAATTCTAGGCAATATTCATATTGGCAATAATGTGACTATTGGCGCAAATGCTGTTGTATTGTGTGATGTGCCCGATAATTCGATAGCAGTAGGTGTGCCGGCCGTGGTGAAAGCCAAAAAATGAGTCAGACATTATTAAGCAATGAGTCCACACATGCGTAATGACATCGGGTTTGTTGTCATTGGCCGCAATGAAGGTAGTCGTTTGGTGGACTGTTTGGCATCAATTGCTGCGTATACGCCACGCATTGTGTATGTAGACTCTGCTTCTACCGATCAGTCGGTTCAGCACGCACAGGCACAACATGTACATGTGCTTGAGTTGGATATGTCGATTAAATTCACTGCAGCGCGTGCGCGCAATGCAGGGTTTGAACTACTTCTTCAACATTATCCAGATTTAAGCTACGTGCATTTTGTGGATGGTGACTGCATGGTGGATCAAGCCTGGGTCAGTCATGCTGCAGACTTTCTATCTCATCATGCACAAGTGGCCGTGGTGTGTGGCAGACGGTGCGAGCGTTATCCGCAAGCGACACCTTATAATCAGTTATGCGATATTGAGTGGAACACGCCGATTGGAAAAGCCAAGGCTTGTGGTGGCGATGCCATGATGCGTGTGGCAGTATTCAAGCAGGTGGGCGGGTTTAATGTAAACCTGATTGCCGGCGAGGAGCCAGAGCTATGTATACGCATTAGGCAGCTAGGGTTTGACGTATGGCGCTTGGACCATGACATGACATTGCATGATGCGGCGATTACGCAATTCTCTCAGTGGTGGAAGCGTACGGTGCGGGCAGGATATGCCTATGCTGAAGGCAGCCGTTTGCATGGCGCCGCGCCAGAGCATCATTGGGTCAATGAATCGCGACGTGCATGGATTTGGGGTGGTATCTTACCCGCTTTATGGCTGATTGCTTTGCTGGCATGCCCACTAGTATTTATCGCATTGACAGGTTTGTTTGCAGTGCAGTATTTCCGTTTATTGAGCAAACACAAGCATTTAGGCAACTTTTCTTCAGTCTATGTAAAATACTTGATGTTGGGTAAAGTGGCGGAAATGTATGGGCAATTGCGATACACCTGGCACCGCTTATTGAACGTTAAATCAACGCTTATTGAGTATAAATAATGCTTATTTTAAGTGTATTGACATACAAAATTGCGAACATAACTTAATTCAATATATTTATGACGAATTCAGAAGTTTCTGCTGAAACACCAGACTGGCAACGTGAAAAAAAATCGTTGCTAGAGTGGGCGCCACCACGTGCTTTGTTGGCGAGTATTCGGCGCTATCAACATGCAGATCGCTATTGGCTGGTATTTGCCCGTGTGATAAAGATCGTGGCAGTGTTACAACACCGTTTTTGGTCGGCAGTCACGGGGGCCGATATTCCCATCAATACACAAATTGGCGGCGGTCTATTAATCCCGCATCCCAATGGTATTGTGGTACACCCTGGGGTGAGTATTGGGCCTAATTGTTTGATTTTGCAACAGGTGACCTTAGGTAGCAATGAAGCTGGCGACCTTCCAGCGATTGGTGGGCATGTGGATATCGGCGCGGGAGCTAAGTTGATTGGCAAAGTCCATGTTGGCAACCATGCTAAAATCGGCGCCAATGCAGTCGTTCTTATTGATGTGCCTGCCTACGCAACTGCAGTAGGCGTGCCAGCAAAAATCATTTCCAAGCCGGAAAATTGATGCCGGCATGTATGCAAATATTGCATGGTAAAACAATCTTGAAACACTGCTTGCTCATACAAGCGCCCTTAAACTTATTGAATGCATCGTCAAATGCGCATCACACACTTAATTAATCAATATCCTAAAGTCAGTCATACGTTTATTCGTCGCGAGATTATGGCGTTAGAGCGCCAAGGTTTTGAAGTACAGCGTGTTGCCCTGCGTGGCTGGGATGAAAAACTTATCGACAAAGAAGATATTCATGAGCAAACCTTAACGCAGTACGTGCTAAAAGCAGGATTGCTTGGCTTGCTAAGTGCTGGCTGCAGCGTGTTTTTGGCTCATCCAGTGCGGTTTATAAACGCTGCTATCTGCGCAATTAAGATGGGGATACGTGCAGACCGTAGCGTGCCATATCATTTGGTCTATTTGCTGGAAGCATGTCAAACACTACGTTTCATGCAAGCCTTTCAATCGCAACATATCCATGCCCATTTTGGGACAAACCCAAGCGAAATCGCCATGCTTGTGCATCTATTATCTGGTATCCCGTATAGCTTTACCGTGCACGGGCCGGAAGAATTTGACCGACCACAGTTTTTAAAACTCAAACAAAAAATTGAGCAAGCCAAGTTTGTGGTGGCGATTTCAAGCTTTGGCCGAAGCCAATTACAGCGTTGGGTGGATTATTCACACTGGCATAAAATTAAGGTCGTTCATTGTGGGCTTGAGCCCAGTTTTTATGACGTGGCCATCACGGACAGACAGTATCCCTTAAAGCTGGTTTGTGTAGGCCGCTTATGTGAGCAAAAAGGCCAGCTGCTATTGGTTGAGGCAGCAAAGAAGCTGGCAGATCAAGGGATTGCATTTGAGCTGGTACTGGCAGGGGATGGTGAGTTAAGGCAACCAATTGAGGCGTTGATACAAAAGTATCAGCTGAATACACACATTAAAATCACTGGTTGGATTAGCAGTGATCAAGTGCGTGATTATCTACTGGCTGCCAGAGCGATGGTATTGCCCAGTTTTGCTGAAGGATTACCGGTGGTGATTATGGAGGCGATGTCGCTAAAACGTCCGGTCATTTCTACTTATATTGCTGGCATACCTGAATTGGTAGAACATGAAACCATGGGTTGGTTAGTCCCAGCAGGAGATGTAGATGCACTGACTGACGCCATGAAGAATGCATTATTGGCTTCCGAAGAGACCCTTTTTGCAATGGGGGAGGCTGCATATGCAACGGTCACCAAGCGTCATAACATAGACATAGAAGCCAAAAAATTGGCAGTTTTTATTCAAACAGCACAAGCGAGTAGCCAATAATGACAATATTCGTTGTGATTTTTCTGTTGATATCTTGTGTGGTGTTGATTCCAATAGCCGTACTGTTTGTTCAAATTGTAGCCGCTGTCATTGCCTTGAAAAAACCACAGCATACGCAAACAGTCGCATCATCAATACGTCCAAGTGTGGCGGTAATTGTGCCTGCGCACAACGAAGCGCTTGGCTTAGGCAATACATTACGCTCGATTTTGCCGCAGCTACAAACACAAGATCGCTTGGTTTTAGTCGCGGACAATTGCACGGATGACACGGCAGCAGTGGCACGGGAATACAATGTCATCGTACTCGAGCGTTTCCATCAAACGCAGCGTGGCAAAGGGTTTGCGTTGGATTGTGGTATGCAGTATTTAAAAGATGCGCCACCGGACGTGGTGATGATTATTGATGCAGATTGTGAGATTTCTCAACACTTGATTGAAGAGTTGGCGGTGCAATGTGTTGCGCGGAAACACCCAATACAAGCGAATTATCAAATGCGCTTCCCAACGCCCGGAGGTATCAAGCAGCAGGTGATGGAGTTTGCTTGGTTAGTTAAAAACACTGTGAGACCAATGGGTTATCAATGGTTTGGGTTGCCATGTCAGCTCATGGGCACCGGCATGGCCTTTACTTGGGCAGACTTATCTAATGCTGACTTAGCTAACGGGCATTTGGTTGAAGATATGAAGTTAGGGCTAGATTTGGCTAGTGTAGGCCGTGCCCCTTACTTTTGTGATCGTGTGTCTGTAAAGAGCTACTTTCCAACAACAGCACAGGGCATAGCTACGCAGCGACTACGCTGGGAACACGGCCATCTTGGGTTGATTGCTCAGGAGTTCCCACGCTATTTGCCTAAAGCCATTCAACAAAAAAATGGATTGCTATTTGCGCAACTAATGGATTTAGCAGTGCCACCACTCGCATTATTACTGATGCTAACGTTAGGATTATGGCTGATAGCGTTGTTGCTTGCATGGTTATCGGCGATTGCTTTGCCCTTATTAGTGATGACCATTGCGCTGTGCTTGCTAGGGTTTGGCATATTAATTGCTTGGTACTGGTTTGCGAGAAGCATCATTTCTTTAAACACCTTGTTGCTGGCACCATGCGTTTTACTCATGAAAGTGCCGCTATATTTAAAATTTATAGTGCGTCGACAGGTGGATTGGGTGAGATCAAAACGAGACCATGATTAATACAAATACGAATAAAAGAATCAAATTATTTAACATCGATATCGATCAACTAACGATGAAAGAAACGGTTGAGAGAATTGGACAGTGGCTTTTGTCCGATGAGATCCATAATCACTATGTGGTGACACCGAATGTCGATCATATTGTGAATTTACACAGCAATGTACAGTTCAAACAAGCGTATTCAGGCGCATCTTTAGTTGTGGCAGACGGCTGGCCCGTTGTGCTCACCTCCAAGTTATTAGGCCGTCCCTTGCCAGAAGTCGTTTCCGGAAGCGATTTGGTACCTGCATTGTTTGACTATTTTCAGCATGAAAAAAGCCGACCATTAAGGGTCTTTTTGCTAGGTGCCATGCCAGGAGTTGCTGAAAAGGCTGCAAGCAATATCCATGACAACTGGTCACAAGTGCAAGTAGTTGGCTTATTTAGCCCAGATTTTGGCTTTGAAAAATCAGAGCAGGCTAGTTTGCATATTTGCCAATTGGTTAGCGAGGCGAAAGCCGACGTTGTGATATTTGGCGTGGGTGCGCCAAAGCAAGAGTTGTGGTCTAAACAGTATGCCAAACAGCTCAATACCAAAGTAATTTTGTGTGTAGGTGCGACAATTGACTTTTTAGCAGGTGAAAAAGCAAGGGCGCCGATGTGGGTACGTAAGATTGGTATGGAATGGTTACATCGATTGATGACCGAACCAAAGCGGTTGGCAAAACGCTATTTTGTGGATGCGTTCATTTTTCCAGTCTTGGTATTTAGAGAGTGGAAAGAAAAGTTTTAACGATTTTGATCGCGCGTTTGCGCAAGTACGAACAATACAAATAACAAAGTAGATAGGGTGCGTATGTTTGGTAGTACAAAGCTTTTTGGTAGTAAACAATGGTTGCTGGCTGTGGGTTTGATGCTGACATTGACGTTAGTAGGCTGTGCTTCGCCAGAAGAAAAAGCAAAAGCTTATTATGAAAAAGGGATTGCGCTATTAGAGACTGATCCGGCCAAAGCCAAGTTAGAGTTCCAAAATGCTCTGCAAATGAAAAAAGACATGACCGAAGCCGTGTATGGATTGGCACTGGTTGCAGAAAAACAATCCGATTGGAAAGCATGCTTTTCCCTATTAAATAGCGTGCTGGATAACCAACCAAAACATACAGAAGCGATTGTGAAAATTGCACAACTTTTTTTAGCCGCCGGTGAGATTGATAAAGCCAAAGAAAATGCAGATAACGCGCTAGCCATTACACCAGGCCACTTAGGCGCAACGATGGTGCTTGCAGCGATTGATTTAAAGCAAGGTCAATTTAACCCTGCGGTAGAAAAAGCCAATCAAGTCTTGGCCAAAGACCCTAACAATATAGATGCTTATATGTTGTTGGCTTCTGAACGGTTTGCGCAGAAAGATTTACCAAGTGCACTCAAATATTTAGACCAAGGCATTGCGATTGATCACAAAAGCTTATTGCTTCAACTGTTTAAGGTGAACGTATTGACGGCAACCGGCAACGTAGCAGAAGCTGAAAAAACATTTAAAGCCTTGGTAGAAGCAACACCAAGTGATGCAAACCTCAATGCGAAGTATGCAGAGTTCCTCATGCAGCATGACAAGCAAGCCGAAGCAGAAGTGCAGTTAAGGAAAATTATTGCATTGGATGCATCGGCAATGGCACCTAAAATCAATTTAGTACAATTTTTGCTCAAAACCAAAGGGCCTAAAGTGGGGCGATTGGCACTTGAGCAATTTGTGAAAGAAACCCCTGACGATGTGGAGTTGAATTTTCAGCTAGTCAACTTATATGAATCGCAGCAAGATGCGGCGGCAGCAGAAAGCCAATTGCGCAAAATCATTCAAGTGGCGGGCAACAAACCAGAAGGCTTGAGCGCCAAAGTAAAAGTGGCCACTAAACTATTGGCGAACCACAAAAAAACAGAAGCCATGCAGTTGATTCAAGAAGTGCTGGCGGCAGACGCAAGAAACGTGGATGCGTTGATTGTGAAGTCTGGCGTTGAGATTGATGAAATGCAGTACGAGACTGCCATTGCAGACTTAAGATCAGTATTAAGAGACCAACCAAATTCTGCGCAAGCGTATTACTTTATTGCAAGGGCATATGAGCTGACGGGCTCGAATGCTTTGGCAGACGAAAGCTATACTAAATCGTTGGAGATTAGCAAATACTCGCCAGCTTATGCGGTGCCATACGCAAAATCGCTTATGGGTAAACAAACCTTTGCACGTGCCGAAGATATTTTACAAAACACGTTAAAACGTAACCCCAGCAATATGGCTGCAACCAAACTGCTAGCACAATTAAAACTGGCTAAAGGCGATATTGCAGGTGCGCAAAACATTGCCGATAGCATTCAAAATGCAGCTAACTCAAATTTAGCTGAAATGATTACAGCTGAAATTTTAATGCGCAAAGGGGACGATGTAGGCAGCATTGCCATGTTGGAAAAAGCGCATAAAAAATTGCCGGAAGACATGGAAGCTATCACAGCCATTGTAAAAGTGCATTTGAGTAAACAACGTACAGACACAGCAAAAGCATTTTTAGATACCGTATTAACAGCGCAACCTAATAATTACGATGCAAAATTACTGTTAGCACAAATTTACGATGCCTCGAATGCATCTGCACAAGCACAAGAAATTTTTGAAAATATTATTGTGCTTGAACCTCATAAAACAGAGGCTTATCAACAGCTGGCTTCTTCCTACGCAAAAGCTGGAGATTTGGTGCGTGCAAAAGCGACAATAGAAAAGGGCATTAGCGCCAACCCGAACAGCGCTGAGTTGTATATGCTACTGGCAGAAGTGCACCAGATGAATAAGCACTATAAAGCGGCAATGGAGGTTTATGAGAAAATATTAGCTAGCCATCCGGAGTTATTGGTTGCACTCAATAACTACGTGAGTATTGTGGCCGATTATGAAACCGATCCTAAGTTGCTGAATAGCGCCTATGAGCGCGCGCAAAAACTGAAAGGCTCTGGCATTCCACAGTTTCTGGATACAGTTGGTTGGATTGCGTATCGTGTAGCAAAATATGATGAAGCGTCGCGTTTGTTAAATGAGGCGGTTGCAAAATTACCAGATAATGCGACTTTTCACTATCATTTAGGTAAAGTGTATCTAGCTAAAAATGATCAGGCCAAAGCAAAGGCAAGTTTGGAGAAGGCGTTATCACTTTCAAAAAATCAAGACCAAGCGTTTACTAAAGAAATTGCAGCGCTACTCAAGAACGTATAACGTTTCATTATAAAAAATTAAGGCAACTCACAATATGTATGAAGATTTTTATGGTTTAAAAGAAAAGCCATTTTCAATTCAACCAGACCCAGACTTTTTATTTTTTAGCTTACGCCACAGCATGGCGTATGCCATGTTGGAGTATGGCATTCAGAATCGTGCCGGCTTCTCAGTAATCTGCGGCGAAATTGGCTGCGGTAAAACCACCTTGGTAAGACATCTGCTCAACAATCTGAGCGATCAGTTGCAAGTAGGCATTGTCTACAACACGCATAAACATATCGATGACTTGTTGGGCTGGATTATGCTGGCGTTTGGGCAACCCTATGAAGGCAAGTCCAATATTGCATTGTTTGATGCATTTCAGCAGTTTTTGATTAGAAGTTATGCAGAAGATAAAAAAGTCGTATTGATTGTGGATGAAGCGCAAAATCTCACGGCTGATGCACTGGAGTCTTTGCGCATGCTTTCCAATATCAACGCAGATAAAGACCAGCTATTGCAGATTATCTTGGTCGGGCAACCACAGCTGCGTGATTTGCTAAGAAAGCCAGAATTAACACAGTTTTTCCAACGCGTTTCAGTTGATTTTTACATTCCACCTTTGGAAGACTTTGAAGTGGAAAAATATATCAACCATCGCTTATTAGTGGCAGGCCGAGAAACGCCTTTATTCACGCCTGTGGCCATTAAACAAATCGCATCAACCACCAGAGGTATCCCGCGTAGCATCAACATTTTATGTGATACCGCGTTGGTGTATGGCTTCTCCACCGGTGCCGATAAAATTGATGTTGGCTTAGTGCGCGAAGTGATTAAAGACCGCAATGACTTTGGTGTGCTTGGCTCATAATGCCAGGTCACACGCGTCTTTAGATCTATACTCAGAGAGCTTTTCTTATGCGCCCACTCAACGTATTAATCGTCTGTGAGCATGCTTCTAACATCTTTGGTGGGGAGGCTATGCTTCCCCTCAACTATTTTAGATTGCTATCAAATACGCCACATCAGGCGTACCTGATTACGCATGAGCGCGTCAAAGCCTCTATTCAGCAAATTGCTGATATTCAACAAGATCACGTGTTTTATATTCCGGATACTTGGATGCATAAAATGCTGCATCGGCATTTTGGATTTTTACCAGAACGCGTGCGCGTTGTGATTATTGGTTTTTTAATGCACCTGATTACCCAATGCTACCAATGGAAATTGGCCAGAAAAATCATTCGCGAAAAGAAAATTGACGTGATTCATGAGCCGGCACCGGTTTCTGCCACACAACCGTCCGCCATGTTTGGGCTAGGCGTGCCGGTCATCATCGGCCCGATGAATGGCGGCATGACATTTCCAGAGGCGTTTGCAGATATGTCAGGCAAGTTTGAAAAAGTGGTGTACCGCTTGGTTAAGGTGGTATCAACCTTTTATAACTTGTTGATTCCTGGTAAGTTTTTTGCGGATATGTTGCTAGTGGCAAACCAAAGAACAGCCAATAGCCTGCCACGATTTAAATTGGGTAAGGTAGTTGAGCTGGTAGAAAATGGCGTTTTTACCACTAGAGATGTACCTATTGTGACGCATAAAGACAGCAATATTAATGTGCTGTTTGTTGGGCGCTTGGTGGATTGGAAAGCTGTGGATATCGTGATGGATGCTGTTGCTACCACAACGCAACAGGTGAACTTGATCATTGTGGGCGATGGTGAAGAGCGTGCATCTTTAGAGCAGTACGCCAAAGAGAAAGGCTATAGCAACATCCGCTTTGTCGGCTTGGTGCCACATGTGGAAGTGAATCGTTACTACGATGAGGCCGATATTTTTGTACTACCTAGCCTGCGTGAGTGCGGCGGCGCGGTGGTGTTAGAGGCCATGGCGCGTGGCTTACCAGTGATAGCAACTAACTGGGGTGGTCCAGCAGATTATATTACTGCTGATACAGGATATCTGGTGGAACCCTCCTCTAGGGAGGCCATGGTAAATGCATTTGCGCATCATATTGATGTGTTGGCGGTGAATCCGACACTGCGTTATCAAGTAGGCGCAGCAGCCATTGCGCGCGTGAAAGCGCATTTTATGTGGGACAACAAAATAGACACCATGACGCACTACTATCAGCAAGTTTTATCATCAAATCGATCTTAGCCAATTTATCTATGTCACTTTTTAAAAAAACATTGAGCGAACATTGGCGACTTTTTGTCTTTGCATTGGTCGCTTCAGCTTTAGTGCTTATCTTTAACGATGCCATTTTGGAAATCTGGGTGCGTTGGGGAGAGGAACGTTATAGCCATGCGCCTATCGTCTTCTTATTGGCTATTTACCTAGCCTGGATTAAGCGGCATGAATTAAATGCAGAAAACACCCATGCTTGGTATGGCGTGGGGATAGTTGTCTTTTCGGCCATCATTTTGATGATAGGGGAGCTCAGCGCAATTTGGACTATCGTGCAGTATGCGCTGGTGTTCTTGTTGTTTGGCTTTGCTTGGACCATCCTCGGCGTGCAGATTCGGAAAGTTACCATCCCATTTTTGCATATTTTGGTGGTGATTCCTTTGCCTTACATGCTGGATGTGATGCTTTCCGGCAAGTTTCAACTCATGTCTTCAGATTTAGGTGTGCACATCATTCGCTTGCTCGGTATGTCCGTCTATCAAGAGGGTAATGTGATTGATTTGGGTATCTATAAGTTACAAGTGGTAGAAGCGTGTAGCGGCCTAAATTATACCTACCCGCTGATGACCATCGGTTTGATGATGGGGTATATGTATAAAGCGCCATTTTTTGCGCGGTTTCTGCTGTTTATTACCACCATTCCTATCAGTATCGTCATGAACAGTTTCAGGATTGCGGTGGTAGCTTTGTTTGTCAATCACTCTGGCATTAAAGCAGCAGAAGGCTTTATGCATTATTTTGAAGGTTGGGTCATCTTCATTATTTGCATTATTACCTTGCTGATAGAAGTGAAAGTGATTAACCGTGTGCTTGGTAAACGTGAGTCCTTGGCAGATTCATTTGATTACCTTGAAGCCAAGCATAGCATTGCTGCAGATGCATCCAAGGTCAGGATCAATAAGCGTCCAATCGTGATTGCCTTCATCTGCATATTGGTGACAACCTTATCTACGCTGACCATTCACCATCGCGAAGAAGTCATCCCAACGCGTGTCACGTTTGACCAGTACCCGCTAGAAATAGACGGCTGGGTAGGGCGTCGCCATGAGTTCCAAAACGGCGAAAATGACATACTTAAACTCAAAGATTATTTCTTGGCAGACTATAACCGTGCCAATAGAAACGTAGGCGTGTATTTAGGCTATACCGAATCGCAACGCCGTGGCTTTGTGCCGCATTCCCCCAAAGCGTGTATTCCGGGGGGTGGCTGGGAAATTACTGACACCAAGTTACATCGTATTGACTTGGATGCAAACAAGCATTTTGAAGTGACGCGAATGGTGATTGCCAAAGGCGAGTCTAAACAATTGATTTACTACTGGTTTCATCAACGTGGCCGTGATTTATCGAATGAATTCCCCATGAAATTTGCGCTATTGTATGACGCGATTAAGCTAAACAGAACCGATGGTGCGATTGTGCGTTTTACGACGACAATTTATAAATCTGAAGCTGAAGCCGACCAAGTGCTAAGTGAGTTTGTGCGGTTGAGCTATCCGCAATTTCCAACATTTATTCCAAACTAACAATACGTACTGTGTTGTGTTGAAGTTCCCCTAGAATCGGGTAGATGTAAGCCCGATCCTGGACATGGATTAGTTGTTTGTATGGGAATTTGGTTGTTGTTGCCCAGAGTAGGATTGAAAGATTTAAAGTATCCTCTGTAATCTCCGTCAAATATAGCTCTCAGGGTGATGCGTTTTAAGAAGTACCACGAGAGCACCACATGCGATTCTAGAAGTCGACAATCAAACACTCAATATTAACTGGCGTCCCCGTGGGGACACCAATATTATTTTCGACGCAGCCTGATTGGTTGTATACAACCTTCTTGGCTAAAAACAACCGTGACCGCTTTCAGTATCATAAAGATATACATGTAAATACAGTGGGTTAAGCATTGGTATGTTTTTTGCAAAATAGCCTACTGACTTGTTATCTTTAGGTGCTGAGAATGATGGAGTGGTATGGTATAAATCTGCGGTGGGCATACTCAGAGCTCCTTCCAGGTATCTATCGCCAAACAGTATGTAAGCAGAGTGCATTAGATATATTGCATGATGCGTTAGTACGATTTGCATTGGCAAAGAACCCTAGTCGTTTAGAGCAGCCGCATGCGTTTTTGCAAGTGATTGTGCGTAATCAGTTAATTGATGAATACAATTACAACAAACGCTTTACTTCACTGGATATTGAGTGGAATGGGTCTGACGAAGTAGCCACTTCTGTATCTCATGCGCAAGAAAGTGATGAATTTTTTACTCCCTCAGCAGAGCACATAGCGGACATCAAACAACGACTGGAAGCCACTCAAAGGCTGATAGAAAATCTGTCTCCACGCTGTCAAGAGGCTTTCTGGTTATATAGAATCGAAGGCCTGAATCAAAGTCAAATTGCTCAAAAACTTGGTGTGTCGCGGAATATGGTACAACGTTATGTTACTCGTGCGATGGTTGAGCTGGCAGAAGCGGAAGAGCTGATCAGGTAATTGCGCAATGATCAATAAAATCCAAAAGAGAACACTACGAGAAACTGCTGCAAACTGGCTTTTTCGGCTTCAAGAGATAGAAGCTGATCATCCAGATCGGGGCCGTTTTGAGAGATGGCTTTTGGAAAGTCATGCGCATCAAGAAGCATATACAGAGATGGAGCGCATCTGGCAAAAGTTGGATTCGCCACAACAATTGGGCCTGCTAACAGATGGTCTTAGAGAGAGAAAACACAGGCTGAGTGGTAGTCGAGTCAAATCCGCTATCACTACGCTAAGTGTTATTTTATTTGCTAGTGTTGGCTTCTACACCTATCAACAATGGCAAGATCAGCCTCTATCGCACGTAGCAGCAGTTGGCAGAGCTGGCACCATTAGTAACCAGCAATTGGAAGATGGTAGCAAGCTCAACTTTAGTGCTAAGAGTGAGCTGGATATTACGTATTATCGTGACAAACGTTTGGTCAAACTCAAGCGGGGTGATGTCATTTTTGAAGTGGCTCGTGATGAAGGCCGCCCATTTATCGTAGACTCAGGTACAGCCAAGGTTACGGTTCTAGGGACGCGTTTTGCGGTCAATCGACTCAAAAATCTCGTTCGAGTGAGTGTGGATCATGGAAAAGTGCAGGTTGATGCCCAAGATGTCAACGGAACTCTCTATGGGAAACCACTCATATTGACCAATGGTCAAGTAGCAGAGGTAAATGGTTATCACTCGCCAATCAAGGTAGAACGTGCTGCTTCTGATGGATTCAGCTTTGAGCAAGGCGTTATTACGTTTAATAAAGCTGAATTGCCAGAAATCGCGGAAACGCTTTCCCGATACTATCAACAGCCAGTTGAGCTGCAATCAGCAGATCATATTTACACGCATTTGTCTGCAAGAATCAAAACTCGTAATGTTGGCCTTTTCCTAAGCGGGTTGCCTGACCTTGCTCCAGTCACTATCAAACATGAGTCAAATAGAACAGTCATTTTAGGTCAACAAATTAATCAAAAATAAATTTCACCAACCAGTGTGTAATTTATTTTGCACAGAGTTAGATAGGTATAAGCCATAACTTTTATTGGAATACCGGATGTCTAACCATACACGTGATAGCAACATGCACTTTAAGCGCAAGAAAATTGTTATAGCGCTTTTCACAGGATTCATCGCATCGCATCTGCAAGCTGCTGAGCTAAACACTAAGCTTCCGGCTAAAAAAGAAGCAGAGATGTTGGTTACGATTGATCTGCCATCTCAACCATTGGATATTTCGTTAAGTCAGTTTTCTTTATTATCTGGCATGGATGTTTCATATGATAGTGATTTGGCCCATAAGACACGCGCTCCCGGTGTTAAAGGGCGTATGACTCGTAAAGAGGCGCTTCAAAAACTACTTTCGGGTAGTGGTTTATCCGCTACGATAACTGGCGATAGTGCTCGAATATCCCAAGCGCCTCAGGAAGATAAAACTATCCAACTCGATGAAATCAACGTCCGCGCTAAACGATTTAAACAACTTGGTCCTATGCCGGGTCTTGCTCTCACCAAAGAGCAAATTGCAGGCAATATTCAAAGTATTACTGCCAAAGAAATCAAAGAAGCCCACTCGTTAAGCCTAGCAGACTTATTAAACTCCAAACTGCAGTCGGTCAATGTGAATGATTATCAAGGTAACCCATTTCAAATGGACGTGACTTACCGTGGCTTTACCGCCAGCCCGCAGATAGGGTCACCTCAAGGCCTATCAGTGTTCTTTGATGGCATCCGCGTGAATGAGCCCTTTGGTGATGTCGTGAACTGGGACATGCTGCCCATGAACGCACTCTCTGGTTTTGATCTCATTCCTGGTTCAAATCCACTTTATGGTTTAAACACACTGGGTGGCGCACTAACCATGAAAACCAAAAGCGGTTTTACAGATGCCGGCATCTCTGCTGAAGTGCTGGCAGGTTCATTTGGCCGCAAACAACTGCAAGCCTCTGGTGGCTGGAACAACGCCATAAAGGAAGAAGGCAGCTGGGATACCACAGGTGACTATGCTGCATTTGGTGCGGTTAACCTGTTTATGGAAGATGGCTGGCGTGATAACTCACCCAGTAAAGTGAATCAAGCCTTTGGTAAATTGGAATGGCAAGGTGACCGTGCCTCGCTTGCATTCTCCGCGTTAGGGGTTGTGAACAAGCTGACAGGTAACGGTACTGTGCCACAAGAGCTATATCGGGAAGATCCCGCGGCCGTATTCACCTCGCCAGATGTCACCAGAAATAAATTGATACAGTTTCAAATTGCCGGTGCGTTTGATGTGAATGACAAGGTGAATATTACAGGACAGGTCTATCACAGGCAGAGTAATCGTAGATCAAGTACTGGCGATATTATTGACTATGAATCATTTAATGATCCTGATGCCAGTGCAAGCCATCATGCAAGCCGCCGTGCCGCACCAGGTGAAACGATTAATTGCGCAGTAGCTGACAGTAATCAAGACGGGGTGCCCAATTATTACGTACTGGACGATAGTATGTTATTCCCTTTTTTGTTTTCCGGTAACGGCACACCTTTTAACTACGATTATAGTTTAGCCACGCTCAATGCTGATTTGCCACCAGATTTATTTGCAGCGATACAAAACACTTTAAAAAGCAATCCAATCATCAGTCCGCTCTCCAATGACGGTTGGATTGATACCCCGAGTGGGGGCGGACACCTTTCCCAAATGCTTAGTCCGGGCTTTGGGCTTACTTACGATGATAGGGATGTAGATGGGAATGTGATTGCCACCAAGCATATATTTACCGCCCCCCCCATTAATGCCGATACTTGTGTTTTACAGAGCGCAGGGTTGAATACTGGCAAATTGGGAGAGCAGTTAATATTAGCGGCTTTACCTTATCGAGATAGAGATGGGGCAAATGACATTGTCTCTGGTGGTAAAGCTGCGGGGGTAGTTGAAGGCACTCCTACTGGCATCATCACTAAATCGGGTATTGAACAAACGACAAAAGGTGCGAATGTACAAATCAACTTTAATCTGGATCAACATAAGTTGATGTTCGGCAGCGCAATCGTTCAGTCTTCTTCGGATTATGGTGCAAAGCAGCGTTTAGGTGTGATGGATAATAAGAGAAATGTATACAGCGACCCACTGATGCTGGGTGAGGAATATTACGCAGCAGACCATGATTTTGAAATTAATAAGTTTAACGGTAGCTCCACCACTAAAAGCTTGTACGTGAGTGAAACATGGAGCCCGACACAGACCCTGAATTTGTCAGTTTCTGGTCGTTATAACCATACCAAAGTTAGTAACACTGTTGCGCCTAGGGTGGCCGAGCGCAACTTAACGAGCTTTAATTTCTACAATCATTATCTATTGGATGGCGCGGTAGTGGTGCCGGGTGACACCATTGCAAATAGCCCGATTGACTTATCTAAACCGATACCTGCAGTCAATCCCTATTATTTTGGTGGTGGGGCACCCTTAACAATACTCCCTGGTGCCACTGAAAAATTCAAATATCAACGCTTTAATCCTGCAATAGGCGCTACTTGGCAGGCTAAACCTAATCTCAATATATATGCTAACTGGAGTCAAGGTACGCGTGTACCTTCGGTGATAGAGCTGGGTTGCGCTTACGATGGCACACTAGTCAGCAGGGGTAAAGATCAAAATGGGAACGATATACTTGCGCCACGCAGTATCGTTGAAGGCCGTGGCTGTGCGCTCCCTAGTACTTTGTCTGGCGATCCATACTTGCCACAAGTGAAAGCACAAACCTTAGAAGCTGGGGCGCGTGGCAAGTTTAGTGAGTTCCTTGAATGGAATATCACTGCATACCGCACAGATCTGCGTAATGATATTTATATGACTTCGCTCACCCCAGAGCTTAGTTTTTTTCAAGACATAGGTAATACGCGCCGCCAAGGTATAGAGTTTGGCTTAGCTGGTGAATACGGCAAGTCTGACTTCAGGATTAACTACTCACTCACTGAAGCAACTTTTCAATCCAGATTCAATACCATCAGCCCTAATAACAGTAGCAGGGGCTACTATGGTGTAAACGAAAATATGATTCAAGTTAAGCCCGGTAATGTAATGCCGGGGGTGCCATTCAATAATATCAACTTCAACTGGGGTTATAAATTAACCCCAAAATTTAAAATCAATACCACGGTGGTAGCGCATAGCGATTCGTTTTTGCGGGGCAATGAAAACAATGCGCATACGCCAAGCCAAGGCCCAATAGTAATCAGAAATCTTCAAAACCAAGGTAGGCCGGTCGCAATCAAATTACCAGACAACAATTACAGCGGCAAATCACCGGGTTATGCAGTCATTAATATGAACGCACGCTATGACTTAGGCGGTGGTTGGGCCGCAAGTGCCCTGATTAATAATGTATTAGACAAAAAATACTACACCGCAGGACGTTTAGGCATCAATCCAATTGCGCCATCTACCTTTGGTGCAATTGGGCCAGGTGGATTTAATTACAATTCAAGTGAATGGATCCCATCGCAATTTATCTCTGCCGGCGCACCACGCGGTGTATGGTTTTCGCTTAGCTATGATTTTGACCGCTCTAAAAAAACCGCGCTGAATACGGCCACAATCACCGAACCTAATCTAATCGATATTGACCCCCCTAGCAATGTGCCAAGTATTGAAGAAGCTGCATTTAATAAGCAGTTGGATACTATCAAAGCGTTACCTTTACTTAAACGTACGCAAATATCTACCAAGGTGGCTAAGCAAGAAGTGATCGACAACGTAGAGGTGTGGCGTAAAGCGTTGGCCGAAAATCAAATAAGTGCTTACTTGGCCATGTATGCCGAAGGCTATAGCCCGCCTGGGATAAATCGCGAGCAATGGATAGAGACGGAAAAAATGCGCTTTGTGTTGAGTGCTGGTGAGTCTGTAGGTTTAGATAATCTAGTGGTAGTACCTGAAGGCAAGCGTTTAGTAGCAGTATTTGATCAAAAGACAGCAGCGAATCATCAGGAACAATCGGTTTTAAAAGCACTTACGTTTGAACTTAAAGATGGGCGCTGGCAAATCACGCGTGAGCAAACCACGCCTACTAATCATGTGATGACTACACCCAATAAACCAATAGAGGCTACCCATGAAAAGGCAAGTAGTTTGCAACGGTTAGACAGCCCTAAAAATACAGTGATGACTAAAGCAAATACCCTAGCTTACAGGGAGGCGAAATAATGAATCGATCATTAAAATTTAACCCAAGTAAATCAAACAGAATTAAATTAAATAATCATTTAATACGTATTTCTGTTTTATCAGCCCTGAATTACTTAGCGGTAGTCCATAGCGCATATGCCGATCCATGCGTCGACAACGGCGATGGTACCTATAGCTGCAGTTCTGCCAGCCAAAATGTAGATACAAGCTTGGCAGGCAGATTAATCATTGATAACTCAAGTGGTACAGCTACCTTTAGCAACATCACGACTGAAACCAGTTATTCAGATACGTTTGGTGGGCAGGCAACGATCACACATTCATCTAATAATGTGGGCGCAACAAGTGCCATTAGTTTTAGTGGAAATTACGCCGTTACCATTAACAATATTGGTGGTTTATTAACCATGGATAGGTCTGCCGGTAATTTTAATCCAGCAGGTTGGAGCACTGATTTAGACGGACTGCTTTATAACGACAGGGACGGCCTAGGCCCTGTTCTGGCTGGATATGCTGCGGTAATAAGTGCAGGCGCCAATGTGGATGCTTTAACCATCAATAATATGGATATTTATAATGTTGCCGGATATCCAAATAGTACCAACAGCATACTTGGATTTATTTCGAGCTCAGGCGATTTTTCGCCTACTCATTTTACTGCTACGGTGTTTACAAATACACCACTACTGACCATCAACAATACGACAAATGGCGGTTTTGCCAATATCATTGGCAACGTGGTCAGCTTTGGCGCGGGCACAACATTGATCAACACCAATGGTGGCGGACTATATGGCAATATTTATGCTGTAGATCGTAATCCATTGCTAGTCGCTGCGCAGACTCAATACTTTCAACAGAACGGTGTTGAATTACCTTTGGCATATTCAACCGATGATGTCGGGATTAGAAACAGCACGATTAACAATAGCGGATTTTTGAGTGGCAATATTTACTTAGGTTCTGGTGAGCATGTAATCAACAGTACAAATGCTAATGGTTTTAGTAGTAATATTTTTATTGACCAACGTGAAGTTGCCGTTGTGGATGTTGTTGGCGGTGTGGCAACACCACAAACGCCCATTCATGGCGCGCGTACTTTTACCATGAACGATATTACAGACAGGGGCGGTTATAGCGGGCAGATGAATATCATCGCAACTGCAGACTCTGTGAATACAATCAACATCAGCGCTCAGTTTTTAAATGGCGGTAGTTTTACGGCAAATGGTTTAGGCATCAACACATTGAATCTGAATTGTGCAAACGGGCTTACCTCTACTGACACCACAAAATGTCAAATTATCAATAGCAACGGTAATGTGACAGGATTTACCAGCTATAACCTCACAGGCAATGGCTTTAAGCTGGGAAACAACGTTAATGTTACAGATAGCATCAACTTAAATGCTAACTTGGTCGAATTAACAGTAGCATCAATTTTAACCGCCCCATTAATCACCATTGGCCAGAATACGACAGTTGAATTACTGCAAGACAGCAATAACCCAACTAATCCACTTAATATTGTGAGTAGGGTAGCGGGCAATTTAGTAAATAACGGCACGATCAATCTCAACAGCAATACTTTGGAGGTTGACGGTAACCTTGTAATGAATGCCGGATCTAAAGTGCAGTTGAATGTAACACCTACGACTCAAGGTCATTTCAATAATACAGGTACCGCTACTTTTGATGCTGGCAGCACGTTGGCTCCTGTCGTTAATTTAAGTGCATTTGGTACTTACACAAATATTCGTAATGGTGAGACACGCACCATCGCTAATAATGCCAGTGGAATACCAACGATTGAAAACGCCAACAGTTTATTGCAATGGTTAGCTAGTACAAGCACTGGCGATTTGGTCATTACTGCCAATATTGGAGTGACTGATTTTTTAGCGCCTAAACTGACTACTGCCGCCAAAAATGCAGTCGATGCGCTATTTTCTTATACAGGAAGCGAGAGCTTGTTTTTGGGCTTGCAAGCTCAACTTTTAGCCCAGCGCGATGAAAATCTAGTACAAGCTGCAGAGCGCTTGCACCCGGAAACCAATGATGGTGCTTTCCGTATGGTGCAAGGTAATACCGATAAAGTGTTTGGTATTTTAGAATCGCGGCTGACCAATAACTATCTCAAGGCAACGCCAGAAAATATGCAAGTAGCTACGACAGGAAAGTTAAGTAACCTTGAAGACGGCAGTCCTACGTTAAGCAAAGCTATCTGGGTACAAGGGTTTGGTGATAGAGGTTTACAGAATGGCTTGCAGCAATTTGATGGCTACACTAGTTCAGCAGCTGGCTTTGCAGCAGGTATCGACCAAGCCTTGGATGCTGCCGGCAATCAACAAGTAGGATTCGCTGTAGCTTACGCACGTGGCAATGTGACCAATACGGGTAACACCGTTAATAATCGTTCGGATATCAATAGCTTTTTAGGCGCCGCTTATGCTTCATGGGCAATGGATAATTGGTATATCAATGGCATGGTTGGAGTAGGGCGTAATACTTATGAAACGTATCGTCGATTGTTAGAAAATACCGCTATTGGCCGCCACGATAGCTGGCAGTTCTCTAGCCGGGTCGATGTGGGTATGCCATTATTAATGAGTGATAGTTTTACTTTTATACCATTGGCATCCCTGGATTACAGCCATATTAAGGAAAGTGGTTATAGCGAAAACGGTAAATCTTTAACACCATTATTAGACTCTACTACTCGGCCTGACTTAGCGCCACAGCCAGTCTATATCAATGGCATACCTCAATTTAATCAGGGTCAAACACCTACCAACTTAAAAATAGATGGCCGTACTTTTGACTCTGTGCGTGGTGGATTTGGAGCTAAAGCCATTTATACCTTGCAACAAAATGACTGGGCCGCAGAACTGGAGTTACATGGGTTATATCGCCATGAATTTGGTGATATCGCGCAAGACACAACTGCACGTTTTGCTGCAGGCGGTAACAGCTTTCTTAGCCCAGGCATTAATCCTGTGCGAGATGATTTTGTTTTGGGCGCTAGCCTGCGCCTGACTGGCGACGATGAAAATGACCAGGTGACATTATTAACCACCTATGACGCCAATATACGTAAGCAGTACTTTGGTCAAACCATGACATTAAATTTACGCTATGACTTTGATAAAGCGCCAAGCTATAAAACGGCAGCAAAAGCCAAGCTAGCCAATATGGCGGCAAAAAAAGTACCAGAGCAAAAATTTGGCGCAACAGAAAAAGATATTGCAGCGATTAATCAAGCCATACAGCCAGAAACGCAATTAGCTGATGATGAAAATGTGTTGGATGAAAATCAACAAGCCATTGATACCACTATTAAGAATTGGACTGCAGCGTTAGGTAATAAAAATCTGGATGTTTATTTTAATACCTATGCAACAGACTTTATTACGCCAGATGGAAGCAGTCGCCAACAGTGGGAACGCAAACGCAAGGCAGAGATCAGCAAAGAGAATAACCCTGCTATCAATGTATCGTATCTAACGATAGAACCGAATGGCAACCAAGCCATCGCTGTGTTTACCCAAACGATGGTTGCTGATGCACAACAAACATCCGTGCGAAAAGTAGTGGGTTTAGAGAACAGAGATGGTCGCTGGTTGATAGTGCGAGAGAACAGCATGGCGATTAGCCAGTAAGTGAGAGTTTAATACATGTTAATAAAGCATATAACAACATCCCAGTATGTAAGGTCTGCAGAATTTGCAGATACTGCTACGATTGTGAACGAAGTAAAACAGCATGGATTTTACTCGGAATTTTGTATCAATTTGAATCAAGAAATGAATGATCATGATGCGTTAATTAGTAATATTGAGCACATTGCTGCCCGAGTTGGATTACGTGTAACGTTTAATAAAGAAGTAACAATTTGCATTTTTGAGGATCGGTAATTTTATATAGTTTGATTCTTTGTTTCCAAAGTTTACAGTTAGCCGCTAGTAGTCTTTTGATACTATCTAGAAAAGTGCTAGCTGGTGAGCTTAGGCTTCAATACGCATTAAATAATTTAAACCGCCAATTAAGCGGTTTTTTTATTTCAGTCAACCTGGAAGTTAAATCTAAATCAAAACTAAATGGTGTAAACTGACCGAATGTTGTGTCAAACAACCATAAATAAAATTTTTACGGATAGTTTTGCGGGTAACTTTATCTTGATTTTGATATAAGTTATTGATTTTAAATGTTGAAATTTATTAGATGGTGCCCAGAAGAGGACTCGAACCTCCACATCTTTCGATACTAGTACCTGAAACTAGCGCGTCTACCAATTCCGCCATCTGGGCATCCTGTACTTGCGGCGCATTTTATAGAAAGCACAATTCTTGTCAATTAAAAAAAGTAAAAATAGTTCGCGTGAAAATGATCCATATGCCAAGCGTGAAGCTGCGCAATATGAAACGCCATTACCAAGCCGCGAGCTGATATTACAAGTGCTCTCTGACCAAGGCATCCCCTTGAGTACAGAGCAATTATACGTGTTGCTGGATATAGATACCAGCGAGCGAGAGATTTTTGGTAAACGCCTCAATGCCATGGAGCGCGAAGGTCAAATCATTCGCAACCGCAAAGGCGCATTGTGTCTACCAGAGAAAATTCATTTAATCCCTGGTGTGGTGTTTGGTCACCCTGATGGCTTTGGCTTTTTAGTGCCGGATGACAAACTAAAACATCCTGACGATTTGTTCTTGGGGCCGCGTGAAATGGCGCAAGTGATGCACGGCGACCGTGCCATGGTGCGTATGGCTGGCTTGGATAGAAAAGGGCGTCCGGAAGGTAGAATTGTAGAAGTGCTTGAGCGCGCCAATAAAACGCTGGTTGGGCGCGTGATGCGCGGCCAAGGCGTCACCATAGTAGCGGCAGAAGATAAACGTATCAATCAAGACATTCTCATTCCCTACCATCTAGATATGGATGCAAAAGTCGGCCAAGTCGTAGTGGTGGAGCTCACAGAGCAGCCTTCTTCGCACGCCATGCCCATGGGTAAAATCGTACAAATTTTGGGTAATTATGCAGATAGCGGTATGGAAATCGAAATCGCGCTGCGTAAACATAAATTGCCTTACGAATTTAAGCCGGAAGCGATTAAGCAAGCTGAGGCTTACCCCAAAACAGTACAGCCAGCCGACTACAAAGGGCGTATTGATTTACGTGAACTACCGCTGATTACGATTGATGGTGAAACTGCGCGTGACTTTGATGATGCTGTATTTGCCGAACCACAAGGCAAAGGTTGGCGCTTGGTAGTAGCGATTGCCGATGTGAGCTTTTATGTGAAACCAGGCGATGCGCTAGACAAAGAAGCGTTTGATCGCGGTAATTCCGTGTATTTCCCACGCCGCGTGATTCCGATGTTGCCAGAAGCGCTTTCAAACGGCCTGTGCTCGCTCAACCCGGATGTAGAGCGTTTGTGCATGGTGTGTGATATGCAAGTAGACGGCTTGGGCGTAGTTAAACAATACAAATTCTATCCATCGGTGATGCGCTCAAAAGCACGCATGACCTACACCAAAGTGTATGAAATACTGCAAAACCCAGAAGGGGAGTTGGCACAAGAATACACTTGGTTAATGCCACATTTGCAGCACTTATATAGTGTGTATCAACTCATGCTCAAACAGCGCGAAAAGCGCGGTGCGATTGAGTTTGAATCCTCTGAAACCATGATGATTTTTAACGACAACGGCAAGATTGACAAGATTGTGCCAAGCACCCGTAACGAGGCGCATAAACTGATTGAAGAGTGCATGCTCGCAGCCAATGTCTGCGCAGCAGAGTTTTTGATGTCGCACGAGCATCCGGCTCTTTATCGTATCCACGAAGGCCCCACGCCAGAGAAGTTGGAAGCATTGCGCCTGTTTATGGGTGAATTTGGATTTGGTGTAGGCGGTGGTGAAAAACCACAAGCTAAAGATTACGGTAAGCTCATGGCACGCATTAAAGAGCGTCCGGATGCACAGTTATTACAAACGGTGATGTTGCGCTCTATGCAGCAAGCTGTGTATAGCCCAGATAACGCTGGCCATTTTGGCTTGGCATATGATGCCTATGCGCATTTCACTTCGCCGATTCGACGCTACCCAGATTTATTGATTCACCGTGCGATTAAAGCGGTGGTGAATGGTGAGAAATATAACGCCAAAGACTGGCATGGCTTGGGCACACATTGCTCCATGACCGAGCGACGTGCAGATGATGCGACACGCGATGTGACGAACTGGCTGAAATGCTTCTACATGCAAGATAAGATTGGTGAAGTATTTGAAGGTACAGTGGCTGGCGTGACCAGCTTTGGTCTGTTTGTGGCGTTAGATGAGGTGTACGTAGAAGGCTTGTTACACGTGACAGAGTTGGGCAATGATTACTTTGTGTTCGATAAAGCACGCCACGAAATGCTGGGCGAACGATCAGGGATGCGCTACCGCTTGGGAGATCGTCTCACCATCAAAGTCGCGCGCGTAGATTTAGAAACCAGCAAGATGGATTTTACCCTAGTGAGTAATGGCGGGCTGAGTAACGGTAAATCCAAACAGGTGATAGATGACACGCTAAGCGATATACCAAGCAACCAATCAACCGCTGAAGGCGAGTCTGGCAAAAAAACATTACGCGTAAGCAAACCATTGGTGGAACGTGTTGTGGAAAGCAAACCAAAAACAACACGTGCCTTAGAGCAGGCCAAAAAAGAGCGTAGTGTCTCTAATAACGCAAAGGCTAAGCAGCCCAATGCTGCTAAGTCTGCACACCAAAAGCCTAGTGCTGGTAAAGCCACCAAACCTCCGGCAAAGCATAAACAACGCCTAAAAGATCAAAAAAATAAAGGCAAACCTAAACGTTAATCTGTTTTAAATGAACGTATTTTCTAATTGAATGAATAAGTGAGTAAGCAGTATGTCAGAGTCCCGAATTTTATTTGGCTTCCACGCGGTATTAAGCCGCATGCGCCAACACAGCACCAGTATCCAAGAAATTTTGATCGACCGTGATCGTGTCGATGCACGTATGAAAGATTTGCTCAATATGGCAGACAGTGCCGGCGTGCGTGTCATGCAAGTAGAGCGCAGCCGTTTAGATGGAATGGCAGGTTTAAATGGTCGTCATCAAGGCGTGATTGCACGTGTAGTGGATACGCCGATTCCATATAAAGACATTCACGATATTTTAGAGTCAGATCTCAAAGAGCCGCCTTTTTTCTTGGTGCTGGATGGCGTAGAAGACCCGCATAACTTAGGTGCATGCCTACGTGTGGCTGATGCCATGGGCGTGCATGCCGTGATTGCACCGAAAGACCGTGCAGTGGGCTTGAATGCAACCGTAAGAAAAGTCGCCAGCGGTGCAGCGGAGACGGTGCCATTTATTGCTGTGACGAATCTGGCGCGTACTTTGCGTGAGTTAAAAGACGCAGGGGTCACTGTAGTCGGTACCACCATGGATGCACCTAGCACGCTCCTCAATACCAAGCTTGATGGCCCGATTGCCATCGTTTTAGGCTCAGAAGGTGAAGGCATTCGCCGCTTGACGGCCGAAACGTGCGATGCGTTGGTGACAATTCCAATGTATGGTTCTGTTGAGAGTTTGAATGTTAGTGTGGCTAGCGGTATGTGTTTATACGAGGTGCGCAGACAGCGTAATTTAAACGCTTAATCAAGGACTTGTTATATGCAATACATTTGGCTTCGCAGAGCACTCATCATAGTCTCTTTAGCTAGCTTGGGCTGGTTTATCTTCACAAGCCAGCAGTCTATGTTCATTGTTAAAGTCTATGCAGTGATTGCGGCACTGACATTTATTGCTTATGCGATGGATAAAGCAGCAGCAAAAGGCAATCGTTGGCGAATACCAGAAAGCACTTTGCATGTGCTGGCATTGGTGGGCGGTTGGCCAGGGGCAATATTGGCGCAATCAATATTGCGCCATAAGTCTGTCAAAAGAGAGTTCAGGCTGATCTTTTGGGTAACAGTGGGTATCAACCTATTTGTGCTTGGGTGGTTAGTCACACGCTAGCAAAAGTAGCGTGTATATGGCGATTACATCAAACCTAACGTTTGATGCGTATGTTGTCTTACCCGTTTCAGTAACTCTGCATTGTCAACCAGCGATTCACCGTAAGATGGAATAGCAGCTTTCAGCTTGTGTTGCCAATCTGCTTCTGCAACGCGGTCTTTAAAACAGCGTTGGAGTACATCCAGCATAGCTTGTACGCTGACAGATGCACCGGGTGATGCACCGAGTAGGGCAGCAAGGGTGCCATCTTTAGCGGCAACAATCTCGGTACCAAACTCTAGCTTGCCCCATTTCTCTTCGCTGTTTTTAATAATTTGCACACGTTGCCCGGCATTTTCCAAGGTCCAATCGCTAGCGTTCGCATCCGGTAGAAAATCACGTAAAGCGTTCATGCGCTGCGCATGGGTTTGCTTGGTTTCTTTAATCAAGTATTTGGTTAAATCCATATTGTGGCGGCCCACACTGATCATGGCTTTTAAGTTGTTCATCTTGAGCGATTTGGCTAAATCAAGCTTAGAGCCGCCTTTTAAAAACTTGGTAGTGAACCCTGCAAATGGCCCAAACAATAAGGCACGCTTGCCGTTGATAACACGGGTATCCAAATGTGGTACCGACATAGGTGGCGCGCCCACGGCAGCTTTGCCATACACTTTGGCGTAATGCTGTGCAATGACGGCTTCATTGTGGCAAATCAGCCATTGGCCGCTGACCGGAAACCCACCATAGCCTTTACTTTCGTCAATATTGGCTTTTTGCAGTAAGGGTAATGCACCGCCGCCCGCGCCTAAGAATACGAATTTCGCTTTAACAGTTTGTTTATGTTTTGTTTGCAAATCTTGCAAGTGCACATGCCAGGTATTGTCTTTGGCGCGATTTTTCACTTTGGTCAGGTTGCTGACTTTGGTTTGTTTGAGTAAGGTGAAGCTTGGGCTAGATTGCAGATATCTCACCATATAGCGTGTGAGTGCACCAAAATCAATATCGGCGCCATGTCCAATATAGCTGGCAGCCAGTGATTCGCCATGATGTCTATTGGCCATCATCAATGGCATCCATGCTTGCAGTTGTTCGGGTGTTTCTGAATATTGCATGTCTGCAAACAGATGATGTTGCTTGAGTTGGGCGACCCGTTGGCGTAAAAACGCAATATTCTTTTCACCCCAAACAAAGCTCAAGTGTGGTGTCTTGGTCATAAAGCGGTTGGGTGAGGGGAGTGCGCCTGTTTCTACCAAGTGTGCCCAATATTGCAGTGAAACCTCAAAGGCGGCATTGATATTGAGCGCGCGCTGAATGCCGATGCTGCCATCATCAGCTTGTGGCGTGTAGTTCAGCTCACAATACCCTGCGTGGCCAGTGCCTGCGTTATTCAGTGCATCAGAACTTTCTAAGGCGACATCGGCAAGCTGCTCTACCATAGTGATGGTTAAGCTTGGGTCAAGCGCATGAAAGAGTGTGCCTAAAGTTGCACTCATGATGCCACCACCTACCAACAATATATCTGTTTCTAAATGCGCCACGCGTTCTTTCCAAAGTTAAGAGTTAAGCAAAGCCTCTATTATAATAGTGAGTTATACGCTTTAAAAATAAAAAGCCAGCACGATGGCTGGCAAAAGGTTCTGCTAGGTTTGAACGCAGTTTTTAATATGAGCGTCGTTTTACCGGTGTAAAACTACCTTTGGATTCAATATGTCTAAAGGTAATGCGACCGTTATTGATATCGTAAGGCGATAGTTCTAGCGTGACTTTATCCCCGGCCAAAATGCGGATATGATTTTTCTTCATTTTTCCGCCGGTATACGCAATTAATTTATGTCCGTTTTCTAGTGTGACGCGATAACGTGAGTCGGGTAAAATTTCATCGACCACGCCGTTCATTTCAATCAGCTCTTCTTTAGCCATGTCTGCACTCCAATCTGTAATGAGACCCGTTTTACGCAACAATCTCAGAGGAGCTTGCAAGCAAATTGTAGTGTTTGTTGAGCACTACTTAGGGATATTATGTGAATATGTGCTATATGCACATTCAAAGTGGGCGAAGTATAGACCTGATGCCTCTATATAGCAAATTTGTTGCAATAAGACCATTAATGTGAAGATTATCGCAAAGAGTTAAAATAAAGCTTGACTCGGTTTTATATAGGGCGTACAAGGTGCATTAGGCGTTTTTAAATTTTAATTTGATGAGTCTTGATGACTCTTTTTTTTTGGAAAGTAAAAACTTTCAGGGTGCCTCCCTTTTTAAAGTAAGAAAGTAATATTATGGCAACAGGTATTGTAAAGTGGTTTAATGATGCAAAAGGTTTTGGTTTCATTACTCCTGACGCAGGCGGTGACGATTTATTCGCACATTTCTCAGCTATCGTTGATAGCGGCTACAAAAGTTTGAAAGAAAACGATCGCGTTAGTTTTGACGTGACAGATGGTCCAAAAGGTAAACAAGCTTCTAACATTCAAAAAGCTTAATTCACCTAGAATTCAAACTTGTGAATTCTAAACAATAGAATTCTTAAAAATGGCCCTTATCGGGCCATTTTTTTTACCCATAAGGTTTGCTTGGGCTACACTGACAGTGGTGGTCGCTGTAGTGAATATGCGCTTTGGCATGGTTCCTGCATTGCTATTCATAAAACAATCTTTAAATTAAGCTGTTGAGGGAATGAAGTGGCAATTCGCGTCGCATTACATCATAAAACCAGTTATCAATTTGACCGGCTTGTTAGCCTCTCCCCCCACGAAGTTCGCTTAAAGCCAGCCGCACACGCACGTACGCCCATACTGTCTTATTCCATTACAGTAAATCCGTCGCAACATTTTGTGAATTGGCAGCAAGACCCTTACGGCAATTACATTGCACGGTACGTATTCCCCGAAAAGGTGCGTGCGCTCGATTTTACGGTCGATTTAGTGGCAGACATGACCGTGATTAATCCATTTGATTTCTTTGTAGAAAAGTACGCGGAGCATTTTCCATTTCACTATACAGAGCAACAGGCGTACGAACTTGGTGCATATTTAAAGCCAGAACCTACATCCATTTTACTAACAGAATGGATTACACAAGCTAAACGCGACATTGTGCAACCGGAGTTAGGCATTGCAAATTTCTTGGTGGCACTGAATCAACACTTGCAGCGTGACATTGGTTACTTGGTGCGCATGGAGCCAGGTGTGCAAACGCCAGAAGAAACCTTGACTAAGCGCACTGGCTCCTGCCGTGATAGTGCGTGGCTGCTGGTGCAGATTTTACGCAATTTAGGGTTGGCAGCACGTTTTGTGTCTGGGTACCTCATTCAACTCACTGCTGATATCAAAGCGTTAGATGGCCCCAGTGGTACTACCGTGGACTTTACAGACTTGCATGCTTGGGCCGAAGTGTATGTGCCTGGTGCAGGGTGGATAGGCCTAGATCCTACATCCGGCTTGATGGCGGGCGAGGGACATATTCCTTTGGCGTGTACCGCGGTACCATCTTCTGCTGCGCCGGTAACAGGCTTCACCGATATTGCCGAAGTGACGTTTCAGCATGAAATGACGATTACCCGCATTCACGAAGACCCGCGTGTAACAAAGCCTTATAGCGAGGATGATTGGGCAAAGATCGATCGGCTTGGCAAAAAAGTAGATACTGACCTTAAAAAGCAAGATGTAAGGCTAACGCAGGGCGGTGAGCCTACGTTCGTGTCTATTGATGATATGGATGGCCCAGAGTGGAATACGCTGGCACATGGTGAAAAGAAGCGCGAGTTGGCAGGTAAGCTTGCATTGAAGTTAAAAGCGCATTTTGCCAAAGGAGGTTTGCTACATTATGGGCAAGGCAAATGGTATCCAGGTGAACCGTTGCCACGCTGGGCCATTAATATGTATTGGCGTGTAGATGGCAAGCCTATTTGGCGTGATGCTAGTTTATTCTCCGAGGAAGGCGTAGCAGATGGCTACACCGCTAAAGAAGCAGAGCTCTTTGCGCGGCACTTGGCCATGGAGTTACATTTTCCACAGGCGTGCTTGATTCCCGCCTATGAAGATGTATTGTCGCAAATTAATTTTGAGCAAAACCTGCCCGAAAACATTGATCCGCTAGAAGCGAATTTGAAAGACAGTGAAGAGCGTCGTCGCTTAGCGCGATTGTTAGAAACTGATTTAGGTGCGGTGGTTGGTTTTGTCATGCCGATTAAGCCAGTTGACACTAAAAAGGCAGGGGAATGGCTCACCAGTAAATGGCCGCTCAAACGTGAGCATCTGTATTTGCTTAGTGGGGACTCTCCAATGGGTTTGCGCTTGCCGTTAAGCTCTTTGCCATGGAAGCTACCCAAGGAGATGGAAGCGGAGTTTCCGCTGGATACGTTTGTTGAGCTAGCGTCTTTGGCGGAATATGAGGCAAGCAGTCTTAAACCAACAGTCAGTGTTAAGCATCAATCTGCAAAGCCACTCCCCAAAGAAGTGATTCATACTGCACTTTGTGTGCAAGTACGTGCAGGCCGGTTGTATGTATTTATGCCACCAGTCACACGTTTGGAAGACTATTTGGCGTTGGCTACTGCAGTAGAGAATACAGCGGCCAAACTGAAATTGAAACTGTGGATTGAAGGCTATACGCCGCCACGTGATGCGCGTATCCAAGTATTAAGTGTGACGCCAGACCCCGGTGTCATTGAGGTGAATATTCATCCTTCTGCCAATTGGCAAGAGCTGGTGGATAAAATGACGGTGCTATACGAAGAGGCTAGGCTCGCGCGATTGGGCACCGAGAAATTTATGTTAGATGGCCGCCATACAGGTACAGGTGGCGGTAATCATGCCACATTGGGTGGCGTAACCGCTGCGGATAGCCCGATGTTAAGGCGCCCGGATGTACTCAAAAGCTTGATTACTTACTGGCAAAACCACCCAGCGCTGTCTTATTTATTCTCGGGTACTTTTATTGGTCCAACCAGCCAATCACCACGCGTAGATGAAGCCAGAGATGATAATTTATATGAGCTTTCCATTGCATTTCAGCAAATGGATAAGGTATTGCCAGACATGGCCGAAAGTGAAAAGCCTTGGCTAGTAGACCGTTTATTACGCAACTTATTGGTGGACTTAACCGGCAATACGCATCGCGCCGAATTTTCGATTGATAAACTCTATTCGCCTGATGGGCCCACTGGGCGCTTGGGTTTGGTTGAGTTTCGTGCATTTGAAATGCCACCGCATGCACGCATGAGCTTGCTGCAAAGCTTGTTGCTGCGTGCATTGGTAGCAAGGTTTTGGAAAGAACCTTATCAAGGTAAGTTGATTCACTGGGGCACAGAGCTGCATGATCGTTGGATGTTGCCGCACTTTGTTGCGCAAGATATGGCCGATGTCGTGGCGGATTTACGCGCATTTGGCTACAAGTTTGAAAAACACTGGTTTGATCCTTTTGTGGAGTTTAGATTTCCGCGCTATGGCACGGTGGCTTATCATGGTATTGAGCTGGAGCTACGGCAAGCCATTGAGCCTTGGAATGTGCTGGGCGAGGAAATGAGTGGTGGTGGTACCGCGCGTTATGTGGATTCGTCAGTAGAGCGTATGCAACTGCGTGTGCGTGGCATGACCGATGGTCGCCATATCGTCACCTGTAATGGTCGCCCGCTGCCGTTACAACCTACTGGCATTGCCGGGGAATTTGTGGCGGGTGTTCGCTTCCGTGCCTGGCGTCCGTGGTCAGCCCTGCATCCAACCATTGATGTACAAGCGCCACTGGTATTTGATTTGGTGGATACTTGGAGTGGTCGCGCAATTGGTGGTTGTACTTATCATGTATCGCATCCTGGTGGGCGTAATTATGCGAGTTTTCCAGTGAATGCAAATGAAGCAGAGGCAAGACGCTTTACTCGGTTTTGGGGGCATGGGCATACGCCGGGTAAAATGACAGTAGCGCAGGAGCCAAGGAATCCGCGTTTTCCATTTACACTAGACCTTAGATGGCAAGCCCATTAAACTGTTTGGGTTATGCAATCAATTCTTTATCAAATTCCGTGTCAGGTTGATCACTACAACGAGCTGTTAGACGCTAACGGCTTGCCGCATCCGCATTGGCAAGCACTGATAGAAACCTTGGCGAATGAGCCGGCATCACAGATGCGCCATCGCGTTGAGGCGATTCAGCGCCAAGTACGCGACAACGGCGTGACTTACAATGTATATGCGGATACCAATGGGCTACAACGCCCTTGGGATTTAGATGCGCTGCCGTTTATTTTACCGCATGAAGAATGGGCACACATTGCGGCTGCTGTTGCCCAACGTGCCACATTACTTAATCAGGTGTTATTAGATATTTACGGCGCACAACAGACCTTGAGCGAAGGTTTACTGCCTTCTGCCTTGGTGCATGGGCACGCAGGTTTTTTACGGCCCTGCCATGGCGTGCAGCATGAAGACAATATTGCCTTGCATTTATATGCAGTGGATATTGCGCGCGCGCCCAATGGCCAATGGTGGGTGGTGTCTGACCGTACGCAAGCACCTACTGGCGCTGGCTATGCGCTGGAAAATCGCACCATTATTTCTAGCGCGTTTCCGGATCTATTCCGTGATTTAAATATTCAGCGTTTAAGTGGCTTTTTTACCAGCATGCGCGACAGTCTATCGCACTGGGGGCGGCTGTGCGCGCAAAAGCAAAGCGTGGTGCACCCAGAAATTTTATCGCTGAGCGAAGGCGAGCAACCACTAATTGTCATACTGACGCCAGGCCCTTATAACGAAACCTACCATGAGCAATCCTATTTGGCTGGTTATCTGGGTTTTCCGCTGGTGCAGGGCAGTGATTTAACTGTACGTAATGGCATTGTCTGGCTTAAAACTATTTCTGGGCTGAAAGCTGTACACGTGATTTTACGGCGCTTGGATGATGATTTTTGTGATCCTTTGGAACTGAATGCTGACTCGCTACTTGGGGTGGCGGGGTTGGCACAAGCTACTAGGCAAGGCCACGTGGTGATTGCCAATTCCTTGGGCTCCAACATTTTACAATCCGGCGCATTGTTAGGGTTTTTGCCTAAGCTGTGTGAGCGCTTTCTGGGGGAATCGCTGAAGATGCCTTCCGTGGCGACTTGGTGGTGCGGGGAGCCCAGCGCATTGGAGACAGTGATTGCCAACCTGCATGAACTGGTCATTAAGCCTGCGTTTCCACAAATCAATCAGCATCCCATCTTTGGTGAAGATTTAACTGCCGAAGGGCTCGATGCCTTGATTGAGAAGTTGCGCGAAAATCCACAGAATTATATTGCACAAGAGCAGGTCAAGATCTCGCAAGCGCCTGCTTGGAGCGCACATCATAAGCCTAATCTAAACTCGTTGGCGATTGGCTTACGGGTGTATGCCTGTGCAACGCCCAATGGCTACGCGATTATGCCGGGTGGGCTGGCACGTATTGCCAGTGGCAAAGACGAGCGCGTGATTACCATGCAACGTGGCGGTACCAGCAAAGATACTTGGATTACATCTCCCACAGCAACCTATTACAGCAGTTTGTTGCGTCGCACTATGTCGAGCAGGGATTTGGTGCGTGGCAATACCTATCTTTCCAGCCGCATGGTGGAGAATCTGTTTTGGTTTGGCCGCTACACTATACGTAATGGGCACACCACACGGTTGATTCGCATTGCGATTCAATTCTTAATGGAGTTTTCTGGTGAGCATCGCCCCATTGAGTGGACGACGTTGCGTAGTGTGTGTATGTGGTACGGCTTGATTCCTGATGCAGATGTAGACAGTGATCAGGACACCTCCACAATTGAGCCGGATGACTTGAGCGATGAAGAGATTGAACGCCAGCTTATACACGCTGTGTTCTCAAGTAAAGACCATAGCTTGCAAAGCAGCATACAACAGTTTTTTCAACTGGCGTTTAATATACGTGAGCGTTTATCTGGCGATAACTGGCGCATTATCAATCAAATGTCGCAACGTTTTACGCATAGCAAGCATATGCCCACGCTGACAGAGACATTAGAGCATTTGAATGAGACCTCGGCTTCTTTGGTCACGTTGTCTGGTTTTACATTGGATGGCATGACACGAGACCAAGGTTGGCGATTTATGTCCTTGGGCAGGCGTATTGAACGCTTACAATTTTTGTGCGTACTGCTCCAGCACGCATTGACCATGCCGCCTGAGAGCAATCTAGATTGGTTGCTTGAGCTGACCGATAGCATTGTGACCTATCGTGCGCGTTATTCTGCACAGCCAGAATGGTTGCCTGTTTTGGATTTATTGTTGATGGATGAACACAATCCAAATGCCATGATTTTCCAACTGAAAGGCATGGTCAAATACCTCGCAGAAGTGTCTGCCAACTATGGTGGTGGGGCGCATGAAGCTGTATTTATAGAGCGATTAGAAAGTTTGAAAGCATTGGACCCGGATTTAGCGCTTTACCATGGCAGCTCCACGCTACTGATTTGGCTCAATGATACGTATAAGAAAAGCATTGATATCTCAGACCAGCTTAATTTGCGCTTTTTTAGCTATAGCGGATTGCCCGCCATGGAGCGCTATTAATCATGCGTTATCACGTATTACATGAGACCGAATATCACTACGACAGCGTAGTCACGCTATCGCAGCAGATGCTGCATATGACACCGCGTAACAGCAACGCGCAGTATTGCGAGCAGTATTCGCTCATCATTAGCCCAACGCCAACAGAGCATACGCAGTACTTTGATTACTTTAAGAATTACAGTGACTACATTGCGGTGTTCACACCACACGAGCTGCTCAAAGTCAGTTCTAGCTTTACTGTGTCTTTGCAAAGGCGGCCTTATTGGACAGAGCTGCAAAACAGTTTGCCATGGGAGACCGTGGCACAGCAATTATTGCATCCATCCAATGTAGATTTAGAAGTGGTGGGCTATTTGTACAGCTCGCCCAATGTAAAGAGTAGCCAAGCGTTGATGGATTTTGCATTGCCAAGTTTTTGGCAGGGCAGACCGTTGATAGAAGCCGCGCTGGATTTGACCCAGCGTATTTACCAAAACTTTGAATTTGACCCAGAGGCAACCAATGTGTCTACCCCGTTAGATGAGGTGCTGGCAGGTAAACGAGGGGTTTGCCAAGATTTTGCGCACTTGATGATTGGTTGTCTGCGCTCGTTAGGCTTGGCCTCTCGTTACGTGAGCGGCTATATCTTAACCAATCCACCTGAAGGTAAAGAGCGCCTAGTTGGGGCAGATGCCTCTCATGCATGGGTGTCCGTATATTGTCCAACCTATGGTTGGATAGACTTTGACCCGACCAATAACTGCTTGGTGCAAAGTGAGCATATCACTGTGGCATGGGGCAGAGATTTCAGTGATGTCTCACCTATGCGTGGTGTGGTATTAGGGGGCGGCGCACAAGAGCTGACTGTACGTGTGACAGTCACGCCTGTTCCCTTGATGGCCATGACTTAAAAAAGTTAAAAGTGCGTGTTTTTCACGCCTTCTTCTGCGCCAGCCGCCTCGGTGAGTGCAGCCACATTTTCTTTGGTAAAGAACCCATCAAAACTGCCATAACGCTGTACATACTCAATAATCAGAGATGAATGTTCAGATGCATTGGAGAAGATTTGTTTGAGCCCTTGCTCTTTAGAGCCAATCACATCTAACAAGAAGCCTTTGCCTTGCTGCGTAATGGCATTGACCACAAACTCAATATTCTCCAGCCCATCGCGTTCACCATCTTTCACGGCCAATGCCATGTGGTGTAAACGTGGTCCATAATTACGCACAAAGGTCTCGGTAGGTGAGGGTAGCTTTTCTAAGTGGTTTACAAAGTAGGGTGTGTTGTTGGCGGTAAATACTTTGGCCGGGCTTTTGGATTCCGGTACTTGGTGCACGCTTTTCGTCACATTGGTGGATGAGTTTTGATCCCAAATATTGTAAGCGCCCCAAAAATAATAGCTGCTCCAAGATAAATATTCCAAAATGGCCACTTCACGATTTTGGCTATACACGCGCGTTGCCAAGTGATCGACCGGTAAGATCAAATCATCAATCCGCAAATCCACCTGTAATTGCTTAGCGCCTTCGTAGGCGGCTTGTACATCATTGCGAATGGTACTCATGCCCAACGCGTATACGCGCAAATCGCCCGGATTACGTTCCAAGTACGCCACAATGTTATGTGTATAGGGGGAAGGTTTGCTAATGGCCAAATTGCCAGGCAGTTCCAGCTTACGTACATCGTTCTGATTAAAAAAGCGGAACTCACGTGCTTGCTGGATTTTTTCCACCTCATGCAAATTGGTGACGCGAATAATTTCACCCATATAGCGGCTATTGGGTTTTTGTGACCCTACCGGATAGATTTCATTCAGTGCACGAAAAATGCCCCTAAAATTAGGGTCTTTCACCTCACGTACAATCAAATCGGGGGAGTTTAAATCAATGCGTAAAATGTGTGTCCAGTGAGACTCGCTCTCCAGTGTTACCAAATAATGGTAGGGCGTCATCAAACAGAGCTCAGCAATATAGCTAATCGAATGGTCAGGATCCACCGTAATCATCAGTGCATCAATGTCATGCACCATCTCGGTTAGGCCTAGCCGATCACGCTCTTCTAACAAGCGCTGTAAATACTCTTCAAAAAATGGCGAGTTTTCCTTATCACCATGACGATCAAACTGTAATGAATTCATTCACACACCTAACATACATAAAAATGGCTCACCATATTGGTGCATTGGCCATACAAAGAGCCCCTGCAAAGGCAGGTGCCTGCTATAAAGAAAAGAGACTGCGTATTAAAAGACTTAATAATCAATAAGATGCTAACACTTCCTGCGTTTGACAGCGCTACTTATAGATAGTTATAGCTAATTATGTGCCAATTGTATTGGCTAAAGCATTTGTTGCGTATATGACCAACCCATTGAGGTGATAGCGCGCGCTTGAGTTACTATTTAGCCTGACGAAGGCAACAGTCCAATATGTTGCCGTCATCACTTTTTATTCAATCAATGATTTGCTTATGACCCCACAACGTACATTTTGGACACTGGTGATTTCAGCCGCGGCAATTTTGGCTGTCACGATGGGAATTCGCCAATCCATGGGCTTATTCCTTTCGCCATTAAACACATCAACAGGCCTAGGAGTTGTCACGATCAGCTTTGCCATGGCGGTTGCCCAGTTTACTTGGGGTGCAGCACAACCTCTATTTGGCATGCTGGCGGATAGGGTTGGTTCATTCAAGGTCATCGTGTTTGGCACCTTCATGTTGGCGCTTGGCTTAGTTATCACGCCATTTGTAAGTTCTGGCTTTGGCCTAATCTTTGCAATCGGCATCCTTACAGCGGCAGGCGCAGGTGCAGGCAGTTTCTCAATTTTGATTGGGGCTGCTGCACAAAGGTTGCCAGCAGAGCGTCGTTCTACAGCCGCAGGTTTTATTAATGCTGGCGGTTCTTTTGGTCAGTTTATCTTTGCACCACTCACACAGGCACTCATCAATGCATATAGCTGGGTCATTGCGATACTCGTACTGGCCGCCACATCGCTAACGACCATCCTTTTGGCACTACCATTACGCAATAAAAAAGACGATGCAGAGAAGCATGTCGTAGCACAGTCCGATGGCATCAAACTAGGCGAGCAACTACGTATTGCCTTTAAAGACCGAAGCTATCTTTGTCTGCATGCAGGATTCTTTACCTGCGGCTTCCACATAGCATTTTTAGTGACCCACCTACCTGGCGAAGTGAATTTATGCGGCTTGTCGGCTTCAGTAGGCGCAGCTTCACTCGCTATTATTGGTCTTGCTAACATAGTGGGCAGCATCGGCGCAGGTTGGCTGGGACAAACTAAGCGCATGAAAATGATTTTATTTTGGATGTATGGTTCCCGTGCCGTTGCAATTGCCATCTACCTAGTGGCGCCCAAGACAGAGCTGACCTTTTATATTTTTGCAGCGGTACTTGGCTTAACTTGGCTATCAACAGTACCGCCTACGGCCGGGCTTGTAGGCAAATTATTTGGCACCCGCTATTTGGGTACACTGTTTGGTTTTACACTGCTGAGCCATCAAATTGGTGGTTTCTCTGGGGCTTGGCTAGGTGGCATCGCTATCGTCAAAACTGGAAGTTATGACTGGATGTGGTACGCAGATATCGTGCTTGCAAGCGCAGCAGCACTGGTCAATTTACCCATTCGTGAAGAGCATCCAAAGCGCTTAGTCGCTTAAAAAATCATACTATCCAATAACGATTAGAGGATGCTATCAGACAGTGTTACGCTTATACTTTAAGCAACTGATTTTATCGATATTAAAAGATGTGAATAGCGCTAGAAGTGTATGTAGAAAAGCACACACCAAAAGCAAAAAAGACTTAGGTAGTTAAACCTAAGTCTTTGATATATTTGGCTCCTCGACCTGGGCTCGAACCAGGGACACACGGATTAACAGAGCTCCATAGTTTTCTATATTCCATGCGGGTTTCGGCATGATTCCTGCTCCGCAAAATGTCCGTTTTATACCTCTTTAAAGCCTTATTCTATGCGGGGTCATATTTTTTTGCGGAGCAATAATAAGCCCAAATTTTGAAAAGTATCTCGCTTAGAATTAAGAAAATTAATCAGGTTGCCTAAAGTATTACTTATCATATTTAGAGAGAAATTATTGTTCGGATATATAGTTATATATGAATGAAATTTAGGCGGAATAAATGCGAGTACTAGTTATAGGGGCAGGTGCTAGTATTGAGGAAGCACGGCGGTCTAACGTACCTGAAGAGTATTGGCCGCCAGTAATGAATAATTTTGCAGAAAAGTTATGGAATAATCATTCTGGCTTTTTTAATTATTGGTTACCAGACTATCTATCTTCTCTTGGTTATGACGCAGTATCTGATCCGACAGATTATTTTATAGAGTTGTCAAAAAGAAGCCCTGAATCCATAAATATAGAACGACTATTTGAATTTTGCTGGAACAATAAAGGAAAAAAATTTCCAGAAGATTGGCAAAACTTAATCTATCACGGCATTTTAAATCCATTGAGTTTTCTTTTAATTATGGGTTTTTTTAATGAAGGCCAATTGATTGAGCTAAAAGCAGGAGGAATAGTTACTCGAAAATTAAGTGATGGCGACATAGTCTTAAGCTTAAATTATGAAACCTTATTTGAGCTTGCTGCTGAACAATCAGCTCGTAAAATAACTTACTCTCCAAATATTTTTAATGGTCAGGGTCTGTTGATTGTAAAACCTCATGGCTCGATGAATCTTTTAGCAAATGAGCATCGATTTAAATTTTGTGATCTCAATTGCATTGGTTCGGTACACTCAAGCTTGGATGACTATCGAAATTGGACCGCAATCATTCCACCTAGATTTAATAAGCAGTATGAGCAGCATCCAATAGCAAGGATGATAATAAATCCTATCTCAAATATTAAACCAGATGTATTAACCTTTTGGGGTGTTGGTCTAACAGATAGCGACATAGACCTTGTTCAAATTTATAAACAATGGATTGGTTCGGCAACACGTATTGAAGTGATTAACCCTGATCGTGTAGTTGAAAGTCGTATTCAAGAGGTGTTGAATTCGGAAGTTATATACTACGCTACACTTGATGAGTGGGCTCTTGCATCCTAAAGTTAAATGGGGAAAAAATTTAAAGGGCAGTTTGAAAACTGCAGCTTATCTTTACCATTTTTAATGTATAGTACAATCGGATTATTTTAAATTAATGTCCGTTGATATTTACTTAATAATCAATAGGTTAAATTGCATTTTTTTCTGATTTTGCGGAGCGCTCCGCAAAATTTAAGAAAATAAAAAAAGCCTTACATCGCTGCAAGGCTTTTAGAATCTGGCTCCTCGACCTGGGCTCGAACCAGGGACACACGGATTAACAGTCCGTTGCTCTACCGACTGAGCTATCGAGGAATCGGTAGTACTTGTGAAGGCGTGATAATACTGGCTTAGCGGTACTTGGTCAATCGAAAATTGGGTAATTTTTTGAAAAAATCTAAAAAAATTTGGTTGGGTGTTATTGGGTTATTTGGCCTGTTATTTGTTTTGCCTTTTTTCATCCCTACAGCCAGCTATCTTGCACAATTTGAGCATCAAGCATCAGAGATATTGGGTGTGCCCGTCAAAATTAACAGTGCACATATATTTTTCATGCCTACGCCACGTATCCGTATTGATGGGATAGTGGTGGGTGATGCAAAGCAAGCCACGGTTCAATCGCTGACGGTGATTCCAAGTATCCGTACCTTTTTTTCGGATACGCGTGCGATCCAGTTAACGGTGGACCAGCCTGTGCTCAAAGAGAGTGCGTTGCCAATATTGACGCAATTCATGAATAAGCCTCCGTCGTCAGCTAAGCCCTCTGTGATTGTCACGGCAATAGATATTCAAAAACTGACGCTTGATTGGCCTAAACGCAAGTTACCTATCTTGGATGCTGAGATGCGTTTTGACAATGATATGCAATTTTTAAATGCATCGATTACGAGTGAGGATGGGCAGATAGAGGCTGAAATCACCCCGCACGAAGCTGGGCAAGCTATTGTGGTGAAGTTGCAAAACTGGTTGTTACCATTAGAAAAGCCTTGGCAGGTTGAACAGGGACGATTGGATATGATGTTGCATGGTAGTCACCTAGATATTTCCAAATTCACGTTAGCAATGTATGGCGGTACTATCAACGGTAATGCAACTTTAGATTGGCAGCGTCAATGGAAGCTCAATGGGCAATTACATATCAAAGAAGTCTCGCTCAAAACACCAACAAGCATGATCAGCGCCAGTACCTATTTGGGCGGACGTTTAATGGCTAATGGTCGCTTTGCGGCTACCGCTAGCAATGCAGAAGCGTTGATGAATCAGCTACGTGCCGAGTTCGCGTTTACGGTAACTCAGGGTGTGTTATATGGCATGGATTTAGTCAAAGTCGCCAGTTTACTCATCAAGCAAAATGTTGCAGGGGGAGAAACGCAGTTTGATACGTTTACAGGGCAGCTTGCCATTTCAGGCAAGCGCTATCACTTAAAACGTTTGAACGTGAGCTCCGGATTGTTATTGGCCAAAGGGGATGTCAGTATTAATGCGCAAGAAAAACTGGATGGTAGCGGCGAGGTAGCATTGAAGCAGAGCGTAGGACTGGTGTCTGTGCCTGTTATCGTATCTGGAACAGTGAATCAACCCGTGGTGTTGCCATCAAAGGCTGCGCTGGCAGGTGCTGCATTAGGTACGGCGGTACTAGGGCCAGGCTTGGGAACCAGCCTTGGTTCCAAGGCTGGCAGTGCTATGAGTGGGTTAAAAGACTTATTTGGCGGTGATTAGGCTGAGCATTGATTAGCTGAGTGCTTTTTCAATGCGGTCTAGCGCTTCTTGCAAGTTAGCCATGCTGGTGGCAAACGAGATTCTGAAATAGCCTTCGGCACCAAAAGCAGAACCCGGTACAACGGCCACATCAAACTTTTCGAGTAAATACTCAGCCAGTGCCATATCTGTAGTGGCTGTTATTTTTCCAGCATTGAATAGGTTGGCAATCGCACCGCGTGCATCTGGAAACGCATAAAACGCGCCACCGGCCATTAGACAACTTAACCCAGGCATAGCGTTAAAGCGGTCAACCACATATTTATGACGCTCTTTAAACGCGGCGACCATGGGTTTAATACAGTCTTGCGAGCCGCTTAACGCAGCTTCTGCCGCATATTGCGAAATGGAAGCAGGGTTGCTGGTAGATTGGCTCTGCAGAATTTCCATGGCTTTGATAATGTAAGCTGGGCCAGCGGCATAACCAATGCGCCAACCTGTCATGGAGTACGCTTTAGACACACCGTTTAACACGATACAGCGGTCTTTCAAGCCGGGTGCCGCGTTGAGAATGTTATAAAACTTCTCGCCGGTGAGGTTCACATGTTCATACATATCATCGGTAGCCACTAGCACATGCGGGTGTTTTAATAACACTTCGCCCAATGCTTTCAACTCATCTAGGCTGTAAACCGCACCAGTTGGGTTAGAAGGCGAGTTAAACATTACCAGTTTTGTTTGGGGGGTAATCGCAGCTTCTAGTTGCGCAGGCAGTAATTTAAAGCCTTGTTCAATACCACATTCAATAATTACTGGTTTTGCTTCTGCTACCAAGGCAATATCAGCGTACGATACCCAGTAAGGCGCAGGTACAATCACTTCATCGCCTTTGTTCAACACAGCCAAACATAGATTAAAAATCGTTTGCTTGCCGCCCACACCCACAATCACTTCGTTTACTTGGTATTCAAAACCATTTTCATTTTTAAACTTGGCGACGATGGCTTTTTTAAGTGCGGGAATACCGCTGACTGGGGTGTATTTTGTGTAGCCAGCATCAATGGCGGCTTTCGCGGCGTCTTTAATATGTTGGGGCGTATCAAAGTCTGGCTCGCCTGCTGCCAAGCCAATAATTGGGCGGCCTTCAGCCTTATATTTAGCGGCTTTTGCCGTAATGGCTAAGGTTGGGGATTCTTTGATGGATTGAACGCGTTGCGATAAAACGGCTGATGCAGAATTGCTCAAAATAACTTCCTTAGGCGTGCTTAAATAAATGTTTTTACATTAAAAAACATTATTTTACGCAAAAAACGCAGCTATTTACAGAGAAATTTCGCTTAAAGAATCTAACCCAATGAGTCCGTAAATATTAACAAGATTTTCCGCAGCCAAGCAGCTCTATGTACTCGTTGGCTAAATCTTCGCTAATGTTAGCTAAAGCCACTTGAATGCGATGCATTTCCGCTGAATCTCCCTTGCTTTTTGCAATCAACCCAACGTGTACCAGTGCATCGTAATTATTCGCATCCAATAGAAATGCTTGGTTAAATGCTTTTGCGGCCAAGTCCGTTTTATTTAAGTTTTCCAGCGCCGTGCCAAGGCTGTACCATGCTTCTGCAGTTTTCGGTTCTGCTGTGGTCCATTTTTCGGACACCTCGGCAAGTTTCAGCCAATCTTCACGGGATTCCGGCACGGCGGCTTGCATGTAGTAAGGTTTTTTGTCTTCGTCTTCTTCCCATAAGGCTTTGCCTTGAATCGGGAAAGTTGTGATTTCAGGTTGTTTTTCCAGCGATTGCAGCCATTCAATTGGCAGCGCGAAATGAATAGCGCCACCAATACCTGCGGTTTTGAACGTGTTGATGCCGACGAGTTTGCCATCCATATCGAACAGGCCGCTGCCGCTAGCGCCCATCATAAACTTGGCACTGGTACGGATGACATTGCCAGGGTTATCTGGATACAAGCCTTTGACATTACCACGCGAGGTTAGTGGTGCAGGTACACCATTAGAGTGACCGATGCCTGCGACTTCCTGCCCACGTTTGAGCGTGGTGCTACTGCCTAGTTTGGCTGGTTTAAAAGGCATTGCTTGTGTGGAGACCAAACATAAGTCATGCCAAGTGTCTGCTTTGACAGACGTGATGGGGTAGGTGTCTTCCCCGCGTGAAATCCATGGTTGCTTGGTGGCGCGCAGTACATGGCAATTGGTAATGACTTGGTTTTCTGCTACAACTACGCCGGAGCCATAGGCTAGACCGCCACTTGTGTTGTAGCCGCGTATCATCACAACACTGTAAAAAGAGTCCATCAGGGCTTGCATATCATAGGCTTTTGCAGGCACAGCAACGGAGAGCAAGCTAAATAGCAAAAATAAGTGACGCATGATGACCCCAATAGAATGTAATTTTATGTTTTGTTAATGGACTCTATACGCTTTGCAAAGTTCTTGAAAGTCATGATTCAGTTTAAGAAACTGACTTAAAGCCTGCTAAAATCCAAACTCAACTTATAGCGCTTGGGTGTCCATGTGTTTGTTACGTTTCCAAATAGTAAATATCAATTACATCAACCATTTCCGCCAGCAGGAGATCAGCCGCAAGCCATTGATAAGTTAACGCAAGGTATTGAAGATGGCTTGAAATTTCAGACACTGCTAGGTGTGACTGGATCGGGTAAGACCTATACCATGGCTAATGTGATTGCGCGCACTGGTAAGCCTGCCATTGTGATGGCACCCAATAAAACGCTGGCGGCGCAACTCTACAGCGAGTTCAGAGAGTTTTTCCCCAATAACTCCGTCGAGTATTTTGTCAGTTACTACGATTACTATCAGCCTGAGGCTTATGTACCGTCGCGTGATTTGTTTATCGAAAAAGACTCCAGCATCAATGAACATATTGAGCAGATGCGACTATCGGCCACTAAGGCATTGTTAGAACGCGAAGACAGCATTATCGTGGCGACAGTATCGGCCATTTATGGTATTGGTGACCCGACTGACTACCACAGCATGGTATTGCACTTAAAGCAGGGCGATAAAATGAGTCAGCGCGATGCCATAGATCGCTTAATCGGCATGCAGTATGACCGTAATGACTTTGATTTTGGTCGTGGCTGCTTCAGAGTGCGTGGGGATGTGGTTGATATTTTTCCAGCAGAAAATAATGAAACCGCTGTGCGTGTGAGTTTGTTTGATGATGAGGTGGAAACCATTACCTTATTTGACCCGCTGACCGGACAAGTTTTCAATAAAATTCAACGCTTTACCATTTACCCATCAAGTCATTATGTCACCTCCAGAGAGACTACGATTCGCGCTATGGAAGGCATCAAACATGAGTTGCGAGACCGGGTTAACTTTTTTATTAAAGAAAATAAACTGGTAGAAGCGCAACGTATTGAACAGCGCACCCGTTTTGATTTGGAAATGCTCAATGAAATCGGCTTTTGCAAAGGCATTGAAAATTACAGCCGCCATTTGTCTGGCGCTAAACCGGGAGATCCGCCGCCTACGTTGATTGACTATTTGCCCGATGATGCGCTGATGATTATTGATGAAAGCCATGTCACCGTGCCGCAAATTGGCGGTATGTATTTGGGTGATCGTTCACGCAAATCTAATTTGGTGGACTACGGCTGGCGCTTGCCATCGGCCATGGACAATCGACCGCTTAAATTTGAAGAGTTTGAGCGCATCATGCGCCAGTGTGTGTTTATCTCTGCCACGCCTGCCGATTACGAAAAAAACCATCAGCAACAAGTGGTGGAGATGATTGCGCGCCCAACCGGGTTGATCGACCCAGAAATCACGGTGAAACCTGCTGATACGCAAGTGGATGATTTATTGGGTGAGATTAAACTAAGAACAGCAGTAGGCGAGCGCGTATTGGCCACGACTTTAACTAAGCGCATGGCTGAAGACTTAACCGATTATTTGTCTGAGCATGGCGTGAAAGTGCGTTATTTACATAGTGATATTGATACGGTAGAACGCGTGGAAATTATTCGTGATTTACGCTTGGGCGAGTTTGATGTGTTAGTCGGCATTAATCTGTTACGAGAAGGCTTGGATATCCCGGAGGTCTCGTTGGTGGCAGTGTTGGATGCAGACAAAGAAGGTTTTTTACGCTCCGAACGTAGTTTGATTCAAACCGCTGGCCGGGCAGCACGTAATTTAAATGGTAGCGTGATTTTTTACGCCAATCGTATTACACGCAGCATGAAGCTGGCGATGGACGAGACCACACGCCGACGCACGATACAAACGGCGTTTAATGAGGCAAATGGCATTACACCTAAAGGGGTGAGCAAACGCATTAAAGATATTATTGATGGCGTGTACGATGTGGAAGATGGCAAGCGAGAGCGTAAAGCGGCGCAAGAGCAAGCTAATTACGAGAGCCTAAGTGAAAAGCAGTTGACCAAAGAGTTGAAGCGCTTAGAGAAATCTATGCATGATGCAGCCAAGAATTTAGAGTTTGAAAAAGCGGCTAATTTTAGAGATCAACTCAAAAAGCTCAAGTTGAGGGTGTTTGGCGCTGAAATGCCAGATTTAAAATAGTATTAATAAAAATCAATAATTTAAGTTTAAATATTAAAGTAATTTATCATGATAATATCGGATTATTCACACTATATCGGCTCCGCAGGGGCGGTGATGACAACCATTTCATTTGTCCCGCAAGTGATCCATTCATACCGTACGCGTGATTTATCCGGCGTCTCGCTCTCCATGTATAGTATTTTTACGTTGGGAGTAGGACTGTGGCTGTTGTATGGTGTGCTTAAACACGATTGGCCATTGATACTAGCCAATAGCATTACGTTCTGTCTGGCTGCTATCGTGCTTGTATTGAAGATCCAGCAATCAAACAAAAAGTAGAGACATGCCATAAAAGTTGGAACTGATTTGAATGCTGCTTACTCAACCTAAGTATGACTAAACTATTCAAGAAATTGCCTGGCTTTATACAAAGTCCATCAGGGTTTGAATGGGTGTTATTTAAAAGGCTACCTATTTTATTTTTGATGGGCACACTGCTCGCCAGCACGCCAATCATCTATGCGTATTTTTTTAATCAACCCATTGATTTAGAAAAACAAAAAACTATTTATATGGCGCTAGGTTTGATTTTTAGCTATTGGTTTTTTGTTGGCGCTACTGCAATTGGATGTGTATTGGTGATGATCATGAAAGGGCCTGCTTATGTTGCAGACCCTTATCCCTTACCCAAAGAAGACCCTGAGCTGGAAAAATCTTCGATTAATAGTTAGTGCTCGATGAACAACAACTATTGGCCCAATGAACGCAGCCCTGTCATTTCCCCATGCTGGTTAAAATCAACCGTCACGTTTTTCTCTGTTTGCATGTGCGTTAATGTTGCTTCATCTATGTTGAAATAACTGGCTATTACATTGCTTTTGATGGGTTCGGCGCCGCGCCGTCTAGTTTTGTTCTTGAACCTTAGCTGTTCAAGGTTTGCCCAAGCAATTAAAAAGCCACACAGCATCACAATGAATAATAAGTAATTGAGCAGCAGATGCTTAAACCCTAATATGCCGTTGAGATCAATCATATGGTACACAAACGTTTTGTAGCCCAGCCACCACGCCACTAGCGAGATAAGCGGTAGCCATAAGTAAACGTAGATAAACCATAAAAATAACGTCACGGACAGCCAAACAGATTTGAGCGTTTTAGATTGTAATTGTGCGTTTTCAATAATCATAAAATCACCTTATTTGGGTAAATGATGTAAACCGCGGTCAGGGCTGGTCCAGACTGCTTTTTTCTGCTTATTACGGAGAATTGCTTTTGGAAAGCCAATGACGGAGGTAATGGCAGACAGCACCCAGAACAGCATGGGGTACCAAATCATCCAGTAGTAATAGCGTTTAATACGATGCTCGTATTTGCTATCAATCAGCAGGCTGACACCGAACTGTAGCAAGCAGGTAAAGCCTAAAATCACACCGTTCCAACCTGGTAGCAAGGTGTTGACGTACAAAGCTGGAGGTAATGGGATAAACTTCCCAATGGCCCACAGCAACATAATCGCCACCATCACGTATGCCCAAATGAGGCTGGTGATCAGTTCTAAGTAGATAATCCACATGCGGCGTTTGCGCCATAAATTGAAAATATCAAAATATTTCAATAAGACTTCGGCGCCGCCTTGTGCCCAGCGTATGCGCTGTTTAAATAAACCTTTCAATGTTTCTGGCATTAAAATCCAACATAAAGCATTAGGCTCAAAGCGCACATCCCAATGATTGGTTTGGAGTTTCCAACTGATATCAATATCTTCGGTAATCATATTTGTGCTCCAGTAGCCCACCTGATGCAGAGCTGATTTTCTGAACATCGACACTACGCCGGAGACAGTGAAAATGCGGCCGTAAACACGTTGCGCGCGTTTGATTAAGCCGATGATAGAAGAGAATTCACCCACCTGTAATTTGCCCAGCAGGCTAGAGCGGTTGCGAATTCTGGGGTTGCCCGTGACTGCGCCTACACGTGGGCTTTCAATACAGTGGCGCATCATCCATGTAATACAGTGTGTATCTAATACGGCATCGCCATCAATACACATTAAAAATTCGTTTTTAGAGAGCATGGCTGCTGCACGTAAACCAGTGGCCTTGCCCTGGTTACTGCTCAAGTGAATGGCTTTTACCTTGTGATGCTTGGCCGCTAGCCGGTTTAATTTTTCTCCGGTGTCATCGCTGCTACCGTCGTTTACCGCGATAATGTCATAGTCGGGGTAATCAAGTTGCAGCATGGCTTCTATGGTGTCAACCACATGCGCACCTTCGTTAAAGCAAGGCACAATTATGCTTACCGGCGGGTACTCGGGCAGGATAGGCGCTTGTGTAAAGTCAGCGTCTTTTCTTTCCCAATGGAAATAATAATAAAGTCCGCCCACTATCCACAAGTAAGCCATAAACAGTGGGTAATAAAATGCAAAATCTAAGAGAAATTGAATCATGATTTATTTGGGTAAGTAGGGAAAATCACGTGCCGACATATAAGGCCGGATTTTTTCCACATTGGGTTGGTTGTGAATAAAGTCATCAGCGTAATAGCCAATGTGTTGCGCATCATTGCGCAATAGCAGTGAGAACTGCTCAACTAATACTGCATCTTGAATCGGCTGTTTGCTGGCCCAGTCAAAAGACTGTAATTCAAAAATAGTTTTTTTGATGCCATTTGGTGTACGCTTGGCTTGCTTCACAAGTGCTGTAAGCCATTGTTTGGAGTCTGATACCTTCTCCATCTTAGGCATGGCCATGACGGCGGTGTAATCGTAATGACCTAAAAAGTCTGCATAATTTTGGGCCAGCCACGCTTCGCTTTGTGGGTTCAGCATTGCGTTTGCGTATAGATTCCGCGCAGTTTTGAGACCCGGTTGATATTGTTTGACCACATTGGCTAGCTCGACGGTAAAGTCAGTTATCCAGCGACTTTTCAAAGATATCCACTGTGCTTTTTGTGTCGGATTGGCCTGGATACGGACTATGGAGCGGGGCAGTTGCCACTGCTTTTCATATACATCAAGTGCAAAATGGCTGTTATCTTCCTCGTCATTGAAGGTAGCATCATCATGAAAAATAATGCCTTGGAATAGCGCGTGTGTGGCTAAGTCTTCATAAATGTCTTTGATCAGGGTGCGAGCTTCTGGCGAAAACGGGCTTAGGCGGCGATAGGTACCTGTATTTGCGCGCTGGGTAAGTGCCGTAACGCTAAGTTTTGCTTGCAAGGTTTTATCCGGTAAATCATAGGCCAGTACTGGCATCCAAGCGTAGACGTTAACACCTGCGCGCGTATTGAGCTGGCGCGCTACGCGGCTAAAAATATCTGCTCGAACCGGCAGATGGCGATTTTGAAAATACACAGCATCTGCCGTGCCATCACCATCTGGGTCAGCAAAGGCTTGTAAATACACGGTGGTTGGCGCGAGCGATTTGATGCGCTCAATTAGCCCATCCAGATTTTTCCACATCTGCGCTTCGTCTTTGTCGTACACATAGTCTAAGTCCACATGTACAACACGCTGCTGATCATGCTCAATTTTGTGGCTGAGTATGCGGATAAGTGTTTCCTCATTGAGGTTGGCGTCAATAAGCGCACGGTTGATATTAGATAGCTCTTGGATGTTGTTCGGGTGCTCAGTGTTGTCATCCAGTGAAAAAGTGATCGGCATGCCTAGCTGCTTGGCGATATCGAGTGTCGTCTGGTTGTATCTGCCATAAGGCCAAGTCATGATACGTGGCCTTTTTCCTGTAATACGTTCTAGATAGTCGCTATTACGTTTTAAATCGTCAGTAATCCGTGCGACGTAAGCCGCTTGCGTTTCATAGCGTTTGCTTTCCGGATCGTATTGGTGCGTGATTGCTGCAGGCGCAGTGCTGCCATACGGGTTCAACAGCACGCCACGATGCAAGTTGTAGCTATGTGAAGAAAACTCAATCAGCCCGGATTGCCCCATCTCTTTGATTTGTGCCGTGCTTAAAAAACCATTTCTTGGCACCTGCACATCACCATAATTAACCATGGCTGTAGGGGCTGCATCTAACCAGCTACCTACCAGCGCAACCACAGCTGGGTATTTAAATAACTTGAGCAATGGGTAGGCGTGCGTATAAAAGCTTTGATAGCCATCGTCAAACGTGAGTAATACTGGTTTAGATGGCAATGGTTTGATGCCTTGTTGCGCATCTAGAATGTCGTTGACGCTAATAGGATGGTAGCCATGGTCGCTGAGCCAAGTTAAATGGCTGGCTAAGTGTTTGGTAGAAAGTAGGGTGGTTTCTTTTTCCAAGCTGCCATCGACTTCGTCTTTGATATCATGATAGCAAAGCACATCGTAACTGATGGCAGTTGGCGTGGCTTCAGCCATTGTTGTTGTGAGCAACGCTAGTAGTAGAAGTCCGTGGGATAGCAAGTTAAACATAAATAAAGTCGCTGTTAAAAAAGTAAGTTAATGTGGCCAAACAAGCTGCTGCGAGACTCTCTGATACCGTCGTAAGGTTGGCTACGGCGACCGATGCCATACTCCAAGTTCAGCCAGCGATTGATATCCCAATCATGGCTATAGCTAATCGCCCAAGTAGCGCCGCTACCAAAGTCCTGCTGCTGATAATTGCCTATACCGAGCGCCAGGCGCTGGGTAAACGAGCGGTCGTAACGGCGCCATGTCAGCCAATCCTGTCTTAAGGTAGCGCCAATGGCAACATCACTTTTAGGATTAAAGTACACTGTGTTATCACGGCTATTGCGAGAGGCTGATGCATCGATGCGCACATTGGCTTTGTAATGCGGTTGTGTGTACATGCGTCTATCCCAAGCCACTTGTAGGTTCTCACGTGTATTGCCATCGGACATATGCATATAGCCTACGGACGCGGCGGCCTGCGTGAGCTCGCTCCAGCGGTAAGTCAAGCCTGCAGTCATCAGGTCACCTTGAATACCCACGCGCTGGCCTCTTACCGGTGCTTGTTGAGAGTTAAACGCAATTTCTGAGTTGAATAACCAGTAATCATCTGCGCGGTACTCAGCACGCACCGCGCCGGTCGCGCCATGACCATCTTGGGTGGCGAGCCCTAACTGTGAGGATATCAGCCAATCGTGGCTGCGATACTCTAGTCCAACTGCTGGTGCAAGTACGGCGCCTGATCCTTCCGGGAAAGTGCCGTGGTTATAGTCTGTATTCGCATATACACGGTAGTTGTCGTTAAATGGTGCTGAGTACAACCATGCATTGATATAACTAGACTTAGTGCCAATGGCCGCACCAGAAGATTTGCCAGTATTGAAATCACTGATGAATTGTCGTTTTTGATGCAAGTCCCAGCGTTTATTCAATTCCTTGAGCGCTGGATCATCGGGCGTGATGTAGGTGTTGAGTGTCTGAATTTCTTTGTCAGCCAGCACCCAGTCTCTGCCATCCAAGTAAGTGTGGGCTAATCCATAGCGTGCTTGTGTGTCGTACTTATCTTGTGCCAGATTGTCTTGGTATGTTTTTCCGGCCAAATCAATCCACCCACGCCAGCGCCAAATGTTTGCTAAGTTATTCTTAAGCTCAGGGTTGCTCGGACCGATGTTTTGTAATGCAACGAGCGCTTGTTCACTCCCCGCTAAGTTATCACCATAGGCCATTCCCATGGCGGCCACGGTGTCTGCCTGAAGCTTTTTGTCGTTTTGACGTACTGTAGGGTTGTCATTACGATTCAGATAGCTTGGTTCTTCCGCCGCAATTTTTTGAATGTGCGCTGTTGCTTCTTCAAATCGCTCTAACTCGATCAACGTATAAAACTTATCTAATTTGGTATTGTAGTTTTGCGGATCCTTGACAAGGATTGCGTCCAGTACAGTAAGCGCATGTTCAGGTTCGCGTAGCTCAAGGTAGGCATCTGCCACAGCGCTCATTGCGTAAACTGGAAGTTCGATATGCTGTGCGTTGAGTTGATTGAAATGAGCAATGACCTCTGCCGCGCGGTGGCGGTCGCGTAATGCCAACATGCGGTCAAACACTAACTTGCGTTTCGCTATATCGTTAACGTCTACTGTTGCCCAGTCGCATTGACAGGCCTTGTCCAATGCGTTTAATGCTTGGTCGGTATCAGCATACGGGCGTAATGGATTTTGTGGCTCAAGTTCACCCCATCGTACGTAAGAAGCCGCACGACTGGCCTTAATAGGTTGTGCTTGATTGGCTTCAAATTGATATTGTTGCTGTAGCTCATTGGCTTTGCTGGTGGCGCCTAAATCGCTTGCGGCGGAAGCCAGTGTGCCTGCCATGGCTGTGTCTTTGGGGTTCAGTGCCAGCAATCGTTGGCTAGCATCCAGTATTTTAATTGGGCTGTGTGTTTGCTGACCTAAATAGAGTTGTGCATTTAGTAGCTCTACATTCCCTGCATAGTTTTCTTTTAATGTGGCAATTTCGGCTTCGGCTAGCGTATATTCCTGGCGATCAATTTGTACCAATGCATGTGCAATTTTGTAGTCTACCAATTGAGGGTTACGCACAATCAGTGTTTCATAATGTTGTAATGCTTGTGTAAAATCACCGGTTTGGCGTGCTTTTTTGGCCAAAGTAGCAAGGGTTTGTTCTGATATTTCGTCAGTTCTGTTGTGTTGGCTGGCAGCTAATAGCGTATGGCTTTGCATGCCAAATGCCAAAATAATTGCAATGCTCATCTTACGCATGGCGCGTGTTGCAATAGGGTTAGACTGCTTGATACGGTTCATATGAGTAGGCATTTTTTAAACTTATAATTGAGACAAAATAAATAAGCGCAACATGGAAAAAGCAAATTTTGTGCCAAAAGAACTTTACCATTATAATGAATGAGATACGTCAACTTTATTGTAAAAATTCATTAAAAAATTATGTGTTTTAATCCGTTAAAATAGAGGCTGAGTGAAGGGGAAATGATGGTGTGTAAGGTATTCTCGCCTGCGCTTACCGCAAATTATTCTATCTATATTTTGTTGGGATATTGGCTTTAACAAACTGACTTAGGGATTGATGTGTAGTATTCATGCGTTATCAATGCGTTAAGGCCGATAAATCGTTTGATTAATAAACCCTTTTGACCTATAATCGCGGACTTTCCAACCTTGCCACACCACAACGCATATGGGTGGCTTTAACCAAAAGGAGATTCCATGCGACATTATGAAGTAGTATTTATCGTTCACCCAGATCAAAGCGAGCAAGTGCCTGCGATGATTGAGCGTTACCGTACGCAAATCACTACAGGCGGTGGCAACATTCACCGTTTGGAAGATTGGGGTCGTCGTCAACTTGCTTATCCTATTCAAAAAATTCACAAAGCGCACTATGTGTTAATGAACATTGAATGCAGCCAAGAAGTGCTTGAAGAGTTAGAGCACGGCTTCAAATTCAATGACGCTGTATTGCGCCATTTAACATTGTCTACTAAAGCCGCTGTGACTGCGCCAAGCCCAATGATGAAAGAAGAGAAATCTAAATCAGTATTGGCAGACGCACCAGCAGCAACAGAGGCAGCTGCAGCGTAATTGAATAAATTAGTGCTGAGTGGTGCTGTAACCTCGATTGAGCCGTTACGCTACACACCAGCAGGATTACCGTTGTTGAGTTTTGTGTTACATCATGTTTCAGAAGTAAGTGAAGCAGGGTTAAAGCGAAAAATTGAATGTGAAGTGAGTGCTGTGATGATGGGCGAACTGGCCAATACAGCGATTCAATTGGGAAGCCAAATCAAAGCCGCAGGTTTTTTGGCAAAGCGAAGCGCAAAAAGTACACAACTGGTAATGCACATACAGAATATAGCGCTTATTTAAATATTAAAGTTTAGGAGTATTACCATGGCAAGAGATATGTACAAACGCCGCCGTTACTGCCGTTTCAGTGCAGAAGGCATCAAAGAAGTCGATTATAAAGATGTGGATTTACTGAAAGATTTCATTTCAGAAAACGCAAAAATTATTCCAGCCCGTATGACCGGCACAAAAGCTAAATACCAACGTCAATTAACCTCAGCGGTTAAACGTGCGCGTTTCTTAGCATTGCTACCATACACAGACAAACACCCAGGCTAAGGAGAGCAAGATGCAAGTGATTTTATTAGAAAAAGTAGCCAACCTTGGTGTGTTGGGCGATATCGTTAAAGTTAAAGACGGTTTTGGCCGCAACTTTTTAATTCCACAAGGCAAAGCAAAACGTGCAACAGAAGCTAACAAAGCCGAGTTTGCTGCGCGTCGTGCAGAATTAGAAAAACAACAAGCAGATATCTTGGTTGCAGCAAAAGCACGTGGCGAAAAATTAGCTGGTGTGAATGTGCAAATTACACAAAAAGCAGGTGTGGATGGCCGTTTATTCGGTTCAGTAACCAACATTGACGTTGCTGAAGGCTTAAAAGCACTCGGTCACGATGTGGTGAAATCTGAAGTGCGTATGCCAACAGGTCCGTTGAAAACTATTGGTGAGTTCCCAATCAGCGTGGCGTTACATCACGATGTAGTAGTGGACATCACTGTGACTGTGGCAGCAGAAGCTTAAGTTTTAAGCTGCAGTAAAAAAGCCGATCTTCATGGTCGGCTTTTTTTATTTCTATCATCGACGAGATAAAATAAGGCTATGAAGAAATTATATGTATGTTTGTTGCTGTTGACGGCGCAATCCTTTGCTTATGCAGAAGATACCATTGAGGATGGCCGTTTTTGGTTAACCCTAAGTCATGATTATCATATCAATGATCAATGGCGTATCAATTTGCATGTGCAGCCACGCTGGCGCCACGAGGGCCGTGAGTTTGATCAGATTATTTACCGGCCTAGTATTTACTATAAGGTGGCGCCAAGTCTGAGCGTGGGAGGGGGGTATGGTTATATCCTGACGCATCTCACAAGTGGCGGTAATACACACGAGCAGCGCTTATGGCAGGATGTCATTTACCAAACCAACCTTACGGAAGACATTAAGTTTCTATCGCGCTCAAGATTAGAGCAGCGTCATTTAGAAGGCCGGTCAGACGTTGCGCACCGCTTTCGCCAGACCGTGCGGCTTGCTGTGCCAACGCGGCTAATCAGTGGATTAAGTGCAGTGTTTTATGATGAGTATTTCGTCAATATGAATGATGCAAGTTGGGGTGTGCATCGTGGCTTTGATCAAAACCGTGCTTTCGTTGGCGTGAATTATCTATTCAATCAACACGCCAACATGGATGTCGGCTATTTAAACCAGTATGTGAATCGTCCAAATGTAGATGTTGAGAATCATGTTCTGGCGATTACGATTAACACGCAATTTTAGTTTTACAATTTTGTTAATCAGCGTTTCGAGCACTGCTATAATCGCCTTATGGCAGACGAACAATTAGACGCATTAAAACTCCCCCCACATTCCATCGAAGCAGAGCAATCTGTTATAGGTGGTTTGTTATTAGAAAATGAAGCACTCGATAAAATCGCAGATATTTTATCGCCAGATGACTTCTATCAGCATGATCATAAAACGATTTATCAGCATATTGCCAAGCTAATTGAGCGTAATCGCCCGGCGGATATTGTCACTGTTGCGGAATCATTGGAAAGCACTGCTGAGTTATCCGCAATGGGTGGCATCGCCTATTTAGGCGCACTGGCGCAGAACACGCCAACGGCCGCCAATATTCGCCGCTATGCAGAAATCGTGCGTGAACGCGCGATTATGCGCAAGCTGGTGGCTGTGGGTTCTGATATTGCTGGCAGCGCATACAACCCCAATGGGCGGGATGCGCAGCAATTATTGGACGAAGCCGAAGCCAAGATTTTCCAGATTGCCGAAGGAGGCAATCGTAAGTCTGAAGGCTTCCAAGACATCAAAGAGCTATTGCCTCAAGTGGCAGAGCGTATCGACATGCTGTTCTCACGTGATAACCAAAGTGATGTAACTGGCATTCCCACAGGCTTTTCCGATTTAGACTCCATGACGTCTGGCTTGCAGCCTGGCGACTTGGTGATTGTGGCTGGTCGTCCATCCATGGGTAAAACAGCTTTCTCATTGAATATTGCTGAGAACGTAGCGCTGGATACAGGTTTGCCTGTGGCGGTATTCTCAATGGAGATGGCGTCTACACAACTCGCCATGCGTATGATTGGTTCAGTCGGGCGCTTAGATCAGCACCGCATGCGTACTGGTCGATTAGAAGATGAGGATTGGGAAAAGCTGACCACAGCACTAGGCAAGCTGAACGAAGCGCCCGTATTTATTGATGAAGGCGCGGGTTTGAGCAGCTTTGATGTGCGTGCGCGTGCCCGACGTTTGCACCGCCAAACCGGTAAGTTGGGTCTAATTGTGATCGACTACTTGCAGTTGATGTCAGCACCTGCCGGTAAGCAAGGTGAAAACCGCGCGACTGAAATTTCAGAGATTTCTCGTTCACTTAAAGCATTAGCCAAAGAACTGGATGTGCCGGTGATTGCGTTATCTCAGCTGAACCGAAGCGTGGAGCAGCGCCCTGATAAACGCCCAGTGATGAGTGACTTACGTGAATCCGGCGCGATTGAGCAAGATGCGGACTTGATTTTGTTTATTTATCGTGACGAAGTGTATAACCCGGATAGCCCGGATAAAGGCACGGCAGAAATCATTATCGGTAAGCAACGTAACGGTCCTATCGGGCGTGTGCGACTCACCTTTATTGGTGCCAATACGCGTTTTGAGAATTTTGCCAATTCGGGTCATATGGCAGATGAATACTAGTTTTTATTTTTCAAAGTGGATAAAGCCACTTTTAAAGCCAGTTCTTTACCTTTTTTGCGCTTCTGCAGTCATCGTAATCGCTGCAATGGCTGTTGCTTGGTATTTATTGACACCTGATCATGATATTTTTAAAAGTGAGAAGTTTGATAAAAAATTATGGCGTGAAGATGCCTTGGCTAATCGGCTCAGCAACCCAAAGGATTGTCAACGCGGTCGTATGACTCAACACGTCATTGATACTATCCGCAATGCTCACCTAACCAGAAACGATGTTATCAATATGTTAGGTGAACCAGATAATTCTAACTCCGCTTTGTTTCAATATGATATCGGATGGTGTGGCTATATTGATCCTAATACGCTTGATATTGAGTTTATGGAAGATGGTTATATATACCAAGCTGGAATTGTTAATCATTAAATTGAGATTTTAAATTGCGTCCTATTTTAGCCACAGTATCCCAGCAGGCGCTCGCCCATAATCTAAATGTGGTTAGGCAACTCGCGCCTGATTCCAAGGTCATGGCCGTGGTGAAAGCCAATGGCTACGGTCATGGCTTGTTTAACGTGGCACATGGTTTAAACGATGCGGATGGGTTTGCCGTGCTCGGCTTGAATGAAGCCATTGATTTACGCGAAGCAGGCTTTACGCAGACTATTTTGTTATTAGAGGGTGTATTTGATGCGCGCGAGTTGAATATTGCAGCGTCATACCATGTTGAAGTGGTCGTACATTGCCAGCCACAAATCGCAATGCTACAACAGACAAGCTTGATTGCACCGATGCATGTGCACCTGAAAATGAATACTGGCATGAATCGCTTAGGTTTTCAGCCAGATGCCTATTTGCAAGCGTATAGCGAATTACAAACCTGCGTCAATGTGTCGGACATCACCTTGATGACGCATTTTGCGACTGCGGATGAAGCAGCGGGCGTAGAGAAGCCTCTCCATACATTTCACTCTGTGGTCAAACAATTGCCAAATGCACAATCTGTGGCCAATTCAGCCAGTATTTTGCGCTACAAAGAAACCCATGCAGATTGGGTGCGCCCAGGCATTATGTTGTATGGTGCAAGTCCTGTCAGCGGCACGCCGGTTGAGTATTTCAATCTGAAGCCGGCCATGCAGTTCACGAGCCAGCTCATTGCAACGCAAACGCTAGCGGCGGGGGAGAGTGTAGGTTACGGACAGCGCTTTACGGCAACACAGCCTACGCGTATTGGCATTGTGGCGTGTGGTTATGCGGATGGCTACCCAAGGCATGCACCAAACGGTACGCCCATCGCGGTGAATGGTAAATTGACCCAAACCTTGGGTCGTGTATCGATGGATATGTTGTTCTGTGATATCACATCTATCCCAGATGCGCTCATTGGTTCCCCAGTGGAGCTATGGGGCAATACGGTTGCCGTGGATGCTGTAGCCGAAGCTTCAGGTACCGTAGGTTATGAGTTGTTATGCGCCGTTGCACCCAGAGTGCCAATGAAAGTTGTAGATTGATGGCCAAAGTAAAATCGGTGTACACCTGTACCGAATGCGGTGCAGCCGAGCCGAAATGGCAGGGCCAATGCCCAAGTTGCAATGCTTGGAATACGCTGGTCGAGAGCGTAGCCGAGACGGGCGCTTCTACTAACCGCTATGCCAATAAGTTTGAAGGGTTGGCGACCACTGGTCAGTTACAAAAGCTTTCGACGGTGCAAGCTGCTGAAATCGCACGCATCCCGACTGGGATTAGCGAGTTTGATCGCGTGTTAGGAGGGGGCTTGGTGGAAGGTGGTGTCATCTTAATTGGTGGCGACCCTGGCATTGGTAAATCGACATTACTGTTACAGACGTTGTGCCACCTTGGGCGCAATAGCAAGGCTATTTATGTCAGTGGTGAAGAGTCCCCGCAGCAAATTGCCATGCGTGCGCACCGCTTGGGGTTAGACGCTTCAGAGTTGGACTTGCTGGCTGAAATTAACTTAGAGAAAATTCTCGCCACGCTACAAACCCATAAACCCAATATTGCGGTCATCGACTCTATTCAAACCGTGTATTCTGAAGCGCTACAATCTGCACCTGGCTCGGTAGCACAAGTGCGTGAATGCTCAGCGCAATTGACGCGTCTGGCCAAGCAATTAGGTATCACGGTGATATTGGTGGGGCACGTGACTAAAGAGGGTGCTTTGGCAGGGCCGCGTGTGCTGGAACATATTGTCGACACCGTACTGTATTTTGAGGGCGACCAGAACTCGTCATTCAGATTGATTCGCGCCTTTAAAAACCGCTTTGGTGCGGTGAATGAATTAGGCGTGTTTGCTATGACGGAAAAGGGGCTGCGTGAAGTAGCCAATCCTTCCGCATTGTTTTTATCGCATCATGAAAGCCAAGTCGCGGGTAGCTGTATTACAGTCACCATGGAAGGAACACGTCCGTTATTGATTGAAGTGCAGGCGCTAGTGGACGAAAGCCACGCGCCCAGCCCAAAACGCTTGTGTGTAGGCTTAGAGCAAAATCGTTTAGCCATGTTGTTAGCCGTACTGCATCGCCATGCAGGCGTCGCATGTTTTGATCAAGACGTATTTATTAATGCTGTAGGTGGTGTGAAAATTAGTGAGCCTGCGGTGGATTTAGCCGTATTGTTATCCATCGTTTCTTCCTTAAAAAACAAACCTTTAAACGATAAACTTATAGTATTTGGTGAGGTTGGGTTGGCGGGTGAAGTGCGACCTGTGACAGGTGGTCAGGTACGATTGAAAGAGGCAGCGAAGCTAGGCTTTACGCAAGCGATTGTGCCAAAAGCCAATGCGCCAAAAACCAAGATTGCGGGTATGGAAGTGATTGCGATTGATCGTTTAGAGCAAGCCTTGCAAGTGATTCGGCAACACTAATTTTTGTAACCTGGTTCTCGTATTTAGCCTTTGCAAGCTAGTTATCTTGCAATATCAAATTGGCAGCAGCAATTCCACTACGTACTGCGCCCTCAATTGTGGCTGGATAGTCGCCAGCGGTATAGTCACCAGCAAGGTATAGATTGGGATAAGCTGTCTGATGATTTGGGCGGGCTAGATTGACATCACAACTAAATGTAGCGCGCTTTTCAGTCACCACTTTATGCCATATTGGTTTCTCAAGCTGTGGAATCGCTTGTGTCAATTCTGTATGGATAGTCTCAGCGAGTGTAGTCTGATCCATCTCTATATCGGCATGCGCGCTGATGACAACCGCCAATAACCCATCTTGACCACACACTTGGCCTCGATCAAACACCCATTGTGATGTGCTATTGACCATGCCTAGCATAGGCTGCGATAAGCGGGTGGTCTTGTTGTATTGCAAATAGACTGTAGTGATAGGCTGGTAAGCAAACTGTTCAGTTGCTTGATTCAGTAATGGAAGCGTCTTAGTCAAGTACTTCACTTGATGCGGCCCCGTTGCAATAATGACGTGGCTAAATACAAGCTCCTCTTCTTGCGTGGTGAGTGCGTAACCATGTTCTGTTTGGCGAATGGCTTTCACTGTTGTACTGGTGAGAATACGGCCACTTTGCTGAGTAACAAAATCCGCCCACGGTGCACTCAGTAGCGTGGTTAAATCTGTTTTAGCCAATAAGACATCTGCATCATGCGTTTTCTGATTAAAGCTATCGCGCAACACGTTTAAGAATACTTGTGCGCTGGCTTGCTGCAACGGTGTGTTTAACGCAGCCAAGCACAAGGGCTCCCACAATGATTGAATCAGCGTTTTAGTTTGATGTTGGCGAGACAAAAATGCGGCTAAAGTCTCATCTTGAGGCACTGTAAATGCATGCCATTTCATCCACACCATCATGCGTAACGCACACCATTTGTCACGCAGTGATAAGCCTTGCGCAGTGAGTAGGCCCGCCAATATATGTAGTGGTGCGGGCAAATAGGTTGGGGCTTTTAAGCGAAAATAGCGTTGCTGCGCAAGGTCAAGCACCGAGAGTGCGAGTGGGATACATTGAATCGTTTGATGTAGCGGAGCGTGGGTCAGCTTGAGTAATCGCAAAGTTTCACGATAAGCCCCCAACAGAATGTGTTGGCCATTGTCTAAAGAAAGGCCTTGATATTGAATGCCTTTCGCCCGCCCACCCAATTGGCTGTTGGTTTCAAATACGGTCACATTTGCATCCGCGTTTGCTAAAGTCACTGCCGCGGCCAATCCTGCGACACCGCCACCAATAATGGCAATTGAACGCTTAGGCATATTTGAAGTAGGTATGTAAGGCTAGCCTAAATTTTCGGAATGGGGGCAGAGAGGTTTTGTGATTGAGTACTTTTTCTGGCTCAGCTTTAATTTCACGTAATAACGTGCGGTAGATGGCAGCCATCATTAAGCCTGTACGTTGTTGCTTGGTATCTTCTTTGGGTAGCTCGTTGAGTGCTTTGTCATAAAAAGTCTCAGCACGCTCGATTTGAAATGCCATTAAGGTTTTGACTGCCTCAGTTTCGTGGCCTTGTAAAATGTCTTCCTCAGTCACGCCCGCTTTTGCCAGTTCATCCAACGGCAAGTAAATACGGCCTCTACGTGCATCCTCGCCAACATCTCTAATAATATTGGTAAGCTGAAACGCCATGCCTAAATCATGTGCATATTTAAGCGTTTTGCGATGTTGGAAGCCAAAAATCTGTGCAGAAAGCAAGCCTACGACACTGGCCACGCGATAGCAGTAGAGCTGAAGTTGTTTGAAATCTTCATAGCGATTGAATTTTAAATCCATCTCCATGCCATCAATAATTTCCTGAAAGTGCTCTTCTGCCAATTGATATTGCTGCACAATAGGGGTAAGTGCTTTGGTGACCGGATGCTGCGCTTGCTTGAGAAATAAACGCTGGATTTCAGTTTTCCACCAGTTGAGCTTGGTCTGAGCGACTTGATAATCGGTGCATTCATCCACCACATCGTCGACCTCGCGGCAAAATGCATAGAGCGCTGTCATGGCCTCTCGCTTTGCTTTGGGTAGAAAAATAAAACTAAGCGTAAAGCTAGAACCGCTCTCGGCGGTTTTTTGTTTGCAGTATTGGAGTGGTGTCATCGTTGGGCTTGGTGTTATCGTTGGACCAGTGCTTTTAGCAAAATGATAACCCAATCCCCCATGTTTAATTGAGGGCGATGATAAAAAATATCGCCATTGCACGCTTTTAATTTGCTGATGATACGTTCACCGCCGGCGATGATCATGCGTAATTCAAAGCCTAAGCGCCCGGGCAATTGTTTGCCTAAAGGTTTGCCACGTGTTAATAATTGTTCGGCACGGCCAATGTTCATTTGCATGAAAGATTGCCATTGGGCATTGACCTGTTTGTCCGCAATACTTGATTCGTCAATACCTGCAGCTAGCATCTCGTCTTGGCATAAATAAATGCGGCGCTTACCTTCATTTTTATCAAAGTCGATTGCAATATCCTGATAAAAGTTGATGAGTTGTAACGCGGTACAAATGTCATCTGATTGTTGTAGCTTCTCGGGTGTGGCTTGGCCATATAAATGCAGTAGTAGATTGCCCACTGGGTTAGCCGAGCGCTGGCAATAATCAATGACCTCAGTAAAATTGGCATAACGTGTTTTGGTGACGTCTTGACTAAAAGCATCCAGCAGATCGAAAAAAGGCTTGAGTGGTAAACGGTGCGTTTGGATTGTTTGCTGTAACGCGCTAAAGAAATCAGTATTGGGATGAATATAGGCCTGTATCAGCTCTAGCTCATCTCTAAAGCGTTGCAGGTTCTCTAATCGTTGTGCCGGGGCAATGTCCCCTTCATCAGCAAAATCATCGGCCTGACGAGCAAAACTGTAAATCATTGCAACCGCCGCGCGATAACGCCTGGGCAATAACACAGATGCCACTGGAAAGTTCTCATAGTGCTGCTGTGCATGCTGTAAGCTTGCTTGCGCAATAGCCGAGTGCTGGTGTAAAGGTGCTGATGTATTGGGGTTGGTGTTCATGAGGCGTAAAGTATGCCATAAATTAATCGTCGCCTCAGCATGCACTACTATTAAGTGCATACGTTACAATAATCAAAATTATCGAAAGAAGGCAGTTATGTTAGGAATCATTGGTGGAACAGGCTTAACCGAGCTGCCCAATTTAAATATTCATCGGCGCCTGATTGCGCGTACGCCCTATGGCGAGCCATCACAACCGTTGGTATTTGGTGATGTGGATGGCGTAGAAGTAGTGTTTCTTGCTAGACACGGCGGTGGGCATACCATACCGCCACATGCGGTGAATTACCGCGCCAATATTTGGGCATTACATTCTGTAGGAGTGTGCGAGTTATTGGCAGTAGCCACAGTGGGCGGCATTCATTTGCAATTGCGTCCGGCAGACATTGTGCTACCGAATCAAATCATTGATTACACCCACGGCCGTAGAAATACCTACCACGATGGCATTGAATTGCCAGTAAAGCACATTGATTTTACCGAACCATATTCCGCAGAAATGCGTCAAAAATGTTTACGCGCAGCACAAAACATAGCACAACCGTTAATTGAAGAAGGGGTGTATGCCTGTGTGCAGGGGCCGCGCTTAGAGACTGCCGCTGAAATTAATCGATTGGAGCGGGATGGTGCCACCATTGTTGGCATGACAGGTATGCCAGAGGCGGCGTTGGCGCGTGAATTGGGTGTGGCATATGCCGCAGTATGCCCTGTGGCCAATTATGCTGCTGGACGTGGCGATAGCGTGAATGGCATTCAGTTCGAAGGCGTCATCCCACTACTGAATCAAACCATGTTGAAAGTCATGCGTCTCATTGAACAAATTGCCAAGGAGCGATAAGTCAATATGGCTATTAGAACTGTGCTTAGAATGGGTGACCCGATACTGCTGCAAAAAGCAGCTGCGGTGACGCAATTTGACACGCCAGAGCTGCATGCGTTGATTCAAGACATGCAAGATACCATGGCGCATATGAATGGCGCAGGCATTGCGGCGCCACAAATTGGTGTGAGTTTACGTGTAGTGATTTTCGGCGTGGGTAGTAACCCACGTTATCCGGATGCTGAACAGGTGCCCTATACAGTGTTGATTAATCCAACGCTTAACCCGGTGGGGGATGCGCAAGAGGATGGTTGGGAAGGGTGTTTATCTGTGCCTGGCTTTAGAGGGGTGGTGCCTAGGTACGAACGCCTACATTACAACGGGTTTGATCAATACGGAAACACTATCGATCGGCTAGTTTCAGGCTTTCATGCACGCGTAGTGCAACACGAGTGTGACCACTTGGATGGTATTTTGTACCCCATGCGCATTCAAGATTTAACAAAATTTGGCTTTACTGATGTACTTTTTCCAAATCAGGATATTCAAGACGACTAATTCTTTGCTATAATGCCGTCTTTCGCGGAAGGGCGGTAGCACGCAAGGTTGTAATATGTGCATGCTGCGGTCTTCAGACTGTCTAATCAATAGTCTAAAAAGCGATAGTGTTTTATTTGGAAGAGTGGCAGAGCGGTTTAATGCTACAGTCTTGAAAACTGTCGAGGGTTCACGCCCTCCGTGAGTTCGAATCTCACCTCTTCCGCCACTATATATAAGCTCAATATAATCAATAGTTTAGGTTGTATTGGGCTTTTTCTTTTACCACATCAATTTACCACATCCAATCTGCCGCTAATACATGCGTTTATGTGTTAATGCTTGGTACATTTGCTTTCGAGGTTAAAACACCCACTTCTCAAGTCTGATTAAGTCTACTAACTTGATACATGTTAGATTCTCTGCTCTACAGACATCAGGTATCTTGGGGCTATTTGCTTTACCATTATTCTCTTCACTAATTACCATTAACGGTTCTTGGAATGATAGAGCTAGAGCAATCACAAAGGGATCACATTCCGACCTTCCTTTGGTTGTGTCAACGAGCCTAGGGTGTCTGCCCATAACGTGAGATAGATGGGGTTGCTGCACATCATCAATTTCCATAAATAGGTGAGATGGCTGCGCTTGAGCCCATTGATAGATGTCATCATCTTTTTTTCGGAGTTCGTTTAATACTTCGACCGAAGCAACAACTATCCCGTTTGTAATTAACCCTTCCAGCTTTTCCCAGAAAGAGGTGAAATGTTCTGGTGGATACGCTCTTCTCCACGCATGGATAATGCAGCTAGTATCAATGCTATATCTTGGCATTTGTAGTGCACTCATCTAGAAGCCTCTAGCTTATGTTCAAGTGCAACTACATGAGTAGTTCTCAATCCTAGGTAGCCTGATACTTCACTTAGAGTAAGCCTGTCCTGATAATAGTTCTGGAACACCAGCTCAAGAAACCTTTTTCCGTAGTTACTTAGAGCCTCTTGAGGCATGTTACGTTTCATATCCCTTTTAGCTCTGCTGTAGGCTTCGAGTTCTTTTATTGCTATATACTCAACTCGGTACTGGTCTCGTTTACTCAAGTAAAATGCAGAGGACGTTAACCCTAATGTAGTAAGTCTCCGGACAGCAGCTTCCTTGCTTACACCAAATTTTCCAGCAATACTTGAAATTTCTGCATCACTCCATTCCTCCTCATTACCATGATTTCTTACAACCTCATCATTTCTAAAGATAGTCTCTGGCATGAGTGCGGCTGCTGCTACCTGATTGCAGTACACCTCTAAGGCTTTATCTTCTGGAGGCCTTTGCGAGTCAACATCCAAATCGGAAACACCGCTTTTACGAAGACCTAAGTGAGCTAACTCGTGCAGTAACGAGAATAACCTCCTCACTGGAGCATCTTTTCTGTTGATTACTATTACTGGTAGCTCTGGATATGCTAGTGCAAAGCCTGAAGCCTCTTCAGAGGCAATGCGAATAGATTGAAATACTAATACACCAGCATCTTCAATTCGCTCTCGCCATAACTTAAACCCAGTTCTGCCCGTTGTATCACTTCTGTATGGTTGCTCAGTCGTGGACAATCCGAAGTACTCTCTCATCATCAAGCCAGCACGTTCAGGGTTATCCTTCATGTTGATTTCGAAATCGAGCTCCTTCGTGCCTTCACTACCTATGTCTGCAAGCATTTCTATTGCAAGCACACGCCGTTGATTAGCTATACGAATTTCTTGAGTAAGTTCAGGTGAAAATTGCCTTGGAGCTTCTGGAGATGTTCTTCGGAAGTCGCTGATTACCATAAAGCCGCTAGGCACTTCTTGTAGGTAAAAAACGCTTAATGGTCTTTTGTACAGTGATGCTAGTTCTCTTAACTGAGGAATCGATGGAGACGCGCTGCCATTCTCCCAGCTAACTATCACATCTAAATTTTGCTTAATAGAAGCACTGACTGCTTCTAGGGTGAACCCAGCAGACTCTCTTGCCCAAATTAATATTTCAGGCTTAATGTGTGCGTATATACGTGCTGCCATTGATTACTTATAGGTTAGTGGTTCTTAATGATAACTAATATTTCTCATCTTACACTTCATATGTTAAATTGAACACTGTTACATAGTTCAAAGTTGTTAACTTATGCCAAGCGGTGGAAAACGAGAAGGGTCAGGACCCAAAAAACCAATGAGTCCTTACAAAGAGAAGACTTCAGTAATACGAGTGCCTAACAGCCTCAAGACTGAAGTACTGGTGTATCTTGAAGAATACAAAAAGACAATCGCTAGGGGCTCTGAGCGATTACCTAGCGTCCCTCAAGCCTCACCTAATCCACCAGCACTAACTAGGCCTATCTATAGCGGTAAGATATCAGCGGGTCAGTCTAGGTTTCCCTCACCAGCTCAAGACTATGAGCAGAAGTTCTTAGACCTTAATGAGAGATATGTAAGTAATCCTCCAGCTACCTTCTTCTTTGAAGTTAAGGGGGTCTCTATGGAGGGAGCTGGTATCTTTGATGGAGACACAGTCATAGTAGATAGGGCAGCCAAGTTCAAGTCCTCAAGTATTGTGGTTGCTGAGGTTGATGGTGAGTGGATGGTGAAGCGACTGTATAAGAGGGGTGATGTCGTTAAGCTATTATCTGAACATCCTGACCATGCACCTATTGTATTTTCTGAGGGGCAGGAGCTAATAATATTTGGTGTGGTAACCTATGTCATCCACCAGCCAAAATAACCGCGTATACGCCCTCTGTGATGCAAACTCCTTCTATGCTTCTTGTGAGAAAGTCTTTAGGCCTGACTTAAGAAACACTCCTGTAGTTGTCCTCTCAAACAATGATGGTTGTGTTGTGGCACAAAGCAAAGAAGCAAAGGCAATGCTTGACCTATGGATGTGCAGACCTTGGTTCGAGATAGAGGAGGAGGCTAAGAAGCTAGGTGTTGTTGCCTTCTCATCCAACTATGAGCTGTATGCCAATATGAGTAACCGCTTCATGACCATCTTAAGACAGTTTGCTCCTAGGCAAGAGGTTTACTCTATTGATGAATCCTTCCTAGACCTTACAGGAATCAAGCGTGACCTAGTGGCCTATGGTAAGGAGATTAAAGACACTGTAATGAAGTGGACTGGCCTTCCTATATGTGTAGGTATGGGAAGCACTAAGACACTCGCTAAGCTTGCTAACCACTGTGCAAAGAAACAAGCGCACTTCAATGGAGTATGTGACTTCACCAGCATGAGTCAGACTGAAGTAGACGCTATGATGCAGAATCTCCCCGTATCTAAAGTGTGGGGCATTGGTAACAAGCTAGAGGCCAAGCTCAATAAGCTAGGTGTGCATGATGTTCTAAGACTCAAGAGGGCTGACCCTAAGAGAATCCGTGACGAGTTCGGAGTGTTGCTTGAGCGTACAATCAAAGAGCTAAATGGTGAGTCTTGGTTAGAGCTAGACGAGACACTCCCTGAAGCTAAACAAGTGATGAGTTCGCGATCCTTTGGGACTCGTGTGACTTCCCTACAGGAGCTAGAGGAGGCTGTTAGTTTTCATGCTACCAATGCTAGTGCTAGGCTCCGTAAGCACGGCTTGTATGCTAATGCTGTATATGTCTTCATTCAGAATAGTCCCTTCGATAAGGCTCAGTTCTATGGAGCAAGTCTTACCGTTGCTATGCCTTCACCCACTGACAATACCTTACAGGTAAACAGGACAGCTCTATGGATTCTTAAGAAGCTCTTTAGAGAAGGTATTTACTATCAAAAGGCTGGTGTGATGCTTATGGAGCTAGTGCCGTCTCAAGGACAACAAACAGACCTCTTTGGGTTTACTCTTGGAGAGGGTAAGGCTAGCAAGCTGATGGACACCTTAGACAGTATCAATCAGAGGTATAGCAAGGGTACAATCAAGCTTGCCTCTGAGGGAATCCATAAGGCTTGGGTAATGAAGAGGGGATTGAAGAGTCCAAACTACACTGGTGAATGGAAGGAATTGCCAGTGGCTCTGTAGTAGCATAGCGTATTAAACAGTACTCAGAGTACCACTCAGAATGGATTTACAATGGCTGATACACCAAAACAAATACCTATTGAGGCACTTAAAAAAGTAGTGCTGAATGCTCCTGAACACGAGCAGACAAAGATTGTTGACTATGTTGAGTGGCAGAGCAATAAAGGTAGAAAGAAAAATAAGGTAAAAGTAGTGCATCTGGAGCGCCTGACTTCAGAAGTTGTATTTGGAAAAAAACATGATGTATGGGACGTCCACACAAATGAAGTAGATGGGAGGTGGTGGGTTATTACTGAACCTACTAACCTATACTCTCAAACCGAGTTTGTCTCTCTCGATTACACGTTATCGTTCCATATAGGTGTTACTGCCAGAGTAGCTGCAAGAGACGCCAAGATAGCTCCTGAAGACTCAAGAGATAGACTTATTTCTGTATGGAGGAGATGGGAAGATGCAGCAGAGGCAATTGAACACGCAATAGAGTCTGCTGACTTTCAATCTATCGGTATGAAATGTAGGGAGACTTTACTTCAGGTAATCAAAGCAATTGACGTGTCCTTAATTGATGTCCAAGATCGTCCTAAGGTTGCGGATTTCGTTGGCTGGTCATTACTCATAGCAGATAAGTTTGCTGGCGGAGAGCGGAATCAATATATAAGAAGCTATCTTAAAAGCTCTTCGGAGAAGGTTTGGCAACTGGTAAATTGGGTTACTCACACTAGAAATGCTACTCTTTATGAGGCTGAGCTGAGTTTGGAAGCAACGGAAGCTTATATATCCGCTCTTGCTAAAGTCATTATTCATCACGAATCAGAACCCCCATTAGTGTGTCCTAAGTGTAGTTCGTATAGGATTGATTCTATATATGAGCCCGACCAGAATCTAGATCCACCTTATGTTAATCTTTGCGCTGCTTGTGGGTGGAATAACTACAGTGAGCGATTGGTAGAAGACAATGATTGAGTTAGCTTAGGCCATCTATCGTGAACCCAAGCGTAATCTTGAGGTGTATCTTCAGTAACCACATAGACCCGCTGCTCATCGTCATGATTCACTATAAGAGCTTCTATAGCTTTCCCCTGAGGAACATCAATCCAATGTGATACCTTCTCAGCATCCTTCTCCATGAATCCATGAGCTGCTAACTGAACAAAGGTAGGGTTATAGCGTTCCCACTTACCAAGTTCAATTGAGTCAGACCTTGCCCATCCTCCTTGCACGAAGGGAGCTTGCTCTTCTTTGCGTCTACCCCATTTAACCCATTCAATATTGCCGTCAGTCTTGACCACGGGAAGTGCTGCCTTAGGATTGGGGAAGTAAATCTTCCATTCCTTACCTGATGAATCAGTGTACCTAACACCAGAGCACATAGCTTTACCTTGTAGCCTTTCTCCAGTCCCATGGAGGTGTAGGGTTAGGTTCTACCCATAAACCTACTCTAGATTCTCTAGCGTATTCCTCAGCATGTAAATAGGAGAGCCTATCCTCTAAGGGTTGTTCCTTCTTGTATTTCGTATAGTGCCACGCTAGGCCTCTCTTGATTTGCTCTAGGTTAACATCAAGGTCATTGACCCACACCTTCCCGACAATACGTTCATATCGGTCATGTTTAGACCAGTCCACCAGCACAGTCTTGTTATAGGTTAAATCCGAAAGAGAACGCTTAGAGACCTGACCAAAGGGCTGTTTCTTCTCGGGTGCATCCATGCCAGCGAGCCTTATCTTGTACTGGGTGTTGGTTGTATCAAGAACAGTGATTGTGTCCCCATCGGTTACACCTACGACTCTCCCTTGGAGTAACTCTGCATATGCTGGTGAGAGAAAGAGGAGGGAAGCTAGGGCTACTAGGTATTTAATCATTTTGGAGAAATGTCTGAGAAATTAAAAGTCTTAATACTCTATTACGCAGCTAGAAAATAGCTCACCTTGTATATTTATTTTCCCTTATTATGCTTCAATAATAAAATTGAATCAGTATTCTCTTGGGAAGTAGGGAGCCATGTTATGAAAAATATTGAGCTTTTTAATTATTATGCGACTGTGGCTCTAGGAAACCTCTATGAGAATTTTCCTATACCCATCACTTTAAGTGGACATAGTTTAGCTGTTAATTATATTGGTCGTGATTTGGCTTATGAAAAAGATATCACAGCTGCAATAGCTAACGATATTAATCCAGATAGTACTAATTGCCCTATGCAAGAAACTAAGCTGTTAACCGAAAATGAATCTAATGCATCTGCAACTATAGTTTGGCTAGTAGAGGCTGGCTATATAATTAAAAAGACCTCGGGTGACCTTAGTAATAAATACGTGCTATCTACTAAAGGACTTGAGGTCTTATCCTGTATTCCTGACAGTATTGGCGGTAAGTCATTAGGGACAAAGTTGCTAGAAGCTTCAAATAATGTTGCAGGTGAGACAAGTAAAGCACTCATTTCAGCAACAATCGGTCAAGTTATTGGTGCCGCCTTTAGAGTAGGTATGGGATACCCTGCGATTTAGTTTTAAGCTATACAGACCATGTCTCCTCGGAGGACATGATATAACCTGTTATAAGTGTATTGTAAGGGATGCCTTTGAAATCTTTTAAGTGAAATCCTAGCGTTTCTCTTAGAGATTTCACAAAGAAAAAAATAGACACACAAATACAGATACCCTAAAGAATCATGAAGACTCTTTAGGATGACTGTAATTTATATCTACTATTTAGCGCTTATTTTTACCTGACGCAATTTGTACGCCTGTGCCGCGTGTACCCTTCAAATCGCGTCCTTCATTAGTGGAAATGCTTTGTGCGCCTGTGCCTCTAAGCCCGGGAAGATTATGTCCAGCATCGTCATCAACAATCTGAGTGCCAGTACCTTTGAAGCCTCGCATTGCGTGACCTTCATCATTAAGAACGAAACGCATCCCTGTGCGTCTATCTATACTTGAGGCTAATTGTATACCTGTTCCTCTATTATCTTTATTTAGGTCTCGGTACTCATTATCCATTTGTATCTTAAGACCAATTCTTGGCTCTACTGGGTAGCACATCTGTAACCTTTCTTCTTAAGGTAAGCTGCTCCGTTAGCTACATAGAAGTCTTGTAGACCATCTCTGGCATCGTTAATCTGTAGCCAAGTCTTACAACCTTTACACTTAGATCGGTTACGTGAGATAGGAACTATGTGAGGTGTACTGCATAGGGGGCAGGGTAGAGTCCTGCGGGTGATATCGTTCATTTACTTTCTTTCAATAATGGGTTGCTAGGCTGAGCTAACAACAATGGGAAGTGATTAAGGGATTCAACTGTAAGAGTCTCTATAGGTATCACTAGAGACAAGTTGATAATGCTTAATAGATTGAAACTTGTTAGTAGAGTGTTCTATAGATAGTTAAGATTGACCTGACACAATATTTATATTGAATATCATGTAAGTCAGTAACAGAGGTATAACTCAAAATACAGTTAGTCTAATTAAAGAATTAACCTTAAGAGTTTTTTAACTGTTACTTGAGTTAAAAGAGAGAGTTGATTGATACAGTGATTAGTGTGGTTAGTTAGATGTGTTAGTTCTAATCTATTTATCTTTGTATCTGTCTCTCTTTCTATTTATCTCTCTATCTATAGGCTAGCGGTGGCTAAGATTAATTAACCGTGGTTAGCGGTGGCTAATCATGAATTAGAAATTGTCTTCATCAACCTCTTTCCTCTGTTCGAAATTGGTAGGGTTGCTAAGTGAGTTGCCTCCACGAGGCTTGCTAGCTCTTTCTGATTGCTTTCTACTGTTAGCTATAGTTTCATTAAGCTGCCTGTCCAACTCAACATGATAATAATTACCGTCATCATCCAAAGGGAAGAATTCATTGAGTATGTCTGCTAAAGCTACTTCACCAGCAGCATCCTTTATTCCTAACTTTCTATGGAGGTGCTGATTAATCTCAGGTAATTTGTTAGCAGAAGACCAATAAAGCAGAAGTAACTTAACGTAAATTGCCACATGTGTATCGCTGTGACCTGATAGCTCTATGGTCAGCCCTGCTACATTAACCTTAAACCAAGCCATTACATCTTTAGTTGTCTTAGCGGCCATCGCTATTAACTCCTAACAGTTGCTGGTGCTCACCAAGCAATATCACTAGTGCCTGATTGTTATTGATTAGTGCGTTGTGTTTCTCTTGGTATTTCCTCTGGAAGTTCTTGAGGTAATCAAAGGTTGGTATAGGTAGCGCAAAGCTCCTAAAGACCTTCTTATGTGTGTTGTCTTGCATTGTTTCCTTCGTCAGTAAGTTGATTGAAATGTAATGTGTTATTACTAAGGTATGTACGTTAGCGTGTAAGTCATTGATTTATCCGTTGAGACCGTTGATTAATATGGGCTTATTCTTAACTTCAAATCTATGTTCATTACTAAGGTGTACACTTCAACGCGTAAGCGTTTGATTCCACGTTAAAGTGGCTCATATGCACCCATACCAAAACCCTCAAGAATTACCCCTCTAGAACCCTTATAAATCCTCAGTGAGATATTGCGCTTATTGACTATACCTAAACAAATGTTTTAGTATGGTTATAAGTTCATTTAATCAGGGGTTAGGTAATGAGTAATTCACAATCCAAAAGAGTGGCCTTGTACGCTCGCGTAAGTACAGAGAGTCAAACTACAGATAATCAATTGGTCGAACTTAGGGCAGTCGCTGAGAGAATGGGGTGGGTTGTCGTAGGGGAGTTTATCGACCATGCTATTAGCGGAGCTAAAGGAAGAGACCAGCGACCAGCATTTGATAAGTTGCAAAAGGGAGCCGTTCGAAAAGAGTTCGATATGGTTGCTGCTTGGTCAGTGGATAGGTTAGGCCGAAGCCTTCAGCATCTTGTGGAGTTCTTAAGTGAGATTCATGAGAGCGGTGTAGACCTATACCTCCACCAGCAAGGAATCAATACAGGTACTCCAGCAGGGAAGGCTCTGTTTCAAATGTGCGGTGTCTTTGCTGAGTTTGAAAAGTCTATGATTAAAGAACGTGTCATAGCTGGTATTGCAAGAAGTAAGGTAACAGGGACTAAATCAGGCAAGCCTCACGGTAGACCAGCGAACCTAGCTAATCCTGAGCCACAGATAAAAGCCTTGAGAGCAGAGGGTAAGGGTATGCTCAAAATTGCTAAAGAATTAGGTGTCGGTGTTAGTACCGTTCAGCGAGTACTTAAGGCAGCTTAGCGGCTTGTGCAAAGACCCCTAGAAGCTCTTAAAATAACTGGGGTATATCTTAGGTTATCTCACCTTAAGATAATCGTTTATACGTCGATTGCATTTTCACTTTATCGGGATTGGTTTAAGTTTCTTCTAGGTGATAGTTTCTTATAAGTAATTGTTTATAAAGAGAAACATTAGGAATTGTCAATTAATCGTGTTAGTCTTACCTTCTCTCTAGTCTTCCTAGAGCCTAATCAATAACAAAAGGACAATGACACTATGAAACCTATCTACATGCAACTCTTCGGTTTTGAGCTAATGATTGAACCCACCAGCTATTCAGCTCTTACTTACAACAATGAACTCACAGAGGTGGGTATGGAACGTGAGATTCAGTTAGGTAAGGTAAGAGTGCTTATTAGTAGAGTGGCTAAGTCATCTCCTCGTCAGTTCTTACTTGAACAATACTAGCCTCAAGCTAACTCGTTACGATCTACCAAAGAAGCCCTAAGATAATCTCAAGGGGCTTTTGTTTATCTATTTGCTGGTGAGTAGGAAGCTAGGCGATTTCCATATTGGGATTTGAAACTGAGCTGAATACTGGTGAGGAAGGGCTAGGGTTTCGGAAGGAAATCTTAAGATACTTAGGGGTAGAGGGGGGGATGGATAGCTTCCCACGCTATGTAACCCACTCACAATTTTCTGGTAATTTTAAAACCCGTTTGAACATTAAAACAGTAATTTCAAATCCTACGGAAGACATAAATTCATTGTGCTAGCTTACAGTTGTGCATTTTGCGGACAATGATTGTTTAGGCTGGAGGAATGCGGAGGTGTTTGAAAGGGTTAATCTCTATAGCGGTTGAAAGTTCACACAAACTTTTCAGCGTAATGCCTTAGAGTGCCTGAACAAGTCTGACTTACATTATCCCATGAGTGAGTTTTAGCCTTTCCCAACAATAATGTTCCGGCTAAGCTCGCTTCAGATGCTGTTAGCTTATAAGTAGAAGCCATAACTGTGATGTGCTCAGTATTACTATTGAACATTTTCTCAAAGGTCTCTTTTAGCCCCAATCTTGTTATATTAAGTGCGTCAAATCCAAATCCGAGAAAGAAAATGTTTCTTGCTTCCACAAACCAGCTCTCTATTTCAACATTAGTTTCTAGGTTGTCTCTGTGTTCCGGAATAATTTTGATATTACCAGCGGCTTGGAAAATGAACGAATCACTATGATTGTTCTTGTAAGGTAGTTCCGTTTTAGAATACCCTTGGCTGAGTTCTCCCAAATGGCCATAGAAGTGGATTATTCGTATTCCTTTTAATGCTTCTTTTGCTATATCAGTTTCTACACCAAATGTATTACAAAAAGAGGTTAATAAAAAAGCTTCTAATGACCTGTCGTAATTAAAAGTAATTATTTTTAAATTGTTTTTTGCAAAATCTTCAATGCTATGAACATCTGCGACCAACTTGTTCCACAAAAGGGCGTACCAGTCATCCTCGATGTTAAGGTTAAAATACTCAATATCTTCCTTGCGGCTGATAATGTTTGCAATAATTGCTTTACCGATACCCACATACTCACTTCGTCGAGCAAGGAAAGAGTCGATTGAGTTGACATGGGAATTTCTGAATGCATTTACAAAGTTACTAACTTTTAAACTGCTAAATGAGCTATCGAATGATGGTGGAAATTTCACCTCGCAAATAATCTTTTTGAGTTCGGCACCAGAAGGGAACCCGTAGGGAATACTTGCACCAGCGCCTAATACTAATACAGTTGGAAACTTAATCATTTTATTTTAAGAGTGCAAGACTAATCTCTATTGATTATCAGGCCATTGTTATTTATCTGATTACCGCTACGGGTTGAACCGTTAGAAGACCCTTCAGACTCTCTATTAGACTTCCTAGAGTTATATCCTGAGTCCTCGTTACGATTCCTTCTATAGTCATCACCGGAGAGGGTGTAAGACTTAGGCTCGTTACGCTGGTTAACATATCTATCATTGTCCTTACGGGAATAGTCCCCTGCAATAGCTGAGACTGAGGTAAGGAGTGCTACGATCACTACGCTTAGTTTAATCATTATTGATATTGTTCTATGTAATTAAGGTGTAAGGTATCTTAGCATAAGATTCTTTTAGTCAAATTGAGTACAAGTCTGCTTAGTTAAACTGGTATTGCACCTTTTCAATAGCTGCTTTTTTGATAGCCAAACTATTTCCCCCTGAGTAAAGCCCATAAGTCATAGTCTTCTTCTCATGTCCAACTATATCCGCAGTTACCCCCTCAGTTATACCAGCGTTCTCTAAGAGGGTCACAAAAGTCTTCCTAATTGAATGGAACACATGAGTTCCTGTATAACCTAGGCTTGTCTTTAGCTTCCCAAATCGTTTCCCTACATTGTTGCTTCTATCACCATATTTATTGAATGTTAGGCCAGACAATAAATAGCCATCCGTTGACTCCTCCCTTAGTCGCTTGAATGTTTCTTTAAGATCGCTATGGATAGGGATTTCCCGAACACCAGCTTTGGTCTTTGAGTTTACTATTTTGAAGGAATCTATATTGATGTTTACAAGCTTAAGCGAGCAAATCTCTTCGATACGTGCTCCAGTATATGCACCGATATAGATTAAGTCGGCCAGTGATTGGTCATTGCTTGATAGAGCAGCTCTCCATAAGTTAACAATTGAAGCAGGTTCAAAGGGTATGTAGCCTTTCTTACTCAATTTCTTAGCTGGTGGTAAGAGGCCTTTGAGAGAAAGTGGCTCATCGTTAATACTCACTGCTTCTATTCTCCTCAAGTAACCCCAATAATTTCTCGCAGAGATTAACATTCGGTTAGCTGTGCCTACACTGTTTCCATCAGCCTGAAGACCATCAATCCACCTCTTAACTTCGAGCTTGGTTACCTTCTCGATGGATTTGAACTGTTTAAGGAATGTTTCAACATCTTTCACAGTTTGGTCTTTGGTCTTCGGTACTAACGATATCTGCGCTACCCAATTCTCGTAATGAGTGTCTAGGGGAGTGCGCTTGCCTGTAGCAACCTGATAGAAGTCTTCTGCATGTTCTAGGTCATGCTTAACTTCCAGTTCCTTAGCTTTGTCTAGAAGTTGCTCCTCGAGTACATCTAGCACAACTCCTTGTGCACTTGCCAAGTAGCCTTTCCATCGTAAGGCTTCGTTATGAACAGCTCCGGTGTTACCCCTTGCTTCCTCTATTTGGGCTTTCCACAGAGCTACTAAAGGAAGGGCGAGGCGACACGCTTCTTTCTTGCTTGTGGTCTTAAGGGTTTTAAAAAACTTAAACTTGCCTAGGGTTTCCCTTACGTCCTTTGGTATAATTAGGACTGCGTACCAAGTATTAGCTCTCAGCTCTATGTTGTTGCTCACTTGCTACCTTCTTTTGTTGTCGTTATTGGTGACGTTTTACCACATCAATTTACCACATGCAATAGGCTTGGAAGCACGAATTTGTGCGGATTCAAGGGGTTATGATGATTTTCCAGAATCTCTCACCTCTTCCGCCAGATTTTACGATGCCGCTTGCTAGCGGCATTTTCATTTAACGGTTAAGTTAGGTAAAGGATTTAACATGAGTCAAATTATTATCGATCACAATCCATCTCAAGAAAAATTGAAAGAGCTAGGCGTTTCTAGCTGGTCTATCTGGGATTGCGAGCCATCAAAATTCCCACTGGATTTCAGCATGACTGAAAGCGCTTATGTGTTAGAAGGCGAATTCCACGTGACACCACAAGGTGGCGAAAAAGTGGTTATTAAAGCCGGTGATTTTGTTGTATTCCCAAAAGGTTTGAAATCACAATGGGAAGTAGTGAAAACATTGAAAAAACACTACAAACATTCTTAATTGCAATTGTGTGTTGAAAGCATAAAATAAGCCTTGAGATTTCAAGGCTTTTTTATTTCTACCATGAGGGGAGTGAAGCATGGCAACAATACATGTAGAAAAACCGGATCAAGCAAAACTAGATGCGTTGGGCGTGTCTCGCTGGCCCATTTGGACGAAGGAAGTTTCTACGTTTCCATGGTCCTATAGCTCGAAGGAAGTTGCTTACATTTTGCAGGGTGAAGTGACGGTAACACCAACAAATGGCGCGCCTGTGAGTTTTGGCGTAGGAGATTTAGTCACATTTGAAGCGGGATTAGACTGCACTTGGCACGTCAAGCAGCCGCTTAAAAAACACTATCATTTTGAGTGACTGCTACATGGCTAGCACTGAAGTGGTTGTTGAGCTTGATTACAGTTGTGAGAACGCAGCTTCTAAGTTTTTGATGGCTTCAACGTTGAGTTTTTTACCATGTGGGGCAGAGATCAAGAAGTGATCCTCAACACGATTGCCCAATGTGTTGATGTTTGCGTTACGCAACTCAATATGGCAACTTAAAAGAATCTGTGCCATTTGCGCCAACAAACCCGGCCGGTCATTGGCAATGATTTCCAGTTGATGATACTGGTTGTGGCTATCGGCAAAAATTTGCACCTGCGTATTGATCGGCATGTGTTTGACTTGCCGGTTCATCCTACCCTGAATCGGCTTCTCTAGCATGCCATTTTGAATGAGTTCTGCGGTTAATGTGGCCTCGATATGATTTAACAAACCACTGTAACTTACTTGTTTAGTAGATTGTTCTAAAACAATAAAATTGTCTAATGCGTATCCGTGTTGCGTAGTAAAAATTTTGGCCTGCGCAATGTTGTAGTGCATGCTATCGAAGAAGTGGCAAATGCGCGCAAAAATATCATTGCGGTCTTTTGCATAGATCATTACTTGAATGCCGTCACCTTTCGGGCTCAATCTGGCCCGTACAATGGGTACCAACGTGTTCTTATGTGGCATCAATAAGCGGCTTTGCCATGCAATTTCATCACTATCAAACCGGGTAAAGTATTGCTCACCAAAACTTTCCCAAAGTGGTGCAGCAGAACTTTGAGAGAGATTAAAACTCGCCAGCTTTTTGCTGACTTCTTGTTTACGTATCTCAATTTGCGTTAAAGAGTCTTTGTGCTCTGCGCGTAGTATGTGAGTGGTTGAAAAGTACAGACTTTCAAGCAATCGCGCTTTCCATGCATTCCAAACTACAGGGCTGGTGCCACGGATATCGGCAACCGTAAGCAGATATAGTGCGGTCAGTCGGTATTCGTCTTTCACAAATTGTGCAAACTGCTCAATCACTTTAGGGTCAGATAAATCAGACTTTTGTGCCGTGCTGGACATTTTTAAGTGGGCTTGTACCAGCCACGCCACGAGCTCTGTTTCGGCTTTTTGCAGGCCATGTAACTTACAAAAGCGTCTGGCATCTATGGTGCCTAAATCCGAATGGTCTCCACCACGTCCTTTGGCGATGTCATGAAATAGGGCGGCAAGATAGAGCAGATAAGGCTTGTCAAAATGCGCGAATAATTTGCTGCACAGCGGAAACTCATGGGCTAGCTCTGGTTTGGCAAAGCGACGTAAATTACGTAACACATTTAAGATGTGCTCATCCACCGTATACACATGAAATAAATCATGTTGCATTTGCCCGATGATTTTGCCAAACACAGGAATATATTGCCCTAACACGCCATAGCGATTCATGTTGCGCAAGGCACGGTTGACGCCATCTGGCTGCGATAGGATTTCCAGAAACAGCGCTTTGTGCACGCTGGATTGTCGAAAATCGTGGTTGATCGATTTTTTAACCCGTTGTAACTCACGGATCAGGTCGGCGCCAAACCCTTGGATGCTCTGATGCTGCTGCAGCAGTAAAAAGCTCTCAAAAATAGCAGCAGGGTTAAGCTGGAAAATATGGGCAATATTGGCATGGAGTAATCCATGCTGTACATAAAAATGACGATTGATTTCTGTGATGCGGGCAGGCGAGTTCGCTAAGTTTTCTTGAAATGTTTTAAGCAAAATCTCATTCATTAAACTGATGTATTTAACGCTTTGGTAATAGCGGTGCATCAGCTGCTCGCTGGCGCGCTTATGTGGCGTGGTGACAAAACCTAAATCAGCAGCCAACTCATTCTGAAAATCAAATAATAAGCGGTCTTCTCTGCGTTTTGCTAAGTAATGCAAGCGTACGCGTAGCGTTTGTAAGTTAAGTTCATGCCGCTTAATTTGACGCAGTTCTTTGTCAGAGATGATGTTATTTTTGCGTAGTTCTGCCCATGTTTTGCCCCAGCCTTGGCTTTGCGCAATCCATAGAATCATATTTAAATCACGTAATCCGCCTGGGCTTTCTTTTAAATTCGGCTCCAAGTTATAAGCGGTGTCATTAAATTTTGCGTGCCGATTTTGCTGCTCTTTTAATTTCTTTTCCAAGAAAGAGGCGGGGGCCAAGGTGTTATTCACCTCTACCTGAAATAATTGAAACTGCTTTTGTGGGCCGATAATCAGGCGCGATTCAATTAAGTTAGTCAGAATCGTGACATCGCGCTGCGCTTCCTCCAAGCATTCGGCATGGGTGCGCACGCTATGCCCAACGTTTAAACCAATATCCCACAAAATGCCAATTAAACTTTCAATCTTTGCTTGCTGATCTTGTTCAGTATCTTCTGGCTGCAAAATCAGCAAATCAATATCTGAGTATGGAAAAAGCGTTTGACGCCCATAGCCACCGACGGCAATCAGGCAGATGTCTGGGTGAAGCTGAAGCTGCTGCCACACCTCTGCCAGTAGATGATCAATGCTGTGGCTGAGTTTTTTGAGTAAGCGGGGCGTGTTCTGGTGGCTAAAAAATTGCGACTCTAAGTTGGCATGCTCAGTCTTTAGCGACTGACGCCAATTTAAAACAGCTTCTTTGGTTGCTGTCATTTAGGCAGGCAGAGGGCTAGCCGGAGAGCCGGCAGAAACCGTGAGTACTTCATACCCGGTTTCGGTCACAAGCACCGTGTGTTCCCATTGCGCAGATAGGCTGCGATCTTTGGTGACAATAGTCCAGCCGTCCGGCAATTGTTTAATGTCGCGCTTGCCAGCATTAATCATAGGCTCAATGGTAAAAATCATGCCTGCCTGTAGCTTTAAGCCAGCACCGGGGCGCCCGTAATGCAGCACTTGTGGCTCGGTGTGGAATTTCTTCCCGATGCCATGCCCGCAGAACTCGCGGACGACACTAAATCCATTTTTCTCGGCAAAACTTTGTATGGCGTAACCAATGTCGCCCAAAGTCGCTTGCGGTTTTACTTGCTGAATACCTAGCCACATAGCCTGATAGGTTAAATCGCATAAACGCTTGGCTTGGATTGAGGTCTCGCCAATCTGAAACATACGGCTGGTGTCACCGTGGTAGCCATTTTTAATCACGGTAATATCAATATTCACAATGTCACCATTTTTCAGCACTTTGTCACCGGGTACGCCGTGGCAAATCTGATGGTTGACCGAGGTGCAAATTGATTTTGGATATGGTGTGTGACCATCTGGCGCATAGTTGAGTGGCGCCGGGATTGCTTGTTGTACGTTGACGATGTAGTCATGGCAAAGCTGATCCAGCTTTTCGGTGGTCACACCGTGTACAACAAAGGGAGTAATATAGTCTAGGACTTCTGAGGCAAGTTTGCCGGCAATCCGCATCTGTGCGATGTCTTCAGCATTGTTAATTGTAATAGCCATGATCGGTAAAAAATGATTAATCAACACACATTTTAACATGAGCAAGTTTAAGTAACGCCATTTAATAAAATAGCCGGTAAAAACACGTTTAATCGTGCAATCTGACAATCAGCGTCTCGGGTACCCTATTAGGCGAACATAGGAGATGTGTATGAATACACTTGAGCAAGCGTTAAGCAGCAGCACGGTAGCTGACTGGATTGCGTTTTTTCAAACCGCTGATATTCCGGTACTAAGACAAACCGCTAGAGATATCGCTACCCTGAAAGCCGACGAAGACAATACAAGTGCACGTGATATTACGCTAGCTGTACTAAAAGATCCCATGATGGTGTTTAAGGTGCTTACTTATGCACAACGCCATAAAGGTCGGCAGCAACTGCAAGATTTGGTGCAGGTGGAGCAGGCTGTGATTATGCTGGGCACCAGCACGTTTTTTAATCATATTTTGCCCGAGCCTACCGTAGAATCAGTCATTGGTACGCGAGTGATTGCGCTCACTCATTTGCTAAAGCTCATTAAGCGTGCGCATCGCGCATCGCACTATGCAATTGAATGGGCTGCCTATTTAAAAGACTTGCATGCTGAAGATGTACGTCTGGCCGCACTATTGCGCGATTTAGCAGAAATGTTGATGTGGTGTTTCGCGCCGGAGAAAATGCTTGAAATTCATCAAAAGCAGCAGCAGGATCGGCAATTACGTAGCACGGATGTGCAACTACAGGTGCTGACATTTAAGTTGATGGACCTGCAAAAATCGTTGGTGGAGGCGTTTGGTTTACCACCATTGCTGACGGAGTTGATGGATGAAGATAAAGCTGATGCGCAACGTGTGAAAAACGTACGCTTAGCAGTCAATTTGGCGCGACATACTGCCAACGGTTGGGATGATGCAGCGCTGCCGGACGATTACAAAGAGATTGCCGATTTGCTCCATGTGGACGTGAGTCGTGTGATGCATTTAATTGGTGCGCCCAACGTATCTGCCGAATAGTCATTGGCAGCAGATTTTAGCGTGATTTACGTAATCTAAAACTAGCAAATTCAATTGCTTAGTGGTAATATTCTGCCTTCGCATTTCAATAGAAATGTGTTTTTAAATCTACACACAGCCTAATCTAGGGTGCCTAAACATAGCGAGTGGTATTTAACTGCTTGATTTTGAGGGTGTTTTTAGCGTTGTGTGAATTCATAACCCTTTGAGAGTGAGAATAGTATGTCAGTAACCATGCGTCAAATGCTAGAGGCCGGTGTTCACTTTGGCCATCAAACCCGTTATTGGAATCCAAAAATGGCCGAGTACATTTTTGGTGATCGTAACAAAATTCATATCGTTAACCTTGAAAAAACATTGCCAATGTTTGAAGATGCACTTAAATATGTGCGTACATTGGCGGCTAACAAAGGTCGTATTTTATTCGTAGGTACAAAACGTCAAGCACGTGACATCGTAAAAGAAGAAGCTGCGCGTGCAGGTTGTGCATATGTGAACCACCGTTGGTTAGGTGGTATGTTAACTAACTTCAAAACAGTGAAGCAATCTATCAAACGCTTGACTGACTACGAAGCGATGTTGCAAGACGGTAGCTTGGAAAAATTTGGTAAAAAAGAAGCTTTAGGCTATAAGCGTGAAGTGGAGAAGTTAGAGCGCTCTATCGGTGGTATAAAAGAGATGGGTGGCTTGCCAGATGCGATTTTCATCATTGACGTAGGTCATGAGAGCGGTGCGATTACTGAAGCGCAAAAATTGGGCATTCCAGTGATTGGCGTTGTGGATACAAATAACTCACCTGATGGCGTGACTTACATTATTCCTGGCAATGATGACTCAAGCCGTGCGATTCGTTTATATGCACGTGGTATTGCGGATGCAGTATTAGAAGGCCGTGCTAACGCGATTACAGAGATCATTAAATCAGCAAAAGAAGAAGAGTTTGTTGAAGTAGCTGAAGCAGCTGCAGAGTAATTGCTTTTTAATCAAAAGGGGCGCATAGCCCCTTTTTGTATTCTCAAATAATGAATATAAACATTGAATCATCAATTTAGATTAGGAGTTTAAGATGGCTGAGATTACCGCAGGTATGGTAAAAGAATTGCGTGAGCGTACAGATGCGCCCATGATGGATTGCAAAAAAGCATTGACTGAGGCTGAAGGCGATATGACGCGTGCTGAAGAAATTTTGCGCGTACGTTTTGGTAACAAAGCCAGCAAAGCTGCTGGCCGCGTTGCAGCTGAAGGTACGGTAGGTATTAATATCAGCGCTGATGGCAAAACAGGCACATTGATTGAAGTGAACTCTGAAACAGACTTCTGTGCAAAAAATGAAGATTTCTTGAAATTTGTGGCTGAACTTGCACAAGTGGTTAATAGCAATAGCCCAGCCAATATTGAGGCAGTGGCTACTTTACCTATGCGCGGCGCGACAGCTGAAGAAGCGCGTGCACAATTGGTGGGTAAAATTGGCGAGAACATCACGCCACGTCGTTTTGTGCGTACGGAAGCACAAGGTAAATTAATCAGCTACGTGCATGGCAGCAAAATTGGCGTGTTGGTGGATTTGGTGGGCGGTGATGAAGCCTTGGGTAAAGACATTGCGATGCACATTGCTGCTGCAAAACCAAAATCATTGGATGCGTCAGGTGTGGATGCAGCGTTGATCGAGACAGAGCGTCGTGTTGCGATTGAAAAAGCAAAAGAAGCCGGCAAACCAGAAGCGATGCTAGAGAAAATTGCAGACGGTACAGTGCAGAAATTCCTGAAAGAAGTGACATTGTTGAGTCAAACATTTGTTAAAGATGATAAATTGTCGATCGAACAATTGTTGAAATCCAAAAATGCTTCAGTGGCTTCTTTCACTATGTATACTGTAGGTGAAGGCATTGAAAAAGCAGTAGTGGACTACGCTGCTGAGGTGGCTGCTGCAGCTAAGGTGTAATTAAAAGCATTGTAGCGCTACTGTTTGTTCGGTGGTGTTAAAGAGGTGAGTTTGACTAACGTCAAGCTCACTTTTTTTTGGCTTGCAGCACCTAATCACCGCTTAAAAGTTTAGGCAAACAAGGTGGTTTGTGATTAAATAAGCAAAATTTTAAATTAAGGAATAATATGGATAAACCTGCCTTTAAGCGCATTTTACTTAAACTTTCAGGCGAGGCTTTGATGGGGGATGATGCCTATGGAATCAACCGCATCACCATTGCGGCAATTGTTGCGCAAGTCAAAGAAGTGGTAGATTTGGGCGTAGAAGTAGGTGTAGTCATTGGTGGCGGTAATATCTTTCGTGGCGTAGCGCCAGCAGCCAGTGGTATGGATAGAGCGACAGCCGACTATATGGGCATGCTGGCCACTGTAATGAATGCGTTGGCATTGCAAGATGCCATGAAGCATGCGGGTATTCCAGCACGCGTACAAAGTGCGTTGAATATTGAAGCAGTGGCTGAGCCCTATATTCGCGGCAAAGCCATTCGCTATTTAGAAGAAGGGCGCGTAGTCATTTTTGGTGCTGGTACCGGCAACCCCTTCTTTACCACCGATACCGCTGCAGCGTTGCGCGGTATGGAAATTGATGCAGAAATCGTGTTAAAAGCGACTAAGGTCGATGGTATTTACACGGATGATCCGAAGAAAAATCCAGACGCAAAACGCTACGAGACAGTCACCTTTGATGAGGCGATTCAAAAAAACCTTAAAGTGATGGATGCGACAGCATTGACGTTGTGTCGTGATCAAAAGATGCCAATCTCAGTATTTAGTATTTTTAAACCAGGCGCTTTAAAGCGCGTGGTGATGGGTGAAAATGAAGGCACACGCGTAGTACTTTAATAGTGCTTTAATATGCAATAGTGCGTTAAGAAAATTGTTGGAGTAATGACATGTTAGATGATGTAAAAAAATCTGCTGAGCAGAAGATGCAAAAGTCGATTGAGGCTTTAAAAAACGATTTGGCCAAAGTACGTACTGGTCGTGCACATACCGGTTTGTTAGATCACGTGATGGTGGAATACTATGGATCTATGGTGGCCGTGAACCAAGTAGCCAATGTGAATCTGGGCGATGCGCGTACGATTAACGTACAGCCTTACGAAAAAAACATGATGGCCAAAGTGGAAAAAGCCATTCGTGATTGTGATTTGGGCTTGAATCCGGCGACCAATGGCGATGTGATTCGTGTGCCGATGCCAATGCTCACCGAAGAGCGCCGCCGTGATTTGACTAAAATCGTACGTACCGAAGGTGAAAATGCCAAAGTGGCGATCCGCAATGTGCGTCGTGATGCAAATGATGCCTTGAAAAAGTTGGTAAAAGATAAAGCCATTTCAGAAGATGATGAACGTCGCGCACAGGATGAAGTGCAAAAGATGACGGATAAATCCGTGATTGAAGTGGATAAACTGCTGCAAGTGAAAGAAGCGGATTTGATGGCAGTATAACTACCGCCATTATTGTTTATAGTTGCATAAAGCATTTAGGCCAAAAGCTAATTAATCAGGGTTAAATAATTGGGTTTTTTCTCAAGCAGCACACAAACCATTCCTATTAGTGGAGACATTCCTAATCATGTAGCCGTGATTATGGATGGTAATGGGCGTTGGGCGCGTAAGCGCTTTCTGCCGAGAGTTGCCGGCCATAAGCGCGGTGTAGAAACCGTACGCACGTTAGTAAAAAAATGTGCTGAACTGAATGTAAAGTACCTCACCTTATTTGCGTTTAGCAGTGAAAACTGGCGTAGACCAGAAGAAGAAGTCTCATTTTTGATGGGGCTGTTTATGGATGCGCTCAAGCGTGAAGTGGTCAAGTTACATGACAATAATATTCGTTTGATTTTAATCGGGGATAGCGCAAAGTTTGGTAGCGCATTGATTGAGCAGATTCGTGTCGCAGAGCAGCTTACCGCGAATAACACGGGCCTTACGCTGACCATTGCGGCCAACTATGGTGGGCGCTGGGATATTCTACAAGCAGTAAATAAGATGCAGCTTGCGCATCCTGAAAAAGCAGGGCAGTTTGTTGAGAGTGATATTGCTGAAGCACTCTCCATGCATTATGCACCAGAGCCAGATTTATTTATCCGTACTGGCGGTGAGACGCGTATTTCTAACTTCCTGCTTTGGCAATTGGCATATACCGAGTTCTATTTCACAGACGTGCTGTGGCCAGACTTTGACGATCAGGCATTTCTTCAGGCAGTGCAATCCTATCAGCAACGTGAGCGTCGTTTTGGGCGCACTAGCGAGCAGTTAACAAGTAGTTCGGCCGATGCTTAAAACCCGCATTTTGACAGCATTGGCACTGCTTGCCTGTTTCATTCCGGCACTTTTTTATTTAGACGATGTCATTTGGTCTTGGCTGATGCTGGTATTGACGCTATTGGCATTCAGTGAATGGGCGCAATTAATTGGTCTGAATGTCAATCAAACCCGCCTTTATCTATTCTCATCATTGATTTTAGCGTCATTTGCAATTTGGCAGATGACACTTAACTTTCATTTGTTTTTCTTTCATGCTTTAACCGTATTCGCAGTTGCTGCGCTATTTTGGGTAGTGTTGGTGCCTATCTGGCTAGCCAAAGGCTTGGTTTGCCGAAACAAAATCATTAATGTAGGGATTGGCTGGCTATTATTAGGTAGCCTGTGGATGGCCTTGGTTTGCGCAAAGAGAGTGGATCCGTGGTTGTTGCTGATTATTATCTCGACCATCTGGATTGCGGATAGCGCGGCTTATTTTGCGGGTAAACGGTTTGGCAAACACAAGCTGGCACCCAGCATTAGTCCTGGTAAAACTTGGGAGGGTGTCCTCGGTGCGCTTGCTGCGGTGAGTTTGTTTGCGTTGTTGCTCATCTTGTCTAACGCGCACCAGCCTTGGATTATCTTGCCCGGACTGTGGGTTGTGGCTGTGTTGGGGGTGTACGGTGATTTGTTTGAGTCCATGTTTAAACGGCAAGCCAACATCAAAGACAGTGGGCAGCTTTTACCTGGGCACGGCGGTATTTTGGATAGGATTGATGGCGTGATACCTGCATTACCTATCGCTATTTTAATGCTCTATATTTACCATTACGTGCAAGCAATGGTATAAGTACGGTCAGATTCATTTCTTACGCGGATTTTAGATTGCAAAACGTCACCATACTTGGCAGCACAGGCACTATCGGACAGCAAACACTCGACGTGATTGCGCGTCATCCTGCACGTTTTAATGCCTTTGCACTGGCAGCTAACAATAACGTAGATAGTTTGTTTAAGCAGTGTCTTCAGTTCAAACCACGCTATGCAGTGCTGTTAGAAGAGCAAGCGGCGCATCAACTCACGCAACGCTTACGCGAAGCTAATTCCTTGACTGAGGTCTTGCTAGGCATGCAAGGGTTGGAGTTCGTTGCAAGCTGTGATGATGTACAGGTCGTCATGGCGGCGATTGTGGGTGCTGCCGGACTGAAACCTGCAATGGCCGCAGCCAATGCTGGTAAGCGTATCTTACTGGCGAATAAAGAAACATTAGTGATGGCAGGCAGCTTGTTTATGCAAGCGGTCAAGCAAGGCGGCGCAACATTATTGCCTATTGATAGTGAGCATAATGCTATCTTTCAGGTGATGCCACCAGTATCACATGCCCATTTGCAAGAAGGTGGCGTGCGCAAGGTTATTTTGACGGCTTCTGGTGGCCCGTTTAGAAACTACAGCCAAGCACAATTAAAACAAGTCACTACTGAGCTGGCGTTAAAACACCCCAATTGGGTGATGGGTGCAAAGATCACCATAGACTCAGCAACCCTGATGAATAAAGGGCTGGAAGTGATTGAGGCACATTGGTTGTTTAATGCACAGCCGGAACAAATTGAAGTGGTGGTGCATCCACAAAGTGTGATTCACTCTATGGTGGAATATGTAGATGGCAGTGTGCTGGCACAGTTGGGGAATCCTGATATGCGCACGCCGATTGCTTACGCACTGGGATACCCTGAGCGTATTGAGGCTGGTGTCAAGTCTTTGAATTTGATAGAAATTGCGCAGCTACAATTTGAGAAACCGGACATGGAACGTTTCCCTTGTCTGCGTCTAGCGTATGACGCGCTCAAATTGGGTGGTACCGCTTCAACCATTCTAAATGCTGCAAATGAAATTGCCGTTGCAGCATTTTTGCAGAAATCATTACATTTTTTAGAGCTCCCACAATTAATTTCAGACGCGCTGATGGCTATTCCTACCGAGGCAGTGAGTAGTTTGGAGCAATTGATTGAAGTGGATGCGCGCGCTAGAGCGTATGCGCGAAATTGGTTGGCTAACCATGCCAATGTTGAGGTGTTAAGCGCATGATGACTGTATTAGCATTCATTGTCACTATTGGTCTGTTGGTGACAATCCACGAATATGGACACTATCAAGTCGCACGTTGGTGTGGCATACGTGTATTACGTTTTTCTATTGGCTTCGGCAAGCCGTTGTGGAAAACAACCCTAGGTAAAGACCGTACAGAGTTCATTTTGGCAGCCATTCCATTGGGTGGTTACGTCAAAATGTTAGATGAACGTGAGCTCCAACAAGAGCAGGCAGACCCTCAATTACGCGGACGCGTTCCTCAGTATTCTGAACAGGAGTTGGCAAACGCATTCAATCGTAAATCAGTGTATCAACGTATGGCCGTTGTATTGGCAGGCCCCGTGGCCAATTTATTGTTGGCAGTGATTTTATATTGGGGCTTGTTTTTATTAGGTGTCACAGGTATCAGGCCCATCGTGGGCGAAGTGCAGGCAGATAGTTTGGCTAGTCAGGCTAGTTTGAAAAAGGGTGATGTCATCCAAAAAGTGGATGGTCAGCCAGTGAAAACTTGGCAAGATGCTCGGTGGGTGCTGTTAAACGCTTCTCTTGAAAAGAGTGCGGTGGAAATAGAGACATTAGATGCTGGCAATGCTTTGCATCTCACAACACTCAGTTTTGATGGTGTTAACAACAATGCGGAAGAAGATATCTTACATAAGTTAGGCATGGACATGACCAAGCCTGATGTACCGGCCGTGATAGGCGAGCTGTTGCCGTCATCTGTGGCAGTGGCTGCTGGGTTTCAAGTGGGCGATCAGATTATTGCTTTGGATCATATCGCGGTGAAAAACTGGGAAAGCGTGGTCAGCTACGTCAAAGAAAGCCCCAATAAGCAGATTCAATTTGAAGTGTTGAGACATCAGCAATCTATTCGTATTAATGCGACGCCAGAAGCGATCACGGAGAATGGTAGTACAGTAGGGCGTTTGGGGGCAAGTGTTAAGGTTGATAAGCAAGCGTTGGAAAACCTGCTCGTTGAGGTGAACTATTCCGTGCTGGAGAGTCTACAAAAGGCAGTAGAGAAAACTTGGGATACTTCGGTGTTTAGCCTCAAGATGCTTGCCAATATGGTGACTGGTAAAGTGTCTTGGAAGGGCATCAGCGGCCCGGTAAGTATTGCCAGTTTTGCCGGAGAAAGTGCAAGTTTGGGTATTAAAGTGTTTTTGGGCTTTTTAGCGCTGGTAAGCATTAGTATTGGTGTGCTCAACCTTTTGCCGATACCTGTGCTGGATGGCGGGCATTTGATGTATTATATCGTAGAAATTTTTAAAGGGTCGCCTGTCTCCGAACAGGTGATGATGATGGGTCAGAAAATTGGTCTTGGGGTACTAGGCCTTTTGATGATGGTCGCAATCTTTAACGATATCAATCGTTTTATGATTGGTTAATAGAAGCAAAGTAATGAAATTAAAACCAAAAATCATTTCAGCATTGATGTTTGCTTTATTAAGCAACTCCGCTTTGGCGATAGAGCCTTTTGTCATTAAAGATATTCGGGTAGAAGGCTTGCAACGTACAGAAGCTGGCACGGTATTTAACTATTTGCCTATGCAAGTGGGTGATGTGATGAGCGATGAAAAAGCCACACAAGCCATTAAGTCTTTATATGGTACGGGCTTTTTTAAAGATGTCCGCGTTGAGGCTGAAGGTGATGTACTGGTCGTGACTGTGCAAGAGCGTGCTTCTGTTGCGCAGATTGACTTTAGCGGCAATAAATCATTTCCTTCCGACAAAATGAAAGATGGTTTGAAGCAAATCGGCATTTCTGAAGGCCAGATTTTCGATAAATCCCAATTAGATCGTGCCGAGCAGGAAATCAAACGCCAGTATTTGTCGCAAGGTAAATACGGCGCATCTGTCAAAACAGTGGTCAGCCCATTAGAGCGTAACCGTGTCGCTGTGAAGTTTGAAATTGAGGAGGGCGCGGTTGCCAAAATTCGTGATATCAATATTGTTGGCAACCAAGCATTCACCACCGAAGATTTACGCGCAGAGTTTTTGCTGACTACACCTAACTGGATGAGTTGGTGGAATAAAGATGACCAATACTCCAAACAAAAATTAACCGCTGACCTAGAAACACTCAAGTCTTTCTATATGAATCAGGGTTACCTTGAGTTTGCCATTGATTCAACGCAGGTGTCTATTTCTCCTGATAAACAAGACATTTATATTACAGTCAATATCACTGAGGGTGAAAAATACACCATTAGCGATGTGAAGCTTGCAGGTGATTTACAAGTGCCTGAAGCTGACTTGACCAAGCTCATTACAATTCATAAAGGCGATGTATTTAATCGCCAACTGGTATCAGAAACCAGCAAAGCATTAGGTGACCGACTCAGTGAAGATGGCTATGCGTTTTCAAACGTCAATGCCATTCCGGAAATCAACAAAGAAAATCACACGGCAGCATTTACATTCTTTGTCGACCCTGGGCGTAAAGTCTATATTAGACGCATTAACCTGACTGGGAATACACGTACACGGGATTCTGTATTGCGCCGTGAAATGCGTCAATTAGAGTCGGCTTGGTATGCAGGTGAAAAAATTAAACGCTCAAAAGAACGTCTGGATCGTTTGCAATACTTTGACAACGTAGAGTTGGAAACGCCAGCAGTACCAGGTACAAATGACCAAGTAGACTTGAATGTCAATGTGACTGAAAAGGCGACTGGCAGTGTTCAGTTTGGTGCCGGTTTATCCAGTAATGAAGGCGTGGTATTAGGCTTCAATATCAATCAGCCTAACTTTTTGGGTACGGGTAATCGTGTCGCCACGCAAATCAACACAAGTAAAGTCAATACGGTATATTCACTTTCATTCACGGATCCTTACTTTACACCAGATGGTATCAGTCGCGGTTTTGATGTGTATCGTCGTGACGTAGACACAGATACTAGTCAGACGAGCCAGCTGGGTTCTTATCAAAGCTCATCTTACGGCTTCGGCGTACGCTTTGGTTTGCCACTGACTGAGCGTGACTTTTTATCCGCTGGTATTACCGCTGACTTTACCCAAATTGATTTGAATAGCAGTAGCCCAGTTCAATATATTAATTTCTGCGGTAACACTAGCGGTTGTGATAGTAACTCGGTGCAATTGTCTGCAGGCTGGACCTATGATTCGCGCGATAATATCTTGTTCCCAAGTAAAGGTGTTTTACAGAAACTGACGGCAGAAGTGGCAATACCCGGCCTTGATTTGCAGTACTACAAACTTAACTATCAGCACGCATGGTATAAAGATCTAGGCAGTTCCTTCACACTCATGTTGAATGGTGAACTCGGTTATGGCGACACCTATGGCGGTAAGAAATACCCATTCTTTAAAAACTACTATTTAGGTGGCGTGAACTCATTACGTGGCTTCCAGAATGGTTCACTTGGCCCGCGTGATATTGATCCTACGACGGGACAGGAGTTCTCCGTGGGAGGTACCAAACGCGTGCTTGGTAACGTAGAGTTATTTATGCCCGTACCTTTGATTAAAGACACTAAGCAGTTTAGATTGAGTGCTTTCTTGGATGGCGGTGGTGTGTACGCTGGGTCGGAATCTATCAATGCCGATGCATTGCGGTTTTCAGCAGGTGTAGGTGTCACTTGGGTATCACCGTTTGGTCCGCTAAAGCTAATTTTAGCCAAGCCGCTGAATGATAAAGAGGGTGACGATACACAAGTGTTACAATTCCAATTAGGGCAGCAGTTTTAATTCGGCCGTGAATCCTATAAGATGAATGGATATCCAAGGAGTATTGATTGAAGCAATTTTTTGTATCGTTAACTGTTGTATTAGGGGTGGTGTTAAGCGCGACTGTTAGCGCAGCAGAACTCAAAATAGGATATGTGCAGGTCGATAAATTGCTGCAAGAAGCTCCGCAAACTGCAGAAAGTGGTAAAAAGCTCGAGAAAGAGTTCAGCCCGCGTTCACAAGAATTAGATCGCTTGCAAAAGCAAATTCGAGATTTAGAAGCTACCTTAGACAAAGACCGGTTGACGACCACAGATACTGAACGTCGTAACCGTGAGCGCGATGCTTCTAATCTCAAATTAGAATTTCAACGTAAACAACGTGAGCTCAGAGAAGACATTAATCTCAGAAAAAATGAAGAGCTAGCTGTGCTGCAAGACCGTATCAATAAAGCAGTTACGTCAGTGGCCGAAACAGATAATTTTGATTTGGTCGTGTACGGCGGCGTAGCCTATGCCAGTAAGAAAATAGACATTACCGATAAAGTACTTAAGCTTTTAGGTAAGAAGTAGCATCTCACGCGTGCTAGGGTGAGATGATGCTGACGATTGCCGCAATTATAAACACGCTGGGGGGTGAGGTGTCTGGGGATGCTTCCACGCCAATCGATCGTGTTGGTTCACTGGGCTATGCGCAGGTTGGTGCAATCGGTTTCTTTATGGATACCAAGTACTTAAACGCACTTACGCAAACGCAAGCGAGTGCCGTGATTCTTAAGCCAGAACATACGCATTTAACAGCACTTCCTAAAATCATTACCGACAATCCTTACGCTTATTTTGCTAAGGTTTCTTCGTTGCTTAATCCTCAACCACAACGTGTTGCTGGCATTCATCAGAGTGTCGTGATTGGAGAGCATACACAAATTGACCCAAGTGTGTCGATTGAAGCAAATGTGGTGATTGCTGATCACGTGACGCTGGGGGCAGATGTTTTTGTAGGTGCTGGCTGTGTCATCGAACACCATGTGGTGATTGAAGCGGGAACAGTGCTTGAGCCCAATGTCACCATTAAGCACGGCACTAAAATTGGCAAGCACTGTCATTTATATACGGGTTGTGTGATTGGTAACGATGGCTTTGGTTATGCAGAAGAAAATGGTCGCTGGGTAAAAATTCCTCAAGTCGGTCGTGTGGTGATTGAAGATCATGTCGATGTTGGCGCAAACACCACTGTGGATAGAGGTGCGATTGACGATACCGTGATTGAAGAGGGTGTAAAGTTGGACAACCTGATTCAGATTGCCCACAACTGCAGAATAGGCGCACATACGGTGATTGCTGGTTGCGTGGGTATTGCAGGTAGTGCCATTATTGGCAAGCATTGCAAAATTGGTGGTGCTGCCATGATACTTGGACATTTGACGATTACGGATGGCGTTACTATTTCGCCTGGCAGCATGATTATGCGTTCGATTCGCCAAGTTGGAACCTATACTGCGCTCATGCCGTTCCAAGAACATGAGGCGTGGCTGAAAACCGCCGCAAATATTCGCCACTTGAACCAATTAACAGATAAAATAAAAGCTTTAGAAGATGCTATTCATCAAATAAGTCATCAAGCAAAATAATCAGAGTTAGAGAGTCGCTATGTCAGAAAATGCAATAAACAGTATGGATATCCACGAAATATTGGATCATTTACCGCATCGTTATCCTTTTGTATTGATAGACCGTGTGCTCTCGATGGAAATTGGTAAGGAAATCACAGCGCTCAAAAATGTGACCGTAAACGAACCGTTCTTTCCCGGACATTTTCCTTATCACCCGGTAATGCCTGGCGTGTTAATTGTAGAGGCGATGGCGCAAGCTGCTGCAGTACTTTCATTTAAAACCATGGGTACCAAGCCCAATAATGATTCTGTGTACTATTTTGCGGGAATCGACAGTGCAAGATTTAAAAAACCAGTGTCTCCTGGCGATCAAATTATTCTCAATGTAAAAATTGATCGTATTTTAAAAGGTATTTGGAAATACACTGGAGTTGCAACTGTGGATGGTACAGTGGTCGCTGAAGCCAGCATGATGTGTATCCTGAAGGCCATCGAAAAGTAATTGTGTGACTGCTAACCGCCAGCCTAGTATCTAACCACTCAAGTAAACAAAGATTAGTGTATGACAACAAAAATTCATCCGACGGCAATCATTGACCCTAAGGCGGAGCTTGATTCAAGTGTTGAAATTGGTGCATACACTACGGTAGGTGCGGGTGTGCGCGTGGGAGCGGATACACGCATTGGCAGTCATGTTGTGCTTGAAGGCCCAACGACTATTGGCAAGCACAATCAGATTTTCCAGTTTTCCTCTTTAGGTGCACAACCACAAGATAAAAAATACCGTGATGAGCCAACAACCCTAGAGATTGGTGATAACAATACGATTCGCGAGTTCTGTACGTTTAATCGGGGCACCATTCAAGACAAAGGCACCACCAAGATTGGTAACGATAACTGGATTATGGCTTATGTGCATATTGCGCATGACTGTGTGATTGGCAACAATACCATCATGGCCAATAATTCTTCGTTGGCAGGGCATGTGGATATCCATGATTTTGCAATTTTAGGTGGGTTTACTTTAATCCATCAGTTTTGCAAAGTGGGTGCTCATGTCATTACCGCAGTAGGTTCTGTGGTGTTTAAGGATATTCCGCCTTATGTTACAGCGTCTGGCTACGATGCGCAGCCGCATGGCATCAATTCCGAAGGTTTAAAGCGTCGCGGCTTTAGCCCGGAAAGTATTTTAGAAATTAAACGCGCTTATAAAGTGTTGTATCGTAATAGTCTTACATTAGAAGAAGCTAAACTAGAGTTAGCCAGCATGAAGGGAAGATGTTCAGATATCGGTTTGCTTACTGATTTTCTTGATATATCTACACGCGGTATTATCCGCTAGATTACTAAAAGTATCGTATGTCAAAAACCGCACCCAAAGTGGCCATAGTTGCCGGGGAAGCCTCAGGGGATTTATTGGGCTTTCATTTGATTCAAGCGTTGCAATCCGAGCGAAGTGATATAGCCTTTGTAGGCATTGCCGGGCCCAAAATGATTAGTTTGGGTGCGCAATCCTTGTTTCCCATGGAAAAGCTATCTGTACGCGGCTACGTTGAAGTCATCCGCCATTTATACGGACTACTCAAACTACGTAAGCAGTTGCTAAAACAATTACTAGAAGCTAAGCCTGACGTATTTGTCGGGATTGATGCGCCGGATTTTAACTTTTGGCTAGAGCGTAAATTAAAAGCCAAAGGCATTCCAACTATTCATTACGTGAGTCCCTCTATTTGGGCATGGCGTAAGGGGCGTATACATAAAATCAAGCGTGCGGTCTCGCATATGCTTGCATTATTTCCTTTTGAGGCACCTATCTACGAGCAAGTGAATATGCCGGTCACTTATGTGGGGCATCCTCTGGCCGATGTGTTGCCAATGGAACCCGATGTTGACAAAATACGTGAGACGCTGAAAATTCATGCCAATACCATTGTGGTGGCCATGCTGCCTGGTAGTCGTCAATCTGAAGTCACACAGCATGCGCAGCTGTTTGTGGATACCGCGCAGATTATTCAACATGAATACGCAGATACGACACAAGTGGTTTTTTTAGTGCCGCTCATTACACGCGAAACGCGCGAGATTTTTGAGAGGGCAATTCATGCCGCCTATCTTTTGCAACCTGAGATGGTGTTGAATATGCAAATAATGTTTGGCCATGCGCACGATGCAATGGAAGCCGCAGATGTCGTGATTGTGGCTTCTGGTACCGCAACATTAGAAGCAGCCTTGCTTAAAAAACCGATGGTCATTACCTATAAAATGCCATTTTTGAGTTGGCAAATTCTCAAGCGTATGCAATATCTTCCCTATGTAGGGTTGCCCAATATCCTTGCAGGTAAGTTCTTAGTGCCAGAGCTCTTACAACATGAGGCAACGCCACAGAACGTGGCTGATGCAACCTTGCGTTTACTCAGTGATAAAACCTATTTGCAAACGTTAAAAGATGCATTTAGCCATATCCATCAGAGTTTAAAGCAAAATAGTGCGAAAAAAGCAGCCCAAACTGTACTCAGCTATTTATGATCGTGGCACCCTATATCTGCGGCGTAGATGAGGCAGGCCGTGGCCCTTTGGCAGGTGCTGTCTATGCAGCGGCTGTAATACTCGATCCTTCACGCCCTATTGAAGGTCTGGCCGACTCTAAGAAATTGACCGAAAAAAAGCGAGATGCGCTTGCCATAGAAATTAAAGCGTACGCACTGGCATGGTCTATTGCCAGTAGCTCGGTGGAAGAAATTGACCGGATTAACATACTGCAAGCCAGCTTGCTTGCTATGCAACGCGCCGTGACGCAATTGCAAGCTGAGTTTCAACATGCATTAGCCGGTATTGAAATATTGGTGCAGGTTGATGGCAACAAGTGCCCAACATTGAATCTACCTTGCGAGGCGATCGTGAAGGGGGATAGTAAAGTCCAAGCAATCTCCGCTGCTTCTATTTTGGCAAAAACTGCGCGTGATACAGAGCTTTATTTGTTGGATCAACAATACCCTATGTATGGCTTTGCACAGCATAAAGGCTACCCGACAGCAGCACATATGACCTTATTACAGCAGCATGGTGTCTCGCCAGTGCATCGCCGTAGCTACGCCCCAGTGAGGGCGTTGTTATCGCTAGGCCAGTAGTAAAAACACTGTAGGCTTTTTATGCAAATCCGGCAGTGGGGTTTGTTTCCACTTGGCTACGGTTTTGGTCAGAATCAATTCATCCGCTAGGCTTACATTGCACGCCACACACAGTCTGGTTTCCGCATGGCAATGTGCCAAAATGTCTTCGAGCATGTGCTGGTTACGGTAGGGCGTCTCAATAAACATCTGGGTTTCGTGCATGGCTTTTGAGCGTTTTTCAATGTCTTTTAATTGCTGTATACGTGCCGCTTTATCGCTGGGTAGATAGCCTAAAAAGGTGAAGCGTTGCCCATTCAGGCCGCTCCCCATCAACCCAAGTAGAATAGCGCTAGGGCCAACAAGTGGCACGACTCGAATCCCTTTTTGATGCGCAAGCCAAGCAAGTGATGCCCCAGGGTCAGCAATGCCAGGGCATCCCGCTTCACTCATGAGTCCAACATCCACGCCAGCTATTAACTCTGTCAATAACGCAGCTAGCTCTTTCTCTGCGGTGTGAGTGTTCAGTGTTTTAAAGGTAATGTCGCGGATGGGTGTTGGGTGCTGAATCTTAGACAGAAAATGGCGTGCAGTTTTTTCATTTTCTACAATAAATGTATCAAGTGTGCGAATACGCGCCAATACTTCAGTGGGAAGCACATGTGCGACTAAATCATCCCCAAGGGTGACCGGAATAAAATACAGAGTGCCTGATTTCACTTGTGGTAGAGAGTGGTGATTAGTATTTGACTTGGGCGCGATAGCTGAGTGTGGTACTGCCCTCAGCTGGCACTTCTATTTGCCAAATAGCCAGTTGGCTATTTGCTTTGCGGTGCGGCGCACTTTCACTCAGGATTTTCCAATCGCCAGAAATGGGTTCTTGAACACTGACCACCACTTTTTCTTTTTTGGCATTTTTGAGCGTGATTTCGTATGCGCTTTCAAACGCATTGATGCCCTTAGTTGGCTTTGGCAGCACTTTAAATTGGGTTTGTTTTTTATCTGCCGTCACATCAAAAGCATCGCCAAGTTTTAAGCGCACCGTTTCATTTTTGGGCGTGTGGTCAATGGTATCTTCACCCACAAATTGTGCATTACCGGCATTGTCTTTTTTATACACGCGTAAAATACCTTTGGGCAAAGGCAAGCCAAGTTGCGCACGCTCTGTATTGTCAAACTCAACAAATACGCCCACTTTCATTTTGGTACCAATTTCGCCATATTGGCCTTGGTAATAGTAGTCAGCACCTTTTAACACCAGCTCTTTACGTGCAGGAATGTGCTGAGCGCTTAATAAGGCTACTTGTTTGGTTTGGTTATCGGCAATCGTAGTGGCGCGATCTAGCGTGTATAAATGATATTCCAACAGCGATTCCTCTTGCATAGGCATAGCGGCCTCTGCCATGGCCATATCACTGCGCATGGTTTTTACCATGGGTCTGCCTTGTGGATGTACACGATTAACATCACCTGCAACCAGTTGCAGTTTTGCATGTTGATACGTTGCGCCACTGGTGTTGGATAGTGTGACCCAGCTGGATAAATCAATACTGTCTTCTTTTGCATTCAACTCGGCTACGTAGTCTGCTTTCCAGCCCAAGCCGCCAGTTAAATAGCTGAGCTCCACAGTTTGTTGCTGCGCTACTTTGTTGTTAACCACTGTGGTGAGAGTGGGGCGGTCACGCAAGTTGGCAGGAATCGTGTCAAACACAATTTTCCCGTTAAGTGACCCGTTAAACGGACCGGTTTCAATACGATTGCCGATCTTGAGTACCACGCCGTTATTGGCAGAAAGTACGGTAGCTACCTCGTTAGTTTCTACACCAGTTGCCGGATTACTTTTTAATAGATTGACGGTTTTACCCACATATTTTTCTAATAATTTTTCTGGGGTGAGTAAATCAAAATCAAAGTTTTGCTCTAACACGCTTATGCTGCCCACTGCATTGATGCTTTTAAATAAGGCTGTTTCCGGACGAATCTGCGCACTGACATCACGTAGAGCAATCGTTTGTATGCCTTTGCTGAGTTTGATGGCGCGTGTGTCTTTTACCAGCGCGAGATCATTGTTATAGATAGTAATGGCAAGCGACTGTTGGTCTTTGGCCAAACTTAACAGTTCGTTACTATCTTCAGCGGCAGTGAGGGAAGTCACAAATAGGGGTGAGAACAAAAATAAAGTTAAATATTTGGGAATATGCATTTATCTCATCTGTATCAGTGTGTGCGGTGAGAAAGCTTGAATCGAATAGTCACAATGGCAAGCGCTAAACCTAGTAATAAGTACACGGCTTTCGGTACAGGTACGTTGGATATTGGATTGAAAGGACCACCGTTGCCTGGCTCATAAGGTGGAGGTGGTGGACCAGGAGGCCCAGGGTCTTTTGGTTCTTCAATAGGTTTGTGAGGGCCGAGTGGTTGATCTTTCTCGAAATACGGCGTCTTAGGAGGGTATCGTTGATCGTTAGGTGACCCTACAATAAAAAGAGGGTCTTTAATGTCCTCTGGCACTTGGTCAATAACAAAGGTTTGAGCGTTAGTGTCACTCGTGGTACTAGGGTCGCTTAGCTGAGCAACGTGAATAGGTGATTTACGCTCTTCATTGACTTCTTTTACGACTGTTGGATTGGTTAAATCGCTAATCATCTGCTTATAGCGTTGAAAATAGTCGCCCTTGTTGGCAAATTTATTTTGTAGAAAAGCTAAGTCTAATGCGGTTGGTGAACTGCCTTTGCGTGTCGGGTCTGTGGCAAACGGGTTGTCACGTAATGACTCAAGAAATGCGAGCCATTTTTTTAATTTTTCGTTATCAGAGTAGGGGGATTGTGTATCACAGTTGATTAAACAAGGACGTTCTTTGAATAGCATGTCATGAAAAGCAGCATAACCAAGCAATGTGATCAGAGCTGGTAGTAAAAACATGAACACTTTAATTGTTTTTTTCTGTGTAGACATATAGTTAGCTTTTTAATGAAGGCTAATAATCAAATATGAATTGCATAATACGCTATATATTGGAATTTTTACAGCACCTACAACTATATATTGTAATTTTTTTAATTAAACGTTTAATTAAACGATAGTGACGCCCTCATTGGAAAACATAGTAATCAGCTTAATTAATGGCAAGCCAACCAATGCGTTGGGGTCTTCGCCTAACATTCTTTCAATCAACACAATGCCCAAGCCTTCGGATTTGGCGCTGCCGGCACATTGGTAGGGTTGATCTTTTGCCAGATAGTTTTCGATGGCCTCGTCAGAGTAATTTCTAAACTTGACCAAAGTAGGCACCACTTCGGATTGTATATTGCCGGTGGCCGCGTTTAGCAAGCAAAGTGCACTGTAGAAAGTGACTTCACGGCCGCGCATCAATTGTAATTGCTTGGTAGCATTTTGATGATTAAGCGGTTTGCCTAAAACGGTATTGTCCAATGTGGCGACTTGGTCACAGCCAATGACCAATGCATGCGGGTATTCATCCGCTACTTTTTTCGCTTTTTCTTCAGATAATCTTAATGCCGTTTGATGTGGCTTTTCATCTGGATAAGGCGTTTCGTCAATTTTTGGGGAAACACAGCTAAATTGTACTTGTAGCTTTTGTAGCAGCTCGCGCCGATAGACTGAGGATGAAGCGAGGATGATGGTTTGTTTCATAAGCGAGATACAGTAAGACCTGCCATGTGGTTCACTGGCAGGCCTCGCTGATTAGTCAGGCTGAATTTCAAGTAAAGACTCATCCGGTGTCACGGTGTCGCCTTTAGCGACATGTACGGCAACCACTGTACCTGTTTTAGACGCTTGAATTTCATTTTCCATTTTCATTGCCTCAATCACCAGCACGCCGTCCCCCGCTTTCACTTTATCGCCCACATTGACCTTTACTGCGACAATAGTGCCCGGCATGGCGGTAGTGACACAGCCCGCATGGTGTGGGCGAGGGCGGCCACTACTGGTAACAGATGCAGTTTTCTTTTTTGCGGTAGATTTGCCGCCAGATACTTCTACTTCGCTCAGTGTTTCTACAATGACCTCTTCGGCAATACCATCCACAGAAACGTAGAATGGACGTTGCTCTTCACCGGCATGACCACTTCCAGTCAACTTAATGTGGAAAGTCTCGCCGTGTAAGGTCACTTTAAATTCGTTTGGTGCGTAGCGCGCAGATGAAGTATTCACAGCCTCTTTGGTGAGCAGTGCTTCTGGTTTTAATGAGCCAGCATTGCGCTCCTGCAAGAATGTTTTACCAATGTCCGGGAACATGGCATAGGTCAGTACATCCTCATCATTTTGCGCAATACGATCTGCTTCTGCTTGTAGTTTTGCCATTTCTGGCTCCAGTAAGTCAGCGGGTCTGCAAGTAATGACTTTACCATCACCCACTGCCAGTTTTTTTACTTCCGCATTGACGGTAGAGGGTGCTTTGCCGTATTGACCTAAGAAGTAATTTTTTACTTCATTGGTAATGGACTTATAGCGGCCACCAGTCATCACATTAAGCACTGCTTGCGTACCAACGATTTGTGAAGTTGGTGTGACCAAAGGGGGGTAACCCAAATCTTCGCGCACACGCGGGATTTCTGCCAACACTGCATCCATTTTGTCCAGCGCGCCTTGTTCTTTCAGTTGGTTGGATAGATTGGAAATCATGCCGCCAGGCACTTGGTTCACCAATACACGTGTATCCACACCGGTAAATGCGCTTTCAAATTGCCAGTACTTCTGACGTACGTCTTTAAAGTATGCGGTAATTTCTTGAAGCTTAGCCAAATCAAGGCCAGTGTCGTATTCGGTACCTTTTAGTGCAGCCACCATACTCTCTGTCGTTGGGTGGCTAGCACCTTCAGAGAATGAAGAGTTACAGGTGTCGATAATATCCACACCATTTTCCACACTCTTGAGCATCACCATGCTAGCCAGACCAGACGTTGCATGACTATGCATGTGAACTGGTAAACTAACTGCTGATTTAAGCGCCTTTACTAAGTCACCGGCAATCGTCGGCGTGAGTAATCCGGCCATGTCTTTAATACCAATACTGTCGCAGCCCATGTTTTCCAATGTTTTGGCCATGTCTACAAAGTAGGCGATGTCATGTACAGGACTAGTCGTATAAGAGAGGGTGCCAATGGCGTGTTTTTTTACTTTTTTAACCGCTTCAATTGAAGTTTGTAGGTTGCGTACATCATTGAGTGCATCAAAAATACGGAATACATCAACACCAGCATTGGCCGCTTGTTTTACAAATGCGTGCACCACATCGTCAGAGTAATGGCGATAGCCCAGTAAATTTTGGCCACGCAACAACATGTTAATTTGGCTGTTTGGCAACCCTTTACGTAGTTTTTTTAAGCGCTCCCATGGATCTTCTTTTAAAAACCTGACGCAAGCATCAAAAGTGGCGCCGCCCCATGCTTCTAATGACCAGAAGCCTACGGCATCTAATTGTGGGCAAATAGGTAGCATATCCTCAGTGCGCATGCGTGTTGCGATTAGAGATTGATGACCATCGCGTAAAACCAATTCGGTGATATGTATTTTGCTCATAATTTTTTAGTCTAAAACGTTAATAATTAAATGCCTTCGTGTGCTGCAATCGCTGCAGAAATGGCTGCAGCAAATAACTCAGGTGGAAACTCGGTTTTGTAGTTAACAAGCTCCGGGTGTGCTTCCACAAAGCTGGTGTTAAAGTTAGCATCTCTAAAGTCGGGATGCTTCATGATTTCTTGGTAATATGGAATGGTGGTTTTAACACCATATACCACCATGTCATCAAGTGCTCGTCTGCCACGCTCAATGACGCCTTCCCAATCTAGCGCCCAAACAGTCAGTTTCGCGCACATCGAATCATAATAGGGCGGAATAACATAACCACTGTAAATGGCAGCATCCATTCTGACCCCAGGGCCGCCCGGAGAGTAGTAGCGCGTAATCTTACCAAAGCTTGGTAGAAAGTCATTTTTAGGATCTTCCGCATTAATGCGGTATTCCATGGCAAAGCCACGGAAATGAATTTCGCTCTGTTTGTATTGCAATGGCAGTCCGTAGGCTACGCGAATTTGCTCCTGCACAATATCCACGCCAGTGATGGTTTCTGTCACCGTGTGCTCCACTTGCAAGCGCGTATTCATTTCCATGAAGTAGAACGTATTGTCAGAATCAAGCAAGAACTCTACGGTGCCTGCATTTTCGTAACCCACTGCTTTGGCGGCTTTCACTGCCAATCCGCCAATATAGTCACGTTGTGCTTGGCTAAGTTGTGGGGAGGGTGCAATTTCAATCAGTTTTTGGTTGCGGCGTTGAATAGAGCAATCACGTTCAAACAAGTGAATCACATTGCCATGGCTGTCGGCCAATACTTGTACTTCAATATGGCGTGGTGACACCACACATTTTTCTAAGAACACTTCCGGCTTACCAAAAGCTTTGCTCGCCTCGGAAATGACACGGTCGTAATTGGTCAGTAAATCTTTCTCAGAGTCACAACGTCGAATGCCGCGCCCACCACCGCCATTGGTGGCTTTGAGCATGACTGGATAGCCGATTGAGTTGGCGAGCTTGACCGCCTCGTCCAAATTTTCCAAGTTGCCATCACTGCCCGGTGTGCATGGAATGCCAGCACTGGTCATGGCATTGCGTGCTTGAATTTTGTCGCCCATTTGGCGAATCACATTGGCATCCGGACCAATGAATTTAATGCCACGGCGTGCGCAGATTTCGGCTAATTCCGGATTCTCGGATAAAAAACCGTAGCCAGGATGCAACGCATCACAGCCTGCGGCTACAGCCACGTTGACGATATTGTGCGCGTTCAGGTAGCCAGCAACGGGATCCGTCCCAATGTTATAGGCTTCGTCCGCTTTTTTTACATGCAATGCATGGCGATCCGCCTCTGCATAAATGGCAACCGATTTAATGCCCATCTCAGAGCACGCGCGCACAATGCGTACAGCGATTTCCCCACGATTAGCGACCAATATTTTTTTGAACACAAGACACCTGAATTCTGACTAACAAACTTTTCAATTGTAACACGGGCGTCACTGCTTATAAAGGTGACGCTGGCGACAATTTGCCCCAACGTTTAGAATGGCACTCTTCATTTAAGTATGTGGATTTGAGGAAGCAATGGAAGCGCATTACATTAATAATCTGGATTTTGCCAAGCGACAGCAAGTACTTGTGGGAGATGTACCATTGGCCAATTTGACACGCTTGAATGCGATGCTGGCAGAACAGCATGTGGCTGGTACGTCAAAAGTGAGCTTTAAGCTGGCTGGACAGTCGCATCGTTTTCAATTGCCAAGTTTGCATTTGGATGTTGAAGCAAATTTGCCCATGGTGTGTCAGCGCTGCTTAGAGTCGATCCATGTGCCCATGACGCTCCATTTTGACTATGTGATTAGTGCTGAAGATGCTACGGCGCTAGATGAGAATGATGATTTGGATTGGGTTGAGTCATCCGAGGCGATGGATATACAGGCTCTAATAGAAGATGAGTTGTTGATTGCGTTGCCGATTGCGCCAGTACATCAGACGCAATGTAAGCAGTTAAGTCTGGAGAGCGGGGAAAAGCCCAATCCGTTTTCTGTATTAAAGGCCTTAAAAAAGGACGGAAATTAAGATAATTTATGACAATATGTTGTGTTTTGATTTACACATGAACACAAAATAGATTATTATTATGGATTAGTCACTTATCGCATATTTTACATGATTGCCATTAATCTTCATTTTTGGCAGTTTTTAATTGGAGTACATTATGGCAGTTCAACAAAATAAAAAGTCACCTTCAAAACGTGGCATGCATCGTTCACACGATTTCTTAACAAACCCACCATTAGCCGTTGAGCCAACGACAGGTGAGACACACTTGCGTCATCACGTGAGCCCAAATGGCTACTACCGTGGTCGTAAAGTAATGCCTGCTAAAGGTGAGTAATTGTTAATCTGCTGCTATCTTTATTGATACAAAAGCAAGGTTAATTAAATGCGCCGCACTGTGACAAGTGCGGCGTTTGCATATCTAGCTTGAGTTAATCACAGGCCATTGGCCCATTTGAATGCACGTTTGGATACTATTATGACCACATCTCACCATCACCCGCACATGGATATCACGATTGCAATTGACGCCATGGGCGGTGACCATGGGCCGCACGTAACTGTGCCGGCGGCAATTCAAGCTATTCGAGAAAATGCCAGAGTAAATATCGTTTTGGTAGGATTGCAAGATGCGATTCAGGCTGAGATGACTGCACATAAGGTCAGCACTAGTCCGCGTCTACGCATTCATCATGCCAGCGAAGTGGTGCAAATGGACGAATCCCCACAGAGTGCTTTGAAAAACAAAAAAGACTCTTCTATGCGCGTCGCCATTAATATGGTGAAAACCGGAGAGGCGCATGCTTGTGTCAGCGCTGGTAACACTGGCGCATTGATGGCTACTGCGCGTTTCGTTTTAAAAACACTGCCTGGAATTGATCGACCTGCCATTGCCTCTTCATTGCCTTCGGAAAAAGGGACAACTTTTATGTTGGACTTGGGTGCCAATGCAGACTGCACGCCTGAGCATTTGTACCAATTTGCCATCATGGGGGCGATGTTGGTCAGCAGCGTTGAAAACAAGCCGAATCCAAGCATTGGTCTATTAAATATTGGCTCAGAAGAAATCAAAGGCAATGAAGTGGTGAAGCAGGCGGGCGAATTGTTGCGCAATAGTCACCTCAATTTCTATGGCAATATTGAAGGCGATGATATTTTTAAAGGTACCACCGATATTGTGGTGTGTGATGGCTTTGTAGGTAATGTGTCTTTAAAAACCACCGAAGGCTTGGCCCACATGATGGGCAAATTTTTAACGCAAGAGTTTAAAAAGAACTGGCTAACCAAGCTGATGGCGCTAGGGGCGATGCCTGTATTAAAGGCGTTCAAAAAACGTTTGGATCCGCGCCGTTACAATGGTGCGAGTTTCCTCGGTTTGCGCGGTATCGTTGTGAAAAGTCACGGCGGCGCAGACAGTGTGGCGTTTTGCAATGCCCTACATGTGGCTATTGATGAGGCGGGCAGTGGTATGTTAAAACGCATCTCTGAGCAGCTGGAATTAGAGCATGCGCAAATTCTTTCTACGCCAACAGTCACTGAGCAAACAGCTTAAATGGTAGGTTTTGCAGCACTTTTCAGGCATAATCTCACGCTATGATTTATTCAAAAATAGCCGGGACAGGTAGCTACCTCCCACCCAAAATCCTCACCAATCAAGATTTAGAAAAAATGGTGGATACCACCGATGAGTGGATTTTTTCCCGAACCGGAATACGTGAGCGTCACATTGTTGAGCAGGAAACCACGAGTGATCTTGCCTATGAGGCATCTAAGCAAGCAATTTTAGCGGCGTCTGTGCAAGCCTCAGACATCGATTTGATTATTGTGGCAACCACCACGCCGGACAAAATATTCCCAAGCGTTGCCACCATGGTGCAGCGTAAGTTAGGTATTTCTGGCTGTCCTGCATTTGATATTCAGGCAGTATGTAGTGGGTTTGTGTATGCATTGGCAGTAGCTAATAACTTTATTAAAGCGGGTACTAACCGTTGTGTATTAGTCATTGGCGCAGATAGTTTTTCTCGCATTACAGATTACACGGATCGTAGTAACTGTATCTTGTGGGGCGATGGTGCTGGGGCTGTGATTTTACAAGCCGGTACTGAACAAGGCGTGATTTCCACACATATTCATGCGGATGGGCAATATGAAAAAATGTTGCATGTACCCAGAAGTGGTGGAAAGCAAGATTACGTGCAGATGGAAGGCAATGCCGTCTTTAAAGTGGCCGTGAACACCTTGGATCAAATTGTAGACGAGACCTTGACTGCCAACGGATTGCAAAAATCCGATGTGGACTGGTTGGTGCCGCACCAAGCCAATATTCGTATTTTGCAGGCAACTGCTAAAAAATTAGATATGTCGATGGATCGCGTTGTGGTGACTGTAGATAAACATGGGAACACCTCTGCGGCCTCTATCCCGCTTGCCTTGGACACTGCGGTACGTGATGGTCGAATTCAGCGCGGGCAAATCGTTCTCATGGAAGCGTTTGGTGGCGGATTCACTTGGGGTTCCGCGCTTGTTAAGTATTAATACCGTATTTTAGGAATATTTCAGCATGCAGAATTTCGCATTTTTCTTTCCAGGTCAGGGTTCTCAATCGGTTGGCATGATGGCTGGTTTTGAAGGTTTGGCTGTCATTCAAGAGACATTTCAACAGGCCTCGGACACTCTCAAGACAGACTTTTGGGGGATGGTGACCGAGCCTAACGAATTGTTGAACCAGACACAGCATACACAACCGCTGATGTTAACAGCAGGTGTTGCTACTTGGCGTGCTTATCAACAGCTGGGCGGCACTGCGCCGAGTGTGTTGGCTGGCCATAGTTTGGGTGAGTACACCGCGCTAGTGGCAGCAGGTGCGCTCAGCTTTGAGGATGCTTTACCTCTAGTGAAGTTCCGCGCTGAAGTAATGCAAAGCGCCGTGCCGGAAGGGCAAGGGGCGATGGCGGCTATTCTTGGGCTGGACGATGATGTGGTGCGTGCTGTTTGTGCCGAGTCAGCGCAGGGCGAGGTATTAGAAGCCGTGAATTTTAACTCGCCCGGACAAGTGGTGATTGCTGGCAATAAAGCGGCAGTAGAGCGCGGCATGGAGTTGGCAAAAGCCAAAGGTGCAAAACGTGCGTTGCCGTTGCCTGTAAGCGTACCTTCGCACTGTGCATTAATGAAACCTGCCGCAGAAAAATTGGCTGAGTACTTGAAGTCTGTACAGGTGCAAGTACCTAACATCAGCGTGCTACATAATGCTGATGTAAAAAGCTATACGGATGTAGATGCAATTAAGCATGCTTTAGTACAGCAATTGTATAGCTCGGTCAGATGGGTGGAAACAGTACAAGCGATTCATCAGCAAGGTGTTGCCGTGGCTGCGGAATGTGGTCCAGGTAAAGTGTTGGCTGGACTCACCAAACGCATTGTGGCCGATATGAGCTGTGTTGCGTTGACAAATCAAACATCTATTAATGAGTTTATCTCATTAAAATTTTATAAATAATACTCATTAATATCAATATATTACAGGGGATATCTAATGTTAAATAATCAAATAGCGTTGGTCACAGGTGCCAGCCGTGGTATTGGTGCAGCCATTGCAAAAGCACTTGGTGAACAAGGCGCTACCGTGATTGGTACGGCAACTTCTGCTGCTGGTGCTGATGCAATTACTGCAGCATTGAAAACTGCTGGCGTGAATGGCGTGGGCTTGGCATTAGATGTGACAAAGCCTGAACAAGTGGATGCTGTGTTGAAACAAATTGCCGAGCAATATGGGGATGTGGCTATTCTTGTGAATAACGCCGGGATTACTAAAGATACACTATTGATGCGGATGAAGGACGAAGATTGGGATGCAGTACTGAACACCAATCTTAAATCTGTATTTCGCATGAGTCAGGCCGTGTTGCGCCCGATGATGAAAGCGCGTCAAGGTCGTATTATCAACATTTCTAGTGTGGTAGGCCATATGGGTAATGCAGGCCAAACTAACTACGCAGCAGCCAAGGCGGGCATGACAGGGTTTACAAAATCTTTAGCGGCCGAAGTAGGTAGCCGCGGGATTACCGTGAATTGTGTGGCACCAGGCTTTATTGAAACCGATATGACGGCTGAACTGCCGGAAGATATTAAGCATCAGATGTTGACGCGAGTGCCGCTAGCACGTTTGGGCCATGTGGATGAGATTGCGGCTACAGTGGCCTTTTTGGCTTCGCCAAGTGCTGCGTATATTACTGGTGAGACCATTCATGTGAATGGTGGTATGTATTGCGCTTAATACTTATTGTGTAAATTAATAAGTATTTTTTGTGTTATTGCGTAGTTTTGCTAGAATGTGCGCTTAGCAAAACAACGCTAATTTTTAACTAAAGGGGTATTTAGATGTCTGACATCGAACAACGCGTAAAAAAAATCGTTTGTGAACAATTAGGTGCAAACGAAGCTGACGTAAAAAATAATTCATCTTTTGTGGATGATTTAGGAGCTGATTCACTTGATACAGTTGAGTTGGTTATGGCACTTGAGGAAGAGTTTGACTGCGAGATTCCAGATGATGAAGCAGAAAAAATTACGACAGTGCAACAAGCGATTGACTACGTCAACGCCAACCTCAAATAAATTCCATACTTATCAGCTCTCGAGAGAGGGCTGATTTCTTAATATGACTAAACGCAGAGTAGTAGTGACGGGTTTAGGCGTGGTTTCTCCGGTGGGTATCGGGGTTTCTACCGCTTGGCAAAACCTCATTGCAGGCCGATCAGGCATCACCCGTATCACCAAATTTGATCCAAGTAATTTTGCATCGCAAGTAGCTGGTGAAGTGAAAAACTTCAACGTAGAAGATTTTCTGCCAGCTAAAGATGCAAGACGCATGGACACTTTTATTCAATACGGCTTAGCCGCGGGGATAGAAGCGTTCAAAGATTCCGGTATCGAAGTGACCGAGCAAAATGCCGAGCGTATTGGCGTAGCCATTGGTTCTGGTATTGGTGGCTTGGGCTTAATTGAATCCACCAACGATACTTATGATGAAGGTGGTCCACGTAAAGTGTCTCCATTCTTCATTCCCGGCACTATCATTAATATGATCTCCGGCAATCTATCCATTATGTTTGGCTTAAAAGGGCCAAATGTAGCCATTGTGACAGCCTGTACGACGGGTACACACTGTATTGGTGATGCTTCAAGAATGATTGAGTACGGGGATGCCGATGTCATGGTGGCAGGCGGTGCTGAAGCTGCCATTACTGAGCTGAGTGTTGCGGGCTTTGCCTCTGCACGTGCGCTATCTAACAGGAACGATGACCCGGCAACGGCTAGTCGCCCTTGGGATAAAGACCGTGATGGATTTGTGATTGGCGAAGGTGCTGGCGTATTGGTGTTGGAAGAGTATGAGCATGCCAAGGCCAGAGGCGCTAAAATCTATGCTGAGCTTTCTGGCTATGGCATGAGTGCTGATGCCTACCATATGACTGCGCCTAACATGGATGGACCTAGACGTTCGATGGTCAATGCGTTGAAAAATGCTGGGGTGAATCCAACGGATGTGCAGTTTATGAATGCGCATGGCACTTCTACACCGCTGGGTGATACCAATGAAACCAATGCCATCAAAGCCACATTTGGTGACCATGCATACAATTTAGTGGTGAACTCGACTAAATCAATGACAGGTCACTTATTAGGCGGAGCAGGTGGGTTGGAGTCTGTCTTTACGGTACTTTCTATTCACCATCAATTATCGCCGCCTACCATCAACCTGATGAATCCGGATCCAGATTGTGATTTGGATTACTGCGCGAATACAGCACGTGATCTTAAAATCAATTATGCCCTGAAGAACAATTTTGGGTTTGGTGGCACCAACGGTAGCTTGTTGTTTAAAAAAGTCTAGCGCTTGGTATGTTAAAAAAGCCTGTGTTAACCATAGCACAGGCTTTTTTGTTTGTAGCTGCTATGGTTTAATTGCGCATGATGAATAAGCAACACACCTATTTGATTAATGGCGGCACAGATGATGCCGTGAGTGCGTTAGACCGTGGTTTGAGCTATGGCGATGGCGTATTTCGCACTTTCCAAGTGGTGGATTGCGTACCGGTCAACTGGCCCATTCAGTACCAAAAACTGGTCGCCGACTGTGGTGCCATTGGTATTGTTTGCCCCAGTGCAGAGTTGCTGATGGCTGACTTTCAGGTGCTGTTTACGATAGATGAGACAGCGGTGGCTAAAGTCATCATTACGCGTGGGATTGGCGAACGTGGCTATGCACCACCCGCGGTGACTACGCCTACACGTATCGTGTTGAAATCGCCAATGCCAGTATATGCAGAAACTAACTTCAGCGAAGGAGTGTCTTTATATGTGTGCAAAACGCCAGTGGCGCACCAACCCATGCTGGCTGGCATTAAACATTTAAATCGCTTGGAAAACGTGCTGGCGCGTGCTGAAAGTCTAGACCCTGTTTATGTGGATGGGCTCATGCTGGATGTGGATGGCCATGTGATTGAGTGCACGAGCGCCAATTTTTTTATACGGATTGGCAAGCGCTTGATTACACCGGATGTGACGCAAGCAGGCGTGGCAGGTGTGACTAGGCAGCGTATTGTAGACTTGGCACATTATCTTCAGTTGACAGCTGAGATAGGCCATATCCGTTTAAGTGATGTGTTGTCGGCGGATGAAGTCATTATCTGTAATAGCCTATATGGTGCTTGGCAAGTAAGACGTATTGGCGATACCCATTGGCCGGCTGGATCGCTAGCCCATGATTTAAGAGAGTTGCTTAAGGTATGATAAAAAAATTACGGTTGCTACTATGGATAGCAATCATCGGATGTGTTGGGTTAGCAGCCTGGATGGCGTACTACGCGAAAACACCGCTCAATATCCGACCGGACGCGCAAGAAATTACGATCAAGCCCAATAGTAGCTTGAGAAGTATTGCTGAGCAGTTGGTTGCGCAAGGCGTACTTAAGACAGAATGGCCTTTTGTATTGTTGGCCAAAGCGCTCAAGAAAGAGCCTTACCTACAAGCTGGCGATTACACGCTCAATAAAAATATCAATCCATATCAACTGCTATTGTCACTTAACCATGGCAAATCGACACAAGGCAGCATTACATTTATTGAGGGTAAAACGTTTAAGCAAATGCGTCAGCGCTTAGCTAAAAACGATGCAATTAAACATACGATTCATGGGCTGTCTGACGCAGAGGTCATGCAAGTAGTGGGGCGAGGGGAGCATCATGCGGAGGGATTGTTCTTTCCGGATACTTTTTACTTTGACCGAGGCACTTTGGATACGGTGGTGTTAAAGCGCGCCTATGAAATCATGCAAAATAGGCTCACCAAAGCATGGGCGACCAAAGCGGATGGTTTGCCATATAAAACCAGCTATGATGCTTTAATCATGGCTTCTATCATCGAAAAAGAAACCGGTAAAGCCAGTGAGCGTGAAATGATTGCTGGCGTGTTTATCAATCGGCTACGCATAGGCATGCGTTTACAGACGGACCCCACTATTATCTATGGCATGGGCGATGACTATCAAGGCAATATCCGCCGAAAAGACTTGGTGAAAGACACGCCCTACAATACTTACACGCGTAGCGGTTTGCCGCCAACGCCCATCGCGATGCCCGGGCTGGCATCGATTGAAGCAGCGCTACATCCGGCCAATACGAAAGCGCTGTATTTTGTAGGCAAAGGAGATGGCAGCCATGCGTTTTCGAATAATTTGGCTGACCATAACCGCGCCGTTGTTAAATATCAATTACAGAAATAAATCATGAAGCATACTTCCGGAAAGTTTATCTCTTTAGAAGGCATGGATGGTGCGGGTAAGAGTACGCATATCCCGTCAATTATTTTGCAATTACAACAGCGTGGAGTAGAGGTTGTGTCTACCCGAGAGCCCGGTGGCACGGCATTGGGAGAGAAGTTAAGAGAAATTCTACTGCATGAGCCTATGCACCCTGAGACCGAAGCTATGCTGATGTTTTCGGCACGGCGCGAGCATATTGCACAGGTGATTCAACCGGCTTTGGCGCGTGGTGCATATGTGCTGACGGATAGATTCTCCGATGCGACCTATGCTTATCAGTGTGGTGCTAAAGGCGTAGCTGCTGAAAAAATCATGCAGTTGGAGCAATGGGTGCAAATGGGGCTTCAACCGGATCTGACCTTGCTATTTGATGTGCCACCGGAAGTCAGCCTACAAAGGCTTTCTACCGCTAGAGCACCAGACAAGTTTGAGCGGGAAGGCTTGGCATTTTTTGAGCAATTACGTAGCAGTTATTTACAGCGCGCCGCGCAGTTTCCACAACGCTTTCGTGTGATCGATGCGAATCAACCATTGGAAAAAGTTAAAGTTTTAGTTGCAGATATTATTGCAACTATATAATTAATATGAAAATATATCCTTGGCAACAGCCTATTTGGCAACGCATTCATCAGCAAAAAGACCGCTTAAGCCATGCTTTGCTGTTGCATGGACGTGCAGGCGTTGGCAAGTTAGATTTTGCACAGCATTTAAGCCAGTCATTATTGTGTGCAACGCCAAAAAATGGCGAGGCATGTGATGTTTGCCCGCAATGTACGTGGTTTAAAGAAGGTGCGCATCCTGATTTTAAATACATAACGCCAGAAGACATCGACGCGGCAGAAGATGCCCCTAAAAAGAAAACGGGCAAAAAAACGCAGATTTCAGTTGACCAGATCCGTCAATTGATACAAATGTTAAGCCTGACCAACCACGGAGTCTCTAGCTTACGCGTGGTATTGATCCACCCAGCCGAAGCATTGAATACAGCTTCGGCCAATGCATTGCTAAAAGTGCTGGAAGAACCGCCAAATAACACGATATTTATTTTAGTGACACATCAAATTCACCGACTATTACCGACCATCTTGAGTCGTTGCCAATCCATTGCAATGCCAATCCCAGAGCGTAATGTGGCGATTGAGTGGCTGGCTGGACAAAAAGTAGCCAATGCTGCAGATCTGCTGGACTATCATGGTGGGGCGCCATTGGCTGTGCTACAGATGCAAGCTGATTTTTCAGCGCAATCGAATGTGTTTCAGCAGTTGGCGAAAGGGGCCAAGTTAGACAGTGCAGTGTGTGCGGGTTTGTTGATAGAGCAGGGCATGGAGCATGCCATCACACTGTTGCAGAAGTGGGTGTTTGATCTTCAGTTGGCATTACACCAATTACCGCATCATTACCACATGCAACTAGGCAAGCCTTTGCAAGCGCTGGCGAAAAGCGTAAACTTAGGCGTCCTGTTAGAGTTTCAGCGCCAGTTGGTGCAAGCCAAACAAACAGCAAACCATCCATTGAGTCAGGAATTACAACTGGAAAATTTACTGTTACAGTATAAAAAAGCATTTAAGCATTAACATGGTGCGAAACGTGCCCATCACTTGAGAGTTATAGTTTTATGCAGCCAGATACCGAACAAAAAGAAGCCGCCAATAAACCAGGCGTATTGTCACTTGCGATTAAAGAAAAAGCTGCGCTATATGCTGCTTATATGCCTTACATCAAGGGCGGCGGCTTATTTATCCCTACCAATAAAAACTTCAAGATGGGCGAAGAGGTGTTTATGTTGTTAAGTTTGGTCGATGATCCAGTCAAACTTAAAGTGGTAGGTAAAGTGGTCTGGGTTTCACCGGCTCCGGTGAACAATCGCCCACAGGGTATCGGCGTGCAATTTAGTGAAAAAGACGGCGGTATCGAAGTTAAAAACAAAATCGAATCAATCTTGGGTGGCGCACTAAAGTCGAATCGTCCTACCCATACAATGTAGTGTGGTGATGTATGTTAGTTGATTCACACTGCCATTTAAACTTTCCCGAACTCTCCCAAAACATAGAGGCTGTACGCACTGCGATGGTCGAATCGCAAGTAGGGCACGCACTCTGTGTTTCCGTCACTTTAGATAAAGTGCATGAAGTGCTTGCATTGGCAGAGGCGTACGATAATTTTTACGCATCTGTGGGCGTGCATCCCGATTATGAAGATATAGAAGAGCCCACGGTCGAGGTGTTGGTCAAGCTGGCTGAGCATCCCAAAGTGGTTGCCATCGGTGAGACTGGCCTAGACTATTTTAGATTGACCGGAGATTTGGCGTGGCAGCGTGAGCGCTTTCGTACGCATATTCGTGCAGCGATTATTGCCAATAAGCCATTGATTATTCATACACGCAGTGCGGCAGAAGACACCATTCGTATCATGCGTGAAGAGCGTGCAGAGTTGGTGGGCGGTGTGATGCATTGCTTTACCGAGTCGTTAGAGGTTGCGCTGCAGGCCATTGAACTCGGATTTTATATTTCATTTTCCGGTATTGTTACTTTTAAAAACGCCGGCCAGCTTAAAGAGGTTGCCAAAGCGATTCCACTGAACCGTATATTGGTAGAAACAGATTCACCTTATTTAGCGCCTATCCCATTTAGAGGGAAAACCAATCAGCCCGCTTATGTGCGTTATACGGCACTGGAAATCGCGCAGTTACGTGGGATTGAGTTAGAAGAGGTGATGCAAGCGACTACCGACAATTTCTTTCGTTTGTTTGCCGATGCTGTCCCATGCAACTGACTATCCTTGGCGCCGGTTCCAGCGCGGGGACACCGGTCATTGCTTGTGATTGCGCAACCTGCACTTCATCGCATCCCAGAAACTATCGTACACGTTGCTCCAGCGTGGTGCAGTTAAATACTGGCGAAAATATTCTGATTGATACTGGCCCGGATTTACGTATACAGGCATTGAGGGAACAACTCACCCGTGTAGATGCGGTGCTTTACACACACACGCATGCAGACCATATCCATGGGATTGATGATTTACGGGCATTTTGCCAACGTAATCGCCAACAAATTCCTTTGTACGCCAAGCAAGATGCCGTAGATCATATTATGGCCAAGTTTGGTTATGCCATTCGCGCGCCTAGCCACTTTTGGGATCTACCGGTATTGAGCATAGAAGCCGTTGAAAAGCCATTTACGCTGCTTGGGCAAACCATTACGCCGATTCCAGTGGTGCATGGACGCATGATGATTTATGGGTATCGCATTGGTAATATGGCGTACCTGACGGATGTCTCTGCCATTCCGGAAACCTCATTCCCACTGCTAGAGGGGCTGGAATTGCTGTTGATCGACTGTTTACGTCACGAGGCGCATCCCACGCATGTAAATCTGGAGCAAAGCTTAGCTTTAGTTGCGCAAATCGGCGCAAAACAAAGTGTTATGATTCATATGACACATGAATTAGAATACGAAACCTTGAGCAGTCTGCTACCAAGTAATGTGTATGTTGGCTATGATGGGTTAAAACTTAACTTCAGTTAGCTTGTCTAGGATTAACTTGTCTAGCGGTGTCAACACATTCAATTAAAAAGCGTTATTGTTAGAAAATGATAGGAAATCTAATTACCATGCAAATCTCCACCGTTTCAATCTTTAATTTATTGATGGCAATCTCATTATCTGTGGCTTCTTCGCTGAGTTTTGCGGGAGGTAAAACTTATACGGAAGACGAGTTTTTGGATTCGTTTAGTGGTAAATCTAAAAAAGTGGTAGAGGCAAAATTAGGCACGCCCGCCAAAAAGCAATTGTCTGTAAAGCCAACCAATGCTGGGACTATGCTAGGTAAAAACGTAGAAGAAAAGAACTCCAAACCAGTGAAAGTGGAAATGTGGTACTACAAGAACATTGTGAAATATGACCCAAAACGTACCTACAAAGAAACTGAAATTACCTTTGTGAATGATAAAGTCATGAATATTGGTTTTTTCAATAACCGTTAATACGTGTGAGTTCAACCGGTCGACGCAACACACGCTTTAAATCTTTCTGCTGGGGTCTCGTAATCTAATGTTTTACGAGGCCTTTCGTTTAACCGTCTAGCCACTGCGCTTAGTTTAGCTTGTGAGTGTACCGATAAGTCAGTACCTTTTGGAAAGTACTGCCTCAATAAGCGATTAGTGTTTTCGTTGCTTCCACGCTGCCAAGGACTGTTGGGGTCGCAAAAGTACACATCAATATTCGTTTCCACTTGAAAACGGCGATGTTCTGCAAACTCCGTACCTCTATCCAAAGTGAGTGATTTGTATAACTCATTGGGGAGTTTCTTTGCTTGCTTGATTAAAGCAGATACAACGCTTTCGGATTTTCGGTCTTTAATCTTACCTAACATTACGAATCGTGAGTGACGCTCGACCAATGTCACGATGTAGCTGTTTTTAGACCCCGCTATCAAGTCGCCTTCCCAATGCCCTGGTATAGCTCTATCCTCTATGGAGGCTGGGCGTTCACTGATTGATACTGTATCGGTAATCTGACCAAGCCCATTGCCTTTCAAGCTCGAATGCTTGGAGCGACGCATAATACGTTTCGTCCTCAGGTATTGAATTAACTCCTTTTTCAATACGCCACGAGTCTGAACATACAAGCTACGATAGATGGTTTCATGTGACACTTGATTATGCTCTTCTGTAGGAAACTCTCTTTTCAACCAACCGGCAATTTGTTGCGGTGACCAGTTTGATTGTAGCTTACATGTGATGGTTTTTATTAACTCTTGATTGCCTGATAGTTTGCAAAGCTTTGGACGTTTAGCACGATCCCAGGCAGCTTGATCAGCTTGTGTTGCCCGATATTGCTGATAACCATCGTTACGCTTGATTTCACGGCTAATGGTAGATGGAGAGCGTCCAAGCCGATGGGCAATCGAACGAAACGATTCTTGACTTGCCACACCTCTGGAAATTTCTTCACGCTCTGATAGTGATAAAGCTAGATGTGAACGTATTCTTTGTGGCGGTCTTATCCCACCTGTCAGAGATAATATACGCCCTACTGAAGAGTGATTTCTGTCAAATAAACGGGCTATATCATGCAGCGAGTCACCTTTTTTCCAGCGATCCCACATGATAGCTTTCTGCTCATCACTATAATAAATTCTTGGTCTGTATTTCATTTTTCAACACCTCATTCTTTTGTATAAGAATAACGTGTTGCATCGACCGGTTGAACTCACACGTCTAACCTGATTTTCCAATAAGCCTGCAATTGCAGGCTTATTTTTTGTGCCCGCACCACGTTTAACTAGGCTGAAAGTAAAACGCAGTACAATAACCTCATCTTATTTATCAATCATCTATTTTCTTAATCATTATGTATTTTCATGGATACTGACCGCAATGAAGCTATACGAGCAACTGGCTGATAGTATTGCTATTTCTATCCAAACTGGCGTTTTACGCAGAGGGGATAGATTGCCGTCAGTACGTCATACCAGTGTGAGCCGACAGGTAAGTGCTGCCACAGTGTTTCAAGCGTACTATTTACTAGAATCCCGTGGTTTAATTATTGCACGCGAGCGTTCCGGCTACTTTGTGAATGCGGGTGCAACCAGCATTCCTAACCTGCCAGAGCCTAGCGCTAACCAAGAGATAAGCCCATCCGAAGTCGATGTCAGCCATTTGGTATTTGAAGTGTTGGCAGCGATTCGTAGTAAGGCTGTGGTGCCTTTTGGCTCTGCATTCCCCAGCCCATTGTTATTTCCGCTAAAGAGCCTTGGCCGCATGCTGAGTGCTGCCATTGAGCATGCTGACCCTTGGATGAGTATCGACAATATTAGCGCTGGCGATTTAGAGCTAAGACGCCAAATTGCATTGCGCTATATGATTGATGGCATGCAAGTCACCGCGGACGATATTGTGATTACCAATGGCGCACTAGAGGCGCTGAACCTGTGTTTGATGGCGGTGACACGGCCTGGCGATACCGTGCTGATTGAATCACCCACGTTCTATGCGGCATTACAATCCATAGAGCGGATTGGGCTCAAAGCAGTGGAGGTGCCTAGTCACCCCAAGCACGGCGTGGATTTGGTAGCCATGGAGCACGCGATTCAAAGCCATCAACCTAAGGCATGTTGGCTGATGACCAATTTTCAAAATCCGTTGGGTAGCTTGCTGACGAATGAGAAGAAGCAAGCATTAGTCAGCATGCTGGCAAGCTACGAGATTCCATTGATTGAAGATGATGTCTATGGAGAGTTGTATTTTGGAGAGCAGCGTCCCACACCGGCGAAAGCATTTGATAGTCAAGGATTGGTGATGCATTGTGCTTCCTTTTCCAAATGCCTAGCACCAGGTTATCGAGTAGGGTGGGTAGTTGCTGGTCGCTTTGCTAAACAGGTGGAACGCCTAAAGCTCACGACAACGATTTCGGCCTCTGTGCCTGCACAGCTCGCGATCGCACGCTACCTGCAAAAAGGTGGCTATGACAAGCACCTGCGCCGATTGCGTCATACCCTGATGGTGAATCAAATCAAGTATATTGAGGCGATTGAACGCTATTTTCCAGAGGGGACACGGCTTACCGTGCCACAAGGCGGATATTTTTTATGGGCAAAACTGCCTGATGGTGTGAATGCACTTAGCATTCATCGCCAAGCGCTGCAGTTAGGGATCAGCATCGCCCCTGGCCCCATTTTTTCTGCGCAGCAACAATTTCAAGAATATATTCGCCTAAATTATGGACACATTTGGGATGCGAGTATTGAACAAGCGCTGATAAAGCTTGGTCAGCTGATTCAAGCTGAAATGAAATAGCATCTCAAGTAAGTTTTAGCTAAAGATCACACAATTTTTGTAGGCTTTTTTATCATCTGATATGGTTTTTATATCAATATCTGATGCTGTTTTTAATCTGTTTTTTTCTTTAATCTAACGCTGCACCTTTCTGTTATCCAAAGGCCTATGTATGCTGAGATCAGAGCTTAAACGCAGTAAAAAAATCATTCCAATTCTTCCACAAGCATCGGAAGAGCAGTATGTCTCTTTATATGCCAGTCAAAGCAAAGTGTACCCGCGCGCGATTGCTGGGTATTTCAAAAACTGGCGTTGGGCCATGATATGGCTAACGCAATGCATATTTTATCTGGTGCCTTGGTTAAGTTGGGGTAATCGCCAAGCAGTGTTGTTTGATATTACGGCGCATAAATTCTACTTGTTTGGCTTGGTGCTGTTCCCGCAAGATTTAATCTACCTAGCTTTCATCCTGATTATTTCAGCCATGGCTTTGTTTTTGTTTACTGCAGTGGCTGGTCGTTTATGGTGTGGTTTTTCCTGCCCGCAATCGGTGTATACAGAGATTTTTCTGTGGATAGAGCGCAAGGTGGAAGGTGACCGTTTAGCGCGGATGCGTTTAGACAGCCAACCAATAGGTGTACATAAACTAAGCAAAAAGTTGAGTAAACACGCCATTTGGATAAGTTTTTCCATGTGGACTGGCTTTACATTCCTAGGCTACTTTTCGCCAATTCGCGATTTGATGCAGCATATCGTGGTGTTTAACCTGAGTGGGTGGGAAACCTTTTGGATTTGCTTTTATGGGTTTGCGACCTATGGCAATGCTGGTTTCTTGCGGGAGCAGGTATGTAAATATATGTGCCCATATGCGCGCTTTCAAAGTGCTATGTTTGATGACAATACACTTATCGTTGCTTACGACGAGCAGCGCGGAGAGCCAAGAAGCGGGCGCTCCCGCCATGTGAAGGCCGAAGCAGTGGGGTTGGGTGATTGTATCGATTGCAAGATGTGTGTGCAGGTATGCCCGGTGGGGATTGATATCAGAGACGGCTTGCAATACGAATGCATCAGTTGCGGCCTGTGCATTGATGCCTGTAACGACATCATGGATAAGATGGAGTACCCACGTAACCTGATTCGCTTCTCAACTAAAACTGATATGGAGCAACCGCAACTATCTACCTCCATTCTGCGTAAAGTATTGAGACCGAGAGTGTTGATTTACAGTGCGATACTACTGGTAGTCTCAATTGGGCTGGTAGTTTCCTTGGCTGTGCGTACTCCATTTAAAGTGGATGTGGTGCGTGACCGTGGCGTGATGGCGCGGTTTACGTCAGATGGGCATATTGAAAACGTGTATCGCCTGCAAATTACCAATACCACAGAGTCAGCACATGATTACAAAATCACGGTGCATGGCATTGAGCAGCTTTCGGTGATTGGGCAATCCACTGTAAAAGTTAATCCGGCCAGTGAGCAAATGTTCCCTATCAGTTTGCAACTGCCTGATGGAAAAATCACCAGTGGCACGCATCCGATTCGCTTTACCATCAAAGCTACCGATATGCATGCACTTGTGGTGGAAGAGTCTATGTTCTATGTGCCTAGATAACCATTCAATCAAACAAGATTGCGTTATATCAATATGTTATTTAATACGGCATTTAATATTGTGCTATGCAAATTGTAACCAAGTGTAACAGTTGGCAAAAACCGTATTATTTAATTGAGGTACATTATGTATATTTATATAATGTGCAGCTTGATTTAGATGGTTAAACACGTGGTTAGGCGTGAACCCGTATGTTTAATTATCCTTTGGGATTCCAACCTTGAACAATGCAGCCTACATAGGATTAGACGAGACCGACGAATGGGCCAAGTTTAGTCATGCACTCAATTCGCCAAAACAGGTTTGGGAATCTCATATTGTGGTGGATGGCATGCACTGTGCCGCGTGTGCGATGAATGTAGAGCGTGCGCTGACGTCTGTTGCAGGGGTCATCTCTGCTGAAGTCAACGCAACCAGTAAGCGTGCGCGTATTACTTGGTCTGCGGATACCACCAAACCATCTACTTGGATGAATGCACTCAGCCAAGCTGGCTATGCTGCATTGCCTGCCAATGAAGTGTTTAATCTGGATGCACGCCGTAAGCAACAGCGCTTAATGTTATGGCGCATGTTAGTGGCTGGCTTTTGTATGATGCAAGTCATGATGTACGCATATCCTGCTTACATTTCCCCATCGAGTGACATGACGCAGGATATTCAAACGTTATTGCGCTGGGCGTCTTGGGTGCTGACGTTACCCGTCATGTTGTTTTCTGCAACGCCTTTCTTTAGTAACGCTTTCAATGATTTAAAAAATCGCCAAATCAGTATGGATCTGCCGGTGGCGCTAGGCATTCTCATCACTTTTGTTGTCAGTTCTGCCGGTACCTTCCAGCCAGAGGGGTGGTGGGGCCAAGAAGTCTACTTTGATTCGCTCACGATGTTTGTATTTTTTCTACTCACAGGCCGTTGGTTAGAGCTCAGAATGCGAGACCGCACCGCCGGTGCGCTAGATGTGCTGATGCGCAGATTGCCTAGCACCATTGAACACCTCACTGCAAAGGGTGTGTTTGAGCGTATTGCTGTCAATCGATTACAGGTGGATGACGTTGTACGAGTACTTCCCGGTGAAGCTTTCCCTGCCGATGGTCAGGTCTTGACAGGTGAGACGCGAGTAGATGAAGCGTTGTTGACAGGGGAGTCCTACCCACTCGTGAAAACTGTCGGCCAAACAGTCATTGCCGGTAGCTACAATTTGCAGACACCAATAGAAGTGCGTGTCACCCAGCTAGGTAACAATACACGTTACGCACAAATTGTCAGTCTGATGGAGCGTGCCTCGATTGAGAAGCCAAGGTTAGCGATGATTGCAGATCGTATTGCCAGACCTTTCTTAATAGGTGTGATGCTTGCCGCCGCGATTGCGGCTATCCTCTTATGGCCAACTGATCATGCGCGTGCCTTGATGGCGGCTGTCGCTGTGTTGATTGTCACTTGCCCTTGTGCGTTATCGCTCGCGACACCGGCTGCCATGTTGACTATCTCCGGCGCGTTGGCGCAAAAAGGTGTATTGGTTAGAAAAATGCAGGCACTTGAGGCGCTATCACAGGTAGATACTGTGGTGTTTGATAAAACCGGCACCCTCACCCAAGATGCGCTGACGATTGCAAGCATAGACACTGCATCAGAGTACACGCCAGTACAAGCACTGGCGATAGCAGCTACGCTTGCCAGTGCCTCGCTGCACCCACTTTCCAAAGCCATTGTGCAAGCAGCTGCGCCGCAGCCGCCAGCGCAAGATTTGCAAACACAAGATTTACACATAAGTGCTGTGAAAGAAGTGCATGGCGCAGGGCTTAGCGCAAATTCTACAATTGGCGCATTAAAATTAGGCTCTTCAGTATTTTGTGGATTAGAAAATTTAGATAGAATGGCGGCCCCTGTGGTTTATCTTGTTTCTGAGCACGGTTGGATCGCGACGTTTACGTTTGAAGAGTCCATCAGAGCCGATGCTGAGTCATCTATCCGTACATTAATTCAGCAAGGCATCCAAGTGCAATTATTGTCAGGCGACCAAGCCGATACCGTGAGCGCTTTTGGGCAAAAAGTAGGGATCGCGCATGCTCGTGGTGGATGTACGCCAAAAGATAAATTGCTACATATGCAACTACTGCAGCAGCAAGGTAGTCAAGTAGCCATGATTGGTGATGGATTAAATGACGGACCGATTTTAGCGCTTGCCAATGTGTCGATTGCGATGGGGCAGGCGGTGCCATTGGCGCAAGCGCAAGCGGATTTTGTGGTAATGAACAATCAAATTGGGATGGTAGTGTTATTGCTGAGTCAAGCTAAACGCACCATGCGTATTGTGAAACAGAATTTAATGTGGGCTTTATCTTACAACGTGGTGTGTGTACCAATTGCCATTATGGGATGGCTCCCAGCATGGCTGGCTGGGTTAGGCATGGCATTGAGCTCGCTTTTGGTAGTGGCAAACGCTTTGCGTTTATCCACATTGCCTACGCATAACTTATCCGGCTTAGGTAACACGGGTTAACTCAATCATGGATATTTTATTTTTATTGGTACCGCTGTCAGTTGTCCTGGTGATTTTTATTTTAGGCGGCTTATGGTGGGCAATTAATACCGGTCAATTTGAAGACATTGAGCCGGAAGGTGAACGTATTCTGCACGAAGATTGATTTGTATCAATTTGGATACAGCAATTTTACGGCAAACTGATTTGTAGTCATTAAGTAACTTTGGAGAAGTCAATGCAACTTGAACATGCGCAACCAACCACCTATAACGACAAGGTGGTGCGGCAATTTTCTATTATGGCTGTCGTCTGGGGCGTCTTTGGGATGCTCATGGGCGTTATCATTGCCGCCCAACTGGTATGGCCGGAGCTCAATCTGGGTTTACCATGGACTAGTTTTGGTCGCTTAAGACCACTACACACCAATGCGGTGATTTTTGCATTTGGTGGCTGTGCGTTGTTTGCAACTTCTTTGTATGTAGTGCAACGCACCTGTCAGACGCGTTTATTCTGTGGCAAGCTGGCCTCGTTTATGTTCTGGGGCTGGCAGGCTGTGATTGTGGCTGCAGCCATTTCCCTGCCATTAGGTTATACCCAAGGTAAAGAATATGCAGAGCTGGAATGGCCGATTGATATCCTTATCGCCATTGTGTGGATCTCTTACGCGGTTGTCTTCTTTGGCACCATTGCGCAACGTAAGGTGAAACATATCTATGTCGCCAACTGGTTCTACGGCGCTTTTATTATCGCAGTTGCTTTGCTGCATATCGTCAATAGTGCGGCGATTCCAGCAGGTTATATGAAGTCTTATTCTGCCTATGCGGGTGTGCAAGATGCCATGGTGCAATGGTGGTATGGTCATAACGCTGTGGGCTTCTTCCTAACGGCTGGCTTTTTGGGCATGATGTATTACTTTGTGCCTAAGCAAGCAGAGCGTCCAGTGTATTCATACAGCTTGTCTATCGTACACTTTTGGGCATTGATATTTACCTACATGTGGGCGGGTCCGCACCACTTGCATTACACCGCGTTACCAGACTGGACACAATCATTAGGCATGGTGTTCTCACTGATTCTACTGGCACCAAGCTGGGGTGGCATGATCAATGGCATCATGACCTTATCTGGCGCATGGCATAAATTGCGTACAGACCCGATCTTACGTTTCTTGATTGTTTCGCTTTCTTTCTATGGCATGAGTACATTTGAAGGCCCAATGATGGCGATTAAAACGGTGAATGCTTTATCACATTACACCGATTGGACTGTTGGGCACGTGCATTCTGGTGCGTTAGGTTGGGTTGGATTGATTTCCATGGGTTCACTGTATTACATGATTCCACGTTTGTTTGGCCAAAAACAAATGTACAGCGTCAAAGCGATTGAGTTGCACTTTTGGTTAGCCACAATCGGCATCGTATTGTATATCGCTGCTTTATGGATTTCTGGCGTGATGGAAGGCTTGATGTGGCGTGCCATGAACGCGGACGGCACCTTGGCGTACACCTTTGTAGAAAGTGTAAAAGCTAAGTTCCCATACTACTTTACCCGTTTACTAGGGGGTAGCTTGTATCTCAGCGGCATGTTAGTGATGCTCTGGAATACCTATAAAACGGCCACCAATGGTAAACCAGTGGTGGTGAATATTCCTCCTGTAACTGCGCACGCTTAAGGAAGACAAGATGTCGAATGAACAAAAGAAAGGTGGCTTTAGCCACGAGAAAGTAGAAACCAACAGCTTTTTGTTGATTGTGTTAACACTGATTACCATTGCATTTGGTGGGTTGGTAGAGATCGTGCCGCTGTTTTTCCAAAAATCGACCACAGAGCCGATTCGTGGACTTGAGCCTTACACGGCTGTGCAATTAGCCGGGCGCGATGTGTACATTCGTGAAGGCTGCTACAACTGCCACTCACAAATGGTGCGCCCATTCCATGCGGAAACGTTGCGTTATGGGCATTACTCAGTAGCGGGTGAGTATGTGTATGACCATCCATTCCAATGGGGTAGTAAACGTACTGGCCCAGACTTACACCGAGTTGGTGGTCGCTACAGCGATGATTGGCATCGTATTCACTTGAATAACCCACGCGATTTAGTACCTGAGTCTATTATGCCGGCTTACCCATGGTTAGAAACCGCGCAAGTTGATCCTTCACAAATGGCGCCTAGAATGCGCGCACTCCGCACGGTAGGTGTGCCGTATACCGATGCACAAATTGCAGCGGCGGCTGATGAAGTGAAAGGTAAGACAGAAATGGATGCGGTGATTGCTTATCTGCAAGTGTTGGGTACCCACCTCAAATAATTAACAGGAGCAGCACATGGAAATTACGACATTGCGTGTATTGGCTACGGTGGTTAGCTTCTTGGTGTTTGTTGGGATTGCGGTTTGGGCTTGGCGCAATCGCGATTCATCAGGCTTTAAAGAGGCAGAATCACTGCCGTTTATAGAAGATTAAGGGAAGTTATTATGAGTGATTTTGTTCATGGGTTTTGGCCGGCGTTTATTACGGCCATCAGTTTAGGCGGTATTTTCGGTTGCGTACTATTGCTCTGGTTTGCTAGCAAAGTGAAAGTCAACGTAGCAGATGATGGTTCTAACGGCCACGTTTGGGATGAAGATTTGCGTGAAATGAACAACCCAATGCCGATGTGGTGGGTGGGTTTGTTTATCATCACTGTGATTTTTGGCTTGTCCTATTTGTTCTTGTTCCCGGGCTTAGGGACGTATGCGGGCAAGCTGGGCTGGACGGAGATTAAAGAGTACGAGGCGGAAGTGGCTAAAACTAACGCAGCCATCGCGCCTATTTATGCTAAATACGCGGCAACCTCTGTCGAGGACTTAGCGAAAAATGAAGAAGCGAAAGGGATTGGGCAACGTTTGTTTTTGAATAATTGCGCACAATGTCATGGCTCAGATGCACGTGGTAGTCGTGGCTTTCCAAATTTAACCGATCACGATTGGTTACATGGTGGTAGCCCTGAAAAAATCAAAGAGACGATTATCAATGGCCGTATCGGTATGATGCCTCCAATGGCTGGCGCACTGGGCACAGAAGATGATGTCAAGAATGTAGCTAACTATGTGTTAAGCCTCTCTGGCAGTATGTATGATTCTGGACGTGCCGGTGCTGGTAAAGCCAAATTTGGTGTATGTGCAGCATGTCATGGCGCGGATGGTAAAGGCAACCCGATGATTGGCGCACCCAACCTAACAGATAATATTTGGTTACATGGCGCTGGCGAGGCGGCCATTATTAAACGTATCCACGAAGGTAAAGTAAACCAAATGCCAGCATGGCAAACCAAGTTCACACCTGAGCAAATTCATGTGTTGACCGCCTATGTGTGGGGTTTGTCCAATAAATGATCGATGCTAAACCGCGGGGCGTGAAAGAGACAGCGATTCCACTGGAACAGGTGGTGTATTCGCTGTATCAATCTCAAGACAAGATTTACCCCCGCAGTGTCAGTGGCATATTTAACAATTGGCGCTGGGCCATGGTCTGGCTCACCCAATTGTTTTTTTATGGCGTGCCTTGGTTGGAGTGGGGGCAACGTCAGGCCATGCTGTTTGATATAGAGGCCAAGCGCTTTTATATTTTTGGCTTGGTATTTAATCCGCAAGATCTCATCTACCTTACTTTTTTACTCATTCTTTCTGCGCTTGCGCTGTTTCTGTTTACCGCCGTGGCTGGTAGGCTGTGGTGTGGGTACACATGCCCGCAGACCGTGTATACCGAAATATTTTTGTGGATTGAAGCAAAGATAGAAGGGGATAGAGCCGCCAGAATGCGGCTAGATCAGTCCGGTGCCAATGTTAAAAAAGTCAGCAGAAAATTCTTCAAACACGTTGTTTGGATTGTTTTCTCCTTATGGACAGGCTTTACCTTCGTCGGTTATTTCACACCCATCCGTGAGTTGTCCGCGCATTTAATGCAATGGTCCATGGGCCCGTGGGAAATGTTCTGGGTAGGTTTCTACGGTTTTGCCACTTATGGCAACGCAGGATTCATGCGCGAGCAAGTCTGTAAATACATGTGTCCTTATGCACGCTTTCAAAGCGCAATGTTTGATGATGACACGTTGATTGTGACGTATGACGAGGCAAGAGGCGAGCCACGCGGTGGCCGTAATAAGAAATCTGTTGAGGCCAATGCCAAACTGGGTTCTTGCATTGATTGTAGCTTGTGCGTGCAAGTGTGCCCAACCGGGATAGATATTCGCGAAGGTTTGCAATACGAATGTATTGGTTGTGGTGCTTGTGCAGACGTGTGCGATACGGTCATGGATAAAATGGGCTTTGCCCGTGGCTTGATTAAATACTCCACACAAAATGCCATGCAGCAACACTGGTCTCGTCATCAGATTTTGCAGCGTGTACTCAGGCCTAGAGTGCTGATTTATTCTGCCATTTTGGGGTTGTTGACATTAGGCTTAGCCATTAGCTTATATGTGAAACCGTCATTCCGTGTGGATGTATTAAGAGACCGCACGGTGATATCACGCATTTCTCAAGACAATAAGCTTGAGAATGTATACCGCATAAAAATCATGAATAATGCAGAAGTGACACAGCAGTACGAGGTGCATGTGCTTGCAGATGCTGCGTTTGAAGCGGAGTTTAGTGAGATGAAATCGCTGCCGATTGACCGTGCACGCTACGTGATGGATATCAAGCCAGGACAGGAACGTTCCTTGGTGATGGAGCTCAAAGTAGCGGACGGTGTGTTGAATCGTGGTTCGCATCCGATTGCTTTCCAAGTTAAATCACTGGGTACGCAAGAAACCACGGTAGAAAAATCTGTATTTATTATCACGCAGTAAACTCAAATTAAAGGTGTAGCGAATGAATCAAATGCAATCTAAACGTTGGTGGCAATATGGGTATGTATGGTTACTGATTGCCGGGCCTACACTGGTGGTGATTGCATCTTTTATTACTGCTTATTTGGCCATTACGCACCCGGATCCTCCCATTGAAGATTACTATCGCAAAGGTATCGAAATCAATAAAACGCTGGATGCCGAACGTGATGGCTTGGTCCCTGCAGTGCAAGGTAGAAACCATGCGGCAACCGGCGTAAAACCTACGCAGCCTGCAAACTAGGGCAAGACACTTATTCGCTCACATGCACGGTAATGCCTAACTGGCGAATTTGATGTGCAAAATCAGCCAACCAAGCCTTGGGCACAGCCGAAATCCATGGTGCTTCCGGCTGATGTGATGGCCTAGCAACACCGTACACATAGACACCTTCAATCTCACTACGGACTTGTGCCAAGCAATTTAAGTAAGCCTCAACAAACTGCACATCGGGGGGCAAACCATGCCAAGCAAACACACAAGTCTGTACCCAAGTAGGGCAGAGTGCAGCGCACGCGCGGAGACGTGACAACTGTTGTTGCGGATTCACATGCACATGGTTGATGCGTTGAATATCGTTGCGTGTGCCTGCATCTAACTTAAACCAGACCTCACCGTACATACCTTGTAAATACGCGATATTGTCTAATACCTGTTTGCGATGCATGAGGCTACCATTGGTGATAAGCCGTGTTTTTACTGCAGGTGGCAACTGATATTGGTGACGTAGTGCCTCAACAACTTCTAACGCTTGGTGTAGCGCAATACAACTGGTAGGTTCGCCATCACCAGAAAACGCAATATCGCTCAATACGCGCATTTCAGGACCAACATGCTGTTGCATAAAGTCAGTATGTATCAGCATGGTCAGCGCTAGATTTAACTCACTCTCTAACTGCCGAACATTGAGCACTGGTGCCATGCCGCGAGTGAGGTTAGGCACTTGGCAATACACGCATTGCCAGTTACAAGCATGGTTAGGGTTGAGGTTAATGCCGAGCGATACGCCGCCAGCGCGTCTGGAGACTACTGGGTAAACATAGGTGTAATTTTCAAAATGACGGTAGTGATCATGTACCGATAGTAGCTCTGATTCAGGCATGGTAGTCACTAAAGGTACATATGTGCTGTTAGTTGTTGGTTCAAATGACCAACTGACTTAGCCACACGACTGCGGTGTAAAAATATTCTTCAGTGCATCCGGATTGAGAATTTTGACATTGCGTTGCTTGACTTCAATAATGCCTTCTTCGCTAAATTTTGAAAATGTGCGGCTGACTGTCTCTAACTTCATGCCTAAATAGCTGCCGATTTCCTCACGTGTCATGCGTAATACAAACTCAGTTTGGGAAAATCCACGTGCATGTAGCCGTTGCACGAGATTGAGTAAAAAAGCTGCAAGGCGCTCTTCTGCACGCATGTTGCCCAATAGCATCATGACACCATTTTCACGCACGATTTCCCGGCTCATGATTTTATGTACATGACGTTGCAACACTGGAAATTCGCGTGAAAGTTCTTCTACGTTCTCAAACGGCATGACACAGACTTCGGCGTCTTCCAGCGCAATTGCGTTGCAGTGATGTTGATCACTGACAATGCCATCCATGCCAATGATTTCACCCGCCATTTGAAAGCCTGTCACTTGTTCGCGGCCATCTTCTGACAGCACAGAGGTTTTAAAGTAGCCGGTACGAATCGCGTATAAAGTAGTGAACGGGTCGCCATGGCTAAATAAATGACTGCCTTCTTTAATGCGTTTTCTGGTAGAGACCACGCTGTCTAACTTCACCATTTCTGCTTGCTGCAGGCCGACTGGCATACACAACTCACGCAAATTACAGTTGGAACAGGCAACTTTAAATGATTCAGGATTCATTGGTGGCGATATCCAAGCTTGGTCTGACAAAGAGCTTACATTATATGCTTCCGTCAACGTGATTGCATCTAGCATGGTGTGATCCTGATGTAGAGGTGATAACGGATTATGCTGGATTGTATTTTTCATTGTTTGATGTACATCAAAGAGCTTGCCGATTAATGCTGGCAAAGTAGCGCTTATCTTAAGGAGCACCATCATGACGACAGCCAATTCTATATATGCGGTTTTAGAGGATGTAATAGTTGCGCATTTACCAGAAAACAAATCATCGACTTTGCCAATGATTTCGCCATCGCACATTAAGCAATACGATGTAGCGGGGCCACGTTATACGTCTTACCCTACGGCGGATCGCTTTGTAGAAGCGTTTACTGAAGACGCCTATATACAAGCTTTGGCGCAACGCAGAGTGAGTCGTTGGACACAGCCCTTATCTATTTATGTACATATTCCATTTTGCGAATCGCTTTGTTTTTATTGTGCCTGCAATAAAATCATCACCAAGCAACACAAAAAAAGTACGGAGTACTTGCGTTATTTAAGTCGCGAAATTGATTTAAATATTGCCCATTTGGGTCGTGGTCAAACTGTGACCCAATTGCATTTAGGGGGTGGTTCGCCTACATTTTTCTCCGATGAAGAGTTAACTGAGTTGATGACCATGATACGGCATCATTTTGAGTTGCCAATTACCGGTGAGTACTCGATTGAGATAGACCCAAGAACAGTGGATGCGCAACGGCTAGCCCATTTAGCCGCATTGGGATTCAATCGCTTGAGCTTTGGTGTGCAGGATTTTGACGAAGAAGTGCAAAAAGCCGTACACCGTATTCAGCCTGCTGAGCAAGTGTTTGACTTAACGAAAGCGGCGCGTCAACTAGGCTTTAATTCAATTAATGTAGACTTGATTTATGGCTTACCTAAGCAATCAACCGAGTCATTTAAACGTACCTTGGATCAGGTTGTCGAACTTAAGCCTGATCGTGTGGCTTTATATGCCTACGCGCATCTGCCAGAGCGCTTCAAACCACAACGCCGCATCAGCCAATACGAATTACCCTCGGCTGCTACTAAAATCAGTATGTTATCGGATGCGATTAGTACCTTGATGCAAGCTGGCTACATCTATATTGGTATGGATCACTTTGCATTGCCTACAGATGCGTTGGCGATAGCGAAAAAGCAGGGGCGTTTGCACCGCAATTTTCAAGGCTATAGTACACAAGCCGATAGTGATTTAATTGGTTTGGGCGTCTCATCGATTGGCCGCATTGGCGCCACTTACAGCCAAAATGCGAAAGGCCTGGCAGAGTACTACGATCATATTGATCAAGGGCATTTGCCAGTTGCACGTGGGTTGGCGTTATCTCGCGATGATTTGATCAGGCGTGCTGTGATTATGGCTATTATGTGTCATGGTGAATTACAATACGAGTCTATTGAATTATCTTATATGATTCGCTTTAACGAATACTTCTCACAAGAGCTTACTGCGCTGAAAGAAAAAGAACAGGCGGGAATGCTCACCATGGAGCAGGATGGTTTTAAAGTGACTGAGATGGGATGGTTTTTTGTGCGTGCAATCGCCATGGTATTCGATCGTTACCTCCAAATCGATACTAACCGAGCGCGTTTTTCTAAAATTATTTAGTGAACACCTATCGTTGCCTGACATTCCATTTTCATTTGCAGTTGCCACTTTCTTGATGGGTGTTGCAGGCGGCCCGCACTGTGTGGCTATGTGTGGCGGCGCCTGTGCTTATATTCGACAAAACCAATCGCAACCTTACGATTACCTCATATTTCAAGCGGGCAGATTAGTCGGCTATGCCAGCTTAGGCGCAGTAGCGGCTTCTTCAGTCAAAAGTATGGCTTGGGTGTCAGAACAAACCGCCACCTTGCATCCTTTATGGACATTTTTTCATGTGCTTGTGCTTGCTTGGGGGCTAATGTTGTTATTGCTAGCACGTCAACCTATTTGGGCTGACCAAGTAGGTAAGGGTATATGGGCACGCTTACGCCAAGTTGCAGGTCCCTCTAAAGGTGTGTTTTTCACAGGCATGCTATGGGTGCTAATGCCCTGCGGGTTGTTGTATTCGGCCTTACTAGTCGCTTCCCTGCAAGCCAATCCACTCAATGGTGCTATCAGTATGGCTACCTTTGCAGCGGGCAGCAGTATTTCACTTATTTTAGCGCCGCAACTTTGGTTAAAACTTAAATCGGGTATTTCCTGGTTAACAGATGCAACCAGTATGCGTTTGGCAGGCTTATTGCTGACCTTGGTCAGTGCCACTGCGATTTGGATGGACTTAACACATCAAGTAAAAATTTGGTGTAATTGAGTCCTAAGTTTGTTGTGGTTGATGGCCAAAAAAACCTCTAACCTAGTGGAGACTAGGTTAGAGGTAAGTGGAGCAGGTCTAGTGGAGCAATAGGTTAAACTTTTACCGTTAAAACTTTTTACCGATGCCGATACCAACCACCCATGGATTAATATCAAGCGAGTCAATTTTTCTCCATGCATTGCCAGTAACCGCGCCTTTTAACTTCACGTCAGTATCCAGCCATACATATTTAACATCCGCATTAATAAGCCAGCCATCTTTTAAATTAATGTCAAAGCCTGCTTGCAGTGCAGGGCCCCAGCTATCGCTATCAATCTTAATTTTATTGCCGTTGATGGCGCCAGCGCTGCCTTTTAAATTACGGTCTAGCATGATGGTGTAGTTGATGCCTGCACCCACGTAAGGGTCAAATGTTTGGTCAGGATTAAAGTGCCACTGTACAGTTAACGTAGGGGGCAGCAAGTTGACGCTACCCAATGCCTGGTTGCCTACAACCCCAGCACGATCACCTTGAATGCTGACATTGTGGCGAGTACCCACTGCCAAAATCAACTCAGCAGCAATGTTTTTAGTAATGTAGTAAGAAATATCCAACTCAGGAATCACTTTATCGCTCACAGCCAATTCTGCGCTGGGTGTCATGACAGATGCACCCACAACGTTATTCACAGTGCGACCTAATTTGCTGTCTTCATTTGGGCTGACATTCACTGCACGCAAGCGAACTACCCAATCGCCTTCCTCGGCGTAAGCAAAAAAAGGTGTAAAAGATGTGGCAATTAAAAGGCTAATGATTGTTTTTTTCATTTTTTTTGAACTCCGTATGTAAATTAAGAATCTGATGATTTGCATCTTACGTGTGTATTTCTTAAGTAGATTTGATATGGGTCAAATGGAATGCACTTAAATTCCATAAAATACAAGCATGAGGAGAGCGTAATGATTGGGAGCTATGGCATGACAAATTTGAATCAACTAAAAGGCAAAATTCAAGCCTCTTGGACTAAGTTAACGGATGATGATTTTGATACAAATGGATTAAGGCGGCAGCAAATTGTGTTGAAGTTACAAGAGAAGTATGGCTATAAAAAAGAACAGGCTGAAAATGCCTTGAAAGATTGGGAAATAAAGAACAGAAGTTTTCTCTAATTAACTCATGTATTTAGTGTGAGAGTTTGATTGCGACTAAGTACGCACAGAATTTTTATGTGCCTGTGGTATTGCAAACCAAACCAAACCAAACGAAACCATTTTATAGTCCGAACGGACTAGATAAACCGCGTATTTAGTCATCTTGATGAAATCTGGCTAAGACATCCTTACACCCTATTCACAAACGTTTGTTTGATGTTTGTAACGAAGAGGGTTTATGGTTAAAAAGCGAATAAAATCAACAAGTCATCAGCTTGTCAAAACATACACAGCGCTTTTGTCTGCCTCACGATTTTTGCTGGATAACGTGAGCTCACTGCTACGTATCCGTATATTCAATAAATTGGCTTCTGATTCTAGTTGTTCAACTACCGCGCAGCATTCAGCATTCAACTTATCACCACAAGCTTTTATTTTAGATGCCAGCGTTTCTGAGTCTGGCTATGTTGGTACTTGGTATCACGACTACTCACAAACAGCCAAGCCCTTACGCGTCATGATGCTGGGGTTACGTGGCTTTCCGCAGGTGCAGGGTGGCATAGAAACACATGCAGAGCATTTAGCGCCATTGTTAGTTCAGCAAGGGTGTCAGTTGGAAGTGATTGTTCGTGCCGCGTACCAACCGCAGGCAGTGGGCAATGTATGGCAGGGCGTTAAGTTCACACGTTTGTGGGCGCCTAAATCAAAAGGTTTAGAAGCCATCGTACATACCTTTTTGGGTGTGATATATGCCGCCATCAAGCGCCCTGATATTTTGCATATCCATGCCATTGGCCCGGCACTGATGACGCCGTTAGCAAGATTACTCGGCCTAAAAGTGGTGATCACGCATCATGGGCCAGATTACGATAGACAAAAATGGGGTAAGTTTGCCAAGTGGGTACTCAAAGCGGGGGAGTGGGCAGGTATGCGCTTTGCCAATGGCAGAATTGTTATCTCAAATGTCATTCGCGAACTTGTTGCGCACAAGCATGGCGTGCATTCGGAAATCATTCGTAACGGCGTGGTCATGCCTAGCTTAGATACATGCGATTCACATTTGGCGCAGTTTGGCTTGGAAAAGCAGCGCTATATCTTGCAAGTAAGTCGGTTGGTGCCTGAAAAGCGTCATTTAGACTTGATCCATGCATTTACACAAGCACGTTTTAACGGCTACAAACTGGTATTAGTGGGCACATCCGACCATCCGGATGCGTATGTTGCACAAATTGAACAAGCTGCCCGCGCGAATAGCAATGTTGTACTCACAGGATTTCAAACAGGAGATGTGTTGAAGAGTCTGTACACGCATGCCGCTTTGTTTATATTGCCATCCTCGCATGAAGGGCTGTCTATTTCATTGTTAGAGGCATTGAGTTACGGCTTGCCCGTGTTAGCGAGTGATATACCTGCTAATAAAGAATTGGAGTTGAACCCAATGGCTTATTTTGAATTGGGCAATATTGAAATGTTGACCGAGAAAATGCACTCAAAATTACATCATCCGCAATCCGAAGAAGCCAAAATGGACAAGCGTGCATGGATAGATAGCCAATATAATTGGCGGAAAGTGGCTGAAAAAACCTATAGCGAATATCGTAGGGCTGCTACTGATTAAGATAACACCCACTATTGGCGCGGCATAGTTACACCAATCTATTCATGCATCTAAGTTTTAGATAAGGTTTTAAGTTAGATAAGGTTTTAAGTAAGCAGCTAAACATTGCTAATCGTTTAGCATAGTCATTTCACTCGGTTTGCTAATTGCGCTACATTATTAAGTGCGCAACATTATAAGACCGCTGCATTAGTAGACAACCACCTCACTACATCATCTCAGTCACAACATGCCCGTGTGCTAAGTAGATTACGCGAATATTGATCCCAAAAATAACCAAGCCATTGCGTGTAGCTTGCCTTATATGCAAGAAAAAACAAACAAAATTGAACTGGACGCAGTTCATTCTGTCGGATGCTTAAAGCACCATTAAAGATGCTTTAACGTATTGACCCATTAGCCCTTTCAGGCTAATCTGATACTAAATGACTATCACTTTCATAAAACTTTAATTACAGTGTCATGTGGATAGCACATCCTCTGTTGAGGGAAAATATTTTTAATATGAGGAGTTTTAAAATGAGTTTAATGAAAGCCTTAGCATTCGCTTTATCTCTGAGTGCACCAATGCTAGTTTCCGCAACAGAATCCGTGCCTTTTAACCTATCACCTAATGGCAATAACCTATATGTGGCCAGCACTGGTGATGTGGTACTTACTTTTTTATCCAAGGATGCTGATTACTTCAATGATTTGTTCTTGGCTGGTATCGCTACACCAATTCTAAATAATCAATCTGCTGTTTCTGGTGCCCAGTTCAATTTAGGTAGTTTTGAAGCTGGTACACAACTTACATTTGGTATGTTTGTTTACAACACAAGCAATACGTTTTACAACGGGGCTGCATCTCTTAACCCAGATGGTTTAATTCATGCTGCTTATAGCGACGTGGTTGGTAACAATGTGACCATTGGTTTTGAAGACTTGTTTGCAGGTGGTGATACAGACTATAACGACTTAGTGTTTTCATTGAATAATGTGTCTGTGTCTGCCGTACCAGAGCCAGAAACTTATGCCATGTTGACCTTGGGACTTGGTTTAATTGGTTGGGCAAGCAGACGCCGCCAGTCAAAATAATCACAATAGTCATCTCAAATTAAAAAAAGCGATTGTTTCAATCGCTTTTTTTATGGGCGCTGTTTGCCAAATTGCAATGGCCGTCATAGTAAGGTCATGAATCATCGCTAACATGCTGACGAAGGTAGTAATCGTCACAGCAAAGAGAGCATGCAATGAAAGCAATGATTTTAGCGGCAGGCAAGGGCACACGCGTCCGTCCGCTTACTTATGAGTTACCTAAGCCTATGATTCCCATATTAGGCAAGCCAGTCATGGCATATTTGATTGAGCATTTGGCACAGCATCAAATTAAAGACGTGATGGTAAATGTCAGCTATTTACATGAAAAAATTCAACAGTATTTTGGCGATGGACATCGCTTTGGCGTCAATATTGGCTATTCGTTTGAAGGCGATATAGACAATGGGAAAATTGTACCCAGCCCCGTAGGGTCAGCAGGTGGCATGCGCAAGATTCAGGATTTTGGTGGGTTTTTTGATGAAACCACGATTGTCATTTGTGGGGACGCCATCATTGATTTGGATATTACCAAAGCGGTCGCTGAGCATAAGCAGAAGGGCGCTTTAGTCAGTTTGGTGGCCAAAGAGGTACCTACAGATAAAGTGTCCGGCTATGGCATTGTCGTCACCGATGACGCCGGAAAGATTATCTCTTTTCAGGAAAAGCCAACACAGCAAGAAGCCCGTTCCAATTTGGCGAGTACTGGCATTTATATCTTTGAGCCAGAGGCGCTCAACCTGATTCCATCCGGGAGTACGTTTGATATCGGGTCGGATTTGTTCCCGCTGCTGGTCGAAAGAAATTTGCCGTTTTATGCTATCAACCATCCTTTTAACTGGATCGATATTGGCTTAGTCTCCGATTACTGGTTAGTCATGCAGCAAGTCATGCGTGGTGAAGTACCTAGCATGCCGATGCCTGGCACCCAAATTAAGCCTGGTGTGTGGGTGGGGTTAAATGTACATATTGATTGGGAGCACACCAGCATTGAAGGCCCCGTGTATTTAGGCTCTGGCGTTAGAGTGGATAAAGGCACACAGATTATTGGCCCAAGCTGGATCAGTAATGGCTGTCATATTCAACGCGGTGGGCGTGTAGTGCGTAGCGTGTTGTTTGAATACACCCGTGTTGGGCAAGACTATACGTTTGAAGACATGATCGTATGCGGTGAGTATTGTGTAGATAAAAGCGGGCGCATGATGCATGTGGATGATGATGCTTGTGATCTGATTTGGTCGGATGCCCGTGAAAAAGTGATCTATCCAATGAATTACGCACATGCAAGGCTATAAGGTAATGTGGACATTAAGTTAATGTGATAGTGGGGCACTAGTGCAAATAGACTACGTGCGTACATCGGCATGTCATCTGCCTTAAATAGCATAACTCATATTTTAAACTCCCCGTTGGCGTGTTTGTGATGAATGATTTTGCATCACGCCTTTTTTCTTATCAGGCCTGTGAGTTGTTACAAAACTGTAAAAAAACTGACACTTAGTATTCATGCTAGTGTCATTCACATGGTCAAGAATAGTGCACTAATTATAATTAAATCAAAGAGCACTATCATCATTACTCAGCCCAGCCACCAGACGAGCCACCCAGAAGCGGAAGCCATGCTAAGTGCCGAGCAGCGCTTAGTGTTTATGGAGGTGATTGAGGAATCGTTACGTTTAACGCAACGCACACACCTATTTAATTGGCTGCAACGGGGCGTGCAATATTTAATTGGGCACGAAGTCATGCTGTTTGGCGTGCGTTCCTCGGATAGTGATTTATATGATTATGAGTACTTCACCTCATCGCGCTATTTTGGTGAGTTGCAGTTTAATCAGGTGATTAAAAAAGACGAAGGTATCGTCAGAAAAGCATTGGCTACATGGAACAAAACCGGCACGCCAGTCTTTGTGACCAACCAAATCATGCCGGTCGATTTTAATCATTATGGCGTGATGAGCGCCGAAGACGATGAGCTATTGGCTGCTGAGCTTAAAAACTTTGTAGTGCATGGGTTTGGTGACAACCGTACACGCATTTCTACGGTAGTTGCATTTGGCCGCCTGTCTTCTCCTATTTCTGCGCATACCGCCTATTTGCTGGAACTGATCATGCCGCATTTGCATTGCGCATTGATTAAAGTGACTGCGAATCGTAGCGGCGTCTCAATGATATTAAATACGCCGCACACCACTAAAAAAATCACGAAACGTGAGTTTGAGATTTTGCAGTGGTTACATATGGGCAAAACCAATTGGGAGATTTCTTCTATTTTGGAAATTAGCCCGTTGACCGTCAAGAATCATGTCCAAAATATTCTGCGCAAATTAGATGTAGAGAATCGCGGTCAAGCGGCTGTCAAGGCTGCCAAGTTGGGCTTAGTCACCATCTCCAATTAGCTTTTCTAGCTGTGAATTTAATCGTCACAAAATCTGCATCATTCCTAGTTCTTTCGGACTAGTTTATCTCCAATAAATATCACACCGTCTTTTTATACTTTTAAGTGAGTAATAGGTTTGATTAAGCGCCATTACCAGTAGTCCAGACAGACTAGATGAAAAGTTAGGGATGTCATACGCGGTGATTAAAGTGGCGAAGTCGCTTAATTAGATGGCATAAGCGAGATAGGTTGCCAAATAGCAGCACATATTGGCAAACAGTAGTGTTAAGTGTTTTTTTTAATTTTTTGGGAGAAAAGTATGAAATTTCAATTGAAAGCATTGGCAGCAGCAATGGTATTGGCAGCAGCTGTGCCAGCACAAGCGGCTATCGACTTTGCTAGTACAGGTAACAGCAGTTTGTCATTAGCAGTGTTCGATTCAGTAAATAACGTATCTGCATTGTTTGACTTAGGTAAAAGCTACAGTGATTTTAGTGTTATCGGTAGTTCATTTGCAGACAGCAACATAGACGCTTTGGGTACAAATCTATCATGGAATTTGACCGGTGGTGATTATTCTACTGCTTGGAATACATTCCTATCTTCAGCAAATATTGCAAACTTGCAGTTTGCAGTAATCGCTGCAGACAATAATGCAGGTACAGCAGCTGGTAACAAAGGCATTATTAGTACATTAAATGCTGAAACAGTTACTAGCGTAAACAATCTTGTATTGCTAGCGCAACTTGCTGCTTGGGATTCCTACTTGGCTGCTGGGCAAACTGATAATGGCACAATTTACCAAAATCATTTACTGGTGGATAACGGTGCTAGTGTTGGTAACTCTGGTAAAGCAAATACATTGGTCTATTTTGGCCAAAATAAAAACAATGCCGCAGGTGGCGTTTCAGTGGGCAATATTGGCCAATCTTTAGCGGTATATCAGCAGGTGTCTGGCCCTTCTACAACGTCAACAGGCGCATTCACACTTTTTGGTAACAACGCAACTTTCACATTAGGTACTAATGGCGTATTGACTTACGCAACTGCCCCGGTTGTTGAAGTGCCAGAAGCTGATACATGGGCCATGATGATGTTGGGCTTAGGCTTTATGGGCTTTGTAGCACGTCGTAAACAAGCGTAATTCGATTCAAACTCTGCCACGGCGAAGCGCTCGCCATCTACTGAAATAAACGAGTAGACCCTGAAATTGCTTCAGGGTGGCGGACTACTTATACCTATTATTTGAGGGAACGATCATGAAAATGAAACAAATCGCATTATTGGTGGCTGGCTTAGCGGCTTCAGCTTCTGTATTGGCAGCACCTGTGACTGTGGGCGAAATTGATGCTGCACGTTCAGCAGGTACATTGCAACAAGCTTGGATCTCTGGTGCATCTGCACCAACTAAATCAGTATACGAAGGCTGGGTAGGTTCTGGTACAGGCGTAGGCTGTGACTCTGGTACTAATACTATTTTTACTAACGCAACTGGCGCTTCAAACGTACCGGGTGGCTTAGGTAACTTTACTGCTTATGCATGTAAACGCTCTGGTATCGTTTCTGTGTTGTATCACACATTAGACGGCGGTTCATTGAATGCCTATTCACCACACACTGTGGGTACACGTTTAGCACGCCTTAAATTTGTAGGTACAGGTAACGGTTGTACATCAAACGCAAGTTATGTAGATGCAACCAATACTGAAAACAATGCAACCGTATGGAAGGGTTGTACTCGCGTAGGTAATGTATTGCCAGGTACGGGTGCTACGGCAGCATCCAACTCAGCCAATGCAACTGCAGTTGCGGCTGATCCATTTGCACCACAATTACCAGTAGGCGGTTTTTCTGATGTGGAAGCCGCCTTATTTCCACCAGTAATCGGTGGCGGTAATGTGTCTGCTAAAGGTGTTGAAAGTGATGCTAACGTAGGTCAAGTATTTGGCGTGGCAGTCAGTACGCATTTATACCGTGCATTGCAAGCTAAGCAAGGTTTGTCTGATGTGAACTCAACGACATACGACCCAGTCAATGCGCCAACCATTACACGTGCACAGTATGTGGCTATTGTTAGTTCAGGTGGTGCAGCTAACGGTGACTGGACACCTATTTTAGGTAGCAATCCGGGTAAAGTAAAAGTGGAGCGCCGTGTAAATACCTCTGGTTCACAAGCGAGCTCAAACGCATTCTTCTTAGCAAACCCGTGCGCTGATGGCGCAAGTGCTTCACTCTTCCCAGCAGCAACTGCAACTGACTCAACAACAGATTACGTTGTGACTGAGAATGCAGGTTCAGGCGATGTAAAAACACGCATCACTACTGCAACTTCAACGGGTGGCGTAGAAGGTTACGCAATCGGTGTGTTATCCACTGAGAATAACTGGCGCTTAGACAGTGGTACACAAAATGGCTACCGCTATGTCAAAGTAGATGGCGTACACCCAGAGTTAGGTGATACTGAAAATGCACGTGTAACAGCGACAAACGGCGACTACGAGTTCCACATGGAAATGAAGAACTTTGTACGTAGTAACTATGCTGGTGTACCTGCTAAAACAGCGTTTGAAAACAATGTTGTCGGCCAAATCACTGCAGCATTGGCTAACCCACAAGCAGCAGCTTGTGCAGTATTGCCACGTGGCTTGACATTAAACCCACTGGCTGGCTCTGTATGTACAGTTGGCGCACAAGTAGCACGTGCAACTAACTTGGGTAAAAACTGCTCACCAGCACAATTAGTACAATAATCTAACTTTCTCTGTCACACACAGAGTAGCTAGTCAAAAGCACACACCTCACAAGGGTGTGTGTTTTTTTATGTGCAATAGATGTTGATGCGGACTAGTCTGTTTCATCAACTTGAAACATAGATTTTTGATAATGATGGAGTTTTTATAAATTGAAGTTGGTATGCAAACACCTCTCTTGCGAAAGCCCATAGCGAAACACAGATGGACTTACATATTGTTATTGCTGGCACCTTTACGTGTGCTTGCTGAGCATGCGGAGGCACCACCAGCGCCTAGCACCGAGCAAGATGGCACAGCCCCATTTAGTCAATCCAATGGTTCTCCGGCTCCGGCCAAGACCACGCAAGCACCTGAAAAAGAAACGCCTACGTTTAATGTGTTTGAGTTTAAGGTGGATGGCAATACCGTGTTAGGCGCCAGCAAGATTGAAGAAGCGGTGTACCCGTTTATGGGTGAGGCCAAGACCATTGATGATGTAGAGAAGGCGCGTAGTGCATTAGAAAAAACTTATCAAGATGCTGGCTACCTGACAGTGTCTGTGAGCATTCCGCAACAAGAGGTAGATACCGGTGTGGTGCGCTTGTTAGTCACAGAAGGCACGGTAGAAGCATTACGCATCAAAGATGCGCAATATACCTCTTTGGCAGAAATTAAATCACGCGTAGCGGAATTTCAGGAAGGCAAAGTACCGCATTTTCCTACTGCGCAGCAACAATTGGGCACAGTAAATAAAGGCCAAAACCGCCAAGTGACGCCTGTGCTAAGGCCTGGAAAATCGCCCGGCAAAGTGGATGTGGATTTAAAAGTACAAGACAAACTGCCTTTGCATGGCAGCTTAGAATTGAATGATCGTTACTCATCTAACACCACAGAAACACGTTTGAATGGCTCGATGCGCTATGAAAACCTTTGGCAAAAAGACCATAGCATTGGTTTGAGTTTTCAAGTCTCGCCAGAAGATTTGAACGAAGTGAAAGTGTTCTCTGGCACGTACGTGATCCCGCGCTTGAATGGTGATTACTTTGCTGCTTACGGCGTGATCTCGGATAGTGATATCAGTGCGGTGGGTGATGTGAGTGTGATTGGTAAGGGCTACATTGCTGGCGCGCGCTATATCCATCCCTTGCCGTATAGCGAGAATTTTTATCAAGGTCTGACGCTGGGTGCTGATTACAAAACCTTTAAAGAAAGCGTTGTGTTGCTGGGCGCGGACGGGTTTAACACACCGATTTCTTATCTCGCCTTTATGGTGGGTTACGACGGCACGTATCAAACGCCAAGCTCGCAAACGCAACTCAACCTTGCCTTTAACTTTGCGCCACGTGGCTTGGGTAACAATGAGCGCGAATTTAATGATAAACGTGATGATGCCAAGCCTAACTATGCATTTTTACGGGCGGATTTAAAACACACGCACAAACTGCCCATGGATTGGTCTGTGCAGGCCAAGTTGGGCGGCCAAATTGCGAGCGATAAATTGATCTCAGCTGAGCAATTTACCATTGGGGGCGTGGATTCCGTGCGTGGTTATCTTGAATCCAGCGAGTTAGGTGATAACGGTGTACTTGCTTCTTTAGAACTGCGCACGCCGCCACTCAAAAAATATATCAGTCAGCATTTATTCAGTGACTATATCAAAGACTTCTATGCCTTTGGGTTTGTAGATGCAGGCATCACAAAAACATACCTGTTATCAGGGAGCGATAGTACGCGTGAGCTCACTTCGGCCGGGTTGGGTTTCAAGATTAAAAGCAATGGTGGTGTATTTACCAACCTAGATTATGCGCACGCTTACAAAGATGCGGTGCAGGTCGACAAGGGTGATGATCGCCTACATTTTAGAGTGGGCTACGAGTGGTAACCGTTAGTTAACGTAAATCCATATTGGCACGGCAGCAAAGAAAAGGAAAATACAATGAATCAAGGCATATATAAACTAGTGTACAGCCGTGTGCTTCACATGATGGTGCCTGTCTCTGAGGCTGCCAAAGGACATGTGAGCAAGAGTGGTCGCCGTATCCGCAAAAAAGTTGCACAGGCGCTGCAATATACCTTGATGCTGAGCTTTACGATGGTGGGGAATGCGTGGGCAGAACAGGTATTGCCTGCTGGTATCAGTATTCGTGGTATTTCGGACGGCTCTACGCGCGTGATTTCATCCGATGCAAACTCTATTAATTTTCAACAACTTAAACCCAATGCGATTGTTGATTTTAACCAGCTTAACTTAGCACGTGGCCAGAATTTTAATGTTGATATGCTGCCTACTTGGTCAATGTTGAGCCGTGTGCATGACATCAACCCCAGCATACTAAACGGTAACGTGAACGCAGCCGGTAACCTATATTTTCTGAATGCATATGGCGTCATTATTGGCAAAGATGCGCAATTTAATGTGGGCTCGCTATACGCGGGTACATTGAATATTACGGATGAGTTATTTCAATCCGGCTTTGTGAACGACCAAACCTTTACCAAAGCCTTTGAGCTTGTGGGTACATTGGACTTAACTGACGCAGCGCGCGCCAAGGTGGAAAATGCACAAGTGTTAGTGCAAGGCGGTGCCCAAATCACCACGGCTAACAATGGCAAGGTGATGCTATTTGCGCCCAATGTCAAAGTGGAAAAAGAAGGTGTGGTCACGGATATCAATGGTGTTGTACAAAAAGACGCCAACGGCAACGCCATCATGCGCGAGACATTAATCCGCACACCAGAAGGCCAAACTATTTTGGCCGCCGGTAAAAAGATTTACTTAAAAGGCGCCACAGACCCGGCGGGTTTTTTGGTGGAAGTGGATGCCGGCGGTTCTGCCGTCAACTTAGGTAAGATTGTGGCAGAGCGTGGCAATATCACCATGATGGGCTTAGCCGTGAACCAAGGCGGCACCTTGACTGCCACCACATCGGTACGTGCCAATGGCTCGATTAAACTGATAGCGCAGGACAAAGCAGATGAAACATCACCAGGCATAGTGACAGGTGCGCGTAATGGTGCTGTGACCTTGGGTAAAGGCAGTGTGACCGAAGTGAAGCCGGATTATGCGGATAAAGAAGAAACGATCGTATCGCAGCCATTTAAAACCTCGGATGTGACGATTGAGGCCAGCTTAATTAATATTGATGGCAAAGTCAGCGTGAAGGGCGGCAATGTGACCGCTAAGTCTGAGTTTGATGCTTCTAGCGCCCTCAAATTTGATAGCAATGGCAATGTGGATTTAAGCTTAGATCCAACCATTGCAAAAGCTGGTGTGAATAAGCGCCGTATCTATCTGGGTGAAAATGCCAGCATTGATGTTTCCGGTGTAGATGCCATTGCACCGATGTCTCGTAATCAGTTAAAAATAGAGCTGTTTTCTGATCAATTAAAAGACAATCCGATCTTGCGTGACAGTGGCTTGTTTAAACAAACCGTGTATGTGGATGCGCGTAAAGGCACGGATTTATTGGATATACAGCCATTCTTGGATTTGGTTGGGGCAACAGTAGCAGAGAAAATGACCAATGCCGGTACCGTCACACTCTCCACTAAGCAAGATTTGATAATTAACAAAGGCGCAGTGATTGATGTTTCAGGTGGGTCTACTACTTACACCGCCGGTACCATTAAAGAATCCCAGTTAGTGTACAACGGAAAATTAGTCCCTATCTCGGAAGCAAAGCCAGGTGTGGCGTATGACCAAGTGGCCGATAGTAAAAAAATTGTGGATGAAAAATGGGGAACAGTCAAAACCTATACCTTGGGTGGTACCACCCAACAAGTGAACAGCTATTTTGAGGGCGCAAATGCAGGCACAGTGGATTTGACCACGCCTGTTGCCGCACAAAATACGCAAAATCTAGTGCTGGCGGGGCAATTGATTGCCAATACCAAGGTCAGCAGAGAGCAGTTGCTCAAACAGGAAGTGCCTGAACATGGCAAGCTGCTAGCCAGTGCAAATAGGTTAGTGATTGATAAGCAAGCAAAAGGGTTAGCAAGCGATTTCAATTTTAACCAAGCGTTGCCTGACAGTGAAAATTACCAATCGGTGATTAGCAGTGACTTTTTAGCCAATGGCTTTAATGATGTGGATTTAACCAAAGTAACAGAACTTACGGTCAATACTCAGCTGAATGTGAAGCCACATGGCCAGCTAGTGTTTGGCAATGGTGGTGCAGGCACTACCACGCAAATCAACGCTAGCATTTACGCGCCTAATTCGGACATTTTGTTGCAATCGTTGCGTACCAATGTTGCTGACAACATCACCATTAGTACGGCTGGCATATTTACTAATGATAGACCAGTGATCGCTGGTGCGTTGACGCGTGAAGTAGCTGCCAATGGCGGAAGTATCACCTCCGGGAAAATAGAGGACGATGAAAATGCACCATTAGACGCTTCTTCCGGGGTGGTTGTGTTGGGTAAGAATGTGATCTTAGATGCTTCAGCTGGCGCATGGGTAGACAGTAGCGGTGTGTTACATACGGGTGAGGCTGGTGATATCAGTTTTAAAACGAACCAAAATATTGATAGTAGTACGCGCTTGCAATCTTACGGTTTTGACCATGGCGGTCGCTTAGCCATTAATTTTATTAAGGTGGGTGAGCAAGGTGCTGACCAACCGGCCACATTGAATATAGCCAATAATTTGAGTGGTGACTTTACTGTCAATAATGATTTTTTTAGCAAAGGCGGTTTCTCTGCGTTTGATTTGACAGCCTTTAACGTTAATATTGGCGCACAAGGCGCACCTGCACAGCAAGTCTATGGCTTGGCACAAAACTGGCGCATCAATGCTGGTTACCTGAATCAGAGTGGAGGGCAAGCCATTTCAGCCATGGCCAAACCTATCGTTCAGGCGGATTATTTGCGCGAGGCGGTCTCGCTTAACTTTACCGCAAAGCGTGTTGCTGAAGGTGAGGATTTGAGTACGTTGAATTTGGCGGAAAATACAACGATACGTACGGACAGGGGTGGCAGTGTATCGCTGAGTGCCGGTAAGCAAGTGAATGTATTGGGAGATATCACCACCCCAAGTGGTCATATCAATATTCGTATTAATGATGCTGATGCTACGTTGCTAGCAGACCAAACACAAGCTGTGTATATTGGTGAGAATGCCTATCTTAGTGCTGCAGGCTCCACTGTTACTTTGCCAGGCTCGCGTGCAACGCTATTAAATACGCAAGTATTTTCTGCCGGTACCATTGACATCAATACGCCAAATAATAGCTCTGATCCGGTAAAAGGTGCGACCATTATCAAACAAGGTGCGGTACTGGATGTATCTGGTGCGGCGGTCATCAATGATACAAAAACCACTCAAGGCTATGTGAGAGAAACCCTGTATGGCGATGCTGGCACCATTTCACTCACCGGCACAGGGGCTTTGCTGGTAGATGGTGACTTTAAAGCCGGAGCAAGTGGCACTGGCCGTGATGGCACCTTGAATATGACCTATAACGCCAGATTGAACAATGACTTTACGCCGATAGTGGCCAGCACTGAAACCGTAGTGTTGACCAACAACAAGCAATTGTCGGCAGCAGGATTTAACATGGGCGATGCTGTTAAAGAAGGTAATGGCGTAAATGAGCCTTACGTTAAAGCACAATTGTCCGCTGACCAAATTGAGCAGGGTGGTTTTGCCAATGTCAGTGTGAAATCATTTGCTACACAACCTGTTGTCAACGATAAAATTGAGTTGGCGGATGGGTTTTCACTGAATATCGCCGGTAACCTAACGTTGGAAACCCCCATTTTGCATGTGCAGAATGATGGTATCGCCAACATCAATGCCGGGCATATTACTTTTAAAAGCCCTACTTTATTTTTTGATCCAAGTAGTGTAGTGGCGGGCAATGGCCAACTGACCACGCAATCTAAACAAGTGTATGTTGACGGCTTAATGGGCATTTCTGGTACGCAGCAGTTGGCCATCAATACAGATTTGGATATTCATGGGCAGGGTACCAGCACTTATGTGCAGGATGACTTAGATGCCACAGAGTCTGGCCTGACTGCGAATGGTGAAATCACGCTGACCGCGCGTCAGATTTACCCAGACTCCGGTGCAAAGCTGAAGTTTGAAGCATTGGGCACTGCAAGTAAAGTCACCGTGAATAGCAATGGCAAAGCCGCTACGCCAGTGCTTTCCGCAGGGGGTGAGCTCACACTGAAAGCCGCAGATGTGGTGCAAAACGGCGTGTTGACTGCGCCGTTTGGTCGCATTAACTTGGTGGGCAGTAACTCTGTTACCCTTACCAGCAATAGTAAAACCAGTATTTCCGGTAGCGGGCAGAATATTCCGTTTGGGATTACGACTACCGGCGGTGAAGTATTTAACCCTAGTGGCGGTGCCACAAGGCCATTGGTAGAAAAAACTATTGATATCGATGGTAAAAATGTAGATTTGCAACAAGGCGCAGTATTGGATTTATCTGCCGGTGGCGATATGTTTGCCTATGAATGGGTGCCTGGTATTGGTGGTAGCAAAGATATCCTAGCGCAGCCCAATACCTATGCGGTGATCCCTACCTTGAAAGGTGAGTTTGCACCTACCGATTTAACTTACGCAGGCAGCTCTGCAGGGGTGGGTGTCGGTCAATCGGTATATCTAAGTGGTGTGCCTGGCTTGCCGCCTGGTATGTACACTTTGTTGCCTGCGCGCTACGCACTAGTACCGGGCGCCTATGTGGTACAAACCCAATCTACCAATGTATTACCGGGCACTGCGGTCAAACAGCAAGATGGTAGCACCTTGACTGCAGGTTATTTTGGGGATGTCAGCACTGGTGCACGTGATGCTAACTGGTCTACATTTAAAGTACTGGATGGTGCTATTTTCAGGCCAGCTACAGGCGCGGTGTCACAATCACCATCGCAATATATCCTGACTAGCGCCAATACCTTCTTTAATAATCCACTCAAAACGAATGGTGCGGAAGTGAATACACCTCTGGATGTGGGTAAGCTCAGTTTAAGCGCAAGCCAATTAGCATTAAATGCGCACGTCATTGCCAATACGCAAGTAGGCGGTAATGGCTTAGAGGTCGATATCAGCTCAGGCAAGATTCGTGTAGTAGATGCGCAAGACAACAGTAACGATGGTAGTTTGCAACTCACCGCCGCCAGCTTGAATGCACTGAATGCAGAAAGCGTGTTATTGGGCGGTAAACGTCAATTGGTGAAAGGCGTGACGGACATCACGACCGTGGCGGATAGCGTAGTGATTGAAAATACCGGCGCACAAGTGTTACGCACCACAGAGTTTATCGCAACAGCGAACCAACAGGTGGTGGTGAATGCTAATGCAGTGATTAATACTGGCGCGGCAGCAGCTAAGCCCGGCGAAAAAGTCATCACTAGTAATGGTCAAGGCGCGGTGTTGGCGCTGTCATCCAAAAACAATATCACTTATAGCCGTAATGGTGGCTCTGCCAGCGCGACGCAAGGCGAGTTGATTGTGCATGAAGGTAGCCAGCTCATCGCGGGTAATTCAGCAGTATTGGATGCGACCAATAATGTAAGCTTAAAAGGGGATGTGAAGTTAAGTGATGGCGGTAAGGTAACGTTGGGCGCTAAACGTATATTGATTGGTGATGCACCGCAAGGCACAGCAGGATTAAATGTTACCGCTGCGTCTTTGGCAGCATTGGGCCAGCTTAAAGCACTGACACTGAACAGTTATAGCAATATAGATACGTTTGGCGCAGTGAATGTGGGCAATAACAACTTAGACTTAACCTTTAATGCTGCTGGCATCGTCGGGCACTTAGCTGCGGGTGAAAGTGGTGCACCAAGTAGCAATGTTGCCAGCGTGATTACGGCCAACACTTTTACGCTGAAAAATAACCAAGATGCTGTGTTGATTGGCACTGCGGACAACTCAGGCAGAGCGCTGAATATCAACGCTAACACAGTACGATTTGAAGGTGAGCAATCGCCGGTCATGACGAATGGTCAATTAGCCACGACGGATCAGACCACAGTGCAAGGGTATAGCCAGTTGAATATCAACGCTGGCGAAGTACGTACGGCGGCTACTGGACAAACTAATCTGAACGTTGCGCAGACCAATATCAACGCAGGGCGCATCACCAGTGAAACTGGTGGAAAATACACACTGAAAGCCAGCGATACGTTAAATACGCAACAAAATACAACCGTGAACTTGGGCGCAAACACGCAGTTTGGTGGGCAATTGACCATTGCGGCTGATCGCCTGAATGTCGCGAGCAACATCGAGTCATTATCTGGTCAGGTTACATTGCAGTCTAACCAAGATTTAACCTTGGCCTCGGGTGCAAGTATATCTGCAAACTCACAAACCATAGGCTATTACACCACTACCCAGCATTTGAATGCAGGTAAGGTGACTTTGAGTTCTGCTAACGGCAATGTGAATGTAGACACAGGCGCAGCGGTGAGTGTGACCAGTACCGGCGATGCGAAGGCCGGTATGGTGCAAGCCAATGCCACGCAAGGTACGCTTAACTTAAATGGTACGCTTAACGGTAAGGCCAATGGCACTGGGCTAGGTGGCCAGTTGGATGTAGACGTGAAGACATTGGCGAGCCTGACGGCGACAGACCAAAAAGCGACAGGCTTTAGCGAATCAAGGCATTACCGTGCGCGCACTGGTGATGTGGCGATTACCGGTACAGGTGATCAAGCCTTGACCGCGCGTGATATTAGCGTGTCGGCAGATGCAGGCAATATCCGTGTGAGTGGCGATATTGTTGCCACAGCCCCAAAAAATAGTCGTGTAGGCTTATATGCCAATCAAAACCTTACCTTAGAAAGCACCGCCAATATTCAGGCCAATAGCACTAAGTCTGGAGAAGCAGGCGGTAAGGTGGAGTTGTTTACCCAACAGGGTACGCTAGCACTCGAGAATGGCTCCAAGATTAACGTAGCAGGCGGTACTGGCGGTGCCGGTGGCGATGTGCATTTACGTGCGCCAAGAACAGGTGCAGGTGCTGGTAATGGCGTTGCGGTAAGCGCTTTAGCAACGGCGATTAATGGTGCAAAATCCACGGTGCTAGAAGCATTTAAAGTATTTACTGGCGTGACTACGGTGACTACAGGTAATAGCACAGGTGCAACGCTTGGGTTTAATACTGTAGCCAATGACGTGTCGGATTTTATGGCCAACAAAGATAATATTGTGGCGAGCTTAGGCAAGAGTGGTGACGATAGTTTCCATCTACGTGCAGGTACTGAAATTCAATCAAGCGGCAATTTAACTGTGGCCAGTGATTGGAATTTGTATAGCGAAACCCGTGCCGGTAATGAGCCCGGCGTATTGACCTTACGCGCGGCTGATAATTTGATGTTGAACGGCAGCATTAGCGATGGCTTTACCACGGCGCTACCTACAGGCCTGATTGGCAGTGGTGATGCATGGGCGTATCGTTTGGTGGCCGGTGCAGACTTTAATTCAGCCAGTCCTCTAGCCACGGTTGCCTCTGCCAAAGCAGGTGATGGTAGTTCTGTCACCGGCAATTTAACGTTAGCCAATAACAAACTGATTAGAACCGGTACGGGCGATATTGATATTGCAACCGGTGGCGATGTCATCATGCGTAATGCCTCATCTGCTATTTATACGGTAGGTACACAAGCGCAAGCATTGGATGGTTTTGATGCGCCTACAGCTGGGAACCCACTCTATTTAAGCAATGGTGGCGATATACGTGTCACTGCTCAAGGCAATATTGTGGGTGCTGAACCAGCAAATGGCCGTCAGTTAATTAACCAATGGTTGTTTAGACAGGGCGGTGGCAACAGTAATTTAGATACCACATGGTGGGTGCGCCCAGATCTGTTCAAACAAAGCCTAGCGACACTTGGCGGCGGCGATATTGAATTGCGAGCAGGTGGTGATATTTCCAACTTCTCTGCTTCTGCGCCAACCACTGCGCGCTTTGATAATTTTGGTACAACGGGTGACCTTGCGACCAATGTACAACGTATCGATGGTGGTGGCGATGTTACCGTGGTAGCAGGCAACAACATTAACGGCGGTGTGTATTTTGTTGCAAAAGGGGATGGCAACATCAATGCCGGTGGCGCTATTCAACCGCAAGAGGGTGCATCTGGTACCGTGCTGGCATTGCAAGATGGACAATGGGATGTAAATGCTGGTCGTGACATTCGGATCGATGCGATTATCAACCCAACATTGGTGGCACAGTCAAGCTCAGCCTCGCCCAATAACGCCTTAACTGGGAATGCTCCTGTAAGTGATGCTAGTGGCAAAAATAGTTACTTCAATACGTACTCACAAATTGCCAGTGCAAATCTAGTTAGCCAAGTAGGGAATATCAACTTAGCAACTGATATTGTAACGTTGAGCGCAGCAACAGGCTTGGATACTTTAGTTACCAAGACATTATTATATGCGCCAACAAATATTTCTGCTTCTGCACATGATGGGAATGTCAATGTTGGAGACATTACTCTCCTTCCATCAAGCACGGGAAATTTTAATGTATTTGCAGCAAATGACATTGGTTTAGGGTATGTTGGAATGTCAGATGCTAATCCAAATGTATTGCCTAGTATTAATAGCCCAGTATCAAGAGCAAGCTTTGTCAGTACTATTATTTCAGATCAATTATTAACCCACAGCCCAGATTTGCTCCATCGTAATGATACGCAGCCTGTGTATATTGTGGCGAAAGAGGGCGATATTTTTGCTAATACCCCTAACGCTATAGTGAGCATGCCTAAACAGACCAAAGTTGTCGCTGGTAATGATATTGTAGGGTTAAATTTTGCGCTACAAAATAACCGCACGACCGATATTAGCGTGATTAAAGCGGGTAATGATGTGAACACGCAAAACATTACGGTGGCTGGCCCTGGTGAGTTATTAGTACAAGCGGGGAGAAATGTTGATTTGATCTATTCAAACGTGACGACCATTACCACTACTGGCAACTCCGGAACTACCAATCGGATTTTTGACCAAACATTTGCATGGCGTGCCAATACGGCGCTGCCAAAAGAGGGTGCATCTATCACTGTGCAAGCTGGAGTAGGCCTAGGCGCTGCGGTACAGGCGTATATTAACCAATATGTATTACCAACAGGCACTGGCCCTGTAACTTTGGCCGATGACGCTAAACGCTTGGCCGAATATCGTAAAGCTACTGCGCAAGCAGTCACGGATTTTATGCGTAAACGTAATGGTGACAACGCACTGAGTGATGACGATGCGTTAGCACAGTTTAGCGCGCTGGATGTAGAAGCAAAGACGATATTTTCTAATCGCCACCTCACTTCTGAGTTGATTGGTTCCGCCAAAGACTTTGCCAAAGCAGGCAACCATGCACGTGGTGAAAATGCGATTGCCAGCTTGTTTCCAACGCTCAGTCAAGGTGATATCTTATTGTTTAACAGCAAAGTATCGACCAACAGTGGTGGTAGCATCGATCTGATTGCGCCGGGCGGCCTGATTAACGTCGGTGTGCCGGGCCGAGGCGGCGATATTGGCATCATCACGGAAAAAGGTGGGGAGATTCGCGCGATTGCTGATGGTGATTTCCAAGTCAATCAATCTAAAGTCATTACACAGTTCGGCAGTGATATCGCTATCTGGTCTACGCACGGCACGATCGATGCGGGTCGTGGTTCCAAAACGGCTACTTCTGTGCCAGAACGTATTGTGCAAACCGATGCTTTTGGTAACACCATTATTGAAGTACGTGGCGTAGCTGCCGGTAGTGGTATCCGCGCGCAGAGTTATGATCCGGATGGTCCGAATGGCCCGAAAGTAGAGCCGAAAAAAGGGACTGTCTATCTAACAGCGCCAACCATTGATGCAGGTGAGGCTGGGATTGAAGCAGGTGACCTTTTTGCAGTTACTCAAAACTTCCTCAATGCGATTAATGTGCAGATACAGGGCACGTCATCTGGCGTCCCAATTGCCGCAACTTCTAGCATTGCTGGTGTTGGGGCAGGCTTATCGCCAGATGCAGTCAACTCTGCTACACAATCTGTAGTGAATAGCGTAGCCCAGTCTGCAAATAACAGTTTTGTGAAACCTACATTACCGTCCATTATTTCTGTTGATGTGATTGGTTTTGGTAATTAATAAATAACATTAAATAATATCAATAAATTACTGATTTATAATAAAAATATAGCCTGTATCTTTATCAAGAGGTACAGGCTTTTTTTATAGGTAATTTGTGCAAGGACTAGTCCTTTTTTAATCAAACTGACACATTACATTCATACAATGCCTGCAAGTCTAATTTTATAAGTACATGGCATGTTCACCACAATTTTTGCATTTACCACACAACGTTTTACCAAGATTTTTGTTGCTGCGTTACTCACCATTCATGCTGGGCTTTCACACGCAGAGTGGAATGCAGACTGGCCTGTACGTAACAAAGTTAGCATTAACCCGCAGGCGTTGGGGGTAAGTGAGCCAGCCGTTGCTTTGATGCGCTTACATTCTGGCAACTTTGACTTTACCAGTGTCAATGTGGATGGCTCGGATATTCGCCTGATTGCGGCGGATGATAAAACAGAGCTCAAATTTTATATTGAAAAATTTGATGCAGTGAATGAGTTGGCAACCATTTGGGTGCAATTGCCCACCATTGCCGCCGGTGAGAAAGATGCACATATCTGGGTATATTCCGGCAACGAAAATGCAACTACCGCCAGTAACGAAAAAGCACTGGTAGCAGCCAGTACCACAGGCCTGTTCCATTTTGCCGAAAATGGCTTGTTAAAAGACAGTAGCGCAAACAATTTGACCGCAACTGGCGCAATCACTGCACAAAAAGCAGGGTTGATTGGTGAGTCTGCCGTATTTAATGGCGCTGCGCTCAGCATTGCCGCGAACCCAGCCATCACCTATGCCAACGGCTTTACCTGGTCCGCTTGGATTAAACCTGCCAGCCTGCCGCAAACCGCAAGCTTATTTGCGCAAGCCGATGGCGCAACATTGACCATTGATGCACAAACGCTGCAATTAAACATTGGCGATGCCTTGATTTCTGGAGGCGAGCTCAAAGCCACCACTTGGCAGCATGTTGCATTCACCATTAACAACGGTGCGGCCACGTTATATGTAAACGGTGCAGAAGTGGCTACAGGCGCAGCACCTGTACTTACCCCAGCCGCTGCGATTAGCATTGGTGAAGCATATCTCGGTGAGATGGATGAGATGCAATTGGTCAATACCGCGAGCAAAGCGCACATTCAACTCGCTGCAAGCAGCCAAGGTGTGGATAGCAAAATATTCGCAGTGGCTGCCGGAGAAGGGGGTGAAGGCGAAGAAGAAGGTGAAGCGAACTATATCGGCATCTTGATTGGCAGCTTGACGCTCGATGCCAAGATCGTGATTGCTATCCTGGCGGTGATGTTTGCTATTAGTGCGTGGGTCATGTGGACGAAAGCGCAACTGGTGGCAAAAACCGATAAAGACAATAAAAAGTTTTTAGCGCGCTTTCAAAAAGCCAGTGGTAAAGAATTGCTAGAGTTAGACAAAGGTGCTCACTTCCCCAACTCCAATCTATTTGGCTTATACCAAGCCGGCTTACGTGAAATTAAAAAGCGTGAACATGATGGCCAACTATCCCTCAGCGGCGCCTCTATGGACGCCATTAAAGCAGCGATTGACGCAGACTTGGTACGCGAAACACAACGCCAAAATGCCGGCATGGTATTGCTGACGATTGCGATTTCCGGCGGGCCATTTTTAGGCCTATTAGGTACGGTAGTGGGCGTGATGATTACGTTTGCCGCGATTGCAGCAGCCGGGGATGTGAACGTAAACGCGATTGCGCCGGGTATTGCAGCAGCGTTGTTAGCGACTGTGGCTGGCTTGGGTGTGGCGATTCCAGCTTTGTTTGGTTACAACTACTTAGCCAGCCGCATTAAGAACATCACCATTGCCATGCAAATTTTCGTCGATGAGTTTGTGACACGTACCGCAGAGCTGTTCGGTAAAGAATAGGGCAGGCTATGTCAGAAGGCGTCAAAGAAGAGAACCAGCTGTATGACGAAATCAATATCACGCCGATGCTGGATTTGGCCTATGTGTTACTGGTGATTTTTATCATCATGACCACGGCATCAGTACAAGGCGTGAAAGTTGAAACGCCACAAACGGTGAACTCTGCTGCGTTGGCAAAACCGCAAATGCGGGCCATTACCATTACCAGTGATGGCGCAGTGTATTTGGATGCGTACCCAGTGGATATGGCGACCTTAGAGCAACGCTTGGCAGAGTACAAAAGTGGCAATCCGGAATTGCCAGTGGTGCTAAAAGGCGATGCTGCCGCCCATTATGAAAAGGTCTCAGAAGTGCTAGAGATTTGTAAAAAGTTAGATATTACTGAAGTCGGATTAGTGACGAAAAAGGTGGCTGAATAATGCAGGTTCAAAACGACGCTCAACCTTACGACACCATCAACATCACGCCGATGCTGGATTTGGCTTATGTATTGCTGGTGATCTTTATTTTGATGACCACGGCCGGTGTGCAAGGGCTGACGATGAACCTGCCCAAACCGTCTAACAAACCAAGCACCGAGAAGCACGACGTGAAAATTGTTCAGGTGCAGCAAGGTGGCTCCGTCACCATCAACGGTGCAGGTGTGAGCATGACGGAATTGGAAAGCCAGCTTAATAGCGCTAAAGCAGCAGACCCTAAATTTAACGTGATGATTAAAGGCGATGCCAAAGCGCCTTATGCAGGCGTAGTCAGCGTGATTGATTTGGTAAACAGACTAGAAATAGAAAACGTGGGTTTGGTCACCGGACGTATTGGAACTTAAGGATGCAAGTGACTCACGATCCGATGATTGATGGCGAAGACGCAAATACCATGCAATTGTGGTTGAAGCGTATTGCCATTGGGCTACTCGCGCTATTGGTGCTGGGTGCCATTGGCTACGGCATTAGCAAATTGATGTCTGGTGGGGCAACACACAAAAAACAAGTGACCACCATTAAGCTATTACCAGATACGCCGCCACCGCCACCGCCGCCACCCCCAAAGGAGCCGCCAAAAGAACAGCCTAAGGAGCAACCCAAAGAAGCGCCTAAAGCCCCTGAGCCTAAGCCAGCAGAAACGCCACCGGCTGAAAACCTGAAGATGGAAGGTGCGGCAGGCGATGGCCCCAGCCCATTTGCTGCAGGGGCGGTGAGCAATGACTATAAAGGTGGCGATGTGAAAACCATCGGCTCGGATGGTGGTGCCAAATTCAATTGGTATGCGGGTTTGGTCAAATCGCAAATTGAAAATGCGCTGGAAAAAGATAAGAACATCACCCAAGGGCAGTACAAATTAGTGGTGAATGTGTGGATTAAATCTAACGGTGATGTAGAGAGACTGGACTTGGTGCAATCCGATGCCAAAGATGACGTAGAGCAAGCTGTGAAGGCAGCGTTGAACAGCATGCCACGCATACGAGAAGCACCACCAGAAGGTATGCCGCAGCCCATTAAGTTACGTATTTCTGCAAGAAAGCTTGGCTAACAAGCAGTAAATGAATAGATGAGAGAACAATAGAATGATTAAACACTTGCCGATGAAAAAGATATCCCTTGCGATTTCCATCATGATGGGCTTAGGCATGACTGCGACACAAGTCCAAGCGGATGAACGTGAATCGCTGGAGCAGTTAAAAGCCACCACGACCAACTTGATTGATCTGTTAGTTAAAGAAGGCGTATTGCCTAAAGACAAAGCAGATGCTTTGGTGAAAAAAGCGACAGAAGATGCCGCCAGACAAGTCAAACAGCAACAGGCGTTGGATGCGCTTGTAGCAAAACCAAACGAAACGGCTGTTGTGGATGAGAAATCGGTACGCGTGCAATATGTGCCAGAGCACGTGAAAAAAGAAATGCGCGCCGAAATTGAAAAAGAAGTAATGACCAAACTCAACTATAAAGCAGGTGAGCGCTTGGGCTTGCCTGGCTGGCTGGACCGTATTGAGTTTTACGGCGATATTCGTTTACGTGCACAAGAGGATAGCTTTGCTTCTGATAACGCAGACATCGCTCGTTTAAACGATCCAGAGCAGGATATGAACCTTAAAAATTCCACAGTAGATAGAGACCGCTTGCGTGTACGCGCTCGTTTGGGTGCAGATATCAAAGTGAATGACTGGCTCACGGGCGGCTTGCAGTTTGTAACAGGCTTGCAAACAACACCAGTCACGCCTAACCAGACCGAAGGGATTGCACAAGGTAAATATATTTTTGGTTTAGACCGCGCATTTTTAAAAGCCACACCAAGACCTTGGCTAATGGTAGAGGGTGGGCGCTTTGCCAACCCTTTTCTCTATACCGATATTATGTTTGACCCCGATTTGGCGTTTGATGGCGTGGCGGCAACATTTTCGCCAAAATTGACTGACTCACTCACCTCGTTCACGACAGTTGGCGCCTTTCCTATTGAAGAAGTCGAATCGTCTGAAGACAATAAGGCAAAAGACAAATGGTTGTACTCATTGCAAACTGGGCTGAAATGGCAAGCACCGAATAAATCTACGGTGAAGTTGGCAGTGGCTTACCATGATTACAAAAATGTAGAAGGACAGTCTAATTCGGTTGGTTTAAATGACTACAGCGGCACTGCACCTGCCTTCAGACAGCGTGGCAATAGTACTTTTGATATCAATGCGGCGAACCTTCCAGGCCAAGCATCCATTATTGGTCTGGCCTCCAAGTTTGAGCAAATCAATATTATCGGTCAAATCGACTTTCTCAATTTTGACCCGGTACATGTCACCCTCACTGGCGATTACATCAAGAATATTGGCTTTGATAAAAACGAGATCCTGAGAAGAACAGGCAATCTCTATAAAGAAGAAACTGATGCCTTCCAAGTAAAAATGGATGTAGGCACCAAAACGTTTAGCGGGCTACGCTCTGAGGCGATTGAAAAAGATGATTGGCAAGTATCGTTGGCCTATAAACGCATAGAAGCCGACGCTGTATTAGATGGCTTAAACGACTCCAACTTTAGGTTAGGCGGTAGCGATGCTAAAGGTTGGGCTTTAGTGGGTAATTATGCGATTGATAAAAATACATGGGTAGGCGCACGCTACTTATCTGCTGATACGGTAAGCGGCTTGGATTATTCGGTCGATGTATTTTTATTGGATTTAAATGCCAAGTTCTAATATGCCCAGTTCTAACATGCACAGTTCTAACATGCACAGTTCTAATATGACAAATTTTCATGCAGATAGTGATAGGAGAGGCGATATGCGTATCTATTCCAAGTTAATTGCACTGATCATCATTCCATTTTTATTTGGCCTGTTTGCCGACCCAAGCTTTGCTGCGGAAAAGAAAGATAAAGCTGCGCGCAAGGCTGCATTAATGATGCAGAAAATGAAACAAGACATGGAAGCTGAAAAAGCAACGCTACAGGCACAGTTTGCAACAGAAAAGAAAACGCTGGAAGACCAACTCAAAGCAGAAGCAGAAGCCAAAGATCTGGCACAAAAAAAACTCAGTACGGCTGAATCTAAAGTGCGCAGCCTAGGTGCAGAACTCACAAAAGCAAACACTGAAAAAACAGCACTAGACACACAGCTGACGCAGACAAAAGCCGATTTGGAAACGACACAAAACAATTTGACTGAGTTAAAAACACAGCACCAAAAAGCACTGGGCGATTTGGCGTTTAATGATGGTCAGCGTAAAACACTATCTACAAACTTGGCGGAGACCACCAAATCACTCAATACCTGTGAAGATAAAAACGGCAAGCTCTATACCTACGGCAAAGAGCTAGTGCAGATTTATGATAATCCTAGCTTGTATGAATCGGTGATGCGTAAAGAAAAGTTTTTTCAACTAAAACGCGTGGAGCTGGAAAATATTTTGCAGAGTCAGCAAGATAAATTGGACGAAGCGCGGTACGTGCACGTCACTAAGCCATACTGAGTGGGTATGAAGGTTGGCTATATCGATAGTTTATCTAAATAGCCAACCAGTAATTAATCACGCAGTAAGCGCGTTATTTCTTTTTAGATGATTTTGTTAACATTTGCGCACGCTTTTCACGCCATTCTTTCAATTCTTCGTCTTCAATTTCCAGTTGGATGGCGAGTGCCTCTTGTAACGTTAGCTTTTGGTCTTCAGCACGGCGATAGAGCTTGCCGCGCATTCTGTACTGCAGCTTGTCAATTTCATCGTCTGAGAGATCTTGTGCTTTTGCTAGGTATTCTTCTTTGGCGGTTTTAATTTTCACTTGATATCCTTAAGTCAACGCATACGGGCGTAGGCCGTGCCTGCGCAGATTATAAAACGGATGTAATAGCTGCTATGTTAAATATTTATGAAATAAATGATACACCTCAGTGTAAAGCATAGTCTGCATAGCCTATATTTTATAGGCACGCCGTCATCACTGCGTCACGCCATTTTCATACGCTAGTTAGGTTTTAATTTGTATCATCAAAACTACTATTTAGAGGGAAGAGCAATGAAAAAAAGGATGATTACTGCGCTGGTCGCTGCGCTATTTTTGCCACATATGGCAATGGCCGATAGCCCATTTACCAGCATCACGAAAGCGTGGACATACAGCCATGCCAACACGGGCGTTACATCAGAGATCAGCGCTTACGACAGTATCAGCAACACCATTTGGGTGGCGGGTGTGGTCGGTGTAGATGTCTTGAATATGAGTAACGGTAGCTTAGTGCAACATATCGATACCACCAGTTTTGGCTCTATTAATAGTATTGCCATCAATAATGGCGTGGCTGCGTTTGCCATCGAATCTAGCACTAAAACCAACCCTGGTATTGTTCAACTTTACAATACAACCACGCGCGCCCTGACGAGCGGCACCAATACCATTACGGTAGGTGCGTTGCCAGACATGCTGACATTTACTGCAGATGGCTCTAAATTGCTAGTAGCTAACGAGGGTACGCCAAGTACTTATGGCGCAAGAATCGGCAGCACAATCCCACGCGTGTTTGGCGCGGCAGCGGTAGACCCAGCGGGCAGTGTCAGTGTGATTGATATGAATACACGTACTGTAGCGGCAACCGCAGGTTTGAATGGCGTAGCGCAATCTGGTAGCTATATCCGTACCAATACTGGTATGGATTTTGAGCCTGAATACATTGCTGTGAATGCTGCAGGCACTAAAGCCTATGTGACACTACAAGAGGCGAATGCGATTGGCGTGTTAAATTTGAACACCAATCAATTCGATCGAGTGATTGGTTTAGGCGTTAAAGATTTTAGTTTGCCAGGTAACACGATCGACCCATCCAACAATGGTACCGTCAATTTCGTGTCTGCCAATGTAAAAGGCTTTTACATGCCGGATGGTATTGCAGCCTATCAAGCCAATGGTCAAGATTACTTGGTCATGGCGAATGAAGGCGATTTCCGTGAGGATGATGGTGACCGCTCTGCAGCTAGTTCAGTAGGTGCAACAGGCGACCTCACCAATCTGCGCGTGACCAATACAGATTCATCTGTTGGTAACTTATTTGCAGCAGGCGCTAGATCGTTCTCTATTCGTGATGCCAGTGGCAATATCGTATTTGATAGTGGTGACTCTTTAGACAAAAAAGCGGCCGAATTAGGCATTTACGATGATGCAAGAAGCCGCGACAAAGGCGTGGAGCCAGAAGGCGTGGAGTTATTTACCATCAATGGCAGAACGATTGCTGCGATTGGTTTAGAGCGCACACTTAAATCAGCAGTAGCGTTGTATGACGTGACGGATCCAACCCAAGCCAGCATTATTGACATGATTGTGACCGATGGGGACTTAGCGCCAGAAGGCATTGAAGCGTTTACATTCAATGGCTTGACTTACTTGAGCGTGACTAACGAGACATCTAACACTACTTCGCTATATAACCTTGCTGCTGTGCCAGAACCTGAGACTTATGCCATGTTACTTGCTGGCTTAGGGTTAATGGGTGTGAGCGCACGTCGCAAAGCAAACAAATAAACTGTATTGATGCTGTTAAAAAAGCCTCGTATTTGCGAGGCTTTTTAATTGTTGAAATGCAGCTTGTGCCAGTGGTTGAAAGTAATCAGCCATCTTGGAGTAAAGATAGATTGTCATTGCAATCAAAGTTTGTTAGATTAGGCTCATGGCTTTAAATAACACTAGATGGGTTACGTTAGCGGTTGCTATTTGCTTTGCAATTTTGCAAGCATTGCAACCGTTTATTCACGCGCATCTAGATACTGAGCACCCCATTCAACACACTGGTTTTCATGTGGGCGATGAGCACGAAGAAGCTTATAGTGTGGAGCATTCAGCAGACCATGCCGTATCAAATATTCCGCATGCTACGCACACAATTTCAGTTGCTTCTGGCATTAAGCAAGATGTTGATGTTAAGTTGCTTATTAATATCCTTGCTGTGGTATTCAGTGTTTGCTTTTTACTCAAGTTACAAGCCACTCAAAAACTCAACCCCGCACTTTTATCAAACCCCAAAGAGTCTCTCAAGCGACGGCTGCCTGCCGCACGCGCTCCACCCCAACGCTAAATTCAATTCGTTGATAGCTACTCATTTCTAAGTCATTACTTAGATGGAAGTTATCGGATTTGTATTAGATTTGGGAGAGCATCTTGCTATTCACACTGAAATATTTTATTAAGCCAGTCAGCACAGCGCTTTTGATGATGGCCTTTACCAGCCATTTGGCAAACAGCGCCGAGCATGTAGAACCAGCTTATCCATTAACGCTAGCAGCGGCAATAGACTTAGCGATGCGCGCTAATCCTAGCATTGCAGTTGCAAAGCGTGAGCTTGAAGCGATTGAAGGCGTGAGAACGCAAGCTGCGGTTCGGCCTAACCCTACCATTTCTACTTCGATGCAAGACACCCGTAGCGACACCCGCCAAATCTATCTGCAACTCAATCAAGAAATTGAAATGGGAAATAAGCGTGAAGCCAGAATAGAGGCTGCGGATGCTTTCTACCAAAAAGCACTAGCGGCGCTTGAGAGTAGAAAAGCAGAGGTGCATGCCAATATAACCAATGCATTTTATGAGGTGTTAGCAGCGCAGGAACGATTAAAGCTAAGCAAGTCCTCTCTGGATACTGCAAATCTAGCATTGGATGCGGCTGCCAAACGCGTGAAAGCAGGTAAAAGCGCACCGGTCGAAGAGACCAAATCCAAGATAGCTGAAGTTGGCGCCAAGATAGAGTTTAATCAAGCCACCAGCCAACTCAACAGCGTACGCAAGCGCTTAAGTGCCTTATGGGGCAATCCATTGCCGGTGTTTGAGAGTGCGCAAGGCAATGTTGAGGAAATTCCGCCTGTTGCGACTTCCGCAGAGCTATCCGCCTTGTTAGAAAATGCACCAGCCATTAGCCTAGCCAAGCTAGAGATAAGCACGCGTGATGGAATGACCAAGATTGAGCGTAGCAAAGCCACGCCCAATATCACACTTAGCGCCGGTGTCATCAATAACCAAGAGCTAGGTGGGCTGAATCAAGCATTGCTTGGATTAACTGTGCCCATACCGTTGTTTGACCGCAATCAAGGCAATCTACAAGAGGCGGTCAGCCGCCAGTATAAGGCGCAAGATGAGCTCGTTGCATTAAGAGCACAGTTGGAAGCCAACCTTGCAACCCATTATGAGCGGCTAAGCGCATCAAGACAAAGTGCGGAATCGTTACGTAGCGAAATACTGCCTAGTGCTCAAAGTGCATTTGATGCGGCAAGTAAGGGGTTTAGTGCGGGTAAGTTTAGTTTTTTAGATGTGCTAGATGCCCAGCGCACCTTATTTCAAGCCAAATCTCAATATATTCAGGCCTTGTTAGATGCACATCAAGCTGTTGCTGAAATCGAACGTATTTTAGGTAATCGGGTGATAAATCCAACCCAACGGACACAGGAGTAACACATGCGATTCATACACAAAAACAAACAAATCGTAGCCATTTTTGCGGTGATTGCCATTGGCGTGATATTGGCAATATGGATACTAAGCACTGAAAAACCTAAAGCTATGGATGAAGAGCATGGGCATACAAATGAAAGCATGTCTTCAGCGCCGGATACCAGACCCCAACATGGTGCGCCGGGACACAACCATGAAAAAGACCATTTGCCTTTGCCTACAAGTGATAGCGTGCCACACGATGCGCATGAACATCAGGCACAACCGCATGAAATATTAAAGGGGCCACATGGCGGCAAACTCTTTACGCAAGCCGGCTATGGCTTGGAAGTGACTATTTTTGAACAAAACGTACCGCCAGAATTCAGGATATATGCCTATCAAGATGGTCAAGCACTCGCGCCGGAAGCCTCTACCGTCAGCATTGAATTGGACCGATTGGGACGTAAGCCAGAAGTGTTTAAGTTTGAGAAAGAGAATGACTACCTCAAAAGTAATGCGGTGGTTGAAGAGCCACATTCTTTTAAGGTCAATATCACTGCGCAATACAACAACCAACACTATCAGTTTGCTTACGATCAAGTGGAGGCAAGAGTGCAAGTGAGTGATAAGCAACTTACGTTGAATAGTATCGAGGTGCTGACAGCAGGGCCTGCAAGCATTAAGTCTGTATTAAATTTACTGGGTGAAATCAAGCGCAATGCAGACAAAAGCGTACAAGTAGTATCACGCGCCAGCGGTATTGTGGAATCGGTCAATGTGAACGCTGGCGACAAAGTGCATAAAGGCCAAGTGCTGGCCAGCGTGTCTAGCCAAGCCGTTGCAGATATGCGTAGTGATTTATTGGCAGCACAAAAACGGATGGAGTTAGCGCGTACAACCTACATCAGAGAGAAGCAACTTTGGGAGGAAAAAGTCTCTGCTCAGCAAGATTATCTGCAAGCGCAGAATGACTTGCATGAGGCAGAAATTACTGTGCAACGCTTACAGCAAAGGCTGGTAGCCATAGGCGCGAGTGCCAGCAGCAAAGGACTCACACGCTATGATATCCGCTCCCCAATTGATGGTGTGGTGACCAATAAGCAAATCAGCCAAGGTCAAGTAGTCAGTGAGACAGATAGCCTTTATGAGATTTCAGACCTATCTACCGTGTGGGCCGAGATGGTGATTTATGCCAAAGACATCAACACGGTAAAGGTCGGCCAAACCGTTACCATTAAAGCAACCGCCTTTGCAGCAGAAACTACTGGCGTGATTGCTTACGTCAGCGCTTTGGTTGGCGAGCAGTCTCGTACCGCGATGGCGCGTGTGGTGTTAAATAATGCTGGCCGTATTTGGCTGCCAGGGTTGCCAGTCAATGTCGTACTTGTTTCCGATGAAGTAAAGGTGCCGCTGGCCGTATCTGTAGAGGGCATACAAACGTTGCGAGATTGGTCTGTGGTGTTTGGCCGTTATGGTGAATATTTTGAAGCCAGACCTCTGGTGCTCGGTCGGCGAGATGATAAGTACGTTGAGGTGTTGGAGGGTATTCAAGCGGGCGATAAGTATGCGGCAGGTAACAGTTTTTTGATTAAAGCAGATATTGGTAAGGCAGGGGCTAGTCATGATCATTAAATTAGCCACCTTGACGCAAGAAACTATCCAATCGAAGGAGTGCTGCTATGTTTGAAAAGCTGATTCGTTTTGCCATTGATCAGCGTTGGCTCATCATGCTGATTGCATTGGCTATCGCCATAGTGGGTTTCTTTAGTTACAAAGCGCTGCCTATTGATGCTGTCCCCGACATTACTAATATTCAAGTGCAAATAAACACCGCAGCCCCAGGCTATGCACCACTGGAGGCTGAGCAAAGAGTGACCTACCCAATTGAGACAGCAATGGCGGGGTTGCCTAGATTAGAACAAACGCGTTCAGTTTCACGCTTTGGCTTATCGCAAGTCACCGTTGTGTTTGAAGAGGGTATGGATATTTACTTTGCACGCCAACTCGTCAACGAGCGGATACAACAGGCGAAAGAGAAGTTGCCCGCTGGTATTTTGCCTGTAATGGGGCCCACGTCGACTGGCCTTGGTGAAATATTTATGTGGACGGTTGAAGCGAAAGAGGGTGCTTTAAAAGCAGATGGCACACCGTATACGCCTATGGATTTACGTGAAATTCAAGACTGGACTATTAAGCCGCAATTGCGCAATGTGCCCGGCGTCAATGAAATCAATACGGTCGGCGGTTTCGTCAAGCAATACCAAGTGGCACCTTACACAGACCGTTTAATGGCCAGAGGGTTGACACTGAATCACTTGGTGGCGGCACTGGAAAATAACAATGCCAATATTGGCGCAGGGTATATCGAAAAATCAGGTGAGCAGTACTTGATTCGTGTGCCTGGCCAAGTCAGCAGTTTAGAAGACATTGGTAACATTGTGGTGGATACGCAAGCAGGTGTTCCGGTACGTATCCAAGATGTGGCTGACGTGGTGATTGGAAGTGAGTTACGCAATGGCGCTGCCACTGAAAATGGCCAAGAAGTAGTGTTAGGTACGGTGTTTATGCTCACAGGGGAAAACAGCCGCAAAGTATCTGCCGCGGTAGAAGCCAGACTCACACAAATCAACCAAACCTTACCCATGGGGATTGTTGCAAAAACAGTTTATGACCGCACGACCTTGATCGATAAAGCGATTAATACCGTCAAAACCAACCTATTGGAAGGCGCGTTATTGGTGATTGTGGTGCTGTTTATTTTTCTAGGTAATATGCGTGCAGCCGTGATTACCATGCTCGTCATCCCACTGGCCATGCTCTTTACATTCACTGGTATGGCGGCAGGCAAGGTCAGTGCAAACTTGATGAGTTTAGGGGCCTTGGACTTCGGCATTATCATCGATGGTGCAGTGGTGATTGTAGAAAACTGCATGCGACGGCTTGCGCATGCGCAAACCAGTTTGGGCCGCCCACTGACTAAGCAAGAACGTTTTTCCGAGGTGTTTACTGCTGCGCAAGAAGCCAGAAAACCATTGGTGTACGGCCAGCTGATTATTATGGCCGTGTACTTGCCCATCTTTGCACTGACGGGCATAGAGGGCAAGATGTTCCATCCGATGGCATTTACGGTCGTCATTGCATTGATTGGTGCGATGCTGCTTTCAGTGACGTTTATCCCGGCAGCCGTTGCCATTTTTATCACGGGTAAAGTCGAAGAAAAAGAGCAGGTGCTGATTCGCTGGTCTAAAAAGCGTTACTTAACGTTGTTGACATGGGCAATGGTCAATAAGGCCTTGGTGCTGACAATCGCTGTGGTATCCGTGCTATTAAGTGGCTTGTTAGCTAGCCGCATGGGCAGCGAGTTTATCCCCAGTTTAAATGAAGGCGATATTGCGTTACATGCACTGCGTATCCCGGGCACCAGCCTGACACAAGCTGTTGAAATGCAAAAAGAACTGGAGCACACAATCAAAGGGTTTCCACAAGTGGATCGCATTTTTGCCAAACTAGGTACCGCAGAAATCGCCACTGACCCAATGCCACCGAGTGTTGCAGATAACTTTATTATGCTCAAGCCCACATCAGAATGGCCTGACCCTAGCTTGACCAAAAGCGCGCTGATTGCACAAATGCAAGAAGCTGTGCAACAGGTGCCTGGCAATAACTATGAGTTTACGCAACCCATTCAAATGCGTTTTAATGAGCTGATATCAGGCGTGCGCAGCGATGTAGCCGTCAAAGTGTATGGTGATGATATGCAAGTGATGCATGCGACAGCAGAAGAAATTTCCAAAGTGTTATCTAGTATTCAAGGTGGTGAAGATGTCAAAGTGGAGCAGACAACGGGCCTGCCCATGCTAACCGTGAATATTGACCGCCAAAAGATTGCAAGGTTGGGGGTCAATATTGCGGACGTACAAGATGCCATCTCTATTGCAATGAATGGTCGCGAAGCCGGCACCCTATTTCAGGGGGATAGGCGATTTGAAATTGTGGTTCGACTACCAGAAGAGGCTAGGGCGGATATAGAAGCGTTCAAACGGCTACCGATTAACATCAACGGCAAAACGGAGACACCTGTTTACTTGCAGCTTGGCGAGGTAGCCAGTATTGACATTGCGCCTGGTGCAAACCAATTTAGTCGCGAAAATGGAAAACGTAATGTGGTGATTACCGCCAATGTGCGTGACCGCGACATTGGCTCTTACGTGGCAGAGGCACAGCAACGTGTGCAGCAGGAAATAAAAATCCCCACGGGATATTGGATGCACTGGGGCGGGACTTTTGAGCAATTGCAGTCTGCAAGCCAGCGCTTGCAAGTGGTAGTGCCGTTGGCATTGTTATTGGTATTTGTATTGCTTTATGCCATGTTTAATAACTTTAGAGATGGCCTGATTGTATTTACCGGTATTCCATTTGCGCTTACAGGCGGTGTGCTTATGCTGTGGTTAAGAGATATTCCCCTATCCATTTCTGCCGGCGTTGGTTTTATTGCCTTATCTGGCGTGGCGGTGCTGAATGGCTTAGTCATGATCAGTTTTATTCGCCAGTTATTAGCAGAAGGAAAACCACTAGACACGGCCATCGAGGAGGGTAGCTTGAGTCGTTTAAGGCCTGTTTTAATTACGGCGCTGGTAGCGTCACTCGGCTTTATCCCGATGGCGATTGCGACCGGCACGGGTGCCGAAGTGCAAAGGCCGCTGGCAACTGTCGTGATAGGCGGTATATGGTCTTCAACATTGTTGACGCTGTTAGTGCTACCTTTACTTTATCGATTGGTTTACCACCGAAGTAAACTTAATTTTAGCTAGGCTGGGGAGTGAGCGCTGTGATGACTGGAAATATTTGGTTTCTCCCTAAAGTTTTGGCCTGGTACAAGCGCATGTCAGATTCATGCCATAGCTTTTCAAAGTTTTGTGCTACTTCAGTGGAACTGGCTATACCAATGGAAACTGTCAGTGCAATCGGGGTGTCGTGTAACAACCTAAAGGAATATTCCTGAACTGCTAGCCTTAGTCGCTCGGCAATCGCTAGCGCAGCTTCTAAATCTGTTTCTGGTAATAGCACGGCAAACTCCTCACCACCGATACGCCCAACTAAATCATGCTCACGTAATATGTATTGCATTACTTGGCTTAATTGTTTTAAAACGTTATCGCCTGATAGGTGTCCGTATTGGTCATTCACCGCTTTAAAATGGTCTATGTCTAGCATAAACAGAGATAGCGGATATTGATAACGCTTAGCACGCGCTAATTCCAAATGGGCTTGCTTCATCAAAAAACGTCGATTAGCCAGCCCGGTCAGATCATCATGGTTGGCTTGCTGTGATAGCTTGTCGATTAAATCAAGACGATCTGTCACATCACGCGCAATACCAACAAATTCAATTAATTCACCCTGTGCGTTAGTTAAGCCTTTTCCCGTCCATTCCAAACGGCGTATACCTCGCGCAGTATTCTCTCGATGTGTAAAGTTGACCGCATAAGGGGGAGTGAATAATTGATTAAAAAACACATCAACCATGGCTCGATCATCTTCTACTACATCCTCTGAGTAGTGCCGTCCTAGCAAGTTGTTAGCTTCAATACCGTATAGTGCACAAAATGCAGGATTCACATAGGTGTAATGGCCGCTTAAACTCACTTTGATAATGAGGTCTAAGCTATTTTCGACCATGCAACGAAAATCATGTGCTTGCTGATGGGGGTTGGGGTGTGCAGAGGAGGCTGTTGCTGTTTGATGATTTTCCATCTTGGGTAGATCCATATTTCTTCATTTTGTTGGTAAATATCGGCAAGCTTAGCCTATATCTTAAGCCCAACTCATGGTATCAAACTTGCATGTGTAGCTTATTTCAGCAATATCAATCAATTTCAATTTGATATTTGCTTTAGATTGCAAGTATGAATATCTGGCAAAAAAGCCCTGCGAAAAGGGCTTTTCAACCTGTATAATGCTTATTTATTAACTGCAGATTTAAGTGAAGCACCTACTGAAAAGCTTACGCGGTTACTTGCAGCAATTTTCAATGTTTCGCCATTTGCAGGATTACGGCCATCGTAAGCAGGTTTATGCGTTACTTTGAATTTACCGAAGCCGATGATGTTCACATCATTGCCTTTTGCTAAGGCATCAGTAATCACAGCCAACACATCGTTTAACGCTTCTTGAGCCTCTTTTTTGTTGCGGCCATTGCTTGCCAATAACTCCACTAATTCTGATTTTCCAATAATTACTTTTTTTTCTGTTGTAGCCATCTGTATTTCCTCTACTTGGTAGTTAATCGTATGAAACCCTATCAAACGGGGTGATGCGACAATAAAGCACAAGTTAGTTAAGGTCAAATAGAAAACTGCATAACAGGGCGCATTTACATAGTTTGCGCATTTATTTACACATTTAAGGAGCATTTCCCGTGACCAACGCACAACGCAGAGCGCTAGCCAGAATGGCTGAATTGAACTCAGCAAGTAACGGCAGCAAGCCTGCGCCAACCCTCAGTAGTGCGTTTAGCCCACATGCACTGGGCGCGTATTATGTTATTTCGGTGGCAACGGTTGGCAAAATCATCAATTTACTAGCCAATGAAATCGAACCGCCCGTTTATACGTATGGAATTACCACCATTCACTTTGAACGGGATACGGATACCGGCCAATGGTTCTGGTTTGATGGTAAGGAAAAGCTATCCCCACGCAAAAACCAGAGCAACTGGCGCTTAGGTAGCAAGATAATATATGACACGCGCGAAGCTGCAGAAGCTGAACTTCAGCGAGTGATGGCAAAAAACGGTGACCGCGTAACCAAAGTACATGATTTGCCAGATGATTTAACGCATTTAAAAAAAATCCGTAGTGCAAATCATCCAGACCGCAACAACCCTGATTCCGACCATGATCTTTATCAAGCAGTGGTCGAGAAAATTGACAGAATGCGTTTGGCGAGTGTTTGAAGCGTGTAGTGAATGTCATCTATATCCTGTCCGGCAGAATCCCCAAAGCAGGCCTAACAATGACTTCCTCCATCACTAAACCAACCAACTTAAATTAAAAATTAAAAATCACTGCTGTAGTCGCGGTTAGACTTTCATCAGAAAGCCCGTCATTATCTTCAAAGATTTTGTCCTGACTGTGAAATTTCCTCAGCTCTGCTCTAATCGCAACATTATTGGATAGCCTGTAATCAAGATTAGTTGAATAGCTGAATGTTCTAAAGCCATTAGGTGTGTCAGTGGTGACAATCACACCATCTTTATCTTGGTAATATTCTGCTCTTACAGCCAGACTCAACTTATCCGAGTAGGTATATTTTGCAATCACAATAGGCGTCAACCACACGTTGTAGCGTTTGCTGTTTCTCTCAGTTTGCTCAGCACCAATATCAAACCCTGTAATGAGACCCCATCGATCATTTAATTGATATTGGCCATAAAAATTGTGGAAATAACGCATTCTTCTATCGTTATCTGACTTATCGTTACCAATGAATGAACTGCTATTAAGGGTAATGTTTGCGTTGGGTTTGTAAGTGAGTTGATGGCCGATTGCTGGCGTTGTATTGCCATCTGGCCTTTGAATGCGTTGCCAGCCATTCAATAGTAAGCCACTGGCATACCATTTGCCATCGTCTGAGGTATAAGAAAGCCTTACGCCTGTTTCAAAATAAGGCGAGTTATCCGCCAGCATGCTTCTGGTCAGCGTCCAATTGTCTAAGCCAATGGCACTTTCAAATCCAATGTGTGAGGGCATCACACCTGCATCCAGCCACACGTTATCAGTAAGCTTTAACCCAACATTCGCTTCGAATATCTTTTGTAAGTCTCTAGGCTCTAATGCGTAATTAGCGCGCATGTAAGTGCCTGAACCTAAAGCCAAATTGGCTCGCATGCGCTCAGTATTTACACTCGCTTTAATAAGCCCTAGATTAATACTGGGTTTGTCTGTGACATTGTGGCTATAAGTAAAGCCAGGCCGAATATCACCTGTGGGGCGATTAAAATCATGCAGATAGTAGGTTTCCAGATAACCACTTATACGAACATCAATAGGTGCTTGTTGAGTGGCGCCTTGAAATTGCGGCGTTTGTATTGTCACATCCTCTTCACTGGCTTGAGCTATCGTGAGGTAAGTGCAGCTTGCTATGCCAATGAGGGCGCTAATATTTGTTAACAGTTTCATACTTTCCATAATCCCTTTTGTTTAACTTTCATGTTCGCAATTGTGTTGATTCAAAGCACTTGCGATACATAACTAGCTTATCTTGTCAGGTGTTAAACAGTTGTAAAACTATGGTGACTCGATATAAAAAAACTGTAAATATCGAGCGTTATTCCAATGATTGGTGTGCAATGCATCACAATCAGTCAGCGCGCTATCTTTAATCTTTACACTTTTTTTACACCACTGCGCAGACTTATTACGACATTTTTACTGCGCGAAGCCTACCATTCGCTCATCACAAACTTCATCACATAATCAAATGTATTTTTACAGCGCTGTCTTGATTTGCATTTATCTCATTTGTTGTTATGGGGTGATCTATTTATTGTTGAATTGGATGGATGAAAAATGAATGTAATGCTTTGGGCCAGTGGTGCATTGGCTTTGCTTGTGCTGATTTATTTGATGTACGTATTGTTTAATCCGGAGAACTTCTAATGCTCTCAAATATGGTTGTTCAAGTGGGTTTGTTTTTTATAACGCTTTTGGTACTCACCAAGCCCATGGGTTTGTGGTTATCAGCCGTAATGCATGGTGAATGTAAATTTATCAATAAAGTAGGTGGGCCAGTTGAACGGGCAATCTACCGGCTCATTGGTACATCACCAGAAGGTGAGATGGGCTGGCGGCAATACGCAGTTGCAGTAATGATTTTTAATGTAGTAGGCGCAATCTTCATCTATTTTTTACAGCGCTGGCAATTAAATTTACCTCTCAATCCACAACAGTTCCCGGCTGTCAGTGTGGATTCATCAATCAATACGGCCATTAGTTTTGTCACCAACACTAACTGGCAGGGTTACGCTGGTGAGGCAACCATGAGTTACCTCACGCAAATGTTGGGATTAACCGTACAGAACTTTTTATCTGCGGCTACAGGTATTGCTGTGTTGTTCGCGCTGATTAGAGGCTTTGCCCGACATACGTCTAAAACAATCGGTAACTTTTGGGTCGATGCCACACGCTCGACCTTATATGTCTTATTACCCTTATCTTTTTTGCTGGCGGTTGCGCTCATTGGGCAGGGCGTCATTCAAAATTTTGATGCCTATCAAGAAGTGACAACGATCAATCCAACCAGCTACATTACAAAAGATGCAGCGGGTAAAGACATTACCCAAACGACTAATACGCAAACCATTGCTATGGGGCCGGTGGCATCTCAAGAGGCGATTAAAATGTTGGGGACCAATGGTGGTGGCTTTTTTAATGCCAACTCAGCACATCCGTTTGAAAACCCGACGCCGCTATCAAACTTTCTGGAAATGCTCGCCATCTTTTTAATTCCAGCAGGATTGTGCTTTGCATTCGGCAAAATGGTCGGTGATAAGCGGCAAGGTTGGGCAATTTTTAGCGCGATGTTCATCATTTTTATCGTGATGGTAGCTGCGACGCTATGGGCAGAGCAATCAGGCAATCCAGTGCTTACTGCAAATGGTGCAGATCAAACTGCGGTGGTTTCTGAATCAGGTTTCGCACTTCAATCTGGCGGCAACATGGAGGGTAAAGAAACGCGTTTTGGTATCGTTAGTTCTGCATTATTTGCCACCATTACCACAGCAGCTTCATGCGGTGCAGTCAATGCAATGCATGACTCACTGACGCCCATTGGTGGATTAGTGACGATGTGGCAAATGCAGCTAGGAGAAGTTGTTTTCGGAGGGGTTGGTTCTGGTCTTTACACCATGTTGATTTATGCTGTACTCGCGGTATTTATTGCAGGATTAATGATAGGACGCACACCCGAATATTTAGGTAAGAAAATCGAAACCTATGAGATGCAAATGACCGCGCTCATTATATTGGTCACTCCGTTGCTGGTGTTGATGGGTACCGCCCTTGCAGTAAGCGTTGCTGATGGCGTTGTCGGTATTGCCAATCCTGGCGCACATGGCTTTAGTGAGGTGCTCTACGCTTTATCATCGGCTGCAAACAACAACGGTAGTGCTTTTGCAGGCCTATCTGCCAACACACCATTCTACAACTCATTGTTGGCGGTAGCGATGTTCTTTGGTCGCTTCGGCATCATTATTCCTGTGTTGGCAATAGCAGGTTCTATGGCGGCAAAAAAACGTATTCCAGTGAGTGTGGGCACTATGCCAACACACGGGCCATTGTTTGTCATTTTATTGATAGGGGCGGTCATTCTGGTAGGGGCATTAACTTATATACCAGCGCTTGCACTTGGCCCTGTGGTTGAACAATTACAGATGCTTAATATTTAAAAGATACATTTTAGGATAACACCATGTCTAGTCCCGCAATCAAATCATTGTTAGACCCTACGCTAGTCAAACCCGCTATTGTAGATTCATTTAAAAAATTGGCACCTCAAATACAGTGGCGCAACCCTGTCATGTTCGTTGTATATCTTGGTAGCTTGCTGACAACCGCTTTGCTCATTCAGGCCTTGCTTAGTCATTCAGAATCATCGTTAGGCTTTATTGCCTCCGTGGCCATTTGGTTATGGTTTACTGTGTTGTTTGCCAACTTTGCAGAAGCGATGGCCGAAGGACGTAGCAAAGCGCAAGCAGCCTCTCTCAGAAGTGCTAAAAAGAATGTCGTCGTCAAAAAACTGGCGAATGAATCCAGAGATGCTGCGGTCACCATTACAGACAGCAATAGCATACAAAAAGGAGATATTCTCTTGATTGAGGCCGGTGATATGATACCGGCGGATGGCGAGGTGATTGAGGGAATAGCGTCCGTGAACGAGGCCGCAATTACTGGTGAGTCTGCACCCGTCATTCGAGAATCTGGCGGAGACTTTAGTGCCGTGACTGGCGGTACACAAGTACTATCTGATTGGATAGTTATGCGTGTCACGGTTAATCCAGGTGAAGCATTTTTAGATCGCATGATTGCCATGGTTGAAGGGGCAAAACGTCAGAAAACGCCAAACGAGATTGCACTCACTATTTTACTGGTGACATTAACTATTGTGTTTCTGTTGGTAACAGTCACGCTAATGCCATTTTCTTTATTTAGTGTAAACGCTGCAGGTGCCGGGAGTCCGCCAAGCGTGACAGTACTTATCTCTTTATTAATCTGCTTAATTCCCACAACAATTGCTGGTTTATTATCAGCTATAGGTGTGGCTGGCATGAGTCGTATGATGCAGGCCAATGTGATTGCGACATCTGGCCGTGCAGTAGAGGCGGCGGGGGATGTCAATGTACTGCTGTTAGATAAAACTGGCACCATTACTTTAGGTAATCGCCAAGCGTCTATTTTTATTCCTGCTGCGGGCATTACTGAGCAAACGTTAGCAGATGCAGCACAACTCGCATCCATGATGGATGAAACCCCAGAAGGTCGAAGTATCGTTGTGCTAGCGAAAAATCGTTTTAATATCCGTGAGCGCGATGTGATGTCACTTGGTGCAAACTTTGTGCCATTCACAGCGCAAACGAGAATGAGTGGCGTTAATTTACAAGAGGGTGAACATCAACGTCAGATTCGTAAAGGTGCAGCCAGCGCTATTCAATCACACGTGGAAAGTTTAGGCGGCGAATTTTCAAACGATATTACTCAAAAAGTGGATGAGGTAGCACGTCGAGGCAGCACACCATTGGTTGTTAGCGATGGTAGTCAAGTATTAGGAGTGGTTGAACTTAAAGACATTGTAAAAGGCGGTATTAAAGAGCGTTTTGCAGAGCTGCGACGCATGGGCATTTCTACCATTATGATTACTGGCGACAATCGTCTCACGGCTGCGGCGATTGCAGCAGAGGCAGGTGTGGATGACTTTCTAGCGGAAGCAACGCCAGAAGCTAAATTGAAGTTAATCCGCGACCATCAGGCAGAAGGTAAGTTGGTCGCCATGACCGGTGATGGTACGAACGATGCGCCTGCACTGGCACAAGCGGATGTGGCGGTAGCCATGAATACAGGTACGCAAGCGGCAAAAGAGGCCGGCAATATGGTGGATTTGGACTCAAACCCGACTAAATTAATTGAAATCGTAGAAATTGGTAAGCAAATGCTGATGACCCGAGGCTCATTAACTACATTCAGTATCGCCAATGATGTCGCTAAATACTTTGCCATTATTCCAGCTGCGTTTGCCAGCACCTATCCACAGTTAGATACGTTGAATATCATGCAGCTGACCAGTCCGAATTCGGCCATTTTATCGGCGGTGATATTCAATGCGCTTATTATTATTGTGTTGATTCCATTGGCACTTAAAGGCGTGAGCTATACCGCGATTGGTGCGCAACAATTGCTGCGTAAAAACTTGGTAATTTATGGCTTAGGGGGGTTAATTGTTCCTTTTATTGGGATCAAAATCATTGATATGTTGTTAACGGCTTTAGGTTTAGCCTAGTTTATTCATAGTGAGCAAAGTGAAGGAAAAATCATGCAAGAAACATTAAGCGGTCATAGCGATACATTGAGTTTCAAGTTGGTACTTAAAGCACTAAGGCCAGCACTCATGCTGTTTGTGATATTGACCATCATCACGGGTGTCATATACCCACTGGTAACAACAGTGGTTGGACAGTGGTGGATGCCATTTCAGGCCAATGGCTCTCTTATCGAAAAAGGTGGGATCGTTGTCGGGTCTTCATTCATCGGACAGAATTTCACGGAAGCAAAATACTTTTGGAGTAGGCCGTCTGCCACAGGGCCTTATAGTTACAACGCAGCCGCATCCTCTGGTGCTAATCAAGGACCACTTAACCCAGCGCTTGCAGATGCAATCAAAATCCGCATAGCTGCTTTAAGAGAGGCGGATACTGATAACAAATTGCCAATTCCTGTAGATCTAGTGACGGCCTCGGCAAGTGGGTTAGACCCACATATCAGTCCCGCAGCCGCGCAATATCAGCTAACCAGAGTTGCAAAGGCAAGAGGCTTGAGCGCGGAAAGCATTCAACAGATGATTGATAACCATACAGAATCGAGGCAACTAAGCATTTTGGGAGAGCCTAGAGTGAATGTATTACAATTAAATTTAGCTTTAGATAGCATAGTGCAACCATAGTACGCTGCTGTAATTTATAAATATGTGATAGCAATTACACCTATGACAAATGATGAACGACCAGATCCAGACCAGTTACTAGAAAAAATCAATAAGGAGGCTGAGCGTGAAAAACGAGGTCAACTTAAAATATTTTTTGGTGCTTGTGCTGGCGTGGGTAAAACCTTTGCCATGCTGTCAGCAGCAAGGACAATCAAGCAAGACGGCACAGATGTCATCATCGGTATTGTAGAGACGCATGGTAGAGCTGAAACAGCAGCCCAGCTTGGTGATCTAGAAGTGTTGCCATTGAAGAAGGTGGCTTATCGAGAGAAAGACTTAACAGAATTTGATTTAGATGCGGCATTAGCACGCAAACCATCGCTTATTCTGGTGGATGAGTTAGCACACTCCAACGTTGAGGGTTCACGCCACCCTAAACGCTGGCAAGATGTGGAGGAGCTGTTATCCGTAGGCATTGATGTGTTTACCACGTTAAATGTGCAACATATCGAAAGCCTCAACGATGTGGTTGGTCAAATAACAGGGATTCGCGTCAATGAGACCATTCCGGATAAAGTGTTTGATATGGCGGATGAAGTTACATTGGTTGACCTCCCTGCAGATGAACTACTGCGGAGGCTACAAGAAGGCAAGGTGTATCAAGCGCAACAAGCAGAACGTGCCGGTAAAAGCTTTTTTCGCAAAGGTAATTTAATAGCTTTGCGTGAAATGGCATTAAGAAGAACTGCCGATCGTGTGGACTCACAAATGCGTGAGTACCGCAATGACAGTGCAATTAGCCAAGTGTGGCAGACTAAAGATCGTTTGTTAGTATGTGTGGGCACGGATGCAGAAGCTGAAAGACTTGTCAGAGTGGCGGCAAGGCTAGCGCAGAGTTTAAAGTCCGATTGGCTGGCTGTGTACGTTGAGACACCCAAGTTGCAACGGCTGCCAGAAACGCAGCGCAGTATTATTGCAAAAACACTTAAACTTGCTGAGACATTAGGCGCTGAAGCTGCATCGCTAAGTGGTACCAATGTTGCAGAAGTCATACTTAACTACGCTAGAAACAAAAACGTCACCAAACTTGTGGTTGGAAAATCGAATCGCTCTGCTATCGAGCGACTGATTTACCCCGGGGTTGTAGACGATATCACTCACCTAGCCACCGACATCGACATTCACGTTGTGTCGCGAGAACGCACATTAGCAGAAAAATATACCGATTCAAAAAACGCATCCCAAGCTGAAGTTTCAACTCACGAGGTTGCTTATACTGGTTATTATGTTTCGGCAATGGTATGTGTAGCAACTGTATTGATTGCGACGCTACTTATGCAGTATTTTGAATTGGCCAATGTAGTGATGTTGTATCTGTTAGGTGTGATTTTAATCTCATCTAGATACGGCAGAGGACCAGGTATTTTCTCATCCTTTATAAGTGTCGCTACGTTTGATTTTATTTTCGTGCCACCCAGATTCTCATTCAGTGTATCCGATACCCAATACCTACTCACTTTTGGCGTCATGCTGACTGTTGCTCTAGTGGTGAGTAATTTGACTGCGAACTTACGTTATCAGGCGATGGTAGCCATGCACCGAGAGCGGCGAAGCCAAACACTCTATGATTTAGGAAAGGCTTTGGCTTCTGCATTGACAGCAAACCATATCATTGAAATTAGCACGCATCAACTAACTGGTATTTTTAAATCTAAAGTATGCATATTGCTTCCTAATGGCGATGAAAAAGTAGTCATGCCACTTCAAAACAAGCAAGATCCACCTCATGAAATACAAGACCAAAATCATCAGCTGGCTGTCGATTTGGGAATAGCACAGTGGGTATATGACCACCAGCAACAAGCTGGTCTGGGCACTGATACCTTACCTTCTACACCAGCGCTATATATTCCCCTGCAAGCCCCAATGAGAACACGCGGTGTTTTAGTGATTTTTCCGAGTAATGTTTTGTTTAAAGGCAGCAGGACAAGCATTTTGCTAGAGCAAAGACAATTGCTGCAGACGTTTGCCTCACAAATTGCCATTGCTATTGAACGCGTGCATTATGTAGAGGTTGCACAGCAAGCGCTTGTTTCAATGGAATCGGAGCGTTTGAGAAACTCCGTGCTCAGCGCAATTTCACACGATTTAAACACGCCACTTACCACAATTGTGGCAGCAGCTAGCTGGCTCAAGCAAGAAACGCCATTGAAAGACAAGCGATACGAGTATATTTCGATGTTATATAGTCAGTCTATTCGCATGAAAAATCTAGTCATCAACTTACTTGATATGGCAAGGTTGCAGTCTGGTAAAGTGAGGTTGAATAAACAATGGCAAGTATTGGAAGAAGTTGTAGGGACATCGCTTCGTACGATGAAAGAAATCTTAGGTAAACGAAATGTAGTGATTGATTTGCCCGTTGACTTACCTTTGGTTGAATACGACGCAATTCTAATAGATAGAGTGTTGTGTAATTTATTAGATAACGCCGCTAAATACACAAGCGCGGACAGCAAAATTTACATCAGCGCTAGAACAAATAAACACGATATGTTGATCTCAGTCGCTGATGATGGTGCAGGGCTACCTAAGCACGCTGAAATTCAAATATTTGAGAAGTTTACCCGTGGCGAGAAGGAATCTTCGAATACAGGCGTTGGATTGGGATTGTCTATTTGCAAAAGTATTGTAGAAGCGCATCAAGGAAAAATATGGGCATCGAACAAACTGCCGCAGGGTGCAATATTCACATTCTCGCTACCTTTAGGTACACCGCCAGCATTGCCACAGATTGAGGAACATTGAGGTATCCATGACTAATCACTCGGGAAATATTGTTTTAATCGAGGATGATGCGCAGATTCGTCGCTTCGTCTCCTCTGCCTTAGAAAGTGAATGTTTCACTGTTTACTCTAGTGAGACTGGTAAAAAGGGGGTGATTGAGATCGGCACAAGAAAACCAGATGCCGTTATTTTGGATTTAGGTTTGCCAGATATTGATGGTTTAGAGGTCATCCGAGAAACCAGAAATTGGAGCAATATCCCCATCATTATTTTATCGGCCCGCACACAAGAGCAAGAAAAGGTTGCCGCGTTGGACGCTGGCGCAGATGATTTTTTATCCAAACCGTTTGGTACGCAAGAGCTAATTGCAAGACTACGTGCGCAGTTGAGGCGCAGTAACATGGTGGGTGAAGTAAGTCATCACGGTATTTATGATTTTGGTAATATTAATGTGGATTTACCAAAAAGGCTCGTGACTAAGAATAATCAGCTCGTGCACCTTACCCCTATAGAGTTTCGGCTATTTTCAGAATTAATTAAAAATGCTGGTCGCGTAGTCACGCAACGACAGTTATTAAAAGAAGTTTGGGGTCCAAGTTATGTTGAGAATGAGCACTACCTTAGAATTTACATGAGTCACTTAAGACAAAAGTTAGAGGACGACCCAACGCAACCGGAACATTTCATTACTGAAATAGGCATCGGATTTAGATTCGTTTAATCGATCAAAAGGAGAGTCTGTTGACTCTCACAGTTAATGATTAGTTAAGTCCGCTTTGTCCCCAAGCAGCCACTTAATTGACTAATTGACAGTCACGTACTTAGCTGAGTTTTCTGAAGGCATTGCAATTAACGATACTTTCATTTCAGCGACTTCATCCATCGGTGTCCGCCCAAAGAAACGTTTGAATTCTCGGCTGAACTGAGAAATGCTTTCGTAGCCGACTTTTCGAGATGCGGTGGATGCGCTCATGCCGTCTTGTAACATATGTAGTCTAGCCTTATGAAGACGGGTTGTTTTGAGGTACTGTATCGGCGTTGTTGCTGTTAGGGCTTTAAAATGCGCATGGAATGCTGCTATGCTCATATTGGCATCTTCAGCCAAAGCAGATACGTTTAAGTCGCCTGCAAAATCGCTATGTATGCGTTTCAACGCTTTGCCTATCTTGCTGAAATGACTTTGTTGCATTAACACTTCTCGAATAGCTGCGCCTTGTTGCCCTGTGAGTACACGATAATAAATTTCCCGCATGATCGATGCGCCTAGAATTTCAGACTCTTGCTGCGAGGACAGCACTTCAAGTAGCCTTAAGATGGCATCTGATAGTTTGTCGTCCAATGCGGTGGAAACCATCCCTAATTGCGGAAACCCTAATTCTGAATTACCGGAATCTAGCGACAGTACTAATTCGGCAACCACAGCGAGATTAATGCGAATGGAGATTGCCAGCATAGGTTCTTCTATCGTGCCTATGGTTTCGCTTTCAAAAGGCAGGGGTAGAGATAGCACTAAAAATTGTTGCGGGTCATACTGAAACACCTGATCGCCAAGATATCCCAGTTTTTTTCCTTGTAATACAACGACAATGCTAGGTTCGTATAGCACCGGCATTCTAGCGATGTATCGATTAGCGCGCATAAACTTTACGCCATTCAAAATAGATAAGGTGTAGCCCTCGTTAGGCGCAAGTTTTAGTAGAAGGTCTATCATGGACTGCTGGCGTGTCATGGTTTACTCCAATTTGGCCTGTCATAAATGTGCAGTATATTAGGCATTAATTTATATTTAATGTCCATATTAGAATAGGAATAGGCAATATATAAAGAATTTTAGGCATTTTGTTCTTAATGGCGGAAATCTACACTTGCTGTTAGGTTCTTAAGCTACTGACACATGTAGAAAGTGACATTGGCAATGAACATTCGATTCGTTTTTTGAAAAGAGGGCATGATGCAAATCAGATACAAAGTATTGAGTGCGGTAATTCTTGCAACATTAGGTTTACATGCGGTTTCCAGTATGGCTGGCGCTGCAGATGTCGAGGCGAATTTAAGTAAACTCCATATGCCACCGGGTTTTAAAGTGGAGATCTATGCTGAGGTACCAGGTGCGCGACAAATGGCGCTTGGTACGAATGGCAATGTATATGTTGGCACGCGCGGAAATAACGTTTACGCCGTTGTCGATAAAAACAAGGACCACAAGGCAGATAAGGTTGTAGTGATGATGGATGACCTTAAAGTTGCGAATGGTGTCGCGATGTACAATGGCAATTTATATGTAGCAGAGCAAAGCAGAATCACACGTTATGCAGCGCCAGACTTTGACTTGAGCCTGCCATTTAAGCAAATGCGTGAAGTGATTTACGATAAACTTCCAGACAAGGCGCATCATGGCTGGCGCTATATTACATTTGGACCAGACAGTAAGCTTTACGTCACGGTTGGGGCCCCATGCAATATTTGTAATCCTGAAGGGGTTGAAGCCAGTATTATTCGCATGAATCCGGATGGCAGCAATGTAGAAACGTTTGCTAAAGGGGTTAGAAACTCTGTTGGCATGGATTTTCAACCGGGCACCAATGTCTTGCACTTTACCGACAATGGGGTGGATATGATGGGGGATGATATCCCCCATGATGAATTGAATGCAGCGCCCAAAAAAGACATGTACTTTGGCTTCCCATTCTTTGCGGGTGGAGAGGCTAGGCAGGCAGAGTGGAAAGACAAAACGCCGCCTAAAAATGTCGCTTTCCCAGCCACTGAGTTCCAAGCACATAGCGCTAATTTAGGGTTTAAATTTTATACTGGCAAACAGTTTCCAACCGAATATCAAAACAATGCCATCATTGCGCAGCATGGTTCATGGAATCGTTCTAAACCAGTAGGCTACCAGCTTATGCGTGTTACTTTTGATGACAAGCATCAAGTAAAAAGTAGCGAAGTCTTTATTGATGGCTGGTTAGCCAATGGTGAAATATGGGGACGCCCAAATGATGTATTGCAAATGCCAGATGGCTCGCTGCTTGTCTCTGATGATTATAATGACATCATTTACCGTGTCAGCTATGGTGAGCAATCCGCACCAGTTGCTAAGGCAGTGAATGGTTCAACCAAGACATTAACCGGTTTGCAAATGCCTGAGTCATCCATTGCCCACCCGGATGGTCGTGTGTTTATCACCGAAATTGGTGAGTTTGGTAAGAATGGTGATGGTAAAGTAACCATACTGAATACCGATGGCTCTACCAAGACACTTGCGGATGGTCTAGATGACCCCAAAGGCATTGATCTATTTAACAATCAGCTATACGTGGCCGATGTGAATCAGGTAGTGCGTGTTGGCTTAGATGGTAAAAAGACAGTCATCGCGAAACCAACTGACTTTCAGGATGCTCCAATCTTCCTGAACGATATTGAAATTGATGGTCTAGGTAATGTCTATGTCTCAGACAGTGGCGATGACAATGGCAAGCATGGGGCGATCTATAAAATCACGCCTGCTGGAAAAGTCATTCAAATCATCAATGATAAGTCAGGTATCAAACGCCCTAACGGCTTACTGATGGATGGCCCTAATAAACTATTGGTTGCCGATTTTGGTACTGGCAAGTTGTTTCAGGTTGCCTTTGATGGTGCGTCTAACAAACCAAAAGCAAAAGTCACGTTGCTGAATAGTGGATTTGGCGGTGCAGATGGGTTGGTTCGCGATACCAATGGTGTTTTATATGTCAGCGATTGGGCAAGCGGTAAGGTTTGGCAATTGAGCGAACCTAAAGCGACACCGCAATTACTCACAGAAGGTCATCAATCTGCAGCAGATATTTCATTGTCTATCGATGGGCAATTTATCCTGATGCCGGATATGAAAGCAGGGCAACTGGTGGTATTACCCATATCAAGCAAATAAAAAAAGGTAAGCATGTTTAATGTAGTTGGTATAGCTTTAAAACGTCCATACACGTTTGTGGTCATGGCCTTGTTGCTGCTCATTGCTGGCATACTGTCTGCGCTACGTAGTCCGGTAGATATCTTTCCGGAGATTCGTATTCCAGTGATTGCGGTGGCATGGCAATATGCTGGCTTGCCGCCAGATGACATGGCAGGGCGTATTACTACGCTATACCAACGCAGTCTCACTACTACTGTGAATGACATCGAACATATTGAAGCCAACTCTTATACTGGCTTTGGTATCGTTAAAATTTTCTTCCAACCAGGTGTAGATATTGCCACGGCAAATGCACAAGTAACGGCTATTTCACAAGTGGCGACACGCCAAATGCCAACGGGGACGACACCGCCCCTTATCATGAATTACAATGCGTCAACCGTCCCTATCTTGCAGATTGCTTTGTCTGGCAAAGGCCTTACTGAGCAGAATCTGGCTGACTTAGGGTTGAATGCGGTTCGTTTACGTTTAGTCACCGTGCCAGGGGCTGGGGTGCCGTTCCCTTATGGAGGCAAAAGCCGCCAGGTTCAAATTGATCTTGACCCATCAGCGATTCAAGCGCGCGGCCTTTCTGCACAAGATGTCTCTAACGCCTTGGCCGCGCATAACCTGATATTGCCTGTGGGCACACAAAAGATCGGCAGCATTGAGTACACGTTAAATCTCAATAACTCAGCAGTTGAAATTGATGACTTGGGAAGTTTGCCCGTCAAAGTCGTCAATGGTGCAACTGTGTATATCCGTGATGTTGCGCAGGTGCGTGATGGTAATCCACCTCAAACCAATATCGTGCATGTGGATGGCGGACGCTCGGTATTGATGACCATTCTTAAAAATGGTGCCACCTCTACACTGTCTATCGTATCTGGCATTAAAGACAAGCTCGAAGAAATCAAACCCACCTTGCCAGAGAATTTAATTGCTACGCCGATTAATGACCAATCGTTATTTGTACGTGCAGCCATCAAAGGCGTAGTGTTTGAAGGTGTGCTTGCTGCTGTCCTCACTAGCTTAATGGTATTGTTGTTTTTGGGGAGCTGGCGCTCTTCATTGATTATTGCAACTTCTATCCCGCTTTCAATATTGGGTGCCATCATTGCGCTTTCTGCCATTGGCGAAACGCTCAATATTATGACGCTGGGTGGTTTGGCGCTGGCAGTGGGTATATTGGTCGATGAAGCCACCGTGACGATTGAGAATATCAACTGGCACTTAGAGCAGGGCAAAGAGGTTGAAGCCTCTATCTTAGATGGCGCAGCACAAATCGTGACCCCAGCATTTGTGTCTCTATTGTGTATTTGTATCGTATTCGTCCCAATGTTTTTCTTAGAAGGCGTATCACGCTTCTTGTTTGTGCCAATGGCAGAAGCAGTGATGTTTGCAATGGTGACTTCGTTCATTTTGTCGCGAACGTTAGTACCAACGATGGCCAATTACTTACTTAAAAAGCATGCACCGCATACCGATCAAGATGGCACCGTAACATTACCAACCAGAAACCCTTTAGTGCATTTTCAACGTGGTTTTGAAGCGCGCTTTGAGCGTTTCCGCGCAGGTTATAAAGGCATATTAGAGCTGGCTGTCTCGCATCGCCGCATCTTTGTAATGGGCTTTCTGGCTGTCATCATGCTTTCATTTTTGCTGATTCCATTTCTTGGCCAAAACTTTTTCCCTACGGTAGACAGTGGACAGATATTAATGCACGCACGCGTGCCTGTGGGTACCCGTGTGGAAGATACCGCCATGCGATTCGCAAATATACAATCTGCAATAAAGAAAGTGATTCCAGCCGATGAGATCCTGACGATTGTAGACAATATTGGCATTCCGATTAGTAGTATCAATATGACTTATAACAACACAGGGCTGATAGGTGCGCAGGATGGCGATATACAGATTGCGCTGAAAGAACACCATGCGCCGACAGCCGACTATGTGCGTAAGCTGCGTGAAATCTTGCCAAAGCAATTCCCGGACACTACATTCTCTTTTCCGCCGGCAGATATCGTCAGCCAAATATTGAATTTTGGTTCGCCAGCGCCGATTGATTTACAGATTCGCGGGGGTAAGCTCGCCGATAATTTTGATTATGCCAACAAGCTATTGGCCAAAATTAAACTTGTGCCCGGCGTTGTCGATGCGCGCATTCAACAGTCACGCACTAGGCCTGTATTTGATATCAATCTTGATCGAACGCGCTCACAAGAGGTGGGCATTAGCACCAGAGACGTGACCAATAGTTTGGTGATTAATTTAGCCGGTAGTTCGCAGGTATCGCCCACATTTTGGCTAAATCCAACCAATGGCGTGTCTTATCCTATTGTGTTACAAACCCCGCAATATCATCTAGATAGCCTAAATGCTTTAGCTAATTTACCTATTAGTAGCGTAGGCGGTGCACCACAGACATTAGGGGCGTTGGCAACGTTTAAGCGTAATACCGGTAATGCGGTTGTCAGCCAATATGATATTCAAGCCATGGTCCAGATCAATGCCACTACACAAGACCGTGATTTAGGTGCCGTGGCGAAAGATATTCGGCAAATCATTGCTGATTCAGCAGACCACGTGCCTAAAGGTGCAACGGTCGCGTTATTGGGGCAAGTCAAAACCATGGATAGTGCGTTTTCTGGCTTGTTATATGGTTTGCTTGGTGCCATCGTATTGATTTACTTGCTGATTGTGGTGAATTTCCAATCATGGAGCGACCCATTTGTGATTATTACCGCGTTGCCAGCAGCACTGGCTGGTATTGTCTGGATGTTGTTTGTAACCTACACACCATTATCTGTACCGGCTTTAACTGGTGCCATTATGTGTATGGGGGTAGCTACTGCTAACAGCGTGCTAGTCATTAGCTTTGCGCGCGAACGACTCACGCAATTAGGGGATGCTACTGCAGCAGCGATTGACGCAGGTTTTGTGCGTTTTAGGCCTGTATTGATGACAGCGCTCGCAATGATTATTGGGATGACGCCAATGGCATTAGGTTTAGGCGAAGGAGGGGAGCAGAACGCCCCCTTGGGTCGTGCAGTGATTGGTGGCTTGATTTTTGCCACGGTTGCCACGCTGTTTTTTGTGCCTGTCGTATTCAGCATTGTGCACAGGCGCTATAACAATCAACTTAGTCACAAACAATCTGTACCCAATTCAACTGGAGAATTTCATGCAGTCTAATCACAAAACCTCTGGTCATAAATTATCCAACAATACTTTGCGCATTAGCGCTGTGCTCGTGGCTATTGTAGCAATAGCGCTTGTCGTCGTCGGCGTGACGACTCGCGCTAACCACTACGCCAACCTGAAAGCGCAGACGGATAAGCAAGCAGTGCCTACAGTGAGTGTCGGTTTGCCAGTGAATACGAGTGAAGGAGCGTCTACGCTAGCATTGCCAGGCAGGTTTGAAGCCTATGCGCGCGCGCCTATTTACGCGCGTGTGGGGGGCTATTTAAAAAACTGGAAGGCTGATATTGGTACGACAGTAAAGGCTGGGCAATTGCTAGGTGAAATCGAAACGCCGGATTTAGACCAAGAGTTACTGCAAGCCAGAGCCGATTTAGCCAGTGCACAAGCGAATGTTAGCCTAGCAGAAACGACAGCCAAACGCTGGCAAGAAATGTTAACCACACAGTCTATTGCTAAGCAGGAAGTGGACGAAAAAGTAGGGGATTACATCAGCAAACAAGCCATAGTAAAAGCAGCAGAGGCAAACGTGAACCGTTTGGTGGCGTTAAAAGGATTTGCGCGCATCGTTGCACCATTTGATGGCTCAGTGACTGCACGAAATACGGATACTGGCGCATTGATCAATGCTGGCAGCAGTACGGCACTCCCGTTGTTTGAGATTTCTGACACGCGTAAATTACGCTTGTATGTCAATATCCCGCAAAATTATGTCGCCAGTATTAAAGTGGGTACGCAGGCAAAAATTACCGTTCCTGAACACCAAGGAAAAACTTACACTGCAATCATTAACTCTACTTCAGGGTCTATTGATGCTGCCTCTGGCACTACTTTAGTACAGCTTTCTGTAAACAACGCTGCAGGTGAGTTATTGCCAGGCGGGTTTGCCAATGTCAATTTGGATTTGCCGAGCAATACAAGCTTGCTGAGTGTGTCCGCAAGCGCATTGATCTTTGATCAAGCTGGGTTACGCGTTGCGACTGTAGGCCCAGATAATAAGGTGATGCTAAAAGCGATTACTATTTCACGCGATTTTGGTAAAACCATCGAGCTGTATTCTGGTGTGGCGGCCAATGATCGTGTGATAGAAAATCCACCGGACGGTATTTCGAATGGCGATCTAGTTAATGTTGCAAAGACAATCTAAAACCATCTAGCGCATTATGCCTGATGAACAACCGCCATTTAGAGTGTTAAATGGTGGCCTAATTTGTTTTTTTTAGTCGCGAGATATCCTTGGTTTGAATCATTCAACTGCGTTTGAATCGGGATGAGTTGATTGACCAAAATGCCAAGTGATGCGAGCGACTCGCTTTTAGTTGGGTTGTTAGTCATCAATTTTATGGATTGGATATGCAATAATTTAAGTATGTTAGCTGCAACATCATAGCTTCGATTGTCTATTGGAAGTCCTAGCGCCAAATTCGCATCTACAGTATCTAAGCCTTTATCTTGCAACGCATAAGCGCGGATTTTATTGGGTAGGCCAATGGCTCTGCCTTCATGACCACGCAAGTAAATGATGATGCCTGCGCCTTCATCACGAATGCGCTGCTGGGCTAGTTTTAATTGGTCGCCGCAATCGCAGCGCGTAGATGAAAAAACATCTCCTGTCACGCATTCGGAATGGACTCTAGTCAGCACATCTTGTTTGCCTTCTAGGTCACCCATGACCAGTGCAATATGTTCTAAATCGGTGTCTGCGTCTTGATATACATGAATTTTGTAATTGCCAAACGCAGTAGGTAAATCAGAGGTTGAGAGTTGAATGATGTCGCTCATTATTTCGTTTTAATATGCTATCCAGTTGATTTGTCAGATTATCTGAGAGCGCTGATTGCCCCCATTTTAATTAATTTCGCTCTAATAATATTTCGGCTCACACCAAGTAGTTTTGCTGTTTGCACTTGATTATTGTGGCAATGATTATAAGCTGCTCTGACCAATGTGTCCTCAAAATGCTCATATAAATTACTTGAGTAGCTTAATGAAGGTGTTGTTGAGTAGTGACCTAGCGCTCTATGCTTGAGTTCAGATGGGGTTAATCTAAAGGAATATCTCTAGGAAAGTAGTGCAAACCATTTCGCTACATTAGATATATTTATATCGATATACTTGAGATGTATTAATTAGACGAGTTTATACTTCAGTACGCAGCCATGTGTGACGCTTTGAAGTTTAAACTATTAATTTATTGGATTATTACTGCGAATTAATCATTTAAGATTAACTGGCGTCCCCACGGGGATTCGAACCCCGGTCGCCTCCGTGAAAGGGAGGTGTCCTAGGCCTCTAGACGATGGGGACCTAAGAAATTACAACAACCGCATTTTACTATAAATCGTTCAATACTGACACGATTTATTCAAATTTATGGTGGAGGTAAGCGGGATCGAACCGCTGACCTCTTGCATGCCATGCAAGCGCTCTCCCAGCTGAGCTATACCCCCGATTACCCTATTTGGTACCACTAAATTTGGGTTCTTTGAAACTGCTTCAAATCAAAGAAGGCGCAATATTAAAGACGGGCAGAGTAGTTGTCAATGATTTTCTGCGATTAATATTAATTAACCACGAATGTTGGATTGCGCGGAAAATTGCAACAGATCTACTAGTGGCTGAGGTTGCCAACCTTCTTTGCGATGCTCTGCCACTACGTTGGTGAAAATGCCGCCACGTACATAGAATTTAGCAGTTACTCGCATGAATTTTGGTTGAGTCGCGGCAACGAGGTCATCCAACATGCTATTGGTCACGGCTTCATGAAAACAACCTTCATCACGGAATGACCACATATATAACTTGAGGCTCTTTAATTCAACACACAACTGGTCGGGAATGTAGTCCAGATAAATAATGGCAAAGTCAGGTTGACCGGTCTTAGGACACAGGCAGGTAAACTCTGGGATCTCCATGTGGATATGGAAGTCCCTACCTGGGTTTGGGTTGGGGAAAGTCTCCAGCTGTTTGCTAGGTTGCGCGGTAGGTTTAGCGCCTAAAGATTCGTTGTGCATAATGAAGAGCAGTTTTTGCGTTAAAAAAACGTTATTATAACGCTTAAAAATTAAACCATATTCATCAATCACGCTTTGCGCTTAACTCATTTAAAACTTGCCGGTTTCAAATCCTTTGTGGATCCAACGACCATTCACTTGCACGGCCAACGTGTCGGTGTGGTGGGGCCGAATGGCTGCGGAAAATCCAATGTCATGGAATCCGTGCGCTGGGTATTGGGCGAGTCTTCTGCCAAGGAAATGCGCGCAGATGCCATGGATGCCGTGATTTTTAATGGCTCATCTAATCGCAAACCTATTTCTCGCGCAAGTGTGGAGCTGATTTTCGATAATAGCTTAGGTGGCGCCAGCGGTGAGTGGAATCAATATGCTGAAATCTCAGTCAAACGTGTGATTGAGCGCGAAAAAGGCTCCAGTTACTACATCAACAATACCGCGGTGCGCAGGCGCGATGTAGCAGATCTGTTTCTTGGTACTGGGCTGGGTGGGCGTGCCTATGCGATTATAGGCCAAAATACAATTTCACGGATTGTTGAAGCCAAGCCAGAAGAGCTGCGTATCTTTTTGGAAGAAGCGGCTGGTATCAGCAAATACAAAGAGCGTAGACGTGAGACTGAGCTGCGCTTGCGTGATACCCGTGAGAACCTGACGCGCGTGGAAGACATTTGCCGCGAGTTGCAAAAGCAAATCAATAAGCTAGAAGTGCAGGCGGTAGTGGCGGAGCAGTTCCATCAGCTGCAAACTGCGCTAAAGCATGCAGACGGCCAGTTGTGGCTACTTAAAAAGCGTGATGCTGGGCGTGATTGGGATAAAGCAAAAACCAAAGTAGAGACTTTGGTGAATCAACTGGAAGCACAAATGGCAGCATTGCGTACCAGCGAGAGTCAGCTGGAAACTACGCGCCAAGCGCATTATTCTGCCAGTGAAGGCATTAACCAAGCGCAGGCAACCTATTACGAATCGAACGCCGAAGTAGCCAACCTTGAAAATCAACTCAAGCAGACCGAAGAAGCGCGTGAACGCATGCGCTTACAGTTGCAACAGCTACAATCTACACTTGAACGTAACGCACAGCAATATCAGGCATTGCAAGGGCAGCTCAGCCAAAAAATGTCAGAGCTGACGCAAGCAGAGCAATTGGCTAAGCAGGCAGATGAGGCATGGCGGCTGTTAACGCAAGGGCTGCCCGCCAAAGAGCAAGCGCTTAAGCAGGGCAACGAGCATGCAAATACAAGTCAACATACACTTGGGCAGGCTAGGCAGCGTATTCAGATTGAACAAAACAATGTGCAACATCTGACGCAAAGCCAGCAAGAGATTAAGCAGCGTATTGCGCAGTATCAACATACGCTGGCCAATCTGGTGAAACCAGATTTAACTGAACTGACCACGCATGAGACGCAGCAACAAGCTTTACAGAACGACATCCATGCGCGTGAGCAACTGATTCAGCAACTGGCGCAATCTGAGCTTGAGCATCAATCAGCCTTGCAGCAGCAACGTCAGGCATTGTTAGAAGCAGAGCGTACGTTACATCAGGCTGAAGCAGAAGCGCGCTCGTTAGAAAAGTTACAACAATCGCTGAATCAGGAATCCAAACTATCACAATGGTTGGCGCAAGCCGGCTTGCAGCAGCATGCGCGCTTGTGGCAAAAAATTCAGGTGGATCCAGCTTGGAGCACCGCGCTGGAATCCGTACTTGGCGCTAAATTAAATGCGCTCATGACTGATAAAGCCGCACAACAGCGTCCGCCAGGCGCTTTGGTGCTTGGTTTTGCAGCTAACCAGCAAGCAAAACCTTATGCGCACCAATCAGGATTAACGCCGTTGTTGTCATTGGTTACCAGCAAAGACGCCATGGTGATGGGCGTATTAAGTGATTGGCTGGCAGGTGTGTATGTGCTTGATCAAGCTGCATCACTCAATCAGGCATTAGCGTTGTTAACTTCGGGGGAGTCGCTAGTGAATGCATCTGGCGATATTTATACGCCACATAGCGTGACCTATCATGGTGTACAAAACCAATTGCAAGGCGTGTTGGAGCGGCAACAGCAACTGGAAACGATTCAACATGCGTTACCTAGTTTGCGTGAAGCAGTTGAGAGCGCAAAGCAAACGTTAATTGTTCAAGAGCAAAAAATTCAGAGTCTCAAACTAGAGCATCAACAAGAGAATGCACGCTTACGCCAATTCACTACGGAGCTACATACCACGCAATTAGCGGTATCGCGCTTAAAACAAGCGCATGAGAATGCGGTGCAGCGCGAATCCGCCGTCTTGCATGACATGCAAGCAGCGCAAACCAAGCAAGCTGAGTTGGTTGCTCAGATTGAGGTCAAGCAACAAGCTTTAAATCAACTCCGTGCGGAGATTCCACAACTTGAGCAACAGGCGGCATCGCAGTCGGAAGCCAAGCAACTTGCCGAAAGCACGTATTTTGCTTTGCGTGATGAGATTCAGCGTGCAGAGAAAAAACATCAAGAATGTGCATTCAATTTAAAATTATTAAATAATTTAATCAATGATTTAAATGATAAATTGAAAGTAAATTCAGAAGAAAAACAAGCGAGTTTACACCGCCAGACCGAAACGGAGTCGACATTAGCGTTGACGCCCATGGAAACGCTTAAAACCAATTTATTGGCGGCAGTGAATCAAAAGCAACTAGCCGAGGCCGCATTGGCTAATGCGCGTAATCATTTAGCAGAGCAAGAACAAACATTGCAAGCACAGGAAAGATTGCGCATGCAAAATGAGCAGCAATTGCACCCGATGCGTGATGCGTTGGAACAAAGCCGGCTTAAAGAGCAAGAGGCGCGCCTATATTTTGAGCAATGCATGACTGGGTTGCAAGAAAATGGCTTAGCAGAAGCGCATTTGGCCGAGGGGCTCCCAGAGCAAACAAAAGCCAGCGAGCTTGCCAATAAAACCATGCAATTGCAACGCGACATTGACGCTTTAGGCGCTGTCAATTTGGCTGCTATTCATGAACTGGCTACTGAAAAAGAGCGCAAAGTATATTTGGATAGCCAAATGCAGGATTTGCTACAAGCCAGCGAAACACTGGATGATGCAATTCGTAAAATTGATAAAGAAACGCGCGGTAAACTACAAGCCACGTTTGATGAGGCAAACCGCAATTTTAATGAGTTATTTAATGTGCTGTTTGGCGGTGGTCAAGCCAAGTTGGAGTTGCTAGGCGAGGAAATTCTCGACACAGGTATTCAAGTCTTTGCGCAACCGCCCGGCAAAAAAAATACGACGATTCAATTGCTTTCCGGCGGTGAAAAAGCACTGACAGCCATGGCCTTGGTGTTTGCATTGTTTAGACTCAATCCGGCGCCATTCTGCTTGATGGATGAGGTAGATGCGCCACTGGACGATAGTAATACCGAGCGTTTTTGTAGTTTGGTCAAAAAGATGTCCGAGCGCACACAGTTTTTATTTGTGTCACACAATAAAATCACCATGGAAATGGCGCAGCAACTGATTGGTGTGACAATGCAAGAGTCCGGTGTTTCTAGAGTTGTAGACGTGGATATTGATGCTGCCATGCGCATGCAAGCTGCGTAGTCTAGGCTTTTAGGAGTATCATATGGGTAGTTTAATGGTTAGGTATAAATAGTAGATGTCAGATTTGCTCATCATTTTAGTAGTATTGGGTGCGCTGATTGTGGTTGGTGTGTTGGCATTCAATTGGTGGCAAGAAAAAAAATACAAAAGCCGCATCGCTAATGATTTTAAGCCATCCAAGCGCGATGTGTTGATTGAAGATTTTCAGTTAAACACAGAAAACTTACGTCAAGCGCAAGCAAAGTCTGCCATTAAGCAGAAACTTGAGCCGAGTATCGATGAATTTTCGCAGCATGGCATCGCACAGCGTAAAGAGCCGGTATTTGAACACTCCTTGTCGGACTTGTCAGATACTTCCCATGAAGTGACTACAGCCACGCTTGAGGCGGATACGCAGCTATCTGTCGAGGATATTGCATTGGAAGACATTGAAGCGTTTGGCGGCACAAGCCAATACACGCAAAATGAGCCAGCCACGCCTGATAAAGAAGAAACCACGCTAGATAAAACACCCGCCTATGTGATGGAAGAAGTCTCCATGCCATCTGAGTTGCATGCGCAGATTGATTTGATTGCGTTTTTATATGCAGCAATCCCTATCGCACAAGCCAAAGTAGTTGGCTTGGAGACGCAATTTAAAGAATTTTCTGAGCATATTTTTGCGTTTGGATTAACCACAGATGATGCGTGGATTCTGATTGATGAAGCCAAACCGGAACAAAACTTCACGCAATTAGCCTATAGCCTGCAATTGGCCGATAGAGGCGGGCCGGTAACACGTGCCACGCTCAATCGCTTTCAACACATGGTAGAAACCATTGGTTTAGATTTAAGCGCGCATGTGGAGTGGCAGGGGGCAGGCGATCCGCTAAATAATGCGATGTCACTAGATCAGTTCTGTATTGAAGTCGATAAAACGGTGGGGTTTCATTTGTTAGCCAACAACGGCGCTAGTTTCCACGCCACTAAATTGCGCGGCTTAGTGGAAGCGCAAGGCTTGCAATTAGGCAATGACGGACGCTTTCACCACCTACAAACGGTAAAGCCACATCAGCTAGAGTTTGCCATCAAAAACTATGAAGGCAATGCATTTAGCGCGGAAATGCTTAAATCGTCGGTGATGCATGGCATTACATTTCAACTGGATATTCCCACAGCAAAAAATAGTGCGGATGTCTTTGATAACATGGTGCAAATTGCAAAACACATTGCCAAAAGCTTGGATGCCAGCATCGTGGATGATAACCGCAAAGTGTTGGGTGATATTCAGCTGGAAAAAATTCGCCAGCAACTGAAAGTCATTAATGCCACCATGATTGCTAAAGGCATCATCCCAGGTAGCACACACGCCTTACGTTTATTCTCATAAGTACTGCAATGACGACCGCGCTCACGAAAGAACAGGCGAGTGCTGAGATTTCAGCTTTAAAAACGCAACTCGCACAATACGATTACCATTATTACGTTCTAGATGCGCCGCTAGTTTCCGATAGCGAATACGATGGCTTGTATCGCCAACTTACTGCGCTGGAAACAGCGTATCCAGAACTAGTCACACCCGATTCACCCTCCCAGCGCGTCAGTGGCACAGCATCCTCGGCTTTTCAGAGTGTGCAACATCGGCAAGCCATGCTATCACTCAATAATGCATTTGCCGATGATGAGCTTGTTGCCTTTGATAAACGCATTACAGAAGCGTTGGATACCTCGAAAATTGCCTACGCTGTTGAGCCGAAATTTGATGGCTTAGCCATCACACTTACCTATGAAAATGGGTTGTTTGTGCAGGGCGCTACCCGTGGTGATGGCTATACCGGTGAAAATGTTACACACAATTTGCGTACCATACGCGCTATCCCTGCCAAATTAGCCACTCAGCAGCCACCAGCGTTGTTAGAAGTACGCGGTGAGGTGTTGATGCTGAAACGTGATTTTGAACGCCTAAATCAAGCGCAAGAGGCGCAAGGCGGCAAACTGTTTGCCAACCCTAGGAATGCAGCAGCAGGTAGCTTGCGCCAACTGGATCCTCGCATTACCGCAACACGTCCATTACATTTTTTTGCGTACGGCTTAGGTGAGGCGATTGGTACGCCCAATTTCACCTCACATAGCCAAGCCATGCAGTATTTGGCTGATATGCATTTTCCGGTCAGCGATTTACGGGCTGTGAAACAAGGCGTAGATGGCTTGCGCGAATACTACGCGAGTATTGGTACCAAAAGAGCGACATTGCCTTTTGATATCGATGGCGTGGTATATAAAGTCGATGCATTTGAGCAGCAGGCCGCATTAGGGTTTGTATCACGCGCACCGCGCTGGGCCATTGCGCATAAGTTTCCAGCAGAAGAAGCCACGACGATTGTGGATGATATTACTGTACAAGTAGGCAGAACGGGCGCCATTACGCCAGTCGCACGTTTAAAGCCTGTGTTTGTCGGTGGTGTTACCGTCACCAATGCCACGTTGCACAATGAAGACGAATTAAGGCGCAAAGATATTTATATTGGCGATACCGTGATTGTGCGCAGGGCAGGGGATGTTATTCCGGAGGTCGTTGCTTCTATTCCGGAAAAGCGCCCGGCACATGCACGTTTGTTTGTCATGCCTACCGTTTGCCCGGAATGTGGCTCACATATTGAGCGGCTGCAAGATGAAGCTGTAGCGCGTTGTACCGGCGGCTTGTTTTGTCCTGCACAGCGTAAACAAGCAATCACCCACTTTGCATCACGGCGCGCCATGGATATTGAAGGCTTGGGCGAAAAGTTGGTAGACCAACTGGTAGAAGCCAATCTAGTGCATCGTTTGGATGATATTTATCGCTTAGATGTCGCCACTTTGGCAAACCTTGAGCGTATGGCACAGAAGTCTGCGCAAAACGTGGTGGATGCGATACAACATAGCAAGCAAACCACGTTAGCGCGCTTTATCTATGCGTTAGGCATACGTAACGTGGGTGAGGCCACCGCCAAAGACTTGTCTCAGCACTTTGGTCAATTAAGTACGTTAATCACAGCCAATCTTGAGCAGTTGCTGCAAGTCAATGATGTAGGCCCGATTGTGGCAGAAGCTATTTTGCAGTTTTTTTCAGAGCCACATAACACCGCAGTAATTGCATCTATGCAGGCAATGGGCGTGACTTGGCCTGAACACGAAGGCAAAAAAACGCCTTCTGGAGCGCTGATGAATCAAACATTTGTGCTGACAGGTACTTTGCCCACTATGTCTCGCGATGCAGCGAAAGCATTGATAGAAGCGGCGGGTGGCAAGGTCAGTGGTAGCGTCTCTAAAAAAACGCATTATGTAGTGGCGGGAGCAGATGCAGGCAGTAAGTTAGAAAACGCGTTAACACTAGGCATCACCGTGCTGGATGAAGCTGGATTGATTGCGTTGCTGGCCGATGCCGAACAACAAGCTGCAACTATTCACCTAGATAACAAGTCAGATGAGCAGGCAATAATAAGCGAAACACAAGCAGGCATACAGAAAGCTTTATTTTAAAAATGACAAAACTACAAACAACATTAAATTTAAGTGTTATCACATTGTTATTATTGACTTTTAATGTCAATTCCGCAGAGGTGGATCCGCAAATCATTGCCTGTAATAGCGCATTGAATAATCAACAATATGAGTCTGCTATTACAAAAGCAAACGTCGCGATCAAACAAAAAAACTTAGCGGCACAAGGCATGATGTGTAAAGGGCGTGCTTTGTTGGCGATGGGTAAAACAGAGGAAGCAAAAGCCGAATTTACATTGGCGGATAAAAAAGCATCGAATGATTTTGACAAAACAGTTGCCAATTTATTGTTAGGCAATTTGCACAAAAACCAGCAGCAGTACCAAGAAGCCATCAAGTTATACGAAGCTAGTTTGGCATTTGCACAAAAAGACGATAATCGTAATTACACACGCGTTAGCTACAATCTTATAGGTGAAACCTACGGCTTATTAGCCAATCATGAGATGGCTTTAAAATACCTTGAAGAGGGTGAAAAGCTTGCAATGAATGATAATGAGCGTGCGGATAGTTATGAGCGCCTTGCCGCAAACTACCAAGCGCAGCAGCAGTTTGATCAGGCGATTACGTACCAAATTAAAGGCATTACCATGCAGAAAAAAGCTGGTACATTAGACCAATATGCAGAAGCCAATCTCACCTTGGGCCAGTTGTATACACAAAATAAAGATTTTATTAACGCAGAAGCAACCTTCGCCAAACTCATTCAGTTTAGCCAAGAAAATGGTGGTGCTTATTACGAAGCTAAAACCAACATTTATTTGGCACAAGCCAAATTAGCGCAAGGTGATAGCGCAACTGCCAAACAGCTATTTGAGCAAGCAAAGACTATCGCAGATAAGATCCAAGCGACTGATTTAACAGCGCTTATCGAAACATCACAAAAAAAATGATTATCAGCCCGTAAGTCTGCTCTGTAAATCACGACTAAGGTGTAAGCACATTAACATTTAAGGTGATTTAGCATGATTCTAGACAACAACAAACGTAACCCAAGTCAGATACAACCATCGGAAATCACACCACGCGAAGTGTTTGAGGATCGCCGCCACTTTATTAAAGCCGCTGGTGCTGGGCTGATCGCTGGTGCAATTGCTAGCACACAAGCCACCAAAGTGATTGCAGGTGAAATCAAAACAGATGCTAACGCCAAAAAGCCAGCAGCCAAAACTGGTGCCACACAAAAGACTCTCACATTTAAGAAAACCGCTTATGGAGAGGGTGAGAAGCTTACCAAGTTTGAAGACGTCACCACCTACAACAATTACTATGAGTTTGGCACAGACAAGTCAGACCCAGCCACCCACTCCACGTTATTTAAACCACGCCCTTGGAGCATCAGCATTGAAGGGGCGGTTAAAAAAGCCAAAACCATCTCCATAGAAGACTTATTGAAACTCGCACCACTGGAAGAGCGCATCTATAGAATGCGCTGTGTGGAGGGGTGGTCTATGGTGATTCCCTGGGTGGGTTTGCCGCTGGCCAGTCTAATTAAATGGGCAGAACCCACTGGCAATGCCAAGTATATCGAATTCATTTCCGCTAACGATGCATTAACGATGCCTGGTGTGCGTGTACCGGTGTTGGATTGGCCCTATGTGGAAGGGTTGCGTATGGACGAAGCCAATCATCCGCTGACGTTACTGGCCGTTGGTTTGTATGGCGAGGTACTGCCCAACCAAAATGGCGCACCGGTGCGCTTAGTTACGCCTTGGAAATATGGATTTAAAGGCGCTAAAGCCATTGTCAAAATCCGCTTTGTAGAAAAAATGCCGGTCACCACTTGGGTAAAAACTGGTCCCAGTGAGTATGGATTTTATGCCAATGTAAATCCATTTGTGGATCACCCGCGTTGGACACAATCCTCCGAAAAGCGCATTGGCGCTGGCCTGTTTGCTGGCCGCATTAAAACAGAAATGTTTAATGGATATCCGGAAGTAGGGCAGATGTACGCTGGCATGGACCTTAGAAAGTACTTTTAGTCATGTATGCGCAACGTGTCTTTTACGCCAAGTGTTTGATTTGGGTATTTGCCTTTATACCCATCCTTCGCTTAGTTTGGTTGGGCGTGAACGATGATTTAACAGCTAACCCAGTTGAATTTGTAGAGCGTTCCACAGGTACTTGGGCATTGGTATTTTTACTGCTGAGTTTAAGCATGACGCCAATTCGACTGCTCACTAAACAGGTCTGGCAAATTCAATTGCGTCGCTTATTGGGCTTATGGATGTTTGCTTATGCCTGCTTGCATATCACCACCTATGTTTGGCTGGATTACGGCTTTGTTTGGGCGGATATCGCCAAAGACATTATTAAACATCCCTACGTGATTGTTGGATTTACGGCGTATTTGCTGACCATACCACTGGCGCTGACTTCTAACAGCGCTATGATTAAACGCTTGAAAAGTAAGTGGAAGACACTGCATCAAGCGGTTTACCTGATTAGCATATTGGTTATATTGCATTTTTGGTGGTTGGTTAAAAAAGATGTCACAGAGCCCTTTTACTATGCAGCCGTTCTGTGCATATTGCTGGGTATCCGCGTTTATTACAAAGCCATCGCTTCAAAAAATAAGTTGTAAGGTTTGGCGCAGTGTTGCGACCAATCAATACATTATTGATTAGGAGCCAACATGCAAGCCATCACAAAACTATCCGCGTTCTATCAGGCAGTGACCCAAGTGCTTAATGGCATCGGCACATGGTTACCCCAAACCATTTTGAGGCTGTTTATCGCTTGGGAGTTTTCAGAAGCGGGCTTTGAAAAACTGCATGGTACGAATTGGTTTGCTGATATTGCATTCCCGTTTCCGTTTAACTTATTACCACCAGATATCAGTTGGGCTGTTGCCACTTTTTTTGAAATTATTGGCGCCGCTGCGATTGCATTTGGTCTAGCAACACGTTTCTTTGCTGTTTCATTATTCATATTAACCATCGTGGCGATTGCTAGTGTGCATTGGCCGAGTGAGTGGCATTCATTAGGTGAGCTGCTGATGGGGTATCGATTTTCTGACAAAGCAGGGGATGGCTTGGGCAACTACAAATTACCGCTGATTTATCTGATTGCATTGGTGCCATTGATTTTCAGTGGCGCAGGAAAATTCAGTGTTGATTATTTGCTACATAAATATGTGTACAAACAACGCACATAAGCGGTTATCTGATTTCAAGCGTTGAAGAGAAGGGGGCGTTGATGAAAGCGCCCCTAATTTTTTCACTCTAACACTCTTATTGAACTCATTCTGTTATAGATAGTTGGCTAAAAAGCTTAGCCTGATTGCGCCCATTCAGCTTTGCCGAATAAAGCGCTTTGTCTGCTTCTGCCATCAACGACTCTGTAATAGAAATGCCCCAACGATCAAATGAATCATCTGTTGAGGTGCTCCAGTAGTCAGTAATCCCGAAGCTGCAGCTTAGTTGAATGGGGTGGTCATTATGCATAAGTGCTATCTGCCCAATATTCAGACGCACTCGTTCCACTAGGTTAAACGCATTCAGTTCATCACAATCCGGAAGCACAATCACAAACTCCTCACCGCCAATCCTGAAAAGCTGATCCGATTCTCTAATTTCTGACTGTATCGTATTTGCAATCTCAATTAGCGCTTCATCACCCTTGGAATGCCCATACAAGTCATTCACCTTTTTAAACTCATCCACGTCTACCATCACAAGGCTAAGTGTGTGATTGTGGTGTTTGAGGTGCGCAAGCCGTTTAGACATATACTCGTAAAATGCACGGCGATTGTATACTTTGGTGAGAGGGTCGACCCTTGCCAACGCTTCTGCTTCTTTGTACATCGTTTCTAGCTTTTGTTGAGCTAGCTTATTTTCAGTGATATCCACAGCGATTTCCAATCTTACATAGCGGCCATCCACCCATTTAACCGCTTGGTCTCGGCACTGATACCAGCGTTGCGTCACCGTATTTTGAAACTCCCAAATATGCACGCCTGTTGGCTTGCCTTCTTCGTTAAGTAGCTTGGAGTTGTTGCAAAAGCTGCAAGGTTGCTCCTGGCCAAATTGGAGATACTGATAACACTTGCGGCCTAAAGGCACCCCCCAGCTTTTCTGACCGTAATTATTGACGAAAATCAACTCATACGTCTTAAAGTCAGACACGTATACCAAGGCATCCAGGCTATTTAAAATTGTCGCAATACAATCAAATTCAAACTGCAAAGATTGTGCGTTGGCATCGATATTTCGATTAAAGAATTTCAAGATATGTTCTTTCACTACTCAGCCTCAATTCATTTAGAAAAGTTCTAAATGCCTGGTTTCTAGGCTATTTAGAGTAAGCCTGCTGGCAAAGTTGTGTGGTATTACAAGGTGCTGCTAGCGCCTAGTTACTTACAAAAGTAGGCTAAATTAATTATATGTAAAATACAGTTAACCCATCTGTAAACTATTGTTAACTGATAAATTCGATAGATACTGAATGAAGATAAGGCGCGAGTTTTATGAGCTTGTTGTCTTGGGATTTCAGAAAACACTCAGAAGCTGAGTAGTCTTTATCTTACAAAACTTTGTGAATCTGCTGACAGTAATCTGTGAATGGAAAACTTAAACTAAGCATACCAATTAATAATATTCAGAAGGGATAGTCTATATGCTTAAATTTGCACACATGATGAATAAAAAGTCAGTAAATGGCTCAATTGTAGAGCTAGCGTTGGAATTTCCTTCTGAACCTCAACTAGCACCAAAAAAAGGTGATCCCGTGCATATCAAATTACCAGAGAACGATGTTGATGGTGTCATTGCGTCAGTCATCGGTCAGGATTTGCTAATTGATGTCGAGGGGCTGATATCTTATTGGGTTTTTAATAAGGCTGAGGCTTTGTCTGCAACAAAAGGTTTCAAGCATACGTATAGCGTGTTGTAAAAACTTAAATCTAGATTGTTAGTAACGAACTCATTCTAAAGGCACTCAAAATTGCCGATATTCAAATGATTGATAATTCCTTCGTAGGGCACATTATTGCTATTCCATTACTTCGCATAATGTATAGAAGTGATAATAATTAGGTGTGTAAGCTATTTGATATTTTGGTATTTATGATCCGCTTTGCCGATGCGTAATAACCTCCTAGGAGTTAAGTTTTATAAAAATTATAGTTTTGCTTCTTTGTTATCCCCATGAAGTAAAACTATGCTGCCATTAATGATCATTCCTCTTAATCTTAATCCGTTCGGTGTAGCCTGATAGATATAAACAAATTTATTTTTTTCTGTATGAGTAATGGTAATTAACCCAGCATCTCTTAATCTATAAAGTAACTCCCGATCTTCATAGTTATCTGAATCAGCTTCATCAGAAAACCTATATTCGGGTGAGTTTTTGTATGTAATCATCAAAAACAAGTCCAGCTCTTTTGCATTTAGACTTTTAATTACTTCTAATTGACTTTGATTGAATCCTAGATTCATTAGTTGTTTGTGAAAGTCAATCTCCAGATTGCCAACTTTCAACATTTTTATGTTGGAAAGCAACTTTCCAATTTCTACTTTGAACATAAACAGAATAATCAAAACGATTAGTGGCCAAGAAAAAAACTGTATAAACGTTTTGAGAATTTCTGCCCCCATTAATTGTTGAACTGTACTCATATTCTTCCTATTCTTCTATGTAGTGGTTTTTTGATTTAAGTGTCCAATCAATCTAGCGTTGCCCTATATTTTTTTTGAAGCTTTCTACTTCATCACGTCTTACTTCAACATAATGATCTTTGTTGCATTCGACCACTTCGTTATCAATAACCTTTGTATTCAGCATTTTCATGCACGTTTTTGCATCTCTTGCTTTTATCAGCACTTTTACTTTTTCAGCGTTATACGCATCTGCTTTAGCTTTCTCTTGCCTCTCTAAAAGCTTTATCTGCATATCAGTTGTTGTTTTTTGTATTCGTTCAAAGTAATCACCAGTCACATGTTCAACAGTCTTGACTCTCGCTGCATGTAGCATCATCACCAACCCCACCCCAATTACTATCGTAATAAAGTATTTCATTTTTATTCTTTCTTATTTTGACTTTCACCTAATACTTAAAAGTAATAGGCAATTTAAATGAGGAGGGCGCCCGCTTGCGGGAGGCGCCTCATTTAAGAGAGTCCCTTTTCTAAAATAATATTTTATTTGGCTCGTCTTCAAGAGTGTTTACGAAGTGTGCCGTAGTTCCATTTAGATTCCCAGAGCTACGGTGTGCAAACCCACCACTTACTTCTGGGTTAAATACAATCCTATTTCTTAATTGCTCAGAAAAACACATTTCATACCTTCTTTTCATATCCTCAGATTCAGCAGTATTTTTCCAAAGCACAGGGTCGAATATAAATAATCTATTAAGCTCTTGATTCGGACCTAAGGCAGCTTTCAGAAAAAACTGCATATACATATCTGTCTTAGGCAAGCTATATCCAACAAAAATCACATTCTTTGCCTCTCTAAGTCTTTGTAAAGCGGTCTTCCATGTTTGATTTCCATTACCGTTTGACTGCTTATTTGAAACAGGAGGGAGAATGTAAGGTGAGTCGATTACGCCTGTTGGCGAAAGTGGCAGACTATCCGATTTCGATTTTGAATTTGGAAAGTTTAGTGAGCCATGTAATTTTAGTATTTCAATGCTTGCACATTCATCAACTTTAAACTCGTAAGGCTTTATAACTGTACCTCGGTCAGAGCCATAACCATATGTCGTATATTCAACTAAATACTGTTGAGCTGGAAAATATGGGTATTGATAATCAATTTTTAATGCTTTAAATGGGCATCGATCAGAGTGGTCATTGTAATTTTTATTGATTAGAACCTGAAATAAAGACCTTTCCAAAACCAAGTCGTAATTAAACGTAATTATTGTTGGTAATGTTTTTTCTTCTTTATATCTTTTGAATAATGCTTTCCAGAAACTTCGATAAACCTCATTACCTTCAGAAATGGCACTATATCTTCCATCGTTAGGTATGCCAGGATGATTAACATTACAAGCTAATTCAATAGTCGTTGAAATTGCACTTATGAATGTATTAAGTTTATTCCTATCCGATGTTTTTCCTTCCATTAAGTTGAAAGCTAACATCGATAAGATGTCCTCTATGTTTCTATCATCAAAAGCGACTCTTCCATGATAGCCATCCATCTCGCTTCTAATTTTTAGCGCTTCTTGTAATATTTTTTGCTCTTCATAGTTTAACGTCACGCTCCCAGCTTTACCTCGTATGGAGTATTCCCACATTCTTTCTATGAAATTGCCTAGTAAAGGAATACCTGCGTCATATGAAAAACCAGCACCTAAAACAATAACGTTTTCACTCATAAGATTGTGCCTAAACTAGATATAGAAAAACTTTACGTGCTAGTTACACGTAAAGTATCGCTCATATATGAGCAATAAGTACGCTACTAAAAATTATATAAAAACCTCTGAAACCATTACATCTATTGGCTTACAGCCATTTTCACCACGTGAATAAATAGTGCAAAACAGAGCAAAAAGTACCAAAAGTTATCCACAGGGCGTTTTAAATATGGCTGAAACAAGCATTCATACGGGTTACAGCCAATTTAGGGTAGGGGATGGCAACCCAAATCACCACTAAATTTTCCCCTAATGTAGCACTATCGGAAATAATTTCCAATGTCATCTGTTATACCGAGCTCTCGTAGGAACTTCTCAAAGAGAGGTGGCCTATCTTGCAGACCATGCGACGCATCGAGCTTTTGCAATTGCTCATGGAGCGGGGCGGCGCCGCCTAACGGCAGGGTACCTGCGCGCAGCGTAGGGGAGCCGTTACTTGCCGCTCCACGCTCGATATTAAGAACTTCAGATGATAGGGGTTGGTTTTGGGGTTTAGCCGCCCTTCGCTCAGCGAGCCAACGGTTGGCCATCCAAAAGTAGTTTCCAATGTATCTAAGCTCATACGCTTTAAAACCTCTGCCTTCCAGTGACCACAATGTGTCGTCACGCACGAACCAGTCTTGAAAGTGCTCATCGTTGAATACATACCCTACTTTTACCTTTAAAGTCCTAAAAGCGGTGTAGGGGATGCGCACGCGCCCTTTTTCCCAGTTCTGCAAGGTCTTATGCGTCACGTCTAGCAGCTTAGAAGCCTCTAAAGTTGTAAGGCACGCTCTACGACGCATTAAATAGAAGTCATTGGGGTCTATGTATATCCGAGGTGATTTTAACGAGCCTAAAGTAGTGCCTTTTTTTGACCTTTTTGGTTTTTCTGAAAAATTAGTCATTGAAGTGCTCCTTGATATGGAACGGGCTTAATGACTCTGATTTTTTCCTCGGTTGTTAGCAGACTCATGAACATTTCTAACAACGCGTGATGGCGAAGTAGAAAATCATCTGGCATGAAATCACTGGCGGAGCCAATGTCCGATGCTAACGATGCTGCGATATGAATTATTTGCTCATGAGAGAGTGTGAAGCTGTGAAGGGCTTCGACATTTATTGTGTGTGACATACTTGACTCCTTGAGTCACACGCCAATTATTTAACTTCGCATAATGTATATTATGTTAAATTAAGTTTATATCCATATTCAGCTAACTCAGCACTTGGCAAATACAAAAATCACAACAAAACATGCTAAATAACTCTTCTTGCTAATTAGTGCTATTTTTTTGAGTTTAGATACTCTCTAATTTTTTGAGCGTCTACATCGTCGGTATCTAATAATGGATTCCATTTGAAGTCGTCAATATTATCTGCAACCGCATTTCTCTTGGCTAATAGCTTTTGGTACCTGCGCTGCCAATACTTATCTCGCAAACCCACATAGACAATACGTAGACAATAAAGAAATGCAATAAAGATGATTGCTACAATTACATGTACATAAACAGGCATTTACAGTCTCAAGAAATCATTCACGTTTGAATTATAAAGTGACTTATTTTATTAGTTGTTTTTAGCGTTTGAAGCATATTCGTCATTATCAAAAGTTGCCATAGTACTTTTGGACTAGACTTCGGTCTATGATGATAAGTCTCTACAAAAACGCCAGTATCCGCATGACATTAGAAAAAAAATATTTAAAGTTAAGCGATTTAGCAACGGAGCACATTCAGCGAAAAATAGATGCGCACAAAGGTAGCCATGGCAGCTTGGTAGTGTTGGGTGGTCAGGATGGCATGCTGGGCGCATTATTGCTAGCTACTCGCTCTGCGCTGTTATGTGGTGCAGGCCGTACTTATGCTTGTGCTATGGCAAGCAACGTTGCGCCTTCAGTGGATATGATGTACCCAGAGGTGATGTACCGCAGCTTTGATAAATTGCCTGAATTAGCGAGCACGATTGATGCCTATGTGATTGGTCCGGGTTTGGGACAATCGGCGCAAGCCATTGCGTGGGTTGCGTTTTGCTTACAGCAAGCTAAGCCACTGCTGTTGGATGCAGATGCGCTAAATTTGCTGGCCGTACATACTTCTTTAACCGAAGCAATTAAGCTACGTGAGGCCCCTACTATTATTACACCACATCCGGGTGAGGCTTCTCGCTTATTGAATACAGACATTACACATATACAAAACAACCGCATTGCCAGTGCGCTGGCATTGGCTAAACAAGTGCATGGCATATGTGTATTAAAAGGTGCTGAAAGTATATGTGTCGATGCAGATGGGCACTATTGGACTAACCCTACTGGCAACCCTGGCTTGGCCAGTGGTGGTACTGGGGATGTGTTAAGTGGCTTGATAGGGAGCTTGTTAGCGCAAGGCATGCCCCCTATTGAGGCTGTTAAGTTAGGCGTGTATGTACATGGTGCCGCTGCTGATGCTTTGGTAGCGAGTGGTACCGGCCCTATTGGGCTTACCGCTTCTGAAGTTGCACTTAAAGCACGGCAGCTATTAAATATCTGGTGTGAAAACGACCCTATTTAATGGCAAAAGCCGTGACTGCATCCCCCTGCTTATAGCCAAAGATAGAACTGCCGCCGCTTGCCACAGCAATATACTGCTGCCCGTTCACGGTGTAGGTGATAGGGGGTGCATTTACGCCCGCATCAGACTTGCCTTGCCACAATAGCTCGCCTGTTTGCGTATGGTAGGCATTGAATTGACCATTGCCCTCCCCTGTAAATACTAAGTTTCCAGCGGTTGCTAACACTCCGCCAATTAAAGGCTGTGCGGTTTTAACTTGCCACAGCACTTTGCCCGATACTAAATCAATCGCAGAGAGCAAGCCCCAGCGTGGGTCATTGGTTGGTTCGCTAGCAGCATAACGGATCGCAGGTTTGCCGTCTTTACCGGGAGATTCATGTAAGGTGTATTTAATAGGCGCATGAATCGCTGCCACAAATACACGCTGATGCGCTTCATCCACACTCACTGGCGACCAATTAGCGCCGCCTAAGATGCCAGGATAGACGACGGTTCCCTCAAATGTCGCTTTTTTAAATAGGTTATGCTGTGGTACAAATGCGTCGGTTTTTTTCAGCAATTGACCAGTGGCACGATCATGAATGAAAAACCACCCTGTTTTGCTGGCTTGCCCCACCGCAGGTATTTTTTTGCCCTGCCAAGCGTAGTTAAACAATACTGGCGGGCTTGCTAAGTCGTAACCCCATAAATCATGTGGTACTTGCTGGTAGTGCCATTTAAGCTTGCCGGTTTCGGTATCAAGTGCAATTAACGAGACGGTATATAGATTATCGCCTGGGCGTGAAATATCGTTCATTTGTGGCGATGGATTACCTGTGCCGAAATACAAAGTATTGGTTGCAGAGTCAATGGCTGGCGTGCTCCATGCCGAGCCACCGCCGAAACGGGAGGCATCCGGATATTTGGCTAATTCGGTTTTTTCTTGCGCAATATCGCGGTTAAAGCTTGTGCCGTCATCGCTTGTTTCTGTAAACTTACCTTCCCAGCCCTGCGCAGGAATGGTATCAAACTGCCACACACGCTTGCCATTATTCACATCATAAGCGGCAAGAAAGCCTGGCCGTCCAAACCGCCCTGTTACCCCAATGACCGCACCTAAAGGCGCATCTTCACGTGGGTTATCAATGTGCAGGCCATACCCTACCCCGGTAATGCCTACAATCACTTTGCCTTTATATACCACTGGTGCCATGGCAATGCCAATCCCAGTACCGCCGGTGACTTTGCGCGCGCTATTTGGATCATTTTTGTCCAATGCATCTTGCCCTTCGGTCACGATGGCGTTTTCTACTACATCAATATCCCACTCTTTTGTGCCGGTTTGCGCGTTGAGTGCAATCAGTCGTGCATCTACCGTGCCGATGAATACTTTGCCATTGGCTACCGCTACGCCACGGTTAGCAGGCCCACAGCACATTTGCCAGTCCTTGCGTCTATCGTGGGTGTAGCGCCATAGCTCCTGACCGGTTTTAGCATTCAGTGCCACCACATGGTTATAAGGTAGGGATAAATACATCACCCCGTTTTGGACAATGGGTGTGGCCTGAAATGTAGCGCTAATGCCAGATTTGTAGCGCCAAGCTTCTGCCAGTTTTTGCACGTTTTGTGTGTTAATTTGGTTGGCTGGTGAAAACCGTTGGCTGGTTAAATCGCGTCCATAGCTTGGCCAGTCATCTCGATTGGAAGTGGATGACTTGTTGGATGATGCGCAAGAGACTAAGACTAACAAAGCCACTGTAGATGCAACAGTATTTAAACAACGATTGGTTTTCATTTTTCACTTTCACCATGTGTATACAGAGCAGTATATACTAAAAATAATGTTTGTTAATAGTTGCCTATGCATTTTGAATTCTTGTTGTAAAGTGCTTGGTTTTTTTATATATGCATCATCACAGGAACAAATTTGGGTGGATGATAGACAAACAGGCACATTAGAAAACTACATGCAATTGCTGCGCACTATTTTTGCCAAAAGCAAAATATTTACAAAATATATTTAGTTAATGCGCTAATTAACATTGTGCATGGTAATCTACCCTATCATGTGTAAGCTAATATTTTTCGTAGCACAAAATAAGCAGGTAATTGATAGAAGCCAGTGATATGCGTGTCGTGTTCTAGTGAAGCTATATATAACCAACATCAAAAAAAGGCTTGAATTCATGAGTTTAGCAATCAAGCTGGCAGAAGCCGGCAAACTTCCAGACACATTGGTGCGTAAAGGCATTCGTTTACTTACCGAGCAAAGGCTTAAAGATATCAATGCGCAAGACTGCGAGGTATCGATGGCGCATTTGACGCAGTTTATTGTCGGTATGCGTGCCTCTGCACAGATTGCGCCTATGCCAGAATTGGCCAACGCACAGCATTACGAAGTACCAGAAGCATTTTTTCATTACTGTTTAGGCGCACAACGCAAATACAGCAGTTGCTTTTGGCTGGCCGATACCAGCACGTTAGATGAAGCGGAAGTGTTGGCGCTAAACCAGACCTGCGACCATGCGGACTTGCAAGATGGGCAAACCATATTAGAGCTAGGCTGTGGCTGGGGCTCGCTCTCATTATGGATGGCAGAAAAATATCCGAATGCCAACATCACCGGTGTTTCCAATTCTAACTCCCAACGTGAATACATTACTGCAACCGCAAAGTCACGGGGGATTACCAATCTCACTATCCTGACTGCAGATATGAATACGTTTGAAGCGCCCGCGCATTATGACCGCATTGTCTCGGTAGAAATGTTTGAACATATGCGCAACTATCAAGTACTGTACGGCAAAGTGGCCAGTTGGCTCAAACCAAAAGGCAAGTTTTTCAAGCATATATTTGTGCATCGCAGCACCCCTTATGCATTTGATGTGCAAGATGCAAATGATTGGATGAGCCAGTATTTTTTTAGCGGCGGCATGATGCCCAGTGATGATTTGCCTCTGTATTTTCAAGACCATATGCGTTTGATTAATCGTTGGCGCTGGGACGGTACACATTACGAAAAAACTGCAAACGCTTGGCTAGACAACATGGATAAGCATCATGACGAGATTACACCGATATTTGCCAACACCTACGGCGCAGATCAAGTAGAGGTATGGCGCAACCGCTGGCGTATGTTCTATATGGCTTGTGCTGAGCTATTTGGCTATCGCAATGGTCAGGAGTGGTGGGTCAGCCACTATTTGTTTGAGAAAAGATAAATGTCCACACAACGCGTCATTATTAATTTTGTATTGTTCCAGCTGGCATGGCTAGCGTTTGTGATTGGGGCCGCCAACCAATTGCCCTGGCTAGGGTTTATTGTCGGCGTATCTTTGGTCAGTGTGCAGTTGATATTTGTACCTCACCCAGCTAGAGAGTTGCTTTTAGTGTTGACGACATGCGGCATAGGGGCTGTATTTGACCAATTGTTGTTAAACCACGGCGTGGTGCAATACCAAGCGCATGGCTGGTCAATTGGATTGGTGCCGGTGTGGATTATCGGTCTGTGGATTGCATTTGCCAGCACCTTGAATGTCAGCATGCGCTGGCTGCGCAATTACCGCTGGGCGGCCGTGTTGCTAGGCGCTATGGGTGGCCCTTTGGCGTACGCTGCTGCGCAAAAGTTAGGCGCTGTTACCCTCACCATTACGCCCAGTAGCCATATTGTGCTGGGTGTAGGCTGGGCAGTATTGATGCCGCTCATGATTCATCTCTCGAAAAAATTTGATGGGTATGCCCATGTTTAACTGGTCACTTTATCTTTACAGTTTGTATGCCATAGGTGCGTTTGCACTGTTTGGTTGGATGCTCAGTTTAATGACCAACAAAGTCAGCCATGTGGATGGCATGTGGAGCTTGTTTTTTGTGTTGGCAGGCTACTCGGTTGCCCTGCTTAACTATGAATTCACCACGCGCATACTGGTCGTGCTCACGTTGCTGAGTATTTGGGGGGTGAGGCTGAGTGTGCATATCTCGTGGCGCAACTTTGGGCATGAAGATCAGCGCTATGTGGTGATTCGTCAAAACAACGAACCCAATTTTTGGTTTAAAAGTTTGTATATCGTGTTTGGCCTGCAAGCCGTGTTGGCTTGGATCATTTCGCTTGCTATCTATGGTGCGTTAGATGGTGAGACATCATTTAATGCTTTGGATTATTTAGGCCTGATATTGGTGGCATTTGGCTTGTATTGGGAGGTTGTAGCAGACTGGCAGTTGCAGCAGTTTAAGGCAAACCCTGCCAATGCCAATCAAGTGTTAAGCACAGGCTTATGGCGCTATAGCAGGCACCCCAACTATTTTGGCGAGTGCTGCGTATGGTGGGGATTTTACTTGTTTGCATTAGCGGCAGGCGCATGGTGGGCTATCCTTTCCCCTATATTAATGACTTTCCTATTGTTAAAAGTCAGCGGCGTCAGTTTGCTGGAAAGTACAATTACTGAGCGCCGCCCTGCTTATCTGGATTACATTCGAAACACTAATGCCTTTGTGCCGGGGTTACCAAAAGATGCAAACTAAATCGCTATGGATGACGCTCGCATTGTTACTCAATGCACCCGCTTACGCCAAAGACTGGTCGTTTGATGTGTACTTGGATAAGCAAAAGATAGGCACGCACACCTTCACTCTTGATGGTAACCAATTGAGCAGCCAAGCCAGTTTCAAAGTAAAAGTGCTGTTTATCAATGCTTACGATTATCAACATGCTGCACAAGAGACCTGGCAAAACGATTGCTTGACCAAGCTGAAAGCACACACTGTTGAAAACAAGGTTGTGATGGATGTAGACGCAGAGCGCAAAGACAGTGTGTTTGAGGTCAACTACAACAAAACCAAGCAAAAACTGCCTGAGTGCACCATGACATTTGCTTACTGGAACACCAAAATCCTGACGCAAAAGAAACTACTGAATCCGCAAAATGCTGAGTATTTGGATACCAATATTCAATCTCTGGGTAATGAAACTATTCAAGTAAAAGGACGCTCAATAGACGCTAAGCATTACAAGATCATGGGTGCGCTGAATGGGAAAAATAAGCTCAATATTGAAGTGTGGTATGACCAAAACGATGATTGGTTAGCGTTAAAATCCATCACGCCAGAAGGTTATGAAATTAACTACAAACTTAAATAAATCATGAATTTAAAATATCTATTTAATGTAATTTATTGCTTAATTATTGCAGCATGTATTAGTGCCTGCACAGGAAACGCTATGAACGAAGTAAAGCCAGTGAAGCAGGTTGAGCTTTCCAAATTTATGGGGGATTGGTACGTGATTGCGGTGATTCCCACCATGATAGAGACGCAAGCCTACAACGCGATTGAAAATTACCAATTGAATCCAGATGGTACGATTGCCACTACCTTTACCTATTACAAAGGCGGGTTCGATGGCCCGCTTAAAACCTATCACCCCAAAGGCTTTGTGCAGCCCAATACCGGTAATGCGATTTGGGGCATGCAGTTTATCTGGCCGATTAAGGCAGATTTTCGTATTGCTTACCTAGACCAAGACTATCAACGCACAGTGATTGCCAGAAATGCGCGTGATTATGTATGGATTATGGCGAGAACGCCAGCCATTGCGGCCTCCGACTATGATGAGATGGTGCAATTTGTAAAATCACTGGGTTATGACACCGCAAAATTGAGAAAAGTACCGCAGTCTTGGCCTGCAACGACTAAATCTTCGGCTGAATAATATGCATACGCTACGGATAAGTAAGCTTTTTAAATTTCTACTTAGTTGGTTTGATAACCAAGTGGCTTCTGACATGCGCATGCCAAACGTGCATCATATTGATTGGGCGCGCGTGATTCCTTTCGTGGCATTGCATATTGCTTGCTTGGGCTTGTTTTGGGTGGGTTGGAGCTGGTTTGCCATTGTCTTTGCAATTGCTTTATATGCAGTCCGTATGTTTGCCATCACTGGGTTTTACCATCGCTACTTTGCCCATAAATCCTTTCAAACCTCACGTTTTGGTCAATTTGTATTTGCCTTGATCGGCGCAACGGCAGTGCAGCGTGGGCCTCTGTGGTGGGCTGCGCACCACCGCGACCATCATGTACATTCGGACGAAGAGCAAGATGCACACTCCCCTGTTAAACATGGCTTTTTTTGGAGCCATATCGGCTGGTTTTTATCCAGTGCCAATTTTGCAACCAAATTTGAACGCGTCAAAGAGTTGGCGCAGTTTCCGGAGCTAAGGTTTTTAGACCGCTTCGATATTTTGATGCCTATTGCGCTTGCTATTGCTATTTTTATCACAGGCGAGTTGTTAGCACACCATACCCCAGAATTAAACACCAACGGGCTACAGCTGTTGGTATGGGGGTTTGTGATTTCTACCGTTGTGTTGTATCACGCCACGTTTAGCGTTAACTCCCTCGCCCATGTGTGGGGCAAGCGGCGCTACCAAACGCGCGATCACAGCCGCAACAATTTCATCATCGCCCTATTTACCTTGGGCGAAGGCTGGCACAACAACCATCACCACTATCCGGGGGCGGCAAAGCAAGGCTTTTATTGGTGGGAAATTGATTTTACCTACTATGGTTTACGTGTATTAGCTGCGTGTGGGCTGATCTGGAATTTGCGCAAAGTCCCCCATAACATCAGAGAGTCCAAACAGTATCGTTAAGTCAGGAATTACGTTTTAGTCATGAAAATTGCCATCATTGGCAGTGGTATTGCCGGCAATACGCTGGCTTATCACCTGCACCCACAACACGAGATTACCGTTTTTGAAGCCAATGCGCATATTGGCGGGCATACCCACACCCATGATATCCACTTGTTTGGCAAGCCTTACCAAGTAGACACCGGATTTATTGTATTTAATGACCGCACTTACCCCAACTTTATTGCATTGTTGGATAAGCTGAATGTGAGCTGGCAACCCAGCGATATGAGCTTTAGCGTGCGCGATGAAGTATCTGGATTGGAGTATAACGGTACCAGCATGCATAGCTTATTTGCGCAGCGTAGAAACCTGCTTAAACCCAGCTTCTACCGTATGATTTTGGATATTTTGCGCTTCAATAAACACGCGGTTGAATTATTGAATGACGGCACTGAAATCACTTTGGGCGCTTATCTAGCACAAGGCCGTTATAGCCAGCCCTTTATTGAACATTATATTATCCCCATGGGCGCTGCTGTTTGGTCGACCGATGCAGCACAGATGCTGGATTTTCCTGCGCGTTTTTTCGTACGTTTTTTTCATCACCACGGCTTTTTAACGGTGAGCAACAGGCCCAAATGGCGCGTGATACAAGGCGGCTCTAAAAGCTATGTAGAAAAACTGACGGCATCCTTTAAGACTAACATCAAACTTAACACGCCGATTGAAAGTGTGCGTAGGCTCAAAAACACGGTCAAAGTCAAACCTGTTGGGCAAGAGGAACAAACCTTTGATTACGTATTCTTTGCCTGTCATAGTGACCAAGCATTGGCCATACTGGGCAAGGATGCAACGGCAGCCGAGCGTGAAATATTGGGCGCGATTCCCTATCAGGAAAATACAGTTTATCTGCACCATGACCGCAGCATGATGCCTAAGCGCAAGCTGGCTTGGGCGGCTTGGAACTACCACATCACAGCCAAGCCATCTGACAAGGTGCAAGTCACCTATAACATGAATATCTTGCAGGGGCTGCAATCAGAAGCGCCGATTTTAGTGACGCTGAATCATGTCGATTGGATTAACCCGGCCAAAGTCATCAAACGCCTCACTTATATGCACCCTCTATACACGGTGGCAGGTGCGGCGGCACAGGCAAGACACGCTGACATCAGCGGGCACAATCGCACCGCCTATGCAGGCGCTTATTGGCGCAATGGCTTTCATGAAGATGGCGTAGTAAGTGCATTAGCAGCGCTACAGCATTTTGAGCAGTCTCAACATGGTAGCTAGTGCGATTTACACAGGCTGGGTCACACATCAACGCTTGATGCCTAAGCGCCATGGCTTTCAATACCAAGTATTTATGATGTATTTGGATTTGGACGAATTACCTGATTTGTTTAAAGAAAACCGTTTTTGGTCTTACAGCAAACGCAATGTGGCATGGTTTAACCGCGCAGACTATTATGGCAACCCCAGTCAGCCACTTAAACAAGCCATCAGTCAGTTAGTGCAACAAGCCACCGGGCATGCAGTGCGCGGCCCAGTCAGGCTGCTCACTAACATGCGTTACTTTGGCCATTGCTTTAATCCTGTGAGTTTTTATTATTGCTTTGAGCCAGATGGCTTTACGCTACAAGCGATTGTCAGCCACATTACCAATACGCCGTGGGGTGAAGATTATGCTTATGTGCACGATTACCACGGCGTGAAAGAAACAAAGCTGACGCATAACGGCACCATCACCGCTTTTAAGCTATCCAAAGCGTTTCACGTCTCGCCCTTTATGCCTATGCAAATCGAATATGACTGGCGCTTTAAACTCGCTGACCAGGCCTTGCTGGTACACATGAAAAATATTGAAGCCGGGCAAGAGATATTTTCCGCTACATTAACGCTGGATCGTCTAGCACTTACGTCTAAACACCTTAACCGCATGCTGTGGTTGTACCCATTGATGACGGTCAAAGTGGTGGCCGCCATTTATTGGAATGCACTGCAGCTATGGTTAAAGCGTGTTCCTTTTTACTCACATCCCGATACCCATTCATCATGACTTCACACACGCTGCCGCAAGAAAAGCTGACCACCCTTTTAAAAGCGAAAAGCCGAGCTAAATGGGTGGCCGATGTTGCCAAAACGCAGGTACTCAAACGCCTGCAACAGTTACGTGTAGGGCAACTTATGCTAGTCGATGGTGAATCAATGCATACATTTGGGCAGCCCGCTTCAATACAGGCCTCCATACATGTGCATGACCCAAGATTTTACGGCGAGATTGCCTTTGGCGGCAGCATTGGCGCAGGTGAGGCCTATATGCTGGGCTATTGGACAGCAGACAACCTGACCAATGTCATTCGTTTGATGGTGTTGAATCAACAGGTGATGGACAGCTTAGAAGGTGGGTATCAATGGCTGACTAAGCCTATGTTTAAAATCATGCACTGGCTCAATAGCAATACGACTGAGGGTAGCCGTAAAAACATTGCCGCACACTATGATTTAGGCAATGCCATGTTCGCGCTGTTTTTAGACAACACCATGATGTATTCCAGCGCGATATTCAATGCAGAAACCCACACCCTACAACAAGCTTCAGAACTCAAGCTAAAAACCATTTGCGATAAGTTAAACTTGCAACCCGATGACCATGTGATTGAAATTGGCACCGGTTGGGGTGGTTTTGCGATTTACGCCGCTACGCATTACGGTTGCAAAGTCACAACCACGACCATTTCTAAGCAACAATATGATTTAGCAAAAGCACGTGTAGCGGCTGCTAATCTGCAAGACAACATCACTTTATTGTTAGAAGACTATCGCCATTTAACGGGCACCTACGATAAGTTGGTCTCGATTGAAATGGTGGAAGCTGTTGGCCACCAGTTTTACGATACCTACTTTGCAAAAGTCAGCAACCTACTCAACCCCAATGGTTTAGCGCTTATTCAAGCCATTACCATTGCGGATCAACGTTATGCTAGCGCAATCCAATCCGTCGATTTTATTCAGCGTTACATCTTCCCCGGTTCTAACATCCCGTCTAACACAGCGATGCTGGATAGCATTACACGCATGACAGACATGCGCCTGTATGATTTAGAAGACATTGGCCCGCACTACGCCACTACCTTGCGCATGTGGCGGGAAAACTTCTTTGCAAACATTGCCGCTGTGCGCCAATTGGGCTACTCAGAAGAGTTCATTAAGATGTGGGAATTCTATTTATGCTATTGCGAAGGTGGCTTTACTGAGCGCGCCTTGGGTGATGTACATTTGCTGCTGGCCAAGCCGGAAAACAGAAGCAGAACAGTACGCACTTAAACACCAGTTTGATAGCAGTGCGCCTGTTAACTTGGTGTGCATGTACTTGGTGTTCATGTACTAGGTACACGTGTACTTGGTATACTGGCACCCATGCAAACTCCGCCATATCAGCCCCCGCCGCCAGACCAAGCCAATGCTGTGGACTGGCGAGATGGCCAGCCCTACTCGACACGCTTTGATGATGTCTATTTCTCGACGGATCCAGACCACCCACAGCAAGGCATTGCCGAAACCCATTATGTGTTTTTGCAGCACAATCAATTAGAAAATCGCTGGAGACATCTGCAACAGCCAACATTCACGATTGCAGAAACTGGGTTTGGCACAGGCTTAAATTTTCTGTGTGCATGCAAACTTTGGCTGGAAACAGCGCCTAGCCATGCCAGACTACATTTTATCAGCATTGAAAAATACCCACTCACACGGCAGGACATGCAGCTGGCGCATCAAAACTGGCCAGATTTTCAAACACTGTCTCAGGCATTGCTCGCACAATATGGTGGCTTATGTGCAGGGGTGCATCGATTAGCACTCTTTTCCGGACGCGTGCTGCTCACACTGGCCATAGGCGATATGGCGAGCCAGCTTCCGCAACTCAATGTATCCGTAGACGCATGGTTTTTAGATGGCTTTTCCCCCGCTAAAAATCCTGACATGTGGCAGCCTGTACTGTATCAACAGATGGCGCGTTTATCGCATCGTCAAACCACGTTTGCAACGTTTACTAGCGCTGGTTTTGTAAAACGCAGTCTGGTAGACCATGGATTTATCACCCATAAGGCTGCCGGCTTTGGGCGTAAGCGTGAAATGCTCTATGGGCAATTTTCTGGCCAAGGTGCAGTGCAATTATCACCACATCTTAATCAAACAGTCGCCGTAATTGGTGCTGGTATTGCCGGCTGCGCTACTGCCTATGCTTTGGCCCAACGTGGCATCCATGTAACGCTCATAGAGCGGCATAGCCAAATTGCACAAGAAGCCTCTGGCAATCCTAAGGGTGTGCTATATCCGCGCCTTGCCGGGCACCCCAACGCGCAGGATCGCTTCGCACTCAGCAGCTATCTATACACCTTACGCCTATTAAAACAACTAGACTTAGCTGAAGAAAATTTTCAGGCTTGCGGCTTATTGCAACTCGCGTTTAACGCTAAAGAATCGGCACGTATTGCTGAGATCGCGCAACGTACCTTGAATGAGGATATTGTGCGTTTTGTCGAGTCTGCACAAGCGAGCGAGCTGGCCGGTGTGCCGCTTGCGCATGCCGGCTTGTATTTTAGCGAGGGCGGCTGGGTCAACCCAACTGCATTGTGTGCTGCGTTAATACAGCACCCCAACATCACGCTTTGCACGGATACGTCTGCACTTGAACTCTCACAGATAGATGGCAAGTGGCATATCATCAACGCGCAGCAAGCTGTCATTACTGCAGATAAGGTAGTAATAGCCAACGCAAACGATGCGTTACGCTTTACACAAACAGCGCACTTACCACTCACCGCAGTACGCGGGCAAATGACTACCGTGCAAGCCTCAGCAAACAGTCTCGCCCTAAACACAGTGCTATGTACGGATGGCTATATTACCCCAGCAAGCGCTGGGCAGCATTGCTTGGGCGCAACGTTCTCAGTGGGTGATACGACATTGGATCTGCGTGCAGAAGACAACCAACACAACCTGGCCATGGTGAAAAAAATGTCTCCACAGTTGGTTGATTTGCAACATCAAGCCCATGCTGGGCGTGCTGCCCTGCGTTGTGCCACGCCAGATTATCTACCCATGGTAGGCGCGCTTGTGGATGCGCAATTATTATCTCAGCAGCCACCCAAACACAAAACCAATGCAAGTGCATTACCTTGGCATGCGGGCTTGTATCTGCATGTGGGGCACGGTACAAAAGGCCTCACCACGGCCCCACTTTGCGCAGAGCTATTAGCCTGCATGATGACTGGGGAACCCTACCCTGTTGAGGCTGAACTTGCCTTACAGCTCAACCCTAATCGATTTTTATTGCGTGATTTAGGGTTAAAACGACTGGTCAACTTGACTGTTTAAGGTAAACTTTCGCGCATGCAAAGTATTCAGCAGCTATTACAAGCCATTCAGGATAATCCGCGCGTTCCTAGTCTGCATTACGATCTGGGTGGGCTATATTTGGCAGATATGCAGACAGATAAAGCGCGCGCATGCTATCAACAAGCATTGCGCTTGGCGCCCAATCATCCGCAAATTTTGTTACAACTGGGCAATACGGAAAATACAGCGCAACGCTACCAAGAGGCGACGGTGTATTTTAAACAGTGCATCGCCATAACGCCTGATGACGCAGCCGCTTATTACAATCTAGGCAACGCACTACGCGCTCTTGGCCAGCCTGATGAGGCTGCAAAACAATATCAGCAATCACTCAAGTTAACCCCTAATGATGCAGACGCACACAACAATCTTGGCAATGTATTACGCGATTTAGGTCGCTTGGATGAATCCATTGCTTGCTACCAGCAGGCATTGGCGATTAACCCGCAGTTGCATCATGCGCTGGCGCATTTGATTCACCAAAAGCAGCACATTTGCGATTGGCAAGGCTTGGACGCGGAAATTGCGCAATTACGCCAAGTGTTTGCGCAGTCACCACAAGCGCAAATTCCGCCGTTTGCTTTTTTAGCCATGCCAGGCACTACAGCGCAAGAGCAACTGCAATGTGCCAGCCAATGGGCGCAACAGCAATTTGGACATATCGCCCCGCCCCCGTCTACCCATCAAGGATTTAAAGCTGCCAAACCCATTAAAGTTGGTTACTTGGCAGCCGATTTTAGGCTGCATCCGCTGGCTTTTTTAATCACGGAGCTACTTGCCGCGCATGACCACACCCGTTTCCATATTACTGCCTATAGCTACGGGCCCAATGACCATTCTCAAGAGCGCGCTGCCATACAGCATAGCGTGGACCACTTTGAGGATATTCAAACGCTCAGTGATATCGAAGCAGCGCAGCTGATGCAAACACAACAGATAGATATTCTGGTGGATTTAACCGGGTATACCAAACATAGCCGCACCGCAATTGTTGCTTTAAAACCGGCACCCATCAGCATCAACTGGCTAGGCTATCCCGGCAGTATGGGCAAGGTCGGCGCAAAAAGTGTTTTTGACTATGTAATTGTGGATGAAACCATTGCGCCGCAAGCAGAGCACTTCGCAGAAAAATGTATCTATCTGCCCTGCTATCAGCCCAACAATCAACATCGTCCAGTTGCCGAGCCATCCAGCAAATCTGCACTCGGAATACCGGAAGATGCGTTTGTGTTTTGCTGCTTTAACCAGACCTTTAAAATCACCGCTGAGGTCTATGCAGTGTGGATGCAGCTACTGCAAGCAATACCCAATAGCGTATTGTGGCTGCTCGATTGCAATGTTTGGGCCAAAGCCAATTTAATTGCCACCGCCAACCAAGCGGGCATTGCTGCGGAACGCATACTATTTGCACCAAGAGTGTCTATTGCAGTGCATTTGGCGCGGCATGCACATGCAGATTTATTTTTGGACACGCAACCTTACAATGCCCACACCACTGCCAGCGACGCGCTGTGGATGGGTTTGCCTGTATTGACTTGCATGGGCGAGACATTTCCATCCAGAGTGGCTGCTAGCCTACTCCATCAACTTGGTTTAGATGCTCTGGTAACACAATCGCTTAGCGAGTTTGCCGAGCGCGCACGCGCACTTGCGCAAGATACTGATCAGCTCAAAGCCGTTAAACAACAGCTCATGACACAGCGCAAACTGCTATTTAACCCAGATGTATTTGTACAAGCTTTAGAAACTGCGTATATTCACGCTTATAATAATTTATGCGCGCCACCCGATGTGTGACGTGTACCTAGTGTTAATAATCCGTATGATGATTTGAGTGTAAGGGGCAACATGGCTGTCATTGATATTTCGCCGGTCTTAAAGTTTATGGTGGATAAAGGCGCTTCAGATATTTTCTTTAGCACCAATACTGCTATTCATATCAATATTGAAGGTGAAAACTTACCAGTCAATGCGCAAATCATGGGGCCAGGCATGATCAAAGAGATTGCCTACTCACTGATGACTGCCGATCAAATCAAAGAGTTTGAAACCACGCTGGAATGCAATTTTGCCATTAGCAAAACCGATATAGGCCGTTTCCGCGTCAATGTGTTTCAGCAACGTGGCGAAGTGGCCATGGTGATTCGCCATATCAAAACCGAGATTCCTTCATTCGAGCAACTTGGGCTACCGCCGATACTCAAAGAGTTGATTATGCGTAAGCGTGGGCTGTTGCTACTGGTCGGTGCTACCGGCTCTGGTAAATCCACTACGCTGGCTTCCATGATCGATCACCGTAATGAAAACGCTACCGGCCACATTATTACGGTAGAAGACCCGATTGAGTTTGTGTATCAACACAAAAAATCGATTGTGAATCAGCGTGAGGTGGGCATAGATACGCTCTCTTTTGATAACGCGTTAAAAAACGCCATGCGCCAAGCGCCGGATGTAATTCTGATTGGTGAAATCCGCGATATGGAAAGCATGAAGTTGGCCATGGCCTATGCAGAAACAGGCCATTTATGTTTGGCTACTTTGCATGCCAATAACGCTAACCAAGCACTAGAGCGCATCATCTCATTCTTCCCGCCTGAGATTAAACAAGGGCTATTGCTCAGTGTTTCCTTGAATTTGGTGGGCATCATTTCGCAGCGCCTAGTTGCTGCAAAATCACAAAAACGTGTTGCAGCCAGCGAGGTGCTTATCAATACGCCCTACGTGGCCGAGTTGATTCAAAAACAAAAGCTGGGTGAAATCAAAGACATCATGGCGGACAATAACGACATTGGCATGAATACGTTTGACCAATCGCTGTTCCGCTTGTATGCCAACGGCAAAATTGACGAAGAAAACGCACTGACCAATGCGGATTCCCGCAATGACCTATCACTCAAAATACGCTTTGCTGCAGAAAGCAATAAAAGCTTTTAACCAATAAAAATTTAGCCCAATATAAATATCTAGCTTGGTGGCTCAGGACTTTCGGGTTGCATGGCAGACATAAGTGCTGCCGCAATAATCAATCCGCCGCCTAGCCATTCATTCCAAGTCATCGCCTCGTTAGCCAAGTAATACGAGGCAACTGCGGCCACTACCAATTCAAACATAAACAATACCGATGCGCGTATCGCAGGCATTTTTGTCACGCCATACTGCACAAAAATCGTCGCAGAAGTCAGTAGCAATGCAATCAACACCATGAGCTGCCACTGTGTTGCATGAAATGCTGTCACCGGCGGGATAGATTGACCGAGTATTGGTAGCAGTACACAAGCCATACCAGCTACCCCAACCCATATCAGCATGGATTTTGCTGCAATGCTTAAATGGGTGGAGCGTCGCGTAATGACATTGGTGAGCGAAAACCCAATGCCTGAAGAAAGTGCCAGCCATTCAGCTTGGTTGCGCGGTAGCGGCCAGTCTGTGCTGTTAAAATCATGTAGCATCACCAGCGCGCCAATCAAAGAAATGACGATGGCAATCATGCCTTGGCGATAAATAGGCTCTTTTAACCAGAGATGCGCCAATATCAGCGTCCACAGCGGAGATAAGTAAAACAGCAACATGACCCGCATGACTTCGCCATCAATCACGGCTAATACATAGCTCAGGTTAGTCCAGCCCGCCACAAAGCAGAGAATAAACGCGTGCTTGGGTAACTGCAGCACGCCGCGCCAATGACGTGCAAACAACACACATCCCATCGCAATAGCGATGCTATACGTGTAAACACTGGAGACCACGCCAGAAAAACCAGCCTCTGCCATTAAACGGTATGGATACCAGATAATGCCCCAGCATACCGCGCCAAATAACAGCCCAAACACTGCAAAAAAGTTTTGATTATTGCTATTGCTCACTATAATACACACCTATGAATCCACATTTACAATTACTCCAGCCTTACCCATTCCAACGTTTACGCGATCTGTTTAAAGGTATTACCCCTAATTCAGCTTATAGTGCAATTAACTTGTCGATTGGCGAGCCTAAGCATGCCACACCTACACTCATTCAAGATGCGCTTGTTCACAATATTGCAGGTCTGGCCAATTATCCCACGACTATCGGTGTTTTAGCGTTGAGAGAAGCGATTTCCAATTGGATATCTCGCCGCTATAACATTCCGGCGCTCAATCCGGAGACTGCGATTCTGCCAGTGACCGGAAGCCGCGAAGCTTTATTTGCCTTTGCACAAGTGGTGATTGACGGCAGCAAAGCGGATCCGGTGGTGATTTCCCCCAACCCGTTTTATCAAATTTATGAAGGTGCTGCCTTTTTGGCTGGCGCTACGCCCTACTTTCTGAATACATTGCCCAGTGAGCACGCAGACCAAGACCATGTGATGGACATTGAAAGTGTGCCAACGGATGTATTACAACGTACGCAGCTGACATACGTATGTAGTCCGGGCAACCCCTCTGGCAAAGTCATGACTTTAGCGCAATGGAAAACGATTTTTGAGTTATCAGACCGCTATGGGTTTGTCATTGCAGCAGATGAGTGCTATTCAGAGATTTATTTTGAAGAAGGCAATCCACCACTAGGCGCTTTGCAAGCAGCGCATCTACTAGGGCGAGATTACAAAAATTTAGTGGTATTCAGCTCGCTATCTAAACGTTCAAACGTGCCGGGCATGCGCTCTGGCTTTGTGGCTGGAGACGAAAAAATCATCGCGCAATTTGCGCTCTACCGCACCTACCATGGCTGCGCGATGAACCCTGCAGTGCAAGCAGCTTCTATCGCCGCATGGAATGACGAAGCGCATGTGATTGAAAACCGCCGTTTATATGCTGAAAAATTCAATACCATTACCCCGATGCTCAACCAAATATGGGCGACTAAAAAGCCGGATGCCGCTTTCTACCTATGGGTACAAACGCAACAAGCAGATACGGAAGTGGCTGTTACGCTTTACCGCGACCTAAACATTACCGTACTGCCTGGCAGCTTTTTGGCACGCGAAGCGCACGGCATTAACCCAGGGCAAGGCTTTATCCGTATGGCATTAGTCGCTTCATTGGACGAGTGTGTAGAAGCTGGTAGACGTATACAGCAAGCATTTAAGTGATAAATTACTTTAATTAATACATTTAATTAATTGTTTTAATTGTATATTTAGTAAAAAATTTCTACGTTGCGCTAAGCCTAGGTATTCACACTTTCGCCAACTCTTTTTTTAAATGGAACTCATCTCAGTTCACTCCTGTCATTCATAGACAGGAGATGGTTTCCATCTTCTCGCTAGAACTTTCTATCAACAAGACTCAACACCGACTGAATGGAGAGCGTCATGAAAGTAGATATTTATAAAAGCGCCAGTAGTGCACACAAGTTTATCTCTGTACTAGCCAATAGCGATATTTCTAAAATTGAAGTACCGGACCCTGATTATGCCAAGTTGATTTTTGAAAGAGCGGCTGTTGACTACAAGGCGAATTCAGAAACGACGGCAGATATTAAAAAGCACGGCTACCATCTACATGTCGTCAAATATCCAATTAATTGAGTAAAGCATGACAAAGGGCGTGTTAGCAGAAATCTAACACGCTTATTCTTTGCGTTTAGGCTCAAAGAATAAGGACTCAGAGCAAAAAGTTTTGTACGGCCTTCATGACTTGTGTATTCAGTTGCGCATCCAAACAGTCTAGCGCAAGCGTATCATCCATACCGCGTAACCAAGTCAGCTGGCGTTTGGCCAATTGACGTGTTGCAAAAATACCTCGGTCACATAACTCTTCCAGCGAATATTGTCCCTGCATATATTCCAGTACTTGGCGATAACCCACACAGCGCATTGAAGTACTGTCCATGGTGAGTGTTGGATACTTTTCTAGCAGTACACGCACCTCTTCGACCAAGCCATCGTTTAGCATTTGCTGAAAACGTATGGCAATACGCGCGTGTAATACGCTGCGGTCACTGGGGATCAGTGCAACCTTTAACACACGATAAGGCAATGTCTGCGCCTGCTGCTTGGCATGCAGTTGTGTCATGGTTTCCCCAGCAATCGCATAGACTTCTAGTGCGCGTTGTATGCGCTGCATGTCGTTAGGCATTAAGCGTGCCGCCGTTTCTGGATCTATTTGCGCCAATTTAGCATGCATGCCGGGCCAGCCAATAGCAGCCGCTACGGCATCTATTTGCGCACGCATTGTGGCATCGGCTTCTGGCAATCCACTTAAGCCAGATACTAAAGATTTAAAGTACAACATGGTGCCGCCGACCAGCACAGGGATATTGCCGCGCGCCGTAATCTCATGCATCAAGGCCAAGGCGTCTTCTCTAAAGTTGGCGGCAGAGTAAGCACTGGTAGGCGGGATAATATCCACCAAAAAGTGCGGCGCCTGCTTTAACACAGCCGGCTCAGGTTTGGCGGTGCCGATATTCATGTCTTTAAACACCAGCGCAGAATCGACACTGATCAGTTCTACCGGTAAGTGCTGCTTTAAATATACGGCCGCATTGGTTTTGCCACTGGCCGTTGGTCCCATTAAGAAAATGGCAGGAGGTAACAAGGACATAACGGCCAGCAATCTATGGTGATGAGTTAATCGTATTTGATATATTTAAAGCGCGGGTCTTCATTCGGTGTACCTTCTAATGCAGAAGGCTGACCTTTAAACCCTTGTTTGTTGGGCTGCCATTGAATGGTTTCTTCAATTTTAGTCGCTAGCTCAAAGTCTTTATCGGTAATGCCTTTGGCGCTGTGTGTGCACAGTTTTACAATCACAAACGCATAAGAAACCGTTAAATCCGGATGATGCCATGCTGCTTCCGCTAAATGGCCTACAGTATTGACTACCATTAACGTGCCTTTCCAGCCACTGGTTTTAAATTTGCGTCTAATCCAACCGTCTTCTAAAAACCAATGCGGCAAGTCAGACTGAAGTTTTTGTGTGACTTCCGCCTCACTATATACACGCTCGTGGGTTGCTGGTTCATCTGTTGTACTCATATTCGACTCCTATCGTTTACCCTAAAAATGCGTGTACTATTTACCACGCATAAACATTTTATCTAAATCACCCATACTCACCTGAAACCAAGTAGGACGGCCGTGATTACATTGACCTGAACGCTCAGTTGCTTCCATATCACGTAGCAAGGCATTCATTTCTGGCACGGTCAGGCTGCGATTAGCACGTACAGCAGCGTGGCATGCCATGGTACCCAATAATTCGTTTCTACGCTCTGTTAGCGCCCTACTCGCACCGTACTCGCGTAAATCACGCAATACGTCGCGCGCCAAGGTCACGGCATCAGCATGTTGCAACATAGTTGGCACCGCCCGTACTGCAAGCGTTGTGGGTGAAAGTACCGCGATATCAAAGCCAAGCTGCAGCAAGCTCCCAGCATCGCTGGCTAATGTATCTTGTACAGTCGCTACTTCTAGCCTATCCGCATTAAAACTCACCGGCAATAGTAGGGGCTGCATCGGTACTTGTTTGTGGTCCAGTGCATCCTTGAGCTTTTCGTACATGATACGCTCATGCGCAGCATGCATATCCACCACCACCAGCCCATGTGTGTTTTGCGCCAGCACATACACCCCATGAATTTGCGCAACCGCAAACCCTAGTGGAAATTCATCGATGTTGGTTTGCTGATTTGGGATAGTACTGTTTTCAAACGTATCGGCATAACATACCGGGCTGGAAAATTCACGCGTATCTGTAGACCCTATAGTTGGCGTTGTGCCAAACATGGTTTGATAGAAATTAGCTGGCTCGTTTGTTGCCAAATTGATTTGTGATTGATAAGTAGGGTACAGTGTTTGCCCATTGCTGGCAGTTGGCGCAAATGGATTGTATTGCACCTGGCTGGCGGTGACTGCATTGGAGACACCAGTGGGCGTTGCTAGCGCCTTGTGTAGCGCATGAAAAATAAAACGATGAATCGCTTGACCGTCTCTAAATCGCACTTCGGTTTTGCTGGGGTGCACATTCACATCAACCAAACTAGGATCCAGCTCTAAAAACAACACAAATGCAGGATGGCGGTCATGATGCAGCACATCTTGATAGGCTTGACGAATTGCGTGGCTGATTAGCTTGTCGCGTACAAAACGCCCATTGACATACACGTATTGCGTATCGCGGCTATTGCGATTATAGGTAGGCTTGGCAGCAATACCCCACAAGCGTAAACCAGCGGCAGACTCGTCTAGCTGAATAGATTCCGCGGCGAATTCGGCACCGAGCACTTCGGTAAAACGCTTTTCCGGCGCACTCACTGCATAGCGGCTCAGCGCCCTACCGTTATGTTGCAACATAAACGCTACATCTGGGCGTGATAGCGCTACCCGGTGAAAAGCCTCTTCACAATGGCCAAACTCAGTGCCTTCGGTTTTAAGAAATTTACGTCGCGCCGGTGTATTGAAATATAAATCGTTCACTTCAATCACTGTGCCGGCATCTAACGCAGCTGGCTCAATGGTAGATACCTCGCTACCATCAGAAGTGATCCGCCAAGCATGTTTGGTGGTTTGCGCCCGGCTGCTGATTTGCGTGCGCGAGACAGAAGCAATGCTGGCCAATGCCTCGCCACGAAAGCCTAAGCTGGCGACTGCTTCCAAGTCTTCTAAGCTGGCGATTTTGCTGGTGGCATGACGCGTCAGCGCCAGTGCCAAATCCTCTTGCGCGATGCCGCTGCCATTGTCGGCCACCCTTAATTGCTTCACGCCGCCTTGCATTAGCGATACTTGAATATCCGTACTGCCTGCATCCAAGCTATTTTCTAATAACTCCTTAAGCGCTGAAGCCGGGCGTTCGACCACCTCGCCTGCGGCAATTTGACTGATGAGCTGATCGGGTAAAAGACGTATTTGCATCACGTCATTTTACCTGAGCCTCTGTCACAAAGACCATGGCATAAAATAAGAATTTAGGCTAAATTCTGGACATATGCATAACCAGCCATTACCTTTATTTGCCACGCAATTTACGCACGCACGCAAACTTAAACGCCATCATCATTTTTATGTAGGGCCTACCAATTCTGGCAAAACCTATCATGCGCTCAACGCGTTAACGCAAGCAACATCTGGTGTGTACTTAGCACCATTGCGTTTATTGGCAATGGAAGTGCGAGATCGCTTGGTAGCGGCTGGCGTACCTTGCAACCTGATTACAGGCGAAGAGCGCGTATTGATGCCCGGTGCACAACATACGGCTTCCACCATTGAAATGATGAACCCATCCAAAGTAGTAGAAGTGGCAGTGATTGATGAGGTGCAGATGCTGCAAGACCCTGACCGTGGCGCGGCGTGGACCCATGCTCTAGTGGGCGTGCCGGCAGCGCATGTGTTTATCTGTGGCTCCAACGCAGTGACCAAACCCTGTATTGCAGCCATTACGTCACTGAATGAAACGTATCAAGTGACGGAAACCACACGGCTCACGCCTTTGGTGATTGAAGACGAAAGTATTTGCGGCGAACGTTACAGCAAACCAAAGTTAAAGTCCAAACTGCAAAAAGGCGATGCCATCATTGCTTTTAGCCGGAAAGATGTACTCACCTTTTCTGCGCGGATTCGACAATGGGGGTTTACCGTTGCAAGTATCTACGGCGCGCTTTCGCCCGAAGTACGCAGAACAGAATCAGAACGATTTAACTTAGGGCATGCCGATATTTTGGTAGCCACTGACGCGATTGGGATGGGGCTCAACCTACCTATTCGCCGCGTGATATTTGCCAATACGCATAAGTTTGACGGTGTTGCATCACGTTTACTCAACGCAACTGAGGTGAGGCAAATTGCAGGCCGCGCAGGCCGCTTTGGGCTCTACCCTACTGGCTATGTCAACGTGTTTGAGGCCGATGAGCGCATCCATATTGCGCATATGCTGACGACCAATGACGATGCTAATTTAAGCAAACTGCCCGTCAGCATTGGCTTTGATCAGATTGAAACACTGGGTAACCAACTGCATACCGGCAAAATTGCTGAAATACTGGCCTATCATGAAGAGCGCAGCCGTTTTCAACATGCGCTATTTGCAGCAGCAACTCTTAGCAATCAAATTCAACAAGCACTATTAGTGGATGCATTTGCACCAGGCATGTCGCTTAAAGATAAATACATCTTCGTCTGTGCGCCTATCGCGCTCAATGTGGCATATGAAAAAGACTATTATTTGCTGTGTTTAAAAAGCGTTGCAGCATCGCAGATACGTGGTTTACCCATTACGCCAGATTGGCTGGCTGGCAACAGCCCAAAGCATTTGGAAGCCGCTGAGTTATTAAGCCATAACCTTAGTTTGTATGCATGGCTCAGTTTTAAATTTCCAAAAACGTTTACGGATGGGGAGCATGTGCAAGCCCTACGCCAACGCATTAGCCGATATATCGAAGGTGCCTTACAAACGCAAACCGGCTATGGTGACACGCAAAGAGAAGGTGAGCTGAGTCATTACCGCAAGCGCTAGCATCTGCGCAAGCATTAACAATGCATTAATTAGATGACTTATTGACCAGTGCTGGATTGGCAGAAAAATATTTTTTCACGCCTGCCAAAATGGAATTCACCAGCTGATTTTGATAGTCATCATCTTTTAATTTGCGCTCCTCCTCCGGATTGCTAATAAAAGCAGTTTCTACCAAAATAGATGGCGTATCTGGCGATTTCAGCACGGCAAAGCCCGCTTGCTCTACGTGGCTCTTATGCAGTTTGTTGATTTCGCCAATTTTAAGTAATACGGCTTTACCCAGTTTAATGCTGTCGTTAATGGTGGCTGCCTGCGATAAATCCAGCAAGGTTTTGGCCAGTTCAGGATCTTTGCCGCCTAAGCTTACCCCACCAATCAGATCAGACTCGTTTTCCTTTTTAGCCAAATAGCGCGCACTGGCACTGGTTGCCCCACGCTCTGATAACGCAAATACTGAAGAGCCACGCGCTGCTGGATTGGTGAATGAATCCGCATGGATGGAAATGAATAAATCCGCTTTCAATTTGCGCGCCTTAATGACACGGCCTTGCAATGGAATAAAGTAATCACCATCGCGCACCAATACGCCTTGCATGTTCTCTTCGGCATCAATTTTTTCTTTGAGCTTTTTAGCAATCATCAGTGTGATGTCTTTTTCATGCGTCCCGCTTGCACCACGTGCTCCGGGGTCCTCGCCGCCATGTCCAGCATCAATGGCAATGGTGATTAAGCGCCCTTTTTTCTTGATGGGCTGCTCTGGTTTGTTAGATTTAGTGTCTGCGGTTGCTACTGTGGCGGGCTCTGTAGGGATAGTCGCGTCGGTTGGGTTATCCGGTAACGGTTCAATAGGTGTTTCGGGGGTGGGCTCAATGGCAGGTAAATCTGCCTCTGCTGCTGTGCCGGATGGCAAAGGCTCCACCACTGGCTTAGGCGTGTCTTTTGCGGCGGTGTCTGCGGCACCACGTGACTCATGCTTTTCCAGCATTGCCATAATAGGATCTTTGTCCGGGTAAATATCCACGACTAAACGATGCTTGTAATCCCCCGCTGGCGCCAGCGCAAATACATTAGGGCTCACCTCGGCCTTTAAATCAATCACAATGCGCATCACGCTGGGTTTAAACATAGCAACGCGAATTTGTTTGATGTAAGGATCGCTGGATAAAATACGATCAGACAGTGTTTTAAGAATGGGGTTGAGGTCTACGTCTTCAATATCCAGCACCAAGCGATGTGGATTTTTTAAAATCAGTAGTTGATGCTTAATCGGCAACGGCGCTTCAAATGCAATCCTAGTGTAATCCTCCGCAGGCCATACACGGGCGGCAGTAATGCTATTGTTGGCGGCGCTTACCCATGGGCTCATTAGAAGCATGGATAACATTAAAGCTGTGCGTAAATGCTGAGTCACTGCGTGTTTAATCATGTGTTCAATTGCTGTAAAAATTGTTGTGCGTTAAGTGAGTTTGCCTGATAGCGCAATTGCCTACCTTGCGCTTGATGACTTAAAAAGATATCGATATCCGCTTGCGGGAGTAAGCGCTGCGCTTTCTCCGGCCATTCAATCATACAAATTGACTGCGTATTAAAATAATCTCTAAATCCCGCCTCTTCCCATTCCTCGTCATCAATAAGCCTATACAAATCAAAATGATAGATGGTTTTATTTGCAATTTGATAAGGCTCAACCAATGTATACGTTGGGCTTTTTACTTTACCCTGATAGCCCATCCCTTGCAACACGCCACGCACAAAGGTAGTTTTTCCGGCACCCAAATCACCATGTAAAAACACGGTCATCCCAGCAGGCAGGTCTTTCGAAAATGCTTGTCCTGCAAGCAAGGTTGCTGCTTCATCGTTTAAAACCTGTGTAAAATTGCACATATTCATGAACACTACTTTAGATAACGCGTATGCTCAATTGGCCGTCGACATTAAACGTTGGGGGCAGGCACTGGGATTTGCCGATATTGGCATTACCGATACGGATTTGAAGCACGCCGAAGTTGAACATCAACAATGGATTGATAAAGGCTTTCATGGTGACATGGATTATATGGCAAAACATGGCACTAAGCGCACGCGGCCCGCAGAATTAGTGCCCAATACCATTCGTGTGATTTCCGCACGCCTTGACTACAAGCCGCCGCAAGCTAAGGACAGCTGGCAAGTCATTGGTGACGGCCAGCAGGCCTTTATTTCACGTTATGCACTGGGGCGCGATTACCACAAAGTAATGCGTCAGAAGCTTCAGCAACTTAGTGATCAAATTGCTCAGGCTGTCGCCAATGTGGAATACCGCGTATTTACCGACAGTGCGCCAGTGTTAGAAGTGGCTTTGGCAGAAAAAGCCGGGCTAGGCTGGCGTGGTAAGCACACATTGCTGATTAATAAAAACCACGGTTCCTGGTTTTTTATCGGGGAAATTTACACCAACCTACCCTTACCCATTGATACACCAGCCAGTGCACATTGTGGCACCTGTACAGCGTGTTTAGATATCTGTCCGACACAAGCAATTGTTGCACCCTATAAAGTAGATGCCAGACGCTGTATTTCTTACCTCACCATCGAGCTAAAAACAGCCATTCCGATTGCGTTACGTCCGTTAATTGGAAACCGGGTGTATGGTTGCGATGATTGCCAATTGATTTGCCCATGGAACAAATTTGCGCAAGTCACGCCTGAGCAAGATTTTCATGTTAGACATGGTTTGGATGACATTACCTTGGTAACTTGTTTTGGTTGGAGCGAGACTGAATTTAAAGAGAAGATGGCAGGCAGCGCTATTTACCGGATTGGCTACACACAATGGCTGCGTAATATTGCGGTAGGGCTAGGCAATGCCCCTACCACGCCAGAGGTGGTTCAAGCGCTTGAGATGCGCAAAAACGATGCATCTCCTTTAATACAAGAACACGTCATGTGGGCATTAAGTCAACACCAAATCACGCACACTTAATATTGACGTCGATCGACGAACAAGCTGTTGCCGATAGATTTCTTCGCTTGTTTTTTTGCACTATTCATCGCCCCTGCCACTTCATGATGACTTTTGAAATGCTCGGGAATCACTTTTACCGCGCCTATGGACATACTGCCAAATGGGAAAAATGCAATATTCCCCATGCGATCTTCTACACGAATACCACCTTGCGCCACATCTTTTTTGTCATAAAAATCAGGCATCACATTCGCAACGGTATTGAGCACTTCATGACACAACACCTCCCAATTTTTAGATTGAAACAACAATACAAAATCATCGCCGCCAATATGACCGACAAAATCATGTTCGCTACTTGCAATGCCACTGAGCAAGCGCCCGACAAATTGGATCACTTCATCCCCACGTCGATAGCCGTAGGTATCATTAAATGGCTTAAAGTTGTCTAAATCGCAATAACAAGCAACAAACGATTCGGTATTTTCTAGTAAGCGATCAATATGCGCATTGATAGGCACATTGCCGGGTAGCATGGTGAGCGGGTTGGCATATCTAGCTGCATTGATTTGTAAATTGGTGATTTCTCTGAGTAAAGCATGACCACTACCAGTGCCCACGTAGACGTCACCATCGACAATAATGAATCCGTTCAACAAGTACTTAGGGTCTGCACTTAAAATTAACTCACTTAGTGCATTGATGGTCATTGTTTTTTGTACCACCAATGGGTCTTTATCCATAAAGGCTGTGCACGATTTTCGTCCATGCAATTCTTTTTGATAACGCTTGGCAAAGCGATTGATCGTGTCATAACGGCTGATCAGGCCTACAGGTTTGTTGCTATCAACAACGGGGATCGAGTTGATGGAAGCATCGGCTTGAAACAAGCCGTAAATCTCATCATTTGTCATCTCGGCAGTGACTGCCTGCTGATAAGTGATGAGGCTGGATACCGTTGCTTGTTTGGTATTGTGCTGATAGGTGTCCATAAACACGCTAATAGCGCTTTTATTCAGCAGCACTTTTACATCATCGGTCAGCATGCATTGAAATTTTGGCAGCGGCCTGCCCAGTAAAAAGCCTTGCGCAAAATCTATTTTCAAGTCTTTAACTACCGCTAACTCTTCGCGATTTTCTACGCCCTCTGCAATGGTCAGCGCACCGGATTCAGATGCGATTTTTTGGATCGCACGCACAAACTCCATCTTAATCGGGTCATTTTGGATATTGGCAATAAAGTGTTTATCTATTTTGACAAAATCCGGCGATATTTCAGACCATAAACGTAAACTGGAATACCCCTCACCTAAATCGTCTAACGCAATGCCAAACCCAAGTTTGCGATATTTCGTCACCACATCACACAGCTGGCTATAATCGCGAATGCTCGAGCCTTCGGTAATTTCAATGACAATTTGATTGGCATTTAAGCCAAAGCGATTGAGCTGTGCCAAGCTAAATTCTAGCGCGGGATTTTGCAGCGATAAACACTCCGGACTGACATTGACGAACAAACGGCCGGGCTGTGCGGATTTGGCATACTCCTGCAAAATGACATCGCGCGCGGCATATTCCATATCAAAATTTAAACCCGCCATATGGGCTGCATTGAACAATGCGATTGGCGAATGTAACTTAGATTCTACCGGACCTCTTATCAATGCTTCATGTGCATAGATGTCAGCGCCACTGATATTCACGATCGGTTGAAACACCCCAAGCAATTTCTTTTCAAGTAAAATCTCTGATATTTCAGAGGGTAACACACTAAGGCTCATACAATACTTTAATAGTAGAAAGACAGGTCACCCTACCATTCTGGTATGAAATTTTTATGACAAATGTGTGTTATGTAGCAATGCCAACTGGGCTGCACCCAACATGCCAGCAATATCATGCGTGTGTGAAGGTGTGACTGAAAGCTTGCCACGTAACACTGGAATAAGATCGGTTTCCAACTGAATATCAAATGCAGTTTTCATCAAATGCCAAGCGTGGCACATACCACCGCCAACCACAATGTTCGGAACATCCACTACTTTCACCACGGTTGCCAGCATTTGTGCAAGATAGATTGCTGCCTGCCGATAGGCTTCTAGTGCCAATCCATCTCCGTCATCAGCGCGCTGCGCTATTTCATAGGCAGATAATCGCTGGCCTGACAGTGTGTGATAGGAGGTGGCGACGCCGCTGGCTGAGGCATATTGCTCCACACAGCCATTGTTACCGCAACCGCATGGCCGTCCATTTGGCTCCACGATGATATGCCCTACTTCCATCGCAACGCCATGTTGTCCTGCAAAAGGCCGTCCTGCATGGATAAGCCCACCACCCAAACCGGTACCTAGCCCAATATAGATCAACCCTGTGTCAGGCTTGCCAGCCAAGCAATATTCGCCGTAAGCCGCTGCCAACGCATCATTCTCCACAATCACTTTTTTTTGCAACACCTCACCCAAATCTTGGGCTAAATTGACATGATCAAGGCCGGGGAAATTAGGGGATTGTGCAACGGTCTGTGTGTTGGGGTCTATAAATCCTGGGAAACCCATGCCAATGTGCTGCACGTCTGGAAACTGCACCAACACATTACGTATGCCAGCAGATGTGATGCTGATGATTTTTTCCCATGCTTGGGAAGGTGAATGCGTGTGGCAAATGTGTGAAAAATCGGCCTGAAAACGCGTTTCTTGTATTAACTGATGCCCTTCAAATACACCAACACGTAAATTAGTGCCGCCGACATCAATGCCAATTACGTTAGCCATGGCTACGGCCGGCCGCTTCGACAACCTCTTTCAATGCTTGCTGATGTTCCCATGACAGTTGCGGCCAAGCAAAGCGCCAATTCCAATTGTCAATCACAGTGCCTGGGGTGTTCATGCGGCAATCACTGCCTAAGCCCAATACATCTTGCATGGGGATAATCGCCAAGTAACCTTTGCTATGCATCACAAGCTCAATCAAAGCTTTGGGCATGACAGGCTCTGTATTTTGTAAATAACGATGTAAATGCTCAATTACATGTGCCTCGGCAAGGCGATACCAGCCTAGTGTAGTGTCATTATCATGTGTGCCTGTATATACCACGCTATTGAGCTCAATTTGTTCGGGCAGATAAGGGTTGTGCTCATCGCCACCAAACGCAAATTGCAAAATCTTCATGCCTGGCAAGGCGTACTTCAACCTTAAGGCATCTACTTCCGGTGTAATAATGCCTAAATCTTCAGCGACCAAATGGATGCCAGGCAGTTGTCGATAGATGCTTGCCAGCAATGCATCACCTGGTGCTACAGCCCAAGTCCCGCCTATCGCAGTATCTTCGTGCGCAGGGATTTCCCAAGCAGCCTCTAGTCCGCGGAAATGATCAATTCGAATCAAATCAAATAACTCAGCTTGCGTGTGCAGCCGCTCTACCCACCAAGCGTAGTCATCTTTGGCCATCGCATCCCACTGATAATGCGGGTTACCCCAACGCTGTCCGGTAGCGGAAAAGTAATCTGGCGGTACACCGGCCACTACCGTCATATGCATGTTTTCATCTAACTTAAATAGCTGTGGGTTCGCCCACACATCAGCACTATCGTATGCCACAAAAATAGGGATATCGCCAAACAACTGCACTTGTTTGCTATTGGCGTAGGCTTTTAATGCAATCCACTGAGAGAAAAACAAGTATTGCGTAAATTGGATTAGATTAATTTCTTCTGCGTATTGGTTAGCCAGCTTTTCCAACGCTTGTGGAGAGCGATTTTTGAACTGCTTAGGCCAGTCAAACCAGCCTTGATGGTGACGTTGGTCTCTTAGCAATAAATATAAAGAAAAATCATCCAGCCATGCGCTATGTTGTTGGCAAAACCGAATAAAGTCATCATAAATGGCGGACTTCTTGGCTGTTTCATACGCAACTTTGAACACTGTAATGCGACACTCATGGCTTTGTGTAGGGCTAATGAGCCCTTGTTCTACTAGTTTGTCTAAGCTAATAAATGCAGGGTTTCCGGCATGTGCAGACAAGCATTGGTAAGGTGAGTTGTCTGTATGCGGCATGTTAATTGGTAACGTCTGCCAAACGCAAATGCCAGTTGCCGCAAGAAAATCTACAAAGCGGTAAGCATCTCGGCCTAAATCGCCGGTAGGTAACGAGCTAATATGTAGTAGTACGCCTGCACTTCGTGTATCAATGCTGATGGGGTGTTTGCATGTTTCAGCCATTAAGCATCCTGTCCTCTGCGCATGGTGCCCGCATTTTCGGAGTTACCGCCCCCTTGGCTGATGGGCTGATGCAAGTTGTCAGGAATAGGTTGATTGAGCAGTTGATACAAATTGATTAAGTTAAGCCGGTACAAACGATCAAAGCTCTTAACGCTATCGGATGCGTTGTAATCGCCAAACCACCAAAACCAATCCGACCCTTCACATATAGCCAATTGGCGTTCGCATGCTTGTTGCTCCGCGGTCGGTAAAGCATTAATGGTTTGATCGTACACTTTCTTAGCCGTGCATAACAAATCCCACGCCAAGTTTTTGGCCTGGCTGCCAATCCAAGTACTAAAGGTGCCGTACACCCAACTCCCGGCTGCTACTTGAGGCAAAATTTTTGCCGGCGGTAATTGGCCAGTGTGTTGCATCTTGAGGATATCGCTAAATGTCGTCATGGTGATAGCAGAGTGATTGGCTAAGGCTTGATATAGCTCTTTAAGAAAATAATAGCCGTTGTATGGGTAGTATTCCCAAGCGTTTTCACCGTCTAAAATCACACTCACCACTTTGCATTGCCCTTTGGGCGTTGCGGCCAAAATCTCATCTAATGCGCGCATAAAGTCATTCACCGCATCGGTAGAGTGCATTTTGGCGTACTCAAAGCCAATTTTGTCGGAGAGTGCGTCATCCCTGAAAAAGCACATCACATCATTTTTACCATTGGTGACCCGGTATGGCTGATAAAGATACTGATGTTTGTCATCTGCGCTTAAATGCGACTTAACTAAGCTATTGGCTAACACACCTTGGCCCGTTGCCGCCCACTGGACACCATGCTCCGCAAGCAAAGACAATGCAGCATGAGATACGGCACCTTCTGCAGGCCACATGCCTTTGGGTACTTGCCCAAATAGGGTTTGATGGTAATCGCGCGCGGACTCAATGTGTGCACGCGCCCTATTCACGCCATCATCATAACGTGCATGCTCGGGCAATGGCGCGTCTGGCATGGCATCTTTTGTCGATGTGAAGTCGAGCAATAACGGTAATATCGGGTGATAGTATGGTGTGGTCGAAAGCTCTACTTGCCCCTTTTCCATCAACGCTTTGTAGCGCGGAATCAACCCTTGAATCGTGCTGGCAATCACATTTAACAATTGTTGCCGCTCTTCTAACGTAAATAACACGCCCTTTTGCATGAGGTGTTGAACAACACTATTTTCACGACGTAAACTCTCGCCACACCAAGCCAAGTGGTACCACACCAACAAATCCGCTTTGTATTGGGCTGATAAATAATGGAAATCATTATTCACCATGATGGGCTCGATGAGCTGGAAAAGTTGTAATAGGCGCTGATAATGCGGGAATGGACTCAGCATCTTTTCATGATGCGATTTAAAACAACTTTCCACGATGAGCCGGCATTGCTCGGGCGAGATATTGGATAAATCCGGCTCAATCAACAAGGCTAATAATGGGTCACGCAGTTTACCTTGTGAAAACTGTTCGGAATAATCCACTAGCTGCTCAAGCAAAATCGGCACAAAGTTAAAGCTAGCTCGCGCCTTAGGATTCTGCTCCAAATGATAGACCATATCGCTATAGTCTTTCATGGCATGTAGATAAGTCCAAGGTAGTACGTATTCGCCAGTACTTAAATCCCGATAATCCGGCTGATGCATATGCCAGTATAGATTTAAATAAAGTCTAGAGGAGGTTGGCATATATAGACTCATGATCCAAATAAAATACTTTAACTAAATATCGTAGTTCATTGTTTATTATACAACTCTGTACAAATCCTGCCCCAGCATATCAGGTGTAACCAATACAATGCCCTTCTCGGAAACATGGAAACGCTTAGCATCCAAGGCTAGGTCTATCCCGATTTGCATGCCTTCTGGAATTTCGCATCCGCGGTCAATCACGACATTTTTTAATACAACATTGTGGTTAATCGTGACCTTAGGCAGCACCACAGAGCCCTCAATCGTGCAGTAGTCATTGACATGTACATCTGAAAACAACACTGAGCTTGTGACACAAGAGCCGCTAATTAAGCAACCGCCAGACACTAATGAATCTGTTGCTTTGCCCGTGCGCCCTTCGTCGTTAAACACGAACTTGGCCGGTGGCAATTGCTCTTGATAAGTCCAAATCGGCCACTCTCTGTCGTAAAGATTCAGCTCCGGAATTACCTTGGTCAGCTCCATATTTGCTTCCCAGTAAGCGTCAATAGTGCCCACATCACGCCAGTAGTAATTATTATCCAATGCCCCGACGCAGCTATCGGTAAACCGGTGTGCTTGTATACGGTACTTGTTGATGATGTATGGGATGATGTCACCACCAAAGTCATGCGATGACTTTTTATCGCCCGCATCACGTATCAATTGCTCATATAAGAACTTAGCATTGAAAATATAAATACCCATACTGGCAAACGCTTGCTCTGTATTGCCAGGTATATGCTTCGGATTTTTTGGCTTTTCAGCAAACTCAATGACGCGATCTGTTTCATCTACTGCCAATACGCCAAACCCTTTTGCATCCTCAAGCGGTACATTAATACAAGCAATGGTCATGTCTGCATTACTGCGCGCATGTGTAGCCAACATTTTGCCGTAATCCATCTTGTAAATATGATCCCCTGCTAGCACTAGAATGTACTCACCGCCATTCTCTCTCAACAGGTCTATATTTTGATATACGGCATCTGCCGTACCTTTATACCAATCTTCTGACAAGCGCTGTTGTGCTGGGATAATGTTGACGTACTCATTGAACTCACCACGCAGAAACCCCCAACCGCGCTGGATATGCTGAATTAAGCTCTGCGCTTTATATTGTGTAGCGACATTAATGCGGCGAATACCTGAGTTAATACAATTAGACAGTGGGAAATCAATGATTCTGAATTTACCGCCAAATTGTACGGCTGGTTTCGCTCGCCAATCTGTCAGGTTCTTTAAACGACTACCGCGACCACCTGCCAAAATAATGGCGACTGTGTTTTTAGTGAGGTTACTAATAAATCGATCAGAGGGACGTTCTTGCCGACGATTAACTTTTCTACGTTCTTCTTCTTGAATGGATGACATCTTGATTTCCTAACCTAGCTCGTTACTATCACATCGAATTACATCTCAAACCCTTACAACTGCATTATAATCACCTTGACGGCGCTAGAACTTACTTTATCACATTTAATTAACAAAAATTTAAGAGAAAATTTTGGTAAAAAAAATACAATCCAGTTCTATCATCAGTAGCGATACATTGCATCTGCAAAGGGTGTTAGATGCCAAGCACCACGACCCTTTTAGCTTTTTAGGTGTGCACCGCATCGACAGTCAATTTATCTTAAGGGTATTCAACCCTCACGCAGATCAAGTACACGTCAATATCGATGGTCAATGGTTAGTGCTGACTCATAGCGACCGCAAAGGATTGTTTGAATTTACTAGCCCTACTGAATTAAGTACGCCCTGTTTGCTCAAAGTAGATATTGGCAAACGTAGTTTTGAAGCTTATGACCCCTACACGTTTCAAGCCTCTATCACGCAAGACGAGTTATACCTATTTGGCGAAGGCAAGTTAAAACAAGCTTATAAAACGTTAGGCGCGCAAACACGCAGTCAGCAAGGCGTGATGGGCGTACGCTTTGCCGTTTGGGCACCCAATGCCGAACGTGTGAGCGTGGTAGGCAACTTTAACCAATGGGATGGACGCATACATAGTATGCGCACGCACGGTAGCAGCGGCGTATGGGAAATCTTTATTCCACACCTCACCACCCACGATTTATACAAATTTGAAATCCGCAATCGTCATACCGGACACATTTTAGTTAAAACAGACCCTTACGGCGTGGAGTTTGAGCAAAAGCCGGGCACTGCCGCTAAAGTCAGTCAAAGCCAATACCAATGGGCGGACCAATCATGGCTGCAACAGCGTGAGAAGAACGATTGGCTACATACGCCGTTCAACTGTTACGAAGTACATTTAGGTAGTTGGCAACGTAACGCTCAAGGGCATTTTCTAAGTTATCGCGAGTTGGCCAAAACGTTGGTACCGCATGTCGTGAACATGGGATACACCCATGTTGAATTATTGCCTATCACCGAGCACCCACTCAACGAATCTTGGGGCTACCAAACCACCGGTTATTTTGGCGTGACCAACCGCTTTGGCTCACCGGACGATTTACGTTATTTAATTGATACGTTTCACCAAGCTAACATTGGTGTGATTTTAGATTGGGTGCCTGGGCACTTCCCTAAAGATGATTGGGCGCTTGCGCGTTTTGACGGCACCGCTCTTTACGAGCACGAGGACCCAAGGCTGGGTGAGCACCAAGATTGGGGTACCTACATTTTTAATTATGGACGCAACGAGGTCCGTAACTTTTTGATGTCCAATGCCTATTATTGGCTTGAAGAGTTTCATATTGATGGCTTGCGGGTAGATGCTGTCGCTTCTATGTTGTATCTAGACTACTCGCGCAAAGCTGGCGAATGGTTGCCAAATAAATATGGTGGTCGTGAGAATTTAGATGTGATTGAGTTTTTAAAACAACTTAATGTGATGGTGGGCGAAGACTTCCCTGGCGTACTCACCATTGCAGAAGAGTCCACTGCTTGGCCAGCCGTTTCTCGCCCGGTCTATGCAGGTGGGCTAGGTTTTAGCATGAAATGGAACATGGGCTGGATGAATGACACTCTGGCCTATATGGAAGAAGACCCTGTTCACCGTAAGTTTCATCACGACAAACTCACCTTTGGTCAACTCTATGCCTACAGTGAAAACTTCGTGCTGCCGTTTTCGCATGATGAAGTGGTACACGGCAAACATTCATTATTAGACAAAATGCCGGGAGATGCTTGGCAGAAATTTGCAAACTTACGCTTATTGATGACCTTGCAATCAACCTCCCCAGGTAAAAAACTCAACTTTATGGGCAATGAATTTGGGCAAGGCCGCGAATGGAACGTAAATACCAGTCTAGACTGGCATTTACTACAAGAAGACTATGAAGGTAAAGCCTACCACCAAGGCATTCAGCAGCTGTGTAAAGATTTAAACCATCTCTACCGCAACCAAAATGCGCTGTACAGCTTAGATTTTGACGTGCAGGGCTTTAACTGGATTGACTGTCACGATGCCGACCAATCAATTATCAGTTACATCAGGCGCGGAACCGACCATAGTTTTGCTATAATAGTGCTAAATTTTACGCCTGTACCACGCAATGCTTATCGCATTGGTGTGCCAACTGCTGGCAGTTACCACGAACTATTTAATAGCGATGCAGCCTGTTATGGCGGGAGCAATTTAGGTAACAACGCAGGCATTCAATCCGAATACGTTCCATGGATGAACCAACAGCACTCGATTGTGCTCACACTACCACCTTTGGCAGGCATCATCTTAACGTTAACGTGATTTTAACCAACGATAGACATTGATTTACAATTTACTTAATGAATATAAAAATATAAATGGCGACACTTACACAACACCCTAGCTGGCAGGCTCTGTGCCAACATCAAAAACTCACTTCTACGCAACACATGCGTGACCTATTTAACGCAGACCCTAAGCGTTACGAAACTTTCAGCATGCAGTGTGGTGATTTGCTACTGGATTATTCAAAACACCGCATTACGACAGAAACACTCAACTTGCTGTTCCAAATGGCGCGCGAAGCGAATATTGAAGGTTGGCGTGATCGCATGTTTTCCGGCGAGAAAATCAATATCACCGAAAACCGTGCCGTATTGCACACTGCTTTAAGAAACAGAAGCAATGCACCTGTGTATGTAGATGGTAAAGACGTGATGCCGGATGTGAATGCAGTACTGGCACAAATGCGCACATTCACAGAAAAAGTACGCAAAGGCAGTTGGACTGGCTATACCGGCAAAGCCATCACTGATATTGTCAATATCGGTATCGGCGGCTCTGATTTAGGCCCTGTGATGGTCTGTGATGCACTCAAACCTTATGCTAGCCCAAACCTGAATGTGCATTTTGTTTCTAACATTGATGGCGCGCACTTAATGCGCGCGCTGGAAAAATGCAATCCGGAAACCAGCTTGTTTATTGTGGCATCTAAAACATTTACTACGCAAGAAACCATGACCAATGCTACATCTGCACGTACATGGTTTTTAAATGCGGCTAAAGATAACGCACATGTCGCCAAGCACTTTGTGGCCTTGTCCACCAATGCTAAAGCAGTAGAAGCTTTTGGCATTGATACTGCCAACATGTTCGCGTTTTGGGATTGGGTGGGTGGTCGTTATTCATTATGGTCAGCAATCGGCTTATCCATTGCGCTATACGTAGGTATGGATCACTTTGAAGAGCTGCTCGCTGGTGGTCATGCCATGGACAATCACTTTAAAACAGCACCTTTAGAACAAAATATGCCAGTCATTATGGCCATGATTGGCGTCTGGTATAACAATTTCTTCCATGTGGATACACATGCCATTTTGCCCTATGACCAAGGCTTGGCTAGATTTGCAGCCTATTTGCAACAAGCAGACATGGAAAGCAATGGCAAGTTTGTTTGCCGTGATGGTACCGATGTGCAATATAAAACAGGCCCAGTAATTTGGGGCGAAGCCGGCACCAATGGCCAGCACGCGTTTTATCAATTGATTCACCAAGGCACACAAATCGTCACTGCGGATTTCTTAATGCCGATTCACAGCCACTACCAAGTAGGCACCAATGGCGATCAGCATCACAAAATCTTATTGGCTAACTTTTTGGCGCAAACGCAAGCCTTGATGTTGGGTAAAACCAGAGAAGAAGCGCGTGCAGAACTTGAACAACAAGGCTTATCTGGTGAAGCACTGGAACAGCTGTTACCGCATAAAGTGTTTCCGGGCAACCGCCCTACCACTTCGATTATGTTCGATAAACTGACGCCGCATACGCTAGGTAAATTGATTGCGCTATACGAACACAAAATCTTTGTACAAGGCATTATCTGGGACATTAACAGCTACGATCAGTGGGGCGTAGAATACGGCAAGCAGATTGCACAACAAATCTTGCCACTACTCACCAATGATGATGTGATTGATCGTTTTGACGGTTCTACTAATGGTTTGATTAACTACGCAAAACAACGCACTTAAATTTCCAAGTCATACCACAAAGTCATACCAAGTCAAATTGAGTACAATAAAAAAGCTGGGTTTCCCCAGCCTTTTTATTTGTACCTGTTACATACAGGTTAACGTAACTGCACACCTTTTTGCAGTGCATTCAATCCTAACGATTGCGCCATGCTTGCGCCTAGGCGTTTAGCAAATCGATCCACCACAGTCTCTTGATAGGTGAAGTCAACAATTTCCTCTTGCTTAATCACTTCGCGCGCGACGTAATCGGCACTGCCTAATGCATCAGCCAACCCCATTTTAATGCTTTGCTCACCGCTCCAAAATAAGCCACTGAATGTTTCCGGGCTTTCTTTTAAGCGATTTCCACGCCCTTCTCGCACCACGGTTTTAAATTGCTCATGAATCTCATTCAACATAGCTTGCGCAAACGCTTGATGTTTTGGATTGACCGGTGAGAATGGATCCAGCATTGCCTTGTTTTCACCCGCGGTGAGCAAACGACGCTCCACGCCTACCTTTTTCATGATTTCTGTAAATCCATAACCATCCATCAATACGCCGATAGAACCAACGATACTGGCCTTGTCTACATAAATTTTATCTGTCGCCACGGCAATATAATACCCACCGGATGCACAAATATCTTCCACCACCGCATATACCGGAATAGCTGGATGCAATGCTTTTTGGCGCTTAATTTCCTCATTAATAATGCCGGCTTGTACTGGGCTACCACCAGGACTGTTGATGCGCAGAATAATACCTTTCGTGCCTTTGTTTTCATAAGCATCATTAAGGCTACCCATCACCGCATCTGCATTCACTTCTCCGCCTGGCTCAATCACGCCTGATATCTCAATCAATGCAGTATGTGCACTGGATGGTGCTTTTCCATCCCCTAGCCAACCAATTATCATGAGTAACAAGAAAAATAGGTAAATAAAAGTGAGTAATTTAAAAAAGATAGACCAACGGCGGGCTGTTTTTTGCTCAGCCAAGCCAGCCAACGCAACTTTCTCTAGCGTAGTCTGCGCCCATTGCGGGTCTTGGTTAGCTTGTGGTTGATTACTATCGGTTGTCATCTTATGGAATGCTTTCTAAATTTATAATAATTTCATCATTGGTTTCATACACTTCAATGGGCTGCAAAGACTTCCCCTTGCATGGCCCAAGCACGCATCTGCCAGAGTTGGGTTCATAATGCGCACCATGCGTAGCACAGATAATAAAATCTTGCGTTAAATTGAAGAATTTACCCTGTTGCCAATCTAACTCAATGGGCACATGCGCACATTGATTTAAATACGCATACGGCTTGCCATTAAATCTAACAACAAACCCTGTCGCCAACTCACCGCGTTGAGGCACATTAAAGCGCAAACCATCTGATTTTTCAATCAAATCACTGCTTTTAAATCGAATATTAGTGACTTTCATCCAGTAACCAAGTGCTTAAATCGTGAAAACTATTAAAAACATACTCAGGACTGTATGGGCTTAACTGCACAGCCGACTGTGCGCCATAGGTAACAGCGGCCGTATGCACACCCGCATTTTTAGCCATCTGCAAATCATAATGCGTATCACCAATCATCAAGGTACGCTCAGGCATGACGACGAGCTCGTCCATTAGCGCATCCAACATTTGTGGATGTGGCTTAGAAAAGCACTCATCCACTGTTTTGGTTGCATGAAAATATTGCGTCAATCCAGAGTGCTGTAGTGCCAAATTGAGGCCTCTGCGCCCTTTTCCTGTAGCCACAGCCAGTTTGTAGCCGCGTTTGTTTAACTCAATAATGGTGTCGGATGCACCCGGAAACAAGGGGATTTCGCTTTCGCCTGCGTAGTAATTAGTATTATATTGCGCGGCTAAATCACGTGCTTGCGCTTCAGGCAAATCACCAAATAAAGCATAAATCGATTCACGTAAGCCCAACCCAATAATACTGGTCGCTTTTGCAGGATCCAATGCAGGCAAGCCTACCTGCTGCGCAGCTTTTACCAACGCGTTGGTAATCATGCCTGTAGAGTCTGCTAGCGTACCATCCCAATCCCACACGATTAGATCATATTGCTTTTGCATCTATTACTCGTTGCTTTCATTTTTTTGGATAAACTTTTTAAGTTCCGCAGGTAACTCAGCTTTTAGTTTGAGTTTCTCGCCCGAAATAGGATGGCGGATGTTGGTTTCTGCCGAGTGCAAGAACATGCGTTTTAAGCCTAGTTTGACCAACTGCTTATTCAGCGCAAAATCGCCATATTTGTCATCGCCTAGAATCGGGAAACCCAAATGCGCAAGCTGCACTCTTAGCTGATGCGTTCTGCCTGTGATGAGTTTCGCTTCTAACAACGAGTATTCACCTAAATTTTTCGTCAGATAAAAAATCGTTTCGGACACTTGTGCAGCATCAAACTTATCTTTTTTCGGATCTGTCACCACATTGACGCGGCGCTCACCATCACTGGTCACATATTTTTGTAAATCCAAGGTGACATGTTTCTTTTTCTCGGTCCAAACACCATGCACCATCATTACATAGCGTTTATCCATATGGTTGTTACGGATGGCTTCGTGCAAAGCGACCAATGCACTGCGTTTTTTGGCTAACATGAGTACACCGGAGGTGTCGCGATCTAATCGATGCACCAACTCTAGAAACTTGGCTTGTGGGCGCTCTAGACGCAATTGCTCAATTACGCCTCGGCTGACGCCACTGCCACCATGCACAGCAAATCCGGCCGGTTTATTGATGACCAGCATCGCGTCATCTTCGTACACAATCGCATCATCAAATTTACTGGTGACGGGTCCTGACACCACAGCTTGTGGCACATTGGCTACGCGGATAGGCGGCACGCGCACCACATCTTCTAAACTCAGACGAAAATCCGCATCAATTCTTTTTTTATTCACGCGGACTTCACCACTGCGCAAAATGCGATAAATATGGCTTTTTGGCACCCCTTTTAAGGCTTTTTGCAAAAAATTATCAACGCGTTGTCCAGCCGAAGATTCATCAATGACCAAATTGGCCGATGCAGTAGCAGATATCTCACTAGAGGGTGCGGTAATTGTTTCAATCAATGTGTTCATACTTTGCTTTAATAGTACTTCTAGCCTATACTGGTAAGGTTCTTAAGGAATGCATGCTTTATAAAAGCGCGTTTAAGAATATGTTTTATGAAACATCATGTTTTAAAAACAGTTGTGACAACAAATACTTGGTTAATACCGCTCGCCAATAAGTAGCGATATGTAAAATTTGCGCTATAGCCAACGCAGACAATTAAAAATCAAAGCGTGACTAAAGTTTGCTGAAAATTGAATTTTAACGAATTAATGCCTGATTCGGGTATTAATTTTTTGTGATGTCGTGCATGACACTAAATAATTGCACCCATAATTATTATGAATTGCAGTTATATCGCTGGTCATCATCCAGCCTAGTATCACATATAAACGCAGGGCAAATACCCATGCGTAGACCACATCACGTTAACTTGCATTTAATCGATAGCGTTCGGCTATCTTAAATGCGCAATCAGCGCTCTAGCTACCTGCTGGTTTGTCTGCTCGCTTAGCCCAGGAGCACACAATGAAAAGAATGTTATTTAATGCAACGCAATCAGAAGAATTACGCGTTGCGATTGTAGATGGGCAAAAACTCATCGATTTAGATATTGAACATGCGGGAAAAGAACAACGCAAAAGCAATATCTACAAAGGCGTCATTACACGCATAGAGCCTTCCCTAGAAGCAGCGTTTGTCGATTATGGTACAGACCGTCACGGCTTCTTGCCTTTCAAAGAAATCTCACGTAGTTATTTCCAAGATAAACCGGAAAGTGGTCGTCCACGCATTCAGGATGTAATCAAAGAAGGTCAAGAACTGATTGTTCAGGTAGACAAAGATGAGCGTGGCAACAAAGGTGCTGCACTCACCACCTATATTTCACTGGCTGGCCGTTATTTGGTATTGATGCCAAACAATCCTCGCGGAGGTGGTGTATCGCGCCGTGTTGAAGGTGAAGAGCGTAACGAGCTACGTGACACCATGGCACAATTAGAAATTCCTAACGGTATGAGCATCATTGCACGTACGGCTGGTATTGGCCGTAATGCCGAAGAATTACAATGGGATCTCAACTACCTGACCCAACTGTGGACAGCCATTGAGGAAGCTTCACATATTCAACCTGGCGCATTTCTAATCTACCAAGAAGGTAGTTTGGTCATTCGTGCTATCCGTGATTATTTCAGTGCGGATATTGGCGAAATTTTGATTGATACTGCCGATGTGCATGAGCAAGCCGTACAGTTTATGAATCATGTGATGCCAGGCAATGTGGCACGTGTAAAACTGTATCAGGATGAAATCCCCCTATTCTCTCGTTTCCAAATCGAACACCAGATTGAAACTGCTTTCTCACGTGAAGTGCGCTTGCCATCCGGTGGCGCGATTGTGATTGACCACACCGAAGCCTTGGTATCGATTGACGTGAACTCCGGTCGCTCTATCAAAGGCTCTGATATTGAGCAGACTGCGTTCAACACCAACTTAGAAGCTGCCGAAGAAGTCGCGCGTCAAATGCGTTTACGCGATTTGGGTGGTTTAGTGGTCATTGACTTTATTGATATGGAAAATCCACGTAACCAACGTGAAGTTGAAAATGCCTTACGTGACGCACTGCATTATGACCGTGCGCGCGTCCAAACCGGCAAAATCTCTCGCTTTGGTTTGTTAGAGTTATCACGTCAACGTTTGCGTCCTAGCTTGGGTGAAACCAACCATGCGACATGTCCACGTTGTAACGGTACTGGTCATATCCGTGGCATTGAATCTACTGCATTACATATCTTGCGTATCACGCAAGAAGAAGCGATGAAAGATAACAGCGCAATCATTCAGGTACAGTTACCCGTTGAAGCTGCAACCTTCTTGCTGAATGAAAAACGTGCTGATATCCACAAAATCGAACAACGCATGGGTGTTGAGGTGATTTTGATTCCGAATATCCATATGGAAACCCCTAACTACAACATCATTCGCATTAAACATGATGATGTGAACGAGGAAACCTCACGCGCTAGCTACAAAATGGTAGAACTGCCTTCTGAGACAGACTACGTAAGTAGCTTGAACCAAGACAGCAAGCCCAACGTAACAGAAGCATTGGTAAAAGGCATTACGCCAGCCACTTCTGCGCCAATTGTAGAGGCTAAACCAGAGAAGACTGCACCAGTAGTAGCCAAAGCTTCTATTTTCGGCCGCATCAAAGCACTATTCGGCTTAAATGCTGATGAAGCAAAATCAGAAGCAGAGAAGCCAGCAGAACAACGCACGCAAAACCGTGAGCAACAACGTGATCGCGATCGTAACCGCAATCGCGATCGTAATAAAAATCGCAACCGTGATCGCAATGCCACAGATAAAAATGGTGCCGAACGCAATCCAAATGAGCGTAATGAACGTAACCGTAATGAGCAAGCAGCGCAACCACGTCAAGAACAACCACGTCAAGACAAGCAACAAAAACCGCCTGCAGAGAAACGTGTAGAGGCCGACACTGCAGTTGAAAAAACTAATGATCAAATAGTTAATGCAACTGAGACTCCGAATGAGCAAGGTGCACCACGCCAAGAGCGTTCGGGTCGTCGTAATCGCCGTGGTCGCCGTGATCGTCGCCCACGTGATGAAGCAAACAAAGAAAACGTGCAAACGCCAGCCACTGCAGAAACTGTTGCAACTCCAGTGGTAGAAACATCAAGCCAAGTCGCACAGACGCCTGTTGAGACGAAAGCTGCTTCGGTAGAAATCGTCACGGCCGCGCCAACTTCAGAAGCAGCGAACACACCTGTAGCTAAAAAACCAGCTAACAAAAAACAGCGCGCGCCTAAAGCCAATGTAGAAGCTACGGATACTGTGACGACTGTTGAAACAGTTGCAGCAGCCACTGAGCCAGTGCAAGCTGAAACGCCAGTTAAAGCGGAGAAGAAAAAACCAGCACGTAAGCCAGCAAAAGCTAAAGCAGCGCAAACGCCTAGCGCCTTGCCAGCAAATCTAGCAGATGCTGGGCTACAACTGGTGGAGACCAAAGGTGAGTTGAAAGTGAACACACCAGCAGTAGCGACAGCTAAACCAAAGGCACCACGTAAGGCAGCTAATTGGAAGAAAAACGATACAGCGGCTACAGAAGATGCACCATTGGTGATGGTCGAAACGCAGAAATAACGTTTCGGTATCGCACAGTAAAAAAGGACTCTTAATAGAGTCCTTTTTTATTTTTGTGTTTTATTTAGTGATTACGTAAATATTGCACGGTGAGATAACCTAAAGCGGTCATGCATAGTGACCCAAACACATGTAGCAACACATGCAATGCTGCCCAACCATACTGCTCACGATGCAGCAATTGAAAAGCCTCGGCCGAAAACGTGGAGAATGTGGTTAGCCCTCCCAAGAAACCCGTAGTAATCAACAGCTTAATCTCAGGGCTCCATTCCGGTTGTTGCACCACGCCAGCCAGTGCCAAACCCATTAAATAGCCCCCTAACAGATTGGCAACAAGTGTTCCCAGCGGCACCACACTAGCATTCAGTAACACTGCCAGCCCCCAGCGTAACCAAGCACCTAACGCCGCTCCGATACCTACAGCAATAAACCCGCCTATCATTTTTCACCCTATGATTGATTCAATGAAGTATTTTTAGAAATATAATAGCAGTTGGCTACCAATTCCAAGAAAGAATATTTTGCGCGTTTTATTCGTTAGTTCTGAAATTTTCCCGCTTATTAAAACAGGTGGACTTGCAGATGTCAGCGGTGCTCTACCCGCCGCGCTTAACGTGGCAGATGTAGATGTCAAATGTCTGATTCCCGGCTACAGTGCGGTGCTGGATAAAGTTGAAAATCAAACCTACTTAGGCACACTGCAAGTATTCACACATTTGAGCTGTGATTTGATTCTTGGCGTGATTCCCAATACGCAAGTTGAAGTCATCATCATTAAGCACTCTGGGTTATTTGAACGTGATGGCGGCCCTTACACGCACCCACATGGCCATGACTGGGCAGACAACCCAATGCGCTTTGGCGTGCTCTCCAAAGTGGCTAGCTTACTCAGCCTGCATCAACCCTTTTGGAGTTGGGTGCCGGATATTGTGCATTGCAATGATTGGCAAACAGGGCTAGCACCTTACTACATGAAACAACGCGGCCTTACGCAAGCCAAGTCTTTGCTCAGCATTCATAACATCGCGTTTCAAGGCAACTTTGCACCGCATTGGATACAATCGCTTGAGCTGTCGCCACAAGACTACCAACTGAATGGCTTTGAGTTTTACCAGCAAGTCTCTTTTCTAAAAGCCGGGATTTTTTACGCAGATCAACTCTCCACGGTAAGTCCGACCTATGCATTAGAAATTCAAACAGAGGCCTTTGGATTTGGGCTGCAAGGATTATTACAAGGGAGAAGTGCCGACATCACAGGTATTCTCAACGGCATTGATACCGATGAGTGGAACCCTGCTGCCGACCCCTACTTGCCAGATCACTACTCTGAAAAAAACCTAGCAGGCAAGGCGCGCATTAAAACAACCTTGCAAGAAGCCTTACATTTGCATGTCACAGATAAAATGCCTTTACTTGGCGTAGTGAGTAGGCTCACGCATCAAAAGGGCTTGGATATTCTCATAGAGTCTATGCAAGAGTTGATTGACTTAGGCTGTCAATTTGCAATTTTGGGTGGCGGCGAAAAGTCTTTTGAAGCGCAGTTTTTAGCATTTGCAGAAAACAACCCGAACCAAGTGTCCGTCACCATCGGCTATAACGAGCCTTTATCCCATTTGATTATGGCGGGTGCTGACATCTTCATTATGCCCTCGCGCTTTGAACCATGCGGGCTCAATCAGCTATATGGATTGCGCTACGGAACGCCTCCTATTGTCTCTAACACAGGTGGCCTAGCAGACTCTATCTGCCATAGCGATGAAGTCAGCATTCAAAACAATACAGCCACAGGATTTGTGATAGAAAATGTCAACAGAATGTCACTTTTGGTCACAATTAAACAGGCTTTGTCAAGATGGAATGACCGAAAGATTTGGAAAAAAATACAGAAAAATGGGATGAAAAAAGAAATTGGTTGGAAGAACAGCGCCAATGCTTACATTGCGCTGTATCAAAAACTCTTGGAATAAGCGTTTGGCTAGTTGGCATAGTTGATGCTTATGTATAACTAAGCTTCTCCAAAGCTAACTTCTCCTCCCTCGGGACATTATGTAGATAATGTCCTTTTTTTTGTCCGTAACTTCTTCAGCTAACTATTCTGAATTAGCTGCAAGGCTTACTTGACGATAAAGTGTTCGCGGTAATATTTCAGCTCATCAATAGACTCATAGATGTCGGCCAACGCTTCATGTCTGCTGGCTTTTTTAAAGCCTGCATAAATTTCCGGCTTCCAGCGCCTGGCCAGCTCTTTAAACACGCTCACATCTAAGTTTCTATAATGAAAATAACTTTCTAGCTCTGGCATATAGCGTGCCATAAAACGCCTATCTTGGCAGATAGAGTTACCGCACATAGGAGATTTACCTGCTGGCACATGCTCTTTTAAAAAAGCAATCATCTGCTCAGTCGCCATTTGCTCACTGGTCGTAGATGCTTTAACCTTATCAATCAAACCACTGCGACCATGCGCACCTTTGTTCCATGCATCCATGCCGTCTAATACAGCATCGCTTTGATGAATCACGAACACTGGGGACTCACCCAACACGTTGAGATTTGCATCGGTCACCACGGCTGCCAACTCTAAAACACGGTCAGAATCAGGTAGCAACCCGCTCATCTCCATATCCAACCAAATTAAATTTTCGTTATTGACATTGTTATTGCTAGCGACCATCATGATTTCCATTAAAATACGGGTTAAAGACATAGACTGTGAACCATTTGCCTTGAGATGCTTCACAATCATGTTAGTTTAACTTAATTAGTGAATTTATAGACCTTATGGCAACAACATTAACATTTATTTTTGTGAGCTTATTAGCCATTACTACCTTGGTAAGACTTTGGTTAGGCAATCGCCATATTCAATACATACAATCGCACCGCCAACAGGTACCAGCTGCATTTACACAAACCATTTCACTAGAAGCACACCAAAAAGCCGCAGACTATTCCAGTGCTAAAACAAAAGTCACTATTGCAGAAACCGCGGCACACGCGATTCTTTTGCTATTGCTGACGATTGGCGGTGGATTACAGTGGATAGACCAAGTATGGACACAATGGCTACCCAATCAAGACATCATACGCGGTGCGTTAGTGATTTGCAGTGCGCTATTTGCCAGCACCCTGATTGAGCTGCCCTTTGACTATTACCGTACGTTTACAGTAGATGCGCAGTTTGGATTTAACAAAATGACGCCTGTTATGTTTTTTAGCGACATGTTCAAACATGGCTTGGTAGGATTAGCATTAGGTGCACCCATTTTATTTGCCGCACTCTGGCTAATGCAAGGCGCGGGCGATTACTGGTGGTTCTACTTATGGGCTATATGGAGTGTGTTTAACATTGTGATGTTGGCGGTTTATCCAACATTTATTGCGCCTTTGTTCAATAAATTTACACCACTTGCTGATATCACACTTAAAAGTCGCATCGAAAATCTGCTGACTAAGTGTGGTTTTAAGTCACAAGGCTTATTTGTGATGGATGGCTCCACACGTTCCGGTCATGGCAATGCCTATTTCACGGGCTTTGGCAGCAGCAAGCGCGTGGTATTTTTTGATACCTTATTAGACAAGTTGAATGCTGATGAAATTGAAGCGGTATTGGCACATGAGCTTGGCCACTTCAAACATCATCATGTCATTAAACGTGTGGTCATGATGTTCTCTATCAGCTTGATTGGCCTCGCTTTATTAGGCTGGCTTATCAACCAATCATGGTTTTACGCTGGCTTAGGGGTACACCAACCCAGTGACTATATGGCCTTGATATTGTTTTTATTGGTCTCCCCTACTTTCTTATTTTTATTGCGCCCAATCATGGCCAGCTACTCACGTAAAAATGAATTTGAGGCCGATGACTATGCAGCAAAACACGCAGATGCAAAATTCTTGGTAGACGCACTGGTTAAACTGTATCGTGAGAATGCATCTACATTGACGCCCGACCCTCTACATTCTGCGTTTTATGACTCGCACCCACCGGCAAGCATTCGTATTGCAAAACTCGCCACTTATACTGGGAATCGTTAATCGTATGATGCAAAAATGCATTTTTTTAAGCGCATTGCTAGCCTCTAGTGTTTGCTATGGTGATGCCTTGTTCAACAATGCAGATATACCTGCTGGTAAAAAACTATTAGAAGCGCACTGCATTCAATGCCATGCTTCCAGTTACGGCGGCGATGGTTCGGAAATCTATACGCGCGAGTTGAGAAAAATCAAAACGCCTACTGGTCTTGTTGTGCAGGTACGCAATTGCAATACCATGTTAGATTTAAAATGGTTTGAGGAAGACGAAATAAACGTTGCAGCGTATCTAAACCAACAGTATTACCATTTTAAATGATACTTAATGGGCTAGTAGTCGCCGCTTTTGGTAAGCGGTATGAAGTAGAGCTTGAAGACAAACGCCGCATCAGTTGCGTCACCCGTGGTAAAAAAACAGACATTGCCTCCGGCGATCAAGTAGAAATAGCCCTTACCGACCACCGTGAAGGTGTCATTGAACGCACGTTAGCCCGCAAAACCTTGCTCTATCGTAGTAACGCCTATAAAAGTAAACTCTTAGCGGCCAATGTCACACAAATCATCATTGTGCTGGCTACTCAACCCAGTTTTTATGAAGCGTTGTTGAATCGATGCTTGGTTGCAGCAGAGGAAGCCGGCATTAAAATATTGATTGTGTTAAATAAGTGCGACTTAAAAAACGATGAAGCGCTAGAAAAACTTAATCTATATACAGCGCTTGGCTATACCACACTCCCGCTTTCCGCAAACCAAGATATTGCGCCACTACTCCCATTCCTAGCGGGCGAGCAAAGCGTGATGGTCGGGCAATCCGGCATGGGGAAATCCACCATCATCAATGCGCTATTGCCAAATGAAACGGCACGCACACAAGAAATGAGTGTAGCCTTGGATAGCGGTAAACATACCACCACCGCCACGCGCCTGTATTATTTGGATCAGCACAGCAGTTTAATCGACTCGCCCGGCTTACAGGAATTTGGGCTGAATCATATTTCGCAGCAGGCGTTGGAACAAGCATTTGTTGAGTTTAGACCGTATTTGGGCCACTGCCGATTTAACAACTGCAGACATATACATGAACCTGACTGTGCTATCCTAAGCCAAGTGAATTTGACCATTAGCGCCAACCGGCTGGCACAATACCAATTATTGACCGAGGAACTTCATCGCCCAATATCATGAACCGTACCGCAGTGATCTCTCACCCAGATACCTTGCTACATGTCATGGATGGGCAACATCCTGAATCACCGGCGCGCATTTCTGCCATTCAAGCTGCAATCAACGCTTCACCCATTCGTCACCAACTCGACTTTTACCAAGCGCCACTAGCAACTAGGCAGCACTTAACCCTAGCGCACGATCAAGCCTATGTAGATTACATCTATAGTGTAGCCCCTAGCGCTGGCATTGTGAAACTGGATGCGGACACCGCCATGGGCCCAGCCAGCTTAGAAGCCACCTTGCGTGCCAGTGGTGCTGCTATCTTGGCAACTGATTTGGTCATGCAGCAAAAGGCCCATCATGCTTTTTGCTGCACCCGCCCACCCGGTCACCATGCGGGCAAGCGCAATAGCGCCGGCTTTTGCATTTTTAACCATGTCGCGGTGGGCGTGATGCACGCACTCAAACATTACCGTCTTCAACGTATTGCGATTATTGATTTTGATGTGCACCATGGCGACGGCACAGAGGATATTTTCAAGCAAAACCAGGCAGTGATGTTGTGTTCAACATTTCAGCACCCGTTTTATCCGCACAAAGGCGCAAACTCAAGAACAAACCGTATGATTAATGTGCCCTTACCTGCAAACGCCAGTGGCGAAGCATTTAGAGAGGCAGTCACTCGAGAGTTTACCCCCGCGATTGAAGCGTTTAAGCCGGAAATATTGTTTGTTTCCGCTGGGTTTGATGCACACCGCCAAGACCCACTTGCCAACTTAGCACTCGAAATTGAAGACTTTAGTTGGATTACGCGCTATATCGTGGCATTATCTGAAAAATATTGTAAAGGTAGAATTGTTTCATGCTTGGAAGGTGGCTATCATTTGCAGTACTTAAGCGAGAGTGTATTGGCGCATATTAAAACATTGAGCGAATCAACTTAAAATAGCCATGGACATCACCAAAGAAAAGGTTCTTTCAAACCAACTCAGGTTAGGCATGTTTATCGCTGACCTTGATAGACCGTGGTTAGGAACCCCCTTCTTGCTGCAAGGCTTTGTGCTTGAAGAAGATGAGCAACTGCAAACACTAAAACAGCTGTGTGAGTTTGTGTATGTAGATCGCACCAAATCTATCGGCGACCAATTTGGCAGTAAGGTCAAAGTGGATATTGCGATCAAGCGTGAATCCGTCCCAGTGATTATCAAACAAGCCGCTAGCACCAAACAGCTTAACACCCGCGTGAATACGGCGCCCAAGGTAATGGTTAAAACCACAAACAACCAAAAGAAGACGCTTCAGCAATCCAACTTTTTTGAGATTATGAGTGCCATCAAAAAAGGTGAAATCACGCAAACCAATGATGGCATCATCTTTAATGTCAGAGAGGTTAAACCATCAGCGTCAGCATCAGCACCGCTCAATGGCACGCACAGTGCTGAAAGTACACAGCCAGATACCGATAGCAATGGAAGCGCACTTGGCTTCTTGAGAAATCTATTTGGCAATAAAAAAGAAAAGCTCAAAACACCCAAGACTAATGGTGAAACAGACGATGATCCATTTGGGATTACCGAATCTGAAATGTATCGCATTCATATTTATCAAAATGAAGTGCCACGTGTAGAGCAGGAAATGGCGGTGATTTACCCCACCTATGAAAAGACACAAATTGCCACCAAAGAAATCTTCGAAGCCATTGCCAATAAACAACACCTAGATATCAGCACAGTTTCCGAGGTGTTAGATCATATGGTGGATAGCATCAGCCGCACACCGGATGCGCTGATGTGGCTTGCCAAACTCAAAGATGCGGACAATGTAGCTTATGCGCAGGCGCTCAATGTATCGATCAACATGATGGCTTTTTCTAGCTTTTTAGCATTACCAAAACTAGAGATTAAAGAAATGGGTTTGGCAGGCCTGCTGCAAGACTTGGGCAAGGTAAAAATTCCGCAACGCATTTTGTTAAAAAATGCAAAACTCAGTCCCACGGAATTTGAAATTGCTAAATTACATATTGAAGAAGGACTGCGTATTCTGGCAAAAACATCGGATATCCCAGATTCTGTAATTGAAGTGATTGCACAACACCATGAGCGCTATGATGGCAGCGGCTACCCAAACAACCTAGATGGCGAGCAAATTCAAATACGCGCGCAAATTGCTGGCTTAATTGATACCTATTGCGCGCTCACCACTGATCGCAGCTACGCCAAGAGCATCCACAACCTGAAAGCATTGGATGAAATTCATCAGATGCGAGATAAATTATTTTCAAGTGAACTGGTCGAACAACTCATTCAGTTTTTTGGCATCTACCCCGTCAGCTCTCTGGTCGAACTGAATAGCGGAGAAATTGGCGTAGTGATTCAGCAGAATCAGGTGCGGCGCTTACTCCCCAGAGTGATGGTAGTGCTCGCGCCAGATAGAACGCGCAATGAATTTCCAGTTACCCTTGATCTATTAAACTCTCCTAAAACGCCAGATGGCGAAGTGTACAAAATAGTACGTGCGGTGACGGCAGATAGCTTAGGGCTACATGCCGAAGACTTTTATATCTAATATCTAGTTTATGCGCCTACTCGATAGATTGGAAGATGGCGAACAAACGCCTTATTTACGTACGCTCGACATTGAATACACCGCAGAACATCTGGCGATCAAAGCAACACAATATCAACTGGAAATGCATCAGCTACAGGGTACGTATCAAGCCGATGTAGATGCTATAGAAGCGTTATATCTAGCGCTGGATAACGAAGATAAAAACGATGCGCTGGAGCAGTTGTTTGTAGACATTGCGACTTGGCCAAGCACTATGTCATGGGATGCATTCTGCGCACGCATCAACACGTGTATCGCGCATTGGGTACAAGCCATTCAAGCCAATACCAAACTGACCAGCATCACCAGCTTGTTGCGCTGCCTCGCTCTCGGGCATGCATCAGGCACCGGCAGTACCAGCACGGCACGCCTTCACCTTTACCTATTTGAAATATTGAGCGAAAGTTTACATACCTATGAGCAGCATCAGATTCATTTTCTGTTGGATCATGATGCCATTACCAATTTGCCGAATACGCACCTGCTGATTCAAGCCATTGCGGAAAGCGCAGAACCGTCATCAGCTCCGGTCGAGTTAAGCCTGATCTCAATCCGTTTTTTAATCGAACGCGGAACCAATACAATTTCTCCGACATTGCCCCCCGCGCTCAGCATCAAAATTGTAGAACTACTGACCACGTGTTTCCCAAGTGCCCACAGCTTGTTTCAGTCTGGCGCGTTGTTGTTTAACGTGTTGCTTGAAAAGTCTATACAGCCGCCACAAATGAATTTATTGATTGCTAAAATTCAACGTTGTTTTGAGCAAGTCATTCCTTTTGACCACCAAGCATTCATTGTCACCCCTGTGATTGGGGCTGCCATACAAACACAACCGAATGACTATGTACATATGGTTGAGCATGCCCGCATTGCGCTTAACCATGCACTTACTAGTCAACTGGATGCTGTGATTTATACGCAAGCAATCTCCGATGAAGCCGATCATCAAAAGAAACTGGAACTAGATATTACCGATGCGTTCAACAATGAAGATCTAGAGCTTTACTTGCAGCCTATTGTTGGGTTGCCGGATGGACATTGTGTAGGTGCCGAAGTCTTATTGCGCTGGCCGAGTGCAAAGAGTAAGGGTATTTACCCCAATGTCATGGTGGAGATCATCAATAAAGTTGGGCTGGGCAAGATGTTCACGCGCTGGCTTATTCACTCGGTATGCCGACTAGCGCACCAACTGATTAACCAAAACAAGCTCTCGGTCTACCTAACACTCAACTTGCGCGCAGAAGATCTATACGATAAAGACTTGCCCTTGCTGATTCTGCAAAGCAGTCAATTTTGGAAAATCAAACCGCAAGATTTGATTTTGGAAATCACAGAAAATGGCATTTTGGAAGAAAATGAAACCACACTGCATACTATTCAGCAAATGACGGACCATGGGTTTAGGTTAGCACTGGATGATTTCGGTACTGGCTATTCATCTATGGCGAGGCTACGCAATATGCCCATCTCATTGATTAAAATCGACCAGTCTTTTGTGCGTGATATTCATTTATCCGACAAAGACTTCAGAATGGTGCAATCCATGGCTTCTCTGGCAGAGAGCTTAGATAAAGAAGTGTTGGTGGAAGGTGTGGAAAACGAGGCCGCGCTGCAATTAATCAACCAAATTGGCATCACCAAAGCACAGGGCTACTATTTTTCAAAACCGATGCCCTTTGATGATTTTGTACAGTGGGCAAAAATAAATTCTGCGAGCTGATATAATTCAGCCATGCAAATCACTACACGCCTTGAATTTGATGCGGGCCACCGTATCCCAGACCATAAAAGCCAATGCCGCAACTTGCACGGCCACCGCTACGCCATCGAAATCACGTTATCCGGCGATATTATTCAGCAAGACCATGCTTCAGAAAACGGCATGGTCATGGACTTTTCTGATGTGAAGAAAATTGCACGTGAAACCGTAGTAGATGTTTGGGATCATGCGTTTATTGTCTATCAGGGCGACCAAGTTGTTTTAGATTTTCTGAACAGTCTGCCTAGCCATAAAACCGTAATCTTCCCCACTATTCCTACTGCGGAAAATATGGCGTCTGAAGCATTCAGGTTATTAAAAGCACAGTACAAAGATGTATACGGCAACCACCTCACACTTGAGCGCGTGCGCTTATACGAGACCCCTAATAGCTGGACAGACGCTGTCCGCTAGTCAAAACGCTGCACTTGTCCCATCACTTCATCCAATGCCTGCTCCCAAGAAGGCAATGCAACACCAAAGGTTTTGTTCAGCTTAGTCTGATCTAATCTTGAGTTACGTGGGCGTACTGCTGGCGTTGGGTATTCTGCAGTAGTGATAGCGCCCACCGTATCTGCTTTTACTCGCAATGGGGGCAAGGCAAATGCATCCGCCCGCACCTCATATGCCGCCAAAATGGCGCGCGTAAAACCAAACCATGTAGTACTGCCAGCATTGGTAAAGTGATAGACGCCTGATTGGGATTGATTATCTATCTGCCAAGCGTCCAGCAACTGATTGACTGCCGTGGCAATAGCATGGCTACTTGTAGGTGCGCCCCATTGATCGTCAACAATCTTTAATTGTTCGCGCTCTGCGCTTAATCTTAAAACGGTTTTCAGGAAGTTTTTACCGTGCGCACCGTATACCCAGCTTGTGCGTAAAATCAAATGTGGTAAACCAACAGCTTGTATCGCAACTTCGCCCATTAGCTTGCTACGGCCATATACGCTGAGCGGATTCACTGCATCGGTTTCTACATAAGGCGCTTCTTTATTACCATCAAACACATAGTCTGTAGAAAAGTGGATTAATCCGGCACCAATATTTGCGGCTTCTTCCGCCAAAATACCAGGGGCAACGGCATTAATCGCATGCGCTAACTCAGGTTCTTTTTCAGCTCTATCTACTGCAGTATAAGCTGCGGGATTAATAATAAGTGCTGGCCTCACTAGCTGCACGACACGACGAACGGCATCTGTATCAGCAAGGTCCAGTTGCTCGCGATCCAGTGCAACGATTTCGTGATGACCGCCTAGCGTGTGCTGCAAAGCATGGCCGACTTGACCTTTTACACCTGTCACTAAAATTTTCATGGGCTACCAGATGAATCGATTAAGGAAATTTTCTTGCATCACGCAAGCTTGAAGCAACGCTGTCTTTGGCCGACAACACTGGTTTAGCATCGCTTGGCCATTCGATACCAATATCAGCGTCATCCCAGCGAATGCTGCACTCAAATTGTGGCGCATAAAAATCAGTGGTTTTATACAAAAATTCGGCATGATCAGAGAGCACTAGAAACCCATGTGCAAATCCTGGCGGTATCCACATTTGGCGTTTGTTCTCTGCAGAAAGCAGTTCACCTACCCATTGACCAAATGTAGGCGAGGATTGCCGAATGTCCACAGCGACATCAAACACTTCGCCTTGCGTCACGCGCACTAGCTTGCCTTGCGCCTGTTCAATTTGATAGTGCAGGCCTCGCAGCACGTTCTTTGCAGAACGTGAGTGGTTATCCTGAACAAAATCATAGTGTTGGCCTACTGCTGCATCAAACTGGTTTGCATTAAAACTCTCAAAAAAGAACCCACGATCATCACCAAATACCTTGGGCTCAAACACCAACACTTCTGGAATACGCGTTTGAATCACATTCATTAAAACACTTTCTCTGTTAACACTTGTTTCAAATACTGACCGTAGCCATTTTTAGCGTACTTGCTGGCCAACTTCTCTAATGCTGCTGCGTCGATAAACCCTTTGCGGTAAGCAATCTCTTCCGGACAAGCAATTTTTAACCCTTGGCGCTTCTCGATGGTCTGAATAAAGGCGCCAGCTTCCAATAACGATTCATGCGTACCTGTATCCAACCAAGCCATGCCGCGCCCCATCACCTCTACATGCAAATCTGCCAACTCCAGATAATGACGATTGACGTCGGTAATTTCTAATTCGCCACGAGGAGATGGTTTAAGATTTTTTGCAATATCAACCACGCGATTGTCGTAAAAATACAAGCCTGTGACAGCATAACGGGATTTAGGTTGCGTCGGTTTTTCTTCCAAACTAATGGCTTGACCTGCTTGGTTAAATTCCACCACGCCGTAACGCTCAGGATCATTCACCGGATAGGCAAATACAGTGGCACCGCTTGTACGCTCAGCCGCTTTTTGCGCCATCAGCGCCAGCTCGTGCCCGTAGAAAATGTTATCGCCCAATACAAGGGCACATGGGTCATTGCCAATAAATGATTCGCCCAAAATAAAGGCTTGTGCCAATCCATCTGGCGATGGCTGTACTTTGTATTGAATGGACATGCCCCATTGACTACCATCGCCTAGCAATTCTGAAAAACGCGGTGTGTCTTGCGGTGTTGAGATGATCAATACTTCACGAATACCAGCCAACATTAGCGCAGATAATGGGTAGTAAATCATCGGCTTGTCATACACCGGCAACAACTGCTTAGAAACCACTTGAGTGACAGGATATAAACGTGTTCCGGAACCACCGGCCAATACAATGCCTTTCATTGCCATTATGCTAGCTCCTCACCACGTTCTTTGTAATTCTGGCTCACCCAGTTTTTATATTCACCACTAGTGATATTGTTGACCCATTGTGGGTGCGCTAAATACCACTTCACGGTTTTATGAATGCCAGTCTCAAACGTCTCTGCTGGCTTCCAGCCGAGTTCTCGTTCAATTTTGGTGGCATCAATTGAATAACGCTGATCATGTCCCGGACGATCCACGACAAATGTAATTTGGTCGCGGTAACTGCCTTGCGCTTTAGGTTGTTCCTGATCCAGAATATCGCATAAGGTATGCACTACATCTAAATTCGTTTTTTCGTTCCAGCCACCAATATTATAGGTCTCACCTACTGTCCCGTCTTCTAATACACGCCTAATCGCGCTACAGTGGTCTGTCACATACAGCCAATCACGGACATTGCTACCATTACCATAAATGGGCAGCGGTTTACCTTGCAGTGCATTGTGAATCACCAATGGGATTAGCTTCTCTGGAAAATGGTAAGGGCCATAATTGTTAGAGCAGTTAGTGGTTAACGTTGGCAAGCCGTAAGTGTGATGATAGGCGCGCACCAAATGATCTGAAGCGGCTTTAGAAGCAGAGTATGGGCTGTTAGGCTCATAAGCATTGGTCTCTTTAAATGCAGGGTCTGTTGCGCTCAATGAACCATACACTTCATCGGTAGACACATGTAGAAAACGGAACTGCGTTTTATCGGTTACACCGAGTGCACCCCAGTATGCCCGCACCTCTTCTAATAGATGAAAGGTACCGACCACATTGGTCTCAATAAACTCACCAGGCCCGTGTATCGAGCGGTCTACATGACTCTCAGCAGCAAAATTGACCACTGCACGTGGTTGATGAGCCGCAAGCAACTTTTGCACAGCCTCTCTATCACCGATATCTGCATGCACAAATACATGGTCTGGATTGTGCTGAATTTCTGCCAAATTTTCTAAATTACCAGCATAGGTCAATTTATCCAAATTAATGACTTTACCTAGACCATGCTTCACCCATTCATTGACAAAGTTACTACCGATAAAACCTGCACCACCTGTCACTACGATACAATTTTTCATATTATTTCCATTATTCTAAAATCAATCCGGTGAATTCATCTCGGGCTAACACCACTTACCAAAGCTGCGCACCTGTTTTTTTCAAACCTTCTAAATAAGCCGCATGTGCCTCTAGCTCTTCACTTTCTGGCGGAAGCACTTTAATGCTGACAGCTTGGTGCTGATGCATCACCTGTTGTGACTGCGTCTCTTTGGCTTGCTGCAAATCCATCAACAAACTGTCTTGACCACGCGTCATTGCCATATAGACTTCAGCCAGCAACTCCGCATCTAGCAACGCGCCATGCAAGGTACGTTTGGAATTATCAATGCCAAAATGCCTACATAATGCATCCAAATTGTTACGCTGGCCCGGACGCGCGTCTTTGGCCATCTTCAATGTGTCAGTAATTCTATCGCAAAACTTCTGGATTGGCTGTAGCCCAATCCGGCCAAGCTCTGCATTTAAAAAGCCAACATCAAACGGTGCGTTGTGGATAATCAGCTCGGCATCTTTGATAAATCTTGTAAATTCATCGGCTATCGCATCAAAATGTGGCTTATCTTGTAAAAATTCCAAAGTAATGCCGTGCACTTCCTGTGCAGCCACATCAATCTCGCGATCAGGGTTCAAATACACATGGAAATGATTCTGAGTAGGCCGTCTGTTAATCATCTCCACCGCTGCAATTTCTATAATGCGGTGCCCTTGATCTGGATATAAGCCTGTGGTTTCAGTATCTAAAAAAATCTGTCTCATCTAGTCAGTCCTAGTTGCTTTAATTTGCCAACACTTCTTCGACACCAAGGTTTGCCAAGGCATCAGCACGTTCATTACCAACATTACCGGCATGGCCTTTGACCCAAATCCACTCAATTTGGTGGGATTGCACAAGCGCATCTAATTGCTTCCACAAGTCTTCGTTCTTCACCGGTTTTTTGTCTGCGGTGCGCCATTGGCGTTGCTTCCAGCCAATAATCCACTCGGTTATCCCTTTTTGCACATAAGATGAATCGGTGTAAATTTTAATCTGACACGGGCGTTTAATCGCCTCTAGTGCGCGAATGACGGCAGTTAATTCCATGCGGTTATTCGTGGTTTGCGCCTCACCACCAAAGAGCGTTTTTTCTTGTGCGCCAAATAACAACAGTGCACCCCAACCACCTACACCAGGATTCCCTTTACATGCACCATCTGCGTATATTTCTACTAAATTGATTGTCATCTTACTATTGTGTTTTTTTGTTTATTTTTTGTGAAGGTTTTGTTTTTTGCTGTGTCGCCACAAGGGCAGATTTCACTAACGATTTTTTCCAGTTTGGCTTGAGTAAGGTCATGTTAACGACACGTTTTTTGGCCACAATGTAGTAAATACCGCCTAAAGGCGCATTGCACTTTGTAGCAAAGGTTTCAATACAGCGTTGTCGATGAATCCATTTCGTATCATTGATTGGCAAAATAAATGCTTGTGTACCGCCATGTACAAACTCTAATCCTAGTAACGCTAGCCAATCTTTAATACGCTTTAAAGACAGCGTATTGCCGCACCAAGGATAATGCTGCTTTTTAGAAAACAAGCGCCGCACACCCCAAGCACTCATCGGATTATAGCCTGTTAATATCAAATGCCCCTCGGGGACAAGTACGCGCTCTACTTCTCGCAGCGTTTGATGAGGGTTCTGACTAAACTCTAATACATGCGGTAGGCATAACAAATCTATAGATGCAGAAGCAAACGGCAAAAATTCGCTCTCACACAACACATCACCGGCGCCAGCATCTGCACGTAAGCGCTTGGCAATACGGGATTGCTGTAACAAATCCATTTCGAGCAAGCCAATCTGCAAGGCATTAAAGCCAAAAATATCAGCGACGTGCTGATCATAAATGGCTTTTTCACTTGCAAGCAAATAATTGCCAAGCGGACTTTTTAACCAATCATCTTGTGTATTCGGGTACATTTATCAGTTGACAAATACTGGCAGAATCACAACCATGAGATACTCTGTTGGCTGTCGTTTGTTTAAGCATTGATACATGATCACTATATTCCCAATTCCTGCATTTGAAGACAATTATATATGGGTTTTACAACTCGGTCGCAACGTTGTGGTCGTTGATCCCGGAGATGCGACACCTGTATTGCAAGTTTTAAAAGAAAAGCAATTAGTGTTAAGTGCTATTTTAATTACACATCACCATCTAGACCATATTGGCGGTGTAGAAACTTTACTCGAACAATACCAAGTGCCTGTGTATGCGCCCAGTTATCGCGAGTATCCTTTCCCACACACTGCAATAAAAGAAGGCGACCACGTTACGCTGCCTGCAATTGAGCAATCCTTCAAAATAATGTGGCTGCCAGGACACACGTTAGACCACATCGTTTATGTGAATGATCAGTTTCTATTCTGTGGCGATGTGTTATTTGGTGCGGGTTGCGGTCGATTGTTTGAAGGCAGCCCAGAACAAATGCTTCATTCATTACAGCGCATTAAGCAATTGCCTAGCACCACACAAATTTTTTGTACTCATGAATACACGCTGACAAACATTCAATTTGCACGTGGTTTGGAGCCCAACAACCTCAGATTGGCGCAACGTGAAGCGCACATAGTATCGTTACGTAAGCAAAATATACCAAGTTTACCCAGCACACTTGAAGAAGAAATTGCAACCAATCCTTTTTTAAGGTGTCTTGAAACAGAAATCCAACAACATATCAAGATGCAAAACGCATCTGAAATTGAAATTTTTACTGCAATAAGACAGCTTAGAAACCATTATTAATCAATAAGATAAATAAGTTAATCTAAGTAATACTTTTACTTGACTCATGCAATAATCGCCGCTAGTATTCAGTCATGTTTCAAACTTTTTATACTCTTCAAGTGTTATGACCCAATTTTTGCCATCACGTCACCCACAGCAACATTCCAAACGCGTACCCATTTGTTTGATGGGTTTGTGGTTAACGTTAGCTTTACCGCTGTCTGGCTTTGCTGCAACGTCACTACAAAGCAACGTTGCCGGCGATGAAATGCTTATTTTGGAAGACCATATTGACAGCACTTTAACGGCCGATCCAATTGAAGAGTTTATTCAAGAGCATGACGACACCAGCATCTATGTAGGTCAAGATGACTTGTGGGAGCGTATTCGCAATGGCTTTAACATCCCTGATATCGATTCTGAATATACCGCAAAGCATGAAAACTGGTATGCCTCTAGGCCTGACTATGTAAAACGTATGCTGGAAAGAAGCCAGAAATACCTGTTTCATATTGTAGAAGAAGTTGAAAAACGTGGCATGCCTACGGAAATTGCCCTGCTACCCATGATAGAAAGTGCCTATAACCCACAGGCTTATTCACGCAGCCATGCATCAGGCATCTGGCAGTTTGTGCCAGCCACCGGCAAAGATTACGGCTTAAAACAAAACTACTGGGCAGATAAGCGTCGCGATGTAACCGCTGCCACCAACGCTGCCCTCACCTATTTACAAAGATTGCACGGCATGTTCGGCTCTTGGGATCTAGCGCTTGCTGCCTACAACGCTGGTGAAGGCACAGTCTCCCGCGCTATCGAACGCAACCGCAAACAAGGCTTACCTACCGATTACCAGCATTTACGTTTGCCTGAAGAAACAAAAAACTATGTACCGAAACTGCAGGCCATTAAAAACATTGTATTCAAACCTGATGAGTTCGGCCTGAGTCTAGTAGATATTCCTAACAAACCTTACTTTACGCGCGTGCTTGCACCTAAACAAATTGATGCCAAGCTGGCAGCCGAGCTTGCTGAAATATCACCAGAAGAGCTTAGCGCTCTAAATCCGAGCTATAACCGCCCGGTCATTGTTTCTAACAATGAGGTACATCAATTGCTATTGCCAACTTGGGCGGCAGATCGCTTTAAAGAAAATTTGGCCAATTACGATAAACCACTGACTAGTTGGAAAACCTATTCAGCCAAGCGTGGCGAACGGATTGATTACATTGCAAGAAAATTCAATATTGGCGTGAGCGAGTTAAGAGAAGTCAATGATTTGACCGGCAAAAAGAAAATAATGACTTCACGTCCTATCTTGGTGCCCAACGGATTTAGTGCAGATGCCAATATTGTGCAGGCTAGTTTTGATGAAAATATTTCTGTGAAAGAAGACAATGCCAGCACAGAAAATGAATCTCGCGCTACAAGAACCATCCGTTATAAAGTAAAACGTGGTGATACGGTTTCTAGCCTAGCCGATAAATTTAATGTTGAAAAAAGCCATCTGCTAAGTACTAATCGCATCAGTGCAGGGCAATTAAAAGCCGGGCAAATCATCAAAGTGGTGACTCGCCAAGCCAGCACACAACGCGCAAGCAGCCGTTATGTAGCAGGTAGTCATAAGAAAAAATACTCGACTACATCTTCTAGGTATATCAGCCATAAAGCAAAGAAATCGTCGAAAACATCTCATCGCAGAACTCGAGTCTCTTCCAAAATCCACTAATTGATTGGGGTCACTGTGTTTCATCTATCAACCACTCACCCCCTCTCAACTTGTGTGTATTTTCACAAACATATATTCACAGCCTTATTGCTTAGCTTATGCCTGAGTGCTTGTCATCAATCTTCCCCGACCACAGAAACCAAAGACTATTCAGCTCATTACCCTAGCGTAACAGGCGGCACCATGATTGGCGCGATGACTGCCGAACCGAGTGGACTGATTTACATGGTTGCTGGAGAGTCAGCCTCGGCCGCGATTGCCTCTAACATTTTTAACGCATTACTGAAATACAATGCCACACTAGATTTAGAAGGCGATTTGGCAGAAAGTTGGACGATTTCCGATGATCAAAAAACCATTACATTTAAATTAAAGCCCAATCTAACTTGGGCCGATGGACATCCACTCACCAGTGCTGATGTGCTATTTACCTGGAAATTAGTCATCGATGAAAAGACACGCAGCCCTTATGCTTCCGATTACCAGTTGGTCAAAAAAGCAGAAACGCCAGACGCATTCACATTTAAAGTCAGCTACGATCAAGCGTATGCCCCAGCCTTGGATAGCTGGTCAGGCTTGCAGATTTTGCCAGCGCATTTATTAAAGGGCCAGGACATCCATACCACAGCATTTGCGCGCAAACCCGTGGGGAGCAACTACTATCAGTTAGATGTCTGGAAAAACGGTGAAAATATTCAATTGTCGCGCAACACCAAAAGTGTGTTGGGCCCAGCACAAATTGACAAGCTCATTACACGCATTATTCCAGATAACTCGGCACAATTTCTTGAGCTCATGGCAGATAACATCGACACCATGGGCTTAGACCCAATCAAATACTCACGTATCATTCCTTCTCGCCCTGAGCTACAAAATAACTTGAACCTATACAAAGAGTTAGGTAATAGTTACACCTACATGGGGTTTAACCTCAAGCATAAACCGTTTGACGATATCCGTGTCAGAAAAGCCATCAATTATGCGATTGATAAGCAGGAAATTATTGATGGCGTCTATTTAGGGCTAGGCATTAACATTGCCTCTCCCTATAAGCCAGGTACGCGCTGGAGCAATGCTGCACTTAGCCCCTACCCTTACGACGCACAAAAAGCCAAAGCGCTACTCAGGGAAGCTGGCTTTATCGACACCAATGGTGATGGTATTTTGGAGCGTGACGGTAAACCTTTTGCATTCGAGATCATCACCAACCAAAATAAAGAGCGTGAAAAATCAGCCGTGCTGATTCAACGCAGGCTCAAAGATATTGGTATAGACGTTAAGATTCGTGCCATTGAATGGGCAAGTTTTATTAGTCGCTTTATTAAAACCGGTGATTTTGACGTTGTGGTGTTGGGCTGGGGCTTAGGTTTGGATCCGGATCAATATAGCATCTGGCACTCCAGCCAACAGGCACCAGGCCAGTTTAACTTTATTGGTTACAATAACCCAACCATCGACAAACTCTTAGAGCAAGGCAGAACCGAATTAGATCCGGATAAGCGCATGAATATCTATCACGAGTTTGCCAAGGTATTACTGGAAGACTGCCCGATTGTGTATTTATCAGCTGGATATGGGCTGACAGCAATGCATAAGCGCATTCAAGGCATTGTAGATCCGATTCCCCCTGCTGGAGTGGGTTATGATTCACACAAGTGGTATATCCCTGAACCATTACGTAGAAATGAAATTAGCGCACAATAACTATGCTGACCTACCTGATTAAACGCGTGTTATGGATGATCCCCATGCTAATCGGCATCAGCCTGATTTCATTCTTTATCATGCATTTGGCACCTGGGGATATCACCAATAACGAGGCAGCATTTAACCCCAAAGCATCGGAGGAATCCCGCCAAAAACTGCGTGAACTCTACAATTTGGATAAACCGGTGATTGTCCAATATGGCTTATGGTTAAAGCGCATGATACAGCTCGACTTTGGCAATTCCTTCGCAGGACATCAAAAACCTGTGTTTTGGCAAACTACAGATAAAGATGGCAACGTGACAAAGGGCATGATTCAAGAGGCGCTCCCCATCACGCTCATGATTAACATTCTCGGGCTCATCATTACTCTGCTACTCGCTATTCCGCTTGGCGTCATTGCCGCCAAACATTACCAAGGCTGGAAAGATCGATCGATCACCCTGTTTAATTTTATTGGCTTTTCCATTCCGGGCTTTTGGTTATCTTTATTGTTGATGTATTGGTTAGGCGTCATGAACAATTGGTTACCCATCTCCGGCTTACATAGTCTGAATTACGATACATTCGACACATGGGGGAAAATAAAAGACAGCATTAGCCATCTCATCATGCCAGTCATCATTCCATCTGTTACAGGGCTAGCAGGCATTACCCTTTTTGTCAAAAATGGCATGCTAGATGTACTTAGCCAAGACTTTATTACCACCGCACGTGCCAAAGGCCTGAATGAACATCAGGTTGTATACACACATGCGCTTAGAAACGCGCTTTTGCCCCTCATTACCATTGTTGGCCTGTCTATCCCTGGTTTAATTGGCGGCTCAGTCATCGCTGAAACTATTTTTGCTATCCCAGGCATGGGAAAGCTGTTTTACGACGCCGTACTCATGCGCGATTTTCCCGTAGTCATGGGTGTACTAACCATTGGTTCGGCGCTGACGCTACTTGGTAATTTGATTGCAGATGTTTCGTATGCATGGGCAGACCCGCGCATACGACGTGGTGTGGTGAAAGGCTAATATGCGTATAGACGTCATCAAAAAAGCGCTTTCCAACCCATTAGCATTGGCCGGATTTATCATCATCCTCACCATATTTTTACTGGCTATGCTCGCTCCAGTTATTTCACCTTACGACCCGGACGAGATCAATGTGAAAGCCATTCTGCTAGGGCCTTCATGGATTCACTGGATGGGCACCGACGGCCTTGGTCGTGACGTACTGAGCCGGATGTTACATGGCGGCCGTATTTCATTGCTGGTGGGGCTAGTAGCAGTAGGCATCTCTACGGCAATTGGCATACTTCTCGGCGCGCTTGCAGGCTATTACCGAGGCTGGGTAGATACACTTATCATGCGTCTAGTCGATATCATGTTGTCTATCCCGAGCTTCTTCTTAATCTTGGCGGTCATCGCCTTCCTCACCCCCTCTATTATCAATATCATGATTGTGATTGGCTTGACTTCATGGATGGGTGTCACCCGTTTGGTGCGCGCAGAATTTTTGAGTTTGGCCGAGCGCGAATTTGTACAGGCCTCACGTACGCTGGGTGCAAAAGACATGCGATTAATCTTCACACATCTATTACCAAATAGTCTGACGCCAATCATCGTGAGCGCAGTGTTGGGTGTTGCTAGTGCCGTGCTGATGGAGTCTGGCCTAAGCTTTCTCGGCTTGGGCGTACAAGCACCACAGTCTTCTTGGGGCAATATCTTGACGGATGGCAAAGAGTATATTCAATTCGCATGGTGGCTATCACTCTACCCTGGCATGGCGATTTTAATTACAGTGTTAGGGTATAATCTGCTTGGTGAAGGGTTGCGCGATGCGCTTGACCCAAGAAGTGGTTCAAATCGATAACCCTATTATCTTTTCTGATAGGCCAGATCGTGACAACCAATATCACTGGACAATCAATAATTAGGATAGATTATGGGCTTTCTCGCAGGTAAAAAAATTCTTATTGCTGGGTTACTCAGCAACCGTTCCATTGCGTATGGTATTGCTTCTGCCATGAAGCGTGAAGGCGCTGAACTAGCATTTACCTATCAAATGGAAAAACATCAACAGCGCGTGGCAGATCTAGCTGCCGACTTTGGTTCAACCATTGTGCTACCTTGCGATGTAGCAGATGATGCGCAAATTGATGCCCTATTTCCAGCACTTGCCAAACACTGGGATGGTTTGGACAGCCTAGTACATTCTTTGGCTTTTGTACCAAAGGTTGCTTTGGATGGTGACTACTTAGATGCAGTCAATCGGGAATACTTCAGAATCGCGCATGACATTAGCTCTTACAGCTTCTCTGCTCTGGCAAAAGCAGCTTACCCGATGATGCAAGGCCGTGGTGGTAGCTTACTCACACTAAGCTACTTGGGTGCAGAGCGTACAATGCCAAACTACAACGTCATGGGCGTAGCTAAAGCTAGCCTAGAGGCCAATGTGCGCTATCTAGCCCAAAGCTTGGGACCTAGAGGTATTCGTGTCAATGCAGTGTCTGCTGGCCCAATTAAAACATTGGCAGCTTCTGGCATTGCAGACTTTGATAAAATGATTGGCTTTAACGAGCGCCACGCAGCGCTGCGTCGCAACGTAACGATTGAGGAAGTTGGTAATGCAGCGGCATTCTTATGTAGTGACTTAGCTTCTGGCATCACAGGCGAGATTACTTACGTTGATGGCGGTATGAACATCACCGCAGCAGGGCAAATTGACTGAGCCATCGTGATGTAATGGACTCTGTCATAATAAAAAAGCTGATGGCAACATCAGCTTTTTTTACATCAAAATAATAATACGTTGATTAATATGTGTTAATTACTCAGTCTTGCTAAACAGCACGCTCGTATTGACCTTAATGTTTTCTTTCGCTCTCAGAGATGCAGCATAAGCACTGACATACTCTGCTGCTACAGCCGCCTCGTATTCGGAAGCTGCAGTCTGCTTAGAGTCTGCATCATCCCCTAGCTGATTGCTGACGCCAATGATTTTCACAATCACATAGGTTTTGTTCTCATCCAAAAAGCCAGCATATGCAGGTAGCTTATCAGTATTGATTCTAAACACTTGATTCATCACACCATTGGATAGCCCTTGCGCATTCTTACGATCAACAATGACTGACGAAATCCAATCCAATGGTTCTTTTGTATCACCAGACTTCAGTTTAGCGAGTATTGATGCGCCCTTATCCGAGGCAAGCTTCACTGCTTGCTCAAGCTTCAACACCGCTTCAATACCACTTTTTACCTCATCAAAGCTGCGTGGCGCTTCTGGTTTATACTCAACAACACGTACTGAAACTAGATTGTTTGGAGACACTTCTACCGCTTCAGAGTTACGTTTTTCTTTTAATACTTCATCAGAAAAAGCCAGATTCATTAATTTGTCGCTCTTGAAGTACTTAGCACCATCAGCGCGGCTCATCAGCTGAGTAGTTTGCAACTGTAAGTTATATTTCTTAGCAACTGGGGCCAGACTCGCAGACTGCTCGTACACCATATTGCTGAAGTCTTCAGACAACTCAGCGTATTTAGCCTGTGCTTTTTGAAAAATAAGTTCCGCTTTTATCTGTGGTTTCATCTGGTCAAACGAGGACGACTGACCGGTAACCCCATTTAACTTGATAATATGGTAACCAAACTCAGACTCAACCAAATCACTAACTTCATTGACCTTCATGGCAAAGACTGCGTCTTCAAATGGTTTCACCATCGCACCGCGCCCAAAACTACCCAAATCACCACCCTTGGTTGCAGTGCCAGTGTCTTGAGAGTTTGTGATGGCAAGCTCTTCGAAACGTTTAGGGTTTTTCTTCACTTGTGCTAATACATCAAGTGCTTTTGTTTTTGCTGCTGCTTTATCTTGCCCAAAATTAATCAGAATATGGCTCGCTTGACGTTGCTCATCTCCTTGAAATTTAGCGGCATTCGCATCATAAAACTCTTTGACTTCCTGATCGCTGACACTTACCTGATTCATTAAGCCAGCAGCTGACAATAAGGCAAACTCAAGCTTTACCTGCTCTGGCACTTTGAACTTATCCTTGTGTTGCTCGTAATACTGCTTTACTTGCTCAGGAGTTACCGTCACTTGCTTGATATAGTCCACAGCTTTTACATCGACCGTGCTCACCTCTCTCTGCTGAAAAGCAAACTGCAGTGCTTTCTCTGCAATCGCTTTTGGTGCAAATGCCAGTTTTGCTATCCCATCGCGCGCTTGTTGCGTCACCATATCACTGCGAATACCACTTTCAAACTTGGCCGCAGTTAACTTATTTTGTTGTAATGTTTTTTGGTACAGATCTTCTGAGAACTTACCATTTTCCTGAAACTCAGGCATGCTCAAAATGTGCTGGTTCAGTTGCTCATCGCTAATTTTAAAATGTTCGCGCTGTACTTCCTTATTGACTAGGCGGCGTGTAATTAAGCCATCCAGTACCGATTGCTTTAACGCAGGACTATCTAGCAGAGCTGCATCGACCTTCTGCCCCTCTGATTGCAAGCGGTTACGCACATTCTCAATAGAGTTGCTAAACTCCTGTACGGAAATCTTCTCGCCCGCTACTGTAGCAACCGCTACATTCCCGCCAGCCTGATTCAGATACGAGTCAATACCAAATAGGGCAAATGGTACTGTAATGATGGCTAGGATTGCTTTTGCCAACCATCCTTGGGTATGCTTTCTGATTGCGTCTAACATAAAAACAACATCTTTCAGTGACTTTAAAAGGTAGATAAATACTGCAATAAATTGGACATTAATTTTTGCCTAACAACCTAGCAATATATCACAAGCCTAGTGTGATTTCAGCTGATTGATGACTGAATACCCCAACAATTAAACAATGATTGTTAAATATGTGATGGATAGGAGCAAATAAAAAAAGCGAACCGTAAACGATTCGCTTTTTTAAGTGTTGGCGGAGTGGACGGGACTCGAACCCGCGACCCCCGGCGTGACAGGCCGGTATTCTAACCAACTGAACTACCACTCCAGTTGTGCTTTATATCGATACCCCTAAAAATAAAGAGTGCTAAACAACTAGCACTCTCAATATATTTTTAGGCGATATGTCTGTTAGTTTTTGGTGGGTGCTAACGGGGTCGAACCGCTGACATTCGCCTTGTAAGGGCGACGCTCTACCAACTGAGCTAAGCACCCTGCATAACTTTACAAACTAAACTCTATAAAACTTTGCAGTACTGTCTGATTAATTGCTTAATCAGTAAAAACGCTAGTTTACAGCATCTTTAAGCGCTTTACCAGCTCTAAATTTAGGAGAGTTTGCTGCGCTGATATTAATAGTTGCACCAGTACGGGGATTGCGACCAGAACGTGCTGCACGTTTCCCAACATAAAAAGAGCCAAAACCAATTAAAGTGACAGTATCACTCTTTTTTAGTGCTTTAGTAATTGCTTCTGTTGTTGCATCGAGTGAACGGCCGGCGGCAGCTTTAGAAATTCCTGCTGCTTTAGCAATTTGATCAATCAATTCTGATTTATTCACGTGTATCCCCTCAAAGGTTATTTTAAAAAATGTTACAGGCCTTCCTGTATTAGCTTTATATCAAGTGATAAAAGCCCATGTCAAGAACTTAACGATTAATTTGGGCGATTTTTGCCTAATTTAATGCGTAGTCAGCTGATTTGCGTCTTCTGAGCCTTCTTTTGATACGTTTGCTAGCTCCGCCGCGTTACCCTGTAAAGGTTTCGGCGCAGTTTCCAAAGCCAAGTCTAAGACCTGATCAATCCACTTTACTGGATGGATGGCAAGACTACTTTTGATATTATCTGGGATCTCAGCCAGATCTTTCTCATTGGCCTCTGGAATTAATACCGTTTTGATGCCACCACGGTGTGCAGCCAGCAGCTTTTCCTTCAATCCGCCAATGGGTAACACTTCCCCACGTAAAGTAATCTCCCCTGTCATCGCCACATCTGAGCGTGCAGGGATGCCCGTCAGCACAGAAACCAGTGCTGTAGTAATGGCAATGCCTGCGCTTGGGCCATCTTTAGGCGTAGCACCTTCTGGCAAGTGAATATGAATGTCTTTTTTCTCATAAAAGTCTTCATGAATCCCCAATCCGCTTGCACGACTTCTCACCACGCTCATCGCCGCCTGTACAGACTCTTGCATCACATCACCCAACTTACCAGTTGTAATGGTTTTGCCCTTGCCTGGCAGCACAACCGTTTCAATGGTAAGCAGCTCACCACCTACAGAGGTCCATGCCAAACCAGTCACCTGCCCTACTTGATTCTCTTTAGCAGCCACACCAAAATCATAGCGTCTCACGCCTAAGTATTGATCCAAGTTTTTGGGTGTTACATTGACTTTTTTAGGTGCAGCCTTGCTCTTATCTTGTTTTAGCAACAGCTCTTTCACCACTTTACGGCAAATTTTCGCAGCTTCTTGCTCCAAGCGTCGTACACCCGCTTCTCTGGTGTAGTAGCGCACAATGTCGCGAATCACAGATTCAGGCACATTAATTTCAGTCGCCTTTAGTCCATGCGCCTTTAACTGTTTAGGGAACAGATAACGTTGTGCAATATTTACTTTTTCATCTTCGGTATAACCAGCAAGACGAATAATTTCCATACGGTCTAACAATGGTGCAGGAATATTCATGCTATTGGCAGTCGCCACAAACATCACATCCGATAAATCATATTCGACTTCCACATAGTGGTCAGCAAATGTGTGGTTTTGTTCTGGGTCTAATACTTCAAGCAAGGCAGATGAAGGATCGCCGCGCATGTCTTGCCCCATTTTATCCACTTCATCTAATAGAAACAGCGGATTCTTCACACCAACCTTAGTCATGCTTTGCAACACTTTGCCCGGCATAGAGCCAATATAAGTGCGGCGATGACCACGAATTTCAGCCTCATCACGCACGCCACCCAGTGCCATGCGCACAAATTTACGGTTAACTGCTTTGGCAATACTTTGACCCAGCGATGTTTTACCAACCCCTGGTGGGCCAACTAAGCATAAGATAGGTGCTTTCAGCTTACCAACGCGTTGCTGTACCGCGAGATACTCTACAATACGTTCTTTCACCTTTTCTAGGCCGTAATGATCTGCATCTAACACTGCTTCAGCCGCTTTTAGATTTTTACTGATTTTGGTTTTTTTCTTCCAAGGAAGGTTCACCAATGTATCAATGTAATTACGCACCACTGAAGCTTCCGCTGACATTGGTGACATCATTTTGAGTTTTTTCAACTCAGCACTAACCTTGGCCAATGCTTCTTTAGGCATCGCAGAGTCTTTAATGCGCTGCTCGAGCTCCTCCATATCGGCATTTTCGTCGTGCTCGCCGAGCTCTTTTTGGATAGCTTTGACTTGCTCATTTAGGTAGTATTCACGCTGGCTTTTCTCCATCTGGCGTTTGACGCGTCCACGGATACGTTTTTCCACCTGAAGGATATCAATTTCAGATTCCATCAAGTAGAGCAGATGCTCCAAACGCTCGATCACACTCAGCATTTCTAATGTTTTTTGCTTTTCTTCAAGCTTTAAGGTCAAGTGTGCTGAGATAGTATCGGCCAAACGACCAGGATCATTGATGGTTGCCAATGACGTGAGTATTTCCGGCGGAATTTTTTTGTTCAACTTCACATATTGATCAAATTGCGTGAAGACTGTGCGCATTAGAGCCTCAGCCTCGCTATCTTTGTCATCGGTCTGCTCTACTTTTTCCGCAAGTGCCATAAAGCACTCTTCTGTCTCCACAAAGCCAGATACGCGTACGCGGTGCAAACCTTCTACCAATACTTTAACGGTACCATCAGGTAATTTAAGCATTTGCAAGACAGTAGCCATCGTGCCGATTTCATATAAATCATCGGCATCGGGATCATCTTTATTGGCAGATTTTTGTGCGACCAGAAGAATTTGTTTATTGGTGTCTGAGGCGATTTCTAGCGCCTTGACAGATTTTGCTCGGCCTACAAATAGTGGAATCACCAAATGTGGATAGACCACAACATCACGCAACGGCAATAATGGGATGAGCGCGCTCTGGTCTTCGGAAGATACTTGCAAAGTTTGTTCAGTCATAAATTCTTTCAATTGAAAACAAAGGGAGCGATATCACCAACTCACCCTTGTGTTTAAATGGGGAACATTCTTTGGTAGTTCAAGTGGTACAACTTAAATATATACCAGTTGCGTAGTATATCAATAGCTAATTCAAGTAATTTAACAAAATCTCGAACTAGCCTGCGTTTTCTACACGTTTTTCGGCTTCAGAATAAATCAGGATAGGTGCAGACTCTTCGTTAATTACACCTTCATCAATCACCACTTTGCTTAGATTTTCGATAGAAGGCAACTCGTACATAATATCAAGCAAAGCATGCTCTAAAATAGAACGCAAACCACGGGCACCCGTTTTACGCTCTAACGCCTTTTTGGCAATCACATGTAAGGCGGACTCTCTGAACTCCAGTTCGACACCTTCCATTTTGAACAGTTTCATATACTGTTTAGTTAATGCATTTTTCGGCTCAACCAAGATAGTCATTAACGCTTTTTCATCAAGTGATTCCAGTGTAGCCACTACCGGCAAACGACCGATAAACTCAGGAATTAGGCCGAACTTGATCAAGTCTTCAGGCTCCACTTCGCGTAGCACCTCACCGACTTGACGGATATCATCTTTGCTCTTCACTTCTGCGCCAAAACCAATGCCGCCTTTTTCTGAGCGATGACGGATCACTTTTTCTAGACCATCAAACGCGCCACCGCAGATAAACAAGATATTGGTGGTATCCAACTGCACAAACTCTTGATTAGGGTGCTTGCGTCCACCTTGTGGAGGTACTGAGGCAACAGTTCCCTCAATCAGTTTCAGCAAGGCTTGCTGTACGCCCTCGCCAGAAACATCGCGGGTAATAGACGGGTTATCTGACTTGCGTGAGATCTTATCGACTTCATCAATATACACAATGCCGCGCTGTGCTTTTTCAACGTCATAATCACACTTCTGCAATAGTTTTTGCATGATGTTTTCTACGTCTTCACCCACATAACCAGCCTCAGTCAAAGTGGTTGCATCAGCCATCACAAACGGCACATCGAGTAAACGTGCAAGCGTTTGCGCAAGCAGTGTTTTGCCGGAGCCTGTAGGTCCAATCAACAGAATGTTACTTTTCTGAATTTCTACGTCATCTTTAGCTGTATTTTCAGAAATGTGGTTATGGCCTAATCGTTTGTAATGGTTATATACCGCAACAGACAGGTTTTTCTTGGCTTGAATCTGACCAATCACATATTGATCCAATATCGCGCAGATTTCTTGCGGCGTTGGTAATGATTTGTCGGTGGCTTTAATATCATTGAGATTTTGAATTTCTTCACGAATGATGTCGTTACATAAATCCACACACTCGTCGCAAATAAACACAGAAGGCCCAGCGATGAGCTTTTTCACCTCATGCTGACTTTTGCCACAAAATGAGCAATAGAGTAATTTTTCGCCTTCAGCTTTTGTTGCCATGCTTAATTCCTAAATTCAACTACTTTAAAAAATATATCGTTCTAAGCCGCGTCTGTGCGGGCAGAAATCATTTTATCTACCAATCCGTACTTCACAGAGTCTTCTGCGCTCATAAAGTTATCACGGTCGGTGTCATTGGCAATGGTATCTACTGGCTGACCCGTATGATGCGCCATGATCTTATTGAGCTTGTCTTTTAAATACAAAATTTCTTTGGCATGAATCTCAATGTCAGATGCCTGACCTTGGAAACCGCCTAAAGGCTGATGAATCATGACGCGTGAGTTGGGTAAGCAAAAGCGCTTACCTTTCGCACCTGCCGTTAATAATAGCGCACCCATGCTAGCCGCTTGGCCGATACATAAGGTGCTGACATCAGGCTTAATAAACTGCATGGTGTCATAAATAGCCATACCAGCCGTCACGGAACCACCAGGTGAGTTAATATAAAGCGAAATGTCTTTATCTGGATTTTCAGCCTCTAAGAATAGTAACTGGGCAACAATCAGGTTGGCCGTCATGTCATTCACTGGGCCTACTAAAAAAATCACACGCTCTTTTAACAGCCTTGAGTAAATATCGTATGAGCGTTCACCGCGTCCACTTTGCTCAATGACCATCGGGATATAACCCAACCCTTGTGGTTCAAAGATCTCTCTTGTGTTAGTCATAAAACTGCTCATACCTTTCACCATTATGCGCCTGCCATTAATTCGTCAAATTTGATTTTTTTATTGGTTACTTTTGCTTGATTCAATACCCAGTTCACCACGTTCTCTTCTGTAGCTAGCGCCGCTGGCTCATCCAAGCGTTTCACATCGGCGTAATACCAGCTGACCAACTCTGCTGGCTTTTCAAAGCTTTGTGCAAAAGTATCCACCATTGCGCGAATTTGATCCGGTGTCGCTTGCAAGTTATTGGTATTCACCACTTCAGCCAAAATTAATCTTAATGCAGCATTACGCTTTGCTTGCTCTTCAAACATTGCTGGCTCAAGCTGAATCGCTTTTGGATCCATGCCGCGTTGCTGTAGATTTTGCGCAGTGACTTGCATTAAACGGTTAATTTCAGAACCTACAATCGCTTTTGGCGCTTCAAACTCTGCCTCAGCAATCAGCGCTTGGAATACAGCCTCTTTTACGCGTGCTTTTACACGTTTTTCCACTTCTTGCGTCAAGCTTGCTTTGATTTCAGTTTTCATTGTGTCGATATTACCGTCTTCCACACCTAAGCTTTTAGCAAACTCAGCATCTACAGGAGGCAATACTGGTTGCGACACTGTATTGAATGTCACTTCATAGCTGACTGTCTTGCCAGCCAACTGTGCCGGATTGTGATCTGCCGGATACGCGATCTCAAATGTTTTTGTTGCGCCTGCTTTACCACCTAGTAAAGCATCATCAAAGTCTGCCATACGACCAGGCTCACCTACCACCAAATCAATACCATTATCGGCCGTTCTTTCCACTTCTTTACCGTCAATAGAGGCAATCAATGCAATGTTAATACGATCACCTTTTTTGGCGGCACGTTTCACAGGCTCAAAAGTCACGCGCTGTTTCACCAACACGTCTAATGTTTTTTCAACATCAGCATCCGCAACTTCCAATGCTGGCTGCTCAATTTTCACTTTAGATAAGTCTTTTAATTGAATTTCTGGCAGCACTTCAAAGGTTGCGGTGTATTCAAAATCTTGCGCAGCTTCAGCAAACGGCTTGTGCTCGATGTTAGGGAAACCTGCAACACGCAATTTATTCTCTTCAACCGCATCACCAAAGCTAGTTTCTACTGCTTTGGAATACACTTCATCACGTACTTGATCCCCATAGTGTTGATTCACAAGGCCGATAGGTGCTTTTCCAGGACGAAAGCCCGCAAATTTTGCGGTGCGTGAAATTTGACTTAGACGCTGTCTAATTTGTCCTTCAAGCGGTGCCAAAGGTACTGAAATCGTCATACGACGTTCTAAATTACTAATTTTTTCAACAGATACTGCCATGTTGCATTTCCTGTAAAAGTTCGTTCAATTGAACGGTTGGTTATGGTGGCGCGATAATGACATCGCACATGTAGTTAAATCGACTTCAAATTGTTTTTGCTTGTAACGCCTAACCAATATGAGCAGGCAAGCGATAAGCGCAAAAAATAGCACTAAAATATATCACAAGTCGCCTCTGAAATAAACTCAAGCGTATAAAGTTATCTGTAGTTTGGCGTGTATCAATAGCAGATTCAAGCCTTAGGCAAGACTCACAATCGCCTCAATTTCCACCAGTACATCTCTTGGCAACTTAGCCACTTGTACTGTTGAACGTGCTGGCGTATGACTGCCAAAGGCTTCGCCATAGATAGCATTCATAGTTGCAAAGTCATCTAGATTTTTCAAAAACACCGTGGTCTTCACCACTTTGGATAAATCTGCACCGGCTTGTTGAATAATGGCTGATAAGTTGGCTAACACTTGTTGCGTTTGCAATGTGATATCACCTTCTACCAATGTGCCATCTGGGCGCAAGGCAATTTGACCTGAGGTATAGAGCACTTGCCCAACCACTACGCCTTGTGCGTATGGGCCGATGGCAGCTGGTGCATGTGGAGTTTGAATGATTTGCATAAATATCCTTATATGTCAGTACATCAACGATTCACAAAAGTTCATCGCATCACACTAGGTTGTTGCTGATGCGCTTGCTTTAAAAACAACAAAGGCCTCTCCTAAGAGAAGCCTTGTCATGGTGCGAAAGGAGAGACTCGAACTCTCACGCCTCGCGGCGCTGGAACCTAAATCCAGTGCGTCTACCAATTCCGCCACTTTCGCATGCGCTTGCTGTTACACATTCGCTAAAGACGCTATTGTATCTCAAGTTTGGTCTTTCGGAAAATAAAACCTGCGTAAATGCGGTTTCACCTTACTGAACATTGACAAACCAAGGCGTTAAAATGCACTATGTTGTTTCACTCAAATAAATAAATCTGTAAAGAATTAAGAAAAGTCACTATGTCCAATACCCAACAAATCGCAGAAAGCAATATGCTGCGAGCCGAATTAGAGCTTTTGATGAAAGAGCGCGAGACCCTTTTGATTATTGCTGGGGCTGCTGCTGGGTTGATTGCTGAGCTCAATACCGCAGATTTACCAATTCGCACAGTAGAAGCTGCCGATTTACTTGCGACCACCATCAACAAGTTACCTGAAGAGTCGCTTCAGGATGCCTTAAATGCGGTGCATGCCACCATTGATCATTAAGTACTAACGGCTTTGTCAGGCGAGTGCTTTCGCATGCAACCCACTTTCCGCAACACGTTCAGCATTTGCTCAATCACCTTAATTCTATTGGGTTGTGCGCATCAAACCTATTTCGCCAAACCATTAGATGCAGCACAATCCGCACGCAAATTATCACAAAAATCTTTAGATAATCCGGAGTTTAGAGCTTACCTAGTTAGAAACGGTGTGGCGGACACGGCTATTCCTTTTCAATCTTGGGATTTAAGTACACTGACGCACACCGCCCTGTTTTACCACACTAACTTAGTGGTAGTAAAAGAGAAATTGGCGCTGGCGGAATACTCTATCCAAGCCGCAGGATTAAAACCAGCCTTAGGTATCAACGGCACCATCGCCCGCAGTGATCGTGCCAATGGTGACATCAACCCGATGTCATATGGCTTACAGGTAGACATTCCATTTGAAACAACTGCCAAGCGTGCCGTAAAAGTGGAAGAGGCTCAGCATTTGGCAGAAGTTGCAAGGATGGATGCTGCAGAAATCGCATGGCAACTGAGGCATCAGCTACAAATTGACCTCATTGATTACCGAGCACATCAACATCAACTTACTTTACTGCAACAAGAAGTTGCACTTTACCGCCAACTGGTCGATATGCTACAGAAGCGTGTCGCCACAGGCTTAGGCTCCAATACAGAACTTGCACAATATCAACTCTTATTGCAAAAAAGCCAGATTCAATTACGCAATGAATCAGCTAAAACTGATGGGTATAAGATTAAACTCGCAGCAGATACAGGCTTGAGCTACGCACAGTTTAATATCATTCCTATTGCCCCTTTGACAGAGACTATTACAGCACAAGCACAATCTGAAATAACGGCACAAACATTACAAACTGATGCACTGACTAACCGCATTGATATTAGACGAGGGCTTGCGCGCTACGCGGTAGCTGAATCCAAATTAAAATTAGAAATCGCCAAACAAGTACCTGATATCACTTTAACACCGGGCTATATTTTTGAATTTGGTGACCGTATTTGGTCACTTGGCTTGGGTACACTACTCAACTTACTTCAGCAACAGCCAACGCTTATTCATGAAGCCGAGCTGCTCCGAACCATCGAAGGCGCGCAGTTTGAGGCCTTGCAAGCCTCAGTTATTGCGCAAGTGGAACAAGTGCATGCACAGTATCAACTCGCCATCACTACATTCGAGCACGCAAAAGAGTCGCATGCAGCACAGCGCCTGTATATTGCAAGTATACAAAAGCAGTTTGACGCTGGCTTGATTGACCGTGTAGCCCTCACACAAGCACAATTAGTGCTAAGCGTTGCCAACCAAGACCTGAATAATGCGACGTTTGATGTGCTGAAAAAACGCGCGCTGCTGGAAAATGTAGTGCAACGGCCACTCCCCTACGATAATGCAACTTTACGCACGGTAAAGCATGATGAATAAAAAAATTACACTAATAATTGGGTTACAAGCGCTGATTATTGTCACGCTATTTTGGGTCTTGGTCTTTTATAGTAAAGACGAGTATGAGGCCTACCAAAGCGAACAAGAAGAGGAAATCGAAAGCCCAAACCGGGTCACAGAAAAAGAAGGTATTAGTACGGTAGCGCTCTCGCCAGAAACGCAAGCCAACAGCGGGATCACCTATAGCAAGGTACAAAAGATCGCCTATCAAGGTGTGGTCAAGACTTACGGCAGCGTTATCTCTATCGATAAACTGGTTGAAGCGAAGTCACAATACATTGCCTTATCTACAGAGCTGCAAATTGCAAAAAGCAGCAGCCAGCAACTAACATCACAGTTTCAGCGCTTAAAAACGCTCAATGAAGATGACAAAAATATCTCAGACAGCGCCGTGCAAGAAGCACAGTCGCAACTCCATGCCAACCAAGCAAAAATTCAAGCTTTGGTACAACAGCAGCAAAATCTGAAATCAACGGTTCAACTACAGTGGGGTGAACCGTTGACGCAACTAGTGGTTGGTGGACAGGGTTCGCCACAAGTCAATCAATTACTTACTCGTCAAAATGTGTTGGTACAGGTCAGCCTGCCCATTACTGCTAACACACCTGCGGCTGGCGATAGCATTCAAATCATCTCACTAAACGAGCGCGCTGCCAGTGTAAAGGCACTATATATCTCGCCAGCGAGTACCGCAGACATTAGCGGTATAGGCAAAACCTATTACTATAGTGCGCCAGCAGAATCGCTACGCGTGGGCATGCGGGTACACGTAGTACAAGCCAACCGTACGCAACTGCAAAACGAAGGTGTTGTCATCCCTAGCAGTGCAGTGGTTTGGCATGCTGGCAAACCTTGGGTTTATGTGAAACAAAAAAACAATCAATTTATCAGGCAACCTATTTCGACAGACACAGAAATTGAAGAAGGTTGGTTTAACCAAAACATTGCTGCTGGCAGCCAGGTAGTGACCAGTGGAGCACAGCTACTACTCTCGGAAGAGTTTAAATATCTGATTAAAAATGAAAACGAGGATTGATATGTCTATATCAACCCAAATTTCCGTGCAGATGCCTATTGCAAAGCAGTGTGATGCCGTCACGATAATGAGGATACATGGCTAATGCATTTGCTTGAAAGCACCCCATCATGATGTCCGCCATTGTTCGTTTTTCTATCCGCTTTTATGGTGTGATAGTTGGGCTGGCCATCCTGATTGTATTGTATGGCTTATACAGTCTCACTCGTAGCAATCTAGATGTATTTCCGGAATTCTCCCCTACGCAAATCATCATTCAGACCGAATCCCCGGGACTGTCTGCAGAGTTAGTAGAGTCGCTAGTCACGCAACCGATTGAGAGCAGTATATCTGGTACGGTGGGCGTGATTAACCTGCGCTCACAGTCAATTCCGGGCTTATCGATTGTGACCGTAATTTTTGATGAAAAAACGGACATATACCGTAATCGGCAAGTGGTGGCAGAACGCCTAAGTACAATTGCTAATCAACTACCCAGAGGCATTGTACCCAACATTACCCCACTCACCTCTTCTGCCAGCACGGTGTTGGGCTTTGGTGTCACCTCTAAAACGCTCAATTTAATGCAGTTGCGTACACTGGTCGATTGGACGATTACGCCTCATATGATGGCGATTCCAGGCGTGGCTGACGTGAATGTATTTGGTGGCCAAGTCCGACAGTTTCAGATACAGATTGACCCAGACAAACTGGTGCGTTATCAACTCAACCTCAATGATGTTGTGCTTGCTGCACAAAAGGCGACTGGAGTGAGCGGTGCCGGTTATATCCAGAATAACAATCAACGCATTATCATCAATACGCAAGGTCAAGCGACCGATGCTAAAACACTGGCAAAAGCAACGCTAGTCCACCAAAACGGCGTGACCATTCAGCTAGGTGACATCGGTCGTGTGGTGGAAGGACCAGCACCATCGATCAGTGCTGCGGCTATTAACGAAGAAATTGGCATTTATCTATCCGTGCAAGGCCAGTTAGGTGCAAATACACATGCCGTGACACTAGCGATTGAGTCTGCATTGCAGGAGTTAAAGCCCCACCTGCAAGCACAGCATGTGACCTTACATGAAGGCCTATTTAGACCCGCCAATTTTATTGAAACCGCTATTGACGGTGTACGTACCGATATTCTGATTGGTTCAATACTGGTCATTTCCATTTTATTTTTATTCTTATTTAATGCCCGTACCGCATTTATTTCTGCAACAGCTATCCCACTGTCATTGCTCACAGCCATTGTTATCATGAGCTATTACAACGTGGGCTTGAATATTATGGTATTAGGGGGCTTGGCCATTGCGCTGGGCGAGGTGGTCGATGACGCAATCATCGATACCGAGAATATTTTTAGGCGGCTGCGTGAAAACCGCGCATTGGCGCAACCGCGGCCTATCCATAAGGTAGTGTTCCAAGCCTCCATGGAAGTCCGTAGTTCCGTAGTATATGCCACCATCATTGTGGCACTTGTGTTCATGCCTCTACTTACCCTCTCTGGTGTCGCAGGCAAATTATTCGCCCCATTGGGGTTTGCTTATATTGCGGCCATTTTGGCGTCACTGGTTGTCGCCCTCACGCTCACGCCGGCGCTCTGTTACATGATGTTGGGGCATGCCAAATTAGAGACCGAAGACTCACCCATTATTAAATATATCAAACGCAACTATATCCAACTGTTGTATGTCATCGAGAAAAACTACAAAGCCATTATCACTATCAGCTTCATCACCATTGCCATGGGGTTAGGTGTACTTCCACTGTTTAAAAATCAATTTATTCCAGCACTGCATGAAGGCCACTTCATCATGCATATGACTGCAGTTCCGGGCACATCGGAAGAAGCATCGTTACGGCTTGGCCAAAAAGTGTCTAGCACAATCAGGAAAATCGATGGTGTTAAATCTGTGACCCAATGGGTTGGTCGCGCGCAAAACGGTGCAGACACATTTGGCACGCACTATAGTGAATTTGAAATTGAGATTGGTACCTTGGCAGGTGAAGAGCAAACGCGTATTTTGAACGATATCCGAGAGGCATTGGGCGGAGATCCAGAAGATGTAGATAACGATGGTATTGCTGAAGTAGGATTTGTCGGCGCCAACTTTGCTATTAACACTTTCCTTACCGAACGTATTGAAGAAACCATTTCCGGTTATGCGGCCAGTACAGTTATTAACATTTATGGTGATGATTTGGATGCGCTGGATCGTGATGCGCAAAAAATTGCGGGGGTACTCAATGCCACCAAAGGTGCAACTGATGTGTTGGTACAGTCTCCTCCAGGCACCCCACAAGTAGTGATACGGCTCAGACCTGACCAACTTGCAGTCTGGGGATTGCATCCAACAGATGTATTGGACACGATACGTGCAGCGTATGAAGGCGTGCCTGTCTCACAAATATACCTAGGTAGCCGTGTTGTTGGCTTGAGTGTGTTGCTTGATTTAGAAGCACGGGACGATATTGGTGATATCAGCCGCATTCCGCTGTTTAATGCAGAGGGCAAATTACTACACCTCAACGATATCGCTTTCATTACGCAAGAGAATGGGCGCTCTAAAATATTACATGCGGGCGCAAAGCGTATTCAAACCGTCACTGCCAATGTAGAAAATAGAGACCAAGACAGCTTTATACGTGAGCTGAAAAAACGAATTAAAACTGACATCAGTATCAGCCCCGGCAACTACCTTGAGTTCACCGGAGAAGCTGAGGCCAATGCACAATCCAGAGAAGATTTGATTGTCCATTCACTCTTGGCCGGCGTGGCAATTTTCCTGATGCTATACATTGCATTTGGTAAGTTACGCAATTTATTACTGACCTTTGCTAACCTACCTTTTGCCTTGATTGGCGGGGTATTGGCAGCACTATTTACCGGCGGCTGGATATCTCTTGGCTCTTTGGTTGGGTTTGTCACTTTGTTTGGTATTACCTTGCGCAACTCCATCATGATGGTGTCGCATTTTCAGCATTTGGTCGATGAAGAAAATTGTGTGTGGAATCTAGAAACCTGCATACGGGGCGCGTCAGAACGCTTGCCCTCGGTGCTGATGACAGCCTTAGTCACTGCACTAGGCTTGCTGCCTTTGGCAGCAGGTAGCGGTCAGCCCGGTAGAGAAATCGAAGGGCCAATGGCGACGATTATTGTGGGAGGATTGATTACTTCCACCATGTTGAATTTACTGATTTTACCGACCATCATGCTGCATTTTGGTCGCTTTGAGAAATCGCAGCAAGACTAAGCTTCGCTGTAATCAGCATCTTAATGCGTGAGCAAGTGCCCCACTTGCCGCAAGGATGACTCCTGAAAACCATTAGAGAATGCAGTGTAGTCACCTTTGTAAGCCACCCATGCCTTTACTTGGCTATCCGCATTAAAGTGTGAAAATGCGGTGTCTATCACACCTTGGTCAATCATCTCTTCTAGACTAGCCGTGTGAGATGGTGGCTCAGATTTAACCAGTATCAGATGCTCTGCGGATATTTTTTTGGCTAGCCATAGCGCCAAACTGTCAGAAGACACATCCCAACTATGCGGAATATCATCACCATCCGTCATGACCATTTTACTAGGCATCCAGACAATGCCGCGGTGTTGCCAACTGCGTTCTGCAATTTCCAGTTCGCTATGTGCGGGAACCAGCATAGGTACTTGATCAATCAGCAGCGTTCCAAATTGGTTCATCGCACTGACCGCCAGTGCATGTGCACAGGCATCAGTCATGGGCGTTTGCTGGGATACACTTCTGACCACATCAGCAAATACACCACCACCTGGCACGATAACCACTTGCCCATCGCCATACTGCGCCACCAACTTTAGCCAGTGCTGCAACTCATCCGACCCGAGAAGGCTGCCCCCTAATTTAATCACCCACACGGATTTCCCCTTAGAATACGCTGTTGTTTTGCCAGTTATTATCTAGCTTATACAAAATATTGCCGGGATCATTGGCCTAATATACGGCCAATTACGCGTTAATTATTGTTTTAAATCTGTTTTAAATCTAAAGTATCACGCTTTTTGTCATACTCACGTATGGTTTTACTCAAAATATCCATGGTCGTCAGGAAATTAGAGGCTTTATCTAAGGTTTCTTTATACTCTTTTTCGTAAGTGGAATCAGCCACAACACCACCGCCAGCATAAAAATGAATCTGCCCTGCAATAACCACGGCGGTACGAATAGCAATATTGATGTCCATATCCCCATCAAACCCAATATAGCCTATCGCGCCACAATAAATGCCTCGCCTATGCGGCTCAAGCTCTTCTATGATTTCCATTGCACGCAATTTGGGCGCACCAGTAATTGATCCGCCAGGGAAGCAGCCACGCAGTAAATCCAAAGCTGTATAGCGATAATCCAATACGCCAGTGACGAAACTCACCAAGTGATGCACATTGGCAAAACTTTGCAGATTAAACAGCTTTTCAGCTTTGACACTACCGCGTTCACACACTTTGCCAATATCATTACGCAGCAAGTCAACAATCATGACATTTTCAGCGCGGTCTTTCAGGCTCGTCACTAACTCAATCGCACTTTGCAAATCTTTATCAGGGTCTTCAAATCGAGGGCGTGTACCTTTAATTGGGCGTGTTTCCACTTGCTGACCAATCAGTTGCAAAAAACGCTCCGGTGAGGCCGACAGCACTTGTAAGGACTGCTGGTTACCAAAGCTTAAATCCATATATGCCATAAACGGCGCTGGACTAATTGCTCTTAAAGTGCGGTAGCACTGCCAGCTATCGCCGTCAACTTCAGCAGAAAAGCGTTGTGCCAAATTAACTTGGTAGCAATCCCCTTCTTGAATATAGTGCTGCACTTGCTTAAACGCTTGCTCGTATGTTTCTGCATTAAAGTTTGAGCGTACTGCAGACGTAACTTGAAAGGTAGCAGTTTCCTCGTGTGCGGCTTGCTCACACAGCGCGCACAATGTATGCCAAACATCATTGCTGGTATAAAACTGATGTGAGACGATATGCGTAGTCTTAGCACGGTGATCCACCACAATCGCCCAATCGTAAATACCCACCATCATTTCCGGCATTTGTGTGTCATTGGCGGCAATACTAGGCAATTGCTCAATGCGTCGCCCTAAATCATAAGAAAAATAACCTAGAGCACCACCGGTAAATGGGTAATCACTATGCGCACTGGGCGTGCGTTGTAGCGTTTGCTTAACCAAAGTAAACGGGTCTTCTTCAGAAATGGTTTGTTTGCCCGCATGTTCAACCACCGTTTGCGACCCTGTGGTGACAAAGGTCATGGCCGGGTCTGCCACTAATATGTCATAGCGCCCAAACTGACTCGCCGGCAATTGGGTGTCTGCGTGCAACATTTGTGCGCTGTCTAAGAACATCGGCCAGCGCATATGCTTAATGCGTGCAAATAATTGTGCACTGTCGTGCTGATAAGGCAGTGCATGTTGAATTAACGCCATGCTATGCCGCCAATCTCGCTACTGCATAAGCAGGAAAGCAATTAACGGCTTGTTGATGCGTAGTTGCATCTTTAGCTTGCACCAACTGCGCGCCATGAATAAACGGACGTTGTAATTCGTCAGCAAGCTCACGACACAAAAACGTACCGATGCCCACGCCGACTATGGGGACAATGGCATCGGTAAGTTGTGCGTTCAATGCTGTCATGATTAGGTTCTTTTGTGTTTGTTTAAACTGCTGTGCAAGTGTTTTCCAATCAGTCAAGGTAGCATCCTCCACATCGTGGCCAATCATGCGCGCTAGCCGTCTTGCCGTGCTCAGAGGGGACCGATCTTTGCCATCGGCTGTCTCTGCCAAGTCCACCTCTGCTGGTAACTGCTCCAATAAGCGGTACACATCTGCACTGGTTGCAAAGTACTCAGCGGCCACGTAGTAACGGCGGTGATTAAACATCATAGTTGGACCCAGCGCCATGAGTGGTGTTCTCACAATACCAGTATAAATTAAGCCATGGTGCGCCATCCTTTGTGCATCCGTACACCCCACATCCAGCAAACCATGCTGCTGAATCGGAATAACGTCAGTGGTGGTGCTGCCAATATCCACAAACAAACCATCCGCTACTGTCTGTGCAATAAACGCTGCACTGGCATGCCAATTCATGGAAGCTATAGCGCCCGTGTTAGATTCTACCTCAGTGTGAGATAACCAACCCGTTTCTCCTGCATAAAATCTAGCATCCGCGCCCAACTGCGCATGCACTACCCTAGCAATCTCGCACACACCAGTATGGCGATTGGGAAAGTAATCCACCAACTCCCCAGTCATGGTTACCGCAGACACCACGTTGGACGGCAACAATGCTTGTATCTGTGCCATCGACTGCACCAGCTCTTGTGGCCCACGCCACAGTGGGCAAGCCAGTTGATATACCTGATGCGCCAGCCCCTGCGCATCAACCAATGCAGCCTTGATATGCGCCCCACCAATATCCCAGCCGATTGTATAGTTATCTTTACACATAAAACTCTATTTGCTCTCGTTTGATTTCTGGCATTGAAAACGTAGGTGCCAGCATGGCATCCATCACCATAGCCGCAGGGTTGCACCCCATGGCTTGGTGCAAGTGTACGTAACTTGTAGTTAAACGCGGGTTGATTTCGACAATCGTTACCCCTCTCGCCGTTTGCGTATCTAGCAATAGGTCCACCCCAAAATACCCGATCAAGCCAGGTACGGCAGCCTTAATGTCGTTTGCCAGCAATTTCAATTGTGGCCAATAAGCGCTCGCGCCATTAATCCTGCCGCCGGTATAGCTTAGCTTTCCATCCTGCAACAGCATCCATTGTAAATTACAACTCAACACCACCACCTCATCTTTTAACCCCAACACACAAATACTCGCAGGCTTACCCGAGATATAAGGCTGAATCACATGTGTTTGCTGGCGCTGCTTGTCTTGAGTAAACCAAGTTTCAAGTGCAGCCATTTGATTAAATACATAGGTAGATGCGCACCCTGCACCATCATTCGGCTTAACTACCCAAGCTGGGTTGGCATCTGGAATCCATTCCGAAAAAAAATAAGTAGGAATAACAGGCAAATTAGCACGCCCTAACACTTGCGCGGTAAGGTGTTTTTGACTCGTTACGTGAATCGTTTCCGGAACGGGGCCGATCCAGCGCGCTTGCAGGCTATGCGCCATCTCCGCCAATTGATACAAAATACCATCTGTCTCTGGTGCAACAACCCACACAGCATCAGCCTCAGCCATGCATTCACGCCAAATTTCCCATACATCGCAGTGACCGTCCACAGCAATGCTGCGCACCTTTGCATTAAAGGGAGAAACACGACTGTCGTAGGTGGTCACTAACTGCCAGTCCTCAAGTTGGTCAAGGTCTCTCAGCAATGCATCTCGCATCAACATACCCTCTTGGGCCAAACTCTCTGGCAATGCAGCCCCCACAAAGCCACCGCCAGTGATAAACTCACATACAAATAAAGTTTGTTGTGATTTCATTGTGCATATTATTCCTGTGATTGATTTACTGAATGGTGTTGTTGTACACGCCAAGCAAGGGCAGCGCCATCAGTATCAACCGATTCAGTCGTCACTCACCACCTCTACCAAGCCGCTAGATATTGTAAAGGCTTTTAGAGATATTTATCCGTTTGACACGCTCTACATTGCCGATTTAAGTGCAATACAACACCTGCTGGGTACACCTAGCAACCATCGCCCCATTATTGATAATATCCTTGAGGCATTCCCCGACCTAACGATTTGGATCGATGCCGGCATACAACAAGCAAGTGATGTGCAGTCTTGGCATCATCCTACGGTAAAGTCGATCATTGGCACAGAGAATATGCGGCAGATGGATGACTACTTGGCCATTGCACAGGGATATTCTGAGCATATTGTGCTATCGCTAGACTTTATGCCAAATGGCTACCAAGGTCCTAGCGCACTTCTCCAGCAACATCAGGCTTGGCCCCAAGATGTCATTGTGATGACACTGAATCAGGTGGGCGCGCAATCGGGTGTTGATATCGCCACGCTCAACAAAGTTATCCGCGTGGCTAACAAACAGCGTATTTACGCTGCCGGTGGCGTACGCAATATGCAGGACTTGGCACAACTAAGCACCATGCGTATCCATGGCGCCTTGATTGCCACAGCATTACACAGCCAACACATCACTGGTGCAGACTTATGTGCACTCCATAGTGCGGATACAAAAAAGCCCGAGTAAGCTCGGGCTTTTTAATACGGACAAACCGTTGATGACAAGCAATTACTCTAAGTTAGCATGAATCGCGCGCATACCTTCTTCGGTTAAATCTTTAGCAAAAATCAAATCAGCAATCGCCGCTTCGAGGAATACTAATGTTGAAAGCTCAAATTGTGAGCCCATCGGCATGCCTTTAGTGAGTGGGAAGCTGCTATCGTTACCAATTTGAACTACTAAATCAGCAACATCCGCCATGGCAGATGATTTTTTCATTGAAATCACCACTAGTTTTGCGCCCACAGATTTAGCTTTTTTAACGAATGGCAATAGTGTTTCCGTGCCGCCAGAGCCAGAAACCAACACCAATAAATCGCCTGCTTTAATGGCAGGCGTCACGACTTCACCAATCATACTGACGTTATACCCTGCATGCACTAAACGCATGGCAAAAAAACGTGATACCAATAGTGAACGACCTGCGCCACCAATGAATGTACGACCAGCTTCTTCAACCAGTTTCAAAAGCTCAGCAGCTTTAGAATTGTCTGTTTCTGACAGGATGCTAGTTAATTTATTTAAAATCAATGACTGACTATTGCTCATAATATTTCCTTATTTAGTCTAGGCTTACGCGCCACAATTAGATAAAAAAACCCGACACATTGCTGAGTCGGGCTTTTTAAAACTCACATCAATAATTGCTTATTGACACAGCGTTTAATTTAAAAGGCAATTAAGCGTGAGCGATTTTTGTGATTTCTGCAGCAGAAGCAGCAGGATCAGCAGCACCGTAGATAGCAGCACCAGCAACGATGATAGTCGCGCCAGCATCACGTACTTGAGCAGCTGTAGCAGCTTTAACGCCACCAGCAACTGAGATCTCAACACCTAAGTTCAAACCAGAAACCAATGCTAAGTCAGCAAATGGTGTTTGGCCAGCAGCTTGTTGGTCTAAACCAGTGTGCACGCCAATGATGTGTGCGCCTAATTTAGCAACTTCTTGTGTGCGTGCTTTTTTGTCAGCAACGTTGATCAAGTCAACTTGTGCTTTTTTGCCGTATTTGTTAGCAACGTCGATTACGCCTTTGATTGTACCGATATCTGCAACGCCTAATACAGTCACGATGTCTGCACCAGCTTTGTAGAATGGCTCAGCTTCGTAGAAGCCAGCGTCCATTGTTTTCAAGTCAACTAAGATTTGGTTGTTTGGGAATTTAGCACGTAATGTTTCTACCAATTTGATACCGTTATGCTTAATGCATGGTGTACCGATTTCTAAGATGTCTACGTGTGGAGCAACTGTAGCTGCTAATGCAACTGTTGCGTCGAAATCTAGTGAATCTAATGCCATTTGGGTTTTAGCCATGGTTTTCTCCAAAGTTAATAAATATGTTTTTCTAAAATGCTAATTTCTAGCGAATTACAGAATTTAAGCAGGACGCTCATGTTAAGTGCCCTGCTCAATTATGTCAATGTTAAAGCAGCTTAATTACAACCATATGACCCATATGGGAATGGTTTAATTCCCGCGAAACTTATAGTTTTGCGCTTAAAGCAGCCTCTAGTTTGTTTTGATCAGCAACAAAGCCACGAATGCCTTCTGCTAATTTTTCTGTTGCCATTGGATCTTGATTTAATTCAAAACGGAACTGTTCTTCAGTCATTTTAGCTGGAGCTTCTTTTGTTTTGCCGCCATCTTTTAATACTTGTACTAAAGTACCTTCAGTCGCTGCTAAATCTTGCAATAAGTTTGGTGAAACTGTTAAGCGGTCACAACCAGCCAAAGCGATCAACTCGCCAGTATTACGGAATGAAGCGCCCATGACTACAGTTTTATATCCGTGCTCTTTGTAGTATTGGTAGATCGCGCGCACTGAAACTACACCTGGGTCTGTTTCTTGTGTGTATGTTTCACCAGTTTTAGCCTTGTACCAGTCTAAGATACGGCCAACGAATGGAGAGATTAAGAATACGCCAGCTTCTGCACATGCACGCGCTTGGCCGAAACCGAATAACAATGTGAGATTACATTGGATGCCTTCTTTTTCTAAGATTTCACCCGCTTTAATGCCCTCCCATGTAGAAGCTAATTTAATCAACACGCGGTCTTTGCTGATGCCTGATTCAGCGTAAAGCGCGATTAATTTACGGCCTTTAGCTACCATTGCATCTAGGTTGAATGACAAACGTGCGTCTACTTCTGTGGAGATACGGCCTGGTACTACTTTAGTGATTTCTGTACCGATTAACACAGCTAATTTGTCAGCCGCATTTTCGATTTGTTGCTCTTTTGAGCCGCCTTGCGCTTTTGCATAAGCAATTGCAGTCTCAATCAATGGCGCATATTCTGGGATTTGACTTGCTTTTAAAACAAGTGATGGATTGGTTGTTGCGTCCACAGGTTTAACGCTTTTGATTGCTTCCACGTCACCGGTATCGGCTACGATTGTTGTCATTGCTTTAAGTTGGTCTAATAAATTTGCCATTGCATCCTCCTAGAAAATTGCTTAACTTGATTGCGCCAAAAATTTAAGCTTAGCATTATAGCTTAATTTACCTAAGATGCATGGACAACTTACACAAGAAATAAAAGCAAATCCTAGCAGAGACAATTGAAAAACATTGTTAAGTGGCTTGTGTCGCTATAACGCACCATGAATAATGGCAACCATCATGAGAGTTTGGTGTGGTGTGTGATGTCAATCAGCGAAGACGATATTGCTAGCAATGCCCTTTCGTTACTTGGGGCCAGCAGCACTTGGGTGTTGGTGCGTCATCAATGGCTCATTGATAATATGCGTAGCATACTCACCGGCGAGCCTCCACCTCCACTTGAGCACCTCTATGAATTTGACGTGATCATCCCCAAGGATTTGAAGCTTCCAGACAATCTGATTCTCAGCTTCTTAGAAGTCAAACACACACTAGAAACTTTATGGCATAACACCGTCAAGGCTACACACCCCCTTTCAGGAAAAACCTTACTTGAGCAACTGGATCAATATCAGCTGCGTGCTCATCACTTTATGCAATCTACCAAAGAGGCTAATCAGCATTTGTGGCATGAATTCACCATGCGGGATTCGCTTACGGGCGCATGGTCAAGACTCACACTGCAAGCCAATCTGACGCAAGAGCTTAAACGCCACAAGCGCTACCTCACACCATGCTCAATTGTGCTGCTGGATCAAAATAATTTCAAATCAATTAATGACTGCTGGGGACATGTCACTGGCGACCAAGTGTTGGCAAAAACAGCCAACATCATCGAAAACAACTTAAGAATTAATGATCAGTTATTCAGGTATGGCGGTGATGAGTGGTTAGTGCTAATGCCAGCTACCACTGCAGGGATTGCCGAAGCTGCCATGCGACGTATTAGTCAATTTGTGGAATCACATGCGTTTCAATCCCCCTCTGGCGAAGTGTTTCATGCAGGATTTAGTTATGGCATTGCTGAATCAGCAAACTTCCCTAGTGTTGATGATTGGATATCTGCGGCAGATCGTGAATTGTATTCAAAAAAGCAGCGTTTAACTGCGTAAAAGCACCGCCTACATGCATCATTCTTCCGAATGTGGCTGAAACTCAATGATAGGAATGCGCAAACTAAATGTAGTCGGCTGCTCCAAATCACTCTCCACCGCAATTGCACCCCCATGTTTTTCAATCACAGTTTTGACGAAATATAAGCCCAATCCAACGCCATCTGCAACCTCATCATTAGGCTTAATGCGCGAAAATCGCTTAAAAAGATAACGCTGCTCATCTTTAGATATCCCCGCACCATCGTTAGTTACAGAGAACAATACACTACGCTTATCAGCGTCCACCTTAAGCGCAATGCGTACCGTTGAGTCTACCGGCCCATATTTCACCGCGTTCAATATCATATTGAGCAATGCGCGATGGAGTAAGCCAAAGTTACCTAGTACCCATACCATGCCATCTACCAAGACGCGGCTGAGCTCTATATCTTTCATTAAGGCCACCTCATAAGCATCATCAATCGCTTGATGCACAAGGCCAACAAAATCAATTTCATTAAACTGCGCAACATCCATCATTTCTGCGCGTGAGGCATGCAAAAAGCCTTCTGCCAAACCTAATGCTTGCGACAAAGGGCTATGTAATTGAGGCAGCATATCTGGATGCTGTTTCAGCGTCATCAGTGCACTCACAATAGGCGCACGCAAATCATGTGAAATAAACGCCAACGTTTCTTTTCTATCGTTTTGTAAAAACCTCAACTGCTGTGAGGCAGCGCGTACTTGGTCAATGCGGGTATCAAATACATCATAATGTTCTATCGAATGCTCGGCAGTTTGCACAGGCAGCGCAATGAGGTTTTCTCGCAAATAGGCTAACTCAAAATCAAGAAACCGTTGCGCGGCCTCCAGCTTTCGCCAGCTCCATATGGGGTAAGCAATCATCAGCGCCACCAGCGCTGCTGCTGGCGGCATCCACACGCCAAAAAACTTGGGCACCATGCCAGAAATTAATGTAATCAAAATCAGAAAAAGCAATGTACATACAAAACCCGGCAAAGCAGGCAATTTGGGCATCCACAACAAAGGCATCAGGGCGACAGCTACCACAATCAATGTACTCAACCACAATGGCATAGACTGTATTAACCGGTCATCTCGAATAGAAGCGAGCACGTTGGCATGAAACTCTACACCAGCCATGGGCTGACCCCTTCCAGAAACTGGCGTAGACAGCAAATCATTCATGCCTAGTGCTGTAGCACCTACCAGCACAATTTTATCTTTGAATAACCCGGTAGGAAACTCCCCCTTTAATACTTGCGCATACGAAATTCTAGGAAAATGTCCGGGTGGTCCAATAAAGTTAATTTTCCTCTGGTCTTTCCTCGCTAATGTAAAAGGGTTCACTTTGGGATCAAACGCTAAATCGAAGCGGTTTTGGGTGGGTTTATTTTCCGCCACATTGAGAACCGCCTGTGCAAATAGCTGCCAAGTGGGGGTACCCACGCCTTCAAACAAGTACACACTTCTTGCGATACTGTCTGCATCAAGCACTGCGTGCACGCTGCCCATATCAGCACTATGCTCAATTAAGCTTGGTAAAGGTAGTGTCTCTATGATTTGACCATTGGCACGCGTAGTCTCTAACAATACTGGCAACACCACTTTTTTAGACTGCGTAATAGCTTCTGCTAACAATGCATCTGCATCCGGAGATTGCAGCTCTTGTTCTGAGAAAACAATATCCATGCCAATAGCAGCGGGCTGTTCTGCATTGAGCCGTTGGATTAATTGCGCATGGGTTGTTCTTGACCAAGGCCAGCGGCCAAGTTGAGATAAGCTATATTGGTCTATTGCAACAATAATGACATCATCCGGCAGCGCTTGCGGCACTATCTTTTGACCAATATCGAAAACCAAGTAATCCACCCGGTCCAACACATGTGTAAGGTGAATAACGAGTGTAAGCACCAGCAGAATTAGCGCCGAGGACGCTAAATCATTAAGTTTTATATGATGAAATGTAAGCCCCAGCACTATTCCGGGTATGCATAGAATTCATAAACCGTGGCAGCACTCACCACCCCATCGCTGTCCGCATGACGGATATATAGAGTCTGCTTTCCGTACTCTTTGAGCAGGAATTGGTAGTCCGTCTCAACACTACGTTTAACCCACACATCTTTTTGCTGATTCGCATCATTGTCCAGATTAAATTGATAACTTAATCCATCCGCAGGCGGTAGCGTGTGAATGTTGACACGATTGTCAGCAACGTCTATCCAGAACTGGTGGAGATCCGGCTTGCTAGGTATAGGTCTGACGCTAAACTGCGCGACTTGATCAAACGGACCCTGATCATCTCGCCCATCTGCTTGCATCTCTATACTTGCCACACGCCAATAATAAGTCGCTGGAGGCAATGACTGCACTGCCTGATACTCTGTGTTTTCGATGCGTCGCTGCTCAATGATGTGCTTAAAATCCACGTCTTTTGCAATGTCTAACTGATAGGCCTGTGCATTGGCGACTGTCTTCCATTTGAACATTGGGCGCACATCCCCAGTACGTTCACCTGCACCAGGCGAAACCAGTGCCGGCGCAAACGGCTGTGCATTCAAGGTAAAAGCATGCACACTCTCGTAACCTGCAATACCGTATGCATCACGTGCGTGCACACTCAGATAGTAATGACCATCAGGGATATCTTCAAACACTAGCTGAGGCTTGGCTGATGTGATTTCCGCCGTCAATTGATTGATTGTGACATCGGTAGCCACTTTACCTTGCCAAGACACTGCCGCAGCCTGATTTGGCATATCGAATACTACGGGTAAATGGGTAAATTGTGAGTTAAGGCTTGTGGTGTCTATAGCAGAAAGCAGCACGGTGGGTGGCATTGGTGGCTTGCCTTTTTCTGCCTGACTACCAAACCCTGCATTCACGATGACTTCATTATCTGCTGCTTGCAAACTCACCTGACCTGCCAGCGTAGCTTGCAGGGTATGCGTGTCATCTGCATCCACGCGGAACTTCGTCCCACGTACAGCGGCGACTGCGCTAGGCGTGATAATTTGCATGGCATTGCCTTTGATATGTTTGGGATTAGCGACCGTTTCGGCCTGACCTTGCTGCAAACGCAGCTTGGTATCCACCATTGCGCCTCCACTATACAAGCTCATCGTATCTAATACCAACTTTGCATTGGATGCAAGGCTTGTCAGCGTGCCATCGGCAAACTGAAGCGTCACTTTACTGTTGTCTTTGGTGATAAGGGTCGCTCCAGGACCTAGCGCTTGGCCTAGCCGTAACGGAACTAATGTTGGCGGATTAGGTGCTTGCGCGCCCTGCTGCAAAAACACTTGACCACTGACCTGCACTGCCTGCGCTGAAGCTGGCACTTGTTTAACCAAAGTGAGTGGTACCTGTAAAAGAAATCCAATAGGGATGCGATAAGGATCTTTAATATGATTAAGCCGCTGGAGTTTTACCCAATCATTAGGATTGATTAAATGTGCACGGGAAAAATGGATAAGATTATCGCCAGGATGCATGGCGTAACGCCATATCATATCGTTCTCGGCAGCATGCACACTCAGTGTTGAAAATGCATATAAGGCAATCAGTATTGAATGTGCAGCAGTCTTGTTTAAACCAGCTGATACTTTCATAAAGAATTAATCCAACCGTTCTAAGCGATAACCTTGGTGATACACAGAGATCAAACGCCAACCAAAAGGTGGCAACAATTTCAGTTTACTACGCAAATGACTTACATGTACATCAATCGTACGGGTGTCGATATCGGGCGAGGAAGCCCAAACGACTTTGGTCAAGTGTGACCTAGACAATAGAACACCCATCTGGCTAAAAAAATACAGTGCCAAATCTGTTTCTTTTTCAGTAAGCTTGATAGGATCGCCTTCAATCTCGAACTTGCGTTTGTCAAAATCCACTTTTAAACCACCGTAAACACTGGTGTCTCGTGATGAAAGCCTGGCATGATGGCGACGATACAGCGCGTTGATTCTGGCGAGCAATACTTTGGGGTTAGGTGGCTTAACAATGTAATCATCAGCGCCAGACTCAATCACAGACACGACGTCCTCTTCTGAATCACGACACGTTAAAAATACTACTGGTGGATAATTGCCTTTTATTTTTAAACTGGCCAACACTTCGGTACCTGCCATATCTGGCACTTCCCAATCCAAAATCGCAACATCGTATTTTGCACCGTTGAGTGCTTTTAAGCATTCACGACCAGAAGGAAAATAATCAACATCATGTCCATCGCTTTGCAAAATCGCAGTGATTTCACTGGCAAATGTTTGATCATCTTCTAAAAATGCTATTTTCATTCAATCACCTATCAAGATTAACGCGGGGCGCATTTTTACATAATTATATGGACGAACTGAATAGACAAATTGTTAAATTTCGTTAAGCGCTTTAGTACCTCAGCTTTTACGCAACAACTAAGCTGTGATGTAGAAATAACGTAGCCACCGTTAAATCCGCACTAGTACCCGGGTTAATGCCTTGGTTTTTCAAATCACGGTCAAACGCTCTCAATGTTGGGAGATAAAGTTTAGGATTTTCTTGATTTAAAAAAGCCAGATAATGCTCACGTGCTTCTTTTTGCAACTGATCCGCCACCTCCAAGCCATATTTACGCGCGACATGACTATCGGTGTGATGCGCAAGCCAATACAAATAAACGGCTGTCGTAGCCCATGCTGGGCGGTCCCATCTCACTAGTGCTTGCTGATAGTGTGGCAACCCTTCGTGCAATATAGGGTAAAACTGATTGGTATATTGCAGCGCAATGTGATCTCTCAGTGCCGCCGCTTGCATCGCTTCTAACAAGGTACATTGCGCTGACTCATGAATATCATGCTGTGCACTCTGCCCCAACCCACCGGGATTCGCCAATTGAATAGCGTCGAATGCCCATTGTGCGTCTTCAATGGTCGTATGCGCCAATACATCGGTTAGTGCAGCCTCAAAAGGCTCCGCCTGACTGTGTAGCGCAGCCTGTATCAATGGTGCACACAACAAAATAATGCCTAAATTGGTATTGCAGCCCACGGCTTGATGGGTTGCCGCAACAGATTCGTAGATACGCTGACCCAGCGAGAAAGATGGATTTGCAATCACATTAGCAGACACTTCTGCACTGGTGATAAATTGCTCAACGACCATGCCGTGTCCATCAGCAAAAATATGTACATTACCGGGCTTCAGCGCCTCCAGTTCAGCCATGCATGCATTCTGATACACCTTTGCAAGCCGTTGTGCAATGATGTGTTTAGGGTCGCTTACCATATCATCCGTTTGATTTATTTGCTTTATCGATTAAGTCGTCTACCAATGTTTGCGCAATATCCACAGTGCATACACTTTGTAGACCACGCCATGCCGGAATGCTATTTACTTCTAGCACCCATAATTGATCATCCGCATCTCGGATAATATCCACTCCGCAGTAATCAATGTCAACGGCTAGCGCAGCACGCTCTGCCAACGCCTGAATCTCGTCATCTTCTACTAATAAGCATTGGGCGCCACGTGCGACATTATGCAGCCAACCCTCGCCGCTCCGCCGCATAGTAGCAACTGCTTTATTATTGACGACAAACACGCGGTAATCATAATTATAAACACCTGTATTGACCATTTGCTGTAAATAATACACGCCATCCACAAACATATCGCGTGGCAATGGCAGCGCATCTTGCTGCGTCACTAGGCGCACGCCTTGGCCTTGGGAGCCAAATAGCGGCTTGATAACTAACGAGGTATGCAGTTCTAGCTGGGCTGAGATAATATCGTGTGCCTGCTGCCTAGATTCACATACCCAGGTAGCGGGCGTTGGGATGCCGTGATGTTTCAACAAAAAACTGGTCATGCCTTTGTCTACGGTACGCTCAATCGCTTTCGCATCGTTATATATATAGGTGCCTTGCATGCGCAAAATATGCAATATATTCAAACGTGTAATGACTTGCTGCAACGTGCCGGCGGCTATGCCGCGAATAAAAGCGAAACTTGGTTGTGCTGAAAAATGTGGGATGTGTATGCTTGCTTGTTGCCCAGACAAATCAATCATACAGTCTTGCAACTCTACAAACACAGCTTCTACGCCGCGCGCGGCAAGTGCATTGCTAAGCGCAACGCCATGCCAGCCACCCTGCTGGGCGGCTTCGTCCGTAATAATGGGGATTCTCATTTAAAACAAATTACTTTAACTAATAAATTTAAACTATTGATTTATAATATATTTAGTTAAAAGACTGTTCTAACAACGCTTCGTTAAATTGCCCAGCAAAATAGCTATGGCCTGTGTCTAAATTAGTCACTGCTACTTTGGCAGGTGAAAATAATAAAGGATCGATTTTATAAAAATCCATATTCACCGCTTTGAACACTTCAGCAAACGGGCGGCCATAATCTTTAGATGAACTGCTTGGCAATGATTTCGCCAGCGCTTCTGCTGCCGCATCTGTGCATTTCACATACAAATGTACAAATCCACCAAACAATATCGCATCATTGGTTCTACCCATGCCAGTTAAAAAGTCCGGAGAAGGCGCAGGAATTGGCGCAACACCATATCCATCCACTAATTGATGCAATGGAAAATGCACTGTATGCAATTTGTGTAAAGCCACTTCCAATACGCGCGCGGTAATTTGCACCGTCCCCGCTAGGCTTCTGGTAGGCGTTAAAATAAAAGTTAATTCATTTGCCGGAATTTGCGTGTCTCTGACCACTTTTTCAATGACTTCTTTAGGTGGAATTTTGTCTGTTTCCAGCACCAAGACCGTTTGTTTAGCTGCATCCTGATATTGAATTTCAGTAAAAATCTCTTCACGTTGCGCCAGCGCACGTGCAGGCCCGCTACCTAACGAGAAAAATTTCTCATGGGAGAGTGCCCAGCCCGCATACTGACTGCCTAAGCAAGCCACTACGGGGCTCATCGCATGCACTTTCACGCTGAGTGGCCAGTTGGCAAAAGTAGTGTTGTTTTGCAAAGTAACTTGCCCAAGCCCACCCATGCAGATCTCCGCCACAAGCCGTCCAGCCTCTAAACCGCCTTTTGCTTGAATGCCTGCATCAATCAGCGTAGCACCTGTCTCGTGTTTAGACACTATCACCTGCAAAGCATCTGCTTGTGCAATCATCCGCTCAACTATTGGTAATGTGAGCGCATGAATACTCATTTTTGATGGATTTGTATTGTTTTGATTTTGCATCGGAACCCCCGTTTTACTATCTTAAATAATGCCAGCTCTGGCTTGTACCAAATGCTTAGCTTCTTGTACATTATCTGCCGATGACGTCACCGTACAGATAGGCATACCTATCTCAAAATATTGTGATTGGCTTGGAATATCACTCACCCACTCCGGCCAAATTTTATCTTTAGCAATCTGTACTGGTTGATGCGCATACACAATATGGTGCGCTTTAGACTGTGTGCTCAATACCAGTGTCGGCATGGCCTCGATACCAAATGCACTGACATGCGATGCCATCAATGTGCCCTTCTGTGGTGTATACAAATCCACGGTTGCACTTAGGCGTGGATTGATTTCCAGCATCACCAATTGTTCGCCATCGACCACCGCATCCACACTGTTCAAACCTTTAAGGTTGAATTGCTTACTGGCTAGCGAGACAAACCGCTTAAAGGTTTCAACCAAATGCGCACTTAAAGTAATTTGACTGACCGCCCCACCATACTTAAAAGGCGTATGCTTATCTGCATCCACCCATTGTTCATTCATGCCAATCACTTGTACATTTTGTTCACTGGCTAAGAATAGACAAGAAACCGGTGTGCCGATTTGCATTTGTTGAAAATATTGATTAGATTTCAACGGTGCTTGATAGGCGCTAGCCCATTGGATATGCGCACCACCACTCCCGCCAACCTCCTTCACCAGCCAATCATCTAGCATGCTGGGTTGATTCATTGAGATAGCAGGCGTTAAAAACTGATTCGCATGGCAAAACGCAGCAAATATTTCGGGATGCTTACTTGCTTTTATAGTATCTGCAGAATTGCCTAATAAGCGGAAGCGCTGACCGATGCTAGCTAGAAGATCAGGCTGCGCTTCAAACCCTGCGCCATAGCAAACACCAAAGATATCTGCAGAATCTATTACATCTAATGCACGCAATAAAGCTTGTGCGTCAAACTGATGGCCAGTGCAGGCCACCTGAATACATTGTTTTGCCATGGCTTGCGTGTCTTGATCGACAAACGCATCCACAGCAATCACATCAAATCCGGCATCCTTTGCAGCTTTTACGTATGGCCGGCTAGATATTGCAACAATAACGAGCGTTTTATTTGGCATTGGCGCAAGCAAAGTCGTAGGCATCATGATAATCAATATGCATAGGCACATCACTACTTAGCATGCGTTGTAACAACTTGTGTTGTGTTACATATTTAAGCTGACCAATGGCTAAGGCGCCGAAGCCAGCAATCGCAGTACCTGCAATCACATCTCCATTCGCCATCACATCCACACCTTCTATCGCAGAAGGCGGCACTGCGTTTACGTCTGCCACTACTTTCAAGCTGGAAGATTTTGCGAAATGATCTAGGCCTAACACACGTACACCTGCCGGTGTTGCGCACAAAGCAACACTGGCTTGCGCCAACGCTGTTTTTTTGGCGGCATCGCTACTGCCATCCGCTACAGTTAATTGCACGTCATAACGTTGCTGCATGTTATCCACATAGGCTTGCATGCTGGCTGTGTCTGCATGTGCCATCATCATAATTTTTGCGCCTTGGCGCGCAGCAATCAGTGCGGCGGTAGAGCCAACCGTGCCGCTCGCACCAAAAATCGCAATGGTTTGCTGGCCTAATGTTTGCTGGCTCTTTTGTAAATGCGCGTCTACTTTTGCCAACATTGCCGCAGCTGTTGTAAATGCGCCGGAAGGATCTGAAAACGTAGACATTTCAAACGGTTTAAACATAGCGCTTCTGGCCGCTTTTTGCATATCGAGTGCTAAGTGAATATCGCGTCCACCGAAAAAGAACGCTTCTTGTTTAATCCCGCTTGGGCTTCTAGAGAAAATCGCATCTTGCGTTAGCGCAACCACTTCATTCAACAGCACATTGGTATAAGGCATGATCTTTTCATACCCGGCATCAAACGCCATATTGACATCAAACGGGCTTGCATTTTTGGCTGCTGTCACAAGGTGTAATATGCTGATTTTATTCATAATTCGTCTTCTTATATAAAGTAATCGAAAAAATTTATTAATATTGTATTTCTAATCATGCACTTTAACCGCAACACAACGCAACCAAAGCCATGATTAACCTAGCAATTAGCCTTTATTTCTAATATTAATCTGCGCACCGTGATTGTTTGCCGTACATATTTTCCATCGTAACGACATATCACTAAAGCGAGCCTGTAGGCGAGACAAATGCATTTGTGCTTCTTGTTGGTTAGCAAATACAGCAAAGCCTGTCGGGCCCCAAGAGCTTTGTCCAGCGCAGTGAATACCATGCGCCAACAAATCACCCAACACCGCAGTCACTTGCTTGCTAGCGTACCGTCCTCCTTGCACTGGCGCAAAATAATCACCATTGTAAGCCTGCAATGCCGATACAGCTTTACCAAACGTGGCTAAATCCTGCTCCACAAGCGCCGGTAATGCTTGCATCAGCAATTGGTGGCTTAATTGCTGCGTGTTTGGTAAGGCATGATCCGCCAATCGCTTGAACGCCTGCAACTCTTCGTCGCCATGCACACCTGTGTGTTGGTCATCGAATATCAACAAAATACGCCATGCTTCTGGAAACGCATGCTGCGCAATAATAGGCGGTACGACTGTATGAGAATTGCTACCTGCATCCAGTACAACACCACCCGTAGCAAATGTACCGATGCCAATCCCAGAGCGCGCACCGCGTCCAATTAAGCCGGCAATATCGCGTAAAGGTAAATTTACGTTAAATAATGTACTGATTGCGGTACCAATCGCCAATGCCATTTGCGTCCCAGAACCCAAGCCGGCATGACGAGGTATTTGCTCAATCACCCGGACATGCACAGGCGTATGTATCCCGGCATGCTGTAACAACAGTTGCTTGGTACGTTCAATATAGCTAGGCGCTGCCTCACCTTCACCGATAGATACTTCGACACGCGTATGCGGTGCTTGCAGGCTCACACCCATGCTACCAAAGCGACGCCCTATCGACCCGTTAAGATCAAAAAATCCCATATGCAATCTAGCGGTGGTGATCACTTCAACGGAGTGCGGTAATGAATTTGATTTCATGATGCTCTAACAAATAAGGGTTAATTCTAGAGTGAATCGCACTATACCAAGATTTCATCAATGGTTTTAGTCAATTCTGACTAATCAAGCAACGTGACATCAGTGGCCTAATTTGGCATAATGAACGTAATAAACGCTTTAATTATATTCAATATAAACCTGTCTTCACACGCAAATTTAGTGTGGGTTGTTAAAACAATATTAAGGGATTCGTATGTCTAGCCATGTCATTCCATTTGAAAATCTACGTAATAGCGATGTACCTTCGGTTGGGGGTAAAAACGCTTCACTAGGTGAAATGATTTCTCAATTAAGTGCTAAAGGCGTACGCGTTCCAACCGGTTTTGCAACAACCGCTGATGCGTACCGTGAGTTTTTATCACAAGGCGGTTTAGATAAAAAAATCAATGATTTACTAGATAAACTTAATGCAGATGATACGCAAGCATTAGCCAAATGTGGTGCGCAAATCCGCGGTTGGATTATGGAGGCACAATTTCCGCCTGCATTACAAACAGCCATCGCAGAAAGCTATGCTCGTTTGATTGAGAAATCTGCCCCAGGCACTACCTTTGCCGTACGTTCTTCTGCGACCGCAGAAGACTTGCCAGATGCCTCATTTGCAGGCCAGCAAGAAAGCTTTTTAAATATTCACGGCTTGGACAATATTACCCACGCAATTAAAGAAGTATTTGCCTCTTTATACAACGACCGTGCGATTTCATACCGGGTACATAAAGGTTTTGTGCATGCAGATGTAGCGCTTTCAGCGGGTGTGCAGCAAATGGTGCGTAGCGATATCGGCTGTGCAGGTGTCATGTTTACGATTGATACGGAATCAGGCTTTAAAGACGTGGCATTCATTACCTCCTCTTATGGCTTGGGTGAAACTGTGGTACAAGGCGCCGTCAATCCGGACGAGTTCTATGTACACAAACCATTATTGGCACAAGGCAAACCAGCAATTGTACGCCGCACCATGGGTTCTAAACTCATCAAAATGGTGTTTTCAGATGCTACGCAAGCAGGTAAATCAACCCATACCATTGATGTAGATCCAGTAGATTCTGACCGCTACTCACTCACGGATGCAGATATTTTGGAATTGGCTGGCTACGCCATGACCATTGAATCTCATTACGGCTGCCCAATGGACATTGAATGGGGTAAGAACGGTTTAGATAACAAGCTGTATATCTTGCAAGCACGCCCAGAAACAGTGAAGTCACAAGAAGCCAATAACAACGTAACCGAAACATACAAATTACAAAAACACTCAGCTAAACCATTGGTTGCTGGCCGTGCCGTGACGCAAAAAGTAGGCGTGGGCCCGGTACGTATTGTGTTAGACCCTGCACAAATGCATGAAGTACAACCTGGCGATGTGCTGGTTGCCGACATGACAGACCCGAACTGGGAACCCGTGATGAAACGTGCAAGCGCGTTGGTAACGAACCGCGGTGGCCGTACCTGCCACGCTGCGATTATTGCGCGTGAATTAGGTATTCCTGCCATTGTAGGCTCTGTGAATGCGACAGACTTGCTGCGCGAAGGTGAGATTGTGACCGTTTCATGTGCAGAAGGTGAGACTGGTTTTGTCTATCACGGTGCCTTCGATTTCGAAGTCAGCACACAAACAAACAGTGCTTTGTCTAAACCACCATGCAAAATCATGATGAACGTAGGTAACCCAGACATGGCGTTTAGCTTTGCGCAAATCCCGAATGACGGTGTTGGCCTAGCGCGCTTGGAATTTGTGATTAACAATATGGTAGGTATTCACCCGAAAGCTATTCTGAATATCGACGCCATGCCGAAAGCCATTCAAGACACGATTAAGAGCCGTGCGCGTGGCTATGCTTCACCTAAACAGTTCTATATTGATAAAGTAGCAGAAGGTGTCGCCACCATTGGTGCAGCGTTTTACCCCAAACCAGTCATCGTGCGTACATCTGATTTCAAATCGAACGAATACAAAAAACTGGTCGGCGGCGAGATTTACGAGCCAGATGAAGAGAACCCAATGATTGGCTTCCGCGGTGCGGCACGTTACATGGCAGAGGACTTTAAAGAGTGCTTTGCTATGGAATGCCAAGCCATGAAACGTGTGCGCGATGAAATGGGTCTCACCAATGTTGAGTTAATGATTCCATTTGTACGTACCTTAGATGAAGCGAAAGCTGTCACAGAAATCATGGCAGCCAATGGTTTAAAACGTGGTGAAAATGGCTTGCGCCTCATCATGATGTGTGAAATTCCATCGAATGCATTATTGGCTGAGCAGTTCTTAGAATACTTTGATGGATTCTCTATCGGCTCTAACGACTTAACGCAATTAACACTAGGCATGGACAGAGACTCTGGGATCTTGGCCGATGGCTTTGATGAGCGTAACGACGCGGTCAAAGTGCTACTAAAAATGGCCATCAGCACCTGTAACCGTCTTGGTAAGTATGTGGGAATTTGCGGACAAGGCCCTTCTGACCACCCTGACTTTGCAGAATGGCTAGTTGCGGAAGGTATTCAATCCGTTTCCTTGAATCCAGATACTGTTGTTGCCACTTGGCAGCGTCTAACCAAAAAATAGTTAGGTGGGCATTGTGAATCGTACCGTTTTCTTTATCTCAGATGGCACTGGCATTACTGCTGGTGCCCTCGGTAAATTGCTTGAGCACTTTCCCAGAACACACTTCACACAAGTGCGCATGCCATTTACCGACACATTAGATAAAGTGAAGTTGGCGAAACACGCAATTCAGGAAGTGACAGAAGAGGATAAAATCCGCCCAGTTGTGATTATGTCAGTAGGCAATGTTGAGCTGCGCCAAGCGTTGAAAGACATTGATGCCTACTTTATTGATTTATTCAATGTCTTTATTGATCCATTGGGTGAAGAGCTGCAACAAAAACCACTGACCGGCGCAGGCATTGCGCATAGTGTCATGGGTAGCAATTATCACGAGCGCATGGAAGCAGTGAATTTCACGCTGAACCATGATGATGGCATGACCAACTCCGGCTTAGAAGAAGCACAGGTGATTTTGATTGGTGTATCACGCTGCGGTAAAACACCTACCAGCGTGTATTTAGCCATGCAGTTTGGTATTAAAGCCGCTAACTACCCTCTTATTCCAGAAGACTTTGAGCGCGGCTCACTGCCTGCGGTATTGCATAAGCATATCGATAAAATATTTGGATTAACCATTAAACCTGAGCGCTTGCACTCTGTGCGCAACGAGCGTCGTGCAGGTAGCTTTTATGCTTCTTTAGATAACTGTAAAAAAGAAGTCGCAACGGCCGAAAACTTAATGCGGAATGCAGGCATTACTTGGGCTGATTCTACCAGTCGCTCTGTAGAAGAACTTTCCGCCATCATTATGCAGAAGATTAGACAGCCAGCTAAAACAGCGGCCTAATCCATCGCAAAATAATAAAGCCACCCTCAAATCGGGTGGCTTTATTATTTGGCAGGCTTCAAATAGGGTTTAATTTTACCTAAAATCTCTTTTGAATCCGGCAGAACACTACTCTCGTAGGCATATACCTCTTTACCACCAGGTAAAATGACATATTTATAAAAATTCCATTGTGGCGCTTGACCAGTTTTGGCAATCAATTGTTGGTACAACGGATTAGCATTCGGGCCGGTCACATTGCTTTTTGCCATCATCGGGAATTTCACTGCATAAGTTAACTTACAAAAATCACCAATTTGCTTGTTATCGCTCAACTCCTGCTTAAAGTCGTTGGACGGAAATCCAATCACCATCAAGCCTTGGGCTTTATATTGGCTATACATACCCTCCAACGCCTCAAACTGTGGTGTGAACCCGCATTTGCTGGCCGTATTCACCACTAAAATTGGCTGCGCTTGATAATCACACAAATTAATCTTCTCACCTTGCAATGTCGTCAGTTGCTGATTATAAATACCGTCACAAGACTGCGCGGCGTTCACATAAGTAGTGCCCAACAACAATAAGGCACTACTTATGATCAAAACACTGCGCTGATATCCAGTTGCAAACTCACCCATATCCATACTCCTTTTTTGTTTCAACAGATTGACTGCTAACACACACAATCGTTCACCTCACATTAACGCACTATTTCTATGCGCATTTGTACTAATACTGTGCATTTTTCATATATATAGCTATGCAATACATGAGGTTAAGGCACATACCACCTACTTACGCATGGCATATTAATTGCTTATATTTTCCCTGAAGTTTTACGCAAAATCGAAGTATCTCGAAAGCAACAAGCCTCTTGTACAGATTCAGATACCACATTCGCAAATACCCCCTATCGGTTAATAACCTCAAATAACATGGAGACTTAGATTGAACTTGAGTATTATTTTTACAGCCCTTGCCATTTTTTCAGGGCAAGCATTGGCTACATGCAACACCGTCATGGGTGGCTGTACCACAGAACAAGCCGTGAATGTGGCCCCACACATGCATTCCGACAGCAATAAAGCTGCAACAGCTACACCTAGCGCGCCTAGCACTAACAACGCAGCAGTCAATAAAAATATCAAAAATGCTAACGCAGCCACCCCAGCAACAAAACCAGCCACTAAGAAAATGTAACGATATTTCTTCTAACCTCGCACTTTTCGATGAGGTTTGATTGCAAGACAAAAACAGGCAGCTTACTTTACTGCCTGTTTTTTTATGCCCGTTCTGCAAGAACTGGTGCGAAAAATGTTAGTTTCTATACGCATATGTCTAAAATTTGTCAGTCATATTAACCAAACATTGATGCCTTAGCACGAATACAGGCTGGTTCAAATCAATGATAAGCGGCTTTTTTACCTCTCAGTTTTATCTATTTCGCTATTTATGCATCGTTTCTCAACAATTTAAGCCCATAACAAGCTTGGCACGCAATATGCTTTTGTATAACTAAGTGATGAAAATTGCTTAATTACTAACAGCAAGTTGAAGGGAAAACAACATGCCAACCGAAAATGTAAAAAAAGTAGACAAAATTAAAGTGATTGATCAAATGCTAGAAGATTTTGCAGGCGATGAATTTGATGATTATCAAGAAAGCTATCGTGGCATGAGCAGTGGTAACAAACACTATTCTGCAGATGAAGACACTGTCTCTCTTGATGATATTTATTAATCACCACGGATTGCTAAGCTTTACTTGTCACACCCGATAACCTGCGTTTGACGCACTTCATTTTCGTCTCAAGCTGCCGTTAACAGTCATACAAGAGAAGCATTTGCAAGACGCATCTCTATTGTGAGCAGAATTGAGGCCAACATGAGACTATTGAGCGCACTATTACACCACGCATGGCTTGCCATCACACTTAAACACCATGGCGTAGGCATGCCTACCCAACCCATGGGTGCAATTGCACTTGTGAGCCTCTACATTGCTTTGCTGCTGACGAATATCAACATGCAACACACGTTAACTATTGAAAGCGTGGTTGGTATATTGTTTGTTGCGCAATTTTATATCTTTAGCTTAAGAAACCGCATTGTGGGCCTAATCATCTTGATTGGGATTATTGCGAACGCGCTCATGCTCTGCGCACAATGGTTAACAGACATTCCTCAGCAACAGCTGTTTTTGATCACGCTATTAGAATACGTGATGATTTTTTCTGCCATGCTCAATGTCATCAAAGACCTGATGAGCGCCAACCACTACTAATTTCTTGGCTTTGCTTGGCTTGTGAATAACGTGTGAGATACACTCGCCCGCAAAATGCCAACAGAACAAGCATCACAAGGTAAACTTCTTGGGTAAAAAAAACCCCACACTTTCGTATGGGGCCACCCCTTGAGGAGGGAAACTAGTATGAAGACACGTTCACACATATTAGTCTTGACACAAAATATAATATCACACTAATCAATAGTGCGCTAATATAACAGATGGCATCATAAGTGAAAGCAGAACATGAACTGCCGCCTAAATAGGCAATCAATACTTACGCAAGCGCACTAATAACATTTCTACTTATTTACACCACCATACGCGTGATTAATATTCCAAACCTAATCTCATCCTGCATTGCATTATTGATGTTGGCAAACACAGCTTGCTCGCCCATTAAGGTGCTGAACAGCCTCATACCATCACAGGGTTACACCATCAAAGCTGACATTGCATATGGCGCACTTCCGCGGCAAAAAATGGATATTTATCTTCCAAAAATGCCGATTACCGCAAACAACCCTATACCAGTGATTGTGTTTTTTTATGGGGGCAGTTGGGATTCTGGCGAAAAAGAAGACTACTTATTCGCGGCTGAAGCATTTACTTCCAAAGGCTATATGGTGGTCATCCCTAATTACCGCGTATACCCGGATGTCAAATTTCCAGAACTCATGCAAGATCCGGCGAGCGCGGGCAAATGGGTAAAAACGCATATCGCCGAATATGGTGGTGATGCCAATCAGATCATGATGGTTGGACACTCAGCAGGCGCACACTTACTTGTGATGTTGGCACTAAATCCCGATTACTTAGCACAAGTTTCACTCAGCCCGAATGCCTTTAGTGCTTATGTAGGGCTGGCAGGTCCGTATGATTTTCTACCGTTAAAATCTACCCGATTAAAAGAGATTTTTGGTCCGGATAAGACACAATGGACTTCCCAACCAATTCACTATGTGCGAGGCGACAACCCACCACTATTGCTAGCAGTAGGCTTAAAAGATGGGACAGTGTGGCCGCGCAACACCTTTAATTTGGCACAAGCCATCCGTGCACAGCATGGACAAGTAGAAGTCGTTGAGTTTCCGCATTACGGACATATTGATATGGTGGCTAAGCTTGCTAAACCATTACGAGGCAACAGTGAGTTACTGAACGCAATTGTGCAGTTTTTAGAAGCTAACCGTAATCTATAGGTGGTTGACCAACAGCTTTATACTAATCAACACTAGCAGGCACGCAAATATGCGTCTGATAGTAGCCACTGGCAGTTTGTGCGCAAGACTTGCGCCGTAACCTACCGTAAATACACTCACAACAGAAATGCACAAGACCGCAGGCAAATAAACATAACCTACTGTAATAGGTATGCTGCTGTGCCAAGTAGCTATTGGCCCATTGAGAATATACCCTGCCGTACCGGCTATAGAGAGCGGAAAGCCTAATGCAGCCGACGTGCCTATCGCTTTTTTAATATCGACATTACGGTAAGCAAGATAAGGCACAGTCAAAGAGCCGCCACCAATCGACACCACCGAAGAAATCGCGCCAATAGCAAACGCAACACTAGCCAACTCCAACGGATGAATTCTCACATGCTCGACTGAGGACTGCGGTGCAGCCTTAAGCATTTGCCACGCGACAAACACCAAAAACACAGAGAAAATCAACGACAGCACAGCACTATTGAGTTTGGCCACAACAAATGTGGTACAAAATGCGCCGAGCACCACGCCTATGGCCATAGACTTTACATAAGGCCATAACACGCCTTGTTTGCGTTGATGTGATCGCAAACTGAAAAATGAAGTAATGACAATACAGGCCATGGAAGTACCGAGCGCATAGTGAAAAATAAGGTCAGGCGGAAAATGTAATACGCCTAGTACTGCAGTAAAAAATGGTACTAAAACCAGCCCCCCGCCAATGCCTAGCAATCCGGATAGTACGCCTACAATGGCACCAGTCAGTAAAAAAATCAGTACGAGTTCAATGGTCATAGCGGCAGTAAATATGGTTATTTATTCAGTATAAAAATGGAAGATATGCTGCATGTACATCTCAAGCTGGCAATTGGGCGAACTTGGAATGTATCACTCTATCGATATTAAATTAAATAATATTCGATTATATTTTTATACCAAACGCAGATGAAGCCTATGATGGATGGACCACTTACGCCCAAGGCCTGCACGCATCATGTGAGATAATACTTACGGAGGATTGCCCATGGACGTAAACCACAATACACATATAAACACCCAAGCCCCTAGATCTATCTCCATCACACAAGCCATGCTTTATTGGCTCAAGTTAGGATTTATTAGCTTTGGTGGTCCGGCAGGTCAAATTGCCATCATGCATCATGACCTAGTAGAGAACAAACGTTGGATTTCCGAAAAACGCTTTCTGCATGCGCTTAATTATTGCATGGTGCTGCCCGGCCCTGAAGCACAACAGCTCGCTACTTATATTGGCTGGTTAATGCACCGCACATGGGGTGGCATCATTGCTGGCACACTGTTTTTTCTCCCCTCTTTTTTTATTCTGGTGATACTGGCTTGGGTTTATATGGCCTATGGTGCAGTACCTGCAGTAGCTGGCGCCTTGTACGGCATTAAACCGGCAGTGGTAGCCATTGTATTATTTGCCGCATACAGAATCGGCGTGCGCACGCTTAAAAATACAACCATGTGGACCATTGCTACATTGGCTTTTCTGGCCATTTTTGCATTAAAGCTCCCCTTCCCGCTCATTGTGTTGGCTGCTGGCTTGATTGGTTACTTGGGTGGGCACCTATATCCCACGCACTTTAAAATTGGTGGCGGACATGGTGCCACTCAACACACATACGGCCCGGCGCTGATTGATGATGACACACCTACACCGTCACACGCTTTTTTTACTTGGCGTAAAGTATGGAAAATAACGCTGATTGGGCTTGGCATTTGGTTGAGTGCAATGCTGCTATTGATTAGCAACTATGGCTGGCAAGGTGCCTTTACACAAATGGGCTGGTTCTTTACCAAAGTAGCACTACTTACCTTCGGTGGCGCGTACGCGGTACTCCCATATGTGTATCAGGGCGCTGTAGAACACTACCAATGGCTGAGCCCAACGCAAATGATAGATGCATTGGCGTTAGGAGAAACCACTCCCGGCCCGCTGATTATGGTCGTCACATTTGTCGGCTTTGTCGGTGGCTGGGTAAGCCAGGTATTTGGTGCAGATGCCCTGCTTTCCTCTGCATTGATAGCAGCTACCGTGGTCACCTTTTTCACGTTTCTGCCAAGCTTCATTTTTATTTTGCTAGGCGGGCCATTTATTGAAACGACGCACGGCAACCTTAAGTTTACCGCCCCACTAAGCGCCATTACCGCCGCTGTAGTTGGCGTAATCTTGAACCTGGCACTATTTTTTGCTTACCATGTATTTTGGTCGCCAGATAATTCCGCAACACTGGATTGGTTCTCAGTCGCATTGACGGCAATGGCTGCGTTTGTCATCTTTAGATATAAAGCCAATGTGATTGCAGTGATTTTAGCGTGTGGATTTTTGGGGATGTTATGGCGTCTTTTTTATTAATCTATAAGATTAATAAAAGTTAATAACCATATGATTTAATTAAAAATAGTTTTATATAATGCTTTGGGGCTTAGGTGGCTTAGACAGTCGTTGCATAAGTCACCCTCACCCTCTAAGCAATGTAAAAATGCCCATGTTGCAATGCAAACATGGGCTGCTTAAAGCACCTGGCAAATTAAAACAAGTAGGTAAATAACCAATACAGTGAGCCAGATAGCAACATGGCCATTGGCAGTGTCAATACCCAAGCCGTCAATAAGCTCTTGATTGTTGACCACTGCAGGCCAGATTTATTGGCTGCCATGGTACCGGCCACGCCAGAAGACAATACATGGGTGGTGGACACTGGCAGGCCATACATGTCTGCAGCACCAATCATACTCATGGCGACGAGCTCAGCCGATGCACCTTGTGCATAGGTCAAATGTGTCTTACCAATTTTTTCGCCCACAGTGACAACAATACGCTTCCAGCCAACCATGGTGCCCAAACCAAGCGCGATGGCCACTGCAACTTTGACCCATAGCGGGATAAATTTTGTAGAAGCATCTATCTCTTTTTTGAATGCAGTGACATTCTTCTTGGTATCTTCATCAAAACTAACCGCTTTATCTTTATCAATCAGGCGGATAGCCTCTGAAGTTAAGTACATATCGTTACGCACGTTGCCTACGCTTTCACTTGGTACGCGGTCAAATGTACCGTACTCTTTTACCTGACTACCGATTTGTCCGGTAAGTGCGGCCAGCGCAGGTAATACATTGGCGTTGTATTCTTTAGTGCGGATATAGTCCGAAATGACTTGTCGTGGCTCTGCCGGTGCAGCTGCAGGCGCAATTTTCACCAATGATTGTTGTGTCACTTGCGCCACAGCAACGAACTGCGTCATCTGGTCTACAGGCATTGCTCTATTCAAGGCATATGCCATGGGCACAGTACCCACCAATATCAGCATGATTAACCCCATGCCTTTTTGGCCATCATTGGAACCATGCGCAAATGACACGCCAGTACAGGTGAGTATGAGTAATCCACGAATCCATACAGGTGGAGGTTTGTTACCTTTGGGCTCTGCATATAACTCTTTATTTTTAACAAATGCTTTTAATGCCAGCAATAGCAGCGCTGCAAACACAAATCCAATCATTGGAGATAGCAACAAAGAATAGCCGACTTTAGTGGCTTGCGCCCAATCCACACCACTGGTACCTGTGCGCCCATGCATCAAGGCATTCGCCACTCCTACACCAATAATAGAGCCAATCAATGTATGGGATGAGGATGCCGGCAAACCTAGCAACCATGTGCCTAAATTCCATAGGATTGCCGCAATTAGCAACGCAAACACCATGGCAAAGCCGGCACCAGAACCCACTTGCAGAATGAGCTCAACGGGTAATAAGGAAATAATGCCGAATGCAACTACCCCACTGGAAAAGAGTACGCCCAGAAAATTGAAAAATCCTGACCATACCACGGCAAAATTGGGCGGGAGAGAATGCGTGTAAATCACGGTGGCTACTGCGTTTGCAGTATCGTGAAAGCCATTGACGAACTCAAACCCCAGTGCGATTAACAGCGCAACCCCTAACAATATATAAGGCAGTATGGTGGTGGTTTTAACGCCTGTATTCGTCACATCATTCATCAGGCTGATTGCTGTAAATGCCAAACCGCCAATTAACAAAGCAACGAATATAATCGCTGTCATTAACCCTGGTTTATGATCAAAATTTGGTTTGATGGGTGGGCTGTAGCTAAGCGTGTTCATATTGGATCCCGACATAATTGATTGTGACTATTCTTCGCTAATTTGATGTCAGTTTGATGACATAGGCTGGTATTAATATACTTCAGGGACAAAGAGCTCTTTAGGTACGGGCATCCGCACATAATCTTCGTGATGTTCGCGTTGTGGCAGTTCAATGACGGGCCGCTTGATTTCCTCATACGGCATCTGATTGAGCAAGTGGTGGATACAGTTTAATCTAGCTTTCTTCTTGTCCACTGCTTCCACAATGCGCCAAGGTGCTTCTTCGATATGCGTGCGTTCCAGCATGGTTTCCTTGGCTTTGGTGTATTGCTCCCAACGACGGCGCGATTCTAAATCCATAGGACTCAACTTCCATTGCTTCAATGGGTCGTGCGCGCGCCCTAAAAAGCGTAAGTGCTGTTCTTCATCTGAGATTGAAAACCAATACTTAATCAGCTGGATTCCAGAACGTACCAACATGCGTTCAAAATCGGGGACAGATCGAAAAAACTCTTCGTACTGCGTATCGTCGCAAAAGCCCATCACGCGCTCGACACCGGCACGGTTGTACCAGCTGCGATCAAACAATACAATTTCGCCTGCGGCCGGGAGGTGCGAAACGTAACGCTGGAAATACCATTGGGTACGCTCACGTTCATTGGGTGCTGGAAGTGCGGCGACTCGACAGATACGTGGATTTAATCGTTGGGTGATGCGTTTGATGACGCCACCTTTACCCGCGGCATCGCGACCTTCAAACAGAATGACTACTTTATGACCAGTTGCGGCCACCCAATCCTGCAGCTTAACTAATTCGCCTTGGAGCCTGAATAACTCACGGAAATACTTTTGACGGTAACTTTTTTGCTCTGCTGTTTGGTCTAAAGAACCGCTCTCTAGAATTTCAAGATCGCGATCACCGAGCTCTAACTCCAGCTCTTCATCGTAGCTATCAATCAAATCATTGTGAATACGGCGGACTATTTCATCGTTACTTAGGCTCATTATTATGCTCACCAACGTAGAGTGTTAAGCATAAACGGTGAAAATGACAAATTTGTGACGTATTGAAGCTACCAGCAGTTTTAGCGACTATGAATATTCACTTTGGGAATGCGATACGCTAGCCAAAACGCTACCAACACAAGGCCAGTAATAAACCATTGGCTGTCATGCACGGCAGTGACCAGCGCCTCCCTAGCACTGGTCAGCAAATGCAATCCTTCGCTCTGGCTTAAATGAAATAATTGTAAAAACTGCGCTGATTTTTCATGACTAAATAATATCTGTGGGTTGTCTAGGCTAGGCGCTAGTTCCGGAGCGCTTTTCAAGGTTAATAAAGTGTGTATTTTCGAGGTATATTGACTTGAAATAATTGAGCCAATCACCGCTGCACCCATCATACTTCCAACCATCCGCATTGACTGTAGCATGGCAGTAGCAATGCCAAGCTGTGTTCTAGCTGCACTTGCTTGCACGATAAGCGTTAAGTTTGGGAGCAATAATCCGATGCCTAACCCGCCCAATGCCATTGCGCTAAAAATCATGATATGCGCTGTTAGAATAGTGACTTGTGTCATGGCTAATGCTGATATTAAAAATGCAGCCAACCCAACATATAACACTACGTTGGGGGAGTCTATGCGTGACATGATTCTTCCATTCACGATACTGCCCACCGTAATAAAAACGGCCAAAGGCGTAACCAAAATACCGGCTTGATTAGGGGAAAGCCCGAAGCCACCTTGAAACATGAGCGGCGCGTAGTACATGATGGCAAATAAACAAAACCCCATCATGGATGACAGTGCAAAGACCGGACCCAGAATATTATTCTTGAACATGCCTAATGGCAGAATCGGGTTCTCACAACGGCGTTCCCACCAAAATAAAGTGAAGCCAGCAATAATGCCAAGTACGCCTAATGGGATTAGCAGCACAGAATATTTATCTTGTAACAACCATTCAACCATCAGTTGTAAGCTACCAAGTGTTAGCGCAATTAAAAAAGCCCCTAGCCAATCCATGCGTGATGGCGGCTGATTTGAATAACGGATTTTTGGTAAAAAGTACCAAATAAACGCAAGGCTTAATATACCGACAGGTAGATTCACAAAGAATACCCAGCGCCAACCCCAATACTCCGTGAGATAGCCGCCAATCGATGGGCCAACAGCGTTAGCTAACCCAAATGCGGTGCTGAATAGCACTTGCCAACGTAAACGTTCATGGGTGTCTGGAAATATGTCTGGAATGCTTGCAAAAGAGGTAGCGACTAACATACCACCGCCAATCCCTTGCAGGGCCCGAGCAAATACTAGTTGAAGCATGCTTTGCGCCATGCCACAAAGCATGGATGCCAGTGTAAATAACACGATGGCAATGACAACAAATGGCTTACGGCCATATTCATCGCCTAATTTACCAAAGATGGGCACCGCAATGACTGAGGTAAGTAGATACGAAGTACCAACCCATGCATAGAGCTCAAACCCATTGAGCTCTGCGATGACAGTGGGCAATGCGGTGCCTATGACCGTTTGATCTAGCGCCACCATCATGAGGACGAAGCAAAGCCCCATCATGGCTAACAGCTTTTGTCTAAAGTCCCTAGGTCTTGCTGGCGCGTCGGTGGCTTTCAATGACATCCCTTAAAGTTTAATCCTAGCGAAGCTGCTGAGTTGATGCACTGAAATACATGCACTAAAAATATGAGTGTAATGGAATTAATAATTGAATTTCTACCCTGTAGATATCTTTGTTGATATCTTTTGTATTTTTAATGGTTGAATTATTGAATATAAATTACTAGACAACTGGTCTACTAGTTGATATTATTGCGGCATGAATACAGTAAATGACAATATTGATGTACGTAGCCACATACTGGAAACCGCTCAGAAAATTATCAGCAGAAAAGGTTATTCTGCTGTTGGTTTGAATGAGATTCTGGCAGCAGCTGACGTTCCTAAAGGCTCCTTCTATTATTACTTTAAATCTAAAGATGCCTTTGGTGAAGCCATGCTCCAAAGCTATTTTGAAGAGTATCACGCCAATATGGATGCAATACTCAACGTTGAGAATCAGACTAATGGCCAGCGCATTTTAAATTACTGGAACCATTGGCAGGAATCGCAAGCCAGCTTTGATTGCCAAGGTAAGTGTTTGGCTGTTAAGTTGGCTGCTGAAGTTGCGGACTTATCTGAAGCCATGCGCTTAGCACTTAAATCTGGGACCGCAGGCATTATTAATCGATTAGCAGAGGCTATTGAGAGTGGGATTGCAGATGGATCATTAAAGACTAAGGTTGAGCCCAGCAGCTTAGCGCAGACACTTTATCAAATGTGGTTGGGCGCCAGTTTAATGACCAAAATTACACGAGATATGGCACCTATTCACAACGCAATGGCCACCACAAGAAGTCTGTTGCTGGTGTAATTGACATTACTTTTTAATATTCATAATTTTTTATTTAACTCAGTTTTTTATACTTTATTTAAACCAGCTATTTTTTTAATTGCATTATATACGACCGGTCTAATTGTTGGGAACTGAGCGTATTTTATTATCCCAACATTTAAAAGGTAAACGCATATGAAAATTCTAATCGTACTCACTTCTCATGATCAACTAGGCAGCACCGGAAGAAAAACTGGATTCTGGCTAGAAGAGCTTGCTGCCCCCTACTATGTTTTTAAGGATGCAGGTGCAGAATTAGTGCTTACCTCCCCTCTTGGTGGGCAACCCCCGCTAGACCCAAAGAGCAATGAGCCTGATTTTCAAACCGAAGCGACCCATCGCTTTGAAGCTGATGCGGCAGCAAATGCTGCCTTAGCCAACACAATCCGTTTAGACACGATCAATCAAGCGGATTACGATGCAGTATTTTATCCAGGTGGCCATGGCCCATTATGGGATTTGGCTGAAGATAAGAGTTCCATACAGTTAATATCAAGTGTATTGGCAAGCCATAAACCTGTAGCATTGGTGTGCCATGCGCCTGGCGTGTTAAGACATATTAAGAATGCTGACGGTACGCCACTTGTAAAAGGTAAGAAAGTCACGGGTTTCAAAAACTCGGAAGAAGCTGCGGTTGGGTTATTAGAGATTGTGCCATTTTTGGTAGAAGACGAATTGATCAGCAAGGGTGGGCAATATTCCAGCGCTTCAGATTGGGCATCGTATGTGGTGCAAGACGGAAACCTTATTACGGGCCAGAACCCTGCTTCTTCTGCCGAGGCAGCGAAACAACTTCTGCAGTTTCTAAGTAAAAGGACTTGATGATGAGTGCTTATGTGGTGATGATACGGGAGCGCACACTGGACCAAGACGAAATGGTGCTGTATGCCCAACTAGCCAAATTAGCGCGGGAGGGGCATCAGGTCACTCCTTTGGCTAGATATGGCGCGATGGAGACTCTAGAAGGTTCTCCGGCCGAAGGTTGTTTGATTCATGAGTTTCCAACAATCAAAGATGCGCAAAATTGGTACCACAGTGCCAAGTACCAGGAAGCACTTAAACATCGACTTAAAGGCGCTGAATATCGTGTTTTAATCGTTGAAGGTTTAGAGGCTTAAGCAAATTAAATATAACAATGGACAATCAATGATGGGCAATATCAATACTTACCTGATGGCTACTATGGCTGCAATATTTTGGGGTGCTAACTTTAATTTAGCTAAACCAGTGGTGGCGGAGATGGGCCCCTATATTGCTGGGGCTAGCCGCTATATTCTTGCTGCAGCCATTATGGTGCTAATTGCGCTGATCAGAAAAGAGAACATTCCACTACGACATTTGAAGGCTTATCTGACTTTAGGCGTAGTGGGTGTTTTTGGATTTAATTTGTTTTTCTTTTTAGGGATGGAAACCACCTCTGCTATCAATGGCGCACTCATCATGGCATTAAATCCGCTATTAACAGCTATTTTGGCGTATCTCATCCTGGAGGATAAACCCTCTAAACAACAGATGATTGCATTCCCCATTGGCGTGGCTGGCGTAGCGATTGTTGTATTGGGTGCCGGCGCACACTTAACACTCTCTATTGGCGACCTTTACATCTGCATAGCTAATGTAAGTTGGGCGCTGTATAACGTGCTCGTTCGTCAAGTAATGCCAAAGAATGTCAGTGGCATAGCCAATACGGCAGGCATCATGACTGTAGGTGCAATCGCATTGAGCATCGCCGCAATATTGCAAGGTGATCGCTTTGTAGTACCGACACTAGCTACGGGCGCCTCACTCGCTATGATGGCAGTGGGCGGCGGTGTCTTGGCTTATCTTTTCTGGAATGCGAGCATCGCCAAATTAGGGCCATCAAAAGCAGCGATTTTTATGAACCTAGTGCCTGTTACCTCCATGGTCATCGCTACGATTGAACGTATACCACCCAATAACGCACAGGTGCTAGGCGCTATCTTAGTCATCAGCGCGGTAACGTTTAGCTCGTTTTCACAATCAAAATCGACATCATGATTTGAAAATTCAAACAATATCAACAGCGGCAATCAATTAGAATGTATGTCGCTGTTTTTTCGCAATTTATTGACGTAATCTACGCCAACTTAATATCACACCAGTGAGGCTGAATATAAATCCAGTGACAGTAAACAAAATCACTAGAATCGTTTTTAATTGCGGCGATTGATTTAGTGCTGGGAAGTGTTGTTGCCTCAGATACAACTTACTGAATCTGCTGCTTCAATATCAACAGCTGGAAATCATGAGAAAAACCTCTGAATGCGCTTTGCTAGCGCCAAGTCTTTAAAAGCGATAGATACAAAAAAACCCGCATTTAATTTTATTAAAGCGGGTTAGAGCAATTGCAGATGATGTTTGAATTATGGATTATTGAATGGTACCAAACTGCTTGAGCAATGCGCGTAATACGTTGCGACTAATGCCAAGTACTCTAGCAGTTTGCACTTGGACTTCACCCGTTTTACTAGACGTTTATTGACTTCCACTTTGTAGCTTTTCGAACGCCATCGGACTTAGTTGATTAAGATGACTGTGCCGACGCTTACGATTGTAAAACACTTCGATGTATTCAAATATCTCTGATTTAGCTTCCTCTCTTGTTGAATAGATTTTTCGTTTGATACGTTCTTTCTTCAAATTACTGAAGAAAGACTCAGCGACTGCATTGTCATAGCAGTTTCCACGTCGACTCATGCTGGGGACTAAATGGTTATCTTTACACCATCTTGCAAAGTCATCACTACCAAATTGACTGCCTTGGTCTGAATGAATAATGACAGCTTGCTTAGGTTTGCGCCGCCAGACTGCCATCAGCAATGCATCCAATACAATCTCAGTGGCCATCGTGGGTTTCATCGACCAGCCAACTACACTGCGGGAGTACAAATCAATCACAACGGCCACATATAACCAACCTTCATAAGTGCCAACATAGGTAATATCCGTTACCCAAGCGACATCTGGCTGATTGACAGTGAACTGCTGTTGTAGACGATTAGGCGCTGCGATTGACGGTTTGCCTGACTTATATCGTGGGCGTCTGTAACCACATATGGATTTGAGCTTGGCTTGGTGCATCAAACGTGCAACACGCTTTACACCACAGTGAAAGCCAGCTTCACGTAAGTCTCGATGAATACGTGGGCTGCCATAGATACCGTAACTGTCATCGTAAGATTGTTTAATCTCAAGCAGCAGCTTACTGTCCTCTATTGCTCGATTTGAGTGTGGCTTAACTTTCCAAGCATAGTATCCACTGCGATGCACCTTTAACACTCGGCACATGCTCGCCACCTTAAACTCAGTACAGTGTTGATCGATAAAAGTGTACTTCACTCTTGGTGACTGGCAAAGTACACGGCGGCCTTTTTTAGAATGTCACGTTCTTCTGTGGCGCGTTTTAATGCTGCATTCAATCGAATGACTTCTTGTTTTAAAGCCATCACATCTTTATTCACTACGGGTTGCTATTGTAGCTCAGCTTCTTTAATCCACTTGTAAATACTTTTAGTGGATATCCCTAAACGCTCTGCAACCTCTGCAGTATTGTGGCCGCGTTCTGTGATTTGTTTGATAGCTTCAGCCTTGAATTCGGCCGTATATCTGATGCCCTTCATTTTTAACTCTCCATTCCTGTTTCGACATTATGATATGTCTATTGAAACGGGTGAAGTCCAACTTGATTGCTTTTGCAATACTCATACGTTTGCAACACTACTTTTTGAATAAATAAATCATAAAGCTGATCGGGCTCTTGTCGAATTAAATCATTGATTGATTTTTCTAATCGCTGATCTGAAGATAGCGCATGTTCACCATCTGACATATGCGTCTGCTGTATAGAAGGCAGATTGAGATCAAACGGCTTTAATGTTTTCCCATCGCAGACCAGTAGCGCCCGATGAATCACATTTTCAAGCTCACGAATATTGCCTGGCCATGGATACTCAATGAGATGCTTTAATGTATCTGAAGTGAGCTCCGGCTTAACCGTATGCAAGCGATTGCGATAGACCTCAAGAAAGTGTTCAACCAAAGGCAATATATCGCCCCTGCGCTCTCTTAAAGGTGGAATCTCAATCGGCACTACTTTAATACGGTAATACAAGTCTTCCCTAAAACGGCCTGCATTCACCGCCTCGGTGAGATTGACATTGGTGGCTGCGATCAATCTAACATCAATCGGAATTGGCTTCCGTGACCCAATAGGAATGACTTCACGCTCTTGCAACACTCTTAGCAATTTCACTTGTGTAGACAATGGTAAATCACCGATTTCATCCAAAAACAAAGTACCGCCATTCGCCGTTTCAAACCATCCTTTTTTAGAGCCCACTGCACCGGTAAAGGCACCTCGCTCATATCCGAACAACTCACTCTCAACCAAAGTTTCTGAAAAAGCGCCGCAATTAATCGCCGCAAACGGTCCTTCTCTGCGCGGGCTAAGGTTATGCAAATGCCTTGCCACCAACTCTTTACCAGTGCCCGTTTCTCCTTTTATCAGCGCAGTAGCATTGCTAGGCGCCACTTTTTCAATCAGAGATAATAGCTGCTGTGATTTTTCATCAGCAAATATGAGCGCGCTAGCACGTATGGAAAGGCTAATTTGCTGTGGATTCGGGAATTGGATAATCGACTTTTTTGTCCAGTCAGATTCCGAGCTAATCGCCTTATCAAATTGAATTCCGTGCATTTTTTTATCAACTAAAAACAAAACGGAAATGTATCACCAAGCAAATATATTATAAAATAATATTAAATTATACTTTTATAACAAAAAAGAATATAACTGCAGAAATAAAACATACCTCAATAAAACATACCTCATTGTTGAACACGTTCTTGAATGTCTTTTTGACAGCTATCCAAACGGACTTCTGAATCTTGAATGCAATGGTCTAGTGAACCCAGCTGTTCTACTCTATGTTAAAACACGGGCGTCTATTTTTAAACCGCCAGCAAATACAGAAGTAGATTGGGTAATCAGGTGTTGATACAGTCTTATTAAATGCTTACCTAATGACAACACCCCATGGCAAATTGCCTACTGGGATTTCACCGACTATTTGATTCGTTGATGTATCAATCACTGATATGCTATTACTACGTCCATTAGCCACGTATAGCTTTTTACCGTCAGGGGTTAGCGCCATATTCCACGGGCGCTTCCCTACAGCAATTGTTGTAATCACAGTATTGTTAGTGGCGTCAATCACGCTAATATTATGATCACCACCATTACTCACATATACACGACTACCATCATGCGACACCTTTATACCGTTTGAGCGTAAACCAACGGGGATGCGATGCAGAATTGTCCAGTCGCCGACAGAGACTACTTCGACTAAGTTAGCGGCTTCATTGGCAATATAAACCAGCTTTCCGTTTGGCGAGAAGCCAATTCCTCTAGGGTGCTTGGTCGCTTTAATCAAATGTACAGATTGATATGTTGAGGTATCAATCACATCCACATCACCGCTTTCCTCATTGCTCGCTAACAACCAATTACCTTGAGGAGAGTATTCACAATGTTCTGGGTTGCGGCCTTGTGTTTTTGCGGTATGCGATAATTTAACGGTTGCTAAGTCCACAAATGAAACCGCATTTTCTTCCTCTAGACAGGCGGCTAATGTTTTACCATCCGGAGAAATACTAATCCCCTCAGGCTCATCCCCTACCTTCACTAACGCTTCCTGCTTATGCGTTTCTAAGTTCACCACAGCGACGGCATTTTTATCGCGGACCACGACATATAGTTTTTTGCCATCTGGCTGAATAGCAACTGCCTGAATTTTCTTACCAAACTTCCCTTTGGCGGGCAATTGATATATCACTTTATCTGAAGCAGTATCAATCACTGAAACTTTGCCATCTTTTTCATTGGGCACGTAAGCTAATGGAGCAGCATATATTTTAAATGCATAAGTACTTAATACAACGGATAAAAGGGCAGCAGTCTGTAATGTTTTATTCATATGTCTTTTTAATATCGGCAATCAATTATTCAATGGCGCATCAATTTTAATAGGTAAATTTTTACAATCACTTATCCCTGCGTCTGTATACAGGGATACTAAACTTATATCCCGAATTTCATACGTCAAAACTCACTAAAAACATTAGGATTTCTTCCCTAAACTTTATATAAGTAGTTCAACAATTAATTTATAAGCGCTATTCCACGTAAGGATAATTTTCCATGGATAAGATGAAAGACTCCCGTTACATCCCTAAATCAATAACGCTAAACTAAGGTCTCGTTATCTCCAAACTAACGGCTATTTCAATCTAAAGCTAGATTGGCAATAGAAAAAGCCACGCACCTTATATCGCGTGGCTTTTTATTTTCTTCATATTTCTAGCAATCTTAACTATCAACAATCAGCCCATGTTTCATTGCCAGTCGCACCATTTCTATGGGGCTAGACACTCCGAGCTTTTGTTTAATAAGTGTGTAGTAGTTTGCAACTGTTTTCTGGCTAAGCTTCAGCATGTCGGCCACCTCTTCTACACGCTTACCCTCCACCAACAAGCGAAACACTTCAAACTCACGAGAAGTCAGTTGATGAATGGGGTCTGTATCACCTGTAAGCGTTTGCATAGCAATTTTTTTTGCAACGCCTGCACTAAGAAAAGTTTTTCCTCTTGAAACATCAATGACGGCTTGTAATAAGTCTTCTGCCATGCCGGTTTTTGTTACAAACCCTTTAACCCCTGTTTTAAGTGCTTGTGATGCAAACGAAACAGCCTCATGCATTGAAAAAATAATAATTTTTGCATGACTATATCGCTGCAATATCCTTTTCGCTGACTCTATGCCCCCCATGCCTGGCATAGAAATATCCATGACAACAATATCAGGGTTCACTTCACCATATAACTGATAAGCAATCTCTCCTGTAGCTGCCTCTGCTACAACCTCAATGCCATTGCTGTTTTCTAAAAGTCGCCTTAACCCAGACCGCACCACAGCATGATCATCTACTAACAAAATCTTAAGATGTCTCATTACAGCCCCTTATCATCTGAATTAAATGACTTCTTAGGTAAGATAACGCCAATTTTGGTACCTCTTCCTACTACACTATCTATATGCATAGTGCCTCGTAATCCTTGCACCCGCTCCATCATTCCAGCAAGACCATAACCCTTTGTGTGCTGATTAAAATCAAAACCATTGCCATCATCTTCAAACTCCATAAACACATGCTTTTCATCATGCTTTATTTCTATGTTTAATTTTCTGGCATTGGCATGCTTACTAACATTGGTCAAACATTCCTGCATGACTCTATATGCAGTTACAGCTGTGGTTTCCTCAACACAACCCGTAATGTTAGCAATGTTGTGGATTAATAGCGTATTACTATTACGCTCGCGCCAATGATGCGCCAACTCAGCCAATGCCAAACTCAATCCTAATTCATCTAGAACTCTGGGCCGTAACCTTTGCAATAGATCATGAATGGTATTCATCATCTGTCTAGTCACAGCACCGATAGCTTTGGCGCTTTCTTTAGCAGTCACTAATGTTTTAGCTGCAAATATCGCGCTCGCATCAACATGGATAGCTGTTAAATACTGCCCTATTTCATCATGAATATCTTGTGCCAATCGTTTTCTTTCGTCTTCTTGCAAATTAATTATTTGCTGGGTCAGGCGATGATTATTCACTGTGCTTTGTTGCAAAGTATCTGCCATCAAGTTAAATTTAGAGCCAATTTCCTTTAGCTCAACTTGCTTAAACTCAGGCAATCTACTTTGAAAATTACCAGTTTCAAGTTGCGTCAGCGCCGAAATAATTTGTTTGACTGGTTTAAAAGTGTACTTCACAGCAATGTAGGCAAATAGGTTCATCAACACGAAAAAAATAGCTACTAAGGTTAACAGCCCAACCGTATCATCCCAAACCTCAGCCATTTCAAAGCTAGGGTCAGGCGTAACGACTAACTCACCTAAAAATCGGCCATTTAAAACAATATTCTTTCGTGTTTGCGAGACGCTCAGTGTGGACAAATCCATTGCCTTAACAAACCATTGCGGCGGCTGATTGATGTCAGTTTTATCATAGGCGTTTTTATTTGTTTCACGTAATCGACCACTCGCATCATAAAAATCTATTCTAAGATGACGGATATTGCCTAGATTTTTGAGTCTAAAAATCGATGTTTGGCCTTCGGCTCCTGGGCTCAGCCACCCAAAATCAGAACTATAATGAATGATTTCTGCATCTAGCAAATGTAAAACTAGATTCGAGGTTGACTCAATTTCAGCACGTACATCTTCTCGAGCATTATGGGTAATTGAATAAAAACTAAGTGCTAATAATGACAATAGCAATCCAGTAATCATTAAATTAAGTTTTAACTGCAGACTCATGGATAGGTACTCAAATTAACGCAGACATAGTATAGGTTCTTGCAGCATTGTTCTTGGGAAAAATTCCCGACCTCAATAGCGCCCTATTGGAAAATAGCCTAATAACGAATGAAACTGCAATTACAGTTCTATTCAAACACAGTCAAATAAACACTGAGACCCTTCAATTGAAACGGGTGTTAGCACTTGAGTGTTTGCACACAAGATTAACGCTTTCTGCGCCTATATAACACATAAAAAGTTAAAAAAGACAGTAGCCCGGGAATAATATATTGAATCGTATAGCCAATCAGTTTAGGCGCTACTGAATGCTCAGGCACAATCATATTCACATCTTTTAATCGTGTAGGCTTAATTGTCACTTTGGTAGCATCAAAAGTTAGCCATTGCAGTATGTTACTCACAAATTGCTGGTTACCACCCTTACTCAAAGACTGACTTGTCAGAAAATGTGAGTCACCTACAACGACAATGCGCTGGACCTTTGCGTTTAACTTCCGTTCATATGTTAAGACCACATGATGCGGAACAAGCGTAGGCTCTACAGTGCTCGTTTTTTGACCTTCTGCATCACTCGTTGTGACAACCAATACTAGCGGAGTCACCTTCCAGCCTTGTTCTACTGGAGGTTGGCCATTGATTTCGTGTGGCCAACTGAATATCGTTTTCATTGAAAATTGCTGTGTAATTGGATGTTGCGCATAATAGTTAGCATAGACTTCTTTGCTAACCTGCGATATTTTTTGTGAAGAATTTTGCTGGATGATTGCCTCTGAAACTTTAAGCCCCAATCGATCGGCAAGCTCAGACAGGCTCACATTTACATGATCATCTACCATCCATAGTAAATTTCCGCCTTGATCTATAAACTGCTGTAGTTGCGTCACTTTACTTGAGGTTAGTGAGTCTGATGTGTTGAGTATTAACGCACCCAGTTTTGCGGCGTTCAAGTCATCCGATCTTTCAGTGATGCCATAACCTTGCTGATTTAACGCCCGCTTTAATGCGAGATAATCACTATTGTCTTGTGATTGGGACTGATTAGCTACATCAAGCAATGCAATACGCCGGCTTTTAGTATGCGATAACTTCAAAAGCAGATTGGTAAATCTCTCTTCATTGATTGGTGGGAAAATATGCATTGATTGTTGCTGGTACTTGACTACTATTTCGCCATCAATCGTGATATTTTCGGAACGCGCTAATGCTGGGTTCTCGTGTGTACTGAATATATTCAATGAAATATTGGGCTTAGTCCGTTGATAGCGCGCAATAAAATCCTGCATACTTTGACGAAATTGATCACCATGGGTCATGTCATCCTTAGAGGCAAACACAGTCATTTGGATAGCATCTGGCATAGACTTTAAGACCGAAATACTTGGCTGTGACAAGCTGTTGCGGTTGTTTTGCGTTACATCCACGCTAAACAGATACTGCTTAGAGAAATAGCCCATCAACAAACACAAGCATAACATTACGATCAAACATGATTTGGTATGCATTACCCAATGCTCGAATGGTTGGTGTAGATGCATAGAAGTTCCTTTAACGCTATTTGCAAATTTAACCATATACCCTCTGATGCTCTAATTTACGGACGGTTAAGAACACAAAAGAAAGCGCTACTAAGAGATAGAATGCAATGTCTGCCGTATTTAACAGGCCAACAGCAAATGATTTATAGTGTTGCATCATCGACAAATCAGACCAAATAGTGTTGGGCTGTTGTGCAAAAATATGATCCAAAAACAAGAGCATGATCAATACAAGAAATGAGAGTACTGCTGCCAGAATGGGTTGACGCGTTAAGCTTGAAAAAAACAAGCTAATGGCAGAAAAGCTTGCAATCAGCAAACTTAAACCTAATACGTTGGCAAAAATATATCCGAAATCAATATCTGTCCATGCATTTAAAATGCAGATAATCACAACTAAGTAAGCTAACATCAGCGCCAAAAAGAGTATTAAGCTTAAAAATTTCCCCACTACAATTTCTGCAAGCGAGATAGGCGCACTTAGCATAAAAGGCATGGTTAGATTTTTTTGCTCTTCAGAAAATAGCCGCATGGAGAGCAAAGGAATAAAAATCAGCATAATGAAAGAGGATGTACCAAACAAATTAGATCCTATGTATTTCGTGAGTCCAATTTGTTCAACGATAGGGATATTTCCCATCATCACTTGCATATATTCGCTAAGCGATTGGGTATATAAAATTCCCATGACAATTGCATATATCGCCAACATACCCCAACCGATATAGCTGGCAAACAATACTTTTATTTCTTTTCTAATCACGACAAAGATCATGTCAGCAATTCCTTCACTCTGATTTTGTAAGCTTTAAAAAAACATCTTCTAGCGAAGTTTGCTGCTCGCTGATCAGAAACAATCCCCAATTATTTTTTACTGCCAATCCAACAATCTCCTCAGCTGGCGATGCATGTTGATATTGAACAACCAAGGTATTTTCATTTTTGTAATCCACACCAACCACATGTTGAAGCTCAGTAATGGCTTGAAGATTGACGGGGCGTTTAAACCCGACAACGAGTGCGCGTGTTTGCATGTGCTGCTTGAGTGTTTCAATATCCGACTGATAAAGCGATTTCCCCTGCTCCAGAATCTGCACATCGTCACACACCATTTCGACTTCTGGTAATAAGTGCGTAGAAAAAATCAAACTGGCGTCTTGGGCAATGTCACGCATTAAGCTTCTAATCTGCCTAATTTGAATTGGGTCTAAACCAACCGTCGGTTCGTCTAAAATAACCACCATAGGTGAGTGAATAATGGCTTGAGCTATGCCTACACGCTGCTGAAAACCATTGGACAACTGCTCTATCACACGCCGCCCCACTTCGGTTAATCCACACCGCTCTTTCACTAAAGCAATGGATTGTTTCGCTTTACGTGAAGATAACCTGTGAAAACTTGCCGCAATCTCAAGATACTCATCGACTGTCAGCTCTTTGTACAAAGGACGCTGTTCTGGCAAATAGCCAATCAACGCTTTTGCTTCAGTTGGCTTACGCAAAATATCAATACCACAAATACGAACAGCACCATGTGAAGGCGCTAGATGACCTGCAATCATTCTCATGGTTGTGGTCTTACCGGCGCCATTGGCGCCCAATAACCCCAGCGCTTTACCCTGCTCTAGAGTAAAGCTTAATTCACTCACCACTTTGCGGTCTTCATAGATGCGGGTAATAGCATCGACTTCTACAGTTATGTTATTCACAGTACAACTTTTCATGTCTAAAGAAGCTGGCAACGTCTATTGCCAGCTTGATTCCAAATCCTCAATGAGTATCTGCCAACCATATTTATTTAAATATGGTTACTAGATTTCCCCACCAGCGGCGCAGTGTATTCGCGACCTTTCTTGAGTCAGCCTTACTTACTTTTTTGGTGAGCTTGCCTCCAAATTTGCAAGGCCCTGCTTCACATATGCATTCACCGCATTACGTGCTGTTTCATCATCCGTACCCGGAGGTGGCTCATTAGTCGTATCAACGCGATAGTAGCGTACCATCCAGGAAACACGGGTACCTGAACCCTCAGCTTTAATGCTAATGCGTCCATTTAACGAACTCACTGGCATGGCTTTGGTATCACTGTTGGCTCCTAGTCGATAAGAAATTTTCATTTCGCTAGCCAATACCTCGTCAAACTCTTCATAGATTTTTCCACCTGATTTGAGCGTTAACACTCGCTTATTCTGTTCAGGCGCTTCACATGTGGTGACCGAAGGATGCCAGTCTTGAATCGCACAAGGTTCGCTGAGCTTTTTCCAAACAACCTCCGGTGACAAATTTACCAATACAGATTCATCTGTTTTCTGTGGTGTAGGCCCGTGTGCAAGCGCAGTAGATGAGACAACACATAACAAACTAACTAGATACTTCATTTTTTCTCCTTAATAAAACTAAACGACTGATACGTTGGTATACCCACTTTGGAATGAGATAGAGAATAGCCATTAGCAAACAGATGGTGGCCAACCATGGCCTTAAGTCGATCTGAGTCATTTGCCATTTGGAAAATTGGCTCGAATTAAAGAGTGATGACATCGTGCTCAACTGGTCTAGGGTGATGTATTCCAAGCCAGTCTGATTCGCTAGCTGCGTTAAATGTGCTTTATTCAATGCAGACAAATGCGCATTTTCTGCTTCTGCCGGGTTATTACCATGCGGTGAGTTACGACCGTGATAGCCTTCCTCCATCTCTAATACTGAGAGTGTCTTTCTGTTCACACCAAATGTTGCAAATCGCATCACTTCTTCTTTATCCCAATATCCAGTGACATTATTTTTCTCATCCAACTTAGGAATAGGCGCAGGCTTATCTCCCCCTACACCGAATATGGCTCCTAATACTTGTCCTGCTTTCCCTTCAAACTTAGGTGTATTGTCTACGCTCAGTGGCGGTGCTTGATGACCGTCAGTTATAAATGCCAAGCGAAGATTTGAATCAATTTTCTTCACTTTAGTGATTGCGTCAAACAGCCCGTGTGCTATAAATGAATCGGCAGCCCAAGCCATGCGCCAATCCAATTGCGCTACTGTTTCATCTAATGCATTAAAGTGCTGACAGACTTCCAGAGGCTTTAATACAGTAACAATGGAGCGTTCTGTAAATACACCTAATGCCACTTTTGATCCGCAAGGAAAATGACTTAACGCTTGCCGTATCGCACGCTTGGAAAACTCAAGGCGGCTCATTGATTTTCCATCTACCCAATAATCACTCACATTCATACTTTGGGTAATATCCACCACCACAAACCAATGATGCACCGGCGATGGTAATCGTATGGCTGGCTTAAACATGGTAACCACTAGCATGAGCAATATCGCCATCAAGCAGATACCGCGATAATCACGCACATATGGCTTTAGTTTTTTTAAACTCAAGGCATCCCTCTCGGAAAGCCCGGGATAGAAGGCCAACCTTTTTGCGGCAACCCCTCTTGCTCTTCTTCGTCTTGATGGCCTTTGCGTTGTGACGATTTAATGTCTGGTGCAAGTCTGAACACCAACTCCATGTTGTACTTAGCCTCAAGCCAGTTGGGGTCTATACTTAGCGCATTTCGGTACCCATCTTTGGCCAACGCAAGCAATGGCATCACTTCATCCCATGCGCCATAGCCTTGCGCATCTAGCAGTCGCAAGGCTTTTTTTAACCGAATATTTGCGCTGTTGTAATAAGCTAATTTTTTGATGTCTGAATCTGCCACGCTCAGCACTTGGGTATATAGGTCTAATGCTTTTTGCTCGTACGCTAATTTCTGCCCTAATTTCCAAGCATTCATCAATCTATAAGATTCTGTTTGCTGTTGACTAAGCGCGTGTGCATTCAAGGCCTGATTGTATTGATAGTGCTGATAGCAACGGACGGCAGAAAGAACAAACACCAATAAGGCTATCACTAGCACAAGGGCTATTTTCCAATTGAATCGATACGCCATGTGCGAACCTCCGTTAAATACAGCCCTGAAATGACAACCGTGGCAAGTAAAGCAATTACGTAAAACAGGTGTGCCATGTCTTTTCTTGCAATCACTTCCTGATACTTAACTGGCTTATTTTTTAATTTGGCGATAGTTTGCATCGCCAGCTTTACCTGAGCCGGGTCTTCTGCCATATAAGCGTGATAAGGCACACCCAGTGTTTGAAAATATTGGTTTAGCGCATATTCCGGCGCAGCTTGATCGTCATCTCCCTCTAGCTTTTCGTGTAAACTCGACCCATTTTTAGAGCGTAAATAGATCCAATAGAGTGATGCGTTCTGACGTACAAATGCATTGCGCAGGAAGTCTTGTGTTTTGGCATCCAGATGTGCGGCACCATCCGAGACCAATAGCACCACCCTAGAACCGGTAACAGGCTGGCCTTCAAAAAAATCAAGCGCCATTGCCAGTCCTTTGTCTACGGCTGTAAAACCCATCCCCCCCACTTCTGTTGCACTTAAGCCCGACAATACTGCTTCACGATCATGACTCAGGGATGCAACTAACATGGGTGATGTACTAAACGTAATCATGCCAATCAAGTCTTGACGACTATTTTTTGTAAACTCAGTTAATACGCGTCGTGCAGCCGCCATTTTGGAGGCACTGCCGCGCTCAGGACGGTCTGCAAAATCATCATTCATACTTCCACTTCTGTCGAGTACCACCATAATGTGCGCACCATTGCCATAACGATCTATCTTTTGCTCACCCAAATAAGGCTTACACATAGCAATTAATAAACACGCCACTAACAGCGCACAACTGATGCGCCAAATACGTTCTATCCATACAGAAAATGGATCTTCGGGAATCATGTAAATAGAGGGATATTGAAACTCGCCTTCTGTTTTAACAAGCCAAGGCAACAACACGAGTGGCAACAAATACAGCGGCCAAACTTCAGTGATCTGAAACTCATTGAAAAGACCAATCATTACCCTTGCTCCAACTGCATGAGTTGTTTAGCAAAACTTTTCAACTCTTTTACAGAGATATTGAGCGGTTGATTAGCAAACAAGAATACGTCCGTGGCATTAAAAAACTGATGAATTTCATGTTCCAACTTGGCGTAGTGTGGGTATCTAATAAACAGAGAAGACAGTTGCTCTGTACTCATGCTGGACTGCATAGTGGCATCGAATGCATTTCGAATAGCTTTTACGGCTGCATATAGCGCTGTACGGCCTTGATCCTTGCGTAAAGCACCAATTTGACGGAATGCTAAGCGAAACGGTTGGGCATGTTTAGCACCAAAGGCCAGCCAATCATTCTTCCAGGCAAGATATATCAGCGCCCAAACCATCACCAAGGCACTGATAGTCATCGCTACAATATCCGCTGTGTAGGCTTTAGCTGGCGGCTTTGCATCTGCGCGCGGTTTGAGATGTGCTTCATCCAGCACAGTTGGAATCACTGGTGACACTATGATGGATGCTGCTTTTACGGGCACTTTGATGGATGTCTTATCCTTTACAAACTGTAAAGCCAATGCACCCAGTTTGTAGCTGCGCACTTCTTGTACCGATCTAAAATTTTGCCAATATAAATAAATGGTAAATTGTGTACGTGTGCCAAATTTTTGCTGTTTAGTATCTACTTTCACCAAATCATAATATGTTTTATTCCCCACGCTTGGCAGTGAAGAAGCATCTAACACATAGCCACTCGGCGCTTCAATAGTCACGGTTTGTAAGGTAATGTCTGCTAGGTGATATCCAAGTTCGCGCGTTTGGCTATGCACTGTAAATTGTGCCTGTAATGCCTCTACCGTTGCAGTTTGTGCTGCACACGAGATCGCCCATACCAACAGGCACAATAATTGAAATATCAATCGCATCAATAGTCCTCCAACAAATGCTGAGTCATCGCTTCACTATTAAATTGATTTAATACAAAAAAAGGAGGCCTGGTTCCAAAAGCTCTAAACAGTTGTGCCAAGTGTTCTCGACGATTTAGGTAAGCATTTTCGATTGCCTTTTTCAACCTAGGACGTAAGAAAACAGGACGAGTACCACGCCCCTCCATATCGTTCACTCGCATCCATCCCCAATCTGGCAATTGGCTGATTTCAGCAGTATCCCAAAGCACTACTGGTACCACATCATGCATGGCTAATCCATGCAAAGACTCTGTTAGTAAAGCATCGTCCATATGAAAATCAGAGATTAAAAAAATCAATGAGCGTCTTTCAGGTAGCAGTTCAGTGACACGGGGCAAAGCTTTAGCGCCTGCAGGATGCAAGGGTTGAGTGCTACGCATTTTGTGCACAATATCGTCAACTACGGATACGCGATAAGCGCTTGGCTCATAAATATCCATACGTAATGTATCGTCTGCAGCAACGCAACCAAAAGCATCACCATTGCGCGTCGCCGACCATGCAATGGCTTGCACAATGTCGGTTGATAATTGCCATTTGTTTTGTTGCCCGACAAATTTCATGGATGCAGACATATCCACCACAGCAAACACTTGTATGGCATAACGCTCATGAAAGCTTCGCACCATGAGTTGATTCGGGACTGTATTTAAAGAGGCCTTTAAATCTAAGCGCTTAGGATTAAAATGCTGCATCAGTGGGACATGCGCGTTGAAGTCAGTATTACCACCTTTCGCTTTGGTCGAGTGGCTGCCTACACGCCCTCCCCGGGTGCGCCATCCAATGTGGTAGAAGAACTCTTCCATCAATATCACCAAGGATGTAAGTCTAAGGAGCCGTTACGTGAGATAACACCGCATCTAGCAATTTGGGCGCAATATCATTTCGTCTTAATTCATAGGCTGGTGTAAAAAATATACGGTGCATCATCACCGCATGAAATACGCTACGAATATCATCTGGCGTCAAATAGTCACGCTGCTCTAACCAAGCTCTTGTACGCGCGGCAGTCATTAGCATACCAACACCGCGTGGGCTAGCACCACCTGCAATCAATCGTGGCATATCAATACCATCTAATGTGATACCGGCTGCAACAGGGTCTTTTAACGTACGCCAAAGATGTACTGCATAATCTTGAAACACAGGCTCTGCGCGTACATGCTTTTGTATCATCTCAAACATCGTATTCATCGCCGCAAATGGCACAACGCCTTCATATAAGCCTGTAATCATCTTATCCACTTGCTGAAACTTAACGTCAAACATGAGGGCGCGCTGCAATTCAAAATCATCCGGCGCGCTGATGTTAATTTCCATAAAAAAACGATCACGTGCCGCGGCAGGTAACTCAAATGTTTCTTCACGCTCTAAGCGATTTCTGTCTGCAAATACCGTCAGATGCGGGAAATAATATTCACGATTAAATGCATGTGCTGAACGTTCAGCCATTAAACGTAACAACATAGAATGCGCTTGTGGTCTTGCTCGATTAATCTCGTTGAAAAAGAAAACCGCCAACTCTTCACCATGCTGTAGCAATGGCCCAGGCGCCACCGATGGCTGTCCATTTTGGTTGATATAAGCGTGGTATAAAAAATCAGAAGGCATCAGATCGACAGCACCTTCTATACGTTGATATTGCCCGCCCAACAATCTTGCAGCGGCTCTTAATAATGTTGTTTTACCAACACCCACGTCGCCTTCTAATAAGACATGGCCGCGTGATAAAACTGCAATGGTGAGCAACCTCACTTGATGGTTTAAGCCTAGAACAATTTGATTGATTGCATTTTCAAATAAGATGACTTGCTGGCGGTATACGTCTAAATCCATTTTGTTTGAATCGGTCATAAGTTTCTTTAATATGAGTGCGCGGACTAGCGGTAAAAATTGTGTTTCATCAATGGTGGTAATCACCAGAATGAATTAACCGATGCTTCTCAGCATCGGTTAATGTTGTCACTCAGATTACTCTGCGACGTTATAATCAAACTTGCCAGTTGCTTTTGCATTTGCAATACGCTTTTCATTACGCGCATCCATGGCTTTAATCGAAGCTTCTTGTTTACCCACTTCTACTGGATCATGTTTTGGATCGTATTTTGATCCAGCAATTTTTGCCGGAAAGCCAGGTTTAGCTTCCCAGCAATTGCCAGCTTCTTTACAGTTTTGTCCGTCATAAGCCAATGCTGAGCCAGATGCAACCATCGCGCCCGCAAGTACTACCAAAGTCATGATTGTTTTCATTTAAATCTCCTTCTCATATGGTTGCTGGTGTTGCTGTCTACTTGTAGCAAGCCACCAGTCAGCTCACTACAAATTTAAAACTGGTGAATCTATTTTTTCCATTTCGCTTTTTTGGGGTCTCCGCTGTAAGCACTTCTCAACCAGCTCATGACCTGCAGGATTTCATCTTGCGACAACAACCCCCTTTGCGGCCCCATCATGCCCTGTCCGCCTCCATAGATAGTCTCGAACAACCCTTTATCTGTTGCGTTGTTTGGGTATGTCCAATAATCATCCGTAAGCGCCGGCCCTAGTTTCCCCTCAGCTAAGTGACCATGACACCCCGCGCAAGCAGTAGAGAAAATGGTGTACCCACTTTTATTGATGGCTTCATAGTCGTTGTAAGGGTTTTTACCCGTCACTTTGAATGCTTTGACTGCAGGCGTGTCATCGCCTTTTTTATCATTAAAATCCAAAGGATCCCCAGAGATGGTGCCGCGAAAATCAAGCATCGGCCCAGGTGGCACCGCTATCGTTGTAGGCTTGTTTGCTTCAGCCAGTTTGAGATGCTCTGACACAGCTTCTTTTTTTGCATCCTCGCTAACCATGCTGTGACTATCAAGCTCTTGTGCTGAATTACAGGCCGCCAGATACACTGTCAATCCCACTGCTGCAACTGCAGTATGAAATCGAACATCTCTCACCATAGAAAAACTAAACTTCATATTTTTACTCACTTATTCAATTAAAAAACTTTGTTTATTAAAGCAATGGAATACCTTCTTTTTTTAGCACTGCTTCAATCTCAACCTTTTTGTCATCAATCACTTTGTTCAACGCTTGTTGCAATTCAGTGTCACCTTTTCTCACACCCATCACTACGTCATAATGCATAGGCACTTTCACGCCATTGGATTTCTTCGCATCATCTTTAATCAATTGCATTTTTAACTTGGTCTTTGCCTCACGCACATAACGAGCAGCCTCTGGCGCCCACAACTCAGCAGCGTGTAGCACTTGGCTCTCAACATCGTTGACCAACCTTGATGGCTCAACTCTGATGTAGTTATTTCGCGTCGATTTATATCCTTGAATCTCTGCAAAATAGTCGAACATGTCATCAAAACGATTAATCTGAAGCAACATCACCTTGCCCGGACTGTCTGGTAAAACACCTATCCGAAATGATTTGGCTTTCAACATTTCATCGTTCCAAGAAGAAATATCAATTTCACGGTCTTCTTTTGTCACAAATACATAACCGCTTTTAAAGTAAGGCTTGGTTTTTAAAACCCGCGGGTCAGCCGCATCCATACCAAACACAACATCACATTTGTTCTTATCTAAAAAATCACGTACGGAATATCTTGGGTCTTTCCAAAATACAAATTCCACTTTTTTATTGAGCCCTTGCCCGATCACTTCGGCTAGTGCATTCTCAAAGCCCTCTTTTTTCACATTAGAAAATGGCATTTCATTTTCACCGGCACACACACGCAACTCATCTGCATGTGCCTGCGTTGCAAGAAAACACAACACACCGGCTACCATTGAAAACAAACTGAATACCTGCTGTTTTTTAAACATAAAATTCGCATCGCCTTATTAATATTGCCAAAAGTGGTTACTCATTCGTCAGGATCTGTACCCAACATTTAGTTTGACCGTGGCGCTAAAGGTGAATACACCTCAGAGCGCCACAGTTTCCCTATTTAAAAACTACAGACTGAACACCATTAAACCGCCACCCATATTGGTGTGGTTTTGGAGCTCTTTAAATGCACCTACTGCACCCAAACCAGCACTTGGATCGGTTAAGTCAAACACCAAACCTACACCAGGCCAACCACCTACACCGTACATACTGCCGACGTATTGTTTGCCTTTAAATGAGTAAGTCATTGGCGAACCGATACCACCTGAAGGCATTTTGAATTTCCACAACTCATTACCGTTGGTTTTATCCAAAGCTTTAATATGGCCATCAAGTGTGTTGTACCAAACCAAGCCGCCTTTGGTGTATAAAGTACCGCCCCAAGCAGCAAACTTCTCCCACTTCGTCCATTTAACGTTGCCTGTTACGGTGTCAAATGCACGAACCTGACCCATCTCTTTCTTAGTTGGGCCATTTGGGCCAGGGTACATCGCTAACGTTGCACCAACGAAGAATTGACCTGCACGGTATGGCAACATGAACGGCTCCCAATCCATACAAATATGGTTCAAACCTGCATAGAGCGTACGTGATTCAGGATCGTATGAGTCAACCCCTTGGTTATGGAAACCCATCGCTGAGGGGCAAATGTTGGTACCTTTGTGGTCCATGCGTGTTGAGAACTCTGGATCACGTACTGGCAAGCCAGACTTCAAATCTACTTTCTTAAACACGTTCACTGCTGGGTCCACTTTATCTGCCAAGATGAGCTCGCCAGTATCGCGATTTAATGTGTACATAATGCCGTTGCGGTCAATATGTGTTAACAGTGGCGTCACTTTGCCTTTTACCGGCTGGTCAGTCAGCACCATTTGGTTTACACCAGCAAAGTCCCATTCATCATGAGGTGTTTTTTGGTAACCCCACTTTGCCATGCCGGTATCCACATCACGCGCCCAAATCGTCATAGTCCATTTGTTGTCACCAGGACGCATCGTTTCATTCCATGGTGCTGGATTACCAGAACCGTAGTAGAACAGATTTAATTTAGGATCATATGCATACCAACCCCAGTTAGTACCGCCACCAATCTTCCATGCATCACCTTCCCATGTTTTGGTACCCAAACCAAATTGACCATAGTGCGGATTTTTTTCATTGAAGTTTTTAGCTAGACGAACAGACTCATCTGAACCAGTAGCAAACGCACGCCACTTCAGCTCGCCTGTTTTTAAGTCCACAGCATTCACTGCACCACGTACACCCAATTCAGCACCTGAGCAACCAATCAACACCGTATCTTTAACGATATAAGGTGCCTGCGTAAGCGTCATCCCTACTTTAGGATCGCATAACTCAATTTTCCAATTTTCTTTACCGGTTTTAGCATCCAATGCCAAAAGATGGCCATCCGCTTGTTTTTTCACAATCTGACCAGCGCCATAGGCCACACCACGGTCGACAATGTCACAACACATCACTGCTTTTGTAGAAGCATCTTGTTTTGGCTTGTGTGACCAGACAATTTTGCCTGGATCATTCAAATTGATTGCATATGTATTATTTGGAAACGCAGAGTGAACATACATCATGTCGCCAATGACCAACGGTGCGCCTTCGTGCCCATGCAAAACACCCGTTGAAAAAGACCAAGCCGCTTTTACATTTTTTACATTATTTTTGTTGATTTGCGTCAAATTACTATTGTGCTGACTAAAGTAATTCCCAGTTTGAGTTGCCCATTGATTTGGATCTTGTACTCGCTTATCCAAATCAGCATCTGCATATACAGCATGACTTGTCGCCATCGCCAGCAGACCCCCTACGGCCACCCCTATCAGTTTGCGCTTATTCATAAATGTCCCCTCTATAAGGTTAAAATTAAAAACCAACCATCACATCAGTAATGGTGCAACCGAATAGTGAGCCTGCACGACCAATTAAATAAGATGAATGATTCCCGCTAACCTGATAAAAGGTTCCCTTTCGTCATGTTTTGTTACAAATTACTTAATCTTTCTTACTTTTTTTCATTAGCGGGAAGGATTCACTATTCTGAATCAAGCGCAGTAAGTAAAAATGCCAAACATGAATACCTGTAGAAATTTTTGGGTGAATCTCAACCCAGTCAAGCGTGATGTAATTGTTTTATCTTCGATCATCGTGTTGTCCTATACCACAATGATGTATATCGACCTGGCAGAGCTAATTTCAAATAGCCTATCTGCTTACGAATATCTGCAATTGGACGAAATCCCTTATCTCATCTTGCTGGTTGCTTTATCCTTGGCCATCTTTACCAAAAACCGGATGGCTGATTTAAAAAGAAGCATTCACTTAAAAGAGTTGGCAGAAGAAAAAAGTGCAACGCTGCTCGTGGAAAACCAACTGTTAACACAGCATGTCATGGAAGTTCAAGAGCGAGAAAGGCTAGAACTTGCGCGTGAGCTACACGATGAAATTGGGCAATATCTCACCGGCATCAGTTTGGATATCGCGACACTGACGGCATATCAAGATGAACGTATTGCCCTACTCGCCAATCGAATTTCCAACAACTGTCGCATGACACGCAATATTTCTAGAAAATTGATTAGACGCTTGAGGCCAAGTTCGCTGGATAGTCAGGGAATCAAAGGCGCAATCCATGCAACGGTCAAAGAATGGATCAGTTATCACCCGCAGATTCGCATAGATACTGAGATTGATAGCTTTACAAAAGATACAGATGAGAAAACCAACATCACGATTTATAGAGTCGTGCAAGAATCCCTGACCAACATCGCCAAGCATGCTCAGGCAAAGCATGTGAAGCTTGCATTGCTATTTAATACATCTAATCAAAGCATTCATCTTGCTATCCAAGACGATGGGATTGGCATCCAGCTGCAATCACGCCCTTTAGGATTTGGTCTGATTGGTATGCGCGAACGAGTTCATGCCGTGCATGGCCAACTATCCATTCATTCCAACTATCCGCGTGGCACTTCAATTGAAGTAACAATACCGCTCACGCCTTTTAATCAAAATTTAAGGTAACCACACATATGAACTATCACACGAACAAAACCATATTACTCGTTGATGATCACGTTGTTGTCAGACAAGGGTTAAAAAACTTATTACAACAATGGGGATACACTGTGGTTGCAGAAGGCAGCTCCGGGGAAGAGGCCATTGTTCTGTGGCAGAAGCATCAACCCAGCCTTGCTATTATTGATTTAGATATGTCTGGTATTGGCGGTTTAGAAGCGTTAAATCGTATTTTATTGCGGGATAAAAGCGCAAAAATTTTGATTTATAGCATGCATGAGGACAGTATTTTTGCCATGCGTGCCATCCAAGCCGGCGCAAAGGGGTATGTTATCAAAACCGATGATGCCCAAACCTTGTTAGATGCAGTGAGTAAGATTATCAATGGTCAGCGCTATATCGGCCAAAAACTTGCGCAAAACTTAGCCATTGATCATGTCAATGACAATCGACGTCCCTTAGAAAAACTCTCAGCTAGAGAGTTTGAAGTATTTCGACAAATTGTTGATGGCAATTCACTCACTCAAATTTCGAACAGCCTTAATATTTCTTATAAAACGGTTGCTAATATTCAGACACAAATTAAGCAAAAGTTAGACGTGCAAACTACAGCAAATTTGGTACATTTGGCTATATTACATGGCGTAGTAGGCAAGCGGGAACCTTTGGCATAATCAAGAGTGAATCATTCCCTATTCAGTCAAGTAGCATCTCTATAGCATAGCCACTTCAATTACAACCTTTTGTAAAGTCGCCGCTATGTCAATGATGAAGTCTCTGCGTATTTTGTTTAGTCTAGTCTTAATAAGTTTATCCGCCATATCCCATGCAAAATCTAACGTAGCTAGTGAGAAAATCATCTATTCAGAGCAGGAGTTTATTCAAGCGTTTGATGGAAGATCTCGCAGTGAAGTACAGAAAATATTAGGCAAACCAAACAAAAAAGAAACGGCCGTACGCCCTATGGGCGCCGACCAATATACGGAAAAAGCGGGCAATACCAGCTTAAAGAAAGATGCCATTGAAATGTGGTACTACAGCAAAATAGTGCGATTTAACAGTAAAAAAATTTACAAAACCATTGAGCTAACCTTTGCCAACGACAAATGCATCAATTTCTCTTTTGCATTCTAGATCACAAATATTATGTCGACTATTACGCTAAACAAACACAATTTTAAACATACCATTGAGCAAAGTAACTTTGTGATTGTATTGTTTACTGCCGATTGGTGTGAGCCATGCAAACTGTTTGAGACAATATTCAACGATCAATCAAACAGTAACACTGAGATTGTATTTGGCAAGGTTAACATCGACGATGATCCGTTGATTGCAGATTACCTTAATATACAACAAGTCCCAACTGTACTCGCCATTAGAGAAACCATTATTGTCGATGGCATCCATGGCGCCATGAATTCAATTGAGTTCATGCAGATGATTCGTGTATGGGCAAACATCCGTACCACTGAGTTTAATCGGCATTTTTCAAATACAGGCAAAAACAACATTACTGATGCCACCATCAGTGAATAGTGATGCGCGTAAAATATCTCTTTGTAAGTTCGCTATGCTTCATATCAAGCCATTCAACCACTTTGCTCGCAGACAGTTCTCGTCAACCACAGGATACGGTCAAGCAAAATCACACACCGGCTCGCTCATCAGCCCACATAAAAAATCTTGCTGCTTTATTCGACCAACATGCTGATGACCTTCAGAAGTGGATGGAACAAGTCTATATATCCAATCCACATGAACTTGAAAAAAGCACCAAGGTTAGTGCACATGAAATGGCTGACTGGGTTTTTAAAGGGCCTTTTAACTGGAAATTTGACGCTATTCAAGAACTACAAGCACGCGAGGCATTGGTAATAAGTGTATCTGCAGATTTCAATGGTGATCGTATTTTAGCTTTCATCACAGGCACGTATACATTGCTTGCCCAGTATTATCAAGGGCATCACCCACTGCCACATAGGAAGTCATTATTAGAGGCTACCCAAGATATACAAGTAGCGTTGAACGCATTAGTAAAAAACGCAAATAATTCAAATGCCAGTCTAGCAATATCCAGTATTGATTACGACGCCTTCACCGCCATTATCCACAGCATTAAATCCGAGATAAAAATGATTGAGCAATAAAATCCGCCATTCACTACTTCATAAAATTTACTGTATTAATACAATGTATCTCACACACCTATTCCTCATTGTGTTTTCTCTCCTATCACTACCAGGATGTCAGAAGGATAACGCTGACACCCCAATCGATAGTGTTACGCAGGTTGTACAAGTCAATCCTGGGGCGATCGATATTCAATCCTTGTATTCCATCTCATTCCTTTCCCCGCAAGACAATAACATTGCAGCCAAGTGGCTCGTTACTCAAGACCAAAAAGATCGAGTCTATAGCGTCATTCCAAATGCTATGGAAAATCAGTTTCAACAGCGGCTGGACTACTTATCCACACAGTTTAAAGAAGAAAAAAGGATTATCGCCAACCGCATTGTTCAGACACGTGACCTATTGGAAAAATTTAATATTTCAACTAATTTTCTCATGCTGCTAGACGGGATGATTGCTGTGAAACAATCGCACCTGATTGGTAATTTTGGTGATTATTGTCAATTTTATATTAACTTGAGACAGCACAACTACGAGCATGCTGAAGCTGTTAAAAAAATGAAATCTCTCTCTATTTCTCATTAAGGCCGTCATGAAGCATCCTTTTACATTTGATTCTCCAAGCTTGGTTTTCATCATGTTAATCAGCTACTCGGCACTCATCGGTGCCGAACCAGCCGACGCAGAGACGCCGGCACTCTCTTTTATTCAATTAGTTGGGAAAGAAGATGCTGACTGTGCAATGAAGGACGGTCAGATGATGCTACTGGCTAGCAGTAGCCAAGATCACACTATAGAAGTGTGGGTCGATCGTTGGTTTATGGAGGTGCAGACCGCAGACCACACCAAACATGTTTTATCCATTGACACTCCGACAAGCCTACTTGGCTGCTCTAACACATTATCAGGTAAACAGCGCTGGACAATTCACAGTGCAAAAGTTTTGCCTTAGAAAAGAGTAGCTACTGCGCGCTGCGGTGCAGTGGGCCAAAGCACTGCTCCAAGTAAGCTGACTCATCAGCACACATGACTAAACTATTCCCAGTATCATCAAACCGTACATAGTGCACCGCGCTTATACCAGACTGTGAGACTTCACCATCACAGTCTTTCTCATCATTGGCGCGCGTGACCTGGTGCTCTAACTTATAAAAAGCATATTCACTATGTTCATCCGCAATAAAATAAATACTATCTGTCACTTGTTGTGCGCTAGACGCTCTCAAATGACCATCTCTGGAAAACTCGTAAGTTTCAACACATCCAGAATCGGGCAACTGGTAACGCCATGTGCCAATAATGGAAAATTGAGGGAATGTAACCAGCCCGTGCAGATGCTCCTGATTTGCATGTAAGGTAACAGCGCTTAGACCAAGTAACAGTATGAATAGATACTTCAACATTTCTATACCTCGCAATACGTGCAAATGTGTTGTTGAAATATCATAAAATATCCTTCTATATTTACATCATGATAATTTGAAATTAACTCTTGGAGTTTTTCCTTCTAAAACCATATAACCATATGTTTTAATGAAGCATTCAGTTAAACAGTCGCTTTCCACTAATGTACCTTGATGAATGTGAGCTATGAAAAAAACCATTACATTGATATTAGTTTTGACCCAGCTTAATGCACACGCTGTCATCAATGGTCAAGAAACATCACCCAACGATGTATTCTCAGTCAAACTTAACATTAAACAACAGCATTGGTTGAACTCAGTCCAAGAGTGGGACAAATATGAATCGACCTGTAGTAGCGTTATTGTCGGCACACACCCTTTAACAATCATCACTGCAGGCCACTGTCTAAAAGAAATTGAGTTAGATCCCAACAATCAGCTACCTAAAATCACCATCACTGACACCAACTTTGATCAATTAGACTCCATCAATATCAGTAATGCTTTTTATTACCCATTTAGTGAAATTGAAAACAACTTAGCGCTTGATGTTGCCATTCTGGTTTTCGACAAATCACTACCAAAAAATGTGAAATCTGTGTCAATTGACACAAACCCAAACCTTGGCGATGTATTGGTGTGCGGCTTTGGTAGTGCATCTAACGAAGCCGTGTTATTTAACCCACGCTGTAGCGTTAAAAAAACCTTAAATAACTTAGATGATTTTTATGCGGTGATGCCTAAACAGTATGAACAGTCGGACCCAATGCTACATATTAAGGCAAGAGCCCAATTTCACTACAAACAAGAAATTATCAGCTCTCTAGATTACTTAACTGCAATCAATCGGTTGGATAGCAAGCATCAATATTCGGCAGCAGAACCGATGCCTACGCATGGAGATTCAGGCGGCCCATGGTTAGCCAAAACAGCGGATGAGGGTTTCTTGCTAGTAGCCATTACAAGCTACGTGGAGCGTTTTTACAATAAAAACGATGACTGGTCATTCTTTGCTAAAGAGGCTCCTTTAGACGATTACCCCTACATTGCCTACGGCGTAAAGTTTAATAGTCCAGAAGTAAAAAGTTTAATCGAAAATGCGAAAGCTAACGGTGCTGATATCACACTCATAGACACTACAATAAGATGAAATAAACCATTATTGGTTACATTTTTTAACCACCTTTCTCCTAGATAGTTTATAGGTATATTACTCTCAACTTAAAGCCTAAGTGGTAAGGGCAAGATTTCAGAGGAGTTGAAATCTGATGTTACTAAGCGATTAGAAGTATCTATACAAAACATTTACAAGTAGGCAAGTGCATCAGGTCCATCCGAACAAACAAATCGAAATAAATAATCCAAAATTCGGGAAAAACTCCCATATGCACAAACGGTAAATTTCATCATGCTAATGGCTAGGGCTTGTTTTTACCACTAGGAACGTTTGAATTAGGGCGACTTAATTTAGACGGGGTAAGCAAACCCTAACAGCACTGCTAAACTTGCATGTTTATCTCTTGCTTTAAAGCATCTCTTCGGAGGTGCTTTTTTCTTTTGGAACTATAGGTAACACAAAGTAACTCATCTGAACCCGCATAGTAAGGTCGCTTTTATTTTCTCTGCTAACTCTACTTTGCTATTCTTTGTATCTGGTAATCACCCGCCTATACTCCCCGCTTTAGAGTTGCTTACTTGTAATCTATGGAAACTCAACAGATACGGGAACAAAGCCGCTGTTGAGTTAATCTATCGTTTCAGAAATGCTCTACCTTAGTTTATATTTAATGGCGAAGTAGTACCCGTGCTGAAAGCATTTACAAAAGACCCGATATTGGACGCACTTTTTGCTAGGATAGAGTACCACTACGACCAATTTGTTTTGCGGATTATTTCTCTTTGAGAAAAATAGATAAATTATGACAAGAAACCTCAGAAATAGGACTGTGGCGAAATTTGAGAATAGCCATCTAGGCATCAGCCCCGCATGGTGTGGGCTTTGTGGCTAGTAATGCTAAGTATGCCTGGAAAGCATGACTTATTGGCGGTGCATCTAGTCTTAAGCTAACCACTCTCAGATCCTACCCTGCTTTTAGGGAAATTTACAGGGAATTGTTTAATTTATAGCTATAGGTAGACTATGTATATCAACTACTATCCATACAAATAGAGCATAGACAACGACATTAAGTTTAGGCTTCATTGATAAATCAGGGAATAACAGGGAATTGCTAAATTGTGCATTAACTCAGTTCGAATCCTTATCGAGGATTCGAACTAACGAGGACAAAGATAAGCGAATTTTCATGCATAGAATGATTAACACGTTTCAGGAATGATTATTATATTTTTTGTAGATTCTGCGGTTATGGGGTGTGAGTTCAACCGGTCGATGCAACACGTTATTCTTATACAAAAGAATGAGGTGTTGAAAAATGAAATACAGACCAAGAATTTATTATAGTGATGAGCAGAAAGCTATCATGTGGGATCGCTGGAAAAAAGGTGACTCGCTGCATGATATAGCCCGTTTATTTGACAGAAATCACTCTTCAGTAGGGCGTATATTATCTCTGACAGGTGGGATAAGACCGCCACAAAGAATACGTTCACATCTAGCTTTATCACTATCAGAGCGTGAAGAAATTTCCAGAGGTGTGGCAAGTCAAGAATCGTTTCGTTCGATTGCCCATCGGCTTGGACGCTCTCCATCTACCATTAGCCGTGAAATCAAGCGTAACGATGGTTATCAGCAATATCGGGCAACACAAGCTGATCAAGCTGCCTGGGATCGTGCTAAACGTCCAAAGCTTTGCAAACTATCAGGCAATCAAGAGTTAATAAAAACCATCACATGTAAGCTACAATCAAACTGGTCACCGCAACAAATTGCCGGTTGGTTGAAAAGAGAGTTTCCTACAGAAGAGCATAATCAAGTGTCACATGAAACCATCTATCGTAGCTTGTATGTTCAGACTCGTGGCGTATTGAAAAAGGAGTTAATTCAATACCTGAGGACGAAACGTATTATGCGTCGCTCCAAGCATTCGAGCTTGAAAGGCAATGGGCTTGGTCAGATTACCGATACAGTATCAATCAGTGAACGCCCAGCCTCCATAGAGGATAGAGCTATACCAGGGCATTGGGAAGGCGACTTGATAGCGGGGTCTAAAAACAGCTACATCGTGACATTGGTCGAGCGTCACTCACGATTCGTAATGTTAGGTAAGATTAAAGACCGAAAATCCGAAAGCGTTGTATCTGCTTTAATCAAGCAAGCAAAGAAACTCCCCAATGAGTTATACAAATCACTCACTTTGGATAGAGGTACGGAGTTTGCAGAACATCGCCGTTTTCAAGTGGAAACGAATATTGATGTGTACTTTTGCGACCCCAACAGTCCTTGGCAGCGTGGAAGCAACGAAAACACTAATCGCTTATTGAGGCAGTACTTTCCAAAAGGTACTGACTTATCGGTACACTCACAAGCTAAACTAAGCGCAGTGGCTAGACGGTTAAACGAAAGGCCTCGTAAAACATTAGATTACGAGACCCCAGCAGAAAGATTTAAAGCGTGTGTTGCGTCGACCGGTTGAACTCACAGGACAAAGCGGACCTTGAGCTCATTTAATTCTAGGTGTAAATAATATAATTAATTAGAGCCTGTAAAGAGAATTGGGTCACCAACACTTTGATTTGCGACCCCATTATTTAGGCGATTTTAAAGATTAATTCACTGCCTCTTTAAGTGCTTTACCCGCTGTGAATGCAGGTGCATTACGCGCAGCTACTTTCAGTTCTGCTCCTGTGCGTGGATTACGGCCTGTACGTGCAGCACGCTTACTCACTTTAAAGGTACCAAACCCAATCAAAGTAACGGCATCGCCTTTCTTGAGGGAGTCTGTAATAGCGGATGTAGTGGCATCAATCACTCGTCCTGCTTCTGCTTTAGTAATACCTGCTTGTGTTGCAATTTCTGCAATTAATTCTGATTTATTCATTTACACTCCTTATTGTTAATTGTTGAATGACATCGGGCCCTTACTTTGCTGGGTATTGCGTGATGTGTCAATCCGTAGATTGCTTTGCCTTACCCTACTCCAACTTAAACCCCACAGGAATCGTCACCGTGAAGGTTTTACGCTCTAAATTGGCATGTAACGCTACCTGCTCAATCGCCTTTTTAATCGTTCTCATCGCTTCTTCATTCAGTACTTGGTGTTGACTCGCCTTTGCTAGCTCGACTGAAACAAGCTTGCCTTGCCTAAAACTGGCAATCACTTGCACCTCCCCTTCTAAATGGCGTCGTATGGCAATGGTCGGGTACTGTTTGAGTTTATTCACCATGGCAGCTAAGGCTTTGCCATAGCCATCCCATACTTCGTCTGAGGTCGCTACTTCGCTTGATCTGGTGGTAGCTTGTTGTTGTGCAGTGCTTGTCGTGGTTGGCACTGTATGGGTAGGCGCTGTTTGGGTTTGGGTTGGTGTAGGGTTAGCTGTAGCAGGTGTGGTGTTCGGTGATGTCTGAACTGGGGGTGTTTCTTCCTGTGTGACTGGTGGTGTTTCTCTCTGTGGTTCTACAGGCACTTGATAGCGTTGATCAGGTACAGGTGTGGGGGTGGCTAGTACTTGACGCTCTGTCTTCGCTTTAAGTGGTTTGGTCACTGGGGTAGGTGGAATAGGTTTGGGTGGTTCTGCTTGTGATACAGGTTCTGTTGGTGGTTGTGGCTGTGTTGCTACAGGTGTGGGTTGTTCTGGTAATGGGTTTAACTCGACCTGTATGCTGGTACTGGGTGGTTGTAGGCTCTGTTGGTTAAAGTACGGGTACACATAAGCAATGGCGATATGCAATAGCATGGAGGCGATTAAGGCCCACACTAGGGATTGGTCTTCATTGTCTTGCGTCGTCACAAGAAATGATTGGTGGTAGGTATGCATGGTACGTGTAATGAATATAAAGGCTGAGGCTAGCTGCGTTTGAAGGTAGACAGTTGCGTCAATTAAGGGCTAACCGCCTCTGGCAACATCACAAAGCTAAATTTGGTGATGTTGGCACGTTGTATGGCGGCCATGACTTTCGCCACAGTGCCATACGCAGCCTGTTCGTCTGCATAGATTTCTATGGCAGGATCGGTGCTGGCTTTGAGCATATTGAGTTCATCACTGAGTGCGGTGATGGTAATGGGGGTGGTGTTGAGGGTGATGTCCCCCTGCGGTGAGATGCTAAGTTGTAAGGTCTTGGGTTCGGTCTTGGCGATGTGGGCATTGGCTTGCGGCAGTTTGACGGAGACTGCATTCATGAGCAAGGGTGCGGTCACAATAAACACGGTGAGCAATACCAGCATGACATCGACCAGTGGGGTGACGTTGATTTCGCTCATGACTTGGTCTTCTTGATTGCTGAGTAACATGCTCATGGTAGTTTGGTACCCATGCCAGATTTCACGATAAGGTAGTGGAAGGCAATGCCAAAGTTCTCGATTTGGGCATTGGAGGATTTGAGTTGTCTGAGGAAGTAGTTGTAAGCGAGTACGGCAGGTACGGCAGTGGCAATGCCAATGCCGGTGGCAATCAGGGCCTCCCCTATTGGACCTGCCACGACATCAAGTCCAGCAGAGCCTTTGCTGGAGATGTCTTTGAGGGCATGCATGATGCCCCATACGGTACCAAACAAGCCAATAAAGGGTGCGGTAGAGCCAATGCTGGCGAGGATGGCGAGTCCTTTCTCGGTGCGGGATTGTTCGACATGGGCTTGTTGTTGGAGTACGGGCGGGTGACCAGTTCTTTTCTGTCGTCATGGTTAAATGCGTTGACACTGAGACGTAAACGTTTCCATTCATCCAAACCAGCTTGGCAAATTCTTGCCAAGCTGCCATCGGTGAGTTTGGTGTTAGCACGTACATGTTGCAGGTCTTCTGCTTGGCTGAATTCTTCTAGAAATAGGTGGTTACGTTTGTTGAGTTGGTAGAAGCTCACCCATTTATGGATGACGACTCCCCATACGACGATAGACATGAGGGCAAGTAGGATAAGTACGCTATCGATGATGCTGGGGAGCTGGTAGAGCATAGGGTTCCTTTGAGTGTTATTTGTTGTTAGTTTTATTGTTGATGTTAAAGAATGAACAAGATCACTGTTGACTCCTTCATAGCGGTTTAGGCACAAACTGGTAACTCAACGTAAAAAACGCTGATCTTGGCGCACCAGTACCTAAAAAGCTGGTGCCTTGCCATTCACTGCTGTTGTAGTTAAAGCCACTTTCACCCACTACACCCAAAGTGCCAGGTGAAAAGGCATTTAAGCCCAGACGCCCAGCACTGGCATATTGTTTATCAAACAAGTTATTAATCTGCATGCCAAAAGTCCACTCTGGTGCCAATTTATAACTGGTTTGAAAGTTAAACACGCTATATCCGGCTGTTTTACCTTCGCGCCAGTCTGCGCGATTAAGCTGGCAAACATTTGGCCCTCCTGGTGTAGCGGGCAGGCAGTTTATTGGGATTAGTGGTGTTGCTGGTCCAGCCTTATGTTCATTATTTTCGTTACCGCGTACAAACGCTTCGGAATGCAGAATCATATTGAGCCCAACATTCCATTTGTCGGTAATCTCGTAACCTACATTGAAGTTGAGGTTGTGTAGTGGCACGCCCGGCATGCGGTTGCCCGGCTTTACTTTAATCTGACCGTAAGTCCCTTCTCGATCTGAGTTCAAATCATACACATTGCCCGAGCTACTGTTATACGGGCTTGCCAAGGTGAAAGTAGATTGGAAGGTAGCATCAGTCAACGCGTAGTTAATGCCAAAGCTGGTTTTGCCTGCCTTGCCTTTTAAACCCATCTCCAAGCCTTGGCGACGGGTATTGCCAATGTTTTGGAAGTAGCTTTGAGTGGCATTTACCGAAACAAAGTAAATATCGTCGGTTAAATCAGTGCGGTACACACTGGCGTTCCATTCGATATCATCTGTTAGATGTCCCCTTGCACCAAATTCTAGACTTTTGGAACGCACTTGTTTTAAATAGGGGTCACCCGACATGGCACCAGGCAGATTACAATTGCGGCGCTCTCGGAAAGTTCGGGGAACAAAAATAGGTTTACCATCATCACCAAACCTATCAAACACTGGGCTATCATCAAACGCACAGCCTAGCTCAATGGTGGTAGGTGTTCTGGCACCACGGCTCAAGTTGCCATAGAGGTTTAAATCTTCACGCGCTTGCCAAGTAACGCCTAATGAAGGGTTAAAAGAACGGTATTTGAATTTTTCTTTTAATCCCGGATCCATCCCGATAATGCTATTTCCATCTTCACGCAGATAACCAAAGCTAGGATCAAAGGGCACAATATAGCCATCCAGTCCAGTGGGGCATTCACTGGCATCCACTGTGCCATCATTGTTATTATCGGTACACAATGTCAATGCATTAAGCAAATTCAGGATACGATTAACATCACCGAAATTGCCCACGCGACTCACTGCTAGTTGATTATTGACCCTGGTGTGGTTGTAACGGGCGGCAGCGGTGATATTGAGCGTTTTAATCGGTGTCCAGGTCTCGCTGAAATATAGGCTCTTGGTGGTGTTGTCGCCTTCAAAATTATTGAGTGCAAATCCGTTCTGTTTGCTATTGGCAAAGTATTCCCACCCAAGCTGATCTGGCGCAGTATATCCATGACGATTTGCATCTAAAAAACCAAGATACTGTTTGCTATCATAAGTACTGTCTGATGTGTCGTAAGAAGCGCCAACCATAAATTTATGCTTATCCAAATTCCAGTTAAGCTGCAAAGCCGCGCCTTTGCCATCTTGGTCAATCTCGGTATCGTTAAAAATAGCAGTAGGCGTACCTTCGATATAGCCAGTTTCCAACCCGCCTGTATTGCCACCTAATGTGCCGTATTTGCCATCCCTGCGAATTTGGAGGCCATTAGCATCAAGAATACACGGGGAACCAACATTATTCCCCGTGCTACCCAATGAGCACAAAATAGGATAATTACCTGGATTGACTGGACCTACTAACTCAAAATAATCATGATAAAAGCCATTATTATCGGTATATCCACCAAAAGTACCACCTCCCAGCCCACCTCCACCAACTAGATCATATCCATAACTATTGTTGCCGGTACCAGGATGAGGCGTTGTAGAAGATGGCAAAAACCCTCTATCTATTAGAAAAGTATTGGCCGTAACGAAGGCGGCGGCTCGGTTTTCCCAAGTGAACCTGACCAAATTTGCGTAATCCGCAGATACAGGCGCATTGAACGCATCGGGAATATTAGAAGGTGAATTAAAATTATCTAGGTTTCTACGCGGGTCAACTGTCCAGTTCAATATAGATCTTCCAGAACCATCAGCTGCTGTAACGATTGCCTGATTGGCAACGACCGGTTGCAAATTACCACTTCCATCCACAGGCGCAAATTGAGTACCAATCGCTAAATCATCCACACAAGTTGGGTCTACGAAAACATCACAGATTGCACCACTAGTCGTCAGCGGATTGCCAGCCGCATCTGCCGCCACGTTATAGGCATAGTCGTTATAATCTGGCAGCCCATCGCGGTTAATATCTTGCAAGCCTGGCAATAATTGCCTTGTGCGGTCTCTGGTGGTGGCCGATGCATAAGCGCTATCACTTCCCCCAAAATTCTCATTCACATCCGAAGTATGACTTTTGCGCTTGCTTTTACGGTTGTATATCTGGCCGGTAATATTAAACTTATCAGTGACATCCCAGATGCCGCTTAGCTGAAATTGCAATAAATCATTTTTGCTCTCGTCGGGTGAGGTATAAACCTGTTTGGGATTCTGGTCGACCATCTGCTGCGGCAACAAGCCGTTGCCAGTGAGTTTGTTGCCCGCATAAAGCATACTCAAGCCTAACCTTGCGCGTTCGTTTTGCCACTCGGCCTTGCCGAACAGTTGATTGACTTTACTGGGGGAGTCATCACGCCAGCCATCCTCCATAAAAAAAGTACCTGCAGCAAAACCAGCTATCACGCCATTATTGCCACCCGCTGAAACCTGGAGTTGCTTACGCCCAAAAGAACCACCTAACACTTCCATATCTAAACCAGGATCGTTAAAACCGCTTTTGGTACGCATGGCGATTGCACCACCGAGCGTACCAAGTCCAAAGATGGGGTTGGAACCAGGAAAAACATCTAAACCACTTAGCGCATTTAATGGCAGCATGTCCCAGTTCACCACATCGCCAAACGGCTCATTGACGCGAATGCCATCTAAAAATACCGAGATGCCTTGCGCAGTACCCAACTGAGGTGACGCCGTAAAACCACGGTATTGCACATCCATCTGGAACGGGTTGCTTTGATAGTCATTCACATTTACCGATTGCAGTTTAGAGTTCATTAAGTCAGTTAAGCTCAGCGCATGCGACTCTTTAATCTCTTTTGCAGTAATACTTTGTACGTTGCCTGGGATTTCTTCTTTGGTTAAGCCTAAACCTGGCAGTGGTCCAATGTCATAAGAGCGTTTGGCGCGCACGTTGATCTGATCAAGTTGGAGGTTGGTACTATTAATATCTGGAATTTTTTTTAAAACTGCACTGTCACCATCAAGCTCAGTTGTTAACCCACTGTTTGAGAGTAGTTCACGCAGCACTTCTTTACGAGTCATGCGGCCTTTAATGGCTGGCGCTGTTTTTCCGTCTACTAACTTATTATCAAATGAAAGGCTAAGCCCTGAACTACGCGCAAATTCCTTTAAAGACATTGACAAAGGCTGTTTAGGCAGATCAACAGTAACGGGCAGGTTAAAGTGGTTATCTTGCGTGGCTGGTAATTTTGTGTTCAGCTCGTCACTGTGAGCGGATGCTGGAAACAACAAACCACTCATAAAAGCCGATCCTGAGACTGAAACAGCTAAAGCCAAAGACTTTAATTGTTGTCGTTTTGAATACTTCATACCGATTTCCTAAAAAAACAGTGTTGTTACTTGTTTAACTGTTTAATAAGAAATCGACTGATGTCTAAATTGAAAAAATATCTAAAAATTATCTAATTATTTTTTAGACTGCCGAATCAATGTTTGATTAGGTGATTTTTCAATGTCTACTGAAGCCATATTAGGTAGGTTGGCAATAAACTTCTCCACGTCCTGTTTTTTAATCACGGCGGTTATCTCGGCATCGCTAGTTAATGGCGTTTGCACACTCACTTGTGGCTGACGGTATCTTGATAAAGTCTCTGCAATCTCTTCCAAGCCTGCTTTATCAAACGTGATAATGCCCTCCGTAAAGCTAAATGCATCGCTAGCAAGTTGGTTTGTGCGTTTTGGTGGGTGGTTTTGATGCACCACAGCGACTTGCCCATTTGTAATCACCAAAGGCGCGCTCAGTGAAGCACCTGATGTATCTAGCGCATCCACTTGTACTTTACCGTGGTCAACACTGACGCGAATCAGTTTTTGTAATCGATTGACTGCAAACTTGGTGCCTAATACGGTAATACGTCCATAGCCGCTATCTACAATAAATGGACGGCTCTCATCACGCGCCACATCAAAAATCACCTCACCACGTTTTAGTTTTGCGACGCGACGATCACGGAAATAAGTAATTTCCAACTCACTATTGGCATTGAGGTTAAGCTTTGTGCCATCGTCTAGCACTTCATTTTTAATTTGACCAATGTCTGCAACTTTGACTACTTCCATGATGGGTTGCGCTTGCCAACTACGATAGGCAAAGAGGCTTGTAAATGCGATAAGCGTGATAGCCAATAAGGAGCCAATCGATTGCGTGATTTTATTGCAGCGTTTTTTCTTGTCTAAAAATGCCTTTTGCTCCATTGCCGCATCTAGCGACTTGAGATCTTCGGTTGAGTCAAACACTTCCCAAGTTTTAGCCACTTCTTCATACGCAATTTGATGGATAGGACTCATTATTAACCAAGCTTCAAACTGCCCACGGTCTGGGTGATCATAATCCACTTGTTGCATGCGTAAAAACCAAGCAACTGCAGTTTCACGTAATGTTTTTTTGTGTTCTGATGGGTTCATTGTTGCTATGAAATTAAATCGCGAGCTTCCATAAAATCTAACATCGCCCTCATCATATGACGTTGCACCATATTTTTAGAGATGTTCATGACGGTGGCAATTTCATCTTGTGGCATTGACTCAATACGGTATAACCAAAACACCTGTTTGCATTTTGCTGGTAACTTATCCATGATGCTTTGCACAATTTGTAATCGTTGCTTAATGTCTAGCAGGTGCTCTGCTGATGGGATTGAATCTAGATTTTGCAAATCCTCAATACCATTATTGGTTTCAGTATGATTTGAATTGGCATCAAAGACAGACACAAAGCGCGAGCGTTGCTTGAATCCATCTACCACTAAATGTTGAGTAATTGTTCGCAGATAGGCGTGAGGGTTTTCTTGCCGACTAGCATTATTACTTAATGCAAAGCGCACTAAAGCATCATGCAAAATATCGTATGCCGAGTGTTTACATGTAGTTTGTCTGTAGATACTTGGCAATAAATCGGCATAAGCCCAGCGCAAATCAATGCCATACCAAAACATCATATTCATTTGCTTAAAACAGGCATTTAGGATCCCGCCATTATTCAACACCCTTATTGCGTGCAAGTTTTATACCATTACAACACCCGAAATTAACTATATGAATTCACTACGATTAATTAATCAGGAGTGAATATTTCCTTAATGAATTTGGTTCATATAAACCATGATGGTGGTTTATATGAACAAATTATTATGGGGTCAAAGAGCGACTCTAAAGTGATTTCAGAAGAAGTTACTTGGTATGGAAATCTTGATTTTTGAATGGCCGCTTTGGGGTGTGAGTTCAACCGGTCGACGCAACACACGCTTTAAATCTTTCTGCTGGGGTCTCGTAATCTAATGTTTTACGAGGCCTTTCGTTTAACCGTCTAGCCACTGCGCTTAGTTTAGCTTGTGAGTGTACCGATAAGTCAGTACCTTTTGGAAAGTACTGCCTCAATAAGCGATTAGTGTTTTCGTTGCTTCCACGCTGCCAAGGACTGTTGGGGTCGCAAAAGTACACATCAATATTCGTTTCCACTTGAAAACGGCGATGTTCTGCAAACTCCGTACCTCTATCCAAAGTGAGTGATTTGTATAACTCATTGGGGAGTTTCTTTGCTTGCTTGATTAAAGCAGATACAACGCTTTCGGATTTTCGGTCTTTAATCTTACCTAACATTACGAATCGTGAGTGACGCTCGACCAATGTCACGATGTAGCTGTTTTTAGACCCCGCTATCAAGTCGCCTTCCCAATGCCCTGGTATAGCTCTATCCTCTATGGAGGCTGGGCGTTCACTGATTGATACTGTATCGGTAATCTGACCAAGCCCATTGCCTTTCAAGCTCGAATGCTTGGAGCGACGCATAATACGTTTCGTCCTCAGGTATTGAATTAACTCCTTTTTCAATACGCCACGAGTCTGAACATACAAGCTACGATAGATGGTTTCATGTGACACTTGATTATGCTCTTCTGTAGGAAACTCTCTTTTCAACCAACCGGCAATTTGTTGCGGTGACCAGTTTGATTGTAGCTTACATGTGATGGTTTTTATTAACTCTTGATTGCCTGATAGTTTGCAAAGCTTTGGACGTTTAGCACGATCCCAGGCAGCTTGATCAGCTTGTGTTGCCCGATATTGCTGATAACCATCGTTACGCTTGATTTCACGGCTAATGGTAGATGGAGAGCGTCCAAGCCGATGGGCAATCGAACGAAACGATTCTTGACTTGCCACACCTCTGGAAATTTCTTCACGCTCTGATAGTGATAAAGCTAGATGTGAACGTATTCTTTGTGGCGGTCTTATCCCACCTGTCAGAGATAATATACGCCCTACTGAAGAGTGATTTCTGTCAAATAAACGGGCTATATCATGCAGCGAGTCACCTTTTTTCCAGCGATCCCACATGATAGCTTTCTGCTCATCACTATAATAAATTCTTGGTCTGTATTTCATTTTTCAACACCTCATTCTTTTGTATAAGAATAACGTGTTGCATCGACCGGTTGAACTCACAGGATTTTGCAGCTATGGGGACAAAGCAGACGTAGAACGATTGAATTAAGGTGCATACTTTAGCGAGTCCTACTTGAATGTTGACTTGGGCGAGACCAACTTTGTGGTTGCCAATTCAATGAGTGCTGTTTTTTCTTCAATTACTGCGATTTCCGATCTGTATACAACATCATGTAGAGAATACTCACTACCAAAATTTATTGGATCTGATATTCTTAAGTAGTAAACCTGACCTGAGAGGATTGGTATTGTTAGTTTGACAGGGTGATATCCGGCCAAGTAGTTATGCTTAAATTCAAACGTATGTTCTCCTGGTCTTATATTTAACTCTAAGTACCCTTCCCTTGGCATAGACGCAACATCAGTACCATCAAGAATAAAGGTCGGCGAATACGCACTTTGCCAGTGGCCCATATCCTTGCGATACACATAAATTAAAGCATTGTTTTGAGCTGCATTATCAGCTTTTTTAAATGCAGGGCCACTAGCAGTGGCACAACCCGAAATTAGAGCTATGAAAATTAATGTCCATATCCTTAAATGCATTTTAATAGCCTTTTTAAAAACAATTATTCAACATACAGTTTCTGTTCTTGAAAATGACAAGACTCTAATTGCTGCAGCGCAACATCTGCATCCATCACGCCAAAGCCAAATTTAAATGTCAATGGTATAAAAGCTAGAGAACCAGCCACCCAAGGCACTCCCACAGCAGAATCAGAGTGGAAGCCAATGAAATAAGTATTGCCAGCCTCTAATTTGATATTAAAAGAACGAGGTTCTCTTAAGACTTTTGGATCGCCAATAATGTAATTAAAACTTTGTTTAAATTCATATGTATTCGGGGGCAAGCTAATGGTTGTATATCCCTCGTTTTTTAATTTAATGGTGGGTTTATCATCAATACTAATGTTTACCTCTCTTGCCGATGCAGTAAATGCTGCTGGCCTTAAAACATATACTAGCGCTTTACCATCTTCAGGCGCGGATAAGCTCGTAAATTTTGGCCCTGTAGCCGCACATGAGCATGTTAGAAGTGACCATAACAATATAAATATAACTCTCATTTTTCCCCTACCAATTATTAACTTGCTGTTCAATAAAAGATTGGCTGTAATCAGCCTCGCTTACTTGATCTACCATTCGGTTGTTTAAACTTTGAATTAAGGAGCACCGTTAGGTGTCTCACTTGAATGAGGGGTTAGCCATGACTAATGCCAGCAATTCTGGCAAAAGAACTCCAGTTTGTGGAGTAATGGATAGGCCTCTAAAAAGCTGTCCCTCGCCTGATTTTCGCTTATTTTTTGAGATTTTATTGACCATAACGTTTGCCCGTTAGAGTGCTCCGTCACTGCCGAATAGTTGCCAAGGAATACTGTAGACCCACTCGAGGCGACAAATGGCGCCGACAATCTCAAGTTAGTTATAGGGTGTTTATCAGAGCGTTCTTTCGTGAGCGTACCGTAAGTGAACCAATAAGGGACAGTGTACACACCAGGAGGTATTTTTATAGCCACCACCTGATCTATCACATCCTTAGGAAAGGCAGGATCACTCCCCAGTGAAATATTGTATTCTCTGCCTGATGATTGGTTGACGAGAACGAACGCAAAACCACCGCTGTTAGAACGTGTAAACTTACCTGCAACATAAGCTAATTCGTTATCGACTGTGTCCGATGCCTTTATGGGTGGTTCGATTGACGCACAAGCTGACAGCAGCGAGAGTGCGAATGCAGCAGTTATTTTTAGATTTTTCATACTTTAGATTCTATCGCTAGATGGTTAACAGTTATTAACCGAACGCGCGCGTCCGAAAACAATAATATGAACGTTGATTTTGACATGTTATTTTTCTTTTTAAATCTAGAAGTTAGGGTTTCTCTGCCCGTATAATAATAAATAGAAAATACGGACGCAACTATGTTTATTTAGTACTGTGATGAACGTCTGCTTTGGGGATTTTTCAGTACGGGGACAAAGCGGACCTTGAGCTAACGCTCTGATAGTTGCCTTAGCCTACTCCAACTTAAACCCCACTGGGATTGTCACCGTGAAGGTTTTACGTTCTAAATTGGCATGTAACGCTACCTGCTCAATCGCCTTTTTAATCGTTCTCATCGCTTCTTCATTCAGTACTTGATGTTGACTTGCCTCTGCTAGCTCGACTGAAATAAGTTTACCTTGCTTAAAACTGGCAATCACTTGCACCTCCCCTTCTAAATGGCGTCGTATGGCAATGGTCGGGTACTGTTTGAGTTTATTCACCATGGCAGCCAAGGCTTTGCCATAACCATCCCATACTTCATCTGAGGTCGCTACTTCGCTGGATCTTGCCGTGGACTGTTGTGCAGTGCTTGTCGTGGTTTGCTCTGTATGGGTAGGCGCTGTTTGGGTTTGGGTTGGTGTAGGGTTAGCTGTAGCAGGTGTGGTGTTCGGTGATGTCTGAACTGGGAGTGTTTCTTCCTGTGTGTCTGGTGGTGTCTCTCTCTGTGGTTCTACAGGGACTTGGTAGCTTTGATCAGGCGTGGGCACTGTTGTGGTCAACACTTTCCGTTTATCTTGTGGTTGTTTTTTGGGTTGTACCACCGGTGTGGGTGGAATAGGTTTGGGTGGTTCTGCTTGTGATACAGGTTCTGTTGGTGGTTGTGGCTGTGTTGCTGCAGGTGTGGGTTGTTCTGGTAATGGGTTTAACTCGACCTGTATGCTGGTACTGCGTGGTTGTAGGCTCTGTTGGTTAAAGTACGGGTACACATAAGCAATGGCGATATGCAATAGCATGGAGGCGATTAATGCCCACACTAGGGATTGGTCTTCATTGTCTTGCGTCGTCACAAGAAATGATTGGTGGTAGGTATGCATGGAGAGGTGTGGTGAATGAATCAGAACGTTTGGCGAATTAAGAGCTGGTAGCCTCTGGCAGCATCACAAAGCTAAATTTGGTGATGTTGGCACGTTGTATGGCGGCCATGACTTTGGCCACCGTGCCATAGGCAGCGTGTTCATCAGCATAGATTTCTATGGCAGGGTCGGTGCTGCTTTTGAGCATGTTGAGTTCGTCACTGAGTGCGGTGATGGTAATGGGGGTGGTGTTGAGTGTGATGTCCCCTTGTGGTGAGATGCTAAGTTGTAAGGTCTTGGGTTCTGTCTTGGCGATTTGTGCATTGGCTTGCGGCAGTTTGACGGAGACTGCGTTCATGAGCAAGGGAGCAGTCACAATAAACACGGTGAGCAATACCAGCATGACATCGACCAGTGGGGTGACGTTAATCTCACTCATGACTTGGTCTTCTTGATTGCTGAGTAACATGCTCATGGTAGTTTGGTACCCATGCCAGATTTCACGATAAGGTAGTGGAAGGCAATGCCAAAGTTCTCGATTTGGGCATTGGAGGATTTGAGTTGTCTGAGGAAGTAGTTGTAAGCGAGTACGGCAGGTACGGCAGTGGCAATGCCAATGCCGGTGGCAATCAGGGCCTCCCCTATTGGACCTGCCACGACATCAAGTCCAGCAGAGCCTTTGCTGGAGATGTCTTTGAGGGCATGCATGATGCCCCATACGGTACCAAACAAGCCAATAAAGGGTGCGGTAGAGCCAATGCTGGCGAGGATGGCGAGTCCTTTCTCGGTGCGGGATTGTTCGACATGGGCTTGTTGTTGGAGTACGGCGGTGACCAGTTCTTTTCTGTCGTCATGGTTAAATGCGTTGACACTGAGACGTAAACGTTTCCATTCATCCAAACCAGCTTGGCAAATTCTTGCCAAGCTGCCATCGGTGAGTTTGGTGTTAGCACGTACATGTTGCAGGTCTTCTGCTTGGCTGAATTCTTCTAGAAATAGGTGGTTACGTTTGTTGAGTTGGTAGAAGCTCACCCATTTATGGATGACGACTCCCCATACGACGATAGACATGAGGGCGAGTAGGATAAGTACGCTATCGATGATGCTGGGGAGCTGGTAGAGCATAGGGTTCCTTTTTTTGTTTTGTTGTTTGTTGTTTTAGTGTTGGTTGGAAATCACAATAGTGATATGCGTTGCAGATCATGATTCAATCCATGATTGAAAGAAGCGGATGTCATGATCTGCTGCATACTAGAAGCTAGGCTTGGTGTTGGGGTCGAACTGCCAGTTGAGGCTAAACCACACGCCGCGAGGGGCGCTTGGGGAAATAAAGTTGGTACTGAGCCACTCATCGGAATTATGGTTAAACCCATCCGGACCTATGGCGCCGTAAATACTGGGCGAAAACGGGTTTTGCCCCAGACGCCCTGCCGTGAAATATTCCCTGTCAAACAGGTTGTTCACCTGCATGGTTGCTGTCCATTCGCCGTTGAGCTTATAGCTAGTTTGTAAATTAAAGACAGCGTATCCAGGTACTGTACCAGGGTTAAGATTAGGTCTACCTAACAATTGACTGCCGTCAGGATAAGTATCTAGTACTGCACGGAAACCAGCTTTGTGTTCATTATTTTCGTTACCGCGCACAAAGCTCTTGGAATGTGCCACAGCACTTAGCCCTACCGTCCATTTTTCATTTACGTCATAGCTGACGCTGGCATTCAGGTTATGCAGGGCAACACCGGGCATACTACTACCTTTTTTGACCTGAATAACTTTGCCAAAACCTTTAACAAAAGTTGCGCTGGTATTATCTTCACTAATCATGTTGAAATCGTTTTCAAAGGTGGCATCAGTCAGGCTGTAATTTAGACTGAAGCCCCATTTATCCTTTTTGCCGGAAAGACCAGTCTCAATACCGCGGCGGCGGGTCTTACCGATGCTGTCAAAAAATCCCGTGCCATTACCATAGGTCACGAAATAAATATCATCCTTCAGATCGGTCTGGTAGGCACCCACGTTCCACTGTAAGTCCTCAGTGCCCCATAAGCTCTTGAATGTGCCGCGCATTCCGAGGTCATAGGTGGTTGCCTTGATCTGTGGTAGGAATGGATCGCCAGAGAGCGTAGTGGGGAGCGTGCATTGGCGATTCTCCGCGATACTTCGAGGGACCATGGTATTGCCCACCCCCGGAACCAGTGTTTTATCGAAGGCACACCCCAACTCAATCACGCTAGGGGTACGCGTACCCCGTGACCAATTTGCGAAGAGATTCAGGTTTTCCCTGGCCTGCCAAGTGGCGCCTAATTGAGGATTGAACGAATAGAAACTGAATTTTTCGGTCTCTGATGCATCTACTGTCTTGAAACCAAGAAAAGGCTTATTACCAGTGGGAGGCCGATTGACCGTGCAATCTCCTTCACATACGTTGAATCTATCTGGGTAGCTGATCAAGTCACCGATACCGTAGTTATCATTACCATACCGTACGGCAATCTTGTTGATAGTCTTAGTCTGGTTATATCGGCCTGAAGCGCTGAAGTTCCATGTTGCAACAGGTGACCACGTCTCGCTGAAATAAATACTTTTGGTGGTATTGGTGCCATTGAAGTCGTTATTGTTAAGTGGCACAAAAGCTCCGATAAACATGGGGTGCGCTTGCGCCGGATCTAAATAGGCCGTGCGATTCGCAGTGAGAAACCCCAGTTGGCTACTATTGTTATATTCAGCGCTAGCCGCATCAATGGAGGCGCCCACCATGAATTTATGGTGGTCCAGGTTCCAGTTGAATTGAATTGATGCCCCATCAACGATTTGCTTGATCTGGTTATCGTTAAAAATAGCAGTCGGCACTCCTTTAACCACTCCTGGCTGGCCTTGGCCTGTTACAGCATCATAGCCGCTGACCGCGCCATCAATAGGAATCTCTAGCCCGTCGGCCCTGTATTGCTCCAATGCAAGGCGGCCTGCAACACAAGCATCATTGTTAGCTGGAGCAGCTAAAACTACGAAGTTTTTTATAAACCCCCCTGGATTTCCAGGGTCTGGTGTGAAGAAATAATTATCGTCTCCAAGCGATAGGCTGGAAATGTTACTACCCAACGGTTCCGTAAATTGTGCTGATGAAAATATACCAACACCAAATCCAAAAGAAGCTACGGGATTTCCTGATCCATCCAATACTGGGTTACCTGAAGAGTCTCTAAGTAATGGAACAGGGGCATTAGATTTAGAAGCTCCTCTGTTATAAATGATGGTTTCATAATAGTTTTTATCAAAAGCAATCAAGTCTCTCATTCTTGCTGCCATCTCTTCAGGTAAAGGTATATTGGCATTGGCTTGGTAATCTGCTGGGTTTACAAAGAAGCGCCCGTCAGGGTAAGCAGGGTCGAAGTAATTATTGACTATATCGGTATAAAACTGTGTAGCTGAAATGTCTGCATAACCGTTCGCATCAGCCGGAACTGGAATCACATAATAAAACGGCACACCTTTTGTGACTTCGGATTCCGCAAACAGGCAGGTTGTTTCCGCGCCTGATTTTTGCATTATCTGCCGCACTGCATCTTCTCGTATATCAGTAAACACGTCTGCGCCAACTTGATGGCGGTCGCTCTTTCGGCGATAGACCTGCCCTGTGACGCTAAAGTTATCGCTGGCATGGAACGCGCCGGATAACTGAAATTGCGCCAAACGATTATCTGTAGTATCAGGACTGCTAAATACGCTTCTGGGATCCTGTGAGTACATCTCGCTTGGTAACAGTCCATTGCCTACCAACTCTGTCTTGACCAGCAAGGTGCTGAGGTTGAGGTCCAGCTTATCACCGCGATAACTCGCCTTGCCAAAAAACTGGTTTACCTTACTCGGTGAATTCTCTCTCCAACCATCTTCCAGAAAGAAGTTACCTGCTCCAAACAATGCAACAGTCCCATTATTCCACCCGCCTGTTGCTTGTAGCTGCTTCCGTCCGTATGAGCCAGTAAGAACTTCTGCATCAATGCCTTCGTTATTAAAACCATCTTTAGTTTTTACTGTGAATGCACCGCCTAAGGTATTTAGACCAAAGATAGGGTTAGAGCCAGGGAAGACATCCACACTGGAAAGTGCATTCATGGGAATCATGTCCCAGTTGACGACATCACCAAAGGGTTCATTGACACGAATACCATCGAAAAATACTGACAAACCCTGAGGCATGCCAATTTGTGGACCAGCGGTAAAGCCACGGTATTGCACATCCATTTGAAATGGATTGCCTTGATAATCATTGACAGTCACAGACTGTAGTTTTTTGTTCATTAAGTCAGTAATGCTTAATGAGTGAGACTCTTTAATCTCTTTGGCAGTGATACTTTGTACATTACCAGGGATCTGGTCTTTAGTTAAACCTAGGCCGGGTAATGGACCTATCTCGTAGAAGCGTTTGGCGCGGACTTGGATTTGGTCAAGTTGAATGGTTTTGTCTTCTTTGACTTGCGGTTTGTCATTGATACCGGGAATAGGTTTAGGTTTGGGTGGCGCGTGACGGAGCTGGTATCGGCCCGATTTATCTTGTGTCACTTCAAGCCCACTATCTTTCAGCAGGGTATCAAAACCTTCTTGTACGCCATATTGCCCTTTCAGTGCATGGCTGCGTTTACCTTGCGTGAGAATAGGATCAAACCCCAGCAAAATACCTGACTCGGCTGCATAATTAGGCAGAGTATCGCTTAGATCGCCAGCAGGAATTTGATAGGCTTTTTTAGGCAGACTGATATTGAGAGCTTCAGCATTTGCATCTATCATCATTACGCAGAGCATGATGAATCCACATACCAGCCGAGTTCTCTCCAAAGCACTACTTGGTCTATTTTTATTGTTCATTCTCTTACAACACTTTCTACTAGCAAAAATCTATGTGATTACTGCTATGCCGAATGAAAAATAAAAACCGGAAGTGAAATTTGAATTTTTTTGAAAAAAAATTCAAACAGCGTTTAGGACGGACTTAAAGTTGTCCAGTAGCGCGTAAATCTACGGACACGTACAGGCAAAGTTTGCTCTAGCGTGTTGAGTACAGCCTCTATATTTCCGATCGGGAAAGATCCGGAAATTTGCAAATTAGTCACCGCTGGATCGCAACGCAATACGCCAGAGTGGTAACGAGAAAGTTCTGCGACAAAATCTTGTAAGCGCATGGCATAGACAACTATCAGACCATTCACCCAAGCCTTATCTGTTGCCTTTAATTTGGTTTTGGCAAGTACTTGCGATTGCGAGAAGACTATTGACTCACCTGCACTCACACGCACGGGTGAATCGGCATTTTCAGTAGAGCGCACTTCAATCAGGCCTTCGAATACATTCACTTTCACATAGTCTTGCTGCTGCCACTCTCGAACACTAAATTGGGTACCCAGTGCAGTGACACTACCCTGCCGAGTTATTACACTGAAAGGACGATATGTGGATGATTGCTCGTGAGCGGTTTCAATGAATATTTCGCCACGAATCAGCTCGACGACTCTTGCAGTATCACTAAAGACAGTATTAATGGCGGAATCTGTATTGAGATGGACAATAGTACCATCCATAAGGGCAATTTGCCGACGCTCACCAACACTAGTGCTGATATCTGCTAGCATGCCACGCCATGGCTGTTCACGATAACCATAATAACTAACGCCACTTACAGCGAGTAGAAGCACCATATGTTTGAGAATGCGACGCCGTTCGGCAGAAGGTGGGTCTTGTAGAGTGGCGAGTGCCAGCGAGCCTGGGACCTTGTCAAAATGTTTTTGTACGCGCTCGATTTTCTGCCAAGCGAGACTATGTTCTTCATCTGCATCTAGCCAAGATTGCCAAGTGAGTTTTGACTTGTCATCCATTTCACCTGAAAGCCAGCGTGCATACCACTCGCTGGCTTCTTGCATGGCTGGTGTGATTTTGTTGGCTAACTTTGAATGCATATGTTCAGACCAACTACTCTTGTAACAACGCCATACATTGCAGCATAGCTGTAGCCACATAAGCGCCAACTGTGCGGGTAGAAACCCCTAAGTGGGTTGCGATTTCCTGATAGCTCTTCCCTTCCAATTGGGCCAGTAGGAAAGCTGTACGTACTTTGGCAGAGAGTCCATCCAACATCATATCCAAACGTATCAACAATTCCAACATAAGTGCCCGCGACTCCGGTGAACTAGCTTCATTCGATGCAATATGGGCCAGTGCATCAAGATAGGCTCGTTCCAAATCTCTACGACGTATATGATCCACCAATAGACCATGCGCGATGCGGCTTAAATATGCTTTAGGCTCATGAAGAACCGGCAGCTCTGCTTTTAATAATAGATTAAGAAAAGTATCCTGGGCGAGATCTGCTGCCCCGATCGGACATCCTAGCCTCCTATTGATCCATGCCCTTAGCCAAGCATGATGCTCCTCATATAAACTCTCAATAATGTCCTGCTGAAAAACCTGATTTATAGACATATCATTAGCCACGCGCAATTACTCATATATATTTTTTGCAATATATGTGCCAGCTACTAACCGATTGTTTTATAAAGAAGATATATTCAAGATCAAAACATTATGGTTACTTGTAACCATAATGGGTGGTTTACAGTAACCAGTTAGGTTTCGCATTATAAGATTACTGAGGTTTTATTTTTACATCTTTAGGGTTGATAGCTGTCAGCCCCCCAAAAGTCCTTACCCAGATACGACCGTCTTTCTCCCCAGCTAATGAGCCTAACATTTCGTATGTCCAGCGAGGGCTAAAATAGGCAGATTCGAAAATAATTTTCTTCTCTTTAGCTATATTGACATCCGTTTCTTCATTCACTTGTCTTAAGATAGCAGTAAATCCCGCCGCACTTTGTGTCTGAATGTCACTTATTTGTGCGGTTGTCAGATTAACCAGTTGCTCTAAAGTATATTGGTCTGGAAGTTGATATTGATATCGATGTGTCCACTTATCTTTATCAGAGCCACCTTCAAAAAATGTGATGGCTGATATATGAAATGTCGATGGGTCAGTTTTGGATATCAGTATTACCGGTGTTACACGAATATCCTGTGGCGACGGTTTATTTTCAATGACCATTTGCAAGCTATCAGCAGCCTGCTGAAAAGCCACATGAGGGTTGGGCATTAATTTTCCACGAAGCTGAGCAAGATCTTTATTTGTGTTTGCTTCAATCATCTTCATGTTCGCCAATACCCCAAAAGGGCCCATGAGTCCTAACGCCAAGCCTCCCCCACCTTGATTTTGGAAATAAAGCAGAGTGTTATCTTCGTTGATCCCTTTTTGCAAGTGATTGAGTTGGGTGTTCAAATCAGGTTTAGCATAAACAAGTTTATTCTCCTGATTTGAATTTATTAAGGTGGCTTTTTGCATTGGTGGCGCTGAAGCACAACCAATAAGAGCGCTGAGGATGAGAGGTAGTAATGCCCAACGAGAAAATGACATAAAGCTTCCAAAAATATAAATCGGCGCTAGTGTACTTGATTCGCCACTCATTTTGTAGATGCTAGACGAGGCTTCGATAGTTCTATTGACTTGATTTGCCCATGTCATTATGTGTGATGATTGATATGAACCGACTTGCGGTTGTATACAGCCAAAAGCATTGTAGAGAGAAGACACTAATTGTGTAATTATTCAATTAAATCATCAAGTTAATCAGCACCAGATTGTTGGAACAAAGCTTGCAAGTAGCTGTATATCTACCTTTAGAAATACTATCTAATCAGCATGAGCAATTCTGGTTCAATCAAGCTAAATGAATCGCTAAAGACCATAAGTTCGACAACGGTCAGTGAAGTGTATGTAAACAACTATAAATGGTTGGTCAATATGCTCAATAAAAAACTCAGCTGTCCTCAAAAATCGGCTGATCTTGCACAAGACACATTTATAAGAATTCTGAGCTCTCAAAATATTTTTTATATTTCTGAAGCAAAAGCAATTCTAACCACGATTTCAAAAGGGCTGTTAGTTGACTATTATAGGCGCCAGACTATCGAAGCTACTTATAGAAGTGCACTCACTTATTTACCAGAAGCACAAACCCCCTCCCCTGAAGAAAAGGCGATTGTGCTAGATACTTTGTTCGAAATTGATCGAATGCTTGATTGCCTACCAAGTAAAGCACGTACAGTCTTTTTACTCTCACAATTAGATGGTTTGACTTATCCTGAAATTGCGGAGAAACTTAATATATCGTTAAGTAGTGTTCAAAAGCACATGACTCAAACATTCCTAGCCTGCTATGCCATACGTTATCAAGGCGACAAGTGACTAATACCTCTCAAATTTCTACTGAATCAACAATTGTTCAAGAAGCCGTCAAATGGATGGTGACTTTGCAGTCTGGGATTGCAAGCGAGGATGATTTATTGAATTGTGAGAAATGGCGTAAACAAAGCCAAACACATGAAGAAACTTGGCAGCAATTAGTTGGCTTAAGTGGTAATTTAAAATCCATTCCTAAAGCGCTTGCTCATGCCACCTTAGACAACTCTGAGGTTAATCGCAAACTTCAAAGCAGAAGATTAGTACTCAAATCCGTTCTGCTTTTAGCAGGAAGCGGGACGTTAGCATATAGCGGCTATCAATTTACACCATGGCAACAAATGATAGCTGACCATGGCACTGCAGTTGGTGAACAACGCAAGATCATGTTAGCCGATGGTACAGAATTACACCTAAATACGGATAGTGCCGTTGATATTCATTTTGACGCTCAGCAACGACAAATAAAACTGCTCAAAGGTGAAGTGCTTATCACAACCGGTCATCAATCCTATGATCATAGGCCGTTTAGTATCCAAACTACTCACGGCAACGTTCGGGCATTAGGGACACGCTTTTTAGTTCATCAACAAGAAAACACCACGTTTGTTGCCGTCTATGAAAGTGCAGTAGAAGTACGTCCAATCGCCTCCAACAAAGCAACCCGTCTTAAAGTGGGTGAGCAACTAAGTTTTGACACTTCTCAAGCATATGGAATCATGCAAGCCGATCAAGATCTTTCTGCGTGGTCTGATGGCGTAATAGTTGCAAAAGAACTACGCTTGGCTGACTTTGCAAAAGAGTTGGATCGTTATCGCTCTGGCAAGATTATCTGCAATGCATCTGTGGTAAACCTCAAGATATCAGGTGTATTCCCAATTAATGATCCAGACAGAGTCATTAAAACCTTAGAAAATACACTGCCTATCGTTGCAGAAAAAAGAATGCACTTCTGGATCACTTTAAACAAGCGTAGTTAAACAGTTTAATTTTTACAGTTTTTTAAATTTCATTCGGTATATCAGATAGAACCCAACTTTCTATTTGAATCTTAATAGGTTATGCGAATGAATCATAAAAAACCAAAAGTAAAATCCTTTGCAAATCAGAATTTACGCACTCTATCTTCATTATTAATCCAACTTACATTTGCTTATTCAATGGTAGCTGCTGAGGCAAATGCAGATGAGTCCAGCGTCAAGTCAAATAAAAAATATAGTATCCCCTCTGGTCCTCTAGACAATGCATTAAATCAATTTGCACGTTCATCGGGCGTATACCTGTCTTACCCGCCAGAAATTGCGCAAGGTAAAGAGACTAAAGGGTTAAATGGTAGTTTCAATACTAAAGACGGATTTAAAGAGTTACTTAAAGGAACGGGTTTAGAGATAGTCAATGATCAACGCGGCGGCTATTATTTAGATAAAGCCTCGCCTTCGATCATAAAAGACAGTACACCCGATCTTGGTGCAAAGCATTCGGAAAATGATAAAACTATTGAACTTGACGAAATCCAAGTTCGTGCCAAACGTTTCTACGAGATCGGCCCACTGCCTGGATTAGGTTTAACCAAAGAGCAAATCCCCGGTAACGTACAAAGCATTACTGCACAAGAAATCAAAGACTCTCACTCATTAAGCATTACCGACTTAATGAACAAGAAGCTGCAATCAGTCACGGTGAATGACTACCAAGGTAATCCCTTTCAAATGGACGTGCAATACCGTGGCTTTACCGCAGGGCCGCAGATTGGCACTCCTCAAGGCTTAAGTGTTTTCTTTGATGGGATTCGTGTTAATGAACCGTTTGGTGATGTCGTCAACTGGGACATGATCCCCATGAATGCACTAGCGGGTGTGGATGTATTTCCAGGTTCCAATCCCATCTTTGGTTTAAACACACTCGGTGGTGCATTCACCCTTAAAACCAAGGATGGCTTTAACAACGCCGGTGTTGATGCCGATGTACTCACCGGTTCTTTTGGCAGAAAACAACTACAAGCTGAAGGTGGCTGGAACAACGGTACCATCGGCTTATTTGCAGCAGGTAACTTCTTCCTGGAAGACGGCTGGCGAGAGAACTCACCGAGTAAGGTGAATCAACTCTTTACTAAAGCCAGCTATAGAGGAGACAAGCTAGACCTAAACCTCAGCACCCTGTGGGTAGGGACCGATCTGGTGGGAAATGGCTTGTTGCCTAACCAAATGTATCAGCAAGATCGAAATGCCTCATTCACCTCTGAAGATACCACCAAAAACAGGCTTAGCCAATTTCAGTTGTCAGGCAATTACTTCGTGAACGATAATTTTACAGTTACAGGACAAGTCTATCGCCGTAACAGTAATCGCCATTCCTTGGGTGCTGATGCATATGTGGATGGATTTCCTGACAACGAGACTAATGAAGTGAAGAGAAACCTGAACCCCGGTGAAGTAGTGGCTTGTCAGTTCCTCAGTACGAATAAATATCAATTGCCCGATTATTATGTTATCGATTTAGCTGATCCATTTGATTACGCCTCTAATCCATTTATGGCGGATTATTTTGCAAATAGTGGTAACCCTGGGTACGACATGAACGATTCATTAGCATTGCTACCGCCAACTGCATTTAATGGAACGCTAGATGATGAGTATGCAAAGCAAGCAAGAAATGGCTTTGATTACTGGAAAAACTTTATCGATACGTTTCTATATCGCGAACAAAGTGCCCCAACACCTGTAGATTTAGGGCCTGTTACTTCATACTCTAACGGAGAGTATTCTTATTCAACGTTGGGTTTGAATTACGATGTGCTTCGCGGCAATACTTTTGATCTATTCCCTGATTTTGAAGTCAATATGAACTATTTTTATACGCCAGACGGTGTTAAACATGTTGTCTTGACCAAATCCCCAATCAATAAGGATGTGTGTCAAGGGGCTAGCTACAATGTAAATGTACTAAACGAAAATGGACTTCCTGTAAGCCCGGATGGTCACGGCATCAATGCACCAGGGGTTGTTGAAGGGACCCCTGTTTCCGTGCTGTCTGATAACAATATCAAACAAAAAACAGACGGCGCATCATTACAACTCAATTGGAATCTGGAACATCACAAATTTATGGTGGGCGTTTCAATCGATGCGGCTAGCGCCAGTTACTCTAATAGCCAACGTTTAGGTTTATTTGATGATAATCGCAAAGCCTACCTGTCACCAGAAGGTATTCGTGACCAGTACGGTGCTGCTGATATTGGTATTGCGAATAACAATTTTGAAGGCACTTCAACCACTAAAAGTATTTACGCTAGTGAAACGTGGAGCCCAATAGATACACTGAACATTACTGGATCCGCTCGCTACAACGATACACATGTTAAGAATACTGTTGCCAGCCGCACTGTATTCGGTAGTTATTATGTGCTTTCAGGCTACCAGCAGCGCCCAGATTTTTTCAATTTGTGTTTAGGTAGTGTGGCTAACTGCCCAACAACAGGATATAGAATAAGTGACGGTAGCCAATTATTAAAACCTGCAGAAACTGAGAAGTTTAGCTTTTACTCCTTTAACCCGTCTTTAGGTGCAACTTGGCAAGCGAAAGAAAACCTCAATATTTACAGCAATTGGTCGCAAGGTACACGTACACCTAGTGTAATCGAACTTGGTTGTGCGTTTGATCATAGACCCAGCGGTTCAAAAACATGGGGTGGAGATAAAAATGGTAACTTGATACCAGACCCAGAAGAAATGGTGGATATTCCTAAAAGCTTGCTAGAAAATCGTGAATGCTCGCTACCTACAACGCTTTCTGGAGACCCTTATTTACCTCAAATTAAAGCAACTACTTATGATATTGGCTTGCGCGGCACAATAGGAGATAGCGTTAGATGGAATCTGAGCGCCTATCAAACTGATTTAAAAGACGATATCTACTTTGTTGCATTAGGTAATGGCACAGGTTTTTTTGATACGGTAGGTAAAACGCGCCGTCGCGGCTTAGAGGCTGGTCTTTCAGGCAAGATCAATAAGCTAAGTTTTGGCGTTAATTACAGTTTGACAGATGCAACGTTCCAAGACAGTTTTAAAATGATTTCAGAAAATAACAGTAGTTCTGTGCCGGATTCTGCACTTTTTGCTGTAGGCGATCTAGAAGCATTCAGGAGTATTACCGTTAAGCCTGGCGATCGTATGCCAGGTATACCCTTACATAACCTAAATGCGAGCGTAGCATACGACATGACTGATCTATGGAATATTGGGTTTAGCGCAGTTCTACATTCGGAGAGTTTTATTCGAGGGAATGAAAATAATGAACATCGTGCAGGGGTGACAGAGGTATATACGAATGCTTCAGGGCAAGTGATATCACGTCAACCATTCAGTAATCCGGGAAAGGTAGATGGTTATGGGGTAGTAAACTTCCAAACCAGTTATAAATTTAATTCAGAATGGAGTGCCACCATGCTGGTCAATAATGTTTTTGATAAAGAATATTTCAGTGCAGGGCGTTTAGGGCGTAACCCATTCTCACCTAGCATTAACGGTGCAATCGGCCCAGGCGGATATAACCATAATTCTGATGACTGGCTGAGCGCTAATTTTTTAGCACCAGGAGCACCGAGAGGTGTTTGGTTTAGTTTGAATTGGCGGTTTGATCCAAATAAAAAATAAAAAATGCATTTAAGTATGTTTTTTAAAAATACAAACATGGGAATAAATGATCACGATTTTTTAATCAGTAAAATCAAACAGATGGCTGAAAGCGCTAAACTACGAGTAATACTCAATACATCAATACATCAATACAGAAAAAAGTATTTGTATTTTTGAAGCAATATAAAACGGCATGGTGCAAACCACTTGATCACTTCTATTAGATGAGCAATTAATCATTCCTCATACTTATAAATGATCACCGTTTGTCTTGGCAATAACACATGCGGTTACTATGTGATGGCGCTTGAAAGCAGCAATGATTACGATTTAGACGCAAACGATACATTCACAAGCTAAATTAAGTGCGGTGGCTAAACATTTAAACGAAAGGCCACATAAAACATTAGATACGAGACTCCAGCAGAAATAATTAAAACGTGAGTTGCGTCGACCAGTTGAATTCACAGGATTCTGCAGCTCAGTTGTACAAGACACTATAATGTTAGCTTGAATTGTCTACTTTTTTAAGGCAAGTCCAGCGTCCTGCTTGAAAGAATGGATAGATAGTTCACTTGCAAATGGAGCCTGAGTTAGTGATCCCTGCAACAATTTCTCTTTGCCTCAACGTTTTTTCTGGCTCAGCTTTTGTGCCATCAGGTGTCTTCACCAGTTTAATTACCCCTAAAGAACAAGCACCTTCATTGTAAGAATAATGCATTTCATAAGTTAGATTAGGCTGTGGGTAGAATGTTGTAAGCATTTCACATTTAGTAACATATGCAAAATAACCATGCGTTTGCAATGAGAATTCTGCATTGGCTCTAATATTGATACTAAAAGACGCCATTTGTTTTAAATCTCGATTGTTTATTTCAAGCTGATCCTTGGGAGGAATCAATTCTTGCCAACCTTTACAAGTGCTTCCATCCTCAAATGTAGTGAGCCTAAGAAATAGATTTGAGTTGTTGACGATTTTTAGCCTAGCAATTTCCCCTTGTGATGGCTCTATATACTTTGTCATGCATGCACTTAGTAACCCGCACAAAGATAACGAAAAAATTAAATTAACATGATTCACGATCGACTCTCTTACGTTTGAATGATTGGTTAAGCATTTTTACCAAGATATGTTATGTGTCCAATTACTTTGCGTTCTAAAGAATAAATGTCTCTTAACTCAACACAAAGTGGACCTTTGACTCGTATAAATTTAAGTACAGTTATCTTTAGTTATTTGTTGCCTATAAAGAGATTCAGGGTCTCTAAGATTTGAATAGAAACCCTGTTTTTTGAGGTGATTTTAAAGATTAATTCACTGCGTCTTTAAGTGCTTTACCTGCTGCGAAAGCAGGTGCATTACGTGCAGCCACTTTCAGTTCTGCACCTGTACGTGGATTTCGGCCTGTACGTGCTGCACGTTTACTTACTTTGAAGGTACCAAATCCAATCAAGGTCACGGCTTCGCCTTTCTTGAGAGAAGCTGTAATAGCGGATGTAGTGGCGTCAATCACACGTCCTGCTTCAGCCTTAGTGATGCCTGCTTCCGTTGCGATTTCTGCGATTAATTCTGATTTATTCATTTACACTCCTTATTGTTAATTGTTGAATGACATCGGGCCCTTACTTTGCTGGGTATTGCGTGATGTGTCAATCCGTAGATTGCTTTGCTTTGCCTTACCCTACTCCAACTTAAACCCCACAGGAATCGTCACCGTAAAGGTTTTACGCTCTAAATTGGCATGTAACGCTACCTGCTCAATCGCCTTTTTAATCGTTCTCATCGCTTCTTCATTCAGTACTTGGTGTTGACTCGCCTTTGCTAGCTCGACTGAAACAAGCTTGCCTTGCCTAAAACTGGCAATCACTTGCACCTCCCCTTCTAAATGGCGTCGTATGGCAATGGTCGGGTACTGTTTGAGTTTATTCACCATGGCAGCTAAGGCTTTGCCATAGCCATCCCATACTTCGTCTGAGGTCGCTACTTCGCTTGATCTGGTGGTAGCTTGTTGTTGTGCAGTGCTTGTCGTGGTTGGCACTGTATTAGTCGGTGCTGTTTGGGCTTGTGTTAGTGTAGGGTTAGCTGTAGCAGGTGTGGTGTTCGGTGATGTCTGAACTGGGGGTGTTTCTTCCTGTGTGACTGGTGGTGTCTCTGTCTGTTGTTCCACAGGGACTTGGTAGCTTTGATCAGGCGTGGGCACTGTTGTGGTCAACACTTTCCGTTTATCTTGTGGTTTTTTTTTGGGTTGTACCACCGGTGTGGGTGGAATAGGTTTGGGTGGCTCTGGTTGTACCGTGGGTTCAACTGTAGGTGGTGCTGGCGGTTGTGTTGCAGCAGGTGTCGGTTGTTCGGGCAGTTGGTTGAGTTGCACTTGGATAGTGGTACGCTGTGGCAATATGCTTTGTGATTTAAACTGTGGGTACACATAAGCAATAGCGATATGCAAGAGCATGGAGGCGATTAAGGCCCACACTAGGGATTGGTCTTCATTGTCTTGCGTCGTCACAAGAAATGATTGGTGGTAGGTATGCATGGTACGTGTAATGAATATAAAGGCTGAGGCTAGCTGCGTTTGAAGGTAGACAGTTGCGTCAATTAAGGGCTAACCGCCTCTGGCAACATCACAAAGCTAAATTTGGTGATGTTGGCACGTTGTATGGCGGCCATGACTTTCGCCACAGTGCCATACGCAGCCTGTTCGTCTGCATAGATTTCTATGGCAGGATCGGTGCTGGCTTTGAGCATATTGAGTTCATCACTGAGTGCGGTGATGGTAATGGGGGTGGTGTTGAGGGTGATGTCCCCCTGCGGTGAGATGCTAAGTTGTAAGGTCTTGGGTTCGGTCTTGGCGATGTGGGCATTGGCTTGCGGCAGTTTGACGGAGACTGCATTCATGAGCAAGGGTGCGGTCACAATAAACACGGTGAGCAATACCAGCATGACATCGACCAGTGGGGTGACGTTGATTTCGCTCATGACTTGGTCTTCTTGATTGCTGAGTAACATGCTCATGGTAGTTTGGTACCCATGCCAGATTTCACGATAAGGTAGTGGAAGGCAATGCCAAAGTTCTCGATTTGGGCATTGGAGGATTTGAGTTGTCTGAGGAAGTAGTTGTAAGCGAGTACGGCAGGTACGGCAGTGGCAATGCCAATGCCGGTGGCAATCAGGGCCTCCCCTATTGGACCTGCCACGACATCAAGTCCAGCAGAGCCTTTGCTGGAGATGTCTTTGAGGGCATGCATGATGCCCCATACGGTACCAAACAAGCCAATAAAGGGTGCGGTAGAGCCAATGCTGGCGAGGATGGCGAGTCCTTTCTCGGTGCGGGATTGTTCGACATGGGCTTGTTGTTGGAGTACGGCGGTGACCAGTTCTTTTCTGTCGTCATGGTTAAATGCGTTGACACTGAGACGTAAACGTTTCCATTCATCCAAACCAGCTTGGCAAATTCTTGCCAAGCTGCCATCGGTGAGTTTGGTGTTAGCACGTACATGTTGCAGGTCTTCTGCTTGGCTGAATTCTTCTAGAAATAGGTGGTTACGTTTGTTGAGTTGGTAGAAGCTCACCCATTTATGGATGACGACTCCCCATACGACGATAGACATGAGGGCAAGTAGGATAAGTACGCTATCGATGATGCTGGGGAGCTGGTAGAGCATAGGGTTCCTTTGAGTGTTGTTTGTTGTTTGTTTTGTTGGTTAGAGGTAACAGACTTCATTAACTGCAAGGTGATGTTAGCTGCGATGTTAGAAGCTGGGCTTGGCATTGGGGTCATACTGCCAGTTAAGGCTGAACCACACGCCGCGAGGGGCGCCAGGTGCAACGAAGTTTGTGTTCTTCCACTCAGTAGAGTTGTGGTTATAACCATCTGGGCCTATAGCGCCATAAGGGCCTTCTGAGAATGGATTGCGACCTAAACGCCCTGCGCTGAAATACTCCTTATCGAAAACATTGTTAATAAACATGCTGGCTGTCCACTCAGTGTTAAATCGATAACTCGTTTGAAAGTTAAACGTCATGTAACCATCCACTTTGCCAGGATTGTCCGTTACTCTTCTTGGCACGAGTGTGTCTATGCCAGCAATCTCAATGGTGTCATATAACACGACACCTTTCTGGTGTTTGTTATTTTCATTACCCCGCAAGAAACTATCAGAATGGGCAACAGCTGTAACACCTACTTTCCATTTTGGTGTCACATGATAATCCACAGTCGCATTTAAGTTATGCATCGCCACACCTGGCATCGTGTCACCTTTTTTCACTTGAATCACACGGCTGAAATCTTGGAAGGTTGCCGCTTCGTAAGAACTACTGTTCTCATTGCCAGCAATCTCAAAGTTATTCTCGAAGGTTGCGTCAGTTAAAGAGTAGTTCAGACTAAAGCCCCATTTATCTTTTTGGCCAGAAAATCCAGCCTCTATACCACGACGACGTGTTTTACCAACTGTATCAAAGAAGCTTTGCCCCCCTGGGAAAGTCACAAGATAGAGATCGTCACGCAAGTTGGTCTGATAAGCAGACAGGTTCCATTGTAAGTTTTCGCCCCACAAGCCGCGTAAGCCCGCCTCCCATGTTTGGGCCTTAATCTGCGGTAAATATGGATCGCCAGATAAAGCAGATGGCAATGTGCAAGAGCGACCTTCCTGTAAGCTTTTGTAAACATACTTTAGATTACCATCGGCATCACGCCCGTTTGGAACAAGCGTTTTGTCCAGCGCACAGCCTAATTCAATGACAGAAGGTACACGCACTCCCTGAGCAAAATTAGCGTACATATTCAGTTCTGGTTTTGCTTGCCAACTCACACCCAAGGAAGGGTTTAACGAGTAATAGCTAAATTTTTCTTTTTCTGGAGGGTTAAGTAAGTTAGCGCCATTTGGAATAACATAGCCCGTATTACAAACTTCACCTAGTCTACAAACCTGAAAGTAATCTGGTAGAGCCATATATTGGGCTAGCTCTAATGGAATGCGGCCACGACTACGCGTTGCAATGGTGTTTTGTCCATGTGTCATGTTGTAGCGTGCAGAGCCATTGATATGCAGCGTTTCAATTGGACTCCATGTCTCACTGAAATACACACTTTTGGTGATTTGATCACCTTCAAAATTATTATTACTGAGTGGTACGGTTGCTGCCCCAAACTGATCGAGAATGAGCTCGGGCGCCAGAAAGGCATTGCGTTCTGTATCTAGCATGCCTAATTGCAGACTATTAAAGTAAGTCGCACTGGGTCTATCAATCGAAGCACCTATCATGAACTTATGCTTATCGTAATTCCAGTTAAACTGTATGGACGCACCATCGGTCTCTTGATCAATCGAGTTGTTAGCGATAACTGCTGTCGGCACTCCTTCCACGACACCTGGATTTGTTAAACTATAGGCTGCTCCATCGATTGTCTGTTCGCCTCCATCAGGACCAAATACAGTCAAGGCTTGATTTGGCTCTGATGGGTCACTAAGATCACCCCTGCAAACATCGCCATTAGTAGGTGGAGCTATAATCAGCGCATTTAGAGTTCCTACACCTCCATCAGCATCTGGTGTGTAGTAATAAAAATTAGCTACATTAGTAAATCCATATGCAATCGGATCATTCAACAATACTTTTAACGATGATAAATTCGTCACAGATTGGTAGTAGTATGAAGGATTATCGTTTGAATAGGATGTGATAGGCCCAAACTCTTCCACTTGCCCACTACCGGTACTTGGCTGAAAAATTGTAGACGTTTGAAAGTTCGAACCATTTGCAAAATTAATTTGCGCAGCCTTAACCAACTCTGGTGGCAATGGTGCATTAAAACTTGCTGGAGATAAGGTTGCAAAAGCATCTTCAAGCGTAGGTGCTAAGGCAAAATCAAGAAAAGCTGGTGAACTAAAATAATCACCATTTGGAATCTCCATCACATAATAATCAGGCAAGTTATAAGGATTCGTGGTGGTAAACAAACAAGTGAATTGCTCGCCCGGATTGAGATTACGTCTTAATTCCTTATTTTCAAACTCTGTATAGACGTCCCCGCCAACAGACTCTCGTTTGCTTTTTCGTCGATAGGCTTGCCCTGTAATACTAAATGTATCTGTGGCTTGAAATGCTGCAGATAATTGAAACTGCTGCAATCTATTTTTGGTTGTATCAGGTGCAGTAAAAATATCTCTACGATTTCTCTCGTACATCTCGCTGGGAATCAAACCATTGCCAACTAAATCATTACCCACAATCAATGTGCTGAAATTAAGATCTAGTTTATCACCTCGGTAACTCGCTTTACCAAAAAATTGATTGACATCACTTGGCGAGTTTTTGCGCCAGCCGTCTTCTAAAAAGATATTCGCCGCACCAAATAACGCAACTGCCCCGTTATTCCAACCGCCCTCTGCTTGCAATTGCTTACGTCCAAATGAACCTGTAAGTACCTCTGCATCGACTCCAGCGTTATTAAAACCGTCTTTAGTTCTCATTGTAAAAGCACCGCCAAGCGTATTGAGCCCATAAACAGGATTAGAGCCTGGGAAAACATCGACACTGGCGATGGCGTTCATTGGAATCATGTCCCAGTTCACCACGTCACCAAAAGGCTCATTGACACGAATGCCGTCAAAGAAAACACTTAAGCCTTGAGGCGTACCTAGTTGTGGACCTGCAGTAAAGCCACGGTATTGTATATCCATCTGAAACGGGTTGCCTTGATAGTCATTAACAGTTACAGATTGCAGTTTTTTGTTCATTAAATCAGACAGACTTAACGAGTGAGAGTCTTTGATTTCTTTAGCGCTAATACTTTGTACGTTGCCAGGAATTTGTTCTTTGGTGAGGCCTAAACCAGGTAAAGGGCCAATCTCGTAAAAGCGTTTGGCACGTACGTTGATCTGATCAAGTTGGATGTTGGTGCTATCATTGTTTGGAGTTTTTTTTATAACTGCACTGTCACCCTCAATAGCTCCATTCAAACCACTTCCATTGAGTAATTTTTGCAAGGCTTCTTTTCGTGTCATGCGGCCTTTAACCGCTGGAGCAGCAAGGTTTTTGGTGATGCTGCTGTCAAATGATAAATCAACCCCTGAAAGTTCAGAAAACTGTTTGAGTGAGACACTTAATGGCTGAGCGGGAAGCTCTAAATTGATTAATCCGGAACCGTTTTTACTATCAACTGGGAGGTTTGTATTGAGTTCTGCAGCAGCAGGTAGATTTGATATCTCTAAGAGCGCCATAAATACCATCAAATGGCATAGTTTAAGATTACTTTTTACATTGTCACTTTTTGGTAGCTTCATAATAGGTATCACAAAAATTGTTGCTGATACCTATTCAACCCTGTGAAAAAAAAATTACTGATGTCTGTATAAAATATTTTTTATCAAAAGTTATTTTTCCGATATTAATAACTGTCCATTTTGTTGCTCTAGCCTTACAGGCGCGAGATCTGGCAAGTGATTCAAAAAGCTTTCAACATTGCGTTGCTTGATCACGGCAGTAATTTTTGCACTGAGTTGCTGCCCACTCTTCACTAGAACAGGTTGCTGGCGATAGCGTGAAAGCGTTTCACTTATTTCACTAAGGTCAGCATTTGTAAATGTTATAAGCCCTTTTTCAAAGCTAAATGCATCTTGAGCAGGACGATCAACTTTTCTTGGCGCTAAACCAGCGGAAATTTCTGCTACTTCGCCACTCGACAACATCATATCTTGACTAGTTGAACCTGCATGAGGATTAACCCCCTCAACCTTAACACGCCCATGATCAACACTGACACGCACTAGTGTATCTAGTTTGTTTACAGCAAATCTAGTACCCAATACCGTGACTCTTGCGTTTTCACTTTCAACGACAAATGGCCTATCCATATTTTTTGCAACTTCAAATATAGCCTCACCGCTATGTAGTTTTACATGTCGTTTATTTCGATAATAAACCACCTCAATATTGCTACTTGCGTTGATCGTAAACTTACTTCCATCATCCAGAAGCTGCGTTTTTGTCTGTCCGATACCTGCGGTAGCAACTACCTCCATGGTGGGTTGTGATTGCCATAGATCCACTACAAATACACTCAAGCAAACGGTCAGCACTAGGCTAAGCGCTGCAGATACAGCTTTGATTTTTCTGGTTCGAGATGATTTATTTTTACTTTCTAAAGCTGATGCCAGCTGTTGTAACTGCGGCGTGGAATCTAACTTTTGCCATACCCCAGAGACTTCTGCATAAGCTTCTTGATGCGAAGGACTAGCCATCAGCCATGCTTCAAAAGCGCTGCGTTCTGAGGATTCCACATCCATATTTTGCAGACGCACGAACCAATCTACCGCAGTTTTTCGTAGCGCATTTTTTTTAGAGGCTTGCATAATTGATTGAGTTTACTTGAGAAGGTCTTGCGCTTCCAGAATTTCCATCATCGCTCTCATTACATGGCGTTGCACCATATTTCTGGAAATGCCCAGTTGAACTGCAATTTCAGATTGATCTTTACCTTCAATACGAAATAACCAAAATGCCTCTCTGCATCGTGTTGGCAAATTATCAATTAACACCTGCATCGCTTGTAAACGTTGCTGAATATCAAGCAAATGCTCTGCTGATGGAGCAAAGAGTTGATGTTCAGCAGCATGTTTATGTAAATCAAAAGTGTTTGCATCATCCGTTTCTTCTGCATCTAAAGAAACAAACTTGGCGCTATGGTTGTGCGAGTCAATTAATTGATTTCTGATTATGGTTTGTAAAAATGCTTGAGGATACTGCTGGCGATCAGGATTTTTTGCTAATGCATATCTAATCAGCGAGTCGTGCAGTATATCTAATGCAATTTGCTTGCAGTAGGTATGACGGTAGATGTTTCGAAGCACATCAGAATACGCCCACTTTAAGTCAATGCCGTACCAATACAAAGTTTGCATCATGATGAGAGAACTACTTAGTTTGCAAATTAGGAGACATGTTCAAACAACGTGCAATTTTTATTCCATATTTTTACATGTATGCTAAGCAATTGTATCTATTGGCAAACTCATTCAATTTATGACTTATGACAAATAGACTGTTGGTTGTTATTAGCCACCACTGATTCCTATCAACCAAATATAAAACTTAAGTATGTAATCCGAGCTGGAAATTAGCGGAATTTAATTACCAGCTTTGTGGATTAGTTTGATTGAAATTGTGGAGTCAGAGCTGTAAATTACTTATCTACGACAGTCATGCCAATTGGCATTAGTGATATCGGAACCAATTTGAAATGTTGCATCCCGAATGGAATGCCAATGATGGTTAGGCAACACAGGATCCCTGAGACGATATGTCCGATAGCTAACCAAATTCCCATAAAGATCAACCACAAAACATTACCGATTAAGCCAAGCGTGCCTGTACCAATATCATCCTTACCAGATTTTTGTTTTCTGCTTACTGCCTCCTTCCCAAATGGCCAAAAAGCAAATTGACCAATCACAAAACAGGCTTTACCCCATGGAATGCCGATAATACTAATAAAACATAAAATGCCAGCTAGCCACCATGCTAAACCCATAATCAAACCGCCAAAAACAAACCAAATAATATTGCCAATTAATGCCAAAACATTCTCCCAATAATCAAAAGTTGATTTAATTAATTTAGTTTCTTACAACCATAACTCAAAGTGGACTTAGAAAAATCAGTTGATATTTTTTACCATAATTTGGACGGTATGTTTTGGATTTTTTAAACATTGGCTTTGGGCCGTTTTATTTTTCATCACGACTCAATGCGAGTCTTACTTTGATAATTCCCTATAAATTAATTCTTCAATTACAATAAATAAAATCATTGTCTTTTCAAATTTAACTTTCTAGAGTTAAGGTTTTTGAATGAAATGAAACAAAAAATACCAACCTTGAATAGCGCATATGTATAAAAAAATAATAATCTTATTCCCTCTAATTTTTTTTGGTGCATGTAGTCATTACATTCATACTACTAGTGCAAGAACTAGCGGAAATATATCAGATCACAATAAGCTACTAGAAACTCTCACAATTGATAAAGTTAATAGAGATTATTATTTGAACTTTGGTAAAAGTATTTATCCAAAAGTATCGAATCTTCCCAGTTCAAATGATGTTGAAAATAAGGTTTGGGCCCCTCCAAAAATTATTAATATGACGAATGCTTTTTACGAAACGGATAAGATCGGACAAGAAGGAAATGTTTTAATTGCAACTTTAATTTCAGAAAGTGGTGAAGTTATCATTTCCAAAATTGTGGAATCATCAAATGATAATTTGAATAAGTCTGCAACGGCAACGGTTACACGATGGAAAATTCTTCCAGCAACAATTGATGGTAAACCTAGTAAGTCAGTATTATTTTTACCTTTTACTTTTAAAAATGACCCCGATTCCTCGCCCGATCAAAATTTAGCAAAAGGTGTGATAGGCGATGCGCATGCCTTACAAAGCTTGCTAATTGGAACGTGGCGCCCAGACCCATATTCCGAACTCAGGCCTCCTTCAAAATCGACATATCACGATGACGGAACTCTTGAGTTTGTTGCATATAATTCATACAAATGCGATGTTCTTTTCAAAGCGAGTGGTGTTTGGCGAATTGAAGACGATGAACTTCATATCTTAATGCAATCAAGCGAGCGAACAGACCTTATGCCAGTGCCACTAGAAATAATTGATGAAGTGGTTTCAATTACTGAAAGTTCTAAAGTTTTACGTGCAAAAGATAATGGAAATATTCAACATCGTATTAAAAGTGATGTTTGCAACAACAAATAGTTTTGGCAGACTATTTTTCATTACAGCAGACAGTGTGTGTCCGAATTGAAATGTTTATCAATGGAGATAGATATTCAGTATCTGAAGGATGCAAAAGAATGACTGCTTTGGGGTGTGAGTTCAATTCAAATAAATTTTAAAAGAGTAATGCATCTCTTTTCTTTATAATTTATTTATTAAAACATGTAGTTTCTGAGCTTAAAGTAAATGCACATGGCATTGTCTGTTTCCAAAGAGGATTATCCAAGTCTGCTGTACAACCAGCGTCTTCTAGTAAACCCTGCGTACCATCACTGCTGCATACCAGCACAATGGCATGATTGAAATCCCTGTTTATCTTTAATGTATACCCATCGAACGGATCTAATAAACCCGGATCGTCAGTTGTGGAAAGTTTTAGTAACTCTTCATCACTCAAATTAGCTGGCGGATTTTCATAACGCACTGTTACTTCAACCGCCTTACTCAATTTGGTTAGTGCGGATGCTTGGATATACATAGCTTCCGAATTGTTTTTATGGCTGACGCCGACACATCCGCTGAGCAGGCCAATAAAAACTATTTTGATCGATAGGTATTTCATGGATGAGCTAAACCCAATAGACAAGCTTTTCATGTTGATCCCTTCCTGTATCAAAATTCCAGTTACCGATCACCTTTTTGTATGCGTTATCGTTCGCAACTATCGCTCTGGCAACGATCGCCCAGACATTACCAACATTCGTCACGGCTTGGTCAAAAATATCGTCATAATGCATAGGCCCGTTTGGGGTATGTAAATCCTCAATATATTGCATGTCGATTTCTTCTGGATTGGGGTAAGTCAATCCACAATTCACTGCCACGTGTCTGGCCAAGGGCAATAATCGATGGCCCTCCTCACCAACTTTATCCACCATAAAGTCAAAGGCTTGATGCCACTTATTGATGTCTGGTGGATTTTCTATAAAGGCTTCTGGATAAACATCATTGAACATGTTCGACCAAAGTGTAGATATCGCAGCATCCATTACACCTGCTTTCCCGCACCTACGGATACCAGAGTCGAAGTGTTCAGATATGCCTATTTTGCTTAGATTAAGCCGCTGAAAAATATAACTGTCTTGATGCATTTCACATCGTCGATGCGCTGTTTTGTTTTGCGCATAAGGGCCAACCTTGAGCTCAACAATCGGGTGTATGGTCACATCTGTAATCATATGGGCAGCATAGCCAAGCAGCCAAGCAATGGCTTTACGTTTAGGTAAGCTGTCTTCCATGGCTTTGATATTGGCGATACCAGCATGGATCATTTCGCCACTGCGGGTGTAATGCATGCGGTCAGCCCATGGTAGTGATTTCTTATCGGTGATAGCTAAATAAGGATAGTCTGGACTTACCGCACCCAGTTCACAGAATTTAAAATTCCGGAGTAAACCCGGAATAATTTGAATTGGGAAATTGGGGATTGCCTCAAGGCGAGGTGTCTCACTCAATAAGTTGACGAGTGTAATGTGAGCAAAGGCACCTGGCATTAATTTCCCAATCAAGAAAAACTTTTGTAGAGAATAATGGAGTTAACATAAATTGCAAGTGTAATCAGTTACTGCGTTATCCATTTACAGTTACCCTAGTATTGAAACTCACTACTAGGTGTTATATTTCAGCTTCAACTAAACATAAAAAAGTATGTAAAAACAATATTTTCTAATTTGTCTTCCCTTTTCTGATTTTCTCTTCATACATATTCCTGTAATAGCCGAAAATCCCACTCTCATTTTGCCCTCCGAATATCGAGGATAGTGCCTGCGTGGTCGAATCCACCTGATCATCATGCTTGCATGCCGGGAAAGACGTCAGCTCATGCACGTAATCATCCAACCAGTGTGCTTTTTCAGGTAAGAAGATATGGCCCGACTCAAACATGACCGAACGTTGTAGTAGACGCATGACCTTATCCCCTTCCGGTTTGAACGCTTTTGCTGCATAGACACCTATCTGTTTGAGCTCTTGGATCAAGGAAGTCCCAGATGACTTATCTTCAATCAGGATGGTTGTAGGGTGATATAGCGAATTAAGGTCAATCACAGCCTGTTTTAAGGCTGGAAACTCCACGCGCTCACGCCATACATGCAGCAAATAGATCTTCTTATCTTTAATGCCCCAGGTAGTACATACACTGTAATCATTGAGTTCACCGGCCTTGCTAGCGGTATCCCAGCTCTGTAAGATGGAATCAAACTTGTCTGGGAAGGCGGAGAATGGTAAGTACTGCAACCATGCGGTTTTGATAATACCGCCGCCTGCAGGCACAGGAGACTGCTGATATTGCCCAGCAAAGTTGTACTCACCCATGCTGTTACGGATGGCGGTCAATACCTCCAAGGGCTCACGCTCTGGATGTAAAGCTTCACCGATACGCCTATTGACGGCTTCACTGCCAAGCCACGTCGCGAAGTCGAAGCTCACCTCTTCCTCAGCAATGGCTGGTAATGACACCACATCCCACACATCTTTGTCTATCACGTGTCCGGTTAAGTCATCCAGATGCAAGCGCTGCATAATGATGATCACTGCACCCTTACGTTTGTCATTGAGACGACTCAGTGCAGTGGTTTCGAACCATTGATTGGCTTTCTCTCTGGTTGTTTCAGAGAAAGCTTCATCGGGTTTTACCGGGTCATCGATAATCAATATGTCAGCACCGCGGCCAGTAAGCACACCTCCAACGGACGTGGCCATACGGCCACCCTGTTTGTTGGTCATAAAATCATCTACAGCAGTTTTAGAACTAGCTATGGTTGTTCCTGGAAACGCTTGCTGATACCAATGGGTCGACATAATCGAACGGCAGTCTAAAGCCAGCTTGCTGGACAGGTCTTGACCATAACTGGCGCAAATAATGCGTTTAGATGGATCATGACCTAACAGCCAAGCTGGAAAGGCAATAGATGCACAGATTGACTTCATATTACGTGGCGGGATATTAATGATCAGTCGTTTGCATTGACCCATACGGACCTGATTTAATTTATGCGCAATCAAGTCTATATGCCAGTTGTGCATGTACTCATCGCTGGGATTGAGCTCCTGAAAGGCATACATAATAAAAGTGCTTAAGTCAGTGCGCAGCAATGCTGACCTTTCTTCTTGTGTTAAGGCCATCATTTATCCCCTCCTTCGTTATTAGTGGATTGCATATGCCCAGCTCTAGCCAGCATACGTTGCTGAAGATTGCGCAACGTGCGCATATCAGCTTCACTGTTGGTATGTTTCACTACGCCAGTTTCTTGCTCCTGCTCCATTACATTCATCACTTGAATCAGCAGTTTTATTGAGGCATGGTCACCACTAGCCGCTTTATTGACTAATTGCTTGAATGAAGCTTCTAATTTGGTGATGGTTTTACGTTCACCATTTTCAGTGATCACCAGCGTTTCATTCGATACGGACTTTAATATGGTCGCCATATTCCGTTTGCCTTTCGGTCGGCCACTAGGATTACCAGACTGACCTTTTTGAAAACGTGTTTCCAAAGGCGGTTTAGCAAACCCCACCTTGTAGGGTTGAGGTTTTCTTCTGGCTTTTGGAATCTGCTTATTTTGATCCTTATCCATGTACCACCTCCACATGGCAAGTCATTGCTTCTACCGCAGCTTCGCGCTGACTGAAGCGCTCGCCGGTAGAAGCGTGAATGGCTTGTTGGCCTGTGAGGTTTTGCCATCGTCGGATCGCTGTATCTACATACAAAGGATCTAGCTCCATGCCGTAAGCAAGTCGCCCTACTCTTTCTGCAGCAAGGATGATGGTGCCGCTACCGGTAAATGGATCTAATACAATGTCACCACGGCTGGAGCAATCCAACATGGCATCTGCAATCAGCTTGATGGGCTTAACCGTAGGATGCATTGCGAGTAAGTCTCCTTCTTCCCCGTGACGCATGGCTTGTATGCCAGGATATTCCCAGACATTGCTGCGATGACGGCCAAACCTACCCAGTTGGATATGGTTTTGATGCGAAGCAGTCCCACTCTTGTAAATAAAGACCAGTTCATGTTGGCTTCTGTATAAGGAACCCATGCCAGCCTGATGCTTGACCCATACACACATATTAAGTAATCTACTGTAGACAGCATTGCCAGCGGTGAGCATTTCAGGCATGTGGTTCCAATCCATGAATAAAGCATGAACAGAACCATTGCTGCTGTGTAGTACCAATAAGGCAAAACAGGTGCGTAAGAATTGCGTGAATTCAGCTGGTGTCATTTCACCTGAGGCCATGGCAAATTCACGGTGTTTTATCCTGCCATTGCCGCCGGCATGCCCATTTATCTGAACGTTATATGGTAAGTCAGATATGACCATATCCGCTACTTTGCCCTGCATTAAGGTTTCATAGCTTCGAGACTCTAAGGCATTGCCACACAGCAACCTGTGTGGGCCGAGCAACCAGAGGTCACTTAGCTTAGTTACAGCAGGTCCTAATGGCAACTCGGCCGTATCGTCTTCATCCTCTGGCATAGAGTCTAAGCCTTGAATTCGGAAGTCGATTTCCCCCATATCGAAACCAATGGCTTCTAAACTGAAATCAAGCTCTGACAAGGACAGCGCTTTGAGTTGCTCGGCCAGCAGCTTGTCATCCCACACTGAGGTATCTGTGAGTCGGTTATCTGCAATGCGGAAAGCTGTCACCTGATGCGGTGTGAGGTTGTCCAGACAGATAGTGGGCACTTGGGTTATCCCAAGTTGCTGACAGGCTAATAATCTGCCGTGGCCTGCTATCACATAGTCGTTTCGGTCGACCAAGACGGGTACATTAAATCCAAAGGCTTTGATGCTGACTGCGATTTGTTTTACTTGCTTGGGACTATGAATACGCGGATTCGCGGGGTCGGGTTTTAGCTCCCCGCTGCTGCGATAAATAACAGTGATTTTTGGTAACTTATGCATATACATCCTTTAGCCTCGATGAAGGCTGCAAGCTCATCAAGGGCAGTTAAATTAAATAGCTGCAGCTTGAAAAGGATGGTATGTTTAAAATTGTGAGATGTTAATTTGATAAGAGCTTCAGGTAGTGTTTTTTAGTTTAGTAAGCTCTACCTTAAACTTTCTAAGCACTCTGGATACATACTCTGTATTACAGTTCAACCGTGCTGCAATGCGCTTAGTTATATGATGTTTAGGAAAACCTTGTTGCTGGAATTCAGAATGGAGTCGCAGTATTTGAAGCTGTAAACCCATTTCAGCGCGAACTTTCCCACTGCGTTGTCCAAATTGTTTAGCTGACACAGCTTTTGGTACTTGGGCAATCAGAACCTTATAAAAGTCTTCGTAAATATTATTTAAATAAATTGCGATTGGATGGGTTTTGGAAGGATTTCCGGAAGTTTGATCTTTACGGTACCAGCCCTTGAAATTTTTATTAGAGGAAAGTTTAAGAATAGCGCCGCTCTGCTCTAAATATGGCATTCTTCGAGAAAGGATAAAATCTGGGTCTTTTGATATATCTACGGGCTCTTTATGTACAGCCTTAAGCATTTTAATAGCTTTATCCTGCCTGTTTTTCTGATCAGCGCGAATTTCGGCAATTTCTTCATAAATTGTTTTGTCAGTGGATCGATTCATAGTGCGATCAAGATTTAGTTTACATGGCAATAAGTATAATGCCTCAAAAATAATACTGCTCAAAAAGTTAACTTATGGAAAACTGGTTGATTATTTTTCCTCGGCGACTTTTAACAACCTCAATGCGCTTTTGGTCACGTCGTTCAAAGGCGTACTAGCACAATGTTTATTCCACAATTTTGCGCTTTCAGTCATTTTTGCATTGATCACAGCAATTTGTTCAAGGTTGAACCCACCAAATCCATTTTGAGCATGAAAAGTTAGGCAAATCACAGTACTGTCATCGTTAGCCGAAATCCTTTTCCAGGTCACACTTTGAGGATTGCGCATTCGGTTTTTAACGAGATAAGCTGCCATGGCACTGGCTTGCTCACGATCAAACTTCAACTTAACCTCTTTTTCTTGAGCAGCTTTCTGGGCTGCGTTTTGAACATCCCTTTCTTGTCTTTCTTTTGCTTCTAAGGCTAATTGCTCTGGGGATTTCATCAAGTACTCAATCCCTCTGTATATTGGGCCAACGACAAACAAGAGAATCAACATCCCATACCAGATTCTTAATGAGGTTTTTGAGTATGGTTTTTTCTCAGGCTTTGGAATTTTTACCTTTGCACCACAACCTGGACATACTTTTGCCTCTGTACTTACGCTTCCCCTACACTCATGACATATGATTAAAGCCATTATTACTCCTTTATTTTTAATCTTTAATAACAGTTCCAAGTTGCTGTAGATAAGGCTATTCATACATTCCACGCCTTCATCACGATGCAAATACTAAGGATGTCTTAGTGTGAAGTCAACTAAAAACTAAGACTATCTTAGTCATGACTAAACAGCCTTCTTCACTACCTTTATTTGCATTGCGCTTGAAAAAGGCACGTGAGCGTTTGGGTATTTCGCAGATGGAGTTAGGAGTTAAGGCGGGTATTGATGAGTTTTCTGCTTCAGCCAGAATAAATCAGTACGAGAGAGGTAAACACACGCCTGATTTTTCTACAGCTTGCAGCCTTGCGAATGTGCTTAAGATGCCAACCGCTTACTTCTATACTGAGGATGAAAGTTTGGCCGAATTAATAGTAATTTATGGTCAGTTAAAAGCAGTCGAGAAGAAAATGCTTTATGTTTTCGCAGAATCATTAATTCCAAGTAGTTAATTTAAAACCTCATTTAGGCTCTGTACCAACATCTTTAAATATTGTAAGTTGCTTGTGGCAGGCATACCGTAGTGACAACACCTAAGCATTATATGCTGGTACGCGATCTAAATAGCATAAACTGGTTATTGATCATGGCAGTTTAAAACTTCGTTGCGTCTTTCGCTTCGTATAATCGCCTGGCTAGAAGGCTGGCGAAAATTAGATACTGCGCTGCCTTCTCCTGGTCAAGATCATGATTTAGCGAATGAGCCTTGGGATTGCGTATGCCAAGGTAAGCACCGACTAAAATTTGCATGAAACCCTTCTGATCATTTCTGCCCGACTCCGTGTCAAGTTCGCTGAGGATCAGGTGCGGCTTCTCCAAACTCAATGCTTGCGTCGCAAGAGCCGCACCGTCGAGGTCCATGCCGGTGCGCTCTCGTATCAGATCAAAGATTGCAACGATTGAGTTCAGAACGGCATCGCGGTAGTGTCCGTTCACATAGTGCTGAAAGGCATGAGCGAAGATGACCGGATGTAGCAGTTCTTCGAAACCAATGCTTGGTTGCGTACCTGCTCCGCTGCGCGCATGCGTTTCTGCCCTGGACTCTACCTGTGGTAGATCACGTGCAAGGATGTCGTCATAATCGTTGACGTCTCCAAACCCAATATGCCTTCCGAGGTTTCCCATGTCTTGCTCCGGAAAACCCGCATCCGTCCAAAGTTTGCGAAGCGATTGGTAGTCTGTTTTCAAATAACCATTCACCAATTTTGCACCGGCTTTATCGTCATCCGCGAGCAAGCCCTGAGCGTCGATTGCTTTCTGGCGCATCGCACGAAACACAGCATTTACTTTTAAATACCATTCAAGCATCGAGGCTCCCCATATTCAATTTTCATCCGAACCAGCTGAGGCATCGGCGATACCAGGAAGGGCGCTGGCCGCAGATGCTGCCTGTATTGCCAAGTCGGGCACCTTCTTTCGCTTTGGCTGCTTCTTCGGTGATTTTGCAGTAGTACCTGAAAGGTGCGCATTTTTACTGATGTCGCTTGGCAAGTACCGGCGACCCGGTACTTTGACAATAACGACGTGTCTCGGCTCACTTTCACCTAATCGCCGTATGGTGCGACATTCCATCAAAGACCGGATGTGTGGTGTACCTTCAAGTTTCGGCGCGGTTAGATCAAGGACAAGCAGGAACCCCAATCGAATACTCACATTCTGGTAGTCAGTAGTTTGTCCCGCGTAATGACTCGCCAGCGAATCAAATGACCCATCGTCGATTTCACGCTTGATTTCGATCACCATGCGTTCTCCCGTGGCCTTCAGGGCCACGTCGGCGCGGCCCCCGCCAAGGTTTGTGGGCTCCATTTCACCTGATGCTGATTGAGTGCTTATCCAGCGGAAATAATCGTCTTGAAGTGCGCTCTCTGGTGGCAGGGTGCCATCAGACTTCTCAAACAGATAGGCGACCGATGGATCATCCTTCTTTGTAATTTCCAGACGATTTTTAAGAAATCTGGTCGTCCACAGTAAAACGGTGCCGAACAATTTGGCACCTCGAACACTATCCCTGTAGTCCGGGTGATATTCCACCGAGGCCAAGCAATGGTCAAAGATATCGATCTCCGCCGTGCTCAATCCTTCGAGACTGGACGCATAGGCGTTCGAGACAACTTCGATTACGCGCCGCTCGGTTTCTTTACTGCAACGGGCTTGTGACAGTACGGCAGCGACCGGCGCCAAAACGGTGGCTGCCTCAGTGGGGTTTCGCTGAGCCTCTGCATCAGCGGCCATAAACCGATCAATGCCGCTCAGGATCGCATCGGCCTCGGGGACCTGCTCGTGCTCGCGGTTTTGTTTGAGCCAGCATTTCAAAAGATATGCTTGCCCTTCGCGCTGCGCGATCGAAGACACGATCCTGGGACGCAGCAAAGTCTCCAGATATCCATCTCGGCTGCGTTTCAAGATCGTTCGCCCCGCGCTGTAAGCAGCCAGCACCTGACATTCGATCACAACCCTAGGTTCCCACCAGCTAATCTGCTGCAAACTGTCGGCAAGCGACGCAAGCGTTCCTGCAAGATCGTTCCAGCATGCAGCCTGTATATGCCGTGCGCCCAACCATGTTGGCGAATTTTCGTCGGCATGCCAGGCAAGGAGTTCGAAGGCTGATTTCTGAATCGTCGCGCTGCGCGCTCTCAACTCAATGTTGGTCTTGTGGGCATCGAAGTCCGTCAATAATGTGAGACATTCCCCATACAGCGCTGCCTCCGGTGCCGCTTCCTTCAATGATTCAGCTTTCTTGAACCACTGCAGGGAATCCAGAAAGATGGCATTTGCCATCTCTCTCTTCGGTTCGTCGAGCGCAGCTGCGAGACCTGCCATCCCCAACTCAAAGCTAGCTTCATAGGCTGCGTCTTCGCACTCGGAGAAGATGCGTAGCTTTTCCACCAACTCCGTTTCGCGCCAATGCGAGTGGGCGATTCCCATAATCTTGGCGGCATGACGAAGAAAATGCGGTTCGTCGGAAATTTGAATGCCCAACAAGGCATCCAGCAGGCGAAGCTGCATCCGACGATCAGACGCAGCCAGCCGGAAAGCTCCCTCAAGTGCTACAGCTCGGGCATAGCCTGTGATCGCACCGGAAACATCAACCGCTTTCTGCAAGAAAGCCATGAATACGTCATTTGCAGTACCGTCCGGCAATTGGCAAGAATTCAGCGCGTCGACCATTTCGATCAACACAACATCACTTATGGCGGCTCGTACCAAACAATCGATCAGGTCTTTCCATGGATGTACATCCTTGACCAATGCGTCGCTCGCATCTCGGAGAACCGCAGACAAAATTTCGCCAGCAAAAGGGGATGCCCCCAGCGCTGGCGTAGCCTCAACAATTACTTCGAATCCGCCCAGATTGTCGACGCTCGGCAGTTCCCCTTGGCTCAACAACGTATGCAGCGTAACTTCCACCGGATGCAGTTGAGCCCCCAGTGCGGTCATTACCACAGGTAGCCTCCATTTGTGGCTTCTCTGCGATGGCTTTCAGGGACGTGATCGATCATCGCTTTCGAGGTTACGCCTGCAACGAAAATCTGGAGATGGGGAAGTTCGTCACGAATGTCTTTCAACCCCGAGAGCAATTCACGAAGATCTTCTGGCGCGATTTCCTGCGCAGCGGGCGAATCGATCATGATCAAGCCAGGGTGTCGTCCGACGCCCCTTCGTTCACCGACCTGAATCATGGCAAGAACTGTGGCGACCTTCAGCCTCAGGCGCTCACCTTTCGTCACTTTGCTGAACGATGTCTCGGCGCCACCCTTCGTCAGGATCAGATTCGCATTTCCACGTAGTTGAGCCTTCGACAAGCTGTGCATGCCAAAGCGCTGGGCGAAGTGAAGAAGACTGGCGGAGACTTCGCCCAGGAACTCGTCGCGGACGGCTTTGGACCGTGTTTCCGTCTCGCTGACAATGGCTTTGAGCACGGCAGCTTCGTCATCAGTAACATCATCGCTACCAGGATCAAAGCCTGCTTCTTCAAGGCGACCTTCAAGTACAGCGATCTCGTTGGCAAGTAGCTTTCGAGCATCGAATGATCCGAGCTGCAACCTCAATGCCTCGCTCTTGATTTGAATGCTTTCCAAATCCGCTTGCAAAGCTTGGAGGCTTTCATCGGCCAACCCACGATTCTTCTGTGCCTTGTCAAACGCCGCTTTTGAAGCTTTAACGCTCATCTCAAACTGCTGCTTCAGACCTTCCGCATCTTCACTGCTCGAAATACTCTCTCCGCATACCGAACATGAATGGCTGGAGGCCTCCTTTTTTTTTCTTGCCTGATCGATCTCATGTTCGCAACGGGGGCAGCAAATAGGGTCGAGTAAACGAAAGATAGAACCTGCGGCCGCCGAATCTAGGTGGGCCTGCAGTTCTCGGCGATCTTGAAGGTAAGCGGCATTCGCTTGCTGCTCTGCGAGCGTTTCTCGATCGAGTCGTTCTTGCATCGCCATTTCCCGACGCTTGGTTTCTGAGTACTTGCCGCTAAGTACCGAAAGTTCAGCCTGGATCGTCTCATCCGAGGGTTGCGCGCTTAATGTGTTTCGCTTTTCTGCGAGCGTCGCTTCAATCTCCTTGACGCGGGTTTGCTTTGCTCGCGCACCTTGATTGCGACGGCGAACCTCTAGTTCATTTCCAGATTCGACGAGTTTTAGCGCCGCCGCTGCCGTGGCCAGAGTTGATACCCATGGAACGCCCAGGTACATCTGCATCAAACGCGCTTGAGTTCCTGTCGTAGCTGGCAGATCGCCGAGCACCACGTCATAGTTAGTACCGATAAACATCGCCCCCGACAACGCCGGCCAACCATGAACGACGGCATGGCCTGTTCTTTCTTCGGAGTCGCTTTCACGCCATGTCGCAAGCCCTTCCATCGAGAACGCTCGCAGAAAGAAGTCCGACATGACCATCTCGAATTGCTTGTCACTATTGAAGGACGCTAGTACTGTGGGATTCCCCGTTGCCGATGAGCGTCTACTCAATGTGCCAATAGCTTCATTTTGACAATCGAGCTGCACTTCATGTTCAAGTTCATCGAGGTTGAATCGTAAGCAGGCGTTATGTATCCAGGTTCTCACGTCATCCTGTAGATTTGGAGATGGCTTGCCACGAATCAGCCAACGTACAACTTCGATAATAGATGACTTCCCACGCAAGTTGCGGTCAGTCATCATTCCCCAAAGTCCTTCATTAAGGTCTGGCCATTCGAAGGTATAAAGTCCATCATCTTCAACGCCTTGCTTTTCCCCTCCAAAAGAAATACTCAAAAGCTTCATTCTGCGTGGAGCCGGTAGTACCGGTGTTGGCACAATATGGCGCGCAGTCAACACTGACTCCACGCGGTTCGTATCGACCTTCGCTCGGCTTGCAATGGCCTCTAGCCATTCCATACTTTCTTTTGCCATACCTCCCCCTTCAAGCAGTTTGTTTGAGTTTATTTAGTCTTCGTTGTACATCCGTGCCAATAGGCGGAATGATTCCGCCGAGCTGGGTTTGAGCATACGTTGCCTGCTCATATTGCTTTTCCTTCAGAGCGCCACCACCGCGCGTGCCCGCAATGTCTGCAACTAATGCCGCCCGATGTTCGTACCACTCAAGAATTGGTTCTTGAATAACAGCATTAGTACATACATTTACCCCGCGAGTAGTCAGAATGAAATCGGTCTCGTGAACCTTCACCTTTCCTTTGATACCAGTAATGCGGACTAAATCACGAGATCGCAGTAAGGAAAGAGCATCGTCGAGTCGTTCATAGGCGCCAAATAGATAACGGATCATTGGAATACGTCGCAAGTCGGGCTCATCGCTTTTGAAGATTGCTTCCGCAGCTTGACGATAGTCCACATTGCCCGTTGCTTCGTAGCCATCCAACAATTCGCTAGCTAGGTAATCTGGATTGCGCATCCAGAAATCGAAGGCATGCAATCGCGCCTCGCCTTTAAAAATCTTAGCGACTGTTGGATCGTGTGGATCCGTCCATGGCACGCCACCTGCATTCAGAATGAAAAGTATCCGGATTGCGTCACGGTGAGGCGTTCGAACATTCATACATTCCCCTTTTTCTGAGCATCAGTTGAATCATCGCGAACAGGCAATGAAACAGATAATCAATTTGATCCACAACGATGACGGTGACCTGATTGACTTCCAAGTTCCGTATGAGATAGCTATTGCCAATCTCCGCCTCAGTTCCACTTTCTCAATTTCCAGCGATGATAGTAAAGATGGTTCTGTAGCATCTGTGTCAAAAATCGCCTTGATCGACCATTTGTTATCGTTCTGACCCACCAGCGACTTAAGCCCTTCCGAAGCATTTTACAAGTCATAGTTTGGTTTACACGTAAATTTAAACTATCGAAATATGACAAGTTATAGTGAATTTGAATTAAGTTTAACAGCTTTTGTTGACTGATAGCTGCAACAGAGCGTTACTGTTATCACAGTAACGAACACATGAAAAGGATTAAAGTTGTCTATAACAGCCTTTATGAACAGAGCAATATTATGCAATGAATGGCAGACCTTATATAACTGCCCTCCTCCAATACAAAGCAATACGGAATTCTTAAGGCAAGCTGTTGGCTGGCAGCTACAGGCAGAAACCCTAGGTGGGCTAGACGCGAGCTCTCGCAAAGCATTAAAAAGCGGCTCTTTGAATAAAACACTTTCTCCAGGGACTAAGCTAGTACGCCACTGGCAAAATGCCAGCTATCAGGTCACTGTCACTGACAATGGTTTTGAGCATAATGGCAAGAATTATCGAAGCTTATCTGCAATTGCTAAAGTCATTACCGGCACAAATTGGAATGGACATGTGTTCTTTGGTGTTAAATCATGAAGGCTGTCACCTCAAGGAATAAGCCGCCCTCCTCTCCAGTCCGTTTATGCGCCATATATACCCGTAAATCATCCGAAGAAGGCCTTGAGCAGAGTTTCAATTCATTAGACGCTCAACGAGAAGCATGTGAAGCCTATGTACTAAGCCAGAAAGACGAAGGCTGGGTTGTACTACCTCAAGCGTACGACGATGGCGGTTTCTCAGGCGGTAATATCGAACGTCCAGGACTTCAGCAACTTATGAAGGACATCGAAGCTAAAAAGGTACAGACGGTTGTTGTTTACAAAGTAGATCGACTAACGCGCTCATTAGCAGACTTTGCTAAACTGGTAGAGTTGTTTGATGCCTATGGCGTCTCGTTTGTATCCATCACACAGCAGTTTAATACCACAACCTCTATGGGTAGGTTAACGCTTAATGTATTGCTGTCATTTGCACAGTTTGAGCGGGAGGTAACTGGAGAACGCATCCGTGACAAGATTGCAGCCTCCAAAGCAAAAGGTATGTGGATGGGTGGGATGCCACCGATAGGCTACAAGGTACAAGATAAAGCATTACTAATTGATAATGATTCAGCTCAACAGGTACAGCAGATATACCAGTTATATCTTGAGCTTGGTACAGTGAACTTACTTAAAGCTGAACTGGAACAGCATAATTGGAAAACACCAGCTCGTGTATCTAAACGCAATGGACAATCTGGTGAACGTCCCTACTCACGTGGACATCTTTACCGAATACTGTCTAATCAGCTTTACATTGGTAAGGTCGTACACAAAGGCAATACTTACGAGGGACAGCATCCAGCGATAATAGACATTGAGCTGTGGCAGAAAGTACAAGCGCAGTTAAGGAGTAACTCCAATCATCATCAAACACGGGCATCAGCGAAGGCACCCGGATTACTCGCTGGGTTGTTATTTGATGAGAAAGGCGAACGATTTTCCTCGGTACAAAGCAATAAACTGCTTAATACAACTTCAGACAACAAAGATATCCATAACAAAGATAAGAAGCATCACCGTCGCTATCATTACTATGTATCTCAATTACTGATCAAAGAAGGCAAAGCAAAAGCACCAGACGCTTTGCGTATACCAGCTCAGGAGCTAGAGCAGGTAGTGATTACTAGGCTCCATAGCTTTCTAACTCAAAGAGCGGAGTTGTTTAATTTAATTGACAACCTTGGATGCAAAGACGCGCATATGGTTAATGCGATATTAACGTCTGCAGTCAATTTAGCTGAAGTGCTGAATACTCAGATCACAAATACTTCCACCACTGAACTTATCGGAACCATACAAAGTATCACTGAACGCATTACAGTTAAGACTGATGAACTTGAAATAACAATTAACCTAGTCCCAATCATTGAAGATGCAAGAACAAGCTTAAGAATCAATACCAGAGAGTGGCTGAGTAGTGAACGAAATGATTACCGACATAAGATCACACTACCAATACAGCTTAAAAGAAGTGGACTGAATATGAGGTTGATTGTAGAAGCAACTGACCACGATATTAAACGTAACCCAGATGTACGCATGGTTAAACTGCTATCAAGAGCCCATCATTACTTCAACCAATTGACCTCAGGGAAAGTCAGATCAGTAAAAGAAATTGGTGAACAAGAAAAGCTTTCGTCGTCACATGTTTCCCGAGTGATGTTGCTCGCTTTTTTAGCACCAAGTATTGTGAGGGATATCCTGGAGGGCAAACATCCTCCTCTGTTGACTTCAGATAAACTGATGCGAAGTCTGCCGTTACCGATTGACTGGAATGAACAAAGGCAAGTATTAGGTTTCCAGTAGGCCAAGCTAAGGTCAAACATCCAACCAAGTGCCTCAGGCGCTTTTTATTTGCCTGAATATCTATAAAAACCCACATCCGTGGCGGATTATTTCAATTTGAGAAAACTTAACGAATTACGACAAAGAATCTCAGAATCAAGGGAAAAGTGAAGTTTGAGAATTGTTATCTAGGCCTGAGCCCCGCATGCTGCGGGCTTTGTGGACAACAACGAAAAACATGCATGGAAAGCATGACTTCTTGGCGGAGAGGGAGGGATTCGAACCCTCGACAGAGTTGCCCCTGTGCCACCTTTCCAGGGTGGTGACTTAAACCGCTCATCCACCTCTCCGAACAGGATGCGGATTATATAGTATCTGTGTTTCCGCTCCAAATACTTGTAACGAGTTTAGCGTTTATTTTTAAGCAAATAGGTGTTAACCAGCCCTTTTCCCTTTACCTGTACATCGTAACGGGTTTCAAACGTATAGTCGTATTTCAATAAGGCATAGGTTGATTCTGATACTTGTATTTCATCCACCAATCCAGTTTGTTCCATGCGGCTGGCCATGTTCACCGCATCGCCCCAGATATCATAAGCAAATTTGCTGGTACCAATGACGCCAGCCACCACTGCACCGCTACTGATACCGATACGCATCCGTAAATGATGGCCTGTTTTATGGTTAAACTCTGCCAACGCACCACGCATTTCACAGGCCAAAGCAGCCACAGTATTGGCATGGTTTTCTAGGTAGACAGGTGCGCCACCCACCACCAAGTACCCATCACCAATGGTTTTAATTTTTTCTAACTGGTGCCCTTCTGCCAAATAATCAAACATCGAGAAGATACCGCTCAACAGGTTCACTAAATCAAACGGCGTCATGGTGGCGCTTAATTCGGTGAATCCGACAATATCAGCAAACAAAATAGTGACGGAAGGATGGCTATCAGCAATGCGTTGATCCTGATTTTTAAGACGTAGCGCAATAGAGGTTGGCAAAATATTAAGCAACAGCTTTTCCGAGCGTGCTTGCTCTAATGCCAATGCCTGCAAAGTGCGCTCTTTTTGTGATTGAAAATAACGCATGGCGGCATACAGAATACATGCCGTACCAATAATGTTCATCAAGAAGAAAGTATCTTTCACATTAGCAGGCATCGGCATCAAATTACCCACAAACAGATCGTTAAATATCCATGAGAACATTGCCAACAACACAAACAATATGAACCAAGGGGTAGATTTACGGGTCCCTAAAATCATTAAAGCGCCAATCGGAGAAAGAATACCCCAGATAGCGACACCACCTGCTGCTTGATACCCGCCAATGGTCCACTGCAGAAAGAAAGGCATCACCAGTAGCATGATGAGTTGCGTAAAAATAAAGTAGTGATAGCGTTGGGTGCGATAAAACACGAACAAGCTGACATAGGAAAAAATGAGATAGACGTAAGGTGTTACGGCCATTAAGGCGTAACCTTCACCCAAACCAGAGATAGTAAATATCCAAAAAATACTGACTGCGCTCTCTGCTAGCACAAGCATAGACAGAATGGTTTTACCGAGCAGCTCATCATCTTGCGTGATGATGTTTTGCTGCGCAGAGCGTTTAATCACGCCACGCAACTTGGGTAAAAATCGTTGTAAGAGCGCGATCATACTGGCGGAATGGGGATGCCTAATAGGGGATTATATAGATGTGATTGCCACTATAACCCAGGTGCAAAAATGTTGCTATACACCTGTATGGGTGTGCTAATTTATGTCTTATAAATATTTAATTGATTAATGCACAAAGTACTTGATTTACCAATTAGTAAGGTTTAATGTTGAAGGATAATTCGCTATCAAACTCCTTTATCTACAAGGGTTTTGAAGCAATTAGCAGGCGATTGAAATTTGCTTTCAATCATATGGGGTGCGTGGCAGTTTCGTTAGATAATTGATAAAAAAACTATAGGAGTTAGCATGAGTTTGGATATTTTAAAAGGCTTGGGTGTAACCATTCCTTACAAAAGCAAATACGATAATTTCATTGGGGGCAAATGGGTTGCACCTACTAAAGGTGAGTATTTTGATGTCATTTCACCGATTACCGGCAAAACTTACACCAAAGCTGCACGCTCAAGTGCAGAGGATGTTGAGTTAGCATTGGATGCTGCGCATGCAGCTGCCGAGAAATGGGGTAAGACTTCAACTACGGAACGTGCCAATATTCTATTGAAGATTGCAGACCGCATTGAAGCCAACTTAGCCCTCATTGCCACGGCCGATACGATTGATAACGGCAAACCGATTCGTGAAACCATGAATGCGGATATCCCACTGACGGTAGACCATTTCCGCTATTTTGCCGGTGCGATTCGCGCGCAGGAAGGCGGCATCAGTGAGATTGACCATGATACTGTGGCCTATCATTACCATGAGCCACTAGGTGTAGTGGGTCAGATTATCCCTTGGAACTTCCCAATTTTGATGGCTGCTTGGAAACTAGCGCCAGCATTGGCTGCCGGTAACTGTGTGGTATTAAAACCTGCCGAATTCACACCGATTTCCATTCTCATTATGATGGAAACCATTGCCGATTTACTGCCACCTGGCGTAATCAATATCGTGAATGGCTATGGCCGTGAAGTGGGCGCACCACTCGCCAACAGCAAACGCATTGCTAAAATTGGTTTCACTGGCTCCACCGCTACTGGCCGTGCTATTGCAACGGCAGCCGCCAATAACTTGATCCCAGCTACATTAGAATTAGGCGGTAAATCTCCTAATATCTTCTTTGCAGACATCATGGATGAAGATGATGCGTTCTTTGATAAAGCAATTGAAGGCTTAGTGTTGTTTGCATTTAACCAAGGTGAAGTCTGCACTTGCCCATCACGTGCCATTATTCAAGAATCTATCTACGACAAGTTTATCGCCCGTGTATTAGAGCGCGTAAAAGCCATTAAACAAGGCAACCCGCTTGATGCCAACACCATGCTAGGCGCACAAGCTTCGCAAGACCAGTTAAACAAAATCATGAATTATATTGATATTGGTAAACAAGAAGGTGCTGAAGTGTTGATTGGTGGCAACCGCAATGTGCTGAGTGGTGATTTTGCAGAAGGCTACTATGTGCAACCAACCTTGCTTAAAGGTCATAACAAAATGCGCGTATTCCAAGAAGAGATTTTTGGCCCAGTGCTTGCAGTCACGACATTTAAAGACGAAGCGGATGCATTGGCGATTGCGAATGACACTATCTTTGGCTTAGGTGCAGGTGTTTGGAGCCGTAATGGTACTACTGCTTACCGTATGGGCCGTGGCATTAAAGCAGGTCGTGTGTGGACAAACTGTTACCACGCCTACCCTGCCCATGCTGCATTTGGTGGTTATAAAGAATCTGGTATCGGCCGTGAAAACCACAAAATGATGCTAGACCATTACCAACAAACCAAAAACTTGCTGGTCAGCTACAACCCTAACAAATTAGGTTTCTTCTAATTGATAGATAATTATAGGTTTAGGTAACGATAGGTATTGTGCAATTAGGGGCGGGCTTACTCGCCCCTTTTTACTTTAAAATAGCTGATTGGTTTGGAGATATGAATGATGGCTGAACGTCTATCCGCAACCCTGCCCGCTGTCGCATTAATCGACAAACTGGTGGCAGAGCATGGTGAAATTATTTTTCTACAATCCGGCGGATGCTGTGAGGGTAGCGGCCCGTTATGCATGCCAAAAAATGAGTTTCACCCGAGCCCATCTGATGTGGTATTAGGTATATTGGGTACAGAACAGAAGGCGACCTTTTATATGGGGGATAGCCACTTTACGTTTGCAGAAAATATGCACACTATACTAGATGCACAACCCGGCTCCAGCGGCTCGTTTTCATTGGACTGTGGCAGTGGGTTTGCCTTTATTACGCAAGGCCGATTGTACTCTGATGAAGAACTAGCCAGCCTCCCACCTGTGGTGAGAGTTGGCTACTGATGAGTATTGGGTTAAAAACCTAGGCTATCTAGCAGATCATCCACTTGCTCTTGGCTCGCCACTACATCTACTGTATTGACGGGGTCAATTTGCGGACCATTCATCAATGAATCATCTTCTTTTTTGTGCACAGGCGGAGAGAAATCCACTAGCACTTGCACTAATTGTTTTTCCAGATCTTGCGCCAGCGAAGTGATTTTCTTAATCACTTGGCCAGTCAAATCTTGGAAATCTTGCGCCATCATAATGTCCATCAATAAGGCTTTGGTGGCTGCCGTGTTTTTCTCGGTTAACGCTAAAAACGCTAAAGTCTCTTGGGCTACACCGTTATACTCTGACTTTAATGACGGCTTATCCAAAATAGCCTGCCATTGCTGCGTCAATTTAGCAGCCTCTGTCGATAGCTCCGTTTGTAGCGGTGTGGCTTCATCGGTTGCATTCAATACACGCTCTGCAGCCTGTTCCGTCATGCGGGCAACGTAGTTTAGACGATCACGCGCATCCGGGATTTCCGATGCTACTTGCTCGAGCATCTTATCAAAACCTAAACCACTCAAGTTATCATGTAACGCACGGGTAACATGCCCGATGCGGTTGAGCATTTCATCATGAGGTGGAATATGTGGCATGATCTCTGGCTGCGGCGTGTTCTTATTGATTGTTTGTGCCTTCATGATTAAGCTCCAGCCTTCTCAAGCTTCTCAAATATTTTAGATAGCTTTTCATCCAGTGTTGCTGCGGTAAATGGTTTTACCACATAGCCGTTGGCACCTGCACCTGCGGCTGCAATAATGTTCTCTTTCTTGGCTTCTGCCGTCACCATCAATACCGGCAAATGCTTGAGCTCTGGGTCAGCGCGAATACTCTGCAACATGGTCAATCCATCCATGTTCGGCATATTCCAATCTGACACCACAAAATCAAAATCACCGCCTTTTAATTTACTCAAGCCAATGGCGCCATCTTCAGCTTCCTCTACATTGCTGTAGCCAAGTTCCTTGAGTAAATTGCGGACGATTCTACGCATGGTAGAAAAATCATCGACCACTAAAAATTTCATATTGGGATTTGCCATGTCTTACTCCGTCACCATTTATTCATTAAAATCGATTGCGTATGCTTGTTTAAGCTTGCACCTTACACACATATCAGCGCCTAACTATATTATCGGCAAATATCTGTAAAGCTTAAGTCTAAAGTAACTCTATAAAAGCCTATTTATTCAGTCATTTAATACCATGTTTGGCATTGCTCATTACACACGTAAAGCGCGTGTGCCGTGTTCGGTTAAATAATCTAATACTAATTTTGGCAGCGCATTTAAGTGTGCAACTTCATCCACGCCGCCATGCGCAACTGCCTCTCTCGGCATACCATACACCACACAGCTTTCTTCGTTCTGTGCATAGTTAAACGCGCCGGCTTCTTTCATTCTTGCCATACCTGCGGCGCCATCTTTACCCATCCCGGTCAAAATCACACCAATCGCATTTTTACCGGCGTAGCTTGCAGCAGAATCAAACAGCACATCTACAGATGGCTTGTGTCGATTCACCGGCTCGGCATCACTTAGTTTGGTGATGTAGTTTGCACCACTTCTGGCCAGCAATAAGTGCTTATCACCAGGTGCAATATAGGCATGGCCTGGTAACACGCGTTCACCATCTACCGCTTCTGTCACCGAAATTTTGCAAAGCGAATCTAAACGATTGGCAAAGGATTTGGTGAACCCAGCTGGCATGTGTTGTGTAATCAAAATGCCAGGACAGTCCGATGGCATTTGCAATAAAAACGATTTAATCGCTTCTGTACCACCTGTAGAAGCGCCAATAATGATGAGTTTTTCACTACTAATCAGCGGGTTTTTCAGCATACCTAGCGTTTCACCCTGCGCGGCTGGCTTGGCAGAACGCTGTAAGCAAGCTACCTTGGCTTTTGCTGCTGTGCGGATCTTATCGGCAATAATCTCGGAATACTCACGCATGCCTTCGCTAATTGCAGTTTTCGGCTTGGTCACAAAGTCTGTGGCACCCAGCTCTAATGCGCGCAGTGTAATTTCTGAGCCACGCTCTGTTAGCGTGGATACCATCAGTACTGGCATCGGTCTTAATCGCATCAATTTTTCTAAAAAATCTAGCCCGTCCATTTTCGGCATCTCGACATCCAATGTCAGTACATCTGGATTCAGTTGCTTAATCATCTCGCGCGCAATCAAGGGATCTGGCGCGGCACCGACCACTTCCAGATCTTTCTGTTGGTTAATCATTTCCGTTAACAAGCTACGGATGAGCGCAGAATCATCAATCACTAAGACTTTGGTTTTCATACAATACTCTCTAGTTATTTCATCTAGTTGCAAGCAACACGGTACTGGCTGCAATACACATGAAATGGGTTAGAACAAGTCCACTTCACCGCCCACATCATTGGTTTTGAGTTTGCTCGAGTAAGCTTCTTCACGTTTGACCAAGGTGTAGTTGTTCAATTGTTTCAGTTTTTTCACTAAGACTTTTCCGGTTTTCGGGAAAAAGTACACTTTTCTTGGGTAGATATCCAACAAGTCTTCACCTGTAACGCGGATACCTTCATCTCTTAAATACTGTTTCACAAACGCGGCGTTACGGTCGCCTACGTTATTGGTAGTAAAGCTTCTGAGCACATTGCCACCGCCAAAGATCTTGGCTTCCAGATTCTCTCTGCGCGCGCCATTACGTAGGAGCTGGTTAATCAGCACCTCCATCGCATAGGTACCATAACGCATGGACTCTGATACCGGACTGTCCCGATCTGCTTTCGCACTATCCGGCAACATAAAGTGATTCATCCCGCCAATGCCACTCACGGTATCGCGAATACAAGCAGATACGCATGACCCTAACACGGTAACAATCAACATACTTTTGTCAGTATAGTAATACTCACCTGGTGAAATCTTGGCCGCATCGATATCAAACGTGCGGTCGTAATACAAGGTAGTAGAAACCTCTTCGTGCATCACGGTCATACCATTGCCTCATGTTTTAACGCGGCAATACGGCTAGTGCTATTGGTATTTTTAAGTTGATACACTGTTTTGCCTAACAGTTGAAGCGCATTAGAGACGTATAAAAAGTTCTCTGAGTGGCCAGCAAACAATAAGGTTTGTGGTTTCATGAGCGGCACAAAGCGGCTCAAAATTTTGGTTTGTGTAGGCTTATCAAAATAGATCATGACATTCCTACAAAAAATAGCGTCGAATGGCTCTTTGATTGGCCATTGTTCATCCAGCAGGTTCAGCTGGCTAAACGTAATTAAACTTCTTAATTCATTGCGCACACGCACACTGCCTTCGTTTTGCCCTGTGCCTTTTTGAAAAAATTCTCTGCGTCTTTTCTCAGAAAGTTTGCTCACGCGCTCATAGGGATACACGCCTTTAGAGGCTGTGGCCAGCACGTTGGTATCAATATCTGTCGCATAAATTTCTACAGGTGGTTTGAGTGTGCCAAACGCTTCGCATGCTGTCATGGCAATGGTATACGGCTCCTCACCTGTGGACGCTGCTGAGCACCAAATACGGATGGGCTTTTGCAGTTTAACTAAGTGATCAGCCAAAATTGGGAAATGATGTTCTTCTCTAAAAAAAGAAGTCAGATTGGTAGTCAACGCATTGGTAAATGCTTCCCACTCATCTGCATTTTGTTGCTGTTCTAACTCATCTAAGTATTGCTTAAAAGAATCGTGGCCCACGGCACGCAGTCTGCGGCCAATACGGCTATACACCATGTCTGTTTTTGCATCTGAGAGTGAAATGCCAGCGTGCTGGTAAATGAGTTTACGCACTCTGGAAAAGTCTTGCGCAGTAAATTCAAACTCCCGTTCATCTTGGTATTTTTCTTTTAACATTGCATACTTTCATATCAAAACTATCTGTTCAACATCACCCCAGATGTTGAATGCCAATCCATCACAGTGCGCAATCAAAGGCTAAAAAGCCTAAGATTGCTTACTGATTTGATGTCACCATCATTAGTCGTGCGCTACAAGACCTTTACGTTGTTTCATTTGATCTAAGGCTTTGTCAGCTGCATCTACTACTGTTGGTTTTGGTGTTAATGGATTACGTGATTTCATTTGCTCAATCGCTAATGCATAAGCATGATCTTCTACGCGGCGATTTTTAGTAGCTGCAAATGGATGCAATGCTTCTTTGTAATGTTTCAACACTTCAGCAGCTTTTGGCTCACGTGCAATTGCACTCTTGATTGCCATTTTTGTTGCGCGGTAGTTCCAATCTTGAATACGGTCATCCATATCCGCTTTATGATCGATAAACACACCTACGCAGATATATACGTCATCCGCTTCTTCAATTGGAATAGTGCCATCTTCAACACACTCCATTACTGCCATGGCTACACCGCGTTGTGCTGGGCCAAACATTTGCACAGCTTGACGACCATCTTTAATCGTCACTTTGTTAAACATCACAGTGTTTGGTTTTACCATCATGTTTGGCGCTGCAATCGCCAATAAACCGTTTACTCCTTGTTTTTGATCGGTGAGCGTACGACAAAATGCGTCTTCTGCAGCGCTACCGCGTGGGCCCATGACTAAGTCAATGTGCGCCACATTTTTTAAATCTAGGCCTGAACCATCTGGACGTTCTTCGATGACTAAACCTTCACCAATTAATACACGATCAATTACAGCCATTTTATTTCTCCTAATATCAACATTCAAAAATTCGCAACCCATACCCCTGTCGCACTTGTTTTACTTCTACTACAGTTACTATTTACTACTACTTCTAGGCTAAACAAATTCTAGAAAAAGACTGCTTAACCATTGCTAACCTTCAAATACTCGGTTTCATAACGTTGTTGCTGACCACTTTCAAGACTAAATACACTCACTGTTTGTGTTAGCTCATCTGCTTGCTCCATCAATGACTCTGCAGCAGCAGCGGCTTCTTCAACCAGGGCAGTATTTTGTTGTGTCACATCATCCATCTTCATGATGGCATCATTGACTTGGGCAATGCCCACGCTTTGTTCACCAGAAGCGGCAGCGATCTCAGCAATGATGTCAGACACGCGGCGCACCGATGCCACAATTTCCTGCATGGTTTCCCCTGCCATTTCCACTTGTTTGGTACCCTCTGTTGTCTTGTTCACAGAGTCTGTAATCAGCTCTTTAATCTCTTTTGCTGCAGTAGAGGAACGTTGTGCCAAGTTACGCACTTCAGCAGCTACCACAGCAAAACCACGGCCTTGCTCACCGGCACGTGCTGCTTCAACAGCAGCGTTTAACGCCAAGATATTGGTTTGGAAAGCAATGCCGTCAATCACACTGATAATGTCTTCAATTTTGCGTGCGCTCTCGTTAATCGCGCTCATGGTATCCACCACTTGGCCTACAGCCTCACCACCTTTGACTGCAACACTAGAGGATGCCAATGCCAGTTGATTGGCTTGTTTGGCGTTCTCTGCATTGAGTTTTACCGTGCCGGCTAACTGATCCATGCTGGATGCAGTTTTTTCCAAGCTGCTGGCTTGCTCTTCAGTACGGCGGCTTAAATCAGAGTTGCCTTGTGCAATCTCTTTTGCTGCCGTGTTAATCGCATCTGCAGCAGATTTCACTGTGATGATCGGGCCCACAATCATTTCCAGCGTTTCATTCACGCCTTCTACAATTTTGCGGAAATCGCCTTGGTGACGCGTCACATCAGCACGTACGCTAATGCGACCTTCTTTTGCGGCATCTGCCAGCATTTGTGCATCGGCATTCAGTGCTTTCAAATTCACACGCACTTGCTCAATCGCCTCGTTCACAAATGATTTTTTACTTGGGAATTTTTCCAATGGTGCATCAAAATTACCCTCACCAAATTGTTTCACGCAAGCCAATGCTTTTTCTGTCAAATCGATCTGACCAGCGACAATCGTGTTCACTGCACCGGCAATTTCAGAGAAACCACCTTTAAACATATGTGCATGCAATGACATATCGATATTGCCTTTGGCATGCTCTTCAGTTACCCACTTCACAGACTCTAAGATGCCTTTGAGCTTGCCTTGCAGGCGATCTAGGTTTTTATTGATCTCGGCTTTTTTGCCAGGATATTGCTGAATTTCTACAGCAAAGTTACCGTCACCAAGCATTTTCATCACTTGGATCATTTCATCTTTTTCTTGCACGTGTGCATGCACCATGCTGTTCACGCTATTCACCATTTCGGCATAGGCACCAGCATATTTCACTGCATCAATATAGACATCCACATCGCCCGCATCATGCTGTTGAGACATCTCTTGCATATCGGCAATAAAGGTTTTGATGTTGGTACGTAATAGTTCTACACCTTCATTAATAAAGGCGCGTTTGCCCGGGAATTTCTCAAGCGGCGCATCAAAATTACCTTTTGAGAACTCAGCAATACATGCAGTCACTTTACGCATCACTTCGGCCTGATTAGCCGCCATGTTGTTCACGTTTTCTGCCATGGTTCTATAGCTGCCTTGGAATTTAGCGGTATTGATGACTTCATCGATATTGCCTGCCTTGTTTTCTGCAGACATATGGCTTTGTGCTTCAATCACGCTCTTCAAGGTGAGTTGCATTTGCTGCATAGACGCCATCAAACTCGCGTTATCGCCAGCTTTTACAGTGATTGGGCTATTCAAATCCCCTTGTGCAATATGGTTAGCAATGTTCACTACATCTGTCGGTTCGCCACCTAACTGTTGCAATAAGTTGCGGGTGATGTAGTAACCCAAACCCAGTATTGCCAATACCACTAACACAGCAATCGTTAACGTAAATGTTGCAGAAGCACTCTTTACCGCAGCCGCTTCTACAGCGCTCGCTTTTGCCAACTCGACGTTGTACGCAATATGGTTTGAAATATGTTCATTGGCTTTTTCTGCCGGCGCACGAATCGCAATGTACAACTCACGTGCCACGTCTTTTTTATTCAAATTAGATGCATTTAGGATAGGCTTCATACGCTCAAAGTAGAGCTCGATACTGGCACGATCTTCTGCAAGTAGAGCCTTATCTTTTTCGTCCACAACCAACGCTTCATAGCCTTTAAGTTTTTCGGTTAACTCCGTTTCCAGCGCACTGATTGCATTTTCTACTTCGTGCATCTTTTCTGGTTGCGTCAGCATGGTGTGATTAGACACACGCACACGTAACACATTGAATTTATATCGAATATCTGCCATTTTCAAAATGCTTGGTAAGCTATTTTGATTCACAGAATTCGTCTTATCAAATACCGCATGCAGTTGATATTGACCTACCGTAGCCAAGCCAATCAACCCCAACATACTGATCAGCACCAGCAACATCATTTTTTTCGCAACAGTTAGCTTCATATCTATTCCTTAATTAAACTCTTTTGATTTTGCTTAAATTAAAACTCTGCCCAATCATCATCCGTACCCGTTTTCGCGTAGCTCTGTGCTGCAACTGGTTTGGCTTGTACCTGATCCGATTTATGTGTTTGAGCCGGTTTGCGCACTTGGGTCGGTTTGCTATAGGCCACACTGGCTACTTTTGCTGATGATTGATGATATGAAGCAGAGCTGCCTTCAATACTAAATACGCTCACGGTATTCATTAGCTCGTCTGCTTGCTCCATCAAGGATTCAGCTGCCGCTGCTGCTTGTTCAACCAATGCAGTGTTTTGCTGTGTAGTGTCATCCATACGAATAATGGCGTCATTGACTTGTGAAATACCCACGCTTTGCTCTTGTGAAGCCGCTGATATCTCTGCAATGATGTCTGCCACATGTTTTACCGAAGTCACAATCTCTTGCATGGTGGCACCGGCGTTTTCTACTTGCTTAGTACCTTCTGTGGTTTTGCTGACAGAATCGGTGATCAGCTCTTTAATTTCTTTGGCTGCACTGGCAGAACGTTGTGCTAGGCTACGTACCTCGCCAGCTACTACGGCAAAACCACGGCCCTGTTCACCAGCACGTGCCGCTTCTACCGCAGCGTTTAGCGCCAAGATATTGGTTTGGAAAGCAATACCGTCAATCACGCTGATAATGTCTTCAATTTTGCGTGCGCTCTCATTAATCGCGCTCATGGTATACACCACTTCACCCACGGCTTGACCGCCCTTCACTGCCACATCGGAGGCAGTAATGGCTAATTGATTGGCTTGTTTTGCGTTGTCGGCATTCTGTTTCACAGTGCTGGACAACTCATCCATGCTGGACGCTGTTTTTTCTAGATTGGCGGCTTGCTCTTCGGTACGGCGACTTAAATCGGAGTTACCTTGCGCGATTTCTTTAGCAGCCGTATTGATGGTTTCTGCAGCCACTTTTACGGTGGTGATTGGGGTCACAATCATGTCTAGGGTTTCATTCATACCCTCTACAATTTTGCGATAATCACCAAGATGGCGTGAGGCATCAGCACGCACAGACACACGACCATCCCGAGCAGCATCAGCCAACAGCTGCGCATCTTCGTTCAGATTTTTTAGGTTGCTACGCACTTGCTCAATGGTTTCGTTAATAAATGCTTTTTTGCCAGGGAACTGCTCTAATGGCGCACTAAAATTACCCTCACCAAAGGCTTTGACTACCTGCATCGATTTTTGATTCATATCCAGCAAGCCAGCCATCATTTTGTTGACGGACTTAGCGAGCGTACTGAAATCACCTTTAAACATGTCGTCACGTAAGGTCATGTCTATGCTGCCTTTTTCGTGCTCGCCACTCACCCAATTCACAGACTCAATCAGGCCTTTAAGATTGCCACCAATTTTCTTGATGTTCTTGTTAATGTAGGCTTTTTCACCTGGGAATTCTTTAATATTGGCTGAGAAATCGCCGTTGCCAAACTGGCTGACACACTCCATGACCGCTTTATTCTCGTCGATATACTCATTCACCATGCTATTGACGCCAATCGCCAACAAGCGATAGTCACCGGCAAACTTGTCTGTATCTATCACAAAGTTGGTGTTACCTTTGCTGTGCTCTTCGGCCATCAAACGCATATCAGAAATAAGTGCGTGGATATTGCCACGTAGCCCTTCTACACCCTCATTGACCAAGGCCAATTTGCCTGGGAATTTCTCTAACGGCACGTCAAAGTCGCCTTTAGCAAAGCTATTGACGCAGCTTGTCGTTTTGGTCATGACCGCTACGTGATTGGCCACCATACGATTGATGCCAATGGCCATATCGCGGTACGCACCTTTAAATTTGCTTACATCGATATTCGCGTCCACATTGCCTTGCTGATGTTCGGCATCCATGCGTGCCATTTCACGGTCAATCTGGATAAGCGTTTCTGAGGCAAGCGCCAGTGCGCCAATGACATTGGCACCTTGATTGGAATGTGATGTATTGGCACTAAAATCACCTTCGGCAATATGTTGTGCCGCTGCCAATGCTTCTGAAGCCTCACCGCCAAGCTGACGAATGACATGCGTCACTACAGCAAATAAACCGGCTAATGCAATGCTCAACGCAATGAATGCCAATACTAAGGATTGTGTGCGTGCAGATTGCACTTGTGCAGGCACTTCAGTTTCAATCACTTTGTAAGCCTTGTCATTCAATACGACTAATTCATCAATCACCGCACGGTGTTGTTGATAGGCATTTTTAAGGTTATTCAGCGCAGCATCAATGCGTTTGGCATCGCCAGAACGCACGGCTGGAATCAATTGATTATCACGCACACGAATGAATGTCTCACCTGTGGGGATAAGTGATTCCGTCAGGATTTTTTTCAGCTGTGGTTGTGTCTCTACCCAGAACGCAGCGCGTTTGGTAAAGGCCTCTGACAATTGCTCGCTTTTATCAATTAAAGGCTGTAAAGGCGCATTTTTAATGGCTGCCATCTCAAGCGCAACCTGCCAAGACTCAAGCAAGTAAGCGGGTGGCGGCAGAATATCTGCGGCCAAATTCTTATGTGCCTGAATGTTTTGATAGACCTCACCATTGACCAATACTTTATCAAAAGCACGGTCTGCCATGACGCCAGCAAACGCAAACCCTAATACCATGACGCCAATCAATAACAACAGTTGCGTCTTTAATTTCAAACTGCGTAATTGACTCATCACAATATTTTCCTTTTTCATTGTTGCCATGTTGAATCCTTAATTTCTTCAACCACTATTCAAATGTATTATGGGTGGACGCAAGCTGTTTTATATTGGCGATTAAGTAGGCTTAAACCGCTCAATTCTTGCGTCACACGCTAAAGTTAAAATTCTTCCCAATCACCATCATCTGTGCCTGTCTTCATCGATACTTTGGTAGGCGCAGGTTGACTAAGTGGTTTTGATTGGACAGCTGGTTTTGATTGCATAACCGGTTTAGAGGCGCTGCGCATTGGACTGTGTGTTGCACGACGATCCGTACCTACAGTATCCAACTTGAATACGCTCACCACTTCCGACAGCTGATTTGCTTGTTCCAGCAATGATTCCGCTGCAGCTGCAGCCTCTTCGACTAATGCCGCATTTTGCTGCGTCACTTCATCCATGCTGGTCACAGCTTGATTCACCTGGTCAATGCCTGTAGTTTGTTCTGCAGAAGCCGCCGCAATTTCACTGATAATGTCGGCAACACGCTGTACAGAAACCACGACTTCTTCCATCGTAGTCCCCGCGTTTTCAACCAACTTGGTGCCTTCGGCTGTTTTATTGACAGAATCGGTAATCAGTTCTTTGATCTCTTTGGCCGCACTGGCTGAACGTTGTGCCAAGTTACGCACCTCACCCGCCACCACTGCAAAGCCACGGCCTTGCTCACCAGCACGCGCCGCTTCTACCGCAGCGTTTAATGCCAAGATATTGGTTTGGAAGGCAATGCCGTCAATCACGCTGATAATGTCTTCAATTTTATGGGCGCTCTCGTTAATGCCTGTCATGGTATTCACCACTTCGGCCACCACTTGACCACCTTTGACAGCCACACCAGAGGCGGTAATCGCCAGCTGATTTGCTTGTTTTGCGTTGTCCGCATTTTGTTTAACGGTGCCAGCCAACTCTTCCATGCTGGCTGCTGTTTCTTCTAAGCTAGAGGCTTGTTGCTCTGTGCGCGCAGACAAATCGCTATTGCCGGTAGATATTTCGCCAGCGGCAGTGGCAATTGTTTCTACGGCCGCTTTAACGGCGGTAATGGGCGCCACAATCATATCCAGCGTTTGATTTACGCCTTCTACAATTTGACGGAAGTTACCTTGGTGTTGCGTGGTGTCTGCGCGTTGGGTCACACGGCCTTCGGTAGCCGCTTCCGCCAGCATATTCGCATCGGTGACCAAGCGATTGATCGCATCGATACAAGTGTTTAAGTTAGTCTTAATGACATTAAAGTCGCCACTGTAATCATCGGTAATCTTCGCTGGGATATTGCCTTTAGAGATGTTCTCTACATACTCTGCAGCCATGTTCAGCGGGTTAATCACAGAGTCCAATGTAGCATTGACACCTTCCACAATCTTACGGAAATCTCCCTGATGTTGATTTGCGTCTGCACGCGTCGCCAGCTTGCCTTCTACTGCGGCTTGCGCCAAGCGTGAAGCATCGGCAACCAAAGCATTGACTGCATCAATACAGGTATTGAGGTTATGTTTAATGGTATTAAAGTCACCACTGTAATCGTCTGTAATTTTCGCGGGGATATTGCCCTTAGAAATGCTATCCACATAGCTAGCAGCAACGTTAAGCGGGTTAATCACAGCGTCTAATGTGTCGTTAACACCTTGTACAATCTTGTAGAAATCACCTTGGTGTTTACTTGCATCGGCACGGGTAGATAAGCGCCCCTCTACGGCTGCATGCGCCAACATATCGGCATCCGCTACAAGCGCTTGGATATTGGCACGTACCTGCTCAATGGCTTCATTCACAAACGCTTTTTTACCTGGGAACTGTTCCAGCTCAGCGGTCAGATTACCTTCACCAAATGCTTTCACTACTTGAATGGCTTTTTGGTTCATCTCAATATGGCCCGCCACCATTTTATTGATGCCTTTGGCCATCTCTGAATAGCCGCCTTTAAAGCGTGTAGCATCTACGGTGCAGTCAATATCGCCCGCATCATGTTGCTGGCTGACATACTGCAAAGATTGCACCAAGCCGTCTAAGGTTTTTTGTAAGCTGCGGATAGAGTAAGCAACACTGGCTTTGTCATGCTCAGCCAACTCAATTTTTTGCGTTAAATGGCCTTCTACAAAGTTTTTGGCAATCACAGACAGCGCAGCTGGCTCCATGCCAAGTTGCTGCATTAAATTACGTTTGATGTAGAGACCAATGCACACCACTGCTGCCAAGATGGATCCGGCAATCACGAGCAACAGCAATACCGCGCCAGCCTTCATTTCTGCGGCTTGTTTGGCGCTAGCTTGGCCTAACTCAAAGTTGAACTCACGGTGCTCTTTGATTGCATTTTGAACTTGCTCCACCTTGATGGATGACGCCAACAAACTATCACGCGCGTTATTTTTCTTATTCGCCAAAGACAGTGTGAGTACTTCACCGCCCATTTGGTCGTACTCGGCCAACATGGCAAAATCTTTATCGAGATAAGCTTTATCTTTCTCGTTACTTACATTGTTTTTTTCGTAACCTTTAAGCGTAGATGTCAGCAAGTTATGTGTTTCAGCTACTTGCGTTTCAATCACTTGCATTTTGGCGCTATCGGTATTCAGCATATGCTGCCAAATCAAGCTGTTTAAGCGCTCAAATTGTGCGAGTGCACGATCCAACACTTCTACGCTCGGGGCTGAATTTTGATTTGCATAATTGGTGGTTTCGTAAATGCGGTTCATTTGAATATAGCTGACACCCGCCAGAGAAAACAACCCGACCGCTGCTAACAAAATTAGCGCATACATTCTATTGGCAACACTCATTTTTTTCTCCAAACGATATTCATTTCTATATTTCCCAGTTGATTAGGTGTGTTATTAGTTGTCTTACTTTACTCATTTAACGACACCATTTTGTACTTTCTGAAGGCCATTTCATTACTAGAAAAGCATCGTAAATACCCCTCTTTTCCAAATCACATGTCACCCAATGCCTGTAAACCGTTTCCCCATAAAAAATGCCCCTCAGCGCGATACTGAGAGGCATTTTTAGTTGTACTATTTTTCGATTAAATCGATCGATAAATTTAGCAATTAAGCTATCAAAATTACACCTTATTTACTCACTAATTTTTTAGTTTCTTTAGAAGCATCAGCAACCTCAGTTTTTTTCTTAGCGGCAGCATCTGCAACAGCGTTACCCTTCATGTGTGCTGCAGTGGCTTCCGGGCTACCTTCTTCATAACATACGCGGCCCATCATAGACACTGTGCATACTTCCGCTGCTAGTGCTTGCTGTGTTGCTAAAGCTAAAACCAATGTTGTTAATGTTGTTGCTACTAATTTAACTGCCATAAACACTCCGTTACTAGGATTAAAAAAGGTCTAGTTATTGATCTCGTACAAATATCTCATACAAAAATCTCGTACAAAACTAAACCACTTATTAAAATTAACGGAGCGGCTCCTACAATCTTTAAGACTTTTACAATGTAGTTACAAATATTTTTTTTACTCGCAATACACCATGATGCATATTGACGAAGTGTCTTTGAAACCCGCGTGAATACATCATTTTTGCAACATCCCATACTGACCCATACAATAAAAAACAGCGGGCATTTAGCCCGCTGTTTTATGTCCACTGATTTGCTTGCAGATTGGTTTAAAACTCTTCCCAATCTCCGTCATCTGTACCGGTTTTCATCGATACTTTTGCTGGAGCTGGTCTTACAACAGGTCTAGCGGTTGCCACCGGTTTTGGTGCGCTGCGCATTGGACTGCTGTGTGAACGACGCTCATGTTGAGCAGCACCTTGCAGCTTAAAGCTACTAACCACATCCATTAAGCTAACGGCTTGGTCAACGAGTGATTCAGCTGCTGCTGCTGCCTCTTCCACCAAGGCCGCATTTTGCTGTGTCACTTCGTCCATGCTGGTAATCGCGTTATTCACTTGATCAATACCAGCACTTTGCTCACTTGAAGCCGCTGAAATCTCACCCATGATGTCCGTCACACGTTGTACTGATGACACAATCTCAGTCATTGTGTTGCCAGCATTTTCAACCAGGCGTGTACCCTCTTCTACTTTGCTGACAGAGTTAGAAATTAACTCTTTGATCTCTTTTGCAGCACTGGCAGAACGTTGTGCCAAATTGCGCACTTCACCCGCCACCACAGCAAAGCCACGGCCTTGCTCACCCGCACGTGCCGCTTCTACCGCAGCGTTTAATGCAAGAATATTGGTTTGGAAAGCAATGCCATCAATCACGCTGATAATGTCTTCAATTTTGCGTGCGCTCTCGTTAATCGCGCTCATGGTTGTCACTACGTTGCCAACCACTTCGCCACCTTTGACTGCTACACCAGAAGCAGCAGCAGCCAATTGATTGGCTTGTTTAGCGTTCTCTGCATTTTGTTTCACTGTAGATGAAAGTTGCTCCATGCTTGAAGCCGTTTCTTCTAGTGATGAAGCTTGTTGTTCAGTACGTTGTGATAAATCGTTATTGCCAGTTGAAATCTCACCGGCAGCAGTGTTAATGGTTTCGCCTGCTTCACGTACAGATAATAATACTTCTGTCATCTTATCCATGAGTGAGTTTACGCCATCGCACAAACTAGCGATCGCACCGGTTTTACCAGCAAGCGATACACGGTGTGTAAGATCGCCTGATTTAGCCAGTTCGATCATTTCATTGGTTTCAATCACTGCGCTTTCTAATGCTTGCTCAGCCAGCACTTGCTCTGTCACATAGTTTGCAAAGCGAACGACTTTATAAGGCTTACCTTTGGCATCTAACACTGGTGCATACAAGGCTTGAATCCAAATCTCTTTACCATGATTAATCAGTCGTTTAAAACGACCTGTTTGAGATTTACCTGCGTTTAAGTTTTCCCAGAACGCTTTATATTCAGGTGTATTCACTTCTGTAGGATCAACAAAAGTACTGTGATGCTTACCTAATACTTCTTTAAGCTCATACCCTACGGCTTCTAGATAAATAGAGTTTGCATCAACAATATTCCCATCTATCGAGAACTCAACAATACCTTGCACCCCTTTAAATGCAGCAATCTGATCTTCATAATCTGCATTTTTTCGTTTTTGCTCAGTAATATCGGTTGCGTATTTCACCACTTTAAATGGCTTACCATCCGCATTAAATATGGGGTTGTAGCTAGATTGCAACCAAATTTCTTTGCCGCCTTTTGCGTAACGTTTGTATTCGCCGCTATCAGGCTCGCCTCGGGCTAATTTCTCCCAAAATGCTTTGTACTCACTGCCAGTACGATAAGTAGGATCCACAAACATGCTGTGATGATTGCCCACGATTTCTTTCAGGTCATATCCAGTCGCAGCCAAGAAATTATTATTGGCGTTAAGAATATTGCCTTTCAAATCAAACTCAATCACCGCCATAATTTTATGAATGGCAGACAATTGACCGGAGTAATCAGCAGATTGAGTACTTTCTTGCGTAATGTCTGATGCAAATTTCACTACTTTGTAAGGCTTACCATTCGCATCCACAATTGGGTTATAACTGGCCTCTAGCCAAATTTCTTTGCCGCCTTTGCCTACGCGTTTGAACTTACCGGAGATATACTCACCACGGTTCAATTTAGCCCAAAATTCGCGATATTCCGCACTTTTTGCATAGTCTGGCTCTACAAATGCACTATGGTGCTGCCCTACAGCTTCTTCTAAGCTATAGCCTAATACCGCCAAAAAGTTTTCATTCGCTGTCAACACTTTGCCATCTAGGCCTAGCTCAATCGTGCCTTGTGATTTACTAATGGCTTCCAGCTGTCCAGCTGTATCTACAGCGCTATATTTTTTCTGTGTGATGTCTGTCGCATATTTCACGACTTTATATACTTTGCCTGTGGCATCAAAAATCGGGTTATAGCTGGCTTCTAACCATACTTCACGTTGGCCTTTAGCAAAGCGTTTATATTGACCTTGGTCAAACTCGCCTCGGGCTAATCTTTCCCAAAACTGTTGATATTCGGCACTTTTTGCATATTCTGCATCCACAAACATGCGATGGTGCTGTCCCACCACCTCATCCTCGCGATAGCCAGCGACTTGTAAAAAGTTGTCATTGGCTTTAAGAATCACGCCCTCTGGGCTGAACTCGATGACTGCCAACACTCGATGAATTGCCTTGATTTGACCACTTTGATCCAATTGATGCACATCAGTTGTTTTATTACCAAACAAACTGCTTAATCCATTTAATATTGAACTTGCCATGAGAAACACCCCTTTACCTTTTACCTAGCCTGCATAAGTTGTTAGCGACGATGTAATTTGCTTTAATGTACTGCTGCTGTATCAATGAGTTCCATTTCTTGGCTGCTCATTAATTTTTCAATGTCCACCAAAATGAGCATATGCTGCTCAACAGTGGCCAACCCTACAATGTATTTAGTGTCTATGCTGGTCACTAAAGTCGGCACTTCACGTAGTTGATCTTCTTTTAATGCCATCACATCAGATACACCATCGACCACGATGCCCACAATACGGCCACTCAAGTTAAGAATAATGACGACTGTAAACTCGTCATATTCCACCTTGCCTAAATTAAATTTGATGCGTAAATCCACAATCGGCACGATCTTGCCGCGCAAATTGACTACCCCTTTAATAAAGTTTGGGGTATTCGCAATTTGCGTCACTGCGTCGTAACCGCGGATTTCTTGTACTTTGAGAATTTCCAGTCCGTATTGCTCTGTGCCTAGCACAAAAGTTAAATACTCACCTGCGGCGCTCTTAATGCCTGCGCTCGTGTTGGTGGAAACCGCTTCAGTATTCGTGTTCATTGCATTCACTCCTTATGCATTCGCTGGATTTGAAATGGAGGGGACAGCTTGATGCGAAAAAGTCGCAGCCCCAGTAATATAATTGGTGGTTTGGCCCATCTGAATAATCGCAGGCACATCCAAAATAAGCGCTACTGAGCCATCGCCCATGATGGTAGCGCCGGATACGCCTGGTACTTTCTTAAAGTTGGTTTCCAAACTCTTAATCACCACTTGCTGCTGACCCACTAAACGATCGACAAACAAGGCTGATTTTTTACCATCCGCTTCAATGAGCACTAAGACGCCTTGTGTTGGATCTGTAATGTCGGTGTGATGATTGAATAAGCGATGCAGCGCAATAATAGGCAAATATTCACCACGCACATGCACCATATAGCCTTCACCTGTGACTGTTTTAATGTCTTCTGCTTTAGGTTGTAATGTCTCCACAATTAAGTTGAGCGGCACTACATAGACGCTATGACCAAGTGAGACAGACATACCATCTAAAATAGCAAGCGTCAGTGGTAACGCAATCGAAATTGTCGTACCAAAGCCTAAAGCAGAACGAATCTCGACCACACCACCCATGGCAGTAATGTTTCGTTTCACCACGTCCATCCCTACACCTCGGCCAGACACATCGGTCACGACTTCAGCAGTTGAGAAACCTGGCGCAAAGATCAGTGAATACACGTCGCTATCCGACATGTTCTCATTGACAGCTAAACCATTGGACTGGGCTTTGGCTAAGATTCTGTCGCGGTTTAAGCCTGCGCCATCATCCGTGACCTCAATCACAATGCTGCCTCCTTTATGGGCCGCTGACAGCGTTAATGTACCAGTCTCTGACTTACCTGCAGCTCTACGCTTTTCAGGTGTTTCAATACCGTGATCCACACTGTTACGCACTAAATGCGTTAATGGATCGACGATACGCTCGATCAAGCCTTTGTCTAATTCTGTGGTTGCACCAATGGTGACAAACTCTACTTTCTTGTTCAACTTGCCTGCTAAATCGCGCACCATGCGTGGGAAGCGTGAGAACACAAAGTCCATTGGCATCATACGAATCGACATCACAGACTCTTGCAAATCGCGTGTATTGCGTGTGAGCTGACCAACGCTATTGATTAAGGCCTCGTTCTGCACTGGATCCAATGCGTTCACACGCTGCTCGATCATGGCTTGAGTAATGACCAGCTCGCCAACTAAGTTAATCAGTTGATCGACTTTTTCAATCCCGACACGAATCGATGTCGTTTCCGCATTGGCTGGCGCTTTGTCGGACTCGCGTCTGGCTAATGTACGTTTCTCTGCTGGCTCTGCGCTACCTGCAGCTGGTTTAGCCGCTTCCGCTTTGGCCTCGACAGCAACAGCACTGGCACCTGCATTTTCAGCCGTCAATTTAGTGTCGTCACCAATGAGCTGCGCTTTCTCTGCATCTGGATGTGGTTTGAATGGCGCAAAGAAACCGTAGCCTTCTTCTTGGCTCTCTTTACCATCTTCGGCAAACAAGCCATAGCCTACCTCTTCCTCTACTTTCACTTTACCATTGGCAACGGGCTCTGACTCAGCTTCGACCACAGCAGGTGCTGAGGGAGCAGGAGCAGCCACGGCAGCTTCAGGTGCAGCACCTGGCGCATTGCCCAAGGTAATGACCAAATCATCCGGATCTAAAATAAAGGAACAGATAGAGACGATGTCATCTTGTGTGGAGTCAGTAATTAAGGTCAATACGTAGCGATCATTGGCACCTTTTGCCGCAGTCACCTCGCCTAATAGCGCTAATTCATCTTTAATATTAGATAAATCTTTTTCTGAAATTTCTGGCAATGCCACATTAAACACTTGGTGGCCTGGTGGTAAATCGATGGCGATATCTGCCGCAACAACCGGTGCTGGCGCTGCCGCAACAGGCGCGGGCGCTTCAACAGCAGGCGCAGTCTGTGGTGCTGGCGCGGCCTGTTGAGCTGGTGCATCTTGGCTTGCCTCAGATAAGGATTTCAATACCATTTTGACATCAGCCACTTGGTCTTGATCTACATCAGTCGCATGGCGATGTCCATCCAGTTCCATTTTCAACACATCTTTGGCAGCCAAAAATGCGTCTACATGTTCACCGGTCAATTTCATTTCATTTTTACGAATTTTATCCAACAGGTTTTCCAGCACATGCGTAATTTCCGCCATGTCCATAAAACCAAATGTTGCAGCGCCGCCCTTAATGGAGTGCGCTGCTCTAAAAATCGCATTTAAATCTTCTGTATCGGGCTGATCAATATCAATCCCTAGTAACAGGCGTTCTGCTTCAGCAAGCAGCTCATCTGCTTCATCAAAGAAGACCTCATAAAACTGACTCATGTCTATTGTCATTGTGGTACCCCGTTTTTCATTGTGTACGTCCGGCTTGCATCTATTAAACTCGCCCAACGTTGCGGATATCTCTTCATCTCTATACTTTATGAACCAATTACTTTTTGTACAACTTCGATCAAACGCTTCGGATCGAACGGTTTAACTAACCAGCCATTGGCGCCAGCAGCTTTACCCTTTGCCTTCATTTCGTCGCTAGACTCCGTGGTTAGCATCAAAATAGGCACCTTTTGGTAAGAACCCAATCCGCGTAAATTTTTAATTAAAGTCAGGCCATCCATAATCGGCATATTTTGATCAGTCAGCACAAGGTCTACTGTTTTTTCTTTGGCTTTGTTTAAGCCATCTTGTCCGTCTACCGCTTGCAACACATCGTAACCAGCAGCTTTAAGGCTAAATGCCACCATTTGACGAAGTGAACCGGAGTCATCGACTGCTAAAATTGTTTTTGCCATTTCGTACTCGCTTTTATTTTGTTAAAAATTACTACCCAAAAAATAGAGTGATACTTGTGCCTAGAACAAATCAATATCGCCGGTGGCCATATCTTTTTGTCCCACTGCTTTTCTTAAATTGCCTGAAAGTGCATGACTACCAGCATGCAAAATGTCGTTGATATTGACCAAAAACTTGGCAATATCATCATGCTCACGCTGTGCGTCCATGTCATACCCATGTTCAGATAGCTCTTGTAATAGCGCTTTCAAACCATTCACACGATTGATCGTGCGGTGTAATAATTGACTCGTCATGTCTTGAAACTGCATACCCGTCACCACTGAATTTACTTCATTACCAATCTTTTCCTCATATTCTTCAATTGCAAAAGTCATGGCTTCATCTAACTGGCCAGAGGTCACCAATAAATTATGTTGGTGTGCAATCAAGTCATGAATCTTCATAAAACTGGTGCTGAGTTTCTCAATCGCTTCATTCAATAAAAAAGCGGTTTGCTGTAGATCAGATTCCACTTCGACCAAATGCTGATTACCGTGGTTAGCCACGGCTGTCAAAAGCGTTCTTAACTCATTGATGGGTAATTTATTCATTTCCATAACATCATGCCTCATTGCACTTCATCTCAATTTGTTGAATACCGTTGTAAAACCAGCTTAATTGTTGCACTACTTTGGCGATACAATACCCGCTGGCAATACCACACCAGCCTGATTACTCGTTATATCCGCATGCTCACTCTCTGCATCTTTCAGTGCATCTTCTTCTGCTTGCTTATTCATTACCACCAAGCTAATACGACGATTGGTAGGATTAAATGGATTCTCTTTGTCATATAAAGACGCAGAAGCCAGCCCCACTACGCGAAGTAGTTTTGACTCATCCATACCGCCTGCAATCAGTTCGCGGCGTGAAGAGTTCGCACGATCAGAAGACAGCTCCCAATTGCTATAGCCTTTGTCGCCATTCGGATAAGGTGCAGCATCGGTGTGCCCAGATAAACTGATTTTGTTTTGCACGCCATTCAACATTTTGCCAATTTCATGCAGAATCTCTTTGGCATACGGCTGTAAATCAGCTTTAGACGATTCAAACATCGGACGATTCTGTTCATCTAAGATTTGAATACGCAGACCTTCAGGTGTAATGTCTAACATCAACTGACTTTTGAATTTCTTTAAGGTCTCGCTTTGATCAATCGTTTGCTCAATCTTTTGTTTCAAATCTTCTAATTTGGCTTGCTCCGCTTTTTTCAATGCTTCTTTTGCATCTTCAATCGTGACTGTTTTCTGCTTGCCCGGTGGGCCATCCACGGGTTTCACCTGGCCTTGTTTTTTGGTGATGTCTCTACCACCCGTGTTTTTAATCGCCGAATCCGTGACGCCCATCGCAGGGCCGCCCATCATGGCGACCTTCAATGGTGTTTTAAAGTATTCTGCAATGCCTTCTTTCTGCGCTTTAGAGGTAGACCCCAACAGCCACATCAAAAGAAAGAACGCCATCATGGCTGTCACAAAGTCAGCATAGGCAATTTTCCATGCACCGCCATGGTGGCCACCACCACTTTTTTTAATCTTCTTAACAATAATCGGTGCAATACGATCTTCAGCCATAACTGCTTCCTCTAACTATCTATTACGTCAATTCAATCGAATTATTTAGCTGCTCTAGCTTGTTTTACATGGTCTTCCAACTCAGCAAAGCCTGGACGCTCTGTGGAGTACAGCACTTTGCGGCCAAACTCAACCGCAATGGCCGGCGCATAGCCATTCAAGCTTGCCAATAGCGTCACTTTGACGGTCTGGAACATCTTGCTGGACTCTTCTAATTTCTGCTCAAGCAAACCAGATAACGGGCCAACAAAACCATAAGCCAACAGAATCCCTAAAAATGTCCCCACCAATGCGTGCGCAATCAAAATACCTAATTCAGCTGGCGGCAATGCAACGTTTTCCATGGTATGCACTACCCCCATCACCGCTGCTACGATACCAAATGCGGGCAAGCCATCGCCTAGTTTGGCAATACAATGCGCTGGCACATGGCCTTCCATATGGTGTGTTTCAATCTCGTTATCCATTAAGTTTTCCACTTGGAATGCATCCATATTGCCGGATACCATCAAGCGTAAATAATCGGTAATAAACTCAACCAAATGATGGTCGTGCAGGATTTTTGGGTATTTGTTGAACAAGGCACTGGACTCAGGATCTTCGACGTCCTTTTCGATTGACATCATGCCTTCTTTACGGATTTTGCTAAGAATCTCAAACAAGAGCGCTAACAAATCCATGTACAGGGATTTGGTATATTTGGAGCCTTTAAAGATAGTAGGGAGTGCTTTTAATGTGGCTTTGAGTGCTTTTGTGTCGTTGCCTACAATAAATGCACCGACTGCACCACCAAAAATCATCAGCACCTCCAGCGGCTGCCATAAGCCACCCAAGTGCCCTCCCGCCAGCGCATAGCCACCAAAAATGGTGCCGCACACTACGATGTAACCAATAATGACAAACATGTTATCGTCTCCGAACAGCCAATAGAAAACTTCTTAAATTGGTATCAGAATAACAAGCGCGGACAAAAATCAATTGAGGGAATAAAGGGCATTTTTCAGGCTTTTAATCCTGTTCATCCGTGATGCTTTAAACAGGCACTATGTATTGCTGGAAGGATTGGGAACTTAGGAGAAGCGTGTAATGACGCAGGTTTAACGCTTAGTGGCTAGCAGTTATGCCATGCGCCACACAAACAAGTCAGGTGTAGTATCGCCGGTCTGAATAATCTGCTCTGGCATGACATTGGGAATATCAAACTCAAGGCTGACCAAAAGTGTGTCATGACGCATTTCTTGGCTGGCTTTTTCCCACAATTGAGACATCGCTGCGGGTGATAAGTAGGCAAATACAACATCATAGTCTGCAAAATTTAAGGCATGATAACTACCCAGTGTAAAGGTGGCTCGCGAGCCTTTCAAATAGGCTCTTACTTTGCTGATCAACCAAGGTAATGGTGCAACTTCAATGCCTTCGACCATATCATTGGGGCGGTGCTGCGCAATGTAGGTGGAGACATCACCCAAGCCGCTGCCAATATCGATCATGCGTAAAGCATGGTGTGGACGATGTTGTTGCATCAAGTTGTGCAATGCTTGCCATACGGCTGGACGGGAAGGATAAAACGGGACTTGTGTTTTAAATGTGGTCCAGTACAGGGCCATGGTCACCACAAATCCAATGAAATATACGCTGCTGGGCACATGCAAAATGGACATCAGCCATAACGCCAGCGGGAAGAAAAAGTGAATCCAGCGCCACCATACTGCCATGCCTACACAGGTGGCAATAAACGTAGCAAACATGGACTGCAATAAGACCAAAGAGAACACATAAAACGTCATGTCAGCTGTTAACAGTGCGCTCTCAGCCGGTGCGCTCATTTTGGCGTACATCAATATCACACCGAATGCGGCAGACTGTACTAACAGTGCTAATAGCGAAGGCGTCTTACTAAGGCTTTGCAACGCACGTTGATACCAAGCAGTGTCTTCAAAAAATCTGTCTGGACGGTGTTGGCTATGAAGTTGCATTTGCGCTCGCCTCAATCATTCAATCTATACAATTAAGCTGTCATAGAAACTAATTTGTAGCTTAACTCTTTGGCTTTTTTGGTTTTGCCTGCACGTGAAGGCACATGGCATAAGTTACATACATAGTGTTGATTCAAGTCATAAGTGTTCACAATAAAATTGCCACCACAGCAGTTACATGCATTGAGTTTCAACATTTTGCTTTCTACAAAGCGTACCAAGGTCCATGCACGTGTCAGTGAAAGCACTGGTTCAACGTCTGCATCTGTTTGGCCATCAGTCACTTGTTGCAAGTACAAACCGTAGGCTTTGATGATGGCTTGAATACCGCTTACATCTGCGTAATCCACCATGAATTTATAGATATTATAAAAAATGGAAGAGTGAATATTTGGCTGCCAAGTTAAGAACCAATCGGTTGAGAATGGCAACATCCCTTTTGGAGGTGAGCAGCCTTTCATTTCTTTATAGAGTTTAATCAAGCGCTCGCGCGATAATGTGGTTTGTGATTCTAGGAGCTGTAAACGCGCGCCTAAACGAATCATTTCCATGGCCAATTGAATTTGTTCTGCCTCATTGACTACGCTTTTCTTTTGCATGATAAACCCCTTATTCCTTAATATCTTTTAGAGATCGAATGTCTCAAAAACTAAGCCATTGCATCGGCAGTTTGGCCTGCCATCAACACTGCTGTATGTAGGTGTGCTTGTGCACGATCTTTAGTGTAGTTAGTCAACATGCCTAAAATATCGCTATCATCAAAACGGAAGCGTGCTAACATCATGTTGGTATTACACAATTTTAGAAGTTGTAAGTTGCTCAAGCCTTCTAACAAGTCTGCAATGTCTTTGCTGATACCTAAACGGAAAATTGCTGTTGCTTTATCGGAACGAATTAATTGTTGTGCCAACATTAAGTAGTTAAGGTTTGCATCTTTAATCTCTAACATCATTTCTTCTTGATTCATGATTGACCCCATTCTTGTCTGGTTAACGTTATAAACATGTTGTGTTGCGTTAGGCGTACTTTGAACTTATTGATGCCTAGCAACAATTGGGGTTTGTCGGTTAATTACGTAAGCGAAACGGACGCGAGCACGTAGGCGTTTGTCCTACAAACGCCTACGTGCTGCTGATGGGTTATTTTAAAATCAATGACTTAGACATCATCACTTAGTACAAGCGTGATGCTAAATACGGTTAAAAATCGACTTTCATTGCATTAAATTCCAAAAATAGTTTAAAAATAATTAAAGTTTATCTACATAGTGTCGTTACATGGTGTCGTTAAATAGTGCTGTTACATCGGGCTGTCGCATCTCTGCGACCAATTGCAATTGCCCGTGCTCACTTTTTTTCATCTATTGACGCATTAACTTCAGTAACGGCCCGCCTTAGAAAAACTTTAGGGGAAATTTAAAATATTTTTAAAAAAGTTCATAAGACATTGAATTTAAATAATAATAAAATTAAAAATATTTATTTTTTGTAGAAAAAATGCATCTTTTCAAACAAAAAACATGCTACTGGACAAAAGAAAGGGGGGGATAAACCCTTTTATTCTCAAGATGTAATTGTCATGAGTTATCTAATAATTCAATCATCCACTAAGAGGTAATGAATAGTTAGAGATCATCATGGCTGAAGAAAGCGATTTAGAAAAAACAGAACAGGCCTCCCCCAAGCGATTAGAAAAAGCTAGGGAAGAAGGCGATGTGCCCCGCTCTCGCGAGTTGGCGGCATGTGCTGTGTTGTTTGCTTCTGGCTTGAGCTTAATGATGATGCAGCAACCTCTGAACACCGCATTAAAGCAATCGCTACGTTCCGGCTTAGAGTTTGACCGTACTGTAGCATTTGATCCTGCCGTACTATTAATGCGCGTCTCGCATACCGTATTCGATTTATTGATTGCATTTGCTCCACTGGCATTGGTACTACTTGCCGTTGCAGTTGCGTCTCCTATATTAGTAGGCGGCTGGGTATTCAGTAATAAAGCATTCGTGCCGCAATTCAATCGCCTAAATCCATTACAAGGCATCAGCAATATGTTCTCTAAAAATGCTGTGGTCGAACTTATCAAGTCCGTAGGCAAAGCCATCATCGTTGCTGGTGTTGCTTACTGGGTAGTCAGTAACGACTTAAAACCGATTCTGTCACTTTCTAATATGCCGCTAGAAGCTGGCATTGGTGAAGTAAGTGATTTAATGCTCTCAGGCTTCTTAACGATTGTGGCTGCATTGATTTTTATTGCAGCAATTGATGTGCCTTATCAGCTCTATCACTACGCTGAAAAACACAAAATGACCAAAGAAGAGATCAAACAAGAATCTAAAGAAGCCGAAGGTAATCCAGAAATCAAAGCCAAGATTCGCCAACAACAACGTGAGATGGCACGCCGCCGCATGATGTCAAAAATCCCAACAGCGGATGTGGTCATCACTAACCCAACCCACTACGCCGTTGCTGTGAAATACCAAGAAGCAGGCATGAGCGCACCGATTGTAGTGGCCAAAGGTGCAGATGCTGTTGCGCTTAAAATCCGTGAGATTGCCAAAGATAACAATATTGTCACGCTCGAGTCTCCTAAACTTGCCCGTGCCTTATATGCTCATACAGAACTAGATCAAGAAATCCCTGAAGCTTTATATGCGGCAGTGGCTGAAGTCTTAGCGTATGTATTCCAATTGCGTATGTTTAAACAACAAGGCGGCTACCAACCAGAAGTACCAAAAGCCTTGCCAGTACCTGATGCACTAGACCCACATAGCTTGATCCCAGCACCTAACTTAATGGCACAAGGAGGCTTAGCATGAACAACTTACCTCCATGGTTAGCCAATATGGGCGCACGTTCCGCTGCCGCACCAGTCATCATCATCATGCTATTGGCCATGATGATTTTGCCATTGCCAGCGATTATGCTGGACGTGTTCTTCAGCTTTAATATTGCGTTGTCTATCTTGGTCTTGATGATCGGTCTGCAAACTAGAAAAGCTTTGGACTTCATTGCTTTCCCTACTGTGTTGCTGATGACTACCATGTTGCGCTTATCCCTCAACGTGGCTTCTACCCGTGTAGTACTGACAGAAGGTCATACTGGCCCAGACGCAGCAGGTAAAGTGATTGAAGCGTTTGGCCACTTCTTGATTGGTGGTAACTATGCAGTGGGTATCGTGGTATTCATTATCCTCACCATCATTAACTTTACCGTGATTACCAAAGGTGCTGGCCGTATTGCAGAAGTCGGCGCACGCTTTACTTTAGATGCGATGCCAGGTAAACAAATGGCGATTGATGCGGATTTAAACGCTGGCTTGATTGGCGAAGATGAAGCACGTCGTCGCCGTACCGAAGTGGGCCAAGAATCTGAATTCTACGGCGCGATGGACGGTGCCAGTAAATATGTACGTGGTGACGCCATTGCTGGCATCTTGGTCATCATCATCAACATTGTCGGCGGGTTGATTGTGGGCATGGTGCAACATGATCTGCAGTTTGGTGATGCCGTTAAAAATTACACCTTATTAGCGATTGGTGATGGCTTAGTCGCACAAATCCCTTCACTCATTATCTCTGTCGCAGCTGGTGTGGTGGTATCACGCGTAGCCAACAACGAAGACATTGGCGGCCAACTGATTACCCAACTATTCAATAACCCAACTGTGATTTACCTGACTGCTGGCATTATCGGTGGTATTGGCTTGATTCCAGGCATGCCGCACTTTGCGTTCCTATTACTAGCCTCTATTTTGGCGGGTATTGCGTATGTGGTAGACAAGCAAAAAACACAAGCAGCGCTTGAACCAGAAGTAGAAGCACCGGCAGAAGTCATCACAGAAGTAGAAGAAGCCAGCTGGGATGATGTAGTGCCGGTCGATATCGTGGGCCTAGAAGTGGGTTATCGCCTGATTCCATTGGTAGATAAAGCACAAGGCGGTGACTTACTTAAACGCATTAAAGGTATCCGCAAAAAATTCGCACAGGAAGTTGGCTTCTTAGCACCTACCGTACATATTCGCGATAACTTAGAGTTACGCCCAAACAGCTACCGCGTCACCCTTAAAGGGGTTGAGGTAGCTACAGGTGAATCAAACTTTGGTCAGTTTTTAGCGATTGATCCAGGAACGGTGACAGGCCAATTAGAAGGTGCCGTGACGACAGACCCAGCCTTTGGTTTGCCAGCAGTATGGGTAGACGCCAACATGCGTGACCATGCACAAGCCATGGGCTATACCGTGGTAGACGCTGGCACCGTGATTGCCACCCATCTTAACCATATGATTTCGATGCACGCAGCCGAACTATTAGGCCGTGAAGAAGTACAAAAACTCTTGGATCACGTAGGTAAAGAATCACCTAAATTGGTTGAAGACTTAGTGCCTAAACTCTTATCGTTCGCACTCGTACAAAAAGTGCTCCAAAACTTACTGACAGAAGGTGTGCATATCCGTGACATGCGTACTATTTTGGAAACGCTGTCCGAGCATGCAATCCAAACACAAGATGCTGGCGATTTGACTGCGCTAGTACGCGTGAAACTGGGTCGCGCCATTGTGCAAGACTTGTTCCCAATTGGTAACGAAGTGACTGCCATGACGTTAGACGGCAACCTAGAGCGCATTTTATTGCAAGCCTTACAAAACAATGCAGCCAACAATACATCTATAGAGCCAGGCATTGCCGAAGCCTTAGCCAGACAAGCCGAGACTGCCTCTAAACAACACGAACAAATGGGCTTAACCCCTGTGTTATTAGTGCCAGCGCCATTACGCGCAGCACTTGCAAAATTTTTACGCCGTTCCGTTCCACATCTTCGCGTGTTGTCACACGAAGAATTACCAGATTCAAAAACCATTCGCGTCACTAGTCTTATTGGAGGTCAAGCATGAACATTAAACGATTTTTCGGAAAAAACTCACGCGAAGCGTTGAGCATGGTACGTAAAGCCTTAGGCGAAGACGCGGTGATTATTTCTAACCGTGCCAGTAATGGCGGCAATGAGATTCTTGCAGTCAGCGAGGCAGACATGCATGCGATGGCGAATCAGTTCAGCCCTCTCAGCGCAGATATGCTGGACAGTCCGACCATGCAGCTTCCACAAGAAACGTTTGAGGATGAAGAGGAAGAGGATTACGCGGATGCGCCTACCCTGCTTTCCATTCTCAATCAAAACAAACGTGCTGTAAAAGCGCCAGAGTTTGTGCCAGAAAAACCCAAAGCGGTAATGCCGGCAGCCAAAGTTTCGCCTAGACAAGAAGCGCCTTCTAGACGCGCAGCTATGGAACAACCAAGTTTTGATATGCAAGCAAATGACGATATGAGCGGCTTGTCTCACCAAGAGTTAAGTCAACAATTTAGCATGATGTTGAATGAGATGCGTGGCATGCGTAGCCGTGTGGAAACACAGTTAACGGCCATGGCATGGAACAACAATCTGCAACACAACCCGGTGAAAGCCAAAATATTGAGCACTTTATTAGCCGCTAACTTTAGCGCATCACTTTCTAGACAGTTGGCAGAAAAATTACCAAACAGCCTGGAAATGAACCGCGCATTGGCTTGGATCAAAGGTGCATTGGCCAGAAATCTGGATACGATTAAAGACGAAAGCGAATTATTAGACCAAGGCGGCGTATTTGCTTTGGTAGGCCCAACTGGCGTGGGTAAAACCACTACTACTGCTAAATTAGCAGCGCGTTATGTCATGAAGCATGGCACACAAAACTTAGGCCTCATCACTACAGATGGCTACAGGATTGGTGGTCATGAGCAACTGCGTATCTACGGTAAGATTTTAGGCGTGATGGTCTATGCCGTGAAAGACGAAGCCGATTTGAAAATCGCCTTGAATGAACTCAAACACAAACACTGCATTTTGGTGGATACCGTAGGTGTGAGCCAACGTGACCGCATGGTGACAGAACAAATCGCCATGCTTTCTAAAATGAATGTGAATATCAAAAAGCTGCTGTGCCTGAACGCTACTTGCACCGGTGAAACATTAACTGATGTGATCCGTGCCTATAAAGGCCGCGCGTTGGATGGCTGCATTATCACTAAATTGGATGAAGCCGCGACCATTGGCAATACCTTAGACGTCATCATCCGCGAGAAATTAAAACTGTACTACACCACGCACGGTCAACGCGTGCCAGAAGACATGCAAGTGGCCAACAAAGTAGAGTTGATTTCCAGAGCATTGACATTGAATTCGACCAGCTGGCCTTTCCAATACTTGGAAGAAGAATTGCCATTTGTGGTGGCCAATGTAGATAACTACGCAGATTACGTGAAAGCGACGGAGGTGAACCATGCTTAATGTGCCACAAGACCAAGCGGCTGGCTTACGTAGAATCATGGCGGCGCCTGCGCCACGTATTATTTCTATTATCTCGGCTGCCGCTACGCAAGATAAATCTCGTCTGATGACGAATCTTGCAGCATCGATCAGCGACCAAGGCAATAAGACATTAGTCATCCATGCCTCTAAAGAGTCTTCTGAGACTTATTATGGCATTAACGCCCTACCTACTTTGGTGGATACTGCCGGTAAAAAAATGGGATTAAACAAAGCCATTCATTTATCGCAACATGGTTTCTCCATTGCCAAAATGATGCAGAAAAGCCAATTGGATCAGATGTTGAATCACACCATGAGCGAATACTTAACCCAAGTATTTCATACCTTGGCCGATCAGTACGAGATTTTATTGGTAGACGCTTCACTCAATAAGGCTCATTTACTACCCATTAGTTTGCTCAACGATGGCGAAATTATTATCCAGCTCACGCGTCAGCCAGAATCGATTAAAGATGCGTATGCCATGATTAAAAAGGTCTACAGTCAATTAGGCCGTCGTCACTTTGGCATCATTGTGGACGATGCTACTGAACAGCAAGCCAAAGTGGTGTTTAACAATATTTCATCTGTGGCTAAACGCTATATGCGCATTGATTTAGAGTATTTTGGTGCGATTCCAAAAGATGACCATTTGAGCAAAGCCTCGCAATTAGGCCGATCTGTCATCGAGGCATTTCCATTGGCAACCGCCTCTAACGCGTTTAAGAAAATGGCACTTAAATTAGATTATAAGCACGCTACTCCTGCAGATTTTACGCCTGCACAATTTGCCTGAATTTAGGCCAGAGGTTATTTATGTATACAGTTACTGGTAAACACGATCAAAAAAGTGAAATGCTGACCAAGCATGCCACCATGGTGAAAAAACTCGCCTATCAACTCAAGGCAAAACTACCGCCCAGTGTTGAGCTAGACGATTTAATACAGGCTGGCATGATAGGACTGCTGGATGCGATTAACCGCTATGAAGACACGCACGGCGCGCAATTTGAAACGTATGCAGCCCAGCGTATCCGTGGTTCTATGTTAGATGAGTTGCGTAGCGCAGATTGGCTACCGCGTAGCATTCGCAAGAATATGCGTGATATTGAAGCAGCTATCCATCAGTTGGAACAACAACTTGGCAGAGCACCTTCAGAAAACGAGATTGCTAAAAAGTTGGATGTCTCGCTCAATGATTACTACGAAACACTGGGCGATTGCCAAGGCCATCAACTGGTGTATTACGAAGACTTTCATGATGATGAAAGTGGTGGTGAGCACTTTTTAGACCGCTATGTAGACGACGAGAACAGCGACCCGATCAAAGGCCTGCTGGAAAGTGATTTCCGTGATGCGCTCATTGAATCGATTGAAGCGTTGCCCGAGCGTGAAAAAATATTGATGGGACTTTACTACGAGCAAGAGCTCAACCTCAAAGAGATTGGTGCCGTCATGAACGTATCCGAATCCCGCGTATGTCAATTACATAGCCAAGCGGTTGGCCGCTTACGTGCACATTTGAAAGAAAGAGCATGGACTGGGGTAGTTTAGCTGGCCTAGCCATTGCCCTGCTCGCACTGGTTGTTGGCCAAGCGGTAGAGGGTGGGCAAATTGCCTCATTGGTACAGCCAGCTGCGCTGCTGATTGTGCTATTTGGCACTTGCGGCGCAGTATTGCTGCAAACCAATTATGCAAGCTTTATAGAAGGCGTAGTGATGGCGAAACATGTATTTATCACGCCACATGACGATCGCCGTGAGTTGGCTGCACGCATCAGCGCTTGGGCCACATATGCACGTAAAGAAGGCATTTTTATGTTGGAAAGTTATTTAGGCCGCGAAACTGATCTGTTCATTCGCAAAGGCTTACAACTGATGATCGACGGTACACCGCCTGACCGTATTCGTGAGATTTGTGCGATTGATATCCATTTTTATGAACTCAAACAACGCAATGCCGCCAAAATTTGGAGTGCAGCGGGTGGCTACGCGCCCACCATTGGCATTTTAGGTGCAGTAATTGGCTTAATCCATGTGATGGAAAATTTATCTGACCCCAGCAAATTGGGCAGTGGTATCGCAGTTGCCTTTGTCGCCACCATTTATGGCGTAGGCTTTGCTAACTTAGTGTTTTTACCCATCGCCAGCAAGCTTAAAGCCTTGATTACGCACGAGATGATGCGCCGAGAAATGCTACTGAATGCCTGGGTATCGATTGCACGCGGCGACCATCCGAAAATTGTGGAAGAGCGTTTGCAGTCTTACTTACACTGATGTGACGAATCATGATTAGAAGAAAACCACTGGACGATGATGACGATAACTCAGACCGCTGGTTAGTATCGTATGCAGACTTTATTACCCTGCTGTTTGCCTTTTTTGTGGTGATGTATGCCATTTCATCCGTGAATCTCAGCAAATACAATGCGCTGACTAACGCCATAGATACTGCATTTAGCGGCGATAGCGCACCAACAGTGCCACAGCAAAAAAAAATAGACGTAAAACCGCAACCGGAAAAATCGCTGATTAAACCATTACCACTGAGTTATTTGTATCAAGAGAAATCGAAACGTGAGCGTGAAAACATGGCTAAGTTAGGCGTTGATCTTTCTAACAAGCTTGCGCTGATGATACAGGATGGTAAAGTACAAGTGATGCAAAATAACCGTGGCGTGCGCATCGATATTAACGACAGCGTATTGTTTAACTCTGGCTCCGCAGACCTTGCAGATTCTGCTGTGGAAATCATCAACGAAATCGCAGTGATTTTGAACGCCAACCAACGCTTGATTCAGGTAGAAGGCCACACTGACGATACGCCGATACATACACACCAGTTTTACTCCAACTGGGAGCTCTCCGCAGTGCGTGCCAGTACAGTAGTACGCATGCTAAATGCAGCAGGCGTAGTAGAAACGCGTTTAAGCGCACTAGGCTACGGCGCTACCCAACCTATTAGCAGTAGTGACACCGAGTTTGGTCGGGCAAAGAACCGTCGCGTATCGATCATGATTTTGTATGAGACAAAAAACGAATTGCAAGATACGCTAGAAATTAAGCCTCAAGAAGTCAAACTGCAAGAAATCACACCACAAGTGCCATAACTGGCATGCGTATTATTGTTTACTCAGCTTTAAAATTGCATTGAATTGCTCAATGGGCAATGGCTTACCAAAAAAGTAACCTTGGTAACGACGGCACCCATTGGTAAGCAAAAGTTCGCGCTGCTCATGGGTTTCCACCCCTTCAGCAATCACGCCGATGTACATACTTTGCGCCATGGCAATGATCGTACGCACAATCGTCCTATCGTGGCTATCTGTCACAATATCGCGCACAAAAGACTGGTCTATCTTAAGCTGATAGAGCGGTAACCGCTTTAAATATTGCAGCGATGAATAACCCGTACCAAAATCATCTAGCGAGAACTGCACGCCAACCTGCCCCAGCGCATTCATGTACTCTACGGTTTCTTCTACATTTTCCAACAACATGCTTTCTGTCAGCTCTAAGCGCAAATGCATCGCATCAATGCCATGTTTTTGTATGCTGGCTTTCACTTGCTGCACAAAATCCACTTGTCTAAACTGCTTGGCACTAATATTCACGGACAAAGTCAGCTCACGGGTATTGGGATCCGCCTGCCATGCTTTGATTTGTGCACAAGCGGTATCTAGCACCCATGTACCAATCGGGATAATCAAACCACTTTCTTCCGCCAGAGGAATAAACTCGGCCGGCGAAATCATGCCGCGCTCTGGGTGTAGCCAGCGAATGAGCGCTTCCGCACCAAATGGCTGTCCTAAATGATCGACTTGCACTTGGTAGTAGAGTTTGAGCTGGCATTCGTTGATGGCTTTTCTCAGCTCTGTTTCTAAACCCACCAATGCTGTGATGTTGGCTTGCATTTTGGGGTCAAAGAACCTAAAGGTATTGCGCCCTGCTTTTTTGGCCTGGAACATGGCAATATCAGATTGTTGCAACACATCCTCTGCATCCATTTTCTGCTGCCCAAACAGGGTAATGCCCACACTGGCGCTGCTATGATGTTTTTGCTTGGCAATCGTGAATGGTTTGTTCAGTACTTTTAAAATACGATCTGCGACAATTTCTACTTGCTTGGCCGCCTCAATCAACTCACTACTTAGGTTTTCGACCAGCACAACAAACTCATCGCCACCTACGCGTGCAATCGTATCGGCAGCTTGCAGATTGGCTCTTAATCGATTGGCCACCTCTACTAACAGCATATCGCCTATATCATGGCCGCGTGAATCGTTCACCGTTTTAAACTGGTCTAAATCCAGATACATCAGCGCACTATTGGCCCCAGATTCAAGATTCATCGCCATGGAACGCTTGAGTTGCTCAAATAAGAATCTGCGATTGGGCAAGCCGGTGACGTCGTCATAATAGGCTAAGTGCGCAATCTTAGAAATGGATTCGCTACGCTCTAAGGCGATGCTGATCAGGCGCGCGGATTGCTCAATCAATATCATGTCGTACTCATCCGGCGCATGCGCCTCATGGTGATAAATGCCAAAGGCACCCAGCACATTGCCTTTTGCCCCAATAATGGGCTCCGCCCAACTGGAACCAATGCCATATTTCTGGGCAATTTCTCGGTTCTTAGTCCAGTAAGGATGCGTCATCACATCCTCTACAATCACCCGTTTTTTAATAAATGCCGCCGTACCAATCGAGCCCATTCCCATGCCGATTTTCATGCCTTCTAGTGCATCCACAAAGCCTTCTGGCAAACTTAGGGCAGATACTACTGTCAGTTGCTTTCCATTCTCCGCAAGCATGGCAATCAAACAAAACATAGAGGGATTGAGCTGTTCAATACCCGCTACAATACTATCTAAAAGCACTTGTAGGTTTTCTTCGCGCACCACCAGTTCCAGCATGCGACTTCTAAATTGCTCGTAATTTGATATCCGTCGACGGTTAGAAATATCTCTGGCAAAGCCCACTGTACCCACGACTTTGTCTTCTACAATGACTGGCGATTTGTAAGCTTCAAACCATAAACGATTACCTTCCACCTCTATAATTGCATCCAGCGTCTTGGGCTCACGGCTAATCATGACCGCTTTGTCCTGAGATCTATAAGAATCAGCCAAATCAGGTGGCCAAAAATCTGAATCGGTTTTGCCAATCACCTGCTCTAAAGTATCGGCACCGCATGCATACAAAAACGCCTCATTCACGGTTAAGAATCGACTATCTTTGTCTTTTAACCAGACCATGAATGGGAAATTATCCAACAAAGAACGTTGATACGCTTCTTTCTGCCTTAGCTCAAAATCGGCCTGCTTGCTGGCTGTAATATCAAACAACGTCATTCTGACCATCGCATGGTCTTCGGTCACATGCGTACGTACGCATGTAAGTTTTACATCAACATGTGTCCCAGTTTCTTCGTCTGCTAACCCAATCTCAAATGCTAGCTCTGCACCCTCTTGCAACGCTTTTAATGCAGCAAACTGTGATTGCCAATACTTTTTATCTTGCTGCGCGACATAACGTGCAAAGCGCTCTTTACCTAATTCTTTGCGCTTAATACCAAGAATAGACCTAGCTTTCCAATTGGCTTCTGACACCATGCCTTGCTCATTGACTGTTAAATAGCCAATCGGGGCAAACTCGTACAAATCCACATAACGCTCACTAGACTCCAATAATGCATGCTGGGTTTTACGCAGTTTCTCTTGTTCTTGTTTACGTTCAGTAATAATGTCAAATACACCAAGTAGGCCAATAATCTCATTACGCGCATTGCTGAGTGGCACTTTGGACTTCAGTGCCCAATCATGTTTGCCTTGGCCATTGGTGACTTCTTCCTCGTAAAACAACTTAGGCACACCCGCGGCCATAATCGCAGCATCATCCTGCCTAAATTTTTCGGCATGCGCTGACGGAAAAAAGTCCTCATCACTTTTCCCATAAATTTCAGAAGGGTCGCTTAAGCCCATTTCTAAGGCAAATGCTTTGTTGCAGCCTAAATAACGTGAATGTTTGTCTTTCCAAAAAATTCTCGATGGCGCAGCATCAATCACAGTAACCAATAAATAACGAGACTCCTCAATGGCATTGTGCAGTGCGTTTTGTTCTGTAATGTCTCGGATCACACACACAAAATTGCTGGCTGCATTATATTCATCCAGCACCGGCGTGATGGTGAGCTCGTTCAGGAACGGGTTTCCCTCTTTGTGATAGCTGATGACTTCCCCAGAGAAAGAGAGATTCTGTGTAAGTAGTTGCTGAATTTCTAATAAGGCATCAGCATTGGTATGCGCCGAGTATAAAAAATCCAAATGCTGCTCTTGCAAATCACTCAGCAAGTAACCAGTGATTCTAGTAAACGCATCATTGACCGCTACAATTTTCCGGTTAGCATCGGCCACCAATACCCCCTGAGAGATGGCACGGAAAGCATAGGCATCAATCCGCAGCTTCTCTTGTGTTTTTTTCTGTTCGGTCACATCGCGCACCAACACAACATAGGTGTGCGCATCATCGTCTTTTACATTATTTACCACAGACAACTCAAACCAGCGTTTACCTTGCAAAATCTCCAAACTAAAATGCTTATCTTGAGAGCGTCCGTGCTGCTTAGCTTCTTGTATGGCGGCTAAAATCGCTTCACAAGCCTGCGATGGCAGAAACTCATGAATGGGTTCGCCCATAAAAGCATTTGGCGAAGCGGCCAACAGCTCTTGCGAGGCCGAATGCACCAATAGGCAAATGCCATGCTCATCGGATTCAAACAACAAATCCGGAATGGAACCCAGTTTTGCGTGTAATGCAATGCCACCCATGATGGCCGCTTCTTTTAGCTGTTTATTCTCGGTAATATCTTTGATATAACCGGTCCACAATATACTGCCATCCGGCTCTAACTCAGGCGTAGAGTTGCCAAACAGCCAACGTACCCTGCCATCTGGCAAATGCACACGGAACTCGCACTGCCAAGCAGACAACTGTTGTGCAGATTGGCGGCCAGCTAATATAAAGCGATCGTAATCACGTGGGTCAATGCGCGTAAGCAATGCGCTGGCATCGTCTTTCACATCGTCAGGGTTAAGCGCAAACAGCTCTTTGATTTGTGGACTGGAGAATGGAATACTGGTGGATTTATCAGATTTCATCCGAAATTGATAAATCATACCTTGTAAGTGCAGGGTGATTTTTGAAAGCAGGTCTAAAGCGTGTTTGCCAGCTTTATCCACAGATGGGTCAGTAGGTTCCATATTCAACTTTCAATCTAATCAAGTCAAACGGATTTCTACTTGCTGCAATTGATAAGCCTACTTGTGTCAAGCCCATTTAATCTAGAAAACCACACGTATGTTCAAAAGCAACGATGTTCAACTTATTGTTTTTATTGTATAAACATACACTTATTGATGTATATTTATGGAGTAGATTTAAAGCAGAATGATGCTAACATTCTTGATGGTTGTCAATTGATTTGTAAAACTTTATTAAACAACGAGTGAGCTGCGCAGATAATGCTGTGATTTAGCTTGACCGTTTTTACCGTAGGTATCTGTGCGTACAGATTCGCCTTGTAAATGGCCTAACACCTGTTGGTTGCGATTGAAATGTTTATTGATGAGTACGCCGTTTAATCGATTCAATTCTTTTGCTTGCACTAAAGCCTTCTGAAAAGTTTCCCAAGCGCGGTTCAATATTGGCTTGGCTTGCGCTTTTAGCCATTGTGCCATGCCTTTTTCATTCGCTTCGTAGCCTTGCTGTGCCAATGCATCATAGCGATTCTTAGCTGCAACGCTCAACTGCTGCAACAGCACCAAACGTTTATCAATCAGTTGTTCGATTGCATCAATGTCAGACACCACTAATGCAGCCTGCTCTTTTTGCAAATCAGACAATAGTTGATTCACCAATAAGGCATCTTGTTCAAACGTGATTGCCGAACGTGATGCTTGTGCTGCTGATGATGGTGCGTGCATAAGTAACCTCGATTTATTTGTTTTTCAGCAAATCTTTCACAGTATCAATCAAGCCATCCGCTACTTTCTCTGAATTGACTTTAAATTGACCACTTTCAATCGCCGATTTGATGGCATTGACTTTTTCTGTATCAAACACGCCAGAAGTGGAGACTTCTGAAGCAATTGCTTGCAGTTGTACAGACATAGGAGACAAGGTGACATTTTCGCTTGATGCAGCCGCGACTGTAGACTTGTTGTCAGCTACACCACCTGTACTGGAACGCTTGCCAGCACTTGCTTTGTCAGCACTCAGTGTATCTACACCGTGCTCCAGTTTGTTTTTGATGGAATCATTAATTTTCATGGTGAAATCCTTTTCGCGAAACACTATGCTCAATCTGCCTAGGTAATCTATGTATTGATTAATACATCTCTATATGAGTGATATCGGCATAGTTTAAGCGAACTTTAATCCTTTGTGATGATTTTTTTAATTCCCACTAGTTTAACTTAAATTTTAAAAATTAAACTTTTTAATTCAACATATTAAATAAACTTATTAATAGTTTACTTCAACTTTTCCACCGGTACGGGCAATGCCTGAAATGTACTGCCCATTACTGACTTTAACCTGTACTACCTGACCATCACTGGCCTTTGCCATGGCTTGACCTTCTGCTGAGACAGAAAACCCCTGTCCTTGCGAGATCACCATCACCATTTGCCCCTGCTGCACTACTAGGCTGGCCTTTAACATATCTTGTCGTAACACAGTGCCTGCACGCATGGAGATATTTGCGGTACGTCCAACAGCTTGACTGGCTTCTGTGAAAATACCCGCTGGCAATTGCGTTAAATCACCAGTCTCAAACATCATGTCTTGTGCAGTAATTTGCTGACCTTGCACCAATGGATTTACAGCGACCAAATATTGCGCTTGTACGCTCACAGTTGCTTGCACATAAATCGTCCACTGTGGTGATGCGCAACGCACACCCACGCTGGTCTTGCCCCATGGGCGACTGCCACTGGGAATAAATACATTAACGTCACCACATGCGGCTAACTTGAGGTTAGGATCAATGGCACCGGCTTTGATATCGACTTTGCCAGGGTACCCGACCGTTTGCACGGCTAAGAATGCAATGATTTTTTCTTTGAGTAGGGCTAGATTTTGCTTGTTGGATACTTGCTCATAGGCTGCCACGCGGGTAGCCCCCGCCTCTTCTGCAAAAGATAATGGACTCACCATCATGCAAGCCGCGCTACAAATGCATGTCAACCACATGATTTTAAATGACTTTCTACTGATCATTTGCATAATCAACACCCATATCTAGATTGAATTAATGATGCATTCTACGCATTTGCCGTACAACTAAAGGCAAGAAAAGGACGGGTTTTATCCGTTTACTTGCAAAATCAAATAGCAGGTATGCGTCTTAAACTTACGGCAAGACTGATACAAGAATACCCAATAAATAGGCATAAGCGCTTACTCGGTGTTCGATGGAAGGAATTGCAGATGTTAAATAAATTAGATGCGGCTTTAAGTTTTCACCAAAACGCGCTACGGGTGCGTAGCCAACGCCAAGAAGTGATTGCGGCCAACATTGCCAATGCGGATACGCCCAATTACAAGGCGCGGGATATTGATTTTAAATCAGCCATGCAAAACGCACTGACGCAAGGCAGCCAGATGCAAGGCGCGGTAAGCGATGGCTTGAGCAAAACCTCATCCATGCATATCAATGGCGCAGGTAACAACACATCTGCCGGACCCAATGAGCCGCTGTTCAGGCCGATTATCCAAGGCAGCGTGGATGGCAATACGGTTGATATGGATGTGGAGCGTAATCAATTTGTAGATAACGGCCTGCGTTATGAAGCCAGCCTGACCATGATTAACGGTCAGATTAAAAAGATGCTTACGGCCATCACCGGCCAGTAATTTTCCTTTATAAAGGAGTGAATGATGTCTTTATTTAACGTATTTAATATTTCCGGTTCCGCCATGAGCGCGCAATCGCAGCGCTTAAACACAGTCGCCAGCAATTTGGCCAATGCCGATAGCGCCACCAGCGCCAATGGCAAACCTTACAAAGCCAAGCAAGTCGTGTTCAGCGCAATACCCAGCGCCTCACCTGCTGCCAATGGCGTTAAAGTCAATAAAGTGGTTGAGGATAACTCGCCTGGCAAAGTGGTGTACGACCCCAAGCATCCACTAGCAGATGAAAAAGGCTATGTGACGATGCCGAATGTGAATGTGACCGAAGAAATGGTCAACATGATTTCGGCCTCTCGTGCTTACCAAAACAATGTAGAAACCATGAATGCGGCTAAAACAATGCTGATGAAAACACTCAGCCTTGGCCAATAAATATTACTGATCCATCTAGCCCTATTTAGACAAGGAAACCCAAATGACAACCGTACAAACCAATGCACCGTCTCAAACGTTATTAGATAACGTCAATGGTACTAAAAAGACCAATACCTCGACCGTAGGTGATGTTCAAGATCGTTTTATGACGCTGCTGGTGACGCAGATGAAAAACCAAGACCCTTTGAACCCAATGGATAACGCACAGGTCACCAGTCAAATGGCGCAGCTATCTACTGTGACGGGCATTGATAAATTAAACGAAACCATGTCGGCATTAATTTCAAGCGTACAAGTGGGTCAGTCTTACCAAGCCTCCGGCATGATTGGGCACAATGTATTGGTCTCCGGCAACACGCTATCTACAGAGGGCGCAGGCGCTTACTTTGGTGTGGAGCTACCGGTTGGGGCAGACAAATTATCTATCACCATTAAAGATGCTGCAGGCAACACTGTGCGTAATGTTGAACTAGGCGCACAAAGCGAAGGCACTTTACCACTGACTTGGGATGGCAAAACCAATGATGGCGCCGTTGCAGCCACTGGCGATTACAAAATTGAAGTAAGCGCCACAATTGGCGGCCAAGCAGTAGATGCCGCTGCACTCAGCTACGCCAAGGTATTAAGCGTTTCTAACATCAATGGCGGCATTAAGCTCAATTTAAGCAATAACAGCTCAGTCAACACGGCTGATGTGAAAGAGATTTTTTAGTCATTAAGTTTGTGTCACCCACCCATATTTATTTGTATCAGTTTTAGGAGAACACCATGAGTTTTCAACAAGGTTTAAGCGGATTAAACGCAGCATCAAAAACATTAGAAGTGATTGGCAACAACGTATCGAATGCCAACACGGTTGGTTTTAAACAATCACGTGCTGAGTTTGCCGATGTATTTGCTAATTCACTGACTGGCAGCGGCACTTCACAAATTGGGATCGGTACCAAAATTTCCACAGTGGCGCAGCAATTTACACAAGGTAATATCACTGGCACTAATAACCCTTTAGATATTGCGATTAATGGCGGTGGCTTCTTCCGCATGAGCAATGATGGTGCGATTACTTATACTCGCAATGGTCAATTCCAGATGGATAAAGCTGGCTATATTGTGAATAGCGAAGGCAACCGCTTAACTGGCTATACTGCGGATGCTGCAGGCGTACTATCAGCAGGGGCTCCCTCAGAACTCAACATCAATACGTCTGATTTACAACCAGAGGCCACCACTGAAGTCACTGGGATGGTGAACTTGGACTCTAGAAAAACTGCGTTGACTGCTGCTGGTTTTGATCCTGCAGATCCAACAACCTATCATAACTCTACTGCAGTCACGGTGTTTGATAGTTTAGGCAACGCACATAATGTACAAAGCTTTTTTGTAAAAACTGGCGCTGGCACATGGGATGTATTTACCACAGCAGATGGCGTACCTACCACGACATTGCCTACCCCTACTTCAACACTTACATTTAGCGGCACAGGTGTTGCACCTACTTCCGCACCAGCATTACCTACCGTTGGCTTTACACCTACCACCGGCGCAAACCCTGTTTCACTGACATTAGATTACAGCGACAGCACACAATTTGGCTCAGACTTTAGCGTGAGCGCGCCTAAAAAAGACGGCTACTCCTCAGGCAGCTTGGCAAGCTTTAGTACCAGCAACAACGGCATGATTATTGGCCGTTACACCAATGGTGAATCGCGCGTATTAGGCCAAGTAGTATTGGCCAACTTTGCCAATCCTAACGGTTTGCAATCATTGGGTGGCAACGCTTGGGCAGAAAGCGGCACGTCTGGGGATCCATTGGTTGGCCCGCCAAACACTGGCAGTTTTGGTGTATTGCAATCTTCAGCAGTTGAAGACTCCAACGTCGACCTCACGGCAGAACTGGTCAATATGATTACAGCACAACGTGTTTATCAAGCCAATGCGCAAACCATTAAAACGCAAGACCAAGTATTACAAACCTTGGTGAACTTACGCTAATTCAATTAATTAGCGCTAATAGCTAAAAGTGCTTTAAAGGAGTAGACGATGGATAAAATGATATACACGGCCATGACAGGCGCAAAACATATCCTAGAACAACAGGCGACGACTGCGCACAACCTTGCCAATGCCACCTCTACTGGCTTTAAAGCACAAGTGGATTCGTTCCGTGCTGTGCCAATTATCGGCCAAGGCCTGCCTACACGCGCTTTTGTGGTGGATTCCACCGTGGGTGCGGATTTCAACTCCGGTGCGATTGAGCACACTGGCCGTGATTTAGATGTCGCAGTACAAGGCAATGGCTGGCTGGTAGTACAACGCCCGGATGGCTCTGAAGGTTATACCCGCAACGGCGCGCTTAAAGTCAATGAAAATGGCGTATTGCAAACCTCTAATGGCCTGACAGTCATGGGCGATGGCGGCCCCATCAGCATTCCACCCGATGTGACTGTATCGATTGGTAAAGACGGTACTATTTCATCGGTCTCTAACAACACCCTACCCGGCCCCTCTAGCGTCATTGGTCGTTTAAAATTGGTGAATCCCGATCTGAATAACCTGAAGCGCTCTGAAGAAGGTGTCTTTGTCACCAAAAACGGCACGCCTGCACCTGCAGACGCCAATGTCAGCGTGGTCGGTGGCGCATTAGAAAGCAGCAACGTCAATGTCGTGGACTCTATGGTCAACATGATTAGCTTAGCCCGCCAGTTTGAAATGCAGATGAAATTGGTATCAAGTGCTGAGAATAACGCCAATAAAGCCAGTCAACTCTTCAATATGAGTTAGTTATGCCTGTATTAACATGGTGATAAGGTTAAGCAAATTGCTTACAACGCTATGTGAAAGGATGCATGATGATACGCTCACTTTGGATTTCAAAAACCGGTTTAGACGCGCAACAAACGCAAATGGACGTGATTGCCAATAACTTGGCTAACGTCAGTACCAGTGGGTTTAAACGCTCACGCGCCGTATTTGAAGATTTGCTCTACCAAAACATTCGCCAACCTGGCGCGCAATCCTCACAGCAAACACAATTGCCTTCTGGCTTACAGATTGGTACTGGGGTAAAACCCGTGGCCACTGAGCGTATTTTTACGCAAGGCAACTTACAACTCACCAGCAACGATAAAGACGTGGCGATTCAAGGCCAAGGCTTCTTTCAAGTACTGCTGCCAGATGGCACTACGGCTTATACCCGTGATGGTTCTTTTCAAATGGATAGTCAAGGTCAATTAGTCACCTCTAGCGGCTTTCCGGTACAACCTGCCATTACCATTCCAGCCAATGCACAAAGTCTCACCATTGGGCGTGATGGCGTGGTATCGGTGACCACCGCAGGTGCTACTGCGGCCACCCAAATTGGCCAGCTACAACTCGCCACGTTTATTAATCCGGCCGGCCTCATGGCTAAAGGCGAAAACTTGTATGTGGAAACCACGGCTTCTGGCAATGCCAACACCAATAACCCAGGTAGCAATGGCGCTGGTTTGCTGACACAAGGCTATGTAGAGACTTCTAACGTGAATGTGGTGGAAGAGCTGGTCAACATGATTCAAACGCAACGTGCGTATGAGATCAACAGCAAAGCCATTACTACGTCTGACCAAATGCTACAAAAACTCACGCAAATGTAATGGTTGTTTAACCACCTAGCGAGATGCATATGAACAAGTTATTGAAATACGTATTACTGATTGCGACCATGGCCATATTAGGCGCATGCTCCATTACGCCAGATAGCATCGTGAAACAGCCAACCACGGCCAGACCACAAGCCGCTGCTGCAGTACCTGTGAAATCCGGTGCGATTTTTAATCAAGCCGCTTACCGCCCTTTATTTGAAGATCGTCGCCCACGTTATGTAGGTGATACCGTCACGGTGACGATTGCAGAAAATACCTCTGCTACCAAAGCAGGTGGGAGTTCCGGCAGCAAAGACGGCGAAATTGATGCTTCCATTGCTTCCTTCTTAGGCAAAGCTATTCCAAAAGCCACTATGTCTGCAAGCTCAGCTAGCAGCTATGAAGACAAAGCCGCGGCCAACTCTAGCAACGTATTTAATGGTGCCGTGACTGCTACAGTGGTCGAAGTGTTACCCAATGGCTTCTTAGTGGTGAGTGGTGAGAAACAAATCTCGCTGGATAAAGGCACAGAGTTTGTACGCTTCTCCGGTGTGGTCAATCCAGACACGATTACGATTGGTAACGTAGTGAGCTCTACCAAAATTGCAGATGCACGTATTGAATACCGTACGAACAGCAAAATTGATGCGGCAGAGGTTGCCTCTATGTTCGCACGTTTCTTCTTGAGTATCAGCGCACTGTAAGGACCTATCCCATGCATGTTCAATCTTACAAACTGATGCAACATATAAGTCACCTCATCTCTGGGGTGCTTTGTGTATGCTTAATCAGTGCAGCAATGTTTGCGCCCAGTGCACAGGCAGAGCGCTTAAAAGACATTACCTCTATTCAAGGCGTACGTAGCAACCAATTGATTGGTTACGGCTTGGTAGTAGGCTTGGATGGCACGGGCGACCAAACCACACAAACCCCTTTTACCGTGCAAAGTATTATCAGCATGATGCAACAAATGGGTGTGAATTTACCGCCCGGTACTAACCTGCAACTTAAAAATGTAGCTTCTGTGATGGTGACCAGCAGCCTGCCTGCATTTGCACAACCTGGTCAAACCTTAGATATTACTGTCTCCTCTATGGGTAACGCCAAGAGCTTACGTGGCGGCACCTTATTGATGACACCACTCAAAGGTGCTGACGGACAAATTTACGCCATTGCACAAGGTAACTTGGTGGTGGGCGGTGTAGGTGCTTCTGCTAATGGCACGCAAACACAAATCAATCACTTAAGCGTCGGTCGAGTGTCTGAAGGTGCTACCGTAGAGCGCGCCCTACCCAACCCTATCGCACAAAGCGGCAGCGTAAATTTAGAGTTAAAAGAAAGCGATTTCTCTACAGCGAGCATGGTGGTGGATGCGATTAACCGTCGTTTTGGTCAAAACACAGCGTTTGCAGAAGATGGCCGTGTAATTAAAGTGCGCACGCCAGAAAACACTAACCGGGTTGCATTTCTAGCGTCTTTAGAGTCGATCAATGTTACGCCGTCTGCTACGCCTGCCAAAATCATCTTGAATGCACGTACTGGCTCCGTAGTAATGAACAAGGCCGTGACATTAGACAGCTGCGCAGTTTCTCATGGCAATCTGTCTGTGGTCATTAACACTGCACCTGTCATCAGCCAACCTGGTGCATTCTCAGATGGCACAACGGTATCGACAGCGGTTTCACAAGTCGACATTACCAAAGAGCCTGGCAAAGTATTGAAATTAAACAGCGGTGCCAATTTATCTGATGTGGTCAAAGCATTGAATGCGATTGGCGCGACCCCGCAAGACCTGTTAGCCATATTGCAAGCCATGAAAGCGGCTGGCGCATTGCGTGCGGAACTTGAGATTATCTAACCATGATAGACGGCGCAGACTTAACCGGAAAAGTAGCGTTTGATGCCAACGGCTTGAATCAACTCAAGCGCGCGGCCAAAGAAAACTCGCCCGAAGCGCTCAAAGCCGTTGCCAAGCAGTTTGAATCTGTACTGATGAACATGATGCTGAAAAGCATGCGCGACGCTAACCCACAAGATGGCGCGTTTGATAACGAGCAAAGCAAGATGTTTACTTCGATGCTCGACCAGCAATTGAGTAGCAATTTAAGCGCAAAAGGCTTGGGGCTTGCCGACGTGTTGGTGCGCCAACTGAGCAAAACCACACAAACAGCAGTGGATAACGTAGGCCAGATGTTAGAGAAAGTGCCCGCCTCTGCCAGCGATTTAGTGGACAGCCTGATTGCACCACATTTATCGAATTCCACAGATAAAAAAAATAACGCAGTCACGCCAACCGATAGTACAGAAAAACCAGCCAAAAGCAGCAGTATCGGTGAAAGAGTCACAGAAAGCATCTCAGGCTTTTTAAAAGAAATGGTGCAACATGCCAAAGCTGCAAGTCGTAGCACGGGCATGCCATCACATTTAATGCTAGGTCAAGCTGCATTAGAAACCGGTTGGGGCAAAAAAGAAATCAAAGCAGCGGATGGCACACCCAGCTATAACTTGTTTGGTATTAAAGCCACTGGCAACTGGCAAGGTAAAGTAGTAGAAGCCACGACCACAGAATATATCAATGGGGTAAAACAAAAACGTATTGAAAAATTTAGAGCTTATGACAATTACGCAGAATCTTTTAAAGACTTTGCCAACATGATGAAGAGCAATCCGCGTTACCAACAAGTAGTGGCGAATACGCACAATGTTGAACACTATGCACAGGCCATGCAAAACGCTGGTTACGCGACAGACCCTGCTTATGCGAAGAAGTTAAGCAGCGTGATTCAGAAAATTATGTCTACTTAAGCGGTGATAATGCATGTAATAAAAAAACCAATGCGCATTAAAGTTTTGAAAGATAGTGCCGTTAGGTAACTTATGAGGACTAAAAGGACCATATCATGGCTTCCAATATATTAAGTATCGGCAAGAGCGCACTTAACGCTGCGCAAATTGGGCTCAGTACCACTGGGCATAACATTGCCAATGCCTCTACGCCTGGCTATTCCCGTCAAATAGTGGTGCAAGCAGCAGCGCAAGCACAGAACTTTGGTTATGGGTTTATCGGCCAAGGTGCAGAAGTCACTGGCGTAACACGCGTGTATAACGAGATTCTTGCTCGCCAAATGATTAGCTTGCAATCAACCAGTGCAGCTTATACCACCTATGGCAATCAACTGAATGCGATTGACAACATGCTGTCAGATGAAGCCTCAGGCTTAAATCCGGCCATGAACGATTTCTTTGCCAGCGTACAGGCATTAGCATCTAAACCGAATGACATTCCAACACGACAAACCATGCTGTCCAATGCACAGTCATTGGTTAGCCGTTTGAATAGTATGGATAGCCGCCTGAATGAAATTGAACAGGGCGTGAATAACCAATTGGTCTCCAGTGTCAATTTGGTCAACAACTACGCCAAACAAATCGCCAGCCTCAACGATATTATTGAGCAATCGATCAGCACGACAGGTAATGTGCCGAATGATTTAATGGATCAGCGCGACCAGTTGATTTCTGAATTAAGCAAACAGATTAAAACCACGGTTGTACAGCAAAACCAAGGCACATATAACGTTTTTATAGGCAATGGCTTACCTTTGGTTGTTGGAGAAGACACTTATAATCTAGTCACAACCACTTCGCCAACAGACCCATCACGCATCGAAGTTGGATATCAAAGCGCATCCAAAGTCACTGTATTAGGTGCATCCAATTTATCTGGTGGTGCAATAGGCGGTTTGATACAGTTCAGAAGTGAATCGCTCGACCAAGTGCAAAACCAAATTGGCCAAATTGCTGTGGCATTGGCAGGAGCATTCAATACACAACATGCGCAGGGTTTAGACCGGAACGGTGACCCAGGTGGCATTTTGTTTAACATTCCTGTGCCCGTTGCCACAAGCAGCAGCGCAAACACCAGCAATGGCGAGTTAAGCGCACAAATTGTGGACCCAAGCTTGGTGACAAGTAGTGACTATCGCGTGCAGTACGATGGTAGTAATTATAAAATTACGCGCTTGAGCGATCAAACCTCTCAAACGTTTGCTAGCTTACCGCTAACCATAGATGGCTTAACTATCTCGCAAGCGAGTGGTACAAATAATGCGGGTGATGACTTTTTAATCCGCCCGACTGCGAATGCAGCAGCTACGATGTCATTAGCCATTACCGATGTGAACAAACTGGCAGTGGGTAGCCCGGTATTGAACCCGACATTAGGGGTTGGCAATACAGGTACCGGTGCCATTAGTGCAGCAAAAGTGGATGGCACTTATGCAAGTAGCCCGCTCAGCACTGCGCTTAACTTTACCTATACCAGTGGTTTACCAAGCACACTCACACTAGCACCTTCAACATTACCGGTGACTGTGACTTATGGTGGCGTTAGCACCACCTACCCTGCTGGCGCGCCTATCACTTATACCAGTGGTGCAACCATATCCGTCGCAGGGACTAGTTTTGCAATTTCCGGTGCGCCTGCCAATGGCGATCAATTCAATATTGCACCAGGTACAAGCACAGGCAGTGCTGACAACCGTAATGGCTTATTGTTAGCTGGGTTGCAAACCGCCGGCAATGTGGCGATGACAGGCTCCACGAGCAAGAACACGTTTACCACTGCATTCTCACAAGCGGTGAGCAGCGTTGGTAATAAAACACGTGAACTCAAAGTCACTGGCGAAGCAGAAACCAAAGCATTGGCACAAGCCACAGCGGCGATGCAATCTGAGTCTGGTGTAAACCTAGATGAAGAAGCCACCAACTTGATTCGTTACCAACAAGCGTATCAAGCAGCGGGCAAAATGATGCAAATTGCGAGTGATTTATTTGATGTATTACTGCAAATCGGCTAAAGACGTCGTAGCAAAAAGGAAACAATATGCGTATTAGCACCAATACTTTATTTGATAGCGGCATTCAAAAGATTACAGGCTTGCAATCTGATCAAGCGCGCTTGCAAGGTCAAATTTCTACCGGAAAGCGCTTTACAACGCCTTCTGATGACCCTGTAGCCGCAGCACGCGTGCTTGAGATTTCGCAGCAAAAAGAAATGAATGCAACCTACGCAAATGTGCGTACCGTGGCTAAAACGAATTTAGAAACCATAGAAGCTAACTTAACTAACATCACCAATTTGATGGTGGCCGCACAATCTACATTGGTTGGCGCAGGCAATGGTGCTTACTCTAATTTGGAACGCAGTTTTGTGGCAACAGATCTCAAAAACTCGCTGGAAGCACTAGTAGGCATGGCTAACGGTAAAGATGCTTATGGCAACTACCTATTTTCTGGTTTTAAATCTGAAACCGCACCGTTTACGGCCAACACCACCGGCGCAACTTACAATGGTGATAGCAATGTGCAGCAACTGCAAGTAGATTCACAGCGCCTGATGGATGTGAGCGTCAGCGGTAGTCAGTTGTTCTTAGCCAATGGGAATGACGTGTTTGCCACGTTCAATGATATCGTCAACTTGCTCAACACGCCGATTACCGATGCCACTACCCAAGCCAATTTTTCTAATGGTTTGGCTACAGCCATTACTAAAATGCAATCGTCTGTAGACAACATCATGAATGTACGCGCTAGCGTGGGTTCTAAACTCAATGAATTAGACAACTTGGATATCTCTGGGCAAGACCGTGATTTGCAATATGCAAGCTCACTGTCAGACATTCAAGATTTAGACTACGCGGAAGCGCTATCTGAGTTCTCTAAAAATCAAACCATTATGGAAGCGGCGCAGAAGTCATTCTCTTCTACCGCGCAACTCTCGTTGTTTGATTTTATTTAGTCCGAATTAAGCTAGCTTAAATAGCTGCGTGCACCTTTCCATGTGCAATATGCATCACATGGTCTGTTAACTGCGTAATTTCATCCATGGAATGGCTAACATAAATCATGGGAATCTCTACCTCTTCGGCCACGCGCTTTAAATAAGGCAAAATCTGACTTTTTAAGCGCTTGTCGAGCGAGGCCAGCGGTTCATCCAGCATCAATAAACGTGGTTTGCTCATTAAAGCCCTGCCTAGTGCTACGCGCTGCTTCTCACCGCCAGATAATTGATAAGGCTTTTGCCTTAACAAACTACCCAACTCTAGTAAGGCAGTAATTTCCTCCAAACCTTTTTGCTGCGCGGCGGATTCAAACCGGTGCGCACCATAGCGTAAGTTTCTTTCTACAGACAAATGAGGGAACAAGCGATGATCTTGAAACACCAGCCCGATTTGGCGCTGATGAACCGGTATGTCTATCTTTTGCTGTGCATCAAACAAGGCAACACCATCAATCAAAATACGGCCACTGTCCGGGTGTGCAATGCCGGCGATCACGTTTAATAGCGTTGATTTTCCGGCACCAGAAGGCCCAAATAGCGCAGTGACTCGGTGCGTGAGCGCAACATGCGCATCCAGCTTAAAACGCTTTCTACTGAGTGTGGCGACAATCTCAATCATCTTGATGCTCAATATGTCGATTGGCTTTGCGTTCTAGCTTTTCACTTAACATTAAAGCCCCTAGCGCCAGTAACAAACTCAAAATCACCAGTCTCAGCGCTGGAATATCGCCATCCGGCACTTGTGTGTAAGTGTAAATAGCCAATGGCAGCGTGCGTGTCTCCCCTTCGATATTACCCACAAAGGTAATGGTCGCGCCAAACTCTCCCAAGCTACGGCTAAATGCCAGAATCAGCCCGGTAATGATGCCCGGCAACGCCAAAGGCAAGGTAATGGTGAAGAACACACGCAAGGGATGCGCGCCCAAAGTTTGGGCTGCAATCTCTAATTGGCGATCGACCTGTGCGATGCCTTGGCGCGCTGCACGTACCAAAAGCGGAAACGCCATGACCGCCGATGCGACCACCGCCCCCACCCAAGTAAAAGCTAAGCTGATGCCAAAATACTCGTATAAATACTTGCCAATCCATCCCTGCCGGCCCAACAGTACCAGCAAGATAAAGCCTGGCACCACGGGTGGCAGCACCATAGGCAAATGCACCAAACTATCTAATAGTGATTTTCCGTAAAAAGACTTACGTGCTAGTAGCCATGCTGTGGCAATCGCTGGAATGCTGATGACAAGCACACAAAAAATTGCTACTTTCAACGAAAGTAGCAATATGGTGAGTTCTGCAGGCGTAAACTTAACCAGCTCTAACATCTATGTTGTATATCCTGCCATTGATCAAAATATCCGACTGTTGTCTCGAAAAAAATTACCCGTTTATTTTGCAAGTACTGTAAACCCATATTTGGTAAACACGGCGTGCGCCTGAGGCGAACTTAAGTAACGATAAAACCCAACGGCATTGCTACCGGCACCTACCACCAAGCCTAATGGATACACAATCGGCTCATGGCTGGATTCCGGAAACTTAGCCACAATCTCCACTTTATCCGAAATATTCGCATCTGTCTCATAGACGATACCTGCATCACACTCGCCACGCTCTACCAGCACCAGCGCAGAACGCACATCTTGTGTACCGACCAGTTTTGGCGCAAGCGATGACCACCAATTTAAAGCCGTTAAGCTTTGCTTAGCATAAATGCCCACTGGTACAGCCGCAGGATCCCCTGTGCACAGCTTGCCAGAAAAGGCCGCAGCAATATCAAAGCCCTTTTCCATATTCACTTTAAAGCGTTTACCTGCAGGCGCAATCAATACCAGCTGGTTACCCAATAAGTTGACTTGTGTATTGGCTTGTATCAATTTTTTGTTTTGCAGATATTGCATCCACTGCGTATCGGCTGAAATAAAAATATCCGCAGGCGCCCCCTTTTCAATCTGCTTAGCCAATGCAGACGAAGCCGCAAATGAAGTACGTATCTCCGTTTGATTAGCGGTATTCTCTTGCTCGTATTGCTTAGCGATTTGGCTAATCACATTGGTTAAGCTGGCGGCAGCAAACACCTTGATTGAGTCATCTGCATAGGCAACACGCATTGGCATCCATGCAGATACACATAAACTGACTAAAACTGCTAATTGCTTAATCATGAAATCACCTCTGTCTTCATTTGTATTAAAACGCACTCACAGAAATCTGTGTATAAAAGAAATCTGAATCATCACGACGCTCAGGATCCGTCAATTGCGATGTGGTCTCGGTGAAATCACCTGCCCAAAAATGTGCATAGCCCATACCAACATTGACATACTTCCCCACTGGGAAGCGCGCAAGCAAATCAAATTCTTTGCCTAAATTTTTACCGCTCCTACCCGTGGTATCTCTTAGATTACCGCCTGCATTCCAGCGATCTTTTGCACTGTCCAAACGATACCAACCAAAGCCGGTATCCATTTTTAAACCGGGCAACCAAGTGACTACAGGTTCAAACTCCAAACGCACTTTGGGTGTTCTAATATTTTCCATCTGGATGTAGTCATTGTTCGACCATGGCCTAGCAAAACCAAACAAACGTTCAAAACGCTCATTGCTGCCATCTGTAGGTTGCTTATCGCCACTTGCTACGCCATAAAATGCGCTCAAACGCGGTTTCCAAGGATGTGTAAAGGTATAACCGATTTCTGCATTATAGGCATACGCATCATGGTCTAACGCTTCAATAAACACACCAGCATTGCTAAGGCGATCTTGATGTCCCCATTGTTGGGCATAGCTTGCGTCATAGTCCCAACCAGTCTTTCCAACAACGCCATAGACCCGTAAACCAGCGGTATGAATTTCCCTGTCTATCTTGGTATTGGCTGCAGCCGCTTTGCCGTTAGCGTCGTATTTCACTTTGCTGCCATCTTGCTTTAGCAATAGATAATAAGGCTGCAAGGTCACGTATTCTGACCAACCACGCCAATCAGCAATCACCCCATAAAAATCTTGTGAGTGATCGACTTCATCCAGCTGCGTAGATAATCGCTGCATTGGCTTCATGGCGAACACATCAACTTGCCAATCGTTTTTTTGTTGACCAATGGTGGCACGTACACCCTGAAAATTGTTCGTGGTGTTACGCCACTCGTTTCGTGCAATTAAGCGGCGATCCAAATATTCAAATGCCTGGCGGCCAGCTTTAATGCTGACAGTACGCGCATTGCCCAAATCGTCTTTACCCAACGGGGTGTTATCAAAATACAGCTCTGCATAGGCTTGAATCGGCTCTGCATAATTGATATCACGTGTATCAAACTCACGTGTAAATTGGCTATGGTTACGACGTGCATCTTCCACCTCTATGGCAAAGCGCAGTGGATCCAAAATATTCTTCACACCCAGATAGCCACGTGTTCTTAACAAAAATGGCTCATCAATACTGTCACGAGAACGCCGGAAATCATTGTCACGGTATTCGTAACGAAACCGGTAATCCAACCCAACATCTAACCAATCCACATCGGCAAATGTGTCATAGTCTTTTAACCATGTTTTGTTCAACTGTTTCACATAGCGTGGTGGCTCGGTATCGCGCAAGGTGCCATAGCTTTTGCGCTCTACATAGTAACTAGCTTTAGTATTGGTATCTTCTGCGTACAGTTGTGGTGTGAATGCCCCACTTATACTCATGATCAGCATGCCCATATAATGCGTTTTCTTCATCCCTTGATTACCTATTGTTTTCGTTATTCCCATTTAATCATAACTATCGCTATATTCAAATAGGAATAGCGATAGTTATGATTGAAAATAGCGAAATGAGGCGAGTTTATTTAAGTGCAGCGCTGATTTTTGTAAGCTCGGCTTGCGCGGCTAGTTGAGATTTCACGATTAAATCTCGATAGGATTTAAGAATGGTTCGGCCAAACTCCGTAAGATGCGCGCCCCCTCCGTGCGCGCCACCCGGAGAGCTATGAACCAAAGGCTCGGTAAAGCATTTATTCATTACATCGACAAGCTCCCATGCGCGCCGATAAGACATTTTCATTTGTTTAGCGGCAGCAGAAATAGATCCACAAGCGTCAATAGCCTCCAGTAAATCAGCCTTGCCTGGCCCCATTGCCACCTGGCTGCCAAAGCTAATACGAATTTTGAGTGCTGGCGTTGTCATGAATTTGCCCGTAATGCCGATAGAGCAAATATCATATTTGAAAACAGGCGAAATTTCAGCCTGTTTAGAAATAATATTATTTTGTGATTTGCAACATATGGCTAGCACCTACATCAATCATCTTTTCCAATGGTTTGACAATGGTAGGCAGAGAAACTGCAAGTACGATAAAGCCGATGCTGATGGTGATTGGGAAGCCGATCCCAAAGATATTAAGCTGCGGTGCGGTTTTGGTGAGTATGCCTAGCGCCATATTGGTAATGAGCAACGCAGTGACTACCGGCAATGCCAAGAGTAAGCCTGAACTAAAAATCGTCTCACCCCAACTGGCAATTTTCATGGCATCAATGCCGTGACCATCCACCGCAATAGGCATCGTTGTAAAACTGTTAGCAAGCACCGAGACAAACATCAAGTGCCCATCTAAACTTAAAAAGACCAACAAGCAAATCAATACCAAAAATTGGCTGACTGCAGTGGTTTGCCCTTCTGATTGCGGATCAAAAAAGCTGGCAAACCCTAAGCCCATGCTCATGCCTATCATGTGTCCGGCCAACTCAATCGCCACAAAAACTAAGCGCATAGCAAAGCCCATGGCAATGCCAATCATAAACTGCTGCACTAAGATGAGTAAGCCCTGAAAAGAAATGATATCTAAGGCAGGCATGGCGGGTATGGCGGGCATCATCGCTAGTGTTAGCACAATGCCATAACCCAGCCTGACACGTTGCGGAATAGCGGTATGGCTAAGAATAGGCGCTACTGCGATAAAACCTAAGATGCGTGTCAACGGCCAAAGCAGGCCGACAATCCATGCTTGTAATAAATCGCTGCTGATTGTGACCATACTGCGGAATCGTGATGAGGGCTAATTAACTGGAGCCGCTGATTAGCCAGCCAATGTTGGAATACTGGTAAACACGGTGCGCATGTAGTCCACCATGGTCGTAAGCATCCATGGCCCTGCCACAACTAATGAGGCGACCACGCCAACCAACTTTGGAATGAACGAGAGTGTTTGCTCGTTAATTTGTGTCGCTGCTTGAAAAATACTCACAACCAAGCCAATGATGAGCACTACCAATAACACAGGCGCTGCCACAATCAAGGTGGTTTGCATGGCTTGCCCTGCTAAGGTCATTACACTTTCTGGCGTCATGATGTTTCCTTTTTATATACGTTTAGTTTTTGTATGTGTAACTGGATGTTTTAGCTAATGAAAGCTTTGTACTAGGGAACCCAGAATCAGTTGCCAGCCATCGACCAGCACAAATAACATGAGTTTGAATGGCAGTGCGACAATCGCAGGAGACACCATCATCATGCCCATCGCCATCAATACGCTTGCTACCACCATATCGATAATCAAGAACGGGATGAAAATAGCAAAGCCAATTTGGAAAGCCGTTTTCAGCTCACTGGTCATAAATGCTGGCACCAATACGCGTAATGGCACTTGCTCTGGCGAGGCAATATTTTCAACCTGCGCCATATTGGCAAACAAAGCCAAGTCGCCTTCGCGCGTTTGTTTCATCATAAAGGTTTTGAGTGGTTCTACGCCTTTTTCCATGGCCACTTGCATGGTGATTTTGTTTTCAGACAATGGTTGATAAGCATCCACATAAATCTTATCGATCACCGGGCTCATCACAAAAAATGTCAAAAATAAGGCCAAACCGATTAATACTTGGTTAGAAGGTGCAGATTGCGTACCCAAGGCCTGACGCAACAATGACAGCACAATAATGATGCGTGTAAACCCGGTCATCATCAAAATGGCGGCAGGGATAAACGTTAGTGACGTCAGTAGCACCAGCGTTTGCAAGCTGAGTGTGTAATCTTGACCACCGCCAGCACTTGGGGTGGCATTGATAATAGGCAATCCATTTTCTGCCAGTGCAGCCAACGGCAGCATCCATAAACAGAATGCAATGACTAGAAAACGTAAGACTGGGTGTTTAAATCGTGAGATGTACATAGTTGTTCGCTTTAATCTCGTATTATTTTTGAGGGTTCTTTTGCATGGCTTGCTTCAACCAATTGGTAAATGGCTGTAGCGGATCATGTCTTGGTGTAGGGGTTACCGATGTATTGGTATTGGCGGCTAGCGTCGCTGTCGCATCCGTATTAGGCTCTACGTTGGCAATGCTATTGACCTGACCATTGGCCACGCCTACTACTAGCCAACGCCCTGCTACTTCCAATACCACCACACGTTCGCGTGTGCCTACACTCACGCCGCCCACAACTTTAATCACAGAAGGTTGCGCAGTTACGCCAGGTAAGAATTTTTTAGCGCCCCAAGCAAACAAGGCCATGACACCAAGCACAACCACCAGTCCCATCACCATTTTTAATACACTCATGGTGGGGCTTGGTGCATTTGCAGTAGCAGCCAAGCCAGAGATGGCATAACCGTTTAATACCAATAATAAGAAAGCACGTAATAACATAATGACCTTTTGCTTGATTGCGCAATGCACTCAACCCTTGAGCGCAAGCAAATCATTAACGGTTGATTTTACGGATACGCTCAGCTGGCGTAATGATGTCAGTGAGGCGAATACCAAACTTATCGTTCACCACCACCACTTCACCCTGTGCAATTAAACAACCATTCACCAACACATCCATCGGTTCACCGGCCATGCCGTCTAGCTCCACCACAGAACCTTGTGCCAGTTGCAATAGGTTTTTAATCGCAATTTTGGTGCGACCTAACTCAACCGTGAGTTGTACCGGAATATCCAAAATGAAATCGATATCATTTTGGGTGTCATGCAATTTATTGCTGGGGCTAAATTCGGTAAAGACCTGTGCCTTTTCAACGGTTTCTGCCTGCAATACTGAAGATTCAGCCGTTGCCTGCTCCGCCATGGCGGCACCCCAATCATCTTCCGCTATTGTTTCTACGCCGTTATCTGCCATTGTTTCGTCCATTTCTGTTTGAGTTTCTGCTGCTGAAGGATTAGTCGCCATTGGATTCGCCCCTTATGTATTCACTAGAGTTTGACCGTAGTAGTTTTTCTACGCGTAACGCATACTGTCCATTAAAAATGCCGTATTTACATTCCATGACAGGAATGCCGTCAATCTGCGCCTCAATGGCATCATCAATACTGATAGGAATGACATCGCCAGCTTTCAGATTTAAAATTTCTCCCAAATGCACTTTGGTTTTGGCCAAATCCGCCACAATTTCCACTTCTGCCGCTTGCACTTGTTGCGTCATCAGTTTTACCCAGCGCTTATCCACGCCTAACACCTCACCTTGTAAAGATGAAGTCAATAAATCTTTAATCGGCTCAATCATGGAGTAAGGGATGCAGAAGTGCATCTCGCCACTGGCTGGGCCAAGCTCGATATTGAAGGTGATTGCCACCACCACTTCATTAGGGGTAGCAATATTGGCAAACTGCGTGTTCATCTCAGAGCGGATATATTCGAAATTTAGTTGGTAGACTGGCTCCCAAGATTTACCATAAGTTTCAAAAACGATATTGAGAATGCGATGGATAATGCGTTGCTCGGTTTGCGTGAAATCACGGCCTTCCACACGCGTATGAAAACGACCATCGCCACCGAACATATTGTCCACCACTAAAAATACTAACGTGGGGTCTAACACCATCATGGCTGTACCACGTAGCGGGTTAGCATGAATCAGATTCAGATTGGTTGGCACCACTAAATTACGGATAAAGTCGGTGTATTTGATAATACGCACAGGGCCAACAGAAACCTCGACCGTACGGCGTAAAAAGTTAAATAGTTCGATGCGCAATAAGCGGGCAAAACGTTCGTTGATAATTTCCAGCGTAGCCATACGGCCACGTACAATGCGCTCTTGCGTGGCAAGATTGTAAGAGCGCACACTGTCTTGGTCCGCCTCTTGTTTATCGTCGCCTTGATCGCCCTCAACGCCTTTGAGTAAGGCGTCAATTTCGTCTTGTGAGAGAAATTTATCTGACATAGCGTGCTCGATTGATCTTACTGAACCACGAAAGAAGTGAACAACACGCCTGTAACTTCTTGCGGTTTTTCACCGGCAGCATACGGTTTTTTCACTTCGGCCAGCATTTCTTCGCTTAGCGTCGCTTTGCCTTCAGAAGTAGAAATGTCTGATGCTTTTTTGCTGGTCAATAACATCAGCAAGCGATTTCTTACTGCTGGCATTTGTAACTTAATATGTTCAGCCACTTCTGGCCCAGCCACTTGCAAGGTCACATCCATTTGCAAGAATTTTTCATCGGGATCCGGTTGCAGATTCACGGTAAATGTTTCTAAAGCTAGGAACACAGGTGGCTTAGGCGCCTCTACATGTTTCTCCGCTTTTTTATCAGCATGCTTAGGTTTCATGAAATACCAAGCTGCACCGCCACCAACGCCCGCCAACACCAGCACCCCAGCTAAGATAATCACTAGCTTCTTTTTAGAGGATTTAACCGGCGCTTGTACTTCTTCGCCGCTCGTGTCTTGTTTTGGATCTTGTGCCATGTGCAATACCTTTCAACTCAATGACTACCTAGCTAATCGCACACCAAAGTGCACGTTGTATGGTGACATTATGAGAAAAAAAGTGCGTTGAACATGGTTAGATAAGAGATGTAAAAGACCGTCTAATCTCAGTTTTCAACGTATGGGCTGCCATTTGGCAACAGCAGCCCACCTTGATTGATGCAAAATCACACCCACGGCCCAGTCTAAGACGATGCCATAGTGATAGAAGTCTATTAGGCGAAGGTATCTACCAGACCATTAGAAACGCGCTGCACTACTACGTTACTGCTAACAGCCTCTTCTGCTGTGTTTGTTGCCTGCGTCGACTGTTCCAAACGCTGCTGCGCACGCTGTTGCATGGCTTGCTCAAAATGGCGCTGTGATTGCGCTTGTGAGCTCACCTGCGCATTGCCAAGCTGCATACCAGAGTCTTGCATTTTATCGCGCAACATATTCATGCCATCTTGCAATGCTTGACGCACTTCCGGATTATCCGAAATAAAGGTGGTATCCACTTGATCATTCTCTACTTGGATCACCACTTGCAATGGTCCCAAATCCGGTGGGTTAAGTGTCAGTGTTGCAGATTGATCACCCGCACCTACCATCCACACCACTTTCTGATTCACTGCTTGGCTCCATTCAGGCCTACCAAATGGCGTTGGGATTTCACTAGCTGCAGCTACGCTGGCTACCATATTGTCTGATAACTTATTAGCCACTGGTGCAACGGCTGCCATCTGAACCGGTACCGATTTCATTTCGATTTCTTTAAACTCTTTGTCGCGCACCAAGGTTTGATTAATTGCTTGATCGCCTTTTAAGGGCACAGCCTGATCATCAGCAGCTAGCTCCGGTGCTTGTTTGCTGCTATCGGCTGATTCGTGCAAAGCAGTATCCGTGACTTGCGCGCTTTTAGCTTCTACACCCGTCCAAGGCAATGCATTTTTCGCAGAGGCACCGGCACGCTCACCCAACGCTAACTCACCACTTGCAGCAGGATCAGTTGCTACTGCATTGGCTTGCTGAGTATTCAACTGTGCGGCAGGCTGCAAGCCCATTTGCATCAATATTAAGTCTTGTATCGGCGGCAAATTTTCTTCAGCTTTCTCGTCTAAATCTGCTTTCGGTATCAACGTCGATTCACTTAACACCACGCCATCCGCTGCAGCACTGTCTGTATCCGCTGCTTTGTTTGGAGTGGTAGCCGTGTTGCCTGCGGGTTTAGCACTATCGGCAGCCTCACTAGCCTCTGTTTTTTGCTGCTTTACCTGTTTCTTTAATAGCTCGGCAAATGCATTCGGTGCACTGTTCACGGCACTATCCGCGCCTAAATTGGCCATATTATTTTGATTAGCCGCTTGTTTTGTCGGTGCCGCTTTGGCAATCTGTAATGCTAAATTTTGCATATCACTATTCCTAGTTAGCTATATTTCGTTCAGATAAATAACACTATATTTACTTGGCTTGCCGGCCAATACGGCTGGCAAACTCATCCATTAATCGTTGCTCTTTCTTTTGCGTGGCTTTCAGTTGCTTATCGCTATCGCGCTGCTCTAACACATCGTAAGAAAGCTTTTTGCGTTGCGATTCTTTCCAACGCTTTTTCTGTATCAATACATGGTGCTGTGCCGATACCAACATTTCAAACTGCCCTTTTACCGCTTGGTCCAACTTGCGGAAAAACCCTTGAAAGTTTTGGTACGCTTGTGCGCCAATGCCGGTTTCTAAACTCTGCTGCAAGTTCTTGCTATAGTCGTTACGGTATTCCACCAACAAATCGTATTTAGATTGCGCTTCATCGGCAATTTTCATGGCTTCTGCCAATGCCTCAGTCGCTGTATCCACTTCCTTTTGGGCAATGTCTTTTAACATACTCATTACACCTGCGGCGCGTGTTGCCATACTTCATTACCCTTCTCATGACGCTCATTGTTATTGTTTAAATGAATTTACTTACATTAATCTGCCAGTACATGCGCTAAAAACTGCACGCTTTCTTCCATATCTGCACGTTCAGAAATATCTTGCTGTAAAAATCGCTCGATCAATTCGTGTTTTGCAATCGCTGTATCCAACACAGGGTCAGACCCAGCCTCGTACGCGCCCACGCTAATCAAATCAATGCTGCGCATATAGCGCGAATTCAATTGCTTTAACTTACGTGCTAGTTTCTGATGATCCGGACTCGTAATGTTATGCATGGCGCGGCTAATGGATTGCTCCACATCAATGGCTGGGTAATGGCCGCTCTCGGCTAAACTACGGCTTAATACAATGTGGCCATCCAAAATCGCACGTGCTGCATCTGCAATGGGGTCTTGTTGATCATCGCCTTCGGTCAATACCGTATAAAACGCAGTAATCGAGCCTTCACCTTCGGCACCATTCCCTGTGCGTTCTACTAACGCTGGCAGTTTTGCAAATACAGAGGGCGGATATCCTTTGGTCGCCGGTGGCTCGCCAATGGCTAAAGCAATCTCACGTTGCGCCATGGCATAACGTGTAAGTGAATCCATGATCAGCAATACGTTTTTACCTTGATTGCGGAAGCTCTCGGCAATCGTGGTCGCGTAGTTGGCGCCCTGTAAACGCATTAGCGCAGAAGCATCAGCAGGCGCTGCCACAACAACCGAACGTGCTAAACCCTCAGGCCCTAAAATTTGTTCAATAAACTCTTTTACCTCACGGCCCCGCTCGCCAATCAAACCCACTACAATCACATCCGCAGTGGTGTAACGTGCCATCATGCCTAGGAGTACACTTTTACCTACGCCGGAGCCAGCAAATAAGCCCATGCGTTGACCACGGCCTACCGTGAGCATGCTGTTAATCGCTCTCACACCTACGTCCAATGTCTCTTGAATAGGAGCACGTGACAACGGATTGGTCGGTCTTGCACTGAGTGGCGCACTCTCGGTCACTTCAATTTTTCCTAAATTATCCAATGGGTTACCAGCACCATCCACCACGCGACCTAGCAACGCATCGCCCACTGGCAAATGGCGTGCACGGTCATTGACTCTGCGGCGAGGTGGTCGGCCTGCGGTAGGTTTAGGTAAGGTTTCAGCCACATCCATGGCAAAGACTTTGGCGCCTGGCACCACACCATCCACACTGCTTTGCGGCATTAATAATAAGTGTTCGCCATCAAAGCCCACTACTTCGGCTTCTACACGGCTACCTTCAGATAAAGGTACATAACAAGCGCTACCAATCGGCAATTTAATGCCAGCGGCTTGCATCACCAAGCCCGTCAGTTTGGTAATGCGCCCAGCAATTTCCAGCGGTTCTACAAGTTGCAGCACTTCGTTGCAATCGCGTAAGTAGCTGTGCCAGCGTTGATGATGCACGTTTTGCGTAGATTGCATCATGGTAATAACCAATCATCATGTTTAGCTAAGGCTTCGGTAATACGTTTCCAACGCATGCCATTGCTGGCGTCAATTTGATTAGCACCGGTTTCCACCAGACAGCCGCCACGTTCAATGCTACTGTCTTCCTGAATCTGCCATTGTTGGCTTGAAATTTCTTCTGCAAGATATTCACGCAAGATATGTGCATCTTCGTGATGTACCAAAATACGTGCTGGCTTTTGTACGTGTGGTAAATAATGAATCGCATCCACTACGACTGGGATGACGGCTGCAGTATCTACATTTAGCTTCACTTTAAGCATGGATTTAGCAATATCCAGCGCCAATGCGAGTAAATCTTCCGCAATGGCTTCATCGGTTTTTTCTAGCGCTTGATTAAAATTTTGCATGATGGTCAAAAACTGTTGGCGCTCTTCTTCCGCATGTTCTCTGGCTTTGGCCATACCCACGGCAAAGCCCTCTTGCACGCCTTTGGTGTAGGCTTCTTTACGTATATTTTCAAGAATCGCATTCACAGCGTGATCTGTTTCTTCCAACTTTTTCTTAGGCTTAGCAGCCATTGCCGGGCTGGGTTTATCCTCACCAAACGATGACATTTCCCAACGTTGATAGGCTGTTTGTTGTTCTTTTGGAATCGCCATATTTGCCATCTATTACACCTTTATAATTACACTGCTATACGTACTGATCGTCTGTACCCTTGCCAGCCAACATAATTTGGCCTTCATCGGCAAGTCTTCTTACAATTTGTAAAATTTGTTTTTGTTGTGCTTCCACCTCAGAGAGCTTGACTGGCCCTTTGCTCTCCAAATCTTCTCTCATCATTTCTGCCGCGCGGGTAGACATGTTTTTGAAGATTTTGTCGCGCATTTCTTCGGTAGCACCTTTTAGCGCAATAATCAGCATTTCAGATTGCACTTCACGCAACATGACTTGAATGCCTTTGTCATCAATGTCTAAAATGTTGTCAAACACAAACATTTCATCCATGATTTTTTGCGCCATGTCATCGTCGTAATTTTTCAAACCTTCCATCACGCTGGCTTCGTTGTCGCCGCTCATGTAGTTCATAATCTCGGCCGCCACTTTAATGCCGCCCATGGTTTGTTTTTTGATGTTCTCATTGCCTGTCAGCAACTTGGTCATCACATCGTTCAGTTCTTTTAGAGCGATTGGCTTTACACCATCCAACGTTGCAATCCGTAACATCACGTCCTGACGTAACCTATCGGTAAAATGTCCAATGATTTCAGACGCTTGATCTGGATCTAAATGCACCAGAATCGTAGCAATAATTTGTGGGTGCTCATTTTTAATAAACTCCGCCACAGTAAACGCATCCATCCATTTCAGGCTTTCAATACCGCTGGCATCGCGCGATGACAAAATGCGGTTAAGCAAGTTAGAAGCTTTATCGTCACCCAAAGCCTTGGTTAGCACAGAGCGGATATACTCATCTGAATCCAAACCAAAATCACTGCTCTGCTCGGCCTCAGTTAAAAATTCCGTCACCACAGTCTCTACTTGTTCACGCCCTACTGATTTCATGGTGGCCATGGCCGAACCTAGTTTTTGCACTTCTTTCGGGCTCAAATACTTCATCACCTCTGCGGCGCCATCTTCGCCCAAGGTCAGCATCAAAATTGCACTGCGCATTACACCGGCATCACTCATATCTGCTACTCATTTCCATTTGTCCAATTGGAGACCACGCTTGCTACCATTCTTGGGTTATCTTTGGCTAGCTGCTTTACCACTTCAAGATTTTGCGCATAACCAGGTGCACCCAAGGTCATTTGAGGTTGGCCACTGATATTCACAATTGCATCTTGGCCAGCCTCTTGCTGTGCCTGACCCAACATTTTAGGTTGTGACAATGGGCTAGAAAGTTTGGCCAATAAAGGTTTAAGCAAGCGTGTATACACCAAGAACAACACCACAATACCCACCAAGAAGCGCAAGCCATCTTTGCCATATTCCACAGCCACTGGGTTTTCCCACATCGGTACCTCTGGTAGGATTTCAGTCGGCTCACCAGCAAACGAGCTATTCACTACGGTGAGTGAATCACCGCGCTCTTTGTTAAAGCCCATGGCCTGCATGGCTAAGTCATTAATCTGTTGCTTCTCAGCTGCTGTTAATGGGCGGTAAGTCACTTTGCCTTTCTTATCAGTGACAGGCATGTTGTTGACTACCACGGCTACGTGTAAACGTTTCACGCCACCTTTAGGCTGCTGCACATACCGTACGGTCTTATCTACCTCATAATTGGTTGTGGTATTTTTTTGTGTGCTTGTCGCTGCACCACCTGCATTGGCCGTAGCGCCGGCTGCATCTGCCGATGTATCGATCGGTGCGGTTGAATTAGGTGGTGGTTGGTTAGATAAAGCACCTGGCACACCAGAAGCCTCTGCACCTGAGCCATTGCTAGACTCATTGCTTTGCATACTTCTAATCGCCATATCATCTGGTTTGTAATTAGGCTTATAAGTCTCAGCTGCTTGCTCAGTGGTAGAGAAATCAATCTCAGCGCTGGCCTCGGCACGTACGTTTTTAGCACCCACAATCGGCGTGATTATTGACTCCACACGACGCGCAATGCTTGATTGCATATCATCAACATATTTAATCTGGGTTTGATCCAACCCATTCGCCCCTTGTTTTTTAGAGGTATCTGAAAGTAAGTTGCCGTTTTGGTCCACTACCGTCACATTGGTCGCTGGTAAGTTAGGTACGCTGCTCGCTACCAAATGCACTACCGCTGCTACTTGTTGTGGATCTAACGTTCTGCCGGGGTGTAAATTAAGCAATACAGATGCGGTTGGGTTTTGTTGATCACGCACAAATACGCTAGGTTTTGGAATAGCCAAATGGATACGCGCTACTTGCACCGCTGCAATCGCTTGAATGCTGCGCTCAAGTTCGCCTTCTAGTGCACGTTGGAAATTCACTTGCTCTACAAATTGAGAAACACCAAATTTTTGGTTTTCTAATAACTCAAAACCAATATTGCCACCTTTAGGCAAACCTTCAGAAGCCAGTTTAAGGCGTGCGGTATGTACTTGCTCGGCAGGCACTAAAATGGCAGAGCCGCTTTCAGAGAATTTGTATGGCACATTCATTTTCTCTAGCGCTGCGACAATCGAGCCACCATCTTTATCAGAATAGTTAGAGAATAAAATGCGGTAGTCCGGTTGTTGACTCCACATCCAAAATACCACCATCACCGCAACTACTGCGGCCACGCCAGCCAGCAGCATAAGTTTGCTGCCCAACTGCGCTGCACTGGGTAATCCGTTGCCACTTACTAACACGGCGTCGTTGCCTGCTGCCATTGTGTAACCTCCAAAAACATCCTGTTCCAAAAGCATCTCTGCTCAAAGTGTTGCTGCTGCTAACTACACACACATCACCTTTACGATTGAGTACCATTATGCCGATATTGCCAATATTCAATTTTGGGAATAAAGCACTTTTCCCTCGCCTATTTCAACGCTGGCTAAAAATCAGAGGTGCTACAGTGTGCATAAGTCAAAAAGTATGTGTGCATGGCAGACATACCAATGAAGCAACATCATTACTGGAGGTAAACCATGAAAGCCGGTGGAATAGATTCAAGCAGAATAGAATCCATGCTTGCGCAACTAAAGGCAGCAGCACAAGGCCCGCGTGTTGGGCAAGAGAATCCTATTGGTGGTGGGATAGGTATTCAAAAGTTAGATAGCCCACAATCGTCAACCAAAGTAAGCTTTACCGATGCATTGAAAGCATCGCTAGATCAAGTCAACCAAGTGCAGGTAGATGCAGAAAAATTAGGCAAAAACTTTGCCATGGGGGACGACAGCGTCAGCTTGTCAGATGTGATGATTGCAGGCCAAAAAGCCAATATCTCGTTTCAGGCCACTGTGCAGGTGCGCAATAAATTAGTATCTGCTTATCAAGATATGATGAATATGCAGGTGTAAACTAAAAATTTAAAGGTAAACGGTTAAACCGCATTACCACTAAGGTGCAAAGTATCCCGTGTAGAGTGGGTCACCAGTAACCCACGGTTTGCGATACTAAACTACTTTACCGCATGGGGTTACAACCCCACCTAAACTCAAAATGAGCCTTTGCTAGACTGGCTATGCGTGCGTATCCAATCAGCAAATTCAATCTCTGACATTTCACCTACGGCCACCGCTAGCATGCTCAACACGCATGCCACATCGTCTGCTATCAGCGCGTACCCGTTCAGCATCAAAAATAGTTCTGTTGCTACAAAAGCAGTACGCTTATTGCCGTCTAAAAATGGATAGTTTTTAGCTAACCCCATGCCATATGCCGCAGCTAATTCGGCATAATCGGGATTTCCATACGCAGCCAAATTGGGTACACGCTGCATAGCAGACTCAAACATACCTTGGTCTCGTATTCCAGCAATGCCGCCATGTTCAGCTAATTGCTCGTCATGTACTGCTAACATCACAGCATTATCCAACCAAATCCAGTCAGTCATTTAGCTAGCTCACGCATTACATTACGCCGTGCCTTCATGATTTTGCGTGCGGCATCCATTTGCGTTTCAAAGTTTGCGTCATTCGGCGTAATCGCAATACCGCCTGGCGTGTCGGTTAAAAACACCGTATCGCCCTTCTCCAGCTTAAGCCTTGCCAATACCTCTTTTGGCAAAATCAAACCAACAGAATTACCAATTTGTGTGAGTTTAATGCCTTGCATATTGCACTCCTTAAGTTATAACAATTGTTATAACTTTACAATATCACCTTTCAATCGTATCTAACGGGCTAGCCACTCCATGCCCGCCCCTATTCAATACGTGCGTGTAAATCATGGTAGTCGCCACATCGCTATGCCCTAATAACTCTTGCACAGTGCGAATATCGTAGCCGCCTTCTAGTAAATGCGTGGCAAAACTATGCCTGAGTGTGTGTGGTGTGGCCGGTTTAGTCATGCCCGCATTCACCACGGCTTGGCGCACCGCACGCTGAATTGCCTGATCTTGCACATGATGACGACGCGTTTCACTAGAACGCGGATCTACCGATAACTTGCCGGATGGAAACACATATTGCCAAGCCCAGTCACGCGCAGCATACGGGTATTTTTTACCCAACGCTTGCGGCATATACACAGCGCCATAACCACTGGCTAAATCGGCATCGTGCAGCGTTTTAACTTTGCCCATATGCGCTTTTAACGGCGCAATTAAACTGGCAGGCAACATCGTCACCCTATCTTTGTAACCTTTGCCATCCCTAATTAAAATTTCCTTACGCGCAAAATCAATATCTTTTACGCGTAAACGCAGGCATTCCAAAATGCGCATGCCTGTGCCATACAGCAAACTTACAATTAAATGATGCGTGCCATTCAACTGCATTAATATCGCCTGCACTTCTTGCTTGGTTAACACCATCGGCAAACGCTTAGGCGCTTTGGCTTGCTCAATGTCATCCAACCAAGGCAAAGCCTCACCCAATACCTCTTTATATAAAAACAGCAAAGCACTTTTGGCTTGATTTTGCGTGCTGGCCGATACGCGCCCTTGCACCGCCAAATAGGTTAAAAACTGTTCAACTTCATTAGCGCCCAAATCTTTAGGGTGGCGCTTGTTAAAATGCAGAATATAGCGTTTAATCCAATCCGTATATGCTTGCTCGGTACGGATACTATAGTGCTTTAAACGGATTTTACCGCGCACTTGATCTAACAGTTTAGGGGGCTCAATTGACGTATGCATATATAGATTTTAGGATGCACTAAAAATGCAGAGCGATATGAAGTTACTAAGTAATTTAATAAAATTTAACAATAACAATTCCATTTTGACGGAAAGTTTTACGTCAAATAGGATGTCTACTTTACGTTAGGCTTTTCTTAAAACCATTTCATTTTTGCCAGCGTTGCTTTCGTTTAAATGGTGCGCTTTTATGGTCTTATTAGGCGTTTAGTTTGGTTAAGTTTGTGGCTTTTTTAAGCTTAGGTTTTGTTGGGCTAAGCACGGTAATCTCAGTTTAGTTTGTGCGCTTGCTATTGTTGGCAGTGCGGTGCTTTTAAGTTACTGTTTTAAATAGTCACGGTTTGGGGTCGCTTGTTATGTCACCATTTATTCAGCTTCACGCGGCGCTGTTGCTTCACCAGCCTAACCCATCCATTAAGCGGGACGCGCTAAAGCGCGCCCCTTATGTCACACGTTAGAAGCTTATGCCAACTAAACCTCTCGATCGTTTAATGTTTGTTCAAGGTGGCTTGTGTTTTTTCTGCAAACAACCACTGCCAAAAACCGAAGCAAGCGTTGAGCATCTATTAGCATCAGCTAATGGTGGAAGCAACAGCGATGAAAATTGTGTTGCCTGCTGCAAGGCAGTCAACAGATTGCTAGGCAGTATGTCGCTCAAAGAGAAATTTCAAGTTGTTCTAAACCAAAAAGGGCAATTCAAATGCCCCAACGGGGTTGGGTCTAAGGTAGCTATACCAGCCAAAGCCCCAGTTGCGACAAAACCTGACAGTGACAAGTTTGCGGCTGTGGTCGCGAATTTGAAACAGCGCGGAAATTCAAAACCACGCACGCTAAAAACACTAAAAAGCACCATAGTTTCGCTTTACCCAAGTGGGTTACCAGAAACTGAACTGTCAGCTATAGTTCAACAATTGCAATCTTCCGGCAAAATAACAGTGGCAGTAAATAAGGTAACTTATGCACTCTAAATCACCAACTTCTAACCCATCATTCAAGCGGGACGCCTAACGGCGCCCCTTAATTCAAACGTTAGGGTTTTATGTCTCTGAAAATTGTACTTTTGGTAGTTTCTTTAATTGTTTCGGTCCTATTCATAGCCAACATAGTTAAAGCTAATGATTCATTTCCAAATGACGAAAACGGCAATGTGCTTCGTCAAATGCAAAAACGTGGTGATGACCTTACAAAACCAAGAAACATCGATTTTATTGTTGTATTACCAAATGAAGAAAATGCTGAAAAGCTTGCTAACCATTTTCAATCTTTGGGTTATAAAACGACCATAGCAAACTCGAATACAGTTAAAACTCTCCCATGGGATGTAAGCGTTGTTAAAAACATGGTACCTACTCATACCGATATAACGAACTTTGAACAAGAATTGGCAAATATTGCAACATCTTTAGGTGGGCGCAATGACGGCTGGGGTAGTTTTGTACAATAAAGTTTTCAACCCTAACCCATCCATCAAGCGGGACGCGCTAAAGCGCGCCCCTTATGTCAAACGTTAGGCTTAATTTAATAATTTCAAATATGCAAAACTCTCACCCACGTCAAATTTGGTTAGCTCTTATTGCTGCTCTCATTACAGAGGTTGGTGTTTGTAGTATTCTTGAAAATGTAGTGTTTATATTTGCCAATACAATTCATATTGCTATTAATTGGCTAGCCTCAGGTGGTTCGCCCAACTGGTCAGGAACATCTTACGTTTCTGATTCCACAAGCGCGCAACTGCTCATAATTGTTCGTGCTATGGGATTTGCTGTTGCGGGCTTTATCGGTTCTTGGTTTGCGCCAAGACGTTCGCGACTATCTCTTTTTGTGCTTATTTTGTTATCTATTGTGGCTACATTTGTTGACCAGCTTCCCCCTGCCTATATAGAGATTTGGTACGTTACTGCGCCTTTTGGCATTCTCCTTGGAGTAGGTTTGCTATGGTGGTTTGAGAGAGAGGCCTAACCCATAAGTCAAGCGGGACTGGCGAAAAGGTTCTTTTATGAAAAGTTTATTATTAACTGGGCTGGAGACAAGTTTGTCGCCAGCCCCTTACTTCACACGTTAGCCTTCAAGGAATAGCCTATGTCAGGTAAACAACCAAAACGGAAGCCGAGGGAAGGTTTAGACGAATATGGGCGAATCCCTCTTCATTATGCGGCAGTGGATTCTCGCTCTGATGAAGTCGCAAGATTACTAGCTACTGGCGTTAATGTGAATGCACAAGATGATAATGGTTGGTCTGCACTCCATTTTGCAGCACAAGCAGTATCCCCTGTTTGCACTACTTTACTTTTGCAAGCCGGAGCAGATATTTCACTTCAAGACTCTTTTGGAAATACAGCTCTATGGCGAGCCGTTATGTCTTCAAAAGGTGAAGGTTCTGTAATTCGCTTACTATTGGATGCTGGCTCTAACCCTGTTGAATTGAACAAGCATGGCGTTTCTCCAGTTTCTCTTGCACGAACAATTGCAAATTTTGATATAGCACAGTATTTCAAAGACATACAAGATAATGAGGGGCTAACCCATCATTCAAGCGGGACGCCTAACGGCGCCCCTTAATTCACACGTTAGCCTTCTTTGGTACACCACATGCACCTGCCTACCCTTTGCGAATCATTTCGTTCCTTGGCTCATAAAACCTATGAGCATATGGGCAGGGCCAATACTGTAGGTCATCAACCTCTAGAAGAGACATTCACGGACCTGAACATCCTCGAACTAAAGTTGAGACACGCAAGCGAGATCCATAGCCGTCTGTTTAGCAAACCGGAAGAGGGAAAGAATGGGGCTGACTGGGAATGGTGGCTAACGAATAGCAAAAAAACAAAATGGCTGGGCTTACGTGTGCAAGCGAAAGTATTGCAGTTGAAATCGGACACCTTTCCCCACATTCACTACAAATCTGGAAAATCAAAGACCTATCAGTCTGCCAAACTCAAACGTGAGTGCATCAAGGAAGGTCTCGTCCCGCTATATGCCCTATACGTTTATGAGGAGCTTATCCCGTCCGCTCCTCACCGCAGATGCGGATCGTTTGCGCATTCGCCCGAGTCGTATGGCTGTTCTCTGATCTCACTAAGACACGTCGAAACACTTCAGAAGGCCGGCGAAATTAAAGATCGTCTTTCAGTGTTGAGCGAAGCCCTCCCGTGGCATTGCCTAGTTTGCTGTTCGGGCTATGGCGGAGACGATCTCCCCACTAGAGCTTGGTCTTTGCTCCAGAAAAGTCTTGGTGTTAGCGCGCCCCGGAAGGCGACAAGAGAAACGAGGCAGTCGATTATGAGCATTCCCATTGGCCCAAGAAATCAACCGCCGGAGTATGTTCGAGCCATTCTTGAAGATCGCCCCAGTGATCTGTCACCAATTCATTCACGTGGTGTTTTGGTGATTCAGGGCCGAGAGAATGGCTAACCCGGCAGACGAGAATCAAATATGAGCAACGACCCACTTTCGATTGATTGTGGCGGCGACTGCTGGGGTTGCGTTGGTGAAATGGAAGCCAACATGGGGCATGAGTCATCGCTAGAGAAAGTGCGCCAAGAGTTCGATCTTGGGTTGAGGCCAGACTGGGTTGAACCCAAGAGGCCAGCTTAACCAATGAAAAATTGGGCTAACCCATCCATCAAGCGGGACGGCTTCGCCGCCCCTTATGTCAAACGTTAGAGGGCAAAAACTGTGTGCTCGTGCTCGAAATATGAAGATTTAGAGTTTCTCCGTAAGGTGATTGCCAAACGCATAAAAGAGAGTCGCCCCTTGAAAAAGTCTTTTGTGCAAATCGCCGAGCATTCTGAAAAAGAGCACAAACTATATCGCTGTGTTGAGTGCGATCAATATTGGCAAGGTAGCCGTGCATGGAACTGGGGTAATGATGAATATCTTTTTAAGGTGCCGCCCATTGATACTGACTTATGGAAGTCTGAAGTCTTTGTTCAGCCCGATGAACTTTTAATATTCACATCCGTAGTCAGCAACTTTCTGAATCGAAACACATTTACAAAGAAAGATTCTCTCTGTTCAGTAACTGAGTGTGAACAATTCGCTGTTTCAGGCTCGGTCAACTGCCTGCGCCACCATCTTGAATCTTTACAACGCGCACGTATGATTCCCATTTATCCTTCAGGTCGTTGGTTCAAACCTTATGTACGTGAAAACATCATTCCGGCCCTCTAACCCATCATTCAAGCGGGACACGCTAAAGCGTGCCCCTTAATTCAAACGTTAGAACTCTATGGCTGAACTATACATATTCATAATTTTAATTTTTTCTGAACCTAGCATGTTGTTCTTAGTATTTCTAGCAATTGCGTTTTTAATCATAATTGTATTTTGTTTAGCTTGTATTTTTCAGCCAGTTAAATGGGCAATCCGTTCAACTTTAATTTTTGTTTCTAGTGCCGTTAGCTCTATTATTTTGTCTGGCATCTTTGTTTATTTCATAGTAGGCCTGGACAAAGTGTTGACCCCATCGTCTTGGGCAGCATCACTGAATGGTTTACCTTTTCCTGTAATTAGTGGCTTAATTGGGGGTGGTCTTGTTTTGTGGTTATATTTTAAAAATAGGCGTTCTAACCCATCATTCAAGCGGGACTGGCTAAAGCCAGCCCCTTAATTCAAACGTTAGGTTGCATTCTATGATTCAAGAGGTACCTAGTCCAATCGATCTGCGATTGATGAGCGATGCCAAAGAGTGGGAGTCCACGGCTATGTCGAAGCGGCCTTCGCGCATCGAGTTCTTCGCGGAGTTCGCCGCGGCAATCAAGGCTGCGCAAGTTCCGGTTAGCCGTGTGCTGGAGCTCGGTTCTGGGCCAGGCTTCTTGGCAAAGCATCTCCTCATCGCGCTACCAGCAATCACCTATGTTGCTCTCGACTTCTCTACGGCGATGCATGAGCTTGCTGGTAAACGACTCGGCTCGTGCTCTTCACGAGTTCAGTTCGTCGAGCGCAGCTTTAGAGATCCTGCGTGGTCACTCGGTCTCGGGTCGTTTGAGGCTATCGTTACTAATCAGGCAGTACATGAGCTACGGCATAAACACTATGCTCAAGAGCTTCATACTCAAGCCAGAAAACTGCTTGTTCCTGGAGGGGTATACTTGGTCTGCGACCATTTTTTTGGCGAAGGTGGCATGAAAAACGATCAGTTGTATATGACCGCCTCTGAACAATACGAAGCTTTGGCCAGTGCTGGTTTCGTTAGCGTAGAGCAGCTTTTACTGAAAAGTGGCCTAATACTCCATCGTGCAACCTAACCAATCATTCAAGCGGGACCAGCTAAAGCTGGCCCCTTAATTCAAACGTTAGGCGCCATCGGAATCAGCTATAGCTATGAACAATCTCTGCCTCTTAACTAATCTCACAAGCGCCGATGTCGCCGCATGGGCACAGGCAGTCGTAGGCTCCATCGCAATTGTTGTCGGCGCGTACTTTGTCGTTTGGCAAGTTCGTCGCGGTCGGCTACAGGAGTGCGAGCGCGAGGCGACCGAACTGCTTGGACTAGCGAGGCTGTTGATTCACCTTCGAGATGGCGCAGCTGAGGCTCGGCTCGAGAAACGAAAGCTCGAACGATGGCCGCACGGCCATCCCGCGGAACCGTCTACGCGATTTTTTGAACTGGCAGAAGCCATTCTTCGCGTGCCCCTCGAAAACGTTCACGGGGATGCCGCGTTCGAAGCCTTGCTCAACGCGAGACGGGTTGCCAAGGAGATTCAACCACTGGTCGGGCCTGAGCCGGAGCTAGATGTCAATCCGAACTTTCAGTCAACGTATGAGGCGTACGTCAAGATAATCGACCAACAAATTGAGGTACTCCGCAAGGAGGCGCAGGCCCTTCTCCAAGGCAAGCGCACGATCTACTCCGCAGAAAACATGGCCGTCGGGAGCAACAATGCCGCCTAACCCATCCATCAAGCGGGACGCGCTAAGGCGCGCCCCTTATGTCAAACGTTAGCCGACTACCGCTATGCTCAAAATTGCTCTTACTCTCTTGGTTGTGCTGATCAGTGTTTATTGGGTTGGTGAAAAGGCCAGAAGAAACCCAAAAATCGATGTATTTCTGTCAGCGATTGAGGGGCATTACTCAAGGCTGAATAGCAGACTTGAAGATGCTACGACCATAAGTGGGCTACGCTTTCTTCGGCGGCTCTATGGCTGGGCAAGCGTTTTCTTGTTCGCTTGCATTTTTGCTTTTCAACGATTTTCCCAGCCAAGCCCAGCTAGTTTCTTATCTCTGTTCTGGGTATTTGGGTTTGCATTTATGGGCTGGTTCTCAATCAAGTGGGTTATCGACCACAAAAACACTATTGATGAGTTTTCTAAAAATAATGCGTTAATGATTTTTAGCCCACTTCTCATGGGTGTTTTTGATCTTGTCTTTCATACCCCTTTTACGGAAATCCTGCTTATCCCTTTTCAGCAAGCTGCTGCATCATTACATTTCAACATTCCAGAGATATCAAACCCACTTGCCATTGGCGGTGCTGTCTCACTAGTTTTTCTGGTTTTTTTTGGCTTTTACTATTTGCTTACTTGGGCTGTAACAGTTCCAGTGTTTATGGTCTCTGTATTTGCAGTGGTGATCCCCATCAGATTCGCACGCGTTCTGGCACAAATAGATCGCAACAACACATTTTTTTGGCTTACCGTGTTTGTGATGATTGTGATTTCGCTATGGCTAACACAGCTATAAGTCGGCTAACCCATCATTCAAGCGGGTCCAGCTAAAGCTGGCCCCTTAATTCAAACGTTAGAAGGTAAAATGTCTATACGCATTTTGTTCATGACTGCATTGCTTTGCTTAAGCGGATGCACCCCTTCAGATTATTGCGACGAGGCTAAACGACCTCTATCTGACGAGGAGTTGATTGCAAAAGTAGTAAGTAAAGAGTCAATTTATCCTAATTGCTGTCGAGTATCTCGTGGTAATTCCTTAGAAGTAGAAACATACCTAAAGTTGAGCGACACAGATTCGCGAAAACAAGAACACCCAGATTTTGAGTATTATGAAAACCATTTAATGGTCAATGCTTGCGGAAAAGTTTTAGACACATACGGAATGCAGATAAAAAGTATAGAACGCCCATGCTGGGCTCGCAAAGAAAAAATAGAGCGACTATCTGATAAAGAGCTTGTTAAGGCAGCATTAACAACTGCTGCAAAGCAAATGAAATTGGAACAATCAGTACAATCAATAGAGCAATTCATGATTGACCATCCTTCATGCTGCCAAGTCCAGAGAAATATCAAAGATGAGTACACTCCTAAAAACCTTACCCAAGCACGAGTTGAGATTTATTACGCAACAAATGAAGTGCATTCAAATAGTGACAATGATTTCCTTAAAATTCGTGTTTATTTTAACGAATGCGGAGATTGGGGCAGCATGATTGGGCCTAGCAAAGTAAAGTTACATTAAGCAATATGCTTTCTAACCCATCATTCAAGCGGGACTGGCTAAAGTCAGCCCCTTAATTCAAACGTTAGATTTATTAACAATCAAAGTGAATTATGTCATCTGAAGAAAAAGTCAAAGGCCCTGCCTCGTATTTCCCTTCGATAGAGAAAAAGTACGGTCAGCCTATTGCGCATTGGTTATTGCTTGTGGGCAATCTGAAAGATATGAAGCACATGGAAATGGTTAACTGGCTTAAAACAGAACATAAAATGGGGCATGGGCATGCCAATGCAATCGTCGCCTATGCGCTTGCAAATCAAATAAAGTAACAATGTCTCCATCCATCTAACCCTTCATTCAAGCAGTATGCCTAATGGCGCACGTTAATTTTGATGTTAGGGTTTACAATCTAAACACCATTTATCAAGGAGATAGCAATGTCAAATGAAGGGTATCACGAACCAATCAGTGAGCTTACGGATGAAACCAGAGATATGCACAGGGCTATCACATCACTTATGGAAGAGCTAGAAGCAGTGGATTGGTACAACCAAAGGGTTGATGCGTGCAAAAATAAAGACTTAAAAGCGATTCTTGCACATAATCGAGATGAGGAAAAAGAACATGCAGCAATGGTGCTTGAATGGATCAGACGGCAAGACCCTAGTTTTGATAAACAACTAAAAGATTACTTGTTTACAGAAAAACCAATAGCACATAAATAAAATGCCTAATCCATCATGCAAGCAAATTGCTCCATGCTAACTGGGCATATTTTATCAGCTCAAAAGCTGGGTGGTATGACATAGGTGACTGCATGCCTCAGTATCAATAAAGGCCTTAAATGTGGTCAAACTGTTTCGCAGTTAGACGCATCAAGCGCAGCCGAATGATGCGGTTTAGATGATAGGAAGCGTTATGACAAAGTATTTGGTAGCTATACACCGCCCTAACGACTATGACCCATACGTTGCAGAAGATGAGGCCATGTCACGCGATATCGACGCACTTAACGTTGAGATGGTCGCTGCTGGCATCAGAGTTTTTGTTGGCGGTTTGCAGCCAATCAACAGCGCGAAATCACTGCGGTGTGAGGCTAATGGTGAGGTAAGCATGGCTGACGGGCCATATTTAGCTACCACGGAACACATAGGCGGTTTTTGGGTGCTGGAAGTAGCTAACCTAGAACAAGCGTTGACATGGGGCCGCAAAGCGGCCGTCGCTTGTCGTGCACCAGTAGAGGTGCGTCCGTTTCATTGACGGAAAACCTAGATTGGAAATAGTGAAATGGATGACTGTAGAAACGTCTGCGTGTTAAATAGAAAACACTTAAAAAATAGCCTTACATTATCTAGTGCAGAATATTCTAGAATGCATCTTTAATATACAAACAATAAACTAACGCCAATGGAAATCCTCTCTAGCAAGTTACTTTGGGAAATTTTAAAGCACGCAAAATCATGGCTCACCAACCTAGACCGAGCGAGCAACGATAGAAAGACACAATCAGTTAAAGCGGTTAGAAAAGTCATTACCGCCTCAAGGGAAACCGCTGTGTATATTCGTAGCATAAAAGATACTGGTCAACCCAACCACGAGACAGAGGCGCGCTTATCTGTACTGTGGACTGAGTTGGGGTTTGAGCTGCAAGACATTGGCATTCACAAGCTTGCTAAGCGTTGCCAAATTAGAGGCAAACATTGGGCGGACCCTGATCATTACGATCAAGATTTTCTACAAAAAGCGGATATTAGCTTAGAAACTATGGAAAAATTGGCCAATGAAATACTGATACAGATCAGCCGCTAGCGCTCGCCAGGCAGCATGTACATAAATATTCAGGATTAAATACCATGTCTAACTTGCAAGTGACTGAAATTAAAGCGTTTGTACCATCTAAGAACTTTGAAGTATCCAAACAGTTTTACCAAGACATGGGCTTCACCATGGCATCAGAAGGTGGTGGTGTCGCTTATTTTCATTATTCACACGTGAGTTTTTTGCTGCAAGATTACTGTACTGAAGGTTTTGCCGAAAACTTTATGATGCACATCTTGGTTGAAGATGTGGATGCGTGGTGGGATCATATCAATCAACGTGACTTGGCAAATAAGTATTCCGTTAAACTCTGGCCAATGCAACTTCAGTCATGGGGCATGCGTGATTTTTGCATTACCGATCCGTCTGGTGTGCTATGGCGCATTGGTCAGAATGTAGCCTAAACTGAATGATTCAAAACTAATGCTAGTATCAATATAGTAGGAGCATATGTATGTTAACTACCTATCACGGCAGTTGCCATTGCGGCGCTGTGACTTTTGAAGCAGATTTAGATCTTACTCAACACTCCTACCGTTGTAATTGCTCTATTTGCAGACGCACACGCTTTTGGCCAGCCATTGCCAAGCCTAAGCACTTTCGCTTGCTGACTGGCGAATCTGAATTAACCCAGTATTTGTTCAATACCAAAAAAAACCATCATTATTTTTGCAAGCGCTGCGGCGTGCGGTGCTTTGGCGTGGGTAACGACACACCCATTGGCAAAATGTACGGGGTCAATCTTGGCTGTTTAACTGATGTAAGTGACGAAGTGCTGGAGAATACACCCATTGTGTATGTGGATGGACTGCACGACAATTGGCAAAATGCACCTACGTTTTATCGACACCTTTGATGGCTACTATTGAGGTATATTAATGAACCATGACGATGGAAACCAAGGAATACGCATGAAACTTGCATACCGTGCACTCACTATTGTTGCTGCATGTTGTTTTACCCTGCTAGGCTGTAAAGAAAGTGCCCCGCCTGCACCTACTACCTATGGCACCACCACGCCCAATGACCATACCACGTTTGAAAACTTTACCGATACTTGGGCAGGACAATGGAATGGCCCGGAAGGCACGTTTTTGAAGATCGATGGCAGAAGAGGTGTTTATACGCTAACGATTCAAAACCTAGATGGCCCCAGCACCTACGAAGGCAAGTCTGTCGATCATCGTATACGCTTTATGCGCAATGACAGAGAAGCCTATATTCAAGCGACAGATGGCGCAGGCACAGGCATGAAATGGCTTGCAGAAAAACAAAACTGCTTAGTGATTCGCGCGGGAGAAGGCTTTTGCCGTGATTAATCAGCCGCAACATTAAGCGCTGTTGATTTGCATCAAACGGCCTATGTCATATGGGCACACAATTAACGTAATTTTCATCACCACCAACACTAGATATGAACACTGCATTTATATTAAACGCCTGCCTACATATTCATGCTGCCATTGTGGCGCATGAGGCAGATATTGAATCATTAGACCGTGCCATTGGCGATGGTGACCATTACATCAATATGAAGCGTGGCAGCGAAGTAGCCGCTGGCATGTACAACACATTACTGCCCTTACCCGCAGATGAGGCATTAAACAAAATTGGCATGAAGCTACTAAGCACCATTGGCGGTGCATCCGGGCCTTTATTTGCCAGTTTTTTCATGAGCATGGCCAAAACCGCGCAACAAAATGGCGCGAATACACCATTAGAAATCGCCGCGGCGTTTGCAGCTGGCGTACAAGCGATTATGCAGCGTGGTAAAGCCAGCGTAGGTGAGAAAACCATGTTGGATGTATTGGTACCAGTCTCCACTACTTTTACCACACTGGCCGCACAAGGCAAATCCAGCCAAGAGATCGCCGCCGCGCTCAAACAAACCGCAGATATTGGATTGGAATCTACACGTAATCTGATTGCTACTAAAGGCAGAGCTGCTGGTTTAGGTGAGCGAGCCATTGGCCATCTGGATGCCGGTGCCAAAAGCTGCCAAGTCATGATACATGCGGTATGTGATTTAATGCTTAAAGAAGCCGACGCATAAAAATATTACTGCTTAAAAAGGTCAATCTATGAAAAAGTTTATTAACCAAGTAGACCAAGTGCTCGTTGAGAGTCTATCCGGCTTTGCTAATGCGCATCATGATTTGGTCACGTTGCATGTGGACCCCACATACCTGACTCGCCGTGAAAAAGCCGTGAACAAAGTCGCTATCGTGTCTGGCGGTGGCTCTGGTCATGAGCCACTACATGCAGGCTATATCGGCTATGGCATGCTAGATGCGGCTTGCCCAGGACAAGTATTCACATCCCCTACACCCGACCAGATTTTGGAAGCAGCCGAGGCAGTGCATACCGACCAAGGCGTGCTGTTTATTGTTAAAAACTATGCGGGTGATGTGATGAACTTTGAAATGGCTGCAGAAATGCTGCCATTTCAACACGCCACCGTACTCACTAGCGATGATTGTGCTGTGGTGAACAGCACCTATACCACTGGGCGGCGTGGGGTAGCAGGTACATTGATTGTAGAAAAATGTGTAGGCAGTTTAGCCGAAACGGGTGCAGATTTAGCAGCATGCAAAGCCTTGGGCGATAAGGTCAATCAACAGACGTCCAGTATCGGTGTGGCACTCACTAGTTGTACAGTCCCTGCCGCTGGGCGTGCTACCTTTGATATTGCCGATATTGAGCTGGAAATGGGCGTGGGTATTCATGGTGAGCCTGGGCGTAGACGCGAGCAAATGCGCGAGGCTGATGCCATTGTGCATGACTGTATTCAGGCTATTTTGGCAGACTTTGCCACCAAAGGCCTCACCCATCGCCAAGATGTTTTGCTTCTGATTAATGGCTTTGGCGCGACACCACTGATGGAATTGTATTTGCTTTACCACAGTGCAGCTAAATTATTGGCAGCGCATGGTGTACGTATCGAACGCTCATTGGTGGGCAACTACACCACCGCATTGGATATGGCCGGCGCATCCATCACCGTTTGTTTGCTAGATGACGAGATTAAACAACATTGGGATAGCCCTGTGCATACCGCAGCGTTGCGTTGGGGGCGTTAATGCGTAACGTTTTAGTAACCGCCACGCGATCAACACAGTTACTTTAAACACTAGCCCAAAACATAGCTCCACAAGCTGGAGACTGCCGTTTGCTGTGCCACAATCTCCGTCGTAGGTACCTTAGCGTCTTTGCCTTGTAGTTTGCTGCTATGAATAACTTTACGATATTCGCGGTAAGCATCGGCCACCGCTTCTGCCGCATCAGCATCTATTAATTTTAATGTTGCTAAGCGATGCAGCAAGCCAATATTACCAATATTTTCAAGCAGTTGGGGATGATGATGTGCATGCAATAACACCAAATATTGCACCATAAACTCCACATCGATAATGCCGCCTTTATCATGCTTTACATCAAATACCGCAGCTTTAGGTGGGTGACTCACGCGCATTTTCTCGCGCATCTGCACGACTTCTTGCTTTAATGTGGCCTGATCACGCACTTGTAACACTACTTGCTGGCGGATAGCTGCAAACTGCGCACCTACTTGCGCATCGCCAGCGACGAATCGGGCACGCGAAATAGCCTGATGCTCCCACACCCAGGCCTTGTGCAACTGGTATTCAGCAAACGCCTGCACACTACTCACAAGCAAACCACTATTACCATCGGGGCGCAGCTGCAAATCGGTTTCGTACAACAAGCCAGCATTGGTTAAGCTGTTAAACCAGTTGTTGATGCGCTGGGCAAACCTCGCATAAATCTCTGCTGCCTCTGGGTGGTCGTCCTCATACAGAAAAATAATATCTAAATCAGAGACATAACCTAACTCTTTGCCACCTAATTTGCCATAACCGATGATGGCAAATTGCGGAGTATCTTGATGTTTAAATTTAAGCGTAGGCCAAATGGTTTGCAAACTTACTTGCAAAATCAGCTCTGCTAGCGCACTTAAATAGTCCGACAATGTTTCCAATGCCAGCAACCCACCTACATCTTGCGCGGCAAAGCGCAATACCGCCGCATTTTTGTAGTGGCGCATCGTGTCCATCTGCGCCTCGGTATCACCATCCAGTGCGCGCATTTTTTTAGTCAGCTCAGCTTGCATGGCCACAAAATCAGGTGCGTCATACAGGCTTTGTGTGTCCAGTAATTCATCTAACAAAATTGGGTGTGCAGTGAGATACTGCGCCAACCATGGACTAGCCGCGCATAATTTAATGACAAGCTGTAACGATTCCGGAAACTCCGTCAATAGCGCTAGATAGCTGGCGCGACGGCAAATGCTTTCTAATAAGTTAATAGCGCGCAGCAGTGCAATATCCGGTGTCGCAGTCTGCGCGGATTGATAAATCACCAGCGGCATCAACTTATCAAAGCGCAGTTTGCTTTGTTCTGGCAACTGCTGATAACGGCTACTGGCATGCAGTGCGCGTAAGCGTCGGACGCTTTCCAACGGCTCTACAAAACCAGATGTTTTCAAATCCTCTGCCGCCGCGTCTTGCCCGACGGTACCTTGCCAAATCGCCGTTTCCGTTAAAAATTCTTGGTGTCCGGTATCGCTAAAGGTCGCATCAAAATGGGCCTGAATGATAGCGCGGTGATGATTCAACTGTGCTAAGAACTCTGCCCATGTTTCTAAGCGCATCATCCACACCAAACGCTGTTGTGACGCATCAGAAGTGGGCAAATCTTGTGTCTGTTGATCATCTATATACATAAGCCGATGCTCAACGTTACGTAAATAGAGATAGCCCTCCGTCAACTGGTCTACCGCCTCTTGCGGAAGCACGCGCTGTTGTGCCAATAATTGCAGCACCTGCAATGTGGGTTTAATTTGCAAATCGGTGTCTTGCCCGCCACGAATCAGTTGAAACACTTGGGCAATAAACTCCACCTCGCGGATACCGCCCCGACCTAGCTTAATGTTATTTTCCAAGCCCCGTTGCATCACGTCGCGCTGAATCTGCACTTTTAAATCGCGCATAGAAGCGTACGCATTAAAGTCTAGGTATTTTCTGAATACAAAAGGCTTCAACACGCGTGTTAAGGCTTTGTCCGGGCCAGCCACCACACGCCCCTTGATCCAAGCATAGCGTTCCCACTCACGCCCGTAATTCTGATAATAATCCTCTAGCGCATCCAAGCAGCTTACCAACGCGCCCTCCGAGCCAAATGGCCGCAAGCGCATATCCACCCTGAACACAAAGCCATCCTCGGTAATGTCATCTAGCGCAGCTATTAACTTTTTGCCTAGCTTGGTGAAATACTCCTGATTGCTAATGGATTGCGCGCCATCAGTCTCGCCCTCTTGCTCATAGGCAAAAATCAAATCAATGTCGGAAGAGACATTGAGTTCGGCGCCGCCGAGCTTACCCATTCCCACCACAATCAGCGATTGCGTCTCCCCTGCCAGACTCTTAGGCAAGCCATACTGCGGCTGGAATTGCTCGGTATAGAATGCAATGGCCTGCTGAATCGTCAATTCTGCTAACGCAGAGGTCGCCATCACCACCTCTTCAAAGTCTGCCAAGCCATTTAAGTCTCGTACAATCAAGCGTGCCATTACCTGCTGGCGCAAACGCCTTAATTGTTGTTTTAAAGTAGTTTCATCAAAAAAAGTTTGCTTGCTCAGGTAAGCTTGCATGTCTTCTAATAGATATACTTTATGTAGATTGTTTAGCAAATCACTCACTAATTGCGCATCTTTTGCCATTAATCGGGTGACGAACGGACTGCATTTCACGGCATGGAGCACATATGCCTCATCCCTAGACGCAGCGCGGTTTTCTGATAGAATCATGTCCAGTGTTAGCATGCTTTTTTGTATCTTTTATGACGGTTAGTATTACTCAATAAATTTAATTATATGTGCGTTGCAAAATATTAGGGGAGTTGTATGTCAATTGAATCCGTACTTCATGAAAATCGCGTATTTGAGCCCAGTGCAGAAACTGTGAAAACAGCCGCTGTCTCTGGCATGCAAGCGTATACGCAGCTATGCGCAGAGGCCAATGCCGATTATGAAGGTTTTTGGGCAAAACTGGCACGCGAATTACTGATTTGGCACAAACCCTTTACCAAAACACTCAACCAAGACAACGCCCCCTTTTATAAGTGGTTTGAAGATGGCGAGCTGAATGTTTCGGCTAACTGTTTAGACAAACACCTCAATACTATTCCCAACAAAACTGCCATTATTTTTGAAGCTGACAATGGCGATGTCAAAACGGTGACTTACAAACAGTTGTACCATCAAGTATGCCAATTTGCCAATGGTCTAAAAACGCTCAATCTCAAACTAGGCGACCGCGTCATTATCTATTTACCCATGGGCATTGAAGCTGTGGTCGCCATGCAGGCCTGCGCGCGCATTGGCCTCACCCACTCCGTAGTATTTGGTGGATTCTCTGCCAAAAGCTTGAACGAGCGCATTATTGACGCTGGCGCAGTCGCTGTGATTACTTCTGATGGTCAATTCCGCGGTGGTAAAACTTTACCGCTCAAGCAAGCGGTTGATGAAGGCATTGCCATGGGCGGCTGTGACAGCATTCAAAAAGTGATTGTGTTGAAAAAAACCAGTCAAGAGATTCAATGGGCAGCCAATAATATTTGGTGGGATGACTTGATTGCTGGTCAACCTGACGAATGTGAACCAGTGATGGTAAATGCAGAGCATCCGCTATTTCTGCTATACACATCTGGCTCAACTGGCAAACCTAAAGGCGTGCAACATGCGTCTGCGGGCTATTTATTGCATGCCATGAATACCATGCGCTGGACGTTTGATGTAAAAGCAGATGACATCTATTGGTGTACGGCAGATGTGGGCTGGATTACTGGCCATAGCTATGTGACTTATGGCCCACTCGCCATGGGTGCGACCCAAATCGTGTTTGAAGGCATTCCAACCTACCCAAATGCAGGTCGCTTTTGGCAAATGATTCAAAAACATCAAGTGTCGATTTTTTACACAGCGCCTACTGCGATTCGCTCATTGATTAAGGCCGGTGAAACTGATCCAGCTACACACCCCAGCCAATACGACTTGTCTAGCTTACGCTTGCTAGGTACTGTGGGCGAGCCGATCAACCCAGAAGCTTGGATGTGGTATTACGAGCAAGTGGGCGGCAGCCGTTGTCCCATTGTCGATACCTTTTGGCAAACAGAGACTGGCGGCCATGTGATTACCCCTTTACCAGGCGCAACGGCATTGGTGCCGGGCTCCTGTACACTGCCCTTCCCCGGTATTGATATAGATGTAGTCGATGAAACTGGCAAAGATGTACCATGGGGTACCGGTGGTTTACTGGTCATCAAAAAACCATGGCCATCCATGATTCGCACCATCTATAACGACCCTGAGCGTTATAAAGCCAGCTATTACCCCGCTGATCTGGGCGGGAAAACCTATCTGGCCGGCGATGGTGCCGTACGAGATGCCAAAACAGGTAACTTTACCATCATGGGCAGGATTGATGACGTGTTGAACGTATCTGGCCACCGTCTTGGCACCATGGAAATCGAATCTGCCTTGGTAGCCAACGCGCTTGTTGCCGAAGCTGCCGTGGTAGGGAAACCCCATGATATCAAAGGAGAGTCCGTCGTTGCCTATGTCGTACTTAAAGGCGCACGCCCGTTAGGTGACGATGCTAAGAGAATCGTAGCAGAGTTACGTGAGTGGGTAGGCAAAGAGATTGGCCCGATTGCCAAGCCAGACGAGATTCGCTTTGGTGATAACCTGCCAAAAACCCGTTCCGGAAAAATCATGCGCCGCTTGTTACGCAGCTTAGCCAAGGGCGAAGAAATCACGTCGGACATTTCTACATTAGATAACCCAGCCATTTTGGAACAACTGAAAGAAGTCGTGAAATAAATGGAAGGTTTGTTAGTCATGGCAGCATTGATTCTTGCTGCCATTTTTTTGATGCGGAAATAGTCCACATAGCCCACTTGAGGCATAGACAATCCATTTACTTTTGTTAACATGGCTACCTGTGCATAACATACTGTTTATCCATGAACATTATCAAGCAGCTCTCTTTACTTAGAAGAAAAAATCTAAATCAAGTCAAAGACTATGGCTATACCAAGCCTCTACCCATGGGCAACAGTATTCCCAAGGTTATTCACCAAACTTACTTTAGCCGAACCCTACCCGAAGCAGTACAAGCCAATGTTGACCACATCCGGGCGATGAACCCGGACTGGGAATATCGCTTTTATGATGACGCGGATATCGACGCTTATATTCAAGAATACTTTCCTGAGTTATTCAGCATCTTCAAAAAAATCAACCCTGCCTATGGCGCAGCCATGGCTGATTTTTTTAGATACCTATTGCTCTACAGAGAAGGTGGCGTTTACCTAGACATTAAAAGCAGCATGGATAAGCCGCTCAATGAGATCATCCAAAAAGATGACTACTACTTACTGAGTTACTGGAAAAATGATGCTGGCGACAATATGCAGAACTTGGGTAAATATGTCGATATCCCCGATCCATTGGGTGAGTTTCAGCAGTGGTATATTGTGGCTGTGCCGGGCCATCCCTTCTTAAAATCAGTGATTGAAACCGTATGCCATAACGTGATGCGTTATAACCCGTTTCTTAACCACACCGGTCATTTGGGTACATTTAGAGTCACTGGGCCTATTGCCTATAGCTTGGCCATTGCGCCCCACTTAAATCAATACCCTAAGCGATTAGTGCGCTCCAATCATGATTTACACCTGGTTTACAATATCTTTACAAAATCAGCCACGCATGAACATCATGTGATCTACAAAACGCATTATTCCAAACTCAGAAAACCCATTGTGCTGCCTTCTAAGTTTTTTGCGCCGATTCTGAGTGTTTACTTACCCATTAGCGAGCAAATATCGGGCTTCTTGAAATATTTTGTCTAATTAAACTGCTGACATTTGGTATCATTCTGCCTTCAAACTATTACCCGCAGATTCAATATTTATGAGCACAGCAGATCTCAACAAAATAGAGGTCAGACGTACCTTTGCAATTATCTCTCACCCGGATGCCGGTAAAACCACCTTAACTGAAAAGTTACTGTGGTTTGGTGGCGCTATTCAGGTGGCTGGTGAAGTACGTGGACGCAAAGCTGCGCGCCACGCTACTTCTGACTGGATGGAACTCGAGAAGCAACGTGGTATTTCTGTCACATCTTCTGTGATGCAGTTCCCGTATCGCGAACACATGATTAATCTGCTGGACACCCCCGGCCATGATGACTTTTCAGAAGACACTTATCGCACGCTGACCGCAGTGGATTCTGCGGTAATGGTGATTGACTCCGTCAATGGCGTAGAAGCGCAAACCATCAAACTGCTCAATGTATGTCGTATGCGTGATACACCAATCGTCACCTTCATCAACAAATTAGACCGTGAAAGCCGCGCGCCTATTGAGCTTTTAGATGAAATTGAATCCACATTAGGCATGGAATGCGCACCCATGACATGGCCCATAGGCATGGGGAAAACTTTCCGTGGCGTGTACCACTTACACAACGACGAAATTTCTTTTTTTGACCCACGCGCCGAAAAAGGTACCTCTGAAATCATCAAAGGATTAGACAACCCACGCTTAGATGAAGTGATTGGACGCCAAGCAGAAGAGTTGCGCATTGATATCGAGCTAGTACGCGGTGCATCACATAGCTTTGATAAAGAACGCTATTTAAGTGGCAAACAAACACCGGTGTTTTTTGGCTCTGCCATTAACAACTTTGGCGTGCAATCGCTGTTAGATGCGGTGGTCGATTTATCGCCCCCACCCCAATCACGTAAAACAGCCACCCGAGAAATTGCCGCAAACGAGTCCAAGTTTTCTGGATTTGTATTTAAGATTCAAGCCAATATGGATCCAAAACACCGTGATCGTATTGCGTTTTTACGTGTGTGTTCTGGCCGTTTTGAGCGTGGCATGAAAATCAAACAAGTGGCTACCGGTAAAATGCTGAGCGTCAATAATGCGATTACCTTCATGGCGCAAGACCGTACCACCATGGATGAAGCGTACTCAGGTGATATTATTGGGATCCCCAATCACGGCACGATTAAATTGGGCGATACGTTTACCGAAAATGAGAATCTCAAGTTTATTGGCATCCCTTCGTTTGCACCGGAATTTTTCCGTCGTGCACGAATAAAAAATCCAATGAAAATGAAGCAGTTGCAGATTGGACTTAAACAACTTTCTGAGGAAGGTGCAGCGCAACTATTCCGTCCACTGCTCTCTAATGACTTAATTCTAGGTGCGGTAGGTATGCTGCAATTTGATGTAGTAGCCCACCGTTTGGAACACGAATATGGGGTCGATATGATATTTGAACCCTATGATTGCTATACAGCGCGTTGGTTAAAAGGCAGTGATGCTGACCTGAAAGCGATTGCAGACAAGTATGGGTTTAACGTAGGATTAGACAGTGCCGACGATTATGTGTATCTGGCACCGAACCGGGTGAACTTGCAAATGGCGCAAGAGCGCTATCCGGACATTCAGTTTATGGAAACGCGTGAAATCGCTTAAGACAATGGATGGGCACACATTCATATGCAAAAGTCCAATCTAAACATTATTAATTTAAGTGATCTTTCGGCTGACTGGCATTGGCTGAGAGATGAGTTCAAGCATTTACCAAACAAGTGGGCGCACTACACTAGTTTAAACACCAAGCTGCCCAAGCACTTGCCTAAGCGACAATCCATTGCCCGTTTTATGACGGCCACGCAAGCCGTACTTGACGCAAAAAAACAGCCCAGTTTGCTGGTATCCCATGGCCCGCGCCCTGCTTATTATGGGGCGCGCATGGCGCAGCACCTGCACCCGCAGTTGCCCCATTTGGCGTACTCTTTTAACTTTACCGATTTACCCACTGGCTTTCAGCACAAAGCCATGGCTAAGGCGTATCAGCAAATCGATCGCTTTGTGGTCTACTCATCCCTAGAAAAGAAACTCTATGCAGATTACTTCGGTATCGCACTTGAGCGGATTGATATGCTGCATTGGTCAGTGCACGCACCTACAGTTCCACACGATGAGCCACCGATTGAGCAAGGCGACTATATTTGTGCATTAGGCAGCCAAGGACGGGATTACGAAACACTATTTGCGGCAATGCGCACACTCCGCCATATCCGCTTAGTGGTCGTGGCCACCGCAGACAGCGTACAACATCTTTCAGTGCCAGAAAACGTCACTATACGCACGCATATCCCACTGGCGCATGCGCATAATATTTTGACGCATAGCCGCTTGATGGTAGTGCCATTGCGAGACAGCCAAGTGCCATGTGGTCATGTCACCATCGTATCAGGTATGTTTTTCAATAAAGCCATGATTGTCACCAATTCTGAAGGTGTGCATGACTATATTCAAGACCAAAAAACGGGGGTGTTTTTCAACCCTAAAGAAGCCAATGACTTGGCTGAGAAAATTCAACAGCTATGGGATGACCCCATACAAGTCAATCGTTTAGCAGCCACTGGCTATGCATTTGCACTTGAACATTGCACCGAAAAAAACGTTGTACGCTACTTTGCTGACTATCTTAGCCATCTACAACATCTATAGTAAAACAAGCCTGCATGAAATCTACCAAAGCGCTTATTGATTGCCCTTGCGGCTCTGCTAAGGCTTACGCAAGCTGTTGCCAGCCATTACACCATGGCCAAGCCGCCAAGTCTGCGGAAGCGCTGATGCGCTCACGCTATGCGGCTTATGTACTGCATCTTGAGAATTATCTTTTAGCGACCTGGCACTCGAGTACCCGTCCAGACAGCCTTGATTTAGCACATGACGATATCAAATGGTTAGGTTTAGAAGTGTTACGAGAAGAAGTTACCAGCCCAAGCACAGCCATTGTGGAGTTTATTGCACGATACAAAGTAGGCGGCACGCGCGCAGAGCGCATGCATGAAGTCAGTGAGTTTGTGTATACCAATGCTTGGTACTATGTTACGGGTCAAACCAATTAGCTTATATTGGCAATACCCTATACTGGCAATATCATCGTCACACTGAAACCATGAGGTTTCAGATTTGCAGCCCACACCTTACCACCATGCGCTTCAATGACTTGTTTAGTGATTGCCAACCCAACGCCATGTCCAACCACTTGACTACCTGAATGCCCACGCACAAAAGGTTTGAAGATATCTTCCAACTCAGTTTCGAGCACACCTGAACCCTGATCGGTAATGGTGATTTCTATTGGTTTGCTAGTAGAGTGTGACTTGCAATCTATATTGACGATAGAATCATTAGGCGCGTACTTAATTGCGTTTCGCACTACATTTTCAATTGCACGGTGCATCAAATCTTGCTGTCCAGAGATTTTAACCGTTTGCGGTGCATTCAGTGCAATACGAATGCGTTTATTAGAAGCCTCAAACGCAGCGTCCTCCACAATCATATCCAACAACTCATTTAGCAAGAAATCTTCTTTTTTAAGATCCACCATGCCAGACTCAAAGCGAGACAACTCAAGCAACTCACCAATCATCTTATCCATACGATTCGCCTCCAGCTCAATACGAGCAAGCGAGTTTTCTGCTTTTTCCGGCGTTTGCAGCGCCAGCCCTAACGCCATATGTATTCTAGCCAACGGCGAGCGTAGCTCGTGCGAAACATGGTGTAAGAGTCGAGTCTGCCCTTGCAGTACCGCCCCCAGTCGGCTAGTCATATGGTCAAAATGACGGCCTAAATCGGATAACTCATCTTTACGCGACCCCATTTTATCGGCCACACTGATATTCAGATCACCACTCGCTGCGTGTTCAAATGCAAGACGCAATGTTTTAATGGGCTTAGAAAAGTACCAAGCCAGTATGGCAGCAAACAGTGCACTTGCAAGCGTACCTATCAGCAAACCTTTCATCGGGAATTTTGCCAGCGCCTTAAACAGCGCATTCGAATGCCCAAAGCGCTTGAAATAAGATGGCCTGCCACCCTCCTCAGGTCCGGGTGGAGGTGGCAGTCCGGCGCGTGGTCGATTCGGGCGAGATGAAACGACAAAAATCAAATAAGACTGTTGGTTGGCTAATGTTACTTTGGCTACATTTTCTTGCGTCCCAGATTTGATAGACTGTTGCGCGACGTCTAACCATGATGCGTCGAGCTTTCGATTGAGCAGATCTTGCTCACCTTGATCGACTACGTATACGTGATGTGCAAGCCGTTGTGACTCCCATCGGCTAAGTAGTTGCTTGGTTGCTTGAATTCCGCCTAATTGTAATGTCGATTGCGCCGCATCTATTAACGATTGGCCCATTGGTGACTGGTCAATACTGGGGTTTTGATTGGTAACATTAAACAAGACAAAAGCACTAACACCCAACGCTGTCGTCAGCTGCGCCAGAAAGAAAAATAAAAAGAACTTCCAGAACAAACGTCCCATGGCTTACTCTTTCAGCAATTGATATCCCATGCGATACACTGTTTGTATCACATTCGGGTTATCGGAATATTGTGCGATTTTTTGCCGGATGCTACTGAGATGTACATCAATGCTACGATCAAACTTGGCCAATGGCCTGCCTAGTGCCTGCAACGATAGCTCTTCTTTTGACACCACAGCCCCTGCGTGCCGTGCCAGTATTTCAAGCAGATTAAACTCTGTGCTGGTGAGGTCGAGCATATGATTTTGCCATTCAGCACGCCGTTGCGAAGACAACACTTTCAGATCACCGACAGTAATCACATAAGTACGCGAGGTATTTGACTGTATCCTTCTGAGGATTGCACGCACCCTTGCCACCAACTCTCTAGGCGTACACGGCTTAGGCACGTAATCATCTGCACCCAACTCTAAGCCTGTGATTTTGTCATTATTGTCACCCTTGGCCGTCAACATAATGACTGGGATGCTACTGTTGGCACGAATATTTCTTAATGTTTGAATGCCATCCTGAATCGGCATCATCACATCTAATATCATCAGATCAAAATTGCCAGCCAACACATACTGCTCAGCAGTCACACCATCATGCGCAACAGTTACATCAAAGCCTTCTTGCTGTAAATACTCCTTGAGCATACCTGCCAACTCAACATCATCATCAGTCAATAGTAACTTATTCATTTTATATCTCTAGATCAACATCTTACCGGCACATCATAGCGATTAATCATGCGCATTAACAAGTGCAAAGAAGCTGTTTTACGCAACTTTACACCACGTGAATTTTATTCTGGATAAGGAACCTTTACATGTTTTTACGTCATCTTAACAGCACTTAACAAGAAGGTGCTCCAAAATGCAATCGTCTTAATTGAGACATATTTTTGAAAGGTAAATGATGAAAACAACATTAAAAACATTATTAGCTGCAGCATGCATTACCATGGCTGCAACTGGTGTAGCGATTGCTGACCAAGATGGCAATGGCGAGAGATCTGGCCACTGCACAAAAGGCGGCCATCATAACCGTCACCATGCAGGCGCCCACGGATTTGGTCAGCCACACTTTTTACATGGCATTACCTTAACATCAGAGCAAGAAGATAAAATCTTTGCGCTTAACCATGCAGAAGTGCCAAAAGTACGCGATCAAATAAAACAACGCCAACAGTTGCATCAAGAACTTAGACAAGTGAGCCTAGCCCCACAATTTGACGAAGCCAAGGCCAAAGCCATTGCAGACAAGTTAGCGACGTTAGAAAAAGATGGTGCTTTGAATCGCGCTAGAACTGAAAACAAGGTGTTGGCCGTACTCACGCCGGAACAACGCGAGCAAGCGCTTAAGAATAAAGAGCAATTTAAAAAACATCGCGAAGAACGTCAACCTGCTGGCTTTCGTGGTCATCCACAACAGCGTCCTGATGTAAGAAGCTAAGCTACAGCAAGGTTCTATGATGCATTAATAGCCAGATAACTTATCCCATCTAGGCTAAAATAAAAAGACCACAGTGATGTGGTCTTTTTATTGCCGGTGAATGATCAAGTGCTTATACCTGCTCAAATGCTTCACACAACTGACTGAGCAACTGCCCAAATAATGGCAACACTTCATCTTTATCATGCGGGCTATCATCATCGGTACCGGCAACCACAAAGCTCACTGTCATCTTATCCACATTCTCTCTGAACTCTGCCCAATGCTCGACTTCGGCATCGCCAATCAGCTTGAATTTGTTTAAGCCAGACTCAATAATCTCCACCAACTGTGCATCACTGATGCCGGCAAATAAGGTTTTTGCTATCGTAATTTGCGCAGTTTGGTAATCTGGCGTGATATCTTCTTGCGTCAATGGCATGGTTAAGAATGCAAATAGCAACAAACCGTAGGCTTGATACACACTCAACATATCAAAATTTTCTTGTAACTCTTGCCCAGGCTGACGCCCTGCTTCCTGAATCGCTTTAAACGTCAAAAAACTCGCCAAATAGTGCGCAGCATCCACCGCATCAAAATCGTTTAAATCAATGGTGGGTTTAGCGCCATCATCATACGTTTCTGCCAAGCAAATGGCATGCAACAATTTTAACCGTTGGGAATACGTCATTTCATTCATACAAAATACCTATCAAAAAATTATTGAATTTCCGGAAGTGCTTCTAATGCTTCGTGTAATGCCAACCACTCTAGCTCGGTGGCTTCTATTAATGCTGCTAACTCAGCTTGGCGCTTTAAATGCTGTTGCAATTCTACCTTACGGCCAGGCTCATAGAGCGTTGCATCTAAAGCACTGGTATCTAAGCTTTGCTTTTCGGTCTGGTACTTTAGCAGCCCTTCGTCAACCTGCGCCAGGGATTTAAGCAATGGCCTGCGTGCAAGAATACGCGCCTGCCTATCTGCTTTATTTTGCGCATATTCGTTCTTTTTCATTGGTTTTTCGACCACATCAGCTGCAGCTTGCTGCGCTTTAGAAGAGGCTAGCCAAGTTTTATAATCATCCAAATCTCCGTCAAACACCTCCGCTTTGCCTTCTGCCACCAACACAAAACGGTCACAACTAGCCCGCAATAATGCGCGATCATGCGAGACCAAAATCACACCCCCCACGTAGTCTTGCAGCGCCAACGTCAAGGCATGACGCATCTCTAAATCCAAATGGTTGGTGGGCTCATCTAGTAATAATAAGTTGGGGCGTGTCCAAATAAGTAAAGCCAGTGCTAGGCGTGACTTTTCCCCACCAGAGAAGTTAGTACAAGGTGAGCGAGCCATATCGCCCTTGAAATCAAACCCACCTAAATAATTCAGGTGCTCTTGCTCTCGCGTCAATGGGTCTAATCGCAGCATATGCTGCAATGGTGATTCATTTGGGCGTAATTGCTCCAACTGATGCTGCGCAAAATAGCCAATGTTGAGGTCTTTACCTTCTACCCTTTTTCCTGTTAAAGGTTGTAACTCAGCAGCCAACGCTTTAATCAATGTAGATTTACCTGCTCCGTTCTTGCCCAGCAACCCAACACGCTCACCGGGACGAATAGTAAATGCGACTTTGCTCAGGATGGGTTTATCCGCATAACCTATCGTCACATCATCTAATACTAGAAGAGGATCTGGCGCACTGACCGGCACACGGAATTCAAAGTTAAACTGCGAATCTATATGGGCGGCAGAAATCATCTCCATGCGCTCTAATGCTTTGATCCGGCTTTGTGCCTGACGCGCTTTGGTGGCCTGTACGCGAAAGCGGTCAATATAGCTTTGCAAATGCGCGACTTTACGTTGTTGCTTCTCGAACATGGCTTGTTGCAACGCTAGCTTTTCTGCGCGCTGCCGCTCAAAATCACTGTAACCGCCACGGTACAAAGTTAAACGCTGTTGCTCAATATGCAGAATATTATTGACCACGCTATCTAAAAAATCACGGTCATGCGAAATTAGCAACAAAGTGCCACGATAATCACGCAGCCAGCCTTCCAGCCAGATCACTGCATCTAAATCCAAATGGTTGGTGGGCTCATCCAATAGCAACAAGTCAGAACGACACATCAGTGCACGCGCCAGATTCAAACGCACGCGCCAGCCACCGGAGAAATCACTCACGGCACGCTGTAAATCTGTTTGTAAAAAGCCCAAACCATCCAGCAAAGCTGCAGCGCGCGCTTTTGCGCTATAACCGTCAATGTCGCTTAAACGCTGATGCAACTCGGCAATCTTTTCGCCCGCATGTGCGGCCTCTGCTTGCACTAATGCCTGCTCTACCTCGCGCAGCTCAGCATCGCCATCCAACGTAAAGTCGATAGCTGACTGCGTCAATGCTGGGGTTTCTTGCGCAACGTGCGCCACTATCCAATTGGGTGGAATCTCTAAATCGCCCACCTCTGGGTGCAGCTCTCCACGCAGCAGTGCAAATAAAGAAGATTTGCCTGCACCATTTGCACCGGTCAACCCCACTTTATGCCCGGGATGCAATTGAAAGGACGCCTCTTCAATGAGTATTTTGGCACCGCGCGTGAGTGTTAACTGTTTAAATTGAATCAAAGTGTATCCAAGTATCGATGGCTACAACATGCTGAAAATTCACCACGCCGACCATTTTTGACAAAGAGCGTTATTTTAAAACAATCTAAGCCATATGCTTAATAGAACTTAATGTTTTCTTTCCGTTCCAAGCTATAAAATAAAGTAAAATAGCGCAATATCCCTATGCACCCACCCATTATCACTTCATGACTATACGCAATATCTTTCGCTGGGCTGCTTACCTCGTTGCATTTCTCTCGTTACTGATAATACTTGCAGTATTAGTCATACGCTTTTTTGTATTTCCTAATATCAACAATTACAAAGATGACATCGCCACCTACGCCAGCAAAACCATGCAGCGTAAAGTCACCATTGGCGACATCAGCACTGGCTGGCACCATCTCTCGCCGCGCGTTACGCTCGCCAACATAGATATTTATGATGAGCAAAACCGACCAGCGCTCACCTTGCAAAAGGTAGATACGCAACTTTCATGGTTAAGCATTGGGCTGCTTGATTTAAGACTTTCAGAACTCACTGCCTATGCACCTACGCTGATCATCCGCCGCTCAAAGGAAGGTGTGTTTTATTTGGCTGGTGTTAATTTAAGCGGCCGTGGCAACCCTGATTTTGCCAACTGGCTACTGGCGCAGTCTAATGTCGGTGTACAAAATGCAAACATCACTTACATTGACGAGCTCAGACAAGCGCCCCCACTCGTACTCAAGAAGCTCAACCTCACGCTAAGTAACTCTGCCTGGAAAAGTATCTTTGGAAGGCATGAGTTTAAATTAGACACATTTTCCTCTGTTGGCACAAAGCAACCCATTAAGCTTTCTGGATATTTCATTGGGCGAGACATGTCAAATATCAAAGATTGGCGCGGCAATGTGCATCTTGCTGTGCAAAATACTGACATTTCCGTGTGGCGCGCATGGGTAGACTATCCACTAGAAATCAAAAGTGGCATGGGCAATGCAGAAGCCGATCTGCATTTTTCTGCTCTTGCGATTGACGAAATAGAAGCAAATATTCGTTTACAACACCTTAGCGTGCATCATGCGCACACTGACACACCTCTCATCGCACCCAAGCTACAAGGCCATTTGGGTTGGAAGAAAACCAAAACAGGCGAAACATTGACTGCAAAAGATGTGAATGTCGCATTCAATACGGGTTTAAAGGTTGAGTCTGCCAACGGAGAGTGGGAGCGCACAACTAAGAAAAATCAAGCTTGGATAGATGCTTATGTGTCTGTACAAGCGCTAGAGCTCAGTAAAGTGGTAGAAACTGCGCGCTATTTCAAACTATCCCCGCAATGGATGGAATGGATTGAGGGTATTTCACCAAGCGGAAAGTTAACCACTATCAAAGGTGCGCTCTCTGGCCATCCTAATCAACTGCAAAACTATGCGTTGTCGGGCGAGTTTAAACAACTCAGCATACAACCCTATGGGAAACTGCCCGGATTTAACAACCTCACCGGAAATATCGATTTAAATGAACGTAAAGGCGAAGTGCAGTTTGATACACATGCTGCCGCCCTAGACCTCAAAGATATCTTACGCTGGCCTGTGCCTATCGATTCACTACAAGGCGCCGTTGAATGGCAAACGAACAAACAGGGCACTACCCTGTTTGCTGACCAACTCATCGTCAAGAACCCCCATATTTCAGGGGTCATTAAAGCCAAGTTTGCGCATCAACAAGGCAAAGGTGACTTTTTAGACTTACATGCAACATTTGACCAAGGCAACGCCAAATTTGCGCCTTTTTATTACCCGATTATTTTAGGTAAAGAAACATTGCACTGGTTAGATACTTCCATCTTGGCTGGGCGCGCCAACGATGTAAATGTCATTATCAAAGGGCGTTTGGCAGACTTTCCCTTTGTCAACGCAAAAAACCAGCCAGACGCAAAACTTGGGCAGTTTAAAGTCACTGCGCAAATCGAAGAGGCCCTGATTGAATATGGCACAGGCTGGCCACTGGTTAGAAACTTGAACACGCAAATGCTGTTTGAAGGCAAACGCATGCTGCTAAATGCCAATAAGGGAGATATCCTTGGCAACAAAATCATCAGTAGCAAAATTGAAATCCCCCAATTAGATGCCGATTGGCCTATGTTGCATATTGCCAGCGTGGTTGAAGGACCTGTACGTGAGGGCATTAAATTTGTGAATGAAAGCCCAGTCAAAGAAGTCGCCATGGGCTTTACCGAATCACTCAAAACAGCTGGCGATGGGCATTTGGATTTGGACTTACTGATTCCAATGCAAGATTTGGAAGCCGCCAAATACAAAGGGGCTTATCAAATTAAAAATGGCACCTTGTTTGCCAATGATGAAGTTGGATTGCCTGAGCTGAGCAAGATCAACGGCACGCTGAACTTTACTGAAAATGGCTTAAATGCCAATAACATCAGTACGGAAGTGCTGGGTGGACCAGCGCGTATTACATTGATGACAGGGGCAGAAAAAAGTCTGCAAATTAACGCTAGTGGTCGCATTAACGATGCTGGAATTAAGAAAGTAATCTCACACCCAATCGTTAACGCCTTACAGGGCACCACCGATTGGAAAGGGGACATTCTCATCAAGAAACCGCTAGCGGATTTCACGTTTTCATCCAACCTAGTAGGCATGGCCGTGAATCTGCCTAGCCCCATGACCAAAGCCACTGGCCAAATCTACCCGCTACGTATCGATAAAGTGCAGCGCAGTGCCGATAACGATGAAATTAACATGCAATATGGCGATCTCATTTCAGCCAAGATCGCTCGCAATACCGTAGATGGAAAATGGGCGATTGATCGTGGCGAAATTGGCATTAATACTCCAGTTGCTATTCCTGCCGGCAAAGGCTTGGTACTCAAAGCCAAACTGGACACTTTTGATGTAGACGAGTGGCTGGCATTCTTTAAACAAAACACGCCTAGCGATGCGCGAGGCACGAATGCGCTACCACCATGGCTGAGTCAAGCCGATGTGTACGCTGGCACCTTGAATGTGCTCAACCGCGACATCCACCAATTTAAAGCAAGCGCCAAGCCTTCTGCTAGCGGGATTAAGTTCAATATTCAAAGCCAAGAAATGACGGGCGATGTGACATGGCAAACCGAAGGCAACGGAAAAATCACAGCTAAACTCAAAAACTTAGTGATTCCTAATGTCACAGGTAAAGAGGATGCCTCCGCCAAAAAGGAAATCAAACGCGTCACCAAACAATATCCCGCGCTGGATTTAGATGTCGAGAACTTTGAAATTGGCGACAAAAAGCTAGGCGCGCTAACCGTTGATGCCTTTGAGAACGGGGACGACTGGCAAATACAAAAACTAAGCATCAGCAATACGGATTTCACGCTATTGGCAGATGGCACTTGGCATAACTGGACACGCAGCCCCAATACTACATTCAAGTTTAACTTGCAGTCCGACAGTATTGGTAGGTCACTGAGACGTTTTGGTCAACCAGATGCCGTAAAAGGCGGGAAGGCTACGCTCTCCGGCCAGTTACGTTGGCCTGGTAGTCCACATGAATTTGAGACTTCCGGCCTCAACGGCAATTTAAAACTGGAAGCAGAAAAAGGACAAATTGTGAAAGTGCAGCCTGGCGTGGGTCGCCTGTTAGGATTGCTCAGTTTACAAAGCCTCCCCAGAAGACTCAGCTTAGATTTTAGAGATTTGTTTAGCGATGGCTTTGCCTTTGACAAAATCAGCGCCACAGCAACAGCCACGGGTGGTGTCTTACGCAGCAACGACTTTTATATGACAGGCCCCGCTGCCGAAGCCAAAATTCAAGGGGAAACCAATTTAAAAACCGAAACCCAAAACTTGAAGGTCACCGTGATTCCGCATGTCAGTGACTCGCTTTCGCTTGCTGCACTTGCAGGCGGGCCTATTGTGGGTGCCGCTGCATTTGTTGCGCAAAAGATACTAAAAGATCCCTTTAACAAAATTGCCTCGACCGACTATGTCATTACAGGCACATGGGACAACCCACAAGAGATAGAATCAAAGAAAGATGCGCCACAAAAACAGGACATCTTGAACACACGTTAATTGCTAGCAAAGATAAACATCATGGAAAGTAAGCAAAAATTAAAGACTGTTAAAAAAGACGCTATGTTTAAAGTGGCTGCCGTTCAAATGGCATCAAGTCCACACGTCTCGTCTAACCTGGTTGAAGCAAAACGCTTGATTGAATTGGCCGCAAAACAAGGTGCCAAAATTGTGGTACTGCCAGAGTATTTTTGTATCATGGGCAACAAAGAATTCGATAAAGTCACCGTGCGTGAAAAACCGAACGATGGCCCTATTCAAACTTTTCTAGCCAAAACGGCCAAACAATACAAAGTATGGATTGTGGCTGGCTCGGTTCCGCTGGTCAGTAATTTCCCTAATAAGGTTAGAAACAGTTGCTTGGTCTATAACGACAAAGGCGAGCAAGTTGCACGCTATGACAAGATCCACCTGTTTGGCTTGGATTTGGGTACAGAACATTATCACGAAGAAAACACCATTGAATCCGGTGATCAAATTGTCACGGTTGAGACGCCTTACGGCAAAATCGGTTTGTCTATTTGTTACGATTTACGCTTCCCGGAGCTGTACCGTGCCATGGGTGAGGTCGATATGATTATGGTGCCCTCTGCGTTTACAGAAACCACCGGCAAAGCCCACTGGGAGAGCTTAATACGTGCGCGCGCCATTGAAAATCAATGTTATGTTGTCGCCTCAGCACAGGGTGGTTACCATTTATCCGGGCGTGAAACCCATGGCAATAGCATGATTGTAGACCCTTGGGGCGTGGTGCTAGATCGCTTACCACGTGGTTCTGGCGTGGTGATTGCCAATATTAACCGTGAGTATTTGAGTAGCCTGCGCCAAAGTTTGCCTGCGCTCAAGCATAAAACCATTAGAGCCATTTAATGGCTTTCATGATGGCGCATCAGGTGGATATTCCACTGCGCCATACATGCTGCCTTGTTAATATGTGTGTTATTTTATTAGAAGTCCATTTGTAAGAAGCAAACCATGAGCACACGCACAGACCAGAGCCATCTGGAAACAGCACAGGAACTATTACTCAGACCCACCGGTATCGATACTTCATCGCTACAAGGGGTGCTGGGACAAATGATGTCGCACCAGGTAGATTATGCCGATTTGTATTTTCAATACAGTCGTAGCGAATCCTGGGGCTTGGAAGAAGGTCAGGTCAAGTCAGGCAATTTCAGCATCGATCAAGGCGTAGGTGTGCGTGCAATCAGCGGTGAGAAAACCGCCTTTGCTTATTCAGATGACATTAACCTGCCAGCCTTACTTGAAGCAGCGAATGCCACCAGATCAATTGCGGCATTGGGGACAGAGCAAACGGGCAAAACCGTACTGACACGCCAAACGCCTTCCCTTTACTTACCACAAGACCCGATTGCCAGCCTCAGCGCAGACGCTAAAGTGAAATTGCTTGAGCGCCTAGAACAGTTTGCCAAACAAATCGATACGCGTGTAACACAAGTCATGGCCTCTATTGCCGGTGAGTATGAGGTTGTGATGGTAGCGCGCAGCGATGGTTTGATGGCTGCGGATGTGCGCCCATTGGTACGTATTTCCGTGCAAGTGATTGCAGAACACAATGGCAGACGCGAGCAAGGTTCTAGTGGTGGTGGTGGTCGTTTCGATTACAGCTACTTTACCGATGAAGTCTTGCACGATTACGCACAAAAGGCTGTGCATCAAGCCTTGGTGAATTTAGATGCACGCCCTGCCCCTGCGGGCAGCATGACGGTAGTGCTTGGCGCAGGCTGGCCTGGTATTCTGCTCCATGAAGCGATTGGACACGGCTTAGAAGGTGATTTTAACCGTAAAGGCAGTTCAGCTTTTAGCGGCATGATCGGCAAACAAGTAGCGGCCAAAGGCATCACGATTGTCGATGACGGCACCATTGCCGACCGTCGTGGTTCGCTGAGTATGGATGATGAAGGCAACCCGACTAATCGCACTGTGTTGATTGAAGATGGTATTTTGCGTGGCTACATTCAAGATGGTCTGAATGCAAGATTAATGGGCATGCCCTTAACCGGTAATGCCCGACGTGAAAGCTATGCACACATCCCCATGCCGCGCATGACGAATACCTACATGATGAACGGCGACAAAGATCCGCAAGAGATTATTAAATCTGTCAAAAAAGGCCTGTATGCTGCTAACTTTGGTGGCGGTCAAGTCGATATCACCAGTGGTAAGTTTGTATTCAGTGCGGCCGAAGCGTACATGATTGAAGATGGCAAAATCACCTATCCGGTAAAAGGAGCCACTTTAATAGGTAACGGTCCAGATGTGCTCACACGCGTGAGTATGATTGGTAACGATATGGCCTTAGATTCAGGTGTGGGCACTTGTGGCAAAGAAGGCCAAAGTGTGCCGGTAGGCGTTGGGCAACCCACGCTTAAAATCGATGGCTTGACAGTGGGAGGCACTGTTGAATAGGATGTAAACAAGTAGCAGACACCGATGACTTAGGACAAAGGAGAGCACGATGGCAACAGCAAAAAAAGCATCTGAGGAAAAAGCAAAACCAAAAAAAGCAGCAGCTAAACCAACTGACAAGGTAAAAAAGGCAGTTGCAGCTAAACCTAAAGCAACAGCAGCTACCAAGAAAACCAGTTCAGCTTCCAGCTCGTCCAAGGCAAAAAAAATCGGGGATGCTGAACGCTATAGAATGATAGAAGTAGCTGCCTACTATATTGCAGAGAAGCATCACTTCTCAGGTAACACAGCAGATTATTGGATACAGGCAGAGCAAGAAATTAACGCGAAATATCCCAAATAAAAAAGGCGCCTTGAGCGCCTTTTTTAATATTGCATGTCACCAAAGTGACTGATGATTACTTCATCACGCGGTTACGGTATTCACCGGTACGCGTATCAATCTCAATTTTGTCGCCTTGGCTTACAAATAATGGTACTGGAATTTCAAAACCGGTAGCAATTTTCGCTGGTTTCATCACTTTGCCTGAGGTATCACCCTTCACTGCTGGCTCGGTATAAGTGATTTCTCGCACCACAGTGGTTGGCAACTCGATAGAAATCGCTTTACCGTCGTAAAAACGCACTTCGCATGGCATACCATCTTCCAAGTATGGCAGCGCGTCTTCCATAAACTCAGCATCCACATCATATTGGTTGTATTCAGCATCCATAAATACATAGGTTGGATCTGCAAAGTAAGAGAAAGTCACTTCTTTTTTCTCTAACACAATCACATCAAATTTATCTTGTGCTGCGTATACGTTCTCGCTCGGTGCCTCTGTCAGCAAGTTTTTCATTTTCATTTTAACGACAGCAGAGTTACGGCCAGATTTATTGTATTCGGCTTTAACGATTACCATCGGATCGTTGCCAATCATTACCACGTTACCCACGCGAAGGTCTTGTGCGATTTTCATAATATTGAGTTAGAAAAATAAAATTTTAGAAGCGCGCATTATACGCAATTTTTACAAATTATTGCAAAAAATCACCAACTTAGAAGCCAAATCGGTTTGGCTAAAGAGCGTTCGACTCGCCTCTTGAGTGGCCGCGTTAATCGATGACCATGCCGCTAGATAGTCATCCCAAACAGAAGCCTGGAACGCTGTATCCTGCCAAGCCATATGCATGGCTTGGCTGACATTCAGAGCTGTTATTGGCATGCTCTGATAATGTTGCGCTAAAAAGGCTTTCAGCTTAGGTATATGTGCGCCCTCTTCTTGCAGATAAGGCTGCCAAATAAATGGTTTTCCAGCCCAAATGGCACGTACCCAGCTATCTTCACCCCGCACAAAATTAATGTCACAACGCGTGAGCAATTGGTCGTAATCGGCTTGTGATAAAAACGGTAACACCTCTACCGTTAATGCACCATGGCTTACCATTTGGCCAACCTGCAACGATGTCTTTCCAAAAAAATCAGCGACTTGAGGCAAAATCGTGGTGGAAGGCACATAGCAATGCACAGGCTGCTTACCTTCTGCAATTGCACTAAGTAAACTTATGATAGGAGCATGCGGATAACAAAATAGCGAAACTTTGCACGCATTTACAGCTTGCTTAGCAGGCGGATGCAAAACGGGTGGTATGTGGCGCTCACGAATCAGCCCACCTGTAGCTTGTGTAAACCCTGGAAAATAAAAGTGGCGCACCATACCATTTGCCTGCGGTGAGGTCTTGGCATGAAAATCTTCTGCCCAAGTTTCAGCCGTCAGATACTCTAGGTTGACCCATCTGGATTGCTGTTGTTGCATAGCGGCAATGTATGCTGGTGGCAAGCCACAAGCAAAAGCCTCAATGACCATGTCTGCCGCATCAGAGAAATCTGCATCCGCACACCAATGCATCACACGGATACCGTCTACCCGCTGTTCAGTAGCCGCCAAGGTGAGTGAAGGTATCAAGCGTTGCGCCACTTGCAAGTCATCCACCCACAGGCGAATATCCAATTGATGCTCGGATTGGAGCTGACGTGCTAGACGCCAGCACACGCCAATATCGCCAAAGTTATCGACGACCTTGCAAAAAACATCCCAGCGCTGTGTCATATCAGATAAGGTCAATCCCAAAATTCTTTAAAACCATAGCATAAACACCAAATATGCCGATTGAAATCGCCAGACTCAGAAATAAGCTCAACCAGAAATTGTATCGGGTTAAAAAATACGGCATCAACAAAAACATAGGTAAGGTTGGAATGACATACCAGAACGTGTAATAAGCGTGATTTGAAATTTTAGCAATCGGCTGCTGCTCATAATTTAACCAGATCAAAGTAAATACTGTAACAAGCGGTAAAGCTGCTATTAACCCACCCAGTTTATCGCTCAGCTTAGCTGCTTCAGATATTACCAAAATCAAACCAGCCGTCACTAAGTACTTTATCAAAAAATACATTGCGCCCCCCCTTTAAACACCTAACTGCTCAATACAGTTAGGTATTAGCGATTGTTTATAAAATAATCGGTGCTATAAATGCAAAAAAGCCGCCTACCAAAAATATCAGTACCGAAAACACGTAAACACGCCATGAAACTTTACGCGCTTTCATACATGCGGCTGCCAGCGCAGGATCGACTGGGCAAGGTAAGCTTCTAGCACGCCATTGCAGCATGCCTGAGACTATCAACATGCATGCTGCAAAAATAAATACCACTACTTTATGCTCCGAAAACCACACAAGCTGCGGTACATTGGCGACTAGGCTCGACATTGCAGCGCCTGCACCAATGCCTACCAGCAGTGCAGGTAAGGCGCAACAAATCAGCGTACCGCCACTGGTGAATAAGGAAAGTACTGAGGCTGCTTTGGTATGCTTGAGATGCGTCATCTCAGGAGGATGCGCTGTCATTTATTTGGCTCCTTGCTTGGATTCAATCTCTGCCTTGATATACGCTACTGGATGATCCGTGATTTCAATTGCAGTCACATCATAACCAGCATCCTTAATCAGATCTTTCACTGTACTCTCCGGCAAGGTTTGGCCTTCTTTTAGCTCAACCGCGACAATGCGCTGCTTTAAATTGACATACACATCTTTGGTTTGTGATAGCACACGCATCTTTTTCTCGATGCCTTGTGCGCAAAACGCGCATACCATGCCATTGACTTTTGCTTGGATAGTTTGGGTTGCAGCCATGGCCCATTGACTGAAAAATACAGTTGAAACAAGTAAAACAATGCTTAATTTTTTCATGATAAATGCCTTCAAATTTGCGAATTAAAATATATACATAAAGTTGAAACGTGGTTCACGTGCGTTATTCACACCCGCCTCAACAAAGAAGTTTTTGTTAATCAAACGTAGCATGGGGGTGACTTCTACTTTGTCTGATAAGCCGTTCATATTGCGTGCCTCAACAATTAACCAAGGCTGTGTCTTATCGTAATCGGTTTCGTAAAAGGAGAAGCCAGCGCGCGCACTGGTAAAGTCGTGGTTGATATCGGACGCGCGATAAAAGCGATGTGTCGCTGCGAAGTAAACACGCGTGGTTTCATAATCAAACTGAATACCAGGCGTAATCATGACCTTGCTAACATCATGATGCACACCTTCTTGCTTGTCTTCGGCTTGCAGCGCCCCTACTCCACCAATAAACCATACATTGGCTTGTGCATGCGGCAAGTTCCATCGCTGCAATAAGCGTGTGTATATCACCTCTTCCAACGTGCGAGTTTTGGTTTTATCGTCTGCGCGCATATAGGTTGCGCCCACTCCCAATGCATCTCGCGGGGTGATGGCGTAGTTAATAAACGACTCACGCCAGTGATTATTGAAATCGCCCATGGCCATATAGGAATCGTTAAATCCCATCGGCCCGGCAATGACATATTGACTTGTCATCAGGGCTGCGGCAGTTAGCCACAGCCTTGTTAAGACTTTGAAAAACATAGATTTCCTTTCTATCAAGTAACAGTCACGTCCATGTATGGACGTGACAAGGCTTTACTTAAGAAAGGAATATAGGGGGACGTTGTAGGCTAGGTAAGGTAATAGAAGCGTATGAAAAATGTGCTGAGCCAATCAATGTAGTGACACTAGGTAACATGGCTGCTTTATTACGCATGGGTAAAGCTGCAATCGCGCACAAATTTGTACATAAAGTATTGCAACTGGTTTTACATGCGGTAGTTGGGGACTTGCCATGGTCTGCGGCTGCATCAGCATGCCCACCGCTCTGCGCCATGTGCGCATGACATGGCATTGCATATGCTTGCGCTTGAGTCTGTTGCATTTGCTGTATTTGCATCGTGCTATTGCACACCAACATATTTGCCGCAGCAATACCCTGTAGCGGCATAACCAGCAGCAGGACATAAGCAAACAAACGTGAAAAGCGAATCAACATGGCGGATATGATAACAGTCTATGTATTAAGTTCAATGCAGAAGTATTTGTTAAATGGCTGGCTAATAGTGAATATCAATCACTTCAAACGCTTCTTCTGCTTTGGGGGTCGCTACACGTACGGTATCACCAACACTTTTACCTAACATGGCTTTGGCTAATGGCGATATCCAGCTGATATAGCCTTTGGTCGGCTCGATTTCATCTTTGCCGACAATGCGATAGATATGCTCGCTATCATCCTGTAGATTGAACAAGGTCACCCATGCGCCGAAAAATACTTTCTCTAAGTGCTGCTGCAAGCTGCTATCGACCACCTCGGCTAAGTCCATACGCCGCATTAAATGGCGGCAACGGCTATCAATCTGACGTAATCTGCGTTTGCCGTAAATATAGTCACCGTTTTCACTGCGATCACCATTGCCAGCAGCCCAAGATACGGTGCGCACCACTTCTGGCCGCTCTACTTTGTACAACTGATGAAACTCTGCTTGTAAGGCAGCGAAACCCTCTGGTGTGATGTAATTTTTCTCGTCGCTTGCTGCCATAGTTACTGAAGTTCGTTTTTCTGAATCATCTCGATTTGCGGAGTATCCAACAGCTCAACATCGCTCACAAAATGCGGTGTCTCGGCAAAGCAAGAACTCGGCACACCCAAATGCTCTTCATAAATTAAGCGTACGCGCTTACCCACGGTTTCATTGATACGTTGCGCGACTTTTTCATCACGCACGGAAAAAAAGAACTTTTCCGCTTGCGTGCCTGGCATGGAAACCAGCACCAGTTCACCTTCATAAGTTTTACACACCCAACCCTTTAATGAGAGCTTTTGCACGTACCCTGCGCGCTCACCGGATGAATAGACCCACGTCAATGTTGCCCATGTGTAGAGTGCAAACAATGCAATGGGTATCACAATCAGACCAATACTGTATTTCAAAAACTTTGCCAAACCACCTAACATATCTTCCCTTTCAAGCACTTTCTTTGATAACGCCCATTATCCAACAATCCGCAGATTTAATTGTTAATTTTTAATCGTTGCGCCTGCTCATCCATTGGCATGGTCGGTTAGAATGTGGCAATGTTAGCACAAGCCCATAGCCCGCTCATTTTATGCTCAACCACGCGTCTAGCACGTAGCCTGCATCTGGATTATCAGCGTAAGCAAACAGAAAGCGGAACGCAGCAGTGGGCAGCCCCGCAGATTGATACGCTCACACAGTGGCTGCATCGTTATACTGGCTTTGCTTTATTGGCTGGCGAGATTGATGCTGATTATTTCTCCCCTAACACTCTAGATAGTTTTACTGAGACTATGCTGTGGCAACAAGCCATTGAAAGCTGCCTTGCCAAGCATGCCTTTTCTGAGCTATTTGATGTTCCGAGTTTGGCACAATCAGCCATCGCCGCGAACCAGATGCTGATTCATTGGCAGATTGAGGACGCACAACTTAGCGATTACTTTACCAATACCGAAACCCGTCAGTTTTTGCGCTGGCGCAATGCATTTTTTAAACTTTGCGAACAACATCAAACCGTCACTCCCGCGTGGCGATTACAGCAAGAGATACAAGCACTTACGCAATGCCAAAGCCCATTGCCCCGCCACATTCAACTGATTGGCTTTGACCGTATTACACCGTTAGAACAACGCTTAATGGCGATTTTGCAAAGCAAAGGCGTGACTATCGACGTGCGTAAACTAGACATAGCCGATGCACAACTCGTGCAGATTGGGCTGCCCGATTTGCAAGCCGAGTGTCGCGCAGCAGTCGCTTGGGCCAAGCAGTACCTAACGCAATGTCCACAAAGCAACCTTGCCATTATCTCGCCAGTGCAAAATGAGGTACGACGCGTTTTAAGTGATCTGCTAGACGATACATTTCATCCGGAAGCACTGCATGCGCATCAATATGAAACGCCCAGAATTTACGACTTCTCGGTAGGCATGATGCTCAGTGAGCACAGCATGTGCCGCACCGCGCTAAACCTACTACGTTTGGCAAGCAGCCATCAAACGCTGACACAAACCGACATCAGCCCACTATTACTTGATGTCTACTGGAGTGACTTAACCGAATTAGACGCGCGCAGCCTTGCCGATGCACGGATGCGTAAAAAACTGATGCGTACTTTTCATTTAACGCAATTGATTGCTTTATTAGAACAAAGTAACGACTTGCCACAATGCCTTGCGCATTTACAGTGGCTACACACCACACAATCACAATGGGGAAAACCTCAACCGCCTTCCGTATGGTCAACACACTTTGCAGAGCTGTTAGCCCATTTACACTGGGCACAGACACGCCCGCTCAGCAGCCATGAATACCAAGCCAAACAAGCGTGGGATGGAGTGTTAGAAGCATTTGCAGCACTTGACTCCTTAACGGGGGCCATCACTGCAAGCAATGCCTTACAAAAGTTGTACCAGCTTGCTCGCAGCAAAATGTTTATGCCAGAAGCCATTGGTGATGTGCGTATTCAGCTACTGGGTATGTTGGAGAACCTGAGTCAACCGATTGATGCAATTTGGGTAATGGGGATGAACGACCACTTGTGGCCTCCACCTACTGATTTGAATCCGCTCTTGCCTGCCACGTTGCAGCGAGAGCTACTCACGCCAGGCGCAAGCCCCAATGCACAAAGTGTGTTTGCACAAGCCATCCACAGCCGGCTGTGTCACAGCGCGCATGAGGTGACATTTTCTTGGTCGCACAAAGCGGGAGAGCGTGAATTACGTGTTTCTCCCCTATTAGCGAATATTCCCAGTGTGGCGCACGCACCGCAGGCCAACACCATGGCGGAAAACCTTGCAGAGCCCCAAGCCATGCAGATGCTGGATGACGCGTTAGCACCGCCAGTACATGCAAATGACAAACTGCGTGGCGGCACAAAACTGCTCGCAGCCCAAGCTGTATGCCCGGCTTGGGCATTCTATCAATACCGCCTAGGTGCAATGGCGTTGGAAGAACCCAGTGACGGTTTAGACAGCATGACCCGCGGCAATTTAGTGCATACCGTTTTGCAGCATTTTTGGCTAGCGTGTGGCGATCTACAAACACTTAAGCAGTTGAGCCATGATGCGCTTGATAGCAACATTCGACACGCCGTAGAAAAAGCCTTGCAAGACATTGCACAAACCTTACCTAAGCAACTAGTACGTATCGAGCAAAATCGCCTGCAACAACTGCTACGCGCTTGGCTGGCCATCGAAATACAACGAGAAGACTTTAGCGTGAAAGCATGTGAGGCTGTCTATCCGATTCAGGTTGCCGGATTGGCGATTGAATGTCGCATTGACCGTATCGACAAGCTTGAGGATGATGCATTGGTCATCATCGACTACAAAACAGGCGCCAGCGACCCCAAAACCAGTAGCTGGGTCAAAGACAGAATCAATGAACCACAGCTACCACTCTATGCGTCTATTGCCTTAAAAGACAATGAAGTGGTCGCCGTGTGTTTTGCCAAAGTGCATGCAGAAGAATGTAAATTTAGCGGCTTGGCACAAGAGGAAGGCATTCCCAATATTACACCGTTTGAAAAGCTCAAAAGCAACTCAGCATTTAAAGCCTTCGATACCTTGCCTGCGCTCATCAGCCATTGGCGTAGTAGTTTAGAAAATATTGCCGAAGAAATCCGCGCGGGCCATGCAGGCGTCATATTTGAAGACGAAAACGATTTAATGTATTGCGATGTAAAACCCTTATTGCGTTTACCGGAGCGGCAACTACAGTTTGAGATGCAACGTATGGGGGCATCTGCCAAGGGTGCAGGCAATGCATGAGATGACCCCACAAGCACTTATTGCGTTGGATGCAGACAACCGCCTAAAAGCGTTGGATGCACGCCAATCGTTTATTGTAGAAGCGCCAGCGGGTGCCGGAAAAACCGAGTTATTGACGCAGCGTTATCTTAAATTACTTGGCACAGTAGAATCGCCTGAAGAAATCATTGCACTCACCTTCACAAATAAAGCCGCGGCGGAAATGCGCAACCGCATTTTACAAAGTTTGGAAGCGGCTGAGCAAAACACAACGGTGGATGCCCCACACAAACAACAAACACGCGCATTGGCGTTATCGGCCTTGCAACAATCCGGCCAAAAAAACTGGCAATTGCTCACACAGCCCTCCCGTTTACGCATTTTAACTATTGATGCGTTATGCAGTAGCCTGTCTGCACAAATGCCATTGCTTAGTCGATTGGGTGGGCAACCACGTGTAGCAGATGATGCCAATACCCATTATCTAGAGGCCGCCAAACGCACACTGGCCATGGTCGCACAAGAAACCAGTTTGGATGCGCCCATCAGCACTGTATTGGCGTTTATGCAGAACGACGCGCAGAAGCTTGCGCAATTATTAAGTGAGATGCTTGCCAAGCGTGAACAATGGCTGCCACTCACCTCACAGCACCAAGCATTAGATTTGGATGAAATATCCAATCAATGCGCAGCTATCATCCAAACTGTTATTGAAGAGAAATTAGCGTTGGCTTACCAAGTACTCACCCCTCATCGCCAAACCATATTGATGCCAGTAGTACGATTTGCAGCCGGCAATTTAGATGAAGCTCATCCACTAAAATCACTGCAAGATTGGCAAACCCCTTTGGCGTTGCATGCACAAACGCTCCCGCACTGGCTGATCTTGATTGATTTTTTACTCACGGATAAAGGTATGTTTCGTAAGCCCGGTGGCTTAAACGTGAATTTAGGGTTTCCAAAAGAGCATGCAGATAAAAAATCACATGTAGAAGTGTTTGAGCAAATTACCGAGATGATAGGCGACCCAGATGCCTTACATGCGTTACGTAGCTTGCCCATGCTCAATGACGCAGACTTACACCAAAATAGCGTAGTCGTCAGCGCGTTTGGCCAAGTGCTGCAATTGGCGGCTGCGCATTTGTGGCAAGTATTTCAATCGGCCGGTGAGGTTGATTTTGTTGCGATTTCACGATTAGCCATCAATGCACTGCGTGACGAGGATGGCGCAACAGACTTAGCGCTGAAACTGGATTACAAAATCTCGCATCTATTGGTCGATGAGTTTCAAGACACCAATGCCACCCAAAAAGAATTGTTGGAGTTATTGACGGCAGGCTGGCAACCTAATGACGGCAGAACGCTGTTTTGTGTGGGCGACCCCATGCAATCGATTTATCGCTTCCGTAAAGCGGATGTCAGTTTGTTTCTGCAAGCAGCCACCCATGGCATTGGGCAAATATCACTACAACCACTCAAACTCACGCGCAATAACCGCTCGCATCCGCAAGTGGTTGAATGGATTAATCAAAAATTCAAATCCATCTTCCCCCCTGCCGACAATACGCTAGAAGCGGCCATTAGTTATCGCGAGTTTATTGCCACGCGCGATGCCATTGATCATGAAGGTGTACAAGTACACGCACTGGCGGTAGAAGGCGATGAGGAAAGCGCAGTGGTTTACACGCATGAAGCGCATTATGTCGCCGCACTGATTGACCAAACACAACGAGAACACCCCTCACAAACAATAGCCGTGCTCGTGCGTTCACGTACGCATCTACACGCGCTGGTCTCGGAAATTCGCCGCCACTTCAATCATTTAAAGTTTCAGGCGGTGGAAATCGAAGGCTTGAGCCAACGCCAAACTGTGCAAGATGCACTTTCCCTGACACGCGCCATGCTGCATCGTGCGGACCGCGTACATTGGCTCAATATATTACGCGCGCCTTGGTGTGGTCTAACGCTTAAAGATTTACATGCCCTCTGCGCACATGACCACCGCGCTACCATTTGGCAGTTGATGCAACGTGCGATATCTAGTGAAAGCGCACTAAGTATTGATGGCCAAGCGCGCTTAACGCATGTGCACGCCATTTTAAACCAAGCATTTAATGAGCAAGGCCGTGTGCCATTGCGCCGCTGGATAGAAAGCACTTGGCTACAGCTAGGTGGCGGCAGCACGCTCATCAGCGCAGGGGATAACCGCGACATTCAAGCATTTTTTGATTTAATAGAAACGTTAACGCAAGGCCATTCACTGGATTTTACGCAACTTGAAACAGCCATGGAAAAGTTGTACGCCGAGCCAGACATTACCGAAAATGACCATTTGCAATTTCTCACCATCCATAAATCCAAAGGCTTGGAATTTGACTGTGTCATTCTGCCGGCGCTGAATCGCAAACCTCGGCATGCAGATTCACCACTCATGCTGTGGGAAGAAGTGCAATCAGAGGCGCATACACAATTGCTAGCTGCACCCTACAGCAAAAAAAAGAAAAACAGCGCGCCCACCATTTACGATTACATCAAACAACTAGAAGCCACGCGTGCCAATAACGAAACAGCACGGCTGCTTTACGTGGCAGCTACCCGTGCTATCCGTCAACTGCATCTGGTAGCAACGGTCAAACGTAAAGAGGGTGACATCACGCCAGTGAAACAATCGTTATTAGAACTGCTCTGGCCAAGCGTAGGCGCTGCGTTTATGCAAGCAGAGCCCATCCGCTTACAAGAAGACGCAAGCTCACTGGCAGAATTTACGCCGCAGCTCATGCGTTTACCTACTGTGCAAATGCCTGCCATATTGGCGCAACACAATACAGCTAAACCAATGGCGGGTGCATACCCGCAAGTGAGTCCAGAACCAGATAGCGCTTCTACATCATCTACGCTAGCAACTGACAAAGGCACGCTAGCGCACTTGTATATGCAGCTCATCAGCAATATTGGGCTTGATCAATGGTCGATTCAGCGACTCAATGACTGCAAACCTGCGATGGTACACTGGCTGTTACAACAGAGACACTCTCAGCCGCTAAGCACAAGCGCCGCCGATGAGATCATTGCCATGTTGCACACCACATTGACCAGCCAAGATGGGCAATGGGTATTAAAAGCAAGGCCAGATGCTAACAATGAGCTTGCCGTTGAAGCCCTCAACAACCAAGTGATTCAAAAGAAAGTGATTGACCGCACGTTTGTAGAACATGATACGCGTTGGATTATCGACTACAAATCCATCCCTCTAACGTCTGGGTTGTCCGATGCAACGCTCCAGCAAATGGCCGAACCATACCGGGAGCAATTAGAAGGTTATGCAGTGCTATTTAAACAAGAAGGCTTAACCGTACAAAAGGCCGTGTTCTTTTTAAGTGTAGGTAAATTGGTGAGGCTAATATGACGTCTTTGAAATGCTGGATATTGATTGCAACGCCTATATTGCTGAGCGCTTGCGATGATCAATCTCATGACCAACCCAGCAAAGATTTAAAAGTAGTCATTATTCGGCATGCAGAGAAACCTGCAGATGGGGATAACTTATCTTGCCAAGGGCAAAACCGTGCACTGCAATTATCGCAGGTGCTCCATCAAAAATTCAAGCTGCCCGATTACCTGTATGTGCCTTCACTCGATGCGGATAAAAACACATCGCATAGCCGCATGTTTCAAACCATTACTCCGTTTGCGGTGAAGTACAATTTAACGATTAACAGTAAATATGAAGATAACGATTATGAGGGTGTTGCTAACAATGTCTTCAAAAAGCGTGGCACCGTGCTTATGGTGTGGTCTCACCAATCCATCCCCAAACTGGCTCGTGCGCTTGGTTTAAAAGACGCACCGCAGTGGGAAGATGCTGATTTTGATTCGATATGGATACTCACCTATCAACATCACAAACCCACGCTCACGTTAGATCAAGAAGGACTCAATCCATCTAGCAATTGTGATTACTAGCTGCTAGTGCTCATTTTTAAAATGACGGTGAATATACCAAGCCAGAAAAATCACCCCTAGCGCTGCAATCACATAGTGAGACTCGTGGAAATACACTTTCAAGTCTTCCCAGTGCTCTCCAGTCTTCATACCAATGTAACCCAATGCGTAACACCAAATCAGCGAGCCTACAAAGGTGTAGCTGACAAACTTGGTCATGTTCATCCGCGCCACTCCGGCTGGGAAAGCAATAAACGTGCGGACTGCCGGCAACAGGCGCGCAATAAAAATAATGATTTCGCCATGATTGGCAAACCAGCGATCTGCCATGTCTAAATCTTTTTTGCTGATGAGTACATATTTACCGTATTTTTCAGCCAGTGGTCTGCCACCAAACAGCCCCACATAATAGGCTGGAATAGAGCCCACCACACAGCCAATCGCACCCGCAAGCGCAATGCCCCACAGTGTCATTTCGCCTTTACTCACCAAAAATCCAGCAAACGGCATGATGATTTCTGACGGTAACGGAATACAGGCAGATTCGATGGCCATCAGTAATACAATGCCACCGTAACCCATGGTGGAAATCACAGAAATAATCCATGCGGCAACTGCAGCAAGCGCTTTTTCTAACATAGTGAATCACTCTTTAATTTGAATAAAAACGAATATAGCATTGTTTTGTGAAATCCATCCGCAGGCTACGCATCTAGGCTATGTAATTTCGTTACAAACACAACCATCTCAAGCAAACTCTTTCAATAAAGTTTTCACCAATTCAGCACGATGATTCACGTTGCCCAACTGTACAGACACGCGCAATTTGTCCGGGCCATTCATGCGGCAGCGTCTATCGCGTTGCAGTAGGTTGACCAGTTTCATCGGGTCAATGTCTGCTTTGATATTGAATTGCAGTTGAATCGCTGTATCAGAAGCATCAATTTTAATAATGCCTAGCGGTTTGGCGGCAATACGTAATCGATGACACGCGATCAGCGCCTCTCCAGGCTCTGGCAATAAGCCAAAACGGTCAATCAACTCTTCTTGCATCGCATCTAGCGCATCATCATCGTTACAGTTGGCTAGGCGCTTATAAATCACCAAACGTTCATGTACATCCGGGCAATAGTTATTGGGCAGCAACGCAGGCGTATGCAAATTGATTTCTGTCGTCACGCCAAGTGGCGCATCCAAATCGGGCTCTTTACCTGCTTTAAGCTGCTTCACTGCGTGGTTGAGCATATCGGAATATAAGCTAAAGCCTATCTCTTGCATTTCACCGCTTTGGCTATCGCCCAGCAATTCCCCTGCCCCGCGGATTTCCAAATCATGCATGGCCAAATGAAAACCTGCGCCTAAGTCTTCTAGCAATTGAATCGCATCCAAGCGTTTTTGCGCTTGTGGTGTGATTTTACGGTGTGGATCGGTGAGCAAATACGCATAGGCCTGGTGATGGCTGCGCCCTACTCGGCCGCGCAGTTGATGCAATTGTGCCAAGCCAAACATATCAGCTTTGTTCATGATGATGGTGTTGGCCGTGGGCACGTCAATCCCAGTTTCAATGATGGTGGTGCACAGCAGCAAATTAGAACGCTGTTGGTAAAAATCACGCATCACATATTCCAGTTCACGCTCGCGCAATTGACCATGGGCAATGGCAATACGTGCCTCAGGTAATATTTTTTCCAGCTTTTCTTTTTGCACGAAGATGGTATCCACTTCGTTATGCAAAAAATACACTTGGCCGCCACGCTTAAACTCACGCATGACCGCCTCACGGATAATGCCGTCAGAATAATCAGTATGGAAAGTTTTAATAGCCAAGCGTTTTTGCGGAGGCGTAGAAATCACTGAGAATTCGCGCAAACCTTCCATCGCCATACTGAGCGTGCGTGGAATAGGCGTGGCCGTCAGTGTCAACACATCCACCTCTGCGCGCAAGGCTTTCATCTGCTCTTTTTGGCGCACCCCAAAACGATGTTCTTCATCTAATATCGCTAAACCAAGGTTTTTAAACTTCACATCTTTTTGAATCAGACGATGCGTACCGATAATGATGTCGATTTTACCATCAGCTAAACCGCGTAATGCTTCTGCTTGCTCTTTCGCCGTTCTAAAACGGGATATCTCTGCAATCTTAATCGGCCAATCGGCAAAGCGATCGCAGAAGTTCTGATAATGCTGCTCGGCCAATAAGGTTGTCGGCACTAATACGGCCACTTGTCTGCCGCCCATTACCGCCACAAAGGCAGCGCGCAATGCCACCTCGGTCTTACCAAAGCCCACGTCACCACACACCAGCCTATCCATGGGGCGACCGGATTGCATGTCTTTAATCACATTCTCAATCGCTTCTAGCTGATCCGGCGTTTCTTCAAACGGGAAGCCTTCACAGAATGCTTCGTAATCATGCAAACCCAAGGTAAATGCATGGCCTTTGCGTGAGGCGCGTTGCGCATATAAATTCAATAATTCGGCTGCAGTATCGCGGATTTGCTTAAGTGCTTTTTTCTTGGCCTTTTCCCACTGCCCGCTGCCTAAACGATGTAGCGGCGCGCTTTCGGGTGGGCCACCTGAGTAGCGTGAAATAAGAAATAGCTGTGACACTGGCACATAGAGCTTATCTTCACCAAAATATTCCAGCAGCAATAATTCGGTCTCGCCCTCACCAAAATCAATATTGACCAAGCCTTTATAACGCCCAACCCCATGCTGCTCGTGCACCACCGGGTCATCTAAACGTAACTCGGACAGATCTTTGAGCATGCCCTCGGTATTGCGTGCTTTTTCTTTGTCCCGACGGCGCTGCTGGCGTACCGTGGAGGCATAGAGTTCAGCCTCGGTAATCACAGCATAGCTGTCATCAATAAAGCCTGTATGCAATGCGGACACTGCCAGCATGATAGACGCTTTAGATTGTGTAAATTCAGCCCACGATTCGCAAGTATTTATCTGCAATCCATGCTCGTTAAACAGCTGCAACATGGTTTCTCGGCGCCCTAGACTCTCCGCAACAATCAACACACGTTGTTTTGTCTGTGCAATAAATGCATTAAGTTTGTGCAGTGGATGCTCAGCCCGTCTATCCACATCAATCGCAGGCAAAGGATTCGCCGACTCTAATTGCGCTTGCACGATAGAAAATTGGTGGGTTTGACTAAAAAATGCATCAGCCTTAAGCAGTAGCACTTCTGGCTGCAATATTGGTTTCTCTGGGTCATGTGCCATCAAACGATAGCGCGAAGTGGCATCAAACCAGAAGCTTTGCGCCGCTTTATCTAAGCCACCATGCAAACACAATACCGCTTGTTTTGGCAGATAATCGAAAATCGTTGCGGTCGCATCAAAAAACAATGGCAAGTACCACTCAATACCACCACTGGCAGTGCCTTTACTCACATCTTTGTAAATTTTGGCGCGCTGCGGGTCACCCTCAAAATACTCTCTAAACTGACTCCTGAATTTGGCAATACCTGCCTCATCCAACGGAAACTCACGCGCTGGTAGCAATCTGATTTCTGGGACAGGGTAAAGACTACGCTGCGTATCAATATCAAACGTACGTATCGTCTCAATTTCTGCATCAAACAAATCAATACGGTACGGCAACACACTGCCCATGGGGAACAAATCCACCAAGCCGCCACGCACGCTGAACTCACCTGGGCTCATGACTTGGCTGACATGATGGTAACCCGCATGTGCACATTGATTTCTGAGGGCTTCTAAATCGAGTTGCTGCCCTTTTTTGAGCATAAAGGTATGCGCGGACAGAAACGCAACAGGTGGTAAGCGTAACAAGGCCGTGGCCATGGGCACAATAATCACGTCACTGACATTCTGACTGATTTGATACAGCGTCGCTAAACGCTCTGAAATTAAATCCGGATGGGGAGAAAACACGTCATACGGCAATGTCTCCCAATCTGGCAATAAATTCACTTTTAAATCAGGCGCAAAAAATGGAATTTCTTCTAATAAACGCTGTGCTTCAAATGCATTGGAGGTCACGATGACCAATGGGGCATGTGTTGTTTTTAAGCGACAAGCCAGTGAAGATAGGGCGACACTATCTAAGCCATTGGCAGCATAAGAAAAACGTACAGGATGACCAACCGATGGTTGAGATAAGACCATAAATGAATGTTGAAAAATAGCTAAGATGAAGAAGAAAAACTTGGATTAACACCAAACATTGCCTATTATAACTGTAAGCGCGTGGATAGATAATGCGATTTCATAGCGACATCTACGTACTTGCCGCAATCTGTGTCTCAGCGTGTCATCCATGCGCCGCACATCGTGCTGATCATTGCTGCAACAGCAATATTTATAGCAGTACAGCTTCAATAGGGGGAACACCACAAATGAACGAAAAACAACTTGTTGCCATTCATGCCGCAAGCTATGTGCAATCGGGCATGCTGGTCGGTTTGGGCACCGGCTCTACCGCAAATTTTTTTATTGAAGAGCTCGCGCGCAAACAAAAAGAAGAAAACCTCAACGTCACTACCATTGCCAGCTCCAATATCAGCATGATCAAAGCGCAGAGCCTTGGACTCACCGTCATCGGCTTACAGCAAGTGTCTTCTATTGATTTATATGTCGATGGTGCAGATGAAATTACACCGAGCATGGCATTGCTCAAAGGTCGCGGCTACGATTTAGTGATGGAAAAACTACTGGCCAAAGCGGCTAAACAGTTTTTGGTGGTGGCAGATAAAAGCAAACTGGTCGACCATATTGGCACCAACTTCCCTATTCCCATTGAAGTTATGCCATTTGCCTGGCAAGCAGCCAAAAAAAGTATTGAAGCCCTAGGCGGCGTGGGTGAGTTACGGCCAAATGCTGCAAAGGATGGCCTCAGCATTACTAGTTATGGCAGCTTAGTGTTAGATATGCGCTTCCCATCTGACATAGATGAAGTGACGTTAAACCAGTGTTTGAACAATATTCCCGGTGTGGTTGAGCATGGCATCTTCAGTGAGTTAGCCCATGGCATTCTCATTGCAGATGCTGGTGCTGACCAGCAAGTAGAAGAGCGCTGGAAGTAGCCCGCGCTACTTGCCTATACTCTGAGATTGATCGTGCGTTTGATTCAGTTAGCCTACGGGGCTGTTGTACTAACGCTGCTAAGTTGCAGTGATGAAGCCGCGTTATCCGCACAAAAAAAAGCGCATGAAGCCAATCAAGCGCACGTTATTCGCTTTGTCACCATCAATAGCCCCAACACCTACTTTGTGAATGAATACGATACATTAGCTGGATTGGAATATGAGCTAGCGACACGTTTTGTTGAGAGCTTAGGCCCAGACTATCAACTTAAAATCATTGTGGTCGATAGTTTCTCAAAAATCATTCCGGCATTGCTTTCTAATAAAGCGGACATTGCCGCAGCCGATATTTCAGTCACCAATGAGCGCAAGAATATCGTCGATTTTTCCGAGCCCTTCCATGATGTACAACAGCAGCTCGTTTATAACCGCGATAAAAACCCACCACCTAAAACACTCACTGCATTGGAAGGCCACATTATTGCTGTGCCTGCCGGCACTAGTTTTGCAGAGCGTATCCGCAAGATAAGTAAACAGCACAGTGGTTTGGTGTGGGATGAAATTGAAAACACCAGTTCAGAGCAGCTGCTGGAAGCATTGGCCAATCAAGAGATTGATTACACGATTGCGGACAGCCATTTGCTGGCGGTGATGCAGTATTACTACCCCAGTATCAGCCCCGCTTTTGCCGTGGGCGATCCTGAAAAAATCGCATGGGCGATGGCCAGAGGCAAAGATCCGGTACGCATGCAACAAATCAATGCCTTCTTTAAGAAAATTCAACAGGATGGCACATTACGCAACTTAATTGACCGCTATCACGGCAATACCAAACGCTTGAAACCGTTTGATGTAAAAGCTTTTTTGACGCGCACGCAAACCATTTTGCCAAAATACACACGCTTATTTAAGGATGCGCAAGAGATTACCGATGTCGATTGGCGACTGCTGGCGGCGATTAGCTACCAAGAGTCGCATTGGGATACCTATAGCACCTCGCCCACCAATGTACGTGGGCTGATGATGTTAACTGAGCAGACTTCAGACATGATGAATGTGACGGATAGACTCGACCCCAAACAAAGCATTCCGGCTGGCGCCAAGTTCTTTTTGTGGATGAAAGATCGTTTTCCGGAGCGCATTCCAGAACCAGACCGTACGTTTATGGCGCTGGCCGCGTACAACAATGGGGTCGGACATATTGAAGATGCACGTGTGCTGGCGCAGCGCTTAAAACTCAATCCGGATAGCTGGGCCGATGTAAAAACGACGCTGATGAAGCTGAATGACCCTAGATACTATACTCAAGCTAAGCATGGCTACTGTAGCTGCGGCGCACCTGTTATCTATACAGAATCTATACGCAGCTACTATCAAATTCTCATCAAACACCTACCCAGCCATACGCCGGATATTGATCCATTTAAAATTGCAGCACGTTGAGGCCAGTGATGCCTAAGGTCAGTGCTGTTTAAATATGAAGCTGCCGAGATTATTTAAGCTCAAACAGTAATGGCTGTTTTCCCGCCCATATAAGCCTGCAACACTTTAGGAATCGTCACACTGCCATCGGCATTTTGATAGTTCTCTAACACCGCTACCAAAGTACGTCCTACCGCTAACCCAGACCCATTTAAGGTGTGTACTAGCTCTGGTTTACCTTGTGCATTTCTAAATCTAGCTTGTAAGCGACGTGCTTGAAAGGCCTCACAATTGGAGACAGAGGAAATCTCACGATAGGTATTTTGTGCAGGCAGCCACACTTCTAAATCATAAGTTTTGGCTGCGCCAAAGCCCATATCCCCTGTACATAATGAAACGACACGGTAAGGCAATTCCAACGCTTTTAAGATATTTTCAGCATGGCCAACCATTTCTTCTAACGCTTCATAGCTTTTTTCAGGGTGCACAATCTGCACCATTTCTACTTTGTCGAATTGGTGCTGGCGTATCATGCCTTTGGTATCTTTACCGTAAGAGCCAGCCTCAGAACGGAAGCATGGTGTGTGTGCAGTGAGCTTAATCGGCAGCGCTTCAGCCGCTACTATTTCATCGCGTACCGTGTTAGTCAATGTCACTTCTGATGTAGGGATTAAATAGAGCTTGCTGTCATTGTGTGCCAGTGAAAACAAATCTTCTTCAAACTTGGGGAGCTGACCAGTACCAATCAGCGTTTCTGCATTGACCATATAAGGCGTATAGCACTCGGTATAGCCATGCTGTTCGGTCTGCGTATCCAACATAAACTGTGCAATAGCACGGTGTAATTTTGCTATTTGACCACGCATCAACGTAAAACGCGCACCCGACAATTTAGCGCCAGTATCAAAATCCAAACCTAGTGGTGTGCCTACATCGGTATGGTCTTTAATCTCAAAATCGAAGGTGCGTGGCGCACCCACTTTACGCACTTCCACGTTATTAGTTTCATCATTTCCTACAGGCACACTTTCATGCGGCAAGTTCGGCACATTCAATAACAGGTTTTGTAATTCCGTTTGTATTTCAAGCAGTCTTGCTTCGTCTGCTTTTAATTGGTCGCCCAAACCAGCCACTTCTGCCATGATGGCACTGACATCTTCACCTTTAGATTTGGCAATGCCGATTTGCTTGGAGGTATTATTACGCTTGGCCTGTAAATCTTGTGTGCGAGTTTGCACTGTTTTACGTTCAGCTTCTAACGCAGTAAAAGTAGCCGTATCCAATACAAATTTTCGGCTGGCCAGTTTGGCTACCACATTGTCTAAATCATTCCGTAATTGTTGAATTTCTAGCATGAAGTTCTCTATTTCTTATCTTTTTGGTTGCGTTGCTGTTGTTGGTCTAATTCGCGCAGACGCGCTAATTTTTCCGCTATTTTACCTTCCAAACCGCGCGGTGTGGGTGCATAAAACTGAATCGGCTGTAAATCTTCTGGGAAATAATGTTCACCCGCCGCATAAGCATCTGGCTCATTGTGCGCGTAACGGTACTCTTTACCGTAATCCAGCGCCTTCATTAACTTGGTGGGCGCGTTACGCAAATGCAATGGCACCGGGCGCGATTTATCTTGCCCCACAAACGCTTTGGCTTGATTATAGGCCATATAAGCTGCGTTACTTTTAGGCGCAACTGCCAGATAAATCACAGCATTAGAAAGCGCCAATTCCCCTTCCGGCGAGCCTAAACGCTCGTAAATCTGGCAAGCTTCTAGCGCCATGGTTTGCGCGCGTGGGTCGGCAATGCCAATATCCTCCACCGCCATACGAATAATGCGCCGACCTAAATACAATGGGTCTGCGCCACCATCAATCATGCGTAAAAACCAGTATAAGGCGGCATCCGGATTCGACCCACGTACCGATTTATGCAAGGCGGAAATCTGATCGTAAAAAGCCTCTCCACCTTTATCAAAGCGCCGCATCTTACTCGCCATGCTCGCTTGCAGAAACGTTTCGTCTATCACTTGGGTGTGACTGGTAAGCGCACTATTAAACAAGCTCTCTGCAAAATTCAACAGCCTTCTTGCATCGCCATCGGCATAGGCCAACACCTGTTCGGTCACTTCAGCATCCAACTGAATCTCTGGTGCCATCAGCAAACGCGCACGCTCTAATAGCTGGCCCAGCTCAGGTTCAGATAACGCATTGAGCACAAACACCTGCGCGCGGCTCAATAACGCGCTGTTCACTTCAAACGATGGATTCTCGGTAGTCGCACCAATAAAGGTAATTAGGCCACTTTCTACAAATGGCAGAAATGCATCTTGCTGGCCTTTGTTAAAGCGATGTACTTCATCTACAAATAAAATGGTTTTACGCCCATTGTGTTGAAGCGTTTGGTCTGCACGCTCAACGGCTTCACGAATATCTTTAATACCAGAAAGCACAGCAGAAAGTGGAATGAATTCCGCATCTGCAGTTGCCGCAATCAAACGTGCCAATGTGGTTTTTCCTACGCCTGGCGGCCCCCACAGAATCATAGAGGGCAATTTTCCGGATTCAAACGCGCGGCGCAGGGGTTTACCCTCGCCCAAAAGATGCGTCTGTCCGACCACATCGTTCAGTGTTTTGGGGCGAAGCTGCTCAGCCAAGGGCGCTTGTGGACTCACAGGTTGAAATAGGCTATTCATAGGGTGATATTATGCCGCGATTTACTTAACCATTTACCAATTAAAATCACGGCGTATGTTAATACTCATGGTGGCGCGCTCAAATCCATTCAGCTCGATATTGGAATCATTCTTGATCAGACTGATTTGCGGCTTGACTGTCCAATAGCGCGCGGGCACGTAATTCACACCTAACGTGATGTCGTATTGGTCGTCTTTACGTTTGCGCAAAAAAGCCAAGTCTTCCGCCTGATAATCCCGCGACTCGTACCCGGCAGACATATAGGCTAGCCAACTTGGCGCCACAACTAACTGCCCACCTGCCCGAACACCATAAATATCTTGATCTAAAAAACGTGTATTTGAGCGCACTGCATTTTCTTGCGCAACATAGGCACCTAAAAATATCACTGGGTTTGTGGCTGCATCAAACGCATGCGCATAATTGACCCCAAGCACATAGCGATCCGCATCGCGAATCGGGCTATCGTCGTATTCCAACTTGGCATATTGCCCATAAACACTGGCTTGATTGGCCGGATCAATATTTTTCTGCCACTGCGCAATCGCACCATAAGCACGACGGAATCGCGAATCATCCACATAAAAGTGGCCATCTTGTGCGGCTATCGTATAAATATCATCTGCCTGCTTAATCTGTACACCAAGGTTTAAATCGATAGCGCCGGTTTCAAATGCTTGGTAATGCTGATTGATTTTTTTTGCAAACTGCACATTGCCGATATACGCTACTTGCGCTGACACCGGGATACGAAAACCCGCGCCACCCGCCATGTTGAAAAAGCTGTCTGATTGCCTTTTGGCATCGTCGGCCAACGCAAAATTCAAACCGCCAAATACCGGCAGCGCGATAGTGTTTGCGCTGGTCGCACTGTTGATATTGCTATCCCAACCCAGCCCACCTTCCAAATAAGCGCTAAACGTAGTGGATAAGCCCATGGCTTTATCAATGGCTGCTAAATATTTTTCGATGGCTTTGGCAGTTTCTGCAGAAGGATTTTGGTTCAGCAAGTACCCAAACTCTGATTTGGAGGTATCAATTTCGCCCAAGTAGTAATGTGCTTTAGCCGCTTTGGCCCGCGCTAGCTGATGATCTGGCTCAATGGCCAATGCACGCTCAAGTGCAAACATGCCTTCGGTGTAATGGCCACTTTCTACGGCTGCGCTTCCTAGCAGCACATCAAAATTCAATTGCCCTGCCAGGGTTTTTTCTAAGGGGAGCAATTGCTGATAAGCCGCCTCATAGTTGCCAGCGTTGAGTAATGCCTCCGCCTGTTGCATTGTGGCTGCGTCTGCCGATGTCTCTGCCGCAGCGAGCGGTGTAGCGATGAATGCAAGTAGTGCAACTGCATAGCCAAAACCATAGGTGTGGCGGCGCAGCATGGTGCTTGCTTATTCGCCCACCACATCCACCCCTTTAGGTGTGGTGAACAGGAAGGTTTGCGTGGTTAGCGCCGGATTACGTTCAATTTGATTGAACGCAATATGCGTGACATGGCTAAAGCTATCGTACAACTCCATTTTTTTGAGCTGCCCTTCTTTAAAACCCAACAATACGCGGTCAAAGCCGCTTTCTTTATCTTTAGGTAAAGCCAGCACCCACGTCAAATCATCTTTACGTACTGCGTTTTTAAGCGTAAAACTTTTCTCAACGGCCTCGCCACCAGCCAACATCGCCGCAGGGCTGGAGCCTAAAGTCTTGCTTAAATCGCGTACCGTGACTTGTTGCAAGTCCACGTCATACAAAAACACTTGCTTACCGTCACTGATAATCTGCTGTTCGTATGGTTTTTGATAATCCCAGCGAAATTTATTTGGCCGTTGCAATTGCATCGTGCCTTCTACCTTTTGCACTTTGCGGCCTTGTTTATCCACCACCTCTTGCTTGAACTCTGCACGCATCGATTGCGTATTCAAGAAAAAATCTTTCAAGCTACTTACACCATCAGCATGTGCCATGCCCGCGCTTGTTGCAGCAAGCCACAGTGTTGCTGTTAATACGTATTTACTCAAATTCATTACTCTTGACTCCCAGAGCCGCTATTCACTAATACTTCTCGATTGCCATTGCTTTGCATAGCTGAGACCAAACCCGCACGCTCCATCTCTTCAATCAAACGTGCAGCGCGGTTATAGCCAATACGTAGCTGGCGCTGTACAGAAGAAATCGAAGCGCGGCGACTAGTCAGTACAATATTGACGGCTTCATCATACAAGGGATCTTTCTCACCGCCGGTATCACTCAGTACGCTGCCTTCGCTGCTCTCTTCTGTTTCATTTGTGAGAATACCTTCAATGTAATTTGGTTCACCTTGCGACTTCAGGTAGTTGACCACCTTATGCACTTCTTGGTCAGACACAAATGCACCGTGAATACGTTGCGGGAAGCCAGTGCCAGGTGGCATATACAACATATCGCCCTGACCCAATAGCGCCTCTGCGCCCATCTGATCTAGGATGGTACGCGAGTCAATTTTACTTGATACCTGAAACGCCACACGGGTAGGAATATTGGCTTTAATCAGGCCGGTAATCACATCTACGGATGGACGTTGTGTTGCCAGCACCAAGTGAATACCAGAAGCGCGCGCTTTTTGCGCCAAACGTGCAATCAGCTCTTCCACTTTTTTACCTACTACCATCATTAAGTCTGCTAGCTCATCAATCACCACCACAATCAGTGGCATCTCATCCAATGGCTCAGGGTCATCCGGCGTTAGGCTAAACGGATGCGGAATGGTGGTATCTGCTTTTTTCGCATCATGAATTTTTTGGTTGTAACCTGCCAAATTACGTACACCCAACATGGACATCAGTTTGTAGCGACGCTCCATCTCGGCCACACACCAATTCAGCGCATTGGCGGCTTGGCGCATATCCGTCACCACTGGCGCTAACAAATGCGGAATGCCTTCGTATACCGATAGCTCCAGCATTTTCGGATCGATAAGAATCATGCGCACTTTGCTGGCTTCCGCTTTGTAGAGCAGGCTTAGAATCAACGCATTGATGGCGACTGACTTACCAGAACCAGTGGTACCCGCAACCAATACATGTGGCATTTTGGCCAAATCTGCCACCACAGGTTTACCTGCAATGTCTTTACCCATGGCAATAGCCAGCGGCGAATGCATGTCGGCATACACTTGGCTGCCCATAATCTCTGAAAGGCAAACGATTTGGCGTTTAGGGTTAGGAATCTCTAAACCCATACAGCTTTTGCCGGGAATGGTCTCTACCACGCGAATACTCACCACAGAAAGCGCACGTGCCAAGTCTTTGGCCAAATTAGTAATTTGGCTACCTTTTACACCAGGTGCTGGTTCAAATTCATAACGTGTGATCACAGGGCCGGGTTGCGCTGAAAGGACTTTGACCTCAATACCAAAATCGACCAATTTACGTTCGATTAAACGCGAAGTGAAATCTAAGGTTTCTGCAGATTGCAGCTCAATAGTAGCTGTTGCTTCATCCAGCAAATGCAATGGCGGTAGCGAGCTGTCTGGCAGACTATCAAACAATACCGTTTGACGTTCTTTTTGCACGCGCTCACTTTTGGGAATTTCCATCTCCGGCACTTTGATTTCAATCGGTGGGCGGTCTTCCGTACGTTTACGCTCAGCCTCAATAAACTCATCCCGTTTGATTTCAACTTGCTTACCGGCTTTTCTATCTTGCCAATCGTAATATTTCTCTAATGCCCATGCATGCGCGGCCAATACCCACGCACCCAGTTGTTCGGTGATCATAATCCATGACCAACCTGTAAACAGGCTAAACCCAATGGCCATCAAGATAATTAAGCACATTGTAGACCCAGCAAACCCGAACATGCTATGCAACATGCTATCTACGGCATTGCCAATCATGCCGCCTTGCGTCAGTGGAAACTGGGCGGGTAAAGCTAGCAGGTGTCCGGCCTCAAATGCTGAAGATGCTAGCAATAACAAAGTAAAGCCGATTAAGTTAAACATCAGGAATGGGCGCTCACTGATCGTGGTCCCCAAGCGTTTGTAGACCAGCCACATGCCGTAAAAGGCTAACACTACCCACCACCACGCGGAGAAGCCAAACAGGTATAACAACATGTCAGAAACCCATGCACCCACCGCCCCACCAGCATTATCTACAGGGGCACCTTCGGTCGCCATATGTGACCAAGACGGATCTTGCGGAGAGTAGGTGATGAGAATGACTGCCAAATACAAGCCGACCAGCACCAAGCCCAGCCACCATGCTTCTTTGACTAAACTGGCGCCATGTAATGCTTTTTCACTAGGCTCCGCCTGAACTCGACCGTTGGATACTGAGGTTTTTTTATTAAAAAACAAGGTGTTATGAACCCTATATAGAAACGAAAGAAAAAATAAAATTATTAAACGATTATAACAAAATCAAATTGCACTAAGTGTGTCTAATCCTTAAAATAGTCACTTAAATAACAAAGGAAACACTATGGATACAGGCATTAAACCACAAGATCGAAAAGTCATTGCAGAAGGTTTGTCTAAACTGTTAGCTGATACCTACACGCTCTACCTCAAAACCCATTACTTTCACTGGAACGTGACAGGGCCAATGTTTAATACACTCCATCTGATGTTTGAAACGCAATATACCGAACTAGCCTTAGCCGTAGATTTGGTGGCAGAACGTATCCGCGCATTAGATGTGTATGCGCCAGGCACCTATAGTCAATTTTCAAAACTCACTTCTATTCAAGAAACAATCGATGTACCTAAAGCCAATGACATGATTAAAGAATTGGTAGCTGGTCATGAAGCGGTATGTCGCACCGCACGCAGTGTGTTCCCTGCAGCCGATGCAGCGGCGGATGAAGCTACTGCCGACTTACTGACACAGCGTTTACAGCTACATGAAAAAACTGCATGGATGTTACGCAGCCTGCTTGAATAGGCGTTAAAGTAATACAAATGGGTCTTTAAATTGTATTTAAAGACCCCATCTCATAGCTAATATTCGCAACGAAAGTACATTCATGGCAACAAAACACGCGCACTTACTTATTTTGGGCTCTGGCCCGGCTGGCTATTCGGCGGCAGTCTACGCAGCCCGCGCAAACCTCAAACCGGTACTCATCACAGGTATTGCACAAGGCGGTCAGCTGATGACGACCACCGATGTAGATAACTGGCCTGCCGATGCCGATGGCGTGATGGGGCCAGAGCTAATGGCGCGCTTTCAAAAGCACGCCGAGCGTTTTAATACCGAAATGATTTTTGATCATATTCACACTACACATTTGACCGAAAAGCCAATTCGTTTAGTGGGTGACTCTGGCGAATACACCTGTGATGCACTGATTATTGCCACAGGTGCATCTGCCAAATATCTAGGCTTGCCATCTGAAGAGAAGTTCGCCGGCAAAGGCGTTTCCGCCTGTGCCACTTGTGATGGGTTTTTCTATCGTAATCAAGAAGTTGCCGTGATAGGTGGCGGCAATACAGCGGTAGAAGAAACGCTATATTTGTCCAATATTGCCAGCAAAGTTACGCTAGTGCATCGTCGCGTTAAATTTAAAGCCGAGGCGATCTTGGTGGATAAACTGATGGAGCGCGTGAAAGAGGGTAAAGTGGTACTGGAAACTTTTCAGACATTAGACGAAGTATTGGGCAATGAAACCGGTGTAACTGGTATGCGCCTTAAAGATGCCAACAACGGCAGCACAAAAGAGCTAGCTGTGAATGGCGTGTTTATTGCCATTGGCCACCAACCTAATACCGAGATTTTTGCTGGCCAGCTTGAGATGGAAGGCGGCTATATCGTGACGCAAACCGGTCGCCAAGGCAACTTTACTGCAACCAGCATTCCAGGCGTATTTGCGGCGGGTGATGTGCAAGACCATATTTACCGTCAGGCCGTGACCAGTGCAGGCACCGGCTGTATGGCAGCCTTGGATGCTGAGCGCTATTTAACCAACTTAGCCTGATTACAATGAAGTAAGGTAAATCACGCTTAAAAACGCACAACGCTGGCGATGCTTGCTTGTGCGTTTTTTTATGGAGTGTAGATGCAGTGACTGCCAAAGATGACAAACCGACAAATAAAAATAGCCCCCCTCCAGAGGAGGATATAGCGCTGTTTTATGAAGCCGTTAAAGGTGCGCGCCCGGTGAAGGCCAATCGCTTATTGCACCCGGTTAAAAAACCCAAACCCATTCCTAGGCAGTTGCTCAAAGATGAACGTCAAGCGCTGGCAGACTCACTGAGCGACCATTACTACCCTGCTGAAGAGTTAGAAAGTGGCGAAGAGTTACTGTATCTGCGCGATGGACAATCGCCCTTGGTATTGAGCAAGCTGCGGCGCGGACATTGGGTAGTACAAGCCAATATTGATTTACATGGCTTGATTGCGGATGAAGCACGCATGTACGTCTCTGAGTTTATTGCTGACTGCAAAAAACGCAATATCCGCTGCGTGCGCATCGTGCATGGTAAGGGCTTGGGCTCAAAAAATCGTGAGCCAGTACTCAAACATAAACTACGTAGCTGGCTGATGCAAAAAGATGAAGTAATTGCCTATGCACAAGCCAAAGCCAATGATGGCGGCAGTGGCGCAGTGATTGTGTTATTGAAGGCGTAAGCTAATAGTGTATTTGTATTGGTTCGGCCCATAGTTGCCAGTTAATCCAAGTTGTCCACAGACTGCTTAGGGGACAAAGCAGATAGTCAACCATTTGAATTAAGGACGTCATATCAGATTAAATGACTCTGGATTGTGTGTATGAATAAACGTTGCAAAATCATCTGATGTTAATGGCTTAGAAAATAAGTAACCCTGAAGTTTATCAGCACCAAACTCGCGACATAATCTAGCCTGATCAAGTGTCTCAACACCTTCAACAATCACCTCAAGATCTAGACTTTTTGCCATTATGATGATTGCCTTTAATACTTTGCAGTCTGCTTCACTTTCTGGCACATTTTGTACAAATGAACGATCTACTTTTAGTATTGATGCAGGTAACCATTTCAAATAGGCCATAGATGAATATCCAGTTCCAAAATCGTCTATCGCGACCTTCACACCTAATGCTTTGATGCGATTCAATAGTAAAGCCGTTTTTTCGAAATCCGAAACAAGTACACTTTCTGTCACCTCTATAGTGATACACTCACCCGTTAGGTGAAAGCTCTCTAGGTCACGCCTAATATCATCATGCAAGCTCTCACGTTGCAATAATTGTTCACTAGCATTCACTGCTAACACGAACTGGCTACCTACCACGCCATTTTTTCGCCATTGAGCTAGCTGCATGCACGCCAACTGTCTATTGTCTGTATCAATGGCAGCTATATACCCAAGCTCTTCTAAGATATCAATAAAATCTCTTGGTGGTAATATGCCTCTTGTTGGATGGTTCCAGCGTACAAGCATTTCTGCTCCACACACTTGTAAACTTTTAGCATGAATGACAGGTTGGTAATATTGTACTAGCTGAGTTTGAAAACGATGTGAGCGCAACTCTCCTTCCAGCATAATCCTATGTAGAATCTGAACTTGCAAGATTTCACTGAAAAAATGAAGGCCATTACGTCCTTCACGCTTCACTTGATACATGGCCAAATCAGCACGCTTTAGCATGTCTTCGGCCGTCGTGGCACATCTAGGATACGTTGCAATCCCAATACTACAGGTTATAAATTGCTCCACATTATTCAGTAGAATAGGTTCTCGCACACGCTCAATCACTCGCTGTGCTAATGCGCCAACTGAAGTTTCCGTTTCCAAATCATGCACAATGATTGCAAACTCGTCACCTCCCAGTCGACAAACTACATCCCCTTCCCTAACAACCTCCAGCAGCCGCTGTGCTATTATTTGTAACAATTGATCGCCTGAATCGTGTCCCAAGCTGTCATTAATCAATTTAAAGTTATCAATGTCCAGATACACTAAACCAAGCTGAAAGTTAAGTCGATGCGCTCGCTGAATCGCTCCACGTAAATGCTCTTCAAAGTAATAACGGTTCGATAAGCCTGTCATGGGATCGTTTTCCGCTAAGTACTTTAAGCGTTTATGTGTGTCAATCAGCTTACTGGCAAGTGCATGCCGTGCCTGCGCGTGAATTAGCGCCTTGGTCAAATGTCGTTCGGAAAGCTCTTTTTTCAGTAAGAAATCTTGCGCTCCAGCAAATATACAATTTTTTTCGATGATTTCATTGTCTTCCATGCCTGTCAGTATGACTACGGCTGCATGTTTGTCTGTATGTTGCGTAATTTGACTCAACACATCAAGACACTCCATGTCTGGCAAACGATAGTCTAGCAACACGATATCGAACGTACTCTCGTCGAATAACTTAAGCGCTCTTACTGCAGTATTAGCATGCACGATATCTTTGACTAGCTTTGGATTTCGCAACACACGGACCACTGCCATCCGATCTAATTCATCATCATCAACAAGTAGAAGTCGCATCTTGCTTATTCCTTTGTGATTGGTAACTCGACCAGTCGCCAATAGTGCTCAATTAAGCTAATCACCTCAAGAAAGTCCCTATCCATATGCTGCTTGAAAATATATCCAGCAACATGCTTGCGATAAGCGGCCACTAAATCCTCATCTGATTTTGAGGTGGTCAAAACAAATACGACTGAATGCGTCAGTACCTCATCTGCACGGAGCACTTCCAGAAACTCCAACCCGCTCATGCGCGGCATATTTAGATCTAGAAAGATAATATAGGGCGCAGGTATCGCCCCAGCCCGTAGCAATTCCAATGCCTCTCGACCATCTCGTGCACGGTGCGTGACGTTAAAGAGACTTAACTTACGTAATGCACGCTCTAGTGCAATGGCGTCGATATCATCATCATCAACAATCAGCAATGTGACCTCTTTATAATTTTGTTTATGATGGACTTGCAGAGGCCAGTCTCCCTTCTATATTGATTGGCCAGGTGAAGCGAATAGAAGTGCCTCGTATTCCATCGGAAACAATCCCTGTAGTACCGCCGTATGCTTCCACAATTTTTTTAACCAGCGCCAATCCCATACCACTACCCTCTACTTCGTCACGCGGCCGTAGCGTTTGGAACATGATATAAACCCGCTCTTGATACTCTGGCGAAATACCGGGTCCGTCATCGGTCACGCTAAATTCATAGTAATTTTTACTTACTACACGCCAACTTAGATTGATGTGTCCTTCTGTTCGATCATGATGCTTAATCGCATTTGCAAACAAGTTGCGGAGCACTTGCTCTAGAGGGGTTGCAAGAGTTGTAAAAGTGGGTAGGTCTTCAGCAACTACAAGCGTAAAACCGTCAGGGGGTGCTTGCATCTCAAAAACATTTTGTGCCAGCCTGCCAATCTCGACTTGACTAGCACTTCCTTCCAATCTCCCTGCACGTGAATAAGCTAGCAAATCATCCAGCAGATGCTCCATCCTACGAAGGCGTCCACGCAATAAATTCATATGGTCTGGAATAGCGTGGGTTTGTCCATTATTGAGATCCTCTTCAATCCAATGCGAGATCTGAAAAATGCCTCGCAATGGTGACTTAAGATCGTGTGATGCGACATAAGCGAATGTTGCCAATTCTTTATTACTACGTTCTAACTCATCACGATGCTCAGCTAGTTTTTCACTTGCTTTTACACGCGCTGAGATATCGGTAATTGCAGACAGCACTTTCACCCCATCATCTGTTTCAATCGGGTTGAGTCCTACTTCTACTGGAAACTCACTCCCGTCCTTGCGCCGACCATACAGGTCTCGACCTGTTCCCATGGCGCGGGGACTTAGGTCTGAAAAGAATGAAGCTCGGTGATGTGGATGCTGGTGACGAAATCGCTCGGGAAGTAAGATATCAATGACTTGGCCAAGAAGTTCGTCTCGGCTATAACCAAAAATGATTTCGGCCTGCGTGTTTACCATTTCAATCAGGCCGGCCTTGTTCACCATTACCATAGCATTCGGTGCGGCTTCTACCACCTGACGAAAACGCTCTTCCATCCGCTTGCGGGCCGAGATATCGGTAATTGCAGACAGGACTTTTACGCCATCATCCGTTTCAATAGGATTGAGGCCTACTTCTACAGGAAACTCACTCCCGTCCTTGCGACGTCCATAGAGATCTCGACCCGTTCCCATGGCGCGGGGACTTAGGTCTGAAAAGAATGAGGCCCGATGATGAGGATGCTGGTGACGAAATCGCTCTGGAAGCAAGATATCAATGACTTGGCCAAGAAGCTCGGCCCGGCTATACCCAAAAATGATTTCAGTCTGAGTATTTACCATTTCAATCAGGCCAGCTTTGTTTACCATCACCATGGCAGTGGGCGCGGCTTCTACCACTTGCCGGAAGCGTAGGTTTGCTCGCTCGATATCCCCAATGCCATCGTTCATGACAGGACCTTTTTGACCAAACAAAATATGTTTGATTATGTTATTTTAAATAAATTATACGCTCTTATATCTTATATAGTATCTATCTTAGGACGATTCCTTTTGCGCAAATAAAACTTAACAAATACAACAAACTGTAAATAAAGATCAAGATGCTTCTTAGTTTTCATAATACTAGTACTAACTCAAAATGTCCGATTTGGGGTGTGAGTTCAACCGGTCGATGCAACACGTTATTCTTATACAAAAGAATGAGGTGTTGAAAAATGAAATACAGACCAAGAATTTATTATAGTGATGAGCAGAAAGCTATCATGTGGGATCGCTGGAAAAAAGGTGACTCGCTGCATGATATAGCCCGTTTATTTGACAGAAATCACTCTTCAGTAGGGCGTATATTATCTCTGACAGGTGGGATAAGACCGCCACAAAGAATACGTTCACATCTAGCTTTATCACTATCAGAGCGTGAAGAAATTTCCAGAGGTGTGGCAAGTCAAGAATCGTTTCGTTCGATTGCCCATCGGCTTGGACGCTCTCCATCTACCATTAGCCGTGAAATCAAGCGTAACGATGGTTATCAGCAATATCGGGCAACACAAGCTGATCAAGCTGCCTGGGATCGTGCTAAACGTCCAAAGCTTTGCAAACTATCAGGCAATCAAGAGTTAATAAAAACCATCACATGTAAGCTACAATCAAACTGGTCACCGCAACAAATTGCCGGTTGGTTGAAAAGAGAGTTTCCTACAGAAGAGCATAATCAAGTGTCACATGAAACCATCTATCGTAGCTTGTATGTTCAGACTCGTGGCGTATTGAAAAAGGAGTTAATTCAATACCTGAGGACGAAACGTATTATGCGTCGCTCCAAGCATTCGAGCTTGAAAGGCAATGGGCTTGGTCAGATTACCGATACAGTATCAATCAGTGAACGCCCAGCCTCCATAGAGGATAGAGCTATACCAGGGCATTGGGAAGGCGACTTGATAGCGGGGTCTAAAAACAGCTACATCGTGACATTGGTCGAGCGTCACTCACGATTCGTAATGTTAGGTAAGATTAAAGACCGAAAATCCGAAAGCGTTGTATCTGCTTTAATCAAGCAAGCAAAGAAACTCCCCAATGAGTTATACAAATCACTCACTTTGGATAGAGGTACGGAGTTTGCAGAACATCGCCGTTTTCAAGTGGAAACGAATATTGATGTGTACTTTTGCGACCCCAACAGTCCTTGGCAGCGTGGAAGCAACGAAAACACTAATCGCTTATTGAGGCAGTACTTTCCAAAAGGTACTGACTTATCGGTACACTCACAAGCTAAACTAAGCGCAGTGGCTAGACGGTTAAACGAAAGGCCTCGTAAAACATTAGATTACGAGACCCCAGCAGAAAGATTTAAAGCGTGTGTTGCGTCGACCGGTTGAACTCACAGGATTTTTGAGACATTCAGTAAATTTTAGTAACACCTCTCAATTGGGCCGAAGTCTGCCATTAATTTCAATCTAATCCAACAAAAACCCACCACTTTGGTGCGCCCATAATTTGGCGTATACACCATTGAGCGCTAGCAATTCAGTATGACTACCCTGCTCCACCACTTTGCCCGCATCTAACACTATTAGCCTATCCATGGCGGCAATGGTAGACAAACGGTGCGCAATAGCAACAACGGTCTTGTGGTCCATCAGTTGATCCAAATGGCTTTGAATGGCAAGCTCCACTTCCGAATCCAGTGCGCTGGTAGCTTCATCCAATAGCAATATCGGCGCATCTTTCAGCATCACCCGTGCAATTGCAATACGCTGGCGTTGGCCGCCGGATAGTTTCACGCCGCGCTCGCCCACATGTGCATCATAACCGGTGCGACCTTTGGCATCTCTTAGCGTCAAAATAAAATCATGTGCCTCGGCACGTTTGGCAGCCTCCATCATGTCATGCTCGTTAGCATCTGGGCGCCCATATAAAATATTATCGCGCACAGAGCGGTGCAATAGCGACGTATCTTGCGTGACCATCCCTACGTTGGCACGCAAGCTGTTTTGCGTCACCTGCTGAATGTTTTGACCATCAATCAAAATTTGTCCGGATTGAATATCATAAAAACGTAATAGCAGATTTACCAAGGTAGATTTGCCCGCGCCCGAACGACCAACCAACCCTACCCGCTCACCTGCATTGATACATAGATTAAATGCTTCCAGCAAGTATGGTTGGCTCTCATAGCCAAAGTGCACATCATCAAATACGATTTCACCGCGCTTTACATCGATGGTTTTGGCATTGGGTGCATCTTGCACTTTATGCATGGCTGAAAGTGTATTGATGCCATCCTGTACCGTCCCGATCTGCTCGTACAGTGAGGTCATCTCCCACATCACCCAATGGGAGATTCCATTCAAACGTAAACACATAGCGGTGATTGCAGCGACTGCGCCCATGCCTACTTTTCCTTGCGTCCACAGCCACAACGCCATACCGCCACAGCCGATAATCAGCAGCATGTTTAAGAAATGGTTAATGGTCTCCACACTACTGACCATTTGCATCTGTTTTTTTACCGTACTTAAAAACTCATCCATGGCGGATTTTGCATAGTTTGCTTCTCGCCCTGCATGTGAGAATAATTTGACGGTACTGATATTGGTGTACGCATCAGTAATGCGTCCGGTCATCAACGCGCGCGCATCGGCCTGCCGTTGTGAGACCTTAGCCAGACGTGGAATGAAATAAGTGAGCGCGCCTATATACAATGCCAGCCAAATCAAAAATGGCCACACAATCAGCAAGCTAAAGCCGCCTACTACCGTCACAATGGTGACAAAATAAATGACGACGTAGACCATAATATCGGAGACGATAAACCAAACGTCGCGCACTGCTAGTGCAGTCTGCATAACTTTGGCGGAAACGCGCCCGGCAAATTCGTCTTGGTAAAAACTCATGCTTTGGCCTAACATCAAACGATGGAAACTCCAACGCAAGCGCATGGGAAAGTTGCCCGCTAAGGTTTGATGCTTGAGTAAAGTCTGTATCCAGATCACCGCGGTACTAAATAACAAAATACCGGCTAATACTAACAAATCGTGCAAGTGCTGATGCCATAAATCTTTGGGGGCGATATGGCTTAACGTATCTACCACCTTACCCATCATGGCGAATAGCAATGCTTCAAACGCGCCAATCAAGGCGGTGAGCAACGTCATGCCCAAAATAAACGGCCGCATACCTTGCGTGCATGACCATACAAACGCCCAAAACTGCTTGGGCGGTGTACTGATGACCTGCTCAGGGAACGGGTTGACGAGATTTTCAAACCAACGAAACATATACTTACACTTAATTATTTGGGAATGGGTTATTTCAACGCGATCAAACACACGGCTTCTGCAGCAATCCCTTCACCACGGCCGGTAAAGCCTAACTTTTCTGTCGTGGTGGCTTTGATGTTGACTTGCTGGATAGCAATCGCACAATCCTCGGCAATATGTTGCTGCATTTGTGCCGTATGTTGGCTAAGCCTAGGCGCCTCACAAATCACTGTGGCATCAACATTGCCGACCACATAGCTATGACTATGCAACAAAGCCACAACATGCCTGAGCAGATTACGTGAATCAATGCCTTTGTAGCGCACATCACTAGGGGGAAAGTGTTTTCCGATGTCACCTAATGCTGCTGCTCCCAGCAACGCATCGCAGATCGCGTGCAATAAGACATCTGCATCAGAGTGGCCATCTAATCCACGCTCGTACGGAATATTCACGCCACCGATAATGCAGGGGCGACCCACCACTAAGGCATGCACGTCAAAACCGTGCCCAACTCTAAAAGGGATATTCATTTGGGTTATTTTCACTCAGTTATTAATGCATTAAGCACAGTGAGATCTTCGGGATAAGTGACTTTTAAATTCCGTAATGCGCCACGTACCAATTTAGGCTGTAGTCCAATCGATTCAATGGCTTGTGCTTCATCAGTAGGCACGCCATGAAAACTGGCTAAAGCATCTCTTAAAATTGCCAATTTAAACATTTGAGGTGTTTGTGCTTGCCAAAGTTGCTCGCGTGGGATAGTTTTTTGCGCACGTTGTGTCGCGTCAGCTAACTTCAAGGTATCCGCCAGAGGCAAAGCGAGTAACCCACCCACTTCATCGTCTCCCAAGCTCTCAATCAATAGGTTTAACATTGCTTGGTTGAGGCCAGGTCTTGCTGCATCGTGCACCAACACCCAATCCGTATCTTCAATTGACTTGATTGCATTTAAACCATTTAACACAGTCTCGGCCCGCGTTGTACCACCACATGTGTGTAAAGTCGTTTTTGAACCCAATGAGATGTCCAATGCTGCCCAATAACGATCATTGGGGCTTAGCAGCACATGTACTGACTGAATAGATGCAGATTGCTCAAAGGTATGAATCACATGCTGAATCAATGGCTTACCATTGAGCTTCAAGTATTGTTTTGGAACCTCTGCACCCATGCGAGCGCCGCTTCCCGCTGCAGGAATAATGGCATGAAATTTTGTCATGCCACATTTTAACATGCAGCCTAAGCAATAAGACTGGAATAACCAATCGTGTGACAATGTAATTGATACGTATTAAAAAAGGCGCTCTAGGCGCCTTTTTTAATTACTCACTAGAAATTACTCTAGGCCAACTTGCAATTACTCTTGGCCAATTTGATAGTTTTCATAGCTAACTTCAACAATTTTACCTGTTGTTGCGTCTACTTCTACTTTAATCTCCTCACCATCCGCTTCCAAAATATCAAACTCGTAAGAAGCTTTACCATCTGGCTCTAACTCATACTCTACTTCTACTACTTTGCCTGGATGTGCTGCCAATGCAGTGGCTTTCGCATCTGCTTCTGATACTTTAGCTAGAGCTGTGAATTTTGCATCATCCGCTTTTACTTCTTCTTCGATTTCAGTTATTTTGCCTGTTTTAGCATTGCACTCAATATCCCAGGCTTTACCGTCAGGTGTTTCAATATCAAACTCATACACGCCTGCTTTTTTCTCAGATTTGTATTCTACTTTGACAACTTTGCCATCATGTTTAGTCAGCGCTGCTTTTAAGCACTTACCTAAACTATCATAGCTTTTTGGGGTAAATGTCTCATGACCAGCGTTGGCAGTGGTAGCAAATGCAGCCGCCAATACTGCAGCACCGAGTGTTAAACGTAACATATTTCTCTCCTCTAGGATTTTACAAAAAACTTGCCTATATAGTATGAGACCAGCATTTAAAAGTTCAATAGGTAATTGATTCTTTTACATTTTTTTTACATATTTGGTTATATATAGCCAAAAAATAGAGCTAAAAATGTACTAAAAGCACCACCAACGTACATTATGTAAAAATTGTCTTACCTATGCCAACTTCATGAGGTCAACAAAAAAGCCCGCGATTGCGGGCTTTTTAGAAACAGATCAATGCATATTGCAATATATCTATACTGCAATTAATCCTCTGAGCGTGCAGGAATTTTATGGATACTTAAGTCTGCACCATCAAATTCAGCTTCCGCATCCATCCGAATGCCGACAAACTTTTTGAGTGACCCATACACAACAATCCCGCCAATCACTGCAACTGTGACACCTAGCAATGTGCCCGCCGCTTGCGAGGCAAAACTTACGCCGCCTAAGCCGCCCAATGCTTTGGCACCAAAAATACCAGCTGCCAAACCACCCCAAGCGCCACATAAACCGTGTAATGGCCACACACCGAGTACATCATCAATTTTGAGGCGATTTTGTGTTAGCGTAAATGCCCATACAAACAAGGCGCCAGCCACCAAGCCTGTGGCCAAAGCGCCCAACGGATGCATAATATCGGAGCCTGCGCACACCGCTACCAAGCCAGCTAATGGGCCATTGTGCACAAAACCCGGGTCATTCTTACCTAAAACCAATGCAGCCAATGTGCCGCCCACCAGTGCCATCAGCGAATTGACTGCAACCAAGCCGGAAATACCTTGTACCGCCTGCGCAGACATCACATTAAAGCCAAACCAGCCTACTGTTAAAATCCAAGCACCCAATGCTAAAAATGGAATGTTAGATGGCGGATACGCATGTAAGCGACCATCTTTGGCATAACGCCCAGTACGCGCGCCCAACAAAATCACTGCAGCCAGCGCAATCCAGCCACCCATGGCATGCACCACGACAGAGCCGGCAAAATCATGAAAATTGGCACCAAAGTTTGCTAATAGCCAATCTTGAATACCGTAATGCTTATTCCAAGCAATGCCTTCAAAGAAAGGATAGACAAAACCCACAACCAAGAAAGTGGCTGCAATTTGTGGGTTGAATTTAGCGCGTTCGGCAATCCCGCCAGAGACAATTGCAGGAATCGCTGCAGCGAATGTGAGCAAAAAGAAAAACTTCACTAAATCGTAACCATTTTTAGCTGCCAATACCTCAGCGCCACTATAAAAGCTGACACCATACGCCACGCTATAGCCAATAAAAAAATAGGCAATGGTAGAAATAGAAAAATCTACCATGATCTTGACCAAGGCATTGACCTGGTTTTTACTACGTACGGTGCCTACCTCTAAAAATGCAAAGCCAGCATGCATGGCAAGCACCATAATGGCCCCTAATAACACAAATAATACGTCGTTGGCTGTCACCAATCCCTCCATGACTATCTCCTTAAATCGTTATATGGATTATTTTTATTTGCATGACAGAAAGCAAAATGCACGCCAAAAGGCAGTGTATTGATTTTTAAAGACTATTTATTACGGGGGTTTATAATTTGCACAAAAAAAGTGCTATGCACTGTGCATTGCACAAAATATGTGCATATATTTGATTACAAGATACTCACTTTACTGACTTTGAGCACATGGTCTCTAGCATCCGGATTGCCAGACCAGAAGTTATAGAACTCTCGCACGACGACCAAAAACAGTTGTCGCGTTTTCTTAAGCTCAAACAAAGGTGTCGTTGCATCTACCGCGATACGGTATGCGTTTTTTTCGGTCAATGGCGCATCGCGCAGGCGTACTATTAATATTTTGGCAAATTTGATACGGACATCAATCGTTTCAGCATCCGCCACCTCATCGGTGAGCGCTTTGAGGTAGGATTTAATGGCCCAGCTTTCTGCCGTGGAAAATTTTTCCTGGTCGATATTCTTCCATAAGTCAGCCAAAGAAACTTCAGCAGGCATCCAATCTACCGGGTGTAAATCAAACCCGCCTTCTGAATTCAATTGGCTAATGGCTCTGATATCTGCCATCCAGAAAGGATAAAACTCACGTGCAATCACGAGATTGGCTGGCCAGTCTGCTGCTGCCTGCCCTTCCATCAGCTGTTCTAATGACTCTCGATAGACAGTGCCGGCAAGTTCTTTTCCTGCAAGATAAGGCGTCAATTGTGACAAGAATAGCTCTCGCTGAGAGATGCTTTTATCATCACCACCTTTACTTCTTAACAGCTTAAAATAAGCAGCTATTGCATCATCTTCGCGCGTTTTATTCATTTTTTGATGATAATTTGAGGATTGTTAGCTAATATAATTCAAGTGGGCAAATATTCAAATATATTCTTGCCGCTGTCTATACCCATATCAACATTATCATGCAGGGATTCTCTTGGAAATTGCTCTATTACTTATATTAATTGGCTGCGCCTGGTTTTGGCTAGATACCATTGCAAAGCGTGAGGCTGCGATTCAATATGGCCATACGTTAGCGCAACGGTTTCAACTACAACTACTAGACGAAACCGTCGCTTGCACCAAAATCAGCATCGCGCGTGATGCGCATGGCCATGCTCAATTTTTGCGCGTATATGCCTTTGAGCTCAACGCCAACGGTGCTGAGCGCATGCAATGCACGTTACAGCTGCTTGGCAAACACTTACATAGTTGGGATATTCCCCCATACCTGCAAACACTTCAATAACCATGTCGTCTTATGTGGGCCGCTTTGCCCCCTCTCCCACCGGGCCTTTGCATTTTGGTTCATTGGTAGCTGCGGTCGCTAGCTACTGCGATGCCAGAGCCAACCAAGGGCAATGGTTGGTGCGCATTGAAGACTTGGATAAACCAAGGGAAGTGAAAGGCGCAGCACAAGACATACTCCATTGCCTAGAAGCCTACGGATTCAGTTGGGATGGCGAAGTCATCTACCAAAGCAAGCAAACTGCGCATTATGCAATAGCGCTACAACAGCTCCAAACTTGGGTGTATCCATGTACATGTACCCGTAAGGAGATTGCAGACTCGTCCACCCGCCAAGGTATAGAAGGCTTTATTTACCCGGGCACTTGCTTGCATCACCCCATTAAGTCACAAGCACCTGTGGCTTGGCGTGTAAAAACACAAGATTTTGTAGATGACTTTCATGACAGTATTCAAGGTGCACTCCATCAGCAGCTTGCGACAGATGTTGGTGACTTTGTTTTAAAACGTGCAGATGGCTTGTTTGCTTATCAGTTGGCGGTAGTGGTAGACGATGCAATGCAGGGTGTAACACACGTGGTACGTGGTGCAGATTTGCTGTACTCCACATCTAGGCAACGCTATCTGCAACAGTTGCTGCAGTTGCCTACGCTAAACTATGCGCATATCCCGATTGTGATGAATGCTGATGGCGAGAAACTGAGTAAACAGACATTAGCACCTGCCATACTAGCCAACGATGCCAGCACGCAACTACTCAATGCGCTCGCCTTTCTGAAACAAACTCCTCCAGCCTCGCTACACAACGCCACGCTTGCGACTATTTGGGCATGGGCCATTGCACATTGGGATATTCACAAAATCACCGCCTAATAATATTTAGCACACTAACATTTAGCTAGCTATATTATTGATAATTATTCTCATTTTTATTACCATTCTAAAAATTGTAAAAAAAATCAATTAATTGTTAGGATTGTCAATGATACAAAGCGCTAACGCTTCTGAAGCTACACCAAACTTTCAACTTAAAAAGCTGAATAATGCTTTATACAACAACATTCACTTTGTGGTCGCATCTACCCTATGTTCATTTATTGCCAACACAGCCTTAGCAGAAGATGTCATAGAACTAGACACAATTACAGTGTCAGCTAAAAAAGATAACGACACAAAACCAGTACAAGGCTACAACGCCAAAAAAAGTTCTGCTTCTACTAGAACAGATACGGAATTACGTGATACACCCCAATCCATTACCGTGATTCCACAAGATTTAATTCAAGATCAATCGATTCAAAGCATTTCACAAGCCGTGCAATATGTGCCGGGTGTGCAAGCAGCTCAAGGCGAAGGTAACCGTGATGCATTGATCTTCCGTGGCAATGCCACGACTGGCGATTTTTTCTTAGATGGCTTGCGTGATGATGTGCAAACTTACCGCGACTTTTACAATATAGACCGCTTAGAGGTGTTAAAAGGCCCCAATGGCATGGCATTTGGACGTGGTGGTGCAGGCGGCGCAATTAATCGCGTGAGTAAGCAAGCTGGCTGGACACCGATTAGTGAATTGACTGCTAGTTACGGCGCGTATAACCAAAAACGTATTACCGGTGATTATGGCCAAGCCTTCAATGATGAAATCGCTTTCCGCATAAATGCTATGTATGAGAATTCAGACTCTTATCGTGATGGCGTGAATTTAGAGCGTTTTGGTGTGACGCCAACCGTGACGATACGCCCGGATGAAAATACAAAAATCATCGTTGGCATGGAGTATTTTAAAGACAAACGTGTGGCAGACCGTGGTGTACCTTCAGTGAATGGTCCTGGCAACTCAACATTGAAAAATCGCCCTTATAAAATCGGTGACTACGACACATTTTTTGGGAATGCCCATCTAAGCCCTACTGAAACTGAAACGGTCGCTTTCAATGCATCCATAGAACATGCTTTTGATAACGGCATCAGCGTTAAAAATAGTACACGCTACGCCAACTACAATAAATATTATCAAAACGTGTTTGCCAGAAACTCCGTGACCAACGCCGGTACTGTTCAATTTGGTGCTTACCTTGATGAGACAGATCGTGAAAACATCATCAACCAAACTGACTTAACATACAATGCAAAAACAGGCTCTGTTGAACACAAACTGTTATTCGGTATGGAGTTGGCAAAACAAGATACAACGAGCAAACGTTTTCAACCAACAGTGGGCTCAACCAATATTGCGACTGTAGTTTCCGCAAGCAATCCATATCTGCCTTCTGCCTCTTTTTCCGCTTTGGCAACCAACAGAAAAAGTGATGTGAGCGTAGCAGCCTTTTATTTGCAAGATCAAATCATTTTTAGCCCAAAATGGCAGGCGATTGTTGGCTTACGAAATGATAACTTTGATACGGACTTTACTAACTTATTAGACAATACCGAGATTAAAGTCAGTGATAATTTATTATCACCACGCGCGGGTCTGATTTTCAAGCCAGTAGAGGCTATCTCCATTTATACCAACTACAGCGTTTCATATGTGCCACGTGCTGGCGACCAATTAACCTCTTTAACGCCGAGCAATGCATCCTTCAAGCCAGAGAAATTTATCAACTATGAAGTGGGTGCGAAGTGGGATGTGAATCCGAGCTTAGCGCTAACGGCTGCGGTGTATAAATTGGAACGTGAGAATGTTTTAGTTGCTGATCCTAGTAACCCTGGCGCAAACTCTATTTTGGTTGATGGTCAAGAAACCAAAGGTATCGAGCTTGGGGTTTCTGGCGACATTACTGACAAATGGAGCGTATTTGGCGGTGTTACTTTTCAAAAAGGTGAGATTACCGAAACGCAAGCAAACACAACTGCAGCAAATGTCATTGCTAAAGGCGCAGAATTAGCACAAACGCCTGACCGCACCCTATCTCTATGGAACAAATATGAGATTAATGATGTGTGGGCGGTGGCTCTAGGTGTTGTCAGCACATCTGATCGCTATGCACAACTGCCAACCGTATCACAAAGCACAATATTGCCAGGCTACACCCGTTACGATGCAGCAGTCTTTGGCAAGTTCAGTGAGAAGTTACGCCTGCAGCTCAACATTGAGAACATCACTAACAAAGAATATGCATTGTTCTCACATACCAATAACAACATCACGCCTGGTTCACCCATTACTGGCCGTGCAACATTAATTTACAACTTCTAATATAGAGGCAACTCACCAAACTATTTACTCAGCCCATGCCACACATGGGCTTTTTTATATGCAGCAAATATAGAGATGTTAAAATAGCGGCATGCAAACATATCAAGACACCTTACACCCATTTATTTTTGACAACACGCCAGTGCGCGGTAACGTGGCGCATCTTAATGCTACCTATATCGACGCGTTACAGCACCAAGCACTGCCGCCATTACTAAAGCGTGCATTGGGTGAGCTAATGACTGCGAGCGCACTGCTGATTTCCACCCTTAAAATGGAAGGTGCGCTGATACTACAATTACAAGGGCGTGGCATTCTCAAATTATTGGTAGTGGAGTGCAGCTCTGATTTGGAAATGCGCGCCACCGCGAAATGGGATCAATCACTGCTGGATAAAGAAACAGCACATCACGACACCACATTTAAACAACTGATTACGCATGGACAATTTGTGATTACTCTAGACCCAAAAATTGGGGAGCCGTATCAAGGCATTGTACCCATTGAAGGCGACAGCATTGCAGAAATGCTAGAGCACTACATGTTGCGCTCACAGCAAATTGACACGTCTATTTGGTTGCATTGCGATGGCACACAAGCAGCTGGTATGCTATTACAAAAGCTACCCAATCAACATGCAGAAGATATAGACGTGTGGAACCGAGTCAATCAGCTGGCCAATACGGTGACAGACGCAGAGCTGATGCTCGCCCCCATTGATTTACTTACACGCCTGTTTCACGAAGAAGAAGTACGCTTATTTAGCGCCCGCACCACTAAAGCCTTTTGTAGCTGCACCCGTGACAGTGTGGCCAACATGCTCACCATGCTTGGGCATGCTGAAGTCGATACCATTATTGAAGAACAAGGCAGCATCCAAATTCATTGCGACTTTTGCAACAAACATTATGTGTTTGATGAACAAGAAACAGCTCAACTATTTGAAGATAACGCTGCTAGCATTAAGCATTAATGTGTTTCTGTGTTTGGCTGCACCGGCTGTTGAATATTAGCCAGAATAGCTTCGATATCCCAAGTCAGGTTCTTACAGTCCGTACAAGGATGCTGTTTTGCAAATTGCTCTGCCAGATGAATGCGATGTTGGGTGTCAGGATGTGAGGACAACCATTCCGGCACCTGACCAGTCTTAGGTTCTTCCTTAGATAAGCGTTTAAAAAAGCTCGCCATACCATTGGGTTGAATGTGCTGCTTTAATAGCAACTGAGCACCTTTTAAATCCGCTTCTGCTTCTACTTGCCGGCTAAAAAACTGTGTCGAGACCTGATGTGCAATCAAAATCATCGCTGCATTGGCGTCACCAAGTACCAGCATTACAACTGCAGCCACACCTGCGCTGTGCATCATGTTCTTAAGTGCATGTCGTTGCTCCACATGCTGCACCTCATGCGCCAGTACCGCGGCTACTTCGTTAGCATTACCGGCTTTTTTAAGTAAACCAGTATTCACAATCACAATACCGCCGGGCATGGCAAAAGCATTCACCATGTCATCTTTAACCACCAGCCATTGGTAAGTATAAGGCGAGCCTTGTGTAAGTTGATTGCCCACCGATTTAACAAAATCCACAGCAGCACCAGAAGTAATGATGTCTTGCTGCCTATTGTAGGATGCAAGCACCGCCTTGCCCATTTTCTGTTCGGTTTCTATAGAGACACGATTAGCAGCCCAACCCAACATACGGTCGTATTGCCAAACCCCGATGCATACAAGCAATACAATCAAACCTGCACCGTAGATCAAACTGTTCCATACTGTTTTTTGGCTAAAAGTCGCAATACGCCACCCTTTAAGCCCAGCTACCAATGGTGCCGGTAGCAATCCAAGCAGTTGTTTTTGCGCATCAGGAGCACCTGCAATTACCATATAGACACCGGCAGTACTCTGCCAATGTAGTTGCAACTGGTCATGATCAAACCCGCCTATATCAGCCTTGAGTGCAGACAACGGCACCGCTAGCTGATGTGAGGCAATACTGATGCTATGCTCATTGATAGCGCAGGTAGTAGCCACCCCGGCATGTGGCAAGCCGGGGCCAAAGAGTAATACGGGAACAGCGTGTACCATTGCGCGTTATTTGCCAGCGAGTGTGATGAACACCACTACGATAATAAAGATGAGGTAGAGTTTGCCCCAGACAGATCCTTTGCTCTTGCCGGAAACGGCTGCGTTGAGAATAACCTGACCTAAACGATTCATTGGTAGTGATTGCACCCAGACGCGACCTGGCCCAGCCACGGTGGCGTAAAACAAGCCTTCGCCGCCAAACAAGCTAGTCTTGAGTGTACCAGTGTATTTAATGTCATAGCGCACAGTAGAAGACATAGCCACCAAGCAACCCGTATCAATTTTTAGACTATCGGTAGGGCCAAGCTCCACCGCTTTAAGCGTGCCAGAGGCATGGACAAATACCGTGCCCTCGCCACTGATTTTTTGCATGATAAAGCCTTCGCCCCCCAACAAACCGACACGTATACGTTTTTGGAACGCCAGTGTGATTTTTTGCCCAACTTGTCCAGCCAAATAAGCGCCTTTTTGGCAAATGAGCGTACCGCCCTGCTCTTGCAGCTGAATCGGAATAATCTGACCAGGGCTAGGCGCTGCAACGGCTACATCTTGCGCCACAAAGCCCTTATTGGTATACACGCTACTAAACAATGACTCACCGGTAAAACGTCTTTTAACCGCATTCACAAAACGGCCAATAGCACCGAATTTAGAGGCGCTACCATCGCCTAATACTGCATTCATCTCAATTGCCTGATCGGTATACATCATGGCGCCCTGCTCGGCCATCATTTGCTCGTCAGGGGCAAGCGTGACTTGAATATACTGTAAATCGTGGCCATGAATGGTGTAGTTAAGCGCGGTCATTGTTTTCCCTTGTTATTGTTAAGTATTTAAAAATAAGTTACACGATTAGATAAGCTCAGTGGCACTGAGCTCAGCGAAGCTGAAATTTAACATAGCATGCAGTAGTGTAGCTATGCTTGCACTATATTAAATTAACGACAATATTGTGGATTAACGACAGGATTGTGGTAAATATTCGTCTGGAATCGTGGTCTTATCTTGGCCTTTTACCACCATGGGCGTAGGTCCTTTGGCGTGACCACATACCCAAGTCACTGGCACAACCGTGGACTCTTCAATGACCGCAGGCCGAATGCTGAGTACTTTACCTTGAAGCTTAGGGTGTATTTTGTTGCCAAGCGTCATGTGAATTGCACCACCCTCAACCACCAAAGACGATACATAGTTACTGACCATCTTATCTGCACTGGGTAATCCTGCTGCCGCATTGTCGGCAGGAAAGGTTTTATTGTTTTTCCAATTGCTGGCAATCGGCTCCTTGGCAGCATCTGCCCACGGCACAGTTGCCGCTACTTGTTCCTTGAGAATACGCCCCAAGCTGGAGGGGATGGCAATCATCGCTAAGATAATCAATATTGCCATCACTACCATCATCTCAATCACACTAAATCCGTTACATTTAATAGGGTTACTTTGCATATTGACTCCTGTTATCACGTCACATCCGCTGGCGTTGGCACTCAAACAAACAAATGGCCGTAGCGGCTGCAGCATTTAATGATTCCACCGCCAAAGTACTGGCATTCGCCATGGGAATCGTAATGGCTTGATCTGTCGCGTTGATAACGGCAGGACTTAAACCGGCCCCTTCATTGCCTACCACAAACAAGCTGGGCGTTTTAAAGTCCTGTGTGTACAAAGACTCACCGTGCATGGTCATGGCATAGCGCTTACCTTGAAACGCGGTAAGCGTTGCCGACAAATCTACTTGTTCGACAACGGGTAATACAAATTGTGCGCCTTGCCCTCCACGCAATGCCTTGGGCGACCAAGCATCGGTACATCCTTTAGACAAATACACCACCTGTACGCCTGCAGCGGCGGCTGTACGCAGCATACTGCCCATATTGCCTGGGTCTTGAATATCTTCCAGCATCAACGCAAAGTGCACTGCTTCAGGCAACGCAATCGTCGGCTTTTTCACCAGTGCCAAAATACCCGTACTGGCAGCCACCGGAGTAAGCTCTGCAAACATCAGCGTGGGCAACATCATGGTGTTCACATCTTGCAATTGCTGCATCAACTGTGTGGCCTCAAGCGCACTTTTTCCTTCAGGAATAATCAGCAACTGCGGCTCACCAAACACCTGCAAGTAGGCTTCTATCAAATGCACACCATCCAATAGCGTCAGCCCTTCACGTTGGCGTTCGCGCGCGTTATCTGCCAGTTTTTTCAGTTGTTTGAAAACGGGATTATCGCGGGAAGTGATGTGTTTAAACGCCATGGGCTCAGTTCTTTACATTTATTAACTGGCATTCTAACCGATGCTTATTGTGAAACATAAAATTTGGGCGTAAATTTGCAGCACAACAATAACACTTTTATTTTCTGGAGGAAGTTCATATGTCATTAACAAAACGTGCAGTTGCAGAACTCATTGGTACATTTTGGCTAGTATTAGGAGGGTGTGGTAGCGCAGTGCTAGCCGCAGGCATTCCTGAACTAGGGCTTGGTTATTTAGGCGTTTCTTTTGCATTTGGCTTAACCGTGGTGACTATGGCGTATGCTATCGGCCATATCTCTGGTTGCCACCTGAATCCTGCGGTTTCTATCGGTTTGGCTGCTGGTGGGCGCTTTAAAGCAGCGGAGCTTCCCCACTACATCATCGCACAAGTCATCGGCGCAATTTTGGCTGCACTGGTCATTCGTTGCATTGCCAGTGGTGCAGAAGGCTACGCTGGCGGCTTAGCGTCTAATGGCTTTGCCGAGCACTCTCCACATGGCTACAGCATGATGGCAGCACTAACAACAGAGATCGTCCTGACTGCTATGTTTTTGTTTATTATCATGGGTAGCACAGATAAACGTGCACCAGCAGGCTTAGCACCACTAGCAATTGGCTTTACACTCACATTGATTCACTTAATCAGCATCCCAGTCACCAACACTTCCGTTAACCCTGCGCGTAGTACAGGTCCAGCTTTGCTAGAAGGCGGCATCGCGCTTGACCAATTATGGTTATTTTGGCTGGCACCGATTGTAGGCGCAGTGATTGGTGCTTTGGTATACAACTTTATTCAAAAAGAGTAGTCATCATTTAAGTATTAACCAGTATTAAAAGCCCACGTCATGTGGGCTTTTTTTATGCACCCGTTATAATAGCCGCATGGCTAAAAAACTCGATTTAGAACGTATCCTCCATAAGCAAGGCTTTGGTTCCCGCAAACTCTGTCGCATCATGATTATCAACGAAGAGATTACCGTTAATGGTGTACTTTGTGATGACCCGGATATGGAGTTTTCATTAGAAAATTTAAGTTACACCATTAAAGGAGAGCCGTGGGAATACCGCGAAAAATCGTATTTAATGATGCACAAGCCCGGCAACTATGAGTGCTCTCACAAAACACAGCATCACCCCACGATTTACAGCCTGTTACCTTTTCCACTTGTAGAAAGAGGCGTCCAATGCATAGGCCGGTTAGATGAAGACACTACGGGCTTGATATTAATCTCAGATGACGGGCAATTCATTCATCGCATGAGCTCACCTAAACACAAAGTGCCAAAAGTGTATGAAGTGACCTGTAAGCACCCAGTCAGCGATGCGCAAATTGCACATATCCTTAATGGCGTACAGCTGGTGGATGAAGATGCGCCGATTGCCGCACTTGCTTGTGATCGGATCTCAGAACATATCATTCATATGACCTTAGCAGAAGGCAAATACCATCAAGTCAAACGCATGGTTGCCGCTATCAGCAATCGCGTCGATGGCTTAAAGCGTATCCGAATTGGCCGTTTATCTCTGCCTGACGATTTAAAACTTGGCGAATGGCGCTGGTTAAGCGATGAAGATATCGCTAATTTAAGCGCCAGCTAGCGGTGGCAACCCACCGCTAGCTACTTATGCTAACCAAGCCACTATGCCAAGCCATTATGGTTGCGGATAAATAAACTTACCAAATACCGCATACACAGCCTGACTGTCTTGAATGATCTTTGTGATATTGTCAGCCTGTTGTTTGGATTCCACATTGCCAGACGCGTTCACAATCCCTTGCTCATCAATTTGAATATCTAATTGGCTTACATCGATTTGGTGCTGACTTAACGTAGCTTGAATGTTTTGTTTGAGTACACCCGCTGGCAAATATTGATATATCGGCTCATTCAGATTGGCAAATGCGCCACTTGTAGCTAACAAACCCAATGTAACAAACAGTGATTTTTGCATAAACATATTGTCTCCCTTCAATGTTGATTAACGACAAGTCCACTTTATGCGTAAACCAACGATTCAAATATCGGTAACACGCCTAAACTCTTGTAAGAATCCTCCTTCATTGAAACAAATCTTGCACATCTAGGCCGCAAATATAATGCTCGCTTTTCTACGTTAAGCTCGTATAATGCGCTCACCCAACACATTACCAATCAGTGTTGCGGTTCTTTGATACTTCAAGTCACGATGACTCTTTAATTCGTCTGCCTCGATTGGTGTTGCTTAAGCAACTGGCCGTCGCAGGAAAAAACATTACATGAACACCCCAAACACAACACTTAGCCAAGTTAATGGCCAAGACACACCTTTACAATTTGATCAACTAGGATTGGCAGCGCCTATCTTGCGTGCGATTCAAGAAGCGGGCTACACCACACCAACGCCGATTCAAGCCAAAGCTATTCCACAAGTACTCAACGGTGGCGATTTATTGGCTGGCGCACAAACCGGCACCGGCAAAACCGCAGGATTTACGCTACCCATCTTACATATACTGAGCCAGACACCGGCAAGCAATCCAGCCAAAAGCAAACCACGTTGCTTGATGCTGACACCTACACGTGAGTTGGCCGCACAAATTGAGGAATCCGTTCAAACCTACGGTAAATATCTACACTTAAAATCCATGGTGGTATTTGGTGGCGTGAGCATCAACCCACAGATTAATCGCTTAAGCCGTGGCATTGATATTTTAGTAGCCACGCCAGGCCGCTTATTAGATTTGGCCAACCAAAAAGCCGTGGATTTATCCGGCGTAGAAATTTTGGTATTGGATGAAGCTGACCGCATGCTGGACATGGGCTTTATTCATGACATTAAAAAAATCTTAGCCATGCTACCCAAAAAACGTCAGAACCTATTGTTCTCTGCAACGTTCTCTGATGAGATTAAGCGCTTGGCAGACAATCTACTGAACAGCCCAGCGTTTGTGGAAGTTGCCCGCCGCAACACAGCCTCTGAGATGGTCACGCAAACCGTGCACTTGGTAAAACAAGCGCACAAAAGTGCGTTGGTGAGCTATTTAATCAAGCAAAACAATTGGGAACAAGTACTGATTTTTACACGTACCAAACATGGCGCAAACCGCTTGGCAGAAAAGCTGGTGAAAGATGGGATTCCTGCTGCAGCCATTCACGGCAACAAGAGCCAAGGCGCACGCACCAAAGCACTGGCTGATTTCAAAAACGGAAACATTCCTGTGTTGGTCGCTACTGATATCGCTGCGCGTGGCTTAGATATTGACCAGCTACCGCAAGTCGTCAACTTTGAATTACCCAACGTGCCGGAAGACTATGTGCATCGCATTGGTCGTACCGGGCGCGCCGGTAGCACGGGTGCAGCTATTTCTTTGGTCGATTTTGAAGAGTCTAAATACCTCAAAGACATTGAAAAGCTGATTAAACGTGAGATTCCTAAAGTCACGGTAGAAGGCTTTGAACCACCCGCCAAATTGGAACCTGAAGCACCTAGACCGCCAAGACCAGCGCAAGGCCGTCGTCCGCAAGGCAATGGTCAAAAGCCTGCGAATGCGCGCAATGCCGGGCAAGGTCAACAGAAAAATACCAACCAAGCACATAAGCAAGGACAGGCTAAGCCAAAATCACAGAATCAGCCACAAGGGCAAGCAATGCCACATGGTCGATTAATCTCTGAAGCAGCCAAACATCAAGCCATGCCACAAACCCCTTTGTTTGCGCCAAAACCAGTGCACCGTGGTGGTAACCGCGGGCGATAATCAGACACTCTCCTACTTATTGATACATCCGGTGTATGCGTTAGAATAGCTTTAACTTAAGCATAGCTTTAACTTAGCACCGGATGCAGCCCATGAACACCATACACCTCAGCATTGTGCCCATCTATGCATCTCTGCTCGCTTTGCTGTTTATTTATTTGAGTGTCTTGGTAGTCAAACAACGCAGGCTACATCGCGTAGCCATTGGCGATGGCCATAAACCTTCTCTCAAACGTGCGATTGCTGTACAAAATAACTTCGCACAATATGTTCCTTTCAGTTTGCTATTGTTAAGCTTGATGGAAATCAATCATGCACCAGCTTACTTGGTGCATACGCTTTGTGCGTTACTGCTGTTTGCGCGCTGCCTGCATGCCTATGGTGTGAGTCAAGAGCCAGAGCCTTTCCGTTATCGAAAAATCGGCATACTCACCACCTTTGGTGTCTTAGCGACTGCTGCGTTATGTTTACTCTATTCGGCCTGGTTTGCATGAATATTTGGGTAGATGCAGATGCTTGCCCGGTGGTGATTAAAGAGATTCTGTATCGAGCTGCCAATCGTACTAAAATCATGACTACACTGGTAGCGAACAAATCTTTGCGCGTGCCAGTCTCACCTTATATCAAATCACTGGAAGTCCCCAAAGGCTTTGATGTGGCTGATAATCGTATCGTGCAGGAACTCGTTGCGGGCGATTTGGTCATTACTGCAGATATCCCATTGGCGGCGCAAGTGATTGCAAAACAAGCGCATGCACTTAATCCGCGTGGTGAGTTCTACAGCACCGCCAATATTGCTGAGCGCTTAGCCATGCGCAACTTTATGGAGGAGCTGCGTGCCAGTGGTGTGGAAACTTCGGGCCCGTCTGTATTTAATCACAGTGACCGACAACAATTTGCGGCTGAATTAGATCGCTTTTTAGCACAGGTTCGGCCAAACAAGCACGCATAACCGAGAATACTGATGAACAAAATACTGAGTTGCTTATTAATGTGTTTACCCATGGCGTGTATGGGCGTACCAGACAACGTAAAAGTAGTAGATAACGTAGATGCCAGCCAGTATTTAGGCACTTGGTATGAAATAGCGCGTTTAGATCACTCTTTTGAGCGTGGGCTTGAGCAAGTGACCGCCAATTACAGCAAGAATGAAGATGGCAGCATCAAAGTAATTAACCGCGGCTATAACCCCATTAAAAATGAATGGGAAGAGGCAGAAGGCAAAGCCTATTTTACAGAAGCGCCGAATAAAGATGGTAGCTACAAAGGCAAACTCAAAGTTTCATTTTTTGGTCCGTTTTATGGCGCTTATAACATCATGGAACTCGACAAATCCTATTACAACTACGTCATGGTATGCGGCCCGGACAAATCTTATTTGTGGATACTCTCACGCACGCCACAGCTCACTTACCCTATCAAGCAAGAGCTCATGTCCAAAGCCAAAGCACTGGGGTTTGAAACGGACAATCTCATCCATGTAAACCAAGTGCCGGACACCCGCGTATTTAAAGCAGGGCCGCATGTTAACTAATTAACAGAGCGGCGCTCTATCCTTTGCGCGCTTCTACCTCTGTAATCACCTGACAAGCTAAAGTGCTCAAATACGGGAGCGATTGCAAGGTCAGCATCAGCACCCATAACTGGGCATCCAGATTATGGAACCCTCTGGTAGCCAGCATGGCCATACTTGCAAAAATCAATGCCAATAATAATGCCAACTCTTCGTAGATGGGTTTAAAAATATCCCATTTGGTGCCAGTAACTTTTCCTTTTGCTGTCACTTTAAACACGCCATGTTTCTGAATCAGTCCCATCATCACACCACGGGCAATGGCATGCGACAAGCCTAAGCTGGCCAGTGATGCTCCCCAAATATCTAACCAGCCACAACGCATGGTCTTGCGGTAGAGAATCGGCCCTAATGCAGCCTTAATCACCAAGAAGCATAAAATCGGCGTAATCATAATTGCCACCGGCAAACTGAAAGCATTAGGGAAAGCCAGCATAGCCACCGTCCAACCGATGGAGCCCAACGTAAAAAACAACTGCAGTGCATCCCCCAGCCAGCCAAACCAGCCGGTTAAAAAGTGATAACGCTGTCCAAAGCTTAGTGTAGAACTCCCTACTAATTTAGGAATATGGTGTTTAAGAATCTGCATGGCACCAAATGCCCAGCGGAAGCGCTGCGATTTAAGCGCACTGAAGTTCGCCGGCGTAAGCCCGCGCCCAAACACATCATCCACATAGCGTAGCTCGTAACCACTCTCTAGCAAGCGCAGGCCAAGCTCAGTATCTTCACAGATGCACCACTCAGACCAACGCCCATTGTCTACAAGCGCTTGATAACGCACCAGCGTCATGGTGCCGTGCTGAATCAAGGCGTTACGTTCGTGGCGATGATGCATACCTATTTTAAAGAAGCCTTCAAACTCCCAATTGCACATCCTTCTGAAGAAATTATGTTCCCAATCACGGTGCGCTTGAGGCGCCTGTACCACAGCCACTTTTTCATCTCCAAAGTGCGGGACTAAATCTGACAACCAATCCGCCGTGACCACGTAATCGGCATCCACCACACCCACCACTTTGGCTTGTGGATTTGTCTGTTGCAAGGCAAAGTTAAGTGCGCCCGCTTTAAAGCCAGGCCAACTTGGCAAGTGGAAGAACTTAAAGTGTTCTGGCAAAGTGGCCATATAAGCCTCAATCGGCTTCCATTTGGCTTCATCTTTGGTGTTATTGTCCACCACGATCACCTCAAAATGGGTGTAGTGAAGTTTGGCTAAGCTATCAATGGTCGCAATCACCATTTCTGGCGGCTCGTTGTAGCAGGCCAAATGGATAGACACAAACAGCTCTTGCTCAGCAGGGACTGGTGTTGCACGCTTAAATGCCCTGACCCACAAGCCTTTGAACATTACTTCGCTGAACTCAACAGCGTAAATCATCAATACGGCAGAGGTCAGCATCATGCCGATAATTAAGCCCACCAGCACAATAAAGTCTCGTAAAGTGTAGTAGTAATCGCCTGGCAGATTCCAAGCCACAACCAAGGTGGTGATGCAGGCTTGCAGTAATATGGCCATTGAAATCTTGCCGCCTAAGCGCCAATGTCTAAAACGCCAAGCGATGAACATGATGGGGAAAAACGCAATGACGGTCGCCCACTTGGCCTTAATTACCCAACGGCTGTCTTTTGGCACAGCGCCTTGTAACGAGTATTTAGGATGCCGATGCGCATCAAACATCCCCCAATAGGCGCCAGCCCAGCCCTCGATTTGTTGTTTCCATGGCTGATCAAATGCTTCCATCAAATAATAGTCGTAGTTTTCATAGGCAGTCTTTGCTAAAAACTCACGCACAAAGCGCGCCTGATTGACTTCTGAGGCTTGCGCACCGCCGATGTCGGGACCTCCACTGGGCCAACCAATCTCGGTAATGACAATTTTTTTGCGTGGATACGCGTTCATTAACTCGTTATAGCGCTGGATCGCATAGCTGACTGCATTTTCTACTGGTACGCCTTCATGGTAGGGCAATAGATGTACCGCAATAAAATCCACATGCTTAACCAGCTCCGGATTTTTCAGCCAGATATGCCAAGGCTCTGCCGTGGAAATCGGCACTTCGGTCGCATTTCTAACTTTATCTAGATACGAAATCAGCTGCTGTAAAGTCAGGTCTTTTCTTAACAGCACCTCGTTACCCACAATGGCGCGTTCGATATTGGGATAGAACTTTAATTTCTCTTCTAACGCGTCTATTTCCCGCTGATTCATGTCATGGTCTGCGTTAACCCAAGCGCCTGCGATGACTTTAAAACCAAGTTTAGAGGCCAGCGCGGTAATCTCAGAATTATCTAGCGACCCGTATAAGCGAATATGGTTGGTCAACGGATTCATCAGCTTTAAATCCTTGGCTAATTCTGCCGTACTAGGAAACTGACGATCTAACGGGCTTTGGTCTTCTTGGTAACCACTGTAGGCAAACCCGCGCACAAGCGGCGGCGCTTCCAATAAATTGCTTGCGCTGTTGGTCAGTGCCCATATACCAAAATGGGCAGCAGCTACCGACAATGCAAACAGCAGCGGAATAAAGAGACGTTTCACAAAATTCAACATAGATAAGACCGTAAGCAATTCTTTGGAGGGTTATTGTTTTTTAAATAACAAGGGAACAGTAAATAGCACGAGTACGCCCAGCCAGTAGGCGGCATTGTAGTTAAGTGGCTCAATTAAATAGCAAACCAGTGCTGTTGTCAGCGCACCCACACCCAACACCAATGAGACTGGATTAGTAAACCTTAACGGCGTTTTTGCCAACCACAAGCCGAGCGAAAATTGCAATACAGGCAATGCGTAAATCATCACAGGAAAATCGCGATAACGTCCATCCACCGTGAGTAAAAGACCTATCGCTAGCGCACCTACCAACAGCAATACCACCATTAGCTTAACAAAACGTACCGCTTGCGCTGACTGCTGATAAATGAGTACAGGTAAGCTCAATAGCATCAGCCATGCTGCTAATACGGCACCGCCCATCGATAACCATTGCAAACCCATGATAACGCTGGCGAGTGGACGCCCTGCTGTGGGCACACAACTTAGTGCGCCGAATAATGATCCATCACCGCATAGCGCACCCAGATACTCCAGCTGCAATAAGCTGGTCACGCCAGCCAATGCACCCAGAGTCGCCATGCCAACATATGATTGCACATGCTTTTGCCCCACCACGAACGTGACTGCACATAATATAAAAGCGCCAATCACTGCAAAAAGCACCGGCATAATGCCGTCGTGTCGATCAAATACTGGACCAGTCAAATTAAACTTGGGGCTTAGCTCGGTATCGTATATACCCCAAAAGCCACCAACCGCGCCCTCCAACCCACGCTTCCACGGTTGATCGAACGCTTCGATCAAGTTGTATTGCCAATGCTTTTGCTCAGCCTCGCGCAAAAAGGTTCTGATATAACGCGCTTGGTTAAGCGCACTTGGAATCGAAGTGCCGCGTTGACGCCCAGTGGAAGGCCAACCCGTCTCACCAATCAAAATAGGCTTACTGAAGGCCGTATCTAATTTGCTCATTACGATATTGGCATGTTGAATCGATTGCTCTACCGATTGCGGATTGTTCTCCCAATACGGCAGTAAATGAATCGTCACAAAATCGACTGATTGCTCTAGATTACGATGGTTGAGCCAAAATTCCCAGACATCGGCATACGTCACGGGTACTTTGGTCAATTGCTTTGCGCGCGCGATATACGCTTGCATCGCTTCTTCTGTTTGCTCGCCACGTAGCAACACTTCATTACCAACAATAACTGCTTTCACGGTATTGGGGTATTGATTGGCCAATGCAGTCGCAAGATTAATTTCTTTATTGTTATCAGCGGCAGTCCAGCCTATCCATGCGCCTACCAGTACCTTCAGCCCTAACTTTTGTGCAGCTGCTGGTACATAATCCAAGCCTTGGCCTACTGAGTAGATTCGCACGCAATTGGATACTTTGGCTATACGTTCAAGATCTGCATCAATTTGAGACTGTGTGATGTGGGTGCCAATTTTAAATGGCGTTTGATCTTTGCCATAATATGGCGCGTAAGAAACGCACTGTACTTTAGCCGCAGCATCCACAGGCAATATGGCGTCTGGCACAATTACTGGCTGATTTTTCTGCCAAAGCCACGCACCTAAAAGCACCAGCAAAATGAGATTGAACAGGGTAAATTGCCACAAAACAGGTGGCTTATGGTTATACATAGGTTGAAAATTCCATTAGATAGACGTGATTGATAACTTATCGTGTCTAAGAATCCAGTATGATAAAGCAGCGCTAGAATAAAAACAAAAAACGATGTAAAAAAACGTAGGTTCCTTACGTCATATTCTTGTGGCAAGTTACAATAGCAATTACAGGGGCAATTCTAATTTAGGTAAACGTAATTTATGGTAAAAGTTCTAATCACAGCATGTTTGTTTGGCTTCATAGGCATTGCACAAGCCAAACCAACATTTACTGGTGTTAATTTTAGCGGGACATACGAGTGTAAAGGCAACAACGAGCAAGTGGGAGATTATCAAGTCACCGCTATTTTTAAACTCAACCGCATTAGCAGCCACGACAAGATTGGTGCTTATGATTTTAGTACCGACTCAGAAAACGCAGTAATTTATCGCGGACAAGCCATTGCAAATGGCACCAAGCTAGCACTTTCTTATAAGTACAAAGAAGGTAAATATATTGAATACAGTACCGGCATTGCCGAAATGAAGAAACTTGGCCGCAATCGCTGGAGCTTCCGTAATATCTATTATGAGCCAGATGACAACGGCGGCAACTATGGGTACGAAGACTGCGTAATGCAGACACCAGTTGCGGCCAAACCTCTGGCCAAGCCATTAAAAAAACGATAATCACTCATCTAAAGCGGCACTACTACCACGGGATAGCGAGACATTATGGCGCGCTATCAACGTTGCAAATTGTGGGCTAGACAGTGCCGCATACTCATGTAACCTTGCTGTGAGAATAGGATCTGTCGCATCTGTGAATGACGTACCCTCCGCAGGATGACACATCACGGCCACTGGCCTATGTATTGCGTTAGCTGCCTGTATCCAGCCATCCAACTTACTCTGGTAGGCTAAAGCATCCACATCGAAACCATATACACCCAGCAAAGTATTCGTGTATCGAACCCCATTCAAAGAAGCTAACTCTTGGAGTGTTGAAGCCCCCAACCACCGAATAATCATGCCCTTCACGCCATCTGCCAGCGGCGGTACCGCAATCCGTAACCACGGTAAACGGGTAGGATAACGCGCCATCAATTCTTGAATGAGTACTTTTCTAATTTGTGGCAATTGATGCACATGCTGATGCCCATCAATATAATCCGGTGCCATGCCTAATGCCTGCTCAAATGCATCCAGCTGCGCTTTAATCGCATGCCGGATAGCAGACTCATCCAGCAGTCTAAACTTGGTTTTCAGTATCAAAGCCGCCAAACCATGCTTGAGCGGTTGCGTATACTGGGTGAAATCCAAATGCAGGCCAATATCCGCTGATTGTTTTATCTGCTGCGTGATACGTGTTGCGGCTTCTGGCCAACGCGTACTGAGTGTCAGGCAAGAGAATGCAGTCACCCTACCCATACCCACCAGATTTAGAATGCCGGTATCAATCGCAGCGCTTTGTGCGTAATCATCTGCTGTGATAATAAGGGTGGTCATGTGTGTGAAAAAGCCCAGTAACGGCTTAATAAATAAGTGCTAATCGCTACCACCACCATCACAATGGCGAGAACCAGCCAGAACGGCAATGTCGTATAGCGCAGGCTAAGCAATACCAATGTCTGGTTTGCTAAAAACCCAAATACCGCAACACTTAAAAACTTAGGCAACGTATGCTGATGTGCTTGATTCAAGCCTGGAAAAGACAACGTACGGTGCCCAATATAGCTGACCGGGAACGCGCAAACAAACCCAACGATATTGGCCCAAGCAGGCTGGATGTTTAGACAACGTTCTAATCCCACTGCGACGACATAATGCACCAAGGCCGCTATAGCCCCGACACAGGCAAACCAAGAGACTGAGCGTCTTAACTTATCTAAATCGGCTTGCATGCGTTTAGCGCAAGCCCTCTGGCCTGCTTACTTCTGCAACAATGTATGGTGGCCGCCCTTTGACTTCATCATAAATTCTCGCGAGGTATTCTCCCAAGATGCCAATGAACAGGAGTTGTACGCCAGACAAAAACATCATGCTGGCCACCACCGTTGGCCAACCTGGTACCGATTCATGGAAGAACAACTTATCCACCACTACGACTATCCCATAAGCGAATGAAAGCAATGCCAAAATAACGCCTACCGCACTAGCCAAACGTAATGGCAATGAAGAGAAACTGGTAATGCCTGTCCACGCCAGACTCATCAGCCTGAGTCTAGAGAATGCGCTTTCACCATGGGTTCTGGGCAAGGGTGTAAATGGAATACCGATTGACCGGTAACCAACCCAGGCATAAATGCCTTTCATAAAACGATTGCGCTCTGGCAGCGCGCATAAAGCGTTTACAACGGCACGATTCATCAAACGGAAATCACCGGCATCTTTGGGAATATTAATCTGTCCGCTTGCGCTCATCATGCCGTAAAACAGTTTTGAACCCCATTTTTTAAATCTAGACTCGACTTCGCGGTCTTGTCGCACCGCGTACACCATATCGTAGCCCTCTCGCCATTTGCTCAACATCTCACTCAGCAGCGATGCCGAATGCTGTCCATCCGCATCCATGCAAATCACGATATCGCCCAGCGCATAGCTTAGGCCAGCAGTAATGGCATACTCTTTACCAAAATTGCGCGAAAAGCGCACCAAGGTAGTGTGAAGCTTAGCAGACAGTGCTTTCACAATATCCGCGGTTTCATCGCGGCTGCCATCATCCACCACCACAATATCCCACTTTGTACTCAACGCAGTTAAGGTATTGGCAATATTTTGTATAGTGCTGGTAATTGCCAGCGCTTCATTATAGGCAGGTACAATCACCGTCAGGTGCGGCTCCACTTGAAGCCTGCTTTTAGATGCTTGTATGAGCGATGTATTCTGCATGTTCATCTCAATTGGGTGCTGGCCTTGCATAACGCGCCTCTCCTTCCAACTGTCTCCTATCTTTTACTACTGCCAATAGTGTACCAAGCCGCTTTACTTCTGCAATCACTTTACCTTGTAATACTTGATCGCAGTTCATATTGGTCGATGACATATAAAAATCTGCGGCATCCCAGTTTTTGGTCACCTCAAAGCGCTGATCTAAATAAGCGCTGCCTTGAAACGACTCTGCACATACCGCCACCAAATAAGGCGCTGTTCTGGCAGGTATCGGTGTGCTCATGAGCGCCTTGGATGCTTCACGTAAACTACTAGACCAATAATCGCTCTCCCATTGCTTTTCGGCAATGGCAGGGTTGCCGGCTAAATGGTTATAAAAAATATATTCGTATGGATGCAAATGGATCAGCACACTCAATGTCACCACAGATAAAGCCGCTACTACCGTGGCATATGCCAAGCTTACACGCTTAGACCATTGCAACGCATTCAATGCCTGATCAATCCCCAACGCAGCCAATACTGCCAGTGGCGGCAACACAAAGGTAAAGTGTCTCACGCCATTATACAAAGCTGGCTTAGTGATCAGTACAAATGCCAGCGGAAAAGCCACGGCAATCACCACAGGGCTTAACAGCAGCGCATGTTGAGAGGTTAAATAGCTACCTGCTTTTTTATAATTGGCCATCACCACTAGGCACAAGCTTAACAAGCCTAATAAAAACACTTCAGGCAACCTGACCATTAAATAATTAAGCAAATAGGTTCTTGGCACTTCTCCGATACTGGTGACCATACCGTCATCGATGGTCAGCATATTAAATGAAAAGTTTGAGAAAGCTTTGATCGCCTCGGCCGGATGATCCGGTGACATCACTCCCCATGGCCAAAAAACGGCCATGATAGCAAAAGCAACCAAGCCAGCCGGTAACAAATACCATGCACTGACTGATAAGCATTGCACTCTAGCCGACCAGTTTTTCTTTACAATTAAACTGGCAACCAACAATGCTAAGATTAAATACACGACCGCAAAACCACCGCCAATACGCATGCCTAAGGCGCACCCTACCGCCACACCCAACTTCAAACTTATATTGAGTGGGATTTTAGGCAAGTGCCGGGACAACTGCACGGTGTAATACAGCGCCCAAGTCATGCAAGTGGCAAATGGAATATCTTTGGTATGCGTAAACATGGCGCCGCTCCACGCTGCCGTCAGTGCCAATAGCAATAAAGCTAAAAAGCCAGTACGCGTAGAACCAAGCGTAACAGCAATTTTATACACGGCTAAAAATCCCAATAGCCCGAAAGCTGCGGAAAGTAAGTGCCGCATATCCCACAGCCACATGGTGGTCAGTTTTTCAAGAATCGCGGCAATGACATCAAAGAACCCTCCATATAAATAAAGATTTTTATAATGAAAGGCAGATTGGTTACTAAAGCCGGATTGGTAAAACTCTAATAAAAGACGCCCATACACATGCTGCACCTCCTCATCGTTACTGATACCGTAATGACGAAACGTCAGCAAAGTAAACAATACTAAGATAACGAAAATGCCATAACTAGCGATGCGATATTGATTGGAATGCATGGGTAATGTGATCAATTAATTTTTATAAAAAGTGCGTGATTATCAACCAAATTTACCAGTAACGGAAGGGAACCAGCATGTGTGATGCAATTATTGTGCAATGAATGCTAATCTATAGCCAAAAGTAGATTGACTTAACGGAGATAGACATGACCAAAGCTTGGTATTCGCATCTTGCAAGAGCCATTGCGCACTTCAGTGGAAAGCCCATCACATTTGCTATTGCTGCTGGGGTTATTCTTGTATGGATCATTTCAGGGCCGCTGTTTAACTTTAGCGACACCTGGCAGCTAGTGATTAACACTGGTACAACGATTGTGACCTTTTTGATGGTGTTTTTAATTCAGAACACGCAGAACCGAGATACTGAAGCTATTCAAGTCAAACTAGATGAATTGATTCGTGTTACCAAGGGTGCTCACAATGCACTGTTGGATCTAGAGGAAATTGAAGAGGAAGAGTTGGATGCTTTTCGCACCAAATACCAAGCACTTGCAAAATCAGCCAGAGAAGAGTTATTGCAAGGCCTAATAGATACTGACATTCCGGAGGCTTAAACGTATTACGTTTCATACCGGGTATGCTGTGACCACGTACAACACTAAATCACAGCTACAACTCTATCCATTGTAGCTGTGAATGAAAGCATAAAAAAACCACACCAAATGGTGTGGTTTTTTGAGCGAGCAATGCTTAATTTAATTCAAATGGATTAGCCTTTGACCACTAAACCATTTTTAACAGACTTAACGCCCTCAATCGAGGCCACTACTTCTTCAGCTTTTGCTTTAGTAGCTTCATTATTCACAAAACCGCTTAGAATGACTTCACCTTTGTAGGTTTCTACACTAATTTTCAGTGACTTGAGTGACTCTTCAGCCAATAACTTTGCTTTAGCTTTAGTAGTAATCACACTGTCACTCACGACTTGTGAGACTTTCTTTTGACCAAGTTCAGTTTTAATTTCGGCATATTCATCTTTATCCAGTGAGCCGTCATGGTCTTTATCTGCTTTGGCAAATTGCTTACTGTTCAGCGATTTGTCTTTAGCAGCCTCTGGCCAGGTCAGTAAGCCATTACCGCTTACATCTAACTGGTTAAACTGTTCTGCGTACGAGGTTTGACTATCTTGCACTTGGTCAGTATCAAATGCACTGGCGTGAAATGAAAAACCAGCTGCCCCCATGGCTAATATAAGTGTTGTTCTCTTAATGTTGGCATAATTCATGTTGTATCTCCTCTATGGTTTGCATACACAAAACTGACTGTGTTTTGTGTATGCCATAGTAGAGAGACCAAACGCCTACGTCAGTCGAACATTCTCTGATTCTGCTGTCAGAGGAAGACTACAACGTGGTGAATGTAGGTTCGGATAATTTCACATCCAAAGGCAGGATAGCGCGCGTAAACAGCCCCTTGCCTATCCCACTGGACACTTCAAAGTGTCCGCCAATGGCTAAAACACGATGACGCATTCCACTCAAACCGTGTGTAGTTGCTTCGAGTTTATCTAAATCAATGCCTACGCCATTGTCTTGAATTTCGATTTTCAAGTGCTTGTCATCGCTAATCATATGAATAGACAGTGTGGTTGCTTTGGCATACTTATTACAATTATTGAGTGTCTCTTGCACAATGCGGTACGCCACCAAACTAATGGTTTCATGTATCACTGTGCCTTCGTCTGGCAATGTTATCGTGAGCTCCCATTGGTTGCGCTCAACCGCATCGTCAATCAATGCACGCAATGCAGGCCAAAAGCCAAAAGTTGAAATCATAGCAGGATGTAACTCTTGCACTACTTGTCGCTTAAAGTTAATGCCTTGATCCAAATAGGTATTGGTTTTTTTGAGTTTGTCCGCAATTTCCGGATGGGATTTCGCCAGAGATTTAATCACCCAGGCGATATCCATTTTAGAAGCGGTAAGAATAGAGCCCAACTCATCGTGCAACTCTCTGGCTAGTTTATGTCGCTCCCGTTCTACATCGGCCTGATAGTCTAAGGCCAGGCTACGCAACAGCTTGCTTTGCTCTATCGCATGTTTCTCATGTTGTAGATTCTCATCGGATAACTGTTGCTGTAGCAAGGCCTTATCTGCCAACTCTTTTAATAGCTGCTTAATCACCAGCACCACTAAAAAAATCAGCACAATCGGCCCAGCAATGACGGAGGTGCGAATGACCATACGCGTTAAATTACGTGCCTCATATACCACTTGCAAACGCTGTTTCAACGCGTTTTGCAATAACTCAATGTTGTGGTTAATGGTGTGCATCTGCATCAAACCACTGTCTAACTTCACAATTTTCTTGGCATCCACCATTTTGCCATCGGTCGCAAATTCCAGCGTCACATTCATTTCGGAGATTTTGGCGCCCACATCGGCAGATAGCTTGCTTAAAATCGTCTGCTCTTTTTTATAGGCTTCAGCGGGGGTTAATGCAAGTAAGGCGGTATTGATAGATTGCAGGCCTTTTTTGGCGTCATCCACACCTATATCATAAGGTAGCAAATACTCTTTAGCGTTGGTCAGTAAGTAGCCCCGTTGGGAACTTTCAGCTTTATAGACACTGCTCTGCAACTGTTGCACCTCTTGCATCAGGCGATTCAACTGTGCGATCTCTGCTGATTTTTCCGTAGCCGTATGCAGCCAATTCTCATTAAAGAATAAGCTGAAGATGGTAACAATGAGAGAAATACCTAATAACGTAATATTGCGGCCGCCAAAGATATTGAACAATTGGTCTAACTTGGCAAACATTAAATTAACGAGTTTTTGCATTGCGTTACATTCTTTGAAACAGGACCGTCAGCATAACATGCTTCACCTGTTTTACCTTTTTGTTCATGGCACTTCTTATCTCCACATACTTGATCCCCACATACGTGGGTGGCCCACGTGTAGGCGCTTTCCTACGCTGAATTCAGACGTTCCCCACTCACCTTTGCCAGCCAATCTTCTTAATATGGCAATACGTTGTAGGCAATCACTCAAGCCCTACGTTTTTAGGAGAACACCATGCTTCATTACACCGTAGTATTTTTTGTCATTGCGCTCATTGCCGCAGTACTGGGCTTTGGTGGCATTGCAGCCGGTGCTGCCAGTATCGCCAAAATACTCTTTTTTGTATTTTTGATATTGACCATTATTTCATTTTTAAAATCCAGAGGCTAATCACGCATTATTAGTGAGCACCTTTTAGTAAATGATTCATTTTTTAGGAGTCCATCATGTTTAATTTAGGTAAAGAACCCGTCACAACAAAAGCTGATCAATTGGCGCAGGAAAGTAACAAAGTTGTGGAAAAAGTAAGCGATAAAATTAAAGCGTCTACCACTAACCTGTCCGACAAAGTCGTCGATAAGACTGAAGAGGCGAAAGATCAGGCGCAATCACTCATCCATAGCTTAAAGTCCCTTATTAATGAACACACACAAGCCTCTAAAATAAATAGTCTAAAAGACCAAGTGACAGACAAAGCCGCCGAACTGAAAGCAGTAGTCACCGATGAAGTGGTGAATGCTTATGCCACGACTAAAGAACGTGCTGCTGAAACTGTGCGCGAAAACCCAGTAGGTACACTCGTACTGGTTGCGGGGGTAGGCTTGCTATTGGGTTATGTGTTAGGCTCAAAGCAATCTTCAAAATAAAGAAAGCCCAGACCATGCTTGCATCTATCGTTAAATTTGTTGCGTTCTATCTAATTGGCAACCGTATTTCCGAAGCGAAACAAGACTTACGTGACGTAAAGGAAAATGCGGCAGATTATGCCGAGAGCCGAGTCAAATACATTAAGCAGAATGTAACGCGCGATGTGCAACGCATGGTGAACAGCTTTATTGGGTTTTTAGTGATGTTTTCCGCGATTATTTTTAGTGGATTGCTGGGCTTAATGTGGCTGTTTGCCACGGCCTGGCAAAGCCCGGATCGCAATCTAATTTTAGGAGTCGCTATGTTAGTGCCGTTGTGCATCAGTGCACTTATTTTTGGTGTAATTAAAACCTCTTGGAAGAAAAAGCCACTCTTAGAAGAAACCAGCGAACTCATCGCAAAAGATTGGCAATCGTTTAGACTAGGATTAGACGGCACAGCCGACACCTCAGATGAAGCAAACCGCTAGTCCAAGCGGTTTTCAATATGTGGTTTAATCAACAAAATATTTGCTTAGTTGGGAATTGCGCATGAAAAAAATTCTATTGGTCGATGACCATAAAATCGTATTACAGGGTTTGCGTAATTTAATCGCGTTGGAATCTGACCTTGAAGTTGCTGATGAGGCCACTTCAGGCGCAGAGGCGTTAAACCTTATTCGTAAAAATAGATATGATATTGTCGTGCTGGATATTTCCATGCCCGATAAAAATGGCGTGGACACCTTGCGTGACCTCAAGCATATTGCACCCGATTTGCCGGTACTGGTACTCAGCGGCTATGCCGAAGAGCAGTATGCGCTCAACTTGATGCGTAGCGGCTGCAAAGGTTACTTGTCTAAAGATGCTGACTCAGATGAAATCATTCTTGCGATACGTACTATTGCACAAGGCAAGCGCTATATCTCATCGCAGTTAGCTGAACTCATGACCAATGAACTCAGCCATCCATCTGAAAAACAACTGCATGAACTGCTTTCCGAACGCGAATTTCAGGTGTTTTTCAAACTAGCCAGTGGATCTACCCCAACAGAAATTGCAGAAGAATTGCATATCAGCATTAAAACTGTGAGCACTTATCGCACCCGCATTTTGGAAAAAATGAGCTTAAAGACCAACGCAGACCTCACTTACTATGCCATTAAATATGCGCTGGTCACTTAGGTTGTGTAGGACAAAACCCGATAGAAGTACTTGAGATGATGTTTTAAACTGTGAAATGTCGAACGTAATAGTGAAGATTTTATATATATGATGCGTGTGTTATTGGTGGAAGATTCTCGGTTGTTGCGGGAATCGATTATAGAAATGTTGAAAGTCTGCGAACATGTTTCGATAGACGATTATGCGACCAATAAACAGGACGCGATCCAACTGCTCGACACCAAACAATACGACTTTATGATTGCCGATATTGAGCTAGCGCAAGGCAATGGTTTTGAAGTGGTCAAACATACAATGAACCCGGATTACGCGTTCAAAGCACCTCTCACACTGATGCTGACCAACCATGCGAATGGCTACTACAAAAGCCTTGCGCGTCAGTTGGGCGTTAAATACTTTTACGATAAATCGATGGATTTTGAAACTGCCATTCAAACCATCGAAAACGAATCTAAGTATTTCGTATAGCAATCACCCTAATATAGCAATCACCCTAATATAACAATCATCTAATATAGCAATCATCTAGCCACGCGCTAACGCATGTTGAGCGGCGTTAACTTATACCCGGCTTTTTTAAATGCGGCGATCAACCCTGAGTTACCCGCCAAATGTGATGCGCCAACCGCGATAAAGGTTGCTTGTGCGTTAGCTTTAGCAATACCACGTTCTGCCATCACCACATTGCGCTCATCAAGCAGCTTGGTACGCATTTTTTCCCACAATGGTGCTGGTAACATGCCCCCTGTGATTTGCGCATCTAAATTGGCAATCTGCTCAGCATCCCCTTTTAAATAAGCACTCATTAGTCTTTCAAAATCCTTTTCTTTTTGCTTGGGCGTACGCTTAAGTACCGCACGTAACATAACCATTTGCTCATCCAAGCTAAAATCATCCATTACGCCAAAGTGCTCTTGGGCTGTCTCAATGCCTTCCACATCTTTCGACAAATCTTCTGATTTGGTCATAAGTAAATTATCTTGTGCAAATGGTGTCTGTGGTTTGGGCAAATCAAAAATAACCGCCAATAGCCACGGTTTCATCTGCATGGCAGCGCCTAGGTGCATGACATGAAAATCTGCCAACTCACGCACTTGCTCAAATTCTTCATTCGTCATCAGTTGAGCGATATTACCTTCTTGCAACATTAATAATTTAGGGTCTTGGCTTGGGGAGACTTCCATCATAAATGTGTCTACCTGATTCAGCGCATTGAGCACCTCTGGGGAAAACTCAGTGACGCGATTGTCATCGGTATGCATGGTGCCAAACAAATAACTGGTCACGCCAGCAGGCGATTCCATTTTCCAGAACAACCCTTTTTCTGCGGCTTGCGCTGTCAGTGCACAACCCAATAATATCATTGCGATGCAATATTGCTTGATTGAGTCAATTCTCATGATGGCCTAAATGGTTGTTGAACTGTACTCATAGTCTATACAAATCAGTTGATAGTTCAAACATATCCATCTTCAAGTATAATTTTCTATCATCTAAAAACCACAATAAAGAATCCATATGTCAATTCACAAGTTCAGCACGTCTCTCCTATTGTTACTCCCGTTATTGTTTACATCAGTTGCTTATGCAGGGCCAGCTGCAGATGCAGTCGGGACTTGCTTGGCAAACTCGACAACGGGCAAAGATAGAGTGAATTTAGCAAGATGGGTATTTGCGGCAATGACTAAGCACCCGGAAGTCAGCAGTATCGCCAACCTACCCCCAGAAAAGCTAGAGGAGATCAATATGACCAATGGCAGACTATTGACGCGCTTACTTTCGGTCGATTGTAGAAATGAGATTAAAATTGCAACCGACTTAGAGGATCCCACAGCTCTTAGAACTGCTTTCGAGTCGCTAGGTAGACTAGCCATGCAAGAGCTCATGAGCAATCCAGCAGTTGGTGCGGAATTTACATCTGGGTTGAGTAAATATGTAGATATGAAGAAAATTCAAGACGCTTTAAAATAAAATAAGACGCTCTCAAATAACAGAGCATCTTAAAATATCCGGCGCTACATTTTTATTGCCAGTTTAAATGTAGCGCTTATTTTGATTTCTTAAACGCTGGTCTAGCCGCATTTTTAAAATTGGCAAAGGCTTTCGGCAACGGTTTGGCTTTAAAGCTCGTCCCATCTGACTGCTTAATATTCGCCATTACCGCTGGCTGGAACGCTGGCACCAATTGCTTTTTACCCGGCCCAATCAAATCGGCTCTGCCCATGCGTTTAAGCGCCTCACGCAACATCGGCCAGTTGGCTGGATCATGGTAACGAATAAAGGCTTTATGTAGCTTGCGCACACTGCCCGATTTGGCCACAGGCACATCTTCGGAGTCCTCCGTCACTTTGCGTAGCGGATTCTTGCCTGAATGGTACATGGCGGTCGCCATCGCCATCGGTGTGGGCGTAAAGTTTTGCACTTGGTCTAATCTAAACTCATACTTTTTGAGCCAAAGCGCTAAATTCAGCATGTCCTCATCCGTGGTTCCCGGGTGTGAGGCAATAAAGTAAGGGATCAAATACTGCTTCTTACCTGCTTCAGCACTAAACTTCTCAAACATGGCTTTAAATTCATCATACGCACCCATGCCAGGTTTCATCATTTTGCTCAGTACATTGTCTTCTGAGTGCTCAGGCGCAATTTTCAAATAGCCGCCCACATGGTGCTGCACGAGTTCTTTAACGTATTCTGGCGATTTAACGGCAAGGTCATAACGCAAACCAGAACCAATCAATATCTTCTTCACGCCTTTAATGGCGCGCGCTTTGCGATAGAGTTGAATCAAAGCGCTATGATCTGTATTCAGGTTTTCACACACGCCAGGGTATACGCAACTGAGTTTACGGCAGGCTTTTTCAATGGTTTCCGACTTGCAGGCAATGCGGTACATATTGGCGGTCGGGCCACCTAGGTCTGAAATAATTCCTGTAAAGCCATCCACTTTGTCGCGGATTTCTTCAATTTCTTTGAGGATAGAATCTTCACTACGGCTTTGAATAATACGGCCTTCATGTTCGGTGATCGAACAGAAAGTACAGCCGCCAAAACAACCACGCATGATATTCACAGAAAAGCGAATCATCTCCCATGCAGGAATTTTGGCATTTTTATACAGCGGATGCGGCTTACGCGCGTAAGGCAAATCGTATACATAATCCATTTCTTTGGTGGTCAATGGAATGGGCGGTGGGTTCAACCACACTTCACGATCACCGTGCCTTTGTACCAATGCACGTGCATTGCCTGGGTTAGCCTCTAAATGTAACACGCGCGAAGCATGTGCATACATGATGGGGTTGGCAATTACCTCTTCATAGCCTGGCAATCGCACTACTTGTGTTGCACGGTCGGGTTTCGGTTTGCGTACAATCTGAATCGGGTTGGTACCCTCAGGCATTATCGGTTTAGCAGGCTCAGTCGCACAGCTGGCATCGGCTTTACCCATTTTCATTTCATAGGGGTCTACCGGTTTATCCACCACACCAGGGCGGTCTAGCTTGGTACTTTCAATTTCAGACCAACCTTCTGGAATGGCTTTACGCAAAAATGCAGTGCCACGAATATCTTGAATTTCGCTGACTTTCTCACCTTTTGCAATGCGGTGACTGATCTCAATGATGGCGCGCTCAGCATTTCCGTACACTAAAATATCTGCTTTGGAATCCACCAAAATAGAACGACGTACTTTATCCGACCAATAATCGTAATGGGCAATACGACGCAAGCTGGCTTCAATACTACCAATCACCAGCGGCACATCCGAATACGCTTCTCGACAACGTTGTGAGTACACTAGCACTGCACGGTCGGGGCGCTTATTAGGCGCAGCATCTGGCGTATAAGCATCATCCGAGCGAATTTTACGGTCTGCAGTATAGCGATTGACCATGCTGTCCATATTGCCTGCGGTAATACCAAAATATAAATTGGGTTTACCTAATACTTTGAAGGCACTCGCATTTTGCCAATCGGGTTGCGCAATAATGCCTACGCGAAAGCCTTGCGCTTCTAGCAAGCGCCCAATCAGTGCAATGCCAAAGCTAGGGTGATCTACATAGGCATCACCAGACACTAAAATAATGTCGCAACTATCCCAGCCCAGTGCATCCATTTCAGCGCGGGTCATGGGTAAAACAGAGGCTGTTCCAAAACGTTTTGCCCAATATGGGCGATAGGTATGAATCGGCTTGGCTAAACTATCGGTGTAGACTTCCATAGGGCAACTATTTTACGCGCTAATGATTTGATTTAAAAGCTTTTTTTGATGTTGTATTTAAGTACTAGCCGTACTATGATTGAAGTATGAATGGAATAACGAAAAAAATAAGCTATCAAGTCACCGGGATGACCTGCGGTGGTTGCGTTAAACGCGTTCAAGCCACCTTATCCCAATACGCATCGCATGTAGACGTCTCACTTGACCCCGCACTAGCGACACTGCACCAGCCCAATGCAAATATCGATGAATTGAATCAGGCACTTAGCCAAGTGGGGCATTACACATTAAGCACAATAGCATCTCCAACTGCACCTACCACTTCTATTGAATCAAGCTCTTGGTTCAGTACCTATCGGCCACTCTTATTGGTATTCGCCTATATTTTGCTCGTTTGTTCAGCGGTTGAAGGGGTAGCTGGCGGGTTTGTACTGCACCGATTTATGCCAAATTTTATGGCAGGTTTTTTTCTGGCTTTCTCTTTTTTTAAACTGCTTGATCTGCCCGGATTTGCCAGCAGCTATGCCATGTATGATGTACTCGCCAAACGTGTTCCACAATACGGCTATGCCTATCCGTTTATTGAGTTGAGCTTAGGGATAGGTTACCTCATTCAGGGCGATAGCCGTTTATTCAACCTCGTGACTTTTATCGTCATGGCATTTTCCACCTTGGGCGTACTCATTGCAGTGAGTAATCGCCAAAAGATCCGTTGCGCTTGTTTGGGCGCTGTATTTAATTTACCAATGAGCACCGTCACTATTATCGAGGATTTGCTGATGGCTGGCATGGCGTTATGGATGCTGGTATCCATCGGCTAATCCTCAATCTATGTGATATTTGTTACGGGTATCGACTACAGAAGATTGAGGTACGGCCGATACTAATCATTGAGATGACTGAATCTTAATTCCTATAAGAATAGCCTGACTAATAATATGAACAAATTGGCAATATGAATCAATCGGCAACATGAAAAAATTAGCTTTTTTCCAACGCTTCCTACTACCACTCTTGCTTGTCGGCCTATTTGCGGTTCTTTCCACCACGGTCTACATGTTCACGCTTAACATGCGTGAAATAGAAGCAGATGCGCATCAGGAAACCAATGAGCTTGCACACCTACTCACCATGGCCAAGAGTTTGGTAGAGGAGCGCGTGCACTCCTCTATGGAGCTATTGAAAAAAAATAGCGAGGCACTTGGCACCCCGCATATTCGTGGCACTGTTGTGCTCAATGGCGAGACGATTCCTAACTTAACGTTTGCTGAAGAAGCACAAATCCGACAAAGCAGTTTAGTCGATGGTGTCACGAGCATCGGCAATGGCACAGCCACCTTGTTTGTCAAACACCACGATGCTTTTATTCGCATTGCCACCAACGTCAAAATCAAAAATAGCGCACGTGCTGTCGGCACACAATTAGACCCTACTGGCAAAGCCATTCCATTTTTACGCAAGGGAAAAGCTTTTTACGGCGTGGTTGATATTTTGGGAGAGCCCTACATCTCAGGCTATGAGCCGATGTTTGACCAAAGTGGTACAGTCATCGGCGCATGGTATGTCGGGTACAAAGTAGACGTGAAAGCGCTGGATCAAGCCATTAAACAATGGTCGTTTTTAGACACCGGCTTTGCTGCTATCCGTGATTACAATCATCAGTTGCGCTTTGTTTCAGAACGCACACAGCCATTAGCGGCACAATCCATCCTCAATCAAACAGATGATCGCTGGGTCATTATTAAAAAACGTATTCCAGATTGGAATTTTGACGCTTATATTGCCTACCCTAAACACGAAGCCTATTTGCAAAGCATAGGCAACCTCTATCCGATTTTGGTGCTAGGTAGTGTATTTGGCTGCGTGCTGTTGTTATTGGCATCGCATGCCATTAAGCGCTTTGTGCTTAAACCCTTGGGCGGTGACCCGGAAACTGCTTACAACCTTGTACACCGTATAGAGCAAGGCGATTTTAATGATGATGGCACGCATGCACCCCCAGATACATTGATAGGCAACATGCTCACCATGCGCCAGCGCATACACGATATGGTGACAGAACTTACGGAAAATGCTGATCGCCTCCGCGTGTCTTCCAGCGTATTCGAGCACGCGCACGATGGTATTTTCATTACCGACTCCACAGCGCGTATTATTGAAGTGAACCCTGCGTTTACCGTGATTACAGGATTTAGCCGAGAGGAAGCCTTAGGCAAAAATCCGGAAACACTAGGCTTTGCCTATCAGATCGAGGCGTTTTTCTCTCAATTTTTTGAATCTACCAAGCAGCAAGGCGAATGGCAAGGCGAGGTATGGAACCGCCATCAGAACGGCGAAACCTATATTGCCTGGCTAGATGTGTTTCCCGTACACGCCAAAACCGGCGAGTTTCAGCACTATGTCGGGTTGTTTTCTGACATTACGCAAGCCAAAGAACAGCAAAAATCTCTGGAACACTTGGCTTACCATGATGCATTAACCAAGCTACCGAATCGCATTTTGTTTTCAAACAGCCTGCAAAAAACGTTAGCACATGCAGAACGCACCAAAGAAGTGGTGGCTATTTGCTATTTGGATTTGGATGAGTTCAAACCCATCAACGATCAGTTTGGTCATGAAGTGGGTGACCAATTACTGGTGATGCTGGCAGAGCGTCTACAATCAAGTTTACGCAAACAAGATACCGTGGCCCGACTTGGGGGTGATGAATTTGCCTTACTGCTGAGCGGCTTACACAGCACAACAGAGTATACAGAAACGCTGGACCGTATTTTGGCGGCGATAGAAGCGCCCTTTCATATCGCCAATCATGCGTTCTCTATCTCGGCCAGCATAGGCTATACCGTGTACCCAGGTGATAAAAACCCACCGGATACATTATTGCGCCATGCCGATCACGCCATGTATCACGCCAAAACGCATGGCGGCAAACAATACCACCTATTTGATCTACAGCTCGCCCAATTATCACGCGATAAACATCAGCTCAAAGAAGACATTGCCAAAGCACTCTCCAACAATCAGCTTAGCGTCTACTTTCAACCACAAATTAATGTACGCACCGGTCAGGTCGTTGGCATGGAAGCACTGATTCGCTGGCAGCATCCACAAAAAGGCTTATTACTACCCAATGACTTTTTGCCGCTGATCGAAAACACACACCAAATCATCGACATCAGCGAATGGGTGATTGAAAACGCACTGGGCCAATTAAAAAAATGGCACCTAGCTGGGTTTGATTTTTATGTGGCGGTCAACATTGCCGCGCATCATTTATTGGATAAAGGTTTTGAAACCAAGTTGGCGGCCATGCTCAGCAAATTTCCCAACGTGCCACCGCACTACTTAAACCTTGAAATTACAGAAAGCGCAGCGATTGGCGAGATTAACAATGTTACCCATATCATCCAGCAATGTAAAAAATTGGGGGTGACGTTTGCCATTGATGATTTTGGCGCCGGCTACTCGTCACTCACCTACCTGCGCCGTCTGCCAGTAGACAGCATCAAGATCGACCGTTCATTTATCAACGGCATGCTAGTCGATTCCGAAGACTTAGCTGTTGTGAGCAGTATCATTACACTCTGCAAAGAATTCAAACGCACCGTCATTGCCGAGGGTGTCGAGTCTGCAGACCATGCCCAAAAACTGATGCAATTGGGGTGTGACCTAGTGCAAGGCCATAGCATGGCCAAGCCTATGCCAGCCAACAAGGTCATGCAGTGGGCCAAAGCACACGCTCCTTTCAAGTTTAGCTAAACATGACACCTGCCATGACCGATGCCTACTATCAATTACCGACCGGCAATGTACTGGCATTGAATCGGCACAATGCTTTTCCGCCACTTCATCAGGCATTAACAGAACCCAATGGCTTAATTGCCATTGGTGGTGAGTTAACCATGACACGTTTGTTAGACGCGTATCAACAGGGGATTTTCCCTTGGTTTAGTGAGGGCGAACCGATATTATGGTGGAGTCCACATCCGCGCATGGTGTTGTATCCAGAGGAACTAAAGGTCTCGCGTTCACTCTCAAAAACAATTCACAAGCAATTGTTTGAAGTACGCATCAATACTGCGTTTCGTGAGGTGATCACTGCTTGCAGCGCAACACCTAGGCCTCAGCAATCCGGTACTTGGATTAGCCCGGCCATGATTGACGCTTACTGCGAGCTGCACGCAGCAGGCTATGCGATTTCTGTGGAGAGTTGGCAAAACGGTGTGTTAGTGGGCGGTTGCTACGGCATTCAAATACAGCGTATGTTTTATGGAGAAAGCATGTTTCACCATGTGTCAGAAGCATCTAAAGTGGCGTTTGTACACTTAGTGCAATACCTTATACAACAAGATGTTGGGCTAATTGACTGCCAGATGCGCACGCCTTTATTGACACAATTTGGCGGACGCGAAATTGAACGCGATCTGTTTATTCAGCAACTGCAAACACTTACACAAGCCCAACATGACGCTCCCTAACGAACCTTCCCTGCAAAAACTACAGTTCTATGTCACCACGCCTTATCCGTGTGGTTACCTGCCCAACCAGCTTGCGCAAAGTTTAATCGCGTCTCCGCAGTCATTGGTCAATGCGCAGGTCTACAGTGGCTTGATCCAACAAGGGTTTAGACGTAGCGGCAAATTTGCCTACCGCCCACATTGCGAACATTGCCATGCGTGTACACCCGTGCGCTTAGTGCTTGCACGTTTTTCTCCATCGCGCAGCCAGCAACGCGCGTTTAAACAACATCAAGAGTTATCGGTCAGGATATTACCGCTAGATTTTCACGATGCGCACTTTAATTTGTATGCGCAATATCAGCAATTACGACACCGCGATGATACGGCAGGCATTGCAATAGAAAGCAATGAAGCCGAGCAATACCGCCAGTTTTTGTGCCTAAGCAATGTAGAAAGCTTGATGATTGAGTTTGCTGACGCACAAGGGCAAATCAAAATCGTCAGTGTCATTGATGTTGTACAAGATGGCGTGTCGGCCGTATATACATTTTACGACGCAACCGATGCTAAAAATAGTTATGGGACGTATGCCATTGTGTGGTTGGCCGAATGGATCAAAACGCTTCAGCTGCCTTATTTGTATCTAGGCTACTGGATAGCGCAGAGCCAAAAAATGGCTTATAAACAACGCTTTAAACCTCAAGAACAATTGATTGATGGCGAGTGGATTGAAAATAATCATATAGCATGAAGCCATATGATTTAAATTTCTAATGGGTCAGCCCAACTACCGTAACCTTTAAACTGCGCAAACACCGCCTGCATTTCTACTTCACTAAGTATATAAGGCGTACCCAACTGCAAGGCACGCCAATATTGCTCCGCCAGATTCTCCACTTCTATTGCAATCGACAAGGCTTCAGCTAAGTCTTTACCAAGCGCAATCACGCCATGGTTTGCCAGCAGGCAGGCTTTACGTGCCTTCAACGCCTCAATCGCTGCATCCGAGAGTGCTTGCGAGCCAAACAGTGCATACGGTGCACAACGAATATTGGCACCGCCGGCCACGGCAATCATGTAATGAAAAGCAGGGATTTCACGATGCGAACATGCCAGCGTCGTGGCAAACATGCTATGCGTATGCACCACTGCATTGACTTCCGGCCGTTGCTGCAAAATATCACGATGGAACCGCCATTCACTGGATGGTTTCTTATCGGTTTCAGCGATACCATCTAACCCCATCTGTACCATGGTTGTGGCTGATAACGCATCTACCGGTACACCAGAGGGTGTAATCAAAAAGCCTGTCGCATTGCGTACGCTCACATTGCCAGAAGTACCTTTATTGAGTCCGGCCTGCTGTAATTGCTGTGCGGTCTGTAATAATGCTACCGCTAAATCCGCACCTGTATGAAACTCTGTATCTGTATTAAACATAGTGGCGATCAATACGACTGTAATGATGTAAGCATATCAGGCGCATACACGCCTTTTTCAGTAATGATGCCTGTGACCAATCTGGCCGGTGTCACATCAAAGGCCGGGTTAAGTGCTTGGCTTTGCAATGGAATCACACGCACATTCTCAATAGTACCTTGTGCGGTCAATCCCTGTATGCACGCCACCTCTTCCGGATTACGTTCTTCAATTTCAATGTCCAGTAAACCGTTTTGCATTTGCCAATCAATCGTAGGGCTAGGTACCGCCGCATAAAAAGGGATTTGCTGATCAAACGCCGCCAATGCTTTCAAATAGGTGCCTATCTTGTTACAGACATCACCTGTACGCGTGACGCGGTCTGCGCCCACAATCACCATATCCACCTGCCCATGCTGCATCAAATGTCCACCGGCATTATCGGTAATCACAGTATGCGGTACGCCATGCTGGGCCAGTTCCCAAGCCGTTAAGCTCGCCCCTTGGTTACGCGGGCGCGTTTCGTCCACCCACACGTGCACAGGTATTCCCGCATCATGTGCAGCATATATCGGTGCCAGCGCAGTGCCATAATCCACCGTGGCTAACCAACCAGCATTGCAATGTGTCAGAATTTGCACCGGTTTATCTGTATAGCGTTTTTGTATACACACCAAACCATGTCGCCCAATTGCCTGATTTTGCAGCACATCTTCATCGGCCATGGTTGCCACCTCCTGCCATGCACCATCACGACGCAATGATGTAGGCAGCTGCATTAAGTAAGTCTGCATACGCTGAACCGCCCAAGCCAAGTTCACGGCAGTCGGCCTACTTTGTAATAACTGTTGTGCTGCAGCAGCCAGCGCGGCATCCGAAGTATCTTGATTCATGGCCAAGGCAATACCATAAGCAGCAGACACACCAATCAAGGGTGCTCCCCGCACTTGCATGGTGTTGATGGCGGTCACCATTGCAGCAACGGAATCTATGCGCACCAGCTCAAACGCAAATGGCAAACGTGTCTGGTCAATAATGGTGACATAGCGTGTTTGGGTGTCTGGCCAGATGGTGCGGTAATGTTGTTGCTCAATGTTCATAATATAACCGTTAGTTTTTTTAATGAAATTGCAAGCGGTTCAAATGAAAAAAATATCAAAAAAATAATTGCATTTTTAAAATAAATAATATTGATTTTTTCCATCCACAAAATCTGTGGATAACTTTGTGGATTACTGTGTCTTAAAAACGTAACTTACCATTTTATAAGGACTTTTTCTAAAAGTTCATTTTTTAATCTATTTTTTTTATTAATAAAATCAATTACTTACAATATCCCCTTGGTTTAATAACACTTTTTAACGAAACTTAATGTAACACTTCAAGTGGTGTGCATAAATACGCTAATTTTGGAAAAATATCGATAGAATTTTTGCTTGTATTTTCAATGATTTGCGTCACGTGCATCCCCCTTAACTCAGCCAAAATCTCAGCGATTTTCATTAGCTCTTTTGGGCTATTTCTACCCTGCGTACCTAGCCATTCCGGGGGAATATCTGGCGCATCTGTCTCTAATACAATCGCATCCATGCCGACTGCTTTGGCTAGCGCTCTGATCTTGAGCGCACGGGTGTAGGTCATGGCACCACCAAATCCTAGCTTAAAACCCATCTCTACAAACATCTCCGCTTGTTGCAAGCTGCCATTAAACGCATGTGCTATCCCGCCACGTACGCTATGACGGCGCAGATGCTTGAGCACATCGTCTACCGCACGTCGTACATGCAGAATCACCGGCAAATCGAAATCCCGCGCCATTTTTAATTGCTCGGTAAAGAAATAGCTTTGCGTTTCTGCATTTTGCTTGGTGACAAAAAAATCCAAACCAATTTCACCGACCGCTACCAGTTTATTTGATGTGCCTACATGTTGTGCAATCAATTGCCGCAAAGTGTGCATGTCACTCGGTTGCGCTGCATCAATGTACATCGGGTGCCAGCCAAGCGCGTACCAGCATTGTGGGTATTGATCGGATAGCGCTATTACTGTTTGAAAATTATTGGCACACACTGCGGGCACAACAATGGCTGCAACCCCTTGCGCAATACTCGCCTGCACCTGCGCATCGCGGTCGGCATTAAATTCAGGGGCATCCAAGTGGCAATGTGTATCAATCAACATATTAAGTAACTGCCGATGCGTACTCTGGCAGTGCCAGCACACGAATATCCGCCCCAAACTGCCTGATATCGGTAATGTTTAAATCAATGGCTTGGGACATATGCGTGAGACTAGGCATTGCCAACATATCGTGGGCTTGCCCGCCCATCAATTTAGGGGCGTAATACATGAGCAACTCGTTCACCAACTGGCGTGCGATTAGCGCGCCGTTTAATCCTTGCCCAGCCTCTACCATCACCTCGTTCATTTGGCAGTGCGCTAGGTGCTTTAACAGCGTATTTAGGCACACCTGCCCCTGTGCATCTGCCGCATGAAACAAAGTTACACCCTGATCTACCCAATAAGACGTACGTTGTAGGGAGTCCGTGGCGTAGGCAATCATAGTAGATCCGCCTTGCGTAATACGTGCATCCATAGGCATGCGCAGCTGACTGTCCACCACCACGCGCAGTGGCTGGCGTGCGTCAGGAATATCACGTACGGTCAGTTGAGGATTATCGGCAAGTACAGTACCGATACCAGTGAGTATGGCACAAGACCTAGCGCGCCAGTGCTGCACATCCAGACGCGATGCTTCTGAACTTATCCATTGGCTGTGGCCATTTGCCATCGCGGTTTTGCCATCTAAACTTGCCGCGATTTTGCAACGGACCCACGGCATTTGCTGCGACATACGCAAAATAAAGCCAGGATTAAGTGCCTTTGCTTGCGTTTCCATTAGCCCATGCTGGGTTTCAATACCATGCGCTTGTAAATAGGCCAAACCTTTACCCGCTACCAAGGGATTTGGGTCCACCATCGCCGCAATGACTTTGACAACTCCGGCTTTGAGTAGCGCATCGGCACAAGGCGGTGTGCGTCCGTGGTGGCTGCAAGGCTCTAGCGTGACATAGGCAGTTGCCCCACGCGCATGCTGTCCAGCTTGCTGTAAGGCATATACCTCAGCATGAGGCTCTCCCGCCTTGAGGTGTGCGCCCTCACCTACTATTTTTTGTTGATGAACAATGACACACCCTACCCGCGGGTTAGGTGTGGTGGTATAGAGACCGCGCTCCGCCAGTTGCAAAGCGCGCTGCATGTATAGATAATCAAGTGCAGAAAACATACTGCATTGTAATGGGCGGTGCGGGCATTACACAATAAAGAAAATGTGGATTTACGCTAGGTGCTTGCCTAGCGTAAACAAGCGTTTAGTGTGAGGAGATACGGGAGTGCATCAAACGGCCATTCTCATCAAAGAAAATACGCAAAGCATGGTACACATGCATACACTTGCCTAAATCGTATTCAATGGCATTGGTGTCTTCTAGGCTGGGGCGCCCAAGCAAGGCCATCACGGCTTCACGTTGCGCGCCTTTAATCAGAATATGCTCTTTTAAATCATAGGCCATGTCACCACGCTTGCACTCTTGCTCCAGAGTAGCGGCGCTCTGCATCCATCTGGTTTGATCAAACTTTTCACTACCAAACACCGCTTGGTCTTTAAACGCCCACCAAGTAAAAAACACTATAGTGAGCAATAACGTGAATACAGCCAGTGCAATCGAAGCAGCATTTATTAGTTTCATCGAGCTATCCTTATCTCAAACGCATGCGTTTATTTTTTCTTACGTGGTATATCCAAATCACGAATCACATCATGGAAGTCATCCACATCGGAGAAGCTACGGTACACCGAAGCAAATCGAATATAAGCCACTTTATCCATGAGCTTAAGCTCTTGCATGACGCTTTCCCCTAAATCCCGCGCTGGAATCTCACGCTCGCCCAAACTGAGGATTTTTTGCACGATATGGTCTAGCGCTCTGTCCACGTATTCGGTTGGCACTGGACGCTTGTGCAATGCACGCGTAAATGACAACCTTAACTTATCGCGATTAAATTCCTCACGTGTGCCGTTTTGTTTGACCACTTGCGGCATATGCAATTCAGCCGTTTCATACGTGGTGAATCGCTTGTCGCAAGCGCTGCAGCGACGGCGGCGGCGAATAGAGTCACCCTCGTCATTAATACGGGAATCAATGACTTGGGTATCGTTGTCACCACAAAATGGACATTTCAAGCGTTATGCTCCGTACACAGGGAAGCGACTGGTTAAGGCATGCACTTTTTCTTTGGTTGCAGCAATCACGGCTTCTGAAGTTGGGTTATCCAATACATCTGCAATCAAATGCGCCACTTGCTCAGCCTCTGCCTCTTTAAAGCCACGTGTCGTAATCGCAGGTGAACCGATACGGATACCAGAGGTCACGAATGGGCTTTCTGGATCGTTAGGAATCGCATTCTTATTCACAGTAATGTGCGCTTGACCCAAATAGGCATCGGCTGCTTTACCGGTTAACCCTTTTGGACGTAAATCCACTAGGAATACATGTGACTCAGTACGGCCAGAAATAATACGTAAGCCGCGAGCTGCTAATGTTTTCGCCATTACATCAGCATTTTTAAGCACTTGCGCTTGATACACTTTAAACTCAGGCTGCTGTGCTTCCAAGAACGCAGTGGCTTTACCAGCAATCACGTGCATCAATGGGCCACCTTGCAAGCTCGGGAACACATTTGAATTCAGCATTTTCTCGTATTCGGCTTTGGCTAAAATGATCCCACCACGTGGGCCGCGTAAGGTTTTGTGCGTAGTTGACGTCACAAAATCTGCATGCGGCACTGGGTTAGGATAGACACCTGCCGCAATCAAACCAGAGTAATGCGCCATATCCACCATGAAATAGGCGCCCACTTTTTTGGCAATCTCAGCCATGCGTGCCCAATCAAAACGCAAGGCATACGCACTGGCCCCACCAATCAGGAGCTTTGGTTTAGCTTCAATGGCAATACGCTCCATTTCATCGTAATTAATCTCTTCTTTATCATTCAGGCCATAGGCCACAATGTTAAATAGCTTGCCTGAAAGATTAGCCGGTGATCCATGGGTTAAGTGACCACCATGACCTAGGTTCATCCCCATCACGGTATCACCCGGTTTAAGGATAGAAAAATACACGGCTTGGTTAGCCTGAGAGCCTGAGTGTGGCTGCACGTTCGCGTATTCTGCACCATAGATTTGCTTTAAGCGATCAATCGCCAATTGCTCTACTTGGTCTACATATTCGCAACCACCGTAAAAACGTTTACCTGGGTAGCCCTCTGCATATTTGTTGGTCAATTGAGAGCCCTGTGCTTCCATCACCGCTGGGCTGGTGTAGTTCTCTGACGCGATGAGTTCAATATGCTGATATTGACGAACGACTTCGTCTTCAATCATCTTGGCTAACGAAGGATCTGCGATTTTTAAATTGCGAGAAGTGCTAAACATGAGAGGCATCCATAAAGCTGAAAATTTAGAAACGTGAGTTTAACATGATGTATATGGTGCATAAACAGTCATGATTACTTTATGTGTGGTGCACATATGCACCATTTTGGTTCATTCGAACCACCACACACCGCCTCTAAACCAGCACTCAATATCAGGATTTTCAATAACTCATTGAATTAAATAAACTAAATTACTTGGCACGGTGTTTGCTAAACATAAATTAAGCGCATATCTCCAAAATCGCTCCCCCTAGGCCCAACACTCGTGTTGGGCATTTTTTTGCCTACGGCAGTATTGCTGGCCCATTGTGGCTACTTACCTCTGCATACCAAGCAGGCTATAATCGCATCTGATTGGCTTAACCAAGGATGCAACATGAAATGGACCGATAGTCAGCGCATTGCTGAAGCGCTATACGACAAACACCCCGAAGTAGATCCTAAAACTATCCGGTTTACCGACTTGATGGAATGGACATTGGCCTTGGATGGATTTGATGATCTACCGGCCCATTGTGGTGAAAAGATTTTAGAAGCGATTCAACTTGCTTGGATAGATGAAGCCGAATAGCACATGTTTGAAGCGCTCTTCTTATTATTTGTAAAGCACTTTGTATGCGACTTCCCATTGCAAACTTCTGCATGGATGTATCGCAACAAAGGCATTTATTTACATTTAGGTGGGATTACACACTCTGCCATTCACGCGCTTGGCACTTGGCTGGTACTGGTTTTTTTTATTGGCGAACACGCCTGGCTTTACGCGCTGATCGATTTCATCGTGCACTACCACATTGACTGGGCAAAGCTACAACTCAACAAACGCTTTGGCCTGCGCCCCGATAACAGCAATTGGTTCTGGATTCTTTTAGGATTTGACCAACTTGCGCACCATATTACTTATTTTGTGATTATTTACTATGCATTCAACTATCAATTTACCTAAAGAAATTTTCAAGGCCTATGACATTCGCGGCATCGTCGGTAAAACGCTTACGCCGGAAATCGTCGAGCGCATCGGCCATGCCCTAGGTTCCGAAGCCAAGCACCGCGGCCAATCAGAGATTTGCATTGGCTATGATGGCCGTTTATCTGGTCCAGAATTGGCGGACGCATTATCCGTCGGCATTCGTAAAGCGGGTATCGATGTGGTGAATTTAGGTATGGTCGCCACCCCCATGGTGTACTTTGCTGCACACTTTCTTAACACGCAATGTGGTGTCATGGTGACTGGCAGCCACAACCCGCCTGATTACAATGGCTTAAAAATGGTGCTGGCAGGAGAAACGCTTTCTAACGAAGCGATTCAAGGATTAAAAGCACGCATTGAAAACAATCAACTGACCTATGGTGAAGGCTTAGAGCGTAAGTACAGCATTGCGGATGACTACATCCAAACCATTAAGGCCGATATCAATCTGACGCGCCCACTGAAAATTGCGGTGGATTGCGGCAACGGTGTGGCCGGTGCATTTGCAAAATCACTTTATAACGCCATTGGTTGCAGCGTGGATGAATTATTCTGCGAGGTGGATGGCCATTTCCCTAACCATCACCCAGACCCTTCTGTGCCCGAAAACCTAGAGGATTTAATCAATGCGCTGAAAACCAGCCGCGCTGAAATTGGCTTAGCATTTGATGGCGATGGCGACCGTTTAGGCGTGGTGACAAAAGATGGCAAAATCATTTACCCAGATCGCCAGCTGATGCTGTTTGCAGAGGATGTATTAGCTAACAACCCCAATGCCAGCATCATCTTTGATGTGAAATCGACCCGTAACTTAACGCCATGGATTCAAGAAAAAGGCGGGCAAGCGGTGATGTGGAAAACCGGACACTCACTCGTCAAATCCAAGATTAAAGAAATCGACGCCGCACTTGCCGGTGAAATGAGCGGCCACGTATTTTTTAATGACCATAAACAAGGCAAAAAACGCTGGTATGGCTTTGATGATGGCCTCTACTCTGGCGCACGCTTGCTAGAAATTCTGAGCCGCTTCCCCAACCCATCAGAGATTCTGAATAAACTACCGGATAGCGTCAGCACGCCGGAACAGCATATCCATATGAACGAAGGCGAACCACATGCCTTGATTCATACCCTACAGAAAACGGCTAATTTTCAAGGCGCAAATGAAGTGATTACGATTGATGGCCTGCGTGTGGAATACCCAGACGGCTTTGGTTTAATGCGCCCATCTAACACCACGCCTGTGATTGTATTGCGCTTTGAGGCCGATAGTGAAGCAGCACTCAAACGTATACAGGCACAGTTTAAAGAGATCATTTGGGAAGCTGCACCGCACGTTGCCATTCCATTCTAAATCATGTCTAGACATACCCTAGTGATTGTATGTATCTGGGTTGCGCTGGCGAGTGTCGTGTACTATCTGGTTGACCGCATTCAGCAGCCCAATACCTTACAAGCCCTAGGGCATGACCACACCGTGGTACTCAAAAGAGGGTTGGATGGCCACTACCGCGCCGAAGCATTGATTAATGGCGAACAAGTAGATGTACTAGTCGATACCGGCGCAACCGGTGTCGCCATCTCACAAACAGTAGCAGACAAACTTCAATTAAAAAGCCTCACGGCAGTCCGCACCAATACAGCCAACGGCACCACAGTGGGCTATATGGTGCGACTCTCTTCCGTTAAGCTCGGTGGCGTGGAAGCCAATAACGTATCTGCCATGATTGCCCCTGGCCTAGAAGGCGATGTCTTACTTGGCATGAGCTTTTTGGCGCGCATGGACGTGCGCTTATTTAAAGGCGAGATGACGATTCGCCAAGTTGAATAATCAAGTTGAATAAAAATATAAGTTTTTGTTTTTTATAGCTATATTTTTACAGAATGTGTTTTATGTAAGTATTCCTCACAAGGTGTGACTAATGGTGGCTAGCTAGCCACTTACACATTTAATATTCACATTTTAATATTTGAGGAGCTTTACCATGAAGACACATTTAAAACTATCCACACTGGTTGCAACCATGCTAATGGTCGCAACTACACAACTAATGGCAGCTGAACCGATGCTAAGTACTGGCGGTTATGCGACCCAACTGCAAAAGCTAGAAATGATGAAGATGCTGGACGCAGATGGCAACCATATGGTCACCATTGCTGAGTCAGATGCTTATTACAACAGTATTTTCGATGCATTGAACAAAGACCAAGATGACTCACTAGACGCTAAAGAATGGGCTGGCACGACAAAACAGACCAAGCTTGATTTAGCTACCGGCGGCTACACCCGAGAGCTGCGTTCAATGAAAATGATGAAAATGATGGATACCGATGCCGATCACTTAGTGACACGTGAAGAGTTCTTAAATCATCACCGTGCAATCTTCAACAAAATGGACACGTCGACTGACAAGCAATTGGATGCGCAGGAATGGGTGGCTAAAGTATTTGGCGGTCACTAATACTCGTAGCAATTCACTTAATTAAGTAACTCTCTCGTATTAAGGCCGGCATCGCTGGCCTTAATCGATTAGCGAATAACGCTACAATTTATTGCGCCAACTCTGCCGCATCCACCACCACTTTGTACAACTGCAGCTCCTGCTGTGTTTTTACCGTTTCCCCTACTGCAATCTGGTTACGTTTACCCGGTGCAACTCCATTAATAATCATCGGTCTGCTTTGCGCGACGGGCCTGCCTGTTTTTGCATCATATTTAATCATGCGCACTTGCACCCTGCCAATTGGCACCGCTGTGGCATTTTGCACTACGGCATACACAGCACCATTATTATCGGCCACAGGGCCAGACTGAATATACTTGGCAGGATTACGCGGTAGATCAATACGCACCGCACGCGCATTGGCGTCTTTACCTATATCCGAATCTGAGCCTGCTGCCGTTTGGTAGTGTTTGAGGGCCACATCGGTTTCCCCGCGCCCTTCTGCAATTTGCCCAAGCAAATCATGCCCTGGCGCCGTTGGCAGCAGCGCATTAGCACGATTTAAAAATGGTTCAGCTTCTGCTTTTTTACCCATATTAAATAAAGCAATACCGCTTTGGATATGCGGCTTAAAATAATCCGGCTGCATTTTTATGGCTTTATCATAGTAGCCCAATGCTTCTTGTGGCTTTTTCTGCGTCAGCGCAATATCGCCCAACAGCTCTTGGAATCTTGCCTCTTTAGGCTCGCCTGCAATCGCCTGATTTGCCAATTTGGTAGCCGCTGCGGTATCGCCTTTTTTAAGGGCAACCAATGCATCGTCATAAGCTTTATAAGCAGCGCGTGTGGCCTTTACTTTACCTACTTTTTGCGCATACGCCTCTTTACCCCAATCACCTCCGGCACCAATTCTGGCCAGTGTTTCCTTGTTGGCATCTACACGTTCTTGTGATGGTGGATGGCTGGCAAATAACCCTGTAATAAAGTCGCTTTTCTTACCTTCGCTCAAACGCACAAACGTCTCCTGCAGTGTTACCGCTGCAGTAGGGTCGTACCCTGCTTTTTTCATATATTGCATGCCATACAAGTCTGATTCTGACTCTGCATCACGTCCATATTTACTGGTAGCCAGCTGTGCGCCTAGCTGCGCCCCACCTACAATCAAATTAGAATAATTCGTGTTTTGTGCGCCTATCCCCACCGCAATCATAGCGCCTTGTAATAAAATACCGCGCTCCATACTTTTAGCGCCATGTCGGGCAGCGGCATGCACAATTTCATGCCCCATCACTGCCGCCAACTCCGCCTCGCTATTCAGCTCATATAACAATCCACGGTTAAACGCAATTTTGCCCCCTGGCATCGCCCAAGCATTCGGAATCGAGTCATTCAATACCACGAATTCATAAGGCAAATCTGGTCGATCCGAAACAGCAGCCAGACGTTTACCTACCCCTTGTACGTAAGCCGTTAACTCAGGATCAATCACATAGTCGCCCCCTTGCGATTGACGCGCAGGTGAATAGTTTTGCGTACCAATTGAGATCTCTTGTGCTTGAGACACAAATTGAAACTCGGTTTTTTTGGTGACAGGATTGGTACCGCAAGCCGTCACTGCGACTACTGCACATAGGCTCAGCCATTTGCACGAATATCTCATGATTTTCCCCTTATGCACTTATTATTCTTCAGCCAATTAAGTAATCACCGTAGGTGCTGAGCGTCCAGTTTTTTCCACTAGCTGCGACAGCTTCAATGCCAACTGAATCATTTCCGCCAACGCCACCTGTGCATCTAAATGATGTTGATTGGCGTCTGGTTCAAAAGCCTCAAGATAGATGCGGATGGTCGCGCCTTCTGTGCCGGTGCCGGACAATCTGAATATGATTCTTGAGCCACATTGGAATAAAACGCGTATGCCTTGTCCCCGGCTGACAGAGTGATCGACCGGATCTTGATAACTAAAATCATCACAAGTAGCCACAGTATAGCGACCAAACGTTTGACCAACCAATGTCTCGAATTGCGCTTTCAAATGTGCCATGACTGCATTGGCTTGTTCAGTCGGAATACCTTCATAATCATGGCGGGAATACACGTTACGGCCATATTCCGCCCAATGCGCTCTGACTATCGCCTCTACACTTTGTTTGCGCGCAGCAATAATATTCAGCCAGCACAACACCGCCCATAAGCCATCTTTTTCGCGCACATGATTAGAGCCGGTACCAAAACTCTCTTCACCGCATAGCGTTACCTTATCGGCATCCATTAAATTACCAAAGAACTTCCAACCGGTAGGTGTTTCATAACAGGCGATATTCATTTTTTTGGCAACGCGATCCACCGCCCCACTGGTTGGCATAGAGCGTGCAACACCCGCCAAACCAGCTTTGTAGGCAGGAATCAAATGCGCATTGGCTGCAATAATCGCCAAACTATCGGATGGCGTGACAAAAAAACTTTTGCCTAAGATCATATTACGGTCACCATCCCCATCGGATGCTGCCGCAAAATCGGGCGGATTAGATCCGTAGACAATTTTGACCAACGCTTCGGCATAAGTCAGATTTGGGTCAGGGTGACCACCACCAAATGTTTCCGAGACCTGACAGTTCATTAAGCTGCTGTCAGATGCGCCTAATCTGTGTGCGAATATCTCCTGTGCATAAGGCCCTGTGACTGCATGCATGGCATCAAACTGCATGGTGAAGCCATTGGCAAACAATGTGCGTATTGCCGCAAAATCAAACATGCTTTCCATTAAATCGGCATAATCACGTACTGGGTCAATCACTTCAACACTAAAGCCATCAAATGCTGTGAGCCCAATTTTATCTAGGTCGACTAATGGCAGATCGACTAATTGATATTGCAGGATGGTCTTTGAGATAGTAAAAATAGCCTCTGTGATTTTCTCGGGCGCAGGTCCGCCGTTGGGCGTATTGTATTTAATGCCAAAATCATCGTCTGGCCCAGCCGGGTTATGACTTGCAGACAGAATAATGCCGCCTAATGTTTGATATTTGCGAATCACATGCGACGCAGCAGGTGTAGATAAGATACCGCCTCTACCCACCAAGACCTTAGAGAACCCATTAGCAGCGGCCATTTTAATAATGGTTTGAATCGCTTGCGCATTGTAATAGCGCCCATCACCACCCAGCGTCAACACAGCACCTGTTGGGATATCTAACGAATCAAAAATACTTTGTACAAAGTTCTCCAGATAATGCGCTTGTTGGAAAACTTTGACTTTTTTACGCAGACCGGATGTGCCCGGTTTTTGGTCTGGAAAAGGCGTGGTGCTGACAAGACTGACTTGCATGGAGATTCCTAAACTAAGCGATTAACAGAGGGTAGTTCATTAAGATGAACGGTTCAATAGAATATAAATCAAGTTCAGGCGAATCACAATTGCCAATATGGATATTTACACAACATGGATATTTACATAAAAGAAACAGATACAAAAAAACCAGCATATGGCTGGCTTGTGTGTTTTATTGCTTATATAAATTGGAAATCACCGTTATAGTTTAACAAACTAAACGGATGTCGATATGGCAATGAAACGATTTGCTGAGGATATCGTATCTTTTATCCGACTAATGCTTGCTCAAAACTTTCAATTGGGACTGGTTTACCAAATAAATAGCCTTGATAATTTGAGCAACCTTCCCTCAATAGTATTTGCCGTTGCCCTTCCGTTTCCACACCTTCAGCAATTACATTTAGCTCCATTGTCTCAGCCATTGCAATAATCGTACGTACAATTGATTTATCTATTTCATCATTGGCGATATCCCGCACAAACGACTGATCAATTTTGATTTGTTCCAGCGGGAGCTTTTTAAGATATTGCAAAGAGGAATAACCGGTGCCAAAATCATCTAAAGAGAATCGCACACCTACTTTGCATAAAGTATTCATCGTATCAATGGCTTGGTCGACATCATGCAACAACAAGCCCTCTGTAAGCTCAAGTTTAAGCAGTGTCGGGTTTACATTAAAGCGTTGCAAAGCGAGCTTCACTTGATCCACAAAGTAGGATTGCGCAAATTGTTTGGCACTGACATTGATAGATAAACCTAGCTCACGCGTGTGAGGTTGCTGTTGCCAGTCGCGTAACTGAGCACAAGCAGTATTGATTACCCAATCGCCTATTGGCAATATCAAACCAGTTTCTTCACTCAGGGGGATAAAGTGGATGGGGGAAATCAATCCGCGTTCAGGATGTATCCATCGAATCAAGCCTTCTGCCCCCACCGCTTTACCTGATGCGTCTACCTGAACTTGGTAAAACAGTTTAAATTGCTCTTCTCTAATGGCTACCTGCAGTTCTTCTTCGAGTAAAGCTCTCGCATTAATCACTTCTTGCATGTGCGGGTCATAGAAGCGGATGGTATCTCCCCCTTCTTTTTTGGCTTGATACATCGCAATATTTGCCTGCTGCAACAACTCCTCAACCATCGATTCTTTGCGGTTAAACAGCGTCACACCAATACTTGAAGTACAGACATACGGATTTTGCTCAAGCTGGTAAGGCTTATTTAATTCAATGAGAATTTTATTGGATATCGCTCTCGCTTGGGCTGCTGCCTCAAGGTTACGCGTACTCAGTGCTTGCAGTAGGATGACAAAGTCATCGCCGCCTATGCGTGCCACCGTGTCAACTGCGCGCAAGCATGCCGCTATACGCTTGGCCACTTGCTCAAGCAGTAAATTGCCAGAATCATGCCCGATGGTGTCATTGAGTGTCTTGAAATTATCTAAGTCTAGGTAAAGCACTGCGCCCTCTTGGCCAGTTCGGAGGCTTGTGGATAAGGCTTGCTGAAGACGATCTACGAGTAGTTTTCTATTGGGCAGCTTTGTGAGCGGATCATAAAACGCCAGTTCATTCATCTCGCTCGCACGTTTTTCCTTTTCATCATTTTGAAACGCAAGCTCTTTGTTCGCTTCTATTAGCTCTGCAGCACGCTTGCTTTTTTCCTTATTTTGGAAAGCCAGCTCCTTATTAGCAACAATCAGTTCAGCGGCTCTTTTACTTTTTTCTTTGTTCTGAAAAGCTAACTCTTTGTTTGCAACCACCAGCTCGGCTGCGCGGTTTTCTTTTTCTTGATTTTGGTACGCAAGCTCAGTATTGGCTATCACTAGCTCTGCCGCCCGCTTTTCCTTTTCTGAATTCTCATAAGCCAACTCACCATTTGCAATTGCAAGTTCTGCCGCCCGCTTTTCTTTTTCTTCATTTTGAAGAGCGAGTGCTTTATTTGCGGCAACTAACGCCAAATTTGCTGCTTCAAGCGCGGAATATTTTAATTCTAATACTTGTACCGATGCACTCAATTTAGATCAGCCAAATGATGAAACAACTGACTTGGCGGTGTGCTATGTTTGAGATGAGTTGACTGGCAATGTGGGTAACGCACTCTAGTTAGCATGATAACTTTCAGTTTTTATTATTCGTTATTAAATTTAGACCGATATTATCAAGTATGCAGAATGAATATAGGCGCTACTGATACTAGGCTCATGACAGCCAAAATGCAATTCAAATTGCTAAAATTATGTGTTTGTTTTGGGCGTTTTGCGCATATAGTCAGAAAGCTGTACGGCCTTCTGGGAGAATATTATGGTCTCTATCTGAAATACGCTGATTAATCTACAAATATACCTCTGCCTCAACCCAAGCAGGGTTACATACATCGATATTTACTGGTTTTAAAAGTGTCTTCCGTTAATCAATTAGCTATAGAACGTTCGGTTAGGCCTGCCTTATTACAGACCTCAGACTTGTGTATCAGTCGCAATGTTTGCGCACTCACTCATTGTCTCCTTAGCACGACTTAAGCCATTGATGGAAATAATTATGCGTTGCAAAAACGCTGCTTTTCACTGCTTTTAGAAGTAGGGCGGAAAGTGGTGATTTGGATTCGAATTAGGTGATATGTTTTGATTCAAGCACCCCTATGAGCACTCCTAAAATAAAAAAACCACTCAGTGAGTGGCCTGTCTATTTGTTTCTATTGGTCGGGACGGTGTGATTCGAACACACGACCCCTTGCACCCCATGCAAGTACGCTACCAGGCTGCGCTACGCCCCGATCCTTACTGAAACTTCAGTGCAGGCATTATAAATCAAAATAGCCATACGCCGAATGTAGAATCAATAATTTTAACAAAAAGGGGAATAGAAATCAGGCGCGCAGCAACTGTATGACTTGGCGAATCTGCGCACGTACCTGCGTCAAATCAACAGTGTCAGCAAATGGCGTCGCCATGGACTGAGCTATCGCCACTACCGGAGCAGCGACTGGCGCTGCCTCAGTAGACTCTTGCCCATCTAAACGATTGCGTGCGCCACTGATGGTAAAGCCTTGCTCATACAACAGCTCACGAATTTTACGGATGAGCAACACTTCGTGATGTTGGTAATAACGACGATTACCACGACGTTTCACAGGTTTTAACTGTGTGAACTCTTGTTCCCAATAACGAAGCACATGTGGTTTGACACCACATAACTCACTCACTTCACCAATCGTAAAATAACGCTTGGCTGGGATAGGTGGCAACTGTACTTTGGGAGACTCTTCAACCATGTTTACTCACTTTTAAGTTATTGATTCGCGTAATGCTCTTCTACTTTAGTTTTTAACTTTTGGCTTGCGTGAAAGGTAACTACACGTCTTGCAGTAATCGGGATTTCTTCACCCGTTTTTGGGTTACGACCTGGACGCTCTGATTTTTTACGTAATTCAAAGTTACCAAAACCAGATAATTTCACACTATCGCCTGCTTCTAACGCGGTACGTACTTCTTCAAAAAACGCTTCTACCATGTCTTTAGCTTCACGTTTGTTGAGCCCAACTTGCTCAAACAACAAATCGGCTAAATCTGCTTTAGTTAATGTCATGAACTCCCCTAACTACTTTTTACTTAATTCTTGATGGACAGTCGGTACTTAATTACGTAACTCGGCACCAAATTGATTTTCGAGTATTTTTAACAACTCAGCCATTGCGGCTTCGGCTTCGGTGTCGACCAAAGTTTTATGAGTATCTTGTATAAGTACAAGAAATGCAAGGCTTTTTTTGTTTTCAGCGATACCTTTTCCTTGGTAAACATCAAACAATTGTATCTGTTGCAACAATGGAATTTGTGCCATTTTCACTGCATCGATAATGGCTTGCACTTGCACATTAGCATTCACGATCACCGCAATATCACGTCTCACCCCTAAAAACTTAGAGACTTCTTGGTATTGCGGGACAGAAGCATGTAATAACGCGTCCACATTCAGCTCAAACAAGAACGTTGCTTTAGGAAAATTGTAATCCTGCTGCCATTTGGGATGCAGTTTACCAAACCAACCTTGCGCTTTCCCATCGATATAAATACGCGCAGTTTGTCCCGGATGTAGCGCAGTGTGTGTCTCTACGCGATACTCTGCTTGCTGCTTAGTCAGTGCGTCTACCGTGGCTTTTACGTCATAGAAGTCTACTTCGCGCTTATCGGATGCCCATTGCTCAGGCTGAAAATCGCCATAAAATAAACCAGCGAGTTTCTGCTGTTCAGCATAGCCCTGTGCAGCCGTGTGGTAGCTACTACCCACTTCAAACAACAAAGCACGGTCTTGTTTGCGATTCAGGTTATAACTCAATACATCTAGCAAACCGCCCCACAAACCACTGCGCATCACACTCATATTACTAGCAATCGGATTTTTCAACGGGATTGGCGACGCATTGCCCAACAAATCACGCTCCCAAGCCTCATCCACAAAGCTATAGGTGACCACCTCTTGGTAGCCTTGCGATTGCATTGCATCACGCAAACTAGCCACATTTAAGCGGCTTTCAGATTGCTCGAGCATCGCCAAATTGGCATGTGGCGTGATGGCCGGTATTTTGTCGTAGCCGTATAAACGTGCAATTTCTTCAATCAAGTCTTCTTCGCGTGCGATATCAAAGCGATAGCTTGGCGCTTGCACTAAAAACACATGGTCTTGCTCGGTAAATGTGAAGCCTAATTGCGTTAGCAACTTACCTACCGTTGCATAGGGAATATCAATGCCTAATACGGATTGTAAACGGTCATAACGTAATGTGACTTGCTTACGTACTGGCAGTGTTGCCACCGATTGTGTGACGCGGCCTGCTTGACCGCCACAAATAGAAAGTACCAAATCCGTAGCGCGTGCCAATGCGTTGGCTGTATTACCAAAATCCACACCGCGCTCAAAGCGATAAGATGAATCCGTGCTCAGCCCAATGCGGCGGGCTTTGCCAGCGATTGCATCTGGTGAAAAGAAAGCACTTTCTAAAAAGACAGCTGTGGTGACATCTGTCACTGAGGTAGGCTCGCCGCCCATAATACCAGCCAGTGCAATCGCACCGCTATTGTCAGCAATCACTAAATCATCCGCTGCCAATTGCACAGTATTGCCATTTAATAGCTGTAATGACTCACCCGCTTTTGCCAAACGTACATTCACATTGCCTTGCAACTTGTCCAAATCAAACGCGTGCATGGGTTGCCCCAGCTCTAACAACACATAATTAGTGATATCGACTAAAGCGCTGATGCTACGGATACCGCTACGCTCCAAGCGTCGCACCACCCAATCTGGAGATTGTGCTTGTGCATTTACACCGGTGATGGCACGTCCAAAATAAGCCGGACATGCCTCGGTTGCCTGTACTTGTACTGAAATACTTTTGTCTGTGGTGATTGCTGGGGGTTGAGTAGTCGGGACACTTAATGGCGCGCCCGTCATGGCCACTACATCTCGTGCAATACCCAGAATACTCAAACAATCTGCACGATTAGGTGTCAGCTTCAATGTAAAGAGCGTGTCGTTCAAATCCAAATAATCACGAATATCCTGACCTACTGGCGCATCGGCAGGCAATTCTAACAACCCTGTTGCTTCTGCTGCCAAGCCTAACTCTTTGGATGAACACATCATGCCAAATGATTCCACACCGCGCACTTTAGCTTGCTTGATGGAAATACCAGGTAATTCCGCACCCACCAATGCACAAGGCGCTTTGAGGCCAACACGCGCATTAGCTGCACCGCAGACAATTTGTAACGTTTCTTGGCCAATTTTTACCTGACACACTTGTAAACGATCCGCATCGGGATGTTTAACGGCAGACACAATCTCACCCACCACAATTTTCTCAAAAGCAGGCGCAACAGGGGTGAGCTCTTCTACCTCAAGCCCGGTCATCGTCAGCGCATGGCTTAATGCTTGCGTATCCATCTCTAGATTAACAAATGTACGTAACCAATTTTCTGAAAATTGCATAAGAAACTTTACTTAATAAATTGCTGCAAAAAGCGCAAATCGTTGTTAAAAAAGTGGCGCAGATCGTTGACACCGTAACGCAGCATAGCTAAGCGTTCTACGCCTAAGCCAAATGCAAAGCCACGGTATTGCTCACTATCAATATTCACATGCTTGAATACTTCCGGGTGCACCATGCCACAGCCGCCAATTTCCAACCAGCCGCCATTCCAACTCATGTCCATCTCCGCAGAAGGTTCTGTGAATGGGAAAAAAGAAGGCCTGAAACGCACGGTCAAATCATCGCGCTCAAAGAATTTTTGCAGGAAATCCTGCACCACACCTTTTAAATTGGCAAAACTAATATGCTCATCCACCCACAAGCCTTCTACTTGGTGAAACATCGGTGAGTGCGTAGCATCGGAATCCACACGATATACACGTCCCGGCGCAATGATTTTCAACGGAGGCTGTTTGTTTTGCATGTAATGTACTTGCACGGGTGATGTGTGCGTACGCAATACATGCGATTCATCCACATAAAAAGTGTCGTGCATGGCCCGCGCAGGATGATTTTCCGGAATATTCAGTGCGGTAAAGTTGTAAAAGTCAGTTTCGATTTCCGGACCATTTGCGACATCAAACCCAATGGAATGAAACAACTGCTCAATACGTTGTAACGTTAAGGTAACTGGATGCAATCCACCACGCGATTGTGTACGTGCCGGCAAGGTAATGTCCAATGACTCACTGGCCAATTGTTGCGCTTGCGCAGCTTCAAGAATCGCTTCTCTACGTGCATTCAGCGCTTGTTCAATGGCTTGTTTGATTACATTGATTGCAGCCCCAGCCGCTGGACGCTCTTCAGCGCTCAATTTTCCTAGGCCCTTGAGCGCATCTGTGAGCAACCCTGTTTTACCTAAGTATTTTGCTTTTGCATTCTCAAGCGCAGGTAATGCATCACATGCAATAAAATCTGTTTGCGCTTCTGCGATTAGATGATTTAAATCTGACATGTTTGCGTTTGCACTCAATCAAAAAATTTATCGGTCAAAAAAATTCATGCTAAAGCACTTAATCTTTGCATGAATAAAAAAAGAGGCCGCAGCCTCTTTTTTTAATTGGTTTGTTTAGGCGCTTAAACCAGTTTTTGCCAATTCAACAAACTTTGCAAATGCAGCCTTATCAAATACAGCTAAGTCAGCCAGCACTTTACGATCCACCTCAATAGAAGCCTTTTTCAAGCCATTCATGAAGCGGCTGTAAGTTAAACCTAACTCACGTGCACCTGCGTTGATACGCGCAATCCACAATGTACGGAATTGACGTTTTTTCTGACGACGGTCACGGTAAGCGTATTGACCAGCTTTCATTACCGCTTGCTTAGCAATACGGTATACGTTTTTACGACGGCCACGATAGCCTTTGGCTGCTTTTAATACTTTTTTATGTCTTGCGCGAGCGATGACACCACGTTTTACTCTAGGCATATCAGTCTCCTTATTGTGTTGGCATCATTGCGCGAACGCGTTTGACGTCAGTTGCTGAGATGATAGAAGTGCCACGTAATTTACGTTTTTGCTTCGTCGTTTTTTTCGTCAAAATATGACGTAGGTGGGAGTGAGTACGTTTTACTTTACCGTTCCCTAAGAACTTAAAGCGCTTTTTGGCGCTGCTCTTGGTTTTCATCTTTGGCATTTTTTTCTCCTTGAGAGTTGAATAAAGAGTGCTTGGGCATGCCTTTTCGCCGTATCACTCATAAAAAACTTGTTTGTTACTTATTCGGCTTTATCCGATTTTTTTACAGGTAATTTTTTCGCCGGAGCCAATACCATCACCATTTGACGGCCTTCCATTTTCGGAAACTGCTCTACTACCGCATGCTCCTGTAAATCTGCCTCAACACGTTTTAATAGCGCCAGACCAAACTCTTGGTGCGTAATCTCGCGGCCTCTAAAACGCAATGTAATCTTTGCTTTATCGCCCTCACCCAAAAAGCGGATAATATTACGTACTTTGATGTTGTAGTCACCATCGTCAGTACCTGGACGAAACTTCACTTCTTTAATTTGTACTTGTTTTTGCTTTAGTTTTTGCTCATGCTGGCGTTTGCTTTCGGCATATTTAAACTTGCCGTAATCCATCAACCTACATACAGGTGGCGAAGCGTTCGGTGCAATTTCAACCAAATCAATATCCGCCTCTTCTGCCTTGGCAAAAGCTTCTCTCAAGCTCACAATACCAAGTGGTTCACCATCCACACCAATCAAACGTATTTCGGGCGCTGTAATATCACCGTTAATGCGCGTTTCTTTATCCTGAGCTATAACTATCCCCTAAACAAATAAATTAAGCCGTGTTCCAGACAATTTAAACCTTGGCTGCTATCTCTGTCTTGATGCGTTCAATAAACGCTTCCAGAGACATTGAACCCAAGTCTTCACCTTTTCTGGTTCTCACGGCTACATGACCATTTTGCATTTCACGCTCACCCGCTACAAGCAAGTAAGGCATCTTTTGCAAACTATGTTCGCGTATTTTATAGGTAATCTTCTCATTTCTCAAGTCAAAATCGCATCGAATGCCATTTTTCTTTAAGATTTCAACTACTTGGCGAATATAATCGGCTTGACCATCTGAAATATTGAGTACCATGGCCTGCACTGGCGCCAACCAAGTTGGCATTGCACCCGCATAGTTTTCGATCAAGATACCTAAGAAACGCTCCATAGAGCCAACAATTGCGCGGTGTAACATAATTGGGCGCTTGCGTGTATTGTCTTCCGCCACGTACTCAGCGCCTAAACGCTCTGGTAAGTTCGGGTCTAATTGAATCGTGCCGCATTGCCACAGGCGACCCAGCGAGTCTTTCAGTGTAAATTCGATTTTTGGACCGTAGAAGGCACCCTCGCCTGGCTGATATTCAAACTCCAAGCCATTGATTTTAAGTGCATTAGCAAGCGAAGTTTCTGCCCTATCCCACTCTTCATCGGTACCGATGCGTTTTTCGGGACGCGTAGATAACTTGACCAACACATCTTTAAAACCAAAATCGTTATACACCTGATATAGCATTTTGATAAAGCTCGCGACCTCAGATTCCACTTGCTCTTCGGTACAGAAAATGTGCGCATCATCTTGTGTAAAACCACGCACGCGCATCAAGCCATGTAACGAACCTGATGGCTCATTACGGTGACATGAACCAAACTCTGCCAAGCGCAAAGGCAAATCACGATAGCTATGTAAGCTGCTATTAAAAATTTGAATATGGCCAGGGCAGTTCATCGGCTTGACCGCATAATCGCGACTTTCTGATGACGTCACAAACATATTGTCGCGGTAATTCTGCCAGTGACCGGACTTTTCCCACAGGGTGCGATCCATCACAGTAGGCGTACGCACCTCTTGGTAGTCATGACTACGAAACATGTCACGCATGTATTGTTCGACTTCCTGCCAAATACTCCAGCCACGCGGATGCCAGAACACCATGCCTGGCGCATCGTCTTGCATATGAAAGTAATCGAGTTGCTTACCGAGTTTACGGTGATCGCGCTTTTCTGCTTCCTCCAATTGGAACAGGTACGCATCCAACTCTTCCTTGTTGCGCCAAGCTGTGCCGTACACACGTTGCAGCATTTCGTTATTGCTATCACCACGCCAATAGGCGCCGGCCAACTTCATCAGCTTAAACGCTTTTAACTTACCAGTATTGGGCACATGCGGGCCGCGGCATAAATCGGTAAAGCCACCTTCAGAATATAAGGAGACATCTTCACCCGCAGGGATAGAAGCAATAATCTCTGCTTTGTAATGCTCACCAATCGATTTAAAGTAGGCAACGGCCTCGTCACGCGGCAGCACTTTACGTGTGACTGGCTCGTCTTTTTTCGCCAGCTCTACCATTTTCTTTTCGATTGCCACTAAGTCTTCCGGCGTAAACGGACGCTTATAGCTGAAATCATAATAGAAGCCATTGTCAATCACCGGCCCAATCGTCACTTGCGCATCTGGAAACAGCTCTTTAACTGCGTAAGCCAATAAATGCGCAGTTGAGTGCCGAATGACTTCCAAGCCTTCAGGATTTTTGTCTGTAATGATGGCCAAATCAACATCTTGCTCAATCAGATAGCTGGTATCGACTACTTTCTCACCCACTTTGCCAGCGAGTGCTGCTTTGGCCAAACCCGCACCAATATTCATGGCGACTTCAGCGACCGTTACAGGCTGATCAAACTGTCTTACAGAACCATCTGGCAATCGAATATTAGGCATAACACGTCCGAAATCTATCTGAATAAAAAGCAAAAACAATAAAAGCCGTTAATTATAACGGCTTTTATAAGTTAATTTGGTAGGCAGTAGCAGATTCGAACTGCTGACCTCTTGGATGTCGACCAAGCGCTCTAACCAACTGAGCTAACCGCCTAATACTAGACTAAATTCTTAATTGCTTAAGAGGTGCGAATTCTAGCCGATTATGCACGTTGGCGCAAACCCAGCCTGCTATAATTTTGCAATGCAGACGAAAATACTTTCAACGACAGATGACGACAAGATTGTCACTACATTAGCAGAACAAGGCTATGTCGTTATTGACGATTATCTACCTGCGCACACCATTTTTGCGTTAGCAGAAGTAGCTCGAACTAAGCTGTGCAATCAAGAAATGGCGCATGCACGCACAGGAAAACAAGCGGAAACACGCCAACATATCAGAGGCGACCATATTTGTTGGTTAGATGAAAATAGCCCAGATATTGCCATTCAGCAATATTTTGTGCATATGCAGCATTTAAAACAGCTGCTCAACCAACAGCTATTTATAGGATTGGCGTCATTAGAAACGCATTTGGCCATTTATCCAGTTGGCGCTGTGTACCAAAAGCATCTTGATCAATTTAATGCGGGTGGTTCTACACAGCTCAACACCCGCAAAATCAGTTCTATCTTATATTTGAATCAAGACTGGCAGCCTAAGCATGGCGGCGAATTAAGACTGCACCTTGATAATGAAGAGTGGATAGATATTTTGCCAATTGGCGGGCGACTGGTGTTATTTTTATCGGCTGATTTTTGGCATGAAGTGCTGCCTGCGCATCGTGAACGCCTAAGCTTAACTGGTTGGTTTAGAACACGCGAACCACAATTACTTTAATGACTCGATTAGACGCACATACAAACTGGGGCTAGCGTAGCCATCTTGAGGTAAGCCATGTGCAGATTGATACATGCGAATAGCCTCTTGCGTTTTCAAACCGGGGAAACCATCTGGCGGCCCACTAGGAAACCCCAGTTCATTCAATTTGCCTTGCAATGCCCACATTTCGTTGAAACTTAACGCACCCAACTCAACATCATCCTCCACCGCTATATCGGCCACCCCCACCAACTGCTCTGACAAATAGGCAACTGCCAACGCATAGTTCACGGAACGGTTCCAGTCCATCACCACATCAAAATTGCTGAATACCATCAATGCCGGACCACGCCAGCCTTGCGGTAATAAGATCGCCGCATTTTCAAGATTACGAATATGCGCAGGCACGTATACGCCTAACGCTTTCCAAGCGTCCACATGCTGGCGGTAGTTAAGCTTTGCAAACCGATAATCAAAATCGGCAGGCAGATCTACTTGCACCATAATGGGCTCATCACCACGCCACCCCGCTTTGGCCAGATAATTGGCTGCGGAGTACATGGCATCTGGTAACGATTGCCAAATATCCACGCGACCATCGTGATTCGCGTCCACGCCATGTGCAATCAACGTAGAGGGCATAAACTGCATATGCCCCATCGCGCCAGCCCACGAACCTTGAATACGCGCAGATGTTGACGCATGGCGTGCATCGGCTATGCGCATTAAATTGAATAGCTCGTTACGAAAAAATACTGCACGCCGCCCTTCATACGCCAGTGTCATTAAAGCAGAGGCCAAATCAAAATCACCTTGCATCTTGCCATAGTGTGTTTCCATGCCCCAAAACGCAACGAGCACTTGCTTAGGTACGCCATAGCTGGACTCCACTTCTGCCAATAACGGTTGATGCTGGGTCAATAAATAACGTCCGCGCTCAACCAAACTTGTGTTCACGCGGCGATTTAAATAATCCAAAAAGGTAGAGATAAATTCAGGCTGAGAACGATCCAATTGAATGACACGTGGTAACAGTTTGGCATGCTTAAAAGTGGCATCCACGGTTTTTTTAGAGATGCCCTCACGCACTGCATCCGCCTTTAGCTCTTGCAGCCACTCCGTAAAAGTTTGTTGTGTGTCTGCCTGCGCAACAGTTACACATAGACTCAAGACAGTGATGATAAATAGATGTCGCATTGACTAGAGTATAGTTAAATAAGTGTTGAATAACCGTGCTGATAGCTTGGATAACTCAGCACAAAACCGGTGTCTCGTAGCCGCTCATTGGATAAGCGCTTACCTTGTGTTACGGGCGGAATACGCACATTCTTTACATTACCACCCATGTTGGTTGCCAACCAAGTCAGGACTTCATATTGCGCTACGGGCAAATCATCCGTCACGATGTACAACGGGTGTATAGATTGATTACCTAACACTTGCCCAACCAAAAAAGCTGCAAACGCTGCTGCATCATCCCGATGAATACGATTCGTCCATTGGTTCTCGGCTGGCCATCTTGTTTGATCTTTTGCCAGATAGACCAAATACAAGCGTCCCGGCCCATAAATTCCAGACAATCGCAATACCGTGCTTGAACAAGGCAAAGCTGACAGTAGCTGCTCTGCTTCCAACAGTCGCTCACCACCAAAGTCTGTCGCAATCGCTGGTGTCGCTTCATCTAGTAGCGCGTCTGCATGCTGCCCGTAAACACGGGTGCTGGAGACAAAAAATACATGTTTTAATTGTGGGCCAGACTGTGATTGCAATACATTACGCAAGCCCTGCACATAGTGCCGATGATAGTTTTCATTCGTTTGCGCACTGGCAGCTACACAATACACAATCACCTCTGTAGTTAACGGCGCAAGCGTGCCCTGCTCGGTCACATCGGCCTGAATCGTATGCATGCCAAATGGCAATGTGCGCGTACTTTTACGCACACCAACCACTTCGTGGCCAGATGCATGTAATCGCACCGCGATTTCAGCGCCCAAGTCACCGCAGCCTACCAACAATATCTTAGCCATGTTGTGTTAAATATTTCTCTGCAAACAACATAGCCACGATGGTTTTACCATCGGTAATCTCGCCATCCAGAATCATCTGCATACACTGCGACAGACTCATCTCAAACACTTCCAGTGTCTCATCAATATCGCGCTGATGCTGGCCAAGCGTGAGGCCCCGCGCTAAATACATATGAATCACTTCATTAGAGTAACCAATACATGGATGCTGCAAACCGAGCTTAACCCATTGGTTTGCGGTGTAACCGGTTTCTTCCAGCAGCTCGCGCTGTCCTGTCGTTAAGATTGTTTCATTGGGATCAATTTTACCCGCCGGCAACTCAATAAACACTTGATGTAGCGGGTATCGAAATTGCCGTTCGAAAATAATATTGCCATTGTCTAATAGCGGCACCACCACTACTGCGCCAGGGTGCAGCACAAACTCGCGCTGACTTTGATGCCCGTTCGGCAATCGCACCTGATCGCGTTTGACTGTGAGCATACCACCCGAGGCAATCACCTCGGAGCGAATCGTGTGCTCTTCCAAATTTACCTTGTTCACCGCCATTTAAATCGATGCCGCTTTAAACGTGTCACATTGGCGCATATCGCCAGTAGACAAACCTTGATTAAACCAATGCATACGCTGTTGAGAGGTGCCGTGGGTAAAGCTATCTGGCACGGCATAGCCTTGTGCTTGTTTTTGCAAGGCGTCATCGCCAATGGCTGCCGCAGCAGTCATGGCTTCTTCCACATCTCCAGCTTCTAAAATACGGTTCTCACCATCAGCATGATTTGCCCAAACGCCAGCATAACAATCTGCCTGCAATTCCAAACGCACGGAATATTGATTGGCTTCCGCTTCACTCCGAGCTGACTGACGCGCGCGTTGCACTTGCTCGGAAGTGCCCATGAGGTTTTGGATATGGTGCCCCACTTCATGCGCAATCACATAGGCTTGCGCAAAGTCGCCTGGCGCATGAAAACGGTTTTTCATTTCTTGATAAAAACTTAAATCGATATACACTTTTTGATCGGCAGGGCAGTAAAATGGTCCCATTGCCGCCTGCCCTGCACCACAGGCAGTACTAGTCTGCCCTGTAAACAAAACCAGTTTAGGCGCTGGGTATTGCTGGCCAGATTGCTGAAATACCTTATCCCACGTTTGCTCGGTACTCCCCAATACTTTGGCCACAAAGATTGCCATCGGGTCATCCTTAGGAATAGGCTGCGCTTCAGATGTCTCCGTTTGCTGCAACCCTTGCCCAATATTCAAGACGACCGAAGGATCTACGCCAAAATACATAGCCACCAAGGCAAGTACTATCGTACCGACACCAATGCCTTTACCGCCGATACCACCGCCACCGCCACCGCCACGCCGATCTTCAACATTACCACTTTCTTGTTGGTCATCTAAACGCATTTGTACACTCCTTATATATTCACACTATTACGATACAACTAATCGCGTATACATCCTCAAAAAAGCTTATCGAAGAGATAGTTAGCCACCAAGCCAGCAGCATAGCCCACCACCAATACAGGCAACACCATCAGCTCTTTTTTCCAATCCAAAATGCCAAACCGTTTTAGGTAGAATAAAATTAACGGAATGGTGGACAAGGCACTGCACGCAATAGCCCATACCGCACCTTTAAACCCATATAAATGGTACATGCTAATGCCCATGACATACAGGCAGACCAAATTGACGAATATCAGGCTACTTTGTAACTTTGGTTTACCCATGGCCAAGAAACACTCCCCTGCCAAGCGATAACGTACTTCAAACAAGCTGATGGCCATGATCTGTAATATCCACCCTACAGAATGGTAGCGATCATCATAAAGAATTGTCACGATCGTATCTGCCGTCACAAACAAAAAGCTGCAACTAAACATTAAAATCAAGTCAAATGGCAGTCTTAATTTATAAAAAACCGATTTCAACGCACTAGGGTTGTCACGAAAAGTCTCACTCAAGGCGGGAAAGCCAACGGAGTGAATTAAGCTACCAATCAACTGCACTACGGCACCGACTAACAATCCAGCAATGGCGAAATAACCTAAAGAAGCTGCATCTACTAAGCCGCCTAACATCAGCTTATCGCTACTCATCACCAAAAAACCCATGATGGAGGATATAAAAATCCATTTCCCAAAGTGGAAAATGTCATCCATGATCGTTTTGTCCCAGCAAAAGCGGTTGCCTTTGCCTTCAATCATCAGATAGCTCGCGATGGTTTGAGAAAGCGTTGCAACGATCGATCCAGCTACTAACGCCCAGACATCCGGCCTAAAGTAAGCCCAAATCATCATGGCAAAAAATCCAATGACTTGGCTAATGAGTGAAATCGTCACATTGATTTTGAGGTTTAAATTTCGATTACCAAATACCAACTTGGTAGACTCGTATCCGGAAATGACCGAATTAATGCCGATGATGGCAATGATATAAGGAAATGCCGGGTCGATATATACGCTATTGGCTGGCAACATCTGTTCGTAAGCAAGCAAGTAAAACACAACGGCCACCACTACAGACAATAACCAAATCATCCAACCCCTGACGACTTGAATGGTCCACACAGTGTTCACAAACCGCTCGTCTGAACGCTTGTTCTGAATTAAGATTTGTCTGAGCCCAATATCAGACAATAAATTCAAACCGAAAATAAACACGCCTGCCAACGCCATCAGGCCAAACATTTCTGGCGCTAACAACCTTGTCATAATCAAGTTACTGACGAACCGGATGACTTGTGTGAGCGCGTTACCACTAAAAATCCACAGACTTGAACGAATAACTCTATGCTTGAATGATTGCGATTGCATGCGGTAACTTTATAAAAAACAACAGGTTAAAATGGATGACTAACAAAACGATAGAAACTTAATTGAGATTATTAGAAAGATAACGTAACTTATTAATTATTTGTAATATTTCGTAACAATTTTTTAAGAAAAAATGCAATTTATGTCTTGACAGATTCGCATCATTATATAGAATGTTAATCATAACAAAATAGTATTAATAGTACCTCCCGTACATACATATAAAATATATTCAAAGAAACAAGGGTCATTAGTAGTAAGAATTAAAGAAGTTGGAGTTACCCAAATGAATATAACCCAATCCACCAGAACAGGGCTCAGCTCCTTGCTTCTGCTTGCATTATTAGGTTCTAGCAGTAATTTATTAGCAGATGTTTACCGTTGGCGCGATAGCAAAGGCGTCATGCAGTATTCAGATGTACCCCCGGCAGCAATCACTAACAAACGCTCAGAAAAGATTTTGTTAAATATTATTAAGGACGGCAATCTCTGTGCAAATCCAGCAGAGCTTAAAGCAGGGAAGATTGATAATAGCCCCATTAGATTGAATATAATATGGAACACCGTTAGTAAAAACCTTACACAGACGGCCAGTCCATCAACGACCACAAGTACGACTACGTCTACAAATACAAGCACATTCAAACCAATTGCTTCAAGTACGACTACATCAACACCTAATGGGGTCGCAATAGCTACGTTAGGGTGGAAGGCTAAGGCAACTACTGGCGGCTCTACGACTACTGGCGGCTCTACGACTACTGGCGGCTCTACGACTACTGGCGGCTCTACGACTACTGGTGGTTCTACGACTACTGGTGGTTCTACGACTACTGGCGGCTCTACGACTACTACTGGTGGTTCTACGACTACTGGTGGTTCTACGACTACTGGTGGTTCTACGACTACTGGTGGTTCTACGACTACTGGTGGTTCTACGACTACGAGCACCACACTGTTAGCACCTCCTAAGGTTGCAGTATTTTGCAATGGCAACATGGAGCAGTGCACAATCCCTGCAGGGGTCACTGCAAAAGTGTGGTTTGGGGTAGCTACAAAATGGACGACCAAAGAAAATGTAACAGGCAGCATCGGTTGTAATGCAACTGTGATGGGTGACCCGAAATCTAGCGCCTATAATCGTTGCTTCTACGTAGACAACAAACTGCTGGAAAAAGTACTTGATCCTAAAGGTCAAAACTTAATGCCTGCAGTAAATACAGCGCTAGCACCTAAAGCTGCGGTTGGTTTCTCAACAAAAATGCTTAAAGCCGCAACCATTCCAAAACTTGAATCGTTCCCTTACGCTGGCGCATTCCGTATGAGTTGCGAATATTCACATATGAGCAATGATGACCCGATTGTGTATCCTGGTGTGCCGAATGCAACACACCATCACACGTTCTTTGGCAATACCGCTGCAAATGCATACAGCACGAATGAAACATTGCATAACTCTGGTAACACCACTTGTGCTGGCGGCATTTTGAATCGCTCTGGTTACTGGATGCCTAGCCTGATTAATACCGCTAATGGCGCACCAGCAAAACCAAGCGTGGTTGTGGTGTATTACAAGGCTATTGATGATAAAAGCGGTGCGTATATCAAAGCACCACCAGCAGGACTACGTATGATTGCTGGCAATGCTAAACCATTAGCAGTTGCCGATGCACAAGGCGGTTTCTACTGCCAAGACCAAACCCAAGTAATGAACCCAGCCAACTGGGGGATTATGTGGCAAGGTAGTCATATCAAAGGCACTTGTGGCGGCGCAAATCAAATGTTACGTTTGATTGTGAGTTTCCCGCAATGCTGGGATGGTAAAAACCTTGACAGTCCAGACCACAAATCTCACATGGCTTATGCTTGTGGTGACGAGTGCGAAGACGCGACAGGCAAAGTGACCAAATCTGCAAACTCTTGTCCGGCTAGCCATCCTGTGGCCATTCCGAACATCACCATCAATGCAGACTTCTTCAACTTGGATGCTGCCGCTAAATACCGCTTAGCTAGTGATAATTATAGTACAGCGTATCCTGGTGGTTACTCATTACATGCTGACTGGATGAACGGTTGGGATGAAAATACGATTGGCCGTGTAGTGAAGAACTGCTTGAACAACCCTAGAAATTGCGGTGGTCCAAACTTAGGTGATGGTGAAACTTTATATGGAGTGAATCAGGACTAAGTTTCTGAACGTGTAAGGTTGTAATTCAAATAAAAAAGCCATGTGAATCATGGCTTTTTTATTGCTGGTAACTTTTAAGCTTCATTTACTTTGCTACACATGCTGCATTTAATTACACACTGACATTAACGCTTTTTCCACAGAATCTTATAAATAAACCCAGGAAATGCAAACACAAGGAACAGGCTAAATGTCACTGCGTAAAACTCCCAAGCCTGCGGGTTCACCTGCCCGTACGTCTTATACTCAGCATACTTGGCAATGCCGCCTATCACAACATATAGCACTAGCAGCTCAAGTAGACACCACGCCAAACTCTTATGGCCAGCTTTGAGTGGGGCTAGATAAAAGACTTTATCGGTAAACCAAGGTGAGTTTGCAGCTACAAAAGCAAGCAAAAGGATGGTGATTTGTGTCATAAGGGTATAAGAGCTTTGAAGTGCGAGTGGCTACTGCAAACTGGTGACGATGGATAAACCACAGAGATTCATCAGCACTTGTGGCAACAATCCAATCAGTAACAATGCCAACGCATTCATGCCCAATACAAATTGCATATCGATAGGTGCATGAATCGGACTGAGGTCGGTTGGCGCATCAAAATACATCAGCTTGACGATGCGCAGGTAGTAAAATGCACCCACCACGGCCATCAATACGGCCAACACCACTGCCCAAGTAAAGCCTGCCTGCCATGCGGCCTGCAGAACGGTAAACTTTGCATAGAAACCGATTGTGGGTGGTATCCCTGCCATGCTAAACATGGTGATTAGCATCATAAAGGCGGCCCAAGGGCTGCGTTGATTTAAGCCTTTAAGGTCATCTAGCTTATCAGCTTCAAATCCTTTACGAGACAGCAACAGGATCATGCCGAAACCGGCCAATGTCATTAACACATACGCTGAGATATAAAACAGGCTAGAAGCAAAGCCATTGAGATTTGCGCTCATTAATCCGAACAACAGGAAGCCAATGTGTGAGATGGTGGAGTATGCCAACATTCGTTTCAGATTTGTTTGTGCTATCGCGCTTAAATTGCCAATGATGATAGACAGCAACGCCATGATAAGTAACATGTCTTGCCAGTCTGCCGCTAACGGGTACAGGCCCTGTGCCAGCAAACGAATAGTGATGGCAAATGCCGCAAACTTAGGGACAGAGCCAATTAATAAGGTAATAGAGGTCGGAGCGCCTTGATAGACATCTGGCACCCACATTTGGAACGGCACGGCACCAAACTTGAACGCCAACCCAGCCACTACAAAGACCAAGCCCATAATCAGCACAGGATTATGTTGCCCAATATTCGATATCTCCACTGCGATTTCTGAAATATTCAGGCTGCCGGTCATGCCGTAAATCATACTCATACCATACAGCAGCATGCCGGAAGCGAGCGCACCCAATACAAAATACTTCATGGCAGCTTCAGAGGCGCGTGGGTTATCTCGATCAAACGCAACCAAAGAATACAAGCATAAAGACAATAGCTCTAAGCCCATATAAATGGTCAGCATATTCTGACCGGAAATCATGATCATCATGCCCAGCATGGAAAATAGCACCATGGCGTAGTACTCACCACGGAACATATTGCGCTGCTTTTGATATTGGCGTGTATACACCAACATAATTGAGCTACCGAGATACGTCATCAGTTTGAGCACATCGCCTAAACTATCATCCACAAACATGCCGCTAAACGCATAGCTCACGCCCAATGTGTGGGTTTGAAACGTAAATACCGCTGCAGCAAACAAGGTAAATTGTGCCAAGCCGTAAATTACAAAGCGGTTTTGCGGTTTAATAAATAAATCGACCAGCAAAATAAACATGGCCATGCACAGCACGGTCAGTTCAGGCAGCACATTGAGAATATCGTATTGAAAATTTTCCATCGTTAGATACTTGCTGCAGGCACACTGCTTATGATTGGTATTTTAGTGGTTTGCATATGGGTCAAAAATTCTGCACTGGTGGCTTGTAATAATGTGGTAATAGGCTCTGGGTACACACCAAAACCAATGACCAACAATGCCAACGTTGCCAGAATTATAAATTCTCTTGCGTTAATGTCGGTTAATTCAGCCACATGTGTATTGGCGATTGCGCCATAGAATACGCGTTTGGTCATCCATAACGTGTAGGCCGCGCCAAAAATCAAAGTGGTCGCGGCTAAAAAAGCTACCCAGAAGTTAAATTTAACCGCAGCTAGAATTACCATAAACTCGCCCACAAAGCCCGATGTACCTGGCAACCCGCTATTGGCCATGGCAAATAACACGGCAAATGCAGCAAAGATCGGCATGGTATTCACTACGCCGCCGTAGTCAGCAATTTGGCGGCTATGCATACGGTCATACAGCACCCCCACACATAAGAACATGGCGCTGGAAATAAATCCGTGGGAAATCATTTGCACCACTGCGCCCTCCAACCCCAGCTGGCTAAACATAAAGAAGCCTAGTGTGACAAACCCCATGTGTGAAATCGAGGAATAAGCAATCAGCTTTTTCATGTCTTTTTGCACCAATGCCACCAAAGCAATATATACAATCGCAATCAATGACAGTGTGACCATGGTATTGGCAAAGTAATGCGCCGCATCCGGTGCAATCGGCATGGCAAATCGTAAAAAGCTATATCCACCCAACTTTAGCGCGATGGCCGCAAGTACCACCGAACCACCGGTAGGCGCTTCAACGTGCGCATCCGGCAACCATGTATGCACAGGCCACATCGGGATTTTGACAGCAAATGCCATAAAGAAGGCAATAAAAATCCAAATCTGCGCACTCATGCTAATCGGCAACGCATAGTAATCTGTAAGCGCAAAACTACCTGTTTGATGGTACAGGTAAATAAATGCAACCAACATCAACAATGAACCAAGTAGCGTGTATAAGAAGAATTTGATGGTGGCATACACTCGGTTTGGGCCACCCCAAATTCCAATCACCAAGAACATCGGGATCAGCATTGCTTCCCAGAACACATAATACAAAATGGCATCTAAGGCACTAAATACGCCAATCATCAGGCCACTCATGATTAAAAACGCAGCCATATATTGTGCAATGCTTTTGGTAATCACTTCCCACGCTGCAATCACCACCAATACCGTGGTAAAACTGGTCAATAAGATAAGGGGTACAGAAAACCCGTCAGCACCTAAGTGGTAGTAGATATTAAACGCAGGGATCCATGATGCACTTTCCTCAAACTGGAACGTACCAATCTGCAATTGGAACCCAGTGTAGAGCGGAATCGTCACTAAAAAACTAATGACCGCGCCAACCAGAGCGACCCATCGTGTTCGATTTGCGTTTTGATCACTACCAAGCAATAAAACAATGACGCCAGCCAAAATAGGCAACCAGATGGCAAAGCTTAGTATGTGTTGATTGAATAAATTCATGTGCAACTTTTTTAGTTGATTTTAATAAAGAATGTTAAAAACAAAAACACGCCGATAATCATGGCAAATGCATAGTGATAAATAAGGCCAGACTGCAAATGACGCACTTTGCTCGATATTTTTACAATCAAGTTTGCCGTGCCATTGACCATGGCGCCATCGATGAGTTGAACATCGCCAATCTGCCATAATTTGCTGCCTATAAAACGTGAGCCTCCTGCAAAAAAGCGCTCATTAAAACTATCGAAGCCGTATTTGTTTTCAAGCACTTGGTAAATCAAATTACATTTACGCTGAATCGTGGCAGGAATATCTGGGCGTTTCATATAAAAGAACCATGAAATCAGCACACCAGAAGCGGCTAACGCAAATGGTAGTGTCAGGAATCCATGTAATGCCATACCTGCTGGACTATGTAATAGTTCATGGTAATGGTGAGCCAAGTGCTGCATGGCCGGATGTGCGTTGGCATCCACAAAAATCACCTGATTGAAAAAATCACCAAACAGCATGGACTCAATCGCGACATAGCCCACAATTGCTGAAGGAATCGCTAGCAAAATTAACGGTGCAGTCACTACCCAACCAGGCTCATGCGGATCGTCTGTAGGCGATAGGCCATGGTGGTGATCATCGTCATGGTGTGCATGTGCGTCGTGATGCACTTCACGCCACTTTTCTTTACCATGGAACACCAAGAAATAGAGTCTAAATGAGTAGAAAGCAGTGACGAACACGCCTGCTAACACAGCAAAGTAGGCAAATCCACTGCCATTGATATGCGAAAACTTCACTGCCTCGATAATGCTATCTTTGGAATAGAAGCCAGCAAAAAATGGTGTGCCAATCAGCGCGAGTGAGCCGATCAAGGAAGTAATCCAGGTAACTGGCATGTATTTTTTCAAGTTACCCATATTGCGGATGTCTTGATCATGATGCATACCCATGATGACTGAGCCAGCCGCTAAGAATAGCAATGCTTTAAAGAATGCATGCGTCATCAAATGAAAGATAGCCACTGAGTAAGCAGACGCGCCAAGCGCTACGGTCATATACCCTAATTGGGATAAGGTGGAGTAAGCCACCACACGTTTAATGTCGTTTTGAATAATGCCTAAGAACCCCATAAACAAAGCGGTGATTGCACCAATCACCATCACTGTCGACAATGCGGTAGTGGACAATTCAAACAAAGGCGACATACGGGCCACCATAAAGATACCTGCAGTTACCATGGTCGCAGCGTGAATCAATGCGGAAATAGGCGTTGGGCCTTCCATAGAATCTGGTAGCCACACATGCAATGGCACTTGCGCAGATTTACCCATGGCACCCACAAAGAGCAAAATACAGGTCACAGTCATCAACGACCAGTCAATATTCGGTAAAATCTGAACCTGCGCACTGGCTAGTCTTGGTGCAGCTTCAAATACAGTGGCATAGTCCAAACTACCAAAGTGAAATAGCACCATGCCAATGCCGAGTAAAAAGCCAAAGTCGCCTACACGATTCACTAAAAAAGCTTTGAGGTTCGCATAAATAGCAGTGGGTCTGGTATACCAAAAACCAATCAGCAGGTAGGAGACCAAGCCTACGGCTTCCCAACCAAAGAACAGCTGCATGAAGTTATTGCTCATGACCAACATCAGCATAGAGAAGGTAAACAATGAGATGTAGCTAAAGAAACGGCTATAGCCAGGATCTTCATGCATATAGCCAATGGTGTAAATATGTACCATTAACGATACAAATGTCACCACAACCATCATCATGGCAGTGAGGTTATCAATGAGAAATCCCACTTCAAAGTTAAAAGCGCCAGAAGTAAGCCAGCGATAGACTGTTTCATTAAGCGTAAAACCATGCATGGTTTGATTCAACACATAGGCAGATAACACAAATGCCAGCCCTACCCCAGCGATAGTCAGCACATGTGCATAATGCCTAGGTAATTTTCGCCCAAACAAGCCCACAATCGTTGCTGTAATCAGCGGCAGGATAGGAATCAGCAATAAAATTTTTGACATACTCATATTCATTAACCGTTTAAATGGTCTAAATCATCTACGTTAATCGTACGTAAATTACGGAACAGCACGACTAAAATAGCTAGTCCGATAGCCGACTCTGCTGCTGCCACGGTTAAGATGAAAAACACAAACACTTGGCCGGCAATATCGTTTAAGTAATGTGAGAACGCAATAAAATTCAAATTGACCGCCAACAGCATTAACTCAATGGCCATCAATAAAATAATCACGTTTTTTCGGTTGAGAAAAATGCCGACTACACTGATAGCAAACATCAGTGCGCCTAGGATGAGGTAATGAGATAAACCGACCATGTTATTGTTTCCCCTCTGCAGGTGTATCCGTCACAGCTGGTGGCTCAACTGGCAGCTCTACTTCGGCCGGCATGCTGACGATACGTACCCTGTCTTGTTTACGCACTTTCACTTGATCTGCTGGGTTCATCGATTTATTGTCTTGGCGATCGCGCAATGTCAGCACAATGGCTGCCACAATGGCCACCAGCAGTACTACAGAAGCCAATTCGAATGGCAATAGATATTCGGTATACAAAACACGCCCCAACTCAGCCGTATTGCTGTAGCCAACCGGCTTGCTCACCGCATGCGTAGGACTAAAATATTTGCCACCCAGTACCATGGCCATTTCCACCACCATCAGCAGGCCAATGAAACCAGCCATGGGCAAGTACTCCCAAAACCCTTCGCGCAGCTTGTCTACATTGATATCCAGCATCATGACCACAAACAGAAAAAGCACCATCACCGCGCCGACATAGACCAACACCAGTGCAATACCCAAAAATTCAGCTTCTAATAATAACCAGATGCCGGCAGCCGTAAAAAAAGCCAATACCAAAAATAGCGCGGCATATACTGGGTTACGGGTAGTGATAACACGTAAACCTGCGAACAGTAGAATGGCAGCCAGTGTATAAAAAACAATATCAGTAAATACCATGGCAATTACCTAAACGTCTTATCTTGCGCGCGGTCTGCGGCAATTTGTTGCTCGTATTTGTCGCCAACTGCTAGCAGCATTTCCTTGGTGTAAAGTAAATCACCCCGTTGCTCGCCGTGGTAGTCAAATATGCGCGTTTCCACAATGCTATCCACCGGGCAGGACTCTTCACATAGTCCACAGAAAATACACTTGGTTAAATCAATGTCATAGCGCGTGGTTCTGCGGGTATTGTCTTCGCGCTGTTCCGATTCGATGGTGATGGCCATTGCAGGGCAAACCGCTTCGCACAACTTACAGGCAATGCAGCGTTCTTCGCCATTGGGGTAGCGACGTAATGCATGCAAACCTCTAAAGCGGTTAGATTGCGGTGTACGCTCTTCCGGATATTGGATGGTGATTTTACGTGCAAAGAAATAACGTCCAGTGAGCGCCATGCCTTTCAGCAGCTCCCAAAGCATCAAACTTCCCAATGTGTTTTTAATAGTATTTAGCATATTAGTGGAACAAATAACCTAATGAGGTTTGCATCATGGCACCGACGAAAACAATCCAAACCAATGTGATTGGAATAAAAATCTTCCAGCCCAAGCGCATAATTTGGTCATAGCGGTAACGTGGGAATGTTGCACGGAACCACAGGAACATGAACAATAAAAACGCTACTTTAGCCAGCAGCCACAAGAAGCTATCTGGAATGAAGGGTACCGGTGACAACCAACCACCTAAGAACATCAACGCAGCCAACATTGATACCAGAATCATATTGGCATACTCAGCCAAGAAAAACACAGCAAACGCCATACCGGAGTATTCCACATGGAAGCCCGCCACAATCTCAGACTCACCCTCAGCCACGTCGAACGGTGCACGGTTGGTCTCAGCCACCGCACTAATAAAATACACCACAAACAACGGGAACAATGGAATGAAATACCAATGCCAGAAACCACCAGCCTGACCCAGCACAATCTTGCCTAGATTCAAGGAGTTGGCGCACATCAGCACCCCCACCAAGGTAAAGCCCATGGCGATCTCGTAAGAAACAATCTGCGCCGCAGAACGTAACGAACCTAAAAATGCATACTTAGAGTTAGAAGCCCAACCGGCAATAATCACTCCGTATACGGCTACTGAAGTCATGGCCAGAATGTAAAGCAAGCCAGCATCGATATCCGCCAGCACCATGGTGGCATCAAACGGTACCACGGCCCAAGCAGCAAACGCAGGTGCAATGGCGAGCACAGGGCCTAGGAAAAACAGACCTTTATTGGAAGCCGTTGGCAGAATGATTTCTTTGAACAATAATTTCAGGCCATCGGCTAGTGGCTGCAATAAGCCCCAATAGCCTACCCGGTTTGGGCCAATGCGCACCTGCATATAGCCAATCACTTTACGCTCTGCCAACGTTAAGTACGCAACAGCGATCATCAGCGGCAATACAATCGCTACGATTTTAATCAGCGTCCAAGTCACTGTTTGCACAGACGGCCAGTACTCACCAAAAAATTGCGCTAAAAACGCCATCATGACACCGCTTCCATCATCGTGGTTTCATAAGGCTTGTAATGCTCTTCCGTCGTTTTTTCAAGGGTGATATCCCCCATCAAATCGCCCAACCCTACGGTCAGCTCATGTGATGCTGCTACACGTACACAACCTTTAGCCACATGGTGATCTAATTTCACTTTCAGAACAGCACTACCACGGTCTTGTTTTGCCAATACAACGTCACCTTCTACCAAGCCGAGTAACGCCATTTGTTCTGCGCACATTCTAGCCATTGGGCGAATGTTGTATTTGGTTTTTTGCAACGGTGGCGAACGACGCACAATTGGGTCTGACTCGTACTGTGGGACTTCCCCAATGCGCTGCAAGCCTTCTTTTTTGATGTTAACCTGAATTTCAACCAACTCTTTTAGGTTGTTATTCAAACTGCGCCATGCTACTGCGGATGGTTTCTCGCCATTGAAGATTTTATTTTTAACTTCTTCACTGCTATTAAAATCAAAACCTTCCAGCCCCAACGTATTGGCTAATACGCGTAGTACTTTCCATGCTGGACGACACTCCCCTAATGGTTTGGTCACTGCTTGGAAGCTTTGAATACGCCCTTCCATACTCATATACGTACCGGAAGTCTCAGTAAATGGTGCTATTGGCAATAAAATATCTGCATTTTCTAGCGCTTGTGATTTATAAGCAGTCAACGCAACTACGCACTCAGCTTTGGCCATGGCGGCTTTGGCTAAGGCGGCATGTTGGCAATCCAATTCCGGCTCAATATTGAGCAACATATAGGCTTTGCGTGGCACCTCTAGCATAGCGCGCGCATGCATTCCTGTCGCACTCGGCATTACGCCCATCAAATGCATCCCGGTACTATTGGCTGCCGCTGGCAAAATACCGCCCTTAGCACCAGAGATACCAGCAATCGCTTCCGCCATACTGTACATCTCGGTAAAACGTGGGTCACTGAGCCCCATATTGCCGATAAAAATACCTACTTTTGGTGCAATCAATACCAAGTCTTCGCTGATACCAGCCAAGCTCTCGGCCATGGCCTGTGTATTAGGGCGTACACGAATCTCCTCTAATAATTGATTGAGTGATGGTGGTAGGCACAAGGAAAGCTTTTGCAAGCCAGACATGGCTTTGAGCACTTGACCCAACACATTGACCATATCATTTGGGCGCACAATCACTTTATGCGCGATATCCATCAATGGATCATTGTCCAGCGGGCTGACGATACAAAGCTCGGCGCCATTGGCAACGGCTTTACGGAAGCGTTGCGCAAGCAATGGGTGCTCATTTCGGATATTGGAACCAATCAATAGAATACGATCAAGCTCTTCAATTTCTTGAATATTACAACCCATCCACGGCGTACCTACGCGCTTGCCATCCAGTCTAAAATCGGTCTGACGTAAGCGATAATCTACATTACCGCTGCCTAAGCTATTGGCAAGTTGCTTAATTAAATAGCCCTCCTCCATCGTGCTATTGGGGGAAACCAATACGCCTAATGCATCTCCGCCATGTTGTGTGGTAATGTCTTTGAGCTGGCCTGCAGCAAACTCTAATGCAGTTTTCCAGTCGGTTTCTTGCCATTGTCCGTTGTGCTTAATCATCGGCACTTTTAAACGGTCTGGGCTATTGAGGCCTTCATAGGAGTAGCGGTCACGATCTGATAACCAGCACTCATTAATAGACTCTTTTTCACGCGGCAATACACGCATGACCTTATTATCTTTGACGTGTACTTCAATATGTGAACCCAAACCATCATGTGGCGCAATGGATGGGCGGCGTGTGAGTTCCCAACTACGGGCAGAATAGCGGAATGGCTTGCTGGTCAAAGCGCCCACTGGGCACAAATCAATAATGTTGCCACTTAATTCAGAGTTCACGGATTTGTCGACATACGCTGTAATCTCTGCATGCTCACCACGGCCAACTAAACCAAGCTCTTGCATGCCACCCACTTCTTTCAAGAAGCGAACGCAGCGTGTGCATTGAATGCAACGTGTCATATCGGTACTGACTAACGGCCCAATGTTTTTATTGAACACCACGCGTTTTTCTTCTGCATAACGTGAGCCACTGGCACCATAGGCCACTGCAATATCTTGCAAATCGCATTCGCCACCTTGGTCACAAATTGGACAATCCAATGGGTGATTAATCAGCAAAAACTCCATCACGCTCTGCTGTGCTTCCACCGCGGCTTTACTGCGCGTGTAAATTTTCATCCCATCGGCCACTGGTGTGGCGCAAGCTGGCAGAGGCTTATTAAATTTTTCAACTTGCACTAGGCACATACGACAGTTGGCTGCGACCGATAGTTTTTTGTGATAACAAAAACGCGGAATCGCAATACCCACTTTATCAGCAGCATCGATAATCGTGCTGCCGTGTTCGACTTCTAATGGTTTGCCGTCTATTTCAATATTTAACATGTAGATACCGTATTGTTTATCTCGTCGCGATTACTTACCGTCAACCATGCTTTTGCCATGCTGAATATAGTATTCAAACTCTGGTCTAAAGTGTTTAATAAAACTCAGCACAGGCGTTGCTGCTGCATCTCCCAACGCACAAATAGTACGCCCAGAGATATTATTGCTCACGTCGGTCAGCAAGTCTAAATCTTCCATCTTACCTTTGCCATCGACAATACGTGAGATAACGCGGTATACCCAACCTGTGCCCTCACGACATGGCGTGCATTGCCCGCAACTTTCTTCATAAAAGAAATAGCTCAGGCGTTTTAACGCTTTGACCATACAGGTCGTCTCGTCCATGACAATCATGGAACCTGCGCCCAAGCTGGAACCGGCTTTACTCAAGCCATCATAGTCCATGGTCGCATCTAGTATCGCACTGGCAGGCATGACTGCAGTGGACGGCCCACCCGGAATCACCGCTTTTAACTGACGGCCTTTCCAAACACCACCAGTCATTGCTAGCAAGTCAGCAAATGGTGTACCCATTTTAACTTCGTAATTGCCTGGCTTTTCTACGTGGCCAGACACTGAGAATAACTTAGTACCGCCTGAATTCCGCACCCCCAAATCAGCAAAGGCTTGGCCGCCGTGTTGCAATATCCAAGGGATAGAAGCATAACTCTCTGTATTGTTGACATTGGTAGGTTTACCAAACACACCATAGCTGGCTGGGAATGGTGGCTTAAAGCGCGGCTGGCCTTTTTTACCCTCGATTGATTCAATCAGCGCAGTCTCTTCACCACAAATGTAAGCGCCATAGCCATGCACCGCATATAAATCAAAGCTGAAATTAGAGCCAAATAAATTTTCGCCAATGTAGCCAGCTTTACGTGCTTCAGCCAGAGCCAGTTCAAATGACTCATAATCTTGCCAAATTTCACCGTGGATATAGTTATACCCTACGCGCGCGCCTAACGTATAAGCGGCAATCGCCATGCCTTCAATTAGCTGATGTGGGTTATAGCGGATAATATCGCGGTCTTTAAATGTACCTGGCTCGCCTTCATCTGTATTGCAGACCAAATATTTGGTGCCGTCGTAGTAACGCGGCATAAAGCTCCACTTGAGTCCTGTTGGAAAGCCAGCACCGCCTCGACCACGCAAATTGGAGATTTTGATTTGACTGATTATGTCTGTGGCTTTTACCTTCTCGGTCACCAGGCGTTTTAACTGTGCATAGCCACCTAGTTTTTCATAGGTTTCTAGCGATGCCGGATTTTTCTCTGTAAGTGTGCGCAGTGTGAGTAAGGTCTGGCCTTTTAAATCCGTCATCACAGGCTTCGCTGTTGCTTTCTTTAACGCAGCCATTATGGAAGCTCCTTCAAAATCTCATCCACTTTTTCTGGCGTTAAAAACTCATGCATCTGCGTATTATTGACATGCAGCAACGGTGCGCCGCCACAACAACCCATACACTCACCTTCTTTTAAGCAAAACTTACCATCAGCAGTGACTTCATTAAAGCCAATACCAAGCTTTTCTTGAAGATGGTCTACGATGACATCAGCCTCACGCAACATGCAAGAAATATTGGTACATACCGTAATTTTGTATTTGCCTACGGGAGACAACTCATACATATTGTAAAAAGTAGCCACTTCCATCGCTGCAATTTCCGGGATACGTAAGTATGTTGCCACCTCAGTAATACTCTCTTTAGATAGCCAGCCACGCTCTGTTTGCACAATACGCAGGGCTGACATCACCGCTGCTCGACGCTGATCGGCAGGGTACTTGGTCAGTTCATACTCTATTTTTTGAATGGCTTCTTTACTTAACATAATCTTTATTAACTCACCACAGAGACATCGAAGCACAAAGAAAATCTTTTTCTCATATCACTTGAAAAAGTAAAGTTTCTAAACAAGACGAGTAGCACAGCAAAAAAATTTGCGCCGCATAGACTAACTATGTAAGCAGATTTTTTTGTGAAGCCACGTAGTATTGTGACGAAAGTTTGCTTTTTCATCGGTCTATCTCACCAAACACAATATCTTGCGTACCAATAATCGCCACCAAATCTGCAATCATGTGACCTCTTGTCATTTCATCTAGCGCAGCAAGATGTGGGAAACCTGGTGCGCGTATTTTTAAACGATAAGGCTTGTTCGCGCCATCGGAAATCATGTAAATACCAAACTCACCTTTCGGATGCTCAACCGCGGCATACGCTTCGCTGGCTGGCACATGAAAGCCTTCGGTAAACAGCTTGAAGTGGTGAATCATATCTTCCATGTTGGTTTTCATGCCTTCACGGTTAGGTGGCGCTACTTTATTGTCGTCCGTAATGACAGGGCCGGGATGCTTACGTAACCAATCGACACATTGCTTGATAATGCGATTGGATTGTCTAAACTCCTCAATCCGCACCAAATAACGGTCATAACAATCGCCATTCACACCAATCGGAATATCAAAATCTAATTCAGCATAGACTTCATAAGGCTGTTTTTTACGTAAATCCCAAGCAATACCAGAGCCACGTAACATCGGGCCAGTCATGCCAAGCGCCAATGCGCGCTCAGGCGTCACCACGCCAATACCGACGGTACGTTGCTTCCATATTCGGTTGTCCGTCAGCAGTGTTTCATACTCATCTACATAAGCGGGGAAACGGTTGGTAAAATCCTCAATAAAGTCCAATACTGAACCTTGGCGATTTTCATTGAGTTTTTTGATTTCATCGGCACTTCTAAACTTAGTTGTTTCATGCTGAGGCATTTTATTAGGTAAATCGCGATATACGCCACCCGGACGGTAATAAGCGGCATGCATACGTGCACCAGAAACAGCTTCGTACACATCAAATAAATCTTCACGCTCACGGAAAGCATATAAGAATACGGTCATAGCACCAACATCCAATGCATGCGCACCCAACCATAATAAGTGATTGAGTACACGCGTGATTTCATCAAACATCACACGGATATACTGCGCACGGATAGGTACTTCAAGGCCCAGCATTTTCTCGATTGCCATCACATAAGCATGCTCGTTCGCCATCATCGACACATAATCCAAGCGGTCCATATACGGTACGCTTTGCAAATAGGTACGATTTTCGGCCAGCTTTTCTGTGGCGCGGTGTAACAAGCCAATATGTGGATCAGCACGTTGAATCACTTCGCCATCCAACTCCAATACCAATCGTAACACGCCATGTGCGGCAGGATGTTGCGGCCCAAAGTTCATGGTGTAATTACGAATCTCAGCCATGATGGAATCCTTCGTCGCGAATCACACGCGGCACATTATTGCGCAACTCGATGGATACCGGTTGATACACCACACGCTGCTGCACTGGGTCATAACGCATTTCAACGTTGCCTATCATGGGGAAATCTTTACGGAACGGATGACCGACAAAGCCATAATCTGTCAGCAATCGACGTAAGTCTGGGTGGTTTTCGAACATCATGCCATATAAATCAAACGCCTCGCGCTCAAACCAGTTGGCGACCGGCCAAACATCAATCAGGGTGGGGAAAACAGGAAAATCGTCATCTGCAGCAAATACACGCACACGTACACGCTGATTGAGAGAGACTGAAAGCAAATGCAGCACTACAGCAAAGCGCGCACCCTGCCACTGCCCATCCCCATACTCGGAATAGTCGACACCACAGAGGTCAATTAACTGTTCGAATTTCAATTCAGCATGCTCGCGCAACTTGTAACAGGCGGCGATCATATCCGTACACTTCACTTCAATGGTAATTTCCCCTTGCGCAACCGTGTGCTTAGTCAATACATCACCAAGGGCAAGTTTAATTTGTGCAGAGAGTTGTTCTAATTTGGCAGACATGAATAAGGGTTATCCAATAGGCAGATTTATCGAGCAATAGTATTGGTTCTTTTAATTTTCTTTTGCAACTGAATAATGCCGTAAAGCAAAGCTTCGGCAGTGGGCGGACAACCCGGCACATAGACATCTACCGGCACTATGCGATCGCATCCACGCACCACAGAATAGGAATAATGGTAGTAGCCACCGCCATTGGCGCAACTGCCCATGGAAATCACCCAGCGCGGCTCTGCCATTTGGTCATACACCTTACGCAAGGCCGGTGCCATTTTATTGACCAAGGTACCCGCCACAATCATGACATCTGACTGACGCGGACTAGGACGAAACACAATACCGAAACGATCCAAATCATAACGAGAGGCGCCGGCGTGCATCATTTCCACCGCACAGCATGCCAAACCAAACGTCATTGGCCACATAGACCCAGTGCGCGTGTAATTGATGACCGTATCGAGCGTGGTCGTCACAAAGCCTTTTTCTAAGACGCCTTCAATACTCATACGCCCACCTTGTGATGACTCAATCCCACTCTAGCGCACCTTTCATCCACTCGTAAATAAAGCCAACCACCAGCACAAACAAAAAGAGCATCATTGCCCAAAAACCGGCCAGGCCAATCTCTTGAATGACCACTGCCCATGGGAATAAAAATGCAATTTCCAAATCAAATAGGATAAATAAGATTGCGACCAGATAGTAACGCACATCAAACTTCATACGCGCATCTTCAAACGCTTCAAAACCACATTCGTAGGGGGAGTTTTTTTCTGAATCTGGTCGGTGAGGAGAGACCAATTTACCAAGGATTAGCGGACCCAAGCCAACACCCAAACCAACCAAAATAAACATCAAAATAGGAAAATAGTTTTCTAGCACTGGTCAGCCCTAAGCTAATTTACATCAATCATTACATTTTTTGGGTGAATGCTTACGCATCCATACTGCAGACTATTCACTTACGCTATTACTTAAATACTGCTGGTGCCGTCGGCGAGACTCGAACTCGCATGACTTTCGTCACTACCCCCTCAAGATAGCGTGTCTACCAATTTCACCACGACGGCAATTACAACACATACCTTTTAGTTAGTTTGGAATATCCTTAGCAGCGTTTTCTTTTGCTGGCGCTTGTGGCGCAGGCACACTAGGGGTATCCGCCGCTGGCAGTGGACTTACCTGTGTTGCTGGCGCTGTAGTTGCTTTCACTACGCTACCATTACCAGTACGATGACTCGCCAAGAAGGCCAAAGTTAGACTGGTCACAAAGAAAATAGCCACAAACACAGCCGTCAGCTTACTTAACACATTTGAGGAACCTGACACGCCGAAGAGGCTACCAGATGCGCCGCTACCAAATGCTGCGCCCATATCCGCACCCTTACCGTGCTGAAGCAGCACCAATCCGATAACTGCAGCGGCAGCAAGGATATGCACAACCAATATAATTTTTTCCATAGTATTTTTTCTAGATTTACAGCAAGGATTGCTCAGCCATCGCCTCACTAACATCCTCTGCCGCCTGACATATTTTGACAAAGTCTTGCGCTTGAAGAGAGCACTTACCTACCAAGCCCCCATCAATGCCGTTCACAGAGAATAATTGTACCGCATTTTGTGGATTTACGCTTCCCCCGTACAGTATTTTTAGGCTGTTTTCGATGCTTGCATCCGATTGCAAAAGCTTAAATCGAATAAAGGCATGCATTGTCTTTGCTTGTTCTGGCGTCGCTGCCAAGCCTGTGCCAATCGCCCAAATGGGCTCATAGGAAATAATCGTATGCGCAAACACACCTGCACCAAATTGACGAATGATGGTGTCCAATTGCTTCCCGACCACCATTTCCATCACGCCAGCCTCACGCTCAATCAAGGTCTCCCCCACACATAACACAGGCGTTAGACCGTGCTGTTTGGCTGTCATAAACTTGTCCGCAATATTCTCATCCGATTCGCAATAAGCAGTACTACGCTCGGAATGCCCAAGAATCACATATTGCACGCCAAAATCCAACAGCATCTCTGCACTTACTTCACCCGTGTATGCGCCACGCTCAAACTTGCCCATGTTTTGCGCACCCCAAGCAATAGGGGTACTACTCAGTAGCTGCTGCGCTTGTGCTAAATAGGGATAAGGCACACACACCACTACTTGTGTATGTTTGAGTGTTGAAAGCTCAGCCAGATAACCACGTAGTAGCTGCTCGTTTTGTTTAAGGCTGCCATGCATTTTCCAGTTGGCAATGACGATTTTTTGTGGCGTGGACTGATGAGAGTGAACTGACAATGGACGTGACCAATAAACGATAAGCAGCCCGAATTTTACGCTTTGCCTTACCATGCAGCAATAGCATTTTTCCAGACTTTTATAATGAAAAGCCCCTATCCATCATGGCAGGGGCCAGCTATGGTGTAACACGCTAACGAAAGTTAGCCATGCAATGCAGGGTAATCTGTATAGCCCTGCTCTGCACCGCCATAAAATGTATTACTGTCTGCTTCATTAAGTGGCGCATCTTGTTGAAAGCGCTCCACCAGATCCGGATTGGCAATATACGGCACACCATAGGCCACAACATCGGCATGTCCGCTGGCAACTGCCTGATTACCGCGTTTTTTGTCGTAACTTAAATTGGCCATATAAGCACCCTTAAATTGCTTGCGAAACACAGAAAAATCAAACGGATCCGCTTTGCCTCCACCGTGAATCCCACCTTCCACCGCATGCAAATACGCCAAGTTAAACTGGTTGAGTGCATTAGCAACATAATTAAACACCGCTTGCGGATTGCTATCGCTCATATCGTTAAACGGATTAACCGGAGATACGCGCACACCCACTTTATCGGCGCCGATGACATTTACCACTGCCTGCGTGACTTCTAGTAACAATCGCGCACGATTTTCAATGCTGCCACCGTACTGGTCAGTGCGGTGGTTTGCACCATCACGCAAAAACTGATCAAGCAGATAACCATTGGCCGCATGAATCTCTACGCCATCAAACCCAGCTGCAATGGCACTCTTAGTGGCATGCACATAGTCTTGCACAATGGCAGGCAGTTCAGAGGCATCCAGTGCACGCGGCTCTACATAATCGACCAACCCTTGGTAAGTAAACGCCTGACCAGCAGGCTTGATGGCAGAAGGCGCTACTGGCAACGCTTGATTAGGCAATAGACTTGGGTGAGAAATACGCCCGACGTGCCACAACTGGATCACAATCTTGCCGCCTTTAGCATGCACGGCATCCGTGACCTTTTTCCAGCCTGCCACTTGGGCATCCGTGTAAATCCCCGGCAATGCAGGATAGCCATGCCCCATGGCAGAAATAGGCGTCGCCTCCGTCACAATCAAACCGGCCGAAGCACGCTGCGCATAATAAGTAGCGTTAATGGCTTGCGGCACACCGCCCTCACCGGCACGATTACGCGTCAATGGTGCCATGACGATGCGATTTTTGAGAGAAATGCTGCCTAGTACAACAGGAGAAAATAAATCTTTACTCATAGAAACCCTTTACTATCAAAATGGAGTGTTTAAGTTCATAAATCACCGACAGCTGATTACTTAGCTTTTACACCCTCAATTAACAAAGTGATTTCAATGTCATCACCCACTGGGCTATTCGCTTTTTGCATCCAAGTAAAGCCGTAGTCTGAAGCCTTGATAGTGGTATGTGCTTCAAACCCAGTGCGTTGGCCACCCCAAGGGTCTGCGCCAAAACCCAGCACTTTGAAAGGGATGGCAATCTCTTTTGTAACACCGTGTAAAGTAAACTGCCCTGTCATAACACCTTCTGTGGCGCTTTTGGCTTCCACCTTGCTACTAACGAAGGTGATTTCACCAAACTTTACCGCATCCAGATATTCTGGCTTTTGAATGTGCTCATCACGCTTAGCGTTTCTGGTGCTGATGCTCGCTACGCTGATTTTTGCATTGACACTGGAGTTCGCCAGTTGTTCGCGGTCAATTTTGACCACGCCTTGTACATCACTAAAGCTGCCGGACGTTTTTGATACCACATGGCGAATACTGAAATTGGCAAAGCTGTGACCTGCATCAATATTGTAAGTCTCTGTAGCTGCATACGCATTGGCGGTTAATGCAAAACCCGATGCAATACTGAGTGCCACTAATAATTTCTTCATACTTAAATTCCTCATATTATTTGCTCCTATTATTTTAATTAATTAGATATTTTTAGCCGTACATTTTCTTAGTGATGGTCGCAACACGCTCACCCAAGTGCTCTGCGGTGAGCAAATCACTTTGTATCGGCGCCACATCAGCACCTTCATCGGCATTGGCTTGTGCCATTGCGCCTAAAAAACTGCCCAGACGATTCAAATCGTTCACAGAACCTTTGCTGTTATTGTTACCCGGCAACAAATCCTGCCCAACCCAAATCATGCCGTGCTGTGCCGCAAACACTGCCAACTGCACTAGCGTATTCAGCTTATCGCCGCTTTGGCTGGCAGAGGTGGTGAAACCTGCTGCGATTTTGTCTTTCCAATCTCTGGTATACCAAGCTTTAGAACTCGCATCCATAAACGCTTTGAATTGCGCGGAAGCAGAACCCATATAAGTCGGGCTACCAAACACAATGGCATCCGCAGCCTTTAAAAGTTCCCATTGCTGTTGTGCTTCTTCCGCATTGAGCAAATGTACCGTCACGCCTTCCACCTTAGCTACACCACGCGCAACGGCTTGCGCTTGCGCCCCGGTATGCCCATAACCACTGTGATACACCACTGCTACTGTTGTCATTTTGTTCTCCATAAAAATATAAAATTAACTCTTTGGTTTTTAATTCTGTGATTAACGCGCGTCCCCACGGGGATTCGAACCCCGGTCGCCTAGCCTGAAAAATCTCTTAAGTCTGCAACTCTGGTAAATCAAATAGCAATACTTCACTTTCTTGCTGCGCTTGAATTTCAATTGCTTGTTTCGCATCCAGCATCACCGCGTCGCCTGTAGAGAGCACTTGTCCATTCAGCGTTAACTGCCCTCTTGCCACATGCAAGTAAGCACAACGCTCTGCCTGAATGGCATAGTTGAGTGCATTGCCTGCTTGCAATACTGTTGCCCATAATTCCACATCTTGATGAATCATTAATGAATGTTCACGCGCATCCGGTGACGCGACCAAACACCAACGGTTGAGTTTCTTCTCTGCAGGAATGCTCTGATCTTGATAACTTGGTGGCAACCCATTTTGCGCCGGTATCAGCCAAATTTGCAGCAAGTGCGCTTGATCTTGGGCGGAGGCATTGACTTCACTATGGCGAATACCTGTACCGGCTGTCATGCGTTGCACATCACCAGCGCGAATCACTGAGCCGTTACCCATGCTATCTTGATGCTTTAACTCACCTGCCAACATATAGGTAATGATTTCCATATCGCGGTGTGGGTGCATGCCAAACCCCATGCCACCGGCCACTTTATCTTCATTGATCACGCGTAATACAGAGTACTGCATATGCGCAGGATCAAAATATTCTGCAAACGAGAATGAATGATAGCTATCCAACCAACCATGATTAGCATGGCCGCGGTCTTGTGATTTTCTAACGGTTATCATATAGTCTTGCTCAACCTTTCTTATTCAATAGGATTGAATTGATTGATGCATGATATCTATAGAAAAAACTTATGAATAGCGAATTATTTTGCCTAAGTTATTCAAAAAATATGAACAAGCCTTTGATGAAATGATTGCATGCTCAAATTATCCATAGACGCGTTAGAAGTAATTGATGCGATTGCCCGCAAAGGCAGCTTTGCTGCAGCGGCTGAATCGTTGTACCGCGTACCGTCAGCCGTCACCTATACCATACGCAAGTTAGAAGAAGATCTCGGCGTGGCGATTTTTGATCGCAGCGGTCATCGCGCCAACTTAACCGAGGCCGGTGCTGAGCTACTTAAAGAAGGACGCTATTTATTGGATGCAGCCCATGCGCTTGAATCCCGCGTCAAACGTGTGGCCACTGGGGTTGAAACCGATATTGGGATTGCCATCAGTGATTTATTCAGCAACGAAGCTTTGTTTAATATTTTGCAGGACTTTTATGCACAAGGCTTTGGCACTCGCATTAAAGTCATGCGCGAGGTATTTGGTGGGAGTTGGGATGCGCTCATTTCTGGCCGTGCTGATATTTCAATCGGAGCCCCTGGTGAAGCCCCCCCAGGTGGTGGCTTTAGCACCAGTTTGCTAGGGCAATTAGAGTTTGTGTTTGCAGTTGCGCCGCATCACCCGCTCGCATTACTGCCAGAGCCGCTCAATAACCAAGACATTATTCAATACCGTGCGGTAGCCGCTGCTGATAGCTCACGCAACCTACCCCCACGCACTTCCGGTATATTGTCTGGGCAAGATGTGCTCACGGTATCTGACATGCAGGGCAAGCTACAAGCGCAATTAGCTGGGTTGGGTGTAGGCTACCTTCCTATCAAAATGGCGCAGCACTATGCCGACCAAGGGAAACTGATCGTTAAAGAAGTCGCCGAAGCCAAAACCTTGGCCCCTACTTTTTTAGCGTGGTCTATCCAACGAAACAGCAGTATGGGTAAAGCACAACAATGGATGTTGAAACGACTAGCGCAATTAACACTAGATGAACTGCTGATGTAATGCCAAAATATACATTCACTCTTTGAGGACACTTCATGTCGCAAGACCAATTACCAGAAGAATTCGCACCGCTCAACAACATGGCAATTAAAGCCATGCTTTGGCTCAATGGCTTTGCTCACGTCATTATTGGGTTGGCGCTTGCCATCTCTATTTTGATGTTTACTTGGTTGTTCTTTATTGATGTCAAAGAAGCCGCATATGCACACAACCTAGTGCATGGCTTTTTACATGCCCTTGGCACACTGATGTTGCTGTGGGCCGTATCAGCGCTGATTTCCGCTGAAATCCGCTACTTACGCGGTCATAAATTACTAGTCGAAACATTTATCGAAGTGGTGTTGGTCATGTTTTTACGCAAACTGATTGTGATCCCCGTACAAGACGCCTCGCCAACCTATCAAGAAATTGGTATTTGGCTGGGCGGCGCATTTGTCATCGGCCTTGTCTATGTACTGGTGCGTTGGGCAGACAGGCAGCCTAATAATCAGCATGAGTGACACCTTATTTATGCAGCAAGCCATCTTGTTGGCCGAAGCTGCTGCTGAAAAGCAAGAAGTCCCAGTAGGCGCGATCGTCGTAAAGGATGGCGTCATCATTGGCCGTGGTAGCAATGCGCCCATCGGCAATCATGACCCCAGTGCCCATGCTGAAATCATTGCGTTACGAGATGCAGCCCAACATCTTAACAACTATCGGCTAGTGGATTGCACCCTATATGTAACACTGGAGCCTTGCGCCATGTGTGCCGGCGCGATTCAACATGCGCGTATTGCTCGGCTAGTGTATGGCGCGGCCGACCCCAAAACTGGCGCATGTGGCAGTGTGGTGGATTTGATGGGCGAGCCTAAATTAAACCATCATTGCGAAGTGACGAGTGGCGTGGAATCCATTGAATGCGGGCAACTATTAAGTGATTTCTTTAAAAAAAGAAGGGGAAGTAAATAAACCCTACTTATTATGGCCATCCTGGCAGACACATCTTGCCTGAAGCTTGCTGTGTTACGCTAAAAGCGTATCGCCAATAAAAAAGACTCAAGTAAATTGAGTCTTTTTTTGTTTTACTAATGGCTTAAAACTTCATGCGCATGCCCGCTCCCACGCTGTTTACATCGTGATAGAAGCTGGCAATTGGGAATTTATCACCGGAGAAGTGGTTATTGGTATAAGCCACATAGGTGTCAAAGCGTTTGTTAAAGCGGTAATCAGCCACCATAGTCCAAGTGTCGATTTTGCCTTCGGAATTGGTTGAAACGGTCGGACCCTCAATAGCATCAAATTTGGTTTCGTAAAAACCTGCTGAAGTGGATAAGCCCGCCAAGACTGGCACACGTTGAGAAAAGTCAAAGCTGGCACCGATATAATAGACATTATTGTCTTGTTGGTAGCCCGGTTTCAGCGCAGAAGCGGCCACCCCACCAAACACTGCTTGATCAAATAGTTTGTTGTATTTGATAGATGCATCTGAAGACGGCTTTAAGCGATACCACTCCCAACCACCCATGACTTTGATATCTTTGGTCGGCGTCCATTTCAAGGTAAGCAAAGTCGCCTCTGTGTTGTAAAGTGCTGCAGAAATCGTGTCGTTTGCTAATGGATTGCCAGGAGCCGCGTTACCCGCTTTTACTGCATCGTCAAAACGATCATAGGCAAACTGCACACCAAACAGACTGTTCTCATACCCTAATTGCGCGGTATAGCCGTAACCTTCTGACGTACCTTCAGCATTGCCAAACTGATACATCCCAGCATAGTTGACTTTGCCATGTCCCTCAATTTCATAAGTATTGCCGTACTTAACTGAGTTTTTCATGCGTGAATTTTCAGAAATCCCACCGCCGCCGCCAATCGTGCCGCTTTCGCCCAATGGTGAAAATGTATCCGCTTTACTGTTGGGGTCATATGCCGCAGTAATTTCAAAGAATGGATTGTACTGGGTACCATATGACACTCGACCCAATGCACCACCGTCTACGCCTACCCAAGCTTGCCGTGCAAACAGCTCGCCGTTCATGGAAGAGTCTGCATTTACGCTGGAATTAGCCTTGGTACCAGAGTTATCCGCCAGTGTTTGCGCGGCATCGTGGAGTTTCATATCAATCGGGTTAAACCCAGCTTCAAATTGATACACAAACTTAAAGTCATGTTCCAACATCTGAAGTTTAGCCACTTCGCCACGCAAGCCAAGGCGCGAAGCTTGCAAGCCGCCATTCACCCATTCGGTTCTAGAAGTCACTCGGTCCGTCACTTTAGCACCGGAGTAAGGGTAAAAATTATTGGGTAGCTCGTAGTTCTCTGGCAGCGAATGGTTGATACTGACACGCGCCACATCCAGAATGCCATAGATTTGTGTATACGCAGGATGATCACCCAGATTAAAATCCACGCGGAATGGTGCATCGTCATTCATGAAACGTGAAACAAATGTAGGGGAGTCATGTTCGTTTTGGCTGGCTTGGTCTGCCGGGCTTTGACCATGTGCAGCCATGGCTTGGCCTATCGTGAATGGTAACAGTGCTAGTTTAAACAAGTGCTTGATCATCATCTTCTGTCCTTAATAAACAATGTAGCTTGAAGCAAATAGATGACCAGCATTTTGAACCGCCAATATGACACTTATATGACATATTGGTGACTCATGACTATAAAACATATAGTCCGACTACTACGTTTTTATTAAGGAACCAACCACATTCAATAAAACATTGCCTATGCAGAAAGTTGTAATAAAAAAACCCGCCGTAGCGGGTTTTTTTACTCAGGCATTGCTTGCTTAGTCGTTATTACCAAATGACATCAGAATGCTCAATAAGTTAGCAAAGATGTTGTAGATGCTGATGTACAGAGACAACGTTGCCATCACATAGTTGGTTTCACCACCGCGCACGATATTGTTCACTTCATACAAAATAAAGCCGGATGAAATCAAAATCACCACGCCTGAGATAGCTAATGATAAGGCTGGAATTTGGAAGAACATATTGGCCACAATAGCCACCAAAGCCAACACCATACCAATCATCAAGAACTTGCCCATGTTGCTCAAGTCACGCTTAGTCGTAGTTGCAATACCCGCCATGGTTAAAAAGATTAAGCCAGTACCGCCTGCGGCCAAGCCTACCAGTTGTGCGCCATCACGCAAATGTAAGGCGTGTTGTAACAGTGGGCCTAACATCACGCCTAATAAGAATGTGTAACCTAGCAACAGTACAATGCCTAAGCTATTGTTACGGTTTGCGGTAATGGCCATTTGCATACCGATGGTCACTAACATAAACGCACCAAACGCCATAAATGGGTGCTGCGCAATAATACTGAAATTGATACCCATACCGATGAATGCACCAATCACGGTTGGAATCATGGTTAAGCCAAGCAAAGCATATGTGTTGCGCAACACTTTATTTTGCGTTGTGGATAAACTACCCTCGCGACCTAATACTTGCATATTGTCTGACATTACTTTTTTCCTTTGTTCATAAATTGCCAAATGGCAACACATTTAAGATAACGGCATTAGCAAAAAGTTTCAAGTGAATTTTTCGCGCATATGCCATTCAATATCAATGATATTGAAATACTATGCAAAGAGATCGCCTTCTTTTTTCCCTACCATCGCTACGCGTTTTACCGCATCCACATACGCATTGCCTTCACGTAATTGCGTCATACTCTGTGGATGATGCGCACCATGCATACGCGCTAGGCGCGCGGTACTTTGGGCAGGCATTTTCCATGCTAAATTGTTCAATAGCTCATCAGCTAAATCTGGCTTATTGCACAACAGCACCATATCGCAACCTGCATTTAACGCAGCCAAGCTGCGGGTGGTGACATCGCCACCTACTGTCGCGCCTTCCATACTAAGGTCATCGCTGAATATCACACCATTGAAGCCTAAACGCTCACGCAGCACTTTTTGTAACCACTTGCTTGAAAAGCCAGCAGGCTTGTCGTCTACTTTGGGATAAATGACATGCGCAGGCATAATCGCAGCTAAGCCTTCATCAATCATTTGTCTAAATGGTTGCATATCATTTTGCGCAATTTGGTCAAACTCGCGCTCATCAATCGGAATGCTGACATGTGAATCAGCCACCACAAAGCCATGCCCCGGAAAATGTTTACCCACGGCCGCCATACCGCCTTTTTTAAGCCCTTGCATTAGGCTGAATGCCAGTTCATTAATGGCTTGCGGGTCACGATGAAAGGCTCGATTGCCAATCACCAGACTATCGCCATAATCCATGTCTAGCACGGGCGTAAAACTAAAATCGATGCCATGCGCACGCAACTCTGCTGCCAGTACAAAACCTGCTTCTGTCGCTAGTTCACGTGCTCTTTTAGGGCTCTCATCCCAAATATGGCCAAACTCACGCATGGGTGGAATCTTGGTAAAGCCTTCTCTAAAGCGTTGCACTCGGCCACCTTCGTGATCCACTGCAATCAACAAAGGAGGCTGTCTTACTGCATGAATGCGAGCAGTCAGCGCTTTTAACTGCTCGCAATCCACAAAGTTACGTGCAAATAAAATCACACCGCCGACTAGTGGGTGCTGTAAACGACGAATGTCATCGGCAGTTAATGCTGTGCCGACTACATCTAACATGACGGGACCTAAACTCATTGGGGTTCTTCCAAAAAATAGTGCCAATTAATATCACTGGCATTTTAGCTTAAAGTGCCTGCTTCTTCGTTCTAAAATCACTGTTTTGAATCATGCCTGTCAGAATGTGTAGGAAACTTCTGATAGCAATTTAGGAAAAACGACCATATTTGGCCTGAAAAAAACCCGGTTTAATGATCACATCAATAAGAACAAAGGAACATGCAATGGGTCGTTACACAGTGTTTGGCTACTTGATGCAAGTCAAAGGCAAAACAAAAACGACTGTCGGCAAACTCGCTGGCAATCGTTTATGGGTGTTATCTGGGAAAAAAGATAGGGTTGCCGGCAAACTACAAGCAAAGTACAGCTTGAGCTTTGATGAAGCCAAAACCATTAAAGATTGGAATCTGTTTTAGACTTTTATTTCAGCCGATACAGCGATGTCACTTCTTTTGAACGTGCCGGATATAAAGGATCAGACTGATCGCTCGCTTTTGCATGTTTAGGCGCAATGCTAAGCTGCTCTACAATAGTCAGCCCAGCATCAGCGATCCATTGTTGCAAGGCGTCTGGCGCACGCAACCCTAAATGCTCTGCCAAATCGGACATCACTAACCAAGCTTCGCCATCTGCATTAAGGTGCGCTTTAACGCCTGCCAAATACGCTTTCAGCATGGCACTATTCGGATCATAAATAGCATGTTCTATAGGTGCATTGGCTTTCGCTGGAATCCATGGCGGATTACACACTATCAAATCGGCTTTTCCTTCTGGGAACATATCTGCCTGCTGAACACTGATATATTGCGCCAAGCCTAACTGTTGAATGTTCTCAGTGGCGCAGCGCAGCGCACGTTCACTATTATCGGTAGCAAGCACTTGTTTAATACCACGACTCACCAAAATGGCAGCAATCACGCCTGTACCTGTACCAATATCGAAAGCGACTGCTGGGTTATTGAGTGGTGCTTGATTAATCAATTCCAAATACTCACCACGTACGGGTGAATACACGCCATAGTGCGCATGCACGTTGGCTTGCAAGGCATCGATATACACCCCTTTTTTGCGCCACTCGTGTGCACCTATCATACCCAGTAACTCTCTTAAAGAAAGCAATAATGAGACTGGCGGTTTATCGCGCTTTTCATCCAGCACCAATGCGCCTAATACTGCTTCTTTTACATCAGGCGCACGATTTAAGTCGCACTTCACATGCTGCAACTCAATGAGTATTTTATTGGTGATGTTGGCCCGTTGAATTTGCCTAGCACGATGTTGGTGAAATGCCTCGGTCAGATTATCTGTCGGCTTAATCGGTTTGCGATCGACACGGCGTGTAATGGCTTGCAGTAATTGTTTTGCATTTTGAAAATCGCCACGGTACAGCAATGCAGTACCTTCGCAAGCTAGCTTATAGGCTTCATCGGCTTTGGTTTCATCATTGGCAATGACAATATGCTTAGGCACCGCCAAGTTTGCTTCTGATTGCCAGCTCGCTTGCTGCGTTTTATTTTTTTCTTGCCAAGTGGCGGTTTGAAACTGTGTCAATGAGTATCCTTAAAGTACATCTGGCTAAAAAGTATAACGAGCTGCATGGTTGAAACGAAACGCGTGAAACGTTGAGATCGAGAAAGTTAGGATTGTACAGCGAGACTGCACGCATGACATCAAGTAGTCACAACCCACCTTGTTATTTAGCGTGTTGTCTCTAGTGTAAACGGGTTGAAATCGGTGTCTTTATCGTAATAGTCTTCGCGCTCGGCCTTTTTAAGAAATGCCACAACCTGATACACCACGGGCGTAAATGCGACTTCCACCAATATTTTCGCAATGAGTTGCGCGCCTATCACCAAAGGAATTTTATCGTTGGGGATAATGCCCGTATTCCAAAACGCCAGCGGCACAAACATCACCGTATCAATCGCTTCACCAAAAATGGTACTGGTAATGGTGCGTTGCCATAAGTGTTTACCCGCGGCGATGATTTTCATTTTGGCCATGATGTAGCTATTGACGAACTCACCTACTGCAAATGCGACCAAGCCAGCCAGTGAGATACGCCAAGTACTACCTAGCACTACCTCATACTCATGTTGATTTTGCCAGAATGGCGCCGGCGGTAATGCCACAATCATCCAAGCCATTAAGCTGGCAAAGGCTAACCCTGCAAAACCGGCCCAGATCACACGCCGACTGGCTGCATAGCCATAGACTTCAGTCAGAATATCGCCAAAAATAAACGAGATGGGGAAAAACAAAACGCCAGCACCAAATGTCAGCGTTCCCAATAATGGCGCGTCTATTTGCGTGACTTTGGCAGGGCCGATAAGATTAGAACATACCAACACGCAGACAAATGCTGCCATGATCAGGTCGTAATATTTGTACTGTTTACGCATAAATGATGGCCATAACAGAGAATATATAAAATAACGTTGATAGCTCAACCAAGCGTCTATTTAGCATTTTTCTTGCTGACTTCATCAACAATTGTTTGTGCCTCTTTAAGTTTAGTGTATTGGTTAAGCTCTTGCTGAATACTTCCTTTATTGTATAGCGATGGGTTTGGTGTATCAAAATTACCCCAGTATGCTGCAGGCTTCTGATCGATAGAATGGACAGTACCATCGCGCTTAAGCTGTTCTAATTTCAACTCTATCGCTTGCCGATCAGCTTCGTTAATTTGGGTTGGTTCAGATTGACTACAAGCTCTGACCACCTGGAGTAAGGCAAATATCAATAGCCAAATTAGCCAAGAATTCGTTTTAGAGTCCGTCTTTTTAGTTTTGGCGCTCTGTTGAACAGCTGTCTTACGACTTTGGTAATCTTGCCAAACAGTATGCATAGCATAGTACTCTTCATGCCAAAGTATGTGCTTGTGATCTACCCAACCGAACTCGCGAACCAGCACTTCTAAAGGCTCATCACAAAAATCATCGATTTTTTCCGCGACCTTATTAATCAAACAACGCTCAAAAAAGTGTTTTGAATCAAGAGCGATCAACCAATCATCTTTTAGTCGCTCATTTAACAGCTCGCGCGCTTTTGTTGCGGTAAATGTTTGTAGCAATTCGTCACACAGCGCGCCAGCCCTTTTATCAGCCTCCTGCCACAAATTAGCTTGCAAACGCTCTTGTGCTACCGTCAAAGGGTCTGTGCTGCGCTCCTCATGTAACTGAACAGGCGTTACTGAATCGTTTGCAATTTCCGACTCTTCTTGCTCAACCAAATAGTCTGCTGCCCAGCCATTTTCTATCGCTTGAATTGCTTGTTCATAAGCACCTCGAAGCACTTGAAAAGCCGCAGGATCATCTTCAGGATTGATAGTTTTTAGCTTAACTGCATAAGCACGTTTAATTGCTTTAACATCGCTGGTTGGCGCTATGCCTAATATAGTCCACATCGTGTTGAAATCGCCTTAGCTTATAGCACTGGCTTACCTTCTAAGCCATCTGCATACTGATTAATTTTCGTCCTTATATCTGCAATTTCTTTAGGATCTTGTTTTTCCAGCACCATTTCAAATGCATTTATCCACCCTGAAACGACTAATCTCGTATCACCCAGATGTTGCTCATAAAGCCTGTATAAACGTGATAACAAGGCTTTGTTTTCAACTTGCTCTCTAGGGCTTATTTTAAGATTCTGCAATCGCTCCAAGCTGACTTTCACATCGTCGTCAGTCATTGCTCCAGGAGTTTGCTGTATGACTAAATCATATCTTTTTTGTGTGGCAAGCTCAGTCACTTCAACTTCTAACAAGCCATTAATATCATAGGTAAAGCGCACCTCTAAAGATCGACTTTCATTTCTACTTCTCGCTTTGGCTAAAGGTATTTTTAGCTCGCCCAACGGCACATTCTCGCTCACTTGTCGGCTTTCACCTTGATACACTTTAAGCAATATCAATTTTTGATCTGGAGTGAGCGGCGAAATAGGCTGGGAGCGACTTGCTGGAATGACTGTATTGCGCTCAATAACAGGTAGGTACACGCCTTCAAGATACTGTCCAGAGGCCATCTGCTCTGTAGTCTCTACCCCCAATGTAAACGGACAAACATCAGTCATTACAACATCATCCAAGGCTGAATCTCGCATTTTTAGGCCTGCTTGCACAGCGGCACCCGAAGCAATTGCTTCGTCTGGGTCTATATCACGCCTTGGAAAACGCCCTAGCATTTTTGCAACCAACCGATGTACGATAGGCATACGCGTAGCACCACCGACTAGCACAATATCAGCTAAATCAGCCGCCCTTAACTTAGCATCTCGCAAAGCACGTTCTATGGGTTCTCTTAAGCGGCTCAGCAAAGGGCTGGCTAGCTCCTCAAACTGATTAGTATTGATTTGCCACACAATTTCTTTCGCTGCATCTTTATACACAAATGTGGCTTCATCCGCCAAGCTAAGCGCTCGCTTTACGCGCTCCGCTTCTGTACGCAACTTAGCATGTTGCTGTGCGCTGAGTTTTTCTGATATTAATCCTGCAGGTTTCCCAGCCTGGTCTATAAAAGCATTCACTAATAAGGTAACAAAATCCTCGCCACCTAGGTGATTATCGCCAGAGGTTGCTCGAACTTCCATCACGCCAGAGAACATCTCAAGTATAGAAACATCGAAAGTTCCGCCACCTAAATCAAACACTAAAAACTGACTCTCAGCCTCTTTATCATGCATACCGTAAGCTAAAGCAGCGGCTGTTGGCTCGTTTAACAAACGCTCTACCTTCAGGCCAGCTAACTCTCCTGCCAAACGGGTGGCTTTACGTTGGGTATCGTTAAAATACGCAGGTACGGTAATAATTGCCTCATCAACCTGCTCCCCCAAAAAGGCCTCTGCATCAGCTTTAAGCGTTTTTAAAATAACTGCTGAAAGCTCCTCAGAACGAAATTTCTTTTTACCCAACGTAATTTGCTTATGGGTACCCATATATCGCTTAAAAGCCGCAGTTGTCATATCAGGGTGAGTAATAAGCCTGTCTCGTGCGGCCAACCCTACTAACAAATCACCACGTTCATCAATACTCACACACGATGGTGTTAATACATGCCCTAGTGAGTTAGGAATTAACTGAGACTGCCCATCTTTCCAAACGGCTACAAGGCTATTAGTTGTACCTAGATCTATTGCTAAAATCATTCACTACTTTCCTTTTTTGTTTTTTTAAACGCTCTTCACATCCAGCTTATCGCGCAGATAATCCCCACCCAGATTAATCGCCAGAATCAGGCTCATCAAACTTAAACCGACAATCAAAACGTAATGAGGTGCCACTAGCATATAGCGCACGCCATCTCGCAACATAGCGCCCCAAGAAGCACTCGGCGCTTGTATGCCTAACCCTAAAAAGGAAAGACTGGCTTCTGCAATCATGATACTGGCTAAGCTGTAAGTCGCTTCTACCATTAACAAAGATGTTAATAATGGCAATATATGGCGCAACATCAAGCGGAATGGCGTGGCCCCTAAAGACTCTGCAGCTTGTACATGCTGCCGATTACGCAAGCTTAAGGTTTGACCACGGGCTAATCTAGCATAGCTGACCCATCCTGTGAGGCATAGCGCAAAGACCAAATTCAACATGCCAGGCCCCAACACTGCGGCAAAAGCGATGGCCAGCAAGATGCCAGGAAACGCTAAAAACACATCGGTAATGTGCATGAGCAAACGGTCTACTTTGCCCCCATAAAAACCAGCCAACACACCCACGCTGACACCAACCAACATATTCACCAGCGTGACTACAATGGCTACCAAGAACGAAACCTCGGCACCACGTAGTACGCGTGCCAATATGTCTCGCCCCAAATCATCACTGCCAAACCAGAAGTGTAACGATGGGGTAGCTAAAATATGCTGTAAATCGATCTCGTTGCCATGCACCTCTAATACGCGTGCTAGCAATACAGCACATGCCCAAAACACTAATACACTAATCGCAAATGTTTTGGCCATCATGCATGCCTCATCCGTGGGTCAGCAAACCGATACAACACATCCGTCAGCAGATTAATCAATACATAACTAAGGGCAATGATAAGTACGCAAGCTTGCGTGATCGGATAATCACGTTTCTCTATACTCTCTACCAGCAACCTGCCAATGCCATCCCAGCTAAAAATCGTTTCCGTAATCACGGTGCCGGCTAGCAAGCTCCCCATTTGCAAACCCACAATGGTGATGATGGGCAATAGGGCAGCACGTAAAGCGTGTTTCACAATCACCGTGCGCTCACTAAGCCCTTTGGCACGGGCGGTGCGGATATAGTCCTCGTTGAGCACTTCTAACAAACTAGTACGGGTCATGCGGGTGAGGATTGCACTTAAGCCAAACCCTAATGTCAGCGCGGGCAACACAATGGAAGTTGAATGATCCATGCCACTCACCGGTAACCACCCTAGCCATACTGCCAAGAGCAACATGAGCAATGGCCCTAGCCAAAAGGCAGGCATGGCAGAAAAGCGTACGCTGATGATTGTCACAACAAAATCTTGCCAATGCCCTGCATGCAATGCTGCAAAAATTCCCATGGGAATGCCTATCAGCAAACCAAGCGCAAGTGCCACAAGTGCTAGCTTAATTGTTGCAGGATAGCGCGCTTGAATCAGCGTAGTAATCGGCGTTTTGGTATGAATAGATTGCCCAAGATCCCCTTGTGCGAGCTTCTTTAAATACGTACCAAATTGTATGACCAAGGGTTGTGTTAATCCCAACTCCTCACGCAAAGCAGCACTGTCGGCTGCCGTGGCAGACTCACCCAGCATCACTTCCACCGGATCGCCCGGTACCAAATGAATCAGCAAGAAGGTGAGCAACAACACACCAAACACGACAGAAAGTAAGCTTAAACAACGGCTAATCAATATTTGGCCCCGTATACATATTGCATAGACTACGCATTCTGAATGTCTACCGTAGTGCCTACTGGCACCTGCTCAAACAGTTGGATGATATCGGCATTACGCATGCGCACACAGCCATGCGAGCCGATGGTGCCTAACTGCGTACTGTCTGGCGTACCATGAATATAAATATAGCGTTGCATGGTATCGACATTGCCTAATCGGTTTTTGCCGATTTCCTGCCCGCTCAACCATAAAATGCGTGTCAATATCCAATCCCGGTTAGGAAATTCTGTCATCAGCTCAGGGGTGAAAATTTCACCGGTTGGGCGCCGTCCTATAAACACGGTATTGGCAGGTGCGTCAGCCCCAATCTTGGCACGGACAATATGCTTACCTAGCGGCGTGCATCCGCTGTCTTTTTCGCAGCCCACACCGTTGGCAGCAGTGGAAATTGCATACTCGGCCAACAATATAAAATTGTCATCAAACAAATAAAGTGTTTGTTTAGGAATGGAAATTTGGATGTGCATAGTTGCGTGTATTTTACGGTATTCTTATCCAAGGTAGTCAATCAGCATATCTGGATACTAAAATTTTATACGGATATGATATATATCAACGTGATGTCAGATATCACAGACTACACTTCAAGGTGTATGTTTTAATTCACTGCTGTTAAAAAGCTGGGGGAGTATATTGAGGCATTTTGAGTTTCATAAGTCGCATCGTATTGCTTGGTTGCGTGCCGCAGTGCTAGGCGCAAACGATGGCATTGTCTCTACCGCCAGTTTGATTATTGGCGTAGCAGCTGCGCAAGCGAGCCATTCCTCTATTTTACTGACTGGCATTGCTGGTTTGGTGGCGGGGGCTATGTCTATGGCCGCTGGAGAGTATGTGTCGGTCAGTTCACAAGCGGATACTGAATCTGCTGACTTGGCAAAAGAATCGCATGAACTCGCACATGAGCCGGAAAGTGAGTTAAAAGAACTCACCGGCATTTACATAGGGCGAGGATTAAATGCGGATTTAGCACATCAGGTGGCGTTGGCGCTGACTGCACACGATGCGCTTGGTGCCCATGCACGTGACGAACTTGGTATGTCTGATACAGTTGCAGCCAAACCGCTTGTGGCTGCAGCCGCGTCTGCGGGCACGTTCGCCGTCGGTGCAGCGCTGCCACTCATAGTGACCGCGCTGGCCCCGCAACCTTACCTAATCAAAGCAGTCACCGGATTATCCTTGTTGTTCCTAGCCATACTGGGTGGTTTAGCCGCAAAAGCTGGCGGTGCAAAGCTCATCACTGGCGCAAGTAGAGTCGCGTTCTGGGGAGCGCTTGCCATGCTGATCACCGCCATGGTGGGCAAGCTATTTGGTGTAGCGCTTACTTAAGCAATTGAATCGTTGCCAGCCCGTCCCAATTACCATCCGATTGTGCAGCATAGTCACGCACAGGTGCTCGATACGCTGCAAACTGTCCTTCGTACCATAGTGGAATATAAGGCAGTTGCTGATGAATACGCTGTGTGACGGCAGGCCAGCTCTCTTTTACCAGCAGCTGGTCTAACGTTACATCACTATACCGGCCACGATTAAACCCATGCGGTGGAGTCGCATTGCTCGCAAAGGCTTTGGCGTAGATTTCTGGCGTTTTAATACCCACCCACGTTAAGCCATAGACCTGAAACTGCCCTTGCTTTATCTCTTCAAAAAAGGTGCCCCAATCTAAGCTGCGGATTTCCAAATCAATGCCTGCTGGCGCCATTTGCGCTTGTAATATGGTGGCAAAACGTACCCGTTGTGCATCGGTTGAGGTTTTGTATACCAGCTTGAGTGGCAACTGAATGCCTGCCTCACGCAACAGCTGTTTTGCATACAAAGGGCGATATGCATACGGCGCTAACTGACGGTTACCGGCATAATGCTCGGGCGGTAAAATGGCCTCTGCTAAGCGCGTCTGGTCTACCATCACCTGCCGCACAATCGCTTGCCGATCAATCGCATGTGCCAGCGCTTGCCTCACTTTCAGTTGCTTAAGCACGGGGTCTTGCATATTCAGGCCTAGGTAAGAGAAGTTCGAGCCTACATGTGATTTCACCGTAATATCCGGTTTCGACTTTAAATAGCCCACCAGTTCCGGCGGCAAATCGCCTTGCAGCACATCCACCTCTGCGCGCAGCAACTTGAGCACGCGCACGGTTGGGTCTTTGACTTCTGTGAGTATTATCTGCTGGCCATCTGCCACCCGTGCTAACGTTAAGGCGCTCTGCCAACGGACAAACTTGAGCGGACCGCTCCCAATGGGCGCATGGGCAAAATCATGGTCTTGCGCAATGCCTGTCGCCGGCAAAATACCAATAATGAGCTTCTCAATAAAGTGTGGGTCCGGCTGCTTCAAGTAAAAATGCAATACTTGGTTAGACACCACTGCTATGCGTGCAATATGTTCAAATTCGGCACGATGCGGCGCATCTGGCAAGGTGAGAAAACTAGCATAAGTGGCTTTCACATCATGCGCAGTGAGCAATTGGCCATCATGAAACGCAGATTGATGCTTAAGCGTAAATTGGTAATGCAGCGGGCTGAGTTGTTGCCAACTAGCAAGCGCAGGTACGGCTTTTGAGCTTGCATCAAACTCGACCAAGCGTTCATACAATAAGCGATTCACGCGCTCGGAAGCAGCATCTGTGGCATAACGCGGATCTAAATTCAACGGCGCTTGGGCAATAGCCATCCGTATCGTAGCTGGCGTATTTGCAGGCTGAGTAGGTGTGCACCCCAGCAGAACAAATGATAGGCTAAGTAAATAGGCGAGAAATTTCATCCACGCAATTTTACTTGATATTCATCTCACTCCAGTAAAATCTATTACATCAACACCTTACAAGTGTATGTGTAAACATAATGCTTTAGAGAAACTCGTGCAGCTCTACTTCCATCTGTTTTGCGTATTCTTCTGATGCTTTGATGACATTGGCCAATAACTGATCTGCCTTCACTGGACCCATTGATTCGCAAATGGCCACATAGGAAAAGTTAATGATCTGCCGCATGGTCTCTAGGCTATAACTCAAAGGCAGTGCCGATGCACGCTTGTCTAACCAGTCTCTTAAAAAGGCTTTTCTTAATGCATCTAAATTCAGCTTATCCAATTGATTCAGTATGGCTAAACGCACACTCAGCACCTCTTTTTCGGCCAGCGTGCCCAATAAATGACGGAACAAATGTACAAATACCGTAGTGACATCATCGCAACCATGTACCGCCAGCGGCAAACTGGCCACTTGATGCTCAGCAATATCAAAGGGATCTGGCAGCAAGTCTCGCTCTGGCATATCTAGCGCTTTAAAAATGGAGCTCAAGATATGCGTACGCTGTGAGCGCAGATCTTTATCTTGGCAACATTCTGATAAAAACTCAGTGAATGCAAACTTGGGCTTATCGGAATATTTGACTTGCCACAAATGCATCGCCGCTAGCAGTGCGGCATCATCAAAATATGGCCGCATGCCCGTATAGATGGCTCTGCGCCTCGTTTTTAAATCCATAGCGTATACCTGTATGTCATTGTATTTACCGCTAACACTATCATCACAGTTTCTCTAGCGATTTAAGATTATCTGAAGAATAGGCCGTGGCATGACTAAACTCGGGATAGCCAATCTCGCCATGTTCAGTAATATCCAAACCGCGCTGCTCATGCATCGCACTCACGCGTAATCCTGCTGTTTTTGAAATCAACCAGTACATGCTAAATGCTGTCACAAACACCCACAAAAATGCAGCTGTGATGCCGATGACTTGCACCATGATTTGATGCGGGTTATACATGTTGCCGATTAAGAATAGACCAGCGGCCAAAGTACCCCAAGCTCCGCAAAATCCATGCACCGCCACTGCGCCCACCACGTCGTCTAAGCGCATGCGTTCTAATAGCATTACCCCTAACACAGACAACACGCCGCCAATTGCGCCAGTCAGCACAGCATAGGGAAGCGCCATACTGGCACAGCCGGCAGTTATCGACACCAAGCCTGCAATACTGCCATTGACGGCGTTTGTCATCAGCGCAGGTTTGCGCATTAAATAACTAATGAGCAATGCCCCTACTGCACCCGCTGCACCTGCCATGTGCGTGTTCAATAAAATATGCCCAAGATTTGTGCCTGCCGTGAGGGTACTGCCCCCGTTAAAACCAAACCAGCCAAACCACAACAAAAAGCCACCAATGGTGACATATCCCAAGTTATGGCCCGGCAAATCCCGCACTTCTCCGTTGGCACCAAAGCGTCCTAAGCGTGGGCCAAGCAACATAATCGCAGCCAATGCACACCAACCACCCACAGAATGCACAACAGTGGAGCCTGCAAAATCAATGAATCCCATTTGTTTTAACCAGCCATGATCATTCCATGCCCAGCCGCCATAAATGGGGTAGATCAGCGCGGACATACCGCATGTGCCAATCAAATACGCCACATAATTAGTACGCTCTGCCATGGCACCACTTACAATCGTAGCGGCTGTAGCGGCAAACATTATCTGAAAAAACAATAAGTTAAAGTCCCAATCGGGGGCTCTGGCCAAACCAAATAAATCTGTGCCAACCCAACCTGTGGGGCTGCTGCCAAACATCAGACCATACCCCACCAGCCAAAATAGTAATGAGCCCACACACAAATCCATGTAGTTTTTCATCATCACATTCACCGTATTTTTTGCGCGCGCCATACCGGATTCCAGCAACGCAAATCCGGCCTGCATCAAAAACACCATGGCCCCTGCAATCACCACCCATAGGGTATGAATCACTTTGGCATCCACGGTTTCAGCAACGCTCATCAGAGGAAACAACACACAAACCGCACTTAGCATCAGGGCTAATTTTTTAGATAATGGCATAGGCTCTTCTCAAGATGTATTCATGATTGAAATATCAATCTGCTACAGCAATAAGCGCGCCAACTATCAGCGCACTAGCCACATGGGCGGCCATATGACAAACCAAAACAGTTCACGTATGATGGCTTTGCAATTTTCTATGACAACAAGAGAGGAAGAAGCATATGAACGGAATCATCCAGTTAATAGGTAGAGTGATGTTGGCATTGATTTTTATACTCGCCGGCGTCGGCAAGATTTCAGACCCGGCAGGCACCGCCGGTTATATGCAAGCCATGGGTGTGCCAACCGTGTTGTTATGGCCGACTATCGCGCTAGAACTGCTGGGCGGCTTGGCGATTGCTGTTGGCTTTAAAACCAAATACGCAGCGTTTGCGTTAGCTGGATTCTCGGTAATCGCTGCCGTTATTTTCCACAGCAATTTCGGCGATCAAATACAAACCGTCTTGTTCTTGAAAAATATTGCCATGGCCGGTGGCTTGCTACTGCTAGCAGTGAGTGGAAAAACAGCCTACAGTATAGATAAATAACGATACGTTAAGCTCGCTGGCAGCAAGCAAAAGGCGATGCACCTGCATCGCCTTTTTTACACCCCGCTTGTATTAAGCATCGTTGAGCGTAAACAGCGCAATAGACTCCACATGTGCAGTGTGGGGGAACATATTGATAACCCCTGCCGCAGCCAAGGTATAACCCTTTTCATTGACTAGCACACCTGCATCGCGTGCCAGTGTGGCCGGATTACATGACACATAGACAATACGCTTAGGTGCATTGTCAGCCGTGATTGCTTTGACCAACTCAAACCCACCATCGCGCGGTGGATCCACCAGCCATTTATCAAAACGGCCTAGCTCGGTCAAACTAGCTTCGGTCATTTTGAATAAATCAGCCACGCCAAACTTCACATGTTTAATTTGATTTAACTGTGCACTCTCGTTAGCACGCTCAACCAAATTAGCCAACCCTTCCAAGCCCAATACCTGTGCACCACTACGCGCAATGGGCAAGGTAAAATTGCCAATACCACAGAAGAAATCTGCGATTTTTTCATCGGCCTGTGGTGATAACAACTGCATAGCGCGACGTATCATCACTTGGTTGATTTGCGGGTTGACCTGCGTAAATTCGTTAGGCTTAAACGGATAAGTCAGGCCAAACTCTGGCAGACTATATTGCAGCTGTGCACCAAAGCCATTGCTTGCATGCGCCTCTAATTGAGTCGCATTAGGATAAAATGGCATGATGGTGTCCGGGCCTTTGGTTTGCGTCCAAATCTGCACTTGGTGCGTGTCCGCAAACGCCTTTAGCAGTTGCTCATCTTCACTGGTTAAGCCAGCCATAATGCGGAAAATCAGCACAATGACGGGATGACTGTCTACGGCTTCACCCACCGCCAACTCAATTTGTGGCAATTTATCGCGTAAGCTCAATTGCAAAATCATCTCTTGCAAGGGTTGAATCAATGCCGACACTTCCGGCACCAGCACTTCACAGCTATTCATGTCCGACACAAAGCGCGTGGCTTTTTCATTAAAGCCCACCAGCACGCGTTGTTTTTTCTCTACGTATTTCACACTCAAACGCGCTTTGTGACGATAACCCCAAGTGGGACCATACAACGGAGGCAGCATATTGACTGGTTTTACCTTGCCAATATGTTTGAAGTCATTCTCTAACAAGCGCTGCTTGGCGGCCACTTGCGCGGCAAAATCCAGATGCTGCAATTTACAGCCGCCGCATATCCCAAAGTGCCGACATTGCGGCTTGACACGCTGGTTACTTTGCTTAAACACTTGCACCACATTGGCCACTTCAAACGTGTGTTTTACGTGGTGGGATTGATAGCTGACATGCTCTTGCGGCAAAGCGCCATCAATAAAAATAGTTTTGCCATCCACATGCGCTACACCACGTCCTTCCTGATCGAGCGATTCGATAAATGCAGTTTGGATGGGTTGGGGCGTGGCAGACTGACGGGATTGATTACGGTTTCTTCTCATAGCCGCTATTTTAGCCGATGCGCGCGCAGAATAGACACTCTCATATTGATTAAACCTGTTAAAGCTAGCATTCACGCCATTATTGAGCTTGGTTAGTGCAAACGAGCTATTGCGGCATATCCCCCAAATGGGTAATGTGCGTACTTATTCGTCATAGCTATTTTGGGGCGCACCATGAAAACCAGAGCGCGGAAACAAACTAAAAACAACCGTTTAAAATATGCATTATTCGCCATGCTAGGATTGATATCGCTGCTAGCTTATGCTATGCAATCCAAACCAAACCAAGCGATGGAAAATGAGTCCACTGTAAAGTCGGGGCATGGTATTGGCATCCCATCTATTCAAGCAGCAGAAGCCCATACGCCATTTATTCAACGCTGGGAAAAAGCTTTTAGCCAAATAGACCCTGTGTTGCGTGAGAGTCCTTTCAAACATGCTAACTTTTTCCAAGAAGGCGAGATTGTCGCTTCTAATGACGTGTTCGATTTACCTACCGAAGAGACAGGTGCAGGTGTGGCAAAAGGGTTGGAACAATACGTCATGGATTTAGAAGACGCAATTGCGGCTGGTTTCATGCCTTATCAGGATTCGGGTAATTTTTCTGGTGGTGGTGTCGGCGGCGCAGGCGGTGGTGGCAGTGGAGGCAAAAATAAACAACCAATTTACTTGGTCAAAAAAGAAGATATCGACCCTAATAATACCCATCAGGAAGGCGGCCAAGATAACGTATCCGCTGTACCCGTACCACCGGCTATTTGGTTACTAAGCTCAGCATTGCTTGCATTAATGGGCTTGCGCCGCAAGCACGCTGTGTTGTAAAAAGTTAAGACGAGCGTGGGAGATAATATTTATTACTTCCACGCCTTTAAGAACTCTTGCCAGTGCTCACCTGAATAACCACTCAAGGTATCCCGCACCAACTGTACTTCTTTTTCATAGTCAACTGGACTCAAGTGGCCACGCATCAGCTGAAACCGTAAAAAAACCAAATAAGTATTGGCCACATCGGTCTCGCAATAATTGCGTATCGCCTCAATCTCACCTGCTTGATAAGCGCCCCACACTTTACTGCCATCCATCCCTAACTTACCGGGGAATCCACATAATTGCGCAATTTCATCCAACGGCGCATTGGCGCGGGCATTGAACATCGCAAGTACGTCCATTAAATCCAAATGGCGCATGTGGTAACGGCTGATGTAGTTATTCCATTTAAAGTCTTTATCGTCCTCACCCAAATCCCAATAACGCGGTGCCTGTATTTGGTTGATCATTGCGCGGTAATGCAAGACGGGCAAATCAAAACCGCCACCATTCCATGAGACGATTTGCGGGGTGTATTTTTCTATGCCATCAAAAAAACGCTGAATGATTTCTGCTTCTGTTGATTGTGCATCGCCCAGCGTCCACACCCTAAATTGATTGCCTTCACGCAATGCGCAAGAAATCGCACAAACACGGTGTTGATGTAGCGACAAGAAATCACTACCGTTATGCTGCCTGCGCTGATGAAACGCAATATTGGCAATTTCTGCTGGGGTAACGCTATCAGGGAGGTTATATAAAGTGCGAAGGCCTTCCGTATCCGGAATGGTCTCAATATCAAAAATGAGGGTAGGCATAATCATGCCCGATAGCTTACACTAAAAGCACCGGCTTGGCCTATGCCAAGCCTTGCTGTCACTTACAAACCAATGACGACCACTGGATGAATTAGGCGAATTCGACTTCTCGTTCTACGGTTTCTTCCACAATCGTTTGCATCATGTCTTCTTGCATTCTATGCAAGCGAATGACTGCTTTGATTTCATCTTGCTCAAACATCAAGAGCGCATAAGCTATTTGTTGATTGGCTTCTAATGGAGTGAACTTGCCAAAGCCATACTGTTGATTACGAATGACTTGCCAGGCACCTTTGGGTTCAGCAAACTCAGGTCGTGCAAAGTGATGGGCAATTTGGCTAGAAGTCATGCTGTTCAGTGCATAACGGCTATCCTCCGCCATCACCGTCCAACAGTATTCATCGGCTACGCTGGTGTGTTGCAACTGCATCAAACACCATTCGTCTCGCGCGTAGCTCAGTTGAATCACGCTTTGAATCGTATCTTCATACTGATTCATTACATAGAACACACCTTGATCATCCAAGGTGATGGCTTTGCCATAGGCAGGTAGCACATAAAGATTACTTGGCATCACAACACTCCCTTTACTTTTGAGAAGTTAGGTTCAGTGTATGTGATTGTGTATTGATTTAAAACGTGAAATAAATGTGCATTCAGGGTTCAGTTTATAAAACTCGTCTTACCCTTGCAGTCATTTAGCTGGCTGGTGTAGCTAGCTTTAATCCAACAATACCGATAATAATCAACAGCAAACTGGCAAGCCGACCCCAATTGGCCGACTCATTGAACAAGACTATGCCCAATATTGCGGTACCCACTGCACCCACGCCCACCCATACAGCATAGGCGGTGCCCACTGGCAGCGATTTCATGGCCAAGCCAAGCAAGCCTACACTAATCACCATGGCCGTCACTGTACCTACGGTAGGCCATAGTCTTGTAAAACCATCGGTGTATTTCAGGCCAATCGCCCAAATAATTTCAAACAAGCCTGCTAATACCAATATCAACCAATTCATCTATTTAGCTTTCTTAATGCAATATATATGTTATTTTTTAACCCAAGCACCCTCTTTTTGATAGAACCAACCCGCTTGTGCTTTATCAATCCAGCGCCCGGCAAAGGTACTTTGAATCTCCCCTTGCCACTCCGGATGGCCATTGGCGGCTGCAATTTCCTTGTAGAGTCTAGCGCGGTCGCTGTTTTCATCTTTCACCAGCCCAGCCAGCCCACCACGCTGAGACAGTGGCACGGCACTGGCATCTTTCACTGCAATATAGCCATCTTGTGTCAAGCCAATGGCACCAGACCCATAATATGATTGCAATTGTGCATGGCGTGTCTGCATACTGGTTTTAATAGCAGTGATTACCGGCGTATTCGCTTCTAGATCAGGCGCCGCCTGTAGCAAGCCTACACCACCCATCAGCGTCATACTCAGCAAACCTGTCAATAATAGTTTCTTCATATAAACTCCTTAGGGTGTCGTGGTGGTGGGCGCCGCTGCAGGAGGATTTTGCGCCCCCTCTTGCTCTTGTTTCAGTTGCCAGACTTCATCGATGATTTTGTCTGCCGCTTTTTCTGCCGCCGCTGCCGGGAAATATATATTGATGGTCACGCATGCCGGTAGCGCTACTACCGCTAACAACCCTGCTATTACCAGCCAAGTTTTCCCAAATTCAATTTGTCCGCGTCTCATTCTGGTTCCTTTTGATTCCACTGGATTACTCCCTACATCATCGCCTAAATGTGCGATGGCTTATTGTACGACAGCCTTGGTATTACCGTCGGTAATGCGTTGCATTCTGGCCAGCAGATCTTTCCAGCTGACATATTGCGTATAACCATTCACATTCACGGTAGGTGCACCTTTACCTTTAACGATGACAAACCCACTTGGCGTTGACTCCACCCCGCCCATTTTGCAAATATCCTGCCTTAGTTGACAGCTTAACCCAATTTTTTCGTAGTTAAACTCTTTAAAAAATCGCAAAAACGTACGTTGTAACGCAGCAGCCGTACCTTCGCCCCCTAAAGCGGTGATGTTTTCCACCGCGCGTTGCGAGACCTTTTTCAGATGCTTGCCATCCGCTGTTTGAATAATCGCATCCATGTACACCGGCTTCCAATTCTCCAATCGTAAATCTTTGACATCGCCTTCCAGCTTGCCTTCAATCGAGCCAAAATTAAAAGTACGTGTCAAATCACCCAAGTCAATATCGCGCATGGTCAGGTTGGCATAGAGTTTAGGCGCCACACCAATCGGGCGGTCTATGCGCAGATCCGACATGGCGACCATGCCGTTGAACATATTAAACCGCATTTGGCCGTCCATATTCAGTTGTTGATTAGCGTAAGTGATCAATGGGATTTGACCATCGATGTGCCCTTTCATTTCCGGCCAGCCCAACGCTTTGCTAAAGCTATTCATGCTAATGGGCTGTAGCTTCATTTGTAAGTGCCACACCATGCCATTGCCTACCCAAGCGGCAGACACATCTTCAAACTGCAACGCACCATCTAAAATGGGGAGGTTCAATTGTGGTGTCACAATCGAATAGCGGTTTACTTCTGCTGCTAGATGCGTAAGGCCCAAAGGCAGCTTGAGCAAATGTCCACGCTCATACGCCAGAAATATCTGTTTGGCTTGGTTGTAATCCCAAGGGATATGCGCATTAAGATTGGTAAAACCGAACTTTCCATTCAAGTCTTCGATATTGGCGTTCTCGATATTCAGTTCAAAGTTTTGCGGTTGCAAATCTTTTACTTCAAACTCCCAGTCTGCTTTGCCTGATACGCGCAAATTACCAAACACCGACTTCTGTGCCATCGGTTGGATAAATGTCTGATACAACCCAGCAAAATCGACATCACGCGCTTTCACTTTAATGTCGTTAAACGCTTTGGTTTGTACATTAATATCGGCGCTGGCCGAGAGTTGGCCTACGCCGTTGATTTGCAAGTTGGCCTGCTGAATATTGAGCATGGGGGCTTGATATGTCCCTTGAATATCAAACTGATTGCCGGCCTGGCCAAAATAGAATGGTTGCCAGAACAACTCGCCTTCTTTCCAGCTAAACACACCCTTCCACGACCATTTGGACTTGACTAACTGGGCTGATAATTTGACGCTACCAGTGAGTTTGTCGCCTGCATGCAGCCCAGATTCATCACTAAAACTGACCTGCTTGAACTGGATATCTGCTTCCAAACCGTTAGGCTGCGGTAGAAAGTCAATGGTAAACGGTACACGCGTGCGCTCGCCTACATATAAGCCATCTACACAATGCCAAGTATCGTTTTGTTTGTTGGGTGGAATCAAGCAATGCAAACTGAAGTTAGCCCACTGCTTATCTGACAGCGGCTTAATCTCTGCGTTAAAGCTTAATGTGGGCTGTAAGGTTGTCTGACGGTAATCCAGATAAATAGTAGGATTGCGCGCATCAAACTGTGGGGAAGAGATTTGTCGCGCTTTCACCAGTAAGGTCGTATTGGCTTTTAAATCCAGCAGAATATGTGCATCGTCTAGCCGAGCCGCTCCATATTGCAAGGTCTTGGCATCAACAATTGCCTGATCATTGCCGGACAAATCCAACGTCACTTTGGCATCGGTCAGTACGGCTTCATCGTAAGTAATGCTATCTGCCGTGATGCTGACCCCGGTGAGTGCATACGCGTTTGCACACCACAACACACCAATAAGGGCTACGCGCCACATCACTACGCCGGGAACACGCCTGTCGACAGATATCTGTCACCCCTGTCGCACACAATACTCACAATCACGGCATTATTGACTTCTCTGGAAAGCTGTAATGCACTATATAACGCACCACCACTAGAGATACCAGCAAAGATACCTTCTTCTACCGCCAGTTTTCGTGTCACGTTTTCCGCATGCTGCTGGCTTACATAACGCAGCTCATCCACGCGTTTTGGGTCGTAGATGGTCGGCATGTACTCTTCCGGCCATTTACGAATCCCTGGAATCTGTGAACCTTCTTCCGGTTGCACGCCAATGATTTGGATATTGGGATTCTGCTCTTTTAAATAGCGCGAAGTCCCCATGATGGTCCCGGTGGTGCCCATGCTAGAGACAAAATGTGTAACTTGCCCTTCGGTATCACGCCAGATTTCAGGGCCAGTACCTTCGTAATGCGCTTGGGGATTATCCATATTGCCAAACTGATCCAGCACAATACCCTCACCCTCGGCCTGCAGCTTCATTGCGACATCCCGCGCCAATTCCATGCTGCCATCTTTAGGGGTCAGCACCAATTCCGCGCCGTAGGCTTTCATGCTTTGCCTGCGCTCCACGCTTTGGTTTTCCGGCATCACCAACACCATTTTATAGCCCCGCATGGCGGCTACCATGGCCAATGCAATGCCGGTGTTGCCGCTGGTTGCTTCAATCAAGGTATCACCAGGTTTAATATCCCCACGTGCCTCTGCCCGTTTAATCATGCTATAGGCTGGGCGATCTTTGACTGAACCAGCCGGATTATTGCCTTCAAGTTTCAGCAAAATGGTATTGCTCTTGTTCGGGTTCATGCGTTGCAGAGCAACCAAAGGCGTATTGCCTACAAAATCATCTAATGTTTTAAAATTTGGTGTTTTTATATTCATTTCTTCATCACAAATCTGGCCAGTAACGTTACAACTGCAACAATAACCGGCCCAACAAACACGCCATAATATAGCGCATGGGCAATACTTGAATTACGTCCGGCATCAGCATACGCATGCCAAAACGTAAAAGGATTAAACCAACCGTAGAGTAAACAGGCCAAAATAAATAGCAAAAAAGCTATCCCACCTAGTTTAAGGCTTGCCAGCCAGCCTCTTAATGCAGAAGGTTCCGCATTATGTATGTCGCGCTCACTCATGCTTTGGCGCTTTTTAACAACCAGATAGCGTAGCCGGCAAATCCAACAAAGCAAATCAAGGCCAATTGCGGCAGCGTTAACCCAAGCAGCGTCCAATCAATGGCAGCGCAATCTCCGGTACCGCGAAACAGCAATTTGAATGCTTTTTGTAGCGGAAAATTTTCAAACATATAATCAAAACCCACACCGCAATCGGCAATCATGCTCTCTCTATTGGCTTGCAGATACCAGTGTCGAATCGCAACCCCTGCACCGCCTAGCGCTGTGAGCACTTGCAATAGTGCGAATATTTTTTTCAACACATGAGCAGGTGGAATAAAGGCAGCGATTAAAAACAATACCCCCAAGCTCATAAAGACGATACGCTGTGAAATACACAGCGGGCAAGGCTCTAAATGATAAGTGGTCTGCACGACCAAAGCCAACATAACAATAGCAAAGCAGGCAGCAAATCCAACCAAATAACCAGATTTACCTTTTAAGCAGCGTGAGATACAGGATGTCATTGCATGGTCTTTCTTGCATAAATACGGTTTAACAAAACGAAATTGTAATGGATAATAACGCCTATGGCAGTTTCTGACAGCACTCCGCAACAAAAAATCCTCACCGTCAGTGAATTGAATCGTCTCGCGCGCGAAATCCTCGAAATGAGTTTTCCGCTGTTTTGGGTCTCCGGTGAAGTCTCCAATTTCACACGTGCCGCTTCCGGCCACTGGTACTTTTCATTAAAGGATGCAGGCGCGCAAGTACGTTGTGTGATGTTTAAAGGCCGCAATAGCTACGTCGATTTTATGCCAAGAGAAGGCGATAAAATCGAAGCGCGCGCCACAGTAACGCTATACGAAGCCAGAGGCGACTTTCAGCTGACCGTAGAATTTATTCAAAAAGCTGGCTTGGGCACACTATTTGAAGCTTTCGAGCGCTTGAAAAAAGCATTGAGTACCGAAGGGCTTTTCGATGCCGCGAGAAAGCGGCCGATTCAGCAGTTTCCTAAAGCAATTGGTATCGTGACTTCTGCTGATGCTGCTGCACTGCGTGATGTACTGACCACATTAAAGCGCCGCAACCCCAATATTCCGGTGATTATTTACCCAACGCCGGTACAAGGCAAAGGTGCAGCAGCACGCATTGCAGAAGCGATTGATATGGCCAACCAGCGCGCTGAAGTGGATACATTGATTGTGTGCCGTGGTGGCGGTAGCTTAGAAGATCTATGGTCGTTTAACGAAGAAATCGTTGCGCGCGCCGTGTATCAAAGCCAAATTCCGGTCATTAGCGGTGTGGGGCACGAAACGGACTTTACTATTTGTGATTTTGTAGCGGATTTACGTGCAGCAACGCCCACAGCAGCGGCTGAGCTAGCTTGTGTCGATAGTGTCACATTACAAAACAATTTAAAACAAATCACCAAAGCCATGTATCAACGTATCGAAAGACTGATTCACACGCACACGCAGCGACTTGATTATCTGGCAAAACGCCTCATTTCACCCACACAAAAGATACAGGCATCTCAAGCCCATTTACGACAATTATCACTCCGACTTGCAGCCGGTGGTGACCGACAGCTTCGGTTTCACCAGCACCGCCTGCAATCGCTGTCTGAGCATCTCCATCTACTTAACCCAAATCAAGTGCTCAGCCGCGGCTATGCCATTGTGAAAGATGCGGATGACGCAGTGGTCTCCGATGTACATCAATTAAGCCATCAACAGTTGGTTCACATTACGTTTGCGAATGGCGGCATTCACGCAAAAATTCATGAGAAAAATAGCCCTTAATGGCTATTCGCGTACCTTTACTTCACTGGTTAATTATGTAACCATTTGTTTTCAAAAATTATTATCAACTTTTTTACTTTGATGACAGACTATGAATTATTCCAGCAATGATCTCGCACAGTTAAAGTCAGATTTTGAAGACAAAGGCTTTATCGTCCTCAAGCACTTTTTTGCACAAGACGAAATGCCTGCGCTACTGGAATATATTTTACAGGCTGAGCCTTCTGAAGGCCAAGGTGGCTTATCCAAAGGCGCCATGCAGTTTCGTAGCAACTTATTCTACAAAAGCAAAAATATCCAAAACTTTATCACTCAGCAAAAAATGGTCGATGTATTACGCCATCTGATTGGCAACGACTTTTGGATTCGCTGGGATCAAGCTGTAGGCAAAGGTCCGGGCGCACCAGTATTTCCATGGCATCAAGATAACGGCTATAACGAGCTTTCCTGCGAGCATTTCCAGTTTTGGATTGCAGTCACCAAATCTACCGAACAAAACGGTACGATTTTGATTTCTCCGGAGAGTCACCTAAAAGGCCGCTTGCCGCATACATTTGATGGCAAACATACTTGCTACCAAGGTGAGGTTGACCAGTCGATGATGATTGAAGCTGAACCTGGCGATGTATTGTTGTTTTCATCGCTCACCTTACATAAAACATTGCCTAATGTGACTGCAGATGATGTACGCTGGGCTTATGTGCTTGAGTTCATGTCACTGAAAGACTATGACCCTGGCGTACCCAAACCTTATTTTGTGGTTTCTAAAGAAGGTAAGCCATTTGGCGAGTTTGTACACCACCATCCTGCTAAAAACATGTTCACTGAGTTGGAATATCAGCTCAGAAAACTGAAAGGTCCTGTCAGAGTGGCACTCCAAAGAGTGAAGAAAGCTTTTGCGCCAACTGCTGCCTAAGTTACTTCCTGGTTACGTTGTAAGTTACTTTGTTTCGCATTCAGAAAGACTAGCTAGCAAGAAAACTGTAAAATTAGTGAATGCGCTAGTGTGTTTATTTCTCAATATGTTTATCATACGCCTTTAGATTAGGTATCTACGTACTCGCCATCTATGCAAAACCAATCTGTTGCAAAACAACCTCTGCACGTACTATCCATGGCTGCGCTCGGGGTTGTTTTTGGTGATATCGGCACCAGCCCACTGTACACCATGAAAGAAGTATTTTCTGTCGGGCATCATCCCATCGCACTCACAGTAGAAAACGTGTACGGCATTCTTTCGCTGATTACCTGGGCACTCATTCTCATCGTTTCCATTAAATATGTGGCCTTCATTATGCGTGCGGACAACCGCGGTGAAGGCGGCATTATGGCGTTATTGGCATTGGCCAGCCGCAACGCCGATCACAATCCAATCAAGCAACGCAAAATCATGATGCTAGGCATTTTGGGTGCGTGTATGTTTTATGCCGATGGCATGATTACGCCAGCGATTTCTGTACTTTCTGCGGTAGAAGGCTTAGAGGTAGCGGCGCCTAGCCTACATACACTGATTGTACCCATTACCTTACTCGTACTACTGGGCTTATTTTGGACCCAAAGCAAAGGCACCGCCGTGGTGGGCGCATTCTTCGGCCCAGTCATGCTGTTATGGTTTGGCACACTAGGCGTACTCGGGGTAATCAATATCTCACACGACCCCACCATTCTGAACGCCCTCAACCCGATCTACGCCATCAACTTTTTTGCGCATCAACCTTGGACAGCCTTTGTAGCCCTAGGCGCGGTGGTACTGGCTGTCACTGGCGCAGAAGCGCTGTACGCAGACATGGGACACTTTGGTAGACTGCCGATTCGGCTTGCTTGGTTTGGCTTTGTGCTGCCAGCCTTATTACTTAACTACTTTGGACAAGGCGCACTGATTCTGCATGATGCCGCTACCGTACAAAACCCGTTCTACCACCTAGCCCCCGACTGGGCATTGTTCCCACTGATTATTTTGGCCACGCTTGCTACCGTGATTGCCTCGCAAGCTGTGATTACCGGTGCATTTTCAGTCTCTCGCCAAGCTTTACAGCTTGGGTATTTACCACGCATGCATGTCACTCACACCTCTGCCAGCGAGCAAGGCCAAGTCTATATGCCGCGCGTAAACTGGGGGCTCATGGTTGCGGTCATGGTCTTGGTCATCAGCTTTGGTAGCTCTGGTGATTTAGCAGCAGCGTATGGTATTGCCGTGACTGGTGACATGGTGATTACGACACTACTGGCAGCCATCGTGTTCCATGAAATCTGGGGCTGGAGCAAACTCAAAACTGGCTTGCTGGTCACACTATTTTTAACCGTTGATTTAGCTTTCTTTGGCGCAAATGTGCTGAAAATTCCTGACGGCGGATGGGTGCCACTCATCATCGGCACTATTATTTTCATACTCATGCTGACATGGAAAACCGGCCGACGCTTACTCTACACGCGCCTAAAATCCGAATCGATGGAGTTGATTCCTTTTATTGATGCCATAGGCGCCCACCCACCCACTAGAGTTGGCGGGTTCGGCATGTTCATGACGCCTAACCCGGAAGGCGTACCCCACGCGCTGTTACACAATCTCAAACACAATAAAGTGTTGCACGAAAAAGTAGTTATTCTGACCGTGCGTTTTACTGACTTTCCTCACACCAACTCACAGGAACGTGTCACTGTAGAGGCGATGCCCTATCAGTTCTATCGCGTGTTGGTGAATTACGGCTTTAAAGACGAACCAGACTTGCCGAGAGACTTACTACTTTGTAGCCAGCATGGACTAGAATTAGATACGATGGATACTTCCTTTTTTATCGGCAAAGAAATTTTATTAGCCAAAGAAAAAACCGAAATGTCGATCTGGCGCAAAAAGATTTTTATCGCCATGTTCCGCACCGCAGAAACCATTACTAACCAATTTAAACTACCACCCAATCGCGTGGTCGAACTGGGTACGCAAGTAAAAATTTAAAGCCCCAATGGCTGAATCAACCAAAATTCAACCAAAATAAAGTTGATGCGTTAGTACCATCACCACAATAATGCAACACAACAATGTTTGAGGAGATTTTATGAAAACGCTGCACATCACACTCATTTCCACCCTACTGCTAACGCTTGTCGCTTGTGCCACCACCACCAAAGATAGCGTTTCCGGGGTAAAACGCTCTCAATTCATGCTGCTCCCGGCAAGCAGTGTGGACACGATGTCTGCGCAGGCTTATACCCAGACACTCAAAGAAGCTGAAAGCAAAAAGACCCTGAACGCAGATAAAGCCATGGTAGATCGTGTGCGTCGTATTTCTAACCGGTTGATTGCACAAGTCGGCGTGTTCCGCCCCGATGCAGTGAACTGGAAGTGGGAAGTGAACGTAGAAAAAAATGATCAGCTGAATGCCTACTGTATGCCTGGTGGAAAAATCATGGTGCTGTCTGGTTTAATTGAAAAAATCAATGCCACCGATGACGAACTAGGCGCCGTGATTGGCCACGAGATTGCCCACGCGTTGCGTGAGCATGGGCGCGAACGTATGTCGCAAGCTTATGTGCAAGAGTTTGGCTTACAGGCTTTGGCCGCCATGGTAGGCGGCACAGCTGGTAGCGTAGCCGCACAAGGCGCTGGCATGGGATCGCAATTATTCTTCTCTCTCCCAAACGGGCGTGAGCAAGAACGTGAAGCTGACAAGATGGGCCTAGAACTGGCCGCACGCGCTGGCTATAACCCTGATGCAGCCGTCACGTTATGGCAAAAAATGAGTGCGCAATCAAAAGACGCACCGCCTGAATTCTTTAGTACGCACCCGGCTAGCGCTAATCGTATTGCCGATTTGAAAGCGCTTGCACCAAAAGTAAGGCCGCTATATGAGGCAGCAAAAGCAGGCAAATAAGCGTTTACACCTGTAAAAAATACTTTCAAAGCACACCGCCTGTCGGTGTGCTTTTTTTCATTTAAAAGCTATACCCATACAGCCTAATCATGAGCATCATCAAAGATAGCTTGCACTTAAACTTTTGGTGTACAGACAATTAGTTTAAAATGCTACCTTTTGATGCGCGACACTTTTGCGCATCCGTTTAACCTTATTCTAAATTCAACCCTATTCTAACCATCGATTAAGAGAACATTATGGATCCACGTCAAAGTATTATCGAGGCAGCATTTGAAGACCGCGCCAATATCAACCCTACCAACGCTTCTGCTGAAATCAAATCCACAGTGGCAACTATTCTGGCAGATTTGGATGCAGGTAAGCTGCGTGTAGCCTCACGCGTGGGTGATACCCAACAATGGGAAACACATCAATGGCTCAAAAAAGCGGTACTACTGTCTTTCCGTTTAGAAGACAATGTATTGCTAGATGGCGGTTGTACTAAATACTTTGATAAAGTGCCGCCAAAATTTGCTGACTACACCGAAGAAGACTTTAAAGCAGGCGGTTTCCGTGTAGTACCCAATGCGATTGTCCGTCGCGGCTCATTTATCGGTAAGAACGCAGTATTGATGCCATCTTACGTCAACATTGGCGCTTACGTGGGTGATGGCACCATGGTAGACACATGGGCCACAGTCGGTTCATGTGCACAAATCGGTAAGAACGTTCACTTATCTGGTGGCGTAGGCATTGGTGGTGTATTAGAGCCAGTGCAAGCCGGCCCAACCATCATTGGCGATAACTGCTTTATAGGCGCACGCTCAGAAGTAGTAGAAGGTGTGGTGGTTGAAGACAACTGTGTGATTTCAATGGGTGTTTACATTGGTCAATCCACCAAAATTTACGATCGCGAAACCGGCGAAGTATTTTATGGCCGTGTACCTGCAGGCTCCGTTGTCGTTTCAGGTAACTTACCATCTAAAGATGGTAGCTACAGCCTGTATTGCGCTGTGATCGTGAAAAAAGTCGATGAGAAAACGCTAGGAAAAGTAGGCATCAACGAATTGCTCCGCGGCATTTAAGCATGCTCGCACTTGTCAGGTAATGGCTTAAATTACAGACATTGCAGTGAAATGAGGCACATGGATATACAGTATCTATGTGCCTTCATTTTATTGAAAAACTCAGTACCACCGACATAAAACTGCGCGTTCACCCCACAAAAAGTTAATCCCACCATTCGATTTTTAGCTGTACCAATACCGTTAAAACCGTTCGATTCTCGTCGGTAAAAACAACCACAATACACATCAAAAAGCGTTAAAACCCATCACGCTACGCGTCAATAAAAACAATCTCAAGCCATTGTTTTTATAAGCATCTATCCCAACCATTTCACACCAAAAAATAATCTGGCACGTCTATTGCTTATCACTAGCAACTTCAATCCAAACCGAACATATAGACAACACATGCTTTCAGAATTTAGTAGCTCTATACTGCTGATTTCGCTCATGGCGGGTGCCCTGGCTTGCTTTGCCACGTTTGGCTTTGTCGCGTCTCTATATAAAGCCAGCCCAAGACAATACAAACGATTATTGACTGTGTATTCCGCGCTTGTTGGCGTAGGTTTATTCGCCATTCACTTTATGAATATGCGTGCATTCAACCACAGCTACATGCATGAGCTTTCTTATTTGTATTTATTGTTAGCGCTGATTTGCGCCAGTACGGTAGGCGTGTCTGTGTTACATACAGCCAATCGTCATACTTTACCCATTTATTCTTTGATTCTTGCTGGCCTGCAAACTGGTATTGCTGGTTTTGGTATCTTTATTTTCTTTACCAAAGCCATGCTGCTAAATCAATTCGAGATTTTATTGCTGCCCGCGATGTTGGCAGTGGCGATTGCGGTTGGCGTTGGCATCTTAGGCATCATCACGTTTTACTGGCTTAAAAGCTATGAGGGTGCACATCGTTATTCTGTGCGCGCATTCTTTTCTATTCTGATCTCTATTGGCATTCTCTCCACGCACCTTGCTTTCAATACCAGCATTGCAAGCACAGGCGAATACGCAACCGATAGCACTGTATTGAACTCCAGCTTTATTACCATGCTGTTTGCTATGGTGTTGATTTTTGTATTCTTAACCGCGTTTATCGTGGTGGTGTTTTACGATCGCCTGAACCCCAATATCGCCAAACGTATTAACTTTAAAAACACGACGTCGACGTCCAATACATTGGATTCGTTTGATCCGCTGACAAAGCTGCCTAACCGCAATGCGTTGAATCAGCACTTGCAACTAGCCGCTAACCGTTGTGATCGTCTCAATGACAGCATGGCACTGGCGTATATCGACTTGGATCACTTTAAGCCGGTGAACGACTCATTTGGCCACCACGTGGGCGATTTATTGCTGATTGAAGTTGCCGAACGCTTTAACTCTTCTATTCGCAATTGCGATTACATTGCACGTGCAGGCGGCGACGAATTTGTTGCTATCCTGGGCGAGATTGATGCACATGAAAGCATCGTAGCAGTAGTGCAACGCATGATTGATGCAGTCAAAGAGCCATTCTTTATCGAAGGCCATTTAATTGAAATTTCTTGCTCAGTAGGCGTTGCCATCTATCCGCGCGATGGCAATTTGGAAAAGCTGAAAGTAAGCGCTGATGCCGCCATGTACAAAGCCAAAGAAAATGGCCGTAATCAATTTAGATTCTACGATGCTGAAATCGAACAAGCTTCTGATGAAATGCAAAAAATCAGAAAAGAGCTATTGGATGCGATTGAAAAAGATCAATTCACACTGCACTTTCAACCTAAAGTCATCGCTAAAACACAAGCGCCAGCTGGTGCGGAAGCATTGCTGCGCTGGAACCACCCGACCAAAGGCTTGCTCACGCCTATTTACTTTATCGAGGCCGCAGAACGCTTTGGCTTTATTGACAAGATTAACAACTGGGTGTTGATGCAGGCGTGTAAAACCATTGCAGATGCACGTGAGCACGGTATTGCCTTGAGCTTATCCGTCAATTTATCGCGCCAGCAGTTTCGTAATGCGTACTTGGTAGATGACATTAAAAAGGTCATGGAACAATATCAAGTGCCTCCGCAAAGCCTTATTTTCGAGATCTCTGAAACGCACGCGATTCATAACCAGAATCAGTTTAAAAAATTGCTCTCTAAATTCAAATTTGCACACCTCAAAGTGTCCATTGATGACTTTGGCTTACATCCATTCAGCCTGACTTACTTGCAGAATCTAGAAGTCAGCGAAGTGAAATTAGACAAATCATTTACTTCTGGTGTGGCCAAATATAGCTCTGCGCTTGCCATTGTAGATGCGGTGGTCAAATTAGCCCACGCGCTTAATTTAACGGTGGTGGCTGAAGGTGTGGAAACTGACGAACAACGCCAAGCGCTTACCACAACGGGTTGCGATCAGATGCAAGGTTATTTCTTTTCCAAACCGGTGCCGACCGCGCAACTGTTTACGATCTACCACACGCTCAATCATCGTTTCAGCGAAGTGGGTGAGTATTCGATTAACGACTACTTACCTCAAGAAGCCTACCCCGAAGATACCTAAGCATTTCCGCATCCATAGCAAACTCCCTGATAAAATAGCGTTTTAGATTTTAGGGAGTGGGGATGAAACTTTACGGCATACCCAATTGCAACACCGTTAAAAAAGCACGTGACTGGTTAGATACCCACCACATCGCCTATGAATTTCACGACTTTAAAAAACAAGGCATTTCACCACAAAAGCTCCAAGCTTGGCTAGACCAACTACCAGATTCCAAACTGATTAACCGTGCTGGCCTCACCTGGCGTGGGTTAGACGATACAACCAAGCAAAGTATTGTAGACAACGCCAGCGCAATTGCATTGATGTCCGCAAAAACTTCTGTGATTAAACGCCCGATTTTAGAAAAAGACAGTAAAATTATTGCTTTAGGATTTTCAGAAACCGAATACAGTGCGCTATTCAAACAGTAAAATAGTCCAATAGCACACCGTCCATAAGAAAGACTTCACCATGTCAAACACGCTAGACCTTGCGATTGACTTACTTCAGCGCCAATCCAACACACCGGAAGATGCAGGCTGTCAGGAGTTAATGATTTCACGCCTTGCGCCCTTGGGCTTTAAGATTGAGCGCATGCGCTTTGGCAATGTGGATAACTTCTATGCACGTCGTGGCACAACAGCGCCACTGATTGTGTTTGCAGGACATACCGATGTGGTGCCGACCGGCCCTCTGGATAAATGGCACACACCACCGTTTGTACCAACAATAAAAGACGGTATGCTCTATGCACGCGGCGCCGCCGATATGAAAACCTCGCTAGCTGCGTTTATCACCAGCATCGAAGAGTTTATTGCTGAAAATCCAAACCACGCAGGCTCAATCGGCTTGCTCATTACCTCGGATGAAGAAGGCGTAGCGGTAGATGGTACGGTAAAAGTAGTAGAAGCCTTAAAAGCGCGTGGCGAGCACTTCGATTACTGCATCGTGGGCGAACCCACTAGCAACAAAGTGGTGGGCGACATGATTAAAAATGGCCGCCGCGGCTCACTCTCAGGCAAGCTGACTGTAAAGGGCATACAAGGCCATATTGCCTACCCGCACTTGGTCAAAAACCCTATCCATTTGGTGGCCCCTGCCATTAAAGACATGGTAGATACCGTGTGGGATCACGGCAATGAATATTTCCCGCCCACTAGCTGGCAAATCAGCAATATGAACGGCGGCACTGGCGCTACCAATGTCGTGCCCGGCGAAGTTGAAATATTGTTCAATTTTAGATATTGCGCTCTAGTAAACAATGCTGGCAGCACAGAAGCCAATTTAAAAGAGCGCGTACTCGCCATTTTGGATAAACACCAACTGGAATATGATTTGGAATGGGAACACTCCCCTAGCTACATTACGCCGCGTGGCAATTTGGTAGAAGCCATTACCGAAGCCATTCAACAAGCCTACCAAGTGACACCTGAGCTTTCCACCACTGGCGGCACCTCAGATGGCCGCTTTATTGCAGACATTTGCAAACAAGTGATTGAATTTGGCCCACTCAACGCTACTATCCACAAGCTCAACGAGTGTGTGGGCGTGGCCGATATTGAGCCGCTCAAAGAAACTTACAAACTCACCATGAAGACCTTACTTAAATGAATGCCTCCCCCAGTATTACGCAATCGTTAATCACTATTCGCGATTGGCTACGTTACACCGTCAGCCAGTTTGAGCAGTCAGATATTTTCTTTGGTCATGGTACTGATAATAGTTATGACGAAGCAGTATGGTTAATCATGAGCGCATTGCATTTGCCACATGACACACTGGATAACTTTTTGGATGCAAAGTTGACAGAACCTGAACGCAAGCAATTGCATCATTTGCTTGAGCAGCGCATTACCAAACGTGTGCCTACCGCTTACTTGGTACGGGAGGCTTGGTTACGCGGCTTTAAATTCTACGTCGATGAGCGTGTGATTGTACCGCGCTCTTTTATTGCCGAATTGCTAGAGGATGGCTTTCAGCCTTGGATTGAGTTTCCAGAGATGGTGGAATCCGTTGCCGATATTTGTACAGGCAGCGGCTGTTTAGGTATTTTACTTGCTGACACTTTCCCGAATGCACAGGTGGATGTAGTAGATATTTCACCGGATGCGATTGCAGTGGCCAATATTAATATTGCTAACTATGGCTTGCAGCAGCAAGTGCATGCGATTCAATCCGACATGTTTGGCGCACTGACTGGCAAGACTTACAATGTGATTATTAGCAACCCGCCTTATGTGGATGCGCCTAGCATGGCGGAATTGCCAGCGGAGTATCGCAATGAGCCGCAACTTGCATTAGGAAGCGGCACTGCCGGATTGGATCACACGCACACGCTATTACGTGAGGCCGCGCAGTATTTGAACGATGATGGGATTTTGGTGGTGGAAATTGGGCATAACCGTGAGGCCTTGCTAGACGCGTATCCTAACTTGCCATTTACTTGGCTAGAGGTCGCATCCGGCAATCAGTTTGTTTTTCTGATAACCAAAGAGGAACTGATTGAAACTTTACCGCCAAGGAATTGAATAAAAATTCAAGCCAATTGAATAAAATCGGTTGTCATCTGCAAAAGCAAGATTACGACCGTAGGTTAAATTGAGATATATACGTTCAGGTAACAGGGCAACATTCAAACCAGAATGCCATAATGGCTTTTGCGCATCATCTCCAAATGCTTCTAAAAACAAAGCCGCCTTTGGCAATAACGCATACTCTGCACCCACCCCCCAAGTACTACGATTAGCTGAAAGTGTACGGTCTCTTAACCAGCCCACATTCAAATGCAGCATCAAGTCACTATCTAAGGCTGATATACTCAATGGAAAATAGGCGAAATCTGTACCCTCTGATTGCTGCCCCGAGCGTATAACTCCTGCAGCAAATCCTAGCCCCCAACTGTTAGCTTCTAATTCTCTAAACAATGTTTTTCCCTGCAATAGGTAACTCTTTACATCTTCTTGCTGGCTTACCTGAAAATAATTAAGCCCTAAGCTGAGTTCGAAGTTGCCAGAAGGATTACAGGCAGGCACAGTCCACATATCTTTGGTATCGCTTTGGTTGACTTGCACCCAGCTCTCCACTTGACATTTACCCGCAGTCGTCAGGCCTGCATCATCAGTAAAGAAAGGACGCCCAGCCCATACCAGCGTCGGCATACAACATATCAATACAATGATGCATTTTATCCGGGTCATCAGACGTTAAGTTAAGAATATGTTGCCTGCACGATTAAGAGGTCTTTTTTGTTTGTCTCTTAGTCGGCGCCAAATCGGTCGACTGTCGAATACGGCGATTGACTGGTTTTTTAGCGCTAGGTTTTCTAGCAGCATTGTCTCGACCATTTGATGTACGATCTGATGACTCTTTACTGCCGAATTTAGCGCCTTCACGTGCTGCACCAGATCGGGTTGTATTGGGTCGCGCTGAGCCTTCTGCATCTAACTCGCGTGGTACACGGTTCAATACACTGCCGCGCTGCTTACGTACTTTAGGCACAAACACTGTAGTCGCTTTGTCTTTCTCACGCTGCGTCAGCTGTTTAAGTGGCGCCTTAGGCACAGGTAAACCTGCCCACTCTAATAACTCCACCACTTGCTTTTGTTCCAGCTTTAACATGCTGCCACGCTTCACGCGCGGAGGTAAATTTACTGGGCCAAAGCGTACACGCATTAAACGGCTGACTGGTAACTGAAACGCCTCGAATAGGCGACGCACCTCACGATTACGGCCCTCACGGATAATCACTTGATACCAATGGTTAGCGCCCTCGCCCCCTTGTGCAATGATACGATCAAAACTGGCAGGGCCGTCTTCTAACTCAATGCCTTGGGTCAGCATGGCCATTTGCTCTTCCGTCAGCTCACCAAACACGCGTACCGCGTATTCGCGCTCCACTTCATAACGTGGATGCATAAAACGGTTGGCCAACTCGCCTGAGTTAGTAAAAATCAACAAGCCGCTGGTATTGATATCCAAGCGGCCAATGGCAATCCACTTACCTTGCTTAATCCGTGGCAACTTATCAAATACGGTGGCACGGCCTTCCGGATCATCCTGACTCACAATCTCGCCTTCCGGCTTGTGGTAAATCAATACTTGAGGCAATTCCGCTTCAAATGGTAGTCGCAATGGACGGCCATCTACACGCACCATATCATGCGCAGTCACCCCTGCACCCACTTGCGCAGTTTGCCCATTGATCGTCACACGACCATTGGCAATCAGCTCTTCCATATCACGGCGAGAACCCAAGCCTGCCAATGCCAACAGCTTATGTAACCGTTGTGTATGTTGCGGCAGCGCTACACCATCGGCATCCACCTCCACTGGGGCGGCTTGCGGGGCTTTTCGGGTAGTATCACGTTGCTGTTTAAAAGGGCGTGCCATAAGAGAACTCTATTTTGAATCGTGCTATTTTACCGCAGATGAGCTTGATTCTTATGATTATTTCTAGTTTAGGACCAAACACTTAAGCATGTGCGTACTTTAGTTGCAGTTGCACTTGCTGTTGCCCCTTATAGTCATTGATCTGTAATTGATAGACCGCATGCACTTGCTCAGGCAATAATTCAGCCTGATTAAAGTAAATCGCATCGTAACGCGACTGGCCTTTCTGCAATTGTAGCTTCAAGTGCTTTTCGCCCAAGATACGCTGACTGACCACACGAAATTGGTCATAAAACATCGGTGGTGGAAACCCTTGCCCCCAAACCTGTTTCTCTAATAACAATGCTGTTTCCAAGGTCATCTCATCTGGCGTTAGTGCGCCATCCGTTTCAATGGCTTCTTGTAAATCCTCCACCGTGATATACGTGCGCACGGCAGTCTCAAATGCCTGCTGAAATGTGAAAAAATCAGTGTCACGTATGGTTAGCCCTGCGGCCATGGCATGTCCACCAAACTTAATAATCAATGTCGAATGCTGCTTAGTCACATAATCCAATGCATCACGTAAATGCAATCCCGGGATTGATCGTCCGGAGCCTTTTAACAAGCCCTCGCCTGCGGATGCAAACGCAATCACTGGTCGATGATATTGCTCTTTAATACGTGACGCCAAAATACCGATGACGCCCTGGTGCCATTCTGGCTGATAAATGCTAAGGGTAAACCTATCTGCGACTGTGACCTCTTCCAAATCCGCCAAGGCTTCCTGCTGCATCCCCGCCTCGATTTGACGTCGCTCCACATTGAGCGCTTGCAATTGTTGTGCATCAGGCATGGCTGCTTGTATGTTATCAGCCAACAAACAACGAATGCCAAGTGCCATGTCATCTAGTCGCCCCGCTGCATTTAATCTTGGCCCCACATAAAAACCTAGATCTTGCGCGGTGACTTTATGCATATCGCGCCCGGCACACTGCAAAATCGCAAGAATACCCGGGCAACAGGCACCCGCCCGAATACGACGTAGCCCCTGCTCGACCAAAATACGATTATTGCGGTCCAGTTTGACTAAATCTGCCACTGTACCCAGCGCCACTAAGTCTAACAATTCGGCTAATGGATATGGCTGTGCAGCGTCCATGCGGTCTTGCGCAATCAGTTCTGCACGTAACGCCAATAATACGTAAAACATCACGCCCACACCTGCCAAATGCTTGCTGGGAAATGTGCAGCCACGCTGATTGGGATTCACAATACAAGTCGCCTGCGGAGTAGCTTCTGCTGGCAAGTGATGGTCTGTGACCAACACTTGTATCCCCAACGCATTGGCGTGCGCCACACCCTCTATACTGGCAATGCCATTGTCCACCGTTAAGATTGCATCTGGCTTAGATTGATGGGCTAGTTGCACAATTTCCGGCGTGAGTCCGTAGCCATATTCAAAACGATTCGGCACCAAAAAATCTACTTGGGCGCCCATGCCACGCAAGCCTTTCACCGCAACCGCAGTGGCTGTTGCACCATCTGCATCATAATCGCCCACCACTAATATTTTGCGTTGCTGCGCAATTAACTCGGCTAAACATTTAGCCATGGCCGTGTTTTGCATGAGTAAATGCGGTGGAATCAAATGCTTGAGCGTACTTTCCATAGACACTTGCGAATCCACACCTCTTGCCGCCAATAACTTGGCTAATAGCGGATGCACGCCTGCATCCACCAGCATTTGTGCGTTTTCAGTTGAGTAGTGCCGTGTTTTAATGAGTTTGGACATAATGCGCTACCAGTGATGCGATGGTGCGAGGCTTACGCCAGAGCTTCCAGCGATCGGATGATGTAAGTGTGACCTGCAACGTGCCTTGTGCTACTGGCCAATAGCAATCTAATCGCTGTATTTTTTTAAAACGTACATTGTCGTAAATAGTGTCCCAATCCACTATTGAATCATCCTCTACCAACATACATGCCGATTGCACACCTTGTTGTAATACCTCGTTGATATCTTTGATCGAAGATTGCAGAGTAACAGGCGACTTTACCAATTTAATATCAGGCGATGTAGGTGGCAATGTGTCTGCACTAACACCGGAAAACCAAACACTATTGACTTCCGCCAACCCATGTTGCGCGCGCTGCTGATTGATTGGATGCTCATGCATCAGCATTTGCACCTGATTCATGATTTGCCGCAAACGCTGTGCATCGGGGCCTGTTGGCATATAGCGTTGAATATTGCGTTGTAAGGCCGCTTGTGCAAAATGTGTCTGCAGTTGCCAAACATGCGGTGTTTTTAAAAACCAATACTGCTGTGTGTGGCTTGGTAAAAACTGTAACTGTTCTTCTGCAAAAAACTGATTCAGCAAATCAGTAAGCGTGTTGTACTCACCAGCGCTAAGTTTAACCAAGCCCTCGAGCGCAAATGAATCACGTTGCAAAGACAAATACACAGGCTGTACTAATAATAAGCTGCCTGATAGCAAGCTGTCTTGGTCTGCACTTAACGTATCATTTTCGGCTGATTCTGCCGTCCATAACCAACGCGCCAAGGGCCATTCGTTTTGCACGCCTATCCCCAGTTGCTGTAGCCACAACGTATCGGTCACTTGCTCTAAAAACCGGGCATGACCGAGCGTTAAAATTTTGCTTTTACCCGAATGGGGAGTATCTTTTGCTTGGCTTCCCAAGTATCCTATCTGATAGATAGATAAGTTCATGATTATTAAGTATTCAGTATAGAAAATATGGCTGGCAAGACGACTCGCACAAGCAAGCAGTATTGTATAATGCAACCGCCTGAGAAGATTGACTATTTATCTAAGCACCATACAGTTTTTTCATGCTTAACCTGTCAATCACGTTCTAGTGTCATCACTCGTGAGAATAAGCCGATGAAACCACACCTATTGCTGAGTTTGTGTTTACTATTGTTGGGCAGCGTCAACGCGTTTGCGGATGATGCCACTCAACTTGCCTATTTGCCTGAAGACGACTATTTGGGTGATGTACCACAAGTGCTGACGATTGCGCGATTACGCCAATCCGCTTCGGATGCCCCGTCTGCCTCTACTATCATTGATCGCGAAACCATACGTGCAGCTGGCATTATTGATTTACCTGAGATTTTTAGATTGGTGCCTGGCTTTTATGTAGGCACCAATGCTGGTTTTATTCAAAACACCAACCATGTGGTGAGCTACCACGGGCTGACCGATGCTTATTCAAGAAGCATGCAAGTCATGATTGATGGCCGCTCTATTTATCAACCACTATATGGTGGTGTGCAATGGAGCGAGATTCCCATCACCATCAATGATATCGAACGCATTGAAATTACACGCGGCCCCAATGCCGCCAGTTACGGCGCCAATGCATTTTTAGGCACCATTAATATCATTACGCAATCACCCACCGGCGCTAACGGCAATCGTGTATCCGTTAATCATGGCAATGGCCGCAATGAGGCGTTCTATCATCATTCTGGAAAAGTCAGCGATCTCAGCTACCAAGTCAGTACAGGCTACCGCGAAGACGATGGCTTGAGCAATCGCTCCGACTACAAACGTACCAATCTGTTGAATGGGCGTGCCAACCTCAAAATTTCCGACAAGCATGATATTGATTTCCAACTAGGCTATGCACAAGGCAAACGCGAAGAAGGCAATGATAATCCACTTGCATTGCTTTTTTTGCCAAGAACGCATGACATCAGCAATCATTTTGAGCTGATCAAATGGAATATGCACCTCTCGCCCAATTACGATTTTTACATACAGGCATTTCATACCAGAGACAATAGTGATGATGTGGTGACAACAGCAAGCTTACCGCTCCCATTTTCGCCCAGTTTACAAACCTTTCGCAATCCTTACCACTTTGACCGCTACGACATCGAAACGCAGTTCTCGGCCAATATCAGCGAAAACTTTAAATACGCCATTGGGGCGAGTGTCCGGCGCGACCGTTTATATTCACCTTTTTGGATTGGGAGCGATAACACACAAAACTTTGATTTAAATAGACTGTTTGCACAAGCGCAATACGATATACACCCTAAATTGACGCTCAATGGCGGCTTCATGATTGAAGACAATGACTTCACCAATAAAGACTTCTCTCCCAGAGCTAGCATGAACATCCATTTGACACCTCAGCAAACAGTGCGCCTCGGCTATTCGGAAGCATTCCGCACCCCTAGCTATTTGGAAGAAAAGTTTAGAGGTAGCGTGCTAGGGACAACGATATTTCCGGTGAAAGTTTTATATCAACGTTACTTTGATGAAGGTAATTTAAAACCAGAAAAAATTCAATCACGTGAAATCGGTTATGTTGCCAAATGGGACAGCGTTTCGGTTGATGCCCGCTTTTTTCATGACACCATCAGTAACTACATTACCGAATTTGACAACAACAGCTTCGTAGCGCCTGCAGGTACAGTTTTAATCACAGATGATCAAGGTAGAACAATGGATGTCGGTACATTCCGCAATATGGGCTCACTAGATATGCGTGGCTTCGAAACGCAAATCAACCTGGCCTTGGGCGAAAACACCAAATTAATGATCAATTATGCGCATATCAAAAATTTACCTAACAACGTCAAATCCAATGAAGTGAATGATTTGATCGACGCCACCCCTAGAGACATTTCCAGCTTCTTACTTTCACACCATTTTGGCGCAGATTGGGATGCAAGTTTTGCCGGTTATTACAATTCACCGGTCAGGGCTTTAGGCGATGGCAATCCTGTCGACAGCAATCATCGTTTTGATGCACGCGTTGCCAAGCGCTTTAAGCTGGCCGCACGCGATGGAGAGGTCTCGCTTAACATCCAAAACTTAACGGATCGCCATGAAAAAGAGTTTGCGGATTACAACACCTTGCGCCGGCGCGCTTTCGTCAATGTGAGATTGGATTTTTAAGCCTGTGAAACTGATGCAATCTCTCATGTTGTATATAAGACAATACTTAGCATTGCGCTTTGTTGTCTTGTGCTGCTTAGGCTGTATGCCCATGCAGGCATACGCTTGGAGCAATGTGACCATTCTGACCACCAATGACACCACAGCGGTCTCTGAATTTGTCAAACAACTGAAAGTAGAGATTAATGAGCAGAATGGCATCAAAGTTAATGTCTCCAAAAACGACAGTGGCCTATCGATCAATATACCCAAAGACACGCTGGTTGTGGCAGTTGGCACACAGGCACTTTCTTACGCGGGTAACTTAGATGAAAGCACACCGGTCATAGGCGTATTGGTACCTAAATCCAGCTATGAAAGCATTTTAAAAGAAAGTGAGCGTAGCCCAGATCGTTTCTCGGCTATTTATTTAGATCAACCTTTTACACGCCAACTCGCGTTGATTCGCGCTATTTTCCCTAACTTGTATACTATGGGCGTATTGCTTGGTCCGGTATCTCAGTTTCAAAGTAATGATTTACAAAGTGCCGCTAAAAAATTTAATATGGAAGTGAATATCCGCCTAGTCAATAAGGCCGATGAGCTTCAAAGTAACTTGGAAAAACTCATGATGAGCAAACAGTTGCTGCTCGCGATCCCAGACCCTTTGATTTATACGCGAGAAACCGCACAAACCATATTGCTGACCACTTATCGTCACCAAACACCGGTCATTGGCTTTTCACAATCATATGCTAAATCTGGTGCAGTGGCGGCTGTATTTAGCAGTCCAAAACAGTTTGCATCCGAAGTAGCCAACACCATCAAACAATTACCTAAAGACCATGTAACATTGCCTCTAGCAAAAGCGGCCAACCAATTCTCCATTGAAATTAACCGTCAAGTTGCCCGCTCACTTGATATTCGAATTGCTGATGATGCTGTAATTTATCAGCAAATGTTAAAGGATGAAAAATGAGCTTTTTTAATAAGCTTGGTATTAAAGCAAGGATGATGCTACTAACCGTAGTGCCAACGTTTGTGATTACACTTTTCTTGACGGCGTATTCAATCTCAAAAAGCATCAATACACTCAATGACTCGCTGAGCGACCGAGGCCGCATTATTGCCACACAAATTGCCCCCGCCAGTGAGTACGGCGTACTTTCTGGCAACATCAACTTTTTACAGACACTGATTCAGCAAACCATCTCGCGTGAAGATGACATCATTTCGATTTTAATTACCAATATAGAAGGCGTTCGATTAGCCGTTAGCGGGCAAATTCCGTATCAAATCAAACCCAATGTCAGCAATGACTTATCGATTAAAGAGATTAATCAAGCCGAATACATTGTGTCTAACGCGCCGGTGATTCGTAATGTGGTTGAAATTGACGACTTCTACGATGGCACCAATAACATGTTGGAAGCGAACAAACGTGCAGAAGTTGTTGGTCAGGTCTATGTGGCATTGAGCAAAGACCGCATTAAAGCCACCAAAAAATCCATGATTTGGAAAAGTTTGCTGTTAGGTCTCATTGGGTTTCTGACCAGCAGCATTTTGGCTTACCGTTTGGGGCGCAGTATTACCAACCCTATTATTTCGATGGCGGAATCTGTGAAGAACTTAGGTGCCGGGCATCTAAATTTACGTGTGGACGAAGATGCCGCGGGCGAGATTAAAACCTTGCAGCTTGGGCTTAACACCATGGCCAACCATATTCAAATGGCGCATGATAGTTTGCAAGACCGCGTACACGATGCAACACGCATGTTGCGCCATCAGGCACAGCATGATGCGCTGACTGGACTGGTTAACCGACAAGAGTTTGAGCGCCGCCTGAATGTGGCTTTGAACGATGTCAAAATCAGCAATGCGCAGCATATTTTCTGCTATATGGATTTGGACCAATTCAAGGTAGTGAATGACACCTGTGGACACCGTGCCGGTGATGAATTGTTGCGACAAATTAGCCTGATACTAAGCCAGCGCGTGCGTGAAGAGGATACCTTTGCCCGCTTAGGGGGTGATGAGTTTGGCTTATTGCTCACCAATTGTGATGTGCAAAATGCCCTGCTGATTGCAGAAGAAATGCGCTCCATGGTGGAAGATTTCCGCTTTGTGCATGATAACCGCATGTTTAAAATTGGCGTGAGCATCGGCATGGTCGAAATCACATCCGAGATGCAAGATTTGGGTGACATTACCAGCTATGCCGATGCCGCCTGCTATGCAGCCAAAGACAATGGCCGTAATCAGATTCACCTGTTTAGACACCATGATGATGATTTGGCGAGACGCCATGTGGAAATGGAATGGGTATCGCGCATTAACTCCGCGATGGATGAGAACCGCTTCTGCCTCTATTGCCAGCCTATCTTGCCGTTGCAGGATGACAATAACAATATCTTTTATGAGATCTTAATTCGTAAGATTGATGTCGACGGCACCATTATTTTGCCGATGGCGTTTATCCCATCGGCCGAGCGTTATCACTTGATGTCTAAAATCGACCGTTGGGTCATCAACAAGACGTTCTCTATTTACCATCAACTCATTAATACCAATGAGCAACATGACTTCTTACTGACCATCAACTTATCCGGCATGTCACTCAGCGATAAGGGTTTGCTTGGGTTTATCAAAGACCAGTTTGAGCTATACCAAGTACCGCATACTAAAATTTGTTTCGAGATCACAGAAACCTCAGCCATTATTAACTTAACCAATACCATTACATTGATGCAAGAGTTGAAAGCCATCGGTTGTAAATTCTTATTAGATGACTTTGGTAGCGGCATGTCATCATTTGCTTATCTTAAAAATCTACCGGTAGACTTCTTAAAAATGGATGGTGGCTTTGTCAAAGACATTACCCGTAATGACATTGATTTGGCCATGGCCAAATCTATCCAAAGCATTGCCGAGGCAATGAAAATCAAAACCATTGCCGAGTTTGTGGAGGATGCAGAGACCATGAAGTTACTGAAGAAAATGGGCGTCGATTATGGTCAAGGGTTTTACTTAAGTAGCCCAATGCCAATTGAAGCAGCACTTGGCAACTTTAGGCAACTTAGCTTATTGCAACAGTCTCAATAGCTGGCTAACTGATACATTCCAATAAAAAAGCCGTACTTTGCAGTACGGCTTTTTGTTTCAAGCTGATTACCAGTATTGGCGATCACGCTGTTTACCACGTCCACGGCCAGGATGGTTGTCGTCATCCCATTTTGAGGGTTTGTACACCACCTCGGTCACGTAGCCACTTGGCCTTACCGCAACATTGACCGGGATAAAACGGCCAGGATCACGTTCTGTAACTGTCGTATATTGGCGACCATTGTATTCATAATTCACCAAATAGCCTGTAGTCACAGATTGCCAGTTATCGACAGTCACGCAACGCTCAACTGGTCTCGTTTCCACACGCTCGCGGCCATATCCAGCATCACGGTTATCATAACGGTCACCTACAACCGCACCTAAACCGGCACCTACCGCTGCAGTCGCAATACGTCCGTTACCGCCACCAAAGCGGCTACCGATTAAACCACCGGCTATACCACCCACAATGGCACCTGCATTAGAACGGCGTGGCGCTTCATAGTAGCTCTCACGCACATATTCGGTACGGCATTCTTGACGCGGGCTATTCACGCGTTCAATTTGTGGTGTCACTGAGAGTACACGTGCACGGTCTTCATATTCGTGGTCAGCTAACGCTGGCAACGAAACAGACGTTGCTAATAAACCTAACCAAATACTGTGATGCATTTTAACGCTCATTTCATTCTCCTCTGAGTATTCTGCTTTATTGGGCAGATAAGCACATAACGAGTTGACCATGGCCGTTGACGACAAGTAATTGTTAATAACTTGTATCTCATGAAAATCATGAGCTGGTTGTAAGATATTGAAATTGGCTACGTGAATTTAGTTTATGTGACTTTAGTTACTGTGAGGAATGCGCACCCGCCTATACTAGCTGACATCTGCTGACACAAGCAGCTCATCACTATTGGGGGCTATCATGAAATCATTCAGTTACTTTATTACCATCACAGGCCTACTTTTCTCATCATTGGTTTGCGCTGGCGAGCTTGGCAACAACTGCGCCACAGGGCTATCGACTGGCGCCATGATGAAAACCAATTGCGAGGTCAATGCGCTATACCAAGGTAAAACCTATTGTTTTAGCAGTACTGCTGCCAAAGAAACTTTTTTGACGAACCCTGACATGGTGATTGAAAAGGCAACCGCCTTTTATGCAAAAAACGCAGAACCAGAGCGCGAGAAAATTACACAAGAAGCAGCGCTTACACAAATTGCCAGCAAACAATGTGATTTAAGCAACAAAGATGCAGGCTACTTAATTTTTAACGGCATGGATTTACGTCACTGCAATATGCAAAACGTCAGTTTTTTTGGTGCTGAACTCAAAGGCGCCAATTTAAGTGGGGCCAATTTATCTGGTGCGTACCTTAATTTGGCGCGCTTAGAAAACGCCAACTTTACCGGTGCCAATTTAAGCAATGCCATTATCTTTCAAGCCATTTTTAGTAAAACCAATTTTAGTCAGGCCAATTTAAGCAATGCCAGAATGATAGGCACCTTAGGCAATGTGGATATGCATGAAGCTAATATTAGCAAAGGTCGCTTTGGCCTAGACATGGGCAATCAACCGATGGGACAAATGAAGTTTGACTCTGTGGGCGGCAACTTTGCTGGTGCTAATTTTGAAGGGGCCGATTTAAATATTGCAGCCTTTGCTTTTGGCGATTTGCGTGGCGCCAATTTGCGCAATACTAATCTCTACCGTGGTGATTTAAATAAAGCGGATCTAACAGGTGCGGATCTTACCGGCGCTAACTTAACCGATGCCGAAGTAGATGGTGCTATATTTAAAGATGTCAAAGGCTTAGCCTCGGTTAAAGGCTTTGACACCACCAAAGGTAAATGTATTGATTGTAAAGTGACGCTATCAGAGAGCGAAGCGCCTGCGGTATCTAAAACAGCGCAACTACAAGCACAAGCTTGCGTGATGCAAATACAACATTAATGATTGGCCATATTCAATAACTGCGCGCGGTCTTGGATATTGACCTGACCGCGCCCCATGGCCACCCAACCTTTTTGCTCAAACCGTTTTAATTGTCGGCTGACCACTTCACGCGCGGTGCCTAACTCATCTGCAATTTGCTGATGGGTGCGCGATACATTATTGTTGCCTGCATCTAATAATAGCTTAGCCAAACGTGCATCCAAGGTATGAAATGCGACCTCGTCCAGCAACACGATTAAATCACTGATGAGCGCGCCATAATTGGTCATCACAAATGTTCGAAACACTCTAGAGTCAATCATAAGCTGATTGAATGCAGGTGCTGGAATAACAACATCACGAATTGCCTCTTCGACCACGGTAGATGCCGGGTAATTGCTGTTCCCCAGTAAACAGGTAGTGGTTATGACGCAGGTTTCGCCTGCATTGACGCGGTATAGCAAGATCTCGCGCCCGCTAGACGACATTTTGAACACACGGGATTGCCCAGCCAAGCGCATGACATAAGCACCACACGCCCCGCCTTCACGATAACCCACCGTACCAATCGGCGCTTCTACGATACGTGCATATTGAGCCAATAGCGCTTTTGCTGGAGATTCTAATGCCTCCAAGTCCGGGAACATCGTTAACCACTCAAGCGAAATTGGTGCGTTTTGCATCGTTGTCTCCTATGATTGACGTGCATTGTAACGCTAATGATTCAGCTTGTGCACTCATACTGTGCGCACAAACGAAGCTTACCCCTGCAGCAGAGTATCCTCATCTACGCCACATTTGCGATTAGCCGGTACGGCAATATCAATCATCTTTGGTTTTGGCAAATTAAGCTGTTGCATCAGTGCAATAAATGCCTCTCGCGTTTTGCCAGACAAACGCGGATTAATCGCTTTCTCTTGCGCGATGCAACTCACCCGCCTACCTTGATAATCATGCGCCGGATACACCAAAGTCTCATCAGGTAGTATGAATAAGCGCTGTGTAATACTGTCGTACAGTGTACCGGCATCCCCACCTTGAAAATCGGTACGGCCACAGCCATTAATCAACAGCGCATCTCCGGTAAATACTTTGTCTTGCCATACATAAGAGACGCTACCAGGGGTGTGACCAGGGGTCGCTATTACTTTGACAGATTGCTGCCCTAACTTAAGTACGTCGCCATCATTGAGTTGCAAATCTGCACTGGTGGCACCACATTGTTGGCTGACCGCAGTTTGGATGCCGAAGCGTTGACGCAGTTTGCCACTAGCGGTGACATGGTCTGCATGTACATGGGTTTCCAAAGCATACTTCAACGTCACGCTTAACTCTTCTAATAGCGCAACATACACCTCCATCTGACAATCGACCGGATCGATCAATGCGGCTTCTTTTGTTTGGTCATCCACAATCAGATAGGTAAATGTAGAAGACTCTCTATCCAACAATTGCTTAAACATATACACTCCGATTAAAATATTGAAAAACATTATATATTAAAATATAATATAAAAATATTAACCATGACGATAACTATCACACAATCTAATATTAACTTTGACGAACTCCGTGCTTCGGCCGACAAAGCCTGCAACTTGATGCGCGCCATGGCCAACACGGATAGACTGATGTTGCTTTGTCAGCTATCGCTAGGTGAAAAATCCGTGGGTGAATTAGAAAGTATCTTAGGCATACACCAGCCCACGCTCTCCCAACAGCTTACAGTATTAAGAGAGGCTGGTTTGGTGACCACACGGCGCGAAGGAAAAAGCATTATTTACAGTATCTCTAGCAAAGCCGCCATGGCGGTCATGCAAGTATTGCACCAGCAGATCTGTACACAATATACCAACCCTTAACGATTGAAGGAACACGCGTTATGGCACTTAGCATCACAAAAATCTCTGATGATTACAGCACGGCACCGCAAATTAGCCCGAGCGATGTTGTAGAAATCGCACAATTAGGGTTTAAGACCATCATTAACAATCGTCCGGATTTAGAAGGTGGTGCAGACCAGCCTAGCAGCGATGCAATTGCTGAAGCTGCAAAACAGCAAGGCATTCATTACGTCTATATTCCGGTGATCCCTAATCAAATTCAAGCGAGTCAAGTGGATGCTTTCAGTGCAGCGCTATCCGTCTCAGCAAAACCAGTACTCGGTTTTTGCCGCACAGGCAATCGTGCATCTCAGATGTATACGCGCGCCATGGCCCAACGCAATACCCAAACAAACACGCCATTTCAGGCCATGTGTGCTTGGATAAAAAGCAAATGTTTGATTACCCGCTTTGTACGCTGGGTAAAAGCCAAGCACGCATAGCATCACCGTCATTTTATAATTATTAGAAAGCCCAAAAAAAATGGACGCACAAACGAATACTTTTGAAGTTGTGATTGTTGGCGGCGGCTCTGCCGGTTGTGGCGTTGCGGCCAGTCTATTAAAGCGCGACCCCTCGCTCTCGATTGCTATTATTGAACCGTCCACACAACATTACTACCAGCCAGCTTGGACATTGGTAGGCGCTGGTGAATTTGAAGCCAACAAAACAGTACGTGATATGGCAGATTGCATCCCTAGTGGCGTGACTTGGTTAAAAGCAGCGGCCACGACGTTTGACCCAGCTAACCACCAAGTCCATACAGATCACTTAGGCGCTGTGACGTATCAGTACCTGATTGTATGCCCGGGCCTCACTCTGAATTGGGATGCGATTAAAGGCTTGAAAGAGTCTTTGGGCATGTATGGCGTCACATCCAATTACCGTTACGATTTAGCGCCATACACTTGGGAGCTTGTGAAAAAATTTCACTCTGGCACCGCCATCTTCACTCAGCCTGCCATGCCGATTAAATGCGCTGGCGCACCACAAAAAGCCATGTATTTATCTTGCTCACACTGGGAGCATAGAGGTTTGCTAAGCGGTATCAATGTCGATTTTCATAATGCAGGTGGCGTGTTATTTGGCGTAAAAGACTACGTTGAACCACTCATGCAGTATGTGCGACGCTATGGCGCGCATCTTAATTTCAATAGCACATTGATTGAGGTCGATGGCCCGAAAAAAACAGCCGTGTTTCAAATCAAAGATGCAGATGGCAACACGACTATCCAGAGCAAGAGATTTGATATGTTGCATGTAGTGCCGCCACAAACAGCGCCCGCATTCATTAAAGCAAGCCCGCTTGCCAATGCAGATGGCTGGGTCGAAGTCGATCAGCACACTTTGCAACATGTACGCTTCCCCAATATTTTTGGGCTGGGTGACGCAACCTCTACCCCCAATGCCAAAACACTGGCTGCGGTGCGTAAACAAGTAGTAATCGTGGCTGAAAATCTTTTAGCGCTTAAAGCTGGGCAAGCAATGCCTTCACGCTACGATGGCTATGGCTCTTGTCCGCTGACTGTAGAAAAAGGCAAAATCATTCTGGCGGAATTTGGCTATGGCGGCAAACTGGTGCCCACCTTTAATTGGGATTCCACCAAGCCGAGATGGTCTGCATGGATATTGAAAAAATATATTCTACCTACAGTGTATTGGCGCTTAATGCTCAAAGGGCGAGAGTGGCTTGCCCGTTGCGGCGCCTGCGGCTAACCCGTTTTGATATCAGAAATTAGCTTAATCAGCGCTGGTTTAGGCGCACTAGTCGGATGCATCTTGGCCCTCACAGGCGCAGGAGGCGCGATATTAGCGATACCATTACTTGCGTTTAGCTTAGGGCTTAACTTACAACAAGCTGCGCCCATTGCTTTACTCGCCATCTTTACCGCAGCATCCATTGGTACTTTACAAGGGTTAAGCCAAGGCTTAGTAAGGTATAAAACAGCATTGCTGATTGCATTGCTCGGTATCATTTGCGCGCCGTTAGGTGTGATGTTGGCACATTGGCTACCACTCCCTTTACTCAGCGGGCTGTTTGCTGGGATACTGATTAGCGTTGCACTACGTAGTTGGCAATACGCAAAATTTGAGCAAATCGATAATAAAGATACGCCACCGCCTGCATGCACCATCAACCCAGCCACATCTAGGTTATTCTGGACAGCACGCTGCACTTGGCGACTGCTGTCTACCGGCGCATTGGCAGGACTATTATCAGGATTGCTTGGGGTAGGCGGCGGATTTGTGATTGTGCCTAGCTTGCAGCGCGCCAGCAATTTCAAACCTCAGGTGATTGTCGCGACGACGCTAGCCGCCATCGCGATGATTACAGCCAGCAGCCTGGCTTTGCATGGCGTTAAGTCAACTATCCATTGGCAGATAGCCCTTCCATTCACATTCAGTGCAACGATAGTTATGCTTGCACTAGGTACATTCAGTGAAAAAATCCCCAACGCTATCCGCCAAAAAGGGTTTGCAATACTGTGTATCGTTGCAGCGTTTTACTTGGCGGCCAATGCGGTTATTCTTTGAAAAAGTGTCTAATCGGCAAAACGTTTAAGTAGCTCTAAACTTAAGCCAACGCCAAAACCATTGATATCCGACAATACAGCGCCCAACCCGCCTTTGCGATTGTAGGATGACAAATCAATATGCACCCACGGTACATCATGCTCAATAAACTTGCTTAAAAAGCGTGCTGCATGAATGTGATCCGCGCCACCTTCTAACGTACATTGCTTAATATCGGCAATATCGCTGTCCAAATCCACATCGTAGTCCTCATCAAAAGGAAAGGCGACAACGCGCTCACCCACTGCATCACCAACACCTACAGTCTTGCAAGCCAAGGCTGGGCGATTACTCATAATACCGCTCATGCGATCCCCCAGTGCGGTCATCATGCTCCCAGTCAGGGTAGCAAAATCAATGATCAGTTCGGGCTTAGCACGACTTGCTAAGGTAAGCGTATCTGCTAATACCATGCGCCCTTCTGCATCCGTATGCACAACCTCAATGCTCATGCCATTGAGTGCAATGACGACATCATTTTGTTTGTAAGCCAATGGGCTAATGTGGTTTTGTGCAATCGCCAGCCAGCAGTCAATCTTAATAGGGAGCGCCTGTTGTGTTGCAGCTAGCAGCGTACCCACAGCCACAGCACTGCCATTCATATCTTCGTGCATGCCTTGCATATACTTTGCAGGTTTCAGGTTATGGCCGCCGGTATCAAAGCATATGCCTTTACCCACCAAGGCAATATGTTGCTTTGCGTCATTCGGCGCATACGTGATGTGCACAATCGCCGCATCTAGCGGGTCAGACCCTTGCGCTACAGCAACAAAAGCACCAGCGCCGATTTTCTTGAGGGCTACCATGTCAAACTCTTCGTATTGCCAGCCATGGGTATTGGCTAGATCCAGCAGTTTTTTTCGGTAAAGTGCAGGCGTCAACTCATTAGGGGGCAATATGGTCAAGCTACGGCATAGCGCATTCCCCGCCACTCTCGCATTCACTCGCCCGTAAGCATGCTTTGCTTGATAGCCATAAATGGCAACCTCAGTTAACATATTGTTTTTTTGGTCTTTTTTGCGCGTAGGTAGTTGTACCGCATTCACTGTCACCACGTAATAACTTGCACAGGCATTGGCCTCGCGTACAACCTCATCTCCATAGACAGCAATCGCAATATTGGCAGGCGACTCATCTAGCAGTGGCTTCACCGCCTTTGCTAATAGTGCTTGTTTTTGAAATACCGTTAACGTAGGCAACACTATCACCACGCTGGCTATGCCGCCATTCATAAGCTCAATTTGCAAGGGCGTTTTCTGCAAATCTTTCCATTCCCCTGCTGTACGTGCAAGTTTGGAAGTAACAATTTGTAAAAACGGGCAATCATTTTGCGTTTCATCCCCCAAAACAATCAATATGTGTTTTTCTAACGATAGCGACTGTTCGCTACCGATAGGTGCATGTTGTGATAATTTTAACGACATTCAATCCCTTTGTACTCTTATATAAGATGTATAGAAAAGCTAGCAAAACCAATTTTAAATCCGCCATAAGTCACTGTTTTAACTTGACCAAATGGCATAAAAAAGCCACACTAATGCTTAAGAACAACCCAACTCACGTTAAGTAGCTACCCCATTGAACACATTATATGCCTAGCAACAATACTCTTGTTGTAGGCGCTTGTTATAGACGCGCACTATTGCGCCTTGTTTTTAGCGCACAATAGCGCGATGGAGAAATCTCACGCATGGCAACAAACCCGAGTAACAATCACTTACAAGAAACAGATCCGTTAGAAACTCAAGAATGGCTAGACGCACTCACCTCAGTGATTGAAACAGAAGGCACTGAACGTGCACACTTTCTGTTAGAAGCGATGATTGATAAAGCACGACGCTCTGGTAGCAACTTGCCTTACAACGCAACAACCGCCTATGTAAATACCATCCCAACCCATTTACAAGCAAAATTGCCGGGCGATCCGGAAATGGAACGCCGCGTACGTGCGCTGGTACGTTGGAACGCCATCATGACGGTATTGCGCGCCAATGAGAAATCGCCAGGTGTAGGTGGACACATTGCCAGCTTTCAATCTGCTGCTACTTTGTATGACACTGGGTTTAACTATTTTTTCCGCGCTGCCAATGAGAACTTTGGCGGCGATTGCGTCTACTTCCAAGGCCACTCCTCACCAGGCGTATATGCCCGCGCTTTCTTAGAAGGCCGCATTAACGAAGAGCAAATGGATAACTTCCGTCAAGAAACTGGCGGCAACGGCTTATCTAGCTACCCACATCCTTGGCTGATGCCGGATTTCTGGCAATTCCCAACCGTTTCAATGGGCTTAGGGCCATTGGCTGGAATCTATCAAGCACGCTTTTTAAAATACATTCACGACCGTGGCATCGCTGATACCAGCGACCGTAAAGTATGGGTATTCTGTGGTGATGGCGAAATGGACGAGCCTGAGTCATTAGGTGCGATTTCATTGGCTTCTCGCGAAAAATTAGACAATCTTATTTTCGTCATTAACTGTAACTTGCAACGCTTGGATGGTCCGGTACGTGGCAACGGTAAAATCATCCAAGAACTGGAATCCGACTTCCGTGGTTCTGGCTGGAACGTACTCAAAGTGATTTGGGGTTCTTATTGGGACCCACTGTTGGCCATGGATAAAGATGGTCTACTCAAAAAGCGCATGGAAGAATGTGTGGACGGCGAATACCAAAACTTTAAAGCCAAGGGCGGTGCATACACGCGCGAAAACTTCTTTGGCAAATACCCAGAACTGAAAGAAATGGTCGCCGCCATGTCCGATCAAGACATCTGGCGCCTGAATCGTGGCGGTCATGATCCACATAAAGTATTTGCTGCGTATCACGCTGCAGTCAACCATAAAGGTCAGCCTACAGTAATTTTAGCCAAAACCGTCAAAGGCTATGGCATGGGTGACGCAGGTGAGGGTCAAAATACAACCCATCAACAAAAGAGCATGGATATTGAGTCACTCAAAAAATTCCGCGATCGCTTCGACTTACCACTGACTGACGAGCAAGTCGAAAACCTATCATTCTACAAACCAGCAGATGACAGCCCAGAAATGAAGTACATGGCGGAACGCCGTACTGCAATGGGTGGTTTTGTACCGCAACGTCGCCGTAAAGGTAACGAACTTACCGTGCCTGAGCTATCAGCCTTTGAGAACATGCTAGGTGCGACCGGTGAGCGTGAAATCTCGACCACCATGGCGTTTGTGCGTATTTTGTCTACATTGGTACGTGACAAGCAAATTGGTAAATATGTGGTGCCAATTGTGCCAGACGAAGCACGTACTTTCGGTATGGAAGGTATGTTCCGTCAGCTCGGCATCTATTCATCAGTTGGCCAGCTATATGAGCCAATGGACTCTGACCAAGTCATGTATTACAAAGAGTCTAAAGATGGTCAGATTTTAGAGGAAGGCATCAACGAGGCCGGCTCATTCGCCAGCTGGTTAGCCGCTGCTACGTCTTACAGCGTGACCGGCACACAAATGATTCCGTTCTACATTTACTACTCTATGTTTGGTTTCCAACGTATTGGCGACTTTGCATGGGCAGCAGGTGATAGTCGTGCACGTGGCTTCTTATTAGGCGCTACCGCTGGCCGTACCACATTGAATGGTGAGGGTTTACAGCATGAAGATGGCCATAGCCATTTGATGTCTGCAACGATTCCTAACTGTGTCTCTTACGACCCAACATTCGCCTACGAATTAGCTGTAATTATTCAAGAAGGCTTACGTCGCATGGTACAAAATCAAGAAGATGTGTACTACTACATCACCTTGATGAACGAAAACTACAGCCACCCAGCCATGCCAGAAGGCAGCGCAGAAGGCATTCTCAAAGGCATGTATAGCTTTAGCAAATCCAAAACCAAAGGCCCTAAAGTGCAATTGATGGGTTCAGGCGTAATTCTGCGTGAAGTGATTGCCGCAGGTGAGTTGCTAGAAAAAGATTGGGGCGTATCGTCTGATATCTGGAGCGTCACCAGCTTTACAGAACTGCGCCGTGAAGGTATCGATGTAGAGCGCTGGAACTTGCTCAACCCGGATCAAAAGCAAAAAACCAGCTATGTTGGCCAGTTACTTGCCAAAGCAGAAGGTCCAGTCATCGCCTCTACCGATTACATGCGTTCATTTGCCGATCAAATTCGTAACTTTGTACCTAATCGCTTTGTGACTTTAGGCACCGATGGTTATGGCCGCTCAGACTCACGCGAAGCCTTGCGTGACTTCTTTGAGGTCGATCGCTACCATGTTGTGTTGGCTGCATTAAAAGCATTGGCTGACGATGGCAAATTACCTGCAAGCAAAGCGGCAGAAGCCATTAAGAAATATAACATTAATGTTAACCGCCCCAACCCTGCGACCATTTAACGTAGAGTTTGCGAGTGTCGCGCATCGAAGCAATTCTTGTGCGCGGCAACTTTACGCTACATATGATTGCCCAGAATGATTGAGTGCGCTGCATAGTGCATAAATTGGATCTGTTAATGAATCTGAAACATCGGTTAATACGTAAAAGAAACAAGTACTTGCTATTATTAATGCTAATAATAAATACCTTTAGCATTACCTCAGCATTTGCACAACAAAGCTTATTTAATGTTCCTTCAGTAGAAACGACAGAAAAAAACAAGTACTTTTTTCAAGAGCAGGTGGACTTATTTTCTAAAGGGGTCGCCAACACCACCTTAGACTATGGCTTAGGACAAGGATGGGAAACTGGCCTGACAATCCCTGGCGTCAACTTTTACTCAGGAGACCAAGCCGATCCGATGCTATTAGTGAATGTGCAAAAAGGATTTTATGTAAACGAATCTTGGAAAGTAGGCGTCGGTACGCAAACTGGCTATACCGTGCCATTCCATGATTCCAGCACAGAATTCGCTACTTTTAACTATTGGAACAATGCCTTTGATTTAAATGATTGGGGCAAATATTACTTAGGCGTCTATTCAGCCAATAAAGCCATTACGGGAAACAGCGCAAATACTAACTTTTTAGCTGGCGTAGAACTGCCTTTTACTCAGAACGTCCACATCATGGCAGATTATATTGGTGGCAAAAATGATATTGGCGCAACCGCTATTGGTCTTGTTTGGTATGCCTCCAAAAAATGGCAATTTTCAGCGGGTGGTCAGTTTTCTAACGACCATCATTCTAAAGACGCCTTCCAAGGCGCTATTGTCGAGTTTACTTTTGTAGAGCAATAAAAAGCGTAAAATTCACATGAAAGTTTTATATAATTAAGGGCTATGAAAGCGTAATGACAATGACAGAAAACCTACCCTCCTGTTGCTTTTTAGTCTTACGCTTTTAAAAAATAAAAAGGTACTTTATGAGTTTGAAAGAAATTTTAGTCCCGGATATCGGTAACTTTGACAGCGTGGATGTGATTGAAGTACTGGTCAAAGTGGGCGACACCATTGCAAAAGAAGACTCGCTCATTACTGTAGAGTCTGACAAGGCTTCCATGGACATCCCCTCCTCGCTCGCTGGCGTGGTGAAAGAAGTTAGCATTAAAGTGGGGGATAAAACCAAACAAGGCGCTTTGATTTTAACAGTGGACACCTCGGCGGAAGCCGCGCCAGCAGAGAAACCTGCTGCGCAACCAACCGCAACACCTGTCGTTTCTACAGTCAAAGTGGACGAGAAGCCTGTAGCCATTCCACAGCCTAGCCACCCTGTTGCCGAGCCACCAGCAGTGATCCAACCGAAAGCCACACCTAATCCGGTGGCGGCTTCTAGCGTAGCAGCTGACGGAAAATTGGCACACGCCAGTCCGTCTGTGCGTAAATTTGCACGAGAGTTAGGTGTGAATTTAGCATTAGTCAAAGCCTCTGGCCCCAAACACCGTATTTTACAAGCTGATGTACAAGCCTTTGTGAAAGGCGAGCTTGCCAAACCACGTACCGAGACCATGGGTAGCGGATTATCCACATTGCCTATGCCTGTGATTGATTTCAGTCAGTTTGGCGAGATTGAAACCAAACCGTTATCACGCATCAAAAAACTATCCGGTGCTAACTTGCATCGTAATTGGGTCACTGCTCCGCATGTGACACAGTTTGACGAGGCTGACATTACCGATTTGGAAGATTTCCGTAAATCCATGTTGGCGGATGCTGAAAAACGTGGCGTGAAATTAACCCTACTTGCTTTCTTGATGAAAGCCGTGGTCAATGCATTACGCACCTACCCTAACTTTAACGCATCACTTTCACCAGAAGGTGATAGCCTGATTTTGAAGCAGTATTATCACGTAGGCTTTGCTTGTGATACACCTGATGGTTTAGTGGTACCGGTAGTACGCAATGTCAACCAAAAAGACGTGATGGATATTGCCCGTGATTTAGCAGAGCTCTCTGCCAAAGCGCGCGAGCGCAAACTTAAAGTAGAAGAGATGCAAGGTGGCTGTTTTACTATTTCTAGCTTGGGTGGTATTGGCGGCACCATGTTTACCCCGATTATCAATTGCCCAGAAGTGGCGATTTTGGGTGTGTCTCGTGCGTCTATGCAGCCAGTCTACAATGCAGAAATGAAAGGCTTTGAACCAAGACTGGTCATGCCACTTTCACTCTCTTACGATCACCGTGTGATTGATGGTGCAGATGGGGCGCGCTTTACTAGCCACTTACGTATGATGTTAAGCGACGTTCGCCGTCTCTTGCTCTAACAGGAATTTTCATGAGTAATATTGTAGAAGTTTTAGTACCAGATATTGGTAATTTTGAATCTGTTGATGTCATTGAAGTGCACATCAAAGCGGGTGACACCATCGCCAAAGAAGACTCGCTCATCACCGTAGAGTCAGACAAAGCGTCGATGGACATCCCTTCCTCACATGCAGGGACAGTCAAAGAAGTCAAAATCAATGTCGGCGACAAAGTGGCCAAAGGTACCGTTGTTTTATTATTAGAAGCGGAAGCCGCAGCGAGTGCACCTGCAAAAGCAGAGGCTGCAGCGCCTATTGCGACACCAGCGCAAGTTGCAGCGCCAACACCGGCAGTACCTGCTGGCAATAACGATTTATCTGCCCAAGTGGTCGTGCTGGGCTCAGGCCCCGGCGGTTATACCGCAGCCTTCCGCGCTGCTGATTTAGGCCTAAAAGTGGTCTTGATTGAGCGCTACTCCACATTAGGTGGCGTATGTTTAAACGTAGGCTGTATTCCATCTAAAGCATTGTTACATACGGCAAAAGTCATTACAGAAGCAGAAGAAACTGCACACCACGGTGTCGCCTTTGGTAAACCGAATGTAGATCTAGAGCAATTGCGTAACTGGAAAGCCAATGACGTAGTAGGCAAGCTCACCGGTGGCTTAGCTGCCATGGCTAAACAGCGCGGTGTGACCGTGGTCAATGGTGTAGGCAAGTTCACTAGCTCGCATCAAATTGCCGTGACAGCAGCAGACGGCAAAGTGACTACAGTTGGTTTTGAAAACGCCATTATTGCAGCGGGTTCTCAAGCCACGAAATTCCCAGGCGCGCCAGAAGACGAACGCATCATGGACTCCACAGGTGCATTAGCTTTGGCTGATATTCCAAAACGCATGCTTGTCATCGGCGGCGGGATTATTGGTTTGGAAATGGGCACCGTGTACGACGCCCTTGGCACCAAAGTCAGCGTGGTTGAGTTTATGGATGGGCTGATTACCGGCTGTGACCGCGATTTAGTACGCCCATTGCAAAAACGCATGGAGAAGCGCTTTGAAAGCATCATGCTCTCCACCAAAGTATCTAAAATTGAAGCTAAGTCAGACGGCATTCACGTGAGTTTTGAGGGTGAAGAAGCGCCCAAAGAAACACAAGTATACGACCGTGTGTTGGTTTCCATTGGTCGTCGCCCAAATGGCAAAAATATCGGTGCGGAAAACGCTGGCGTTGCAGTAGATGACCGTGGTTTTATTGCCGTCGATAAGCAAATGCGCACCAACGTATCGCATATCTTTGCGATTGGTGACATTGTTGGTCAACCTATGCTGGCGCACAAAGCCACGCACGAAGCCAAAGTAGCGGCGGAAGTGATTGCCGGACATAAAGTAGAATTTATTGCCAGCGTGATTCCAAGCGTGGCTTATACAGACCCAGAAGTGGCTTGGGTAGGGTTAACAGAAACAGAAGCCAAAGCCAAAGGTATCGAGATTGAAAAAGCCAGCTTCCCATGGGCAGCAAGTGGCCGTGCGCTTTCTATTGCGCGAACCGAAGGCACTACCAAGCTAATTTTCGACAAAGAAACCCACCGCGTGATTGGGGCTGGCATTGTCGGCATCAATGCTGGTGAGTTATTGGCCGAAGCAGTATTAGCAATTGAAATGGGTGCCGATGCCCATGATTTAGGCCTGACCATCCATGCCCACCCTACACTTTCCGAGACGATTTGCTTTGCAGCCGAAGTCAAAGAAGGCACCATTACCGATATGTTGCCGCCCAAAAAACGCTGATATTCACTTAGCTAATTATGTCCAATGATCATTTTTCAGCACAGGACTTATTACTAAGCTTAGAAAAGTTACTCCCAGCAGACAGGGTCTATACTGACCCTGTCGATTGCTTCGCTTACGCATACGACAACTCCCGAAATTACCACAGCCCAATCGCTGTGGTATTTCCGCTTAGTGCAGAAGAAGTCTCTAGCGTTATTCTGTTATGCAATCAGCACCATGTACCTGTAATCCCAAGAGGCCGCGGCACTGGTACAGCCGGTGGTAGCGTGCCAGAGATAGGTGGCGTGGTCATGTCGTTAGAACGCATGACCAATATCCTCAGTGTCGATGGTGATAACCGTATGGCCATTGTTGAGCCCGGCGTGCTTAACCAGACCTTGCAAGACGCCGTGAAATCAGCCGGATTTTTCTGGCCGCCAGACCCTTCCAGCGCCGCGTATTGCAGCATCGGTGGCAATCTCGCCACTTGTGCTGCTGGACCACATGCAGTGAAGTATGGCGTCACACGCGACCACGTGCTAGGTTTAAAAGCAGTGACTGGCAAGGGTGATATCATCCGCACTGGTTGCTACACCAGTAAAGGCGTAGTGGGCTATGACTTGACCCGCCTGATTATTGGTTCCGAGGGCACTTTGGCGGTGGTGACAGAAGCCACGCTCAAACTCACCCCACTCCCCAAGCACACTGGCGGCATCACGGCAGAATTTGTGGACACCTACAGTTGCGCTAAAGCCATCGCAGCCATTATGGCGCAGCCGTATACCCCAAGCGCGTTAGAGTTTTTGGATAATGGCGCGCTGAACCTGATACGCAACAAACACAAAAACTTACTGCCAGAAAATGCCAAAGCCTATCTGATGATTGAAGTGGATGGCAGCCAACAAGAAATTATTGAAGCGACCGAAGCGATTTTACAAGCCTGCCAAGTCAATGGCCTGATTGAAGCAAAACCCGCGCATGACACCAAAGCGTTGTGGGCTGCGCGTAAAGCACTGTCACCCCTGCTGAAAGATATTGCACCTAAAAAAATCAATGAAGATATTGCAGTGCCAGTATCACACCTGCCTGAACTGCTGACTGAGTTGGAAAAACTGAGCAGCCAGTACCAAATCAGCAACGTCAATTTCGGCCACGCCGGCAATGGCAATATCCATGTGAATTTACTGGTAAACCCCGATAACCCGGAAGAAATGAAACGCGCCTACGCCTGCTTGGATGAGGTATTTAGCTTAGTGCTATCGCTGCAGGGCACACTCTCTGGCGAGCATGGCGTGGGTATGGCCAAACGCCCGTTTGTATCACGCGAGATTGACGCCGTGACCATGCAGTTGATGAAGCAAGTCAAACTGACATTTGACCCCAATAACATTTTGAACCCGGGCAAGTTATTCCCGGCAGACAACACTTAAGCAAATAGGCAAAGCCTAACTAAACACTAGGGCAAGTCGCCTCTTTAATCGCAGTACCAGGAAAGTCTGGCTGATTCTTTTTAAGCTGGCCTAATAAAGTACGCGTCACCCCTTCTAGCACCAGCGTAGAATGGCCATTACCTTGATTGCGTACCGATTTCACGACTTCACGCACACCACGATGGCGTAAATCATTCACCAGATTGGTCGCCAGTTGCTCATCCCTAAACACGCCAAATGAGATTGCATTGCGCCATTTTGGCTCTTGCACCACAAAAAAATCTTCTATCCCCAACGTCTTTAATTCGTCTGCTTTTTCTTGTGCAGCGGCATCGTTGGGTAATGGTGGTTTATATACCCAATAACGTACAGCCTCTTGCGAGGATTGTTGAATGACTTGATGCTTGATAGATAAAGCGTTGATGACCGTGACTACATCGTTTAATTTTGCCGGCTCAAAAATCCCCCACTCGTAGCATGCAGTAGATTCATTCACAATGACAGCAGGTGCGGTAGAGATTGGCGTTGCAGAAATGGCCTCTTGTCGTTTTGGCATGGCTTCCACCTCTTTTGGTGTGAGCAGTTTCATTTTTTCCGGCTGAATATCCGGTTTGATTGCAGAGGCTTGTGGTGGCGCAATGACATCGATATTGAAGTAAATAAAAGCCACTATATTCACTAGTAGCAAAGCCCAAACTAACACTCTCATGCCATTTCTCTTTCCATGCGCATCAATCCACGTAAAACCAAATTATCCACAATAATTGTCTTTTCTGCCAAGTCAGCTGGCAAATGTTTAGCCAACAACTCGGCATCTCCACCACTGAGTAAAATAGCTGGGGCTTGCTGATCAAGCGCCTGCAACAATTGCCACTGCCGCTGAACAACTCCAATCACAGCTGCCAAGCAGCCGGTATGCATCGCATCCTGTGTGTTGGTAGGGAAATCCATCACACTCCCGTCCATCACATTCAGCTGTGCCGTTTTTTCTGCCAATGTATTCAGCATCACACCTACTCCCGGCATAATCACACCTCCCATAAAATTAGCGTGGTCAGCAGCTTTAGGCACGCTGAGTGCATCAATGGTCACCGCCGTGCCAGCGTTAATGACTAAGCAGCTCGCTTTTTGTTTATCGTACGCAGCAATCAGCGATACCCAACGATCCACACCCAACGCTTGGGGGTAATCGTATCCATTACGCACACCACAGGCCTCATGGCTGGTCTGCACCATTGTCACTGGCGCATCTACAGCTTGCATCACTTCGGCTAGTGTTTGCGCCATAGCATCCCCTGCCACGTTGGCAATGCTCACCTTATGCACCACTTCAGCTAAGCTAGCAATTGTAGAACTGGCAACATCTTGATTCAAACAGACGTCAATTTCCGTCAACATGTGGTTATTTTCGGCCAATACCCATTTTGTGCGCGTATTCCCAACATCCACCAGTAAGATCATGATGCACTCCTCAAACTAATTTCACCCGCAGAAAAACGTTGCAAGCCAAACGCGGTTTCCACCAATAAGATACCATCTTCGGCAATCCCCTTCACCGTGCCTTGGGTCTCCACGCCATTGGGCATGAGCATACGCACCGCCTGATGCTGATAGGCATGATGCCGCAACCATTCATCACGCAAACCCAAAAACCCCTGCTGCTCAAACTGCTGTAAGCAATCACTGATATGTTTAAGCGCCAATCCCAGCATCTCACTTGGGCTAATTGGCGTATCGCGCAAGCTCGCCACGTCCGTCGCAGGCTGATCAATACTATTGAGCACGTGTTTAGGTAAGTTTAAATTAATCCCTACGCCAATCACAGCAGCGCTTGGCCCTTCCATATCGCCTTGCAGTTCAATCAAAATACCCGCCAGCTTCTTGCCATTCACTAATACATCATTTGGCCATTTCAATTGCACCTCAGTCAGACCTAATTGATGAAAGGTACGAATCAACGCCACGCCCACCGCCAAACTTAAGCCGGACAATGCAGAAGCGCCGCACTGAAAACGCCACAGCAGTGAGAAGGTTAAGCTAGCCCCCAGCTGCGAAACCCAAGTACGGCCGCGCCTACCTTTGCCCTGTGTTTGCATGTGCGCCGCCACACAAGTAACATGCGCAGCACCTTTGGCCGCTTGCTGCATCAAATAAGTGTTGGTCGAAGCCACCTCATCTAATATCACCACATGAAACCACTCACGCTGCTCACCAATGGATTGCAACACTTGCGCGTGGTCTAACAACACAACCGGGTGCGGTAGTTTATAGCCACGTCCACGTACTGAAAACAATGTGATCCCCAGCGATTGCGCATGCGCCAGTGCATTAAAAATGGTGGCACGCGAGACATTAAAATGCTGCGCCAAGGCCTCTCCCGAATGGAACTGTCCATCGGCCAAGCGCTGTAAAATGGGGAAAGTAAGTTTGCTCATATGGAATGCCTAGCAGTGTAGCACAGCCCTTTTTGTTTATACCCGGCGTGCATTTGGGTAAATTGCTGGCTTCAGCGTTTAATCTATATGCTGATTTTATTTAATGCATGCCTGCATGGGTGTAAAATAATTAAAAATTTAACTAGAAATCATTATGTCAGCAGAAAAAGAAAATATCCCGTCAGGTTCCAATTTTATCCGTGCCATTATCGAAAAAGATTTGGAGCAGCACAAATTTAATCACAAAAAATGGGCAGGTAGCCCAGGTGGTGCTGAACATCAAAAAGCTGGCCAAGTAGATACGGCCAAAATCCGCACGCGCTTTCCGCCAGAGCCCAATGGTTACTTACATATCGGCCATGCCAAAAGTATTTTTTTAAACTTTGGTTTGGCGCGCGATTACGAAGGCATTTGCCATCTACGCTTTGACGATACCAACCCGGAAAAAGAAAGCCAAGAATACGTAGATAGCATCTCCGAGATGGTGAGCTGGCTTGGGTTTGGCTGGGAGAATGGCAAAGAGAATAACCTCTACTTTGCCTCTGATTATTTTGATTTTATGTACCAATCGGCAGAAGCGCTGATTACGCACGGCCATGCCTATGTCGATGCACAAACTGCCGAAGAAATGCGTATTAACCGTGGCTCACTGACTGAAGCTGGTAAAGACTCACCATACCGTAACCGTAGTGTGGAGGAAAACTTAACACTGTTCCGCGAGATGCGTGACGGTAAGCACCCAGACGGCAGCTTGGTATTGCGCGCAAAAATTGATATGGCATCGCCCAATATCAATATGCGTGACCCAGCCATTTACCGCATTCGCCGTGCGCACCACCACAACACTGGCGATGCATGGTGCATTTACCCCATGTACACCTTTGCGCACCCGATTGAAGATGCGCTGGAACAAATCACACACTCCATCTGTACGCTGGAATTTGAAGACCAACGCCCGTTTTATGATTGGCTGATGGAACGCTTGGTGGAAGCAGGTTTGCTCAGTAACCCAGTGCCGCATCAATACGAATTTGCACGCTTAAACCTCACCTACGTGGTACTTTCTAAACGCAAACTGATTCAACTGGTAGAAGAAAAACACGTGAGCGGCTGGGATGACCCACGCTTACCTACGCTGGCAGGCGCGCGCCGCCGTGGCTACACGCCAGCAGGGTTTAAATTATTTACCGACCGTATTGGCGTGAGCAAGGCCGATTCTTGGATTGAATACACCATTTTGGAAGACTGCATGCGTGAGGTGTTGAATATAGACGCCGAGCGCCGCATTGCCGTACTCGACCCTATTAAACTGGTGATTGATAACTATGACGATAATAAGTCTGAAGATTGCTTTGCGCCTAACCACCCACTTAAACCAGAGTTAGGCAAACGCACTATTCAACTCTCCAAAGAGTTATGGATAGAGCGCGAAGACTTTATGGAAGTACCGAGCAAAGGCTTTTTCCGACTCACGCCCGATGGCATGGTGCGCTTGCGCTATGGCTATGTGGTGAAATGCACGGGCTGCGAAAAAGACGCACAAGGCAATGTCACTGTGGTGCATTGTGAATACCTACCCGATACCAAATCTGGCACACCAGGTTCAGATAGCGTGAAAGTCAAAGGCAATATCCATTGGGTGAGCGCCGCGCATGCGTATGAGGCTGACATTAGAATGTACGACCGCCTATTTAAAGAAGCTAATCCGGGTAGCGGTGATAGAGACTTTTTAGATGACATCAATCCAAACTCAGTCACCACCATCAAGGCACAGCTAGAACTCGCTTTAAAAGACGCCAATCCCGCCGAGAGCTTTCAATTTGAACGCCATGGCTACTTTGTGGCAGATAGAAAAGACAGCGTAGCAGGTAAACCAGTATTTAATAGAACGGTGACACTCAGAGATGCTTGGCAGAAGTAATGACTAAACCTGCTGACAAATTCGATAAGATAGTAGAAGCGTATATTAAATATGTGCCCTACTTCGGCGTAACATTTATCGTACTTGTACTGGCATTTTATATATACCCAAGAGGCGGCTATTCGATTGGCACTAATCCTGCTTTTTGGGGAGCGTTTGGTGATTACGTAGGAGGAATACTAAATCCTATATTCGGGTTTATTACTTTGCTTGGTTTAGTAATAACCGTAGGCTTACAAAAGCAAATACTCGATGTTCAAAAACAAGAATTAGCTGAAACTAAAAATGAACTAGCCAAATCTGCAAAAGCTTTAGAAATTCAAAACAAAACGATGCTTACTCAGAGTTTTGAAAATATCTTTTTCCAAATGCTTTCTAAACAGACTAATCTTTTAGATAAATTATACTTCTCAGGTCATGCGGGCTTGCCTTCATCAAGTGGTATCGATGCAGCAATAAACTTAGCTCATGCTATGACAGCTTCTATGCGTAAAACGCCTGATCACATAAATGCATATGAATATCTGTATAAAAGAGACAACGTAACTCTTGGGCCGTATTTCAGGAATCTATTCCATACATTAAAGTTAATTGATGAATCTCTGGTATTAAGTGAGGAAGAAAAACTAAAGTACTCGAGTTTGGCTAGAGCACAATTAACTAGCGCAGAATTAACATTAATTTTTTATAATTGCTTAACTTCATATGGTGTAGGACTCAGGCCATACGTAATTAAATATAGGCTTTTAAAGCATATTGACCCTGCTCAACTTTATTCACCTGACTGGATTGAAAACTTTAACTTTTATCCACCAGAAACTTTTCAAGCAAGAAATTGAATTCCGTTAATCTTAAAAACGCCTACCGCCTTCTCAACCACGGCCCCACCACGCTCATCACCTCTGCCCACAACGGCAAGCGCAATATCATGGCGGCCGCTTGGGCATGTGCGTTAGATTTTGACCCGCCCAAAGTGACGGTGGTGATTGATAAAAACACCTATACACGCGAGCTGATTGAGGCCTCTGGCACGTTTGCCATTAACCTGCCTTGTGTGGCGCAGATTGATTTAGTGCAGAAGCTAGGTAACAGCTCTGGCGGAGATTTACCCGATACAGATAAATTTGCAGTCCACAATTTAACTACCTTTGATGCACAGCAGATTACCGTACCACTACTTGAAGGCTGTGTGGCTTGGCTGGAATGCAAAATCATCCCCGAGCCACATAACCAAAATACGTATGATTTATTTATTGCGGAAGTGGTCTCAGCGTATGCGGATGAACGCGTGTTCTCTAACGGGCGTTGGCATTTTGAGGGGGATGACCAAGAAACTTTGGATAAGTTACGTACCATCCACCACGTAGCAGGCGGCGCTTTTTTTGCGACAGGCCAAGCCATACAAGCTGGTCAACCCGATTAATTTTGTTAGGCTATAGGCATGAAAAAAACGCGCGCGAATAAGCTAAAAAAGCTCTCTAAAAAAATTGGCATGCCTCCGGGCAGCCTGATGTACATTGGCGATGAAGATACAAAAGCCATCAAACCCACCATTACCAAAATGGTGTACACCGCTGATGAGTTGGTAGAGTGCCAGTTAGATGCTGCGACATTAGCCAGCTTTAAGCCTGACCCGAATAAAAAGCTGTGGCTGAATATGCATGGCGTGCACGATGCAGAACTCATTAAACAGGTAGGCAAGCTGTTTCAGCTACACCCACTGGTGATGGAAGATATTTTGAACACCGAGCAGCGCCCGAAACTGGATGAGTTTGAGGATTATCTGTTTTTGGAAACCCGCCATTTTCATTACGATAAAGAGGCAATGGCGGTGAACTCCGAGCAAATCAGCATGATACTAAGCAAAAATGTGTTGCTCACCTTTCAAGAGCGCCCTACCGGTGCATTTGAGCCTGTGCGTGAGCGTTTGCGCACCAGCAAATCGCAAATCCGCACTTTGGGCGTCGATTACCTGGCCTATGCTTTGTTAGATAGCGTGGTGGATAGGTACTTTCATGTGCTGGAGGATGTGAGTGAGGCCAGCGAGCATTTGGAGCAACAAATTCTGACCAAGCCGAGCAATACTGATTTACAAAACATTCACCAATTGAAGCATGTAAGTATTGAATTGCGACGTGCCGTGTGGCCGCTGAGAGAGGTGGTGAATGGTTTGATTCGCAATGAAAAGAACTTGTTTAATCAGGCAACCCTGCCGTATCTGCGCGATGTGTATGACCATACCATCAGTTTTATTGAGGCACTGGAATCGATACGCGATTCACTGGTGGGATTGATGGATATTTATATGGCCAGCATGAGCCAGCGTGTAAACCTTGAATTACGCGCACTGACAGTAGTGACCATGCTATTTATGCCAGCCACGCTAATTACCGGCATATTTGGGATGAACTTTGACAATATGCCGTTTATTAAAGACAAAGATGGCTTTTGGTTTGCCATTGGCATTATGCTGATTATTGCCTTTTTGATGCTGCTGATTTTCTGGCGCCGGCAATGGGTAAACCGTAGCATTTTCTCTGCCGATGACGTGAACAACCGTTAAAAAAACCGACGCTATTTAAGCCATTGCGCGTATTTTTGGCGTATTTTGGCTGCCTTAGGCGCAGCCACTGCCACACAGTATGGCTGCGTAGGGTTTTTGGCAAAGTAATACTGGTGATAATCTTCTGCCGGATAAAACGTGGTGGCGGGCACCACTTCCGTCACAATCGGCGCGCTGTATACATGCGCTTCATCAAACTCTTGAATGATCTGTAATGCACTTTCACGCTGCGCTTCATCCAAATAAAAAATCGCCGAACGATATTGGGTGCCTACATCTGCGCCTTGGCGGTTAGGTGTGGTGGGATCATGCGCAACCAAAAACACCTCTACTAATTGTCCGTAGCTAATCTCCGCCGCGTTAAAGTGAATTTGTATGCCTTCTGCATGGCCGGTATCGCCATTACAAATGGTTTTGTAGGTCGGGTTAGGTGTATGGCCGCCAATATAACCAGAAACCACTTTGCTAACGCCTTTTAACTGTGTAAATACAGGCTCTGTGCACCAGAAACAACCCCCGGCAAAAATAGCAATTTGTTCGTTACGCATATCCATTTACCCTTTAAAATAAATAACTCAATTCCGTATTGCTTAGTCTGTTTTGTAGTCAAATCATTGCATATCTTTTTAAAATAATTAGCATGACCTTAAACGCTCTATATGTCGATTTCAACTCTTATTTTGCTTCTGTAGAACAGCAGCTCCGACCAGAGCTGCGCGGTAAACCTATTGGCGTATTGGCAGTGCTGGCAGAAACCACCTGCTGTATTGCCGCCAGCAATGAAGCTAAGGCCTTTGGCGTTAAAACCGGCACGATGGTGCGTGATGCACGTAAGTTATGCAAAGACATTATTTTTGTGGAGGCACGCCCGCCGTTGTATGTGGAGCTTCACCACAAACTGATTGCAATAGTGGAAAGCTGCACACATGTAGAAAAAGTGTTATCGATTGATGAAATGGTGTGCAAACTAACCGGCAGCCAAAAAGTAACAGAAAACGCACTTGCGCTTGCCGCCAAAATAAAGCGCGCAGTTTATAAGCAATATCCTTACATTCTGTGCTCTATTGGCATTGCGCCCAATACATTCTTAGCCAAAACCGCATCCAATATGCAGAAGCCTAATGGTTGTGTGGTGATTGAAGCGAGTGACATTCCCCATAAGCTATATCCGCTTAAATTGCGCAGCTTAAATGGCATTGGCCGCCAAATGGAAGAACGGCTCCAGCGCTACAAAATTCATACGGTGGAGCAATTATATGCACTGAACCGCGACCAATTGCGTAGTGCTTGGGGCAGTATTGAAGGCGAGCGTTATTACGATAAGCTCCGCGGCATAGAGCCTTACTACGTAAAAAATGCGCGTAGCAGCTTAGGCCATTCTCACGTATTGCCGCCAGAACAGCGCAATATTGCGGGCGCAAAGGCGGTATTACATCGCTTATTGCAAAAAGCCGCCATGCGCATGCGCAGCTATGCCCTATTGACCACACGGATTAGCGTCAAAGTAAAGTTTAGAGATCACCCTAGCTTTTATGGCGAAAGCGGCATCTCCGCAACCGATAACACCTTATCGCTTATACAATCTTTAGAAACCTTATGGCAACGCTACCCGCAGCACCTGACAGAGCCAGTGGCGGTAGGGGTAAGTTTTAGCGGGCTATCTAACACCAACGAAGCCGCTTACGATTTATTTGCGGAAAAGCCTGCCGAGACAGAGACGAAGCTGAACAAAGCCATGGATATGCTCAACTTGAAGTATGGGAAAAACACCGTGTATTTTGCGGGCGCGCATCAGGCGCTGAAAAGCGCACCCATGCGCATTGCGTTCAACCATATCCCCGATGTGGTGGTTGAGGATGACGAATAACTTTAATTGCAGCGACTGAGCGGCTCAGTATCTTTACCGCGGCTCAAATCATCGTTAACTCTACGCATGCTCAAGTCTTTGGAGTAATCACCTCGTGTTAGCTCTGCCGTACGCTTGCCAAAAGACAAATCTGCGGTGTGAGCACCGCGCGATAGGTCATCTCTTTTTTTGCTGAACACCAAGTCTTGCGTATAAGCCCCACGGCTTAATACATCGTCATAGCGGCGCATCGATAAATCAGGAGAATACTGCCCATGTGTCAGCGGCACATTGATTTTACTAAAGGTTAAATCATCACGCCGATGACTCGCACTGAGCTCGTCTGTTTTACGGCCCATAGATAAATCATCCAGTACGCGGTTATAGCTAAGGTTGTCTTGCGGACATTTGCTATTGTGCGATGTGCATGCAACACAGGCCTGTAAGTCTGCATCGCCAGCATTTGCAAGCGGCTGTAGCAGTATACTTAAACAAAAAAACGTGATGACTCTCATCCGCTTATCTCCAGTGAGCGATAGTTGACTATACCGCGCACTTTTCGCAATTTCAAGTTTATCTCTGTTTAACACCTTGGTTAAGTGATTCGCTGTTGTACTTTAGCTGCTACCCTAGAGTGCTGTCCTAGGGCACAGCAATCGCTTCCGGGATGTATGCAAAATACCATTCGCCATAATATTTTTTATTATTCAGATGGCGCAGATGTGGGCGAAATCCGGCAATTTTAAAAGGTGGTTTATCTGACAAACTATATACGCCCATGATGCCGCCACTCGGTGCTTCCACAATACCCCAACCTTCGCGTTGGGTAATCGGGTCTGTATATAGCTTGCGTATATGTTTTCTAGGGGTGGGGAAACGGTTGTCGGATAATAAAGCTTCCAGATTGGGTGGGTATTCTTTAATCACACTGGGGCTTTGGTTATAGTAGCGTCCAATGGCCAACCGATAGGCCTCTCCTACTCGAATAAGCCCCTGCTCTCTTTCTCGTTGTACAGCATCACGCCACTTCACGCCCGCTTGTGCCAGCGCAATACCACTCATCATAATCAACAGCAGCAGGCCAATTAAAATAAACCCACTGGCTTGGTCTAGCGCTGGCTTACCATGTTGCATAGGCAGTACCATCCTCTGCAATCTCGGCCGAGCCACTATAAATATCCGCTACAGCCCCCTGCTCATTTGGATCCGCCGGCGGCGTAATGATCCAAGTTAAGCTGCTATCAGTGATAGGGTCTGGCGGGATACTCCGCAGATATTTGTATTGCACTAACTCTTCTAGTGTATTGGGGTAGGTATTTCTATCGCTGTAAAACTTATCAATCGCTTCACGCATGGTATTTAAATCGTGCTTGAGTGTCGTTTCTTTAGATTGCGTTAAGTAGTGAAAGAAGCGTGGCGACACCACGCTTAATAACGTGGCAATAATGGCCAGCACGACTAAAATCTCGACCAGAGTAAATGCTTTGAGATGTTTTTTGGTTACCATGTGTTATACGGCTGCTGATTAATACCCAACTGTGTTGAGCGTGAAGAAATATCATAGACATCTGTGGCAAGTTCGCCTTGCGTACCATCGTAGGCGCGCACCAGCCAGGTTTCCTCATTCGAGATTTCCGGATTTTCTGCAAAAGGGTCTCTTGGAATACGTCGCAAAAAAACCAACTTCTTCTTGGCTGGATCCTGACTGTTTTCAACCCCATTGGCCAATGCGCGCAGCGTAGGCGGATAACCATTGTCGTTCTGGTTTTTTTTGATCAAACCGTCATCCGCTGCCTGCTTGTAAGCGTCAACCGCATCCCGCATTTGCCACAACATTCTGCGTAACTCTTGCTCTTTTTGTCGCTTGGCATTGATCTGCACCATAGGGGTTGCCGCCGACACCAATAACGCCAGCAAGGCCAACGCCACCAGCAATTCCACCAAGGTAAACCCTTGATAACGGTGCGATTGATGTCTAAGGTATAGCATCATTATGGGTTAACTGGCGTGGTAGAAACGGCTGGGTTAAACAACTGATTGGCAAAGTCTGCATCGGTTCTTGCCTGCCCTGATTGCGTGGCTTGTGGTGTGGCGACAGGTGGTGGAGTGACCTCTACGCCAACCACAGCTGGTCTGGCCGAGTTCACGGTTGCGCTATGGTTCACACCAGAAGGGAATAAAGTATAGGTGGCGCTTGCCGGTAAAATATTGTGCAAAATCCGTGGCGTAATCAGCAGCACTATCTCGTTCTTGCGCTTGTCATTGCTATCGTTACTGAACAACTTACCAATGATAGGCAAGCTGCCTAAACCGGGTAACTTTCTTTTGGTTTTTTGCTCATCATCGCGAAATAAGCCCGCCAGTATCTGTGTCTCATTATTTTTCAATTGCAGGGTAGTATTGGCGTTGCGACTACCTATGGTATAAGCCAGTACGCCGTTATCGGTTCTCACTTGGTCGGTGATATTGCTGACCTCCATCCCCACTTTAATGCTGACCTGATCTTGCAGTTGCACCACAGGCTCTACATCTAGCTTAATGCCCACCTCAATGTAATTCACCGTTTGCGACACAAAGCCCTGTGCATTGGCAATACTGGTCAGCACCGGTATTTTGTCACCCACATGAATTTTTGCCCTGTCGCGATTTTTAACGCGAATCTTTGGGCTGGCGAGCAAATTGGTGTCGGTATCTTGATGCAATAAATTCAGCACGATGGCGGGATCGTTCACCGAGAACACGCCAAAATCCCCATTAAAATGACGCAACTCCGTCAGCGTTAATTTGCCAGCCTGAGGGATGACGCCGCCAGCATTGCCAATGGCATTGCCTTGTACACCTAATCCAATCTGGCTTGGATATTGGATGCCCAGCTGCTCCAGATTACGGCGATTAATTTCCATCACCTCTACTTCCAGCATCACTTCTGGCTCGTTCAAATCTTGCGAAGCAATCAGCTTTTCGGCAACCTTTACATTGTCCAATGTATCGCGCATCACTAGCGTATTCAGCTTTTCATCGATATACACATCTTTGGCCTTCAGCACCGTTTTTACCAAATTCAGCGCGCGTTTGGCATCCATATTGGCCAGATAAAAACTCCGCACAAATAGCTCTTCGTACTCTTGTGCGCGACTCAGTGGATAAATGAGCAAAGTATTTGCGTTTAATATTTTTTTACCTAACTGATGGCTGGTTAACATCACGTCAATCGCATCTTCAATCGGCGTATCACGTAAGAACAGGTTGACGCGTATCGCCTCGCTCAACTCTTGATCGTACGAAAAATTGAGATTTCCAGCTTTGCCGATATATTCAAATGCATTTTTAATGGGTGTGTTTTTCAACTCCAGCGAGATCGTTTTTTTAAACGATGACTGCATATTAGGCACCACGCCATGCTTACGGTTTTTATTTTGTTCCAACTGCTCATAAAGCGCTTTTGCCTCTTGGTGCAAAGAATTTTCTGCCAAAATCGTACGCAACAAATAGTCGGCCTTGGACATATCTTGAGCAGTGAAAGCAGCCTGCGCGCTACTCAACAAGGTGGCATGCTGATGGGCTAAACGTGTTTTCTGCAACCCTTCTGACGCGGCTTTGCTGGTAGGGTATTGTGCTAAGGCTTGCTGATAAGCCGCTTCCGCTTCTGTATATTGTTGCGCGGCATACAAAGCATCTGCGCGTTGAATCACGGTGGTCTCTTGCTTATCCTGCAAGATTTTGAGCCAGTTTTTATACTGAGGATTATCTGGGTTCTGCGCTACCAGCGTCGTCAAGTCTTGCACGGCCTGATCGTAACTGCCCTGTGCAATTAAACGTTTAACACCCTCGAACTGCGTATCGGGTTGCTGTACCCGCGGCATATCCGCGCAACTGACTAACAACAACCCCATTGCAACTACTGCATATTTATTCATTAAAACGCTACTCCACTGTTTGATCATTCATGTGTGATCACTCATTTGCCTAAATGCTAATTCGCCCGAATACTAGTTTGCTCAATTGCCTAAAGACTCATTTACCAATTTAAGTGTGTGCTGTATTTTTCCGTTCTGCAGCACAAGCAAACTTTCTGTCAAACGACGGACTTTCCAACCGTTCGCAAAGTGATCTCCTTCGCGTAACGAAAACTGGTTGGTGCCATCGGTTAAAAACACTACCCACTGCCTACCATCCAATACCCGGCCATCATAAGTGTATGGATTCACTGGTTCCGGAATGCTCACTGGCGCAGTAGCTGTATCCATTTGCATGGTCAGTGGGCTAAACAAATCCACCGGTGGCGAGGTGTCAGCCTGACGTAACAAGGGCTGGGGGCGCTGGGTGTCCTGCGCTGTTAATACCGTTGGTACTTTGTGAGCCAATACCGCATGAGTTGACCTAACATCGGCAACCGGAGAAGCCTCCTGCTCTTGTCGATCAACCCACCAGCAGGCAACCAATGTCAGTGCCAACCCCACCCAAACCATCAATTGTCTGGACATTACGGCTGACCCTTACGCAAATAAAGGGTGAACTCAATTTGCGATTCCACTTGGTCACGCGTTGCATCATCGCGCTGCAATTTAAATTCGGTCAGCGCCAGACTGGGGTACGCATTGAGTAATGTGTTTAAAAATTGACGAATCTGAATGTAGTTACCTTTTAAAGGCAGCTTGATGTGTTGCACCACCAAATGCGCGTCATCGACTGGAATAGACTTAAACTCAGCATGTTCAAATACCATGCCGAGGCTATCAGCCGACCGTAGTATTTGTGCGCTGATTGCATCTGCCTGACGCTCATCCGGTAGCAGGTTATAAAATTTCTGCGTCAGCGCTGATGGCTTCTCTTTTGCCGTACTAGGCGCTAATGTGGGCAATGGCTGGCTCAGTTCGCTTTGAAGCTTGGTATGGCTTTGTAACGCTACCAGCACAAATATCAATACTACAACAGCGGCAAAGAGCATGCCGATGCCCAATTTGGTGTAAGTGTCCGTGTAACGGATTTTGTAGATGGCCGATTGTAGCTTTAGCGCTAAATATCCCATAAGGCCTCCACTTCAAAAGCAACCACTGGCATCCCATTCAAATGGGTGGATTCACTCGACTTTAGCTTCACTTCTTTCATCATGCCGAGTTGGCGCAGCCCTTCCATATAAGCCCAAATAGCTTCACGGTTGGTGGCCAAGAGCCTCAATTGAATGAGTTTTCTTTTCCACTGCGGGTCAAGCGACATCAGCCTAATATCGTCTCTATGTATGGATTCCATGCCTTTGAGCAACCCCGACCAAGGCAGAATAATATGGAGAATGGCTTGCTGTGCAGCTGCGCTCTCAGGCTTATGCACCACCACCTCAGCTGCGGATACTTTCTGCCGCAACTGATCGGCACGTAGTGTTAATCTTGCTTGGAGCATGTCGTTTTCGGCCAGTATTTTCTGCTGCCAAACCAACGTCATCAATAAAGCAAGCAGACCTAAAGTTAATACCACATAGCCGCCTGGCGTCGCTTGATGGCTGCGAATATGATTGAGTTCGAGCATGTTCATAGCGCACGACTTACTAATGAAGTTTGTGGATAACGGGGTGATACCGCCTGTGGTGGATGCAAGTCAATCACGCGGTATTGCGGAAGCTTGATGTTGCTTGCTACTTCAACATTGCTATCAACAAACACCGGCATGTTTGCTGTGTCTGGCGCGATGACAGACTCCCGGACAATCCACTTTTCTATCTGAATCGCAGCGGATGACTCCATGGGCATGCTATGCACAGCACGCCATATACCAGCCTCCATGCGCGCAATGGTGAATCGTGTAGGCTCAAGGCAAACAATCCACCCATGTGCTGGCAAACGATGTTGATGCATATGCGCCAACGCTTTATTGGCAGTGAGCATGAATTGCGGATACACCGCCTGGAGCGGCATGTTGGCCTTAGCAAATGCACTTTCCAGCCCACTCAACAAGGTCTGGTGGATTGCGCTGGCTAATGCAGGCTGTCTGTAGCCCGCGTGATGCGCTGTCGTATGCCAATCTGCACTGGCATCACCATAACTTTGCCCAAACAAGTGCGTCATGTACGCCTGCATTTCTGGCCTAGTGTTGATGGCATCACTCCAAGGGATCACCAGATAGCGGCTAAACAGGTTAGCTAAAATTACAACCGGCACCACTGGCTTACCTTGGTATTTTTCCAAAATGCTTTCAAGCGCAGCAAAGAGCGTTGGAGATGCCTCCATACTTTCCACTGGGTTTAATAAATCCAGCTGTTCGTGGGCCACAATCTCCGGTTTAAACCCTTGCAGTATCGATCGCTTGATCAGGAACACTTCAATGCAGTCAGCGGACAGCACCACTCTGAGCTCTGGCCTGAATAGCATGGCAAGGCTAGCCGGGCAATTAAGAAATAGATCAGACCAAGGAAGTAACACGGTTCATCTCCTGTAGTGTGGTTTCGCCAGCCTTCACCATATCCATACCCGCTTCACGCATGCTACGTGTACCATTGGTTCTAGCCATTTCCTTCAACTTACTAATCGGTTCTTTAGCAACAATCAGCTCACGAATTTTGTCGTTAAAACATAACAGCTCGGCAATCCCTTTACGTCCTTTGTAGCCGCTGCCGTGGCACTGCCCACAACCCTGCCCTTTTTTAAATTGAAAATGGCGCACAGCATCAGGATCCAATCCTGATTTTTTCAGTAATAGTTCGTCCGGTTGGTCATCCACTTTGCAGTGCGGGCAAATCACTCTGACCAAACGCTGCGCCAATATGCCGTTAATGGCGGAGACAAAGCTATAGGCATCTACCCCCATATTGGTAAAACGCCCAATCACATCAAATACATTATTGGCATGCACGGTGGTGAGCACCAAGTGGCCAGTCAAAGCCGATTGCACTGCGATTTGTGCAGTTTCACCATCGCGAATCTCGCCGACCATGATTTTGTCAGGATCGTGACGCAAGATTGAACGCAGACCACGCGCGAAGGTAAGCCCTTTTTTCTCGTTCACGGGAATTTGCAGCACACCGGGCAATTGATACTCCACCGGGTCTTCAATGGTGATGATTTTGTCCTGCCCACTGTTGATTTCAGAAATAATGCCGTAGAGCGTGGTGGTTTTTCCGCTACCGGTAGGGCCAGTGACTAACAACATGCCATAAGGCTCTTCGGCCAATGTACGGATGCTTTCCAGCATATTGGGTGCAAAGCCTAGTACATCCAAGCTCAGGCCTTGTGCCTCATCGCTCAAGGCTTTTCTGTCAAGGACACGCAATACGGCGTCTTCCCCAAATACGCTGGGCATAATCGATACGCGCAAGTCAATTTCACGCGGCTTACTATCACCCAGCTTGGCCTGCACCTTAAAGCGGCCATCTTGTGGAATACGGCGCTCAGCAATGTCGAGTTCCGACATCACCTTGATTCTGGAAATCGCCTGTTCGGCTTGCGTTAAGCCAGCAATGCCGCCAACCTCAGTCAACACACCATCAATGCGGTATTTCACCTGTAGCCCCTGCGGGCTGGTTTCTAGATGGATATCACTGGCGCCTGCTTTCAGCGCATCGTAAAGGGTTGAGCGTACAAACTTGACAACTGGGCTAGTGTCTTCGCTAATGGACTTTAAAGAGAGCTCTTCAATAGATTCCCCATCTTCGCTTTGTGTTGCATGCACATGCGCGACATTATCCAGCGCGCGCATAGTGATTTCATGATGCTGCAAATAAGCGGCTATGTCGTCAGTATGTGCCAGCGCCCAACGTACAGGCTGTTTGATATAAGTATCTAGCTGCGTGGGTAGTAATGCATCAAATGGGTCGGCACATACAATAGTGAGTACACCATCTTGCGCACTCAGCAGAACACAATGCAATCGGCTAGCCTCAGTAAACGGCAAGAGGTTAAACTGCGGTTGCAGCGCATGCAAATCAAGCGCAGCAAGTACCGGATATTGCATCAGCCTGCCCAGCGCACGTACAAAACCATCGGCTGGTAAACCGCTTTGTTCCTCTAATACATTTAATAGCGGCCTACCGGTTTCACCCGCCATCCTCCGTGCATCTTGTAACTGCTGTGCAGTAATAGCGGCCGTCTCATCCTGCAAGGCTACATGGGGGAAAGTCACCACTTGCGCAGAAGGCATTTGCTTAATGTTGACCGAACTCACTCTATCCCTCCTGCCAGTTCAAAAATAGGCATGTACATCAGCACCACCACCAACCCAACAATCAACCCAATGACTACCATCAATGCAGGTTCAAGCAGCTTGCTCAGCCATTCCACTTTGCGTGCAGTTTCTTCATCATAAAATGCGCCAATACGTTCCAGCATCTCGTCCATACGGCCGGTGCGCTCACCTACCCGTAACATGCGATTAGAAATAGAGGTCGTCATGCCATGCTGCTCCATAGCCATGGATAATGGCTTGCCGTCTTTCACATCATGGATAGCCTTTTTAAGTGCGATTTGCAGATTGGCGAGCAATAACGATTGCACCATCTGCATGGCCGTGGTGAGCGGAATACCGCCTTGCAGTAGCATGCCCAATGTGCGGTAAAACCGTGCTAATTGATAAATACGGATGGCTTCACCCATGGTTGGGATTTGCCATATTTTTTTAGCTATCCAAGCCCGGACGGCTGATCGAGACAACAAGAACATCAGCCCGGCACTGCTTGCCAAGGTAACCATGAGCACTTCTGAGCCATGCGTTTGCAACAGTTGCCCCCACTTGAGCAACATCTGACTTGCCCAAGGTAAATTTTGCCCGGTATTCTCGTAAATGCCGCTGAATCTAGGAATCACATAGCCCAATAAAAACAGTACGACCAATCCGCCCACCACCATCAGCAACGATGGATAAATGGAAGCGGCAATGATTTTTTTACGCACCGCATCCACCTGTGTTTGATAAGCCACATGCCGGCGCAATGCCTGCGGCATATCGCCAGTGCGTTCACTAGCCCGGATCAGCGCCACATACAGTGCGGTAAATGTTTCTGGCAAGCGCTCTAGCGCCTGGGACAGCGGCAACCCTTCGTACAGCGCCACTTTCATTTGCTTAAAAACAGCCACCGATTGCACCTGCTGTTCTTTTTCAGACAATGCTTCAATGGCTTCCATCAGGCTCATGCCAGACTCCAGCAATGCCAGCAACTCTTGGCTAAACAACATGACATTGAAGGTATGTTTCTCAAATCGAAACGCTGTGATATCTGCCAACTTGAAGCCAGCGCGCTGAATGCTCAGAATCTGCAAACCCTGCGATTCAGCTAGTTGCTTTGCCGCACTGACATTTGGTGCCTCTAATGCCAACGCGCTGACCTGGCTGCCCTGCATGACTTTCAGCTCAAATTTCATGGCAATACCCGTATGGCATGATTACCAGTTCCCAACATCTGTATCCGCATCTAGGCCACCAGCCTGACCATCGTTACCCAAGGTCCAGACATCGTAATCGCCATGCTCGCCCGGGTATTTATATTGGTAAGCCCTACCCCAAGGGTCATTGGGGACCTTTTTAGCAAGATAAGGGCCGTGCCACTTATTTTCTCCACTAGGTGCGCTGGTAAGTGCGGCCAAGCCCTGCTCAATGGTTGGGTAATGCCCCATATCCAAACGATAGGTATCGAGCGCTTTTGCCAGCGCCTCGACTTGTGCTTTGGCAGCTTTGGTTTCAGATTTACCCAATTGCGCAAAATATTTAGGGCCAACATACCCTGCCAGCAAGCCAATAATGACCATGACCACCAATAGCTCTAGCAATGTGAACCCTAAATGATGGCTACTGGATACTGGCTTGTGTTTCATGTTGGTTCCTTGGGGTTGTGGTAATAAACATCGCACTAATTTTTGTCAGCTCGCCTTGATTCAACAAGCCGCTGCTAAACTTTAAATTGACCAGATCATTGATCAGGCTATATTGCGATTTAGTGAGCTCAAGCTGATTGCTGAATAATTTCTGTTGTGCATCCAGCACTTCAATATTGGTTTTAAACCCGGTAATGAATCCTTTTTGTGTACCTTCCATCGCCACACGGGATGATTTGACGGCTTGCTGATACGCATTGATGGTTTGAAACTGCGTTTCTACACTGTTGTAGTATTTGCGTACCTGATACTCCACCTCACGCGTTTTGGCGGTCAGGGATTCTTCGGCTGCTGTCAGCTTATTGGCGGCCTGCCGTACATTGGCACTCACATATCCACCAGCAAACAAAGGCACATTCATCTGTAAAGCCACAGTTGTTGTATCAAAGCGAGAGCCCAAGGTGTTGTTACTATCATTCTCGCTGTAAGAACGTGCACCCACCAGATCCAATGTTGGGTAATGCCCGGCACGCCTTTTTTCGAGCTCCTGTTTTGCTACTTCAAGCGTATGTGTCGCCGCCGATATTTCCGGGTTATGTTGGATTGCCATTTCCAGCCAATACGCTATGTTCTCTTCCTTGGGCAAACTGATAGGCAACTTAGAAACCATCAGCTCTGCCGATAACGGGCTGGTTTCTCCTGTGAGTATTTGCAGCGTATTCAAATGCTCGTTCAAGTCGTTTCCAGCCTGTATGGTTTCTACATTGGCAATATCCAGATTGGTTTGCGCTTCGTTGATTTCCACCACAGTACCGCTACCTTGTGTGTATCGCTTCTCTGCTTGGCGCAGTTGTTGGCTAACCGCTGCTACCTTGGCATTGAGCAAATTGACCTTGGCGCGGGCATACAATATCTCTAAATAAGTTGACGTGAGTTTGAGTATCAATTTTGCATTTTCTTGACGCAATAGTGACTCTTGCGCACTGACAAAAGACTTTGCGCCACCGTAAATAGCCCAAGTTTCTTTATTAAAAATGGGCTGGCGTACCGTCAATCCATAATTCTCTAATCGGTAATCTAAGTTAGTTTCTATCGCACCAATGGCGGTTTGCGTGGTTCTATCGGTAATACCACGACCACGTGAAAGCGCCATCTGCACTTTGGGGTAGAACAAGGCTTTGGCTTTATTCAACTCTTCCCTGTCGGCTTCGGTATTTACTAAGGCCGCACGGTAATCGGCATTGTGTTCCACCGCTTTTTGATACAGGCTGTTTAGGTCTTCTTCTGCCCACGCTTGCTGGCCAATACACCATAGCAATACCATGACACTGATTCGCCACATCGTTATTCTTCCTTCATCGAGGCAGCAATGCGCTTACTGAGGGGATGCATCAAATACGCAAACAACGTGCGTTCGCCGGTTTTAATCACCACCTGCACCGGCATGCCGGGTTGTAGTTGATGCCCTTTTAAATCCTGCATGCCTTTCGGTGTAATAGAAACGCGGGCTAGATAATAAGTCGTTCCGCCATCTAGCGTGCCGGCTGGTTTGGTGAGCAAGTCTTTAGAGATTGTCATCAGCTTGCCTTCGGCCAATAATTGCGGGCTATTAGCAAAGGTCGAAAACCTAACATCGGCCGCCAACCCCACTCTGATCTTGTCTATCAGGTGTGGCTGAATTTGCGCATCAATAATCAATGGCTCGCCCGATGGCACAATATCCATTAACTTTTGGCCAGCCTGAATGACCGCACCTACGGTATGTACTTGCAAGCCGACGACTTGGCCAGAAGCCGGTGCCCGAATCTCGGTACGTGCCAACTCCTCTTGTAACGACTTTACCTTTTGCGCATCAGACTCTACTTGCAACCGCACTTGCGCCATGTCGCCATCTGTCTCTTTTTTCTCTGTTTGGATGCGCGTAGTGATTTGCTGGTTAAGTTCTAAAATCGCTTTATTGGCGCGCAAGATATTGGCTTTGGTATTGGCAATGTCGCCATATACTGCGGCCACCTTTTGCTCAAGATCGTTCTGCTGATTACGTGGCGCAAACCCCTCTTTGGTGAGCTCTTTGATACCGTTTAGTTGGTCTTGCAATAGCGCCAGCTGCGCTTGCTGGCTGGTGAGCACCCCTTCATACCCTTCAATCAGCGCCTTCTGCCCAGCAATGGATTCGCGTCTTGCCGCAGTATCAGAGGCCAATGCGCTACGCCGCGCCATTAACAGTTGAGATTGATTCTGCATGTGTTGCTGTATCAGCGGGTCTGTCTGCTGTGCCTTTAAATCCGGATGAAACTGAATCGAGGTCAAGCCAGCTTTTTCTGCCTGCAAACGTCCCTCTTGCGCACGCAACCCAGCATAGCGCTGCCTAATTTCTTCGTAACGCGCTTTCGTACTGGTATCGTCCAGCTTAAACAGCAAATCGCCCTGATGTACCTCTTGCCCTTCTCGCACCCATAGCTGGCTGACCATGCCACCGTTCAAGTGCTGCACTACTTTGTGATTCGTTTCTACGCTCACCACACCTTCTGTCGGCACCCCTTCGTCCAACGGCGCCCATATTGCCCAAGCCAGAAACCCAAGCAACCCGATGAGCAACACCCATACGCCTCTGCGTGTATGGTGGTGTACTTGTACGTATTGCTCAATGGAATGCACATTTTGCGGAGCCTGCACGGTTTCTGAAGCTGATTTGGCTGAAGCTATGTTGGCTGAAGCTATACTGGATTGTGTAGTCATAGTGTTATGTTGCATTCGCGACTGAAATGGTTTGAAGTTGGTTGAGATACGCGATGCCCGCGTCTCTTGGCCCGCAATGTGCGACCTCGCCCTGTTTTAAAATCAACAGGTCATCGGTCACCTTTAATAAGCTGGAGCGATGTGAGATCAATACAATGGTTTTTTGCTTGGCCTTGAGCGTTTGCAGTGCCTGCATCAAGCTGGCTTCGCCAAACTCATCCAAGCTGGCATTGGGCTCATCCAGCACAATCAAAGCAGACTCTTTGTAAATGGCTCTTGCCAAGCCAATGAGCTGCCGTTGCCCACCAGACAATGGTGCACCATGCTCATCTAAGCGTGTGTCATAGCCTTGTGGCAGATGCAATATAGATTCATGCATGCCCACCGCTTTGCATGCGGCGATAATATGTTCTGTCTCCAGCAAGCCAAAGCGCGCAACGTTTTCTGCGATGGTGCCCTCCAACAATGACACCCGTTGTGGCAAATAGCCCACGCTTGTATAGGCTGAGAGCCCGGCCTGGGTCTGTATCAATTGTTTGCCAAGCAGATACTGCCCACTTTCCGGCGTGACCAGCCCAACCAAGGTACGCGCTAGCGTGCTTTTGCCAGAGCCGGATGGCCCCATGACATTTAAGATACGCCCCGGCACAATTGTCATTGAAATATGTTTAAGCACTTCAGCATCGCCCAACTTCACGCTTAACGCTTTCAGTTCGATGTGATTAGCCGAATCAGCATGTGGCGCAGACGTACTTGGATGTATCTGTAAGTGTTGGTCATGCAAATGCTGGCGCTGCCGAGCTAATAAATCGCTTAGATTGCCCGCTGCGGTTTTTGCCGTGATGTATTGCCGCCAAGTATGCACAATCACATCAAACGGTTGCAGCGCACGCGCAATCAATACGTTAGAGGCAATCATGGAACCCACACTAATCTCACCGCGGATAGTCAGCACAGCAGCAATGGCCAGCATGAGCGACTGCATGGTGTAGCGCACAAATTTGTTTATAAACTGGCTACGGTTTTGTATTTGTTGAACACGCGCGTCTTGCTCACCCAATTGACGGTTTAATGCTTGCCAACGTTGAAACAACGCATTGAACATACCCATGACATGGCTGGTTTGTAGATGGCGAATTTTGTGATGTAAAAACAGGTCCGTTTGTTGCTGCGCCGCTGCATAACCCTGCAATGGCACTTGGCTTTGCCGCTGATTCCATAACGCAAGCACACACTGAATCAGGCAAAACACTACGGCGGTGGCCCCTAATACCGGGCTCAAAATAAACAATACGGCAATGTAGATCACACTCCACGGCATATCAAAAAATGCAAACAAACCATTGCCCGTCATAAACTGCCTCACGGCAGTTAAGTCTTTTAAGGCTTGCGCCGGTGCTTGTAAAGTGTGTCCGGCCGTAGAAAATGCTGCACCAAACACTTGCTTGCCACAAGTCATATCAAAGCGTACACCGGCTTTAATCGCATGCATCGAGCGAATCCACTCGGCCAAGGCCATCAGCGCAATCAAAAACACGGTCATGCATGTCACCGCAATCAGCGTAAGCGTGTTGCGACTCACCATGACGCGATCGTAAAGTTGCAGCATATAAATGGTGGGTACCAACATCAGCATGTTGGTCAGCATGCTTAACCACGCCATGTGCACAAAGGTTTGCTTAAATGGCTTCAGTAGCAAACTTGCATCCACTTTACTGTCAGACTGAAATAGATACGCTAAGACCTTGCTCATTTGCTGGCCACCTTTCCGCTTGGCGTTTGAAAGCTGGTCAATACCTCTTTAGGTTTACCAAAGCGTATCATCTGCCCTTGCATCATCACTAGCATCCAATCCGCTACGCTCAAGATATGCTGCAGGTGGCTGATGACGACAAACGTAGTACCTTGTTGCTTCATGCTAGCAATAGCGTGATATAGCGCTTTCTCGCCAGCAGTGTCCAGATTTGCATTGGGCTCATCTAGCACGACCACTTTGGGCGCACCATACAATGCGCGCGCTAGGCCAATCAATTGACGCTCGCCACCTGAAAGATAAGCGGCTTCGTGCCCAATCACTGTGTCTAGGCCATTGGGGAACCGGCTCAGCAATTCATTCAAGCCCAATAAAGTCACGACGTCATGCATCGCCTGCTCGTGATGCGCACCAAACCTGCAAATATTCTCGGCAATCGTACCGTCGAACAAATCGACTTCTTGCGATAAATAGCCAATGTGTGGCCCTAGCGATTGCTTGTTCCAAGCATAGACATCGACGCCATCTAAACGCACACGACCGGAAGTGGGCGGCAATAAGCCCACCAGTAATTTACCCAGTGTAGTTTTGCCAGAGGCTGATGCACCTGCAATGACTAGCACATTGCCCGGTGCTAATTGAAATTGCACATTGCGGATAAATAACGCTTGCGACAAGCTATCTACTGCATAGCTCACGTTGTCCATTGTGACTTCACCGCTGGGGGCTGGCAATGTCATGCCTGTCATCTTGGCTTCTGCCCTAGCGAATAAGCTTTCTAGGCGGATATAGGATGCTTTGGCTTGTACCAGCATTTTCCAGTGGCTGACCAATTGCACCAAAGGCGCCAGCACGCGCGCAGCCAGAATGGAGGCCACAATCATCATCGCCCCACCATTGAGCAGTTCACCCGCAATCATCAGATAACACGCCACGCCTAAAATCACACTGCTTTGCAGCGTTTGTAAAAACTTGGAGACAGCCGCATTTTTACCAGCCAGCTCAGAAGCCTGTGCCTGATTCCATAAAAAGCCGTGTTGGCTTTGCAACCATTTTTGCTGAATAGGCGCCAGCATATCCATGACTGTCACAACATCGCTATGCTGTGTCACGCTACTAAAATAACGCTGGGATTCAATGGCATGCTCGTTCGCCAGTTTCATTTGCGGCTCTATATGCAATTGACTATTGAGCGTAATGAATAACTGAATCGCTAGGCCGAGTAGGGTTAACACACCTAATACCGGGTGAATTAAAAAGACCACCACTAAAAAAATCAAACAGAATGGTGCATCCATCAGGCCTAAAAACGCAGAAGAATTTAATGTGTTTTTAAGGCTGGAGAAATCGGAAAAGACTTGCTGGATAGGGAAAGCCGGATTGCTTAACTTTGCGGCAAAACTGCTTTCGAACAACCTAGCCTGAAGGCTTTGTTCAAAGGTGTTTGCTGCGGCCTGTAGCATTTTTCTGCGCTGCCATTCTAGTGCTTCCATCACCACATAAATAAAGGTGACCAGCACAGTGAGCATTGCTAACGTAGTGATATTGCGGCTGTTGATGACGCGGTCATACACCTCCAACATATACCAGGAGGGTGCCAGCACCATTAGGCTAGTAAAAAAGCCAAACACAAATACTTTGCGCCAAATAGGCCAAAGCAAAGGCAAGGTCTGCTTAATCGTCTGCGGTTGCGACAACATCATGTTCACGAGGGATAACTATTTAACATGTGGGTGCAGGCAAGTTGCCTTGCCCGCGCCCTATCGCATTAAGCAATAATAAAGTCAGAAGTAGACAAGGTGCTTACGCCTGTCAACACTGCAATATTCACTGCCGCTCCGGCACCATTACCATCCGCATCGTAACTCAGCGTTTTGCTCGTGGTGTTGTATACCAGATAGTCATTTGCATCTTGTGCAGTACCGCTTGCATTCACACGCAGCATGCTTGAGTTAAAGCCAGCCAATTGGCTGTACTGATCCAAATGCAATTCCAACTTATCCGTACCACGGGTAAAGTCAGTAATCGTATCTACACCTGTCAGGTTAAAAGCTGTGTTGGTATACGTTTGCACGCTGGTAGATGAACCAGTAACGACTTGCTCATACACTTTGCCAAATACAAACTTATCCGCACCGCCATTACCAGTCAGCGTATCGTTACCGCCATTGCCCACAAACACATCGGCTTTGCTGGTACCAATAAATTTCTGTGTATTAGCGTTACCTTCAAAACGTAAACCGTTAGTCGTTACACCAGAAGCATCGACAACTACGTTATTGATGGTGCCGCTGTTATTACCCAAGGTATTTGATAAGTCAGAAACAGAGCTATTGGCACGATGGTAATAGTGGTCATTCAATAATTGAAGCGCTGAATCTTCCACATTCAAACGACCAACCGTACCACCCACTTGTACCACTTCCATGGATTGGAAGTTAGCGTTATTGAGCACAATCGTACCATTGGCTTGTGTGTTAGCGCCAATGCCGGTAGTAATACGCAATGTATCTACACCTGCACCACCCACAATCAAATCATGGTTAGCACCGGTAGCAATCCACTCTTTATTGCCATCATCCGCTTTAGAAGTTGTGCCTTGTACGCCACTGCCAAAACCACCGATGAGGAAAATGTCGTCACCATCTTCACCATACAATTTATCGGCACCACCGTGACCCACTAACAAATCATTACCATCGTTTGCGTAGTAAGTGTCATCACCTAAGCGCATCGTTGCATTGTCTACGCCTTCACTACCATACACAGTCTCGCTGGCACCAGCTGATTCATTGGCACCATCAATGCGCGTATAGCTACCAGCTTCACCTTCGCTGGCATCGTAAATCATATCGACGTTATGGAATAAATTAGCGATTGAATAGTCATCAAACTCAAGCGCAGCAGCATCGTAAGTCACAGGTGTAGCACCTACAATGGTAGCGGCTGGCTCAAATGTGGTTTCTTCATACTCCAGCTCAACAGTGACGGTTTCGGCATCACCACCAGCAACACCGTAAATGTGTAAACCTGGATTGATAAATTCACGATCCAAAGACTCACCATTATTTTCTAATTGCTCAGCTGAAAGAGTAATGTTGACACCATCTGCCAATTCAATGCGTTCAATTCCAGAAAATTGGATTTCCTCATATTCACCACTTTCTGTAAATTCAATAGTGTCTACCGCGTTGTAACCGGCAATAGTCGTAGCGAATGTGCTAATCGCACTAGATCCAGGCCTTGTTACAATATTCAAACGAACATCAGTTTCGGTTTGTTCAGCAATTTCTTGGTCCTCAAGCTCGACGAATTCATTGTTGACGGTATCAAATACATAAAGCTCTTCTGTCTCTTCGTCTTCCTCAACTTCAACATAACGAGCTTCATCACCAGCATTATCAAATTCTGAAACACCGCCATCAATCACTATATTTTCGCCATCTTCGCCAATCACGAAAGTATCATTACCGTCACTGCCAATTAAGATATCGTTAGAAGTTGCTAAATACAAGTCGCCTACCACCGTCTCATCACCAAGTGAGCTTTCCGTGCCAGAAATGAAATCAAAGCCATCTCCGCCATTCATTACATCATCACCTTCGCCTCCATAAATAGCGTCGTCTCCAGCCCCACCAAGTAAAACATCATTACCGTCATCACCAAATAAATTGTCAATACCATCACCGCCGTACGCTACATCATTACCTTCGCCTAAAATAATATAGTCATCACCAGCCCCTCCGTAAACGGCATCATTGCCTTCACCACCAAGTATAAGGTCATTACCAGACCCACCCCAGATAGCATCATTTCCTTCAGCACCATCAATAAAGTTACCTAGATTATTACCAATAATTAAATCATCGCTAGACGTCCCTGTATATTCAGTTTCTGTCGCGTTAAATTGTTTATAAGCCATATCAATACTCCTAAAATTAATTTAATCCACAGCGAATTAATCGCTAATTCGCTGTGGTATTTTTTGTTCAATAATTAAGTACAACTATGGGACAATTGTTGCAGGTGCACTTGGTGGTACAAAGCCAGTCGTCGTGACTGAAATAAATGGCGACTTTTCTTGACCAGTTTGACGTACGCGGATTGCGTTCGGACGTGTAACTGGCGCTGCAGTAGTACAAGCTGCTTTGACATAAGTCATTGCAGAAGAAGCCTGCGAACTACCATCATCATCCACAGCATTTGCATCAAATGTAAAATCAATCCAAGCATCATTTACATCAGCGGCTTGCTGAGTTGCTGTTGGGTTTGCAAGACAAGCAGGAGGAACAAACGTGATAGGAGCAGTACCGGTGAAGCGGCTTACCCCGTTGATATCTGCTGTACTACCAAACCCTGGCAAAGCCAAATACCCTGTACCAGCAGTACTACCCCCAGCATCGCCACAAACTGGCGAGGTCGCTAAAGCCCTATGTTGTACAGAAGTGTAAGTACGACCAATGCGATACACTGGTGAAGCATTAGGCGTTGTAGCCGTAATTGCATATCCTGCATCTATCACCAAACCATCAAAACCTGCGCGGGCAAGGTCATTCACCTCAAAAGTTTGGGTGCCTCCGTTCACGGTATCGTAATCTGAACTGTTCATTACTGTTTTTGCGCCATAAATACATATAGGGGTTGCTGTTACGGGCGCTGTTGCAGCAGGTTTACGCCACACATATTCATTAACTGTACCCACAGTTTTATTGGTACCACCTGTTTGGGCATTGTTCACCACAATTGAGCGTGCAGCTGTTGTCACTAGCGTATACCCGGTTTCTGGTGATGTAGGATCAGTTGCAGGCGCTGGATAGTAAGCGCAAGTATCATTAGTTCCAGCACCCGGTGCTACAGGTGCGCCAGCACCACTACCCGAACCAAAGTTACCTGTGGTATTACAAAGTGTGTAGGCCGTTGTTCCAAAACCAGTGGTTGGTATATTTACCAAACCCGGCAATGCTAATGCATAGGTAGAACAACTTAAAACTCCAATAATTGCCAACTTCATTTTAACGTTTATCATAATAATTCCTTTTTACGTTACAATTAGCAGGCATTTGTGGCTGCCTGCAACACCAATTCACCTCAATCTGTGTTAGCGCCTCGTGAGTACTAATTTTGATTTCAGTTGAATTCTTTTAAGGTAGCTGCAAATGCCTTTAATTTGGGGGCGTAATCACTGCTGGCGCAGTAGGTGGTACAAATCCAGTTACTCCAACTGAAATAAATGGCGAGATTTCTTGACCTGTTTGGCGTAAACGAATAGCGTTTGTGCGTGTAAGCGGTGCTGCTGTTGTGCATCCAGTTTTTATATACGTCACTGGAGAGGAGGATTGTATACTTCCATCGTTATCTACTGCGTTAGCATCAAATGTAAAATCGATCCAAGAACCATTTCCAGCACCTGATGGGTTTACATTCGCAGATTGCTCAGTTGCTGTTGGATTTGCTAGACATGCAGGTGCTACAAAGGTAATAGGATACGTTCCTATAAAACGACTAACCCCTGCAATTGCAGCTGAATTACCAAATCCTGGTAAAGCTAGATAACCCGTACCTGCCACTGCGCCTCCCGAGTCGCCGCATACAGGCGAAGTGGCAAACGCTCTATGCTGTACTGACGTGTATGTACGACCAATGCGATACACTGGTGAAGCATTTGGAGTTGTAGCCGTAACAGCATAGCCTGCGTCTACCACTAAATTATCGAAACCACCACGCGCTAGATCAGTGAGCTGAAAAGTTTGAGTGCCAGCATTCACAATGTCATAATCAGTGTTATTCAATATTACTTGGGCTCCGTAAATACAAATGGGTGTTGAAGTGATTGGTGTTGTAGCAGCAGGCTTACGCCAAATCCATTCTGTTACTGTCCCAATATTTTTATTCGTATTGCCTGTTTGGGCGTTGTTAACTACTATGGAGCGTGCCGCAGAGTTAACTAATGCGTACCCAGTTTCGGGTGATGCAGCGCTAGTTACAGGGGCTGGATAGTAAGCACAAGTATCATTAGTGCCAGCTCCTGGGGCCACCGGAGCACTAGCACCGCTACCAGAGCCGAAGTTTCCAGTAGTGTTACAAAGTGTATATGCGCTTGTCGCAAATCCCGCCACGGGGATATTGACTAACCCAGGTGCCGCTGACAAAAGTGTGGAACAACTTAATGTACTTAATATAGTTAGTTTCAAACTAATGCTTCTCATAATATTTCCTTTGCACTAAAAACATAAGCAAGCATTTCTGGCTGCTTGAAACACCACTTATTACAATTTCATCTAACCTTCTGTCTTAACCAGAATTAAATTTTTGAGCTGTTTCGTGAAGATTGATAATGTTTCTTAATTGATCTCGATCAACTAAATCATTATTATTTTTTATTCGGATCAAATTGCCAATTCAAACTAAACCAAATGCCTCTTGGTGCTCCCGGGGCAATAAAATTAGTACTTAACCAGTCGCCCGAATTATAGTTGTAACCGCTTGGCCCAATTGCACCGTTAATACTGGGTGAAAATGGGTTTCTCCCCAAACGCCCGGCACTGAAATACTCTTTATCAAACAAATTGTTTACTAACATTGTGGCGGTCCATTCAGAGTTAAATTTATAACTAGTCTGGAAGTTAAAGGTGGCATAACCGGGTACCTTTCCTGGATTGTTACTTGGTTGACGCGGCACTATACGAGTTATGGGCTGACTAGGATTGCTTGGGTCAGGTACCTCGACTGTTATATATTGCGTTACACCCTTTCTGTGTTCATTGTTCTCATTGCCACGCACAATGCTTTCGCTATGGACTACTGCACTAATACCCATTTGCCACTTTGGTGTTAGCTCGTAGCTAAAGCTGGCATTCAGGTTATGTAATGGCACACCGGGCATACGATCACCAGGCTTCACTGTAATCAATCGAAGTGTTTCTGAGTCAAAAACTAGATTACTTCTAAATGCAACCGAGCTACTATTATTCTCAGATATTGTGTCAAAGGTATCTTGAAAAGTAGCATCCGTTAGCGCGTAATTTATTTTAAATTGTGCTTTTCCAGCGATGCCAGACACACCTGCCTCTATGCCTTGACGGCGAGTTTTGCCAATTGTATTGAAGAGACTATTGTTCCCCCCTACAGATACCAAATAAATGTCATCTTTAAGATTTGTACGGTATGCACCTAAATTCCACTCTAAAGCATCTGCACCTAGCAAGTTATTAAAACTTCCTCTTAACCCAATGTCATAAGTGGTCGCTTTAATCTGAGGTAAATAAGGATCCCCAGCAAGAGTGGTAGGGAGTGTGCAAGAACGATTTTCGGCCAGACTTCTTGGCACTGGAATTTGATTATTGCTTGTATCAACTGCAAAAAAACCTGATGGCCTGTTATCAAACGCACAACCCAACTCAATCACGCTGGGAGTACGAGTACCTTGTGAGAAATTACTATATAAGTTTAAATTTTCTTTGGCTTGCCAAGTTAACCCCAAAGATGGGTTGAGTGAGTAATAGTTAAATTTCTCGGTTTCTGCTGGTTTAAGAAACTCATTTCCTATTAATGGAGCATATCCAGTGGAAGGGCAATTATCAGGACCACCTAAACATAAACCATAATAATTGGGGAAAGCACGATATTTGGCTAGATCATAAAATGTAAAAGCGGTGCGCGTGGCTACTTTATTTTTAATATCGGTAGCATTGTAACGGGCTGAACCAGTAATGTTTAAAGTTTCAATTGGACTCCAGGTTTCGCTTACATAAATACTTTTTGTAGTGGAAGTACCTTTGAAATTATTATTTGCAATATCTACAGTAGCCGCTAAATATTCGTCACGAATTTGCTCTGGTGCTAGGTAAGCTTTACGGCTTTCATCTAACAAACCTAAGCGTTGGCTATTTTTGTAACTTGCACTGGCTATATCAATTGAAGCTCCAACCATGAATTTGTGCTTTTCAAAGTTCCAGTTAAGTTGCACTGACCCACCATCAACCATCTGCTCTATATTATTGTCCGTTAACAAAGCCACGGGCGTACCATCCACTACTCCAGGCTCATTGTTTAAAACACCATCAGGCAATATTCCTAGGTTAGGGTTAGTTGGATTAGGCACTTCCAAGGGCTTCGATGGATTTGGCGAAGTAGCAATTGCTGACAAACATTCATTTTTGTTTACAGGAGCAATCGTCATCACAAGATGCTTTACCCCATCTGGCGTATAAAAATAATTTAAACCCCCTTCCGAAAGAGGATCTACAGCTAGCACATTTAGTCTTGAGTTAGTCCAGTTCAAATAGTCAGGAAACGAAAATGAGGCTTCCCCGTTAGAGTAAGGAGTCACATCACCTACTAAAGGCAAAGGCAAATTGGCAGCATTAAATACAGGGCCATAAAAATTTTGATAATATAAAAATCCATTACGCGCACCAGCTGCATAGTCTGCTGGCAAATCTGCATTCTTAGCATTAGGTCCCAATAACGCTAAAGAAGCATCAAGGTCATATGCTGGGTCAGCACTGTTTGTAAAATAATCAACTATAAATGGATTGGAACTAAAATCGTTAGGGTCAGCTAGATCAATAACATAATAGTCAGGTAGACCATATCTGTTGGTGCTCACAAAATTACAGCTAAATTGCTCACCTGGGGCAAGATTACGTTGAATCGTTTGAGCGTCCCCAAATCCATCGGTGTAAGCATCTGCACCTAAGGACTTACGTTTACTGTTACGTCTATAAATTTGACCTGTGACCGTAAAATTATCAGTTACAAAATAACTGCCACTTAGCTGAAACTGGCTCAATCTATTTTTTGTGGTGTCTTCGGATGTAAATGAAGCGTTGCGGTCTTGTGCGTACATTTCACTAGGTAACAGGCCATTCCCCACCAGATCCGTCCCCACCCATAAGGTGCTCAGGTTAAGGTCTAGCTTGTCTCCCCTGTAACTTGCTTTTGTAAATAGTTGGTTGACCTTACTCGGGGAGTTCTCTCGCCAGCCATCTTCTAAAAAGAAGTTGCCTGCAGCAAATAAGCCAATGGTACCGTTGTTCCAACCCCCTTCCGCTTGGAGTTGTTTTCTACCGAATGATCCTGTGAGCACTTCTGCATCTACACCAGCATTGTTAAAGCCATCTTTAGTTTTAAGAGTAAAGGCGCCACCTAGTGTGTTAAGACCAAAGATGGGATTAGAGCCGGGGAATACATCAACGCCTGCTAGTGCATTCATGGGAATCATGTCCCAGTTGACGACATCACCAAAGGGTTCGTTTATACGGATACCGTCAAAGAAGACACTTAAGCCTTGAGGAGTGCCGATCTGCGGGCCTGCGGTAAAGCCACGGTATTGCACATCCATCTGAAACGGGTTGCCTTGGTAATCATTCACAGTGACAGACTGGAGTTTCTTGTTCATTAAGTCGGTAATGCTTAATGAGTGTGAGTCTTTGATCTCTTTGGCAGAGATGCTTTGTACGTTGCCGGGGATCTGGTCTTTGGTTAACCCTAATCCAGGTAGCGGGCCTACTTCATAAAAGCGTTTGGCGCGGACTTCGACTTTATCTAGCTGAATATTCTTGTCGTCTTTTGAGGCACGTTCTATATAAGCATTCCCCTCATCAATTTTAGCGGCTAGCCCACTGTTAGCCAGAATGCGTTGTAGCGCCTCTTTGCGAGACATACGACCTTTCACCGCAGGGGATGTTTTCCCCAATACCAAATCGCTAGGGAACGCGATATTGAGATTAGTACTTTTGCCTAACTGATTGAGCGCAGCCGCTAGTGGCTGGCTAGGGATATCAACTGTCACGGGCACAGCAAATACAGCGTCTTGATCAGCCGGCAATTTAGTATTCAGTTCTGCAGCTTCTACGTGAAACTGCACAAATATCCAACACACGCACACCACTACGATGGCTAATATGGTTTTGTGAACCGCGCCCAAGATATCCATTCTTCTTCCTCAAAAACTATATATTTTTCTATTTATCGTTTGAGGAAAGAAAACCCTGACGTGGATAATAAAAAATAATTACTTTTTTATTATTTATATAAAGTAGCTAGAGGTTTTTTGCTAGAGAATAGCCCAGCATTTTTCGCCATGTATGCAAATACAGCAGCTGGATAAAGGTTGAAACGTGATTACTATTAGGTAAGGGGTGGTTACAGCGTAGGGGCAATCTGACTAAAATCTAAAGCTTCGTGTTTGCGCTCTCAATGACAGTCTGTTTAGTTTGATTGTGCACAATTACCGGGGCAATATTGGGTAGCCCTTGTAAGAACTCTTCTGCATCTTGCACGCTGACAATAGCAGAAATATTATGAGAAGACTGTCCATCAGCCACCACAGGCCGTGCGCGGTAGCGCGACAAGGTGTCTGCAACCTCATAAGTATCCGCCCACTCAAATACTAGCTTACCGTTCACAAACGCAAAGGCATCTGCTGCACGGCGCTGCGTAATAACCGCCGTCTGATTAGGATAGACTTCTACTACTTGACCATTAGTTAGCAGTTTGGCGTTATCTGCAGCCTCTGACTTAGGCATAATGGGCTCAACACGCACGCTACCGTGATCTACGCTAATCCGCACCAGTTTGCTTAACTTGTTGACCGCAAAGCGCGTACCCAATACCGTTACTTTGGCCAGCTCAGTCTCTACTACAAAGGGGCGATTGGCATCTTTGGCAACATCAAAAATTGCTTCTCCGCGCATAAGGTGCACGTGCCGCTGATGCCGATAAAATTTGACTTCCATTTGGCTATTACCACTTAAGGTTACACGGCTGCCGTCATCTAACGTACGCGTGGCTATATTGCCTACCGGCGTATCTGCAACGATTTGGGCGGTAGGCTGTTGCAGCCATACCTCGTATTGTTTGTTTGCAAACAATGCAAACAATCCCACAGCACAGATTGCGACCACATGGGCAATGTGCTTGACCACTTTTTGGCGTTTGGCGGATTTTTCCAGAAATGCATTTTGCTCCATTGCATCAGCTAATTTTGCTAACGACTTGGGCGATGCCAATTGATCCATGGTACTGCAGATGCTTTCGTACTCAGCTTGATGCACAGGACTCGTCGTTAACCAGCGCTCAAACTCCCCCCGCTCGGGCGCATCCGGTTCTGCATCTCGCAAACGGATATACCAAAGCGCTGCGGCTTCGCTGGAGTGAATGGCTTTCGACATGGTTAAACTATAGCAGTTTTTGTTTGGCCGCGCGCAAATCCAACATGGCGCGAATCATATGCTTCTCTACCATATTGAGACTAATGCCAAGCTTGTCTGCAATCTCTTTTTGTTTCAGGCCATCCACATGAAACAGCCAAAACACTTGCCGACATTTTTCAGGTAGTAAATCAACGATACGTTGCAAATAGAAAAGTTTTTGCTTGGTTTCATACAACTGCTCTGGTGAATAATCCGTTGTACTTTCTTCTAGCGCCACTTCATCATAAGGCACAAACTTAACCTCTTGGCGATATTGATTCACCAATAAATTGTTCACAATGCCGTTTAGGTAGGCTTGTGGCTCAGTATCGCGGTACGGGCTTCTAGAAACCGCAAAATAGACAATGGCATCTTGCAAAATATCAAATGCTTTATGTTTGCAAAATGTATGCCTGCTGATTCGGTTCAGCACATCCGAATAAGCCCATTGAAGATCTAAACCACTCCAAGTAAGTGCTTCGCTCATATTCTTCTTCTATTAAAACTTAAGAGTGCTATATAAATAGCAAAAATCGCTCCCACGATCAGGCTAGATTCAAGCTACTGATTTACTTTAAGAAATTAAAAGGTACCGAGACAAGGGAAGCCAAACTGGTTATATACAACCACAAGTAAAGCAAATTGGTGGTTCCATGGATAAAAACATTCAGGTTATCTATGACTCTGCTTAGGCTGACCATCCAATGCAGACAACCGGCATCGTAAAGAGGTATGTAAAGGATACTAATGGGCGTAAAAAAAGCCTTGATATTCAAGGCTTTTGTATTTGGTGCCCGGGGCCGGAATCGAACCGGCACGACCTTGCGATCGAGAGATTTTAAGTCTCTTGTGTCTACCAATTTCACCACCCGGGCGGGTGATTACTGCTGAATTTGTTGCGGAGCGTATTCTATCACTGTATCGCGCATTTTTACCGTAATCGGGACGATTTTTTTAATAATTTTGTCATTTATTTTCATATAAGCAAGATACAGTACGTGATCAATAGAGATATGAAAGAGTGATAATTCTAGATACAAAAAAAGCACCCTAAACTGGGTGCTTTTTTAAGCGGGCGTATCTTTATGGATTGACTAACTCACGCAAAATCTTCCACTCGCCACTGGAGTGTTCCAACTCCAAAGTTTTATTCACGTTATCGGCAAAGCCTTTTGTAGCAATTCGCTTAGCATTACACACATCACAGCCTTGGCTATTCTTTTGTTTTAATAGCTTATAGTTGGTCACACTATATTCTTGGTGGAATGTTGCTTTTGCCTTATCGCCTTCGCAAGTCACTTGTACATTCGACAATGCTAGGTTAATTTTCCCAGGGGAAGACAAACGTTGCTTACGTTGCTGTTCCCACGCTGTTCTTGTAAGTGGGGGCTCCGGGTTGAATTTTTCTGAGTAAGTTTTGATATAGGCGTCATAGTCTTTTTGACGCCATGCAGTTGCCCAATTGTTCACTTGTGCGGTTACCACTTCCGGTGAACATGCACCGGCTGCGGCAGGCGCTAATGCAGTGGTTCTTTCTATTGGTTTAATGAGCTGGCGATTAGTGACGTTGAGCGGTTTAGCATCTGCCAAAATAGCGGCTTTATCAATTGTCACCGGTACGGCTGCAACAGCCTGACAAACAGTGGCGGCATCTACATAGTCTTCACGCTTTACTTCCGGCAAGCCTTGTCTGGCTGAGCCAATTCTATTGACCAGCTGACCTTGCCCAGCAAACAATCTCGCATAGGCATTCATCAAGTCATATTCGGTATTGGCATAGCTACGCTTTGCCTGAAAATACTCATTTTCTGTATCGAGCAAATCCAATAAGGTTCTTTGACCAATATCAAATTGCTTTTGGTAGGCTTCCCGTGCGTTTTCAATAGAAGCACGATGTTGATCGCGATAAGTGATTTGCTCTTTTAATTGGCGGATATCGTTATAAGCAATGGTGACGATTTGACGCGTATCGATACAGGCTTTATCACGCAAATCATTGGAGCGATTGAGTTTTTCCAATGTTTGGCTAACAGCCGCTTTATCAGAAAAGCCATTAAACAGGTTAAAGTTCATGGTCAACTCTAGTAAATCCGCTGCGCTGGTACTGTTCTCACCATCAGAGCTGGTACCCAAATTTTTACGCGCTTGCAAATCAAAGCGGGGCAAGTAGCGCGCCTCTTTGGTTTTCACTTCTTTTTGTGTGGCTTGAATATCTTCTATGGTCGAGAGTAAATCTGGATTGGAAAGATAAGCCACTTGCAATGCCTCTGTTGGGCTAGGTGCAATTTCACCTGCTACAAACGCTGGCATTTCTAGCGTTTCTGGTGGCAACTCCCCTAACAAGCGTTGTACTCTGGCAGTCACTTCATACAAATTAGTGGTTTCTGTCAGCAAGTTAGCCTCAGCTAATGCTAAACGACCTGACGCCTGCTCTAAATCCACACGTCTCGCTACGCCAGCATCTACACGCTCTTTGATTTTGTCATGATATTGCTTGTGAATGACGTAGTTGGTTTTTGCATATTCGGTGAGTTGGCGGTAGCGCAACGTATCGATATAAGAGCGCACAAATTCCAGCGTAGTATTTTGCATGGCACTTTGTAACTCGTAATACCGTACTCTTTGCGCATGTCCTAAGCGACTGACTTCATTTGGCGTTGCAAAACCATCAAAAATCATCTGTCTGAGGACTAGTTCGTTGTTGGATCTTGGAATAGCAGTACCATTACGGCGGCTAAAGCCACCATCCATGTCTTCTTGCCTACGGTAGCTGCTGACAATATCCGCTTTAGGTAGATAACCGCCCTTGACCACATCGCGTTCGTAGCCCGCACCAGTGTATTCATGGTACTTGACTTGTACTTCCGGATTGGCGGAGATGACTTGTTCAACCATCTCTTTGAGCGTCGTCAATGTTTGCGACTGAGCGCTGAACGAAAACCATGAGAGTGTTGCAAATACAATAAACGGTTTCAGACTACTTATTTTTTTCATCAAGTGAGTTCACGGATCTTTATAACATTATAGAAATCATTAGGTTAGTAAAAAAACCTGAACTGAATATACTATACATAACTTTCCAAGTAAAGAAAAAGGGAGCAGCCAAATCGCGCCGCCCCCTCTAAAAACCATCAAACAGTGTTAATAAATGTTAATCCACAACTAAAGCACCATTGGCCAACATACGTTGTAGCAAATCTGTTTCATTGCCAGCTGTTGCGCCGGTCGCGGTATACAGGTTAATGCCTTGCAAGACAATACGTTGATCCTCTTGCGCTGCACTATAAGTGCCGCCAGTGAATCCACCTGCCGAGCTAATTCGGATTTCGGTATTGCCGCCATTGATATTAATATCAATATAATTCAGCAAGTTACCAATATTAGGAACGCTTCCGGTATTCAACAAGGTAGAGGCTTCGCCTTGTAGTAAATCGCGTAAATCTAGCGCATCTACTCTTGTTGCATTAAAGTCGGTCACTGTCGCATTGCCAGATCCACCGTAACGGAAATCAGTCACAGTATCGATGGCCGGTACACCTAACGTGCCTTTATCAGCAAGATTCCATTCAAAAATATCTTTACCAAGCGCGCCATTGGCAGGAGTGCCAGTGTCGCCCGTCAGCGTATCATTGCCTGCCCCGCCGACAATGCGGTCATCGCCCAGCAAACCAATTAAGGTGTTATTGCCATCATTTCCGATGATTCGGTTATTAACAGCGTTACCTGTCACGTTGGTATTAAATGATCCGCTCAAAGTGACGTTCTCAAAGTTGGTAGCAATGGTATAGGTGCCGGGATTATAAGTAGCGGCAATCTCGATATTGTCAGTACCCTCATTCGCATTCTCGACAATCACATCGCCAGCACTGTCTATGCGATAGATATCATCGCCCAAACCACCAATCATGGTATCGTTGCCAGTGCCGCCAATCAGAATATCAGCCCCATCACCACCATTTAAGGTGTCATCGCCATCACCACCATCTAAGTAATCCGCACCGCCGTAACCATTCAAAATGTCGTTACCGCCAAACCCTTGAATATAGTCTCGCCCTTCTGCACCAATTAATGTATTAGTGTTGTTATCACCGTCTAACACTGAACCGGTACGCAATTCGTACTGCTGATTGACAGAGGTTTCTACCACGTCCTGAATACGTGTATCCGTAATGGTTGGCAGGTTAGCTGCTGAGAAGAAGGCAATACTATCTAGCGAGAATGAAATCCAAGTATTACTGTCTGTTAACTTGAACTCAAATTGCAAGTTTGCATTACCGCCTTGCTCCCAATACAACAACTCAATCGACGTGAAACCGGAAATCAAGTCAGACACTTCCACGTTAGTAAATGTACGTGTGGTGGGTGGTTGATTACCGTCAAACTCAATTAACGTCTCACCGCCAACTTTTAATCTAAAGCCATCATCGGCATACACTCTAAAGTCGTAGTTACCGCGCTCTAGATAGGCAAACCCCGTCATGCGAATAATTGCATCCGTGGTTGTACCTAAGCCAGTTTGCGTGCCTACTGTTGCACCCACTGGGGTGCCTGTTTGCACTACGGCCGTTGCTGCATCTGTATATAAGAAATTGGACAACTCTCTATTGGTCAACGTGTAGTCATAACCCGGTAAGCTAGAGCCCGCTGCAGTGTTAGGGTTAGTGCCCAAGCTACCATTCACAGCTCGATCATTGCCAAACTCGTCTGTCTGCAAATCATTACCATAATTTAAACTACGTACACTAAACCTTACATCGGCCGCATTGGTTGCAGCTGCGTTAGACGTCCCTACGATATTGCCAGGGCCACCCATAGCCAAGTTACGGCCATTGATAATCGCGGCAACATCTTCTATCGAATCAATATTAGTGCTTCCGAATACGGTTGCAGTACTATCATCAGCATGTACACGATTACCTGCAATGACAGTATCGTTATACCCATAATATTCACCCATGAGACCATCCGCAATAATGGGCACTGGCACTGGGGTAATGGCCGTCAAATCTAGGGTGCCGAGTATGGCTACTGAAATAGTGGCCGTATCAAAGCCTCCGTTATTATCGGTAATTTTATAGGTAAATACATCACTCACCGTTTGCCCGCCCAAGATGTTTTGCGTCTGAATGCGGCTGTTGTCCAAGGTGTAGGTATAAGTACCATTAGAGTTAATCACCAACGTGCCATAAATACCACTGACTGTGAGTGCAGAACCCAATGGCACTGCGCCCACCACGGCACCTGTACCTGCCACTGCCCCAGTGATAAACAGCGTATCGTTATTAGGATCAGCATCGGCTACATTGCCACTGCCACCCAATATCGCGTTGCCCGCCAACACTGAGTTCACAGTGTCTTCCTGCAAGTTGCTAACCGGTACATCGTTGATTGCATCCGGTGCATTATTGACGTCCGTAATGGTGGCTGTACCCACAGCAGAGGTATTGGTAGTAACGCCTACTGTTCTGGTCGCTGTCAGCGTAAAGGTTTCACTGACTTCAGTAATGTTGTCTTGCGTAATTGGTGTACGCACCAATACATAAGTACCATTGATTGGGATAGTCGCAGTAGTCGCATTGCTCCAAGTAGCGCCATTGTCTGTCGACACTTGAATATTGGTCGCACCTGCTGCACCATAATCTACGCCGCCGCCAGTGGCTGTGCCATTAGCAAGCGCCAAACTGAAGGTAGTTGCCACAGAAGACGGATTGCTGAGTGACACAACGAATTGCGCAAAGCCTGCAGTTTGATCTGACACAGTGAGGCTAGACACGGCTAATGTTGGCGTATCGTTATCCGTACCACCTGCCCCTGCACCATCATCGCGAATCGTACCTATACCGATACCATCAGCAATCGTCGCATTGGTTGCACCACTCAAATTGACTCTAAAGGTTTCACTGCCTTCATATATATTGTCGTTCAGAATAGGCACTGTAATGGTTTGCGTGGTGACGCCAGAGGCAAAAGTTAAGGTACCAGAACTGGCAGTATAGTCACTACCAGACAATGCTGTTTGGTTGACCATGCCGTAATTCACGGTCACCGTATTACCGCTTGCTGCACTTAAAGTCACTGTAAAGGTCATTGTGCCAGCAGCCTCATTCACGGTGACATCGTTGATCGTTAAGCTTGGGGTAGGATCATTATCGGTAATCGTACCTGTGCCTGTCACACCGCCAACCGTCAGCAACAATGTTTCATTTGGCTCATCCAACGTATCATTGACGGTAGGTATGGTTACAGTAAAACTAGTTGTTGCCGCTGGAATAGTCAGCACACCCGTGCTTGAATTATAAGTTACGCCGCCGCTAAAAGTGAGCGCACCGTAATCGGTCGGGGAAGCTGTACCACCTAGCTCTAGTGTTGTGGTGATGATAATTCCAGTATGGGTACTTACATTGACGGTGTAAACTAAATTTGCCCCTTCTGTAGCCGTTGGGCTAGACACTGTAATGGTGTCGTCAATGATTGTTGCTGTACCTACTGATGTAGTGGCTGTAGTAGAGCCAGTGGCTGTACCACTAGAAATGGTTGCAGTTAAATTAAATGTTTCAGTTTGTGCTTCCGTCATAGTATTTGCATTGATAGCGGTACGAACCAACACTGATGTTTGCCCTGGAGCAAAAGTCGCTGTGTTCACACCTGATGCTGACCAAGTTGCGCCACCATCTGTAGAAACCTGCATCAGTGTATTGTTGCCATAATCTGTGGTTGTATTGTTGGCAAAGTTTGTACCACCAATTGCCGTGCCACCACCAAAACTAAGTCCAACTGTAACCGCAGTACTACTTGGGTTAGACAAGCTCACAGTAAACACTGCGTTGATATTATCCACTTCCGCGACTGAAATATTATTCACAGTCAAGGTAGGTGCGGCGTCATCATCATTAATCGTACCCACACCGGTTACGCCACCTACTGTCAAATTGTAGGTTTCATTAGGTTCATCTATCGTATCTTGAATTGATGCGATTGTTGCGGTAAAGCTAGTAACGCCAGCTGGCACAGTTAATATGCCGCCACTTAAAGTGACACCATTAGAGAAGGTCACTGCGGCATTGTAATCTACGCCTGAGCTGGCTGTGCCGCCACCTAAACTATAAGCATAAGTAGTCGCTACGCTAGAACCATTACTCAACGTAATGGTATGTAGTAAGCTACCACCTTCCGTTGCACTTGCAGCACTCACACTTTGAATTGTTGGAACTGCATCATTATCAATAATGGTGCCTGCTCCTTGTGAGTCTGCAATCGTCGCATTGGTCGCACCGCTTAAATTGACAAAGAACGTTTCATTCGGCTCATCAATCGTGTCATTGTTAATAGGCACGGTAATGGTTCGTGTCGTTTGCCCTGGCGTAAATGTCACGGTGCCTGTGCTATTAGTATAATCAAGTCCTACTCCAGCCTGAGCCGTACCATCTGCAGTGGCATAATTTACGGTAACTGTTTGTCCTGATGCCGCTGATAAGGTCACAGTAAACGTCGCTGTACCCGCTGACTCATTCACGGTCACATCGTTAATGGTCAAGCTAGGTGTTGGATCGTTATCAGTAATCGTAGTGGTAACGCTACCATTTGTACCGCTCACAACAATGCTTTCTAAATTGCCGCCAGTTGCAGATGCAATGGTCACCGTAAAGTTTTCCAAAGCCTCATCTAACAAATCATCTATTGTCGCAATATTAAAGTTAGCAGAGCTGCTACCAGCGGGAATAGTCACTGTAGCAACGCCTGTATAGTCCGTTCCGTTTGCAGCTGTACCACTATAAGTTAAGTTTACAGTTACTGCCGTTGTCTGCGCAGGATTGGTCAGCGTAACCGTATACGAACCAGATGCGCCCTCCGTCACATTAGCGCTTCCAGAAATACTCACAGTGGTCGCATCCGCATCATCCACTACGGTGTTGTTGACGGTACCAGTGGTGGTGACCGCTTCGTAGTTAGCGCCTGTGGTGCCAGTAATGGCGACCGCAGGTAAGGTGGTGGTGCCTTGCGCGTAAGCGTCATCGGCACGCACCGCAACCGTGGTCGAGGCACTGGTGGCGTTCACCGGAATGGTGATGGTGGCGCCATTGCTTAAGGTCACGACCAATGGTGTGCCTGTCACCGGGTTAGACACGGTGGCGGTATAGGTGATGCTGCCGCCTTCGGCAATGGCGGTGCCATTGGTGGCAGAGCTTAGGGTCACGGTGGTCGCATCAATCGTATCCAACACGTTAGTTACCGCAGGTGTAGGATCAATCGAGCTTAAAATTCCACCGCCACTTAAGGCAGTAATCGTCGCACTAACGGTAGTAGGGTCAATATATGGGTCGTCCGATCCGGCAATCGATAGACTGACCGAGCCCATGGTTCCTCCAGCAGGAATAACGATGCTTTGTCCATTAGACAAAGTCACAGTCAAGTTACTGGTCGGCGGTTGAGTGATAGTGGCGGTGTAAGTGATGACACCTCCAGCTTCTGTGATGCTCGGCGTGGCTGACAATGTGACGGTTGCAACATCGTTGTCTAACAAGTTAGTGGTAACGCTGCCATTTGCTGCGCTGACTACAAGATTTTCAAAATTGCCACCACTAATAGCACCTATCCCCACCACGATCGTTTCGCTACCTTCTGCTGCAACGTCATCTGTAATAGGCAAAGTAAAACTGACACTGCTAGCGCCTGCCGGAATAGTGACGACGGCTATACCAGTGTAATCACTGCCATTACTGGCTGTGCCAGCATAGGTGATGTTGATAGTCAGTGCAGTCTGTGCTGGGTTGGTGAGCGATACCGTATAGCTGGCTGTACCCCCTTCTGTAGCACTTGCACTGCCTGTAATGCTGATGGTGGTGGTATTAATCGTGTCTGTCACGTTGGTGGTAGCTGGTGCCGGATTCACGTTCAATTGCTCAAAGTTGCCGCCACTGGCACTGCTGATGGTTTTGCTAACAGATCCAGCATCCACGTACACATCGTCTGTCGGCGCTGCCAAAGTGGTGGTGCCGGTAGTTGCACCAGCCGCAATATTAATCACTTCGCCAGTAGATAAAGTGACAGTCACTGCTGACTGTGCAGGATTGCTCAAAGTCGCGGTGTATATAATACTGCCGCCTTCAGCTACCGTAGGGGTTGCTGTTAATGTTACCGTTGTCGCATCTACGGTATCTGTAATCGTCGTCGTCGCGGGGGCAGCATTGACTACAAGGCTTTCAAAATTACCACCTGTTGCAGAAGTAATCGTGAGTGAGACAGTGCCTGTATCGACATAAACATCATCCGTCGGTGCTGAGATTGAAAGCGTACCCGTTGTTGCGCCATTGGGAATCGTAATCGTGCTGCCATTACTCAATGTCACAGTGACTGCACCTTGCGCCGGACTGGTCAATGTTGCTGTGTATACAATGCTGCCACCCTCAGCAACACTTGGCGTAGCAGACAAACTCACAGTTGTGACATCAATAGTATCTGTAATATTGGTCACTGCAGGTGTAGGATCAATCGAGCTGAGGATACCGCCGCCGCTTAGCGTAGTAATCGTAGCGCTTACGGTAGTAGGGTCTATATATACATCATCACTCCCTACCAACGTGTAATTGCCTGTGGCAGAGGTCGCGCCTGCCGGAATAGTAATAACAACCCCATTATCAAGCGTCACGGTGAGTGGGCTGGTAGGTGCTTGCGTGATGGTCGCAGTATAGACAATGGTGCCACCTGCTTCCGTAATGCTAGCAGTTGCAGTTAGGCTTACGGTAGCCACATCATTATCAAGCAAATTAGTTGTGACAGAGCCGTTGCTGCCACTCACCACTAGGTTCTCGAAATTACCGCCAGATACAGAGCCAATACCCACCACTAAGGTTTCGGAGCCTTCTGCCAATGCATCATCATTCATCACAATATTGAATGTTGCACTGCTCTGCCCTGCTAGGATCGTCACACTGGTGACCGCAGTATAGTCTGCACCATTCGCGGTGCCACTATAGACTAAGTTAATTGTAGTATTGGTTTGCGCTGGGCTGGTCAAGGAAACCGTATATGTTGCCGTACCATTCTCAAGGACAGAAGCCGTACCGGTAATACTCACTGTTGTGGTGTCAGCCGTATCCGTAATCGTTGTATTGACTGGCGTAGTATTCACAGCCAAGTTCTCAAAGTTACCGCCAGTTGCACTTGCAATAGACCGAGTCACGATAGAACTATCTAAATAGACATCGTCAGTTGGTGCCGGAATGCTGATAGAAGCCGATGTTGCACCCGCAGCAATGACAATAACCTCGCCAGTAGACAAAGTCACAGTGACTACTGTACCTGCCGGGTTACTTAAACTTACTGTGTATACAATCGCACCGCCCTCAGCTACGCTGGGGCTTGCAGTTAAGGTTAGCGCAGTGGTGTCCACTGTATCGGTAATTGTTGTGACTGCCGGCGTTGTGCTTACAGTCATTGGTTCAGTGCTACCAGCCACAGTCGTGATTGTCGTGCTGATCGTAGATTGGTCTAAATAAGGGTCGTCACTCGGTGCAACGGTATAGGTTGCAGTGCCAGTGCTGGCACCTGCTGGAATCAATACAGTTTGACCATTGGAAAGCAATATTGACATGGGAGCGGTGGCAGCACGGCTCAATGTCACGGTGTAAATAATATCGCCACCCGCCTCTGTCAGTGATGAGGTAGCACTTAAGCTCACGCCCAATGGCGGAAGTGAAGGCGTTGTCGTTAATCCGGTATTATTTAAATCAAGGTTCAACTCATCTTGCGTACGCGCACGAATCGGCTCATCTTGTAACTCACCATCAATATTGTATTCGTATGCAAAGCTGAATTGATTGAGCACATCATTGATGCGAAGCAAATTAACGAAGCCAAAACCGTAAGAATTTCTGCCGCCAGCATTGCCTGCCGCCGTTTCTTCCAGCACTTCGTTCACGTCTTGGCCAGACTCAATGGCTTTGACTACACTCTCAATGGTGGCCAAATCCACAGACCCATCTAATTTATCTTGCGCAAAAATTGTGGCTAAATCTTCGGTCAGCGCCACAATTTGATTGGCTGGAATATTAATATTTCGGCCATCGTTCATCGATAGCTCGACCAGCGCGCCAGACATGGTCTGGATGGTATCGCCCAACTCAACGGAGTCACCTAACTGAAGCTCTCTCTTTTCACCATTGTCTTTAGTGATGTAAGCGGTTCCTGTTAATGCAACAACTTTTCCGATGAGTGCCATGGTTTTATTCCAAATAATTAATTAAAAACAGCAAGTCAAATTGACCACACTGGCATTAAACACAAGTTTTTACCAAAAAAATATTGTACTAACGGCCAATACGCCTACTTTTTAGAACTACCCAATAAAAGCCAGTTTGATTGTGGCTTTCAAATACGTCTGCCACTGTAAAAATAGCGAAAATGGGTTTTCCTTATGGTTAAATAGGTGCATTCTCGCTTAAGCGGTGGTAGCACCTTGTTTTGGAGCAAGTTATTTCAACACCTGTGACCAGCATTGTTCATGTTATCGATCGCGCGCGCATGTTGATATGCATCATGCTCGGATTCTGCTGCGTCGCATACCTGTATGCCGGTGGCGTGCAATTTAATCGCTTAACCGAACTTGCCAAACAGCGCTATGGCGACCACGCCGTGCAAAGCATAGGAGAGCTCAACCAAGCACTCAATCGCGTCAGTAACGCATCTGACGAAGAAAAGCTTATTGCGATTAACGGCTTTTTTAATCGAAAACTTGAATTTGTTGACGATTTAAATTTATGGAAGCAATCCGATTACTGGGCAACCCCGCTTGAATCGATTGGCATGCAAGCCGGAGACTGCGAAGACTTTAGTATTGCCAAATACGTATTTTTAAAAGCGCTGAATATTTCCAATGAGAAATTACGCCTGACTTACGTACGCGCGCAACTGTATGATCAAGATGTAAAAGTCGTCAAAGCCCATATGGTGCTGAGTTATTACAAAACCCCCACGTCAGAACCCCTTATTCTGGACAATCTGATTCCGGATATTTTACCGGCATCACAGCGACCAGATTTAAACCCGATTTTTAGTTTTAACGATAAAGGCCTATGGGTAGGCGGCAGCACGCAACCCAAAGCCAGCTCACAACAACATTTATCAAAGTGGCGGGATGTGTTGTTACGCATTCGTGCAGATGGAATAGAATAAAAGAGTTAAGGAAAAGACCATGTCACTCATTCATCAAATTCGAATCGCATTATTTCTTGTCATTATCGCAACGGCGGGTGGCAGTTTGATTTTTAGTACACTCGACAGCAAGCAATACCTTGAGGAAGAGTTGCAGAAGAAAAATCTGGACAATGCCAACGTGCTGGCACTTGCTATGTCACAAATGGAAAAAGATGCCACGATGATTGATTTATTCATTTCGGCACAGTTTGATGCGGGTCATTATCGCTATATCGGTCTGTTTGACCCCAATGGCAAACTGATTACCGAGCGTGTCAACCCCAACAGCAGCACCATCGCCCCTGATTGGTTCACACGCTGTGTGCCGATTAACGTCACCCCAGGATTCTCGAACATTCAAACTGGCTGGACGCAATACGGCACGGTGCATGTGGAAAGTGATGTGAACTTTACCTATGACCGATTATGGCATGCGGTCAAAAACATGTTGATTTGGGTGTTATCCATTAGCTTAATTGCCTATATTGCTTGCGGACAGTTGTTAAGAAGGATTTTGAAACCGCTGGATGATGTGATTGGGCAGGCGCAAGCAATTGGCGAGCGTCGCTTTATTAATATTCAAGAGCCCAAAACGACAGAATTTAAAGCCGTGGTAAGAGAAATGAATCAGCTTTCCACACGCGTCAAAGAAAATCTGAACAAAGAATCTGAGCGCTTGGATGAGTTACGTTTAAGAATCAATTATGACGATGCCACCGGCTTAATGAATCACGATTACTTTATGAATACGGTTGATTCAAAACTGCATCAAGAAAGCTTTGGTGAAGGCGCGCTCATTATCATCCGCATTTGCAATCTTGCTGAGATTGACCGCGATATTGGTTACCATCAAACCAATTTAATGCTCAAAAAAATCAGCGGCGCCATCACCTCCATTTCCAGTCACCAAGAAGGCTTGATTGCAGGCCGTATTAGTGGGCGCGATATTGCAATATTTTGCGACCAACCCAAAGATGAGTTTGTATTAGCACAACACTTTAAGGAAAACTTACTGGATGCGATGACACTCGCGCATACCGAGCATCAAGCACCGCTATTTGCGTGTGTAGTCACTAAGACTAAATTTACGGATGAAAGCCAACACTTATTTAAAGCACTCGATTTTATTCTAGAGCTCTCGCATCTCAACAACGCACAAAACTTCCGTATCGTAAATGCAAACAGTATTGTGGCCACTAAACACCAATACCTCAATGAGTGGAAAACATTACTCGGCAATGCCATCACGCATCATCGAGTCAAACTAGAACATTACCCAGTGCTCACCATTCACGGCGAGCTCATTCATTACGAAAGCCCCGTCCGTTTGCAGCTAGAGGAAAATAGTAAATGGCTATCTGCTGGCGAGTTTATTGACTGGGCCATTCAACTCGACTTAATTCAATCGATTGACACGCTTGCCCTAGAAACCGCAATAGGCTTGCTAGCGCAACATAACCTGCCCATTTGCTTGAATATATCCGAAAGCACAATGCGTGACCCTACTTACCTTAAAACAGCGGAAAAACTGATTCAACAGCAAGGCATCAACACTGATTTATTGAGTTTTGAAGTCCCGGAAACCGCCGCCTTTAACCATCTGAATGAATTTAAAACCTTTACCCGTCAACTCAAAATGCTGGGTTGCCGTGTGGGTGTGGAGCATGTGAGTTTACGCATTTCACGCTTGGGTGAGTTACACGACCTCGGATTAGACTATGTGAAATTTGATGCCTCTCTCATCCGTGGCATTGATATCAACGAGAGTCATAAATCATTGTTACGTGGGTTATGTTTAATTGTGCACTCAATAGGTATCTACACCATTGCCGAAGGGGTAAATACAGAAGCCGAAATCGCAGCGTTAACAGAAGTGGGCATGGATGGCCTGACTGGGCCGGGCATTCGTATGGACGAGTAAGCATACGCGCGCCAGTTAGAAATACAGTGACTATGTATACGCCAGGTAGATTGGCGTAAAAGCTGGTGTATTAAATTTGATAATTTTGGTTGAGAATTAACGCCAAGTGCAACCTATCTTTGACTTTTAGTTGCTCAAAAATAGAAGCCAAATGCGCTTTCACCGTACGGTCCGTAATATTCAAAATACGGGCAATCTCTTTATTGCTTAGCCCTTTGGCGGCCTCTACCGCCACTTCTTTCTCGCGCTGCGTCAGCTGATTCAACAAGCTGTTGACATGCGAGTTATGGCTAGTGGTCATTCTGGTCGATACTTCAATCAACTTTTGTAATAGCGTATTCCCCAACCACAGTCCGCCGTGTGCAATGACAGTTTTGATTTCAGCCAAGGCTTCTGCGGTCGCGTAAGCATGGCTGTACCCTACTGCCCCCAAACTCAAAGCATATAAGGCCTCTGCCTGATCCGGCGCATTGGCCAACACCACGACTTTTGCATTGGGATAATGCGTGGTAATGCGTTTGATTGCGCCTTGCATCCAATGCTGGCGGTCTTCGTTCATGTGTAGCCAAAATACCAGTTGTGCTTGATTGGCAGTGGTTGAGACCTCACGCACACACTGGCAATCGGTAAAGGCTTGTTGCCAGCCAGGTAATGGCTGAGACAGTGTGGTAACAAAAATATCTTGCATAGTTGTAAGGGATTCTTTTTATCGCTCGCTGAACGCGTAAGACTTTGCTTTTAATACTGGTTTTAACAGATACGATAAGACCGTTTTTTTGCCCGTCAATATGTCCACCTGCGCCATCATGCCCGGAATGATCGGCAAACCTTTGCCAATGACAGATTGCTGGGTACGCACTTTCACAATGTAATAGGCATTGCCTTTATCATCCACGGTTGAATCCGCAGCAATGCTATCCACCACGCCGTTTACAGTACCATAAATGGTGTAATCATAAGCGGTGAGCTTAATAATGGCGGCCTGCTCGGGCCTGATAAACGCAATATCTTTGATTTGGACTTTGGTTTCTAAAATCAAACTATCATCCGTCGGCACCACTTCCATTACTTCTTTACCCGGCTGTATCACACCGCCCACCGTATTGAAAAACAAGCGGCTCACTTTACCATTCACTGGAGACTTCAACATGGACTGCTTTACTTTATCGGTAAGCGCCACACTGGTTTGGGTGAGACTATTCACCTTGGCCGAAGTGTCATTGAGCTCAGTTCGCACTTTACTTAAAAAAGATTGCTCGGCTTCGGCAATTTTACGTCTAGCCTCAGAAATAGAGACTTGGATACGGCTAATTTGCGCGCGCGCTTGGTCAATGTCTCCACGTGCTCGCGTTGCTTCCCGGTCTAATCTTAAAATATCGATTTCCGATACCGCGCCACTGGCCAGCAAGGGCTTGTTCGCAGCCAACTCTTTACTGGCCGACTCATAAGTCTTTTCTGCAATTTCTTTTTTAAACTGCACTTCTATCAATTCCTTTTCACGCTGTACCATTTGGTCGCGCGCAATATTCACGGTGGAATCCAACTCTTCGCGACTGGCCAAATATAAAGCACGCTCTTGCTCATAGACTTGAGGCATATCTTGCTGCACCTGTGCAGGTGGACTATAACTGGTGCCATTCGCCAGTGCTTTTAATCGTGCCTCTTTTGCTAACAGCGCTAAATACTGCCCCTGATTCTCTTTGAGTGAGGAAGCCGCGCGCGTTTCATCAATCTTAATCAGCGGCGTCCCTATCTTCACTATATCTCCAGCTTTGACTAAAATTTCCGAAACAATCCCACCATCGAGTGATTGGATTACCTGCACTTGACGTGACGGCACCACACGTCCTTCACCACGCGAAATTTCATCGACTTGTGCAAATGCTGCCCATACCAACAACGCCACCATCACAGCCAAAATGGTGTAGAGCAACTTTTTGGCTTTAAGCGGCGTTTGCTCAACAATGGCAATATCCGCTTCTTGATCCCAAGCCAAACTTTCTTGCGTTTCCGCTGGAATAACTTTATCAATCATCGAATGTATAGGCGTTGCCAGCCAATTACGGCCGCCAAATACACGGGTAAACGCCCCAATCTTTTTAAATAAACCCTCACTCATCTCAATTCCTCATCAATGGGCTTTACCCACTTTGCCTGCGCGTAACGCTTCGATGACATCTTGTTTCTTGCCATCTGCCACTACGCGGCCAGCATCAATCACAATGAGACGCGTGACCAAATCAAATAATCCCGAACGATGGCTAATCAACACCATCGTGTGCTGGTGGGTAGCCTCAGCCAGTCGTTTTTTCACTGCATCTTCGCCAGAATGGTCCATCGCGCTGGTTGGTTCATCTAACAACACAATCGAAGGCCGTGTAATAAACGCCCGGGCAATGCCTACGCCTTGTTTTTGTCCACCGGAGAGTGTCTCGCCACGCTCACCTACCAACAAATCAAAACCTTTGGGGTGTGCATTGGCAAACTCATCGATGCCGCCCACATGCGCTGCCGCCAGTACAGCAGCATCATTGCTATGTGGCGCACGCATGGCAATGTTGTCGCGCAATGAGCCATAAAACAAATGTGTATCTTGTTGTACGTATCCTATACTGCGGCGCAACTCGGCCGGGTCTATTTGTCTAGAATCAATACCATCAATCAAAATCGCGCCTTCTGTAGGTTTATACAGACCCAAAATCAGCTTATTGATGGTACTTTTGCCTGAGCCCATGCGCCCCAATAAAGCCACATGTTCACCGGCTTTAATTTTGAAAGACACTTTAGTCAACGCAAGCTCTTCTGCGCCCGGATATTGAAAACTGACTTCTCTAAACTCAATATCGCCACGGAACGATGGACGCGACAAAAAGTTAGCATTAGCAGGACGCTCCACTGATTTATGCATGATCTCGTCTAACGATTGCAAGGAGGTAGATGCTGTGTGATATTGACTCAACAAGCCAGCTGTTTGCGCAATGGGTGCCAATGCCCGAGAAGCCAGCATCGTAGTTGCGATCAAGCCCCCCATCGTCAAATCACCACTCGTGACCATATAGACGCCTAGCAACACCAGTACCACAGTCAATATCTGTTGAATGGCATTAGAGCCGTTATTAATGGAAGAAGCCAGTAAGCGCAATTTACTACCCACCTCAGTGAGATAGCGTGCACTATGCTCCCACTTGCGTTGCATATTGCCTTCAATACCTAAGGATTTAATAGTTTCTAAGCCCACCAAGCTTTCTATCAGCGTGGCATTACGAATAGCACCAGCGCGGTACATGGTTTCTGATAGCTCATGCATCTTGGTCTGCACACTCAAGGCATATACCAGCATGATGATGGCGCCGATCACAACGGGCAAGACCATGACCCAATTAATCCAGGCAATGACGACAATAAAAATAATGCCGAACGGCAAGTCAATTAAAGCGGTGATGGTGGCAGAGGTAATAAAGTCTCTGACGCTCTCAAAGGAACGTAGGTTAGAGGCAAAAGAGCCTACAGAGTTTGGCCGCTGATCCAAATGTAGCCCTAGCACTTGCTCCATGATGCGCGCGCTTAGCTTGACATCAATCCGTGCACTGGCCCAATCTAGGAAAAAAGCACGCATGGTACGCAAAATCAAATCACCCACCACAATGATGAGTACACCCAAGCCCATGACCCACATGGTTTCAATCGCGCGATTTGGCACAATTCTGTCGTATACGTTCATCGTAAATAAAGGCATGGCCAGCGCAAATATATTGACCAGAAGAGCAGCCAACATCACATCACGGTAAATGCGCTTATTCTCTGCCAACGTACCCCAGAACCAATGTCTCAAGCGCACCTTACCTACCTCTGGCGCGCGTTGATCAAACATATACTTGGGCTTGACTGTAATGAAATAGCCGGCATATTTGGCTTCTAATTCAGCCAAAGGCAAATGCGTTTCTGCGTCGCCCAACTCAGGAAAAATCACATAGGCGGTATTGGTGGCGTAATCGATGCGGGCAAGCTTACATGCCTCATCATTATGCAGCAGTAGTGTGACGGGTAAGAATTCTTTACGAATAGACTGTAGCGGCTTTTTAAGCACGGTGACCGAAAGTCCCAGCCGCTCAGCTGCGCGTTTAAAAATCGCTGGCGTCATTTTGCCATTAGGCAATGGCAAGCCAGCAATCACCGCATCTTTAGTAGTCGTAATATGATGGGTTCGGCAGGCCAGCATCAAACAGCCTAAGAGTGAATCAAAACTTGCATCTTGCTGATCTGCCAGATCTTCTAAGTGCATTTGACTGTTTTCCAAATTCATTCAAGTAACCTGTTTAGTACGAAAATTCGCGTTGTTATTCTTAAACACGCACTAATGTAACAACATTTCTGGGGGACTGCCAGTAAATTACTATTGCGTACGAGACAGGATACATAAACTGGCGCAACACCAAAGCATTGAATAACGAGGTATTTACTACGGACTTAGGTATTTGGAGGCGCGAGCCGGAGTCGAACCGGCCTAAACGGCTTTGCAGGCCGCGGCATAACCGCTTTGCTATCGCGCCGTGTCTTTCAAACAAAGCTGAAAGATTTAAGCTAAAAAGGGAAAGCTACTTGTTGTGCTTTCCCTTTTTAATATTTGGAGCGGGAAACGAGTCTCGAACTCGCGACCTCAACCTTGGCAAGGTTGCGCTCTACCAACTGAGCTATTCCCGCATGAATCATTACGTCGTGTGCCGTAAAGAAGCGAGCATTTTAGCGATTTTAAATTTAGTGTCAAGGCGCATTTGCAGGTTTTATGACAATATCCTGCGAATTATTTGTCTTGACAATTTATTTCATCGAATCTTTCATCACCGGCCATGCCGCTTTTAAATAATAAGCCATTGATACCAATGTTAAAATTGCTGCGATAATAATCAGCACTTGCCCAACGAACTTGGTGTTGAAGTGTCCAATATTGTCGTAATAAAGTAGTAATAAAATCGCTAGCATCTGTGCAGCGGTCTTCACTTTACCAATCATCGCCACTGCCACGTTGCTACTTTTGCCAATATTGGCCATCCATTCGCGCAAGGCACTAATGGCAATCTCCCGCCCAATGATAATTAATGCAATCACTGCGCCTATACGCTCAAACTCCACCAACACAATCAAGGCAGCAGCCACCATCAATTTATCGGCCACCGGATCTAAAAAAGCACCAAAGCCGGACATTTGATTAAACCTACGTGCCCAGTAGCCATCAAGCCAATCGGTAACGGCGGCCAACGCAAATACGATAGTAGCAGTGAAGTTTACCCAGTGCGCTGGAAACGCAGCCAGCGTCATGGCATCTTTAGGTAGATAAAAAATTCCTACGAATACAGGAATCAAGGCAATCCGCAACACCGTTAAAATATTTGGCACATTCCACAACATAGTTTTAATCACTTAATGAAATTGATCATAGATTTTTTCTGCAAGAGACTGGCTCACACCATCTACTTTTGCAAGTTCATCTATGCTAGCATTTTTTACGCCGTCTAAACCACCAAAACGGGTGAGTAGCGCTTTGCGGCGTTTAGCACCAACGCCTTCAATGTCTTCCAAACTAGAGGTGATACGCGCTTTGCCACGTTTGGCACGGTGCCCTGTAATGGCAAAACGGTGTGCCTCGTCACGGATACGTTGTAATAGATGCAAACCTTGATTGTCCTTTTCCAAGTTGAGCATTTCGCCGGTATCCGAGAAGATCATGGTTTCCAAGCCCGGCCTGCGCTCCTCGCCCTTGGCAATCCCCACCAGCAAAATATCGTCCAACCCAACCTCTTGCATGACCTCAATTGCAATGCCTAATTGCCCTTTACCACCATCAATAAACACCAAATCCGGGCGCTTACCTTCACCAGCGGCCACTTTCTTATAGCGTCGTGTCAGCACATCGCGCATCGCAGCATAATCATCCCCCGGTGTGATGCCTGTGATGTTGTAGCGGCGATATTCGCTGTTTTGCATATCACCTTTATCAAACACCACACAGCTGCCTACGGTCGCCTCACCCATGGTATGGCTAATATCAAAGCATTCAATGCGCTCTACGGTTTCGGATAAGTTTAATGCTTCACGCAAGGCAATCAATTTGGCTGCCTGATTGGCAGACGATGCAGCGCGCTGCGATAACGCTAGTTCCGCATTGGTATCTGCCATTTTTAACCAGACACGTTTATCGCCAATGGGATTGGTAATAATCTTAATTTTGCGTTGCGCTTGCTCGCTTAACACCTCTTCAAAATCTCTGGCTGCAATCTCCATGCCACAGACAATCATGGGGGGCGTATTTTGTGCGGTGTAATGCTGGGTAATAAACGCTTCTATCGTTTCACTCAGTTCAGCATCCTGACTATTTTTTGGGAAAAAGCTTTTATCCCCCAAGTGACGGCCACCACGAATCATCACCAAGTTAATGCAATGCTGCCCCTCTAATGCTTGGCAGGCAATGACATCAGCGTCAGACACAGTGAAATCGCTCACAAACTGCTTGGCCTGCACTTGCCGTAAGGCTTGCATACGGTCACGAAACACCGCAGCAGCTTCGTACTCCTGATTGGCGGCGGCTGTGTTCATTTTATCGCCTAGCACATCCATCACCTCACTGGTTTTGCCTTCCAGAAACAACGCCGCATGGTGCACATCTTGTGCATAGTTTTCTTGATTGATGTAATCCACACAGGGCGCGGTACAGCGCTCGATTTGGTATTGCAAGCAAGGACGTGACCGGTTAGCAAATACCGTATTTTCGCAAGTCCGTAACTTAAACACTTTTTGTAGCAGTTGTATGCTCTCACGCACCGCCACTGAGTTAGGGAAAGGGCCAAAGTATTGACTGCGCCCTGTAGACTTGGTGGCTTGGCGTTGCGTCCCGCGATGAAATGCCAGCCTTGGAAAAGCATCACCTGTCAGTGCAATATAAGGGTACGATTTATCGTCCCGGAACAGGACGTTATAGCGCGGCATTAAGCCTTTGATCAGATTGTTTTCCAGCAATAACGCTTCGGCTTCAGACCGCGTCACCGTGGTTTCAATCTTGGCGATTTGCGACACCATCATACGTGTACGCGGGCTAGGCAGATTTTTATTAAAATAGCTGGAAACGCGCTTTTTAATGTCTTTTGCTTTGCCTACATAAATCACCACTTCTTCCGCATTCATCATGCGGTATACCCCAGGCAGATTGGGCAGGTTTTTTAAAATAGGTTTAGGATCAAACATCCTTACATTTTAGCATTGGCTTGCCGAGTTAAGCGAAATCGGCGTAACGACTATTCAACGTAACATGCCTACTCGTCCAGCAGCTTGCCACCTATCGCCCAGTCTTCGTATTCCACTTCTTCAAAGGTAATGTAAGTGTAATTAGCGGGTTTATGCGCTACGCGCGCCAAGGTTTCGGTGATTTCTTTGGCAATCTCCGCTTTTTGTTCGCGGGTGACAGCGCCTGCAAGTTTAATATTGACGTATGGCATGGTTAACTCCTTGTGGTTTACTCAACGGTATTACTGCGACCTAATAGATAAGCAACACTGATAGTAGCCATCAATGATGGTGTTCATGGCTGTTGTGTTGGCTTTCGCCACGAATATCTAGCCAAATATCTTTGATTAAACTCATGGTCACCAACAACAAGAGCACAGAAATCACCAAAGAAAGTAATGGATCAATCGCCAGCCAACCAGTGTAATAGATCACAACACCAGCCATCAGTGCCGCCACCGAGCCCAACACATCGCCCATCACATGCAACAAAGCCGCGCGATGATTGAGATTATCCTTACCGCCATGATGATGGGCGTGATGGTGCAAGCGCTGGGCGACGATTAAATTAATCACCAGCCCAAAAAATGCGATCAGCATCACATAGCCACCGGCCACCACATACGGGTGCTGCAAGCGATCAAACGCCTCAATCACAATCCATACTACCACTATCACCATGAGCGCCGCATTTAAGATAGAAGCGATGATTTCGGCACGACTATGCTTAGCCTCGCGACGCGCCTTGGCTGTACGATGGGAGGCATACATGGCTAAGCCCAGCGCGAACACATCGGAAAACATATGCCAGGCATCGCCTAGCAAAGCCAGCGACCTTGTCCATATCCCACCGGAAAATTCGATGACTGCAAACACAGCAATTAGAATAAAGGGTATCAAAAACGGGTTAGCATGCTGGTGGTCTTCTGCATGTGTATTGTCTTGTGGATGTGCATGCGTGTGATGCATGTCGGCGTCATGGTTGTGCGGTGTAGTCATGCCAATATGCTACCCCATGGCCAGCAAAGTTCCAATAAAAAAGCAGCTTTTTTAAGAAGCTGCTTGATTCAAAACCTTGCGTGATTTAGATGAGGTTAACGTGCTTTTTGCGCACATTTATCATGTGCAGCTTGGCGATGTGCACGCCATTTTTCTTTCATCGCATTACGCTCTACATCATCAATAAAGCCATCGTTATTCGTATCTTGACGTTTAAAGCGTTCTTGCAAATGCTGATCGCGTACAGATTTAAACTCATCAAAGCTGATTTTTCCATCTTTGTTAATATCGGCTTTTAATGCATCTTGCGCTGTCTTTTGCTCGCCACCTTCTTGATGATTTGCGTAAATGCTCATGGTGGTGAATGCAAACCCGGCTGCCGCTGCAAGTATTAATAATGTCTTTTTCATGTTCATCCTTTGTGTATAAAAAGAAGCCCTACAGCTAACAAAACGCAACCGTGCATTATTTGTCGACAATCTCACGTAAAGATAACGGTTTAGTCTTTTATAATAGCCATCATTTAATCGTTGAATTTTTTATGCTGAGTTACCGACACGCATTCCATGCAGGCAATCACGCCGATGTTCTTAAACACTATGTGTTGAGCTTAGTGCTAGGCTATTTCAATCAAAAAGAAAAGCCTTATTGGGTCATCGATACGCACGCAGGCGCTGGTATGTATGCGCTTACAGATGGTTTTGCGCAAAAAAATAGAGAGTTTGAAACGGGCGTTGCCCGCTTAATGGCTTCAGACGCTTTACCTGAATTAGTGCAGCGCTACTTAGAAGCGGTAAACGCAGTCAATACAGAAGGTTCGCTTCAGCTTTATCCTGGATCACCACAGATTTCTGCGCATTTTTTGCGCGACCATGACAAGCTGCGTTTATTTGAGTTGCACCCAAATGACTTTAAGCTGTTGCAGCAGAATTTTGCGGGTAAGCATCGTCAAATTAAAGCCGAGATGGTCGATGGATTTCATGGTCTTAAAGCCTGTTTACCGCCACCCATCAAACGCGCCGTGGTATTGATTGACCCGCCTTACGAGCTGAAAGAAGACTATCAGCGTGTCGTGAGTAGCCTGCAAGATAGCCTCAAGCGATTTGCAACTGGCACGTATTTGGTTTGGTATCCGTTACTGCAACGCCCGGAACCCGGCGCGATGGTGCAGGCACTGCAACAACTGAACACGCAAAATTGGTTGGACATACGTTTACAAGTAGAACAACCGCATGCAGATGGCTTTGGCATGTACGGAAGTGGCATGTTTGTCATTAACCCACCTTGGCAACTACCGGAAATACTCAGCAGCAGCATGCCCAGCATTACTGAGCTATTGGGTTTGGACGCATCGGCACAGTTTAATCTCGAGTATGCCATCACATAGTCATACACTTCAGGTAAAATCCAACTTTTGATTTCGAGTACATCGCACCATGCAAGAAAACACCAACATTAGCCCAAGCCAGTACAAACAAAGCAACATCATGACCAACATTTTGTTTGGTAGCCGCTGGTTACAACTGCCTCTTTACTTAGGCTTAATCATTGCACAAGCCGTATATGTTTACTTTTTTGCAGTAGAACTTGTGCATTTGGTGGGCAAAACCGCCACCATCAGCGAAGCCGATATCATGTTGATTGTATTAGGCTTAATTGATGTAGTGATGATCTCAAACTTACTGATCATGGTCATTGTGGGTGGGTATGAAACCTTCGTATCGCGCTTAAACTTAAAAGGCCACCCGGATGAGCCAGACTGGTTATCCCACGTGAATGCCAACTTGCTTAAAGTCAAACTGGCTACCGCGATTATCGGCATTTCATCGATTCATCTGCTCAAAACCTTTATTAATGCTGCAAATTTGAGCAACGATGTCATGATGTGGCAAACCATTATCCACATGACGTTTGTGGCTTCAGCGGTTTCGATTGCTTATATCGACAAGCTGATGACACACGCGGATGACAATAAGCACTAATATTTATAGCGAATATGGCGAGGAGTTCCTGTCTCCTCGCTCACAGTAAACGATTGAACGGCAATGGTTTTTTCATTCTCCGTTTCAATCCTCACCCGCCACTCCCCTAACGATATATTTTGCTTGTAGGTATAGCCGCGATAGCCATTGTTACGCCCACCGTTCAAATCAAAGCCAATGCGCGATTGTGTTTGCCAACCGTTTTTCTTTGAATACAATTGCCAGCGATGATACAAACGCACCTCTAGCCCTGCTGGTGCAAATATGGGGGAAAAGCAATAGAGCCGCTGTCCGGGCACTACTTTCAGGTGGTTACTTGTCTTGCGCCAAAACTGCCATATCGGGCCACGCTGCTGGATAATAAAGTAGTTGCCGTCTTCTTTTTTCACGTCATAAGCAATAGCAACGTCGCGTGTCACCAATGGCACCGGAGGAATCATATCCGCCGCATAGGCCAGCATGAGCACTCCGGCAATCAGCCACACCGGCAGAATGCTACCCAGATTCTGCGGAGTCTTGGAATACAGATAAATCACCAAACTCGCACCCAAAATCGTACTGAGATAAAACCAAATCGGATGCACGCTCCCGAATAGAAACGGCAACAGAAAGTTAAACAGTAAAATGGCGCACAAGCCAAACAGCGCCCAGCTTAAAGTAAATCGACGATACGCATTTTCTAAGAACTCATTGGCAATGAGCAACACGCCAAGAAGAATTGAGGTGAGGAAAGCCAATGCATGATTAGCGCTTTTAAAATACAAAATAAACAGCGCACTCAACAAGCTACCATACAAAAACTGAAGCGCTAGATAAGGCCAACCTGTTGTAAAAAACCAATGCAAACGTTTGGGGATAGTCGTTTCGTCTACCAAAATAAAACTTGGACGGCTCATGATATACAGCAACATGCCCGCCGCAAATAAATACCCGGTAAAAATCAGCAAGTCAGATGTGGCTACGCTACGGCCAATGGTGAGTGCATCCCATATAAAGCCTGAAAAAAAGAAGATAGCAGGTAAGAAGCCTGCTATTTTCTTTAAAATTAAGTTCAGCATTTGGGTAGTAACGATTGAAAGCTAGTTAGCCTAAAAACACTCTAATCGGCTTTGCTCGTTTAAGCGAAATTTGATATAAATCCGTATACTCCGTCTCGAAGCAGCGCCTTGCTGCGTCAAGATAATGGATATGATGGTCGTATACATCCTGACCATAGCGCCCCAGTACATCTGAGCGAGCTGCTTCTAGATTGCGTTTCCACTCAACAAGCGTGCGAGCATAGTCCATCCCGATTCTCGTTGCTGACGAGATTTCATATTTATCAATAATTGCTGCTTGAATGTCACTAATAGACGATAGCGCAGAGCCAGGGAACACCTTTTCTAACAAAAAACGCGAATCTCTTAACTCCGTAATATTGTTAGGCGGCCTAGTAATAATGATTGTTTGAAGACCAATCTGCGCGTCATCAGTGGATACCTCTAAGCACCAATCGAAAAACGATTTGTAAATATCGCGCTGTAAACTCTTAGACTGATCTTCTACTGTTGCAAAATGCTCCAATGCACAAACAGAAACGATAGCATCAAATTTTGTATTTTTCGGTTGGTAATGCTCCCATGAACGCGTTTCTGCTGTTACATTTTTGACATTCTCGCTTAGTATATGCTGAGTTTGCTTAGGGCTTAAAGTGAGCCCATGTACCGTAGTATCTGCGTAGTTCTCGACTATGTATTTCATTAGCCCTCCCCAACCACAACCAACATCAACTACTCTGTCACCATTTTGTACATTTGCAAACTTGCAAATTCTAGCCAGCTTAGCCTCCTGTGCCTGTTGAAGGTTTGACGCATTTTCCCAAACGGCACAGGTATATACTCGATATTTCTCATCTAAAAAAAGTGAGAAAAAATCATTATCAACATCATAATGTGACTCAATATCTAGTTGCGTTGCCATTTAATACCTTTCAATTTCATTGATTCATACGCCGTGAATATATTAACTTACAATCGCGTCAATAACACCTTCATGGTGCTTGTTAAAAGTGACTAAATTTTGATATGCCGATTTTCCATCACTAGTGATAATTTTTTATCACATCCCGTACTTTAGCAACATCAAAATTAAACATAACAATATGATATATATATATAAAATATAAAAATTTCACTGGCATACGCTTTGCTTATTATTATAAAAATATAATTATTGTGAGGAGTTGCATGATGATATTGAAACAATACCTCTCAGGTGGCCTCTTTTTTTTAATACAAAAATTAGCATCAAATATTAAAAACTCATTCAAACGGATTGAGTTTAATCAGCGTGGCGATGAATATCAACAGGCAGTATGGCGCTTAGTTATTAACACGCTTACTGTGATATCCGTCACTACGGCCTACGATAATATTTCAACCATTGCCTCAACGGTAATGTCTGTTTACACAGTTTTTGCAATTGCGATATTTGTTCATATTCGTTTAAGCCCAAAACTTAATAAATTAAGACTGCTAATAGCAATGCTTACTGATGTCCTCGTAACATCAATAGCTAGCTACGTCACACATGATATCGGCGCTGTATATATTGGCATATATCTCTGGCTCATTATTGGCTACGGCTTTAGATTCGGCCGTCAATTTCTGATTGCAACCTACATTGCCAGCCTGACTGGGTTTGTCATTGCCAGCCTTAATAGCCCATATTGGCAATCGCACATGACCGGCTTTTATGGCTTGCTATTCACGCTTGTATCTATCCCCATGTACGCGTTGACTTTACTCAACCGATTAAAAGAAGCCACTTACAAGGCAGAGGCTGCCAGCCGTGCAAAAAGTGAGTTCCTTTCACATATCAGCCACGAGATCCGCACTCCGCTTAACGGGATTGTGGGTGCATGCAGCTTGTTAGAGGCCTCTAACCTAGATAAAAACAATGCAACGCTCTTTAACGTGATGAAGAACTCATCTAATGTATTGCTTGAACTTGTAAATAACGTGTTGGATTTATCAAAAATCGAGAGTGGCAAAGCCGTTGAGCACAAAGAGGATTTTTACTTACAAAACCTGATTCTGACTACTGTCAACTTATTCGAGACGCAAGCCAATCATAAAGGCATTGTCATTGACTATGACATTGCGCAGGACACCCCATTAAAATTGCACGGCAATTTATTGCATACCAAACAAGTGCTGATTAACTTAGTGGGTAATGCCGTTAAGTTTACCGAACAAGGCTCTGTCTACGTAAGGGTGACCGCTGCTAAACATTCACAAGGTAAAGTGATTGTCCGTTTTGAGGTCAAAGATACCGGTATCGGTATTTCTAAAGAATCCTTACCACATATTTTTGAGAGCTTTACGCAAGCCGAAGAATCTATTAAATACAAATTTGGCGGCACAGGGTTAGGCACCACTATCTCTAAAAAGCTGGTGGAATTAATGGATGGTGAAATTGGGATTGAGAGTGAGTTGGGTCAAGGCTCTACTTTCTGGTTTGAGATTCCACTAGACGTTGTCACCAATGAGGACACTGAAGGTCAGGTTTCATCTGAAATCATTTCCTTCAAAAAAGCCATGCAAGCCAGCAAGAGAAAACCTTGCCGCATTTTGGTGGCAGAAGACAACGAGACCAATATTCTTATCTTGTCACAAATGTTGGCACTAGGTCAGCATCAGTTTGATGTTGTTAAAAACGGCCAACAAGCGCTGGATAAACTCGAAGAGACTACTTACGACTTAATGATTTTAGACTACAACATGCCAGTAATGGGCGGTTTAGAGGCGTTACGTATTTACCAAGCCATTAATGTTGGCTTGCCACAAATACCTTCCATTATTTTGAGCGCCGATGCCACACATAACACCATTGCCGAATTCGATGAGTTGGGCGTTGCCGCTTACCTCACAAAACCTATCCAAATTGATGCGTTGAATCTTGCCATTGAAGAGGTGGTTGCAAAATCCAAACAAAAATCTTACCGCGATGCCGCACCTGTGGTCTCATTTGCCGCCAGCAAAGAGCAAGTGCTCAGCGAAGAACCAAGTGCAATCATTGCATCCTACACTGGCAATACCGCACTTAACTTGGCACGTTTGGCAGAGTTAGCTTCTATTAGTAAAAATGCAGGGTTTGTTGAAAGCTTGATTCTAGGCTTTATTGAAGATACCGATAGAAACTTGAGCGACTTGAAAGTGTATGTGCAAGCGTTAGATTTTGCGAATATTCATGACACGGCGCATGCGATTGCAGGGAGTGCGACCAACATTGGCGCTGAGGAACTCAGTCAGATTTGTGTAGAGTTAGATGACATTACACCAAATGAGATTTACAAGGTGCCTACATTGTTTGCGCAAGCTAACCATGCATACCAAAACACCAAGCTAGCGTTTGCAGATTACCTTGCGACGCATACGCAGCAAGCTTCAGCAAATTAGTAGTGCAGAAAAACAAAAATAATCAATGAATTATGAAGCTGCGCGTTTGATAGAAACAACATTGTCCGCCACTGGCGAGGTATGTGGCATCGGTGCAGTTAAGTATTGCTTTTCTTGGCTGTAGATAAAGCGATCCATGATGCTAAATTCACGCTCGCCTAGTTTTAAAGCGGTATCTACCCAAATTTTGGTGATATCCAACAGCTCGTCATAAGTAATAGGGTTGACTCTATTTTTGGCACGTTGCGCAGCCAAATAACCGTTAAAGTAGCGTTTGTTTTTTTCAATCCATTCATACACCGCTTTTTCACCTTGACCGTCATCGACCAGCACATCGACCAAACCAAGCTCAAACGCTTGTTCGGCTGTATATTGTTTGCCTTTGAGGATCATTTCGTCAGCGACTTTCATGCCTGCTTTACGTGCAACTAAGCTATATCCGCCCATACCAGGGAACATGTTGAACAAAATCTCAGGAAAGCCAAAATAGCTTTTGCGTTCAGCAATGATGACATCGCTGGCCAACGCACCTTCCAAACCGCCGCCCAAAGCCAAGCCCTGAACCAAAGTGATGTTGACGATAGAGGAGTTATTGAACCGTGACAGCCTGCTATGCAGAATATCAATGCCTTTAATTGCGTAATAAAGTAAAGCGTCTTTGTTTTTATTTAAGGCTAATTCACGAATCAAGGCAAGATGTCCGCCTAGGTTGAATACATTGGGTGTGAGCGATGCTGCAACAGAATACTTCACTTGAAAAACACGGTCATTGGAGTACAACACGCCCGCGGCTTTTTCAAGCTCTTGCTGGTGTTGGGTTAACTCGTGAATAATTTCATGGTTGGCACAAGGAATGATATTTTTCTGATTAAAGTAGGTCCATAAAACCTCATGGCTTTCATCATATTTTAACGATAACTGCTTAAAATGATTACTTAAACCAAATTCAGAAATATTCATTAAAATCTCGCACTTTAAACAAAGCTTTATGGCATTATATTCTAGTTATTTAAAAATAATATAGCCGAAAAGGCGAATTGTGATAAGGATACCGTTGAATGAGCAAAGAAGTTGTCAATAAAGACGAAATTAAAACGTTTTTAACTGAAATATTTACCAAAGAAAAAAATATCCCCGCAGAAAAGTTAACCGCAGAACAAGCTTTAAAGGATTTAGACATTGATTCTTTCGGCTTTCTTGAAGTGATTTTTAGTATTGAGCACCAATACAACATTTCTTTCCCTAAAAATTATGAGCATATTGTGACGGTACAAGATTTAGTCAACGTCACACATGACTTAATTGCAGCAAAAAACTAAGTTTTTAGTATGAAACACCAACGTCGTGTAGTGGTAACCGGCTTTGGTCTGGTGTCCCCCTTGGGCAACACCATCGATGAGTTATCCGCAAATGTATTTGCCGGAAAATCTGGTATTCAACAATTTGTCGGCCCATATTTAGATAAACTCTCCTGCAAAGTGGCTGCACAGGCGGACTTTGACCCTACCCAACACTTTGAGAAAAAAAGTGACTATTCCATTCTCGACAGAAATGGGCAAATGGCGCTACATGCCAGCAAAGAAGCGGTTAAACACGCAAAACTTGATACTGATAGGCTGAACAAATTACGCACTGGCGTGTATGTAGGTACTGGCATGGGGGGTATCCATTCGGTAGAAGATGGTTACCAGACGCTATTTGTGGAAGGTGAAAACCGCTTAAAGCCTTACACCGTATTGATGTGCATGTACAACAGCGCAGCGGCAGCTATTGCTACCCATTTTTCCATTTCTGGCCCTAACCTTACTTTCTCAACAGCATGTTCATCCTCAGCAGTTGCTATCGGCCAAGCGATGAAAGACATTCGTTATGGCGAAATAGATGTGGCATTGGCTGGTGGCACCGATGCGATTTTGGCCTACGCCAGTATTAAATCGTGGGAAGCGATTCGCACGCTGGCCGGAGAAGACAAAGAAGATATCAGTAAATCCTGCAAACCATTTTCCGCCAACCGTACTGGCTTGGTGATTGGCGAAGGTGCAGCGACGGTGATTCTAGAAGAGTTATCCCACGCACAAGCCAGAGGTGCGCATATTTATGCAGAGATTGTGGGGTATGGCGCAGCCAATGATTTTAAACATATTGCCGTGCCGTCGGTCGAGGGTCAGGCCGCAGCCATGCAAAAGGCTTTGGATGATTCCGGATTAAATCCTCAATCAATTCAATACATTAACGCACATGGCACCGGCACAAAATTCAACGACGAAACCGAGACCAACGCCATCAAGCAAATTTTTGGTGATCACGCTTACCAATTAGCAGTCAGCTCAACTAAATCCATGCATGGTCATTTGATGGGCGCAGCGGGTGTGCTAGAAAGCATCATCACTTTACTAGCTATGCAGCGTAACGAGTTACCGCCTACTATTAATTTGCAACAAGCAGACCCTAAGTGCGATTTGAATTACGTACCAAATCAATCACAACAGGTCGATGATTTAGAATACGCTATGTCGAACTCATTTGCGTTTGGCGGCACTGGAGCAACACTGATTTTTAAGAAATCAGTGTCCGGATAGCATACTCCCGAGTACAAACCCAATCACAATGCCGATAATCAGTGCGATGGTGAGTCCGCGGTAGGTTAATACATCTTGGCTGTAACCACGGCGAATGGCTACATAGGACACAATATAGCCAAGTGCATTGAGTAACCAGATAACCGAGAGGCTAAGCACTTTGACGACCAGCGGGCCAATGATCGGCACTAGTCCGACCATTCCTACCAGCCAAGCAAATACACCCGAGATGAGGCCAATCACCACTGCCCCACCAGCAATGATTTTATAATCAATGTGGTAGTGGTTACCCAAATAAATCAGGACGGCAAGTAATAGTAAGACTGGCAACATCATACGCCAGTCTTTCCATCTAAATTTGCCGAAGAGGTTACTTTCTTGTTGTTTCAAATGATTACTTTCCAAAGCCACTTATTCAACAGCAGCAGCGATTGCAATCACTTTTTTACCTGAGCTCAAGGTATCTAACGCCGCTTTATACTCTGTCATTTGGTGGAAATTCAAATACTTATAAATTTCTGCCGTATTGGCCAATTTATTACCGACCGTTTCCAAGTATTCAGCGTGGGTAGGCATGCGGCCCAACTTAGCACACACAGCTGCCAGCTCTGCCGAGCCCAAGTAGACACGCGCATCTTTACCCATACGGTTATCAAAGTTACGTGTACTGGTAGAGAATACTGTGGCTTTATCTGCCACGCGCGCTTGGTTACCCATACAGAGTGAACAGCCCGGCACCTCGGTACGCGCACCTGCAATACCAAAGGTGGAGTACACACCTTCGTCACGCAGTTGCGCTTCATCCATACGTGTTGGCGGCGCAATCCATAAGCGTGTTGGAATACCACCTGCGCCATCCAGCACTTTGGCTGCTGCACGGTAGTGGCCGATATTGGTCATACAGCTACCAATAAATACTTCATCAATTTTGTCGCCCACCACAGCCGTCAATGGCTTGATGTCGTCAGGATCGTTCGGACAAGCTACTAAAGGCTCTTTGATTTCATTCAGATCAATTTCAATGACGTGCGCATATTCTGCATCTGCGTCCGGTTGTAGTAGTTCTGGTTTAGCTAACCATGCCTGCATATTCTCAATCCGGCGTTGTAGCGTACGCGCATCTTGGTAACCATTTTCGATCATGTTTTGCATCAACACAATATTAGAGTTGAGAAACTCAATCACCGGCTCTTTATTCAACAATACGGTACAGCCATTGGCAGAGCGCTCTGCAGAGGCATCTGCAAACTCAAACGCTTGCTCCACTTTTAAATCTGGCAAGCCTTCAATTTCTAAAATACGGCCGTTGAATACATTTTTCTTACCTTGTTTGCCAACCGTCAATGTACCTTCTTGAATCGCCGCATAAGGAATCGCATTCACCAAATCACGCAGCGTAATGCCTGGCTGCATGGTGCCTTTAAAGCGCACCAGCACTGACTCCGGCATATCTAAAGGCATGGCACCAGTTGCGGCCGCAAACGCCACCAAACCAGAACCCGCCGGGAAGGAAATCCCAATCGGGAAACGCGTATGAGAGTCGCCACCTGTACCTACGGTATCAGGCAAAATCAAGCGGTTAAGCCATGAGTGAATGACGCCATCGCCCGGTTTTAAACTCACACCACCGCGGCTGGACATAAACTCTGGTAGCGAATGTTGTAATTTAATATCGACTGGTTTTGGATACGCAGCGGTATGACAGAAGCTTTGCATGACTAAATCGCTACTAAATCCCAAGCACGCCAGCTCTTTCAACTCGTCACGCGTCATGCCGCCAGTCGTATCTTGCGAACCGACCGTGGTGGCTTTTGGCTCACAATAAGTGCCGGGACGCACACCCGCCACACCACACGCTTTACCCACCATTTTTTGGGCCAGCGTGTAACCTTTGCCAGTGTCTTTGGCAGGGATTGCTGTAATAAACGTAGTCGGTAAGGGCAAGCCTAGCGCCTTGCGCGCATTGGTGGTCAACCCACGGCCAATAATCAATGGAATACGGCCGCCGGCACGTACTTCATCCGGCAAAGTAATCGGATTCATTTCAAATGTTGCAATCACTTCACCAGACTCAGACAACACTTTGCCTTCATACGGTTGAATAACAATCACATCGCCCGTTTTCATTTTGCTGACGTCGCATTGAATTGGCAATGCGCCAGAGTCTTCAGCGGTATTAAAGAAAATAGGGGCAATCTTGCTGCCTATCACTACACCACCAGTACGTTTATTGGGGATGTTGGGAATATCGTTACCCATAAACCATTGCACTGAGTTAATTGCAGATTTGCGTGAAGAACCTGTACCCACAACATCGCCCACATAGGCAAGCGGCAGGCCTTTCTGCTTAAGGGCTTCAATGGTGTTTAAGCCGTCTGGCATTTTGTTCACCAGCATGGCTTTGGCATGCAATGGAATATCCGGACGGCTCCAAGCCTCTTGTGCTGGGCTTAAGTCATCAGTATTGGTTTCGCCATCGACTTTAAACACGACGACCTTGATTGCATTGGCCAGCACCGGCTTGCTGGTGAACCATTCTGCATTGGCCCAAGAGGTAATCAGTGTTTTTGCGTGGGTATTCCCTGCCTTCATCTTGGCTTCCACGTCATGAAAAGCGTCAAACATGAGGATGGTATTAGAAAGCGCTTTGACGACCTGTGCCGCCATATTGCTATCCAACAACTCTACTAAAGCTTGCACGTTATAGCCGCCCAACATGGTACCTAGTAACTCCACCGCTTTATCTGCAGATACCAAGGGTGAGCTGGCTTTACCTTTTGCGATGTCAGCCAAGAAAGCTGCTTTGACATAGGCCGCTTGGTCTACGCCTGCAGGAATGCGATTGGCTAGTAATTCAAGCAGCAAAGCATCTTGCCCGGCTGGGGGTGACTTGAGTAAATCAACCAACGCGGCCACTTGTTCTGCATTCAGGGGTAATGGGGGTAATTGTTGTGCAGCACGTTCCTGCACGTGGGCTTCATACGCTTTTAACATGTGTGTAGACTCGTTTCTTAATGGATGAAATCATTATAAACCAGCCTAATCTTGCAAGCCGTTTCACATTTGTAAAAACGCTTAAATTTAGGTAGCTAAAATAAGGCTAGTTTGTTGTGTTCTGGTAAGTTTTATCTGAGTACAACTCTTTGGCAAATGGGGTACTGCAACTCTTGCCACTGGCAGAAGATTCCCATTTATCCAACAATTCTTTTTGGTAGCCAATGCCATGCTGCTTTTCCAAATAGGCACGCACTTCAAACACGTCTGCAAATCCGTTGTGGTCTTTATCCATCAACGCCACCTGATCCTCTACCGAAGGACCAATATACTTGCCATTGGCATCGGTCAGGTAATCCAGCATGCTCTCTGCCTGCACATTGGCAGAAGCGAGTAGCACGCACAAAAAGTATAAACGTTTTAACATGAGTTTCTTATCCGTCATTTTACTTATAAGACCCATATTAAAACAAATCGTGCGGGCAAGCTATGTGACTTTTAACACATTAAAAATCATGGTTTACACCGCCCGAATCGCTATTTTTTGCTGCCACTGCGCAGGGCCAGTTTTATGTACCGATTCACCTTGCGCACTGACTGCCACAGTGACTGGCATATCGACCACTTCAAATTCATAAATGGCTTCCATACCCAAATCTGCAAATGCGACTACGCGTGATTTTTTAATGGCCTTACTCACTAAATAAGCAGCCCCACCCACCGCCATCAAATACACGGATTGGTAGCGTGCCATCACCGCAAGCGCCTCATCTCCACGCTCTGCTTTGCCGATTGAGCCTAACAATCCAGTGTTCAGCATCATCTCAGTATAATCGTCCATACGGGTTGCGGTCGTCGGGCCAGCCGGACCAACCGCCTCATCACGCACCGCATCTACCGGGCCTACGTAATAAATAAAACGATTAGTGAAATCCACTGGCAATGCCTCACCGTTAGCCAGCATATTGGCAATGCGTTTATGTGCTGCATCACGCCCTGTTAGTATTTTACCTGTCAGCAATAGCGTCTCGCCCGCTTGCCAAGTCAGCGTCTCTGCCTTGCTGATTGTGTCTACATTGACACGCCTTGCCTGCGCGCTCGGCTTCCAGTGTACATCGGGGTAGATATCTAAATTGGGCGGTGCTAACTCTGCCACACCGGTACCATCCAACGTAAAGTGCACATGACGGGTGGCTGCGCAATTAGGGATAATCGCCACAGGCAAACTAGCGGCATGCGTTGGGTAATCCAAAATTTTTACATCCAGCACTGTCGTTAATCCGCCCAAGCCCTGTGCACCAATCCCTAGCGCATTCACCTTTTCATACAACTCCAAGCGCAACTCTTCGATACGAGACAGCTTTTCATTTTGCGCACCTTTGGCTTTTAACGCATGCATATCAATGGGTTGCATGAGCGATTCTTTGGCCAGTAACATGGCTTTTTCTGCACTGCCGCCTATGCCTATACCCAATATGCCAGGCGGACACCAGCCGGCTCCCATGGTAGGCACCACTTCCAGCACCCAATCGACAATACTGTCGTTAGGGTTCAACATCGCTAACTTAGCTTTATTTTCACTGCCACCACCTTTAGCGGCCACGGTGACCTCGACCGTATTGCCTTGCACCAACTCCACATGGGTAATCGCTGGGGTATTGTCTTTGGTATTTTTACGTCCACCAGCAGGGTCGTTCACAATACTGGCGCGCAACGTGTTATCCGGGTGTAAATAGGCACGGCGCACACCCTCATTCACCATGTCTTCTAGATTCAAATCAGTTTCAAACTGCACCTGCATGCCCACTTTAACAAACACCACCACAATGCCGGTATCCTGGCACAGTGGACGTTTGCCCTCTGCACACATGCGTGAGTTGGTTAAAATTTGGGCGATGGCATCTTTGGCGGCTGGCGACTCTTCAATCGCATACGCCTCACCCAAGGCTTGGATGTAGTCCTCTGGGTGATAGTAGGAAATATATTGCAACGCATCGGCGATGCTTTGAATAAAATCTTCTTGCTTAACGATAGTCATCTTGAGCTTTTGCTGGTTGCAATATTCGGGCTAATATCTTTACGTAAAATTTTACCATTTTTTGTGCGTGGAAAATCTTTTGCCAAATACACCGTTTTGGGTGATTTATAGGCTGCCAAGTGTTGTTTGCCATAGGTAAGCAAGTCATCCGGTGTCACTGCTGCATCTGGTTTAGGGATCACGTAAATCACCACTAGTAACTTGTCTTTTTCAAGCTCTTCACCTACTGCTGCACAATCCGCTACTGCAGGGTGCCCTTTGTAGACTCGCTCGATCTCATAAGGGGAGACGCGATAACCAAAGCTTTTGATGATGTCATCCTTACGACCTAAAAACCAAATGTAACCATCTGCATCGTATTTGGCGTAATCTCCGGTGAAAAAGTAGCCATCATGCTTGTATTTTGCAGTTTCTTCTTCTAAATTCCAGTAACTCAGAAATAAGCCTGGGTCATGATCTTTCACGCAAATCATGCCCTCTTCCCCCACAGTCACTGGTTGCATGGTTTCTGGATTCAGCAAATGAATCTCATGCCCTGGCTGCGGAAACCCCGCTGAACCCGGGCGAATTGGACGATACTTGCTCTGAGAAAGATAGTAAGAGAATTCACTCATGCCTACTGCTTCATAGATATCCAAGCCAAAACGATCACGCCACTGCGCAAGCACTTCATCGGAGAGGTGCTCACCTGCGCTCATGTAGTGCCGCAAACTCGGGATATCGGCTTGTGTTGCACTTGTTTTTTGAATGAGCTGACGGTAAATAGTAGGCACGCCAATAAAAATGGTGGCTTGATGCTTTTGAATCAAATCCAGCCATTTCTGCGCATCATTCTTACCTTCATGCACGATGACCGTTTTACCCAGATAAAGCGGATCCATCAAACCGGTGCCCAGCACATATGTCCAGTTAAATTTGCCGGAATGCATGATACGGTCTTGTATCTGCTCGCTATAATTAAACCAAAATTTTGCCGCTGGCTGACGCCCCAGCAAAGCACGGTGTGCATGCAGCACCCCTTTTGGGTAACCCGTGGTGCCAGAGGTATACACCAAATAAGCCGGATCATCGGCTTTGGTCGTATGCGCTGGTGCTATCTTATCAATCGCCAGCATGCAATCTTCCAAGCGCTGCACGTTAAGTGCCGCCGCTTTCACCTCTGTCACGTTTTCTAGCTGCGTGACCAGCACATGGTTAAGGTTGGCAATATCTGCCGCATTTTGTGTAATCTGCCCTGCCATCACATTCCAAGCAGCGGCATCTGTTACCAGCACTGTTGCGCCAGAATCTTTTGCCAGATACGCGACTTCTTCTGCGGTAAGCAAAGTGGAGGTAGGCACAGAAATCGCCCCCATCTTCATAGCACCTAAAAAGGCAATCGGATAATCCAAACTATTAGGTAGACGAATCAACACGCGATCGCCCACCTTAACCCCTAAGTTACGCAGCACTTGTGCAAACTGATCAGTACGCAGCGCCAACTCTGCAAACGTAATACTAGACGTGCCCAATGCATCATCTTCCACAATCATCGCCACGGTTTCAGCGCGTGCCGTATTCAGGTGCGTATCGGTACAAGCCACGCCAATATTGAAGTAGCCTGGAATGTTCCAAATCCATGGTGGAAAATCAGTGAATTTATGCATGTATGACCCCAAAATATCTTTTACTTATTTTTTCCCTAGTGCAAACAATCTACGTATTGGCGTTAACCCGCACCCCAAAAATTCAGAATTTACCGATGAAGCGCAAGGCGCACAGCGCTCAGAAAGCGGGATGTACATGTAGTACATGAGCATTTTGAGCTCTGCGCAACATAGCGATTCGCGGTAAAAATGCATTTTTATAAAAGCACGCCATAAGGCCAGTTCTGACGTACTACTTGTGCTGGCAATAATTGCAAGACATGTAGGGCAAATTCCATATCGCTGGTTTTAAGTGCGCGCAACGCATGCGCACGTAGCAGCGTTTGCAAGGCTTTACCAAACATAGGCGGATCCAGCATCTCCCCTTCAAATTTAATGGCACCGCCTAGTAGCGCATCTGCCTCAATCGCCGCTTTTAAAATACTGACTTTCTGTGTGATATCCGTCGGCGATGGGGTGTATGCGGTTTTACACAAATGAATGTGGCCTGGATGAATCACTTGTTTGCCTGTGAGCCCCATTGCAGCTTCTTTACACGCATGCTTGTACACCACACGTGATTCGTTATCGCCATGCAAATCCAGCCAGCGGCGGACATCATGTGGCTCTAAAAACTTCTCTGGCATGATGTTGCTGCCAATGAGGGTTTCCACTCCGCCAATCACTCCCTTACCTGCAATCCGTGCTTCAAATAGCAATTGGTTGATGAAGTAAAACAGCTCTTCAATCCAGTTTTCAGGGGTAATGTGTATCCCCATCGCTTTGGAAAAGTCATGGATACCAAACACCACATGTTTGACGGTGTTGTATTGCATTAAATCTGGTGCAATTTTGAGCGACTTTGGGTGCTCGATAATCGGCTGAATGGTGATGTTGGGATTAATGCTAATCAAAAAGCTAGATAAATCACGCACCTCGGCTGCACCATATGCTTCGCCTGCTTTCGCGAGCATCACCACATCAATATATTCGCCCATATCACGTACCAGCTTCATGTCTTCCTCGTACTCATCGGTACGGAAAGAGTTGGCACGAATGGCAATCGTCACGCGTTCATTGATTTTTCTGAGCTGTGGCAGCTCTTTGCGCAGTAACTCGCGGCTCATTTCCTTTTGGCGGCAACCATCTTCCAAGTCAAAAATCAGCGTATGCGCGTTGGTAAAATGCGCATGCTTTTTCATACGTGCCGAGGCTTGTTCCATGTCTTCATAAATACCCAAACTTGGGGCATATTTCACTGGCGGGTAATACAGTTGTATGCCAGGCCAGTAATCCCCCAAAGCGCGCGCATCCAGTGCAATAGGCTCTTCACCAATGTGCTGTATCATGCTTCCTCCTGTTGTTTTTGCGCACTGGCTAAGCTTAGTTTTTGCAACACACCTTCCAGTGCCGCCTCATGCTTTACCCGTCCAACGCTTTGAATCATGGCCCAAAAATCGCCATCCGGTAATTCCAGCATCTCATCAAACACTTCCATTTCTGCCAGTGTGAGACCGCCAAATTGCTCTTTTATAAAACGCTGCAAGACAATATCTAGCTCCAACATGCCGCGTCTGCAACGCCAAGCTAAGCGCCTTTGTTCTGCATCTTGCATAATTTCTGCATTTAACATCGTATCCACCTCCAACACATGACGCCTATATTTTTCTCTATAAGACTTTGATACCAAAAATCTTTTTACCGGTTTTAGACTTGGCTTCTTTGTTTTCTTTGGCACGCTCGATTTTTAAATCTTTAATTTTTGCAATGGCCGCATTCGGATTCAGCTTTTTCGGGCACACATCCACACAGTTCATGATGTTGTGGCAACGATACAAACGATACGGATCTTCCAGATTTTCCAAACGCTCTTCTTCTGCTTGATCGCGTGAATCTGCAATAAAACGATAGGCCTGCATCAATCCTGCTGGTCCAACAAACTTATCAGGGTTCCACCAAAAACTTGGGCAAGAAGTAGTACAAGCACCACACAAAATACATTCGTACAAACCATCTAATTTCGCACGGTCTTCTGGGCTTTGCAGACGCTCGGTTTCCGGCAGCGGATCGTTATTTTCCAAATAAGGTTTAACGGAGTTGTAATGATCAAAAAACTGCGTCATGTCCACCACCAAATCGCGAATCACTGGCAAGCCCGGCATAGGGCGCAACACAATGGGCTGCTCTAAATCCGCTAGCTTGGTAATACAGGCCAAACCATTTTTGCCATTGATATTCATCGAGTCACTGCCACACACCCCCTCGCGGCAAGATTTACGCAAACTTAAGGTGTCGTCTACTTGTTTGATACGCACCAAAGCATCCAGTAACATTTGGTCGCTGTCTTCCAATGCAATATCGTAGTCCTGCATATAAGGCTTTTTATCGACATCAGGGTTGTAGCGATAGATGGAGAATTTCATACTAATACACCCTTTTCTTCGGCTCAAACGATTCAACAGTCAGCGGCTTTAATCTCACTGGCTTGTATACCAAGCGATTGCCTTCTTTGTAATGCAATGAATGTGTGAGCCAGTTTGCATCGTCACGCTCTGCAAAGTCCTCACGCGCATGTGCACCGCGACTCTCCTTGCGATGTTCAGCCGCATGCATGGTGGCCACAGCCGCTTCCATCAAGTTATCTAGCTCCAAAGCCTCGATACGTGCGGTATTGAATACTTTACTTTTATCTTTGATTTGCAAATGCGGGATGCGCTTGGCTACCGCATCAATTGCGCTGACACCTGTTGTTAGCAGCTCGGGAAATCTAAATACGCCACAATGTTTTTGCATGGTTTTGCGCATATCGGCACCCACTTCGGCCACGCTCTCGCCATTCTGTTGACTTTCCAGACGCGCAATGCGTGCAAGGGTTTTGTCTGTGGCGTCACTGGGCAATGGTTTGTGCGCTTTGTTCTCACGAATTTCGCTCAACATTTTGTCGCCAGCCGCTTTGCCAAACACCACTAAATCCAGCAATGAATTGGAACCCAAGCGATTAGCGCCATGCACGGACACGCATGCACACTCACCTACTGCATACAACCCATTGACGATTTGCTCTGACTGTCCATCATGCAAGACCACTTGGCCATCTAAATTGGTGGGAATACCGCCCATCATGTAATGCGCAGTCGGCACAACGGGGATAGGGTCTTTAATAGGGTCTACATTGGCAAAGGTTTTCGCGATTTCGCGGATACCAGGCAGGCGCTTATTGATAACCTCTTCACCCAAGTGGTCTAGTTTTAGATATACGGCATCTTTGTATTTACCTACACCACGGCCTTCTTTGATTTCTGTCGCAGTTGCGCGCGAAATCACATCGCGACTGGCTAAATCTTTAGCATTTGGTGCATAACGCTCCATAAAGCGCTCACCTTCAGAATTCACCAAATAGCCACCTTCGCCACGTACGCCTTCCGTAATCAACACACCTGCATTGAGTACGCCTGTAGGGTGAAATTGCCAAAATTCCATGTCCTGCAACGGCAAGCCTGCACGTGCCGCCATGCCCAAACCATCGCCTGTATTAATAAACGCATTGGTGCTGGCCTGAAAAATACGGCCTGCGCCACCGGTAGCAAGTAAAGTGGATTTGGCGTGAATTAGATGCAAATCGCCAGTTTCGATTTCCAGCGCAATTACCCCTAATACATCGCCATCAGTATCGCGAATCAAATCTAGCGCAAACCATTCAATCAAAAATTGCGTATTGGCGCGCACATTGCGTTGATAGAGGGTATGCAACATGGCGTGGCCAGTTCTATCTGCCACCGCACAAGTGCGAGAGATCGGTTTTTCACCAAAGTTTTGTGTCATGCCGCCAAATGGGCGCTGAAAAATCCGCCCATTGTCTAAACGGTCGAATGGCATGCCAAAATGCTCTAACTCAATAATCGCTTTAGCCGCATTTCTACACATAAACTCAATGGCATCTTGGTCACCTAGATAGTCAGAGCCCTTGATGGTGTCATACATATGCCACAGCCATTTATCCTCGGCCACATTGCCTAATGCTGCAGCAATGCCGCCTTGCGCTGCCACAGTATGAGAGCGCGTTGGGAATACTTTGGATAGCACCGCCACCTTGGCACCAGCCTCAGCCAACTGTAGCGAGGCGCGTAAACCTGCGCCACCCCCGCCAATAATGACTGCATCAAATGTATGTTGTTGGATTGTCATCGCCACTAATTCATCTTTATCAAAATCGTTACCATCCAAATCAAATCTACAATCAGTGCTAGCTCTACCAGCAACTGCATATAAGACCTGACGACCACATTGAACACATAATCTTTCAGCACATCACGCACACCTAGCCAAGCATGCATGGTCAAACAAATCCAAAACAACAAGGTTGCCAACCGCCACCACCAAGGGCTAAAAAAAGCATGCCATTCTGCATAGTTGGCAGGCTGTTGAATCGCCGCCAGCAACACAAGCACCAAGGTGTATATCGCCATCGCCACTGCAGACAAGCGCTGTGTCAACCACTGACGCATGCCCGGATAGCGATCGGTAAGCAACTCAATCAACATAAGCTGCTACCAGATGCACCAAGCAAATACCAACACGGCCACACCGACCAAGCCCAATACCACACGGCTTGAAAAACGCGCTTTCTGCAAACTCGTCATCCAATGTACATCCATGGCCAAGTGACGGATTCCCGCAAAGAAATGATGAAAAAACGCCCAAGCCAAACCAATTAATATTAGTTTGAACGCCCAATGCTGTAAGCCGCTTGCAATCGTCAGGTATTGCGCTTCACTTGCCAGCGATTGTTGCAACACCCATAACACTGCAGGCAGCATTAAAAACAGCATCACCCCACTTGCGCGATGCATGATGGAAACCACAGCATTGATCGGCAAACGAATCGTCAACAGATTCAGATTTTTAGGCCGCTTTTTGATCGGCTTGTTTGCAATCATTCTGCCGCCTCTGCTACTGCCGTGGAGACATACTTCATCAATCGTGGGTCAAACGGTTTGGGGATAATGTAATCCTTGCCAAAACTCAGCGCGCTTAACTGGTAGGCTTTTAACACTTCTTCCGGCACCGGCTCACGTGCCAGCGCACTCAAGGCTTTTGCTGCGGCAATCTTCATGTTCTCTGTGATTTTTTTTGCCTTAGCGTCTAAGGCACCCCGGAACAAATAGGGAAAGCACAGCGCATTATTCACTTGGTTAGGAAAATCACTGCGGCCAGTCGCCATGATCAAATCATCGCGCACTGCGTGGGCTAAACTAGGCAACACTTCAGGGTCTGGATTTGCCAAAGCAAATACAATGGGATTGCTGGCCATGCCCTTAATCAACGCAGGATCCAGCGCATTTTTGGCAGATACCCCGATAAACACATCCGCATCGGGCATCACATCGGCTAACACTTTATTGTTAGAAGGCACTACAGCCAACTCACGATTGTTGTCGTGTAAATCTGGACGATTGGAATCCAATACACCACTTCTATCTACCATGGTGATATTGGTCGCACCCATTAACTTGAGCAGTTTTGCACAGGAACAACCCGCCGCGCCCGCGCCTAAAAACACAATCTTGACGCGGGCTAGCGTTTTGCCTTGGAGCTCTAACGCATTGAGCAGTGCAGCAGCCACAATGACTGCCGTGCCATGCTGATCATCATGAAATACCGGAATATCCAGCCGTTTTTTTAGTTCGTTTTCAATATAAAAACAGTGCGGCGCTGCAATATCTTCTAAATTAATACCGCCAAATGTAGGCGCAATATTCACCACGGTTTGAATAAACTCGTCTGGCGTTTTTGCATTGACTTCAATATCAAATACATCAATACCGGCGAATCGTTTGAACAACACCGCCTTGCCTTCCATCACCGGCTTACTGGCTAAGGGACCCATATCGCCCAAACCTAGTACCGCAGTACCGTCGGTAATCACCGCCACCAAATTACCTTTGTTGGTATATTTGTAGGCATTTGCAGGGTCAGCATGAATTTCACGTACTGGCTCCGCCACCCCTGGAGTATAGGCTAAAGACAAATCATCCTGCGTGGCACATGGCTTGCTGGAGTCCACGCTTAGTTTTCCCGGTGTCGGAAATTGGTGATAGTCCAAAGCGCGCTTTTTTAAATCGTCCATTGCTTATTCCAATTGGTAGATATTTTAATTTTCAACTATTCGACAATCAGTGCTTTTCAAAATTTACTGCAGCTAAGCGGATGAGCGCAGACAGTGCAACTGGCACGGCAAGCGAACTCAACAACGCTGATGAAGATTTTTCAATTACTCCAACTCACTCATGTAGTGATGATCATCGGTGAGGCATAATCCTAACCGCCACTCCATTGGCTTATCGCCATAAGTAAAAGACACTCGCTCTATACTTAATAACGGGTAGCCATCCTGCAAACCTAGCGCCTTAGCCACTTCTTTATCAGCACCCACTGCTTTCAAACGCTCTTCTGCGCGAATCATGCGAATACCAAATTGCGATTCGTACATGCTGTACATGGAGCCATTGCTTTCTTCCACTTTGGCGCTATTTAAGCCTTTAAATGGTGCAGCCGGCACAATAATGTGATCATAAATAAGCGGCCTACCGGAGAAAGTCAGCAAACGCTTGACTTCAATCGTTGCCGCCCCTGCTTTAATATCGAGCACTTTTGAAATATGTGCACTGGCTTTGGTCTTTTCACAAGATAAAAACTCATTTTGCAGTATTTCTTTTTGACCATTCTCTGCGGTCAGACGTAAAAATCGCAGTTTAATGTCGTCTTCTTTGTGTGTAGCAACAAACGTGCCCTTGCCTTGACGGCGAATCAAAATGTTTTCGGTAGCCAGGCTATCAATTGCCTTACGCACCGTGCCTTGACTCACTTTATAGCGTTGCGCTAAATCCACCTCACTGGGAATCATTTCACCTGGGCGCCATTCGCCACCTATTAGGCTTTGTGTAATGAGCACTTTAATTTGATCGTATAGCGGCCTATAGCTAGGGGAGTTAAATTGCTTATCCATATTAATCGTCCTGTGCATTAAATTTTCGTGACCCATATTCTTTAATTAACACCTTCATTTGCAATTCAAATTAACCACTTGCAACACCGCTCAAAACTGCACACCGTTGCTTAAGCGTATTTATATCACGCACAATGTCCGCTGTCTACTGTTTTATATCTTATATAAGACATAAGATATATGTTGACACATTTGGAATTAACTCTATATAATCAATTTCAATTAACAACTCACCTGTAACCTACTACTGGATAAACATGATGGAATACTGCCTACGCCCCAGACGTTCTATGCTGTATGTACCCGGTTGCAACACGCACTATTTAGAACGTGCACGAACACTGGCTGCTGATTCTGTGATTTTGGATTTAGGCGATCCCATCTTAATCGACGCAAAAATCCAATCTCGCGAGAATGTAGTGGCGGCCGTAAAAAAAGGTGGCTACGGCAAACGCGAGGTCGTCGTCCGCGTCAATGATTTGGATTCGATTTGGGGTGCCGATGACATTAAAGCAGTGGCCAATATTGGCGCCGATGCCATCTTGTTTCCCAATATAGAATCACGTGAAGATGTATTAAGGGCGCAGCAGGCTTTAGACGATGCAGGTGGCAGTCATATGCCTATCATGGTGATGATTGAAAGCCCGATTGCGGTGTTGAATGCAAAAGAAATTGCTTCTGCTTCAGATCGTATTATCTGTATTGTGATGGCCACTTCGGATTTAATCTCTCAGTTGCACGCACACGTGACACATGAGCGCTCAGCCATACTGACCTCACTATCGTTAGTGATTCTAGCTGCACGCGCTTACGGGCGATGCGTGATTGATGGCATCACCAGCGATTTTAAAAACATGCATTCTTTTGAGTATGCCTGCCGTTTAGGCAGAGACATGGGCTTAGATGGCAAATCGTTAGTGCATCCGGCACAAATCGCCTACTGTAATGATGCATATACGCCAAAAGCCACAGAAGTCGCGCATGCGCGCGAAATCATTAAAGCGTTAAAAGAAGCAAACGCTTCTGGTCAAGGTACGGTGGTGGTCAATGATAAATTGGTGGAACACCATCACATCAAGGCTGCGCAGCGTTTAATTCAGTTGCATGAGTCAATAGCCGAATTAGAAGAGGAGTTCATCTGATGACACACTCTAACAAAATACATCACGGGCGATATTTTGAAGACTTCACACTGAATGAAGTCATTCAGCACGCCACACCACGCACCATTACCCAAGGTGATACCGCTTTATATATTGCACTGACGGGTGAGCGTAACCCATTGTATTGCAGCGAGCCATTTGCACAGTCACTGGGTTACAAAACAACGCCAGTGGATGACTTGCTCGCATTTCATATTGCCTTTGGCAAAACGGTGCCAGATATATCTGTGAATGCAGTGGCCAATTTAGGCTATGCCGATGTGCGCTTTTTGCAACCCGTATTTGTCGGCGACACGTTAAGCACTTCTAGCCAAGTCATTGGTTTAAAACAAAACTCCAATGGCAATAGTGGCGTGGTCTGGGTACGTTCTACCAGTGTAAATCAAAACAACATGCCGGTAATAAGCTGGGTGCGCTGGGTAATGGTGCACAAAAAAAACGAACACGCACCGGCACCAGATACTGTGATACCAACGCTACCTGAATATGTGCCAGCAGACCAATTAAGCATACCTAATGACTTTTGTGCACATAATGAAATCAGCGTCGCCACAGGCGGCCAATACTTTTGGGAAGATTATCAAATAGGCGAACGCATCCATCACCCTTCTGGATTAACGATTAACGAAAGTGACCACACCCTGGCCACGCACTTATATCAGAACAATGCGCGCTTGCATTTTGATGCACATATGATGAAAGACTCCGTCATGGGTAAGCGATTGGTATATGGCGGTATCGTCATTTCGGCTTGTCGCGCCATGAGTTACGAAGGCCTAGAAAACGTATTAAGTGTGCTGGCCATTAACGGCGGCACGCATGCCAACCCATGCTTTGCTGGCGACACCATTTACACACTGACCGAAGTGCTCGACGCATGGGCGTTACCCAATCGTAGCGATGTCGGCGCTTTACGTTTACGCATGGTGGGCCTTAAAAACTGTGGCCCAGTCAGCTTTGAATACATCAAAAAAGACACTGGCTATCACACGCATGTGTTGTTAGACCTTGATTACACAGTGTTAATACCACGGAGAGAGCAATAACATGAGCAACTCAACCAAACCACATCCCAGCGAGGCTTTATTTGGTGGAGAAAAGCCATTTCCTTTAATACCCGCTTGCGAGCATTTTGCTGGTAGCGAGAAACTCATCCTCAAGGCGCTTAGTCTGCAAGAGAGCATCGGCCAAGTGTTTGATATTACTTGTGATTGTGAAGATGGCGCTGCCAGTGGACAAGAGCGAGAGCATGCAGAAATGATTGTGCGCGTGCTGAATTCCGAAGCCAACAAATACCACATGGCGGGTGCGCGTATTCACGATTACACCCACCCAGCTTGGAAACAAGACATTGACATTCTAGTGGGCGGTGCGGGCAAGGTCTTAAGCTACATCACCATTCCCAAATGTACCGATATCAGCCAAGCCAAAGAGATGATTGCCTATTTACAAAAAATGGCCACCTTTCACGGCATTGAGCGTGTGATCCCTGTGCATATTTTGATTGAAACGCATGGCGCGCTCAACCAAGTACATGAGATTGCCAAATTACCTTGGCTACAAGTATTGGATTTTGGCTTAATGGATTTTGTCAGTGCGCATCATGGGGCTATCCCGGCCAGTGCAATGCGCAGCCCCGGCCAGTTTGACCACCGCTTGCTGGCACGTGCCAAAACAGAAGTGGTTTCAGCGGCACTCGCCAATGGTGTGGTGCCTGCCCATAACGTTACGCTAGATTTAAAGAATGTAGAAACCACCTATAGCGACGCATCCCGTGCACGCAACGAATTTGGCTTTATGCGTATGTGGAGCATTTACCCAACGCAGATTCAAGCCATTGTGGATGCGATGAAACCCAATTTTGATGAAGTGGCCGATGCCGCCAATATTTTACTGACGGCACAAGCCGCCGATTGGGGTCCTATCCAATACGCCGGTGAACTGCATGACAGAGCCACTTATCGCTACTTCTGGGAAATTCTACAGAAAGCAAAACTCACCAATGTTGCGATATCGGAAGAGGCCACCGCCGCATTTTTTAATTAGCCGCTTTTATTAACTAAGTACTGATCGAGTGAATCATCATGACACAAACACTTTCTGCTGGTGCCCGTTTTAGAGCTGCCCTAGCTGCCGAAAAACCGCTACAAATCATCGGCGCCATCAATGCTTATCACGCCATGCTCGCCACACAATCTGGCTTTAAAGCGATCTACTTATCTGGCGGTGGCGTGGCAGCAGGCTCTCTTGGCTTGCCGGATTTAGGCATCTCCAGCCTTGAAGATGTACTGGTCGATGTGCGCCGTATTACCGATGCCGTGGACACTCCACTGCTTGTAGATATTGATACTGGCTTTGGCGGTGCATTCAATATTGCACGTACCATCAAAAGCGTGGCCAAAGCAGGTGCAGCCGCGGTGCATATTGAGGACCAAGTGACTGCCAAACGGTGTGGCCACCGCCCCAACAAAGCCATTGTGAGCTTGGATGAAATGGTAGACCGCGTAAAAGCAGCTGTGGATGCCAGAACAGATGCTGATTTTGTCATCATGGCACGCACCGATGCATTAGCAGTTGAAGGTTTGCAATCTGCCATCGACCGCGCCTGTGCTTGCGTTGAGGCCGGTGCCGATATGATTTTTCCAGAAGCCATGACAGAACTGGGCATGTACAAGCAGTTTGTAGATGCCGTGAAAGTACCCGTGCTCGCCAATATTACCGAATTTGGCGCTACGCCACTGTTTACAGTAGATGAGCTGGCTGGCGCGGACGTGAGCATGGTGCTGTACCCGTTGTCTGCATTCCGTGCTATGAACCAAGCTGCGCTGAATGTATACCAAGCCGTGAAAAAAGACGGTACGCAAAAGCATGTATTAGACACCATGCAAACACGCATGGACTTGTACGACCACTTGGGCTATCACGCCTTTGAACAAAAACTCGACGCTTTATATAAAAAGTAGGGAGACCGAGATGAATACTACTACAGACCTCATCACGACAACTGATGCACCCAAAAAGAAAAAAGGCGTAGCGCTTGCTGGTGTATCCGCTGGTAGCACTGCGATTTGTACAGTGGGTCACACCGGTAACGATTTGCACTATCGCGGTTACGATATTATCGAACTGGCAAAACATGCCACGTTTGAAGAAGTCGCTTATTTGCTGATTCACGGAGAGTTGCCTAATCAAGACCAACTCATCGCCTATCACCAAAAGCTCAAAAAGCTACGCGGCCTGCCCAATGCGCTTAAAACAGTATTGGAACAGATTCCAGCCAATGCGCATCCAATGGATGTCATGCGCACCGGCTGCTCTATGCTCGGCACATTAGAACCAGAAGCGGCCGACCGGAATACAGAAGCGGCCAAAACCTTAGGTGATCGACTGATTGCCTGCTTTGGTTCTATTTTGATTTACTGGTACCACTACAGCCATAAAGGCGTGCGTATTGAGGTGGAAACCGATGACGATTCTGTCGCCGCACATTTCCTACATTTATTACACGGCAAAAAACCATCTGCATTGCATATCAATGCCATGAATACCTCGTTAGTGCTGTATGCAGAACATGAATTCAATGCCTCTACCTTTACTGCGCGCGTCATCTCCGGCACCTTGTCCGATATGTATTCTTGCATTACGGGTGCAATTGGTGCATTGCGCGGCCCCAAACATGGCGGCGCCAATGAAGCGGCCATGGAAATCATCGAGCGCTATAAAACGGCAGATGAAGCAGAAGCCGACATCATGGCGCGTATGGCGCGCAAGGAAATCATCATTGGCTTTGGTCACCCGGTGTACACCATTGCAGACCCGCGTAATGAATCCATCAAAGCTGTCAGCCGCGCATTGTGTGAAGCTGCCGGCAACATGAAGTTATTTGATATTTCTGCACGCATTGAAGAAACCATGTGGCGTGAGAAAAAAATGTTCCCCAACCTAGATTGGTACAGCGCCTCTAGTTATCACATGATGGGCATTCCCACCGGCATGTTCACGCCTATTTTTGTGATCTCACGCACGACGGGCTGGATTGCACATGCGATTGAACAGCGCATTGATAACAAAATTATCCGCCCGAATGCGGAGTACACAGGGCCAGAAAATAGGTCATTTGTCCCACTGAATAAACGTTAATTAAATCGCGGTACTCACCAATTAAGTTGCCTTTAGCAGTCAAGGTTTTGAGTTATAGCGCAAGGCGATAGCCATGCAAAAACCGAGATAGTACAAGTAGTACAGCGAGGCCTTTTAAATGACGAGCAACACCGCAATACACTCAAACACTTATTGATAAAGGTAACTAGCATTATGTCAGCGCATATCTCTAACGTCCGTCCCGCTCCCGATCAAGTAATTGTGGATATCGCCAACTATGTAGCGGATTACGAAATCAACAGTGATGAAGCCTTTGATACCGCCCGCAACTGCTTGATGGACACACTGGGCTGTGGATTTGAAGCATTAGACTACCCTGCTTGCACCAAATTATTAGGCCCTGTGATTGCAGGTACCATAGTGCCGAATGGCGCAAAAGTACCGGGCACCAGCTACCAGCTTGACCCTATTTTAGCGGCCTTCAATATTGGCGCGATGATACGCTGGTTAGACTTTAACGATACTTGGCTGGCGGCCGAGTGGGGCCACCCTTCTGATAACTTAGGCGGCATTTTAGCTGTGGCTGACTATATATCACGCAAAAACATTGCTGAGGGCAAAGCACCACTCACCATTAAAGATGTGCTGACTGCCATGATTAAAGCGCATGAGATTCAAGGTATATTGGCATTAGAAAATAGCTTTAACCGCGTAGGTTTAGACCATGTGATTTTGGTAAAAATCGCCTCTACTGCTGTCGTCACCAAGTTACTGGGCGGCAATAAAGAAGATATTATCAACGCCGTATCTAACGCGTTTGTGGATGGACAAAGCTTACGCACTTATCGTCACAGCCCCAATACTGGCTCACGTAAATCATGGGCAGCGGGCGATGCCACCTCACGCGCAGTGCGTTTGGCTTGGATGACACTACAAGGTGAAATGGGCTACCCCTCTGCACTCACCGCTAAAACTTGGGGCTTTTATGATGTGTTATTTAAAGGCAATGCCTTTAAATTCCAACGCCCTTATGGCTCTTATGTGATGGAACAAGTACTCTTTAAAATCTCGTTCCCGGCCGAATTCCATGCACAAACCGCAGTGGAGTGTGCGTTCCAACTGAATGCAGAAGTCGGCAATAAACTGCAAACATTAGAACAAATCGCACAGATAGACAAAATTGTAATTACCACACATGAATCTGCCATTCGCATTATTGATAAAACCGGCCCATTAGACAACCCGGCTGACCGTGATCACTGTATTCAATACATGGCAGCAGTAGGTTTGTTAAAAGGCAGCCTCACTGCGCAAGATTACGAAGATGCTGCGGCTGCAGATCCACGTATTGATGCAGTGCGTGCCAAAATGGCCTGTGTGGAAAAAACAGAATACACGGCCGACTACCATAACCCGGAAAAACGCTCGATTGCCAATGCCATTCAAATCTTCTTTAAAGATGGCACCAGTTCCAGCAATATCGCTGTGGAGTATCCAATTGGTCACCGCCGTCGCCGTGGTGAAGGTATTCCAGAGTTGGTGAAAAAATTCAAAGTCAATTTAGCACGCCGTTTTGATGCTAAAAAACAGGCTGACGTATTGGCGCTATGCCTAGACCAACACAAACTGGAGCGTACGCCAGTGAATACATTTGTGGATATGCTAGTGGCTTAACACATACTTGTAAGTGGTTTTCTTAAACACCTTGTTTGAATAGTGATTTAACGGTAGGAAGTAAAATTGTTTTGCCTGCCGTTAATTTTGCTAATGACTAAACGCAATTCCGGTAAAGTTTTTGCGATAGTCATAATTATAAGTTGGGCACACCGCACCTCCAACACGCTTGTAATCTAGCCAATAGCATTTCCCATCACCATCTACTGATACTATTTCTAACACCTCTCCAAGTTGACCTGGAATAACTTGCGCTTTGACAAAAGGAACGTTTTTGTCATGCATAAATCCTACGTATCTCAATTTATCCAAATTTGGAAAGTCTTTTTTAACCAAAGAATTAATACCCGTAGCACCACCATCCTCATAACTAAATTTAGTCCACGTAGTCACCAAAACATAGTCTTCAATGTGAGTACATCTCGGATCTTTATTATCAATAACCTTTTTGCAGATAGATTCTAGGGGATTAATTTTCACACCATAAATATCAACAAACTCATCGGAAACAGTAGCATCAATAACACTAGAGCCATAGACAATTCCAGATTGATCTGTATTATTTACCATGTTCTTAATAGCGCTGCCGGTAGTTCCGCACCCTGAAATCATGCTAAGCATTAGCATCAAAACTACATTCTTTACTTTCATAATGACATCCACTTCAATAATTAATCTAACTATACTATTCGCATTGCCATGCTGTTATTAGTAGTATTTATAACCCACAACATTATATCGGGTTAATTACAAAACTTAAGTTCGTGTGATTTTATGTGCTTTTATCTTTTCAACGTCTATGATAAAGCTAAGAACGCTAGCCTCTAATACCAAATCAAAATTAGCACTGTGATTTATCAAAATAGACTAGAAATAGCCTTTTAATACGCCAATCAATTTGCGCACGCATCCTCTACCCTACTAGCTTCCCACAAAATCGTGGGGCGATTGCAAGTAAACAGGTAGATTGATGATAGAGATTCAACATTTTATTTATCGCGATGGCGATCCCACTCCGCTGCTTTATGGCACTTATGACCCTTGGTTGGTTGCGTTATCCGTGACCATTGCCATCGGCACATCGGTGCTAGGCATGCAGTTGGCGCGCGTTGCGCGCAAGCAAACTTCGCTATTGCTCAAACAGGCCTCTATCATTGCGGGCTCTATATCACTGGGTGCCGGCATTTGGGCCATGCATTTTATTGGCATGATGGCACTCAACCTTTGCACGCGTGTCGATTACGATACGTTCACCACCATACTTTCCATGGCGCCTGCGGTAGTGGCCTCTTGGTACGCGCTACATTTACTCTCGGGCGACAAACTCACTTACCAACGCTTATGGTTAGGTGGCACGTTGGTGGGCGCTGGCATTGGTGCGATGCACTACACCGGCATGCTGGCCATGCAAATGGCGCCTGTTTTAAAGTTTGATATCCAATGGGTACTTGTTTCTGTTGTAGTAGCCGTAGTACTAGCCACCAGTGCGCTGTGGACAGGCTTACACCTCAATCAACAAAAACGCCTGTCTTCTCTCTACTCGCTAGTGTTAAGTGGCAGCCTGATGGGCATTGCCATTGCCGCTATGCACTACACTGGCATGGCTTCTGCGCGTATTCTGGGCACTGCCGATCAGCAATATAACGCGCTCAACAACCACTCATCTTCATTATCGCTGGGCATCTTTCTGGTCACAACGCTCATTGCAATTCTGGCTGCGGCCATCAATGCGCTGATTCACTACAAACAAATGCTGCATTCGCTGCAATATAACCAATCGCGTTTACGCACTATTTTAGAGACGGCGGTAGATGGCATCATTACGATCGATATGAACGGACGTGTCCTGTCTTTCAACCATGCCGCGGAGCAGTTGTTTGGCTGGCAAAGTGAAGAAATGCTGGGTAAAGACACAACTATCCTGATGCCCAAAGCATACAGTGTGCGCCATAACCATTTTTTAAAAAATTTTGGTAAGAATGGACAAGCCAAAATCTTAGGGGTTGGACGCGAGGTTACCGGGGTACGCAAAGACGGTTCAACTTTCCCCATGCGCTTAGCAATTGGCAAAGCTGATATTCCTAGTGAAACGGTGATTGTTGGATTCATCACCGACTTAACACAACGTAATGCCATGAAAACCGCAGTGCGGGAACGTGACGAACAATTACGTTCATTGATGTCAAATATTCCCGGCGTTACCTTCCGCTGCCTGTATAACCAAGACTGGCAAATGTTGCTGATTAGCGAGTCAGTGAAAGATCTTACCGGTTGGACGGCTGAAGATTTCTTGAAAAACAAGCTGTCATTCAGTTCATTTACCCATTCTGATGATTCCACACGCATCGCCACAGAAGTAGAGGAAGCACTAGCCAAAGGCGAGCACTATGCCATCGAATATCGCATTCGTCACCGAGATGGCCGTGAAAAGTGGGTCTCTGAAGTGGGTTGTGCGATTCGTGATAAAACGGGTGCTGTGCAAATGCTGGATGGCGTGATTTTGGATGTGACCGAAAACAAACTCAAAAATGCAGAGTTTGAAAGTATCGCGCGTGCCATCAATCAATCGACCAGTGTCGCCGAATTTACGTTGGATGGCATGATCCTAGACGCTAATCCTAGGTTCTTAACGCTTTTAGGCTACGAAAAACACGAGATCATAGGCCGACACCACTCCATTTTTTGCTCTGCGCAAGATGCAGCGTCTGAACGCTATCGTAATAAATGGCAAGCGCTGAACAGAGGTGAATTTGTACAAGGCGAATTCAAACGCCTCGGTAAAAATGGCTCCGAGCTTTGGATTCATGCTTCCTACAGCCCAATTTTAAATGCGGATGGTAAGCCCAGCAAAGTATTGATGTTCATGATTGATATCAGTGCGCGTATCCGTATGGAAAACGACCTAAAAGAGGCCAAATACAAAGCCGAGCAAGCTGCTAGCGCCAAGGCCACTTTTCTAGCCAACATGAGCCATGAGATTCGCACCCCCATGAATGCAGTTATCGGTTTCAGCGAAATCATGATGGACACCAACATGCAAGATGAGCAACGACGGTACATGCATACCATTAACAGCTCGGCAAAATCATTGCTGCATTTACTCAACGATATTCTGGACAGTGCGAAGCTGGAAAAAGGCAAACTAGAGCTGGAAATCGTAGATTTCTCCCTACATGAGTTGCTCGATAGCATTATTTCTACGCTGTGGGTGCAAGCCCGACGTAAACATTTAGAGCTACAACTCGAGTTGGCCCCTAACGTTGCTCCATATTATGTGGGTGCCCCCGATCGTATCCGCCAGGTATTGATGAACCTGCTTGGCAATGCGATCAAGTTTACCGAACAAGGCCATGTTAAGCTGGTCGTCACCCAATTGGATCACCAGCAAGTATCGTTTTCCGTCATGGATAGCGGCATTGGCATTCCTCAAGATCGCTTAGATGTGATTTTTGAACCATTCACACAAGCAGACTCATCCATGAGCCGTAAATTTGGTGGCACAGGATTAGGGACCACCATCAGCAAACAGCTAGTGGAACTGATGGGCGGGCACTTAGTGGCAAAAAGCGAGATTGGCTCTGGCAGCTGTTTTACCATGATTCTGCCGTTGCAACTTGGCACAGTCCAAATAGAAAAAACAAAGCATCAAGCCTATGCATTGCCTGCCCTACGTATCCTTGTGGCGGACGACATTCGCCAAAACCTGGATTTGATCAGCATTTTGCTGGGCAGAGATGGTCATCACATTACAACCGCCAGCAATGGGATTGAAGCGGTGCAGTACTTTAATCAGCAACCATTCGATTTGATTCTGATGGATGTGCAAATGCCTCAGTTAGATGGCTTGGGTGCTGCAACACAGATCCGAACCATTGAAACGGCGCAGCAGCTTGCACGCACACCCATCATTGCACTGACAGCCAGCGTGTTGCAAGAAGACCGCACTGCCGCTTACAAGGCTGGCATGGATGGCTTTGCAAGCAAACCTGTTGATATTGATGCGCTTACCCGTGAGATGATACGCGTACTCAACGGACATACTTCCACTGGCGCGGATACTCCGCCAAGTCTACAACTGCATACAAAAAATGACACCATAGACTTGGAAAAAGGGCTGGCTTTATGGGGCAGTAAACCGCTTTATTTTCAAGAGTTAGCGCGCATCGTCGCCGACATTCCACTGCAAATGGCGCGTTTGGATAGCACGCTTGAGCAGCAGAACCCTCAGCAACTTGCTGGCTTGGCGCATGCAAGCAAAGGTATTTGCGGCAATCTGGCACTGCCCGCACTGTATGCACAATTCGCCATACTAGAAAAACAAGCCATGGCCGGAGATTTGGTCAGCGCAACCGATACGTTGCATCACATTTCTACGGCTTGGCACACATTGCACACATGGCTAGCGGCACAACCAGCAACAACTCCTGTAAGCATGATGCAAGCAGATGCAGCAGCCTATGATATCCCTATGCTGCAGACACAATTAACAGCGCTGGCACAAGCGGCTCAACTCGCTGAATTAGATGACAAACGCATGCAAGCAGTCTCCACAATGGCGCCGGCTATATACCAACCTACTATCCAACTTATTTTGAATGCCTTTAACGACTTTGAATTTGAACTGGCGGCAATACATATCGTGCAGTTGCAATCGCAAATTCAAAGCGGAGCACACTGATGACACATCCTGCAACACGCCAACCAAGAGTGCTGATCGTTGACGATGAGCCCACTAATCTCAAAGTACTGAAACAAGTATTACAGCAAGACTATCGCCTGAGTTTTGCCAAAAATGGCGCCGATGCACTTGAGCTTGCCGCGCGTGAATTGCCTGACCTGATTTTGCTAGATGTCATGATGCCGGAAATAACCGGTTATGAAGTCTGCCAACAACTGAAGTTAACCGCTAGCACCCAATCTATTCCAGTGATTTTTGTCACCGCACTGAAAGACGAAGTAGACGAAACCAAAGGCTTTGCGTGTGGTGCTGTGGATTACATTACCAAACCTATTACGCCGGCTATTGTGAAGGCACGCGTGCGCACCCATCTTTCGCTAGTCCGTGCCGAGGAACTGAAAAAGACACATCTGCAGCTCATTCAAAGGCTAGGACGCGCTGCCGAATATAAAGACAACGAAACCGGTATGCATGTAATGCGTATGAGCCATATATCAAAAATACTGGCACTGGCATTAGGCTTTAATGAAGACTTTGCCGATAAGTTATTACAAGCCGCACCCATGCATGACATTGGCAAAATCGGCATCCCCGACCATATCTTACTCAAGCCAGGTCGCTTAGATGACGAGGAGATGCGCATCATGCAGCAACACCCACTGATTGGTGCTGAAATTTTGGCGAATACAAACTCAGAGCTCATCAAACTCGCACATTCTGTCGCGTTGCATCACCATGAAAAATGGGATGGCACTGGCTACCCAGCCGGCATCAAAGGTGAAGCAATTCCTATCGAAGGCCGTATTGTGGCGGTGGCTGATGTGTTTGACGCACTAACCAACAAGCGCCCCTATAAAGAAGCGTGGCCTGTGGACAAAACCATGGATTTTTTCAAAGAACAGCGTGGCAAACATTTTGACCCAAGCATAGTAGATGCCTTGGTGCGCGAGTTAGACCACATTTTGCAGACTGTCTCACAATGGCAGGATACCTAGTCATCATATACATATGGCAATAGGCTTGCTTGCTCTGGATTGTCCATAACGCCTCAAGCTGTAGATAACGCTAACGTGAAACACCGAGTTTCTTGCCTACTTCAACTTTAGAAGCATCGAGTAACTGAGATGCTTTTTTTTCATAAATACTAGCCAAACTTTGTGCTACATTATTTTTACATACAGCATGTTGCAATGCTCAATGTAATGTCTAATTTTTAGATACAATCAAGCACAACTCAATCAATAATAAAAAGGAAAACCATGGACTTTTTCAGCAGCGGCGTTTTGTTTAGCATCGCAGGTGTCATCGCTTTTTTACTGATATTCAAAATCATTATTTGGATTATCAATCTCCGTAGAGTTGTCCCCACTAACGAAGTGCATATTGTGCAGTCAAGCAAATTCACCACATCCTATGGCAAGGATACCGAAAACGGTAATACTTACTATGAGTGGCCAGCTTGGTTACCTATTATTGGTATTACTAAAATCATACTACCCGTGTCTGTGTTTGATTTAGATTTAACTGATTACGAGGCATACGACATGGGAAGACTACCTTTCCGCGTAGATATTAAAGCGTTTTTTAGAATTGTAGACTCTAACTTAGCCGCTCAACGCGTAGCTTCATTTGAAGATTTAAACAATCAATTAAAGGCTATCGTACAAGGTTCTGTGCGTACTATTCTTGCATCAAATGGTATTGAAGAAATCATGCAGGGCCGTGCAACTTTCGGCGAACAATTTACCAAAGAAGTCGCAGAACAACTGACCAACTGGGGCGTTTCTGCAGTTAAAAATATCGAGCTTATGGATATTCGCGACGCCTCTGGCAGCCATGTGATCTCCAATATTATGGAAAAAAAGAAATCTCAAATTGAGATGGAGAGCCGTAGCGAAGTTGCAGAAAATATGAAGAAAGCACAAATCGCAGAAATTGAAGCAAAACGTGAAACCGACATCAAAGCACAAGAAGCGCTCAAACAAGTTGGCATTCAAACTGCAGCCAAAGACCGTGAAGTGGGCATTGCCAATGAAAAAGCTACGCAAGCGATTAAAGAAGAGCAAAAACTCACCACCGAAAAAGACTTAGCTGTGCAAAAAATTGCTGAGGTGACCAAGGCTGGTATTGATAAAGAAGTACAGATTGTGAAAGCTGAGCAAGAACGTGAAACCAAAGTGATTAATGCAAATGCAGACAAACAATCACAAGTAATCAAAGCTGAAGCAGAGAAAGAAATGCTCACGCTAACCGGGCAAGGCCAGTTAGCCAATAAAGAGTTTGAGGCAAAAGGTATTACCGCGGAGGGTCTAGCAAGAGCTGAAGCAGAAAAAGCGTTGCAGTTAGCGCCTGTACAAGCACAAATTACGCTTGCAAAAGAAATTGGCAGCAACACCTCATACCAAGATTACTTGATTAAAGTTGAGCAAATCAAAGCAAATCAGACTGTAGGAATTGAACAAGCAAAGGCGCTTGAAAAAGCAGATGTAAAGATTATCGCTAATACTGGTGGAGATGCTTCTACTGCGATGACTGGCCTAGGCTCTGTAATTAGCCCTAAAGGTGGCACTGCTATTGGCGGCATGCTGGAAGCGCTAGCCAATACAGAACAAGGCAAGGCGATTATTAATAAAATTACTGGTGGTGAAAACGATACAAAAAAACCGGACTAAGATTTAAATAAATGAGTATATCAACGCAATAGCACCGCAATAACACCGCAATAATATTGCGTCAGCATTAGGCTGGGGTTGTTTGTGCCCAGCCTAATTTTTATTAGCCTATTACCAAGGCAAGCCTTCACCTTGGTGAAAGAAGCCACCACTTGGGCCATCTGCTGCCAATAAGGCCAATGCAACGCTGGTTTTATAGCTGTCTTCTACTTCCATCGGTGCACTATCGCCACCCAGTTCTGTTTTCACCCAACCTGGATGCGCTGAATTGACTTTAATAGCCGTTCCTTTTAATGCGTGTGCCAAATGTACAGTATAAGCATTGAGCGCTGTTTTAGAGGCGTTGTATGCGAATGATTTAGCGGGATCAATTGGAGAGCTTTCCATGCTATGCAGTGTGAGTGAGCCTAAAATGCTGGATAAGTTAACAATACGTCCGGCGGCTGAGCGCTGTATCAATGGCAACAGTTTTTGCGTTAACGCAATCACCGCAAACAAATTCACATGAAAAGTATGCTGCAATACTGCTAGGCTAACTTTGCTACTGTTGTTATCGCCCATTAGTTGCTCTTCACTAATACCCGCATTATTCACCAAAATATCCAACTTGCCATAATGCTGTTGCAGATAGTCATGCACCGTATCAATGGTATGCGCCTGATCTGCATCATACTGCACCGCAGTTGCTTCGTATCCTAGCGCTTGCAACTGCTTTGCAGCAGCCAGCCCTTTTTCTACATCACGCGCACCCAACACTACTGTTACGCCAGATGCCGCCAAATTTTTAGCGGTTTCAAACCCAATGCCACGGTTAGCGCCAGAGATAAATGCTACTTTTTTTGTGTTTTCCATGTTCATATCCTATATTATTTACCAATCAGTAAATAAATAATGAATGAATTTCATTCGGGCGTCAACAAATATTTTTACCAAGTGGTACAATATAATAAATATGACAGTGGATATCCATTCAATTGAGCAATCAAACACAAGACAAAGTAAGCAAACCGCGCGGACGCCCGAGTGAGTTTAATCACGAGGTGGCTCTGGAAGCAGCATTGAATGTGTTCTGGGCGCAAGGGTATGAGGGTACTTCGATGACCGACCTGACAGTAGCGCTTGGCATTAATAAACCGAGCATCTACGCAGCGTTTGGCAATAAAGAGGCTCTGTTTAAAAAGGCATTAGGCAAATATGCGCAACAGCATGTGCGTGTATTGCCAGAAGCGTTAAATGCCCCAACTGCCAAACAAACCGTTGAAGCCTTCTTGACACATGCTGCCAGACTATTGACCAATCCAGATACACCTAAAGGCTGTTTGATCGTACAAGGCGCGCTGGCGTGTAGCGAAGATGCGAATACAATCCACGCACTGTTAGCCGACCATAGAAAAAATTTAGAAGCCGCCTTTGCCAAACGCTTTGATTTAGCCAAAGTGCAAGGCGATCTCAACATGCGTACAGACAGTACGGCGCTTGCTAAGTTGGTGACCACCGTACAACAAGGCATGTCGGTACAAGCCAAGAGCGGCGCGAGCAAAGACGAGCTGCTAGCGGTAGCTAAGCTGCTATTGCAATCCAATGTGTTTGGGTAATCCAGCGCGCAAGCATTTCTCTCATCCGACATGTTCAGTGGCAAATTCATGTAAAATAACGGTTTTCCGAAATCGTTAGTTACGTGTTATGTCACTCACCACTTTAAATGCACTCTCCCCACTTGATGGCCGTTATCAACCCAAATTAGACACTTTGCGCCCGTATTTTAGTGAATACGCACTCATTAAACATCGCACTTGGGTAGAAATTGCATGGCTCAAAGCCTTGAGTGCAACAGCAGCGCTTAAAGAGATTGCGCCATTTAGCGCTGATACCATCAAAGAGCTAGATGCTGCCATTGTAAACTTTAGCGAAGCAGATGCCGCACAAGTAAAGGCGATTGAAGCGCGCACCAACCACGATGTAAAAGCCCTAGAATATTGGCTCAAAGAAAAATTCGATGGCAATCCAGAAGTCAAAAAAGCCAGTGAATTTATTCACTTTGCCTGCACTTCAGAAGACATCAACAATCTATCGCACGGCTTAATGCTCAAACACGCACGCGATAGTGTGATGCTGCCGTTTTTAGACCAATTGATTACACGTTTGACTACATTGGCGAACGAATTAGCAGCAACCCCCATGCTCTCACGCACGCATGGCCAAACCGCTAGCCCAACTACACTTGGTAAAGAGTTAGCCAATGTGGTGTACCGATTAAAACGTCAGCAAACACAATTAAAAAACAACGAAATCTTAGGCAAAATCAATGGTGCTGTGGGTAACTTCAACGCACATTTATCCGCCTACCCTGAGTTTGACTGGGAAAGTTTTGCCAAACAATTTGTGGAGTCATTAGGATTGACCTATAACCCGCTGACCATTCAGATTGAACCGCATGACTATATGGCTGAGTTGTACGACACACTCGCCCGCATCAACACCATTTTGATTGATTTGAATCGCGACATTTGGGGTTACATTTCTGTAGGTTACTTTAAACAAAAAGTAAAAGCGGGAGAGATTGGTTCATCTACCATGCCGCACAAAGTTAACCCGATTGACTTTGAAAACTCCGAGGGCAACTTGGGGATGGCCAACGCCATTCTGCGCCATATGGCAGAAAAACTACCCATCTCGCGCTGGCAGCGTGACTTAACCGACTCGACCGTATTGAGAAATATGGGTGTGGGCTTTGGCTACACCTTACTCGGTTATGATTCTTGCCTACGCGGTTTAAACAAATTAGAGGTGAATATTCAACGCCTAGATGAAGACCTGAACAATAGCTGGGAAGTCTTGGCGGAACCTATCCAAACCGTGATGCGCCGTTACGGCATTGAGAATCCGTATGAGCAATTAAAAGAACTCACACGTGGTAAAGGCGGCATCAATCAAGCGTCATTACATGCATTTATTCAAACGCTCGACATTCCAGCAGAGGCAAAATCAAACTTATTGGCACTCACACCAGCCAACTACATAGGCAAAGCTACTGAGTTAGTAAAGAAAATGTAATGGCAATCATCACTGAAGCAAATGCTACGCTTGCTGTCCTTATTGATGCAGACAACGCACAGGCATCTATTATTGAGGGTTTGCTTTCAGAGATTGCAAAGTTTGGTGTTGCAAGCGTCAAGAGAATTTACGGGGATTGGACAACGCCGAATTTAGGTCAGTGGAAAACTGTTTTACTCAATCACTCTATCCAACCGATACAGCAGTTTAGGTACACAACAGGCAAAAATGCTACGGATAGTGCCATGATTATAGATGCCATGGATTTGTTGTACACCGAAAAGTTTGATGGCTTCTGTATTGTATCAAGCGACAGTGACTTTACGCGTTTAGCATCTCGCATTCGCGAATCAGGGAAGCGAGTGTACGGATTTGGCGAGAAGAAAACACCCATGCCATTCGTGGCTGCCTGCGATCGCTTCATCTACACAGAAGTGTTCTCGATTGCAGAAAGTGCGGAAAAAGAATCCACTAAAATACCTAGTCATAAATTACGTCAAGACCCTAAGCTGATTAACCTGTTCCAAGTTGCAATAGATGCGGCTTCAAACGAAGATGGATGGGCGAATCTTGGTGGGGTCGGCAGTAACATCATCAAAAATGCCCCGGATTTTGACCCACGCAATTATGGCTATGCAAAGCTGGCTGATTTAGCAAAAGCCATTGAACTGTTTGATATAGAAAAGCACCAAACCCATTTGCTGCTTAGAAATAAACAGAAAAAATAATCTGTTTCATAACTTCCTAATTGTTTTTAAGGTGTGAAGCCTATCGTTTTAATCACGCACATTCAGTATTTAAAGCATCGTTGGGCGCTATTACGTGCTGGCGTGCGATTACTGTTGTGCGTATTTTGCTTATGCAGCACATCCGTCAGCCTTGCTGACACCAGCACACTGCTGCACATCAAAAAAAACTCACCATACGCAACCACCTTCAAAATCTCACTGGCGCCTGACCAAACAATAGATACAGACGCCCTGCAAGACTTGCTCAAAACGCATTTGACGATTCATGAGGCATTAGAAAACACACGGTTAAATCAGGCGGAATGGCTGCGACTTGTGCAAGAAGCGCCTAAAGAGATCAAAGAGTTACTGGAAACAGAGGGATATTTTTCAGCAGAGGTAAACATCGAATCCTCGCCAACGCAAGATACGAATGAAGCGGTTTTTGTGATTACCCCCAACCCAAGAACACAGGTGCAAGAGGTTAGCCTGATATTCAAAGGTGAAATTGCGCATGCGCCGGCAGATCAATCCCCATCATCCACCACATTAACGCAAGGCTGGCGGCTGCCCAAAGGCACGCCATTCACACAGCAAGGTTGGTCAGAAGCCAAGCGCGCATTACTGACTGCCATGCTGGGAGAGCGCTACCCCAATGCCAAGATTGAATCTAGCCAAGCCATCATCGACCCAGAAACGCATCAAGCCAAACTCAATTTAACTGTCGATAGCGGTATTGGTATACGTTTGGGTGATTTGGTCATTGAAGGTCTTCACCATTATCCGGAATCGCTGGTGCGTAATCTCAATCCCATTGAGTCGGGCATGCCATATAGTCAAAGTACACTGCTCAAACTTCAAAACACCTTACAAGAAACCGGTAAGTTTAATCGGGTGACTGTCAGCGCAACCACTCAGAAGCCTAACCAAGATGGGTTAGCCGATGTGGTGGTGAATGTGCAAGAGCGCGAACAACAAAGTGTGAGCATTGGCGTGGGTGCAAGCACTAACACCGGTGCACGCGTGGTTTTAAACTACACAGACCGTAACTTATTTGAGCGCGGCTTATTGTGGGATACCTCATTGCGGCTTGAACAGCGGCTGCAAGCAGCCACTTCCAGCATCAAGCTCATGACGGATGCCAGTGGCTACCGCGACAGCATTAACAACAGCTTGGTACGTACCAATGTAGAAGGCCAAATCACAACGGCCGTTAATAATGGCGTCAAGCGTAGCTGGGGCGATCGTAACTTTGAGCAGTTTATCGGTGCCAACTTGCTGTACGAATTTCTGTCTATTGATGGTGAGTCTACAGAGTTTAACAAAGCCGCTACGTTTGCTTATGGCTTAAGCCTGCGGCGTTTAGACCATGACCTGATTCCGACCAAAGGGGTGATTTTTAGCTCGCAGTTTCAGGTGGCGCCAATCGAACGCTTATCTGATGGGCGATTCTTACAATCACAAGCCAAGTTACAAGGCTTTTATCCGCTGGGCCAAAATACACAGTTTTTAGGTCGGTTAGAGGTTGGCGTGGTCACAGGTTCTGACAGCGTACCTGCGACTTATTTGTTTCGTGCTGGTGGCGATCAATCCGTACGTGGCTATGCGTTCCAGGCATTGGGCGTAAAAGATGGTGATGCCATACTGGGCGGGCGCGTACTGCTTACCGGCAGCACCGAGCTAGTGCAGTGGTTTACCTCATCCTGGGGCGCCGCAGCGTTTGTGGATTTTGGTAATGCAGCCAACTCTTGGCACGATTACAGACCTGCGTATGGTTATGGCTTAGGGGTGCGCTGGAAAAGTCCGGTGGGCCCGGTGGGTGCCGATATCGCCTATGGTGAAGAAACCAAAGACTATCGTCTGCACTTTAATTTAGGTGTGAGTTTTTAATAGATGAATTTACGTATACCACACTTGCAATCGCGTTCGCGCTGGCCGGTTATGCTTTACGCGTTGTTGCGCACATGCAGCGTATTTGCGCTGTGCCTGTCGCTCATCATCACGCCACAAATGGTACTGGCAGCCAACTTACTGGTGTATTCAAACCTCAGTGCGCTTGAAATGGATTTGGGCAACGCTATTCTGCGAGTCGATCGTATCGACTCCAATCTATCAATCAGCTTAAACACTGCTGGCGAGCTCACGGTCTCGCGGTTTCATGCCAAACGCGCCAGTCTGACGTTTAAGCCATCACCTAAAGCAGCCAATCCATCAACCTCCAATACACTTCCTGCCAATATTGCATTGCCCTTACCTATTCAATTGCAACAGGGGCTGATCGATGAGTTGACGATTGTACAAGCGGACGAATCGCAAACACTCAAGCAGATTCAATTCAATCTACACGCTAACGACCAAACGCTTGCGCTTGAGTTACAAGTCTCAGAAAGCCCATGGGGGCAATTACATACCGCAGTAGACATGGTGAATAAAAAGCCGTTTGCACTCAATGGCTGGCTGAGTGCGCAGAACACACAAGCCAGCACGCCTTATCAGCTCAAAGCCAATATCAGCGGAGACTTAGCGCAAATTCACGTCACTGCACACCATCTTTACCAGCCCGAAAACAGTGGTTTTGCCATCGTTCCGGCCGATCTCAATCTGCATCATGACAATCTCATCAAACTGACTGCAGACATTAGCTTGCAGGATCAGATGCCAGCGCATTTAGAGGTTGCATTGCAAGCATTAAATGCCGCGCATATCCACCCGCAACTGAATGGCCAACTCAATCTTTCACTCACTGCGGATGGCATGTTGAGTGGTCAACAACCACTCAAAGTGTTATTGCAAGCACATGACAGCCAATTACAGCAGCATCCGCTCATCCTGAATGCAGAAGCGACGCTCGTGGATTTTGTACTTTCATCACTCAATCTTGATGCACAATTAGCCAGTAACACCCTGCATGTAGAAGGTGGTTTGAATGCCAATGACCCATCGCATAACACGCTGCGTTGGCAAGCCAACTGGCCGAGTCTCAGCCAAGTTATGACGGGTCTCTCCGGAAAAATCAGCAGTCAAGGCGAACTCACACACAGTGGTGATGACTATCAAACGCATTACCAGTTGCAGGCTGAAAAACTTCGTCTTCCAGATGCAATACAGATTGGCAGTGTGCAGGCGCAAGGTCAGTTCTCTACCATAGCGCAGGCGCCTTTAGACAACAAAATTACCATCACTGGGCTACACAAAGGCGCCTCAGCAGATGCAACAACCCATGCTATTAACGCGCAGATAACACTGAATGGCAGCTTGGCCAAACATACGCTAACACTCTCCACAGAGAATACAGACACGCAGCAAGCAACATTTGGTTTAGATAGCGTGATCGAAGGCGGAATATCAGCACAAGGTTGGCAAGGCACGTTAAGCAAGCTCACTAGTCGTGACCAAACCTCCATACGTCTAGCGCAGCCTGCGCCTATGCGTTATAGCGCAGAGACCGGCTTTGCAATGCAGCAAATGCAACTCAAAGTGCAAGAAGGCATGATACAGCTCGACGCTTTGCACTACCTTTCGGCGCAGACGGCAACAGCCAACAGTCCTGCCCTAAAAGCGCGCTTCAATACGCAGGGCCGCATTGAGCAACTGCCAGTCAAAGCATTACAAGATTACCTTGGGTTGACCAATCCCAATGTAGAACAAAGTCTGACGCTTAACGGGGCATGGAACGTTGATATTGCCGAACAAATCAACGCAGAAATGACGCTTACACGTGCAGATGGCGACATTACATTGCATGATGTAATTCAAAAAACCAAACAAAACTTAGGGTTGAGTACCATCCACCTACAATCCAAGATTGTGAATAATCAGCTCAATGCCAGCGCCACAATAGAATCACAGCATGCCGGGAACATTCAGGCCAGTGCCGCCACAACCTTCACTAGCACTGCGCATGGCTTTGCACTCAACCGAAATGCACCATTGGCATTGCATGTAGAGGCAAACTTACAGCACCTGAATTGGCTAGCCTTGCATGATGCGAGCACCACCTTGGATGGGCAGTTGAATTTGAAACTGGATGGCCATGGCACGTTAGCTGCGCCAGAATTAGACGGCTATTTGCGTGGCGAGCATTTAGCTGTACAAATCCCTAGCCAAGGGGTGTTACTTAACAACGGCACACTCAGTGCAAGCTTTGCCAAGGAAACACTCACCATCACCCAACTGGATTTCGAAGGTAAATCAGGCACATTACACGCGCAGGGGCAAGCCAATCTGTTCAAAAATCCAGCGCAGCTCAATCTGCAGGTTGAGGCCAATCGCTTTACTGCGTTATCGCGCACAGATCGCTTTATCGTGCTGAGTGGTGAAGGCGATATGCAATTGGCAAGTGGGCGTGCGCTGATTAGCGGGCAATTTAAAGTGCACAACGGGCTATTTGAATTGCCCAAAGCAGGCAAGCCTATCTTGGATGACGATATCATCATTTTAGGCAAACAAACCGAAGAGAATCCGACCAATATTGCACTTGTATTGGATGCGCTAAACATTGATTTTGGGCGTAAGCCAACTGCGCCCTACGATGAAGCACATCACTTTTTACTGCGGGGACAAGGGCTTAACGGCGCACTCAGCGGACAAGTGAAGCTCTCAGGCAATCTACAGCAATTACAGGCGTTTGGTGCGCTTGAAGTCAATGGCACCTACTTGGCTTACGGGCAATTATTAGACATTGAAACCGGGCAAATCAACTTCAGCGGCCCTATTTCCAACGCGGGCCTAAACATTGTAGCGATGCGCAATTTAGAGCCGACCAAAGTAGGCGTGAAGCTCACAGGCGATATCCAGTCTCCAGAACTGAAATTAGTCTCGGACCCGGAGACCAGTAACGATGACAAACTTTCACTCTTAGTGCTTGGCCGCCCCATGTCAGAAGCAGGCAGTAGCGAACTCGCGTTGCTTTCAGTGGCCGCAGGTGCACTCTTATCGCAAGGAGACTCAGTACCGTTACAATCCAAGATTGCAGGTATCGTTGGATTTGACAGCTTGGATGTCAAAGGCACCAACGCCACCAACTACAGTGTTAACATCGGTAAGCGCATTAATCGTAAATTAGTAATTGGTTATGAAAAGAGTTTGTTTGGCTTACTGAATGTGGCTAAACTCACTTATCAGCTGACGCGCAGAGTGGCCATAGAAACCAAAGCCGGCTCTGAAAACGCGCTGGATGTTGTGTATAGTTTCGACTTTGACTAACGCAATCCAAAAGTATCATAGAAAAAAGCATGATAGAAAGTAGTGTGCATGATAGAAATTCTAGTGTTGTATTACTCTCAAGGTGGCGCCGTACGTGACATGGCGCAGCTGATTGCCCGTGGCGTGGAAAGCGTTAACGGCGCAAAAGCGCGTGTACGCACGGTGCCTAAAGTATCTGCCAACCATGAAGCTACAGAGCCGGATATTCCTACCAGCGGTGCACCTTATGCTGAGCTAGCTGATCTGGAAGCTTGCGCAGGATTAGCACTAGGTAGCCCTACCCGCTTTGGCAATATGGCAGCGCCGATGAAATACTTTTTAGACGGCACTGCTGGCTTATGGCTAAAAGGCGCACTGATCGGCAAACCAGCCGCCGTATTCACCTCCAGCGGCTCTATGCATGGCGGCAATGAAACCACCTTAATCTCCATGATGTTGCCTTTACTACACCACGGTATGCTGATTACTGGTCTGCCTTATTCCGAGCCGCAACTCAGCACAACCACTACAGGTGGCACACCGTATGGTGCCAGCCATATTGGCGGCAGTATGGATGACCGCCCGATATCGGATGATGAACGTAAGTTGTGCATTGCGTTGGGTAAGCGTTTGGCCGAAACGGCGTTAAAACTGAGTTAGCCTATATATGTCACTCACCCTAGAAGCGCAGCGGTTTTTATTTAGCACCCACTCCGGCATTCTCTCTACGCATTCTGCCAAGTTTACAGGTTACCCTTTTGGCTCTGTTGCGCCATTTGTGCTCAATCACCAAGGCATGCCGACTATTTTGATTAGCAGTATTGCCGAGCACACCAAAAATATCTCGCACAATGCGCATGTTTCTTTGTTGGTATTTGCCGGCGCCGAAGACTTGCAAGCCAATGCACGCCTAACATTATTGGCCAAGGCGGAGCAAACCGATAAGCAGAACCCACTGATGCGTGAACGTTATTTACGCTATCTGCCGCAAGCTGAACAGTATTTTGATATGCATGACTTTACGTTTTATACGCTGTACATCATGCAAGCGCGCTATATTGCTAGCTTTGGCAAAATGGGCTGGATGCATGGAACTGACATGCAATTACCCACGCATCCACTGATGATTGAAGAGCAGAGCATTATTGAACACATGAACCACGACCACGCACACAACCTATTGGCCTATTGCCAGCACTACCATGGTGTTCACGCCAATGCAGCAGAGATGATTGGTATAGACACCTTTGGCTTTGATGTGCGGGCGCATACCAAAACCGCACAACGTTTACGCTTTGATTTTGAAACACCTATCACCCATGCAGAAGAAGCAAGAACTGCGCTGGTGGCCATGGCTAAAGCGTGCCGCACATGATACGCCTACTTCATCTAGGGGCGAGCGTCAGCTTAATCGCCCTAATTATGCTGTGTGTGGCTTGGGAGCTTTGGCTAGCGCCGCTAAAAACAGGCGGCAGCATGCTTGTGCTTAAAGTGCTGCCGCTCCTAGTACCTTTGTTTGGCATTTTGAGAGGCAAGCGCTATACCTTTCAATGGGCCAGCATGCTCATTTTGCTTTACTTTACCGAAGGCACCGTCAGAGCATGGTCAGAGCATGGCTTATCGGCAAAGCTGGCTGGTTTGGAGATCATTCTGAGTCTCGTTTTTTTTGGATGCGCTATTTTCTATGCAAAATGGATAAAAAACCATTCAAACAAAAGCTTAGGAAGCAAGAAATAACCGGCGAGCGGGGAAAGTGCAAGGCGCACGGAACGCAGAAACCGAGATAGTATGCAGTATACAGCGAGGTTGCGAGTAGCGTGCAACGCAGCAATTTACCCGCGCAGCCACTTATTTCTTGCTTCCTTAAGTGATTTGCCCGCTGACAAGCTGCTTAAAACCATTATAATTAATGCATGCGAATTTTAATTTCTAATGACGACGGCTACTTTGCGCCTGGCCTTAGCGTCCTTGCTTCACACCTAGCCAAGATTGCCGACATTACCGTAGTGGCTCCCGAGCGTAACCGCAGTGGTGCCAGCAATTCGCTGACCTTAGATCGCCCACTGAGTGTACGCAAAACCAGTCATAATTTTTACTACGTCAATGGCACCCCTACCGACTGTGTGCACATTGCCTTAACCGGCTTGATGGATGAGATGCCGGATATGGTCATCAGCGGCATCAATGATGGCGCCAATATGGGGGACGACACGATTTACTCCGGTACCGTCGCAGCCGCCATGGAAGGCTATTTGCTGGGCATTCCTTCTTTTGCCATTTCGATGTCGCAGCATAACGCTATCCACTTTGAAACAGCTGCACGCATTACAGTAGAACTGGTGCAGCATTATGCCAAGACACCACTGACTTCACCCACATTGCTTAACATCAATGTGCCGGATCTGCCTTATGATGAGATTAAAGGGCGTGTAATCACTCGCCTAGGCAAGCGCCATAAGGCTGAGCCAGTAATACAACTTAAAACACCACGTGGGGAAACTGTCTATTGGGTAGGCGCTGCCGGACAACCCAATGATGGTGGTGAAGGTACGGATTTTCACGCCATTGCACATCAGCAAGTGTCTATTTCGCCTATTCAAGTAGATTTAACCAAACATACGCAACTTGCAGCACTCAACGATTGGATACAGAAGTAATTACCATGGCATTACTCAGGCCTACAACTAAATCTGGCATTGGCATGACCTCATTGCGAACACGTGATCGCATGCTGACTCGCCTGCGTGAGCAAGGCATTAAAGATGAAGTCGTACTCTCGGCCATTGGTGAGATTCCAAGACATATTTTTGTGGATGAAGCCTTGTCTATCCGTGCGTATGAAGATGTTTCCTTGCCGATTGGTTTTGGTCAAACCATTTCACAACCTTATATTGTGGCGCGCATGACAGAGGTGCTACGCAATGGCGGGCCACTCAATAAAGTATTAGAGATTGGTACCGGATGTGGCTATCAAACTGCAGTGCTGTCCAAAGTATCCAATGAGGTATTTTCGCTGGAGCGTATTCGCCCATTGGTGATGAAAGCACGCAGTCATTTACGCACGCTCAAATGCACCAATGTCAAACTGGATCACGCGGACGGTAGTATCGGCCTCACTGACTATGCGCCATTCAATGGCATCATTGTCACCGCCGCCGCTAGCCATATCCCTGAAGAGTTATTGGCACAACTCGCCATGGGCGGCCGCTTGGTTATTCCTGTTGGCACCACCACGCAAACCCTTTACCTGATTGAACGCACCCCTACCGAATTTAAACAAACCAAACTAGAAGCGGTCAAATTTGTTCCCCTTCTAGGTGGTACAAGTACATAAAGTCTCATGCTACAGAAATCTCTACTCGTTATACTCACACTGACTTTAATCGCTTGTGCAGGCATTCCACCCGCACCCGTCATCGACCGTGACACCTCTGCCAATAAACCAAGCGCTCCCGTTGCAAAAGAGCCTGCCAGTAGTGATTGGCGCCCAAACAGTTACACTGTAAAAAAAGGCGACACCCTATATGCGATTGGGTTGGAGTTTGGTTACGACTATAAAGAAATTGCCAGCGCCAATAACTTGACACCACCTTACCCTATTAGAGTCGGTCAAAAATTGATCTTGCCGAGCAACGGCAATGCAGAGAAAAATGTGAGTACGACTGAAAATGGTGTAGTGGTCACCCCCATTAAAACTGAGCCGGTTGCCGAAACCAAACCAACAGCACCAGCGGTGACGCCTATCCTTAACCAACCCAAGGCGATGCGTGAACCGTATAGCATAGAAGCGCTTAATCGCGCCTCACCCAAAGGTACAGAGCCTGCGCCAGCTGTAAAACCCAGTGCCACTGACACAGCTGCAACCAAGCCTACCGAGAGCAAAGTAACGGGCGACGATGCAGTGACCTGGTCTTGGCCAACCAACGGCAAAGTGATAGCAAGTTTTAACGAAGCCTCTAATAAGGGCATTGATATTGCCGGTACTGCAGGCCAAGCCATTGTGGCAGCCAGCGGCGGCAAAGTGATTTATAGTGGCTCTGATTTACGCGGCTATGGCAAACTCATCATCATCAAACATAATAAAACCTTTTTATCGGTCTACGCGCATAATAATAAGCTGTTGGTAAAAGAAGGTCAGCAGGTGACCGCTGGCCAAAAAATTGCAGAAATGGGCAATACCGACAGTAATACGGTGAAGTTACACTTTGAAATTAGACAGCAGGGTAAATCCGTTGATCCTGCTAAGTATTTGGCGCAAAATTAACGTAAGACTTTGCTGAGGCACATCTATGGATCCGAACAAGTACGCTAAAAACGCCAAAATAAACCCGAATAGCAAAGTCGGCACAGCAGGTTCCATCATCTCATTTCTACTGATGGTGATTGGGCTGATAGGTCTTGGTATTGAGCTATTTAAAGATGGTAGTGTCGTCAAATCTTGGATCGGCAGCCTGTTTGAGTCAACCGTAGGCTTGTTGATGATCCCTGTGATTATTGCGGCAGCTTGGCTCTTTAATCGTTGGACTTCTTCTCCGTCTAAAACTGAAAAAACAAAAGCAGGCGACATTCCCATGTATATCATGATGGCGATTGGCGCTTTTTATGTGTTTCGCATCATCACAACTGGCGGATTCTAATTGTTGATATAAGAAAAAAGCCACGCAGTTGCGTGGCTTTTTTATTCACATGTATCCGTAGATTATTTTTGATTGGCCGCGTAATACTCACGTACCGGCGTCATGTCAAACTCACGTGCCCATTTGATAATTTCATCAAAAGCTGGCGCACCAATTTCACCTACTTGGGCATGAATGCCAGCTTGCTCACGAATCACTAAAATGCCTGGGATTTGATTCACTTCAAAATACTCAGAAATTTCAGGGTCAGTCTCAGTGTTTACCATACCAAAGACAATATCAGGGTTTTTCTCTGCAGCGGCTTCAAACGTTGGGGTAAAAGCCACACATGGATCACACCATGGTGCCCAGAAATCGACAATCACAAACGGATTGTTTTCGATGGTTGATTTAAAGTTTGCTTTATTGAGTGTGAGCACAGCCATACCAAAAACCCCTAATATTTCTTAAAATAATTGTCTATTTTAACAGAGACCTACACAGAAGTAGGCGAACGCAGCGTTGACAATGCGAAAAATGATGAAAATCGGCAGTTTATGTACTGAAAATGCAGGTTTTCAAAGTGGTTTTTTGCGCACCGTATACACAAAAACCATCTATTAGAGGATGGCTTTATCCCATGCCCCATTAAAAAATAACTCACCTAATGGGCGACGCTCTCTTGGTGCCAATTCACGTTCACGCAAATCTTCAGGCAAGCTATCTGCAGACCCTGCATATCCAATCGTGACCATAGACATCAGCGTAAATTGTTCTGGTACCGCAAAAGCCGTTTGCGCTTTCGCAACATCAAATCCACCCATCTGATGCGCAGCTAAGCCAAGTGCGGTTGCTTGTAGGCATAGATTTTCTGTTGCCGCACCTGTGTCATAAGGCGCCCAACGATTCGGTTTTTGGTTGTGTCCAAACAAGGTATTTGCACAAATCAGCAGCAATACTGGTGCGTGTTGTGCCCATGTTTGATTACTTGGCACCAAGCAATCAAGTGCCTTTTTCCAAGCGTCTGGGTTGGTGGTTTTATCGCACACCACAAAGCGCCAAGGTTGATCTCCAAAACAAGAAGGCGCCCAACGTGCAGCTTCTAACAAGCTAATAATTTGTGTTTGGGAAACTGGCTTATTGGCATCATATGCACGTGGACTCCAACGGTTAGCAAGCACATCGTGAATCGTCGTTTGTGTAATGGCTGGTTTGTTCATGGATATCCTTTTAATGTAATGATTTTTTGAGTTGATACAGCAATTCTAATGCTTGTTTAGGCGTCAGGTCATCTGGTTGTAGCGCTTCAATTTCCGCCACAATTGGATGCATAGCCGCAGGCATCGGTTCCTCAATAGTCGTAAACATATCGGGTTGATGCGCATTTTGTGCAATTTGATTATTCTCTAATTGTAAAAGTTTACGCTTCGCTAGCTGCACAACACTTTTAGGAATGCCCGCTAATTGCGCTACTTGAATACCATAGCTTTGATTCGCAGCGCCCTCTTCTACCTTATGTAAGAACACAATGCCTTGGCCATGCTCCACCGCATCCAGATGCACATTGGCCGCATGTTTGGCATCATCCACAATGCGCGTCAGCTCAAAATAATGCGTAGCAAACAAGGTGAGTGATTTATTTTTATCCAACAATTGTTTTGCCACTGCCCATGCCAAACTTAATCCATCAAACGTACTGGTACCGCGCCCAATTTCATCTAAGAGCACGAGGCTTTTTTCGGTAGCATTGTGCAGAATATTCGCCGTCTCGGTCATTTCCACCATAAAAGTAGAACGCCCGCCAGCGAGATCATCCGAAGCGCCAATACGGGTGAAAATACGATCAATCTCACCAATATTGGCCACACTGGCCGGTACAAAGCAGCCGCAATACGCCATCAATACAATCAACGCTGTTTGGCGCATAAATGTCGATTTACCGCCCATATTCGGCCCGGTAATCAGCAACAACTGTCGATATGGATTCAGCGTTACATCGTTGGACACATAAGGCTGTGAGATGCTCTCGACCACAGGATGTCGCCCTGAGACGATGGACAAGCCAGCCTCTTGCGTAAACATAGGCTGCACGTAGTGCAATGCTTGCGCGCGTTCGGCAAAGCAGCACAATACATCCAAACTGGCCACCGCACCTGCATTCATATGCAACGCGCGAATATGCGGTAGCAAGGATTCCAGCACTTGCTCATATAGCATTTTTTCGCGCGCCAGCGCTCTGTCATTAGCACTTAAGACTTTGTCTTCAAACGTTTTAAGCTCAGGGGTAATAAAGCGCTCTACATTTTTGAGTGTTTGGCGCCTACGGTATTCTGGGGGCGCATTCTCAGCTTGTGCACGGCTAATTTCAATATAAAAACCATGCACACTATTAAACTCAACCTTTAGATTTTGTAACCCGGTACGTGCCTTTTCTGCGGCCTCGTACTGGAGTAAAAAATCGCCATGGTTGGTTTGAAGATTGCGCAACTCATCTAGTTCAGCATCGTAGCCATCTGCAATCACTCCGCCCTCGCGTAACACTACGGAAGGCGCTTCACGGATGGCATTTTTTAAAGTATCCACCACCGCGCTGGGTGCCTGCAAACTTGCGCCCAAGGTTTGCAGCAACGTACATTGCAAATTAGCGAGTGCAGCTTGCAACATAGGCAACTGTAATAAACTCTCACGTAATCCGGACAAATCGCGTGGCCTTGCCGTCTTCAGGGCGATGCGCGCAGTAATGCGCTCAATATCGCCTACTAGCTTTAAACTTGCTTGCAGCGTTTGCCACGCATGGGTTTGCAATAACTCAGCAACCGCATGGTGACGCATGTGCACATGCGTTTTGTCTCGCAACGGATGGTGTAACCAGTGGCGCAGTAATCTGGCGCCCATGGCAGTTTGTGTGGTATTGAGTAGGGAATACAACGTTGGTGAGGCTTCGCCTCGGATTGTGGTATCAATTTCTAGATTACGGCGGGTAGCGGCATCTAGCTGCACATATTGACTGGTTTGCTCAATCGACAAACCAACGATATGTGGCAATGCGGTACGCTGTGTATGCTTCACATAGTCTAACAAAGCGCCGGCGGCGGCAATTGCCGCGGGCATTTCATGACAACCAAATCCGGCTAGATCCAAGGTATTCAGTTGTTGTGTAAGTGTACGTTGTGCGGCATCCAAATCAAACTGCCAAGGCGCCAAACATTTTTTAAGTGCTTTATAGTTAGCCAATGCCGCATGCTGAAATGTTTCCTCACATACGATTTCCGCCGGATGGATGCGCTCTAGTTCTTGCGATAACTGGCCGGTAGCAACCTCACTCAATACAAAATCGCCTGAGGCTAGGTTTAGCCTTGCCAACCCAATGACGCCATCACCCGCATAGATACTGAGTAATGGCTGATCACGCGTTTCATCCAACAAAGCGGCATCTGTCAGCGTACCCGGCGTCAGGATACGCGCAACCTCACGCGCCACCGGGCCTTTGCTGGTAGCAGGATCGCCCACTTGCTCACAAATTGCCACCGCTTCGCCCATTTTGGCAAGCTTCGCTAAATACTGCTCGGCTGCATGATAAGGCACACCTGCCATTTTAATCGGCTCGCCATTACTGCTACCACGACGGGTTAAGGTAATGCCTAATAGACGCGAAGCTTTTTCTGCGTCATCAAAAAAGAGCTCGTAAAAATCCCCCATACGATAAAACAGCAACATATCCGGATGTTGTGCTTTAAGCGCCAAATATTGGCGCATCATGGGGGTGTGTTGTGCGAGTTGCTGCGCTGGCTCTAATGGCTCAAGCGACGTTAATGGTTCAGGGGCAATCGACACAAGCGTACGTACTACTCAAGTGTAGGTGTTTTAATACGTTCTGTGAGGTGTGGTGCAATCACTTGCAACATTTGTCCAAACACTTTGGGGTTGCCGGCGACAATATTACCAGTTCTTAACCAGCTTTCGTTGCCTTCAAAATCGCCGACAATACCACCAGCTTCTTGCACCAATAGCGCACCCGCAGCGATATCCCAAGGCGATAAGTTGATCTCAAAGAAACCATCGGTATACCCAGCAGCTACATAGGCCAAATCTAATGCAGCAGAACCTGGACGGCGCAAGCCTGCCGTTTTTTTGGCCATGTCTTTAAAGATTTCTAGATAAGTATCTAAATAACTGAAATCTTTGAATGGGAAACCTGTTGAAATTAAGCCGTCTTGCAATTTACTACGATTCGTCACACGAATGCGCTTGTCATTTAAAAACGCGCCACGGCCTTTTGTCGCGGTAAACAAATCATTGTGGACAGGGTCATAAATCACAGCTTGTGTGAGTACGCCTCGTTCTTGCAGTGCAATCGAAACGCAATAACAAGGAAAGTTATGTAAGAAGTTAGTGGTACCGTCTAAAGGATCAATAATCCAAATACTTTCAGCATCCACATTGGTTTTACCACTTTCCTCACCATAAAAGCCGTGCGTTGGGTACGCTTCTTTCAAGATGCTGATAATGGCATCTTCGGCCGAACGGTCTACTTCACTGACAAAATCGTTGTAGTCTTTGGTTTGCACTTTGAGCGCACCTACGTCTTGTGACGCGCGGTTAATAATCTTGCCTGCTTCTCTGGCCGCTTTGGTCGCAACATTTAATATGGGATGCATTATTGATGGTCTTTGCGTGATGTACTGTAAAATAGCATTTTAGCATTTAAGCCAGCTTATCCAAATATCTAGTTGACCAACGCCCAAGTTAACCAAAAACTTATGACTGAAGACCTATTGACTGATCGCATTTTTAATCACATACGGATTGTACTTTGCCAGACTAGCCATCCAGGCAATATCGGATCGACCGCACGCGCCATGAAAACCATGGGCTTGAGCCGACTCTACCTAGTACGGCCTAAGCATTTTCCTGATAGTGAAGCCAATGCTTTAGCAGTGAATGCAGCCGATTTATTGGATACGGCTGTGGTGACACAAACACTGGAAGAAGCCATTGCCGATTGCCAATTTGTGATTGGCGTCAGCGGTAAACAGCGTTCACTCTCACAACAAGTTGTGACCGTACGTGAAGCGGCTGCCGAAGTGAAAGACATTGCAGCGCATCAAGAAGTGGCGCTGGTATTTGGTACAGAAATGAGCGGCTTATCCAATGAAGAGGCGGACCGCTGCCACATGCTGGCCACCATTCCCGCCAACCCGGAGTACACTTCGCTCAATTTGGCGCAAGCCGTGCAAATTATGTGTTACGAACTGCGCATGGCGATCACTACAGGCGATCTGCACTACCAAGAAAAGACTGCTGAACTGGCCACGCAAGACGACCTAGAGCGCTTTTATGAACACATGCGCGAAGTGCTGGAACATATTGGCTATATTAACCCACGCGCACCTAAAAAACTCTTTGAACGTTTACGCCGCTTATACGGACGCACCCGCTTAGAAAAAGAAGAGGTCAATCTATTGCGCGGCATTCTCACCTTAAGCGTGACCCCAAAAAAACATACTAAATATTGATGCCGCTAATTAACCTAGTAATTTATTCAACTATTACTTTATGGCATAATAGCGGATTGATTTTTCAGCCGTGAACTTATGTTTAATCACTTAAAAGAAGATATCTCAATTGTATTTGACCGCGACCCAGCGGCGCGTACGCATTTTGAGATTCTTACCACCTATCCCGGTGTACATGCCTTGATTATGCACCGCATTAGTCACTGGTTCTGGACTAAACGCTTTTACTGGCTGGGCCGCATGCTGTCTCATATTGGCAGATGGCTGACTGGCATTGAAATTCATCCCGGTGCAACTATCGGTCGCCGTGTGTTTATTGATCACGGCATGGGCGTAGTGATTGGTGAAACCGCTGTGATTGGCGATGATTGCACGCTGTATCATGGCGTCACATTAGGCGGCACTTCATGGAACAAAGGCAAACGACACCCCACGCTTGAAACAGGCGTGGTGATTGGCGCAGGCGCCAAAGTACTGGGCCCTATTACAATCGGCAAAAATGCAAAAATCGGGTCTAATGCCGTAGTAGTAAAAGATGTCCCAGACAACGCAACTGCTGTAGGCATCCCAGCACGTATTCTAGAAGAGGAAAAGCAGAAAAAACGCGACGATACAGCGCAAAAAATCGGCTTCAGCGCATACGCTGTCGGCAACGATGAGAACGACCCCATTACCAAAGCTATTCATAGCTTGCTAGACCACGCCAATAAGCAGGACATTGAATTGACTGCACTCAAAGCAGAACTTGCCAAACTCAGTGATGCGCAATCTGAAACTGATGTAGGCCAGGCATTTGCTACCAAAAAGCCAAACGTTTCCTAGCCTCGCAGTTTTAGCACACATTGAAGGTGTGAACTAAGCCCAATAATAATTGACTAAATTAGTAGGTTATTATAAAATAGACTCTAATTAAAACGGTGTATTGATATTATGCGATTGACAACAAAAGGACGATTTGCGGTCACTGCAATGCTAGACATTGCATTGTACGAGGCAGACAAGCCAGTCACATTAGCAGGCATTAGTGAGCGTCAAAGCATTTCGCTCTCTTATTTAGAACAATTATTTAGTCGCTTGCGCCGCCAAGGCTTGGTGACTAGTGTGCGTGGACCTGGTGGCGGTTATCGCTTAGCCAAACCACATCACGAGATTTCGGTATCTAACATTATTACCGCCGTGGATGAGTTGATTGATGCTACGCAGTGTGGCGGTAATGAAAACTGCCACGACGAAGGCCGCTGCATGACACATGACTTGTGGACAGCGCTGAATGGCAAGATTTTAGAGTACCTGTCTGGCGTTACCCTTGCCGACATGGTGGATATGCAACGTAAAAATGGACAATGTGAAAACGCAGTGGTGTTTGCACCACGCAAATGTGCGACAACAGAGGCATTAAACGCTTAATGAATACTGTGTATTTTGATCACAACAGCACCGCCGCACTGCATCCGCAAGTGCTGGAAGTGATGTTGCCGTTCATGACTGCACAGCATGGCAACCCGACCAGTCGTCACGTATTTGGTCGCAATGCACGCGACGCAGTCGAGTACGCAAGAGCGCAGGTTGCTGAGACCGTGGGCGTACAAGCTTCGCAAGTGGTGTTTACCGCTAGTGGTACAGAGGCCAATAATTTTGCAATTCGAGGAATCGCTGGCAATTTAGCACCAAGCCAAATGTTGTATAGCAGCATTGAGCACCCATGTGTGTCTCGCCCGGCACTGGCATTGCAAACCAATGGCTGGCAAGTAAATAAAATTAAGGTCGATCCGCATGGGCAGTTAGACCTAGAACACCTGAATGCATTATTGCAACGCCCGACAGGATTGATTTCTGTGATGCTGGCAAACAATGAAACCGGCGCATTGCAACCACTGACTGCAGTAACAGCAGCAGCTAAACAGCTCAAAGCATTTGTGCATACGGATGCGGTACAAGCGTTAGGCAAGGTGCCTGTGGATTTTTATGACTTGGGTGTGCATGCAATGACCTTGTCCAGCCATAAAATTGGCGGCCCATTAGGCGCTGGCGCTTTAGTACTCGATAAACGTGTAGACATACAACCGTTGCTGTTGGGCGGCGGACAAGAAAAAGGGTTACGTAGCGGCACAGAAAACGTAGCTGCGATTGTAGGGTTTGGTGCGGCATGTGCAATTGCACAGCAACAATTGGCTGACTATCAAACACACACCACGTTGTTACGCAGTCAGTTAGAAGCAGGATTGCATCAGCTAAAAGCCACTGTATTTGGCGCAGAAAATGCGCAGCGTTTACCGAATACCAGCTTTTTTGCTTTTCACCATATTGAAGGTGAGACATTGGTCACCGCGCTAGACAAAGCCGGGTTTGCCGTTGCGAGTGGTTCAGCCTGCTCGAGTGATAGCACAGAACCCAGCCATGTATTACTGGCGATGGGCGTAGAGGAAGAACTAGCAAGAGGCGCTGTGCGGGTGAGCTTAAGTGCGCACAACACCGTACAACAAGTAGACGCATTTTTGGCGACGTTAGCGCAAGAAGTAAAACGATTAAAAGCCATGACCGCGATTGCGGCGTAGCAAGTTAGCATCACAGGTGATGCAATGACAAATTATTTAAATTGAAGCGATTGGAAAGTAAACAATGTCAGATAGAGCACCGATTTATTTAGACTACTCTGCCACCACGCCGGTTGATCCGCGTGTTGCAGCTAAAATGATTCCGTTTATTACGGAGCATTACGGCAACCCTGCATCACGTAGCCACCCGTACGGCTGGACCGCAGAAAAAGCGGTAGAAAACGCACGTGAAGAAGTAGCCAAGCTAGTCAATGCTGACCCACGTGAAATTGTATGGACTTCAGGCGCAACCGAATCCAACAACTTAGCGATTAAAGGCGCAGCAAACTTCTATGCCGCAAGTAAAGGCAAGCACATTATTACTGTAGCTACTGAGCACAAAGCAGTGATTGACACTGTGCGTGAGTTAGAGCGCCAAGGCTTTGAAGCCACTTATTTAGAGCCTGAGCCAAATGGCTTGGTTGATTTGGAAAAGTTTAAAGCGGCGATTCGTCCTGATACGGTATTAGCCTCTGTGATGCTAGTCAATAACGAGATTGGCGTGATTCAAGACATCACTGCGATTGGTGACATTTGCCGCGCAAACAATGTGATTTTTCACGTAGATGCCGCACAGGCAACTGGTAAGGTAGTGATTGATTTAGAAACGCTACCGGTGGATTTGATGAGCTTTTCTGCACACAAAACCTACGGCCCTAAAGGCATTGGTGCATTGTATGTACGCCGTAAACCGCGCATCCGCATTGAAGCGCAAATGCACGGTGGTGGCCATGAGCGCGGCATGCGTTCTGGCACATTGGCTACGCATCAAATCGTGGGAATGGGCGAGGCGTTTAGAATCGCACATGAAGAAATGGCAGCAGAGAACGAGCGCATCCGTATGTTACGTGACCGTTTGTTGCATGGCTTGATGGAAATTGAAGAGACTTATGTGAATGGCGATTTAGATCATCGTGTACCGCACAACTTGAACATGAGCTTTAACTTTGTAGAGGGCGAGTCACTCATCATGGCCGTCAAAGACATTGCCGTGTCATCTGGCTCTGCATGTACTTCTGCCAGTTTAGAGCCAAGCTATGTACTACGTGCATTGGGTCGTTCAGATGAATTGGCACATAGCTCAATTCGCTTTTCGATTGGCCGTTTCACGACGCAGGCCGATGTGGATTACACGATTGATTTGCTCAAAAGCAAGATTGGTAAGTTACGTGAGTTATCCCCATTATGGGAAATGTTTAAAGATGGGATTGATCTGTCCAAAGTGCAATGGGCAGCGCATTAAAATGCCTCTCTTTTCTCGCCTAGCGGCGTTGTCGAAAAGCTTGCATAGCAATGCTATGCGGCGCTTCTCTCCGCCTTGCTAGTCAATAAAATAGTGCGCATTTAGTAGTCAATAGAAGAGTTTTATAATTATAAAATTGAAAAGGCAAAACAAATTCAAGGCAGCGAGGCGAAGACAGTACGACTAGTACGGCAAGCCGAGCTAACGCAGAAGTTGTGAAGCATTTTTAATTTAAGGAGAACGGTATGGCATATTCAGACAAAGTTTTAGACCACTATGAGAATCCACGTAACGTGGGCTCTTTGGACAAAAACGCTTCCAACGTAGGCACCGGTATGGTGGGTGCACCAGCGTGTGGTGACGTGATGAAGTTGCAGATTCAGGTCAATGATGCTGGCATTATCGAAGATGCTAAATTCAAAACCTATGGTTGTGGCTCTGCCATTGCATCAAGCTCTTTGGTCACAGAATGGTTAAAAGGCAAAACCTTGGACCAAGCAGCAGAAATTAAGAACTCTGCCATTGCAGAGGAATTGGCATTGCCGCCAGTAAAAATTCACTGCTCAGTATTGGCAGAGGATGCGATTAAAGCAGCGGTGGCCGATTTAAAATCTAAGCAACCTGGATCAAAAGAAGCAGCTTAAGTATGGCGATAACACTGACAGAAACCGCAGCAAAACGCGTTGAAAAGTTTTTGGCCAATCGTGGCAAAGGCATTGGCTTGCGCTTGGGCGTCAAAACCACTGGCTGTTCCGGCATGGCTTACACGCTTGAGTTTGTGGATGAAATGCACACAGAAGACATGGCGTTTGAAAGCCATGGCGTGAGAGTGATTGTTGACCCAAAAAGCCTAGTCTACATTGACGGGACAGAGCTCGACTTTACCAAAGAAGGCTTAAATGAAGGGTTTAAATTCAACAACCCCAATGTGAAAGATGAATGCGGCTGCGGCGAATCGTTCACCATTTAGCAGCTGCGGCTGATCTCTACATCACGCGTAACGTCTTTTTATGTCACACACTGCCCATCACTTTTTTGAACTACTTGGCTTGCCGCAGCAATTCAGTATTGATTTAGAGGTGTTGCAACGTAATTACCGCAAAATCCAAGCAGAAGTGCACCCGGATAAGTTTGTGACAGCGACACCAAGCGAGCGCTTGCAATCAATGCAAACTGCAACCTTGATGAATGAAGCCTACCAAACCCTAAAGCACCCGACCTCTCGCGCAAGGTACTTATTGCACCTACAGGGCATTGAGACATTAGAGGACAGCAATACGGCGATGCCGGCTGATTTTTTAATGACACAAATGGAGTGGCGCGAAGCGATGGAAGATGCGCAGCATGCGCATGACATTGACGCGCTAGAGGATTTACTGCGCACCATGAAAGCTAGCGCCAAGGCGTTGCAAGAAGAGTTTGCAGACACCGTATCCGGGGACCCACAAGCAGCGGCGCAGTTGGTTAGAAAGCTCAGTTTTATTGATAAAGTCAGTGCTGATGTGCAAGAGATCATCAGTCGATTAGAAGATTAACGTAAAGAATTCACATGGCATTACTGCAAATTTCCGAACCAGGCATGAGCGCCGCGCCCCATCAACACCGATTAGCAGTGGGGATTGATTTAGGCACTACCAATTCTTTGGTGGCCACCGTGCGTAGCGGCATGAGTACGGTGCTCCAAGATGAGCACGGTCATTCGCTATTGCCTTCTGTGGTGCGCTATTTGTCAGAGAACGAAATTGTCGTGGGCCATGAGGCACAAGCCCAGCAAAGCAAAGACCCCGTTAATACGATTGTCTCAGCCAAGCGATTTATGGGCAGAAGCCTACAAGACATTGCTGATCGTGCGCATATCCCCTACTGCTTTGTGGCTGGAGATGGCGTACAGAGTATGCTGCAGATTGAGACACGCGCAGGCTTAAAAAGTCCGGTAGAGATCTCAGCAGAAATTTTAAAAACCCTCAAACTACGTGCTGAGAAAGCATTGGGCGGCGAGCTGGTAGGTGCAGTGATTACCGTACCCGCCTATTTTGACGATGCCCAACGCCAAGCTACCAAAGACGCTGCCCGTTTAGCGGGGTTGAATGTGTTGCGTTTATTGAATGAACCCACCGCAGCAGCCGTGGCTTATGGCTTAGACAATGCCTCTGAAGGCATCTATGTGATTTACGATCTTGGCGGCGGTACGTTTGATATTAGCATTCTGCGCTTATCCAAAGGCGTGTTTGAAGTGTTGGCCACCAATGGCGACTCTGCGCTTGGCGGAGATGATTTTGACCACCGTATTTACTGTTGGGTACTAGACCAAGTGCGCGCCAGCCAACAACACTTTAATCCGCTGAATGAGGAAGACACACGTTTACTTCTGACCAAAGCGCGCCAAGCCAAGGAATGGCTCACCGACAATCACGAGGCACAGATTCTATGTAAATTGAGCGATGGCAGCCTGGTCGATGTGACACTTACGGTGGATAAGTTTTTAGAGCTCACGCAAAATCTGGTGACCAAAACCTTAAGCCCGACACGTAAGGCCATGCGCGATGCAGGACTAGACATTGAAGCGATTAACGGGGTGGTGTTAGTGGGTGGCGCCACACGCATGCCGCACATCCGTCATGCAGTAGAAAATTACTTTAAACAAGAGCCGCTGACCAATTTGGATCCCGACAAAGTCGTCGCATTAGGCGCGGCTATTCAAGCCAATGTATTAGCAGGTAATCGTAGCGATGATGAATTATTGTTACTAGACGTCACCCCGCTCTCGCTGGGTTTGGAGACGATGGGCGGATTGGTCGAAAAAGTCATCCCTCGCAATAGCACCTTACCGATTGCACGCGCGCAAGAATTTACCACCTTTAAAGATGGTCAAACCGCCATGAGCATTCACGTGGTACAAGGCGAACGTGAATTGGTCTCCGACTGTCGTTCCTTAGCACGTTTTGAATTACGCGGCATTCCGCCGATGGTGGCTGGCAGCGCGCGCATCCGTGTCACTTTTCAGATTGATGCGGATGGCCTACTTTCTGTCAGCGCGCGTGAACAAACCAGCGGCGTGGAAGCCAACGTAGTAGTCAAACCATCCTACGGGTTGAGTGAAGACACCATCACGGGCATGCTGCAATCCTCGTTTAGCGCTGCAGAGAGCGATAAGCAAGCACGCGCATTACGCGAGGCCACCGTAGATGCCGAACGTTTGATAGAAGCCATTCAAGTTGCGTTGACGCAAGACGGTGCTCAACTGTTATCGGCAGAAGAGCAGAAAACGATTCAATTACAGATACAGGCATTACAAACGCTGAATCAGGGCAAAGATAGTCATGCCATCCATCAAGCTACCGAAGCGCTGAATCATGCTACCGAAGCATTTGCCGCACGCCGCATGGACGCTTCAGTCAAACAGGCGCTGGCCGGCCAAGATGTAAATACTTTAGAACTTTAAGCGGAAATTAAACCATGCCACAAATTATCGTATTGCCCCATGTTGAGTTATGCCCAGATGGTGCCGTGATTGAAGCCAACAAAGGTGAGTCTATCTGTGAAACCTTACTTGATAACGACATTGATATTGATCATGCCTGCGACAAAGTGTGTGCATGTACCACATGCCATGTGATTGTGCGTGAAGGCTATCGCTCACTGAACAACCCGCAAGAGAACGAAGAAGACTTGTTAGATAAAGCATGGGGGCTAGAGCCGTTATCACGCTTGTCTTGCCAAGCCATCGTGGGCGATACCGATTTAGTGGTAGAAATTCCAAAATACAGCATTAACATGGCCAAAGAAGGGCATCGTTAACGTTATAAGCACCCATTAAAAAACCGCCTCTCGGCGGTTTTTTAATTTACTGCGTTTGAATAAGCAAACTCAGGCTTAAACTTTGAGTGTGTCTTCCAAAAATTTCACTTTACCAGTTTCCAAATCATATATCCCGCCGATAATACCAATCTCGCGCGACTCAATCATGTCTGCAATGATATCGCTCATGCGGATAATGGAATCAATTTGATATTTGACATTCAAGGCATTAATTTTTTCAACAAAGTCTGGATTTTTGGAGTTGCGTTGCTCAGCCGCAATCGTTTTCTCATGACGGATGGAAGGTTTGATTAGATTAATAATCTCACCAATATGGCCATCTTTAAAGTCATCACATGCTGCTTTCACTGCGCCACAACTGGTGTGCCCCATCACCACGATTAATTTACTGCCCAAATACTTTGAGCTGAACTCCAAACTTCCCACCGCTTTGTCCGATGCAATATTACCGGCCAAACGTACGCTGAAAATATCGCCCAATGCCTGGTCAAACACCAACTCTACAGGTGCACGTGAATCGCTACAGCTTAAAAAAGACGCAAACGGATGTTGTTTATCACGCGTGATGCGCAACAAACTTTGGAAGTCTTTTTCCACAGAATAGTTGTTGATAAAACGGTGGTTACCTTCTATCAAAATATCCAGCGCCTCGGCCGGGGTCATTTTGTCACGATCAATTAAAGGATGTTTATACATATTTCCACTTTCTTATTAGTTGCATAGTATTAAGCGCGTTAAGACTTAGATTCAAGACTTAGATTTAAGACTTTGGCTCAATAAATGCAATGGTTTCAACATCAATGTTTTTGAGTTTTGCGTGCAGATGATAATCACGAATAAACTCAACCACATCATACGAAATCGATTTGCTATTAGAGCAATCAATAATCACTTTGGTATTGCGGGGAATCGCTTCTAACGCAGAGATAATACTCGCCTTGTTAAAAAACGAGACCTCTTCTGCCAACACAATATGATGCACCTCGCGCCCATCTTCGGTCTTAGAAGTAGATTCCTTCATATAGTGCGAATTGCGATAGCTGTGATGTAACGTAAAGACAATGCCAACCACTAAGCCAATGCCAATGCCAGTCAGTAGATCGGTGAGTAAAATAGCAATCACTGTGGCAATAAAGGGTGCAAACTGCTCCCAACCCAACTTATACATGCCGGTGAATAAAGAAGGCTTGGCCAATTTGTAACCGACCATAATCAGAATCGTCGCCAAACTTGCTAACGGAATCATGTTCAACAAACTGGCGATGGTAATTGCGCTTAACAATAACCATATGCCATGCAGCACTGCGGATAATTTAGATTTAGCACCAAAGGTAATATTGGCTGAGCTACGCACAATCACTTGCGTAATGGGTAGACCACCAATCAGCCCAGAGAGCACATTGCCTATTCCTTGCGCTTTTAATTCAGTGTTGGTCGGCGTCACGCGCTTAATGGGGTCAAGCTTGTCGGTCGCCTCTACGCACAGCAGCGTTTCTAAGCTGGCCACAATCGCCATCACAAATCCTACTTTATAAATCTCAATATTAGAAATTTGCGAGAAATCCGGAGAAGTAAATTGACCCAAAAAGTCTTTTAAACTATCGGCAACAGGTAACTCAACAATTTGATCCGGTGCCAATGTAAAGTTCAGCACACCGGTTTGGAATAAGTAGTTTAAAAGAATACCCAGTAACACCACTACAATCGGGCCTTGCAGAATCTGAAACACTCTGTGCTTTTTACTGAGTACGGTATCCCACAAAATTAAAATGGCAATAGAAATGGCCGCAATAAACAGTGCACCTGGGGTCAATAAATTCCAAGCATCCATCAGCGATGTAAACGTATTGCTGCCATCGGCCTGAAAGAAAGACTCATTGCCCTCGTAATCAAAGTCGTAACCAAGTGCATGCGGAATTTGCTTCAAGATAATCAGCAGGCCAATCCCCGTCAACATGCCTTTAATGACGGATGAAGGGACAAAATAGGCAATAAAGCCTGCTTTAAAAAAGCCTAGTAAAAACTGGATAACGCCTGCGACGACGACGGACAGTAAAAAGGCCTCAAACGAGCCCAAGGTACCGATTGCGGTAAGCACAATCACGGCTAAACCTGCAGCAGGGCCACTGACACCTAGCTGAGAACCACTGGCAATACCAACCACAATACCGCCGATAATGCCGGCAATGACACCGGAAAACAGCGGCGCACCAGAGGCCAATGCAATGCCCAAACACAGCGGCAGCGCTACAAAAAATACGACGATACTGGCAGGGAAATCACTATTAAAATCTTTAAAAAAACCGAAAAGCTTTGATTGCTGTGACAGGCTTGTTGACATTTATTCTTATCCTAAAACATTGAAATCAAAAGAATAACCATAGTGAAGCATCACCACGGCCGTGATGTACTTCATTATAGATTCTAAATATTAAAATTTAGTTTCTAAAACATATAATATTTGGTGTTCTGCCAGAAGCAAGAAATTATATACGCACCAAGGCGGCAATTCCGTCTTGGTGTGATGCAGGCCACGTATCCTATTCGCTACGGGATACGGCCTTAGTTTGGCCAATTGGCCTACTTATTGCCCTCCAAATAAGGACGCTGCCCCAGCATACGAATACGCAATTGCTGATATTGGGTAGGCCCTGCTTTCTCCTCATGCGCTTCGTCTTTCACCAGAGTCGCGCCTTCCCAGTGCTCCGCCTTATTGGCACTTGCATCCGAGCTAGGGGCTTGATACGGACGTTTAGAAATATGCTGGTTGATGATGCTGTGCTCATGATTCTCTTCAGCTTGCGCTGCACCTGCTGTCAACACACCTACTGTCAACAATAGCGCAGCTGTTACCGTACCAATCAAACCTATGCTCTTCATTACCATCTCCTTATGCATACTTAATTCATACCCATCAATTAGTATGGGCGTTTTGATAAATTGCTAAGACGCTGTGCTTGCTGTTTTTGATCTACAGCATTGCCATCTTCGTTCACTTCGCCACGTACCAATGTTGCGCCTTCAAACTCATTAGCTTTTTGATAAGCACTATCAGGAAGCGGTTGTGCATATGGGCGTTTTGAAAAATTTTGGTTATGGACATTCTTTTTGTACGCATCTTCAGCATGTACAGCACCAGATACCAATAAAGCGACTGAAGACACAATGACTGCTAAATTTAAACTTTTCATTTTCTCATTCTCCAAATTTTAGTTATCTCGGGCGATTGATTGCTTTCCCGATGAAACGCATTATGCATGGCGCCCATCAACTAAAAATCTACCATTATAGGTAGAACGGTATATACTACTTGGCATATGCCGAATGACCTACTAGACAACCAAAACCAGCCAATCGACACGGACCAGCCGACCAGTGCGCGTGCGCTTAGGCAAAGCGTTAAGCAAATACAGGCCAACGATGCGCATACGCGTACCTACCTTAGCCTAGGCCAAGCATTATTTGAGCGTGGCTGGGATATCAACACCGCCTCTAGTCTACTACGTTCACTTTGCACCTTGCTTTCTGCGCAACACGCGCTACTGGCTATTGAAAGCTCTGGCAAACTAGTCGTATTCAGTCAGCTTGGTCAAACACTCCCTGTGGGTGCCAGAATTCCTATGATGGGCGTGCTGGCCATGATGCTGAAAAATCCAGTGCGGTTTACTCTATATGAACATAAGCACACGCAACTCTGGACACATGGAGATGTCAACCACCACGAATGCCTGATTCCTATTGCTTTGGGACAGCATGGCAAAGGGGTGATTGGACTCTCTGGCAAAAAGCTCACGTTGGGCACGCCAGAGGTGGAAACCTTACAAGCCATTGCTGGCCTGCTAGGATTAGCAATCTCGCAACATCAAGGGCCGGCGCGCACAGAAGCTGACCTGACGATCCTTGAAGCGCTCACGCCTAGGGAACGTGAAATTCTGGCGCTACTACCTGCAGGATTCAGCAACAATGAACTTGGAGCGAAGTTGGGCATTGCGCCAGGCACGGCTAAAATTCATGTGGAGCGCATCTTGAATAAACTTGGGGTAAAAGATAGAACGCAAGCAGCCGTGAAAGCCGTCGAGCTTGGCTACAAGTCATCATTTAAGACTATTTAGCATACATTTTACTGATGAATAATACGCAACCACCTACCAAAGTAAAAACGTTCCAGCCGCTGAGTTGGGTGGCGCAGGCTTGGCAAGACTTACCTTTGGGCATCAAAGGCGTGTGCGTGATCACCCTGCCCTTACTTGTTTTATTGGCCTCACTTGGCTCTTTATATGTACGTGAGCAAGAATCCACACAATTAGAAAACAAGCTCCGCGTTGCCCTGCAAAACCAACGCGATATTCAACGCGTGCATACGCTGCTGATTGAAGCCTCTACTGGGGTGAGGGATTATTTACTGACTGGGGACAAACACTTCTTGGATATCTTTTTTCATGTAGAAAGTAAGCTTCCGGCAATATTGTCGGCGTTGAAGATTCAATTGGACAATGATGCACAAAGAGCGCGCCTAGCCAACATCAATCCCTTGGTTGAGCAAAATCTACATGATTTGAGAATACTCTCTGAATATGAGTCCAACATTGCTTCGGATGACCTCATCGCCAAGTTTAAATCTCAGGTGAGTACACTGGATAAATTACGATTCGAGATTGAACGCCTCAATGCAGAGGAAGCGATTTTAGTGGCCAAAGATCAGCAGGACGTGGTCGATCAGCGTCAGCGTCACATCAACATTACACTGGTTGCCGCAGTATCCGGCATCATTGGCTCTATTCTTGCCGTATGGATATTCTCTGGCACGATTGTCAGGCGCGTACGCTTGTTGAGGGATAGCGCAGGCCACCTTGCCAAAGCCGAGGCGCTGGACTTACCTTCTAGTAGCCGTGATGAGCTTGGGCAACTGTCTGACGAGCTAGATCACGCATCGCAATTGCTGGTTAAAAACATCACAGATGCTGTACAAGCCAGACAAGAAGCAGAAGAGGCCAGCGCATCCAAAAGCATGTTTTTATCCCGAACCAGTCACGAGTTAAGAACACCACTCAATGCCATTTTAGGGTTTGCCCAATTACTGGAGCAAGACTTATCGCCGGGAAAGCAGCGGGACAGCGTATCGCTCATATTAGGTGCAGGTCAGCACTTGCTCAAATTAATCAACGAAGTGCTAGAGCTTGCCAAAATCGAATCCGGCGAGATTTCTCTGGAGCTCACACCGACTGCGGTGAGTACCATGCTGGAAGAAGCCACGCGCTACATTGCACCGATAGGGAAAATCCGAGATATTGAAATCAAATGCGAGATTACCCCAGATCTTTGGGCACTGGCCAACCGACAAAAGCTGCTGCAAGTAGCGCTTAATTTGCTGTCTAATGCGCTTAAATACGGGCCTGCAAATTCTACTGTACGACTGAATGCATACAACCGTCATAGCAATATCATTATTGAAGTACAAGATGAAGGTGCAGGCATTCCCACCAAATTAAAAGAACGTTTATTTACCCCATTTGACCGATTAGGTGCAGAACAAACCAAGGTGGAAGGCACTGGGCTTGGGCTTGCGCTTTCCAAACACATTATGTTGGCCATGCATGGCAGTATTCATGTTGCAGATGATGTGAGCTTATTCTGGATAGAAATTCCAGCATGCGAGCCTAATATAACCACCAACGCGTTTTCACATCCGCATAACAAACAACAGGTACCGCTTAACCAAAAACACACCATATTGTATGTAGAAGATAATGTCAGCAACCGTGCACTGGTGGAAGCCATCATTCAGCGTCAGCGTGATTTACGTATCCATTGTGTGTCCACCATCAAAGATGCCAAACAGTATTTAACAGAAGCCATGCCATCGCTATTGCTGATTGATTTGCACCTGCCAGACGGTTCTGGAGAAAGCCTTGTCAGTTACATTAAGGAAGCACCAGCTTATCAGCATATTCCCATTATGATATTAAGCGCCGATGCCCTATCAAACACGATTGAGCGATTGAGAAACGCAGGTGTAGCGCACTATATTACCAAGCCCTTGGATGTGGCTGCGTTTAACAAAAAAGTAAGAGAATTGATTGAAACTTAGCAGACTAGACCATACTTAGACTAGACCACACTCAGAATAGAATATGAACGAAGCCGATATATTAAACGCCAAAATTTTAGTGATTGATGATGCAGAAGCCAACTTAAGACTGCTGGAAGACTTGCTGGCAAGAGAAGGCTTTCATCAAGTCATCAGCACTGCAGAATCCGCACGCGCTTTAGACTTGTTTAAAGCATTTGAGCCAGACCTTATTTTATTAGACTTAATGATGCCGGAGCTAGACGGCTATGCAGTATTAGAAATGCTGTCTCGCCATATCTCTAAAGATGAATACTTGCCGGTATTGGTATTGACTGCGGATGCAACTATTGGCGCCAAAAGAAAAGCGCTGGCGCTTGGCGCTAAAGATTTTCTGACCAAGCCGTTTGATAATATCGAAGCCATGCTAAGGGTATGGAATTTACTGGAAACGCGAATGCTGTATCGCCACTTAAAATCACTCAATACCGAGGTGCGACCTGTTCAACACGCACCGCAAGCACCTGAATCAGAGCAATAGACGGGGATAAGCGCTAGCCCCGCAACCAATGCATGTCTAGCGCGCTGGCTGCAACATGGCTACACGGCTCAACCCTTGTTGTACCTTGGCAGTTTTCTCTGCCAATTTTCCCAAATACTCCATGGCTTGGCTGTGCTGATGATTGAGTGCCAGCACTTGCTTAAAGTGTGCTTCTGCGCTGTCATAATCTTTGGTTGCATACTCTGCAGCAGCCAAATAGAACCAAGATTCTGCCGTATTGGGTTCGGTTTGCACCCATTGCGTAGCTACTTTTAATAAGGTGCTCCACTCTTGTGAGAGGTAAGGTTGTACCACCTGCATAAAATAAGGACGTTGCTTGATGTCCATCGCCCAAAAAGGTTTTTCACTTTTTGCACCTAATGCTTGTGCAGGTTTGCGCATCAAAGTTTGCACCCATTCCACTGGCATATAGTAGTAATACGCAGCATCGCCTCGGCTTTTGAGTGTAATGATACCAACCAAATTACCTGCATCATCAAAAGCACCGCCGCCACTTGCGCCCAATCTGAATGGAGTAGTAGCGCGAATAATCACACTGTCATCCATGGGAAACAAACCTTTCACCACGCCATACGTGTTAACTGGTGTTTTTGTTTCGTCCGGATAGCCGATAGTAAACAGTGAAGATTCGTATTCTAATGTTTTGCTGGCACCCATGTTGACAACAGGTGCATCTAGATTGTCTACAGTCAGCATGCACAAATCATGATGCCAATCTGCTTTGATTGCGGTAGCAGCATGTGGCTCACCATTCACAATCACAGACACATCGGTAGCATCAGTCACTACGTGGCAATTCGTAATCACTTCGTTTTTGGCAATGACCACTGCAGAGCCTAAACCTTGCTTACCATTAGGTAAATTAACAGTCACACGCAACACGCTAGCATTCAACGCACGCACCATATCATCTGCTGGCTTGGCCCATGCACTACCTGCTGCACATAGCAATAACAGTAGTATATTTAGTGTACCCAAGTAACGTTTCATCATTGCGCTTCCCTATCTGCAACCAAATCTGACTTCGTTTTTCAAATGTCAGGCCAAATGTCAGGTTTAGTGATGTAGTACAAACAATGTTGCTTTTAACGTTAGTTTTGCAATAAGTGTTCCAACTTGAAACCATATTCACCCATATGGCTGGGATGCGCCTATTGAAGCCACTTAGGTGGAATTTAACAGTTAGGCATTGGAAAATATTAAGTATTGAATCAAGCAGTTATGCACATTTTCAGTGCAAGGTAAATGCTGAATTGGTGCATGGGTATGAATTGCCAATACGCATAAAAAGGCCGCTAAGTAGCGGCCTTGAGGAGATACAACTATTTAAATTTGCTTAGAAGTTATATTGCAACTGCACACGTAATGCATCAGCATCAAACGTTTCGTAATCTTTTCTATTGGCAGTGTTACCGTTCACAAGATTCGTACGTTTCATTTTGTGGTATTCAGCACTAATTTCAACTTCTGGTGCAATTTGCCACTCAACGCCAGCTTCCCAATCATTCACATGGTTTTCAGGTGCATTGGTCTCAGCTTTGTTAAAGCCATCAAAGTATTGCCATTTAACAAAAGGAATAAACGTACCCCAGTTATTCCAGTTATCAATTTTATACATCGCCATCACATAACCACCATTGAGACTCTTTTCTTCAATGCGGTTTTGCGTAATATCTAAGCCTGGTGTTTTACCCCAGTTCCATTCAGCTTGTAAACCAAATGGTTGTGGATACATGATAAAGCTCACGCCTACACGCTCATCCGTAAAGCCGTTGCGGTATCTACCAGCCGCACCACCTTCAATGGTTGGCGTACTTCCAGATGTAGCACCAATCGCATTTCTGTTATAAGTACCTGTCGATGGTACATACTGACCATGGTAGCCCTGAATACTTGCTTCATAAATCTGACCAGATTCCGTTTTCCAAGGATAAGTGGCACGTGCTACAAAGTGGTAGTTATCATTGGTATCACGCGCGTTAGCACCTTGACCATTGTAGAAACCACCACCCAACATACCGTAGTTGCCTGAGTGTTTAAGTCCTTGCTTGCCAATTTCTTCAAACAAGGCTTGAATGTTTTGCGGGGTATAGTAGTAGAACACACCCAAGTCACGTTCATCTTTGACCGCACTATTCAATGCATCGTTACGGTCTGGTGTTAAACGGTTTGAACTTGATTGTAAGTTTTCAAAGCCGAAAGGCACTTTGGATTGACCAACACGGACACGGTGCACTTTGGTTGCATCAATATTAATATCGCCGTATGCGTCACGCAATTGTGCATAATTGAAACCGCCACCTGACGCACCCTGTGGGCTGCTGGCAAGGTCTGGCTGAATATAGTAACTTAAGTGATCGCCATAATCGCCATAGATAATCACGCGCGCACGACGGATCAATAAGTTTTTATCTGCACCACCTAATGAGCGGTCATCCCCCACAGAGCGGTCTGACCATAAGTTAACACCTTCATCACCGCCCAGCATTTTGGTCGCGCGTGTTTGTACATAACCGCGAATATTCACATGACTAGTCCAGTTTTTCTTTTCTTTTGTTTTTTGGACACTCATCTCTTCAGCACGGCCTTTGGTTAATAAAGCGCCTTCCTCTTCCGTCAAGACGCCTTTACTCACCAAGGCTTGTACTAAGTCACTAGTGGAGTCAGCAAGCGCATTCACGCTCATCAACGATGTACTTGCCAGCGCGATTGCTACCATGCCGCGTAACTTCAAATTCATTCAGATTCCCCTCTGATTAACGATCAATTTTTGATGAACGCATTTTGAGGGGGCAATATGACAAATTGATGACAAAGAGCTAATCAACGGACTAGTTTTGCACATTTACAACAAAAAAGCCGATGCACTATGATGCATCGGCTTTTGTTCTTACTACGCAGTCAAAAAATTAAGGGATTACTTAACTTTCCGCGCGCATATGCGGGAATAAAATCACATCACGAATACTTGGGCTATCGGTAATCAGCATGACTAAGCGGTCTATGCCAATACCACAGCCGCCCGTAGGTGGCATGCCATATTCCAAGGCACGAATAAAGTCCGCATCGTAATACATGGCTTCTGCATCTCCGGCTTCTTTTGCTTTCATCTGCGCATGGAAACGTGCTGCTTGGTCTTCTGCATCATTCAACTCGCTAAAGCCATTGGCCATTTCGCGCCCAGTAATAAATAGCTCAAAACGCTCGGTAATGTCTGGATTTTTATCTGAGGCTCTTGCCAGTGGCGATACTTCTACCGGGTAGTCAATAATATACGTCGGCTGCCACAATTGGCTTTCCGCGGTTGCTTCAAACAATGCTAATTGCAGCGCGCCCAAACCGGCATGGTCAAACGGTTTTGTACCGTGTTTTAATATTTCCGCACGTAAAAATGCTGTGTCATTTAATTGCTCTAGCGTGTATTGCGGTGCATATTTTTGAATTGCGCCGACGATGGTCAACCGCTCAAACGGCTTGCTTAAATCGACCTCTTTGCCGTCATAGCTTAATACCGCTGTACCGCGTGCCGCAATGGCCGCAGCGCGAATACATTGCTCGGTAAAGTCCATCAACCATTGATAGTCGGTATACGCTGCGTAAAACTCCATCATGGTGAATTCTGGATTATGGCGGACGCTTAAGCCTTCATTACGGAAGTTACGGTTGATTTCAAATACGCGCTCAAACCCACCCACCACTAAACGTTTTAAATACAACTCAGGCGCAATACGCATAAACATTTGCATGTCCAACGCGTTGTGATGCGTAATAAAAGGCTTAGCCGACGCGCCGCCAGGAATCGGATGCAACATCGGTGTTTCTACTTCTAAAAACTCGTTTTGAATCATAAAGTTGCGAATAGCAGACACCACTTTGCTACGCGCTTTAAATGTCTCACGCGTTTCTTCGCTGGTAATCAAATCCACATAGCGCTGGCGGTACTTGATTTCCTGATCTTGCAAGCCATGAAACTTCTCTGGTAGCGGACGCAAAGATTTAGTGAGCAGTTGAATCGCTGTCACGTGAATGGAAAGCTCGCCTGTTTTGGTCTTAAACAAACGACCAGTAGCCCCCATGATGTCGCCTAAATCCCAATGTTTAAAGCGCTCGTATAACTCCTCACCAACATCATCACGTGCTACATACAATTGAATACGACCGGTGGCATCTTGAATAGTAGCAAAGCTGGCTTTACCCATCACACGTTTGAGCATCATTCTGCCGGCGACAGTGGCTGGAATAGCTTGCGGGTCCAACGTTTCCTTATCAAAGCTATCGTACTGCGCATGCAACTGATTGGCTTTGTGTTGAGGCTTGAAATCATTGGGGAACACCGCTGTTTGGCTCGCCTGCGCTTCACTGCGCATGGTTTTTAATTTTTCGCGACGCTCGGCAATCACATGATTTTCATCTGCTAAATTGCTTTCAACTAGCGGCATTTTGTTTTCGTCAGAAGTTACTGGTTCACTCATGAAAGGGTCTCAACACTGTTTAGGTTAGCGCGTTAAACTTGGCGCAAATAAGCGCGTATTCTAACATTGATTGCTTTTTATTGCGTACGACCAATGCGACTTAGCCATGCGGCACTATAAATGTGCAATGTTGCTATTGCTGGGGCAAACCAATGGATTTTTCATGCCCATTAAATATGTAAATGATTGATTTATAGAATGTAAATTGATTGGTGCAGTTGTTGCTTAGTAATAAGCATTACGCTTATTCCGTGCAATGTTATGACTAACCTGTTCACAAAACAAAACCAGCAACTCAAAGAAAACATTCGCTATCTTGGGCGTGTACTCGGCCAAGTGATTATGCAGAAAGAAGGCGAAGATAAGTTTGATTTAATTGAGAACATTCGTAAGTCCGCAGTGAAGTTTCATCGTGAAAATGACCAGTACGCCTCGCTGCAATTAGAAAAATACCTGAAAGACCTGACGCCCGAGCAAACCATTTGCGTGGTGCGTGCATTTAGCTACTTTAAACATTTGGTGAATATTGCAGAGGATCTATACACCCAGCAACTGACTCGCCTGAATGAAGACAACCTAAGCCCGGGCATGTTGGCACATTCCGTGGATAAAATTACCCAACACCAACTCCCGTTTGACACCATTGATTCATTTTTTAAAGATGCGCTGGTTTCGCCAGTGTTAACGGCACACCCGACCGAGGTGCAACGTAAAAGCATTTTAGATATTGAGCACACATTGGCATTTTTGCTGGCCGAACGTGGCTCACTACTTTCAAAGAAAGAGTTAGAACGGAACCATTTATTGATAGAAGGCGCTATTTGCTCGCTCTGGCAAACTAGAATCCTGCGCTTTTCTAAACTCACTGTGGTCAACGAAATTGAGAATGCGCTGAGCTATTACGAGACCACTTTTCTCAAGGTGATTCCTGAAATTCTGCAAGATTTGGAACGTGAATTAAACACTCTCTACAAATCAGGTACCAATGCCAATTACACCTTGCCTAGCTTTCTCAACATGGGCAGCTGGATTGGCGGCGACCGTGACGGCAATCCTTTTGTCAATGGCACCACACTGCTACAAGCCATCCATTTACAAACGGCTGCTGTGTTTAAACACTACGTCAAAGAGTTTGATGCGCTGCGACGTGAGCTTGCCATTTCATCTCGCTTAATTAACATTGACGAGGCCGTACAGGCACTGGCCGTCCGTTCACGAGACCAATCACCGCATCGTCTGGATGAGCCTTACCGATTGGCGATCAATGGCATATTTGACAAACTATTGGTCACCGCTCAGCAGCTAGCACCGCAGGTAGAATTTAAGGACGTACCCACCAATGTTGCACCTTACCCAGATGCCGATGCACTATTGGCGGAGCTGGCGATACTGACGAACTCTCTGAAAGCCAACAAAGGCGAAAAGTTGGTCTATGCTCGTTTAGGCAAAATGACCAAAGCCATTGAAACTTTCGGCTTTCATTTAGCGACCATTGATATCCGCCAGTCTTCTGACGTGCATGAGGCCGTGATTAAAGAGTTGTTTCATAAAGCCGGCTATGACTTTAATTACGATGAGCTGACTGAAGACGAAAAAGTCAAAACACTGTTAGATGAGCTGAAGCAGCCACGCTTGCTGTTTTCAGCATTTCAACAATACTCAGAATTGGTGCACACCGAAATTGGTGTATTGAACCAAGCCCGCGAGATTCGCAAACGCTACGGTCAGCGCGCCATTCGCCAATACATTATTTCGCATACAGAAACACTTTCTGATTTACTAGAAGTAGCGCTGCTCCAAAAAGAGAGCGGCATGCTGCGTGGCATTTGGGGCTCACAAAAGATTCAAGTAGATTTAAATATTGTGCCGCTATTTGAAACCATTGCCGACTTGCGTCATGCACCACTCATCATGGGGCAATGGCTCAGTTTGCTGGGCATACGCCATGTATTGCGTTATCAAGGCAACGAACAAGAAATCATGCTGGGTTATTCTGACAGCAATAAAGACGGTGGCTTCTTAACTTCTAACTGGGAGCTCTACAAAGCTGAGATTTCCTTAGTCGAACTATTCAGCCAAGCCAAGATTAAGCTCCGTCTGTTCCATGGACGCGGCGGTACTGTTGGTCGCGGTGGCGGTCCAACTTATCAAGCCATCATGGCACAGCCACATGGCACGGTGGATGGGCAAATTCGACTGACCGAGCAAGGTGAAATCATTGCCAATAAATATGCAGACCCTAAGGTGGGCAGACAACATTTAGAAACCTTAATTGCCGCCACCATTGATGCGAGCTTGTTTCCGCTAGATGATTTAGAGGTACAGAAAAGGCGTGCGTTTGAGGGTGTGATGGAAGCGCTATCCACCACCGCCATGACCAGCTACCGCAGCCTAGTGTACGAAACCCCTGGTTTTGCCGACTATTTTTTTGCAGCAACACCGATTTCTGAAATTGCCGAGCTGAATCTGGGTAGCCGTCCTGCCGCGCGTAAATCTACCCGCAGAATTGAAGACTTACGCGCAATTCCATGGGGCTTCTCTTGGGGGCAATGTCGGTTACTATTACCGGGCTGGTTTGGCTTGGGCAGTGCTATTCACCAATACATTCATAGCGATGAATCTGGACAAGAAACGCGCATTCAAACGCTGAAAGAGATGTTGACCTATTGGCCGCTGTTTAAAACCCTGATTGCCAATGTAGACATGGTGCTGGCCAAAACTGATTTGGTGGTGGCCAGACATTACGCGCATCTGGTAGAGGATAAAGCATTACGTGAAAGTATTTTTAGCCGGATAGCACATGAATATCAGCTGACCACAGATGCGGTGAATTTGCTACAAGGTACCACTGAGCGCTTGAGTAGCAATCCCACCTTGGCTAACTCTATTCGCAACCGTCTGCCTTACTTAGATCCACTCAATCATCTACAGGTGGAATTGATTCAGCGCCATCGTCAAGGCGACACGGATGAGAAGCTCAAGCTCTCTATCCACCTCACCATTAATGGCATTGCAGCAGGCTTAAGAAATACAGGCTAAGACAGGTTAGTGTTATACGCCCTGCTTCAAACTCACTTGTATAAAGGGGTCTAGGTCGCCATCCAGTACGCCTTGCGTATTGCCAATCTCAACATTGGTTCGCAAATCTTTAATACGACCTTGGTCTAACACATAACTTCTAATTTGATGTCCCCAGCCGATGTCAGTTTTAGCGTCTTCCAGCGCCTGTTTCTCTTCGTTACGTTTGTTTAACTCCAAGTTATACAAAGCACCTTTCAGCATATTCATCGCCTCTTCGCGGTTGCGATGCTGTGAACGGTCATTCTGACATTGCACTACCGTGTTGGTCGGCAAATGCGTGATACGGACTGCAGAGTCTGTCTTATTGATGTGCTGGCCACCGGCACCACTGGCACGATAGGTATCAATGCGCAAATCGGCAGGGTTGATATCGATCTCGATCGAATCATCGACTTCTGGGAATATTTGCACGCTGGCAAAACTGGTATGGCGCTTGGCGTTTGAGTCAAATGGAGATTTACGCACTAAGCGATGCACACCATTTTCGGTACGCAAGGTGCCGTAAGCATAATCGCCAGAGACTTTAATAGATGCGCCTTTAATGCCTGCCACATCGCCCTCTGATTCTTCCAGCACTTCCACTTTAAAACCTTTGCGTTCGCAATAACGCAAATACATACGCAGTAACATCGCAGCCCAATCTTGCGCCTCGGTACCGCCGGAACCTGATTGAAACTCAATAAAGCAATTATTAGCATCCATGGGGCCAGAAAACATGCGGCGGAACTCCATCTCCGCAATACGTTGCTCCACTGCTAACGAGTCTGCATCTACGCTGAGCAGCGTCTCGTCATCATTTTCTTCACGCGCCATATCAAACAAATCGCGGCTATCCTGAATGCCTTGCTCCACGCTATTGAGCGTATTGACTACCAGCTCTAGCTCGCGCTTTTCTTTCCCTAGTTTTTGCGCTTTTTGCGCGTCATCCCAAACTTTCGGATCCTCTAATAAACCGTTGACCTCTTCTAGGCGCTGTGACTTTGTTTCAAAGTCAAAGATACCCCCGAAGGGCAAGGTTACGAGCGTTTAAATCATTTAAACGGTTGGCAATCTGATTGAGTTGTTCGGCTTCCATAGGTCTAGCAATTTAAGTAAAACCGCGATTATACAGGAAGCGCCGAATGCACGTTGTATGCGTGCTAAGTGCTATAGAGTTGGGTGCTTTAGGTTTGGATAACTTCGCCATATTCTTTGGTAAACGTGCCAATATTGGGATTTTCCAATATCGCCAATACCAACTAAGAAGGTCGACACAAGCGCGTGCCCTTGCTAGTGACGACTATCTGGCGGTTGATGAGAATAGGGCGTACCCTTCCCCTCAACAATTGTCTAGGGCTGATATTCATAGCAGCCAGTAAAGCGCACAGAGTCTCGCGGTCAGGCGGTGTTTTCAGATACTCAATCACTTCTGGCTCAACGCCACTGGCACGAATCATTCGCAACGTGTTTCGCGATGTGCCACACGCTGGATTATGGTAGATTTTTACAGTTTGCATAGTACGTATTGGGCTCAAAAAATATTCAAAATAGTCCCGCAAATATTGTCATATTGCTGTCACAAATATTTCATACACTCTCTCCAACTTACATTCGATTGAATCTGCTTTAGCAAGATCGAGCATAGTTAAACAAGATGTAATTCATTTTAATTCGGAGAGATTTTAATGCAAACACTGTTTGTTAAATCATTAAGCGTTGCTGCCTTAGTCACTGCAGCATTCAATATTCAACCTATTCAAGCCGCAGAAAAAATCATTAAAATTGACGGCTCAAGCACAGTTTATCCAATTACCGAAGCGGTAGCGGAAGACTATCAAAATGAAAAGAAAGTCAAAGTAACGGTCGGTATTTCTGGTACTGGCGGTGGCTTTAAAAAGTTTTGCCGTGGTGAAACCGATGTACAAAACGCATCACGCCCTATCTTGAAAAAAGAAATGGACGCGTGTAAAGAAGCGGGTATTCAATACATTGAACTACCTGTTGCTTACGATGGATTAACCGTGGTGATCAACAAAAACAATGATTTCGTTAAATCATTGAGCGTTGAAGAGTTGAAAAAAATGTGGGAACCGGCAGCACAAGGTAAAGTAAAAACTTGGAAACAAGTGAACGCAACTTTCCCAGATACGCCACTTAAATTATTTGGTGCAGGTTCAGATTCAGGTACATTTGACTACTTTACCGAAGCGATTGTAGGCAAAGCAAAATCTAGCCGTGGCGATTACACTGCATCAGAAGATGACAATGTATTGGTACAAGGCGTGAACAGCGACAAAGGCGGCTTAGGTTACTTTGGCTTTGCTTACTTTGAAGAAAACCAAGACAAGCTCAAAGCAGTGCCTATCGTAGCTAAAAAAGGCGCGCCAGCTGTGATGCCTTCTGTTGAAAGCGTAAAAGACGGTAGCTACCAACCACTTTCTCGCCCATTGTTTATTTACGTAAATGCCACTGCAGCTGCGTTTAAACCAGAAGTGAAAGCGTTTATTGACTTCTACCTACAAAACGCACCTACATTGGTAAAAGAAGTGCAATATATTCCGTTACCAGCCAATGAGTACGCAGCGGTGACCAAACACTGGAAATCACTCAAACCAGGTACGGGCTTTGATGGCACACCAGAAATCGGTGTAAAAATCGAAGACTTACTCGCACGGATTAAGTAATCGCGCTAGCTAGTACTACTTAAAAAACGACACTTCGGTGTCGTTTTTATTTTCCGTTCAATTGATCTCTGTCAAGATAGTTACTGACCAAACACCTGAATTATCATAAAATTGCGGCTGTAACATTTTGGTCATTGATGCATCAATGACCTACTCATTGTCTCTATTGTTAGGTTTAATCCATGACTTTTGTATACAAGCGTTTACCGTTCATCTCATTACTCACAATGACCGCATGCCTAGTCGCCTGCTCCCCTTCCAAAGACAACGCCGCTTCTGGAAACAACAAAAATGCCATCGTAAAGATTGATGGTTCCAGCACAGTGTTCCCAATCACCGAGGCCGTGTCAGAAGAGTTTCAAATTGAGACCAAGACCCATGTGACGGTCGGTATTTCTGGCACAGGCGGTGGCTTTAAAAAATTCTGCCGTGGTGAAACCGATGTACAAAACGCCTCTCGCCCTATTCTTGAAAAAGAGATGGCGGCCTGCAAAGCTGCTGGTATTGAATTTATTGAGTTGCCGATTGCATTTGACGCATTGACTGTGGTGGTGAATCCTAAAAATGATTTTATCAAAAGCATCACCGTGGCTGAGCTAAAAAAAATGTGGGCGCCGGAAGCACAACAAACCATTACCACTTGGCAACAGGTCAACCCAGCTTGGCCAGACACTGCGCTCAAGCTGTTTGGTGCAGGTTCGGATTCCGGCACTTTCGATTACTTTACCGAAGCGATTGTGGGTAAAGCAAAATCCAGCCGTGGTGATTTCACTGCATCAGAAGATGACAATGTACTGGTACAAGGCGTGATTAATGACAAAGGTGGCCTAGGCTATTTTGGCTATGCTTACTACGAGGAAAATCAAGATAAAATCAAAGCAGTGCCTATCGCCTTGGATGAAAAATCTGCTGCAGTATTGCCAAGTAAACAAAGTGTCATGGACGGTACCTACCAACCACTATCACGTCCATTGTTCATTTACGTGAGTGCAAAATCTGCGAAAGAAAAACCAGAAGTAAAAGCATTTGTAGACGCTTACTTGCGTGATGCGACGGCATTGATCGAAGAGGTTAAATTTATTCCCTTGCCAGAAAAAGACATGCAGGCGGTACAAGCGCATTGGGCGGCACTGAAAACTGGCACCGGCTTTGGCGGTAAGCCAGAGGTTGGCATTAAAATCGAAGATTTACTCAAGCGTATTCAGTAATAGTACGCACTTCAGTATCTCTCGACTTACAAGGCAGCTTTCTTAGCTGCCTTTATTGTTTATAGACGCCGTAAAACAAGCGTTATCTTATCCAAGTGTCATATGTAAAAAGCAATTTGACTTATTTTTGTCACATTTCTTTATTACAATCGTGTTAACTTTAAAAATAGAAATATATAATGTCGGCTTCCGCTCAAACTCTCAGCACAACTATGATGCAAACCATTAGCCCGCGTTTAGCCAAAAACATTAAACGGAACGTACGCGAACGTATCATCGAGTTCATTTTGATGCTTGCTGCGCTATCTGCAGTGTTGACCACTTTTGCGATTGTTGCGGTGCTGCTATACGAGTCACTCACCTTCTTTAAAGTCGTCTCACTCAAAGACTTTTTAACCGATACACAATGGACACCGCTGTTTGAAGATGCGCATTACGGCATCATGCCTTTGGTCTCTGGCACACTCACTACCTCAGCCATTGCATTGTGTGTAGCCATTCCAATCGGTACTGTTGGCGCTATTTATCTTTCTGAGTTTGCCAGTCATCGCGTACGTGAAACGGTCAAGCCGATTCTTGAGCTACTGGTAGGTGTACCAACCGTAGTATTTGGTTACTTTGCATTGTTATTTGTTACGCCACTTCTACAAAAAATATTCCCAGATTTACCCGGTTTTAATATGTTGGGCCCAGGTATCGTCATGGGCATCATGATCATCCCTTACATCTCTTCCGTTGCCGAAGACGCCATGCGCGCAGTGCCAATGAGCATGCGTGAAGGCAGTTATGCCATGGGTGCAACCCGTTTTCAAACGGCTGTAAAAGTGGTCACACCGGCCGCTATCTCCGGCATTATCGCTGCCTATATTTTAGGTATCTCACGTGCTGTGGGCGAAACCATGGTGGTGGCGGTAGCTGCAGGCCAACAGCCAAACCTGACCTTTAACCCGATGGATAGCGCCGCTACTATTACTGCCTACATCGTACAAGTCGCTTTAGGCGATTTACCGCATGGCAGTATTGGTTACCAAAGTATTTTCGCAGCAGGCTTAGTGCTCATGTTAATGACATTGTCTTTTAACATTCTAGGCCATGTCGTACGTAAAAAATTCCGTGAGAACTACTAATGAATGATACGCAAATAAAACAAGCCAGCGTGCTGGAAAACATTGGCGCTGTGCGCGCCATGATCAAGCGTCATAAACGCAATGATATTTTGTTTTCCATCATTGGTTTAATCGCACTGATGATTGGTCTGCTGACATTGTGTACGCTGTTTATTGATCTCATCATGGATGGCTATCAACGTTTCAATCTGAGTTTCTTTAGCGAGTTCCCATCCCGCCGTGCTGCACGCGCAGGTATTTTGTCTGCTTGGGTGGGCTCACTATTGGTGATGACGGTGACCTTTTTAACCGCGGTACCTTTAGGTGTAGCGGCAGGCTTATATTTGGAAGAATATGCAAAAAAAGGCTGGCTGTCCGATTTAATCGAGATCAACGTCTCTAACTTGGCAGGCGTGCCTTCTATTGTGTATGGCTTGCTCGCTTTAGGTTTGTTTGTGTACGGTCTGGGTTTAGGCCAAAGCATCTTAACTGCCGGCCTTACTTTAGGTTTACTGATTCTGCCAGTCGTGATTGTGTCTACCCGTGAATCGATTCGTGCTATTCCTGTGGCGATTCGCGAAGCTGCTTACGCCGTGGGCGCAACCAAATGGCAAGTGGTGAAAGACCACGTATTGAAGTATTCACAGGGCGGTATTTTAACTGGGGTAATTATTGGCATGGCGCGCGCATTGGGCGAAACTGCACCGGTCATTACCATTGGTGCATTGACCTTTATTGCGTTCTTGCCACCTTCTCCGATCAGCACCGAACCACCGTTTTTAAACTTTGAATGGCTCACTTCTGGCTTTACCGTGCTGCCGATTCAAATGTTCAACTGGCTGTCACGTCCGGACCATGCTTTCCATATCAATGCAGCCGCTACCGGCGCCATCATTATCGTTGTCACATTATTGATGAACGGTACAGCGATTTGGTTGCGTTACAAAATTCGTAAAAATATTAAGTGGTAATTTAGAAACTTTAGGAAACCCAATGGTGAATGTCACTACCCCTATTAAAGCCGAATCACGCGATTTAAACTTTTTCTACAGCACTGGTACCAAAGCACTCAAAGGCATTAATATGCCGCTGTACGAAAACAAAATTACCGCGCTGATTGGTCCTTCCGGTTGCGGCAAATCTACATTTTTGCGCTGCTTTAACCGTATGCACGATTTGTACCCTGGCAATAAATACCAAGGTCAAATTATCATGCACCCGGACAACACCAACATTTTGGATCAAGGGGTAGACCCGATTGAAGTACGCATGCGTATCAGCATGGTATTCCAAAAGCCTAATCCGTTCCCTAAGTCTATTTATGAAAACGTCGCCTATGGTTTACGCGTACGCGGTGAGAGCAATAAACGCATCATGGATGACAAAGTAGAAGAAGCGTTAAAAGGCGCTGCATTGTGGAACGAGGTCAAAGACCGTTTGCATGATTTGGCATTTAACTTATCTGGCGGTCAGCAACAACGCTTGTGTATTGCGCGTGCATTGGCCACAGATCCTGAGATTATGCTGTTTGATGAACCGACGTCTGCATTAGACCCGATTGCAACGGCCAATATTGAAGAACTGATGAGCGAACTGCGTGGCAAGCTGACAATCCTAGTAGTGACGCACAATATGCAACAAGCGGCGCGCGTGTCTGACTACACTGCCTATATGTACTTGGGCGAATTGATTGAGTACGGCGATACCGATAAGATTTTTACCAACCCTAGCCGTAAAGAAACTGAAGATTACATTACCGGTAAATTTGGTTAATCATTAAAGCAGCCACAAAAAAGCCAGCATATGCTGGCTTTTTTATTTGTGCTTGAGTGACACATCAATACATCACTCCAATATCACAACCTACTCCGTTTGTGGTGCAGAAAACACTGGCGTTTTTTGCTGTGCATGCTGCCGTTGAATCACCACATTGGTATATAGCGCTAACAGCTTCTCAGCCTGTGCTGCGGCCGACCATTTTTGTTGTGCATACGTTTTACCACGTAACCCCAACGCCTCGCGTTGCTGTGCATTAATGAGCAAGCTCTGAATCTTCTCTACAAAATCCAACTCATTTTCTTGTGCAATGCGTGCACCCAAGTCTTCTACCAACACCGAAGCAGTGCCCAATTCTGCAATTGCAACGACGGGCGTTGCTTGTGCCATCGCCTCTAGCAACACCAAGCCCTGCGTTTCACTTTTAGATGCAAATACAAAAATGTCTGCCGCTTGATAGCATGCATTTAACTCTGTGTTGCGATCCAAATAGCCTAAAAACTGTACGTACTTTTGAATGCCTAACTGGTGTACTTGTTGTTTCAGGCTGCCTTCGGCTGGCCCTTCCCCGGTAATCAACAATAGAATATCCGGCACTTCATCGGCCAAGATACGCACAACCTCTAACAAAAAGCTGATATTTTTCTCATGTGCGACCCGCCCCACATACAACAGCATAGGGCGTTGTGTTGGGATGCCATGCTTTGCTCTAAATGCCATGCCATCCGCCGGTGCAAAGCTATTGGCTTGTAAGCCGGTAGCAATCACTTCCGATGGCGTATGTACACCATATCTTCGCAATACATCTAACATAGGCTGAGATGGCGACACCAATGCATCGATTTGATTGCACTGGCTTTTCGAGATCATTCTGGCCAAACCTCGTGCCATGAACTGCGGAATCATTGGCAAATAGTGGTGCAAATAATCCTCAAAAAACGTGTGATAGGTTTCTATCACTGGAATATTGAGCGCTTTAGCCAGCTGCAACCCTGCATAGTGCGCAACAAAAGGTGTATGAATATGCAAAATATCGTAAGACTGCTGCTTTAAAATCGGTAACAGCGCTTTCACCTGGCTAAACTTCATCAGCTTATCTTCAGGGTCAAAATAAATACTACGTGATGGCACACGCGTAACCCAAGCCTCATCCGTTGTTTCTACACCGTAATCCGGTGCTATTAAATGTACGGTATGGCCCATTTGCTGCATTTGTGCAGCAAACGTTCTGATACTGGTCGACACACCATTCACGCGTGGGAAATAAACATCCGAAATCAGTAATATATTCATGTAGTTATCTATTTTAAATTAAGCTCCTTTGATGCTAACGTCATAATATGACAGCCATGTGAACACATCACATTAAACCTTATACAACGTCATAGAATGTTCATGCTTGTGTCACAGCACCTTCATTTCCTCATGTAAAAGTGCACGCATGCAGAAAAGAATAATGATTAAAGTACTCTGGGGGTTTCCGTTGTTGATCTATGCAATGGATGCCAATGCTTGGGGCCTGTTTACCCACATTTATTTTGCACAATACGTAGTGCTTGCCACGCCGATACTAGACCCAAGAGTACAAAATGCCATTAAGAAGTTTCCGCAACTGGTGATGGCAGGCGCTTGTTTGCCAGACCTCGCATTAATTTCAAAACACTTTAAAACCACCCATGAATGGCAACAAGCGCAGACGCTATTGACGTCTGCTAGTACCGATGAAGAATTGGCTATTGCTGTGGGCTATACCAGCCATTTGTTTGTGGATATTGTGGCGCACAATCACTTTGTGCCTGCGTTTGAAGCTAAGTGGCTTAATGCATCGATTGTCACGCACGTGACGTCGGAATGGGCGATGGATGCCTATATCCGTAAGCACTTGCAATATCGCCCGTTCAAACTACTCAGACAGCATATCGACACCATTGCACCGTTTATTGCCCAAGGCTTTGAATGCTCGCAGCAGCAAGCCTATCAAGCACTAAACCGCCTAGCCTGGGCCGATAAGTTGTTACGCTTTAGTCAGTTATCGCAGCTTTGCCTACATCGCATTAGGCATCGTGACGATGAGTTTGTGTTGAAGCTGGAATATTACTTACAGCAAACGCACGAGGCCTTGCAACAGTTTGAACCCGTATTGAAAGGACAAACGCCCGCCTTGTTTGCAGAGCTGACACACATGAGCGCGACAGAGATGGTGGTGTGGCGAGAGAAGTGTTTGATTGAGGCGAGATTACGTTTAACGACTGCGGTGAAAGTGTACCAAGATTACCAGCAGCAACTGACCACACCGCACGCCTAGCCTACCTTAGCTTAGCCTACAGAGTACTGGCACTACATTAAAATAGTAAGGCTATGTTTCTGTAGCCAGAACGCACAAAACGGAAAACGACTGCCTAGAATAGGTAGTCGCCAAATATGCTTGCTACACTTATGCTTCTTACACTAGCAAGAATGAGCAATGTACGATCAAGTAACCAATCATGGCGCCTGCTAATACATCACTTGGGTAGTGTAAGCCTAGAATGACGCGTGACATGGCCACCATCAGCATAAACGGGATCAGCAAGAATGCCAGCACAGGAAAGTAAGCGATAGCAATCAAGCCAAACACTACAGCGTGCAAAGTGTGGCCTGAAGGGAAACTAAAATGATCCAGCGGTTTGCCCACTACCCATACATCTTGTCGTACCTGAAATGGACGTGGGCGATGTGTTTTGAGTTTTAACCATTTGTAGACCAAGGTACCGGTGAGGCCCGCGGCCATCATATGTAGCACTGGCTTCAGCCCTTCGCCTTGCTCAACCAGCATAATGGCGGCCATCAATAGATACCAGAACAAGCCATCGCCAAGTCGACTCACTGCGCGGAAGACATCGCGAATAATGCGATATTGATTGGTATGGCTCACGCTTACACACAGCGCGCTATCCATTGCCTGCATCCGATGTAAATATAAACGCATGGTATTGTTCATCATCAATCCTTATGACTCTTATTGATGATGTCATCATGCAAGCCTACGATGAAGCAAGCATGACAAACAGATGAACTTTTTTTGAAGGCCCACACTACATCATGGGCTCTCTATCAAGGTTTATGCTGCAGCTTTTTTAACTTCTCCGGCAATATCTTCTGCCAACTGCTGCACTAGCACACGGTCTTGGCCTTCTACCATCACACGTATTTTGGGCTCTGTACCAGATGCACGTAACAGTACACGACCAGTCCCATTGAGCTTAGTTTCTGCCGCACTGACCGAGGCTTGAATACCTGCGTGACTTAAATCAAGCTTTTGCGCAGTGGTTACATTAATCAGCACTTGTGGGTACAACGTTAAGCCAGCACCCAACTCTGCTAAAGTTTTGCCACTCTCGCGCAATGACTGCAACACTTGTAGCGCTGCAATAATCGCGTCACCACTGGTATGTTTATCCAGCGTTAAAATATGGCCGGAGTTCTCCCCGCCTAATTTCCAATTTTTTTCGTTGAGCAATTCAAGCACATAACGGTCGCCCACCTTGGCACGTGCAAAGGGGATTTGATGTTGTTTGAGCGCATGTTCCAATGCTAAATTGGTCATCAAGGTACCCGCCACGCCGCCCTTGAGTTTGCCTTTGGCGTATAACCCCAATGCAATCACATACAGCAACTGGTCACCATCCAATAAAGCACCATGCTGATCCACCATCATCACACGGTCACCATCGCCATCAAATGCAATACCCAAATCCGCTTGATGTTCCAGCACGGCTTTTTGCAATGCTTGTGGATGTGTGGAGCCCACTTGTTCATTGATATTGATGCCATCTGGGTGATTACCGATGGCAATCACCTCTGCGCCCAACTCGTGAAATACATCTGGCGCTACATGATAGGTCGCACCATGTGCACAGTCCAACACAATTTTTAATCCGCGCAAATCCAAATGATTTGGGAATGTGCTTTTACAAAACTCGACATAGCGGCCAGCTGCGTCATCTACGCGTTTGGCTTTCCCTAAGTGTGCAGACTCCATCACTTGCATCGGCTGTGCCAACTCGGCCTCAATCGCATGCTCAACGTCATCTGGCAATTTAGCGCCTTGGCTAGAGAAGAATTTAATGCCGTTGTCGTAATAAGGATTATGCGATGCTGAAATGACAATCCCCGCTTGAGCGCGTAACGCACGTGTTAAATAAGCGACGGCTGGCGTTGGCATAGGGCCTGTGAGCAGCACATCCACACCTGCTGCCGACAACCCTGCCTCTAGCGCAGCCTCTAACATATAGCCAGAGATACGTGTATCTTTACCAATCAATACAGCTGGGCGCACGCCCTTAGGCAATGCTTCACGCTTGGCTAATACACGACCGGCGGCATACCCCAAACGCATGACAAAATCCGGCGTAATGACAGACTCCCCCACTTTGCCACGGATACCATCTGTTCCAAAATACTGTTTACTCATCCTAGAGACTTCATTCATTATGTAATTGTTATATTTTACCGCTTGTATACCTAGCAGACGAGCACAAAATGTCTCACCCCAGTTGCTAGCCAACAATCAAGCTTCGCCAGCTTAGCTTTTAAAGAATCGCCGTTACGACCTTGAGTGCTTCCACGGTCGCTTTTACATCATGCACGCGTACGATGTTTGCGCCCTTCATTGCAGAAATCACTGCAGCAGCCACACTGGCATGCAAACGCGCGTCCACATCCTGACCGGTTACTTGCCCAAGCACAGATTTCCGCGATAACCCTACCAATAACGGGTAGCCTAAATCCTGCAAGCTTGATAACTCTTGTATTAACTGAATGTTATGGGCTCTGGTTTTACCAAAGCCAAAACCTGGATCTAGCATAATCCGCTCTTTGGCTATCCCTGCCGCCAAACAAGCGGCTGCCCGTTCTGCCAAAAACAATCTCACTTCATCCACTACTTGCGTATAGACCGGGTCTATTTGCATGGTTTGCGGCGTGCCCTGCATATGCATTAAACACACACCTACTTTGCTACTGGCCACAGCTTGCATGGCACCTGGCTCTTGTAACGCACGTACATCATTCACAATACTTGCGCCCGCACGAATTGCTTCTACCATCACCGCAGGCTTATAAGTATCAATCGAAATAGGCACTTTGACGTGTCGCGACAACACTTCAATCACCGGGATGATACGATCCAATTCTTCTTGCAGTGCTACTGGTGTTGCATTTGGTCGTGTGGATTCGCCACCGACATCTAGAATATCTGCACCCTGCTCCACCAAAGCAAAGGCGTGCTCTACCGCAGCTGAAGTATGTACAAAATGCCCTCCGTCTGAAAAAGAGTCAGGCGTGACATTCACGATGCCCATCACGTGAGGGCGAGTGAGTGTTAATTCAAATTGTGCACAATGCAATATCATCATAAAAAAAGGGTTGGTCTAAATTTACATTTAGCCAACCCTGTTGTTCCAACTAATTAATTAGTCATTTTTTGCGGTAGGTTGCGGCGCCGGATTCACTACTGTTCCTGTGCCACCACCAGAAGATGGCTTGGTGCTCGCTTGGCGTGGTTTAGGTGCACGTACTGGCAACCCAGCCATGATGTCGTTGATTTGATCAGCATCAATGGTTTCGTGCTCCATCAATGCTGCGGTCATCGCTTCCACCTTGTCACGGTTATCTTCCAGTAACTTACGCGCAATCCCATATTGCTCATCCAAGATACGACGAATTTCTGCATCTACTTTTTGCTGTGTCGCTTCTGATACAGTCTTAGAGCTCATGCTACCAAAAAACGAATCTTGCTCATTGCCCGCATAGACCATAGTACCTAATGCATCAGACATCCCATATTTGGTGACCATATCGCGCGCCAGTTTAGTAGCTCGCTCAAAGTCATTAGAGGCGCCAGTCGACATTTGATGCATGAAAATCTCTTCGGCAATACGGCCACCAAACAAGATGGAAATTTCTTCCAGCATTTTGTCTTTGTAATTACTGATGCGGTCAAACTCTGGCAACTGCCAAGTCAAACCTAACGCCCAACCACGCGGCATGATTGTCACTTTATGTACTGGATCTGCCTTAGGCAACAATTTTGCCACCACAGCATGGCCACTCTCGTGATAAGCCGTATTACGACGCTCTTCTTCGCGCATCACCATGGATTTACGTTCAGGACCCATGAAGATTTTATCTTTCGCATCTTCAAAGTCAGCCATATCGACAGTGCGTTTATTGCGGCGCGCTGCGAACAATGCGGCTTCATTGACCAAGTTCGCCAAGTCAGCACCACTAAAACCAGGGGTACCGCGTGCCAAAATATCCGCTTTCACATCTGGATCAATCGGCACTTTACGCATATGCACTAACAAGATTTGCTCACGGCCTTTGATATCAGGCAAGCCTACCATTACTTGGCGGTCAAAACGGCCAGGACGTAATAAGGCTTTATCCAATACATCTGCACGGTTAGTGGCTGCAATTACAATAACGCCAGAGTTGGCTTCAAACCCATCCATCTCGACCAACATTTGGTTCAACGTCTGTTCACGTTCATCATTGCCACCGCCTGTGCCTGCACCACGGCTACGACCCACAGCATCAATCTCATCAATAAAAATAATGCATGGTGAGTTTTTCTTGGCAGTTTCAAACATGTCACGTACGCGCGCTGCACCCACACCGACAAACATTTCCACAAAGTCAGAGCCAGAAATCGTAAAGAACGGTACTTTAGCTTCGCCAGCAATGGCGCGTGCCAATAAAGTTTTACCTGTACCAGGAGGGCCTACCATCAAGACACCGCGCGGAATGCGGCCACCCAGTTTTTGAAACTTGCTTGGGTCACGTAAAAACTCAACCAATTCAGTCACTTCTTCTTTGGCTTCGTCGCAACCCGCCACATCGGCAAATGTCGTTTGGTTAGAGCTTTCGTCTAATTGACGTGCTTTACTTTTACCAAATGAAAATGGACCACCGCCTTTACCGCCACCTTGCATTTGGCGCATAAAGAAAATCCACACACCAATCAGCAAAATCATCGGGAACCATGACACAAAAATACTCATTAAAAGTGATTCTTGCTCTTCTGGCTTAGCCTCTACCACTACATTATTTTTCAATAAATCAGAGACCAACCATGGATCTGTCGGCGCATAAGTATTGAAGTTTTTACCTTGGTGCGTAGTGGCACGTAGCACGCGACCATCAATTTGCACTTTGGCAATATTGCCCGCTTTGACTTCTTGCATGAATTGGGAATAGACCATTTGGCTGTCGTTCTTGGTAGAACTGCCAAATTGGTTAAAGGCGGTCATCAGGACCAATGCAATAGCAAGCCAGATTGCAATACTTTTTGCGATATTGTTCAATTGTGTTCCTTCACCTAAGTATTAGGATAAGTAAATTTTATACCTTTTTATCGGCATCATGTTGCATAACTACAGTATTGATAAAGGATTATTTACGTTTTAATCCAAGCAAATAAACCTCACTACTACGATCTCGCGATGCCTTTGGTTTACGTGTTACCACTTTTTCGAATTGTTGGCGCATGGTTTTCACAATCTCATCAAAACCGCTGCCGATGAACACTTTGACCAAGAAATTACCGCCCGGTTTCAACCAATCTTGGCTGAATTCCAAAGCAAGCTCGGTCAGGTAAGCCGCACCCGCTTGATCTACATCTTTTACACCACTTATATTGGGGGCCATATCTGCAATTACAAGGTCAACTTGTTGATTATTTAAGGTGTGCTCTAGCTGCTTGAGTACGCTTTCCTCGCGAAAGTCTCCTTGGATAAATTCCACATGTGGAATAGGGTGCATCTCCAATATATCTAATGCAATCACGCGGCCTTGACCTTTGAGGCGTTGTACCACCACTTGCGACCAACTACCTGGGGTAGAGCCCAAATCCACCACAGTCATACCAGATTTAATCAGCTTATCTTTGTCATCGATTTCCATCAGCTTATACGCTGCACGCGCACGATAACCATCCTTTTGCGCCATTTTGACATAAGGATCATTCAGATGTTCCTGCATCCAAGCTTTACTTGTTCTTGATGGTTTCATAAGGAATTAGAGGCTTCGTGATAAAATGACTGCAATTGAATAGAAATGAATATTATGCAACTTAAAACCAAACAAATCGCACACCTTCGTGGCTTAGCACACAATTTAAATCCGGTGGTCATGATTGGCAACCAAGGCCTGACCGAAAACGTGATAAAAGAAATTGAATTGAATCTAAACGCGCACGAGCTGATCAAGGTACAAGTAGCCGGCGATGACCGTGATGCTCGCAAAGCCATTTATGCCGAGATTTGTGACAAAACCAATGCTGTGGCTGTGCATCACATCGGCAAACAATTGGTATTTTATCGCCCTAGCGAGACCATCAAAGAGTCCGCCAAGGTCGTCATTCCCAAACTATAATTAAACAGCACGCGCTCAGCGTGCTTTTAATACCACAACAAATCCCAACAGGCATTCAATCACGTACGCTACGCTGGATACGCCATGCCAGGTACTAAAACGGCTGGCAAATACGCTGTGCATCACATCGTTGGGGAACGCATTGGCTTTTAGCTGTGCCAACAATGGCTGAATGCCGAAATGCCCAGCCAGTACTAACAGCAGCATGACCATAATTGCCCAAAAATAGCTTTGTTTGAGCGCCACCGTACCAAATTCTATCAAACGTTGAATCAGTAAATAAAACGCGCTCGCCATGCCAATGTAGCTGACAAGTGTAAACAATCTACCGGCTACTTGACCAGCGGTCTGACGGTCTTGCAAGGTATCAAATAGCACATAGGCTGTGAATCCGGTCATCCACAAAGCACCGACCCACAAGGTAATGACGATTAAGGTAAGTTTGCGTGTCATATCAAACGTAAAGTACTTCGATAATTTCGTACTCTTTGATACCGCCTGGTGATTGCACCTCGGCTACTTCGCCTTCAGATTTACCAATCAGCGCACGCGCAATCGGCGAGCCTACGGAAATTTTTCCGCCTTTGATATCCGCTTCATCCTCACCCACAATTTGATAGATTTTGGCATCACCAGAATCTAAATCTTCAAAACGGACAGTGGCACCAAACACAACACGGCCTTCAGCATTAAGTGTTTTCGGGTCAATCACCTGTAAATTAGACAATTTGCTTTCTAGCTCGGCAATTCTGCCTTCAATAAAACTTTGACGCTCTTTGGCTGACTCATATTCAGCATTTTCAGATAAATCGCCCTGCGCACGCGCTTCAGCAATGGCCTGAATAATATTAGGTCTATCCACTGCGCGTAAACGTTGCAATTCTTCTTTAAGGAGTTCTGCACCGATGACGGTGACTGGAATTTGATTTACTGCCATATTAAAACCTTATCAATCGACTACAAAAAAAATAAACCACACTCAGCTTGAGCGTGGCTTTGTTAAATAATTCAATTAAAGTGAGTGTATTTTATGCAAGTCTTTTATGCAAGTCTTGAATCGACTCTACATTTAACTCCTGCATGTGCGTCATACCGATACACGCTGCCTTTGCACCAGCCAAGGTAGTGTAATAGGTGACCTTATTTTGCAATGCACTGCGGCGGATTTCATAGGAGTCTGCCACCGCTTTTTTGTCTTCGGTCACGTTCACAATAAAGTTGATTTCATTATTTTTAATCATATCAACAATATGAGGACGGCCTTCTGCCACTTTATTCACAGGCACCACCTTCAAACCATGCTCCGCTAAAGCCCTTGCCGTACCTTTTGTGGCCACCAATGTAAAGCCTAAGTTCGCTAAATCATGCGCGATATCGACTACCTTTTGATGGTCTTCGTTCCGTACGCTGATAAAGGCTTTACCGCCTTTTGGCAGTTTAGCAGAGGCGCCCAGTTGCGACTTCACAAAGGCTTCAGCAAAGGTATTGCCTACGCCCATGACTTCGCCGGTCGACTTCATTTCAGGGCCCAATATCGTATCAACACCCGGGAACTTGATGAAGGGGAACACGGCCTCTTTCACAGAGTAATATGGTGGAACAACTTCTTTCGTCACCCCTTGCGATTGTAAGGTTTGACCAGCCATACAACGTGCTGCGATTTTAGCTAATTGCAACCCGCAAGCTTTGGATACGAATGGTACGGTACGTGAAGCGCGTGGATTCACTTCTAACACATAGACCGTCTCACCTTGTATCGCAAACTGCACATTCATCAAGCCTTTTACACCTAAGGCTTTTGCCATTTGCACGGTCTGTTGACGCAACACATCTTGTAGCGCCTTACTTAGGCTGTAAGGTGGTAATGAACATGCAGAGTCGCCAGAGTGCACACCCGCTTGCTCCACGTGTTGCATAATGCCGCCAATTAACACCTCTTCCCCATCGCTAATCGCATCTACGTCAACTTCAATCGCGTCGTTCAAGAAACGATCCAGCAACACCGGAGATTCGTTAGAGACTTTCACAGCTTCACGCATATAACGCTCAAGCTGGCTTTGCTCATGCACGATTTCCATGGCGCGACCACCTAGCACATAGCTAGGACGCACCACTAGAGGATAGCCAATCTCTTCTGCCGCTCGAATGGCCTCCTCTGGCGCACGTGCAGTACGATTGGGTGGTTGTTTTAATCCTAAATCATGCAACATTTTTTGGAAGCGTTCGCGGTCTTCCGCACGGTCAATCGCATCAGGTGTAGTACCAATAATAGGTACACCCGCTTTTTCCAAATCACGCGCTAATTTCAAGGGTGTTTGACCACCGTATTGCACAATCACGCCCACTGGTTTTTCAATATTGACGATTTCTAATACATCTTCTAATGTCACCGGCTCAAAGTACAAGCGGTCTGAAGTGTCATAATCGGTAGAAACGGTCTCCGGATTACAGTTGACCATAATGGTTTCATAGCCGTCGTCACGCATGGCAAACGCAGCATGTACACAGCAATAGTCAAACTCAATGCCTTGACCAATACGGTTTGGGCCACCGCCCAATACCATGATTTTTTTCTTATCGGTCGGCTGCGCTTCGCACTCCTCCTCGTAGCTTGAATACATATAGGCCGTATTCGTTGCAAATTCAGCAGCACAAGTATCCACACGCTTATAGACTGGACGTACATTCAGGGCCTGACGATACGCACGCACCGCATGCTGATCTGTCGCCAACAATTTCGCCAAACGTCTATCAGAAAAGCCAATACGTTTAAGCTTAAACATGGCCTCTTTATTTAAATCAGCAATATGCTTACCACTTAAAGCGGCTTCATGTTTGATGATGTCTTGAATTTGCGCCAAGAACCAAGGATCAATTTTGGAAATATCGAAAATCTGCTCAATGGATAAGCCCATTCTGAAGGCATCACCCAAATACCAAATACGCTCAGGGCCAGGCTCACCCAACTCTTTGGTAATTTTGTCTAAATCTGTGGTGATTGGGTCTAAACCATCAACGCCTACTTCTAAGCCGCGCAACGCTTTTTGGAATGACTCTTGGAAGCTACGGCCAATGGCCATGACCTCACCCACAGATTTCATCTGTGTGGTTAAGCGGCTATCGGCTTGCGGGAATTTCTCGAATGCAAATCGAGGGATTTTAGTCACCACATAATCAATGGAGGGTTCGAACGAAGCTGGGGTCTGGCCGCCAGTAATTTCGTTACGCAACTCATCCAAAGTAAATCCAACCGCCAATTTAGCTGCAATTTTAGCAATGGGGAAACCTGTGGCTTTGGAAGCCAACGCAGATGAGCGTGAGACACGTGGATTCATCTCAATCACAATCATGCGCCCATCATCTGGATTAATCGCAAACTGTACGTTGGAACCACCCGTATCCACCCCAATCTCGCGCAATACGGCCAATGAGGCATTACGCATGATTTGGTACTCTTTATCAGTGAGCGTTTGTGCGGGCGCTACCGTGATCGAATCGCCCGTATGTACGCCCATGGGGTCTAAGTTTTCAATCGAACAAATGATAATGCAGTTATCTGCCTTATCACGCACCACTTCCATCTCATACTCTTTCCAGCCGAGCATGGATTCTTCAATCAGCAATTCTTTGGTAGGTGATGCATCCAAGCCACGTTCACAAATGGCCATAAACTCTTCACGGTTATACGCAATACCACCACCACTACCGCCCATGGTAAAGGATGGACGGATAATCGCTGGGTAACCTATATTGGCTTGCACTTGCAATGCTTCTTCCAAGCTATGTGCAATCGCAGACTTAGCTGAACCCAGGCCAATTTTGGTCATGGCTTCTTTAAATTTTTGACGGTCTTCCGCCTTATCAATCGCCTCTTTAGATGCGCCAATCAATTCGACATTGTACTTTTTCAATACACCGTGCTTGTCCAAATCCAACGCACAGTTCAATGCAGTTTGGCCACCCATGGTAGGCAACAATGCATCAGGTTTTTCTTTGGCAATGATTTTCTCTACCACTTGCCAAGTAATTGGCTCAATATAAGTGGCGTCCGCCATTTCTGGGTCGGTCATGATGGTGGCTGGATTCGAGTTCACCAATATCACGCGATAACCTTCTTCGCGCAGTGCTTTACAGGCCTGTGCACCAGAATAGTCAAACTCACACGCTTGACCGATGACAATCGGACCAGCGCCGATGATCAAAATACTTTTAATGTCGGTTCTCTTTGCCATTAGCTGGTTTTTCTTTCTTGCATTAATTCAATAAACTGGTCAAATAAATAACTCATCTCAGTGGGGCCGGGGCTTGCTTCCGGGTGGCCTTGAAAACTGAACGCCGGTTTGTCCGTGCGCGCAATGCCCTGCAAGCTACCATCAAATAAAGAGACGTGTGTTACTTTTACGTTGGCAGGCAGTGTATTCGGGTCTGCCGCAAAGCCATGGTTTTGGCTGGTGATATACACACGTTTGGAGGCCACATCTTGCACCGGGTGATTTGCACCGTGGTGCCCAAATTTCATCTTCATGGTTTTAGCGCCACTGGCTAGTGCCAATAACTGGTGGCCCAAACAAATACCGAAGGTAGGAATGCCTGATTCTACTAACGTTTTAATGGCGCTAATTGCGTAGTCACATGGCTCTGGGTCACCAGGGCCATTCGATAAGAAGATGCCATCAGGCTGATATGCCAATGCTTGCGCTGCCGTCGCTTGTGCTGGTAACACAGTGACCTTGCAACCACGTGCAGCAAGCATGCGTAAAATATTACGTTTCACGCCATAATCAAATGCCACCACATGGAATTGAGATTGATCTGGCTTTGTGTAGCCCTCACCCAACGCCCACTCACCTTCAGTAAACGAATATGGCTTCTCACAACTGACCACTTTCGCCAAGTCCATGCCTGACAAACCGGGGAATGCTTGAGCGAGTGACAGTGCTTTTGCTTCATCAATTTCGCCTGCCATAATACAACCAGCTTGCGCACCTTTTTCACGCAACACACGCGTCAACTTACGCGTGTCAATGTCTGCAATCGCCACCACATTATTGGTGGCTAAATATTCTGAGAGCGTTTGTGTACTGCGGAAATTACTGTGTAACAAAGGCAAATCGCGGATAATTAAACCTGACGCATAGACTTTGCCGGATTCCACATCCTCTGCATTGGTACCGTAGTTGCCAATATGCGGATAGGTTAATGTGACGATTTGTTGGGTATAAGAAGGGTCGGTCAGAATTTCTTGATAACCGGTCATGGAAGTATTGAACACCACCTCCCCAACCGTATGGCCTGCAGCACCAATTGCAATGCCTTTAAAAACAGTTCCATCTGCTAACACTAAAATCGCTGGAATTGTTTTTGACACCTTGGGCTCCTTTTGTTTTGACACGACACACATCTGTTACACACATCCAATATTTTAGATGTGCAAAACGGGAAAAGCTTTGCAAACTCTTCCCGTTCTTAGAATTGACGCATTATAGCCGAAATTCGACTGCGCCTCAAGCGCTAGGATTGTTTAACTAACGTAAACCGAGCACATCACGCATATCAAACAGCCCGCTAGAATGGCTGGCTAAAAACTTTGCAGCACGTAAGGCACCTTGCGCAAAAGTGGCGCGGCTGCTGGCTTTATGGGTTAATTCCACCCGCTCTCCCACGCCAGCCAACACCACGGCATGATCCCCTACCACATCCCCACCACGCATGGTCGCAAAACCAATAGTCCCTGCCTCGCGTTCGCCCGTTACACCCTCTCGAGCATAGACTGCGCAATCTTTTAATTGCTGTCCTAGGCCCTGCGCTGCAGCCTCACCCAAACGCAGTGCAGTGCCAGAAGGCGCATCAATTTTGTGGCGATGGTGCATCTCCACCACTTCAATGTCATATCCCTCATTGAGTACCCTAGCCGCTTGCTCTACTAAATTAATGAGCAAGGTCACACCCACACTCATATTAGGAGCAAATACAATCGCAATCTCTTTTGCCGCAACTTCAATGCTTGCGCGTTGTGCCTCGCTAAAGCCAGTGGTCCCGATGACATGTTTGACTTTAAGCGCACGGCAAACATCAAGATAATGCATACTGGCTTCCGGACGCGTGAAATCAATCAAGACATCCGCACCCTTGAGGGCTGCACTCACATCACTACTTAACTGCACTTGTGTCAGCTTCCCGAACTGCTCGCCTGCATCACGACCTAACTGCGGACTACCTTCCCGATCCAGCGCGCCATGCAACACCATATCCGCGTCATTGAGCACACCCTCTATCAGCGCATGCCCCATCCGCCCTGTTGCACCTGCTATCACTACTTTTACCATAATTCTCTTCTATCATTAATGACCAGCACCAACCTATGACACCACGCAGCAGCTGGTTAAAACCCAATTTTTTCAATGACACCATCTAAGTGTTCGCTAGACTCTTCGGGCGCCAGTATTTTTTGTTCGTTCGCACGTTTGCCATTGGCAACCACAAACTCTCTAACAATAAGCCAGCGCTGCGTAGCCGCATCAAACTGTAAATCAAGCTGCTTGGTGACTTCATCACTAAACACTTTAGACGCATATTTTTGGAAAAACTGCACGCTGGCTTGATTACCATGTTGCGTCACAGCCACATCCTCAAGCACCAGGCTGATATCGCCGCGCTTACCAGACAAACGCTGCTTACGTTGTGCTGCCCATGCGCTTTTGCTCAAACCATTTTCCGGCTTAAACCCATCGGCATAAGCAGCAAAATACGCCTTTACATTTTTATTACGCCAAGCGTCCGCCCATGCATTGACTGTAGCTTGTATCGCTTGCGCTGCATCACCCACTTCACCACCACTTGCAGCCGCCACAGCTGTCGCTGCTACAGCCTCACCTGCCCTCTGCGGTAGCGCTTCCGGTGCTATTTGCTCAGGTGTAGCTTCGGCTGCAACAGATGCCTGCGCCTCCGGCGCTTGCGGTAGCAGGTTCACACTGTCCACGCCAGCCATCTCTGGTTTTTTCTTGAGAATAGATTCAGTTTCGACTGCACCCTCATTGGCAATGTCTGCTGCGGCTGCGGCAGTAGCAGCTTCTGCACCTACTGGTGCTGGCGATGCTGCACTTGAAGCCACAGCTGCCGCGGCCACTGCTGCTGTTTCAGCAGGCAGATCTGTAGTGGCGGACGATGTTGCTGGAGCCGCCTCAGGCGCTGCAGCCGGCTCATCTGAACCCCAAAATTTAAACATATCAAACCAAGGTTTTTCCACTGGCTTTTTGGTGGTCGTGACAGATCTAGCAGAAGTATCCACCGGAGTGTCTGCAGACTTGTCGGTCGCAGCCACTACATCACCACGCACCGTCGTGAGTAACTCTTTATCAAAATCGAGAATCACTCTACGCTTTTCTATCACTTTGCCTTGCTGGCGCAACTGATAAAAATAATCCCAACGGTTGCCATGAAAGCTATCGACGATTAAAGGCGTGCCCATGATATATCGCACTTGCGACTTGGTCATACCCGGCCTTAACTGCAATAACATTTTTGAGGTAACAACGTTACCTTGCTGAATATCCATTTTGTAAGATTTTAAGGCAGGTAATTTGGAGCCACATCCGACAAAAAAACAGCTAACAATCAAGCATATGGGGGTGAAGATTTTCGAAAAATAACGCATTACGGTCACTTTAAATAAAGACTTGTTGTTGAATATTCATTAATATACCATGTTGATCAAGTATTCAAAAATACAGCTTAATGAATGGCGGATGAATAACATGCATGACCAGAAAGATTTAAAAAATGCCGGGCTAAAAGCTACATTACCTCGCTTAAAAATCTTGGAACTCTTCGAAAACAGCACTGAGCGTCACCTATCTGCCGAAGACGTATACAAGATTATGATTAACGCCGGCGAAGACGTTGGCTTAGCTACTGTCTATCGCGTACTTACACAGTTTGAACAAGCAGGACTACTGGCACGTCACCACTTTGAAAGCGGTAAAGCCGTGTTTGAGCTTAACGAAGGCAGCCACCACGACCACATTGTATGTATTAAGTGTGGCCGCGTTGAAGAGTTTTACGACGAAGAGATTGAAAAAAGACAAAAAAGTGCGGCGGATGAACATGGCTTTACCATGCACGACCACTCACTGACTATTTATGGTGTGTGCAAAAAACAACCCTGTACCAATAAGGGCTAAGCGTTACCAAAACCTTAGTGTTGGTAAAAGTCTTAGCCTTTACAAAAACCAAGCACTATTTAGCCAGCATTTCTTTTGCATGTTGGCGTGTAATCTCAGTAATGTGTAACCCACCCAGCATACGCGCCACTTCATCTACACGTTCTTCTGTTGCCAGCCGACGGATATGACTTAAAGTTGTCCCTGCGTGCTGTGTTTTGCTGACTTGTAAGTGGTGTTGCGCTTGCGCTGCAACCTGCGGCAGATGTGTAATCACCAGCACTTGTCGCGCATCGCCCAGTTGCTTGAGTAAAGTACCGACGACCTCGGCCACGCCACCACCAATACCGACATCCACTTCATCAAAAATCATACACGGAACCGTGCCGGAAGAAGCCGTAGTAACGTGTAGTGCTAAGCTGATTCTGGAGAGCTCGCCCCCTGATGCGACTTTAGCAAGTGCTCGGGGCGTTACGCCTGCGTGACCAGCCACTAAAAACTCAATCTGTTCCAAGCCATACACCGCTGGCTCACCGGGCAGAAGTGCGACTTGGAATTGTCCGCCTTTAAGAGAAAGGCGCTGCATTTGCTCAGTAATGCTCGCAGTGAGCGTCTGCGCTGCTTGCGTTCTTTTTGCCGTGAGTGTTTGAGCGTACTGCTGGTAAGCCTGCCATGCCTGCGCTTCTTGCTGCTTCAACATGCCGTCATCCACTGAGCTTTCTAGCACTTGCATGCGCGCAACACAGGTCTCTAGCTCCATAGGCAACTCTTCAGGTTTGATACGGTATTTACGGCTGAGCGCATGAATCGATTGGATACGCGCCTCCACTTCCGCCAGCCGTGCAGGATCTAACTCTGTGCGCTGCAAATAGCGGTTTAGAAAACGGCTCGTTTCCTCCAACTGAATAGCCGCGGACTCCACTGTGGACAATGCCTCTTGTAACGCAGCATCAAAATCCATTAACTGCGACAACTGATGCTGCACCTGCTCTACCATTGCACCAGCATTGGGTTCCGCCTCGGACAGTAGTGCTAAGCAGGACTCTACCCCTTGCAACAAACTGGCACCATGGCTCAGCCGACTATGCTCCTGCTGCAACGTGAGCCAGTCTTCCGCCTCAAAGGCCAACTGTTTGATTTCACGCGTTTTGTCTCGCAACTCAGCCAACTCTTCGGCATATGCTTCAGCATTAGTTTCTGCTGCCAGCCTTTGTTGATGCAGCTTACGCCACTGCTGGTAGCACTCAGCCACTTGACCTGCAAGCGCTTCTGCTTGCGCATATGCATCTAGAATTTCACGCTGCGTACTGTTTTTTAATAGCGAGTGATGGGCGTTTTGGCTATAAATATCTATCAATAACTCGCCCAATTCTTTTAATTGTGCGACAGTAGCCGAGGTGCCATTGATAAAGCCGCGACTGCGCCCATCCGCATAGATGACGCGACGTAAAATCAAATGCTCGTCCACATCAATTTCATGTTCGGCCAGCCATTGCTGCGCCAGCTTATTATGTGCAATGGCAAACGTGGTACTGATATCGGCTTTTTCAGACCCGGCGCGCGTGACAGCGCCATCGTTGCGCGCACCCAAGCTGAGTGATAGCGCATCAATTAAAATCGATTTACCGGCACCTGTCTCCCCGGTTAACGCCGTGAACCCGGCGTCAAACTCTAGGTCTAGTTGCTCAACAATAATAAAATCACGAATAGATAACGCTTGTAACATAGGCTTACTCAACACATTTCATGGTCATTACGGGCTGCATTGAAGAGTTATCCCCAGTTGAGCTTGTTGCGTAACATATCAAAATAGCAATATCCCTTTGGATGCAGCAACAAAATATCCTGCTTGGCACGCTGCACACGAATTTTATCGCCCGCATTCAATGTTTGCTGATATTGCCCATCTAAGCTCAGTTGTGCGTCATCTGCTTGCATCACGGTCACTTCGCATACGCTTTCGCTGGTGACAGTAATAGGACGATTACTCAATGTGTGTGGGCTAATTGGCACCAAAGAAATTGCCTTTAAATCCGGATGCAGAATAGGGCCGCCAGCAGAAAGCGCATACGCCGTGGTGCCAGTGGGCGAGCTCAAGATCAAACCATCTGCACGCTGCTTTGACACAAACTGACCATTGATTTCCACTTCCATTTCCATCAACCGCAGGGCGTTTTTGACCACCACATCATTCAGCGCTACACCGTGCAACACAGACGCACCAGCGCGGTAAATAGTGGCTTCTAACAGCATACGGCTTTCAGTCTGATATTCACCAGCAAGGATTTTATCCATCTCCACCAGCATATCTTCGGTACGTAAATCGGTTAAAAAACCAAGGCGGCCACGATTAATGCCCACCAAAGGTACCGGCTTAGGCAACTGACTTTCGTGCAGGCTTCTAGCGACGCTCAGCATCGTACCGTCGCCTCCCATCACCACAACCAAATCCACCAAGCTGCCAATATCAGCCAATGTTGCAGTGTTAAACCCGTTCAGCGCTGCGTGATGCGCCGTGTTTTCTTCTACCCATACCTGAATACCTTTGGTAGATAAATGGCTTGCCAGTTGTGCAAGTTCGTCTTGCATGTGTTGCAATGCACTGGCATCCATGTATTTGCCAATAATCGCAATCGATACAAATTGTTTTTTCATGGCAGAATTAAATCACAGAAGCGCCCAGCTTAAAAGCAAATGCCGCTGTTATCTAGGAACTAATTCGGGCAAAATAGCACCTTACTTAGCATGTTGAATTTCAGCTTGGACAAACGCGCGCAAATATTACTCAAGACCTTGGTGGAACATTACATCAGTGATGGCCAGCCGATAGGCTCGCGTACGCTCTTACAGCACTCCGGTTTGGATGTCAGTCCTGCGACGATTCGCAATGTGATGAGTGACTTGGAGCAACTTGGGTTTATTACCAGCCCACACACTTCTGCCGGACGCATACCCACACAAAAAGGGTACCGCCTGTTTGTGGATTCGTTATTAACGGTTAAGCCATTGGAAAACAACGCGTTTCAGCAACTCAAAGATGGCTTAAACTCACCCAACCAGACCGCTTTAATTAGCAACGCAGCTGACATGCTCTCGCAACTCACCCAATTTGCCGGCGTAGTGCTCACACCCAAGCGCAAACGCGTTGCGTTTAAGCATTTAGAATTTTTAGCGTTGTCCGAGAAAAAACTGCTGGTGATTATCGTGACGCAAGACGGCAACGTGCAAAACCGCGTTATCGTGACCGAAAAACCATATACAGCCAGCGATCTCACGCAAGCCAGCAATTACTTTAATGCGCATTATCAAGGCTTTACTCTGGAAGAAGTGCAGCAAAAGCTACATGCAGAACTCAAGCAGATGCAGACCGAGATGAACCAATTGATGACTGCAGCATTAGAAGCAACACATTTGGACGGCGACGAGAACAAAGATGCGGTAGTGATTGCTGGGGAACGTAACTTGTTACAGGTGGATGAACTCTCCACCAATGTCACCAGCTTACGTAAATTATTTGAGATCTTTGAGCGACGCACCTCACTGATGCAACTACTCGACAACAGCCAGCGTGCTGAAGGCATTCAAATCTTTATTGGAGGCGAGAGTGGTTATTTGCCGCTGGATGAGTGCAGCATGGTGACCGCACCGTACGAGGCAGATGGCCAAGTGGTCGGCACCTTAGGCGTGATTGGCCCAACGCGCATGTCTTACGAGCGTGTGATTCCTATTGTCGATGTCACAGCCAAATTGCTTTCTAATGCACTTTCTTCATGACAAATCAATTTGGAAACGATAATGGATGCATTTGAACTCTCATTTCTTATTTCTATTGCTAGTGGCTTCTTTAATTGTTGTTGGATAAGAAGGCAAATGAAACTCAACGAAGTAAAATTAAAAGATGCACAAAAGGCATTTAGAATCGTTTCATTATTTACCGTTATTTTTTGTACTTTTTTTCTTTACATTTCACTAGTTGATATTTTGGAGGTATTTGAAATATCTAGTGATTTTGCCCATGGCTTAGCTTATGCCGCCTCTACTGGTATCAATTTATTTTTATCATTATTGAGTGCGTTTTTTAGTTACTATCTTATCGATTGGAGCTTAGATTCGCTAAACCTTTAAATATATTATGAGAGTTTAACAACAAATGTCTTACTACCACCCCGAACCCCCTTTTCAGCATGGCGACCAACTTAAAGTAGGTATATTGCTTGCCAATTTAGGCACACCCGATGCCCCTACCGCCAAAGCATTACGCCCTTACCTCAAGCAATTTTTAATGGATACACGCGTAGTGGAGATTCCAAAGCTGATTTGGTACTGGATATTACATTGCATCATTTTAGTCATCCGCCCCAAAAAATCGGCTGAAAAATATGCGCAAGTATGGTCAAGCGAGGGCTCGCCTTTACTGGTGCATGCGCAAAAACAAACCAAAATGCTGGAAGGATTTTTAGCGCAACATATCAAATCGCCCTTTGCTGTTGCGCTAGGCATGACCTATGGCAACCCAAGCATGCAACAAGCTATCGATACGTTAAAGGCGCAACATTGCAATAAAATCTTAGTATTTCCGTTGTACCCACAATACGCAGCCAGCAGTACGGCCGCAGCTTTTGATGCGATATGGCGCATCTTGCTCAAAACACGCAACGTGCCCGCGATACGCACTATCAAACACTATCACGACCATCCAGCTTATATTGCAGCCTTAGCAGCGAATGTACGTGAACATTGGCGCCTGAATGGTGGTAAGCCTACTAAGCTGGTCATGAGTTTTCATGGGGTACCTAAATTCCATTTGATGAAAGGCGATCCTTATCATTGCGAATGCCACAAAACAGCGCGACTATTGGCAGAAGCGCTAGAGCTGACTAAAGATGAATATGTAGTGGCATTTCAATCGCGATTTGGTAAGCAAGAGTGGCTCAAACCCTATCTTGCCAGCACACTTGAGGCGCTAGGAAAAGCCAATACAAAACGCATTGATATCATCTGCCCTGGCTTTAGTAGCGACTGCTTAGAGACTTTGGAAGAAATTGCAATGGAAGGTGAGCATATCTTCAAAAGCAATGGTGGTGGCGACTACCACTATATTCCTGCGCTGAATGAGAGCGAACTGTGGATTCAAGCCATGACCCAAATCACACTTGAGAACTTACAAGGCTGGGTCAGCCCCAGTTGGGATAATGTCGCGGCTAAAAATACATCTGACATGACAAAATTACGTGCGCAAAGTTTGGGTGCAAAACAATAAGCGTTATACTTATGTTTTGGCTGATACATTAACATTATGATAGTAATTACTGGCGGCGCCGGCATGATAGGTTCTATGATTGCCTGGCATCTCAATACCAAACTCGGTCGCGATGATTTAATTATTACCGACCGGATTACCCACGAAGCACAGTGGCAAAACTTAGTGCATCGCCACTATGTAGAATATTTGGATAAAGACCAGCTGTTTGACTGGTTAGAAGACAACGATCACGTGACTGCTGTGATTCACATGGGTGCTATCAGCGCAACGACAGAGCGCGATTTTAACAAACTGGTGGCTGACAATATCCATTACTCGCAAGATCTATGGAGCTGGTGCGCTGAACATGAAGTGCCCTTCTTCTATGCAAGCTCTGCTGCCACCTATGGTGCAGGTGAGCGTGGTTACAACGATCTCAGTATTGACCACTTAAGACCACTCAATGGCTATGGCTACTCCAAACACTTTTTTGATCAATGGGTGCTCAGGCAAGTGGCTGATAAGCAGCCCACGCCGCCTGCATGGGCTGGCTTTAAATTTTTCAATGTGTACGGCCCTAATGAATACCATAAAGAGCGCATGGCAAGTGTAGCCTTTCATACATTTAACCAGTTTAAAGAAACTGGCACCATGAAACTATTCAAGGGCACCAAAGCGGGTGTGGAAGATGGCATGCAACTGCGGGATTTTGTGTATGTCAAAGATGCCGCTAGCGTAGTGGCTTACTTTCTGAATGCAGGATTAAGCAAACGTAACGCGCCCAATGGTATTTACAACATTGGTACGGGCGAAGCGCGCAGCTTTAAAGACTTAGCCACCAATGTCATGACCAGCATGACACGAGAGCCCCATATTACCTACATTGATATGCCATTAGACCTGCAAGGTAAGTACCAATACTTTACGCAAGCCAGCATGGATAAGTTGCGTAAGGCTGGCTACAAAACGCCTTTTACCAGCCTTGAAGATGGCGTAAAAGATTATGTGCAACACTATCTCATGCAAGAGGACCCCTACTGCTAATGAAATACGTTGATTATTTAAAAGGTGAACATGCTGCGCATATGGCCATGTTCAATGCACTAGAATCACTATTCCCATTGATTAGCGATGTCGGCATTCAGCTACAACAGTGTATCCAACGCGGTGGCAAAGTTCTGCTGATGGGCAATGGTGGTAGCGCAGCCGATAGCCAACATATTGCTGCAGAGATAGTTGGCCGGTTTAAGAAAGAACGCAAAGGCTTGCCTGCGATTGCGTTGACCACAGACACGTCTATTCTGACTTCTGTAGGTAATGACTACGGCTACGACTATATTTTTGCGCGCCAGATTGAAGCCCTATGTAGACCTGAGGATATCGTCATTGGCCTGACCACCTCTGGGAATAGCGTTAACGTTGTGAAAGCCATTGAAGCTGCAAAAGCAACAGGCGCGACCACGGTTGGGCTCACAGGCGGGACAGGTGGCAAGCTCACCGCCTTGTGTGATTACAACATCGTGGTGCCGTCCAGTGTCACCGCACGCATTCAGGAAGCACATATCTTTATCGGTCACTCGTTATGTGAAATTTTAGAGTCTGACTGATGCAACACACTTTAGTAAGCCGCGTTAAACAGTTTGGTCAAACAAAACAGCATGCGCTAGTCATTGGCGATGTTATGCTGGATCGCTATCTGATTGGTGAGGTCAGCCGCATCTCGCCTGAAGCCCCCGTGCCGGTGGTACTACTCAAGAAACAAAATGAGCGCGCTGGTGGAGCATCCAATGTAGCCGCTAATTTAGCGCTACTCGGTGTTCAAACACATATTCTGGGGTGTATTGGTCAAGATACTGAAGGCAAGTCATTGATGCAACTCATGCAAGCAAGTGGCATTGATACCCAAGGCATGGTCACCTCTTCGCACCGCCCCACCATTGCCAAAACACGTATTTTGGGTGGCCATCAACAAATGATGCGACTAGACCAAGAAAACAGTGGTGTATTTAATGCAGAAGAAACCAGCCAGATTCTGAATGCATTTCAACAAGCGCTCGCAAAAACACCCTCCATTGTTGTCTTATCTGATTATGCGAAGGGTCTGCTCAGTACAACCATTTGCCAAACAATCATTCAAGCCTGCCAACAAGCCAATATACCGATATTAGTAGACCCAAAAGGCGTAGATTACAGCAAGTACCAAGGCGCTACGGCACTCACCCCGAATAAAAAAGAAACGGCTGAGGCCTGTCACACCAACGTGAACGATGTTGCGTTGATTGAAAAAGCCCAGCAACTCAAATCTAGTTTGGGGCTTCAATTTCTAGCCGTCACCCGTAGCGAGGAAGGCATTACGCTATTAGATGACACCACACATCATTTGCAAGCCGCAGCACAGCAAGTGTTTGATGTCTCTGGCGCAGGAGACACTGTCATCGCCACTTTGGCGGCTGGGCTCATGCATGGACTAAGCCCACTGGATAGCTTGGAACTCGCCAATGTGGCAGCAGGTGTTGTGGTGGGCAAAGTGGGTACTGTTCCTATTACCAAAAGCGATCTGATTCATGCACTGGAAGACCAACGCTCTAATGAACAAGCGCATAAGATCTGCGATCTACCAGAGTTACTAGAAAAAGTGGCTGTTTGGAAACAAGCCAAACAAGCGATTGTATTTACCAACGGTTGTTTTGATTTACTGCATGCTGGCCATGTGACCTATTTAGAAGCTGCCAAAAAACGTGGCGACAAGCTTATTTTAGGGCTGAATACCGATCGCTCTGTGAGCGCACTCAAAGGACCAACACGACCCGTTGTCAATGAGAACGACCGTGCACGCGTACTAGCCGCGCTCGCCTCTGTGGATGCAGTGATTTTGTTTGATGAGGACACCCCGCTTAACTTAATCCACGCGATTCAACCCAATATCATTGCCAAAGGTAGCGATTACACTGCCGAACAAGTAGTGGGCGGCAAAGAGGTGTTGTCATGGGGTGGTGAAATTGCGCTGATTGATTTGGTTGAAGGCCGTAGCACCAGCAACCTAATCAAAAAAATGAATAGTTAGTTTGGTATATCAGTCATGCCAGAAAAAATTCTGATTCTTGGGCCAGCTTGGGTAGGCGATATGGTGCTTGCACAAAGCTTGTTTAAAATGCTTAAAAATAACAGACCAGATTGCACGATTGACGTGGCAGCACCCGCTTGGACACTTCCATTATTAGCACGTATGCCAGAAGTGTCTGAAGCCATTGCACTCCCATTTAAACACGGCGAACTGGCATTCTGGCAAAGAATAGCTTTTGGCAAAACGTTAAAACACAAAGGCTATACACAAGCCATTATCCTCACCAATTCGCTTAAATCCGCTATTCTGCCTTGGGCAGCCGGCATTAAAAAACGGACGAGCTTTTTGGGTGAAATGCGTTACGGACTGATTAACGATATCCGCCCACTGAATAAAGCCACACTTAAAATGACGGTGCAGCGATTTGTAACTTTGGGGCTAGCGCCTTCAGAAAATTTACCGCAAGTGCTGCCAAGACCTACATTAATGGCTGATCTGGCGCATGCGCATACACTCGTACAAACATTACATATCCCACCGCTACAGTCTCCAGTGCTGGGGCTGTGCCCTGGTGCAGAATACGGAGAAGCCAAGCGCTGGCCTGCCGAATACTATGCAGAAGTCGCCAATGCTGCGATTGCAAAAGGCTGGCAAGTGTGGCTTTTTGGCTCCGATAAAGATATTCCGGTGACTCAGCAGATCAATCAGCTGACACAAGATAAATGCATTAACTTGGGCGGAAAAACCAAACTGGGAGATGCGATTGATTTGATGGCGCTCTGCCATACGGTGGTGAGCAATGATTCCGGCTTGATGCATGTCGCCGCGGCCTTAGATAAGAAACTGATTGCCATTTTTGGCTCTTCCGACCCTTACCACACACCACCGATGCACCCCGATGCAGTGATTGAATACTTAAAGCTGGAGTGCAGCCCATGTTTTGAACGTCAGTGCCCGCTTGGACATTTGAATTGCTTGACACAGATTAAGCCGCAAACCATCACGAGCAAAATCGTCGCAGCACATCCATAATATCGGTCATGCGCATCGTTTGCGTTGCTTGTATCTCACGTCTGGCCTGTATCACTTCTGGCAACTTAGCACACGCCAAATAAAACCCTTTGAGGTTGACCTTATCCAGCAGCAATATCTCGCCCAGCAACTGTACGATGGAAGCTGGAATAGCGCCAAACCATAATTGGGTTGCAGACAAATGCATCCACTCTAATATATAGCGGTTTCTACGGCGGATGGTTTTAATGTGGTTCATTTTCACATTAGAGCGGATAGAACCCACACTCTGGTGCACAATATGCACACTCGGCTCAAAATAACTAGCCCACCCTCTGCGCCATGCGCGCAAACCTAAATCGTAATCCTCACTATAGAACGGCTTGAATATTGGATGAAAGCCTTGCAAGGCGTTGAACATAGACTTTCTCACCATAAATGAGCCGCCATGTGCATAGGCAGCAGGCAATTTCTCGCCTGCTGTTCGCTGTGTAAGTGCTTTTTCCAAGCGCCAGCTCATCAGTTTAAGCGTGCCAGCCTTGAATTGGCGAAGATTCCAAGAATGCCTTTTGACATCGCCGCGCTCGTCATATATTAAGGGATTGACTGAAAACGTATTGGGATCTTCAAAATACTGTACCAGTGGTGCAAATAGCGACTCAGCCACTTCTACATCAGAGTTCAATAAAAACAACAGCTCAGTTTCAGCGGCATTAACGCCACTATGGATGGCTTCGGCAAAGCCTTGGTTTTGCGCATGTACCACTACTTTCACTTGCGGGAAATGCTCTTTCAGCACCTGTAAACTGGCGTCTTGAGAGCCGTCATCCACCACAATTAAAGAGGACTTACCTGTGTAAGCCTGCATTGCTTTCAACACGGAAGGAATGTTCTTTTGGAGCAAGGTGGCCCCATTAAAATTAGGAATCACCACTGTAATGGGTGGCTGCATATTATGTATGCTCCCGTCTATCTAAATAGAACATGACGCCCATGACTAGCGCGACCACATTCAAATGAATACTCACAAAAAATGGCAGCGTGATGCTGACCGCCACCAAATCTACAGTTAGTATTGTGAGTAAAAATAGAATAATCATTGACATCTGATGTGTGGCTTGGTGACGAAGCCTCAAGTATCTAGAAAACAAGGCATAGTACAACCATAAGATAAAGGACACCACCACCGCTAGACCCGTCACACCAAATAAGTAAAGCACCTCTAGCACTGCATTATGTGGGCTGTTATAGGTAATGCCTTGCGTTGCGTAGTAGCGCGAATATGGCTGAAAATCTTGCACAAAACTCTCTGCACCATGCCCAAACAGCCATTGTTGTTTGCTACTATTTTGTTGCATCACCCAAGTGTCCTCCCAAATCGTCACGCGCTCTTCCGTACTTGCATGCATCACCAAGTCATCCAAACGTGTTTTGAAATTACCAGCATCGGAAAAGAACAAAAGTCCAAACACCACGCCGGCGACCCCGATCAACATGACTTTCGCGCGATGGCGCAAACATACAACACCAATCAGCGTCGCAATCATCAACGCTATCCACGTAGGCCTAGACGAAGTATTGAGCAATAAATAACCCAGTAGGACGGCTGATAACATCAGCCCGTAACGTTGAACTCCTCGGCTCCAGTTGGCCGCTAAAAATGCGGCCGTGACAAAAAACAATGCACTATAGATCGCTAAGTAATGTGGATTTTTGGTGGTGCCGTACATCTGCCCGAGCACGTGAATAAATACCCACTGAAATAGCGTATAGGCATAGACCGCCAATATCAGCGTAGGCAAAAAATAAGGCTTGATGCGATCATGATGGCGCGCCATCAATACAATCCCGGCCATTAACCCCGTTGCCAGTAGCATATGCCTTATTGTTTTAATATCCCATGGAAAATGTAGCGTTGCAATCCACTCCAAACCAATCAACGTGATGAGCGGCAGTAGACATCTCAACAATGCTTTACGCTCATCTTGATTATGTTGATCGGCTTGAAACAGATAAACACCCAAACCAAGGAACAATGCAAGATAAGCTAAGGAGCGATAAGCACTACCCCATGTCAGTGCCTGAAAAAAATAGCTAAGCACGACTATGCCGAACAAGGAGAAAATCACTCTAAAACTCAATACATTAGGAATAGTCATCATCGTTATTGCCTGAATAAGTAGCGCGCCACATCGGCTTCTTGCATATGCACACGTTGGCTAGCTGCACAGTAAGCACTGATCAGGACTTTTATATTAGATAAGCCAAAGTTTTCGGCTTCGGCTGCATTGCGCCAATAGCGGGCAAAATTTCTTTTGCGACGTCTGCGCTCTAAGCGCCACGGAAAAATCGTCATTTCAGAGATATCAATTAAGCCAAACTGCCCGGCTGGTGTCAGCACAATATTGCCAGAGTGTAGCCCACGAAAGTAAATGCCTAAATCGTGCAAACCTGCCATAAACGCACCTAACTTTTGTGCATGCTCAGTGGTAAGTTCGTGCCGTGTAAACAACTCTCTTACTGTCACACCTTCTAGCGGGGCGTACAGCACGGCAGATTTATGATCGCTACCAAGATGAAACAATTGCTTTACTTGGATGGTTGGAATAGCAAGTTGATGCAGACGTTTTTCATTTCTACAAAAACTTCTGGCATACGAAAAGAAATTAGCACTACTGAACGTACGCTTCACCCGAAATATCTTGAGAATGTCGCCATTGGTTAACCGCACTACTTTGATACCAAAATGGTCTTGCTCCAATATTTCACTGGTACTTAACCATTCAGCGAGTTGCGCATCAGACAATAACGTGCTGCGCTGGTACCAGTTTAAGAAAAATGCTTTGAACAGTGTATACATGCGCGATAAGTCAACTATTTAACATTGAGCAGGCTTGCAATAGCGGGCAATACTTGGATATTATTTTCTTCACAAAAGTCTTTCCAATCCGCAACCTCCGTCCAGTCGCTCAAGAATACGAAATCTAAGCCAGCATTTGTAGCCGCTTCATGATCATACTTGCTATCGCCCAAAAACAATGCTGGTAGACGTAAGTGACCGCTCGCTTTTTCCCGTGCAAGCACTTCATCTTTGTTATCAGGGCTACCGAATAAACCGCCAGCAAACAAGTTAGCCAATACCTCTCCGGATGGCAATGTTCTTTTATGAAATAAATCTCGAATTTCTTGTTGGTCACCACCAGACAGTATCATCCATGGGGCATTCGGCGTTTTTACTTTCAATGCTTCCAAACCATCCGCCATCGCACAAGCCATCAGTCCTTCTTCCAACTCTGCCGCAAAGGTATCTAACCACACTTGAATCGCTTCTTTAGTCACAGGCTGTTTTAGCACTTCCCGCAAATACCAATCAAACTTATGATACCGAGAAATACCACCTAACCGTACATGATAATCCACCAGTGCTTGCGCTTGCGCATCGGTGACACCTAGACGCTTGGCGGTACGAAAATACGCCTCTGTCTTGACAACATTCGAGTCCAAAACGACGCCATCACAATCAAACACAATGGTCTTATACTCAGCAATATTCAGCAAATTGATTCCAATAAAAAAGGCTTTGTGCCTATATGCACAAAGCCTTCATTATACCGTTTAAGTCGCTTATTACGCCGCTTTAATCGCGCTGGCTTCTTTCGCAAGCTTGGTAATATGCGCCCAGTCCCCACGGGATACTGCATCTGCTGGTGTTAACCAAGTGCCGCCACACACCACCACGTTAGGCAACGCTAAGAATTGCGGGGCTGACTCTACGGTCACACCGCCAGTAGGACAGAATTTCACATCACCGAATGGACCAGAAAAACCTTTCAGCAAGTTAATACCACCCACAGCCACAGCTGGAAATAGTTTTAAAAAGTAGTAATCGTCGGCATTGGCCATCATGATTTCTGAGCCAGTAGATACGCCTGGTAATAACGGCAATCCAATTTTACGTGCAAATTGACCTAATTCACTGGTGTAGCCTGGGCTCACCGCAAATTGGCAGCCAGCATCTTTAGAAGCTTGTGCATCTTTCAAGTTACGTACGGTGCCAGAACCCAAAATAGCATCAGGCACGTGTTTAGCAATTTGCTCCATACCCGCTAGCGCACATGAAGTACGCAATGTCACTTCTAATACCTTAATACCACCTTCAAGTAAGGCTTCTGCCATTGGCACAGCATCTTCAACGCGGTTAATCACAATCACTGGAATCACGGGACCGTGATTAGCTAAATCTAATGTACTCATAGTTTTCTCATTCTGCAAAATTAATCAATTCTAGTTTTAGTTTTAGTTTTTTGAGGCAACGGCTGAATAAACTTTGATAATCAAGCGAGAACTAAGCGCGAGAGCGCAGACAGTACACACAAGTACGGCAAGCGAGCGCAACAACGTTATCGCTTGATTTGCAAAGTTTACAACCAGGTGACTGCGCCCTCTTCAGCCGACAGCACATTACGACGCATGCCGCCAAACAACTCACGGCCAATGCCATGCGCATTATGCTGACGCTTGCTATCAGATAATTCTTCTACCTCACGCTCTGCCCATACGTCTTCATCCACCAACACGTTGACCATGCCCACTTTGGCATTCAAGCGAATAATGTCACCCGTACGCACTTTAGCTAGAGCACCACCGGCAGAGGCTTCCGGGCTCAGATGAATCGCCGCAGGAATTTTCCCAGATGCGCCACTCATGCGGCCGTCTGTCACAATAGCGACCATAAAGCCTTTATTTTGTAGCACGGCTAATGGTGGCGTTAATTTATGTAACTCTGGCATACCATTGGCTTTAGGGCCTTGAAAACGTACCACGGCCACGAAATCGCGCTCTAATTCACCGCGATCGAATGCTTCCAGCAACTCTTCTTGCGCATCAAACACAATGGCTGGCGCTTCAATAATGTGACGGTCTTCTGGTACCGCAGAAATCTTAATCACGCTACGGCCCAAATTACCTTTGAGCAAGCGCAATCCACCTGATTCGTTAAATGGGTGTTCAGCCGTACGTACAATCGTTTCGTCGCTGCTTTCTTTAGGCAGGTCTTTCCAAACCAGTTTATTGTCTTCTTGGGCAGGCAATTTGCCATACTCGCGTAAACCACCATAAGCCACAGTGAACACATCTGGGTACATATAACCAGCATCAATCAATTCACGAATCACGAAAGCTGGGCCGCCTGCAGATTGGAATTCATTGACATCGGCTTTGCCATTTGGGTAGACACTGGCTAAAAGCGGTGTAGTTTTTGCCAAGTGGTAGAAATCCGTCCAATCAATAATGATACCAGCAGCGCGTGCAATCGCTACCCAATGGATTAAGTGGTTAGTTGAGCCGCCTGTAGCCAATAAAGCTACCATGGCATTCACAATCACATGCTCATCGACCAACTTACCAATCGGTGTGAAATGATCACGCTTGGTGTTATGCAGCACCATTTTCACGGCTTCGCGCGTCATCATCTCACGCATGCCATCATGCGGGTGGATAAACGCAGAGCCTGGCACGTGCAAGCCCATGGCTTCCATCAACATTTGGTTGCTGTTGGCAGTGCCGTAGAATGTACAGGTGCCTGCACCATGATACGCGGCTGACTCTGAAGCCAATAACTCTTCACGCCCCACCAAACCTTGGGCATATTTTTCACGCACTTTGGATTTAGTCGTGTTATCAATCCCAGTGCTCATTGGGCCAGCTGGCACAAACACACATGGTAAATGGCCAAAATGTAATGCGCCAATCAGCAGACCCGGCACAATTTTGTCACATACGCCTAACAATAATGCTGCATCAAACACATCATGTGATAGTGAAATCGCGGTACTCATGGCTATGGTGTCACGGCTGAACAGTGACAGTTCCATGCCAGGCTCACCCTGCGTAATGCCATCACACATGGCAGGCACGCCACCAGCCACTTGTGCGGTAGCACCGTATTTATGGGCTTCGTCTTTGATAATATCCGGATAATTGGCATACGGCTGATGTGCAGACAGCATATCGTTATAAGCCGTTACAATACCGATATTCGGCGCTTTTTCCGCCACAATACGTAATTTATCGTTCGATGGCATGGCAGCAAATGCATGCGCCACGTTGGCACAGCCAAGGCGGTCTGCACCACGCTGGCGATTGGCAATTTCATCAACACGTTGCAGATAAGCAGTACGAGTGGGTCTACTGACTTCGATGATGCGTTCGGTTACTTCAATATGGGATTGTTTCATGCTAATGCTCAACTCTAATAATGGTGTCGCGCGAAAACGCGGATTGTTTTACTTCCTACCCTTGTGCTAGCTTTGATTATCCCTAAACTGGTGCATATCGTCAAACCAGAATAGAGCTAATATAGAAAATAATTTTTAAAATGAATACCTTACGATTTTAATATACTATTCAATGCGCTATTTTTTGGTGACCAGAATGTCTTCCAACATCAGGTATTCGAGATCGCAGCCATAAAACATATTGAGCGCATCGGTAGGACTACATATCATCGGCTCACCGCGGCGATTCAATGATGTATTCAACACCACAGCATTGCCACGCAGTTTTTCCAAATGTTCAATCAATTCGTAATAACGTGGATTCGTCTCACGCGTCACCACTTGCGCGCGCGCGGTGCCATCCTCGTGCACCACTTCTGGAATACGTGACTTCCAGTGCTCAGCCACATCAAAGGTAAAGGTCATATAAGGGGCTGGATGCTCTGTTTGTAGAATATCCGCTGCCACTTTGTCCAACATGCTTGGACAGAATGGACGCCAGCGCTCACGATACTTAATCTGCGCATTGATACGATCCGCCACACCTGGAAAGCTGGGATCACCCAAAATACTACGGCAACCTAACGAACGTGGCCCAAACTCCATGCGCCCTTGTAACCAAGCCAAAGGATTGCCTGCAGCCAATAACTCTGCGGCTTTCTGCGGAAAGTTTTCCACTTGAGTAAACATCGGCTTATTAGGGTGCGCTTCGCATGCAGCAATACACTCTTCACTCGTAAACGATGGCCCTAAATAGGCGTGTTCCATTTTATGGATGGTTTCGCCCGCCAAATGCGCTGCATACGTGGCGGCGCCTAAAGACGTACCGTTATCGCCAGATGCTGGCTGCACAAACAGCTCTTTGACATGTGGCATGGCGATAATGCGTTGATTCAACTTCACATTGAGTGCAACACCACCTGCCATCACGATTTTTCCAGTCTCGCGAATAATATCGCCTAGATAATACTCAATCATTTCCAGCGCAAGCTCTTCCAACAGGGCTTGGATAGAAGCCGCGTAATGAATGTACGGATCATCAATCTCATCGCCCTGACGCTTAGGCCCAAGCATCTTAATCAGCTCTGGCGTAAAGTAGTAACCTTTACCGTTTTCTTTATAGCGACGCAAGCCGACTACATTGACTAATTTGGTATTAACGATCAATTCGCCATTTTCAAATTTCATCAGGCCAGATAAATCATACTTTTTCGGATCGCCATAGGGTGCCATGCCCATCACCTTAAACTCGCCGTCCAGCATGTCAAAGCCTAGGTATTCTGTGATGGCACCATACACGCCACCCAATGAGTCCGGATCATAGAACTCTTTGATCTTATGGATTTTTCCGTTTTCGCCATAGCCAAAAAAGGTCGTGGCATATTCGCCTTTGCCATCAATTCCGACAATGGCCGTTTTTTCTTTAAAGCCGCTTAAGTGATACGCGCTAGAAGCATGCGCCAAGTGATGCTCTACTGGCACAAACTTGGCCTTGTTTAAGCCCAAGTCTGCCATGAGCTGCAAAGACTTATCACGGTTGCGACGAAAGCGACGATTACCATTGAACAAAGCGTCCAAAGCACGATCCGGCGCGTACCAGTGGCGCTTAGCATAATGCCAACGTGCGTTACTGCTTAATGGTATCTCTGCGTACGGAAATGCAACAATATCCACGTCTTCTGGCTTAACGCCTGCTTGCTTTAAACAAAACTTGGCGGCTTCGTACGGAAATTTATTTTTTGCATGTTTGTCGCGAATAAAGCGCTCTTCCTCTGCTGCGGCAATAATCTTGCCATCCACCAAAATAGCGGCAGAAGCATCATGTCCTAACGCGCCTGATAACCCTAATACAATCATCTAGTTAACTCTATTCAACGTGATTAATTACTTAAAATTTTTGCCTGAATGAGTGGTGTATGATCGGCATACACCACTTTAAAACTCTTCAAAAACGCATTATACAGGGATGTGTCATCTTTCCAATTTTGCATCAGTCTTTGCAGATCTTTGACATGCGCACGATTGGCGAAAAACGCATAACGGTGCTGTTGCATGCTATCCAAATCAATCAATACCGGCTCACCTGCCAGCACTTTGATATTGCTGGCCTTTAAATCGCCATGGGAGATTTGTAGACGCCATAGTCGATAACATAATTGCACCACCGCTTTGACCAGTGCTGCACGGCTTACACCGTCTAAACGACCGGAAAATGCCTCTGTCAGATCAGGCGCATCCAAATATTCGCTTAAAAAATAAGCTTTACCACGCAAGCCAGCGCAGCGTGTTTCCAACAATGCAATCGGCTTGGCTGTCGGCACCGCTAACAATTGCAATCGATACGCATTGGCCCAAGAAACTGCTGCACGTGATGGGCGCAACATACGGCTGAACCGATGTCCAAGGTTTTTAATGTTATACCGTTTAATCACTATGGTTTGCCCGGCAACAGACGTACTAGCTACCGTACACGTATTGCCGTCTTTCAGTAGCACAGATTGCTGCATCACGGCATCTAGCGCTTCAGCCGTAGCAGGTACTGGCAAGTGCAAAAAAGACGTGCTGCGTGCAAAAAAACCTTGGGAGTTTTGCATCACTTGTACATCGGTACATTGGCGGAATACCTTACGATCAGCATAGCGACTAGCCATCTCCGTACGCTGCTTTTGAATCATTTGATGTACATGCTGAACATCTGGTGAAGCTGACCAGCCCCGAGTCTTAGTATATAAGGCTAGCCAAGTCGGCAAATGCTGTTCTAATTCAATCACATCAATTTTGGACAACAGCGTGCTTAAGTTTTGTAACGCTTGATGTTGGCTTAAAGCCATTATCTTACGGATGCCATCGCCATCAATGCTGTAAATACGCTCAATAGCATTTTGGCCAGAAGATTGCACCAAAAAATTCTTCAAATACATATCGGTTTGTAATATGCCTGCCTGATGCTGTTGCGCGACGATTGCCACCAATTGGCTGAGCAAGTGCAAACGTGCTTTGGGTGAAGCCTGCGTGTAAAACACTTCAGCATTCTGGCTATCTTCAATCGCTTCAATCAACATCACGCGTACATCCGAGTGCTGCACTTGGTCAAACGCCAATATGTTTGGGGTAGCAATGTGTGCGGCCTGTAAAGCTAAAATGCCTTGTTGGTCGCGCTGTGCATAGCGGCTTGCCTGAGTACCAGCAAATAATTTTGCAAAAACGTTCTGCCCTTGCCATGTGGCTTTGGCAACCAATCGTTTACCAGGCACCACGCGGACATCGGACAGCAATTGCAATTGTGTGCCATTAGCTAAAGCGATGGCCTCAGCATGTAAGCCATGTTGCGCCAGCAAAGCTAGTGCAGAAGCAGACAATGCCATTAGTTACACCCTATGCCAGACATCAACATGCGTTTACTTAAACCAAGCTTTGATGCGTGTAAAAAAAGACAACTGATCATCTGCCTGCTGTTTTTTGGCGCGCTTATCGCGTTTTTTGCGTAGTTTCTCCACATCCGCTTTGGTTTTGTCATCATCATGCGGTCTTGCCACATAAAGCGTATGCCTTGATTCCCCTGTTTGATTTTGAATGGGCTGTGCTTTGTAGTAATACAGTGCGATGGATTTACGTGTAATGTGCGCTGGCGTCGTCAGTGGGTCTGGGTGACCGTGAAAACTATCGGCATCCGTATTAAAAATCACACATCGATTAAAGACTGGCGCAACTTCAACCACCTTGTGCGTCATGGCTTTATCCCAAAGTTCCAACTTACCGCCATACGCCTCTTGCCAATCTTTATTTAAATAAATCAATACGTTGACCCGTCTAAACAGTTGCAATCCCTCATTCACTTGAAAGTCCGCATGGATGCCTAATAACCCACCACTGCTCGTCTCGTGCAAACCCCCTCCAGCAAAATAAGGGTCTGGAATCAAGCCTTCAATATTGGTAATGCCTTCAATAAACCGTACAAATTGTGCTGAGTTAAAAAAGGCAAATGCGGCACGTAAATGCGCATCACAATCGTATGGTGAGATTTGCCGTTTATGGGTACCGCCATAGCCTTTTTCATAGACTTTATCGTGTTGTTTAGGTTCTGCTGGAAAGTGTGCCAACAACGACTCCGTCATGGCTTCTGGCAAAAAGTGATCCATCACCGCATGGGCAAATGGCTCGGCAAACGCATAGGCATCCATGCGCGCTTGGCCTAATTGAAAGGCAGTGTCTTCCTCCAAAGAAAATCCTTGGTCTAAACGGATAGGCAGTACGGCTTCTGATGCACTCATGTCTTTTTGATCCCGATGACTTTACCCTGACAATTTTTCTAGCAAGGATTTTTTGCGTTTAAACCGGCGATTCTGCTCGGTGTACCCTGCGTTTAAACCTACTGTACCGGCCTCTACGTGATCCAAGTATTTAAACAACTTTCTCGGGCTAATCAGCCCAATGGTGTAGCCTTTGGCCTTGAGTAAATCCTGTAACTCATAGCCTGGATTACGATTACCCATTAAAAAAGTATAGTCATGTTTACGCATGATTTTTACATTCCAGCAGGCAAAAAAGCTTTTGATATGTGCCTCCAAATAAGATTTGGGCGGCTTGGCATTCAAACCCAACCATAATTTGAAGCGTCTGGAATGACGTTTGAAAAAGCGTGACACCACACGCCAAACGGTGCGCACCAGCCCACGATCCAGCTGTTCCAAACAGCCCAGCGCAGCAATATGCTGGTGTTGGTGCAATAGCTGAATGGTCTGATTAAAAATGGATGCATCGTACACAAAGGTATCGGTATGCATTAAAAACACGTAGTCGGTTTCTATTTTTTCTAAAATGCTATCCAAACCCTGGCCATGCGCAACAAAACCTTTTTCTGCATAGTCTGCATCCCGTACAATCAAATGGATCCAATCTAGGCTACGCAAGTAAGTTGTGCTTTCGTCTTGCGAGTTATTATCCACCACCCACACTTGCGCATTCAGCCCGGCATCAATATGTTTTTTGAGCAAATCCAAACAAATCTTGGTGAGATCCGGCGTTTTGTAATTGACGATCGCAATACTAAACGCGGGGTTTGTATGATTGAATGATGATTCCAACTCGAGACTCCTATATCTCAAACTAAGTACTTTTAATACGCTTTTTAGCGCCGGCCTTTTGTCGTTTTGAACGTGCAATAATGCTCCGACAGAACCACTTGCTCGCCCATGTTAATCGCGAAATTTGACAGTATTGCTTAAAAAAGTATAAGCGACTTGTCTTACTCCAACCAATCGAGTGACGGTTTAATGCCGCCAAATCAAAGTATGCGTTATACCAAAAAAATGGACTGTAGCGGGCTTTTTCCAAATCAATCAATGCCACGCTAGGTGCTGCCTCTGCATTGCTTACAAAAATATGCTTGGGATACAAAGCACGATGCATCAAATGAAAGCCGTGCAATCTACGTATGGTGGTGGCCACGGCCTGTAACAACTGTTGCTTTATTTGCTTGGGTTTCGCAAAAAAATCCGTCGCTTCTGTGATCACATCCAATGGTTGATATTGCGCCAATTCTTTGGTCATTAAAATAGCGCACATTTTACCGTCTACTATTTGCTCACCATAAAATACCACTTCTGGCGCTGCAAATTGCTTGCCTTGCAGAAATTGCAGATGCTGAAATTCGCGACGAAATGTAGGCTCTTGTTTGGGAAAAGTAGCAAGACTCCAACGACCATGATTTTGCTGTTTTTTAATAAAAAAGCCATGCGCTTTGCCCTCATCCTCAAGCTGCATGCGGGCAACGCCACTCCAGCCACCCCGGCGATGATTGGGAGCCTCAAACCAATTGACTTCATGGTTCCACAGCTGCGTAAACCCGTCTAGCTGATGTAAACGCAGAAGACTGGCGTACTCGGGCGCGATAAACGTGTTCAAGACATGACCTTGTAAAAAAGCTGACATATGATTTTAGCAGGCTTTATGTCATGGCAATCAAATTGCACGCATCAAGCAGTGTTGACGAACTATTTTTGCAGATCCGTTTTTCAAGTTAGAATGCCCACCATCATCATGCTGCATATATTCTCAAGTCTATTAGCGAAACTCTCGCTTCCAAAGTTGCATCAATTTGGCGCTCGCCTAGGACGTATTTTATTTTTCATTTCGTCTGGCAGTGCAGCAGTGCAGCGCCGCAATCTATTACAAAGCCAATTAGTCTCTACTGATATCACAGCTGTGCTGAAAGCCAATGCAGAAGAAAGTGGGAAATCGCTGATTGAAACATTGGCGATTTGGCAAAAAAGTGACGACGCATTGCTCGGCTTAGTCAAACAAGTGCATGGCTGGCAACACATCACCGCCGCACTGGAAGCAAAAAAAGGGCTGATTTTCTTAACCCCGCACATGGGTTGTTTTGAAATCACCTCTATCTACTACGGCGCAAAACTCCCTATTACTATTTTATACCGCCCAGCCAAACTCAAATGGTTACAAAACCTGATGAATGTGGGGCGCGCCCGCCCGGGTGTGACGCTGGCGGAAGCCAACACGCAAGGCGTACGTAAGTTGATGCAAGCGTTAAAACGTGGAGAGGCGATTGGCATTTTGCCTGACCAGATTCCTGCCGAAGGCGAAGGCGAGTGGGCGCCGTTTTTTGGCAAACCGGCTTATACCATGACGCTGGCGAGTAAACTGGCAGTCAAAACAGGGGCTACAGTCATCATGGCATTTGGTGAGCGCCTCGCCGATGGCGAGGGCTACACAATTCATTTAACACTTGTGGAGTCTATTGCTACTTCAACACTGTTGAACCAAGCGATTGAAAAGCAGATTGCACAAAAGCCTGAGCAATATTTGTGGAGCTATAACCGCTGGAAGCAAAGACGACACGCAATTAAGCAGTAACGCCTTAATTACATAGCACTCCTAAATTTTATCCGGCACAAATTGGTAGCTCAAAGTAAAAAATGCCGATCTCGGTGCGCCAATCCCTAAAAAGCTGGTACCTTGCCAGTCAGCGCTATTGTAGTTAAAACCGCTTTCACCAATCGCTCCACGAATCGAAGGTGAAAATGCGTTTAAACCCAATCTACCTGCACTGGCATATTCTTTATCAAACAAGTTATTCACTTGCATCCCAAATATCCATTCTGGTGTAATTTTGTAACTAGTTTGAAAGTTAAACACGGTATAGCCTGCTGTTTTGCCTGGACCAAAACCAGTGCGTTCGATTGTGCATTGATAGCCACCGCATATAGGTCCCGTAATTGGTGATGCAGGTCCGGCTTTATGTTTGTTATTCTCATTGCCACGCACAAATGCCTCGGAATGCATCACCATATTGAGTCCAATATTCCATTTATCGGTCACCTCGTAACTGAAGTTAGCATTTAGGTTATGTAGTGGAATACCTGGCATGCGATTACCCGGTTTTACCTTAATTTGCTCAAAAGTACCCTCTTTATCGTAATTGATGTCATAGATACTGCCGGCACTGCTATTGTTAGGGCTAGCCAAGATAAACTTCGATTGGAAAGTGGCATCGGTCAACCCATAGTTAATACCAAAACTAGCTTTACCAGCTGTACCTTTTAAACCCATCTCCAGACCTTGGCGACGGGTATCGCCAATATTCTGAAAATAGCTTTGCGTCGCATTCACCGAAACAAAATAAATATCATCGGTTAAATCGGTGCGATACACACTGGCGTTCCATTCGATATCTTCTGTCAATTGCCCTCTAGCCCCAAACTCAAGGCTTTTGGAGCGCACTTGCTTCAAATAAGGGTCACCTGACATGGCCCCAGGCAGGTTGCAGCTACGTCGCTCACGCCAAGTTCTCTTAGCATACTTAGGGTTACCATTGCTATCGTAGCCATCAAAGACTGGACTATCATCGAAAGCACAGCCCAGTTCAATCGTGGTAGGCGTTCTGGCGCCACGGCTCCAGTTACCATATAAATTCAAATTCTCTTGTGCTTGCCAAGTCATTCCTAGTGATGGGTTGAATGAACGGTATTTGAACCGTTCTTTCTCACCTGTTGCCATGGCAAGAATATTTTTACCATCACTTCCTAAAAAGCCATCTCCCATATAACCGTAACTTGGGTCAAATGGCACAATATATCCATCCAATCCCGTCGGACATTCGCTGGCCTCTATGGTACCGTCGTTGTTATTGTCGGTACATAAAGCTGGATAGTTCAGTAAGTTTACAATTCTATTCACATCGCCAAATGAGCCAAGCTTGCTCACATCTAGCTTGTTATTTACTACAGTGTGGTTAAATCGTGCTGAAGCATTGATGTTCAGTGTTTTAGTAGGCGTCCAAGTTTCACTAAAGTACACGCTTTTGGTAGTGTTATCTCCTTTGAAGTCATTTAGCGCAAAACCTCGTTCTGGGCTGTTGGCTGAGTACTCCCATCCTAATTGGCTAGGGTCTACATATCCATGTCTATTTTTATCCAAAAACCCAAGATATTGTTTGCTGTCATAAGTGCTGTCTGATGTATCAAACGATCCGCCCACCATTAACTTGTGGTGATCCAGGTTCCAGTTAAGCTGTAAAGCGGCACCTTTACCCAGCTGATCAATTTTCGTATCGTTAAAAATAGCAGTTGGCGTACCCTCTATGTAGCCTGTGGCTTGATATGGAAATCCTGAACCATTATCAATTGCTGCAGCCCTACCATCGCGATAAATGTAATTACCGTTGGCATCTTTAACACAAGGCGTTGATCCTATGTTGCCTGTCCCAGTCATTGCACACAACTCAGAATAGAGACCTCTATTAATCGGTTCGGCTAACTCCCAATAGCTATGAAAAAAACCAGACGAATCGGTATATCCCCCAAACACCCCTCCTGCTGTGCCTGTAGGAACCACATCATAAATATAACTAATGTTTCCGGAACCTGGGTGTGAGGTATTTGCCATATGTGTAATCCCTGCGGATAACCCATAAAGATTATTAGTCGCTTTCATTGCAGCCCTGTTCTCCCAGGCAAACCGCACCAATCTGGCATACTCTGGGGAAGATACAGTAGCGTTAAACGCACCAGGGATGGTTGAAGCACCCATATTGCCCCCTGGGCCAGTAAAATCATTCCCTATGCGCGGATCGTAGGTCCAGTTCCATACCGGATTACTTGAGCCATCTGAAGCAGCCACCTGAACTTGATCTGTCACATTTTGCCATTGATTATTTTCATCAAGATATTGGGCCTGAGTACCGAAATTGGTGCCATAAATTAAATTATTTGTACAAGGATCATTAGGATCCGTACAAGCCGCTATAGTTACAGCGCCACTCACCGGGTCAACATACCTTGCCAACGGGTTGTAATTTGAATCGGCAGCCACATTCATCAGGTAATCGTTATAGTCGGGCAAACCGTCACGATTGATATCCGGTAACCCTGGCAATAATTGCCGACTGCGATCTCTAGTACTCGCAGTTGCCGGGATGTCGTCATCTCCCCCGAAATTTTCATTTACATCTGAGGTGTGGCTTTTGCGCTTGCTCTTACGATTGTAAATCTGGCCGGTAATGTTAAAAGTGTCAGTAACATCCCAAACGCCAGACAGCTGGAATTGCAGCAGATCATTTTTACTTTCATCGGGCGAGGTATATACCTGCTGGGGGTTTTGGTCGACCATTTGTTGCGGAAGCAAACCGTTGCCGGTGAGCTTGTTACCGGCATAGAGCATAGACAAGCCTAAACGAGTACGTTCGCTCTGCCATTCTGCTTTACCGAACACCTGATTGACTTTACTAGGGGAGTCATCACGCCAACCATCTTCCATAAAAAAATTGCCTGAGACAAAACCAGCAATTACTCCGTTATTGTTTCCCGCAGATAGTTGCAGTTGCTTACGGCCAAAAGAACCAGCAAGCACTTCAGCATCTAATGACTGGCCATCAAAACCGCTTTTGGTGCGCATGCTCAGCGCACCGCCCAAGGTACCTAGACCATATACAGGGTTGGAGCCGGGAAAGATATCAAGACTGCTGAGTGCGTTCATGGGAATCATGTCCCAATTCACCACATCCCCAAATGGCTCATTCACACGAATGCCGTCAAGAAAGACCGAGATGCCTTGCGCAGTGCCTAGTTGCGGTGAGGCGGTAAAGCCACGGTATTGCAGATCCATCTGAAACGGGTTGCTTTGATAGTCATTGACAGTAACCGATTGCAGTTTTTGATTCATTAAATCTGTAATACTGACTGAATGTGCTTCTTTAATGTCTTTGGCAGTAAGCGTTTGCACGTTGCCTGGAATTTGTTCCTTGGTGAGACCCAAGCCCGGTAGTGGCCCTACTTCATAAAATCGTTTGGCGCGTACGTTGATTTGGTCAAGCTGGATTTTTTTGTCTTCCGCCTTAATATCTTGTTTTTGAATCAGCACTTTTGTACCGTCGATCTTGCCTTGCAGCCCGCTACTTTCCAGCAACCTATTCAAGGCTTCTTGACGTGACATGCGCCCTTTCAAGGCACTGGCTTTTTTCTCCAAGATAAGGGCGCTATCTACAGTGAGGGATAAGTTGGTTTGTAGGGCAAACTGACGCAATGCCGCCCCCAATGGTTGGGCTGGCATATCTACGGTGATGGGGACTAAAAACTGCTCTTCCTGCTCGGCAGGCAGTTGTGTGTTAAGTTCTGCCGACCATAATGTTGGCACAAAAGTTTGGAGTGTTGCCCCGGCAACAACCGCAAACACCATACGTACAGCTTTGTTTTTTTGCATGATTCAATCCAGAAAACACATGGTTATACTGGGATGACCATTGAGGTGAGAAAACACCTGATATGCTTGCAAAAAAATTATGGACGCGGCTGAATAACAAGTTGCTCAGATGTCTGTTGCAATGTGACAGGTAAGGATTGTGGTAATCCGCGAATAAAGTCGTTGATTTCTTTAGTTTTAAGTACCGCATTCACGTTGGGTGAAGTCTGACCAAAGAATTTTGCTTGTATTGGCTGTTGGCGATAGCGTGAAAGTGTTTCAGCCACTTCCTGCATGTCGGCCTGATCAAACACAATCAATCCTTGGGCAAAACCAAACCCGTCCCCTGCATGGCGATTCACACGTTTTGGTACATCATTTGCAACAATTTCAGCCACTTCACCGTCACGTAGCAACAGCGGCGCTTGCGCATCATCAGCACGTGCTACTTGCACCCGCCCATGGTCTACACTCACGCGTACGCGGTTGGCAAGCTGATTGACGGCAAAGCGCGTACCTAACACCGTCACTTTGGCTTGCGCCGTTTGCACAATGAATGGTCGCTCGCTATCTTTGGCCACATCAAAAATAGCCTCTCCGCGCTTAATATGCACCACCCGCTGATGACGATAAAAAATGATATCCAACTCACTATTAGCATTGGCGGTGACTACGGAACCATCCTCTAACTTACGCTGGCTAATTTGCGCAACAGCCGTGTTGTGTGTGTGCTGCGCAATAGGCATGGCTTGCCAAGCTGCATATTGGATTTGACCAAACCAGCCCAGACCCAAACAAAGCAATAAAACGGCCATGCCTGAGCCCAGTTTGGTCAGCTTCCTGCTACGCTGAGTCTTTTCAAAGTATTGTTGTTGCGTCAGCGCATCAGAAAGATTTTTCAAACGATCTGTAGAAGTAAAATCTTCCATAGTGGAAGTGACTAAGCGATAAGCACTTTGGTGTCGCACATCTGCTAACAACCAAGTCTCAAACGCCGTGCGCTCTGGCGCATCGGGCGCAGCATCACGCATCTGCATATACCAGCGAATAGCCGCTTGTTTGATTGTGTCTGGCAGTTTGGACATGGTGCTATTCCATCTCAATCAATTCACGGGCATTGCTCAAATCCAACAGTGCGCGCATTGCATGCCGTTCCACCATGTTTTTACTGACTTCTAATTTTTCTGCGATTTGGCTGTGTGTATAACCCTCTACCCGGTACAACCAAAATACCTGACGGCAACGGGGAGGCAATTGATCTAAAATTTGTTGAATATATTCTAAACGCTGCTTGATATCGACTAACCTCTCTGTCGAAAGCGTTGGTGTGTCTATCCACTCACGGTTAAGTCCAAGCTCTCCATCTAACGAGACAAAGCGTTGCCCGGCATGGTATTCATTCACAATCAGATTACTGGCAATGGTACGAATATAAGCGTGCGGCTCTTTATGAAAGCGTATACCGTTTGAAACCGTATATCGAATCAGCGCATCATGCAGAATATCTTTAGCCAAATGCGGGCAAGCCACTTTATAGCGGATATAGCCCAACAAATCGGAATAGGCCCATTCCAGATTAATCCCACACCAAGTTAACGTCTTTTCCATAACTGGCTAAATCTGCAATATTTATGCCACCAAACAATATCAACTAACTCACTGATCTAATTAGGAGGCCATTGTCCACCTCTCTGAAAACAACCAAAAAATTGGTTGTAATCAACCAGCACTGCTCAGCTTTTTAGCCAAAGCTACGCTAGTATTTTATCTAATCAATACTCTAAAACATCATGTGCTAAATCAATTGAAAGTATCTCAACACCACGACCAGTTCAATCACCAACAATAAGCAAAACAACCCTGGCAAAATTAGTAACCACCGCTCATGGTTAAACAAGCCATTTAACCAATGTCTAGCCATAAAAAGAGCTTTGCTCATTGAGAATATTCTTTTCATTGGCATCGCTCAAAATCACTATTGTTTATTCGGGTCAAACTGCCAATTCAAGCTAAACCAAACCCCTCTTGGTGCGCTTGGTGCAATAAAATTAGTACTCTGCCAATCGCCTGAGTTATGGTTATAGCCACTTGGCCCAATCGCCCCTAAAATACTAGGTGAGAATGGGTTGCTGCCTAAACGCCCCGCACTAAAATATTCTTTATCAAACAAATTAATTACCTGCATACTCGCAGTCCACTCGCTGTTAAATCTATAGCTGGTCTGGAAATTAAAGGTGGCGTAGCCAGGCACTTTACCGGGGTTATTGGTTGGGGGTATGTCGCGTGTAGTAGGACCAATATTAGGATCAAATACTGCTATTGTTCTGACTACACCTTTTCTATGCGCGTTATTTTCATTGCCCCGCACAAAACTTTCACTATGCAACACTGCACTGAAACCCACTTGCCATTGGGGGGTGATTTCATAGCTAATATTGGCATTCAGGTTATGTAATGGCACTCCGGGCATACGATTACCTTTTTTCACCTGTATAACGCCTGGTCCAAGCGGTGCTATAAATGATGCACTACTATTATCTTCGCTATACAATAAAAAGTTATTTTGAAAAGTGGCATCTGTTAAGCTGTAATTAATGCCAAAGCCCCATTTGTCTTTTCTGCCAGATAAGCCAGCCTCTAACCCACGGCGACGGGTATCACCAATACTGTCAAAAAAGCCTTGTCCGTTTCCTACCGCTACAAAATAAATATCATCTTTTAAATCGGTTTGATAAGCGCCTAAATTCCATTGAAGCCCGTCAGTACCCAGCAAACCAGGCAAACTGCCCCGCATGCCTATATCGTAAGTAGTGGCTTTAATTTGAGGTAAATATGGATCACCAGAGAGTGCACTGGGTAAAGTACATTGGCGATTTTCAGCAAGGCTTTTTGGTTCTTGATACAAGTTTCCAAAGCCATCATCTAAAAAAGGTCCAGTTGGCGTTTTATCCAATGCACACCCCAATTCAATCACGCTTGGTGTACGCGTACCTTTCGACCAGTTGGCAAAAACATTTAGATTTTCTCTAGCCTGCCATGTTGCTCCTAGCGAAGGATTAAAAGAGTAATAGCTAAATTTTTCGGTTTCGGCTGGACCTAATGTATCGTTAAGCCGTAAAGGGCGATAGCCTGTTGGCACACCTGCACAGTCAGCAGCATCCACATCACCGTCATTGTCTATATCTGTACAAATATTATGTTTATCTGGATTTGCGATCAGTTCACCGATACCATAATTTAATAAGCCACTACGTGCCGCAATTTTATTTTTGGTTTTAGTTTGGTTATAACGGGCACTTGCGCTTAAATTCCATTCTCTTGTAGGCGTCCAAGTCTCGCTAAAATATATACTTTTAGTGGTATTAGTACCTTCAAAATCATTATTTCTTAGGCCTACAAATGCTCCTGCAAACTGAGGGTGAGCTTGTGCAGGGTCTAAATAAGCTTTTCTGTTGGCATCTAAAAAGCCTAAGCGTTGCTCGTTTTCATATGTGGCTTCAGCCGCATCGATTGATGCACCTACCATGAATTTATGCTTTTCAAAACTCCAGTTAAACTGCACTGATGCTCCATCCACGACTTGATCAATTTGGTTATCTGTAAATACTGCAGTAGGCGTACCTTGTACATAACCAGGCTGATTTAACCCGACACCATCTACATTCTGTGTCAAGAAAGGAAAATTAGGATCAGGAACATCTAAAATAGGCACCGTAGTACAGTCTGCCTCATTAATGGCTCCCAATAACATGACATAATTTTTAGTGATGATATTGGTGGCTGGGTCTTGTGTAAAAAAATAACTTTGATCAAAAACCACCCCGTTAATACTTTCGGCTCTTCCAGTAAGCGCATCTAAACCTGAATTAAACGTTGCCTCATCAAAAAATACGGGGCTTACAGGGCCGCTTAACTCTACAAACTGGTTATTACGATTGTAAACTTCCGACTCTGTGAAGTTTCTGAATACTTCAAAAGTTTTGCGATAGCCTGCCACAAAATCATTGGGCAGTTCTTGATTGATGTTGCCAATGTAGTTGTTTAGGTCGAATGTGCCTTGAACAAGCAATTCATCAAAAAACGTAGAGTTAATAATACTATTAGTGACGGGGTCATAACCTTCTACTGGAATCACTAAGTAATCTGGCAACCCATATCGATTGGCTTGACTACCAAGGCCATATTGATTGGCCTTGCTACTTCTGAACAAACAAGTAAAGACGCCATCTGCTCCAGCTGGGGGCAAGCTTTTTGCGGTTAATTCTTCGTCATAATTCCGCATAACATCTGCTCCTACCTGATGTCGCTTACTATTCCTCCGATACACTTGCCCGGTCACTGTGAAATTATCATTCACAAAATAACTACTCGATAGCTGAAACTGACTAAGCCTATTCTTAGTTGTATCTGGACTGCTGAATACACCATTACGATCTTGCGCATAAATTTCACTAGGCAATAATCCATTACCAGTTAAATCCGTCCCCACAAGCAATGTACTCAGGTTAAGGTCTAGCTTATCCCCTCTATAACTGGCTTTAGTAAACAGTTGGTTGACCTTACTCGGGGAGTTCTCACGCCAGCCATCTTCCAGAAAGAAGTTACCCGCAGCAAACAAGCCGATGGTGCCGTTGTTCCAACCACCTTCCACCTGCAGTTGTTTGCGGTTAAAAGAACCATAGAGTACTTCCGCATCGAAACCTGCATTGTTAAAACCATCTTTGGTTTTTAATGTGAATGCACCGCCTAAAGTGTTTAACCCAAAAATCGGGTTAGAACCGGGGAATACATCAACGCCTGCTAGTGCATTCATGGGAATCATGTCCCAGTTGACGACATCACCAAAGGGTTCGTTGACTCTAATGCCGTCAAAGAAAACAGATAGACCTTGAGGGGTACCAATCTGTGGGCCTGCGGTAAAACCACGGTATTGCACGTCCATTTGAAATGGATTGCCTTGATAGTCATTGACAGTAACCGACTGCAGCTTTTTGTTCATTAAATCGGTAATGCTTAATGAGTGTGAGTCTTTGATCTCTTTGGCAGAGATGCTTTGCACGTTACCGGGGATTTGCTCTTTAGTTAAGCCCAAGCCAGGTAAAGGGCCTATCTCGTAGAAGCGTTTGGCACGGACTTGGATTTCATCTAGCTGTATCGTCTCTGCTTTTTTCTCCTGATTAATTGCACCTTTGCGTTTAATGGCGTAGCCGCCCTTACCATCTGGCTGCGCTTCTAGCCCACTGCCTTGTAGCAAAGTCTCAAAACCTTGTTGGGTGGTATAGCTTCCTTTTAAACCAGTTGTCGATTTATTGAGTGCTAAATCAGGGTCAAATACTAAATCGACGCCACTTTGCTGCGCATATTGATTCAGCCTTTGGCTGAGCGTACCTGCCGGTATTTGGTATGGTTTAGCTTGTTGTAGCGATTGATAGGATTTTTTAAGTTCAGCCTCGGGCAAACCTGTTTCTGCTGTGGCAGCCTGCATAGAAAACAATGCTGTTAAGGCAGTGAGCGTAGAGAGTGATTTATACATGCGTTTTTCTTTCGCCAAATAATGGTGGTATTGATTACCTTGACGAAGCAAAAACAGAAACAGACAGTGCCTAAATAAAAAATTTTTAACTTTGAACGTATTTAAATATCAGGCCCAAAGACATGATTCATCTATTGATGAAATAAAACGATGACATTACTTGAGAGAACGTACATTTGCACACGGTTAGTTTTGTCGCAGACACATATAAGCACCAAGTATGTGTCATTGTTTGCGTGTTAATTTACGCGGATGCACTACAATGCCTTGTGCTTCTTGGGTTACTTGTATAGGTAAACGATTGGCAAGCAACTCCAAGCTACGGTTGACATTATCCGCAGGAAACACGCCGGACACTCTTAATTGCGCTACCTGTGGTATTAAGGTGATTGGTATAGGTGAATAGCGTTGTAGCTGCTGAATAACGCTTATCAGCGGCGCATTATCGAATAAAAGTTTGCCAGAAACCCAAGCATTCATTTGACTCACATCTACCGATTGTTTGGGTGAGACGTTTTGCGGTGTGATCTCTATAGATTCACCAGCGGAAATAACGACGCAATGTGCAGAATTCAGCTGATACCAACGTTGCAGATTGCACGCTTTAACTTGTGACTCTAATACGGCCACTTGCGTTTTAGTACGCTGCTCGTTTTTGCGATACACTGAGAATTGCGTACCCAACGCTTGTGCAGTGCCATCGGCCGTACTCACAACTAGCGGACGGCCAGTATCTTTTGCCACTTGTATAAATAACTCGCCATGCTCCAGCACAATTTCGCGCTGATGCGCACTATAGCGAATGTTAACCACGGTATCGGTATTGATGACCAACTTACTATGATCGGGTAAATCAATCGTTTTTTGCTGGCCTATAGGCGTTTGATATTGTGCAACCCATGTAGGTTTTATTTGCTGCGTGTGGTACACCAGCGCAGCACTCAGCCCAACCACTAGCATAGCTGCAATAGACTTTGCTGCTTTCCTGGCAGATTTTTTCTTCTTCAAAAATTCTGTCGCTGCTAAATTAGATTCAATGAGCGGTTTCGCCCCGGCTATGGTCTCTACATTAAATTGCTGCCACATCGATTGCACGCGCTGATAAGCTGTTGCATGCGCCGTATTACTTGCCAACCAAGTCTCAAACGCCGATTGTACGGCAGCAAATTCATCCGCAGCCGCATCATGCAACTGCATATGCCACTGAATAGCCTGCTCTACAATGGCCGTATCAGTGGAGGAGGATTGGTGCAGAGAGGTCATTGATTAATTTGCATAAGCAATTTGGTAGCAGTGCATCATTGCACGTGCTATATATTGTTTAACCATACTGGCAGATACCCTAAGAATGTCGGCAATTTCAGCATGCGTTAGCCCATCTAATCGATACAAAATAAAAGCACGTGCGGCTTTAGTTGGCAACCCTTCCAGCATCACGATGATCTGGTTTAAGATATCAATCGCCTCTTGGATTTGCTGAGGAGATGCAGCAAAATCCGGCTGTGCATCAAACAACATGGCCAAATACGCTTGCTCCAGCTTTTGTTTACGGCGGCTATCAATCAGTAAATGCGTTGCTATCGTTGTTAAATAAGCACGTGGCTCAATAATCGTAGTTAAATCAATGGCATTCAATTGCTGCTTATGCAGTAGCTTGGTAAATACATCTTGCGTTAAATCAGCTGCTTCAAAGGCTGACCCCAGTTTTTTACACAACCAATGCTGCAGCCAGCGATTGTGATTTACATAAAAAACTGCAGCCATATTTTGCATAATCTAACGCTATCTGACGAATCAAAAAAGTATTTACAGTGATTACTAGCAATTTTTATGCTTTGCATTACACGCAATAACTCATTGATTTGCATAGAGGCCGCAAACAGCGTGGCTGTTTATAGCCAGCTTTGGGCTGATTACAACCAGTTGGATTGGTTATTTAGGGAGAATACTTTTCGGTAGCGGCGTTAAACACTAGGTCAGATTTATTTAATGGCCTGTTTTTCTAGTGCTAACCGTTTCTGAAATTTTTCACTGTTAAATTTGGCATAGAGCTTTTGTGCACGTGCACAGACTTGCTGCCAGAACGCTTCATTTTGTGGCAAATAGTGCTGTTTAAATAGTGCAATATCATTAGCTTCCAAACCACACGCCATCGCTGAAAAATATAAACCGGCGATGTCTTTCATGACCGCTGTGCCTTTGGTAGATTGCTGCTGCAACATGCGATGCAAATCAATGAGATACAGCTTAACCATACCTTGCTTTAGCTCTGCCTGTTTCAATACAAAATGACACAGATAAAAATCACGGTGGCACATACCCACTTGATGTAACTTTGCCGCCAGTTCAGCCACGGCAATTATGAGCTTCTGTTTAAACGCTGCGTCCGGAGAATTGTTCACCCAATCGGCACACACCTCTTCCAACGAGACAATATCACCCAAATCTTCCGTCATCACAAACGATTGCAAGCTTGCAGGATTACGTCCGCGCTGACCATACGCAACCAATGGTGTGGTCGGAATACCTAGCTGCGTCAGCTGTTGAATCGCATTCACTTCTGTCATCGCCCCCAGAATAGGCTTTTTGAAGGTCACCAGATTTTTAATGATCTCAGCCCAGCCAACGCCAAAGTGCTGCTTAACAAAATAGGAGTGCTCGCCCAACTTGATTTGAATGGTTCTGCGCCCTTTGACATCGCGAAACGCTTTACCCTGCAACTGCATCATTGCGGCAAACGTATTCTTACGATTCAACCAACTACGGATGGATACGGGAACGTGGAGTAACTCTTTCATGCGTGTGTCTGCTCTGCTAACCGGATCAATATCTTAGCCTCTGCGCTACCATCATTGGCCCGCATAATCTGCTGTGTATGGTTTAGACCATTGCTGCCCCACGCCGTTCGCTGTTCGGCGGTCGCGGTACACATGGCTAACCACTGCTGGTTAAATAGTGTCTGATCAAATGGCAGCGGACTGACTATTCCCGCATCAACATCGGCGACATGATGCGCATAGCCACAACTTTCCGTCACCAACATGGGTGCACCACTGGCCATGCCCTCCAATATCACCAACCCTGTGTTTTCTCTATAGGCTGGGTGCACACAGACATCTGCCCCTTGCATCAACCAAGGGATATCCGAACGACCTTTTGAAATCACCACATGGGCTTGCAGGCCTAGTTTATTGACCATGGATTGAAACTGTTTAGGGTTATCTTGCCCCACTGCAACTAGCTTGGTATGTTGCAGCAGCTCTGACGGCAGTGCGGCCATGGCTAAGATGGCGCGGTCCAAGCCTTTCATGGCAAAACCGGATCCCGTCAGTAAATACACAAAATCATTGTCTGCAAAACCAAAGGCGTCGCGTAAATGCTGGCGCATCTCGGCTTTGTCTTGCAACACAAAACGTTCTGGCGATAAGAATGGTGGAATGTAATGAAAGCGCTCACTTTGCGTGCCATACCATTGTTGAAAGTTTGGCTTCTCAGTCAATGAAACCGCCAATATTTCCGTACTGACGTCTTGAGCAAACACTTCTTGCTCGCATTTAGCAAACCAGCGATAGCGTGGCGTGAGGCGGTACAGCCAATTGCGCTGCTGATGGGCACGCTCAATAAAACAGGGATCCGCAGCAAAATGTGCATCCAAATTGGCCATGCGGTTATAGCCAAACACAAAATCAAATTTTGCAGATTGAATGATAGCAAACGTCGCATCAATAAACTTTTGATAGCGCTGGAAATTGAACCAACCGGATTGTGGAAGCACATGCACCTTTATATTGGCTGGCACATCGCCTTGCCAACTGAGAGTGAACACCTCGACTTGATGCCCACGCTCTAATAGCTCGTTGGCTGTGCGCAGCATATCGCGCTGCATGCCACCAAAAGGGAAGTATTTAAAAATAATAAACGCAAACTTCATTTTTGGAATTGTATGCGAAAATACGCGGATGAAACGCATTCTGCTGGTTAAAACATCCTCACTAGGCGACGTCATTCACAACTTACCAGTAGTCAATGACATCTTGCAACACAATCCCAAAGCTCAGATTGACTGGGTGGTGGAAGAAGGTTTTGCGGATATTCCGCGTCTGCATCCTCGCATCAATCAAGTGTGGACTGTCGCCGTTCGACGCTGGCGCAAACAATTATTCAAAGGCGCCACTTGGCAGGAAATTCAAACATTTAAGCAAGCTATTGGTGCGCTACATTATGATGCGGTGATTGATACACAGGGCCTCATCAAAAGCGCGCTCATCACAAAATTGGCAAGCGGCCCCAGTCACGGCTATGACAAATACTCTATTCGCGAACCTATTGCCAGTATGGCCTATCAACAGTCCTATAGCATTAGCTATCAACAACATGCCGTTGCGCGCAATCGCACTTTGGTCGCTCAGGCACTCGCTTATCCAGTGCCTACCAACGCCCCAGACTATGGCATTCAAGCGAATGCTGCACAATTTCCAATGAGTTTATCGCTACCCAAACAACCGTTTGTGATTGGCTTACATGGCACCAGCCGCGACAGCAAATTGTGGGCTATCGACAGATGGGTTGCACTGGGAAAGCAACTAGAAAACGAGGCGACTGCTTTAGTATTGCCTTGGGCTAGCCTAGCTGAAAAGCAACGCGCAGAACAAATTCAATCGCATCTGACACACGCCATGGTGTTGCCTAAGCTCAGCATCGGCCAATTGGCGACCATCATCGCGCAGGCGCGCGCCGCAATTGGTGTGGATACCGGCTTATCCCATCTAGCCGCTGCATTAAACATTCCTACCGTTGCCATTTATACCGATACCAACCCAGCACTCACAGGCGTCATGGCGGGCGCGTTTGCACCAGCAATCAACCTAGGCAATATCGATGCCTCGCCCAGTGCAGATGACGTATACAACACATATCGCCAAATCATTGCATCATCAAGTCGGTAGTTCTGTTTAAAAAGTTTTCCATCAAGGCTTGAAACACCTCCGAATAACCCCACTTTAAAAAAGTGTTATTAATATTCGGGGAACCACATGCAAGAAGATCAAACAACGCCAGAGAACATGGCCGATACACAGGCGCAATCCACCACAGAACAAGCGCCAAATCCAGAAGCTCAAATTGCTGAACTTGAAAAAGCTTTAGAAGAAGCCAAAGCCCAGGTGTTATACATCAAAGCAGAAGGCGAAAACATTCGCCGCCGTGCGGGTGACGATATTGAGAAAGCGCGTAAATTTGCATTAGAAAAATTTAGCGGCGAGTTACTTGCAGTTAAAGATAGTTTAGACGCCGCATTAGCCATTGATAGTACAGATGTTGCCAGCTATAAAAATGGCGTGGATCTCACTGCCAAACAGTTACTCAGCGTGTTTGAAAAATTCAATATTGCGGAGATCAACCCAGTCAACGAGAAGTTTGACCCAAACAAACACCAAGCCATTAGCGCGGTGGATTCTGAATTAGAACCCAACACCGTAGTGAGCGTATTGCAAAAAGGCTATACGCTCAATGAACGCGTGTTGCGCCCGGCATTGGTGATGGTAGCAAAAGCAAAATAAAACCCTTTTTTAATTAAGGGCTTGAAAACAAAAAAAACACCCTCACCTAGCAGTTAAGCAAATAAGCCTTGTGTCACAAAATCAGACACAGCGCATGATAGAAATTGAATTGAAAAGGAATATGAAATGGCAAAAATTATTGGTATCGACTTAGGTACAACAAACTCTTGTGTTGCTGTCATGGAAGGCGGCAAACCACGCGTGATTGAAAACGCCGAAGGCGCACGCACCACTCCATCGATTATCGCGTATCAAGAAGATGGCGAAATCTTAGCGGGTGCTCCGGCTAAACGTCAGGCAGTGACCAACCCAAAAAACACACTGTTTGCAGTGAAACGTTTGATTGGTCGCCGTTTTGAAGAAAAAGAAGTGCAAAAGGACATTGGCCTGATGCCTTACACCATTGCAAAAGCCGATAACGGCGATGCATGGGTTGAAGTGCGCGGCGTCAAAATGGCACCGCCGCAAATCTCTGCAGAAGTATTACGCAAAATGAAAAAAACTGCGGAAGACTATTTAGGTGAAGAAGTCACAGAGGCCGTGATTACGGTACCGGCTTACTTTAACGATAGCCAACGCCAAGCCACGAAAGATGCGGGTCGTATTGCTGGTTTAGAAGTCAAACGTATCATCAACGAGCCAACAGCGGCTGCGCTAGCGTTTGGTTTAGACAAACAAGAAGGTGACCGCAAAATTGCTGTGTATGACTTAGGCGGCGGCACTTTCGACGTGTCTATTATTGAAATCTCTACTATCGATGGCGAACACCAATTTGAAGTGTTGAGCACCAACGGCGATACGTTCCTCGGTGGTGAAGACTTTGATAATCGCATCATTGACTTCTTAGCAGATGAATTTAAGAAAGAAAATGGCTTAGATTTACGTAACGATTTATTGGCGAAACAACGCTTAAAAGAGGCGGCTGAAAAAGCGAAAATCGAGTTATCTGGTGCACAGCAGACTGAAGTGAACTTACCTTACATCACAGCGGATGCGACTGGCCCTAAACACTTGGTGGTAAAAATCACCCGTGCAAAACTAGAGTCTTTAGTTGAAGACTTGATTGAACGCACGATTGCACCTTGCAAAACTGCTATTAAAGATGCGGGCGTATCGATTGATGACATCACTGACGTGATTTTGGTCGGCGGTCAAAGCCGTATGCCAAAAGTGCAAGAAAAAGTGAAAGAGATTTTTGGTAAAGAGCCACGTAAAGACGTGAACCCAGATGAAGCTGTGGCCGTAGGTGCAGCGATTCAAGGTGGCGTGTTACAAGGTGATGTGAAAGACGTGCTGTTGTTAGACGTAACACCATTGAGCTTGGGTATCGAGACGTTGGGCGGTGTGATGACGAAACTCATCAAGAAAAACACGACGATTCCTACTAAGGCATCACAAGTATTCTCTACGGCAGAAGACAACCAAAATGCAGTGACGATTCAAGTGTTGCAAGGTGAGCGCGAAATGGCTTCTGGCAATAAATCGCTAGGTCAATTCAACTTAAGTGATATTCCACCAGCACCACGCGGTATGCCGCAAATTGAAGTGACGTTTGATATTGATGCAAATGGTATTTTGCATGTGTCTGCCAAAGACAAAGCGACTGGTAAGGAAAACAAAATTACCATTAAAGCGAACTCTGGTTTGTCTGAAGCAGAAATTCAGCAAATGGAAGAAGATGCAGCGAAATATGCGGACGAAGACCGTAAATTGCGCGAATTGGTAGATGCGCGCAATGCAGCGGACGGCATGGTACACAGTGTGAAGAAATCACTCACTGAACATGGTGATAAATTAGATGCTGACGAAAAAGCCAAAATTGAAGCAGCAATTAAAGAGGTAGAAGATGTGTTGAAAGATGGCGACAAAGAAACCATTGAAGCCAAAACCAATGCATTGATGGAAGCTTCACAGAAATTGGGTGAAAAAGTATACGCTGAGCAACAGGCGCAAGCGAATACTGAAAGCGCTCAACCACAAGGTGAAAAAACAGTCGATGGTGACGTGGTAGATGCTGAGTTTGAAGAAGTGAAAAAAGACTAAGTCTCATTGCCCTGAAAAAGCACAGGTCGCAGAAAACATATGGTTTCTGCCCCTGTGTTTTTGTGGTTAAAAGGACTGAATTTAATTATTGAAAGAGTGCTTTATTAATTTCTAAAGTAACTCCATGGTGAACACATTATGGCTGCAGCAAAAAAAGATTATTACGAAGTACTAGGCGTCAACAAGGACGCATCCGACGAAGAGATTAAAAAATCGTATCGCAAGCTTGCGATGAAATATCACCCTGACCGCAACCCAGACAATCCAAAAGCAGAAGAGCAATTTAAAGAAGCCAAAGAGGCTTACGAAATGCTATCCGATGATCAAAAGCGTGCGGCGTATGACCAATACGGCCATGCAGGTGTAGACCCAAGTATGGGCGCAGGCGCCGGCGCTGGCTTTGGTGGGTTTAGCGATGCCTTTGGTGATATTTTTGGTGATATTTTTGGCGGTGGACGCGGCGGCGGTCAACGTTCTAATGTCTACCGTGGCGCAGATTTGCGCTACAACATGGAAATTTCATTAGAAGACGCGGCACGCGGTACGGAAACAAAAATCCGCATTCCTGTACAAGCGGCATGTGAAACGTGTGATGGCACAGGCGCCAAAAAAGGCAAGTCGCCTGTCACATGTACCACCTGTAACGGTCATGGCCAGGTGCGCATGCAACAAGGCTTTTTCTCTGTACAACAAACCTGCCCCAAATGTCATGGCACAGGCAAAATCATTAAAGATGAAGACCAATGCGGCACATGTCATGGCGCAGGCCGCATCAAGCAAAACAAAACACTCTCCGTCAAAATCCCTGCTGGAGTAGACGAAGGCGACCGCATTCGCTTAAGTGGTGAAGGCGAAGCAGGCGTGAATGGCGGGCCAACGGGTGACTTATATGTAGTGATTCATATTAAGCCACATGAAATGTTCCAACGAGATGGTGGCAACTTACATTGTGAAATGCCGATTAGCTTTACTACGGCAGCACTTGGTGGCGAGATTGAAGTACCAACGTTGGGCGGATCTGCCAAAATGAAAATTCCCGCAGAAACACAAACTGGCGGTGTGTTCAGGTTACGTGGCAAAGGGATCAAACCACTGCGCGCAAGTGATTATGGTGATTTAATGGTGCATGTCGTGGTAGAAACACCCGTCAAACTCACCGAACATCAGAAAAAACTGCTGAAAGAGTTTGATGCAAGTACGCAGGCAGATGCTGGCAAACACAGTCCAAAAAACAAAAGTTGGGTAGACAAAGCAAAAGATTTCTTTAGCTAACCTCAAGATAGGCTACGTGACACCCATGTTGTCACGTAGCTATAATCCTGCAGCATTTCCTGCTAAACTCTAGCAAAACCCTCAGAAATTCAAGCATTTACAAATCAGTTACAAAGTTTTTTGCACCCTTACACTTCTGTTACAGCTAGGTCATCAAACTGCAATATCTTCTTGTTAAAGTACATCAAACGTTAACAAAGGAGAAAAAAATGAACAACATCAAAACCATTACCAAATTAGTATTTGGCGTATTTATGGTGGCTAGCTTGGGTCTATCTGCAATGCATGGTCATGCAGCTGGCTTCAACAAAACCGGCCAAACAGATGGCAAAGTTTACTCTCCAATTAAATTTTACGATGTGGTTGAACACACCAAACCAAACGAAGTTGCAAAAAACTTCGGCGCTCCAGATGAAGTATTAATCTTAAAAGCCCCTAAAGGCGAAATGGCTGGTGTGGTATGGATTTACCGTGACGCTGTATTGAAACAACATGGCATGCAAGATGCACGCTTTGTGTTGATTAACGGTGAAATGAAATACGTGACATTGTCAGACGCGACCACTTAACCGCCAACCGAATACTTGCTCTATCCAAACCCCCTTTTGCCCGCGCCCGCGGGCATCTTTTTGTCCAGCAGCTTGATTGTAGTTTTTCAATAAATGGGGGGTACCTTCCCTCACTACTTTGCTCAATTAATGAATACTTTCTAGTAAAGTTAGGGCTACACATTACATCTATAAGCCATTGAGTATCACCCGCAACTCATCATACGCATCAGCGTAATCTTCGTATTGCTTGCCAGAGGTACGCGCATACCAATACTTGCTGTTCCACACATCGCCTTCAATTTTATGCAGAACAGCATGAATCCAATTGGCAGTGGTATCTGAATAGTCTTGTGCAATGTGATGTGAACCATCCCAATCGCCTGCCAGCGCAAGCTCGACTGACTGTTTAAGTAACGCGCGATTATCCATAGCACTTAAAGAAACTGGCGAATAAGTTTAACGCGGATATTCAATCGACCCTTTTTGGATGAATTCGATTTTGTATCCATCCGGATCTTCGATAAAAGCAATCACAATGGTACCGTGCTTCATCGGGCCAGCCTCGCGGATGACTTTACCGCCTTTGGCTTTCACCAATTCACAGGCTTTGTATGCATCGTCCACCTCTATCGCCATGTGCCCGTAAGCACCACCCATCTCATAGCTGGTTTTGCCATAGTTATAGGTGAGCTCCAATACTGTATTGTCATACTCGTTGCCATAGCCTACAAACGCCAGTGTAAACTCCCCATCAGGATAATCGCTGGTACGTAGCAATTTCATGCCCAGCACTTCCGTATAGAATTGGATGGAACGTGGTAAATCGCCCACACGCAACATGGTATGCAACACTCTCATGACTCACTCCTAACAGTTTGTAATACGTTGATATTTTTCTAATAATTCTACTTTGGTTTCCACTACATCCGGATTGAGTGGAATGCAATCAATCGGACAGACTTCCACGCATTGTGGCTGTTCAAAATGGCCCACACACTCCGTACACAATTGCGGATGTATGACGTAAATTTCTGGGCCTTGTGAAATCGCTTCATTGGGGCACACTGGCTCGCAAACATCGCAATTGATGCACTCATCGGTAATCATTAACGCCATAACTTAGTTATCTTTTATCTAGACTTAACTTCTTTAAAATCGCTGCCTCTACCGCCGGCGAGACAAACTGATGCACATCGCCACCAAGCCTTGCCACTTCGCGCACTAAACTGGACGATACGAACATATACTGTTCTGCAGGGGTTAAAAACAAAGTTTCTAATTTAGGATATAGCTTACGGTTCATACCGGCCAATTGAAATTCGTATTCAAAATCGCTAGCGGCACGCAAGCCGCGTATCACCATTTGTGCGCCTTGCTCTTGTACAAATTGCATCAACAAGCCACCAAAGCCCACCACCTGAATATTGTCTGCAGCAAATACCGATTTGGCCAAGGCTACGCGCTCTTCTAAGCTAAACAAAGTGGATTTACTAGTACTCCCGGCCACAGCCACAATCACCTGATCGAATAAATCGGCTGCGCGGCGTACAATGTCTTCATGCCCCAATGTAATGGGGTCAAAGGTACCTGGGTAAACAGCGATTCTATTTTTACTCATCTCAACGCCTATGCCTAAATTGTCATCTCTATATAACAGAAGAATAATTCAACAAATGATAATACACATTTCCGGCTTTGCTTTGTTTAAATACCTCCCAATGCGCTGTGGGTGCGATAGCAAACTCGGCTTCGACATAGACCACACCATTTGTTTTTAAGCATTTAGGTAAGTGCGGCAGCACCTGCTCGACCCATCCTTTTTGGTAAGGTGGATCACAAAAAATCACATCAAATTGTTGTTGTGTTTGCAGTAAATACTGCATGGCATCTTGGTGCAGAATCTGCGCATGTTCGGCCATTAGCAATGTTTTATTTTGCACTAGGCTCTGGTAAGCCGTACGCGACCTCTCGACCATGACCACCTCACGCGCATTACGGGAAAGCGCCTCAAAACCAAATGCACCAGTTCCGGCAAATAAATCCAAGCAAGTTTTGCCTGTCATCTCTTGCCCCAGCCAATTGAAGACAGCTTGGCGAACACGCTCTGGCGTTGGTCGCAAGCCTTCGGCATCCGGAAATTTGAGTAAGCGGCTACGCCAAACACCCGCATTGATGCGGACTTGATTTTGGGCTTGTTTAGATTTCATAGACGGCTGCTTCAATAAAACGCTTTGCTTCATAAAGGCGTAAGCTTAGCGAAACATCTCACAGTTGTCATGCTTTGCGATATGGCCAAGCGCAACTGACGCTCAGCCATACGATGTGTGTTGATTATTGCGCGCCGACGATCACAGTGACAAAGTGATCCGGTTTAACGCGACGTTGAAATGCATCTTTGATTTGCAGTGCGGTAACTTTAGCAATTTGCGTATTAAATTCATCCAGATAAGTCAGCGGCAATTGGTAAAAGCCTATCACGCTCAGGTAATCTAATATCTTGCTATTGCTATCAATACGCATTGGGAATCCGCCAATCAAGTTAGATTTAGCCGCTTTTAACTCTTTGTCTGTAACACCGTTTTGCACAAACTTTTGTACCACTTCATTCACCAGTTTTAATGCATCGTTGGCTTGCTCTTTCTTGGTTTGTAGGCCAATCTGAAACGGGCCTGACTCTGCCATTGGCATAAAGTAGCTATACACGCTGTACACCAGGCCACGCTTCTCGCGCACTTCTTCAGTTAAGCGTGAGACAAAACCACCGCCACCCAAAATATAGTTGCCCACATACAACGGAAAGTAATCGGCATCGCCACGTTTGATTCCCGGCTGACCCACTAGAATATGTGCCTGACTGGCAGGGTGCGCTACACTTTTCACCACTGGCGCACCCAAGGCCGGCACAGGCTCTAGGCGATCAATCGCTGCGCCTTGCGGCAATCCCGAGCTCATTTGGTCTGCAATAGCACGCGCTTGCGCGGGCGTCATATCGCCGATCAACGCAATCACTGCGCTTTTAGCTGTGTAATAAGTTTGATAAAAACGACGTAAATCTTGCACCTTAATCGCGTTAATTGTGTCGATTTCGCCGCTCTCATCCAAACTATAAGGGTGCTCGCCATACAATGCTTGCATAAAGAGTTTGTTGGAGATACTTTCTGGCTGCGTGGCAGACTCTTGCAAGCCAGATACGATTCTGACTTTCTCACGCTCCAACACTGTTGCTGGAAAATCCGGCGCATGCAGCACTTTATTAAAAGTATCCAAGGCCTTGTCTTGTTCACTGGTCAGTGTACGCAACTTAAATCCGGCACGGTCCAAATCAAACTCACCATTAAATACTGCGCCAATGTCTGCAAATGCATTGGTAATGGCCTCTTCATTCATACCACCTGCACCTAAGGTCATCATATAGCGCGTGACGCTCGCCACACCAGAATTGGCTTGAGTATCGCGTGCGCTACCTGCAGGGAAATTAATACTCACATCTACAATCGGCAAGTCATGATTCTCTACAAAGTACACACGTGTACCGCTGGCGGTTTGCCAATGCTGAATATTCAGCGCGGCATGCGCCGTCAATGAAAACAAGCACACCAAAATACTGATACTTAACTTAAACATACGTTATCTTTCTTGCTGGTTAGTCTTAATTGGAGTTGGCTACACAAATGCCGATAACTTAGTGCACATGCGGCTTACCTTGTGGTTTCGCGTTAGGGTCTATTGGCTGCGGATCCAAAGTCACTACGGTCATGTTGTCTTTGGTCAGATACTTTTTAGCAACCGCTTGAATCTGCTCTGAAGTCACTGCTTTTAATTTTTCCGGATACTCTTTAATCAGAGTCCAAGGGTAACCCATTGTTTCCAGTTGCCCTAGCTGCATGGCTTGATAAAACATAGAGTCTCGTTGATAGACATCTGCCGCAATAACTGAAGCTTTTACACGGTCCAGCTCGTTTTGTGTCACACCACCGGTTTTAATCAATTCGATTTGCGCAAGTAACGCCGCCTCTAACTCTGCCACGGTTTTACCTTCTGATGGGGTACCCACTAGTTCAAATAATGATTGCTGACCACGTGAAGTCGTATCGTATCCAGCGCCAACATCTGATGCTAGCGCAGTTTCTCGTACCAGTTTCTGATTTAGCCGTGCAGAATCATTGCCACTGAGTACCCCTGCCAGCACCTCTAGCGCATAAGGCTCCCAACTGGTTTCAGATTGCTCTGGCTTAAATACAAGTGCAGGCGCATGAAAGCCCATGGCCAAATACGGCAACTTACCAGGCGCTTTGACGATGGCACGACGTTCACCCAATTGCGCAGGCTCCACTTGTGGTTTGCGTGCTGGTAGTTTGTGCGACTTGATAGGGCCAAAATACTGCTTGGCAAGCTTGAGCACTTCATCCGTTTTGATGTCCCCCACCACGACTAAGGTAGCGTTGTTCGGCGCATACCATGTGCGGTACCATTCACGCGCATCTTCGGCGGTCATATTTTCCAGATCATTCATGTGCCCAACTACAGGCCGCGCATAAGGATGCGCACGGAAGGCAATGGCCTGAAACTGCTCGTTGACTTTAGATTGAGGTTTGTCCTCGGTACGCCATCTGCGCTCTTCCATCACCACTTTGATTTCTTTGGCAAACTCTTCATCGGTGATTTGCAGGTTTTGCATTCTATCGGCCTCTAGCCGCATGGATAATGGCAAGTTGGATTTTTCCAGCTGTTGAAAGTAGCAGGTGTAGTCCATACCAGTAAATGCATTTTCTTTACCGCCCGCGGCTGCAATCAAACGCGAGAACTGGCCGGCCGGCACTTGTTTTGTACCTTTAAACATCATATGTTCCAGCACATGCGCCACCCCGGTTTTACCATTCACTTCATCCAGCGCACCCGCTCTATACCATACTTGCGAGACCACCACGGGTGCGCGATGGTCTTCCTGTATCACGACTTTAAGACCATTCGCCAACGTAAACTCTTTTACCTCAGCCTGAGCCACCAAAGGCAGGAGCGTCAAACAAACCCATATCCAACGATTCATGTTCAAAACAATTCTCTTTCTTAATTTTTACAATAGCCAAACACTCAATAATGACAAACGGCCAATGACTTTAGTTCGCGCAGCAAAACCAGTGCGCCATATTCTTGATCAGCAATTTAGATACATTCTACATAGCATGCATGCAAGTTTACGTCTAAAATAGACATCAAGCCTATTTATCAGCACCTTATTATTTAATATTTTCAAGATGTTTAATATTTTCAAGAAAAAATCCGAGACAGATCAAGAAATTGCGCCAAGCGAAAAGGTAGCTCAGCCTGTAGTAAAAGCAGCTGATCCCACACCAGTTAGCTTTGCACAACGTTTAAAGCAAGGGCTTGCCAAAACAAGGCAACAGTTTAGCAGCCAGCTGGCCACCCTGTTTGGCGGCGGTAAAATTGATGCAGACACTTATGATGAACTGGAAACCATTTTACTGACCTCCGATATCGGCGTAGCCGCTACGGAAAAGCTGCTCAGCCAATTAAAAAAACGCGTGACGCGCGATCAACTTGAAGACACCTCCGCGCTCAAAGGGGCATTAAAAGCTGAGCTACTTGCTGTGTTACAGCCACTCGAAGTACCGCTTGAAACCGACACGCATACACCATTTGTGATCATGCTGGCAGGGGTAAATGGAGCTGGTAAAACCACCACCATTGGCAAGCTGGCCAAACATTTTCAAAGTGAAGGTAAAAGTGTACTGATTGCGGCAGGCGATACGTTCCGTGCAGCGGCGCGTGAGCAATTACAAGTATGGGGTGAACGCAATCAAGTGCATGTGATTGCTTCCGAGGGTGGTGATGCTGCTGCCGTTATTTTTGATGCGGTCAATTCGGCCATTGCCAAAAAAATTGATGTGGTAATTGCCGACACGGCTGGCCGCTTGCCTACGCAAATCCATTTAATGGATGAAATTAAAAAAGTACAACGCGTGATTGATAAAGCTTACCCTGGCGCGCCGCATGAAGTGTTACTGGTGCTAGACGCCAATACCGGTCAAAACGCGGTGAGTCAGGTGAAAGCCTTTGACGATGCTTTAGGCGTGACAGGCTTGGTGTTAAGCAAGTTGGATGGCACAGCCAAAGGCGGCGTGATTGCTGCCATTGCAGAGGCTAGACCGATTCCTGTGCGCTATATTGGGATAGGTGAAGCCATTGATGATTTAAGACCGTTTAGTGCGCAGGCTTTTGTCGACGCGCTGTTTGATGATGAGGCTTGACCTTTGATTCTTAGCTATAATCCTATTCATGTCTACGCGTACACACCATCATGATTGTGTTTGATCAAGTCACCAAACGCTACCCGAGCAGTGGCGATATTTTGCAACAACTCAGCTTCTCCATCGACGATGGAGAAATGGTGTTTGTCACCGGGCATTCTGGCGCTGGCAAAAGCACATTACTCAAACTCATTGCCGCCATTGAGCGTCCAACACACGGCACAGTACTGATTAACAACCAAAATGTCAGCAAAATCAGTGCGGCCGCTTTACCTTTTTTACGTAGAAAGTTTGGCCTGATTTTTCAAGACCATAAATTACTGTACGACAGAAACTGCTTTCACAATGTCGCGCTGCCGCTCAGCATCAATGGCATTACCGGAGATGAAGCTGCTAAGCGCGTGCGTGCTGCATTAGATAAAGTCGGCTTACTCAATAAAGAAAAAGCCATGCCTATCACGCTATCTGGCGGTGAGCAGCAACGCTTAGCCATTGCGCGCGCAGTGGTGAGCCGGCCAGCTATTTTAATTGCGGATGAACCCACCGGTAATTTAGATACCAATTACGCAGCCGATATCATGCAGTTATTTCAAGCATTTAACCAAGTTGGGGTGACCATGATTATTGCCATGCATGATGCCGCCACGACACAACAAACTGCAAACCGCATACTGCATCTAGACAAAGGGCGTTTGACCACGCTGACGCAACATGCATAAATGGCTCAATCAACACCAACAAGCGGCCATGCTGGTCATCGATCGACTGCGCCAGCAATGGCTAAGCACTGTATTAATTATCACTGTCATTGGCGTGACATTGGCAATCCCTAGCTTGATTTACGTGATATTACAAAATGCAAACACGCTGATTCACGATGTAAAACAAGATACGCAAATGAGTGTGTTTTTACAAAAAGAGGCCTCTCAAGCCAACATCGATGCCATTAAAACACACCTCAGCAAACAAGCTGACATTGCCGAATTCACCTTTGTCCCCAAAGAAACTGCACTCAAGCAATTGATGGAAACGACCAATAATCCAGAGCTGATTGCCTCGCTCAACCAAAATCCACTGCCTAATGCTTTCTTTATTACCCCTAAATCGCTACAACAAGAAGCCATGGCCACACTCAAAACATCGCTTCAAGATTTAGATGGCGTGGCAGAAGTGGTGATAGATAGCGCTTGGGTCAATCGCCTCAATAGCATTTTGAATATTGGCAGCAAGGCAGTATGGATTTTTGGCTGCTTGCTTGGCTTTGCATTGATTGCGGTGATTAGCAATACCATCCGCATGCAAATTCTCACGCACAAAGAAGAGATTGAAGTCAGCGAGTTATTTGGCGCCACACAAAGTTTTATCCGTCGCCCATTCTTATACCTTGGCACGCTCTATGGCCTAGGTGGCGGCATCATTGCTTGCTTGCTCTTGTGGTTCATTCTTTATCTGTTCAATCTATCTGTGGTGCAACTCGCGCGCGAGTACGCTTCTGACTTTACCTTGCAGATCAATTTTTCCGCGACTTACCTGTACATGCTAGCACTCTCGATTATCATCGGCTGGTTAGCAGCATATTTGGCCATCACGCTCAGAATTAAATCTGCATAAGACTCAACCCCCTAAACAGGGGATTGTTGATCTAGCATCAAACTTGTTAAAGTCCGCTTGCGCGTTTTTAATCAACAATAATTTAGCGCATCCCTCTTTAAAAAAGGCACTCCTCTAGGCGTGCCTTTATTTTTTGTGCGTAGCCAATGCCATCACAAGTCAGAAAATGTGCCTCGTACCATAAAAATAATTGGTATTTATCAATTTAAGTTTTCCAATCTTCAGAATATGTTGTAGAATGCGCTCCCTGTTGGTTAGGCAGGGTGCTTAGCTCAGTTGGTAGAGCGTCGCCCTTACAAGGCGAATGTCAGCGGTTCGACCCCGTTAGCACCCACCATTCAACACAGTAGTCGCAAGTCGCGTTTAATACACGCATCAGTGCCAAAGTGATAGTTTTAGGAGTGGTAGTTCAGTTGGTTAGAATACCGGCCTGTCACGCCGGGGGTCGCGGGTTCGAGTCCCGTCCACTCCGCCAATGAATAAAAAAGCCTGCACATGTGCAGGCTTTTTTATTGCCACATTAACCATTTAACCATGTGTCAAGGGAATAAGACATGCTCTGTCGGCCACACACCATCAAACGAAATCTCCGGGTGCTTCTCAGCCACTAAATCACGCACCTCCTGCACGCGTTGAAAGGGTGCAATCACAATCATGAGCACTTGCCCTTTTGCAATTCTGCTCTCAAACCGTTTTAGTTGTGTATTCGGTATATTCGTTGCAACAATTGCTGTCCACACACCGCCTGCCAACAACCCAACCAATACACAAATAAGTATCATGGCCACCATAGGAATCGGCTTTGTATACCACCAAGTTGGAATAGCAATAGCCACCAGCCCCGCTGCCAATCCGGCAAGTGCGCCCAGCCCTGTACCTATTTCCCAGCCTTCAATCAAATCGGTACGTTCAGACACAGCAGGCTCGGGTAAATCATCCATTGGCGTCCCCTGCTTGGCAAGAAAGTGGATGCGATTAGCGCTTACGCGCGCAAGTAACAAATCATTCATCATTGCATGCGCACTATCTATATTGGGTAACATAAAATACAGTCGACGATTCATGGTGATCTCCTTATTTAAGATTCGAGCTATCTACTACTCAAAGGTGGATACTGCCTAATTCGTGCACAAAGCGATTACGGTATATATTTTATGATTGCTGAATACGAACATCACTACATTGACTTCGGCAAATTTTTAATCAAAAAGTTCGGGCAATGTATTTTCTTGAGCATGGATATTGGCGCATATACGTTTGATTGACGTCTATTTACATGCGTTCGAAAATCTTTCAATATGCACTGTTCAACGCACGGCAAGCGCTTTGATGCGATAATATTTTATGGTTTCTGCACATCACTCCACTTCTGTTTCACTCAACCCCCATGCACAGGACATTGCCGCATGGGTTGCATCCTCTGCCAAACGCTTTTCATCCACCGAAATCGCGCTGATCCGTGACGCCTGCAATTTAGCCACTGCAGTCTACGCTGACCATCTTGAAGTGACCGGCACGCCATTGCTAGCGCATGCACTCGGTACAGCCACCATCCTCATAGAGATGAACATGGATGTAGATACCATTGCTGCCGCCATCTTGCACGCTTTGCCAACGCATATGGCTGACTGGCAAGCAACGCTAAAAGACCGTTTTAGCGCCAATATTGCAGATTTGGTCGATGGCATTTCACGTATGGAACAAATTCAAGCATTAAGCGAGATGGATGGCCTACGTGACCCAGAACGGAAAACTGACGATCAAGCGCGACAAATAGAGGGCTTGCGCAAAATGCTGCTAGCCATGGTGGAAGATATCCGCGTAGTGCTTATTAAATTGGCAGAGCGCACGCAAACCTTACGCCATTTATCTGGCGCCAGCCTAGATTTACAAAAACAGATAGCGCAAGAAAGCCAAGGAGTATTTGCACCTCTGGCCAACCGCCTTGGCGTGTGGCAGCTAAAATGGGAGTTAGAAGATCTCTCGTTACGCTATCTGGAGCCGCAACTATACAAAGATGTTGCTAAAAAGTTGGACGAACGTCGCATAGACCGAGAGCAATACATTATCGATGTCGTGGCACAACTTAAACATGAATTAAGCCAAACTGGCATTCAGGGTGATGTGAGTGGACGACCCAAGCACATCTACAGCATCATTAAAAAGATGAAGAGCAAGGGCTTGGACTTTAGCGAACTCTACGATGTTCGTGCAGTGAGAATTCTAGTTGAAGACATCAAGGACTGCTATGCAGCGCTAGGTCTTGTGCATAACCTATGGCAGCCTATCCCTGGCGAGTTTGACGACTACATTGCCCGCCCTAAAAGCAATAACTACCGTTCATTACACACGGCTGTGACAGGTCCGCGTGGTTTGGCGCTAGAAGTGCAAATCCGCACGTTTGAAATGCACCAGTATTCCGAACTTGGCGTAGCAGCACACTGGCGCTATAAAGAAGGTGGGAAATCCGATGCCAAGTTTGACGAGAAAATCGCTTGGCTGCGCCAGATATTGGCATGGAAAGATGAAGCATCCGATAGCAGTGACTTACTAGAGCAATTTAAAAGTGAACTGTTTCAAGACAAAGTCTACGTGCTGACACCACAAGGCAAAGTGATCGACCTACCTAAAGGCGCCACCCCTATCGATTTTGCTTATACTCTGCATACTGATTTGGGACACCGCACACGCGGCGCCAAAATCAATGGCAGCATCGTCTCTCTGAACACTAAACTTCAAAATGGCCAGCGTGTGGAAATCTTAACGTCAAAATATGGCTCGCCCAGCCGCGATTGGCTTAATGCATCACTGGGTTTTCTGCAAAGTCCAGGCGCACGCGCCAAAGTACGGCACTGGTTTAAATATCAGCACTTTGAAGAAAATGTTGCGCAAGGCCGAGCAAAACTGGACCGTGAGCTACACCGCACTGGTATTGGTGCTATTAATCAAGAAAAAATCGCCCAAAAGTTGCACTTTCAAAAACTCGAAGACCTGTTGGCGGCCATTGGTCGCGGAGATGTCAGTGAGCACCAAATTGCCCTGACCATTCAAGAAGAAATGGCGCCCAGAGCTGAAGAACCCCTGCCACCGGCCACCCCTAGACGCGTCACCGCACAAAAAGCGCAATCAGAGATAGTGCTGGAAGGCATTGGCAACCTGCAAACCAACACGGCAAAATGCTGCAAACCGCTGCCACCGGATGCGATTGTAGGTTACCTCACACGCGATCACGGTGTGACCATTCACCGCATGAGCTGCGCGTTTATCGTTCGACTACAGGAAGATCGACGTAATCGCCTACTCGGTGCGCAGTGGGGTAACTGCCAGAATGTCCGCACAACGATTGATATTGAGATAGAAGCTAACGATAGACAAGGCCTGCTTCGCGATATCAGCGATTTATTTGTGCGCGAAAAGGTCAATGCGACCAAAGCCAATACCATGACCAGAAATAATCTGGCGTTGATGCAGTTTTCCATTGAAATTGCGGATAGAGAACAGTTGAGCCGATTGTTGGCGCTGATTCAGCAGCTGCCAAATGTGACTACGGCAAGACAACGGGTTTGATTGTAATTGGCTGAATGACAAAACTCCACTGTTTCATACACTCACCTGATTGCGCATGTACTTGCTATTGCTTTCGACACGTCTGAATCAGTAGCTAAACGCAAGATTTAAAAAACAACATGTCAAAATTAACTCTCAAATAATATTATGCTTACTCAAACATCCAACTTCCTAGCGAGCATAAAAGCCTTAGTCATCTGGATAACGCTTTGGTGCATATCTTTTTACTTACTCTTATTCTCACCAGTTTTTCTTCGTTTCGGCAATCCCATACTTAATTACAGCATTTTTATGTTATTGGTACTGCTAATTCCATTCTCACTTTTATGGCTCAGTAGAAATATATATGGTTTTTGGCGGGGGCTTTTAATTGTTATCGCTATAGCTTGTTTTATTCCAATATCATTTATAGCCTTAATTACTTTTGCCACTACAAGTATAGACAACAATGGAAAAGACCTAAGTTTTGAAAAAATTGGCGAGCTTAAAAATAAAAATCATTATTATCGGCTGTATCGAACGAATGGCGGAGCAACCACATCCTTTGGTTTAGCGCTTAGGAAAGAAACGCCTTTATTCTCAGGCTTAATTATTGTTTCTCCCGTAAAAGGATTCAGTCCTGCATCTAAAGGTACGTTAGAAAAATTAAGCGCAGAGTCTGCTAGACTTGTTGTACAGCCTAATGGCTTTGGCAAAGGTGAGCAAATTTATAACTTCTCACTGGATTAGCACCTATCCCATTTCTATCAAATGTGACGTTTGGCGCACCCGTTCATTCAAACCTTCGTTTATATTTAGAATAAAAGCCTTTTCATGAACTTTTTTCCACTAGCACTCTCCAAGCGAGAGTGCTAAAATTAATTATTCGTCAATGAAAAGGAGTTTTACTATCAACGCTTTGACCATTCCTTCAGTAGCCTCTTTAGATAGCTTAGATCAATACCTGCGCACGATTAAAGTGTTCCCGGTACTGACAGCAGAAGAGGAATATGATTATGCGACCCGTCTTAAAAAAGATGGTGACTTGGAAGCAGCGCGCGCGTTAATCGTGTCTCACCTGCGTTTAGTAGCCAGCATTGCGCGTGGTTACGCAGGCTATGGCTTGCCGCAATCCGATTTAATTCAAGAAGGCAATATTGGCCTGATGAAGGCGGTAAAGCGTTTTGATCCTGACCGTGGTGTGCGTTTGGTATCCTTTGCAATGCACTGGATTAAAGCCGAGATGAACGAATTTATTGTGCGCAACTGGCGCCTAGTTAAAACGGCCACCACCAAAGCACAACGTAAATTGTTCTTTAATTTACGTAGCATGAAGCAAAGCTTTGACACCCTGAGTGCAGATGAAGTGCAGCATATTGCTAAAGAGCTTAACGTTAAACCAGAAGAAGTCATGGAGATGGAATACCGTTTAAACGGTCAGGAAATCTCTCTGGACGCGCATATTGATGACGATGGTGATGAATCATTTAGCCCAATTGCTTATTTGGAAGATGAAAGCCCAGAACCTGCACAGCATTTAGAAAACGTACAGACCGAGCAACGTCAATCTAGCGGATTGAGCAAAGCCTTGATGAGCTTGGACGAGCGTAGCAGACGTGTGGTAGAAGCGCGCTGGTTAAACGAGAATGCAACGTCTACATTGCATGATTTGGCCGCAGAATTTAATGTGTCAGCAGAGCGTATTCGTCAAATTGAGCAAAAAGCGATGCAGAAAATCAAAAGCATCATGACGGCTGAACTTGAGCACTAAGTGTTAATCACTGGGTGTTAATCACTTGATGCTTTAATGACGCAAATAAAAAAGCCGCCCTAATTTCTAAAAATAGGTGCGGCTTTTTTATTGTGCATTTATTGCCAACTAAGCTGCTTGGCTCTCCGCTTCTTCGTTATCAAAATCCAAAGCGTTGCCCATGTGCTGGCGCAATACTTTTAAATCCATCACTTGAGAACGAATCGCTTTTTCTACTGTTTCCAGCTCGGCAATACGGTCTTCTAAGGTATCGGTGGCTTGGTAAATACGTTTAATGCTCTCCAACCGGCGGCGCAATTGAATCTGATGCTCGCGCACTTGTGATTCCATTGGTGCAATCACTGCTTTTAACCAATTTTCTACATCACGGTTAGCCACTTCATACACATGTATCACGCGGCTGGCCAAGGTTTCAAAGAACTTGCTGGTCAACGTCATTTTCTCGTTAGCAATCATATTAAAAGCGGTATTGAACTGCTCTTTATAGGCACGCTCGTATTTAGCAAGCTCTTTTTGATAGCGTAAGGTAGAGAATGCCGGCGGTTCAGACTTGCGCAAGCCATGCTCTTTGGCAAATTTCTCGTACATCACGTCCATCATTTTTTTGATGTCTTGAATATGCTCATCCGATGACACCAAACGGCCTTTTAATTCCAAGAAAAAGTCATCCATGGCATCACGAATCGTTTTGGTGAAATTGGCTTTCACCATCGTTTCACGCGTATCGTGCACCTTGTGTTTCAGGCCATCCATGCCTAACAATGTGAACAGTTTATTGGTTTGTTGTGAGAACACGCTGCGTAATGCCTGAAAGCGTTGTAAACCTTTTTCAAAGTTTTCTTTGTCCACTTTCACTTTGTTCATCATGTGCTCAACAACGTCTTCGTTTTTACCGCGTAAGCCACGCAGTTCTTCCAGTTGTTCTAGCACACCACTGATACGTGATTCCAAAATCAGATTGGTATTGGTAATCAAATCATCAATCTCGTTTTTGGTGTTATCGCGTACGATTTCTTTTTTGGATGGAATCAACTCATCCGACAATGCTTTTTCCAACAGCGGCAGACGGCTTTGTTCAAGCAAGGATTCGTCGCCATTCACTTTTGCCAGCAGGCCTTTTTGTGCAGAAGTTGGGAAAATCTGTGTAGTTTCCAAGCCAAGCAGCTCAGCACTGACTTTCACTTGCTTCACTAGCTCTTTTTCGATTTCCACATCGTCTTTGAGCTCGTCCCACAAGCCATCAATCTTATTCAGCACCGCCATACGGCCTTTTTGTTTCCAACGTGTACCGCTAATGTATTGGCGCCACACATCAATCTCTGATTTAGTTACGCCGGTATCTGCACCTAAAATAAATAACACAGCATGTGCGTTTGGCAACATGTTCAGTGTTAATTCTGGCTCAGTACCAATCGCATTTAACCCTGGGGTATCCAAAATCACTAAGCCCTGCTCCAATAAAGGATGCGGGAAATTAATCATGGCATAGCGCCAGCACGGCACATCCACAGAACCATCTTTATTGAGGCTCATGGCGTCGTCACTGTTGTTTGGATCATACAGACCAAGCTTCTCAGCTTCTTCTGCTGTCACACGCTTAGTACGGCTGACTTCTTTAAACGCTTCCACCATGCTGTCGTTGGAGTTCACATCAAACTCAACCACGGTCCATTCTTCAGGATAGCGTTTGTATTCGGAGGTTGATACATCGGTTGCGCGCGTATCAATCGGCAATAATTGCAATGAGGTAGGCTTGGTTGCTTCGTACAGCAACTCGGTAGGACACATAGTGGTGCGGCCTGCGCTGGAAGGCAGTAAGCGTTGGCCGTAGTCGGCAAAGAAAATCGCGTTAATTAGTTCTGATTTACCGCGTGAAAACTCAGCCACAAAAGCTACATTGAGCTTATCTTCACGTAAACGCTCAAGTAAGTGCGTGATACGCTGCTCCACTTGAGAGTCATTTAATTCATGCTCATTCAGCCAATTGCGATAATCATTGATGCAATCAACTAGGGATCTTCTCCACTCAGAATAAGCTGCAAATTGATGTGCTAATCTATTTTCTGCCATACCCGTCCCGTATCACGCTTTTTTACAATAGTGACTCTAGCATGATTTATAAAAGCATCAAATAAATCAGCAGACTAAGATGTGTTTTTCAAAAAAATATCAGATAAGTGGTTAATTTTTTACTACAAACGGTCAACCGATGTTGTATTTTGAATAATTCGCGCTAAACAATCAGTCATCTATGATGTTCTGTTATCATTTCAGTCTTGATTAATTGCTTATTTTTGATATCGACATGAGCGGACTAACTCCAGACTCCCCGCGCCCGACAGCCATTAAACTTCATCAAGCGTCCAAGCTGCTAGAAATTCATTTTGATAACGATACCGAGTGCATGCTCTCTTGCGAAATGTTGCGCGTGTACTCGCCTTCTGCAGAGGTACGCGGCCATGGTGCTGGGCAAGAAGTGCTGCAAATTGGCAAAGAAGAAGTCAACATTGCGGCTATCGAACCCGTGGGCAATTATGCGGTCAAGCTAGTATTCTCCGATGGTCACGATACCGGCCTATACTCTTGGGATTATCTGTATTATTTGGCAGAAAATTATCAGGCATTATGGCTAGAGTACATCGGCAAGTTGGATGCTGCAGGGCACCCGCGCAAAGAAACTAATTAAGGATGTTGCACATGGAAAATAACGGCGAACACACCACCCATTTTGGCTTTAAAACTGTTGCCGAGCATGAGAAAAAAGCTAAGGTTGGCGAAGTCTTCCACTCTGTAGCACAAAAGTATGACGTGATGAACGACGTAATGTCTGCTGGGCTACATCGTGTCTGGAAGCAATTTGCAGTAGATACCAGTGGCGTGAAAGCGGGCGATAAAGTGTTGGATATCGCGGGTGGTAGCGGCGATCTATCCAAACTATTTGCTAAAAAAGTAGGGGTCAACGCCAGCCATAATCCTGGCGAGGTGATTTTGACTGACATCAATGCCTCTATGTTGGGCGTTGGGCGTGACCGCATGTTAGATGCTGGCTTAGCAATACCTGCCATGCAATGTAATGCCGAGCAATTGCCTTTCCCCGACCAAACGTTTGACTGTGTGATTGTGGCATTTGGCTTGCGCAACATGACACATAAAGACGTTGCGCTGAAAGAAATGCAGCGCGTACTTAAAACAGGCGGACGGCTACTGGTTTTGGAGTTCTCTAAAGTATGGCAACCGCTGGAAAAACTGTATGACCTATACTCATTTAAGTTGCTGCCTATGATGGGCAAGTGGATTGCCAAAGATGCAGACAGCTACCAATATTTGGCTGAAAGTATCCGCATGCACCCAGACCAAGAAACACTCAAACAAATGATGCTGGATGCAGGGTTCCATCGTGTGGATTATTACAACTTGTCTGCAGGTGTGGTGGCATTACACAAAGGATATAAAACAGCATGATCGCTCCACTGGTGACGCGCTTTTTACAGCATATTACCCAGCAAAATAACTGGGCTAGACCCCACTTAATGCCATTTGCCGGACAAATGATTACGTTTGATTTTGTATTGATGCAAGCGCACCTCATCATTCTGGAAGATGGTAGCTTAGCCATTGCGCCAGACCGAACACAGGCTGATGCCACCGTACACATTCCACCTAGTCTAAGCTTACGACTGGCAACGGGCGATGCTCATGCAAAATCGCTGATTAAAGTAGAGGGTGATCTGCATTTAGCCACAGAAGTCAGCAAAGTGTTGCAGCAAATGCGTTGGGATATTGAAGAAGATATCAGCCATGTGGTGGGAGACATTGCGGCGTTTAAATTAGGTGAAGTCAGCAAATCCATGTTTGCACAAGCCAAAAAGCAATCGACCGACTTAGCTGACATGGTGTCGGAATACTGGCAAGAAGAGAAAAACATTCTGGCCAAGAAAACGCACGTTACGCAATTTAACGATGCTGTAGACACGCTCCGCCATGATGTGGAGCGCTTTGAGAAGCGTATTGATAAACTGACGCAATCAATCACACCTGCCTCCACGTCTAGTGACGAAGCGCCTGCGGCCAAACCTAAAAAGCCACGCACGCGTCGCTCACCCCCCTCTCAAGAAAGCGCTTAAATTTAGCATGCACTATCTTCGTCTTTTTTATATTTTGTATGTACTGGCATGGGCAAGGCTGGATGAGTTTTTAGCCAACCAAGGCGCCTTTACACTGATTCACCGCGTCCTCAACGTTGTATTATTTTGGCGTAAACAATCTGCACCACGCGCAGTGCGTCTGCGCATGGCGTTAGAAAAACTGGGGCCGATTTTTGTGAAGTTTGGCCAAATGCTTTCTACCCGCCGTGATTTATTACCAGTGGATGTCGCTGACGAATTGGCCAAACTGCAAGACCGCGTGCCGCCGTTTCCTTTTGCCCAAGTCAAAACAACGATTGAAAACGCATTTGGCTTGCCGATTGAGCAAGTGTATGCAGAATTTGACACAGCACCCGTGGCCAGCGCATCTGTCGCACAAGTACACTTTGCCACGCTGGCCAATGGTCAAGAAGTAGCTGTTAAAGTGTTGCGTCCCGGCATTGCCAAAGTCATTCATCAAGACATTGCCTTGATTAAGAGTCTGGCTTGGTTGGTGCAAGCACTGTCTAGCGAAGGCAAGCGCTTGAAGCCATTAGATATTGTGGATGAATTTGCCAGACACACCGAGCACGAATTAGATCTAACACTGGAAGCCGCCAACTGCACGCAACTCGCTAAAAATTTCCCAGATAAGCGCTTGTTGATTCCAGAAGTGTATTGGGATGATTGCCGCAAGGAAGTCATGACCATGCAGCGCATGCATGGCGTGCCTATCAGCCAAATAGATGTGCTACGGGAAAAAGGCATCGACATCACGCAACTGGCGCATGACGGGGTAGAAATCTTTTTTACGCAAGTATTTAGAGATGGCTTTTTTCATGCCGACATGCATCCTGGCAATATACAAGTAGCGACCGAAGGCATCCACAAAGGCAAATATATTGCCTTGGATTTTGGCATTATGGGCAGCCTATCCGATACCGATAAATACTATTTGGCACGTAACTTTTTAGCATTTTTTAATCGCGATTACCGTGATGTCGCTGTTGCGCACATTGAATCCGGCTGGGTACCACCGAGCACCAATGTAGAAGAATTAGAAACGGCTATCCGCGCAATTTGTGAGCCGATTTTTGATAAGCCACTCAAGGACATTTCGTTTGGACGCACGCTGCTCAGTTTGTTTCAAATGTCGCGCCGCTTTGGTGTCATCATTCAACCGCAGCTAGTGATGCTACAAAAAACTTTGCTGAATATTGAGGGCTTGGGCCGCGAGCTCGACCCCAATATTGATTTATGGCAAACCGCTAAACCGTTCTTAAAAAAATGGATGAGCGAACAAGTCGGCTGGCGCAGCATCCTCAAGTCTGTACAAAAAGAGCTGCCATTCGTACTAAAAAATGCGCCAGAAATGCCAAGATTGGTACATCAGTTTTTACAACAAAATATTCAAGCACAGCAGCATACGCCTCAGCAAACCAAGCTTGCAGAGCTAATACAAGCACAGCATCGCCATGCTAAATGGCAAAAGTGGACGAGCTTGTCGATTGCGGTGCTGGTCTTGCTACAGTTGGCGAGTTTGATAATAATTCTGGTTAAGTAACCCTCACTAAGTAAACTTTCTATCAAGGAAAACATATGCGTAAATTGGGCGTCATCGGTGTGATGTTGAGTATGTTTCTATTGGCGCCGCTTGCATGGGCAGATACCACACCCGTCGGCCTATGGAAAACCATAGACGACACAACAGGTAAACCGCGTTCACTGATAAGGATTAGTGAAAATAATGGCGAATACAGCGCCGTGGTAGAAAAAGGCTTACGCGAGACCGATACTGGCGAGGCCGTGTGTGATAAATGTACCGATGAGCGTAAAGGCCAAAAGATCATCGGCATGACCATTGCCAAAGGACTAAAAAAGAACGGCACCAAATATGACGGCGGTGAGATTTTAGACCCCGAAAGCGGCAAACTGTATAAATGTAAAATGACTCTGGACGAAAGCGGCAACAAGCTTGAGGTGCGTGGTTACATTGGTATTGCGCTGATTGGCCGCTCACAAACCTGGCATCGCGTTGAATAGGAAATAGATTTAGTTAAATAACAGGAAGCGACTATGCTCATTTGGTTTGTCATCGTTTATCTCATGATTTCAATTGGGATTGGCCTAGTCGCCGCCACCCGCGTACACAACACCAAAGATTATGCCGTGGCTGGCCGCCACCTACCCTTGCCAGTAGTCATGGCCACCGTATTTGCCACTTGGTTTGGTGCAGAAGCCGTATTTGGCGTATCCGCCACCTTTGTACAAGAGGGCCTCAACGGCGTAGCTGCAGACCCCTTTGGCTCCAGCATGTGCTTGATTATTGCCGGCTTCTTTTTCTCCACACAACTCTACAAACTCAACATTATTACCTTGGGTGATTTCTACCGTATGCGCTACAACCGCAGCGTAGAAGTACTCACCACCATTGCCATTGTTGTATCGTATCTAGGCTGGGTAGCCGCACAAATCAAGGCGCTCGGCCTGATCTTTAATATGATTACGCACGGCGCCATTAGCGAAGAAGCAGGCATGATTTTAGGCACCGCCATTGTGCTCACCTACACCACGCTTGGCGGCATGTTATCTGTGGCAGTGCTAGATTTTGTACAAATGATCGTTGTCATTGGCGGCTTACTGTATATCGGCAGTATCGTTTCCGGCATGACAGGTGGCGTAGCCCCGGTGATTGAGCATGCACGCCAAGCGGGCAAGCTAGACTTCTTCCCCAAAGGGGCAGACGTTTGGGTGTGGATTACCTTTTTAGGTGGCTGGGTCACCATGATGCTAGGTTCCATTCCGCAACAGGATGTATTTCAACGCATCACCTCTGCCAAGAGCGCCAAGATTGCATTGTGGGGCTCGCTGTTAGGGGCAAGCGTGTACTTTTGCTTTACCTTTGTGCCCATGTTTATTGCCTACTCTGCCACGTTGATTGACCCGGCTGTCTATGGAAAACTGGTGGCAGAAGACTCACAACGTGTATTACCTACGTTAGTGCTAGAACACACGCCCTTGTTAGCGCAAGCCATTTTCTTTGGCGCAGTCTTATCAGCCATCATGAGCTGCTCCTCCGCCACCCTGCTTGCGCCGTCTGTCAGCTTTGCCGAGAATATTGTTAAAGGCTATATGCCTCACCTCACCGACAAAGGCTTTCTAAGGGTCATGCGCTTCTGTTTAGTGGGTTTTGCCATATGCGTTTTACTCTACGCACTCAATTCAGAGCTCTCGATTTTCGGCATGGTGGAATCTGCTTATAAAATCACACTCGCTGGCGCATTTATTCCACTTATATTTGGCGCATTCTGGAAGCGTTCTACCAGCCAAGGCGCGCTTGCAGCCATTGTTGGCGGCATTGGTAGCTGGGTGCTGATTGAAGTACTGATTGGCGAAGCAAGCCTGATTCCACCACAACTGATAGGCTTGGCCGTGAGCGCAGTGGGCATGGTGGCTGGCTCGTTATTGCCACAAAAAATTGGCGGCAACCCGGAAAAACCACAGGGCTATTTGCATGAGCATGCAGCAAGACCGCATCAGCATTAGCTGATGTATTGCATCATATTTTTAGGCTGTACTAAACTTAAATAACCCAATGAATATATTGAAAATAGTACGTATTTTTACAATATTAAAAACGTGTTTGACGGAATGTTTTACGTCAAATAGGATGTTACTTTACGTTAGGGGCGAAAGTGAAAGGCACATATGAAAGGTAGTTGTCTTTGCGGTGGGATTGCATATGAAGTGTCTCAGCTTGACACTCCAATAAGTCATTGCTCATGTCAAACATGTAGAAAAGCTCATGCCGCTGCTTTTAATACTGCCGCTGGTGTTAAACACTCAAACTTTCGCTGGGTGCGTGGTCAGGAACTATTAAAGTCATTTGAGTCATCAAAGGGCAAACTCCGTTTTTTTTGTTCAAATTGTGGCACTCACTTAATTGCCCAACGCACAGGGCAAGAGCATGTAGTTTTACGTGTAGCAACATTGGATGAGCCTCCTCAAAAAACCCCCGAATTTCATATTTTCAAATCTCACGAAGTTTCATGGCTTAAGTATGATGGAAAAATTCCTGCTTATTCTGAATGGCAGCCAGGCCGTGTTTAATACACCTATCCAATCATTCAAGCGGTACGCCTAACGGCGCCCCTAAATTCAAACGTTAGGCAGCAACAATGAATCGTCTAATATTCCTTCTGGTTTTAGCAGTCGCTAGCAGTACGGCAGTCGCCGCACCAACCTCAGCACCAGTTCGCGCTGAAATCGATGTCTTGCTGACCAATCTCCAAGCCTCCGGCTGTGAGTTCAGCCGCAATGGCGCTTGGTACAGCGGCGCAGAGGCCAAAGTTCACCTTCTCCGTAAGCTCGAATACCTAGAGGGCAAGAGCACGCTCCGCAGTACCGAACAGTTTATTGAGCTTGCTGCTTCGTCGAGCAGTTTCACCGGTCAGTCCTACCAAGTCAAATGCGGCAATACGCCGCCAGTTAAGAGCCAGCAATGGCTCACTAGGGAACTTGCCTCAATCCGCTCTTTAAGCAGCGGAGGCAAGCCATGAGTGCTGCCTGCATGCAGCCTAGCACTGTTAATGGGACGCCGAACGTGATGCCTTCTGACAAACGCCACAATAAAACGTAGAGCGCTGGCCTTGGCGGACACTTAAAATCGGTTTTCCGCACACTCTGCATGGCTCGCCAGTTCTGCCATACACAAAGTAACTTTGCTGAAAGTACCCTGGGTTGCCATCTGCGCCAAAAAAATCGCGCAAACTACTGCCGCCTGCTTTGAGCGCATCGCTGAGCGTGGCTTTAATCTCTTCTACCAAGCGTTCACACTGTTTGAGTGTAAGTTGATTGGCGGGTGTTTGCGGGGCAATACGTGCTCTAAACAGGGACTCGCTGGCGTAGATATTGCCGACACCGACCACTAGGTGTGCATTCATGATGGTAGTTTTGATGGCCGCGGTGCGTGTGCGCATATTGTGATGCAAATAGCGTGCGTTAAAAGCTTCTTGCAGCGGTTCTGGCCCTAGCGTAGCCAATAGCGGATGCTGATTGACATCGCCGTCCAGCCATAGCACAGCGCCAAAGCGCCTTGGGTCACGCAAGCGCACTACGCGGCCATCGCCAAAGCCAATATCTAGATGATCGTGCTTTTCAGGTGGGCTAAATTGTTCTAGCAGGCACAACCGGCCAGACATGCCCAAATGCAAGAGTAAAGTGCCGCTACGTGTGTCGTTTTGCATGGTGGCCAAAATATATTTGGCGCGGCGTTCTAACTTATGTAACGTTAAACCAGTGAGAATGCTGGGCAGTTGTGGCGGAACAGGCCAACGCAAGCCGTGATGACGTACCTCCACGTGGCTGATGGTTTGCCCGAGCACAGGCATGAGGCCAAGGCGCGTGGTCTCAACCTCTGGCAGTTCCGGCATGGCTTATTTCAGGTTGATGGGTGGGTTGGTCATGCTAAAGCCCACATCGTTAGGAAAGTGGTAAATAATACCTTCATCCGCGCGTGCCAACAGATATTCCGGGGATTCTTGCATTTTATCAAAGTGTATTTTCTTGCCGTCTTTTAGCTTCACTTCAAACGAGGGGAAGGTGGCTTTGCGGTCTGGCGTATAAAACTCGACTGACGTAGCTTGGCTTTGCTTCCAAGTAAAATCCAACCACTCGTTCATGTCGTTTTGTGTGGGCTTGGCTTTGGGCGTGCTGATTTGCCATTTGCCTTGGGTATCGATATCAACGTTCAGGCGAATTTCTTCCCATTGCTCTAAGCGCCCTAAGTCCATTCCAACTATTTGTTTGGCTTCGGATGGCGCGATTGGACGTTTATCCACAAGCTCAATGGCTTGTGCAGACGCTGCCTCACTGTAAGCGCCGGGTAATAAGTACACGGCATCGTTAAAGCCAACATACTGCTCTTCAGTCACGGGATTGTAAGCACCAAAGGCAAAGGTATGCGTTGCGCTGGCATCCGTCAGTTTGAGTTTGAGCGATGGGTTATCCAATCCGTATTTGGCTAAATCGGTCGTAGATAACTGCGTTTGGGATTTAGCCGCGATGATAGACAAAATGCGCTGCACCGACATTTGATCTGCACGTGCTTTGTATGGGGCAGTCATGCGCCATAGACCATCTACTTTTTCAAAGGCCAATGGTGCCTGAGTAGGAAACTCTACTTTGACTGTAGTAAAGCCGCCCATTTTGAGTTGGGAAATTTCATGCTCCGTTGCGGACTGTGTATTGTTCTGTGGCCTTAAATGCAAAAAGACAGAAATACCAATAATTATTGCCAATAAACTGAGATTTATTAACCAACCTTTTTTCATTGAGACTTCCTAAAATCCGTTAAGCTTTACGACGCTTCCACCAGAAAAATATACCAAACAAGAAAATAACCACTGGCAGTATAAATTGTGTACCGTAACCAATCACCATCGCACTGATGGAGCCTTGTGGAATACTGATATTCACGTCTTTCAGCGGCATTGGCTGTATGGTAATTAATCTATCATCGCCCGCTAGCCAGTTAATGATATTGATACCAAAATCTAAATTACCGCCATTAGTAATAAAGGTATTAGACAAGAAATTGGCATTGCCTATGACCACCACGCGTTGACCTTTTTTGCCGTATTCACGCTCAAGCGCTACGCCAATATTGATCGGGCCCGGCTTGTCTTTAGCGCGATCGAAAGTGACTTTAAAGTTTTTTGCATCCGCAGGTACTTTGTCAGACTCTAACCAGCCATTGGGCGCCACATCAACCAATCGGCCAACCTTCCAGCCTAAGTCATCCGAGGCTTTTGCATCGATTTCATGGGCTTCCGGAAACACCGTACGCAACTGAAAATTACGCGTAATGGTGTGATCCCCATAAAAACTGGCAAAGGCCACTTTAGGATCAGCGTTATATTGTTCAGCAGATTTATCTATCACAATGCCCGGAGAAACCGTTAAGCCTAAATAATCCGCCACCTCCTTCATGCCATGTAGGTTATTGTCATCCAACAACCAAAGTACGTTGCCACCAGCCTCAATATACGCTTTGATTTTTTTAGCTTCAATTTCACTCACATCAACTTGTGGGCTTGCGATGACCAACATAGATCCATTGGCTGGCACGCCTTGCGCAATGGTTAAGTCCGGATTAGCAAACTTAAAACCTTTGCTTTCCAGCTGTTTACCAAATTCGCCCAAATCATGATTCTTAATGCCTTGTAAGTGACGCTCGCCATGGCCATCCAAATACATAATCGGTTGATTATTAGTACGAGACAAACGCACCAGTAAATTGGTCATTTCTTGCTCGGCAAATGGTGGGGTGATGTGTTCGGTGCGTTTGTTATATTCCACAACGGTCTCGCCATCTACTTTTACGCCAGCATCTTGCGCAAGTTTGGGCTCTTTAGTTGGGTTTACAAATGTAAGAAAAATGTTTTTCTTTTCGCGTTGATAACGCGCCATGAACTCGATTAAACTTTTGCGGAAAGTATCTCCGTTATTGGCATCATCATTGGTTGCATACACGGTGATATTCACATCGTTTTGCATTTGTTTCAGTACATTCACGCTGCCTTGCGTCAGGATATTGCGATTGGCTTGCGTGATGTCTTTTGCGTAACGGTATTGGTGTGTGAGGTAACCTACCATCACCACCAATAATAAAAATACGACGACAAACATCCAGTTTTGCGCCAATATTTGTAATCTTAATTTGCTATTAATCTTCATAATAAAATCTGGATTAGCCTCTTAAACGGTCTGCATCTAAGCGACGGATTGTTAATGTTAAAAATGTAATCACGAACAACAGAAAAAATGCCACATCAGCCGTATCAATCAAGCCACTGGCAAACGAACCAAAATGCTTTAATAGCGAAAAGTTAGCAATGATACTGGTTGGATCCCCACCAAAAAAACGATCCAGCATCATCAACACAAACAACGCAACAAAACTCAAAATGCCTGCCACAATAGGCTGCGTTGTCACGCTAGAGAAATAGAGGCCTAACGCACAAAAGCTTGCCACCAGTAAAAACAAACCAACAGAGTTGGCAATAATGTAACCAAAATCAATATCAGACCAAAGATTGAGTGTTGATAAGGTAAGTGCGATATAGACAATGAGGATGCTTAAAAAACCTAATAGACCAGCAAATTTCCCTAACACGATTTCTGTGATGGAAAGCGGCGCACTAAACAAGAAGGGGAGCGTTTGGCTTCTACGCTCTTCTGCAATTAAGCGCATGGAAAGTAGCGGTACAGCAAATAGCATGACAAATGAAGCAGCACCATACACGGTTTGCGAAACAAACTGCGTAAGCCCAATACGCTCGGCTGGGCGAATCGCACCTGAGGCTACATCTAGATAATTCGTGACCCCGTTGGCAAAGTAATTGCCAAATATGCCCATCATCACTGCCAAAATAATCCAGCCCATGGGCGAGGCAAACATACTTTTGAGTTCTTTTCTTGCAATACTGAATACCATGATTGTTCCTTACGCTGCTTTTTCTTCTACTGCAGCGGCTTCTTGATAAGTGAGCTGCACGAATACGTCTTCTAAGCTGGTTTGATCGGGCGCGATTTGATACAGCCCCCAGCCCTCTTTCACAGCGGCTTCCACAATCGCTTCATGCGGGGCTTGCCCTTCGGCAAAACGTACGCGCACCATGCCATCCACTTGTTCTACTTCGGTAATGCCGGGGATTTGCAATAAAGCTGAATCGGTAGGTGTACGCTTAAAGCCTAGCAAGAGCTTATTACCAATGCGCTGACGTTTCAGCACATCAATCCCGCCATTAAATACCAGCTTACCTTTATCAATAATCTGTACATGGTCACACACCATTTCGACTTCTGGCAGAATATGCGTAGACACAATCACACTGTGTTCTTGACCAATTTCTTTGATGAGTGCGCGAATATCGCGGATTTGAATGGGATCTAAGCCAACTGTAGGCTCATCCAGAATCACAACCATTGGGTTATGAATAATGGCTTGGGCAATCCCCACACGTTGTTGATAGCCGTTGGATAAGTTCTCAATCAAGCGTTTGCTCATGTGCGATAAGCCACAGCGTGCTTTGGCAATTTCTACTGCTTTTTTAATATGTTTACCGCTCACGCGATGCAGTCTAGCAGCAATGGTCAGGTACTCATCTACTGTAAACTCTTTATATAAGGGGCGCATTTCCGGCAGATAACCAATCAACGCTTTGGCCTCTTTTGGATGCTCAATCATGTCGACACCACAGATTTTGACGCTACCTGCACTAGGCGCCAAATTACCAGTCAACATTTTCATGGTGGTAGATTTACCGGCACCATTGGGACCAAGAAAACCTAACACTTGCCCTTTAGCCAGATGAAAACTAACATCGCTCACTGCCGCCCTACCCCCGTACAAGCGCGTGAGATCAACTGCTTCTACTGTTAAATTATCCATAAATAAACGTATCTTTAATTGTTATATGTGTCAAAAAAACCAACCACCTATTGAGGCAAAACTTGTAGAAAAGTTTCTTGCAAAACGATATAGTCGTAATTAGCAGTGTTGCAACATAACACTATCATTTGACAAATGATTGCCTAACCTTTAATTATGGATGAACTTGCATAAACTGTCACGGACTAAACATCATTGTCGCCGATGCCGTATGCGTCATTAAACGTTGCAAGCCAACCTAACAGGAATTATTTTGATGCCAAACATTAGAAAAGTTGTTCTCACACTCGCGATTTGTTTTGCGAGTAGCCATGCCGCTTATGCTGAGAGCGCTTCTACAGTACAACCAAAAGTACAACCCAAAATTACACAAGCCAATGCCGAGTTTGTATATAAGTACCTACTGGGTGAAATTGCAGGACAACGCGGCGAACTCTCTTTGGCGAGCCAGTTGTTTTTAGACTTAGCCAAACAAACACGTGATGCTCGATTAGCCGAGCGTGCCGCTAGAGCAGCCGCTTATGCCAACCAACCCGCCTTGGCGTTGCAAGCCTCCACCTTATGGACAGAACTAGACCCTAATTCAACTGAAGCACAACAAGCCGCCAGCCAATTGCTGGTAGCCAGCGGCAACCTAAAGGACGCCAAGCCACAAATTAAAAAATTATTAACAAAAGAAGACACACGTGCCAATGGCTTTTTGTATCTCAATACCCTGCTAGCCAAACAAAGAGATAAACAAGAGGTACTAGAAGTCGTACAAGACTTGGCCAAGCCTTATCCCAAATTGCCGGAAGCGCATTTTGCCGTAGCACAAGCCGCTTTCTTTGCCGATAAAATGGATTTAGCCACGGCAGCACTGGCTGAAGCAGACAAACAGCGTCCGGGCTGGGAACCTGGCGCACAAATGCACGGGCAGATGCTATTTAAAGAATCTCCGGAAAAAGCGCTGGATTTTTACAGGTCTTTCTTGAAAAAATACCCCAATGCCAACGAAGTCCGCATGGCTTACGCCAAAACATTGGTTAATCAAAAGAAAATTCAGGAGGCTAAACCAGAGTTTATCCGCCTAGTGGAAAGCTCTAAAGGTAGCCCGGAAGTGAGCGCAGTGGTTGGGCTTTTATCTTTAGAGTCCGGCGAATACACAATGGCAGACCAATATTTTGAGCAAGCATTGAAAAATGGCTTTAAAGAGCCAGATCAATTGCATTTGTATCTTGGTCGCTCCGCAGAAAAGCAGAAAAATGATACGCGCGCACTCAACTGGTACGACAAAATCCAGTCGGGCGAGCTTTATTTAGATGGTCGCCTTGCAGCAGCGCAAGTGGTTGCCAGAACCAACAATGTGGATGCCGCCATCAGCATGCTGGATGACATCAACGATTTAACAGTAGAACAGCAAATCACGGTCATTCAAACCGAAGCCAATCTACTTGGGCATGCCAAACGCCATCAGGAAGCATTTGATCTGCTGCAAAAAGCCAATACCAGCTTTCCGGAATCGGCTGAACTCACCTATGACTTTGCCATGGCAGCAGAGCGTGCAGGCAAGTTAGACGTGATGGAAGACGCTTTGTATAAGCTGATTAAAATGCGTCCGGATTATGCCGCGGCTTATAATGCACTGGGTTACTCTTATGCAGACCGTAACATTAAGCTGATCGAGGCCAAAACCTTGATTGAAACTGCGCTTAAACTATCTCCCGGCGACCACTACATTATGGATAGTTTGGGCTGGGTATACTTCCGTTTAGGTGATTTACCGAATGCTGTAGAACAGTTGCGCCAAGCCTATGCCATACAAGCAGACCCCGAAATTGCAGCACACTTGGGCGAAGTCTTGTGGAAACAAGGCCAGCAAGAAGAGGCTAAACGCATTTGGGAACAAGCGCTTAAAGCTTACCCAGAAAACGATGTGTTATTGGCCACTACTAAGAAATTCAAATCTTAAGCCATCGGTGATTCGTTAATTCGTACCGTTCAATCATTGCCTATTTGCTAGTTTATCGTGCGCTTTTTTCTCGCCTTACTGTTGTTGAGCTTGGCAGGTTGTGTGACACAGCCTGCCATCAAACCAGCTGCCGATAGCACAACACACAAGCAACACCTGAATAGTCTAGGGCAAATTCAAGCCTTTAACCTTAAAGGTAGAATTGCCGTCAATGCCAACGGTAAAGGCTATTCCGGCAGTGTGACTTGGGCACACCAACAAGACAAAGACACCATGGATGTGTTTACCCCACTGGGTGGAAAAGCTGCACATATTGTCAAAAGCGCATCAGAAGTCAGCCTGACCAACACAAAAGGCGAAACCGTTTCAGCCCAAAGCGTAGAAGCGCTCACCGAGAAAACATTGGGCTGGCGTTTACCATTAAGCGGCCTGAGCGATTGGGCTGTCGGCAGGCCCACGGCTGCGCCGATTACGCATCAAGCCTGGGATGAATTGGGCAGGCTGACGCAATTAGAGCAGCAAGGCTGGCAAATCGAATATACGCAGTACACCGCCTACTTAAACACCGTATTGCCGCAGAAAATTACGCTTAAAAACCAAAGTCTGCAGCTCAGGTTGGTCATCGAACAGTGGTCGGCACTACCCTAATTAGATAATCTAAGCGCAAAACACCACCCTGTTTTCTCCTTCAGATTTGCTGGAGCTTGGCATAATAGACTATCCAATCATTCCGTATATTGATGATGTCGCCTATTTATAAAATATTATGCAGTGTACTACTGCTGGTGTATGCGCTACACAGCGAGGCCGCCACTTGGGTCAAACTGAAAGACAATACTTACTCAAGATTGATGCTGGACAGACAATCTGTCCTGACACATGAATCTTATACAAAAGCTTGGGTGAAGATTGAGTATAAAACGCCACAAAAAAATCCGGATTCCGTAGACAAGGAATACACCCTATCAAAAGCATTGTGGTATTTTGACTGCGCAGTGCAGAAAACCGCGACTACTCAAGTATTTCAATATTTACATCAAGAGTTAGTGTACTCGGCCGCTGTCGATCTCAAAAATGCTGAATTTACTGAACCACAGCCAGATTCCGATGTGGAAATTGCCATGCGTTATGTGTGCAAATCGGCCAGCAGTCATGCAGCTGCCAATGTAGCACCGCAACCTCCTGTGTCAACGCTGGGGCTAGATCCAAAAAAAGAAACCATGACCAATCTAGCGCCTCCCGCAGCTGGCAATGCTGCCGCAACGCCCATGAAGACAGCACCAAAAGCCGACAATGAGCCGCCTAAAAATGATTCACCTAAAAAAGCAGAAAAACCAGTGGCGGCTGAAAAGGCTGATGTCAGCAAGACCGCACCAGCCAAAGCAACCGCAGAATGGTCATACGAAGGCAAAACTGGTCCAGACCAATGGGGTAAGCTCGACGCTCAATTTAACACTTGTAGCACTGGCCTCAACCAATCACCAGCTCCGCTTGATAGCACGATTCATGCAGCGCTCAAACCGATTCGATCCATTCAGAAGTTTACTGCCAAAGATATTCAACGCTTGCCACATGGCATGCGCGTAAATTTTAAAGAAGGCAATATGATGGTGTTGGACAAATCTGCTTTCCAATTGAAATATATGGATGTGCACACGCCTAGTGAGCACCAAATCAACGGCCAGTCTTATCCTTTAGAATTGCAATTCCTTCATGTAGACAACAAAAAAAATGTTGCCATGATGAGCGTATTATTTAAAGCGGGTGACCCCAGTGAGGCGATGGAAAAACTATTGGTACAACTGCCTAAAACTGCTGGAGAAATCGCGCTACTCAAAGCACGTCTGACCCCAAGCGATTGGATGCCTACGAATCCTCAATATTATCGATACAGCGGCTCACTTACCACGCCACCCTGCACGGAAGGCGTACGCTGGATTATCATGAAATCACCAAGACAAGCCTCTAGCGAACAACTCAAAGCATTCGCGGATGCGATTGGCAAACCCAACCATCGCCCAACGCAAGCATTGAATGGCCGTACCGTGCTGGAATAAGCGACTCCAGCCTTTATCTGCATCATCCGCTAAAAATTACTCACCGTTAAGCCTGCATAGATTGCAGATGCGCTAAAATAAGCGCCTATGCACAGTCACCACACATTTTTGGCGCCCGCAAAAATCAACCTGTTTTTACATATTACAGGGCGACGCCCTGATGGATACCATACGCTACAAAGCGTATTCCAGCTGTTAGATTTTTACGATACTCTGCACCTATCGGTACGCCAAGATGGTCAAATCGTGCGCCAATCCGAATTAGCCAACGTACCGGCCGAGCAAGACTTGTGCGTGCGTGCTGCACGCGCGTTGCAAGACGCCACGCACTGCAAACTAGGGGTTGATATTTCCGTGGAAAAGCATATCCCAATGGGGGGTGGTTTAGGCGGGGGTAGCTCGGATGCAGCTACCACGTTACTTGCACTCAACCAGTTATGGTCATTGCATTTAAATCGCCAAACCCTGATGCAGATTGGCGTACGCTTAGGTGCGGATGTGCCTTTCTTTTTATTCGGGCAAACCGCTTGGGCAGAAGGCATCGGTGAAGAGTTAACCCCAGTAAGCGTACCCAATACGACAGACGAAGAGACATACTTGGTGCTTACGCCACAAGTGAATGTCGTGACTGCACAAATTTTTGCCAATTCTAGATTGACAAGAGACACGAAACCATTGAAAATAGCGGACTTTTCAAGCCAAGCAAATTCTAAGTTATTTAGAAATGACCTTGAAAACGTAGTGTGTGAAGAATTTCCATCAGTTGCAACTACCCTACAATGGCTAAACCAGTTTGGTGAGGCAAGAATGAGTGGCTCAGGGGCATCTGTGTTTGTGAAGGTTAATTCAACGCAAGTAGCGGCTGAACTTTTAGCAAAAAAACCTACTAATACCAATGGTTTTATTGCTAAAGGCTTAAATTATCACCCGCACTTCAAATTAGCCGATTAAAAGTTTTTTGGGGAATCGCCAAGCTGGTTAAGGCACCGGATTTTGATTCCGGCATGCGAAGGTTCGAATCCTTCTTCCCCAGCCAAATAAATGTTTAAGCGTGTAGATTTAATCAATTTACACGCTTAAATTTTTTGTACAATATAGCTAACTTCTTTTATAAAGGTTATCACATTGAGCAACGGCAGCATGATGGTGTTTACTGGCAATGCCAATCCTGTTTTAGCGCAAGAAGTAGCTAAACATTTGGGCATTGACTTAGGTCGCGCGGATGTAGGCAGATTCTCCGATGGAGAAATCATGCTCGAGCTACTGGAAAATGTGCGTGGGCGCGATGTGTTTGTACTGCAATCCACCAGCCACCCTACCAATGACAGCCTGATGGAAGTCATGGTCATGGTGGATGCGTTACGCCGCTCTTCAGCGGGTCGTATCACTGCTGCGATTCCTTATTTTGGGTATTCACGCCAAGACAGACGTCCGCGTTCTGCACGTGTAGCGATTACCGCAAAAGTAGTAGCCAATATGCTCACCAGTGTGGGCATTAATCGTTTACTGACGATGGATTTGCACTCTGATCAAATTCAGGGTTTCTTTGATATTCCGGTAGACAACATCTACGCGACACCGATTTTGATTGACGACCTGCTGATGCAAAAGCATAAAGACCTAGTGGTTGTCTCTCCAGATGTGGGCGGTGTGGTGCGTGCGCGCGCATGTGCTAAACAACTGGGTTCTGATTTGGCGATTATTGATAAGCGCCGTCCAAAACCAAACGTAGCCAAAGTAATGAACATTATTGGTGAAGTAGCCGACCGCACCTGTGTGATTATGGATGACATGGTCGACACCGCGAACACCCTATGTGAAGCGGCAGCAGCCCTTAAAAAACAAGGCGCTAAAAAAGTATTGGCCTATGCTACACATCCGATTCTTTCTGGTAGCGCTGCGGAACGCATTACCAATTCAGAGTTAGACGAATTGGTCGTGACCAATACCATTCCACTTAACTTGGCATCGATGAACTGTAAAAAAATCCGCCAATTGAGCGTAGCGCCGTTATTGGCAGAAACAATCAAACGCATTAGCCAAGAGGAATCTGTTTCCTCTTTGTTTATGGATTAAGTTGTAACGAATTAAAAAGTTAACGCATCAAAAATGACAAGAAGATAAGCCGCAGAAAGTACAACTAGTACGGCTAGTCGCAATCGACACAGTCAGTTTGGATGCGTTAACTTTTTCACCCTGTTTTCTGGTCGCGGAGAACAGTTTTTAACGCAGTAAGGCCCCAAAGGCTTAGCAGTAAATTTAGGAGTTTCAAATGAGTATCGAAATTAATGCAGTCAAACGTGACGTTAAAGGTACGGGTGCGAGCCGCCGTCTACGTCGTGCTGGCAGTGTGCCAGGTGTAGTATATGGTGGTGGTAAAGACGCGATTACTATTGAATTAAATCATAAAGAATTATTTTTACAATTCCGTCATGAAGCTTTCCACGCCTCTATTCTAGATTTGAATTTAGATGGCAAAAAAGAAAGCGTTCTATTACGTGACTACCAAATGCACCCAGTACGTAACACGATTCAACATATCGATTTTCAACGTGTTTCAACCACAGAGAAAATCCACGTGAAAGTGCCTTTCCACTTTATTAACGCAGACGTAGCACCTGGCGTGAAATTAGGTGGCGGCATTGTTGCACATATCTTGACCGAAGCTGACGTAAGCTGCTTGGCAAAAGACTTGCCTGAGTTTATCGAAGTAGATTTGGCCAACTTGGAGATGGGTCACTCAGTGCACTTGTCACAAATCAAATTGGCAAAAGGTGTTGAGTTTGTGCAATTAGCACACGGTAATGATGCCGCTGTTGCAGCAATTGCTAAGACACGTGGCGGCGTATCTGACGACGCAGCAGAAGCGACTGAAACACCAGCAGCTTAAGCTAAACCGCTGTAAAATGAACGCGCACTTAGTACTAAGTGCGCGTTTTTTATTGTGTATTCGCGGTGTTATGCCCAATTTTACTCATACATGAAAGTATGTTTGCAGATGCATGGAATTCGATTATTTGTAGGCCTAGGCAACCCCGGTGAAAAGTATGTGGCCACCCGTCATAACGCCGGATTTTGGTGGATTGACTTAATCAGCCAACAAACCAATAGCCCGCTTAAGCTAGACGCAAAGATGTTTGGTGAAACCAGCAAGATGAGTGGTCAAGCTGACACATGGTTACTAAAGCCAAATACCTTTATGAACGCAAGTGGAAAAGCGGTAGCGGCCATCGCCAACTATTACAAAATCAAACCTGCAGAAATATTAGTCATTCATGATGAGCTAGATTTGCCTGTAGGTACAAGCAAGCTTAAATTAGGGGGCGGCCATGGCGGGCATAACGGCCTGCGAGATATTCACGCAGCGCTGGGCACACCCGATTACTGGCGGCTACGGGTTGGCATTGGCCACCCGGGTGACCGCAATGAAGTAGTGAATTTTGTGCTGAAACCGCCACTTAAAGCAGAGCAGACGGCCATTGATGAAAGTTTGTACCAAAGCAGTAAGTTGCTTACACTGTTGCTTGCAGGTCAGTTTGAGCAGGCCATGCTGACATTGCATACCAAGGCCTAGAGTAGAGTTCAGGTTAAGCCACATGCGGTTTACGCATGCAAATATTACGCCGTTTATTGTACTAGTGCGGCTTGGTTCTGCTGCAGTGTGTAGGCTTCCAAATCCTTCGCCGACAGCGATTTAGCAAACAGAAACCCTTGCGCATAATCGCAACCGGCTCTAATCAGCAGCGCTCTTTGTTGTGGCGTCTCAATACCTTCCGCAATCACTTTCATGCCTAAACGGTGCGCCATCATGATGATGGCTTCGCACAAAATCAAGTCATCTGAGCCTTCTGACAAATTAGCGACAAACGATTTATCTATCTTCAAATAGTCGATCTTATACTTTTTAAGATATGACAATGAAGAGTAGCCGGTACCAAAATCATCTAGCGCTACTTGCATGCCTATCTCTTGAAATGCTTTTAAGCGCTGTTTTACCTCGCTAGAAGGATCGAGCAATAAGCGCTCGGTAATTTCCACCACAATAGCCTTACCTGGCGAATGCTCTGCCTTGGCAATATCAATCCAGCCATGTGCCTTATCATCTTCACTATTGAACTGTATAGGCGATTTATTCACCGTCACCTGAAAATTGGGAGAGAGATGCTCTCGCCAATGCACGGCTTGCTTAAGCGCCTCTCTAAACACCCAGTCACCAATTTCGTAGATCAAGCGTGTATCTTCTGCAATCGGAATAAACTCTGCCGGACTAATATCGCCGCGTGTGGGATGACGCCAGCGGCACAAAGCCTCCGCCTTGTGTACACGCCCAGTATGCAAATCAATAATCGGCTGGTATTCCAAATAGAGTTGATCATGCAATATCGCCTGTCTTAGATCATTCGACAGTTGCATGCGATGTTGCGCCACTTGTTGCATTCGCGCAGTAAAGTAGCTAAAACAACGCCCGCCCTTTTGCTTGGAGGCATACATCGCCTGATCGACGCTTTTCATCAAGTCGTCAATCAAGAGTGCATCATCCGGAAAAATCGCGATGCCAATACTGGCAGAAATATAGGCGGTTTCAAACGATAGCTGGAAAGGCTGCGACAAGGTTTGCAGTACTTTTTGCGCCACTATTTCCACATGATTAAGATCCTCATGACCGATATCTTCAATAATCAGCACAAACTCATCGCCACCTAGCCGGGCGACAGCATCGGATCCACGCATACACTCAACCAAACGATCCGCTGTGAGTTTCAGCAACACGTCGCCTTGATCGTGACCTAAGGTATCGTTGACTTCTTTAAAGCCATCTAAATCTAGAAAGATAAGTGCTACTTTTAGACCGGAGCGCTTGGCCTTTTGGATTTCCTGATCCAAGTGCGCATAAAACATACGACGATTAGGCAAGCCGGTGAGCGAATCAAAGTTGGCATGTTGCCAAATCGCCTCTTCCGATTTCTTTAAGCTAGAGATATCGGCATGCGTGCCGACCATACGTTCCGGAAAACCATTGGCATCACGGCTGACCACCATGCCACGGTCTAAAATCCATTTCCAGCTGCCATCTTTACACTGCTCGCGGTGCTCGTTTGAGTACACATCATTGGCACCCGTTAAAGTTGCATCAAGCGCCTGCATCACGCTTACATAGTCTTCCGGATGTACACGCTTTTTCCACTCTTCAATATCATCTTTAATCTCGGACTCTTCAAAGCCAAGCATCGCTTTCCAGCGTTTAGAAAATACCACTTGATTGCTTTTGATATCCCAATCCCATACACCATCACCAGCACCTTCTAACGCAAACTGCCAGCGCTGCTCGCTCGCATTTAACTGGTTGTTCACCTTATTCATGGCCTCAGCTGCGCGGATTCTGGCTGCCAGTAAAAATAAAATCCCGGTTAACGAAAAAGAAATAAAAATACCTAGCAACCCTATCTGGTTAGCCCGTTTGTAGTCTAAATTTTGTTCAAATTTTGGTAATGATTTTGCCTGTAACTCCCACTCGTAACCCATGGCCTTGATAGTGTACTGTTTAGAAAACATGGCACTGACTGACTTGTTTTGGAACTGTGACTCGTGCGTTTTATAAATAGCCCCATGTTGCTTATTCTCGGCGCCATCTAACACGGCATATCCCAGCAATCCATTTTCCGCTGGGGCAATCGCTTCTGTAAAAAACAATTCACTATTGATGGTGGCCAATACCCAGCCATAGATATGCTCACGGCGTAACGTCACGTTATTATTAGTGGTGTTATTTTGATAAATGGGCAATTGCATTAAAAAGCAATCATTGACTTGGGTACCCTGAATCGATTGCATTACAGGGGACACAATGACGGTATTCAAATCTGCCGACTTTTGAAACACTTCACGGATAGGCATCTCACCCAACGCATCTAGCAGTGTTTTGGTTTGCCGTGAAGCAATCAGCAAGGATGAATTAGGCGCCGCATACACAATAGGTGCATAGAATGTGCGTACTTCCTTTGGCTGCATTCGCTCCGCTAGCGATTGCCATTCAGTGCTCAAGGTTTCATACGTTTCGGGGCGAGTAGAATCGACATAGCGTGCAAACGCGATACTGCGCAAACCGGGCAAATGATTGGGCTGTAATAGCACGCTTACATAATCATTAAACTCGGTCTCACTCACAAAATTAGAAGCGCGAAAGAAACTTTGAATGCCGATCAGCGTATGCTCAAACTCTAGCAATTGGCGTTTGATTAAGCCAGTGGCCTCTTTTGCGTGATATTCAAAACGGATTTCTTGCTCAACATAGGCGTTATGTTTTTCATTCTGCCAAATCAAATAAGTAATGGGCAATGCCGCTAATAGAAAAACCCAAGGCAACCATGCATCAGCATGGCGTTGCATAATCCATTTGTGATTGAGCATATGCCCTAACATTATCCGATATTGTTGTGCACTCTAGAATTGCATTATGCGCAAATTTTTAACAGGTTAAAAGTATTTTCGCCCCAAGTTAGCGCATCTTAGCGACTTATTTATGCAAATAATTATTTTGGCGACAAACTAACGAAAAGGTTAAAATAACGCACTTTACGTCAATAGGCTTTTGCGCATTGCTATTCAAGCATAAGTCTCAAACAACACAATTAAGGTTATTCATATGAAATGCGGCATTGTTGGACTCCCCAACGTTGGAAAATCCACCCTATTTAACGCCATCACCAAAGCAGGTATTGCAGCAGAAAACTACCCATTCTGTACGATTGAGCCCAATGTAGGCATTGTAGAAGTGCCGGATACACGCATCCAACCACTGATTGATATTGTGAAACCGCAAAAAGTACAGCCCGCGATTGTGGAGTTTGTAGATATTGCCGGGCTAGTGGCAGGCGCATCTAAAGGTGAAGGTTTAGGCAATAAGTTTTTGGCCAACATTCGCGAGACCGATGCCATTGCACATGTAGTACGCTGCTTTGAAGATGCCAACGTCATCCATGTCGCCAATAAAGTGGATCCACTGTCTGACATTGAAGTGATTAATACCGAACTCGCACTCGCCGACATGGAAACCGTAGAAAAAACCATGCAACGCGAAGGCAAAAAAGCCAAAAGCGGCGACAAAGACGCCATCGCATTAATGAAAGTATTAGATAAAGTACTGCCAACCTTAAACGAAGCAAAAGCCGTGCGTACGCTAGGGTTAGACGCTGATGAACTGCAGCTATTAAAGCCGCTGTGCCTCATTACGGTTAAACCTGTGATGTACCTTGCCAATGTGGACGAAGGCGGATTTCAAAACAACCCTCATTTGGACAAAGTGGTTGCACTAGGCAAAGCCGAAGGTGCGCCAGTGGTCACCATTTGCGCGAAAATTGAAGGTGAGATTTCTGAGCTGGATGATGAAGACAAGCTGCTGTTTTTACAAGAGCTCGGCCAAGATGAACCTGGTTTGAACCGCGTGATTCGCGCCGCTTATGATTTGCTCGGCCTGCAAACTTACTTTACTGCAGGCGTACAAGAAGTACGCGCATGGACAGTCAAAAAAGGCGCGACTGCACCGCAAGCTGCCGGCGTGATTCATACCGATTTTGAACGTGGCTTTATTCGTGCAGAAGTCATTGCTTACGATGAATACGTTAAAAACAAAGGCGAGCAAGGCTCAAAAGAAGCTGGCAAAATGCGTTTAGAAGGCAAAGAGTATATTGTGCAAGATGGCGATGTGATGCATTTCCGCTTTAATGTTTAGTGGCAGGCAATCGAACACTTTAGAAAGCATTTAAGCGGATTTTAAGTGTTTTTGCTTTGACAACCACCCCGTAAAACACTAAAATTGCGGGCTTGCTTAAATCAAAGCAACCAGTTTACCGGTGATGTAGCTCAGCTGGTTAGAGCACAGGATTCATAATCCTGGGGTCGAGGGTTCAAGTCCCTCTTTCACCACCAGTATTTAAAGGGCTTCCGAGGATAGTAACCACTTCGGAGGCCCTTTGTCTTTTTTCCATAGGTAACACAATGGTAACAAATTCTGGATAAATACCTGAATTTATTATTGAAAAATAGACCTATTCCTAAGAAAACATCCCTAGATTTACACACCACAAACGTTTCAAACTTCATTGAATCGGGCCCATTGTTCAATGCAAACGGTGGATAACATTTTCTATAGGTGTGCCACTGACTTGTGAACTTTACTGAATTTTCTCTTTGATTTTGTTAAACCATCCTTCAACTTCGTTATAAACACCTAAATCAACTAATAGCTCTTTAGTCATAAGTTGAGCCCCATCTTTGGAAAGTTTCCATTTAATTGAGCTTGCAGCTTCATTGGATATAGCTGTATTTCCAGCAGCTTTAAGTCCTCTAAGAAATACAGAAAGTTCTTTGGGAATATCTCTTTGCTTCCAACCTGTTTGCCAATCTAAAGCTGGATCATGAAAGTCTTCAGTTATAGGATATACCTGTTTATAAATCGAAGGATGAATATAATTTTCAATTTCTCTCAGTTGGGTTAATGTTGCCCAACATCCATCTCTAGAATTAATCTCATCAACTGCTGTCTGATATTGGGAAACATCATTATCATAAATATGAATTTCTGGCTTATTCAATTTTTTTAGATAATTTTTATTAACCCAATGCATTAATGTTCCACCACCTAATGCAAGAACTAAAACCTTTTGTTCACTCTCAAGATCGATTTCAAATAATTTTGAACAACGGTTAAAAAATTCGATATCGTTTGGACCTTCAAGGCAAAGTATAGCTTTTATACTAAGGTCATTAATTACCATAGAAACATCTGGCAGCAATCCGAGTGTTTTAGCAATCTTTTCTAAATTACTTTCGTTGCCATATTCAAGAACAATTTTCTTGTCTTTTTTGTATATAAAAATTATTTTTTCAGGCTTTACCAAACCTGCAAGAGATGGGCTATGTGTAGTTGTAATAACCTGAGTAGCAGGATTGTCTGTAAGTTTAATCAATGCATTGAATAATTCAATTTGCCAATCAGGATGCTGAGATGTTTCAGGCTCTTCAATCGCATAAATGATATTTTTTGATGCTGTATTTTTTCTTTCTGCTTCAGCTCTAAAGTAATTTAGTAGAATTAACCTTCTAACTCCACTACCCCTTTTATTAATTGGTATGCCATCATCACAATTAAATGAAAAAGAGAATAGGCTATCCCAAGCTTTGCTACTCATCTGAGGGGCAAGAATACTTGCAATCTCTGGATTCATTTCACTCAGTTTAGCAATCGTTTCTTTTCCAATCTCTTCAGCTTTTTTAATTATTTCAATCTTTACCGCTTCCAAACGATCTTCTAACTGACTAATTGCAGTTTTAGTAATTGCCTTTAAAGGATCCTGTACTTCCTTATCAGAATCTTTATTTTGACGATCAGACTGAAATAAAAAGAATAAAGGTAAGTCATTTTTAAGAGCATCCCATATTTTTTTGCCATCTTCTTTATCTATTGCCACTTCAATTTCCGATAATTGCGATGTGTCAATCACTGAATAAATTGCTTGTCTAATAGCTGAGCTAGTATTCCTTTTAACTTCATCAACATTTAAAACATCTTTGTAGCTATCAAGTATTTTTCTGAGGTCTGTAATTTTTTCATTTATTAAAGGTTCAGTAATAATTGAAGGATAGTTTGAAACTAAATAAGTTTTTAATGATGTAGATGAAAGTTTATCTTTTGAGCAATCCCAATGCTTTTTTAGAGTTAAAAATCCATTTTTATCTAATAAGAATTCGCTCTTTAAATTGGTTGGTACTGTATCAATCGTATAATCTTTATCTTCAGGTAGAAAAGATACGGAAATTGACATCACTCTTTCTGTAGCATGAACATTACAATCATCAATGTCAGCTTTTATTGTTCCACCTTCAAAGAAAATATCTAAAGCTTCAAGAATTGTTGATTTTCCTATGTCATTTCTTCCGATAATCACATTAAAGTTTTTGTCAAAGTTAACCTCTAATAAATCATAACCTCGGAAGTTTTCAAGCTGTAGTTTAGATATTTTCATATTATTTTCTCGCAACTTAGTTTTTAGTATTTATTAATGTATTAGTTTAAATCTAATAATTTCCATTGAATAATATATCTTGAATCTGTAATCAACTGTATTCATAATGCAAATTCAATTACGCGAAGGTGGCTTTTGTATTGGCTATCAATGTCGGGCGTTTCGCTAGACTGAATTGCAGTGGATTATAATTTACAGCACGAATCCAAAATTTTTGTATCGTGCAAAATGCAGCCCAATCCAAAAATTTTGGATTCGTGCTTAATTTAAGGTAATTGAACTTGTCTATATCAAAAGAGATTGAAAGTTTTCACTTAACAATCTCAGCTAATAAAATTCATGTTGTATATCTCCCTCCTATAATTTTAGTGTTTGGTGGCATTGTAGATGTCAAGTTAGCTATTGATTGTTCATGCCGAAATCTATTTTTAACTGAAGCATTAAGACTAAAATTTCCTTATGGAAAAGAATTAAAGATTCCAGAGTCTTATCCAGAATGGAACACATTTGAGGGCTATCAAAATTTAATCGACTTTGAAACTGATGCAGGATGTTTATCACGAGCAATTGTATTATTTTTAGAAAGTCCTGGCTCACTTGCAGAGCTAGGTGCTTTTTGCATGGACGATGATCTAAGAAGGTTACTTTTTATTGTTGTTGAAGAAGAGCATTACACCAGCGATTCATTTATTAAGCTTGGTCCTATAAAAAAGATTGAAAATGATGATAGTGGTGATTCAATATGTGTGGTTCCAACACTAGAAAAACCTGCTGAATTTGCAACGGAAATTCCTGACATACTTGTATCACTCAAAGAGAAGCTGGATAAGGGTCATAAAAAACAGGGGTTTGATTGCAATCGTAATCGTGATAAATATTTATTGATTGCAGACCTTATTGATTTATTTTGTGCGGTAAATGTATCTGAATTACATACATTAGCAATTAACTTGGGAATGAATCTAGCTACAAAGGATATTAAGCGAATTTTAAGACAATTAATTTTATTTGAACTTGTAAGTGAAGTTCCAATAAATACACATAAATATTATGTAGCTAATAAGGGTTATAAAACTGACTATTTAGATTACAACTCCGCGATCCCAGAGAAAAAGTTTGATAGAACAAGCTTCAAGTTGCAAATGTATGAGCTTTTAAATGGAGATGCTCTACGAAAAAGAGCTTATGCTCAAGTTCATGGAGTAGCCAGTAAATGAAATTAATTACGGCCATTCAAAATGACTTACCTTTGAGCATATCGGAGATTCAATTATTACTCCTTTCAGCTCCACATAGATATAAAGTCCATGAAATCCAAAAAAGACATAACCGAGGCACTCGTGTTATTGCTCAGCCGACTTCTGAAATCAAGGTCCTTCAAAGATGGGCTACTACTAATATATTAGCTAAATTACCTATTCATAGTGCTGCAACTGCTTATGTTGCAGAATCTAACACTAAAAAACATGCTCAAGCTCATGCTAAAAATCGCTATTTGTTGAAATTGGATTTCAAGGATTTTTTTCCTTCAATTAAAGCTGATGATTATCTACAACATTTAATCAAATATGCAAAAATTGACATTGACGATGCAAGGTTACTTTGTCGTTTACTATTTTGGAGGGATCGAGTTAGTAATAGCTTAAAACTATCAATCGGGGCCCCAAGCTCACCAATGGTTTCTAATACTGTAATGTATGATTTTGATACATTTGTGTCTGAGTTTTGTTTAAAAATTGAAGTGGTCTATACAAGGTATGCAGATGATTTAGCATTTTCTACTGACAATCCTAAAGTGCTTGAAAGTGTTCACGAGTTCATAATTACACTATGCAAAAATTTGCCATATCCTAACTTGCAATTGAATGAAGAGAAAACTGTTTTTGTTTCGAAAAAGCATAAAAGGTATTTAACAGGGTTAGTTTTAACGAATGATGGCAAACCCTCTGTTGGCCGTGACAAGAAAAGACAAATTAGAGCAATGGTAAATACATATGCAAATGGGAATATGCCTGATGATGAACTAAATAGACTTCGTGGACTTATTGCTTATGCACATGGAATTGATGAAAAATTCATTGATTCATTAATTAGAATGGTAGGAACTGAAAATTACAATAAGTTGATATCTGGTAGATGATTTAAGCAATATTGAGTTTATGAGCAGCTACTAGATTGCTATATTAAGTTGTTTTGTTTGAATGACAATGTGCAGCATTTGGATGAGGTGGGATTAGTTACAAAACAAGGCTAATTATTGACTAAAGCCTTATGGTGAATGCCTATGGAATTACTGCTCCATAGGTAACATAAAGGTAACAGAATAAAAGTATTAAGGAGTATGTCAAAGTATGTAGAAGTATAAGGATGTTGTATTTATCCATTATTTAACAATGACTTAATATGCAATCCCTATATTCCATGCGGCTTCCAAGGCACGTAGTTACGGGATTCATAATCCTGGGGTCGAGGGTTCAAGTCCCTCTTTCACCACCAAATACCTGTCCTAGGAATATTATGACAGTATAAAAAACCCGCCTAAGTGCGGGTTTTTTATTGATTTTATATCCAATAGTGTCTATTGTCATCCAAATGTATCCAACAATATAAGGGGCAACCTTCGGGGCATGTTGGGGAAAATGCCCCCACCCACATTAAGTTGCCCCTCAGGGAGTTAGAATGGCATTAAATGACACAGCGATAAGATCCGCTAAGCCTAAAGTCAAACCTTATAAACTCGCAGACAGTGGTGGCATGTATCTTGAAATTGCCCCCAATGGAGGAAAATATTGGCGTTATAAATATCGGTTTTCTGGTAAGGAAAATCGACTTTCGCTTGGTGTATACCCAGATATTTCCCTTGCTAAAGCTCGAGAAAGACATAGGGAAGCCAGAACATTGCTGGCAAATGGTGTAAATCCTAGCGATTATCGCAAGGCTACAAAGGCTTCTGAAAAATTAAATGGGGCTAATAGCTTTGAAATTGTTGCTCATGAATGGTGGCTTTCACATATGAAAAACAAAGCAGAAAGTCATAAAAACAAAGTAATAAGACGTTTTGAACTATACCTTTTCCCTTATATCGGTAAAAAACCTATTTCAACTATAACTGCGCCTCAAGTATTAGAGGCTATAAAGCGTATAGAAAAGTTAAACATACTTGAAACCGCACATAGAACATTGCAAGCAACAGGACAAGTTTTTAGATATGCGGTTCAAAACGGCTACACCATTAGGGATGTAACAGTTGACCTTAAAGGTGCATTACCTCCCACAAGTACTAAACATATGGCTGCATTTACAGACCCTAAGAAGATTGGTGAACTACTACGTGCTATAGATGGCTTCACTGGAACTCTAACTGTCCAATGTGCGCTTAAGTTATCCCCTTTGGTGTTTGTACGCCCAAGCGAGTTAAGACAAGCTAAGTGGGCGGATATCGACTTAGAATTAGGCGAATGGCGTTACAAGGTAAGTAAAACTAAAACAGATCATCTAGTGCCTCTCTCCGTCCAAGCAGTTGATATTCTGCGAACCATACATCCATTATCGGGGCATGGAGTGTACGTGTTTCAAGGTGGGCATTCACCAAGGAGACCTATGAGTGAAGCTGCTATTAATGCAGCCCTAAAACGGATGGGTGAATCGCCACTAGTTTACTAGACGCCTTTGAGCCGTAATAATGGCGACCAAAGAAAGGCGACAAATGAGCGGTAAACGATATCCAGAAGAATTCAAATTAGCAGCAGTCCGTCAAATCACTGAAGGGGGGTATACAGTCTCCGATGTGGCAAAGCGACTTGATGTGACTGTTGACAGCCTCTATGCGTGGGTGAAGAAGTTCGGACCCGACGCAGCAACCCACCAAACCAAACATGCGGAACAAGCTGAACTCAACCGGCTACGTAAAGAGCTGAAACGTGTCACAGAAGAGCGTGATCTATTAAAAAAAGCCGCGGCATACTTCGCAAAGCAGTCCGAGTAAGGTATGCCTTTATCAAAGATCATCAGGACTGTTGGCCGACAAGATGGCTGTGTAGGATGCTAGAGGTGCATCCCAGCGGCTTCTATACCTGGTTAAAACATCCGCACTCAATTCGCCATAAGAACGATCAACGCCAAACAGGCTTGATTAAGCAATGTTGGCTAGAGTCCGGTGGCGTATATGGCTATCGTAAAGTACATAGTGATATGCGTGCACTGGGTGAGCGTATTGGGGTTAACCGCGTCTATCGCTTGATGCATGCACACGGCTTAAAAGCGCAGGTGGGCTACCGTAAGCCTAGGCATTATGGTGGCAAGCCTTATATAACCAGTCCCAACACGTTAAATAGGCAATTCAATCCCACATTGCCAGACCAATCATGGGTAACAGATATTACTTATATCCGTACCCATGAGGGCTGGCTCTATCTTGCTGTGGTCATGGATTTGTTCTCACGACGCATTGTGGGTTGGTCCATGCAATCGCGCATTACTAAAGAGCTGGTGTTGGATGCATTGCTGATGGCGGTATGGCGCAGGAAACCTAAACATAAAGTGCTGATACATTCTGACCAAGGTAGCCAATACACCAGCGAGGATTGGGATATATTCTTGAAGGCACATAACCTTGAGTCCAGCATGAGTAGACGCGGAAATTGCCACGATAATGCTGTGGCTGAAAGCTTCTTTCAATTATTAAAACGGGAAAGGATCAAACGCAAAATATACAATCATCGCGATGATGCAAGGCAGGATATTTTTGATTACATCGAGTTGTTCTACAACTCAAAACGACGTCATAATTCCAATAACTTGCTATCTCCGATAGACTACGAAAACCAATTCAAGAAAACGGCTGAAGAGTGTCTATAAAATTAGTGGCGATTCAGTGAAAATAGTTGAGGCTAGGCAAAAAGAATTAGATAGCTGAATTCATTGAAAACAAAATAGTCAATTAGATGTTCATTTTGAATCTTCAAAAAAAGCACAAGAGTTAAAGATTTACCGAGAAATTAAATCTTTGCGCAGATTCACTCCAGAAAAACATATATGATGTGGGAAATTGTAAAGTATGGTGGTTAGACAGGCGTATGGATATTTTATTGATTAATATGGGAATTTAGAATATGTCTTATTGGAGTGGTGAGAAACTGCATGAAAATATAAAGACATACGACCTTATTAAGCCATTTAATTCCGAGTCTATCGACTGTGCGTCCTATACTTTGCATGTAGGTGATGAGGCATTTGTAAGTAAGGATTTAATAAATAATGAAAATTCGATTGCGATTAAACAAAATCTTGCAGCTAACTCATCAGAAAATCAACTTAACATTAGACCCGGCCAGTTCGCATTCTTATTGACCTTTGAAACTGTGACAATGCCAGATGATGCAATTGGATTCATTTCTATTAAATCTAAATATAAATTTAAAGGTCTGGTAAATGTTTCAGGGTTTCATGTAGACCCTGGATATTCAGGAAAACTAATATTCGGCGTTTACAATGCTGGCCCAATGCCAATAATTCTTGAAAGATTGGAACCAGTCTTTTTAATATTTTATGCGGATTTGGATCGCACTTCAAATAAAACATATACATCTAAGTCAAAAACTCGTAAAGAAATTGGGAGCGATTTGATACAAAATATGGCAGGCCAAGTATTTTCACCGCTGATGTTGCAAAGAAAGATGGAAAGGTTAGAAGATGCACAAGTAGAACTTGATAAAAATCAATCTACATTAGTAGCTAAAACTAAAATTTTAAGTGGGATTTTTTGGTTTGGATTAAGTATTCTATTAGCAGCTGCTGCGTTTAATTCTATTCAGGCTATATTAGGTGGCTGGATAATTAAGGCTATTGAAGCCAATGTTGCCTATAGAAAAGATACATCCTTTCCAAATGTACTAACTATTCCAATACCTTCAACTACACCTCTTACATATCCTACATCTGCTTTACCTGCTACCTCGACAACTCCAGATGTCCAAGACACCCTCACATTACCTAAAAATTCAAACTCGAAGGCTCTACCTTAACCTAGTAAATAATTATTAATTAGGAAAAAACTCTAAAGTACGATTATTTAAATCACCTTTAATAATCCCATTTTGACTAACTTTAAGTTGTCGCCATACTTTAAACCCCATCAGAATCGCGTCCTCCCACTCCTTCATAGAACATCTATTAACTTCTAAATGGGCGGTTAGATCTTTTATCGTTCTCAAAATGCCATACTCTATAGTTTCTATACCTTCAAAGTAATTATTATTTTTTGCTTCGATAAAAATAATCGCAGCAATTGCTTCATCTATCACTTTCGCTCGTCCACCATCTTCATTTTCATCCAACAATTTATTTGATCTGCGTTTGCAATTAAATAACTTACGCATAACAGGTGACCATCCAAGAAATGTCATAAATGACAGGTGAAATACATCGTGTAATCTGTAGCCATCATCTATATATGCATTATCAGTTAGCTCGCTTCCAACTTGCTGTACTCCATTAAACAGCTGGACATGCGGCACATTATTTATATCCTTTGAGGTAATTACTTTTAGTTCAAATACTCTGGGGAATTGTTCATTAGCATCTAAATCTGAATCAAAAAGTTTCTTACCAGACATAGTACTAGATTGACTATGCCACCTATCACTAATTTTTCTTAAGTTACTCGATGCAATTTCTTCGAGTGATAAATTCTGTTTTGTAGCTATTGCAGAAACATACCAAAGAATATCCCCTAATTCTTCTGATATTTTTTCTTTAAAAATCTGGAAAGCCTCACCATCACGAATAAATTTTTTGAACTGTGTTGATAGTGATCCAACTTCTCCTGCAAGTCCTAATATGGGAAGCAAAATTGATTCAATGTCTTCCTTCCCATTTAAGGGCATCTGCTCTGTTTTGTTGGCGTGTTTCTGATAATCGTCTAATTGCATTCTCACCTCTACAATACCGCAATAGTTTCCACAAGTCTAACTTGAAAAATTAGTGTTGAGGTTCCACTTAGGCGGATAAAAAAATTGAATTGGATCACACTTTTCTTTGAATTTTTGCTTAATACGCATCCTTCCTGAAATCCCTGCTATCTCAGGATGCATAACTCGAGAATACTTGTCGACTTCACAGAATAAATTTTGTATATCTATCAACTGCAGTTTACGGCCCCATAGATTCTGAAATTCTAGACCAAGCCTATCAAATTCATAATCCTGCCTGTCTGCCATAAATCTAATAATATCCGTTTCTGATAGTCCACCCAATGATTTAAAACATTTCCTTATACCATCTTTAGCACCTGGACCCGGAACAGTAAAGTCCATCTCGCTAAAATTTGTAATTTCGGTGTAGTTGATATCTGTGATTAATTGATAAGCTAGAAAATCCCCAATGAGAGGATAGCTTTTTAATAACTCAAAACCTTCTAGCATTGACTTGCAATTTTGCAGCCTCTCAGGCAAAGATTCCTTCATCATTTTTTCTATTAGTTTTAAATGAGATTGATGCTTTTTTTCTACATTAAACAATTTATGGCCAGAAGCCATTATGTATGCTGCAGAATAGATCGCTGCCCCTGAGCTCATTGCTGCCGTTAACTGTTTTTCGTAATTTTCATATTGATATGAATGCCAGTTTATATTTCCAAGTTGCGATTTCAGCAACTCCCAAGTGTCGATTTTATTGAACAGCTTAAAAAGAATTGTTCTGAAAAATATCTCATTGATATCTTTTTCACCATTGTAGATTACTTGCTTGATGAGATACTGGCTTACTCTATCGGAAGCTCGGTAAGCATTAGTAAATTTGTACTCACCTATTATTGGATCATTTGTCCAAGGTAAAGGATTGTTATTCATCCTCGCAAAAAAAACCTTTTGCCGCTCTACAGCAAATTTCCAATAAGTATCAAACGCTAAAGACGGGATGGCAGAATCAAGTTTTTTGTAAACGGAGAAGCCAGTGGAATTTTTTTTTGTCATCTAACTTAATTTACGCTATTAATTTAAGATTACCACTAAACACAAAGGATATTATTGTCTTGAGAAATTGATTTTTGTTGCAATGAATTTTAATTTTAAAAATCAATATCGAATAAATATAGCATAAAATTATCCACTATAACGCCACATGAATTTAAGGATGTATTTCATATGACCCATTCCAAAAGTATGGCCAGCCCAGAAAAATACACTCCTGATCAGCTTGCAGCTCATAGGCTGCTAACAGAGTTGCGCACTCGAATTGCCGTTCAACCATTACCTTATCAATACGGCATTGAAGCTAGGGCTTTGGAAAGCCTTTATGAACTTTTCAAGATTGCTAGACAGGCAATAAAGGATTACCCAGGTTGTCAAAATTTCGCGCAGATTACAACTAACATACTAAATGTTGATATTAGGCCAATGACTGCCAAATGGCATCGAGCGTATAAAGCAGGAGTTTTAGATTCTAGAGATGGCGCGAACGAATTTAGATCTGAACTCGCAAAATTACAAATTAAGCTCGAAGATTTTTCTTTAGCCTTACAGATGATGGCATATCAGACACAAATTAAGGATGAATTGACCCCACCAGTAATTTCAAAAGATGAGATTGAAAGCATATTTCATCCAATTAAATATGGCATAGACATCTCTACCGATGATGTCATAGCGAATGCAAAAGAAATCAATAAGTTTGAATTCGACGATATTGTCGCTCGACGCGCAAATTATAATATTAAAAAAGAGGAAGATAAGGATGCTGTTGGTTTGGCTCTTTCCGGAGGGGGCATTAGATCAGCAACCTTTTGTCTAGGTGTTGTTCAAGTTTTAGCTGAACGTCGCCTAATGAAAGATTTCGATTATTTATCGACAGTTTCGGGTGGTGGATATATTGGCAGTTTTCTTAGCGCATTGGTAAGCGGTAAAAATGATTTCGAAAAAACCGCAAAACCGTATGGTCCTGATACTGACGATGTTCGGCATGTTCGTCAAAATGCAAAATATTTAAGCTCAGTCGACCTAAAACAGCGCTGGTCGATGGCGATTGGTTTGATCATAGGACTTTTACTAAATTGGACCGGACCACTAAGCGTTATATCTTTAGTTGCTTATGCCGTTAATCAATTATCTAATAGTCCTGAAAAATTACTATTTTTTTCTGCTTTTAGTGCTGCACTTATAAGTATTTCAATATTGATATACGGAATGGTACTTAATAATGACAAAGCAGTTAAAATCGGGCGTAAGGTTATTTTTTTTCAGCTAATAACTACCTTAGTTATTTTTACTTTTTATCTGGTTGAAAAGGGCTACTCATTATTTTTTCAAAGTTTCCATTGGCCTTATCTTTTATATATGTTAGTCATGGTCATTGGCATTCCAGCCATCGTTCGATTTCTACCTTTGTTTGGAACTCCCTCAAATAAAAAAATAATTCTTAATGGGATTGTGTGGTTAGCTGGCGCAATAGTTCCATTACTAATAGTCACAATTTATTATTACTTACGTTTACTTGGTTCATTGCAGCAGGATAATTCCTTATCTTTTTGGTCGCCTTTGAGTCATTGGAGTGGAAATACAATACTTTTAATAATTGGTGCCGTATTCGCGCTAGTTACTTTTTTTCTTAATGTTAACTTAACGGGACTGAATAAATTGTATCGCGATCAATTATCAAGAACTTTTATTCAAGATTTAGAGATTCCCCTGAGCAAACTAAATTCTAAACAATGGGCGCCTTACCACTTGATTAATGCCACAATAAATCTACCATCAAGCATAAATAGAAAGCTAAGGGATCGTAGAGGGGACTTCTTTATATTTTCAAAGTATTGGTCAGGCTCAGCAGCCACTGGATATCATAAAACAGAGAGTTGGCTCCCTAAAGTTGATCTTGGAACCGCTATGGCAATATCTGGAGCCGCTGCGTCACCACAGATGGGAACAAAATCTAAACCAACACTTGCCGCACTTTTAACACTTCTGAATGTAAGATTAGGTTATTGGATTTTGAAGTATGAATTTAAAAAGCCGTATTTTAAATCCCCGGGATTTTTATGTTTGCTTCGCGAAATGACTGGATTTTGTATGAGCGAAAACAGTAAATGGTTAAATTTGTCTGATGGTGGCCATATAGAAAATATGGGTATATATGAGCTTCTTAGAAGAAGATGTAAATTTATTGTTTGCGTAGATGGAGAATCAGATCCTCAATCAACTTTTGAAGGTAAATTAACACTTGTGCGACATGCTCAAATCGATTTTGGGATTCGACTAGAGCCAAAATTTGATGATATCAGATTAAATCCTGAATCAAAATTTAGTAGAAGTCACTCACATCTTCTTAGAATTCATTATCCTTCTAAAGGTACTGATCAACCAGCTGAAATAGGCTTGATGCTTTATCTTAAACTATCTTTAACAGGAGATGAAACAGAATTATTAAAACGCTACCGAATGATAAATCCTGATTTTCCACATCAGTCTACAATAGACCAGTTTTATGACGAGGAACAATTTGAAGTTTATCGACAACTAGGAGTACATGTAGCAGAGGGCGTATTTTCACCAGCACTGTTGACAAAAAATTCAAATCCTAAAGATATTGAGGAATGGTTTAGACAACTTGCAAGTAATATGCTTGAACCAACCAAAAGTTAATCAATTGTCACTTTGTCAGTTTCAGCAGAGTATCTTGCACCGGCAATTTTAAAATCATAAGGATTACTGTATAAGTAGTTCTGTCTGAAATTGTCCTCAAGAAATAAAATCAGTTCTTGAGCATTTTCTAGTTTAAATACTCTATGTTTACGGCCATTTTTATATCCCATTTTTACTAGTATTTCATCAGGGATATGAGCTGCATGAGATCCTAAATAATAAAAATTATCTGAAAGCAATACTGCATTTGATTTTGTATCATTGCGGACGTTATGCTGATTAGGTGTGCCGTCTGGGTGGCTATGATGGGAGTCTATCTGTTGCCACACCCCCTGAGATTCGTGGTAAATATTATCCCCAACAATTATTTTCCTACTCCCATTCCGTATAGGTTTTTTATCATTAAAAATTGGGTTATTCCAATATTCATTGAATGTAATTTTTTGAGAAATTTTCATTGCGAATATACATTTACCAGTAGCATTTAATCTGGTGCCACCCATACCAATCACCCAATCATTAACGTTAGCAACTCTTCTAATATCCGGTTTACAAGTTGCAAGAGTGCAATAACCGTGAAATGGATTAGGCGCAAAACCAAAATCGCGAGCTACTACATAAATATACACCTTCGGCATATTTAGCACTCAGAGTTTGCAGGCGCATGAACTGGAGAACGAAGTGTCCCATCTGGATTTTCAAAACTGTTTTCACCATCAAGTGCTTTAATAATGCCCGCCGCGTTCCAAGCACGAATGTTTGATGCATAATTTTCTAAACTAGTAGGAATCTCATAATTTGTTCCACCTTGTTCGTATACACCAATGATTCTCTTACCTTGCGCATTTGCTTGATCAATTTCCCAATTTACCCAAGGTCTTGAATGTGTTTTTTCTCCTATTAATACAACTACTGTTGATGCCCAGGAAATTTTCATTCGGAGTATTCGTTGAATTACCGAATCCTTAACAAGGCCTTTATCTAAGCGCTCTTGGTTTGCTGGCTTGGCTCTAATTGAGCTATTGCGAACATCAATGCCCTTTCCACCAAGTAAACTTGTGAATTTATCAACTAACGAATCATCTTTATGATGATGACTAATAAAAATATGCCGGCGTTCAAGTGTTGTCATTTCATTATCACTCCCAATCTATATCATTAAATCACTCATTTAGTTAGCGTGTATGATAAGTAAAGTTGCACTTATGCCTTAAAATTTTAATCTTGTTTCCAGACAATTTTAGAATTTGAAGTTGAGACCCAAGTATCATAAGAAACATAGTTGTTATTGTCCAACCTTGTCCAAAGAAGTTCTTTATTGGTGTTACTAGATTGTTTGACTATATAAGGATATAGACCAAGATATTCTTGGCCTGAGTATGAATTACTTGAAGACTCTTTAAGAACCGGGACGATTGCAACTTTTTCCTTCTTTCCATCAAAATAACCGCATTCCCATGGCATCCATTTTGAATTTTCAGAATTTGTGGTTGTAACATAAAACAACGATTTGCAAAAATTCATTCTCTGCCTAAGTATCTCAGCAGTTTTAGAACTAACCTTAGTTCTATCTAAAAATGGATCCTCAATCCAGTCGACGTAAATGGTATAACCCAGATCTTCAAGTACCCCTTTCATCCCTAAAATGAGTTCTGCATCATGAAAACTATGTGAAAGGAAAATGTCATATGTTGTTAGTTTTAAAGATGCATTTTCTTCCATGATTATTTCTGCTGCTTTTTTAGTAACACTTGACTTCGCTATTTCAACTTTAGCCCTTTGTCGAATAGTCCCTTCAGTAAATAAAGCCATACCCCCCCCTGTTTTTAATTATAAAGTCATAATAATTATAAATATCATATATAAAAAGAAACATTTGAGTTTAGATATAAAATACTATTTGAAACACCTAACAATGTGTCATGTGTTCTATATCTCAAATCGCACTCCCAAACGACTAATACTTTCCAATTATTATTGGCAAGATAAGTCATGATTTTATAATCACGTTTCACGTTACTTATAAATTTATTTTGCCAAGCTTCTAAATTACTTTTTGGAGTATAAGCGATCATCCAGCCTGAGTGTCGATGCCAAAAACAACCATGAACAAAGATAATAGTTCTGTGTTTTGGTAACACTATATTCTAGGCAGGCTGTGATCATGCAACTTATAACGAAACCCCATACAATTTAGGTAATGCTGGACAAGCATTTCTGGCTTGGTGTTTAAAGCTTTCATCCCAGACATCATCCGAGATCGAACTTTCATATCGACTGTATCAGTCACACCTGGTATCCTAGTATTATTAAGATTAAATATATCACTTATGCGTCAAAAAAAGCCCATTATCGTAGTCGACCTATTTGCAGGCCCAGGAGGACTTAGTGAGGGGTTCTCATCATTAAAAAACAGTAATGCATTCAAAATTCTTGTTTCAGCTGAAATGGAAACATCAGCGCATGCAACCCTTACGCTTAGAGCCTTTTACCGCATATTAAAAAAAAAGGGCAGTAGCGCACTTGATAGTTATTATAGTTTTTGTAACGGCAAGACCAATCTTCCATACAATGACGAAAATCTTGATGAATGGAATGAAGCTAAAAGTGAAGCTCGCCAGATTAAACTAGGCAGTGAGGAAGGGAATCAAGAGCTTAATTTAATACTTGATTCAGCGAATATTCGAGATGGAGTGACCTGCTCCCCGCTTGCCATACCAATCTAAATTGAAATAAAGTCCACTTTCAGGAGTGGCGTAATGAAGAAGAGCAGATATAAAGAAGAACAAATCATTGGTTTTTTGAAGGAAGCAGAAGCAGGATTTCCAATTGCCGACTTATGTCGGCGAGAAGGCATCAGTGTTGGTACTTTTTATAGTTGGCGCGCCAAATTTGGTGGTATGGACAGCACCGAAGCACAACGTCTTCGTGCATTAGAACGCGAGAACGCGGATCTTAAGAAACTGCTGGCAGAAGCGCATTTGGATATCTCCGCACTTAAAGTGGCTTTTGGGGTAAAGCGCTAACCCCACAAGCAAAACGAGTAGGCATACAACGTATCCTTGATGCTGGCATGTTGTCAGAGCGTAGAGCTTGTAGCTTGGTGGGGTTATCTAGATCATCATGGCGCAACCCGCCGCAGGATGAAGAAGCAACAGTATTACTTCGGCAGCGTATTAAGCAACTCGCTCATGAACGTAAGCGATTTGGCTATCGACGTATCCACGATATGCTCAAGTTTGAAGGATACGCGGTGAATCACAAACGCGTTTATCGTCTTTACACTGAGCAAAAGCTCACGGTAAAGCGACGTAAGAAAGCCAAGCGACCCATCACAGAACGTGCAGAGTTGCTAATACCTGATGAGCCTAATCAAGTGTGGAGTATCGACTTTGTGATGGACAGCTTAGCTAATGGACGCAAGCTCAAGTGTTTAACAATCGCAGATGACAAGACCCATGAATGTATCGATATTGCAGTGGATCATGGCATCAGTGGTTTGTATGTCACCAGAGTCTTAGAGCAAGCGGCAATATTTAGAGGCTTTCCACAGGCGATTAGAACCGACGGTGGTCCCGAGTTTACCAGTCGTGTATTTATGGGCTGGATGCACACCAACGGTATAGAGCATTTACTGATTCAACCTGGTAAGCCAACCCAGAATGCGTATATTGAGTCATTCAATGGTAAATTTAGAGATGAATGCTTAAATGAACAATGGTTTGAAACATTGGCGCAAGCTAGGAAGGTAATATCAGCCTGGCGCAGAGATTATAACGAAGTAAGACCGCATAGTAGCTGTGGGCGCATTCCACCAGCTATTTATGCACAAAAACTTAGACAAGCAACATGATTTTTAAACGGACTTTTTTTCAGAATCGGTTGGTAGTGTTACAGGGGGCAGGTCAGTTGGTGCAAATGTTGTTTTAGAAGAGCTGTCGGCCAATCTAAATATTGTTTATTACATAAACCAATCTGCATTGGAAGCAATAACAATTATAAGAAAGGAAGAAAAATATATGAATCGATACCAAATCAAATTTTAGAAGAATGGAATCAACGTCGAAATTTAAGAAATTTCTTGGAGAATGATCTTACATCAAATGTAAATTTATATACTCACAATGAAGAACTAAAAATATTTATTGATGCAACAATAAATAATGACTGGAAATTAGTTACAAATTACTGGGAATTGTTCTTTGAAAAAGATTTACCAAACATCAATAAAATTCTTAGTAAAAAAGCTAGTAATTGTAAATCTTGGGATGATTTTGTTAGTTCAGTTAGAAAAGATCTACAAGAAAACGTTGAAAATTGTAACCATCCATTTTGGTTTATAAACGAACTATTGGTTGCTGAAAATTGGTTTGGTTATGAAATTGAAAAGAATAAAAACTTAAGAAAAATGGAAGTAATTGAATTTTTAAATGCAGGTTTAAGTGTTAAACAAATAATGCAAAAAACCAGCTTTAAAAAATCACGAATTTATGAAATTAAAATTTTAAAAAATGAATAATATTTTGAATTAATAATTAATTTATGAAATTATTGAATTTGACGCAGAGAATCTTACATTGGGGGCATTATTGGGGGCACCTTAAAATTTCACAATCATTAAGTTTAGCTATAAATAGAATACAACAAAGTGTTTGGTTTCCTCTTTCCCACCAATAAAAAAGCGGTTTCCAGAAATGGGAACCGCTTTTTTCATATGTGTTTTCTTAGCTAGTCGCTGCTATATAAGCAATAAAAAAGACCATGACAACTTACGCGATTATCATGGTCAGAATACTGCGAGATCAACAAGCAAGTTGGGAGTCTACCCCTCTAATATTTATTGTTAACTCTTTATATTAAAGGTCCTAGTGATAGCTCTCCCTGATATTTGAAATGCAACTAGTATGCCAAATTTTAAAAACAATATTAACCTGTTGATTTTTAATAATATTTGTATGAAATTTAGTTTTTCACCAATTTTAGCTTTGGTTGATTGCAACCGATGTGGTGGATGTTGCTTCAACCAAATGCTGCATATTGCAATGGTTTCGGTTGTGCCAATATGCTTTTTTTCAAACGTTTGATCACGCTTTTTTGTTCTTCCAAATTAAGGTGTGCAAAGTAAATGCGCATACTGATTCGACCGGTTTGGTCATGTTGATACACCGTAGAGGTGTCTAGTGTTAATACGGCTTGCTGCATGCGTTCAACTAGCATGATCTCCGTAGCCTCTGTTTGCCATTGCACCCACACCGCAAATCCGGCACTCGGTATCTCGCATTTCACTGCATCTCCCAATGCTTGCTTGAGTAGCTGGCAAAAGTGATCGCGCCGCTCTAAATATATTTTTTGTGCACGTTTTAACTGCTTTTTAACCTCGCCAGATAGCAGCAGTTCTGTGAGCGCTAGTGTCTGCAACTGGTCATGGCTATCGTTTATCGTGTTCAATTTTTGCATAAATGTTTCATGTAGCTGTTGGGCTGAGATGATATACGAGGCTCTGTAGCTGGCGTTTAACATATGCGCCAAACTACCAAGGTAAATCACCCGCCCCGCTTGGTCTATGCTCGCGAGTGTTGGCAAGCTATGTTTAGCATACTGAAATGATGCGTGCGTATGATCTTCAATCACATAAAAATCATAGCGCTTGGCCAGTTTGAGTAGTTGCGCACGATTGTCCGTAGACATACGCCACGTGGTGGGCTGCTGACATTCCGGTGAGACATAGATAGCGCGCACCGGGTAATTGATGCATAGCTTTTCCAAATCGTCGATATCCACACCATGTTGATGATGTTTAACGGTTTGAATATGCGCATGATTTTTCTTAAATGCCGCAGCAGTCGCAGGGGCATGCAGTGCTTCTAGTACGACGTAATCACCTTTTGCAAACAGCGTGCTAGCTACAATCTGCAAACTGGTTTGTGCCGAAGGCGTGATTAGCAATTGTTCTGCTGCAACATCCATGCCCTGCTCAAAATTGAGCATATGGGCAATTGCTTGACACAATGGCGCTAGCCCATGCAGCTTGAGTGGGTGTTGCCGTTTGGTGGCAATCAACGCATGACGCGTAGCGCGCACTAAAGCCTGTAAGTTAAATAGGCGACTATCGCCATAGGGGTAGCTGAGATCAAATGTATCTTCACTCAGGTCATGATGCGCATACGCAGTCTGTTCCAAATGCAACGTAGTGGTATGTTGTTGGGGGAGCGCCTGCAATGAAGATAGAAAATTGGCTGATTCTACGGGTTGCTGTTGACGTACAAATGTGCCGCGCTTGTCTTCGCTATATAGCCAGCCTTGGGCGACCAACTCATCGTAAACTCTAATCACCGTTTTACGGTTAATGCCTAACTGTTGTGAAAGTTCCCGGCTGCCCGGTAATGGCGTGCCCACTGCAAATGCGCCAGTTTGAATGACATGGATGAGTTTATGCGTAAGCTGCTGATGAATCGATTGGCTCGATACTCTTGAAACAGTAAGATTCAATTCCCATGGCCTAAGCATACGTATTCCTTACAAAGCAATATCACTTAACCATGCTGACCCGCACGCACTGTCTAACTCACAATCTTGCAGATCAACATAATCGCTTTGTGGAAACCTAGGCTATGTCCACTGCACTATAGTATCAAAAATTTTCAAAAATTCACAAAATTGACTTGGACCCCTTTTTTATAACAAAACTGGATTAGTGTTTGTGTAAGGCAATTGTATTAAAGTTACAACTGCTTAACATATTGAAACAATCTACACGTAATGCGTTTGTTTTTTGTATGTTTGTTTCTTAAGCTGGGCTCCTAGTACCAGTATTATCTAAGCAAAGTGCTACGTTACATAACCTAATGTAATCAATACACTTCACTCACTATTAATATCTTTGGAGATAATACGATGACACACATCAAACGTACGATGGGGTTAGCGGCAAGCATTGCTTTAGCTTTCCCGTTATTCGCTTCAGCAGCAGCTGATCAAGAGGCAGCGATGAAAGATGCAAACAACTGGTTGCATCCACGTGGCCAGCATAACAACCAAGGTTTTAGCGCATTAAAACAAATTAACAAAACTAATGTTAAAAACATCAAAATGGCTTGGACATTCGCTACCGGTGTAAACCGTGGTCACGAAGGTTCTCCAGTGGTTGTTGGTAACATGATGTACCTACACACTGCGTTCCCAAACAACGTATACGCACTTGACTTGAACGACAATCAAAAAATCGTATGGTCATATTTCCCTAAACAAGACCCATCAGTACAAGCTGTTTTGTGCTGCGATAACGTTAACCGTGGTTTGGGCTATGGCGACGGCAAGATTTTCTTGCAACAAAATGACGGTATGTTGGTTGCTTTAGATGCTAAAACAGGCGCTAAAGTATGGGAAGTTAAAAACACAGATCCAAAAGTGGGCGCTACAAATACTAACGCTGCACACGTAATCAAAGACAAAGTATTGACAGGCTGTTCAGGCGCTGAGTTCGGTGTACGTTGCTTCTTAGCCGCTTACAATATTAAAGATGGTTCTTTGGCATGGAAAGCTTACTCAACAGGTCCTGATGCTGAAGTATTGATCGGTGCTGATTTCAACTCAGCTAACCCATCATACAGCGCGCTGTCTGTTTACCAAGACGTAAACGGCGGTAACAAACAAGGTGGTTCTTTCAAACCGCTTCCAAACGACCAATTAAAAATTGGCGAAAAAGAATTAGGTACACGTACATGGTTGAAACCACAAGCAGTTAAAGATGGTTGGCAACATGGTGGTGGCTCTGTATGGGGCTGGTGGCCGTATGATGCACGTACAAACTTAGTGTACTACGGTACAGGTAACCCATCTGTATGGAACCCAGATGTACGTCCAGGCGACAACAAATGGTCTATGACTGTGTTTGCACGTGACTTAGACACTGGTGTTGCAAAATGGGGCATGCAAATGACGCCACACGATGAGTGGGATTATGATGGCGTGAATGATGTGATTCTGTTTGATAAAGGCAGCAAAACATACGCATGGCACCATGACCGTAACGGCTTTGCTTACACTTGGGACGCACACACAGGCACCTTGATTGCTGCTGAAAAAGTACATCCATTTGTAAACTGGGCAACTGGCGTTGACAAGAAAACAGGTGTTCCAGCTAAAGATGCTAAAGCTTCAACACACCAAGACTACAATGCTAAAGGCATCTGCCCAGCTGCATTGGGCACTAAAGACCAACAACCAGCGGCTTACAGCCCACGTACTGGTTTAATGTATTCTCCACTCAACCATGTGTGTATGACATACGAGCCAGTTGAGTCTAAATACGTTGCTGGTCAACCATGGGTGGGTGCTACTTTAACGATGTTTGCTGGTCCTGATGGTGTAATGGGTGGCTTCGGCGCTTATGATCCAATGACCAACAAAAAAGTTTGGTACAACAAAGAACGTTTCTCAGCATGGGGTGGTGTACTCACTACAGCATCTGATTTAGTGTTCTACGGCACTTTAGACCGTTGGTTAAAAGCGGTGGATGCACAATCAGGTAAAGAGCTCTGGAAATTCCAAGTAGGTTCTGGCGTGATTGGTAATGCATTTACATACGGCAACAAAGGCAAACAATACGTGGGTGTATTCTCTGGTATTGGCGGCTGGGCTGGTGTAGCGATGAACCTTGGTATGACTAACGACACAGACGCACTTGGTGCTGCTGGTGGTTACAAAGAGTTAACCAAATACAACGCTGCACCTGGCGGCGGTGGTTTAAACGTATTTAGCCTGTAATCTATCACTACTAGTTGTAGCTACTATTAAAACACCCCATTTTGATGGGGTGTTTTTTATTGAGCTAACTCGCCTTTACGCTCAACAATCAGTGGGTTATTGGCATCCAAGTTCACATTACGTATTGAGCCATCTGCCGCTTCAAACCAGAGTGTTGTCTGTTTATTGGCTTGCGTCACCGTGACTAATTTTCCATAAGCTCTTGGTATTTGAAATTTGGCCCGTGTTTGGTTAAGGCTATTTTGCAAACCAAAAGACAGCTTATCTTCATAGAAATTGTCTGTTCTTAACGCACCAAAATCAAATTGATACGCCCAAACAACGCCAGAAAACAGGGCCGTAAATACAGAAAAAATTACAATTAGCTTTTTGATTATGCTCAATGAAGTCTCCTTACTTTTTCAAATAGATGGCAGCTTAACTACTCTTCTCTGACAGTGCAGTCATCAATTCATTCTTAAAATGATTAGATTGCATTTTATATTTTGTGGTGCTAGTATACAGATCGGTATATACCGATCTGTATACTTAACACTTATTTTATTCATGTATCTTAATTTTGGTAATTCTTTAAGATCACCACTAAGGAGTCGATATGAAATTTCACAATGCAATATTAGGTCTATTTTTCAGCGCATCACTGGTCGCAAATGCCGCAGATGCAAACAAACTCAAGGTTGAAGAAAAAGTTGAAGTCAATGCCAATGCTGCGCAGGTATGGGAAAAAGTGAACAAATTTGGTGATTTAGGCGCATGGCATCCAGCAGTGGCAAACACCACTATTCAATCTGGTGCTGAAGCAAAAGTGGGGACCGTACGCGTACTCACCTTGCAAGATGGCGGCAAAATTACAGAAGAATTGAAAGCCTATGATACCAACAAAAAAATGTTTACTTACCGCATTATTGAAGGCGTACTTCCTGTCAGTCATTATATCTCAACTGTACAAGTCACCTCTCTGGCACCTAATAAAACGCTAGTCACTTGGGTAGGGCATTTCCAACGCAAAGATTTATCTGCTACACCTGCACAGGGTCAAGATGATGCAGCAGCAGTGAATACAATCACTGCTGTATATCGTGCAGGCCTAGACAATTTAAAGAAAATATCTGAGTAGTTGGTATTCAATGCGGCAGATATTTGTTTGGGTTGATATTCAAGCAAATATCTGCTGATTATGTTGCAGGTTTAAATACATAAAACAAATTGGGCTCGCTCATAATATAAATACTTTTGTCTGATCCCACCGCTATACCTTCAGCTTGCGGCACATGCGCTTTTAGGCCATGAAAGCCTTTCCACAACGCCAATGCGCCCAGTGCATTGCCCTCTTCATCGTATTCTTTAATCAATCTGGACTCGTCACTTAACAGCAACAAATGTCCGGTTTCACTGTGAAACGTCACGGAGGACAAATCTCGCATTGACCACTTAATGGCCTTATCAAAAGCGTCTAACCGTTTGATATCAATATTCAATGGCCTGGATACATCCGCGTCAAAAAAACCACTCACGGACATAATGTATTTAGGATCACGCTCTTTTGCCACCAACAAACGGCTGTGATTGTCATCCCAAGAGACGCCCTCAAAATTTTTATTGCCTGAAGCATTGACGCCCAGCCTAAGTTTAGGCGCGTTAGTCACATCTAAAAACTGAGCATCATTGTCTAGCTCCGCCAAAATCAAGCGATTATCGCGCTCATCGGCAATCACATAACGGTTACCCGTCACATGCGTAATCCCTTCCATGTCATCCACGCCTTTCACATGCACTTCACGCACGATGTGCCCTTGTAAATCAAACTCAATAATTTTTGACTCTTGATTCAACACCGTGAATAACGTGTTGCGCTCTACGTTGTGCGTAAGCCCAGAAGCATTTTTTAATGCTGCGATTGGCAATGCATCGATAGTGACTTGGTAATTGCTTAGATGGAACGTATTGTCATGTGCAGCTGGTTTATAGCTATGCCATGCATACCAAGCCAGCGCCTCCAGCTTGAAGTAATACGCCAACGAAGCAAGTGCGAAGCATATCGCAATGATCCAACTCCATTTTTTAGATAGTTTAAAAGTAAATTTCATTTGTCGCTTATACGTCTTGTGTCCAATGGAATTTATGCATAATGCGATGCGCCACTGGCGCTAGAAACAACCCAACAATCACTAGAAAAACCAGCCCTGCATACAAGGCATATAGGCCTGCAAATAATTTTCCATGGTCGGTTTGTGGTGGATCCACCGGGCCCATACCTCCCAATAGCATCGCAGCATTTAAAAAAGCGCTGTGCCAAGACAGGTGCTCAAAATACAAATAACCCAGCATGCCAATAGCAAGTGAAAACAGCAACAGTAAGGCAGCCGTGATTGTATGCAACGCCATGCGCAATAGAAATTTTTGCTGAGAAATGGGTGGATGATGGCGGGATTCGTACATAAGGACTCCACAATAAGATGGACTGATGCCCATGAAGTTCAATGACTGGATGACCGCTGAATTATATTGGATTTACATGTGCGCAAGGTGAGCAAAACCAGTTGAGCAATACTAGCTGAACAAACCCTGCTGATAATGAATAAACGATATGCAATGAAACGATGATGGATGAGGTGCTGAAAACAAAAAAGCCCAGTAGTTAGCTGGGCTTTTGTTAAGGTAATTAAACCTTATTTGTTCATTACGTACATTGTTACTTCGAAACCGAAACGCATTTCAGTAGCTGCTGGTGTTGTCCACATAATAATCTCCTTTTGTTTAAACACATCCACATGATGTATCTGTATGACTCACACTATACCGACAGGTTTAAATAATGGCCTATGTGCTTGACGTATTGTTGCCTAATGATTTTACGTAAAAGACCTACTGTATTTTTTCAGGCTGACTACTTCATGGTTCTTAATTTTGAGGCCACATAAGAAGCAGCGGCTGTTCTGGTTTCCACCCCCAGCTTGGAAAACACATGTTCCAAATGCTTATTGACTGTTCTCGGGCTGGTGCCCAAAATATCGCCAATATCACGATTGGTTTTACCTTTGATCGCCCAATACAGCACTTCTGATTCGCGTTTGGTGAGACCAAAGGTGCTTGTCAGCGCTTGAATTTGGGCTTCATCAGACTCTTCACTCAGCAAAATAATCCACTGTTCATCACTGCTATCATCAGCAAGGCTCAAGGTTAAGCGGCTAGAGCCTTTAATCATGTTCAACGCTTGCGTACGCTCAGCGTTGGCTTGCTGCATATTTTGCAACCAATTCAACATGGGCTCTGGCGTGGTGTCTGCAGCATGCAACCCACTTTCATAAAAATAGCGTTGCATCCATTGTCTGGCCAGTGGGCTTTGCCAGACAATTTTTCCGTCTTGCGGTGTAATCGCAATAGCCGCTTGGCCAAATGCATCCAGCGCACTGCGCGCTTGGTTCATGAGCTTGACCGTTTGCAGATGCGAGGCAATCCTAGCCAACACCTCTTTAGGTCGAATCGGCTTGGTCACATAATCCACCCCGCCAGCCTCAAAGCCAGCCGCCACATGCTCAGCTTCAGTCAGCCCCGTCATAAAAATGACCGGGATATGCCGAGTCAGACTATTGGCTTTTAATTGGCGGCAGGTTTCAAATCCATCTATGCCGGGCATCATCGCATCCAGCAAGATAACATTGGGTTGCGCATCGTTCGCGCGTTGCAATGCCGTCTGCCCGCTATCGGCAACCAGTACCATATAGCCGGACTCATCCAGCGCATCATGCAAATAGGCCAAATTATCCAGCACGTCATCTACGATGAGCACCGTGGGTGTTTGTGTAAGGGTATTCATTGTTTTACGTCTTCAATATATTTTTTCACTGCTTCTAATTTAAATTGACCGACCAGTTGCTTCATTAATGCAATAAAGGATTGATATTGAGGGTTTAACTGCTCAATCTCATCCAGTTTTTGGTGTATGCCTTTGACATACCCCATGTTGACCAGTGACAAAATATCCTGCAAATGATGCGACTCTGGCATTGTAATCGTATCGTCGCTCATTGCGTCAATGGTTGGTACAACTAGGTTACGTGTATCGTGATTTTCTTTTATCCACTCAATCGCCAGCCTGCTGCCAATCCAATCCAGTAAGTCTTCTACATTCACTGGCTTCACCATAAAGTCTTGGCTATCGATCCCTGCCGCATTTTCCAGATTTTTGTCATATGCGTTGGCCGAGACAATTGCAATCGGGATATTGGAATGATGCACTTTACGAATGATATAAGAAGCCTCCCAACCATCCATCACCGGCATCGCCAAATCCATGAGGATGATATCCGGTTTAAACTGCTGATACATATCGACACATTCTTTTCCGGTTGCTGCTTGTGCGACATCAAAGCCTAAAGGCGCAAGAATATTGATCACCAGCTCCCGATCCACTTGCTCGTTATCTACCACCAGCACTTTGCGACGCAATCCGCGATACCCTACTCGCTTGCGGTAAACGGCAGGTTCTACCTCTACATCTTGTCGAATTTGCGATAAAAACAGGCGGATTTCAAACTGCGTGCCCCTACCTTGTTCGCTCTTAAAGTGAATCTCACCACCCATTAATTCTGTTAAGAGTTTACTGATGGTCAAACCCAAACCGGTACCACCGATATTGATTTGCTCTGCAGCACTGCCACGTTCAAATGGCTCAAATATCTTTTGATACTCGGAAGGTTTGATGCCAGGGCCAGTGTCTTGAATTTCGATATGGGCGATTTCACGCGCATAACTGACGCGGAAAGTAATGCCGCCCTCTTTGGTAAATTTAACCGCGTTGCCCAATAAGTTAATAAGGATCTGCGTCAACCGTTTTTGGTCTGCACGCACCAAAGCGGGTAATTCTCCACGCTGTTCAAATTTAAAATAGAGACCTTTATTACGCGCTTGCAGTTCAAACATGCTGACAATTTGGTGAATAAACTCGGGGAACTTGAGTGGCTTAGTATCAAATGTGAGCTTGCCACTCTCGATGCGCGCAATGTCTAATGTCCCCTCAATCAGCGATAGTAAGTGCTCACCACTTCGACTGATGACACGTATCGCTTGGCGGCGATGCTCAGGGATAGATGCATCATTATCGAGCAATTGTGCGTAACCTAAAATACTATTGAGCGGGGTGCGTAACTCATGACTGATACCCGTGATATAACGGCTCTTTGCTTTATTGGCTTGTTCGGCCAAATGTCTGGCCAACTGCAACTCAGTATCGGTTTGTTTATGCAGATCAATCTCACGCAATAGCAAGCCCGTTTGTCGGTTAGACTCTTCTTGCGCCACTCGCCGACTCTCGGTAGTGAGCACTAACCACCACGCTACAATTCCACTAGCAAACACCAAGGCGGCAAACACTTTGAGATAGCCGCTACGTAGTTGCGGCAACAGCTCAGAGGCAGTGCCTTCTAATATCAAGGTCTCATGGAAGTAAATCAAACCAAGCACTGCACCAAAAAACCCTAAAGCAATGGTCATCAGCAACAAATAATGGGCAACCCCGCCTTTGATATGTGGCCACAGCGACTTAGGCAGAATAAACTTGTTCACGTCTATCCATTGTTGCGAGAGTTTTGCATGCGGCTTGCACGCATCATTGCAGCGTGCATCTAGACAACAACACAAAGAGCAGATTGCACCCTGATATGCCGGACAGTGCGCCATGTCATCAGTCTCGTATTCTCGCTCGCACACTACGCACTTTTGCATGCGTTTAGTGGTGGGAAACACGAAGGGTTTACGCGCAATGTAGTAACGGCCCTTGGTCAGCCAAGCAATCAAGGGCGAAGTAATGAGCGCTGTACCCAAGGCAATAAATGACGAGAACGCGGTCAGCGTCTCGCCAAATACCCCAGAGAACGCTGCAATCGAAATCGCCGACGCCAGAAACATGGTGCCGACGCCAACCGGATTGATGTCATATAAGTAAGCGCGCCTAAACTCAATGCCTTTGGGGCTGAGTCCCAACGGTTTATTAATCACCAAATCTGCCACTACTGCGGTAATCCAAGCAATAGCAATATTGGAGTACAAGCCTAGCACTTGCTCTAACGCTTTAAATACATCTAACTCCATCAGCATGATGGCAATCACCGCATTGAATACCACCCACACCACACGCCCGGGGTGGCTATGTGTGAGCCGCGCAAAGAAATTAGACCATGCCAATGAGCCGGCATAGGCATTGGTCATATTCACTTTAATTTGTGATACCACCACAAATAAAGCGGTCACGGCCAAGGCTACATCGTAAGAGCTAAATGCATAGTTAAAGCCAACCAAATACATATGTGTGGGGTTTACTGCAGATTGAAACGACATATCGCTTTGGATCACTAGATAAGCCAGCAGTACGCCGCCTAGCATTTTGAGCATGCCTAAGAATACCCAGCCTGGCCCAGCCATGAGCACGCCAATGTTCCAACGCCATCGATTTTGCACCGTTTTGTCCGGCATAAACCGTAGAAAGTCGACCTGTTCACCAATTTGGGGAATAAGTGCCACACCAACCGCTGTGGCTGCACCAAACATGTGCAAGTTAAACTCGCCCGCTTGCCCAGATACACCGGCAAACATACTAAGTTTAGATAAGATATCCGGATCATGATGCAAGATGGCAATGAAGGGCAAAAACATCAGTACCAGCCAGATAGGCTGCGTAATCATTTGAATACGGCTAATCAACGTAATCCCGTGCGTCACCAGCGGAATCACCACCAACGCGCTGACTAGATAGCCGATATAGAGTGGCATTTGGAAGTACAACTCTAGCGCATACGCCATGATGGCGGCTTCTAAGGCAAATAAAATAAAGGTGAACGAGGCATAGATAAACGAGGATATCGTGGAACCGATATAGCCGAAGCTGGCACCACGGGTGAGCAAATCCATGTCTAAGCCATATTTAGCTGCGTAATAACTAATCGGCAAACCGGTAAGAAAAATAATTGCGCCAACTGCCAATATCGCCCAAAATGCGTTGATAAACCCATAATTGACAGCAATCGTGCCGCCAATTGCTTCTAACACCAAAAATGAGATTGCACCTAGCGCGGTGTTAGATACACGTAAAATTGACCATTTACGAAAGGAGCGCGGCGTAAAGCGTAAAGCATAATCTTCGATAGATTCGTTAGCGACCCAGGTATTGTAGTCGCGACGAATCTTCACAATACGCTGTGTGGGCTCTGCCTGCGGCGCTTCGCGCGCATTGAGTTCTGCTGTTGCCAAACGAGATTCCTCATGATGTAGAAGTGGTCTAACGCTTGTAAATAAGCAATATCTATTCCTTGGCCGAAATTCCTAGGCAGAACGAGGCCAGCCACATCTTAATCAATGAGCAAAAGTTGATATGTACGTTAAATAACGTATATCACGTGACGTGATGATTGAACAAGCGGTGCATCACACACCAACCATCGTTAAAGTAGGTTAAACCGTGAGCAACAGGTTAGCACCTAACCCTAGCATGAGTCCAGCCAGTAATGCTTGCGAGAGCGTGAGTAAGCGGTGGCGCTGCATGCCCAGCACATAACCCAAGCCATGTAATCCAGCGGTAGCAATCAGCATCCCCAACAAAGGCAGCGCCATATTGGCCATTTTGTCCTGATACAACTCCGTACCATGTGCCAAGCCGTGCATCAACGCAAATAGCGCAGTCAACAGCAGTTGCAATTCACGGTGAATAGCAAAACGCGTCATCAACACCACGCCCAACGCGATCAAACCAGCAGCAATGGTAGACTCCACGCCCCCTATTGCAATACCAGCCATACCTAGCAATGCACCTAACAACATTGTGCAGACAAAGGTCAGCGGCAATTGCCAGCGCGCTTTTCCACCCACATTGGCGGCCCATACCCCAACGGCCAACATCATCAATAGATGATCCCAACCTAATAGCGGGTGCAGTAATCCGGCAGTAAATCCGTGAGTCAATCCGTGTCCCGGGTGCGCCAGCGCAAAACCGGAGAATAGCGACAGTACAATACTTAGTGTGAATTGTTTTTTCATCATAGCCCTTTACAACATTAATCCTTGTTTTTCAATAAACCGCACTATCTCTTCTAAGCCTTGACCAATCTTGAGATTGGTAAAAATAAATGGGCGTTCTCCGCGCATGCGTTTCGCATCTCTATCCATGACTTCCAGTGAGGCGCCCACCATCGGCGCTAAGTCAATTTTGTTAATCACCAACAAATCTGATTTGGTAATACCAGGCCCGCCTTTTCTGGGGATTTTCTCACCAGCCGCTACATCAATCACATAAATCGTTAAGTCAGAAAGTTCTGGGCTGAACGTCGCTGCAAGGTTATCGCCACCGCTTTCCACAAATACGATATCTAAGGTTTGAAAGCGTTGACTGAGCTGCGCGACGGCTTCTAAATTCATGGAAGCATCTTCGCGTATCGCCGTGTGTGGGCAACCACCAGTTTCTACGCCAATAATGCGCTCTGGCGATAAGGCTTCGTTGCGGGTCAAAAATTCCGCATCTTCCTTGGTGTAAATATCATTGGTCACCACGGCAATGTTATAGACATCGCGCAGGCGCTTACACAAGGCCAAGGTAAGCGCGGTTTTGCCAGAGCCAACTGGACCACCAATGCCTACACGTAAAGGCTCTTGATAGCTAACTGCTGGCACTTTTTCTTTTAATTGCACTGTCATTTTCTAACCTCTACGAACTCAATTAAGACCTAAATAATCTGCTGTACTGCGTTTCGTGTCTGCACCCTGCGATACTTAACAAAGGATTAAAGTTGCTGATGGCTTCATCTGGCAACTGCATGGCATCTGCAACGACCTGTGGCAATGATTGCCCTAAATGCAGCAAGATTTTTTGCCCGGCCACTTGGCCCAATGGCACTGTTTTCATCGCGGCACTGGCCTGATTTTCTAGCCATCCCCACACATAGCCTTGTAACGCATCTTGCACATGAATTTGCCAATGCTGTGCAATGGCGGCATAGATAGTGGGGAAAGCCGGCGACTGCATGCTATGTATCTGCGCCATCAAAGTATCGGGCATTTCTTGCAAGTCATTAAGCAAACGACATAGTGAATAACCCATCTGGCGTGTCTCAGCCAGCGCCTCTACTGTATCCCGCCCAGCTTGATAAAAAGCATCCCAAGTTTGCACAGCTTGCATATCACCCGCCTGCCACGCGCCATATAAACGATGCAATACAGGCAACTCAAACTGCGCTTGGTAAATATGCAGCACATCACCAACCCAAGTTTCTGCACTGGCTAAATCATGCACATCGCCACATTCAATCGCCCATTCTAGGCCTTGCGAATAACTATATGCGCCTACCGGCAGCATGGGACTCGCCAATTGCAATAAGCGACTCAGCGCCAGACTTGATTTCAGCACATGTGATTGTGGTGCATTAGCCATGTTTGAGTCGACGCTTTGACTGTTGCTTTAATTGTTCCAGAGGACGTAGATTGGTCATCGCGTCGTCATCATGTCCATGGCGATGACCACCACCGTAAGCACCGGCTTCTGGCTCAAACGGCGCTTGGCTCTCTGTGACTTGCATGCCCAAACCCAGCAACATTTCTTTGAGTACATAATCTTGCTCTAAACGCAGCCAGCCATCGCCTACTTGCAGTGGCACATGGCGGTTGCCCAAATGATAAGCGGCACACATCAAAGCCTGTGTGCTTGCTGCGGTCACATCATATACAGGCTCTTGCGCAGAGACGATTTGTATTACCGTGCCGGATTCTGACTTCAATAAATTGCCACCACGCAGAATAATGCCCCGGTCTAAAAACAAAGCCGCTTCCGTGCCGGATTTCAATATGACCCGTAATCGACTTTTCTGGCGTTTATCAAACGGCAGTTCTAAGTAGTCGTCAATGTGCGTAGCTAGCGTAATGCGTTCAGTAATATGTAGCATGATTAAAATAAGAAGTAACGTTGCGCCATCGGCAATACTGTTGCCGGTTCACAGACCAAATCCATGCCATCGGCCAATACGCGATAGGTTTCCGGGTCTACATCAATCGTCGGCATCCAGTCATTGTGAATCATGTCTTTCTTTTTGACATGGCGTGTGCCACTAATACCCACCAATGGTTTTTGCAAGCCAAGTGCAGCTATTTCTGGATTGCTTAATGCGGCTTGCGAGACAAAGGTTACCGCCGTTTTCAAACCACCTGCATAGGCACCAAACATAGGGCGATAATGCACGGGTTGCGGTGTTGGGATAGACGCATTCGGGTCGCCCATGGCAGCGGCAGCGATCATGCCGCCTTTTAATATGGTAGAAGGTTTAACGCCAAAAAAGGCAGGGCGCCATAGCACTAAATCCGCCAGCTTACCGACTTCTATCGAACCCACTGTATGCGCAATGCCATGTGTCAGTGCTGGGTTAATGGTGTATTTGGCAATATAGCGTTTGATTCTGAAGTTATCGTTACGCTCAGAATCTTCTTTAAGTGGACCGCGTTGCACTTTCATTTTATGTGCAGTCTGCCAAGTGCGAATAATCACTTCGCCCACACGCCCCATGGCTTGCGAGTCTGAGGACATCATAGAAAACGCACCTAAGTCATGCAAAATATCTTCTGCTGCAATGGTCTCGCGACGGATGCGGCTTTCAGCAAACGCAATATCCTCGGCAATAGCGGGATCTAAATGATGACAAACCATGAGCATATCCAAATGCTCATCAATGGTATTCACGGTAAATGGCCGAGTCGGGTTGGTGGAAGATGGCAACACATTGGCATAACCAGCTGCTTTGATAATATCTGGCGCGTGACCACCGCCAGCACCTTCGGTATGGAAAGTATGAATGGTACGGTCTTTAAATGCACCAATGGTAGTTTCCACAAAGCCAGACTCATTCAAGGTGTCAGAATGGATCGCCACTTGCACATCCATTTCTTCTGCCACGCTTAAACAGTTATCAATGGCGGCAGGTGTGGTGCCCCAGTCTTCATGTAGTTTTAAGCCTATGGCACCTGCCGTGATTTGTTCACGCAAAGGTTCTGGCAAACTGGCATTGCCTTTGCCTAAAAAACCCAAGTTCATGGGGAAAGCATCGGCCGCCTGTAACATGCGGTGAATATGCCAAGGTCCTGGCGTACAAGTGGTAGCAAAGGTGCCGGTGGCTGGGCCCGTACCGCCGCCTATCATGGTCGTCACGCCCGACATCAACGCTTCTTCAATTTGTTGTGGGCAAATAAAGTGAATATGCGTATCAATGCCGCCGGCGGTGACGATCATGCCCTCACCTGCAATAATCTCAGTGCCTGCGCCAATCGCTATGGTCACTTCTGGCTGGATATCCAGATTGCCTGCTTTACCAATCGCAGAAATACGCCCAGCTTTAATACCAATATCGGCCTTCACCACGCCCCAATAGTCGATGATTAACGCATTGGTAATCACCGTATCAGCCACATCAGCAGACACCAACTGCCCTTGCCCCATGCCGTCACGTATCACTTTACCGCCACCAAACTTCACTTCCTCGCCGTACACGGTGTAGTCTTTTTCTACCTCCACCCAGAGCTCAGTATCGGCTAGGCGCACCCTATCGCCCACGGTGGGACCGAACATTTCGGCATAGGCTTGTTTGTCTATTTTTAAAGTCATTCAACTCAATCCTTGAAAAATCTCAAAGCGAAAGTAAGCGTAGGCGAAAAGGCAGCGACAACACCGGAGTTTACATAGAGTAAATGAGGATGTTGGCGGTGACTCTTTAACACCTGATGACTGAGCGGCTGATTTTTCATTCCGAAAGAGCACCCATCACTCTGCCTGCAAAGCCATATACTTTTCTATCACCCGCTAACGCTACCAATTCAACGGTGCGCGTTTGACCTGGCTCAAAACGGACTGCCGTACCAGCTGCGATATTCAAACGAAACCCATAAGCCGATTTCCGATCAAAATCGAGCGCATCATTGGTTTCAAAGAAATGATAGTGTGAGCCGACTTGAATAGGCCGATCGCCTTTGTTCGCCACATGCAAGGTAACGACCTGACGCCCTACATTCAAGAGAATGTCGCCGCTGTCTATTTTCATTTCACCTGGAATCATAACAACCTCTTATATCTAAAAATGATTAGCACTAAGCCAGACAAGACACGCGCAAAAAAGACCGATGCGGCATATACAAAATATGTAAGCAGGGATTGTTTGCAAGCAACGCAGTATGGTGACGTGATTATCATTTTTATGGGATTGGGTGATGAACGGTGACTAGCTTCGTCCCATCTGGAAACGTCGCTTCAATTTGAATATCGGGAATCATCTCCGCAATACCCTCCATGACATCATCACGACTCAGTAGTGTCGCGCCATAACTCATGAGTTCAGCGACCGTTTTACCATCGCGTGCACCCTCCATAATGGCGGCAGAGATGTACGCAATGGCCTCTGGGTAATTGAGCTTTAATCCACGTCCTTTACGACGCTCTGCTAACAATCCTGCAGTAAATATCAGCAGCTTATCTTTTTCTCTAGGAGTCAGTTCCATCTAACGCATCTCATGCTTCATGTTGATTGATTATGTATTCAAACTCTATGTATTCCAGATTCTTGGCCTAGTAACTTCACGACCCGCATACCAAGGGCGTAGTAGCTGCCACAATTGCTCAAAATACTGTTTGGCGGTTTGTGCAGATTGCCCTACATAGCGTGCTGAAAATACCTCTGGCAAAGTAGTGACTCCATACCGTGCTTGCAAATCCAATGCCAAATTTGGTTGTACTGCCTTGCACGCTTCAATCACTTCTACCGGTACAGTACCAGCCACCACGATAAAGCTTGCAGATACTGGATTGCCGCTTAATCCTACGATAGATTGCATACATCGACTATGTGGCGTCAATGCACCCACTTCGCGCCAAATGAGTTTTTGTTGCCGATAAATAGCAAGATTTTGGTGCATATGCCCAGTTTGCCAGCGCTCTTGTTGTGCTTGCCTGCCAAAACAAACAATATCCCATGCTGCGTAACGGGCATCTGCCGCTAAATCAATGCGGGCAGAAAAATCCACTTGCGCACCATCGAATAGAATATTCTCTTGTGGCAACCACTCTAGGCAAGCATTGTCTGCCAAAGAAAAATGTAAATGTTGACTGGCGGGCTGCCCATTGGCTTTGTACCATTTGCCTGCGCCTGGTGTGGTCAACAAAGCGTGCGCTTGTGGTTCAAGCGTTACCTCTAATGTTAGCGCATCACCACCCGCAACACCACCCGGCGGATGCACTATTACACCGTGACAGACGGCTTGCCCTTCTGGATGCAAACTCTTTTGCAATACCAAAGGGCCACGGTGCTGCTTAAACGCTAGAAAACTACGCGACCCTTGGTTTACGTCTTGCTGCTGCGCGACTTGATGATGCGCAAATCTAAGGGTTAAATGTGCCGCCCAATGCCTGGGAGGGGTACCTAGCACTTGGGCTAAGCATTCAGTTAACTCACTTTTGATTTGCGCATCATCCATCGCCACATCATGCCACAAAATCTAACTTTACGAGTACAGCCAAATACAACCACCCATGCTTAAACAGACAGATAACCTTTGATTTTGGCCGCATCGACTTCGCCACGTTTATCTTCATGAATGAACTTGCCTTTATCAATCACAATGATGCGATCCGCCACCTCCATGGTAAAGCTCAACACTTGCTCGGAAACGATAATGGTAATTTCACGCATCTTACGTATCTCATTCAACACGCGGGCAATGTCTTTAATAATGGAAGGTTGAATCCCTTCCGTTGGTTCATCCAATAACAGCACTTTTGGATTGGTGACTAAAGCACGTGCAATAGCCAACTGTTGCTGCTGACCACCCGACAAATTGCCGCCTTTGCGTTTACGCATATCAAACAAGACAGGAAACAACGCATAAATATCTTCAGGGATTTCACGCGATTTTGATTTTTCCAAACCCGTTTCAATGTTTTCCTGCACTGTCATGCTGGGGAAAATCATACGGCCTTGCGGCACATAGGCCAAGCCTCTCGCTACACGTTGATAAGTGTCCGCACCTTGTAAACTTACGCCATCGACCATGGCTTTTGTCGATTTGCTTGGCAGAATCCCCATCAACGATTTGAATAAGGTGGTTTTACCCATGCCGTTACGGCCCATGATGGCCAGTGTTTCGTTTTTATTGGCGGTAATATTCAAGCCATGAATGACTTGGCTTTGGCCATAGCTGACTTGCAAATTTTCAATTTCAAACATGCGGGTTCTCCTAATGACCTATTAATTAATGACCTAAATACACTTCAATCACTTTTTCATCTTCTTGCACTTTGTCCATAGAGCCCTCGGCCAAAATCTTGCCTTGGTGCAATACGGTCACTTTATGGGCGATCTTTTTGACGAATTCCATGTCATGCTCAATCACCAGCACAGAGCGGTTGTTGCAAATTTTATTCAGTAACTCGGCTGTTTGGTCACGTTCTTTTGCACTCATGCCCGCCACTGGTTCATCCAGCATCAGCAACTCTGGATCTTGCATCAGCAACATGCCGATTTCCAGCCATTGCTTTTGGCCATGACTCAATAAGGCCGCTTCTAAATCGAGTAAGTCAGTGAGCATGATTTCTTCTGCCACTTTACGTACTTGTGCTTCAACCTCGGCCGTGCGCTTAAATGTCAGGCTACCAAACACGCCACGCCCTTTGGGGTAGGACACTTCCAAGTTCTGATACACCGATAAGTTCTCGTAGATCGAAGGCGTTTGGAATTTACGGCCTACGCCTTCACGCACAATTTCGTGCTCAGAAAGTTTGGTCAGCTCTTTATTCATGAACTTGATAGAACCTGATGTAGATTTGGTTTTACCGCAAATCAAATCCAGCACCGTGGTTTTACCTGCACCGTTTGGCCCAATCACCACACGTAACTCATTCTTATCGATATACATGGTGAGGTTATCGACCGCTTTAAATCCATCAAATGAAACCGTCAGATCCTCAATGGACAATACAAAGTCTGTATTACTCATGCTTTAGCTCCCTTCATATTGGCCACTTTGGCGGGTTTCTCTTTTTTAGCTACAGGCGCTTCAATGTGTGACAGCGTAGGCTCAATCTTTACCGGTTCTGGCGTGTCGTCATAAAACCGTTTCATGAACTTGAGTTTTCTAGCATGTTGATCCCACAACCCTGCTAAACCATTTGGGAAGAACATCACCACCGCCATGAACAAACCGCCCATCAGGAACAACCACAATTCTGGATACGTTTCTGAGAAGAAGGTTTTACCGTAGTTGACTAACAAGGTACCGTACACCGCACCAATCAAGGAGATACGCCCGCCTACCGCACAGAAAATCACCATTTCAATGGATGGCACAATGCCCACAAACGAAGGTGACATGAAGCCGACCTGCAAGGTAAACATGGCGCCACCAATCGCAGAAATCATGGCAGCGATACAGAAGATAAAGATTTTGAAATCAGATACGTCGTAGCCAGAGAAGCGCACGCGCTCTTCTTTATCGCGCATCGCCAATAACAACATGCCAAACTTACTGGTTAAAATGTATCTGGAAAGCAAGATGCAACCGAATAACAAGATGCCATTGACGTAGTACAAGATGTATTTTGCACTATCGGTACGTGTATCCCAACCCAACATGGTTTTGAGGTCAGTAATACCGTTTACGCCACCAGTTAAGCCTTGTTGACCGACAATCAAGATACTTAAAATTAAGGCAATGGCTTGGGTAATGATGGCGAAGTACACGCCCCCTACACGACGCTTGAACATTGCAAAACCGATAATGTAAGCAAATAGCGCTGGAATCACCAAGATAGCCAATATGGTTAAAGGCAAGCTCTTGAACGGCTCCCAAAACCATGGAATGGAAGTCAACTGGTTCCAGTCCATAAAGTCGGGGATGCCTGGTGTGGTTTGGATTTTGGTACTAATCGGATCTGAGGCTTCTAACTTCATGAACATCGCCATGCCGTAACCACCCAGACCAAAGAAGATGCCTTGGCCTAAACTCAGAATCCCGCCGTTACCCCACAACAACACCAAACTCACTGCAACAAAGGCGTAGGTCAGGTATTTACCGACTAAATTCAGCCTGAATATATCGACACCAAGTGGTAGGGCGACAAAGATAACGGCAGCCAGCACCGCTAACCCTAATAACCCTTTCTTGCCTCCCAGCAGTTCACTCGAACTTAACTTACTTAATATGGCATTCATCTATGTTCTCCTAATCTACGTCAAACAAAATTTGTGGCACTACTTACTATTTGTAATACTTGCTTTTGATCACACTTGCTTGCAGTATTACTTACGTAGTTTCGAAGCAAACAAACCTTCTGGCTTCATCATCAAAATCCCTACAATCACCAACAATGTAGACACCTTACCCATCGAGCTAGTCATAAAGAACTGCAAGATTGATTGTGCTTGTGCAATACCGAACGCGGAGGCGATCGTACCCATCAAGCTGGCTGCACCACCAAACACCACCACCATAAAGCTATCTACAATATAGAGTGTGCCTGTGGTTGGGCCGGTAGAAGCAATCGTGGTAAACGCAGCACCTGCAATCCCTGCAATCCCACAGCCTAAGGCAAAGGTCATACGATCCACTTTACTGGTATTGATACCAACAGCGCCTGCCATCACACGGTTTTGCACGGTGGCACGTACACGTAGACCCCAGCGTGAGCGATACATAAACAAGTACACCCCAGCCGTGACAATGATGGCTAAGAACATCACGAATACCCCGTTAATGGGAATATCAATGTCTGGTGTTGGCTTAAACGAACCCAACATCCATTCTGGCAACTCAGCACTCACTTCTTTTGCGCCAAACGTTGAGCGGAAGATTTGTTGCATCACCAAACTCAAGCCCCAAGTCGCTAACAGCGTATCGAGTGGCCGTTTATACAGATGCCGTATCATGATAAATTCAATGAAGTACCCCACTGCAAACGCTAGGGCGAATGCGATGAGAATCGCAAACACGAAGTAATAGTTTACAAAGCCATAATTGGCCGCCAACTTGGAAATCATCACCGTGGTATAGGCACCAATTGCCATAAACTCACCGTGTGCCATATTAATTACACCCATTTGCCCGAAAATAATTGCGAGACCAAGTGCCATGAGGAGCAACACTGTAAACATGCTCAGGCCAGAGAAACCCTGCATCACCACAATATTGCCTATATCTGCCATTGAATAACCAAACATACCGGCCTCCTACTCAAAACCTACTAATGAAATAAACTGAACCCACACATCTCAACCTACTACTATTTGCCTGCAAATTGCGGCAACCTGATCACAGACTGCCGCATATTGACTACTCAGGTGCGTGGTCTAAACCACGCATCAGACAACTATTGATAACCTTTTGGGAATGGATCAGGTTTGATGTAACCAGAGGTGTAAACCACTTTCGCTTGACCATCTTTACCCCATTGACCAATACGTAATTTAGTCGTTAAGTGATGGTTAGCTTCTACAGTCACAGGGCCTTCTGGTGCATCTTTGAACTCATAACCTGGTAAAGCAGCTTGTACTTTGTCTACGTCAAAGCTACCTGCACGCTCAACCGCAGCTTTGTACAACCATGGGCCTAAGTAAGCAGCTTGTGTCACGTCACCAATCACAGAGTTAGGACCCCATTTCTTTTTAAACTCAGCCACAAATTTCTTGTTGGCCGGGTTATCTTGAGATTGGAAGTACTTCATGGCTGAGTAGAAACCAGCTAAGTTTTCACCGCCAATGCCTAACACTTCATCCTCAGTCACTGAGATGGTTAACATGGTTTGTTTAGCTGAATTTAAACCAGCAGCATTCAGTTGTTTAAACCATGCTACGTTACTACCACCTACTACCGCTGCGTAAATCACGTCTGGTTTTTTCAGTTTGATTTTGTTAATCACAGAACCAAATTGTGTATCGCCCAACGCAATGTACTCTTCACCCACCACTGTGCCTTTTAAGTGTTGCTCAATGTGTTTACGGGCAATTTTCATCGAAGTACGTGGCCAGATGTAATCAGAACCAATCAAGTAGAACGTTTTCGCTTTCTTCTCTTTAGCAATCCAATCCAACCCTGCCAAAATTTGTTGTGTTGCTTCTTGGCCTGTGTAGAACACGTTTTTAGATTGCTCTAAACCTTCATAGAACGTTGGGTAGAACAGCAAGCCATTCTCTTTTTCAAATACTGGCAATGCCGCTTTACGTGAAGCAGATGTCCAGCAGCCCATAACCGCAGCCACTTTATCTTTTACCAATAGTTTTTTAGATTTCTCAGCAAATGTTGGCCAGTCTGAAGCACCGTCTTCTTGAATCACTTCAATTTTGCGGCCCAAAATACCACCCATCGCATTGATTTGCTCAATCGCTAATTTTTCAGCTTGGATAGAACCGGTTTCGCTGATCGCCATCGTGCCGGTAGCTGAGTGCAAGATACCTACTTTGACTGTGGTATCCGTCACGGCTAAGCCTGTAGTGTTCACTTTAGCGGTTGGAAAATCCGCTGCCAAAGCATGGCTGGAAATCACACCCACTGCTAGCAGTGCGCCAACTAGCGCGCCACCCGCTTTCATAAAACTACGTCTGTTAAAGGTACTCATTGCTGTGTCTCCTGTTTAAAAAATCAAACTGTAAAAATTAAAAATATTTAAAACTAAACTTACTTCAACTCAATTCGCTTTACTTCATCGGCTTGACTAATGCCCAAGCATCCAAGGTCTAGCGGTTTTTTTGGTTTGTACTTGCAGCGCAGCTTTGCCAGTGTCTTCATTCACTTTAGTAGTGGTTTTGCAGGTGTGTGACCCGGTGCAACCGCAACTGGAACGTCGACCAACTTTAGGATCATGTGCAGATTTTTCATTGCGCTCATGCGCCTCACGTTGCTGCTTGCCCATGATGGCTAAGCGTGGGACTGACATAATGCGTGGGCTTTCAGCGCCGCACTCTTGGCAAAAAGCAGGTTCACTGCATTCACTCATTCTGCGTAGCGCACTAAACACGCCGCAGCTGTCACATTCATATTCATACATGGGCATTTGCAAACTCCTTAACTTGTTTTGGCGGTATCAACGCCTTGTTTCACCATGATTTTTGGTCCATCTGCGTTCGGCTTCATATCAAAGTCGAAAATCTCAGTCGGTAACCACAGCGTTGCACAAGCGTTAGGGATATCCACAATGCCGCTGATATGCCCTTCCACTGGTGCGGTGCCTAAAATCGAGAGTGCTTGGGCGCCGGTATAGCCAAATTTCTTCATGTACTCAATGGCATTCAAACAAGCTTGACGGTATGCCACATGCACATCTAGGTAATGCTGCTTACCTTGCTCATCGACAGAGATACCTTCAAAAATGATGTAATCGCGATAAGTCGGTGTCAGGACGCTGGGCTGAAAGATTGGGTTTTTAATGCCGTACTTTTTCACGCCGTCTTTGATTAAGCTGACTTTGATATCAAGATAGCCCGCCATCTCAATCGCACCGCAGAACGTAATTTCACCATCGCCTTGTGAGAAGTGCAGGTCACCCATCGAGAGACCGCCATCTTTCACATACACCGGGAAATAAATCTTAGAACCTTTGGTTAAGTTCTTGATATCGCAGTTACCACCGTGGTCACGTGGAGGTACCGTACGCGCGCCTTCTGCTGCTGCTTTTTTCGCATCATCGCCTGTCAATTTACCCATGACTGCAGATTGCGGATTAGGTGGCAATGCCAATGCTGGCACACGGTCTGGATCAGTGGCAATCAATTCCGCTTCGCGAGTATTCCACTTTTCCAACAACTCTTTAGAAGGCAAGCAACCGATTAAACCCGGGTGCATGATGCCCGCAAATTTCACATTCGGCACATGACGTGAGCTAGTGTAAATACCATGGAAATCCCAAATCGATTTGCGTGCTTCCGGATAATGGTCAACTAAAAAGCCGCCGCCATTTTCCTTAGCAAAAATACCGTTAAAGCCCCATTGCGAGTCTTCAAACGTACCCACATCTAAAATATCCACCACCATTAAATCGCCTGGCTCAGCACCTTCTACGCCAATCGGGCCACTTAGATAGTGCACTTGCGTTAAATCTACATCGCGTACGTCATTGGCGCTGTCGTTGTTGCCAATTTGGCCGCCAGTCCAGTCCATACATTCCACACGGAATTCATCGCCTGGCTTTACCATCGCCACCATCGGCAGATCAGGATGCCAGCGATTATGAATCTGGCCATCTTGCTCCCATGGTTTTTTGTCTAAATCTAACTTGACGATTGTTTTCATCCTTCACCCTCCATATTGATCAGTTAAGTTCCAAGAATGGATGTCAATTAAAATTGGAATTGCATTGCAACAGTGATTGCATTGACGCTGCTTGAACCAGTCACTTTGGTGTCTGAGTAAGCGGCTGTAATCGTTGCGTTATATGGCTCAATTACATAGTTAGTACCAATTTCATATTTCTTGGTGGTATCTGCTGTCGCTGCATCTGAATCAAATTTTTGATAGCGTGCAAATGGCATGAATTGGCCCCAGCCCACTTTAGAATTGAACAAATAAGCCACACCTGCTGAGTACGCTTTACCTTGCTCACTTAAGAACACGTCATCAGTGTCATAGTCGTAGTAAGCAGCTTCAGCTGAGAAAGTGCCTGGGCCTACGTCTTTTTTCTCTAAGAGAAAGTCCACGCTGTAAGAGCTGTAGTCACCCACATCAATCGCGCTGACTGCGCCATCGGTTTTTTGTCTACCGGCAATACCAATGGCTAAAATGTCTTTAGCGCCAAAGTAGTTACCTGTACCGTAATAGCCTGGCTCCGCATCCCACAAGTCAAACTGCAAACGACCGGCATACATTAATTTGTCTTTATCACCAGCAGTTTCTGATAACGCGCCTACACCACTGAATCTAAAAATCTTGTCGCCTTCAAACAGACCAAATGAGTAACCGATATGGCTATCCATTGCACTACCCACAATCGCTACACCTTCGTCACGACCAATGGTGCCGCCGTTCCAGCCATAGCGAGAAGCCACATTTGCCCAGTAGCCGCCACCCATTGAGTAGTAAGGGCCTGCCATGTTGGCGCGATCACTTGGGGAGAGGAAACGACCTGCCCAAATGGCAATGTCATCGGTGATTTGTAACTGCACGTTAGCGTCAATCACTTCAGTAGCGCCGCCAGTACCTGAGCTTTCTGTATTCAACATGCCTTTAATGTATTTATTCAGTGAACCTGAAATGTAAATACGCGCACTGTTCATGGAGAAATCGTTAGAGCGGTCATCACCATTAGCTGCACCATCTTCTACAGAGCTATAGCTACCAATGGTGCCAAAACCGATGCTCACGTATTTGTCTTCACCGAATGTAATCGTGCCTGCTGCGTGCGCACTCAGCGCACTTAATGAACATGCCGTTAACATCGCCGAACGTAATACGCTTTTCTTTAAATTCAAATTCATGTCTACTCTCCCATAGAGTCAAAAAAACAGGTTTAGAAAAATTTGGCATGTGCATTTCAACTTCAATGCATTTGTCACGGAGCAAGATTAACGATTGGTAGGAGTGAGTTAAATACGTCATATTGCGTAGTCAGTTTCTGCGCAACTGGCTGTATATTGTGCACATCAAAGATGAATAAAATGGAAGTACTACGTCAATGAATTTCTCAAAAAAATACTTAACAATCATTGTGTTAGCAATTACAGCAAGCGCGTGTGGCGAGGTGTCTTATAAACGCGGCGCATCTGTGAGAGACATTGAATCTGCGCATAAAGCTTGTCGCGGTGTATCTGAGGCAGAGTTCTCAAACTGCTTGCAAAAACAAGGGTGGGAAGTACAAAAATTTGATGATAGTGATCTGTTTGCAGAGACTTCTGTCACAGATAATCGCGGTACACCGCCAGCTAACGCTGACAAATCTGCTTTTGTGGAAGTGCAAGAAAAACCTCATGCAGATGCCAGCAATGCAGATAAAGTAGTGCAAAGCAAAGAAGCGCAAACGGAGCAAATGCAGAAGACAGAAAACACAGTCGCAAGCAATGCTAGCGAAAGCGCATCAACTGCCGCCAACACCCCTGCTGCAGAAACCAAAGTAGAAAAAAAACCAGCAACGGCGCCTGTAGACCCAATGAAGACTTACAAAATTAACTCTTGGTGGAAATTTGGCGGAACGCCGACACAACTCAAAGCCGATCAGACCAGTTGTGTTGCAACGCTTGGCGAAGCGCATCAGCCTGATATGGCAACACAAACTTACACACGCGGCTTGATAGAGTGCTTACATAAGACTGGCTGGAAAGCGTTGAAGGCGATTAAATAAATACAAAAAGGCCCTCTCCGGGCCTTTTTTGAATACTTAAATCTATTTAATTAACTTGCTTGCTCAACCACTTGTGCAGAGAAGCGATAGCCAGAACCGCGTACGGTTTGAATCAAATCTTGGTGGTTAGAAACCATCAGTGCGTTACGTAAGCGACGAATATGTACATCCACGGTTCTATCTTCCACAAACACGCGGTCGCCCCATACTTTATCCAGCAACTGCGTTCTGCTGTGCACGCGTTCTGCGTTGCTCATAAAAAAGTGGAGCAACCTGAACTCTGTTGGGCCCAGCGGAATATTCACGTTATTACCAGTGACGCGGTGGGTGGTTGGATCTAACGACAACCCAGAAATCTCAATCGGATCATCCGTCATTTGTGGCGCACGGCGTCTTAACACCGCTTTAATACGCGCATTCAACTCACGTGGGCTAAACGGTTTAGTCACATAATCATCGGCGCCCACTTCCAAGCCACGTACTTTATCGTACTCATCGCCTCTTGCTGTCAGCATGATGATAGGAATCGCTTTGGTTAGATTGTCCGACTTCAAGCGTCTGGCATATTCAATACCGCTCATGCCAGGCAACATCCAGTCCAATAAAATTAAATCTGGTAATGTTTCTCTCAATAATTGTTGCGCATGTTCTGCGCTGAGCGAGCGTAATGCGTTATACCCCGCTTGTTTGATATTCAGTGCCAGTAGCTCTTGAATCGCTGGCTCGTCTTCTACAACCAATATGTTTGCTGTCATTGCTTAAACCCTATTGTTTTTAAGTATGCTCATTCTATGACCGAAATATGACAAATTCATGACAAATATTAAACGCCCAATTGGCCCAAAATACAAAGGTTAATTGCCAATTCTGCAGATTTGTAACAATATGTTAATGGCATGTTGCTTATCAGAAATAATAAGGGTTGAGGATGTCTGACTTTTTATCAAAAGAACATATTACTGCAGATGCAAGTTTTAATCGTTGGTTGGTGCCCCCAGCCGCATTAGCAGTACATTTATCTATTGGGATGGCCTATGGCTTTAGCGTATTTTGGAAACCGCTGGGTAATGCGTTACTGGATGCCGAAGGCAAACCATTGGCTGCATGTGCGGCAGGCGCTACAAGTTTTGCCGAGAAGCTATCTGGCACCGGCAAAGCCCTATTTGCGACCGATTGCAACTGGACGCAATTTGATTTGGGCTGGATGTACACTTTATTTTTTGTTCTACTTGGCTGTTCTGCTGCCCTGTGGGGCGGCTGGTTAGAGCGCGCAGGTCCAAGAAAAGCAGGCTTAGTGTCAACACTTTGCTGGTGCGGCGGTTTGCTACTTTCAGCTTATGGTGTTTACAGCCACCAACTTTGGCTCATGTGGTTAGGCAGCGGCGTCATTGGTGGCATTGGGCTTGGGCTCGGCTATATTTCACCAGTATCTACCCTGATTAAATGGTTTCCAGATCGCCGTGGCATGGCCACCGGCATGGCCATTATGGGCTTTGGTGGTGGCGCCATGATTGGCTCTCCACTAGCGACTAAATTGATGAGCTATTTTGCCACCCCTACCGCCCCCGGTGTGTGGCAAACATTTGTGGTACTGGCTATTATCTATGCTGTATTCATGACATGCGGTTCGCTAGGTTACCGCGTACCAGCTACTGGCTGGAAACCCGCGAATTGGACACCTCCAGCCCCATCAACCAACACCATGATTGCAACCCGCCATGTGCATCTGGACAAAGCCCATAAGACCCCACAATTTTGGCTATTATGGTTAGTATTGTGCATGAACGTTTCTGCCGGCATTGGCATTATTGGCGCCGCCGCACCCATGCTGCAAGAGACCTTTGGCGGCGCACTGATTGGCCAACATACCGTTGGTTTTGCCGACATTAAGAAAGACGAAGCATTGACTGCAGCGGCAGCCGCTGTAGGCGCTGGCTTTGTTGGCATTATTTCACTCTTCAATATTTTTGGGCGATTTGCGTGGGCCACCTCATCCGATGCCTTAGGCCGCAAACGCACTTACTTTATTTTCTTTATATTGGGTGCACTGATGTACTGCGCCGCGACCTATATGGCAGGTCATAAATCACTGGCGCTATTTGTAGCAGCATTTTGTGTGATTGCCTCTATGTATGGCGGCGGATTTGCGACCATTCCAGCCTACCTTGCAGATATGTTTGGCACGCAGTTTGTGGGCGCCATTCATGGCCGTTTACTCACAGCATGGTCCACAGCTGGTATTGTCGGGCCCGTCATTGTGAATTACATGCATGATATTCGCTTAGAGGCAGGTGTACCATTTGACCAAATTTACGCCCCTATTTTTATGGTGCTAGCAGGGTTATTGGTGGTTGGATTTCTAGCTAATTTCCTAGTCAAACCAGTGGCAGATAAGTATTTTATGACCGATGCAGAACTGGCGGAAGAGCGCAAAATCAGTCATGAAAAATTTGCTCAGACACAAGCCAATATGCAGGCGTACACCGCATCCGTTCCTCAATCTTCGATGGTGGTAAAGTTGGCATGGCTGGCGGTATTGGTACCGATTAGCTATGGCGTTTGGATGACCGTGCAGAAAGCATGGGTGTTATTTAGTTAGGAATAGCAGTCAATCAAGTAGATTCGGTCGAGAATAAGGGTTATTGAGTTAAAATAACGCTTTTAGAAATCGTTAGGATTGAAATTGAACAAAATCGCTCAAGATTTAAACGGCGCAGGTAAAAAAATTGGGATTGTAGTCTCGCGCTTTAACAGCAATGTGTGCGACGCATTGTTAAATGCATGTCACCAAGAACTACTTAAACTTGGCGTAAAACCACAAGATATTAAAATTGCCACCGTGCCGGGCGCACTAGAAACGCCACTGATCTTGCAACACATGGCCTTGAGTGAACAATACGATGCGCTAATTGCACTAGGTGCCATTATTCGTGGCGAGACCTACCACTTTGAAGTCGTGGCCAATGAATCTGCGCGTGGCATTTCAGAAGTGCAGCTCAACACCGGCATTCCAGTGGCCAATGCAGTCTTGACCACAGAAGATGATGCGCAAGCCGAAGCCCGTATGCACATTAAAGGCGCTGAGGCTGCACAAGTAGCCATTGAAATGGCCAATTTGGTACGCGCGCTATGAGTGGCGAGCAACCAGCAAGCAAGCCGGTAAAGAAACCTAAAACCAGCCAAAATCGACGTAAATCACGCGAACTGGTGTTAAAAGCGATTTATCGCGGCATGATGAATGCAGGCGAGCTTAAGCAGATTGCGACCGATGCCAAGGATGACCCGGATTATATTAAAACGGACGAGGCATACTTTAAGCAGTTACTGGCAGGTGTCACAGAGCATGTTGAAAAGCTGGATCAAGAGATCTCAGCGTTTATTGACCGCAAAATTAATGAGCTCAGCCCGGTTGAACATGCCATTTTGCGTATTTCCAGTTATGAGTTGTTTTTTGATGTGAGCATTCCATACCGTGTCGCCATCAACGAAGGTGTTGAGCTAGCTAAATTATACGGTGGGGTAGATGGCCACAAATATATCAATGGCGTGTTGGATAAAGTCGCGGCAGTAGCAAGACCCATGGAATTTAGAAAATAAACTTTATCTCTTTCACGCTTTCATCCTATTGAGTTAGGCGATTTCATGAAATCGAAGAAAAGTGAAGAAAAGCCTGTTAGCGACTGATTGGATAATTGCACTCGGATTATCTCTTCTGTTATTGCTGAGCAGCCATAGCCAGTGGATGCAAGCCATTGAGCGCATGGCTTATGATATTGGCATGCAGTTGTCGCATCGCGAGCCTGGCCATGACATTGCCGTGATTGCGATTGACGACGAGAGCATCCACAACATTGGCCGCTGGCCATGGTCTCGTCAGGTGCATGCCACCCTCATTCAACAGCTCACCTCGGCCAAAGTGATTGGCCACACCGTATTTTTTCTAGAGCCGCAAGTCGATCAAGGCTTAGCTTACATCAATCAGTTGCAAACCAAGCTTCAGCACTCCTCCATAGCCAACAGCACAGATGGCCATGCGCTTAATACCATGTTAGAGGATGCACAACGCGCCCTTAACGCTGATGTGCGATTGGCAGACAGTATTGCGCAGGCCAATAATGTAGTGTTGACGATGCCCTTTAAACTGGGCGTACCTAATGGCAAGCCTGATGGCCCGCTGCCTGATTACATCACACGGCAGGCACTGACCAATGTGGTGGATCGTACCCATGCTATTCAACATCAACTGACGCCGACTTCCGCACTTAAAGCTTACCCGCCGATTGCACCAATCGCATCACAAGCACGTGCCATTGGTCATCTCAACCAAGTGACAGACGTAGATGGCGCTGTGCGCGTTGAGCCGCTGGTATTACAGTATTTTGACCAATATTACCCATCACTCGCTTTGCAAGTTGCAGCGCGCTACTTAAACCTGACCGCACAAGATATTCAAGTGCAACTGGGCCAAGGTGTACAAGTCGGAAAATTAAATATTCAAACCAATAATGCACTGCAGATGCATAGTTTTTTCTACACATCTCCGCTTGCGCAAACGCCCTTCCCAACGGATTCTTTTTACGATGTCTACAGCGGCAAAATCCCGGCGTCTAAATACCAAGGCAAAATTGTATTGATCGGCATGGCGGCTACAGGTGACGGCGGCGATACACAAATTACGCCGATCTCTGCCCATATGCAGCCGATACAAACGTTGGCACATCACATTGCCAGCATTCTGAATGAGGATTTTTTTATCACGCCAACTTGGGCACTGTTTTTGGAATACACTGCATGGCTGAGTATTGGCCTCTATTTAATGTTTCTGTTGACGAGATTGTCTGCCAGTACTGCAGCTGGTGTGAGCTTATGCTTAGGGCTGCTGTTAGTAACGATGCACCTTGTCTTTATGACGCAGTACGGCTGGTGGGTACAGCTGATGATGCCTTGCGTATTGTTACTACTCGGACATGCGCTGCTCATCTCTAAGCAATATTGGTTGACTGAGCGTGGCAAACGCCTCGCCGACGCCGAGTCCTCAGAAAGCAATCGCAATCTGGCGCTGATGCTACAAAGCCAAGGGCAACTCGATATGGCGTTTGATCGTTTTAGAAAATGTCTGCTAGAAGATAACTTGATGGATAGCCTCTATCACTTGGGGCTGGATTTTGAGCGTAAGCGGCAATTCAACAAAGCCACGCAGGTGTTTAGTTACATGGCACAACATAATCCACATTTTAAAGATCTGACGCAGCGTATCGCAACATCACGCCAGCTTTCTGAAACGATTGTGTTGGGTGGCCAATCAGGCTTATATAGTGATTTATCTAGCGCAGACGGTACACTTTCCAAGCCAATGTTAGGCCGCTATCAAATTGAAAAAGAGCTAGGCAAAGGTGCGATGGGTACCGTGTATTTGGGGGTTGACCCTAAAATTGGCCGTCAGGTTGCCATTAAAACCTTGGCGTTATCGCAAGCCTTTGAAGCCAGTGAACTGGAAGCCGTCAAAGCACGTTTTTTTAGAGAAGCAGAGACCGCCGGCAAACTGAATCATCCTAATATTGTCACCATTTATGATGCCGGCGAGGAACATGATTTAGCCTATATCGCCATGGAACTACTCAAAGGACACGATCTCAATCCATATACCAAATTGGGACAACTCCTGCCGCTGGATACTGTGCTAAATATTATGATCAAAGTAGCGGGTGCGCTGGATTATGCCCATCAACAACATGTGATTCATCGCGATGTCAAACCCGCCAATATCATGTACGAGCCGGACACCCAATCAGTCAAAGTGACCGATTTTGGCATTGCCAGAATTACTGACACATCTAAAACCAAAACAGGTATGGTGCTAGGCACGCCCAATTTCATGTCTCCGGAGCAATTGTCCGGCAAAAAACTAGATGGGCGCTCTGATTTGTTTTCACTAGGCACAACGATGTACCAGTTAACCACAGGAGAGTTGCCATTTGAGGGAGACTCGATGGCCAATTTAATGTATAACATTAGCCAAGCAACACCCAAAACAGCGATTGAAATTAACCCGGATATTCCGCTAGCAATCTCAAATATCATTCAAAAACTATTGGAAAAAGATGTTCAAGCCCGTTATCAAAATGGCCAAGCGCTCGCCGCCGATTTGCATAGTTGTCTGCAGTCATTAGCACGATGAGTGATCTGGAGTTCGCCTTACGCGTTGCGCGCCTTACCGACCGGGGCCTGCTGCGTTCTCGCAACGAGGATGCCATTGCCAGCGATGCCAGTATAGGCTTTGCACTTTTGGCTGACGGCATGGGTGGTTATAACGCGGGCGATGTCGCCAGCCAAATGGCGGCACTGAGTATTACTGCGGAATGTACAACCCAGTTTAACCAAGCACGACAAGCCAACCAGCCTGTGACTACACACATGGCTAGCAGATGGATGGCTGATGCAGTGGCCGCTGCCAACAGCGCCATTTTAGAGGTGTCGAATACACAAGCCCAATGCGCAGGCATGGGAACCACGCTGGTGGTGACTATGTTCGTCGATAACCAAGTAGTGATTGGCCACATTGGCGATTCCAGAGCGTATGTTTTACGTAACGCTCAATTATCACAACTCACCAACGATCACTCATTGTTACAAGAACAAATCGATGCCGGCCTACTCACTACCGAGCAAGCCAAATATGCCACTTATAAGAACTTTGTCACCAAAGCTTTGGGCGTCGATCCGGTGGCCGATTTGGAGATCAATACTCACACAGTACAAGTCGGCGACTTATATTTATTATGCTCGGATGGGCTCACCGACATGGTAGAAGACCATGAAATCGAGTCTATTCTCATCGAGCACAATGACGATCTGGAAGCCATCGTGCACCTGTTAATCAGAAAAGCCAATCAACGGGGTGGTAAAGATAATATTTCTGTGATATTAATAAGCGTGATTGATGATTACTCATTAAATAAAGCAAATTGGCTGCAATCACTCTATAAAAAAGTCACACATAATAAGGGTTAGGGGTATGTCAAAGTTAGTCTGTACATTGGATGACCGCGTGATCAATGAATATCCATTGACCAAGGAACGTATTTCTATTGGCAGAAGACAGAACAATGACATTGTGATTGATAACTTGGCCGTCAGTGGCTTGCACGCTGCAATTGTCACCATTGGTAAAGACTCTTTTCTGGAAGACGCCAACAGCACCAACGGCACGTTTGTCAACTTAAAGCCGGTCAGAAAACATGTACTGGTAGATGGCGATGTCATCGAAATCGGTCGGCACCAATTTAAATACGTACGCGGCAACAGCCAAGTATCCATCAGCAAATCGGCTACCCCGGTAAAAGAACAACATGGGAAAGAAGAACATGCAGGCTCTACCCCACTAGAGAAATCACCCCATACCCAGCCACCTTCACTTAAGTCGCTGATTCAAATGTCCAGACCGATGAAAAGTGAAGAAGAGTCGCTCTCTGAAACCACACCATCGCCTATTGAAGCGGTCAGCCTGCCCATTGGGAAGCTACGCATTTTAAATGGATCTAACGGTGGCAAAACCTTAACATTGAATAAAACGCTGACCACCTTAGGCAAACCCGGCATACAAGTGATTGTCATCACCAAGCGTACAAATGGCTACTTTTTGAGCCAAGTAGAGGGCCATGAGCATCCAAGCATCAATGGTAACCCACTACATACACTCTCGTATGGATTGAAAAATAACGATTTACTAGAGATTTCCGGCATTCAAATGGAATTTACATTTGCTTAAATGCTCACTGGGTAACCGCACCGCATCTAGTCACCATGTCATTTGATCAGTCTCTCGATCAGCTTGAGCGCTTAAATGCGATTGGCATTGCATTATCTTCCGAGCAAAACACCAACCGATTACTGGAAATGATTTTACTCGGCGCGCAAGCGCTGACGCATGCCGATGGCGGGACTCTTTACACCATCACGGAACACCAAAGTTTAAAGTTCGAGATTTTACGCAATGCGACCCTCAACATTGCACTGGGCGGTACCACTGGTCAGCCCATTCAGTTTCCTCCGATTCAGCTGTACCTTGGCGACGGTGCGCCCAATTTAAATATGGTAGCGGCTTACTGCGCAATCCAACAAACCACGATTAATATCGAAGACGCTTACGCCACACAACAAGGCTTTGACTTTTCGGGTACGCGCGCATTTGATGAGCGCACGGGCTACCATTCACAATCGTTTCTCACTGTGCCCATGCGCAACCATGAGAATGAGGTGATTGGGGTGCTACAGCTCATCAACGCAAAAGATCCTATCTCACAAGCCATCATCCCATTTTCAGCTTCACACCAACGCTTGGTGGAATCACTGGCATCACAAGCAGCTATCGCATTGTCTAACCACCATTTAATTGATGGGCTCAAACGTTTATTTGAGTCTTTTATTAAACTGATTGCCGATGCCATTGATGAGAAATCTCCTTATACCGGCGGCCACTGCCAACGTGTCCCAGAATTAACCATGATGCTGGCTGATGCAGCCATCAAAACCCAGCAAGGCGCGTTTCAAAGTTTTAACATGAGTGAGCAAGAGCTATACGAGCTCAAAATTGCGGCATGGTTACATGATTGTGGCAAAGTCACCACGCCTGAATCCATCATGGATAAAGCAACCAAACTGGAAACTATTTTCGATCGCATCCATTTGGTGGATGACCGCTTTGAGTTGTTGAAATCTCAACGTGAAGCCACGCACCTGCACAAAGTGATCGAAGCGCAGGCCAAAGGCAAAACCATTAGCCCCAAGCACCTTGCACATGAAATCAATGTCATCAAAAAGCAACTGGACGACGATAAAAATTTTATTCGCAAGGTCAATTATGGCAGCGAGTCTATGAGCCAAGCGGATCAGGCACGCGTACGCGAAATTGGCAATTATCAGTATCGCAATGAAGCGGGGCAATCGGTGAAGTTTTTAACCGACGATGAAGTCTACAATCTGACGATTCCCAAGGGCACACTGACGCCGGAAGAACGCCAAATTATCAATAATCATATTGTGGTGACCATCAATATGCTGGAGTCTTTGCCCTACCCCAAGGGTTTGCGCCGGGTGCCAGAATATGCGGGGGGCCACCATGAGCGTATGGATGGCACCGGGTACCCTAAAGGCTTAACGCGAGAGCAAATGTCTATCCCAGCCAGAATCATGGGCGTTGCGGATATTTTTGAGGCACTTACCTCAAAAGACAGGCCCTACAAAAAAGCAAAGACACTGTCTGAAACCTTAAACATTTTGGGCAATATGAAACTCAACCACCACGTTGACCCTGATGTATTTGATTTATTTATTCGCGAAAAAATTTACCTGCAGTACGCAGAAAGATTTTTGGATCCAGCGCAAATTGATGTGATTGATGAAAGCAACATCGCAGGATATCAGCCTTAACAGAATGCTGATTGAAATTTAACTAGGTGTTTAAAAATGCTTTTGCTGTACTCATAATCGTCGGCACTTGTTGCAGGTCTACATGATGGAATACTGGGCCACCAGGAATGAAGCGCAAATTAGGCCCAAGTTCGCACTCACCTAAGCATTGAATTTCTTCGACCTTTAACGGCAATCCATCTTTAGCCACCACCTCGAGCAGTGTTTGCTTGATTGCATTTGCCCCGCGCGCACCACAAGAAGGCTGATTGGGATTCCCCCGGTGGTGAGTACAAATTAAAATGCATTTCATATCAAGCGCCCATAATCAATTAGATTAAGTTGGGATAGTCTCTGCAACAAGATGGCCGCGATTGTCCATTTTCAAATAACTGCCTTGCTCATACCAATCGCCCAATACCCAGCGCTCACAAGCATGCCCGTCTACATTGAATGCGTGACGATTTGGCCGGTGGGTATGACCATGAATCAATACTGGTGGAAAATCATGCTCGCGCACTAACTGTGCAACTGCATCCGCATTCACATCCATAATCATGGACTCTTTTTGAGACTTCTCCACCTCACTGCGCGCCCTAGCCTGCGCAATAAATGCTTTTCGCTCTGCCAATGATTGACTTAGAAACGTGGATTGCCAAGCCGGATGGCGTACCTGCTCACGAAACGCAATGTAGCTTACATCATCCGTGCACAATGCATCTCCGTGCGTGAGCAATATGCGCTGGCCATGCATCACTGTTAGTAATGGATCCGCAATTAGCTGAACACCCGTTGCCTGAGAAAACGCCTCTCGGATTAAAAAATCACGGTTCCCATGCATTAAATACACTTGGGTGTTTTGCTGAGTAAGTTGATGTAATGCATGTAAAATCGGGCGGTGAAAATCATCCTGCATGGCATCATCACCTGCCCAATATTCAAAAAAATCACCCAAGATATAGAGTGCGTCAGCTTGAGCAGCCACCTCGGCTAACCATACAAGAAAAACCGAGGTGATATTTGGTCGTGACTCACATAAATGTAAGTCAGAAATAAAAAGGGTATCGCCCTGCATTCAAGGGTTTAGCTCACTGTAGCTTGTAAAATAACCACTGGCTCCACTGGCACGTCTTGATGACCTGCACGGCTAGTGGTTGGCACCGCTTTGATTTTATCAATCACGTCCATGCCTTCTACCACCTTGCCAAATACACAGTAGCCCCAGCCACTTGGCGTAGGTGCTGTATGATTCAAAAAATCATTATCACCCACATTGATAAAGAATTGGCTACTGGCTGAATCTGGTACAGAAGTACGTGCCATCGCAATGGTGTACTGGTCATTGGTTAATCCGTTATCCGCTTCATTTTTAATCTGTGCATCGGTTGGTTTTTGTTTCATGTTGGCATCAAAGCCACCACCTTGAATCATAAACCCGTTAATCACACGGTGAAAAATCACCCCTTCATAAAAGCCTTTTTCAACATAACTTAAAAAGTTGGCTACTGTAATTGGTGCTTTTTCTGCGTTTAATTCAATGGTGATATCACCAAAGTTGGTGGAGAGTTTGACCACAATATTTCCTTTAATAGATGATAGATAAATTATTTTGCTGCGACAGGTGACTTCACTTTGGCTTGTTTAATCACAATGGCTTTAATAGGTACGTCAGAGAATCCACGGTTATTGCCTGTAGGTACAATGCCGATTTTATGGACGACATCCATGCCGCTCACCACCTTGCCAAACACACAGTAACCAATGTAATCAGGCTCTGGGCTGGTGTAGTTAAGAAACTGGTTGTCTGCCAAGTTAACGAAGAATTGCGCTGTCGCTGAGTTTGGGTCTGAGGTTCTTGCCATTGCAATCGTGCCAGTTTGATTCAGCAAGCCGTTATCAGATTCATTGGCGATTGGCGCACGCGTTGGCTTCTCGGTTAAATCACGCTCAAAACCACCACCTTGAATCATAAACCGGCTAATCACACGGTGAAAAATCGTATTGTTATAAAAACCATCATTCACGTAACGTAAAAAATTCTCTACTGTTTTCGGCGCTTTATCCGGGTACACTTCCACCACAAAATTACCCGCAGACGTCTCAAACTCGACTTGTGTGGCGGCTGTAGCACTCGACATTAGGCCCAAGAACAACGTCATTGAAATGATGAATTGATTGATGTATTTCATTACACAGCACCTTCGTAAATAATTTTCCATTGGTTATTTTCATGTACCCAATACTGGCGTTTTTTCATGCGATTTTGTAACGACGCACTTTTAAAGTCCTGCTCAAAATTCACAACAACCATCGGCTGCTGCGCATTGGGATAGCTAAATATGCTCACGTTTTCAATACCTACCGAGACACGCGGCTTTTTAGCCTGTATCAAACGTTTGTAATTTGCCCATTGATTAAAATCACCATCACTATAAAAAAAGTGTGATGAATAATGTGCTAAATAGGCTTCCGAGTCCTGAGACTCCCAATCTTTACGCCAAGCTTCAATAGAGGTTTTTAGCGCTTGCTTTTGCGCCACCTGCACCTCGCTAGATGCTTCGGCCAACCATTCCACGCCGTTGGCAATAATTACCGGCGTATTGCCACGGTTTAGAATAGGATGTAGCGATTTGATATCCGGATTGGATAACACTACGCAACCATCACTCGCACGGGGTGGACGGCTATAGGTATCTGTTGGTGTACCGTGCAACCAAATGCCAGAACCGTTTCTCTTTTCATTGACATCGATTTCATTCGGATAATTCAGTGGATAAGCACCCTCACCATACATATCCGGCAGAGGCCCACTTAGTTTAGAAGAGGCAAAATATACGCCAAGCGGTGTGCGCTTATCCCCCTGCAATTTCTTATCAATGCCATTTTTACCAATGGTCACGTAATAGTCAGCAATATACTTTAGCTGCCCGTCTTCTTGCTTGGCATACAGAAATAATCTAGATTTTGAGGTATCGACAACCACCGCATAACGCTGGGAGGAATCTAACTGAATCAATAAGTTAGGTTGTAAATGGTCTTTATTTTTTTCTAAATAACTCTCTAAACGCTTTTCCGCCTCTTCTTTTAAATCTTCGATCTGGCGCGGATCGCGTACGGAGGTATCTCCAAATGCGCTCAGCATACGCGCTCTAGAGGCGAGCAAATCTCCACGAATAAGATAAGCCAGTTTGAAGTTGGGAGTATTCTGAATCAGTTGATTCACAGTGTTTAAAGCATCGCCAGTTTTGCCTTGTTTAATTTCAAACAAAGTCTTAGCCAGCATGCTCTCAATGATATTGGTACTGTATTTTTGCGCAAGAAAGCGAGAAGCAATGCCTTCTTGATTCACAGCAGTCGCATTCCATGGCAATACCGCGCCAAGCAATAGAATAACGACTGATAAATGTTTAATACGTACCATGGGTATAATTATACCCTCCAAACCTAAAACTTACCCCAAATTCAACCAGATATCTACTGCATTTGAGGCGAAACATTAACGTCCGGCGATTTCCTGCTGAATCAACCACGCACCGCCTATTTTGGTCATCGTCAACGTTTTACGTGTACTTTGTGGCTTACCATCTGCAACATAACGCTGACTAAATTGTACTTTGGCGGCATCACTGCCCTCCATCGTCACTTTGGCGTTATTCACTTCTACCACAATCGTTTTTGGACGACTTACGCGATCGCGCCGTGTCGCTTCCCACGCTTTACGTGGTTCGCCTTTCGGTGTTTTAAAGCTATCCGCATAGCTGGCCAAATATTGATTCACATCTTGTGAAGACCACGCTTTTGCCCAAGCATTCACAGCATCCAATACTGCAGTGTCATCGCTAGCCGCAGTTACTGGCTCTGGTTTTGCAGGCTCAGCCGGTTTAACTACTTCAGGTTTTTTGCTATCCATCGGCTTGGCAACAGACGTCGCTGGCTTAGACAACTCCACGGTTTTGACTGGATCTTTGCTTGCCACGGCTGGCTTATTAGCGCTGGCCTTACCACCAAACAAATCTGTAATCATGGATAGCTTGCCCTGTGCCCTTGAGTTTGAAGCATCTAACTTAAAGGCTTTGTCATACGCTTCTGAGGCTAGGCGTGCATAAATATCACCTAGATTTTCATGTGCTGTTGCATAGCTTGGGTGTGTTTTGATGGCGGTTTCCAGCGCTTTACGCGCTTTATCATACTGCCCTTGATCCGCGTACAACACGGCCAAATTATTGTAAGGCTCCGGCAAGTTCGGGTATTTTTCGGTCAAATCGGTAAAGGCCTTAATGGCTTCATCGCGCTTACCCTGCTCGACCAAAATCACGCCCTTCATAAACAGCGCCTCGGCGTCTTTCGGGTTGGTGTTCAAATAAGCATTTACTTTCTCTAGCGCCGCAGCTTGATTGCCCTGCTCGGAAAGCAAATTAATTTCTTTCAACTCTGCGCTTGCGTTCCCCGCCGCCATGCCCATGATCGAGAAATGCAAGGCAGAAAAACCGAGTGTCACGGCAATCAACGTTTTTATTATTTTAGTGTGCATGGGCTTTTTACCTTGAGAAGAATCGAAGATGTTCATTATGTTATACTTGAGACGATGATTAAGTGCCTAATTCTATCAATAGCCTAGGCCATACTACAATAGCTGGCTTGCTTAATCACTGATTAATTTTACTTTTTTCCTATTAGAACACGCTTTACATCACACTGCGCATGTTAAAAATTTACAACTCTCTTACCCGCGAAAAACAAACCTTTACCCCGATTGAGCCTGGCAAGGTGCGCATGTATGTATGTGGCATGACCGTATATGATTTTTGTCATCTAGGTCACGCACGTGTGATGGTGGTGTTTGACATGGTTGCGCGCTGGTATCGTGCCAGCGAATACCAAGTAACGTATGTGCGCAACATTACCGACATTGACGACAAAATCATCAAGCGCGCCAATGAGAATGGTGAAACGATTGATGTGCTGACACAACGCTTTATTGATGCCATGGATGAAGATTCTGCCAAACTTGGCATCATTCGGCCAGATATCGAACCGCGCGCGACACAGCATATTCAGGGCATGCTGGATATGATTGCCAAACTGATTGAAAAAGGCCACGCCTACCAAGCAAGCAATGGCGATGTGTTTTACAAAGTGCGCAGCTTTAACGACTATGGCAAACTTTCTGGCAAAAGCCTGGATGATTTGCGTGCTGGCGAGCGCGTCGAGGTAGATACCTTTAAACAAGACCCTTTGGATTTTGTGCTTTGGAAATCCGTCAAACCAAATGAACCTAATTGGGATTCCCCTTGGGGCAAGGGGCGCCCGGGCTGGCATATCGAATGTTCCGTCATGAGCGCAGAACATTTAGGGGCGCATTTTGATATCCACGGCGGCGGACAAGATTTGCAATTTCCGCATCACGAGAATGAAATCGCACAATCCGAAGCCGCCCACAGTTGCCAAATGGCTAACTACTGGATGCACAATGGCTTTGTGCGTGTGGATGATGAAAAAATGTCCAAATCACTGGGCAACTTTTTCACCATTCGTGAAGTGCTTAAAAAATACGATGCAGAAGTGGTGCGCTTCTTTATTTTACGTGCGCATTACCGTAGCCCTTTAAACTACTCCGACAAACATCTGGATGATGCGAAAGCTGCACTCACGCGTCTGTACACTGCATTGCGAAATGTGGACATCCAACACACAGCGATTGATTGGCAACAGCCTCAAGCCAAACGTTTTAAAGAGGCGATGGACGATGACTTCAATACGCCAGAGGCCATGGCGGTATTGTTTGAATTAGCCAAAGACAAAAGCTTGGAAGCGTTGACATTGATGAAGCAATTGGGTGCAGTGATTGGCTTATTGCAACGCAACCCAGAAGACTTCCTACAAGGTGAAGGATCAATCACAAACCAAAGTTTGTTAGCAATTACACAAGACGCCGCTGGAAGTGTGACTGGGTTTGGAAATCAGAAAATTAGCGAAATGATTGTTTTGCGAGTTGAAGCCAAAAAATCCAAAAACTTTGCCGAAGCTGACCGCATTCGCAAAGAGCTAGCCGATGCTGGCATTATTTTGGAAGACACGCCGCAAGGGACTACTTGGCGACGTGCTTAAGTGATTCCTAAAAGTACAGGCCTATTCAGCCTGATACTTGACCACGTGATTACGGCCGCCATTTTTGGCGCTATACATTGCCTTATCTGCGTGGCTTAATAAATCCTCTAAGGTTTCCCCAAAGTCTGTCACGCCAAAGCTGGCCGTAAGCGATAGCAGGTTTTCTTGTGCCAATATAATGGTCGAGTTCATCATAGTGCGTTTTAGGTGATTAGCTACTTCTTCCGCCTCGCTCACGCGCGTATTCGGCAACAAAACGGCAAACTCCTCGCCACCAAAACGACACAACACATCCGATTCTCTCAAATTATTTTTGAGTAGTTGCGCCAAACTGCTCAGCGCCATGTCGCCGCAAGCATGACCAAAACTATCATTAATATTTTTAAAGTGATCCACATCCAGCATCAACGCGCTGACAGGTTGCTGGTTGCTTTTGCAATAATCGAATAGTAATCGCGCCTTATCAAAAAAGGCTCGGCGATTATTCAGGCCGGTCAATGCATCCGTACGCGCCATGTCCTCTGCGCTCATTTTGGCTTGTTGTAAATCATAAGCAAGCTCTAGGTTTCCATTGAACGTTTTTTGCAACAATATGCTGGTGATAATGCAAGAGACATACATACAGCACGCCGCAACGCCCACCCAAAATGTTTGGTCGTACCCTAATGTCAGCAATACGATAATCATTGGCACCAAGGCCAGAGAAACCGAAGCAATTTGCAGATAACGTAGCGGGCTGTACCATGAAATAGCTGCGCCAGCTAAGCCAAGCGAGAAAGTATTCAGGATAAAGATGGCCGTTAAGTTGTCTCTGGGCATAATCCAAATAAGCCCAACGCTCCAAGAAAGAAACACCAGCAACAAGCTGATAGCAAAGGGTTGCTCCCAACGCAGTACATCAGTGCCTTGTGGGTTAGCCTGTTTGAATCGAGAGATAATGACAATCCGCATCAGTGCTAGCAAGAGCGTGATACCGAACCAGATGAGTAATTGCTGACGATTGGCAAGCTTCCATAACGCAGCCACCAAAAACAACCCAGCTATCGCACTCAGTACAATCGGAATAAGGCTGTGCATATACAACAGCTTGATTTTCTCAATATGAATATGCGTTTGTTTGGATTCCATCTTCTAAATTCCTGCCCTATGGACCAACACTTCACTCGTGTTTTTATTATATTTTTTTAGCATTAAAGTGTACCACAATAAGTATTTGGCGATAGTAAATGCCAATGTATCAATCACATAGCGCTAAGCAACGAATTATTTAGCAAAATAAATGCACCAGCTTTTGAACAATAATTCCGCATAGTGGTATACGCAATGCACCATCTTAAAGCGAATACGTTAAAATAAACTACTTCAAAATTCCATGGGAACATTGTAATGCCTGTTCAATTAAGCGCACCACAAGCCGCATCTCTTTTACCTGTTCGAGGTGTTCAGTTAGGCTATGCAGAAGCCTATGTGCGCAAACCTAACCGTAAAGATGTGCTCGTGATTACCTTGGCAGAACATAGCAGCGTTGCTGGCGTGTTCACACAAAACCGTTTCTGCGCTGCGCCTGTCACGCTATGTAAATCGCATTTATCACAGAATGAAGGCATACGTGCTTTGCTAGTGAATACCGGTTGTGCCAATGCAGGCACCGGCGAAGATGGCTTGCAACGCGCACAACAAACTTGTCAGGCATTGGGTCAATTACTCAACATCAAAGCCAGCCAAGTGCTGCCATTTTCCACAGGTGTGATTTTAGAGCCTTTGCCGGTAGACAAAGTGATTGCGGGCTTGCCCGCCGCGATTCAAAACTTAAAAGAAGATAATTGGCTGAATGCTGCTGAAGCCATTATGACCACCGATATTGTGGCCAAGGGAACGTCGCGCCAATTACAACTGGATGGCAAAACCGTGACCATTACCGGCATCAGCAAAGGCTCCGGCATGATCCACCCCAATATGGCGACCATGTTGGGTTATATCGCTACCGATGCAGCGGTAAGCCAGTCTGCGCTCGAAAGCATCATTCAATACGCAGTCAGCAAATCGTTTAACTGCATTACTGTAGATGGCGATACCAGCACCAACGACAGCTTGATGATGATGGCAACGCGCCTAGCTGGTAACGTAGAAATCACAGAACAAAGTGCAAACTTTACAGCGCTGCGCGATGCACTTACGGATGTTGCGGTTGAACTAGCGCAAGCCATTGTACGCGACGGTGAAGGTGCTACCAAGTTTATGACAGTACAAGTAGAAGGCGGAAAAGACGAGGCAGAATGCCGCAAAGTGGCGTATGCCATTGCGCACTCACCGCTCATTAAAACCGCATTCTTTGCCTCTGACCCTAATCTAGGGCGTATTCTGGCCGCCATTGGTTATGCAGGTATTGATGACTTAGACGTCAACAATATGGAACTGTATTTGGGTGATGTGCTTGTTGCCGAAAAAGGAGGTAGAGCCGCCAGTTATGAAGAGGCGCAAGGTGCTGCCATCATGAAAGAGTCGGATATCTTAGTGCGCGTAGTACTCAACCGCGGCAATGCAAACGTCACCATCTGGACCTGTGATTTTAGCTATGACTACGTCAAAATCAACGCCGACTATCGGTCATAAAGCGCGACTCAATGAATAATACAATAGAACACTTAATTACGCGTGCAGAAAGCTTGATTGATAAGCTGGAAACATTATTACCTGCTGCAAATGCGCCTATAGATTGGTCGGCTATCGCTTGGCGTTGGGTGGCCAAACTGGGCAAAGGTGAATTGCAGGCCATCTCGCATCCGCATATCATTCGATTAGAGAATATTCTGTTTGCTGATCGACAAAAAAAGGAAGTGGTACGCAATACGCGCCAGTTTTTACAGGGCTTACCGGCCAACAATGTGCTACTGACTGGTGCGCGCGGCACAGGCAAGTCTACCTTGGTCAAGGCATTGTTAACGGAATTTTCTGCAGCAGGCTTACGCTTGATTGAGGTGGAGCGTCACGATTTGACGCACTTGGCCGAGATTGTCAGCTTGCTTCGCGACCGTCCTGAAAAGTTTATTATTTTTTGTGATGACCTCACCTTTGAGGCCAATGATGAAGGCTATAAAGCACTTAAAGTGGTATTAGATGGCTCGATTGCCAACACCTCAGACAATGTGCTGGTATATGCCACTTCCAACCGAAAAAACTTGATGCCTGAAATGTTTGCCGACAATCTGCCCGCGCGCTACGCCGATGGTGAAATCCGCCCCGGCGATACGATAGAAGAAAAAACCGCGCTAGCCGAACGCTTTGGCTTATGGCTGAGTTTTTACGCATTTGACCAGGATGAGTATTTGCACATTGCTGCCAACTGGTTGAACACGTTTGATATTGCATTCGATGAGGAGGCACGGCTTGCTGCGCTCGATTTTTCACTGACCCGCGGCGCGCGCAGTGGTCGTGTCGCCTATCAGTTTGCGCGTGATTACGCGGGCAAGCGCAAGTTAACGCCAGTGCATGACTAAACCGTTATGACTAAAGTCGTGCAAGTCGCAGTCGCCATTCTACAAAAAACGAATGGCGATTTTTTATTAGCCAGCCGACCTCAGGGCAAAGGCTGGGCGGGCTGGTGGGAGTTTCCCGGTGGCAAAATTGAGCAAGGAGAAGCACCTGAGCATGCGCTTGCGCGTGAGTTACAAGAAGAGCTAGGCGTGACGCCAACAGCTGTTCAGCCATGGATAACGCGCCGTTACGATTACCCGGCTACCCACGATGCCAGCGCCAAAACCGTACTGCTCCATTTTTTCTTTGTCACCGCTTGGCAAGGTGAGGTCATGCCGCTAGAAGGGCAGTCCCTGTCCTGGCAATCTCCGCAACATGTACAAGTGAGCCCGGTATTGCCAGCGAATGCGCCTATTATGCATGCGCTGGCTTTGCCCACTATATATGCAATTTCCAATATAGCAGAAATGGGAAAGCCGCAATTTATGCGCGCATTGGCGCATGCGCTAGACCAAGGTTTGCAGCTTATTCAAATTAGAGAGAAACAGTTAACACGTGATGCACTCTCTGCTTTGTCACAAGAAATACTGGCCCAGTGTGCCCCGTATCAAGCAAAAGTCATGATCAATACAGACATTGCGCATGCCACACAACTCGGCGCACACGGGGTCCATTTAACCAGCCGTGATTTAATGCAGTTACAGCAAAGACCAGCACACTTGTTAGTAAGCGCTTCTTGTCACAACCCATTACAGTTAGCGCATGCTGCTGCATTAGGGTTGGATTTTGTGGTGCTGTCGCCAGTGCTCGCCACATTAAGCCACCCTGATGCACCCCCAATCGGTTGGGAGACGTTTGCACATTGGATTCAACACTATGCGTTGCCGGTGTATGCCCTAGGTGGCATGACCAGCCAACATCTAAGCAAGGCATTACAAAGTGGTGCACGTGGAATTGCCATGCAGCGTGGTGCATGGCTAGCTGATTAAAATCAACCAGTTGTGATTAATTGACTTCTTTGATGGGTAGCGTAACGCTTTGGTGCGTGATGTTATCTGCTTGATCTTTAAAACAGAGCTTTAGCGTGACTGTTTCACCTGCTTTAAGTGGTTTTTGCAAACCAAATAGCATTAAATGAAAGCCGCCCGGCGCTAGCTTTTCCGGTGTGTTCGGCTGCAAAGCCAACACATCTAATTTGCGCATTTTCATCACACCATTACTCATGGTCATGCTGTGAATTTCCACTTCATCCGCGCTGCTGCTTTCAACATACACCAGCTTCGCCGGCTGTGCACTCTTGAGCGTCATGTAAGCGGCACCTACTTTTTGCCCCGGCGCAGTGGCTCGCACCCATGCCTCTGAAATATCCACATCAGCCAATGCAATATGACTTACGGTTAACAGCAGCATAACAAATAAGTATGATTTGAACGGATGCTTCATTTCACTCGACTCTCTAACAACACAATTGGGGAAGACTACTGATATCAAGACTATCAAACATAGACAAAATTCAATTTGAATGTTGGTCTTCATCCAATTCCGGTGGCGTGTTATCCGGAATGCGAAAACGCTCATTGGCCCAATCGCCGAGATCTACCAATTGACAACGTTTGGAGCAAAATGGTCGATATGGGTTTTCGGGGCTGAATTCTGCTGGCTGCCCACACTGCGGACAATTGACTAAACGCTTTTTGGATGTATCTGACACGACTTACTCACACTCACTTTAAAACTAGAAATTACAAATGACCATGGCAAACTCAACATCATGGTCACATTGTTTGGGTTTTTGCACAAAATCCAAGCTGTTAAAACGAATGTTGATGGCGTATTTATTGGCACTGACCTCAGGGAAGCAAGGAGAGTCTTCCACTTCAATTCTTAATAACTGCGCAGGTCTCACACCGCCTAGCAACTGTTGAAATGCACCTTGACGTGCGACGTGTTTAATTAACTCACCACTGCCTCGAAGAATCTGCAGAATGGTTTGGATGGCTTGATGCATCGGCATCAGGCGTGACAACCATGTTTCAAAATCTTTACGCCTACGCTCCTCACCCAAATACAGCCAATGATGATAAGACGGCAAATCAAACTCACATACACCACCTGGAATATTGGCGCGTTGCTTAATGCTCATTAGCCAATCATTCTCTCGTAACGCCTGGCCTAGCTTGAGCGTATCACCTCGTAACGCAAGTGCACTTTTCTCTAGACTAGCAATCGTGGTGTTTAAAGCCTCTTCTGCAATATTGGGGTTACCGCGCAAATGTTGCAGATGGGATTTTTGACGTTCTAGCTCTTGCAGCAAATCCATTTTCAAGTCTGCGCGATCAATAATATCGAGCATTTGCAGAATGGAAATCAGAGCGGCGTGATGGTTGAATTCGTGCCCTACATTGACATGATGCAGCACTTTAGTGAACAAGTCCTCTAGGCGAAGATAAGTTCTGATACGCTCATTAAATGGAAATTCGTAGCTAGACACGATAGGGTATTAAGTCAGCTTACTTATATTTGTAAATTGCAGTGAATTATCAGATTTATTTGCTAACTATGCAAGTATTAATGTAATTTTTATGAAATTGATAAATATTTTCTTCAAATTCTGCCAGACCTGCGTCGTTGGTGATGATGGTATCTGCCATTGCAATTCTGCTTTGGCGTGACGATTGTGCATCGATAATTTGCTGTGCTTCTTGCGCACTCAATCCACTGCGTTCCATCACGCGCGCTAATTGCAATGATTCGTCACAATCAATCACCAGAACATGGTCAATATACGGCAAATAGCGCTGGCTTTCTTGCAACAGCGGAATGGCCAACACCACATAAGTCGAGGTCACTAACGCTGCAAGTTGTTTTACGGCCTCATCGAAAATCGCGGGATGCATGATGGCGTTCAATTTGACTCTGGCATCTGGTTGCGTAAATATCAGTGCACGCATCAGCGGCCGATTCAACGCCCCCTCCTCCGTGATAAATTCGCTACCAAACTCAGTAGCAATCTGCGGCACTAACGCGCCTCCTGCTGCAGTGAGTGTGTGCGCAATGACATCTAAATCGACGATCGGCACACCTAAGCTACTCAGCATTTGCGTGGTGATACTTTTACCGCTGCCGATGCCCCCTGTCAGTGCAACTATTTTCATGCATGCACCAAATCGTATACTTACGCTACTGTACCAAGTACAAAGCAGCGAGAGATTGCCCGTAAAATAATGCGGCCATCCCACCCAAGGCTAAAAATGGGCCAAAAGGAATTGCTGTCTGACGGTCTTTATTTTTGAACACAATCATACCAATGCCTACCACAGCGCCAATCACGGAGCTGAGCAGAATAACTGCCGGCAATAACTGCCAGCCAAACCATGCGCCAAGCGCGGCCAACAGTTTGAAATCGCCATAGCCCATGCCCTCTTTGCCCGTGACGAGTTTAAATAGCCAATAGATTGACCAAAGAATCAAATAGCCGGCCATGGCACCGATGACTGCTGACGACAAACTGACGAAACCGTTGTTTAAATTAAAAAACAGCCCCAACCACAGCAGTGGCAAGGTAATGTCATCCGGCAGTAATTGTGTATCAAAATCAATACAAGTTAACGCAACCAAAGCAAACACAAACACCCATGCAAACAAGGTAGTAGCGCTATAGCCATACTTTACGGCAACTGCACCAATCAACGCGCCGGTGACAGCCTCCACTATTGGGTAACGTGCACTGATAGGGGCTTTACACTGACGACACTTTCCTTTTAGAAACAAGTAACTCACCACAGGGATGTTCTCCAGTGCAGTGATGTTGTGCTGGCATTTGGGGCAAGCGGAGCGCGGTGTCACTAGATTATACTTAGCTTGCTCTGGCGCATCTTTTCCTTGTAATTCAAGGCAGTTAGCATGCCATTCGCGCTCCATCATGATAGGTAAACGGTGAATCACCACATTAAGAAAACTACCAACTAACAGGCCAAATACGATAGAAAGCGTGATAAAAAATGCAGGTTCGGCACGCAACAATTCCGAAATAGGCGCAAAAATTTCAAACATAATGACCTTATGGGTGATGTAAACTTTTGCCATCATCGCATCGTTAATATATGTGTGCAATATCGAAAATGATTTTGGTGTAAAAATTGCTAGTTCAATATTGCAAGGCTCTTGAATAGTACTTAACAGTCACCACATAATAGATGTAATTGAAGCAAAGGACTCTTGATGACAAACGACAATAAAGTATTCGATAGAACGCAAATTGACAAAACACAAGTTGAGCTCAATCAATTTGAGCACCCCGCATGGGATGAGCCCATCATTTGTCGCGTAGAAGTGGATTTGCCAGGCTGGTTAGCCCAACTGACTGGCGATCGCTCTTGGGAAATTTATGGTGAAGACGAAGAGGAAACCTGCATTAGTTTTATGATGCGTCAAAAGCAAGGTTCAGAGCACCACGTGATTAAACATAACGCTTTGAAACAAGCAGAGGTCACCTTATATCACAATGGGTACGCTGTGGTGGATGTAGATGGCGAAGCGCTATTTGATGGCTCCCTGACTACCGGTACTAGCGAGTGCGCGCACTTAAGCTATTACCATGCAACAGGCGAGCAAATCATGTTGAATTAACAGATGTTTAGCAGAACGATATACGGCTTATCAGCGATGCTGGTAGGCCGTTTTTATATGTGATTAATATTGACGTGTAACTGAAAATTCTGCCAACTCAACCAATGCGTGCTGATGTTGGTTCTGCGTAAAAGGAGCAATCGCCTCACAGGCCAGATCCGCCTCTTTTCTTGCTACATTACGCACATACGCCAATGCACCGGTTGATGTTAACACTTCCATCACCGCTTCCATTTGCGTCAAATCCCCTTGGCTAATCGCCTCTTTGACAAGCGTTGCCTCTGTAGCCGTACCATGCTGAATTGCATACAGCAATGGCAACGTCGGTTTTCCTTCTGCCAAATCATTGCCTAGCTTTTTACCGATTTGTGCTGGGTCGCCGCTTAAATCCAGCACATCATCAATCAATTGAAATGCTGTGCCTAAACGCATGCCGTACTCGGCCAAGCCTTGCTCTTGTTGACTGCTTGCGCCACTCATCACCGCACCCAAACGTGTTGCCGCCTCAAACAGTTTGGCCGTTTTAAAGTGTATGACCTTTAGATAATCCTGCTCGGTAATGTCTGCTTTACGCACATTCAGCAATTGCAACACTTCACCTTCAGAAATCGTATTGGTGGCCTCTGCTAGAATTTCCATCACCCGCATATTTTGTAGCTTGACCATCATTTGAAACGCACGTGAATACAGAAAATCACCCACCAGCACACTTGCCGCGTTACCAAATACATGGTTCGCTGTGGATTTTCCGCGGCGTAAATCAGACTCGTCCACGACATCATCGTGAAGCAAAGTTGCGGTATGGATAAACTCGACTATCGCAGCCAAATGATGGTGCTCAGCACGAATGCCTTGAAACATATTGGCTGATAGCAGCACCAACGCAGGGCGCAAACGTTTGCCACCACTATGGATAATGTATTCGGAGACTTGATTAATGAGCGGGACTTCGGAATGCAGCGACTGACGGATTACCGTATCGACTACGTTCATGTCGGTTGCGATATTGGTTTGAAATGAATTGAAAGCCACGGATGCGTCAACAATAAAGGTTCTAAATTACGCTGATTGCACAATGATCAGTTGCCATGATTTAGGTGAATGTGCGTTTTTGACTAAAAACAACGCTCAAACAATCACTTAACAAGGTTGGCTTTACTCAGCAAAGTGCGCATATTATCACGATTTAACCCTATGCGCATTAGTCATTGCCACTTCTCCAATGCATTAAAAAGGGGTAACATGAAATCGTCTGAAAGCGCTATTTTTGAGTGCATTTGCTAAGGAGTGAGTGATGATAAGAAGTTATTACATTGATTACCCGCAGGAACATATCGAAGGACAAGCCCATCGCTATCGTTGCCTTTTTTGCAAACAGGAAACCACCGCGATTAATGGTCATTTAGAGGGGCACGCCACGACCTGTACCTACCGTCTGCAAATGGAAAAAGCTGGGTTTGAATGCCAGCACAGTGATGCAGCCACACCAATGACAGAAGCAGACGATTACGATTAAGAAGTGAGGGCTATCGTTTTCAATACGTAGCAACCTCTCTCTTATAGCCTTTAGTGTTTTAGGAATACACGCACTTGTTTAGGTTGCAAGTATACCTGCGACCCTTCAATCAGTTGCAGTTGCAAGAATCGCTCTCTGGTCAACTCAGCCTCAATAATGCGTTCATCATCTTGGCGTTGTAGCTCCAACCTCACCAGCGGGCCTAGGGAGTGGATATAGTTCACCGTGGCAGAAAAACTAGGAGCGCCATTGGGTTCTTTGAGCACTTCAATATCATGTGGACGGATATAAGCCAACGCTGCTGCATCATCGACAGACTGATGCTCCACGCTATCCACCGTGACCTCATTGATACTTGCACGCCCCTTGTTAACGCGGCTTTCAAACTCATTCACATTGCCCAAGAATTGATATACGAACGGCGATGCCGGTTGATCGTACACTTGCTGTGGTGAGCCAATTTGTTCTACCTTGCCATGGTTCATGACCACGATTCTATCGGCCACTTCCAGTGCTTCTTCCTGATCATGCGTCACGAATACGCTGGTAATGTGTAATTCGTCATGCAGCCTGCGCAACCAACGACGTAAGTCTTTACGCACTTTTGCATCTAAGGCGCCAAACGGCTCGTCCAACAACAACACTTTGGGCTCCACCGCCAAAGCACGCGCTAAGGCAATACGCTGACGTTGCCCGCCAGAAAGTTGTGGAGGATAGCGATCCGCCAGCCAGTCCAACTGCACCAGTCCCAGCAATTCACGTACGCGGCGACGAATCTCCGCTTCTGATGGTCGCGTGGCTTTAGGGCGAACGCGTAAGCCAAACGCCACGTTTTCAAATACAGTCATGTGTCTGAACAACGCATAATGCTGGAACACAAAGCCCACTTGGCGCTCACGCACATTTTTATCTGTGGTGTCATCGCCATGAAACGCAATGCGCCCATCGTCAGCGGATTCCAAACCGGCGATAATTCTTAGCAACGTTGTTTTACCGCAGCCTGATGGCCCAAGTAATGCCACCAACTCACCAGAAGGCACATTGAAATTGATATTCTGTAAGGCGTGAAATTTGCCAAACTGTTTGCTGATATTGTTAATTTCAATACTCATATTTGCATTTCCCTATTTAATCCAGTTGTGCCCAGTTGGGTGCGTGTTGTATCCAATGACCGAAAGCATTAGCCGTTCGCTTCTTTCTCAAACTCAGCCGCATTCTTGGCAGACTGCCACTCAACAAATGTTTTGAGCGCCAACGTCACTAGTGCCAGCAACGCCAGTAGCGATGCCACAGCAAAGGCCGCTGCATATTGGTACTCGTTATACAAAATTTCCACATGTAATGGCATGGTATTGGTCATACCGCGGATATGACCAGATACCACAGACACCGCGCCAAACTCGCCCATGGCCCGCGCGTTGGTCAAAATCATGCCGTACAACAAGCCCCATTTAATGTTTGGTAGAGTCACACGCCATAAAATCTGCCAACCGGATGCGCCCAATACCAGAGCAGCCTCTTCTTCATCTTTGCCTTGTGCTTGCATTAATGGAATCAGTTCACGTGCCACAAAGGGAAAGGTCACAAACACTGTGGCCAACACAATGCCGGGGATTGCAAAAATCACCTTCATGTCGTTGTCTATCAACCACTCGCCAAACCAGCCTTGCAAGCCAAAGATCAGCACATAAATCAACCCGGCGACCACTGGTGAAACAGCAAACGGCAAATCAATCAATGTAATGAGGACACTCTTACCTCTAAACTCAAACTTAGCAATGGCCCATGCTGCGGCTACCCCAAACACTAGATTCAGCGGCAAAGCGATGGCCGCGGCAATCAAGGTGAGCCAAATCGCAGAGAGTGCATCTGGGTCAATCAACGCACTAAGGTAGGTGTCCCAGCCTTTACGCAGCGCCTCTGTAAACACAGCTGCCAGTGGCACAAACAAAAACAAAGTTAAAAACGCCAAGGCACTCGCAATCAGCGTCCAGCGAATCCATGCGGGCTCAGAAGTCGCGCGGCGATGCGCCACCTTGGTCTGATAGCGTACGTGTTGTGTAACGGTAATAGCGGTCATGAAACTTCCTATTCGATTGCTTCGGCGTTACGGCGGCTACTCCACCACTGCAAACCATTAATTGCGAGTAATAACAGAAATGAAATCAGTAGCATCACCACCGCCACCGCAGTCGCGCCGGTATAGTCATATTGCTCAAGTTTGGTGATGATAATCAGTGGCGTAATTTCCGACACCATAGGCATATTGCCTGCAATAAAAATCACCGATCCATATTCACCAATGGCACGTGCAAAGGCCAATGCAAACCCAGTCATGAGTGCTGGCAACAGTGCAGGAAAAATAATCTTGTAAAATGTTTGCCAACGATTAGCGCCCAAGCTGGCGGCGGCCTCTTCGGTTTCGCTTTCCAAATCCTCTAATACTGGCTGCACGGTACGCACGACAAATGGCAAACCAATAAATGTCAGCGCAATCACCACACCCACTGGGGTAAACGCCACATGGATGCCGTTAGGTTCTAAAAAGCTACCAATCCAGCCATTTTTGGCATAGACCGCAGTTAAGGCAATCCCAGCCACAGCCGTGGGCAAGGCAAATGGTAAGTCGACCAAAGCATCAATGAATTTTTTGCCAAAGAAATCATAACGCACCAATACCCATGCAGTAAGCAACCCAAATACAGCATTGATAGAAGCGCCAATAAACGAAGCGCCAAAGGTGAGCTTGTAAGAAGCCATGACGCGCGGCGCAGTCACCACATGCCAAAACTCAGAAAAACTCAGCTCTGTCGTTTTAATTAAAGCAGCAGAGAGTGGAATGAGCACAATCAAACTCAGGTACAGCAGCGTGTATCCTAGCGAAAGGCTGAACCCCGGTAAGACATTGGTTTTTTTGGACATAGTTTTTTTAATTGATGTAGGCGAAGGCAATATAACAAACTCTTTTATAACAATTAAATATTTATTTTTTATAACAATATTCAGTTTAATTATATTGATGTCGTTACGCGACCTGTTGTGCGAATTGTCGTTTAATCACTTCAGATGTACTGAGATGTCTGGCCGAGCTTGGCTGGCCAAATAAATACCCTTGAATTAACGTCGCACCGGCATCGACAGCCACATGCAACTGGGAGGAAGTTTCTACGCCGGTAATAATGGGCTTTGCCCCTAGCGTTTGTACAAAGTGCACCAAGCCAAACAACGCTTTACGCACCAAGGGGTCATGTTCAGCTTGCTGAATCAACTGTAAGTCAAATTTAACGTAATCAGGGGCGATTTTCCATAAGCGGCTAACAAACGAATTGGCACTGCCAAACCGATCAATCGCAATCTTATAGCCACGGTCTTGATAGTTTTGAATGGCGGCAGCCAGTTGCTGCTCATATACAGCCAACTCTGTATCTTGTTTAAACGTATCAAAATCACGCACCTCAATCACAACACGTTCTGTCGATACCGCGTGATCATGCAAAATGCGTTCAAATACTTTACCGTGCTCATTCACACGCATTAGCAAACTAGGATGCACATTTAAAAACAGCAAGCCATTTTCTTTAAAAATCTCGTGATAATTCAGTACATGCAGGGCCCTGCTAACGCGATCAAGCTTCACCAACTTGTCTGATTTATCGGCATAGGTAAATGCAAAATCCGGGGTGACTTCTTGAATATTGCCCAACTTGGGCCTGAGTAAAGCCTCATGTCCATGAAAATCACCTGACTGGATATCATAAATCGGCTGAAAAGCAGAGGCCAAATGCACGCCTGCAAACTCACTGGTGTATTCACCGGTATGATTGGCTTCCAAGTTAAAGTCATCCAACTCCAATAACAGAGATGACTTTAACTTTTCACCTAACGCCGCTAGGCGCGCTTTACTTTGTTTTCCACTTTGCGACATACGCTTTACTCTACTTCTCTACATCATTCCTGATTAATACTACTTTTGATAAATCTGGTCGAAAATTGCGCCATCGGCAAAATGCGTTTTCTCGGCATTGGCCCAACTGCCAAACAACTCTTCTACTTTAAAGAGTGAGATCGCATGAAAATCAGCTTGATGTTTTGCTGCCACTGCAGCGACTTGTGGACGCAGATGGTGATGCACAGCAATGGCCTGACCTTGCTCTGAGTAGTGGAAGTCCAAATATGCTTGCGCAACCGCACGTGTTTTCTTCTTATCCACGACTTTATCGACCAAGGCCACTGGATTCTCTGCCAAGATACTTAACGGCGGATACACCACTTCAAACTTGTCTGCACCTAACTCTTCTTGAATCAGAGTGACTTCATTTTCAAACGTCAGCAATACATCACCAATTTCACGTTGGGCAAAGGTAGTAGTCGCACCACGGCCACCAGTATCTAGCACTGGTACGTTTTTGAACAAGCTAGCAACGAACGCTTTTGCCTCTGCATCGCTACCGCCTTTTTTAAGCACATAGCCCCATGCAGCCAAATAACTATATTTGCCATTGCCCGAGGTTTTAGGGTTAGGGATAATCACTGACACATTGGCTTTCACCAAGTCGTTCCAGTCTTTAATCTTTTTAGGGTTGCCTTTACGCACCAAAAAGACAGAGGTTGAGGCGGTTGGCGCACTCTCATTGGGTAAACGCGCTTGCCAATCTTTAGGAATCAATTTACCGCGCTCATACAAGATATCAATATCCGGTGAGCGGTTCATGGTAATGACATCTGCAGGCAAGCCATCCACGACCGAGCGTGCTTGTTTGCTGGAGCCACCATGCGATTGTTTGATACTGACAGTCTCGCCGGTTTTCTCTTTCCAATATTTAACAAATGCTGGATTGAGTTCTTTATAAAACTCGCGCGACACATCATAAGACACATTCAAAATCTCTGTGGCTGCGAACGCCAAGCTTGGCAATGCCAATAAAACAAGACTTAGATACCGCATGCATTACACCCCTTAAATTCCCATAAGGTGCTCAATATAAACAACCATCAAAATAATGTAAAAGAATATAAAATTATATATTTATAATAAAATTGTATAAATAAACTAACACTTTTTTACTTAATTTTAGGGTTTTTAGCGTATATTAGGCCCTTATTCGTCAATTGCTGACCAGACAACTGGAAGCCAGTGCGCCTAACTTAGGCCGCTGGCTTTTTTTATGCCTGTCGCTTTAGATTGCAACAGATACGAGAGGACATAATGACGCAACCACTTAACCAAACATTAGGCATTGCAGACATTGTGAGTGAGTTACGTGAAGTACGCCTCACCTCGCTGGAACACCGCCACCGCCGTAACAACCCACCTAAACTGCCTTCTAGAAAATCTTTGCAATCCATTGTCGATGGCTTGTCTGCAGCGCTGTTTCCCAACCGTTTGGGCATGCCGGATCTACAAGAAGATGGTATTGATTATTTTGTTGGCCATACGCTAGACACGGCCTTACGTGATTTGTATGTACAAGTACAACTGGAACTCCGCTACGCATCCGATACCGAGCACTCTAAATCACCGAGTAACGCGACAGCACTAGACAAAGTACGCACATTCTCACAGCAATTGCCGCATATTCGTACGGTGCTGGATACCGATTTGAATGCAGCATTTGAAGGCGATCCTGCGGCACGTAGTTTGGATGAAGTGCTGGTGTGCTATCCGGGGATTGCTGCCATCATTCATTACCGTTTAGCGCATGAGCTACACAAACTGGGCCTGCCGTTGATTGCGCGGATTATCTCTGAAGTTGCGCACTCTGCGACTGGCATTGATATCCACCCTGGCGCCACGATTGGCAATGGATTCTTTATTGATCACGGCACGGGTGTCGTCATTGGTGAGACAGCGATTATTGGTCGCCACGTGCGCCTATATCAGGCCGTGACGTTAGGTGCAAAACGCTTTCCTACCAATGCACAGGGCCATCTCATCAAAGGCGATGCCAGACATCCGATTGTAGAAGACGATGTTGTGATCTATGCCGGTGCGACGATTTTAGGACGCATCACGATTGGTGCGCATTCTGTGATTGGCGGCAATGTATGGCTGACCAAAAGCGTGCCGCCCAACAGCAATATTACCCAAGCACAAACACAAGATGTGGCCAATGCCACACCACAACCATCTAACGCAACTTAGATAACGCAACTTAGATAACGCAGCTTAAGCAATCAAAATAGTAATCAAAATTTTTAACAGGAGAACACAATGACTGATATTCATCAAGCACACACCGCCCTAGGTGATGTTGCTGCACGCACGCTATCGAATGCGACCAAAACCGTACCCATGATGGGTACGATTACCCCTCGCTGGTTAGTGCATTTATTGCACTGGGTGCCAGTGGAGGCAGGTATCTATCGCGTCAATAAAGTCAAAGACCCAAGTGCAATTGAAGTCGACTGCTCGGCTAAAGATGAGCGTGAGATTCCTGCGACTTTTGTGGATTATGAAGAGTGGGGCCGTGAGTATGTGCTGAACGCTGTGAATACTGCAGTGGACGTGCATACCCGCGTTTCTGATTTATATAGCAGCCCGCATAACCAAATTAAAGAGCAATTACGCCTGACGATCGAGACTGTAAAAGAGCGTCAAGAGAGCGAGCTCATTAATAACAAAGAGTACGGTTTATTGCACAACATCGTCGATAGCCAAAAAGTGAAATCCAGAACAGGCTACCCTACACCTGATGATTTAGATGAGTTATTGGCTAAAGTATGGAAAGAGCCTGCGTTTTTCTTAGCACACCCACAAGCCATTGCGGCATTTGGTCGCGAATGCACACGCCGCGGTGTACCTCCGCCAACCGTTGCATTATTCGGCTCACAATTTATCACTTGGCGCGGCGTACCGCTGATTCCTTGCGATAAATTACGCATCACCAATGGCAAAACAAACATTTTGCTGTTACGCACAGGTGAAAGCCGCCAAGGTGTGGTGGGGTTATATCAACCTAACTTACCAGGCCAGCAAACCATGGGCTTATCTGTACGCTTTATGGGCATCAACCATAAAGCCATTGCTTCATACTTGATTTCTTTATATTGCTCATTAGCGGTATTGACCGATGATGCGATTGCCGTGCTAGAGAATGTAGATGTAGGCAACTACTATGACTATAAATAATCCACACGATTTGGCCTCCTATGAACCAGAGGCCATACTCGCAGCATTGCCGGGTGATCACCCGCGCATGGCAGCGGCGTTGGCGCTTGGTCGCGAGGCCAGCAATACCGGGCGCTTGGATGTGGCTGAACTCAGCCGTTTGGCCAATGAAATCTTTGCAGAAGGGTTTCCAGCTGGCTCACCGTTCAAGCAGCAGGAATCTTTTCCGTCTAATGCCTCGTTGAGCCATATTGCCAGTGACAGTGTGTTACCAAATACGCAGTCACCAGCGCTCCCTGATGGCGACTTACGCGCTGCACTAGAGAATAGTTTGGCTACGCAAGCGCTACCTAATCATGAAGCCTTGCACCCACAGCTTGCACGACCTATATCTACACAGCCTACATTTGCATTGCCTACATTTTCACAATTGGGGCTTGCACACCAGGTTGTAGACATTGATCAATTGCTGCTTGGCGCGGTAGATCCTTACCAATCTGAGCTAGCGCAGCTGTTTGGTAACAATGCATTGGCGGCTACGCCGCAAAGCGCGACTAGCCTTGCTTTGCCAGCTAGCGAGCAGTTACCGCTGTTACAAAATTCGCAGGCCTATTATTTTTTGGCGGAGACAGCTGCTCCAGCCACCAAATCCGTGCCTGCGTTTACCAGTGCACATCCCGCATTTGATGTGCATGCGGTACGCAAAGATTTTCCCATCTTGCGTGAATTGGTGAATGGCCGACCACTGATTTGGCTTGATAACGCAGCCACTACGCAAAAACCACAAGTGGTGATTGACCGCATCAGCCAGTTTTACCAGCATGAAAATTCTAATATTCACCGTGCTGCACATGCTTTAGCTGCGCGTGCAACTGATGCTTATGAAGAAGCCCGCGAAACCGTGCGACGCTTTATCAACGCGCCATCGGTGGATAATATTGTGTTTGTGCGTGGCACGACCGAGGCGATTAACCTAGTGGCCAAGACTTGGGGTAAAAAGCATCTGGGCGCAGGTGATGAGATTGTCATTTCGCACTTAGAGCATCACGCCAACATTGTGCCTTGGCAGCAACTTTGCCAAGAAACAGGTGCTGTGCTCAAAGTGGCTCCGGTGGATGACAGCGGCCAAATACTATTGGATGAGTACCAAAAATTACTGACCTCCAAAGTGAAATTGGTCTCGTTTACCCAAGTATCCAATGCCTTGGGCACTGTGACGCCAGCCGCAGAAATGATTGCGATGGCACAACGTGTGGGAGCAAAAGTATTGTTGGATGGGGCGCAGTCTGTATCGCACATGCGTACTGATGTACAAGCGCTAAATCCAGATTTCTTGGTGTTCTCCGGACACAAGATATTTGGGCCTACCGGTATTGGCGTATTGTATGGCAAGCAAGATGTACTTAACGACATGCCAGCATGGCAAGGTGGCGGCAATATGATTCAAGATGTGACCTTTGAAAAAACGGTCTATCACCAAGCGCCAGCCAAGTTTGAAGCTGGCACCGGCAACATTGCCGATGCAGTAGGGTTGGGCGCTGCATTGCAATATGTTGAACGTATTGGCATTGAAAATATTGCCCGCTACGAGCACGCATTGCTTGAGTATGCCACGCAAGCGCTGAGCCAAATCGACGGTATCCGCTTAGTGGGCACTGCGCAAGACAAAGCCAGCGTATTGTCGTTTCAGCTCAGAGGTTATCAAAGTGAAGAAGTAGGTGCCGCATTGAACGAGGAAGGCATTGCTGTGCGTTCCGGGCATCATTGTGCACAACCTATCTTACGACGCTTTGGTTTGGAAACCACAGTGCGTCCATCTCTAGCGTTTTACAACACCACGGCTGAAGTAGATGCCATGGTGCGTGTATTACGCAAGTTGTCCTCTGCACGTTATGTCGCCTAGTTTTATCTAAGCGATCATGCAAAAAAGGCTCAATCATCATGATTGAGCCTTTTTTATGTCCAATATTAAAGTGAGCTAAGCGCTTGCGAGAGCGCAACTAGATAATCCGTATTTTTTGTATCATGGTGTCCAGTTGCTTTGTGATAGGTTGTGGTGTGATACACGGCATTTGTGACAGCACGGACTTTCACGGTACGTGAAATTTCATGGCCTTGCTGATTAAAATAAATCACGGCTGGTAGCTGATCTTGGGCAAGCCCATAGCGTTTTAACTGCTGCTGAAAGCCAAGCCCCTCTGACGTAATGAATACGGGCGCGTAATAGCGATTACTTTCTACTTCGGTGAGCAGCTTATCGGTTAACGCGGTGGCATCCTCACCATGTGCGGCTATACCAAGAATAACGCCTTTACCGCTTTGCTGAATCTTAGCGACTACGCGCTGCTCGATACTGGGCGAGTTGGCAGGCTGGCCAACACTTTGTGCTGCCAGTAATATCCACGCCAAGATAAACACCGAGGCACTGAGTATTGTTTTAAATTGTACGGATTGGAAAGACATAGCAATCTCCTCACATCATGAATATTAAGGGGTTAGCTACATAGAATGAAGCTAAGTTAAACTAGACGACGATGAATGGTTGTAATGTCTTGCGACATCCAGACAACACAGCGCTGTCTTGCCCTAGCTGTTTCATTAAATGTTCGCGTGCATGTGTGAGATTGGTGGCATAGACAATTTTCAATTGTCGCTTGCTAGCCGCACGCTTAATTGCATACGTAAATGAGTGGTTGATCCAAGAAGTGACCAACACCACTAATTCGGTATTCTGTGGAATTTTTTTGTGATGGTCACCCGCCTTACGGCCAGACCAATGTTCAATATCATGATGACCATATTCGGAAACGATCTTTTTAAGACCATCAATCTGATCACCGCCTACGATTAATACTGTACTCATGATAAGAGTCTCCTAATAAGCCCGGACCGAATTGTGTTCGGAACCGGGCATGTCAATCTTAGCTAACTTATTGTTATTAAATAATCTTGTTATTAAATAATTTTTGTTACTTTACTTTTGATAGATCTCGTCAAACACACCACCATCGGCAAAGTGTGTTTTTTGCGCTTTTTGCCAGCCACCAAATACATCGTCAATTTTGATCAGGCTAATACTTGGGAATTGCTTCTCGTATTTTTTAGCCACAGATTCCAATGTTGGACGATAGTAGTTTTTAGCTGCAATTTCCTGGCCTTCTTCAGAGTACAAGTACTCCAAATACGCTTGCGCCACTGCACGTGTTTTACGTTTATCCACGACTTTATCAATCACGGTCACAGGCGGTTCTGCCAGAATAGAAAGCGTAGGCACGACGATTTCAAACTTGTCCGGACCTAACTCTTTTTGCGCTAAGAACGCTTCGTTTTCCCATGAGATCAATACATCACCAATACCGCGCTCCACAAAAGTCGTCGTCGATCCACGTGCACCGCTGTCTAACACCGGCACGTTTTTGAAGATCTTCTTCACAAAATCACGTGCTTTTGCATCGTCGTTATTGTTGTGTTTAAGCGCATAGGCATACGCTGCTAAATAATTCCAACGTGCACCACCTGATGTTTTAGGGTTAGGTGTAATGACAGAAATACCTGGTTTAGTTAAATCATTCCAGTCTTTAATGCCTTTAGGGTTACCTTTACGCACCAACAATACAATTGTTGAAGTGTAGGGTGAGCTATTGTGCGGTAAACGTTTTTGCCAATCTTTCGGAATCAACTTGGCTTTGGCACCAATTTCGTCAATGTCGTAAGAAAGTGCAAGCGTCACCACATCAGCCGCCAATCCATCAATCACGCCACGCGCTTGCTTGCCTGAACCACCGTGCGATTGTTTAATCGTCACGTTATCGCCAGTTTTTTCTTTCCAATGTTTAGCAAATGCTGCGTTGTAATCCACATACAACTCACGGGTCGGGTCATAAGAGACGTTAAGCAAGCTAATGTCTGCTGCCCATGTTGCCAACGGCACAAATAATGCGCCAATCAGCAAGGTCTTTTTCAAAATATTGAATGTTTGCATTATGTTTTATCTTTCTCTTTGTACTTAATTAAGGTGCTTAATTAAAAGCCCAATAAAGTGAGTTCGGTGTAGAAGAAGTTTGAGCTATCTGAGCGATTTTGGTCAAAGGCAGTGCGATTCGCTGCCGTAGCGCTTACCGCATCTTGTACAAAATCACCGGCCCAGAAATGCGCGTAGCCTAAGTTAAGCGAAGCATATTGATTCAGTGGGAAACGTACCCTTAAGTCATACTCTTTACCCAAATCTCTGCCAGACCTGCCACTTGCATCCTGTAAGTTGTTACCCGCAGCCCAACGGTCTGTCGCATCATCCAAGTGATACCAACTGAAGCCAGTGTCGACTTTTACGTTATCCAGGAAAGGTACTTTCGGATCAAACTCAACACGTACTTTGGCCGCACGGATATTGTTCATTTGCACATAGTCATTGTTGGACCAAGGGCGCGCAAACCCAAACAAGCGGTCAAAACCCTGCGCATCAGAAGTATCGGTATTCGTGTTACCGCCTGATACATGGTCACCACTGGCAACGCCGTAAGAAGCACTCAAACGTGGTTTCCATGACTGCTTGGCGAAGGTGTAACCAATTTCCGCGTTATAGGCATAAGCATCATGATCGACAGTAATATAGCGGCCAGCGGCTACCGTAGTGCCGATAAAACGCTCTACATGTCCCCATTGTTTATTGTAAGCAGCATCGTAGTCCCACTGTGTGCCTGGAATCACGCCATATACGCGGACACCACCAGTGCTCACTTCCCGATCAATACTCGCTCTTGCCTGCTGTATCGCAGTGTAAACAGTGCGATCGTTATACGCTGAGCCATTTCCGTCATACTGAACCTTGCTACCATCCTGCTTCAGATAGAAGTAGTATGGTTGTATCGTCACGTATTCAGACCAGCCGCGCCAATCGCCCACAAGACCGTAAAATTTCTGAGCGTGATCGATTTTATCCAACTGCGAAGTAAAGCGCTGTATCGGTTGTACTGCAAACGCCTCTAACTGCCAGTCATTTTTCTTCTCACCAATATTGGCACGAACACCCTGGAAAGTATTCGTTGTGTTGCGCCATTCGTTACGCGCAATCAAACGACGATCCAAGTCTTCCCAAGCTAAACGACCACCACGCACCCAGAATGGACGGCTATTCCCTAGATCATCTTTCCCGAAAATACTGTCTTTGTAATACAGTTCCAAGTAAGCCTGCAGAATGTCTGCATGGTCGATGTCCTTTGGATCGCTAGACAAGCGACGATCAGTGCTGTCGTTGTAATCACTGTGATTACGACGAGAATCTTGCAATTCAACGGCGAAACGGAATGGGTCAAGAATATTTTTCAAGCCCACATAAGCACGTGAACGCAGTAAGAGTGGGTCATCAATGTTTTCTCGTGCACGACGGAAATCGTTTTGGCGGCTCTCATAACGCGCACGATACTCAAAACCAACATCCAGCCAATCTACATCGGAAAATGCATCAAAATCTTTCAGCCAAGTTTTGTTGGCCTGTTTGACATACTTAGGTGGCTCGGTTTCTTTTTGTGTGCCATAACTGCGGCGCTCAACGTAGTAACCATTTGCGGCCTTGGCAGCGGCTTTTTCTTCGGCCTTGATTTCGGCTAAACGCGCTTTGACTTTTTCCTGTTGTGCAACATCCTCTTGCGTGGCCTCTGCGGTGACAGCAGCTGCGGCTTCCTCACTCCAGCCCAAAGCTGGGTTTAAGATCATCCCTGATAATGCTAATGCGCGAATAATTGTTTTATATTGCATTGTGTTCAACTCCTAATCGTCTTCCAGTGGTCTGGTCAATAGTTTTTAATGATTGGTTTAGCGCCAGATGCTGGTAGCTATTTTTTAAAAGCAGTTGATTTTGTTTCAAACCTGACTTTTTCACGACGCTCAATTTGCGTCACACGCCCATCGTGCACAGTGATTTCTATGGAGCCATACCCAGTTTGCTTTTGTATCAAAGAAATTGCATTGGCAATGGCTGTTAATACAGCTTCGTCATTTTCTTGCGTGAATTTTGGTTGAACTAAGCTCATGGGTTTGTATTCCCTTTAAATAATTTCTGCACTTTAGCAAACCCATTTAATAATTAAAAATACTTTATTGTAATAACCATATAACTATTAATAATATTAAAAACATACATGTAGTACCTATGCATAACGGTTTCAGCTACAACGATAAAAGCTAGCCCAACCCAAGCAATACAAGTGTTCATGATTTTTCTTAGCTGTCATTCATGAACAAAAACATACACTCGTTTTCTAATCGGTTCATGATGTCATTGTTGTTAAGCAATCAGTACAACACTGAACGTGTATCCTGTGACAATGGCATGCGTGAAAGATGGCTCAAGTACATGATGCTTTCATCAATAACGACTAACAAATAAGCAAAGGAGATGGCCTTGTCTACACAATCAAAATGTCCGTTCTCAGGCGGCGTACCCAAAAATGCGATTGCCGGTGCGCATACCAACGCCGACTGGTGGCCTAACCAGCTAAACACCAAACTTTTAAACCAGCATTCGCCATTACTAGACCCCATGGGGGATGACTTTAACTATGCGGAAGCATTTAAAAGTCTAGACTTGAATGCAGTGATTGAAGATTTACATGCTTTGATGACAGACTCCCAAGATTGGTGGCCTGCCGATTACGGACATTACGGTCCGTTTTTTATTCGCATGGCTTGGCATGCAGCAGGCACCTACCGTATTGCAGATGGCCGCGGTGGTGCGGGCTCTGGCACACAACGTTTTGCACCACTCAATAGCTGGCCTGACAATTGCAATTTAGACAAAGCACGCCGATTACTCTGGCCCATTAAACAAAAGTATGGCAAAAAAATCTCATGGGCAGACCTGATGATGCTCACAGGCAATGTGGCGTTGGAATCCATGGGGCTCAAAACTTTTGGTTTTGGCGGTGGCCGCAAAGATGTTTGGGAGCCAGAAGAGATTTATTGGGGGCCAGAAGCAGAGTGGATGGGAGACCAACGTTACACCGGTGACCGTGAGCTTGAGAATCCGCTAGGCGCAGTACAAATGGGCTTGATTTATGTGAACCCAGAAGGGCCGAATGGCAACCCCGACCCGATTGCCTCTGCACGTGACATCCGTGAAACCTTTGCGCGTATGGCCATGAATGACGAAGAGACTGTGGCACTCATCGCTGGCGGGCACACCTTTGGCAAGTGTCACGGTGCCGCTGCGCCAACGCAATATGTAGGGGCGGAGCCAGAGGGCGCAGGTATTGAAGCACAAGGGATTGGCTGGCAAAACAGCTTTGGTACAGGTAAGGGTGTACATACGATAACTAGCGGATTAGAAGGCGCATGGACCACGCACCCCACCCAATGGGATAACGACTATTTTGATATTCTGTTCAAATTCGATTGGGAACTCACGAAGAGCCCGGCCGGTGCACACCAATGGATACCTAAAGGCGGTGCCGGTGCTGACACTGTGCCCGACGCACATGACCCGACACTACGCCACGCGCCGATTATGTCCACTGCTGATCTCGCACTGAAGATGGACCCAGTTTACGAGAAAATTTCTCGCCATTACCATCAACACCCTGCCGAGTTTGCAGATGCTTTTGCAAGAGCTTGGTTTAAGCTGACCCATCGCGATATGGGTCCCATCTCACGCTATCTTGGCCCGCTAGTACCGAAAGAAGCGTTGATCTGGCAAGACCCTGTGCCTACGGCCAATCATGCATTGATCGATGAGCAGGACATCACTGGATTGAAAGCAAAGCTGCTGACATCCGGGCTTTCTATTGCACAACTAGTGACCACCGCTTGGGCATCTGCGTCTACTTTCCGTGGCACTGATAAACGCGGCGGTGCCAACGGTGCGCGTTTACGCCTTGCGCCACAAAAAGATTGGGAAGTAAATCAGCCGGCCGAACTCAGCGTAATCTTGCAAACACTATCAGCTATCCAAGCCGAATTTAACGCTGCGCAGTCTAGCGGTAAGCAAGTATCGCTTGCTGATTTGATTGTATTAGGCGGATGCGCTGCGGTGGAAGAAGCCGGCAAAAAGGCTGGCTATAATGTCAAAGTGCCGTTCTCACCCGGCCGAACTGACGCGACACCAGCGCAAACTGATGCTGATTCATTTGCTGTGCTGGAGCCGACTACAGATGGATTTCGCAATTATGCCAAAGCTGGGTTTGCATCCACCGCAGCAGAACGTCTGCTAGACAAGGCCAACCTGCTCACACTGACGGCGCCAGAATTAACAGTGCTGGTAGGTGGCTTACGTGCGTTGCATGCCAACTATGGGCATACTCAGCATGGTCTGTTTACGCAGCGTCCGGAAGTACTCACTAACGACTTTTTTGTGAACCTGCTGGACATGAGTACCCAATGGCAAAAATCATCTAGCGCTGAAGGCGTATTTGAAGGTTTGGATCGCGCAACCGGTAAAGTTAAATGGACAGCGACGGTAGTGGATTTAATGTTTGGCTCTAACGCCCAACTACGTGCCATTGCTGAGGTTTATGCAAGCAGCGATGCGCAACATGCTTTCTTGCGTGACTTTGTAAAAGCATGGGACAAAGTCATGCGCTTGGATCGCTTTGATTTGGCATAAGTATAGTTAGCCAGTTGCAATACAAATCCTAGGCGAGATACATACAGCATTTGCATCTCGCCTGGGCTATCGTTTTATCGTTTATTAGATGAGCATCCCTCCAGACACCTCAATTCTTTGCGCATTTACCCAACGATTATTTTCCGATAACAAAGCGGCAATCATTGGGCCAATATCATCTGGCACCCCTACTCTACCAAGTGCCGTTTGAGAGGCAATGTAAGCATTTACTTCTTTGTTATCACGCACCAAGCCGTCACCAAAATCTGTTTCAATCGCGCCGGGTGCTACGGTATTCACATTGATTCTGCGTGCTCCCAATTCTTTGGCCATATACCGTGTGAGCACTTCAATTCCACCTTTCATGGCGGCGTATGCGCTGTACCCCGGCAAAGCAAAACGTGCTAAACCACTGGAGATATTGATAATGCGGCCTCCATCATTTAACAGCGGCAACATTGCTTGGCTTAAAAAATATGTCGATTTGAGATGTATATTCACCATGTCATCAAACATCGCTTCGGTCGTTTCTGCAAAAGGTGCTGTCACACCAGTGCCCGCATTGTTGACCAAATAATCAAACCGTTCCGCTTGCCAATTGCTTTGCAACACTTGCCGTAAGCGCGCGGCAAAATCTGCAAATGATTTGGCATGCATCACATCTAACTGCAAAGCAGCTGCTTTGCGCCCCATGCGCTGGATCTCAGCCACCACGGCCTCCGCTGCATCTTTTTTGCTGTGATAGGTCAGCACTACATCAATCCCTTGTGCAGCCATCGCCAACGCCGTATTTTTGCCAAGACCACGGCTTGCCCCTGTAATCAGTCCAATGTTGACTTGCATGTTGTTTCTCCTATGGTTGTGAATCAATGAACGTCATTCTATTGATTAATTAATAAATGATAAATATGCAATATTTGATTACACTGTTCATAATAAATTAACAATAAACAGTTTCTATATGGACAATACCGAAGCGATTAAACGCTTTTTAAGAGTAGCCGAATTAGGCAGCTTTACACGCGCAGCAGAGGCATTAGGCTTACCCAAAGCGAGCATCTCACAAGCTATTCAACAATTAGAAACAAAGCTAGAAACGCAGTTACTACACAGAACCACCAGAAAAGTACAACTCACGCCAGATGGTCAGTTGTTCTATGAGCGCGGCAAAGATGTGCTCAGTGAGCTAGATGAGCTGGCATCGCTTTTTTTAACAGATGATCGCAGCGTGCAAGGGGTCATCCGTGTGGATATGTCACACCCCATGGCCAGACAGCTCGTCATTCCTCATTTGCCAGAATTTTTTAAAAAGTACCCCAATCTCCACATTGAATTAAACAGCAGCGATCGGCATGTCGACTTGATTTCAGAAGGCTACGATTGCGTCATTAGAACCGGCAATCTTGCGGATTCTGGGCTGATTGTGAGAAAAGTAGGCGAGATGCGGCAAACTAATTTTGTAAGCCCTGCCTATATTGCTGCACATGGCGAACCCAAAGAATTGAAGGATTTAGATAAACATCTACTTGTGCATTACAACGTGAGTGGTGGCCACAAATTTGACGCCTTTGAGTATTGGGATGGCCAACAATGCCAGAAAGTTTCTATGCAAAGCCGCATCACTGTAAACAACACAGATGCTTACCGAGCGGCATGCATCGCAGGGCTAGGGGTAATGCAATCACCACTACTAGGCGCACAAGAGTATCTACTTACTGGCCAATTGGTTGAGGTGCTGAAAAACTATACAGCACCGCCTATGCCTGTTTCTATTTTGTATCCACATCGGCGCAATTTATCCAAGCGCGTGCGTATCTTGATGGATTGGCTGAGTGATTTACTTGCTCAGCACTTATAAAAGTGATTCAAGGTGGCACGTAAGTACAAGCCACCTTAGTTATCAGCCCGTTACAAACACCTTTCAATCAACATAAAAATCGCTTGATTCAAACACTTGTTTGAATTTACACTACACTTTTAAAACAAACGTTTGATTTATTTTTTAATGTCCACACCTAATCCCGACATTCAGCCGCGCGAAAATATATTGCTGACCGCTCTCAAGCTGTTTTCAGAGCAAGGCTACGAACGTACCACCGTCCGGCAGATTGCCAAGACCGCTAACGTCAACGTATCCGCTATTTCTTATTACTTTGGCGATAAGAATGGTTTGTACAAAGCTGCTTATACCGAACCAATGGGCTGCCCTAGCGATGATATCCCCTTGTTTGACCAACAGGATATGTCACTGGAGCAGGCATTAACTGGCTTATTGAGTGGCTTTGTTGAACCGATGAAGCAAAACGAACTGGTTCGCCAGTGTATTCGCTTGCATATGCGCGAGATCATTGAGCCCACTGGTTTGTGGCGAAATACCATTGATAACGAAATTACCCCCCATCATCAAGCGCTACTAACCGTACTCAAACAACATTTGGGATTAGATAACGCAGATGACGACTTGCATCGTTTAGCGTTTTGCATCGTATCGATGGGTGTGCATTTATTTGCAGGGCGTGACGTGATTGAAAAGCTTTGTCCGCAACTGATTGAAACAGAAGCGGCGCTGGATATCATGCTAGCGCGCATGGTGATGTTTGCGATAGGCATGATAGAAGCTGAAACTGCGCGCAGAAAGGGGCTGATATGCAGCGACAGCTAATTTCACGGTTATCACCGGTCATCATCGCAAGTATATTAAGCGGCTGCACATTATTGGATGGGCTCACCCAAAAATATAATCCATTCAACACCATTGCCGCGACACAACCACCCACACAATGGCAAGCACCACTGCCACATGGAGGGCAGATTAAACATCTGAATGAGTTCTGGCAGCAATATCCTAATCCGGTGCTGCTAGACCTGATTACTCAAGCCCAAATGCAAGCACCGGATGTCGCCACCGCGGTTGCCAACATGGCCGAAGCGCGCGCTAACCGGGTGAAAGCGGGCGCTAACTTACTGCCTAAGCTAGATGGCACCTTAAGCGCCTCACGCAGCTTGCAGCAACCTAAAAATACGCAACTCAAAGGGGGTGGTAGCGCAGTCGGCGGTGGCGGATTTGGATTTGCCAATACCAGCCCAACCAATACTTATCAAGCCAATCTGCAAGCGTCTTGGGAGTTAGATTTATACGGCAGCAATAGCGCTTTACGCAACGCCACCATCGCCCAAGAGCATGCTGCCAATGCAAGCTGGCATGAAGCGCGCGTCTCAGTAGCGGCAGAGGTTGCCACCAGTTATTTCAATTATGTCTTGTGCCGCCAACAATCCACACTCCAGGATCAAGTATTCAGCTCTAGTGAATTCACAGCCAAATTGACAGAAATTGCTTATCAGGCCGGGTTTAAAGATGCCGGCGAACAATCTACGGCTATCGCCAATATGATGGATGCAAAGCAACAAGCCAAATACCAAGTTTCGCAATGCGAACTGGAAGTCAAAAACCTGACGGCACTCACCTATTATCCGGAGCCTGAATTACGCCAAAAGCTCGCCACTGCAGAAGCCAATACGCCACAGTTGGATTTGGACCGCTTATTCGTGATTGAAGAAATTCCAGCCACGGCCATACGGCAGCGCCCGGATATTTATCGCGCAGAAGTCGATGTGATACGTGCAGCGGCAGATATCAAGCAAGCGGTTGCAGACCGCTTACCAAGTGTGAGTTTGCAAGGTTCTATCGGTTGGCTTAAAACCACCAATATGACATTTGAAAGCAAAGGACGAGTATGGTCGCTAGGGCCGATTCAGCTGACCTTACCTATCTTTGATGGCGGCGCGCTCAAAGCCACGCAAGACACGGCCGAAGCACGCTATCTTGAAGCTTCTGCCAAATATCGTGGTGCTATTCAGAACGCTGTAAAGGAAACAGAAACAGCATTGGTAAACTTGCACGATACCGGAGAAAGACAGCAAGATGTGTTGCAGAGCTTAGACAAACTGGCTACCAGCCTGCATCTTACCGAGGCTAAAGAAAAGGCTGGTTTTGCTAGCAAACTAGAAGTGGAAGAAGCCAAACGCAATGTATTACAAGCACAAAAAAACGCCCTGACCTTACAGCAAACGCGCGCCAATGCTTGGCTCAACCTTTATCGTGCCGCCGGGGGTGGTTGGCAATCCCCAGCACAGCAAGCCCAACCTTTGGACAATGCATCTGATCAATCACATGCCGAAAAGAAAGAAGCCTCATGAGCTCGACACAAAAAAAGAAATACCTACGTACCTTATTCTGGATAGTTGCAGCGGGCATTGTGATTGTTGGCATTCAGCAACTGATAAGCCATCAGGCCGCAGCGCCTACCCCTGCGGATACCGACAAAACCACGCAAGCAGTAGGCAAGCCCGCATTGACTGTGGAGCAAGTAAAGCCGCAGCGCACCATGATGCATCAAACCATCATTGCCAACGGCAGTGTCGCGGCCTGGCAGGAGGCCATCATTGGCACAGAAGTCAACGGACTGGCCATTAAAGAAGTGTTGGTCAATGTAGGTGACACAGTCAAGCGCGGGCAAGTGATTGCGCGCTTTAACGACAGCACCATACAGGCAGATCTGGCACAAGCACAAGCCAATGTGGCTGAAGCCAAAGCGGCGATGATTGAGGCGGAAGGCAATGCGCAACGTGCGCGCAGTATTCAAGACTCAGGCGCACTGAGCAAGCAGCAAGTGGATCAATACTTGAGCACAGAGGCCAGCACCAAAGCACGCTTTCAGTCTGCACAGGCAGCTTGGGATGCACAGAACATCAAACGCACACAAACCTTGCTGCTCGCGCCAGATAACGGCGTAATATCCAAACGCGATGCTACCGTAGGCCAGGTCGTTTCTTCCGGGCTTGAGCTATTTCGCTTGATTAGGCTAGGCAGAATCGAATGGCGTGGTGAATTCAATGCAGAAAACATCAGCAAAGTGCAAGCCGGGATGGCCGTTAAACTCACTTTGCCAGACAGCAGCCAAATCACTGGCAAAGTGCGCACACTGGCGCCAACTGCGGACAGCAATACCCGCAACACACTGGTATATGTAGATATCCCTAATCAACAGGCTAGACCGGGGATGTTTGCTAAAGGTGAGATTCAATTGGCAGCGGCTGAGACCAACACCCTGCCCTACAGCGCAATTGTGATGCGTGATGGCTTTAATTATCTGATGCAGATAGACGACAGCCATCATATTCACCAAATCAAAGTCACACTGGGCAATAGAGAAGGCCATTTGGTGGAAATCCTAGACCTGCCGGATGCCAACGCAAATTATGTGGCCAGTGGTGGCGCATTTTTATCGGATGGCGATCTGGTGCGCATTGCTGAGACTGCTGCCCATTAACACTGCGGCCATTACGTTATTTTCTAAAGCATACCTATGAATGATATGACCCCAAGCCACACCGAGCCCACCAGCTGGAACATTTCCAACTGGGCCATTAAAAATCCGGTACCCAGCCTGATTCTCTTTATCTTGCTGACGCTGGCGGGACTCATGGGCTTTAAGGCCATGAAAATCCAAAACTTCCCGGACTTGGATTTACCTACAGTCACGGTTACTGCCAGCTTGCCCGGTGCATCCCCTACCCAACTTGAAAACCAAGTTGCCCGCAAGATTGAAAACAGCATTGCCAAGCTACAAGGCTTACGCCATATCACCACCAAAATCCAAGATGGTAGCGTTACTATCACTTGCGAGTTCAGGCTGGAAAAACCAGTGCAAGAAGCCGTGGATGACGTACGTTCTGCGGTATCGGAAGTGCGTGCAGACTTGCCGACCGATCTACGCGAACCGATTGTCAGAAAGCTAGATTTAGCTAGTTCGCCTGTGTTGGCGTTCACCATCGCGTCTAACAAGATGGATATCGAGGCACTGTCTTGGTTTGTGGATGACACGCTGACTAAAAAGCTACTCACCGTTAAAGGCGTGGGCAGTGTTGGGCGTGTGGGTGGTGTGACCCGTCAAATATGGGTGGCGCTAGATACAGAAAAACTACAGGCATTAAACGCCTCAGCCGCTGATATTTCACGCCAGCTTGGTATGACGCAAATGGAAACATCGGGCGGTGTGACCAAACTGAGTGGGAGCGAGCAACCCATACGCACCATTGCCACTGTTAAATCAGCACAAGATTTAGCAGAGACCACGATTACATTGAGTGATGGCAGACGCTTCCGGTTAGATGAAATTGCCAAGATTGAAGATACCTATGCCGAACCAAAATCAGCGGCCTTATTAAACGGCAAAAAGGTATTGGGGTTTGAAGTCAGCCGTAGCCGTGGCGCCAGTGAGCTTGATGTGGGTAGCGGCGTAGATAAAGTGTTGAAAGAGTTGAAGGCAGCACACCCCGATATTGAACTGACCGAAGCGTTTAATTTTGTGGCGCCCGTGCAAGAGGAGTTTGATGCGTCTATGACCATGCTTTACGAAGGCGCGCTGCTGGCAGTGTTAGTGGTGTGGTTATTTTTGCGCAACTTCCGCGCAACCTTTGTCTCCGCCATCGCCTTGCCGCTTTCAGTTATCCCCACGTTTATTGGCATGAATTACCTTGGCTTTTCTATCAACATCGTCACCTTGCTGGCGCTATCGCTAGTGGTGGGGATTTTGGTGGATGACGCCATTGTAGAAGTGGAAAATATTGTCCGGCATATCCGGATGGGCAAGACACCTTACCAAGCAGCCATGGAAGCCACCGAGGAAATTGGGTTGGCTGTGGTCGCCACCACCTTCACGCTGATTGCCGTGTTTCTGCCTACCGCATTTATGGATGGCATACCGGGCAAGTTCTTTAAACAATTTGGTTGGACGGCAGCTATTGCCGTATTTACCTCACTGGTAGTCGCGCGTTTATTAACGCCGATGATGGCGGCTTATTTAATTAAAGACGGCCAACAAGAAGAAAAAGACAGCCGTCTGATGCAGGCTTACCTTAAGCTGGCCAGCTGGTGCATCCGCCACCGCAGCATCAGCATCTTGTTTGCCATTGGGTTTTTCATCATGTCATTGATGCTGGTGCCATTGCTGCCTAAAGGTTTTGTGCCGGCAGATGACAACTCTCAAACCCAAGTGCAAATCGAATTAGCGCCGGGTGCCACGTTGGCAGAAACCACGGCCAAAGCAGAGCAGGCACGCCTAATATTGGCTAAAGTTAAGCACATCAATAGCGTTTACACCACCATTGGCGGTGGCAGCGCCGGTAGCGACCCATTTGCTGGCGGTGGCGCAAGCGAAACACGCAATGCAACGCTCACCATTCAGCTTGACCCGCGCGGACAACGGCCTAAAAAGCAAATCATTGAAAATGAAATGCGCAACACTCTGCAAGCACTGTCCGCCGCAAGAATCAAAGTGGGCTTAGGTGGCTCTGGGGAAAAATACATCATTGCCCTGACTGGTGACAATCCGGAAGCCTTACAACAAGCGGCCAGAGCGCTGGAGACTGATTTGCGTACGGTGCAAGGGTTGGGCAACATCGCATCAAGCGCATCTTTGGTACGACAAGAAGTCGTGGTCACGCCAGACTTTGCGAAAGCCGCCGACTTGGGGGTGACTACCTCTATCATTGGCGAGACCCTGCGCATTGCCACGGCAGGTGACTACGAACAAGCGTTGCCCAAGCTCAATCTGGATCAGCGCCAAGTGCCTATTGTGGTCAAACTCAACGAAGAAGCGAAAAAAGATCTAGAGGTATTGGGCAAACTGGCAATCCCCGGCGCAAAAGGTGCAGTGCCCTTAGACCAAGTGGCGACGCTGGAAATGAAGAGTGGCCCGGCAGTGATTGACCGCTATGACCGCGCGCGCAACATTCAATTTAATATTGAGCTGTCTGGTGCTGCCTTGGGCGATATCAGTACCGAAGTCAAAGCACTCCCTAGCTTGCAACAGTTGCCTGCGGGCGTGAGTTTTACCGAGGTTGGCGATTCTGAAATGATGGCCGAGCTATTTGGTAGCTTTGGCCTTGCCATGCTTACCGGCGTCATCTGCATCTACTTTGTACTGGTGCTGTTATTTAAAGACTTCTTGCAACCCATCACCATTTTAGTCGCCCTACCACTCTCCTTAGGCGGCGCATTTATGGGGTTGCTGATTGCACAAAAATCGTTCTCCATGCCATCCCTGATTGGCCTGATTATGCTGATGGGGATTGCCACCAAGAACTCCATACTACTGGTGGAATATGCCATCATGGCGCGCCGTGAACATGCCATGAGCCGCCTAGATGCGCTTATTGATGCCTGCCATAAGCGTGCGAGACCGATTATCATGACCACGATTGCGATGACCGCCGGCATGCTGCCGATTGCACTTTCCATGGGCACAGCGGATAACTCGTTTAGAAGCCCGATGGCCGTTGCCGTGATAGGCGGACTCTTGACTTCTACACTGTTAAGTCTACTGATTATCCCAGTAGCCTATACCTATGTGGATGATTTTGAACACTGGCTAAGCAAGTGGTTTCAATACGTAAAACGTAAGGTGGGCAACAAGTTTTAACCCACTAAGCATACTGGAGGCTGCTTAGAGGAATAAGCTGACCTTCATAGCTTAAAGGTCGGTTATCTTTTTTAGAGTAGTAATGTTAAAATTCATGGATGTTATCGGTCAAATTTCAGCAATTGATATGCAAGATCGCTCTCGCGGCGATTGTATTCGCAAGCTTTGCGCCCAGCATTTCGCATGCATTGAATGCCATGTCTGGTAGGAATTTCACGCAGGACGTATGTACCAGTGATGGCCGTAAAGTAAGTATTCAAGTCATGACAACGCAAGGTCGGCAACTAGTGACCGAATTTAACATTAAGCCTTCTAAATCAGACCATCAAGAGTTAGTGCATCATTTAGAGCACTGCCCATTCTGCAGCCATTCTGTATCTGATGTAGCCATTGTGCCATCACATGCAATTATCGTCTCGATTTTAACAGCCGTTGCTCAGCGTCAAGCGGTAATTGAACAACCTTTATATAGCGTTTTCACCTCTCTTCCACCGCACTCACACGCACCGCCGCTTTTTGCTTAAAAGTTAATTTTCACAACTCACTAGCTGAGTTGGTTATTCATTTTTTAAGGGAAGCAACATGAACAGATTAGTACATACATGCGTGTTGGGTGCATTCACTACGCTATCTCACCCCCTATGGGCTGCCGATGACGCCATCGAATTGGGAACGATTGAAGTCAAGGCTTCATCAATTGCGGATGCTTATCCATACAGCGCCAGCACTGCAACTAAAACAGACACACCATTAATTGAAACGCCACTTTCTATTCAAGTGGTGCCCGAGGAAGTGCTGGGAACACAAAATGCTCAAAAAATTGCCGATGTGATACGTAATGTAAGTGGTGTGCAAACACAGCACTCGTATGGTGGCGTAATGGAGCAATATAGCATTCGCGGCTTTCTACAAACTGCTAGTGGGTATCGCAATGGCATTCGCATCCCATTACTCAGGTTTGATCTGGCCAATGTCGAGCGTGTTGAGGTGTTAAAAGGCCCGGCTTCAATGTTGTATGGCCCAACTGACCCCAGTGGTCTGATCAATATCGTGACCAAAAAACCGCAAAAAGAAACTGCATATTCATTTCAGCAAAGCATAGGCTCGTTTGACTTTTTTAGAACGCAAGCCAGTGCCACAGGTGCAATTGATGATGCAGGAATATTAAGCTACCGCATTGATGCTGGCTGGAGCCAAACAGATAGTTATCGTGATGTGACGAATAGTGACCGTTATGTTATACCCATGGCGCTTGCGTTTAGACCAAACGATAAGTTGGAAATAAACTTGAGCGTGGAGCCACAACGTGACCGTATGGTGTATGACCGTGGTGTGCCTGTTGTGAACGGCAAGATTGCCGATGTACCCAGAAGCCGTAGCTTTAACCAAAATGATCACGATGACTACAAAAGCATGAGCACTGACTTGAACGGCTCATATCGATTTGATAATGGCTGGAAATTAGCTGCAGGCGTATTCAACAATGTGCAAGATAGAGATTTAAACATTATTTATTTTGGTAATGCGGATGCAAGCGGCAATATCAATCGCAATACTTACATTGGTGAAGAGCACTTTAAAACACGTACCAGCTGGGCAAATGTAACTGGTGATCTTGAAACTGGGCCAATCAAGCATAAGTTACTATTTGGTACCGAATACATCAACTCTCGTCTAAGTTTCGGTGTATTTGATCGCAGTGTAGACAGTGTAAATGTGTTTACCTACAAAAATAACTATATCGATTTAGACCCATTACTCACAGGTAGTTATGATGGCTTTGGAACTTATAAAGTCACTAGCCTTGGGTTCTATGCGCAAGACCAAATTAAGTTGAATGATCAATGGCAATTACATGCTGGGTTGCGTCACGATAACGTTAAGCAAGATTTATCATTTGCTTACTACAGCCCAACGGATATATATCATCGTAATGACAGCAAAACTACACCACGCATAGGCTTGCTGTATCAACCCGTGCAGTGGTTATCACTGTATGGCAATTGTGCGGAATCCTTTGGTATGTCATTTAACTATGAGGCCGATACGCTATACAAACCAGAAGAGGCGCGTCAGTGTGAAGTAGGTATGAAAGCAGAGGTTTTAGATGGGCGCTTTAGTGTCAACGTTGCCGCGTTTGATCTGACTAAAACGAATATCCCAACCCCCAATCCTGTTAACGCCAACCGTACCGAAGCTATAGGCGAAGCGCAGAGTAAGGGCTTGGAAGTAGATGTGCAGGGCAAAATCACAGATAACTTACGTGCAATCGGCTCGTTAGCATTAACCGATACAGAAATTACTAAAGACGGTAGGGGCAATCAAGGTAACCGCTTACCCTACGCACCCAAGTATCAATACAGTTTATGGTTAGATTACAACGTATTTGGTACACAACCACTTGGCTTATCTGTAGGTGGAGGGTTATTTGGCAGTGGTCAACGCTATGGCGATGCTGCAAATACATACAGCGACGGCAAATACACGACCGTTGATTTATATACTGCGTACAAGTTTATGTTAAATAAAACCAAGGTGACTACGCAAATCAATGTGAACAATGTATTTAATGAGAAGTTTTATTACTTGCGTAGCACATCAAGCAATCTGCCAAATGCACCTACCAATGCAATAGCAACAGTTCGTTTTGATTTTTAGACATCAAAACGAATGAACCGTAAACTGTGGGTAGTAATACACCGTTGGTTGGGGCTGATAATGGCAGGCTTTCTGCTCATTATTGGCCTCACCGGCAGTTTGCTTGCATTTTATCCGGAGCTGGAAGGCTGGATAAACCCTGAGCTTTACCCAACCGAACAGCAAGGTAAACCCATGATGAGCCTTGCACAACTAGCTTTACGCGCCGAGCAGTTACAGCCGCAGGCAATGGCAACCAGGGTTCAGTGGGGTGCAATCGGGTCACGGGCTGTGTACGTAGCACCCAAAATCAATCCTGAAACCAATCAGCTCTATTCTCTACCATTTAACCAAATATTTATTAACCCATATACGGGTGAGCAGTTAGGGCTTCGCCAATTCGGAGCCATCTCACAGGGCATGATTAACTTTATGCCCTTTATTTACCACTTACATTACGAACTCGCTTTGTCAGATTTTGGGATGTGGGCACTGGGCATTATTGCTCTAATTTGGACATTAGATTGCTTTATAGGGTTGTATCTTACTTTTCCGGCAAAATCATTTTCAATCAAGCGTCAACGTATTCACACTAAGAAAAGCTGGCTTGCCCGCTGGAAACCAGCATGGCTTATACGCTGGCATGCAAATGCTTATAAGCTTAATTTTGATTTACATCGTTCAGGTGGTTTGTGGCTATGGCTAATATTGCTTACGTTTGCGTGGTCGAGTGTGTATATGAACTTATGGGATACCGTATATACCAAAGCCACCCAAAGCGTGATGGAGTACAAAGCCTATTGGACAGAATTTAAACCAGTTGATGATACTACAAACTCACCACACATTGGCTGGTTACTAGCAGAACAAATCGCTCAGAACTTAATGGCAGAAAAAGCCACAACACAAGGATTTAAGGTAATTAGAGCAGTATCACTTTACTATAATAAAAGCCTTGGTGTTTACGATTACCGTGTGCGCAGTAGCCGAGACATTCAAGACCATGGGGGCCAAACACAACTATTTATTGATGCCAACACTGGGGCCTTCAAATTACTATTGTTGCCGACAGGGCAATATGAGGGGAACACTGTCACCACTTGGCTTTTTACGCTACACATGGCCAATATACTGGGCTTACCTTATAAAGTTTTTGTATCTGTTCTGGGTGTAGCTATCGTTATGCTTAGCATCACGGGGGTATATATCTGGCTGCGGAAAAGAATAAGTAGATCCGCTGTAAATTGACAATTACAACATAAATAATGTTATCTAAATCCTAGCTAAATGTCTGCTTTGGGGATTCTGCGGTGATGGGGACAAAGCTGTCCCCTAAGCTTAGGTTTTTTAAACTGCAGATATCGGCCCAAAGCAGATCTACGAAGTCAAACATCTCAAAGTGTAGTCTCTCAGCTTGGCTGTGATAGCATATCTAGATAATGTAATTCCAGCGGTGCCCGTAGCAAATCAGGCAAAGTTTTCAATATTTCCTGCATGTATGGCATATTAAAGTGCTGATCTAAATCGCTTCGATCATACCAATTTTCATACATAACAAATACTGTAGGATCATCTGAAGATTGGTGTAAATCATAATTGATACATCCTGGCTCAGATCTACTAAGGTCAATTAACGATTTCAGCCTAGTAGCCAACTCGTCTTTGCATTCAGGTTTTGCATATATAAATGCAACTAAAGTTAATTTCTTTTTCATGCTTTATCTTTTAAATAGTTTCAAATAAAGATGCATTGGTAGATTCAATCGAATTTTCATTTGGATAATTAGCTACAACACGGTCAATTTCTAAACGTAAACTTTTGAACATATTCTCGATGTCATTTTTGTTCATACGACTCACGGCTGGAGCTATAAAAGTCGAAGCCAAATTTATTCCACAGAATTTTAGAACTCCGCCAATGAAAGGCTTCAGCATTTGCTCAATTGATCCCGTGTACTTGCTATCAGCAATCAGCTCTTCTCTAGTAGCTCCGGTTGTCAAAGAGAGCATTGCGCGTTTACCTTTTAACAAACCGTTTTCAAACATGTGCTCATCATCATAGGCAAAACCATTGCTCAACACCCTTTCCACCCAGCCTTTGAGTATTGCTGGAACCGAATACCACCAAAGTGGAAATTGAAAGATGATTAAGTCAGCGTCTTTCACAACATTTTGCTGACTTAATATCTCTTGGTGATAGCTATTGGATACACTTGCATTACGCTGTTCATGAGCCAAGGAAAAACGCATGGGGTTGCTTCTTTGATTGAAGTCAGCTGGAGAAGGAGCCATTTTAAATCCATCAGCATAAAGATCAGATTTTTCAACTGACCATCCATGGAGCATCAACTGCTCAGTCATCACTGCCATCATTGAATGGTTCATACTTAGAGGCTCGGGATGAGCAATAACAATTAGCGCTTTCATGATACTTCTCCGTTAAATTGATTAGCCGTAAACTCGTTCCCAAACCCAAGCCTCTTTGGGTGAGGATTCCATATCCCAAAATATGTCTGCTACATCTCGGGATTCTTGCGAGTCTGAATCAATAAGCTTGCTAACCGTTACTGTGCCAATGTGTATACCTTTAGCTTTGAGCGGTTCGAACATGCCTTTTGCGAGAGCTCGAATGCCAGCTTTGCCAATACTGATAGGCAGAAAGTCGGGAGATGGATTGATGCCAAAGCCGCCTCCTGTTATAAAAATGGAACCTTCGTTCTGAAGTGACATGCCAATTTCTGCAGCGCGTACCGCAACTAGTGCGCTCGTCAAATTGATATTGATGTCTGATTCCAGCTGCTCTCTGGAGTGATCAGTCAATGTCATGGGCTTAAGATTGCCAGCTTCATCATAGCGAAGCACGCCAGCGTTATAGAGAACTGTCAGACGAGTCTCCTTAGCTAATCTAGCTACCAAGTTATCAATCTGGGTTGAATCATTAGCATCAGCGACTTCTAATGTTGCTTTTATCCCATATGTACTCAACTTTGCAGACTGAGCTTGCAGGTTTTTAAGATTGCGTGAAGACAACACAATTGCGTAACCTTCTCTAGCAAACCGTTGAGCTGTAGCCAAGCCAATACCTGGTCCAGACCCGATAATGAGTAAGGTGTTTTTCATAATGTATCCTTTCATTAAAATTTTCATATTCGATTGGTTAACAATCGCCAGCACTTTTGTGCTGGCGATGTAGTTCAAACAAAGTCAGTAGAAACTGCTAGGTCTTTCCAGGCATCCAACTCTTTCTGAACGAATTGATTTTTTTCAGTGATCTTTTGGACGGTATCTGAGCCTAGTGGCAATCTCAAAGGAGGATTCTCACTATCTACTAATTCCAAGATTGCTTTGGATAACTTAGTAGGATCGCCTGGCTGGGCATGATTAGCTGAAGCTGCAAAGTCACGCATAGCTCCCACAGTCTCAGCATATTCTGCAAAATTTTTCTTGGTAGAAACAAGTGAGGTACTATCTAAAAAATCTGTACGGAAGAAGCCTGGTTCGACAGTTGTAGCCTTGATTCCGAACGGTTGGAGCTCATATGCCAGTGACTCTGTAAGCGCTTCTACTGCAAACTTGGTAGCGCAATACACTCCCCAACCTGGGTAAGAGGCATAGCCGCCTATTGATGAAATGTTAATGATGTGACCACTAGCCTGTTTGCGCATATATGGTGCAACTGCACGAATAACATTCAGTACCCCAAAAACATTGGTGTTAAATAAATCTTTTACTTCTTGATCTCCTGATTCTTCAACTGCTCCTAGCAACCCATAACCGGCATTGTTAACAAGAATATCAATACGTGAAAATTGTTGGATAGATTGTTCTGCCGCCTCAATGGCAGCTTGCTCATTGGTAACATCTAATTTCAATGCCAACAAGTTAGGGTGACTGCCTAAGGCATTAATGACAGTTTGTGGGTTACGAGCGGTAGCAACCACCTTATCGCCGCGTGCTAACGCATCTTTAGCGATTAATGCACCAAAACCTCTTGATGCGCCAGTAATAAACCATACCTTTGAATTTGTACTCATGATGTTCTCCTATTATTAAATGTGCTGCGATATGCAGTACGTGGAAGTCATCATAGTTATTCTGGATTACTAATAAAATACACAATATAATTGTTTAATTATCAACTAAAGGTTGTTTATATGGAGTTAACCCGTTCTTTAACCATGTTTTTAGCCGTAGCTAATAAGTTGAGTTTTAGAAAAGCAGCCATTGACGAAGGTGTGTCTCCACAGGCAGTAAGCAAGTCCGTTAAGCATTTAGAGAAAAATCTTGGGGTGAAGCTTCTTCATAGGACTACACGCCATCTGAGCTTAACGGAAGAGGGAGAGCGTTTATATCAAAATGCCAATCCTGGTATGCAAATGCTGAATGATGCATTAGGCGATCTCCAGGAAAATAAACGTGGTATGAGTGGTCGCATTCGATTGGCAGCCCCTCTGGCGTTCGGCAATCGAGTTCTGGTGCCACTCATTCATGAGTTTCAATTGTCTTATCCAGATGTGCATTTTGATTTGATGCTGAGTGATGCTTTTGTAGACACCATCAGTCAAAGAATAGATATCGGTTTTAGGACAGGGCTTTCGCCTGAAAGAAACGTCATTTCTAGAAAGCTGGGAGACATCGTATCTGTTATCTGCGCAGCGCCATCTTATCTTGAGAAGTGCGGAATACCATCCAATATTGAAGACATTCAAAATCACCGATGCACAGGCTTCCTGCATCCTCAAACTGGCAAAGAAATGCCATGGGAAATACAGATAGATGGGGAACTTACGTATGTGCACGTGCCAGCAATTGCCAGATTCAACAACATTGAAGCTGAGATTGATGCAGTAAAACTTGGATTAGGTATAGGGCAGTTAAGTGAATATCTTGTTAAGCAAGAACTTGATACAGGGGCGTTAATTAGATTAATTCCAGAAGGAACAACTGCAAGATTGGGGATCTATATGTATTACACAGAAAGAACTCAAATCCCATTCCGAATACGACAATTTATTGATTACTGCCATAACAAATTTTTAAATAAATAAAATTTTTATAGAAATTTTGGCGAGGTGATTAAAACTTCCAACGTCAGCTTTGGGGTGTGAGTTCAACCGGTCGACGCAACACACGCTTTAAATCTTTCTGCTGGGGTCTCGTAATCTAATGTTTTACGAGGCCTTTCGTTTAACCGTCTAGCCACTGCGCTTAGTTTAGCTTGTGAGTGTACCGATAAGTCAGTACCTTTTGGAAAGTACTGCCTCAATAAGCGATTAGTGTTTTCGTTGCTTCCACGCTGCCAAGGACTGTTGGGGTCGCAAAAGTACACATCAATATTCGTTTCCACTTGAAAACGGCGATGTTCTGCAAACTCCGTACCTCTATCCAAAGTGAGTGATTTGTATAACTCATTGGGGAGTTTCTTTGCTTGCTTGATTAAAGCAGATACAACGCTTTCGGATTTTCGGTCTTTAATCTTACCTAACATTACGAATCGTGAGTGACGCTCGACCAATGTCACGATGTAGCTGTTTTTAGACCCCGCTATCAAGTCGCCTTCCCAATGCCCTGGTATAGCTCTATCCTCTATGGAGGCTGGGCGTTCACTGATTGATACTGTATCGGTAATCTGACCAAGCCCATTGCCTTTCAAGCTCGAATGCTTGGAGCGACGCATAATACGTTTCGTCCTCAGGTATTGAATTAACTCCTTTTTCAATACGCCACGAGTCTGAACATACAAGCTACGATAGATGGTTTCATGTGACACTTGATTATGCTCTTCTGTAGGAAACTCTCTTTTCAACCAACCGGCAATTTGTTGCGGTGACCAGTTTGATTGTAGCTTACATGTGATGGTTTTTATTAACTCTTGATTGCCTGATAGTTTGCAAAGCTTTGGACGTTTAGCACGATCCCAGGCAGCTTGATCAGCTTGTGTTGCCCGATATTGCTGATAACCATCGTTACGCTTGATTTCACGGCTAATGGTAGATGGAGAGCGTCCAAGCCGATGGGCAATCGAACGAAACGATTCTTGACTTGCCACACCTCTGGAAATTTCTTCACGCTCTGATAGTGATAAAGCTAGATGTGAACGTATTCTTTGTGGCGGTCTTATCCCACCTGTCAGAGATAATATACGCCCTACTGAAGAGTGATTTCTGTCAAATAAACGGGCTATATCATGCAGCGAGTCACCTTTTTTCCAGCGATCCCACATGATAGCTTTCTGCTCATCACTATAATAAATTCTTGGTCTGTATTTCATTTTTCAACACCTCATTCTTTTGTATAAGAATAACGTGTTGCATCGACCGGTTGAACTCACAGGATTTTTGAGACATTCAGTAAATTTTAGTAATACCTCTCATTTGGGCGTAACTACCATTAACTAATTATTAATTCAGCTTAAAGTCTACCGGCACCACCACGGTAAAGTTTTTACTGGCCAGCGCCCCTTTTACCGGGATTTGCGCCACCGCTTTTTTTAACATGCGCATTGCTTCATCATCCAGCGCTTGACGCTGGCTAGACTCCATAATCGTCACATCCACCAACCTGCCCGCAACAAATTTAGCGAGGAGCTTGACCGTGCCTTCCCAGTTGCGTCGGATGGCGATGGCAGGGTAGTTTTTATTTTTACCAACCAAATCTTGGAGCTGCTGACCATAGCCATCCCAGGCCTCTTCTGGACTGGCCTCCGAAGGTGTTGCATTCTCAGAGGTTTTAGTACTGTCGCTATTGCTGGCCTCACTGTTTGTATGCGCTGTTGTTGATGTAGTACTGCTTTGTGGTGTATTCGTGCTCGCTTGCGATTCACTCGGTTTTGCCTGTGTCGTTGGCACCTCGTAGTCTGCTGAGGCTTCCGGTGATTCGGCTGTCAATACGGGCGTGACTTCCCGTGGCTTGACTACAGGCGTGGGTTTGACCACTTGTTTTTGTACAGGAGGCGTCACTGGTTCTTGCACCGGCTTTGGCTGTACTGGCGCAGGATTGCTGGCTGGCTGACTAGGGGCTTGTGCTAACAGATTGCTGAGCTCTACCTCAAACCGTGTGGGCTTGGGTAGCGGAGTTTGCTTGAAGTAAGGCAACCAAAAATAAGCCGTAATATGCAGCACGAGCGATAGCAGTAACGCATAACGCAGTTGATAGTCTTTTTCTAATACTTGCGTGGGCTGCTTCTCTAAAAAGTCTAACGAATCATCATGCGGATGGGATAGCTTGCCTAAAGTCATGCAAACTCCTAGTGGTTTGTACTTGGCTCTGCACTTGGCAGATCTGTACTTAGCAGGTCCGTGCTTGGCAAATTAGTACTATTAACATCCGGCATCATGACAAACGTGAATTTGGCTATTTTCGCGCGCTGAATCGCTGCCATGACTTTTGCCACCACGCCATATTCCACTTTCTCATCAGCCATGATATCGACCGCGTAATCGGGCACTTTGGCAGATTGCTGCAACGCAGTCTCTAAGGCAGGTTGACTCAGTTTGACTTCATCCAAGTACAGGTCTCCTTGTTGTGTAATGCTAATGTGCGCGGATTTGATTTGTGTGGACACAGGCTCGGCTGAGGCTTTGGGCAGTTTGACCGATACCGCATTCATCAATAAAGGCGCCGTGACAATAAATACGGTGAGCAGCACCAGCATGACATCCACCAATGGCGTCACATTAATCTCGCTCATCATGCTATCTTGGTTATCGTTAGTGAGCATCGCCATGTTGAATTACTCCCTTAAACCGGACTTCATGATGAGATATTGGAATGTATCGCCAAAGTTATCCATCTGCGCATTGCTGGTTTTGAGCTTGCGTAAAAAGTAGTTATACGCCAACACGGCGGGTACGGCGGTGGCAATACCAATCGCGGTAGCAATCAGCGCTTCCCCAATCGGGCCGGCCACTACATCCAACCCAGCAGAACCAGTGGCCGAAATATCTTTAAGCGCATGCATAATGCCCCAAACGGTACCAAACAAACCAATAAACGGTGCCGTAGAGCCAATGCTGGCCAGCACAGATAATCCACTTTCCAGCTTGCTTTGCTCTTGGTATACCTGATTACGCAAAGCATGCAACACCATGTCTGTCTGGTATTGTTTATTGACTAAGCTGACATCGTGCTGCGTATGAAACAACTCATCCAAGCCAGCTTTACATACCCTTGCCAAGCTGCCCTGCGCATCTCTTGCAATGGTGACCACACCGCGCAGATGTTTCACTTCTTTAAGTGCATCTGCAAAATACTTGTTTTGTTGGTTGATTTTGTAAAACGCCCAACCTTTGTAGATAACCACGCCCCACACCAAAACTGAAAGCATAGCGAGAAACAACAGTACCAAATTCACAATATCCAACGTCATATTCATACCCATGTTCCATTCTGTAAAAAGTGTCAGTGAGGCGAACCTCTTATTTAAAAACACGGGTTCTTATTACCTATGTCGGTTTAACCACGCATTACCCTGATGTGTTAATTCAAAAAATTTTATTTATTGCCCTAAAAGCGCTTGCAAACGCCGTGAATTACTCATGCGCAGCGCTGTCTTCACTCACAATGAGCCATCTGCCGTTTTTATTTTCCATTTCAAGAATCTTTTCGGTCGCAACCTTATGCTGACCATCGTGAATGGTTTCAATGAACACGGCCAATGCTTGCGGACCTTCAGCCTCAATAGTTAAGTCTGATAATTGAATCGCTGTATTGGACGCTTTGCTTATTTCCACTCTGCGTTTACGTTCCCACTGTTGGCGAGAGCTACCTTCCTGCGATATAAAATTGGCTGCATAGGTATTAAAGTAAATATCTGTATTTTTGTTACTCAGCGCACTCGCCCAGTTATTAATCGCCGTATCAATTGCTTGTATTTCTTTTGCTTTTTGAGGATCGACGACGACACCCATGCTTTCTGACTGCGCAGCCCGACTCTCTTGAATCGACTTCATGACTTCGGCGCTGGGCCCGCCTCTTTTAGCCATCATTTCTGCTAGTTTTAACTTGGCTTTTTGTTTGTACTCACCAGCCTTGTCAAAGTCATAGCGCAAGCTTAGCGATACCGCTTGTCCAAAATACTTTTCACGCATATTGGCGTCATAGCTGGTAAAGAATGTGATCTGATCATTTTCGTCATCACTGCTGAGTCGAATACTGCCGCCAAATACAAAGTCATCACGTACTGGCTGAATCGCCGGGCTGACAAAGCTGTTGCCGCCGACCACAAATCTAGCTTGTGTAGCGGGCGCAATATCACCAAACTCATGTCGATACATGCCGTGTAACTCTAACTCCGCACCCCAAGTAGGCTCTTGCATGGCGTACACCAATTTGCCACCCAGCCCACCACGGTATGACTTAAAGTTTCGACTTTCAACTTCCAAGTTAGTCGGCGCTGGTACATTTTGGAATACCTGCATGCCATTCTCCGTAACGCCAGAATCATATGGGCTACCTGGCGCTCTATAAGTGAGTGGTCTGGACACTGTTGTGTTTTCTTTATAGCTATCCTCCCTGACAAAACTGTAATCCAACGCCGCCATCGGGATAAACGTAACATCATCAGAAAATGCCATGGGCATACCAGCGTCAACACGCCCGGAAAGTTGCCAGCCGCCGCGCTCGCCCACCGAGCTAAATTCAAATAACTGACGGCGGCTTTCGTAAGTATTGCGCCCTACACCCAGTGCTGCATTTAGGTAAAAGTCTTCAGTAGCCTTAGAGCCATAAGCCGCCACCAAGTAACTATTGCCATCAATACGATTATTGACGGTATGCCCAGTATTGACGATATTGCTGCGTGCATACCCTGCGGCGAACCCTAAGCGCATATCCGTGCCAACCACTTCTACATCACGGTCTATACCTGCAGAAAATCCAACGGATGAAAACTCATAGCCATCGCCTAGATCCATGCGCTGTTGTACGCCACGGTCACCAAAACCTTGCACCCAAATGCCAAGGTTTGCGGGCGATGCACCACCCTCCGTAGCATCTGTTGCACTATTGGTTTGCGCTTTGGCCAAACGCACTGGCACTCTACTGGCATAGTGTTGCGTTAAATAGCCATCCACCATGCGCGCGGTGGTCATGTTGAACAGCTTGTCGGTATTGCCAAGCACCATGCGAATACTGCCGTCATTCACTTCTGGGCGTAAACGTTCAGCGGAGCGAATCACATCAATCCCTTTCACAAATGCTAAGTCTGCCTGTAGTTTGACGGCCTGTTTGTTATCGCCTGTGTAACTAAAGAACGCATCTACAGCATTGGCCGCGCCTTCGGTGACGAGTGGCCTTAAGAAATCTGGCACAGCCACATCTGCCGTCATGATTAAGTTGCCAGCATCTTCACGTAACATCCATTGCAAAAAGCCATCGCCATTTTGCAGCATGGGCAATCCATTCACATTGGTGGCAATCACATATTCATTGCCATCTAACACGCGTGTGCCTACTTTGCTGGCGGGTATCAACAGGCTATTGCTATCAAAGTTGGTTGCACCGGTACTATTGATAAGCCCTGCACCTCTTGGCCCAACGGACAGCAGTAATACCGAGTTCGCGTTCATGGTGGTATCACCACTCACATCCAGAATGGCGTTGCCTAAGTTGAGGGTACCGCTATTGATTAAATTACCGACAATATCGCCAATCGCTTGGTTACCCACTAATCCTGATGCTTCAGGGACATCGCTATTACCAGGGTCTGCCATTAAAGTACCACTACTTGAAACCACCACATTGGCAGCATTGATAGTGATATTAATGGGTGGCGTGTATGCATTGGTGGCATATAAAATCACGGGGCTATTAATGGTCATATCACCAGAAACAGTCACGTCACGCTCTAGCCGCAGCGTTTTTTGCCCGAAGGTATTAAAGGCTGTCATACCAGTAAAGTTAATCTGCCAATTGTTACATCTGTATTGAGCAATACAGGTATAGTTGAGCGTGTTGGTGCCAAGCCCGTTCGTTTGAATGTTTGTATTAAAATTAGCGTCTGTCGTCACAATGTTAAAGGTATTGACTGCCCCCACGACATCATTGACGACCACACTGCCCAAACGCGCTGTCCCGATCGCTGCTGGTTCATGTAGGTAATTGAGCGTAAATACGCGATCACCATGTACCCTGTAAAGGGTAGTTGGCACACCGCCCACCACACTGACCACTTCGCTATCTGTTTGATCTACATAAATATTATTGATATAGGCATTGACGTTATTCACCTCGTGATTACCTGAGCCTAAGTAGATATTATTGATATAGATCCCACCAAACTGCGCAAACTCGCCTTCTGCAGTATTTGGGATTCTCTCTAATGCCAGCCCGATGTTATTAATCACACTGTTTCTTGGCCCTACTTCATCCGGGTTAATAGCAAGTGCCAGACTCGGATCTTGCTCTAATGCAGCGGCGGTCATAGGGTTACGATCTACGACATAAATATCCCCAATGGAGCCAAGGTTAGCAGCCCCAAGATTTTTAGGGTTAGTGACACTTCTCAACGATATATTATTGATAATGGTTGTGCCAGCAGTGACATTGGTAGCCTGCTGCGTGCCATCTTGCACGGCAGGAGGTGTATAAGTGGCGCCTGCGTAGCTAATAATATTACCGCCGCCGTAAGCAGGGTGACCAATATACGAAGTATTGTTGACCGTCAACAACGCGGAGTTACTTAAAATCGCTGCTGCGTATGGCCCAGTGGCTGATATCACGCTATCTAACCCAGAATAGGCATAGCGATTCGGATACGATACACCGTCATCAACATATTGATTATTCACGGTAAGTGATGAGACACTGGCTCCGGCACGCACAGCTGCTATATAGCCAGCCAGTACACCATCACTGTAAAGTAAACCATTAGCATCATTACTCCAATTGCCAGTAAATGCGCGTGCTGGATCCCCGATCATTTCAATGTTGCCAGCAACATTATTAATGACAACGGCATTGGGGCCATTTGCCTCAACGGTACTCAACACACCTACAGTAGTCGCGGTATTGCGAAGAATAGATCCATATTCCCCAGGCGTCACCACATAGCCATAATCCGGGTCCAGCACTACTGGCGAAATGGTAAAGTTTGGGTCTGTCGTCACATTAGTGAACGTTGCAGGCGCTGCCGTATTATCGATAATAAAACTACCTAGCGATAAACCATCTGTCACCGTAGAAGTGCCGCTACAGGTATACGTACCATCTCCGTTATCTACGCATGCCGCCATCACGGGCATACTTGGGATCATCACCGTGAGTGCCAATAGCACATGGGTCAGTAAGCGTTTTTGTTCAAACATTTGCGTATGATTCATTACTGTACCCCTGCACTTTCCAACCCACTGACTTGTAAGTTTCTCGTCGCCACTTGTTTACCTTTATCCGTACGATCAGATTGACGTGTTTTCTTGTTCATGGAGGTATTGATAGGTTTGGTTGATTTCACATCAAGATAGCTAGGCGAGGTGTTGCGCTCGCGCACAATCTTCCATTGCCCCTCTTTTTGTTCAAATGTCAGCACTTTACGCATGACCACTGGCTGCCCTGCACGCAATGCTGTTTGCGTAAATACCGCCGCCAGTTTCTTGCCCATTGGCGCAACCACAATGTCGCTGAGCGCTGAAGATTGCACTTGTTCTGTGCCTATCAACGTTTTCTGCTCATCGGCCCATCCATTATGGCTAGTGCCCGGTGGCGCATACCCTGCAGAATAGCTTTGAATATACGCATCAGCATTGTTATTCAGCATAGCCATATTCCAAGCTTCAACCGCCAGCTTCACTTGATGCTTGGCCATTTCCACACCATAAGGCGTGCGTTGTGTGACTGGTTGTGATTGCAGTTCATCGATTTGCTTCAGCAATGCCACTTCTTCCGAACTTGGACGAGCAACGTATGCCGCCTCTAACGTATCTGGCTCAATTCTGGTGATGCTAGAGGACGGTAGTTCGCCTTTTTGGGTGGCATCAAAATCGTAACTCAGGCTTGCCCAGACCCCTCTTGGCGCACCGGCGGAAATAAATTGCGATGAAATCCACTCATTGGAGTTGTAGTTGAACCCACTAGACCCAATAGCGCCATAGGTAGAAGGTGCAAACGGACTCACCCCCAAACGCCCGGCAGAATAATATTTTTTATCCAACACGTTATTCACCATTAGCGACGCAGCCCAGCCATTGCCAAAGTTATAACGCCCGCTCATGTTCAGTACGGCATAACCTGGTGCGGTACCAGAATAATTATTGCCTATCACGCCACCAGTTCCGCGCCCGATACCATCTGCTGTCACTCTTGGTAAGTTTGGCGTATGCGCGTTATTCTCATTCCCGCGTAAATATGAACGGCTATGCGCCACCATATTCATATTGAGTTTGAGGTTAGGGGTTAATTTATAGCCCCAGTTAAAGTTGAAGTTATTAAATGGCACACCTGGCATCACATTGCCCGGCTTCACATCAATCACATTAATCGGCCCAAAGAATGGGTCTCTGACTGCGGTACTGTTGGCTGTACTAAATGTTTTAAAGTGCGATTGAAACGTTGCGTCAGTTAAAGAGTAGTTCATCCGGAAATCAGATTTTCCATATTCCCCAGCCATACCAAACTCAATCCCTTGGCGTCGCGTATCACCAATACTCTGGAAGAAACTTAAATCGCCCGTTAATGCTGTTAAGTAAATATCATCCCGTACATTGGTGCGATACGCGGATACGTTCCACTCCAAGAAATCATTGAATTTGCCACGCGCACCCACCTCGTAGGTTTGTGCAACCACCTGTGGTAAATAAGGGTCGCCGGATAGCGAGCTGGGCAACTTACAACCACGACCTTCTGCCAAGCTGCGTGGAATTGCTGTGGTACTGGTAGGGTTACCGTAAATATCAGTGGGGATCACCAGCGTTGCATCGTAGGCACAGCCCAACTCAATCACAGACGGCGCACGCGTGCCTTGATTCCAGTTAGCGTACAGATTCAAGTTGGGTTTGGCTTGCCAAGTTGCACCAATGGAAGGATTCAACGAGTGATAGCTAAATTTCTCCGTTGCGGACTTTTCCAGCAGATTTAGCCCACTAGGGAAAAGCCCTGCCATGACTAATTCATTGAAATAGGTCTCGGCCGGAATAGGCGCATCTAGACTGTAAGGACACTCCGACAAATCCGTGCCCGGACAAATAATGCCATAGGCATAACGGTTTAAATACCTTAATCCCGTCAGTGTGCGATCTGCCTTGGTAGGCGCGAGTTTATTGATGATATTGGTATAGTTATAACGTGCTGAAAATGAAAAGTTTAAGGTTTGTGTCGGTGTCCATGTTTCACTAAAGTAAGCACTGCGCGTACTGGATTTTCCGGCAAAATCATTGATGGTCGCATCATGATCCGCGAAGTAATATTCCTCACCCAATAAATTGGGGTCATTGATTACGTTGCGGTTCTCATCCAAGGTACCCAAGCGCTGTTTACCCACATAGCTGGAAGTCGCCTTATCGATGGACGTACCCACCATAAATTTATGGTAATCGGTATTCCAGTTAAGCTGTAACGCTAAGCCTTTACTTACCTGCTGGATATTGGAGTCGGTAGTAATCGCAGTAGGCGTGCCTTCAATCACGCCAGTATATGGTTCAGCACCCAAGGCACCATCTCTAGAGACTCCACCACCTTCGGCAGCAATCATGCCCTGATTCCAATAGCCATTAATCCCTGTTCTACATACATCTGCATTGACTGGCACATGCGCAAATATATAACTGGTCGTACCATCGGCATCAAGATATGGCATACCACTACTTGATTGTGGAAAATCCATAAAGCTACTGATAGTACCTGCGCCATATGGCAAGTCATCAGTTCCTTGGATATACGGATTCACAAATACATCGTATACACCAGTTGCAAATATCGTTTGCAAAGCGTTAATCACTGGCTCTGGAACAACCACGCTACCTTCATTTTGAGTGAGCGACATATCAAACCCACCGCCCGTACCAGCACTAATGAGGAACGGCATATAATTAGCCTCACTCACCACAAAATAATTAGGGATGCCGTCCCGGTTATCATCCGCGTATGCACAGTGAATATTTTTACCAGTGCCAGGTAAGCGCGTCCCCTCATGGCTGTAGGTTCCATCCGGCTGAAAGTTTTCCAAGTCAATAATATCGCCAGTTGTGGAGTGGCGTTTACTATTACGGTAATACGCATGACTGGTAATGTTAAAGGTATTGGTCACATCAAAAATACCAGCAAGCTTGAGTTGAAACAGCTTATTTTGCGTTTCATCGGGCGAGGTAAATACCGCGCTTGCATCTTGGCGATACAACTCTTGCGGCACTGTGCCATTCCCTTTGAGCTTATTGATGACGCCTAAGCCGGACAGCGCGAGTGACGCTCTATCGCCTTGCCATTCCAGCTTGCCGTAGGCTTGATTCACTTCACTTGGTGAGTTATCGCGCCAACCGTCTTCCAGAAAAAAGTTACCGGCACCAAATGCCGCAAAATCACCAAGGTCCCAGCTGCCTTCTTCTTTATCTGCATTGTTAATACCACCGGAGACCTGTAATTGCTTGCGCCCATAAGAGCCTGCGAGCACTTCGGCAGAAACTCCCTCATCCGTAAAACCGCTTTTGGTACGCATGACCAAAGCGCCACCTAATGTGTTGAGGCCGAATAAAGGGTTAGAGCCGGGAAACACATCCATGCCACCCAATGCATTCAATGGAATCATGTCCCAGTTGACGACATCACCAAATGGCTCATTAACGCGCACGCCATCAAAGAACACGGACAAGCCTTGTGGTGTACCAATTTGTGGGCCTGCGGTAAAACCGCGGTAGCTCACATCCATTTGAAATGGATTGCCTTGATAATCGTTGACGTTGACGGATTGCAGTTTGGAGTTCATCAGATCAGACAAACTCAAGGCATGTGCTTCTTTAATCTCTTTAGCGGTAATACTTTGAATGTTCCCGGCAATCTGCTCTTTGGTCAGGTTCAATCCGGGCATTGGCCCAACATCGTAAAAACGTTTGGCCCTTACCTTGGTTTCTTTCAGTTCTAATTGCGTTTTATCTTTACGTTTGATGATGATGCTATCGCCACGTGACACACTTTCTAAGTCCGTTCCAGTCAGCAGTTGATTCAGAATTTCACTGCCAGTCATATACCCTTTAACGGCAGGTGCAATTTTTCCAGTGGTGATTTTGCTATCAAAGCTAAGGCTGACACCCGCATAATTGGCAAACTGTTGTAGTGAGGCCGCCAGTGCTTGCGAGGGAATATCTACATTCATCACCCTGCCAGTCATGCCATCACTAGGCAATGTGGTATTTAACTTTTCTCCGGCCGCGATGACTGGGACAGAATAGGTTGACAAGCTCAACAGCGCAGCAAGCACTGCCAGATAGCTTGTGCGCACTACCGCGCTTGCCGATGTGGGTCGATGACACCCTAGAACTGTTTTCATAATTTGCCTGTGATTAAAAATGTGCTTGTACTGCTATAACCAAGCAGGCAAAAAAATCCTGATGTCTTAATTCAACTATTTTTTATTTTTGCGGTTGCGCTTTTATCCATGTTGCTTCTGGGGTGGACTGCAATGTGACAGATGTGATTTCGGGTAAGCTCCATAAGAACTTTTCAATGTCCTTTACTTTCACCACGGCTGTGACATGCGGATTACCCGAGGGCATGAGTGTTGCCTGTACCGCAGGCTTGCGGTAGCGCGAGAGCACCTCGGCTATTTCATCCAAACCGGCATACTCAAAATTCAGTGCGCCCTGCTTAAAATTAAATGCCTCGGCGGCACTTCGCTGCACAATGACTGGGTTATTGCGCATTTTAATTTCCGCCACCTGGCCGTCATGTAACACCACTGCCTTGTGATTTTCAGGGTCTGGTAACGACTCTACACGTACACGGCCATGGTCCACACTCACGCGTACCATTTGCGCTAAGCGGTTCACAGCAAAGCGCGTACCCAGCACTGTTACCTTCGCGTAACCGCTATCGACAATAAAGGGCCGATCAGCATCTTTTGTCACTTCAAATATCACCTCACCACGGTTCAGTTTCACCAACCGTTTATTGCGGTAGTAAGTCACACTGACATCACTATTGCCGTTAATAAAGAGTGAGCTGCCATCTTCCAATGTTTGGCTCAACTGCTCGCCCACTTTGGTCACTTGTGCCATCTGCATGGTAGGGGTAGCTTGCCAGCGCTCGTAACCGGCAACGCCTAATAGACTGGTCACCGCAATCAAGGCAATGCCCAATAGATTGCTGACCATTTTTTGTGTTCTTTTGGTACGCGTGACTTGTTCGTAATACTGCTTTTGCGTCACCGCATTGGCCAACGATTTTAAATTCTCTTTGCTATCAAAATCTTGCCAAACATCCGCCACCGCATGATACTCATCAGCATGTGTGCGACTAGCCATTAGCCAAGCTTCAAAACGTCCTCTTTCAGGATGATCGGGCTCTGCATCCCGCATACGCAAAAACCACTTCACAGCAGTCTCTGTGATTTTTTGTTGTGTGGTTGAACGCTTGAGCGAGCTGAATAATGTGCTGGACATAAATATAGGTAGTAATGGCTTATGGATAGATCAACGCTTTGGCGGCTCTTAAATCCACAAGTGCGCGGATGATGTGTCGCTCCACCATATTCACACTGATTTGATAATGCACAGCAATCGCATTCTGTGACATACCTTCTATGCGGAACATCCAAAACACATCTCTACATTTGGGCGGTAGGCTATCAATGATTTTTTGCAGCAGTTGCAACCGCTGCTGAATATCCAAAAGACGTTCCGGGGATGGCGAAAGCTCCTCAACGGCATACGCACTATGCAGATGATCAAAATCACCACTCGACTCATTGCCTGACTCAATATGCATAGGCACAAACATCGCGGCTTCATGATGACTATCAATCAGCAAATTGCGCACAATCGTTGTGAGATAAGCCTCTGGCTGTGCATGCCTCTGCTCGTTTTTGGCCAGCGCAAACCTCACCAGCGCATCATGCAAAATATCAAATGCTAAATGCTTGCAATGAATCCGTCTAAAAATAGAAGGCAATAAATCATGGTATGCCCATGTTAAATTGATTCCATTCCACATTAGCGAGCTATTCATTTATGTACTCAATGCCTAAATGATTAACCCTAATGCAATAATCGCTCCAAAGTCATGCATCTATAACATTATGATTTATTTACATATTTGTTTAGCGTGTTGTTGAGTGTTGGTTTATTACAACCAATGCAGGGTGCTATCAACCAAATAGCTATCAACTGGGGTCAACCAAACCCACACATTGTTGTGCGGGCTTGATTGAAATGAGTGTGTTAAAAACTTGGTTTTGCATTAGGGTTAAACTGCCAATTCAGGGTAAACCAGACACCTCTAGGTGCTCCGGGAGCAATAAAATTCGTAGTCAGCCAGTCGAATGAGTTATGGTTATAGCCATCCGGCCCGATCGCTCCGCCTATGCTGGGTGAGAATGGATTAATACCCAATCTACCTGCGCTAAAATATTCTTTATCTAATAAGTTATTCACCAGCATAGTTGCAGTCCATTCACTATTGAACTTGTAGCTGGTCTGGAAATTAAAGGTGGCGTATCCCGGTACCGTTCCAGGATTATTGGTGGGTTGCGTATAGAACCGTTCGAACACTCCGGTAGCCTGGTTAAATACATCTACGTTTCTAACAATCGAGCCTTTTTTATGTTCATTATTCTCATTGCCGCGCACAAAGCTTTCAGAGTGCGCTACAGCAGTGAGCCCCACCGACCATTTATCGGTCATGTCGTAGCTCACTGTAGCATTTAGGTTATGTAGCGGCACACCTGGCATGCGGCTACCTGGTTTAACATCAATAATGCCTGTGCGGTCACCATCAATCAGCGTGGCGCTACTGTTGTCAGCGGCAAGCATCGTAAATTCATTTTCAAAGGTGGCATCTGTCAAACTGTAGTTCAGGCTAAAGCCCCATTTATTCTTTTTACCAGATAATCCGGCCTCAACACCACGACGGCGGGTTTTGCCTATACTGTTAAAAAAGCCTGACCCATTCACAGCCACAAAATAGATATCGTCTTTTAAGTCGGTTTGGTATGCACCAAGATTCCACTGTAAGTCTTCGACACCCAATAAATTTGTAAAAGTACCGCGAGCGCCGATGTCATAAGTAGTGGCTTTAATCTGTGGTAAAAATGGATCGCCAGACAGGGTGGTCGGCAAAGTACAGGCGCGATTCTCTGAGATCGATTTTGCTACGTAATTATTCGGATCTGCCAATTGAGCCGGTGTGCGGGTTGAAGGACCTTTATAAATCGGGGTTTTATCGAATGCACAGCCCAATTCAATCACACTTGGCGTGCGCGTGCCTTTTGCCAAATTAGCAAATAAGTTTAAATTCTCTTTTGCTTGCCAGGTTGCGCCCAATGAAGGGTTAAATGAATAAAAACTAAACTTCTCGGTTTCTGCAGCATCCAGCGGACGAGTAATATTCAGCCTTCTGTAATTGACCTCTGGCCTATTAGGGTCAGTTGCGCAATCGCCATTACATATATCATGGTAATAAGGAGCAGCAATCAAATCACCAATCGGATAGTTACCTCTAATGCCGTAGCGAGCGGCAATTTTATTTTTGGTTTTGGTCTGGTTATAACGGCCACTTGCATTAAAGTTCCAGCTTTCTACTGGTGTCCATGTCTCGCTGAAGTAAATGCTTTTGGTGGTATTGGTACCGCTAAAGTCATTATTTGAAACAGGGCTAAAAGCACCATCAAATTGGGGGTGCGCTTGTGATGGGTCTAGGTACACATTACGGGTTGCATCTAAAAATCCCAATTGGCTTTTATTGTTGTATTCGGCACTCGCAGCATCAATCGATGCGCCCACCATAAATTTGTGATGTTCTAAATTCCAATTAAACTGTATGGAGGCGCCATCAACGATCTGGTTGATGTTATTGTCATTGATAATACCTGTGGGTGTGCCTTCCACCACGCCTGATTGGCCCTTAAACCCGCCGTCGACTACTGCGTAATTACCGGAGCCGTCATCTTTAACATAGGTATAAGCGCTGCCTCCTTTTGAGTCGCCCGTCCTATCGGACTGTTGTGCCGCACCACATAGTTCATTGTTCGCCGGCGTACTTATAAATACCCAGTTTTTGGTGATATTACCGAGCTCGTCTGTTTTGTAAAACCACTCATCCCCGTAACTAGGTGAATTTTCACCTGCTGTTGTAAATGGACGCGAGTGACCATTATCGGCCAGGAATGCCTGGAATAGACCCAAAAAAGAGAGTTCATTGTTGTATTCTGGCAGTACTTGCCCACTAAGATCAGGCGTGCCGCCATACCCTCGATTATAAAATTCCGCTTCATACACATTTTTGTAGTTGTTAAACATAAATTGATAGGCAGTTAACATTTCTGAAGATAACGGTGTGTTCTTAAATGAGGCATATTTGGCCTCAAATGTTGCAGCATCCATCCCCGTATACCCTTGTGAATCGCTGAAAAATTCGGTGGAATAAAGATCAAAACCTGTACTTGCGTCAGTCGGTATCACATAATAATCAGGCACGCCGTTAGCACGGGCAAGACCATTACTGTTGAACAAGCAAGTGTATTCCTCACCCGGACCTGGCAAACGACGCGCGGCTGTTTCACCATCATAATCTGTGAATACATCCGCACCAATGCCATGCCGCTTACTATTCCTTCGATACACCTGCCCGGTCACACTGAAGCTATCATTGGCTTGGAAAGCCCCAGATAATTGAAACTGCTGCAACCTGTTTTTAGTGGTGTCTGGCGAACTAAATACTGCATTGCGGTCTCTCGCATATTCCTCACTGGGGATCAACCCATTCCCCACCAAATCTGTACCGACGATGAGCGTACTGAGATTCAAATCCAGCTTATCCCCCCGATAGCTCGCCTTACCAAAGAACTGGTTCACCTTACTCGGCGAGTTCTCACGCCAGCCATCTTCCAGAAAGAAGTTACCGGCTGCAAATAAACCGACAGTACCGTTGTTCCAGCCACCTTCTACTTGTAGCTGTTTACGGTTAAAAGAACCATACAGTACTTCTGCATCCACACCTGCATTGTTAAAGCCGTCTTTGGTTTTAAGGGTGAAAGCACCTCCCAATGTGTTTAATCCAAAAATAGGATTAGAGCCTGGGAATACATCCACACCCGCTAAGGCATTCATGGGGATCATGTCCCAGTTCACCACATCACCGAATGGTTCATTGACACGGATACCATCAAAGAAAACAGATAGACCTTGAGGGGTACCAATCTGTGGGCCTGCGGTAAAACCCCTATATTGCACATCCATTTGAAAGGGGTTGCCTTGGTAGTCATTCACAGTCACAGACTGCAGCTTTTTGTTCATTAAGTCAGTAATGCTGAGTGAGTGAGACTCTTTAATCTCTTTGGCGGTGATGCTTTGTACGTTGCCGGGGATTTGCTCTTTAGTTAAGCCTAGTCCGGGTAATGGGCCTATCTCGTAGAAGCGTTTGGCGCGGACGTTGATTGTGTCTAACTGAATATTTTCTGACTTCTCGACCTTTACACGCGCACGCTTAATAACAATGGTGTTGTCTTCTACATTGGCTTCAAGCCCCGTATTTTCCAGTATTTTCTTTAAAGTCTGGCTTTCGTCATAGCTACCTTTTATGGCTGGTGCCAGCTTGCCTTTTGCCAAACTGTTATCAAACACTATATTTTTACCCGTCTGTTTTGCGTATTGTTTTAATGATTCCGCTAACGGCTGAGCCGGCAGGTTAACGGTCACGGGAATTTCAGTATTGAGTGCACCAGCATACGCATTTAACGCAGTCATCAAACTCACTGAACATGCAGCAATACTTATTGCTTTTGGTTTTAAACGGGGGAGTTGCATACAGAGTCTCTCAAATAAATTTGGTTGAATACTGTATTGACGAGGCACAATTGAATTGCCTGATGTTGGAATATAAATATTTCTTAATCGCTAAGCTGGGTAAGCAGATTGTGCACTTGTGCAAATACCGCTTAAGCCTTAGCGTAAACGATACGGCGCAAATGCAAACCTACTGATTTCGATTGGTAGAGCGGTTTATCTCTGTTTTACTGGCTGAGTGTTTTACAGTCACATCCGCTACCTGTGGCAACGATTGAATAAATGCTTCCATCTCTTTAATTTTAATCACCGCATTAATGCCTACCGATTGATTCACGTGGGAGACTAAGGGGATGGCGCGATATCTGGATACCGTTTCAGCAACCTCGTTTAAGTCAGCATCTTCAAAAATGATTCTGCCTTGCGTAAACTCAAACATACTCAATGCATTGCGATCCAGCTTGTGCAACGATTGCGCCGTGGTAATTTCTGCAACTTGGCCATTGGTTAATACAATAATACTAGTAGAAGGTTTACCATCACTAGTTAGCGCCTCAACCTGTACTTTGCCGTGGTCCACCGCAACATATGTCTTTTCTTTGAGCCGATTCACCAAGAACCGGGTGCCTTTGACGGTAATTCTGGCATTAGCGCTTTCCACCACAAACGGCCTACTTTGATCTTTCACCACATCAAACACAGCCTGCCCTTGTTTCAGTTTAACAACACGCTTATGACGATAATAAATCACCTCAACATCAGAGCGAGCATCCAGCGTAAGTTGTGTGCCATCTGATAAGTATTGGCTAACAATATGTCCAACCTGGCTTGATTGTGCAATGTGCGTGAGTGGTTGTTGCTGCCAATCTTGCCAAGTTTGGTACGCAAACACTGCACAAAAACCCAATACCAAAACACTGGCAAACTTTGCTAACGAGGCAACCTTGCTTCTACGTTTGATATCCTCATCTAGCTTTTTGCGCTGCATTGCCTCCGCCAGCACTTCTATTTGCTTGTGCGAATCAAAGTCTTGCCATGCTTGCACAATAGCGCGGTAGGCATCTTGATGGGCAGCACTTTGCATCAACCAGCTTTCAAACTTGCTACGGTCAGGGTGATCTAGGTCTGCATGTTGCAGCCGCAAAAACCATTTAGCCGCTTCTTCACGCACACTTTTATGCAGAGTATTCATCATGCGCTCAGTAAGTAGTCTTTTGCCAGCGACAAATCGACCAGCGCGCGCATGACATGGCGCTCTACCATATTCAGGCTAATGTTTAATTGTTGAGCGATATCTATTTGCGACTTGCCTTCAATCCGATATAGCCAAAATACCTCTCTGCATTTTGCGGGCAAACAATCTATGATGTTTTGCAGTGCATGCATGCGCTGCTTGATATCAGCCAAGCGTTCTGGGGACTTGAGCCAGGACGCTTCCATATCAAAGCGGTCGTCGTTTATATCTTCCTGAAAGTTAAGTGCCTGTACATCCACATAGCGCGCATGGTAGCGATGATGATCCACGATTAAATGTTTCACGATAGACCGAAGATAAGCATGCGGCTCAAGAATGGATTCAACACTGTTACGCACTGCGAATTTGACGATGGCGTCATGTAGCAGGTCATTTGCCAAATGGAAATTGTTAGTCTGTGCATAAATCTTACGCAATAGATCCGTGTAAACCCATTCCAGATTCAGGTTATGCCAAAAGGTAAATGTATCCGGGCGGTTAGGTGTCAGGCTCATCACGTTGCTACTAACAGTTATTTTTGCTTAATAATGCAAGTTTCATTCCTTATAAAGCAGCGTCATAACCCTCTGATTTATCTATCAATAATATAAACTCCACCTACTTTGTAAAAAGCTTGGTTGATATAAACCCGAGCACTGGTTGATATCAACCAACCCAGTTGCATTCAAGTAGAGAGCATATGCTTTCCATTCCATATTAAAAGCACTTGAAAATGAACAGACCTGTCTGTATTATTTAATCGCTGTTTATTATTCAATATTTTTAAAGGGAGATTGATATGGAAGTATTACTAGTAGGCTCTGTTGCTTGTATTACGGCTTTAATTTCGTCGGCTTGGCTCATGACATTTGCAAAGTGGTTTCCAATTAAAGCTGTAGATGAATTTTTGATTGATTATAAAACCATGATTCGCGCCCATGTGGACTACGCATTGATGGGATTATTTGGGCTTGGATTTTATGCAGCGGGTAAAGCGGCAGGGTTAGAGTTGCCCAAAATCGCATGTGTTTGTTTGGCTGTTGGTGGTTTTTCAAACCCAACCGTATTTGTGATTGCAGCGCTTGACCCAGATTTTTGGAGTAAAACCATTTGGAAAGTGTATTCAGCCATCAGCTTTGTGGTTACAACCATTGGATTTACTTGGTTGTGTTACGAGCTTTTAAAGTTTGCACTTTAATTACACCTATTGGATTTACATACAAAAAAGCCTTTCTTAAACTCTTGAAAAATAGCTTTAATAAACCAACTGTAAATCCATCACAAATTTCCAAGCTTGCCAAAGTTAATAAATTTTAACTATACAGATCTGTATACTCTCAATATAATTTGACGAGATTAAGTATAAATTCCGTACTTATTTACATCAATTGAGGAGAATCCATATGATATCTAAAAAAATAACACTCACTTTCTTGGGATTGTTAATTACAACAACCGCTTATGCTGAACAACGTCAGACGGATATCCCTTCCCACCAACAATTTGAAAATCAGATTCGCTCAGATATCGGACCATTAGCTGGTAAAGAAGTGGCGAGCCTTAAAGTTTTGTATTTAAGTGGAGATATTGGACCTTGGGTGGATACAGGGTTAAATTTAGATTCAGGTGATCACGTAACTATGTTACTTAATGGGAAAATGTGGTTGTCGAGGTCACTTAATTTATCGTATCCAACACCAATATCCGTTTGGGCTAAACAAGGAGAAATGGGATCAATCTTTCATGGCACCCGTGATACTAATACCTTTGTCGCTTCACAGAGTAAAAGTAGTTTGAGACTCAAACTTTATCCATCAGAAAGATGGTTAGATACCACCGGTAAATATGCCGGAGAACCAGCACCAGTGAATCCCGATGCGGGCGGTGGAGTCAGCGTTGCACTTATAAAGTGGGCAAAGAATATAGATGTTGAAACAGAGTTAAACAAACTTACTACAAAAAACAAACCAGCATCATGGGCAGTAGCGGAACTGGATCGCCAAAAAAATCAGAAAATGCCGCCTGAAGGTTGGAACTATATTTGGGAGTTAACTCCATCCGAAATTTTCTATGACGTCCCAGCTGTCATGGGTGAAAATGCCCCTAAACGTGCAATCGAACTGCGTATGCATGATGATGTGACAATAATCGAAAAAGAGTCATCCTTCGAACTGACACCAGATACTAAGCTTGGATGGAAATGGAAGGTGGATGAACTTCCATCCGCAGCACCTGAAAACACCATACCCACACATGACTATATAAGCATTGCAGTAAAATTTGATAACGGTAAGGATCTTACTTTTTTCTGGAGCCGAAATTTACCTGTTGACTCATCGTTTCATTGCCCTCTCTCAGGCTGGACTGATAGAGAAACACACGTCGTAGCCAGAAGCGGAACAGCCGACCTAGGTAAATGGTTAGGTGAGGAAAAGAATATATTGGATTATTATAAGAAAGCGGTTGGGGGACCACTTCCTAAACGAATCACTCATGTCTGGTTAATTGGGGTGAGTTTCTTGCAGCATGGTAAAGGGCTGAGTCAATTTGGGGATATCAAACTTTACGATGGCAAGAATCAGCTATTAGTCTATTAGCTTTAACTACTATTATTTTCTGAGAAATAGTCCATAATTTACTTGAGTAATAAGCAAACGCATAGTGCAAAGGGAGAGGTATGTTGAGATGGACATATTAAATTCTGAATGGTTGGTTATGATGCTTTCAAAGGCCAGTAAAACTCCACAGGGGAGAATGCTGGCCCTTTTTGATATTTTAGAAAATTGGTCTAGCGCACCTCATCTTGACGTTGAGATTAATCGGGACCCAATGTCTAATCAAACCCTAATCCATTTTTTGACAGCGCAAGCTGTAGCTTATGGTGCCAAAGACCCAGAGATATTGACAGATCAAATTGTTTTGATTGCCTGGTGTGCTTTGCAGAAAGCCCTAAACTCACCTGACAGCACTCACTTGGCGCACGGCAAAGATGTAGTCAAAGCCCTGCTTTCAGCGCATACACGAAGCAACGAGCGGTCTTTCTGGAGGATGGGTAACTATAAGGCCGCAGTATTTGCCTGTGCAGCTAGTTTAGCGTTGATCATGGGTATAAGCATGACTGGGGCTTGGGACTACTTAGGCAGAACACATAATACGTCTAATCTGGCATATAAAATCGTTGGAAATGGCAAAAATGTAGCTGCAGTACAGCATAGCGACGCCACTGCATTATCGCCAAGTGAGTCAGCGAACTATTTTCGAAAATACGAGGAAACTCGGAGTGGCATTTGTCAATACCAAGAAGTGCTATCCTTGCCAGTTGCAGATCGAGTTGTTTATTTAAAAAATGTCGTAAATAACGAACTACCTGAGAATGCTAAAGAACTAGCGATTACGAATTACTATTTAAACAGATTAAATTGTTATTACTCGCCATTTCTGAATGCAAAGTTCAGGGCCTAACCAAAACCTAGTTAATTAAGAATTTTTCCAAAGTTGAGAGTCAACAACTGTTTTGTAGAAGCCAAAAATAGCTTATTTGATTATCCTGACCATATGGATTTAAAGTGCAGACAAAACAGCCCACAAGGCGAATTGAACAATATTTAGTGGCGCCTTTAGGCTGCAATGCACACTTGCCAACTGGCAAATCAACATCCAACAATTACAGAGATGTTTTAATCAGCGTAATCGCTGCACTCTTGGCACGGCTAGCCGCACCAGACCCTGGACTTAATCGTTCAATCAATGCAGCGCCCTCGAATAAAATGGTGAGCTGTTGACTCAGTGCCTCAGGCTCTTTAGCACCAGCTGCCGCTGCAATTTTAGATAAGTAGCCTTGTAGCTCTACCGCTAACACTGCTGAATACTGATTAATCGGGTGATCTGGGTCCGGAAATTCAACCGCCGCAATATGGAACGGAAAACCGTGAAATTCCGGGGTCATGATCCACTGCTCTACAAGCTCACACAGTAAAAACAGAATATCTTGAGAATCTGCTTTTTTAGACACCAGCTGTGCGTTTAGCCACGCATAAAATTTATCAGACTTCTCTCGGAGGTAAGCAGTAATGAGTTGATTCTTACTCGGAAAATGCTTATATAACGTGGCTTTAGCCACGCCAGCTTCCGCAATAATGGTATCTACTCCAGAGGCTTGTATGCCCCTGGTTTCAAACAGCGTGGTGGCTGTGGTGAGAATTTTTTCATACATATTCATCTTTATTTCCTTATCTAAGCTATCTAGGCAAAGCTGCGATAAATCATTGAACTGACAACGGGCGCATTAACTCTTGCGGGTACAAACAGTTGACATACCCTAAGGCCAACCTGAGGTTTTCGACATTCTGTACTTCTACTACTCCTTTGTTTACAAACAACAAAAAAGCATGGCGCTGTTCTTGTGGCAGCATGGCGGCTTGCGGTAGCTGGCAAGTACCTGCTTTCATTTTGTGGTACGCCAGTTGCAACATACTCATCGTGACAGGGTCTGCATCACTTTCATTTTCCACTGCCTCTGCTGGCACTAAGGGCGAATCGGCTACAGCATGATGGCTTTTGAGCACTTTAGAATGGTTCATAATTGTCGTGCTGAAGGCAATCAACAAAACGACGGTAAACAGCCCAAATGAAAACAACCGCCTTTCACGCCGCACATCTACATAACGGTGGATAGACTGCTCGACCAAGTTCCATGCTTTATCCGATCCAGTTTGTGCTTGCGTTTGTATGGCGCCTACGGTTAAAAATAGCAACTGATCGGACATGATTTCCGGAAGTTTGGATGGTGACTTGCCAATGGCTGCATGCACCATTTCTTTAATGGCATTGACATCTTCCAGCGTTAAATCCAAAGCTTGTTGCTGTGCAGTTCTATGTACAACCCTATCGCTATTCCAGCGCTTAAGTTGGCGGCAAAGCGCCACCAGCGCTGTGTTTTCAGGGTTTGCGTAGGCACGGAAATACTGAAAAAAATCTAATGAGAATAAGTAGCTGAAGTTGCAGTGCTTCAGAATTCCCGTAGAAAAACCCCAACCTTGGCTCAATGTAAATTACTCCCTAAAAATCTACTTGCACTTTTTATAACTCTTCAAGTAGACTGTAATTAAGTGAACAGACCTGTCTGAATACTACCTTGATCACGCACAAAATGCAATGCATTACCCACTAATACTTTTATTTTACACAGGATTACTATGAAAAATGCAACAAACGATATTCAGTTGGCCGATTGGCGCGACCACGCATTAACACTGGAAAATGAAGTAAAGAAGGTGATTGTTGGCCAAGACAAGGCAATTAGATTAATTAATCTTGCCATATTTGCACGTGGTCATGTGCTACTTGAGGGTGGTGTGGGTGTGGGTAAAACCACCTTATTACAATCCATCGCACGCTGTATTGGTGGTGCATATGAGCGTATAGAAGGCACCGTCGATTTGATGCCAAACGATTTAATCTATCACACCTATCTGGGTGAAGATGGCCGTCCAAAAATTGACGAAGGTCCGTTATTGCGTGCCGGTGAAAATTTGTCAGTGTTCTTCTTCAATGAGATCAATCGCGCACGCCCACAGGTACATGCGCTGATGTTGCGCGTGATGGCTGAACGTCATGTGAACGCATTCAAAAAAGAGTATCGCCTGCCGCACATGGTGGTGTTTGCAGACCGTAATCAGGTTGAAAAGAACGAAACGTTTGAGATTCCTTCTGCCGCGCGTGACCGCTTTATGATGGAAATTCCGATTGATATCCCAGCCGATAGAGAATTGCGTAAAGCACTCATGTTTAACGTCAAATTTCAACATGCGGAACATTTGACCAAGCAAGTGGCATCCAATGTACTGCAGTTTGATCAGCTCAATGCGTTCTCTGACACGCTGCAAAACCATATCAGCGCGAGCCATGTGCTAGAAGAGTACGCGCTAGACTTGTGGGAATCTACACAGCACCCAAGCAAATTTGGTATTCACTTGGATAGCGTAGACGTGAACCGTTTGATACACACAGGCGCAAGCCCACGCGGGATGGGCATGCTACTGAAAGCAGCGCGAGTCAATGCGTGGTTGATGAATCGTGACAGTCTATATCCGGAAGATATTCATGCGGTGTTCCACGAATTGATTGCACATCGCTTGGTATTTAACCCCATGTACGAAAACCGCAGAACGCAATTGGCACGCGAGCTCACCAGCAAGATTCTAAGCACAGTCGCCGTGCCTTCTCAAGCAAAAGCAGCATGATTCCAGCATACGCAAAACCGTTTTTTTACCAAACGCCGTGGAAATCTAGCAGCATCCATTTTGGTGAACATCTTGGTACACAGCGGGGCTTGGGCGAGGAGTTTAAGGGCAATGTGGATTTCATTGATTACCCTGATGCTAGGCGCATGGATTTGCGCCAAACATTGCGCGACCCCTATGAGCAGATACAGGTTAAGTTGTTTAATCAGGACAACACCACACCCATTTTTGCCGTGTGCGACCTGTCCAGCTCGATGCAGTATAAGGGGCAAAGCAGGAAGCTAGATTTGGCAAAAGAAATTGCCGCGTCCATTGCTTATTCGGCATTTGATACCAGCGATATGTTTAGCTTTATTGCCTACAACACACAGGTGATTGAAGAGCTCACGCTGAGTTTAAGTCATCACGTGCATCAAGCCTTTGAAGTGATAGACCAGCTGAGTGCCTACGAAAAAATGCGTGTTGGGCCAGAAGGCATTTTGGAGGTTCCGGAGTACTTGAGTCAGCACAAAGGCCTAGTGTTTTGGATTTCAGACTTTCATATGCCGATCAGCCTGATTGAGCAGGCGTTGAATGCGATGTCATCACATCAAATTATTCCCGTTGTACTTTGGGATGCGCACGAGTATACCAAGCTCCCCAAGTTTGGGTTTGGCAACATGATAGACCCAGAAACGGGCGCAAGCAGAACCATCTTCTTTCGTGAAGCAGTAAGAGCGCAGTTTGAGGCCGCGTTTGCTGCAAGAAAGCAAGCGCTAGACACTTTATTCACGCGCTTTGACAGCCAAGCCATTTATATCCATGGCAAGTACGATCCGGATGTGATGTCGCAATATTTTGAACACATGATGGCTTAAATACCAGATGGCTAAAATAACAAAGGGAATTATGCGTAATTCAATCGTAAAATCAATATTGGCTATTAGCCTTACACTCTTGTCACTACAAGGATTTGCGCAAGCGTCAGCGGTGAAAGTGCTTAACATCACCAATCCACACCATAGCAATGCCATACAGATTGGCGATGTACTGAATCGCACCATCGAGGTTGAGGTCAGCTCAGCCTACCACTTGCCTAAAACGTCACTCCCATTAAAAGGGGACAGCAAAGATGGTATAGAACTACGTGACATTGCCGTACAAAGTACGCAGCACGGTGATACCACTACCTACCACATTGCACTCAGCTATCAGGTCTTTGCCAGCGCCGCCAAACCAATGGTGATGCGATTACCCAATGTGCATTTCACACTGGCAGGTGGCACCACTTCAGCCGCTATTGAAATGCCTGCTTGGCAGTTTTGGTATTCGCCACTGGTAGCAGAAGGCATTACCAATGCCAAAGAAAATATGCAGCCACAATCCAAACCACCACTATTTGATGTGAGCACACACTATAGCTGGCTATGGCTAGCACTCTCCGTATTAGCTACAGGTCTGATCGGGCTCATCTATGTCAATGCAGATAAATCCTGGTTGCCTTTTATGAATGGTGCATTTGCGCAAGCGTATCGCCGCATTAAAAAATTAGGCCATAGCCAAGGCAGTCATCAGCATGCTTTGATGTATATGCATCAAGCGTTTAACCAACTGTATGGGGAGAATTTATTTGTACACGAGCTGGACAAATTTCTAGCGGCGCATCCTAAATTCTTAAAAATGCGCGCGGACATTGATGCGTTTTTTACGCAATCTAACGCTGCACTGTTTGGCAATCACGCATCGAATGGTCAGGAGTTACAACAGCTCAAGGCGCTCAGTAAACGTTTTAGAGATTGCGAGCGAGGCATTTAATGACGCTATTACATCCATGGGCACTTTTATTAGTGCCACTCGCAGCCGCGCCATTTATATTTAAGAGCCATCAAGGCCAAATGTACTCTTGGTTAGACATTGCACCCAAAGATAGGCTGTCAGACATTGCCAACCGCGTTGTCAAAACCATCATCGCCCTAGTCTTACTGAGTATTGTGCTTGCACTGGCCTCTCCACAAGGTGCCAGTAAAAAAGAGCAAAAGGTGGGCAAAGGCGCACAAACGGTTTTTGTGATTGACCGTAGTGTGAGTATGGACCATCCGTTTGCCGGGCAAAGCACTAGCGGGCGCGCTGCAGAGATAAAATCTGCCGCTGCACGCAGATTGATTACTGATTTTATTGACTCCCGCCCGGACGACATGATGGGCGTCGTTGGCTTCACCAACTCTGCCCTCTATGGCATGAAAATCACCACCAATCGTGATGCTATCCACGCTGCCATTAATGCAGCTACTGGCGCCGCACTCAATCAAACCAATATTGGCGCAGGTATTACCGAGGCGGTCAGCTTATTCGACAACATTCAAAGCTCTGGATCACGCGCGGTAATTTTGCTCTCTGATGGCGCAGGAAAACTAAGCCCACGTGTGAGATACAAAATATCAGAATACTTTGTGGGCAAAAAGTTAAGCCTGTACTGGATTGTATTAAGAGAGCCGGACGACATCAGCATCTTTACTAAAAATACTTATAGCGAAGATAGTGTTCCCGATTCTATTGCGCTAGACCGATATTTCAAATCACTCAATATCAAATACAAAGCGTTTGAGGCAGACAATCCGACGGCACTGCAATCTGCATTGCAATACATCGATGCGAAAGAAAAAAACATGATTCAGTACTCGGTCAATATTCCCGGCCATGACTACTCAAACAATCTTATCGTCATCGCATTGATACTCAGCTTGCTCATATTAGCCATTAAAAATCTAAAGGTACACGCATGATCAGACATATTAAAAATAGCAATGTGGTGTTTGGCGCATTGCTCACCATTGGTTTAGTGGGTGCCGGGTACGAGGCTTTTCAAATCCACAGAATTGAACAAGTGAACCGCGTGGTAGCGGCCGGGCAGCTGGTCACCAGTGACCGTTACCCCTATCTACAAAAATTTACTGCAGCCTATGACCAAGGCAATAAAAAAGACTACAAACATGCCGTGCAAACCTACGGGCAATTATTAGAAACCAAGCCAACTTTAGCTCAGCAGGCCAAAATCCAATACAACATTGCCAATAATCTGTTTGTGTTTGGGTTGATACGTAGAATCAATGACGATGGCACATTACAAGACGAAGCACGCTATGCCTATACCCAAGCCAAAATGGCCTATGAGCAATCATTAAGAATCACACCACAAGACCGTGCCGCCAAATTCAATTTGAATCTATTGCACTCGGTGATGGCAAATAATATGAAGCCTGCACCCAAAGACCAGTCCACCATGGAACTGAGCAACTTACCGATTGGTTTGCCATGAAAAAGATACGTGCATTTTTAACAAACAATCACGAGACTTTGCTGTTTACAGCAGCCTTTGCTTGTTTATTACTGGCATTGTTCAAGCCAGAAATTCAATTAAAGCAAGAGGTGCATAACTACTTACTGCTTGCTGATGTATCACAAAGCATGAATGCCGAAGATGAGCGCTGGAACAACCAACCGGTTAGCCGGTTGGCCTACACACGTCAACTGATGAAAAACATTGTGCAGACATCTGCCTGCGGTACTTATTTTAGTGTGGGCGTATTTGCTTCGGACAATGTGGCTTTATTGATTACACCCTTAGAAGTCTGTGCGAATTTAGATGTGATCACAGACTCCATAGACCATCTGGAGTGGCGCATGGCATGGAAAGGCAATAGCCGCTTAAGCTTTAGTATACGTGCGGCAGCCAACACGTTTGACTCGCTCAATGTGCCGGCACATTTGCTGTTTTTTACCGATGGCGATGAAGCACCGCGCGTCAACGTCACCATCAAACAAGACCTTAGCGGCATTCAAATTGGTAAAAACTTCACGTTTGTCGGTGTAGGCGGCAATACCAAAGTGGGCGTACCCAGATTCAATTCCGCAAATGAGCGGGTTGGTTATTGGCCGGTGAGTGATAACAACAATGCCGGCGCTGTTGGTGTCACTTATTCAGACCCAAGCCAGGATGAACCTGATCCGCCAGTGGCGTTTGCAGAATATGACCGCTTTTTATCGCAATTGGAAGAAGAGTACTTAATCTCGCTTGCTGGAGAATTTAAAGGCACGTATATCAAAGGGCAAGACAACAACGCGTTTTATGCCTTTGTGCAAAAACAAAAGCCAGCCGCTAGTTTTGTCACGGCGTATTCGATGCGCTGGGCATATTTACTTTTGGCCGCGCTACTCATCCTCGCTACCTTTATACCAAATGTGTTATACAAACTAGGTCGGGGTGCGAGACTTAGATTCAAATAAATCTGCGCTGGGGAGCTACCTCAGCGCAAACGTTATGACGCGTTACTTTAACTACCCGTAGCCAACATTTTGGCCCGCGCCGTATGCAACTTTCTGTAGCTGTCAATCAGGCGGTGGTGCCTATCCAGCCCTTCCAATTGCATACTGGTCGGCGTCAAGCCAAAGAAGCGCACGCTACCATCCACCGAACCCAGCACAGCATCCATCTTGGTATCACCAAACATGCGACGGAAGTTGACTTCATAATCGGCCAGCTCTAGCTCGTCATCCAGCACGACTTCCAGCACCACATTCAAGGCCTGATAAAACAATCCGCGTTCTAGCGTGTTGTCGTTGTATTGCAGGAAGGCACCTACCAATTCTTGCGTCTCTTCAAATTGCTGCAAGGCTAGATTTATCAGCAGCTTCAACTCCAGCACAGTGAGCTGACCCCAGGCCGTGTTCTCGTCAAACTGAATGCCGATCAGGGTGCCGATATCGCCGTAATCATCCAGTTCGTTATTCTCCAGATGGTCCAGCAGCGCTTCAAGGCTGGCATCGTCCAGTGTGTGCAGGTTCAAGATATCTGCACGGAACAACAAAGCTTTGTTGGTGTTATCCCACACCAAATCTTCTACTGGATACACTTCCGAATAGCCCGGCACCAATATGCGGCAAGCAGTTGCGCCTAGCTGGTCATACACCGCCACATACGCTTCTTTGCCCATGGCTGCCAGCATCCCAAACATGGTCGCTGCTTCTTCAGCGTTAGCATTCTCGCCTTTTCCTGAGAAATCCCACTCCACAAACGCGTAATCAGCCTTGGCACTGAAAAACCGCCACGACACAATGCCGCTGGAATCAATAAAGTGTTCCACAAAGTTATTCGGTTCAGTCACCGCTTCACTGGCAAAGGTCGGTTGCGGCAAATCATTCAGGCCTTCAAAACTGCGGCCTTGCAGTAATTCGGTCAGGCTGCGTTCCAGCGCGACTTCCATACACGGGTGCGCGCCGAACGAGGCAAACACACCACCTGTGCGCGGATTCATCAAGGTCACACACATCACCGGGTATTCGCCACCAAGCGAGGCATCTTTGACCAATACCGGGAAGCCCTGCGCTTCCAGTCCCTGAATACCAGCCACAATGCCGGGATATTTCGCTAACACTTCCTGCGGCACATCGGGCAAGGCGATCTCGCCTTCAATGATTTCGCGTTTGACCGAGCGTTCAAAAATCTCGGATAAGCATTGTACTTGCGCTTCGACGAGCGTGTTACCGGCACTCATGCCATTGCTGGCGTACAGGTTTTCGACCAGATTAGAAGGGAAATAAACCACCTCACCATCTGACTGCCGTACATAGGGCAGCGAACAGATACCGCGTTCGGCATTGCCAGAATTGGTATCGATCAGGTGCGAACCACGCAGCTCGCCATCGGGGTTGTAAATTTCTAGGCAGTAGGCGTCCAGAATTTCTTTCGGTAGCGCATCTTTACGGCCCGGCTTGAACCAGCGCTCGTTCGGATAATGCACAAATTCGGCATTGGCAATCTCTTCGCCCCAGTACGACCCGGCATAAAAATGGTTGTTACTCAGCCGCTCGATATACTCACCCAAGGCCGACGCCAGCGCACTTTCCTTGGTCGATCCTTTTCCGTTAGTGAAGCACATCGGCGAATGCGCATCACGGATATGCAACGACCACACATTCGGCACAATATTGCGCCACGACGCGATTTCAATCTTGATGCCCAGACTCGCCAGCAAACCAGACATATTGGCGATGGTTTGTTCGAGGGGTAAGTCTTTGCCGGTAATGTAAGTGCGCGTGTCGGCAGATGGATTCACCATCAGCAAGGCCTGCGCATCTTCGTCCAGGTTAGCGACTTCTTCAATAATGAAATCCGGCCCGGCTTGCACTACTTTCTTGACCGTACAACGGTCAATGGAACGCAAAATCCCCTGGCGGTCTTTGTCGGAGATATCAGAAGGTAACTCGACCTGAATCTTAAAAATCTGTTTGTAGCGGTTTTCAGGATCCACCACATTGTTGTGCGACAGGCGGATATTGTCGGTAGGAATATTGCGCGTGTTGCAGTACAACTTTACAAAATAAGCCGCACACAAAGCCGATGAAGCTAAAAAGTAATCGAACGGGCCAGGCGCCGAGCCATCACCTTTATAGCGGATAGGCTGATCGGCAATCACCGTGAAGTCATCGAACTTGGCTTCAAGACGTAGCTTATCGAGAAAGTTGACTTTAATTTCCATGGGAGCTTATTCCAAGTATGCTGCAAAAAATGCTGAGGGCGCTATTATCCCCCACAACGCCAGTGCCGTGTAATACATTGATGCTTTACACAAACGCTAGCGCATAAGAAGAAATGGCTAGCAAATCTTCTGGGGCAATTGGTTCTAGCAGGCGTACAACTTTTGCTGCCTAGCTGTGCTTTTGACACAAAACAGAGTCGTTTTGATTAGAGATTTTGTTCATTATTTCTTGCAGCATATTTGCAGCCATATAGCCTGCGCTAATGGTTTTAATTTCCCCATGATCCTCTAAAAGCAGCGCTGGAAAACTAGATATTCCAAAAGTGTGTTTGACTGTCTTGAAATGATTCTCCGTTTCTAATTTAATTTCCTCACTATTAAACATAGTTAAAATCAAATCACCATTAACTGGATAGCCCTCTAAGGCAAATGTGTTGGATAATATTTTTACCAGCTCGCTTGGGCTTGTCACATCTTTACCATCCACATAAAAACCATGCTGAATAGCCCTAAATATCTTAAGTATACTAATGCCAGCATTCATCTTAATCGCTGTGACGAGTGCTCTACAAGCTGGCCCAGAATCATAGACGAACCCTTCTCTTGCCATTAACGCTTCTCTGTTAAATGGCAGACCACTTATGGCCTCTACTTTTGACCAGTGCATCAATCTAAACCGCTTGCCGGCATCATCTAGCACTTTATTCGATCCAGCGCTTAGCCCACCCACCACTATTTCCAAAGAGATCTCTGGATTCATCTCCATTAATTCCGCCATTTCTTTGCTAAAGCCATAGCACCATGAGCACATTGGGTCGGCTACATAAATCAGTTTCATTTCTCATCCTTTCTTGGAGTAGCTGGATACGCTTTTACATATCCAGCTTTTTTAGATTAATGGCCTCTAAGGCGTCTGGCTGTGGTTGTTTCACCAGCGACTCCCCAGTTATCCGTTTCAACTTCGTCGATAATCACGAAAGTGGTAGCGGGGTCTTTATTCAGAACTTTTACAACGAGGTCAGTAGCACCTTGAATGAGCTCAGCCTTCTGTTTTGGAGTTACACCTTCTTTGGTTACCTTGATATTGATGTATGGCATGATTATTCCTTTCTATCATTGAATCAAAAAACTACCATTTACCTGAGCTGCTACCACCGTCTACTGGAAGCACGATACCCGTTGTAAATTGCGCATCTGCCAGATACATCACAGCATCCACAATATCTTTAGTGGTGCCCATTTTATTTGATGGATGTAAGGCCTTTAAGAAAGGATGGTTTTCTATGGAGTGCATAGGCGTATCTATAATGCCAGGCGCCACAGAGTTAACCTGAATATTGAATGGTGAAAGCTCCAATGAAAGCGCTTTAGTAGCGTGATCTATACCGCCTTTGATTAAAATAGCCAATGAAGCCGGCACATTGATATTAGGCTGAATCGCTACACTGGCAGTGATGTTCACAATATGCCCAGATTTGTTTTCAGACATATGCGCAGCAGCTTCACGACTTGGGTAAAAAAACCCTTTTAAATTGGTGTCGATAAGTTGGTTTACATCTTCATCTGTATAAGCAGTAATGGGCTTAGCAATAAATACACCTGCATTGTTAATAAGGATATCCACTTTGCCAAACCTAGCTTTAGCTTGGCTGAATAATTCTTTTGCAGTATCGGGTTTTGAAATATCACCCGCTACGCCTACAAAGTTTTGTGGACTTCCTAATTTTTTTGCAGCTTCATCCAGCCGATCTTGGGTACGGCCGTTCCCTACCACGTGATAGCCTCTTTTCAAATAAGCCTCTGCCAGTGCAAAGCCAATACCGCTTGAAGCGCCTGTAATCACCACTGTTTTTGTGTCCATGATTTTCTCCTAATGTAAGTTTGGTTGATCATCTACTCACAATTTACCTAGCAAGTGATGATGAAACGTACTTTACCTTTGCATTAAAAGTAGATAAATACTATATTTATCAAATTATTTGTTACATGGTGGAATATATGAAAAGACAATTTGATGCTGTGTTACTGGGGAGCATTGAGCTGTTCTGTCTGGCGGCAGAACTGAAAAGCTTTACCGCAGCGGCGAATGCAGCAGGCGTTACACCAGCTGCTGTAAGTAGATCCATCACCCGGCTGGAAGAAAGATTAGGAGTACGTTTGTTTGTTAGAACGACCCGACATATCAGGCTGACAGAATCGGGAGAGCTATATTTTCATCACTGCAAAGACGCATTGACTCAGTTAATGGAAGCAGAAACTGCGGTTGCTGGGCAGCAAATAAACCCTGCCGGCACTATAAGAATCAGCCTGCCAACTACCTACGGCCACTATAGAGTCTTGCCTATATTGGCTGATTTCAGAACCCATTATCCGAACATCCAATTTGAGCTACATATCACCAATAGAAATATCGATTTTTTGGATGAAGGCTTTGATTTGGCAATCAGAGGGCGAACACCTCCCGACTCAAACTTTATCTCAAGAAAGATAGAAGATGCAAAATTGGTAGTAGTCGCTACACCACAATATCTATCTCAAAAAGGACAGCCTCAAAAACTGGAGGACTTAGCCGATCACGATTGTATACAATTTGAATTACCGAGCACTGGCCGCCCAATACCCTGGCTTTTTTACAAAGACTCCATTGAGCACGAGATTTTGACAAATGGAAGCTATCGTTGCTCAGAAGATGTGTTGGGAGGCGTTACGCTTGCCAAGTCTAGTGCCGGCCTATTTCAAACCTACCACTATGTAGTTGAAAAAGAGTTGGAAAATGGCACATTAGTGGAGGTACTGAAAGAATTTTCTGGGAGAGCTCGCCCTTTTAATTTGATGTACCCACACGGTAAGTTTCTCTCAATTAAGGTAAGAACACTGATTGATTTTATAATGAATAGACTCAGTGTTTAATATGCGTCTGGAGAAGGTATCACGAGGTTCTTTTCCAGATACTCGATCAGTACTTTGGTTTTAGTCGGCAAATGTCGGCGCGATGGGTAAACCGCATATAGCGTTTGATCTCTACCCGGAGCAAACTCAGGTAAAGCAAGGACAAGTTCTCCGGCTTGTAATTCTTTATGTGCTTGCCAATAGCAAATCATGCCAATGCCTAAACCATCTTTAACTGCTTCTATTAATGCTTCACTATAGTTGGTTTGAAAACTGCCACTGACGCGCTGGTGTATGGTTTTTCCACCCACTTTAAACTCCCAGTTGTAGTGCTCATTCAATACAATGCAATTATGCATGGCTAGATCCTCTGGTGAAGTTAAAGGAGGTGCGTTATCTAGATACTCTTTTGTTGTGCAAAGCACTTCTGGGGATGGCCCCAGTTTTTTTGCCACAAGGGTCGAGTCGCTCATCTGAGCACCGCGGATAGCTAAATCAATGCCTTCCGCCACAATATCTAGCACCTTGTCGGAAAGCTCAAAGCTTATTTTTATTTTTGGATACCTCTTCAAAAACTTTAATATCAGTGGCATTAAATAAAGCCTAGCAAATGAAGCAGATGCAGTGATGCGTATTAGTCCCGCAGGCTCAGTTTTTTCACCCCAATCCATTTCATAATCGTCAACGGTTTCTAACAAATGCTGTGCTTGCGAATACAGCCGAAGGCCTTCGTCCGTGTGCTGAATGGTTCGGGTAGTCCGATGAAACAACCGTGCACCAAAATCCTTTTCGATTTGGGTTAATCGCTTACTAATCACGCCCGGTGTTGTTTGGTTGAGCGTAGCAACTAGCGTTAGACTTTTCTTCTCAAAAATTTGTACAAATATCCGTAAATCATCTAAAGAATTAAACAATTTAGCCTCGCTCATTTTTTCCAAATAAGCACAAATAATATTCTATATCTTGCATTTATTTCAATTTAAAAATAAGTCAAGATGACGCATCAATGGAGGATATCCCTATGTCAGTGACAAATATGAGTGATTACGAAGCGATTACTGGTTTAATTCAACATTATATTAATGGCGCAATTTCTGGCAAAGGCAGTGACATGAAACCTGCTTTTCACAATGACGCCACGATTTTTGGCTATGTCGGCCCTGACTTGTTTGCAGGGCCTATTCAAGGGCTATATGATTGGAACGATACGAACGGACCTGCTAAAAACTTGATCTTTCATATTGTGAGCATGGATATTGTCGGCACTATTGCCAGCGTGCGCGTAGAAACCGATGACTGGACCGGGCACAGATTCACAGATTTTTTTAACGTTTTAAAGTTAGATGGGGAATGGAAAATCATGAGTAAGATTTTTCATTTACATCAGTAGTTTTTTCAACATACTAAATTGGGGAAAATAATGGCATCACTATATTCAGCTGAACACCGTGCGTTACAAGAAGAATTCAATACAACAAAATTAGCTAATTTACTGGATAACGGTTGGATACATGAAAAAATATCTGACGATGAAAATAAATTCATCAGTAGCCGAGACATGTTTTTTCTTTCCACGGTAGATCCGCATGGCATGCCAACCGTATCTTACAAAGGCGGCCCTACTGGTTTCGTAAAAGTGTTGGATGAAAGCACTTTGGTATTCCCCGGCTTTGATGGAAATGGCATGTTTTACTCGGTGGGCAATATAGAAGCGCAGCATAAAGTGGGTATGCTCTTCATTGATTTTGAAACCCCTCATAGAGTGCGCGTACAAGGCACTGCTGAGTTGGTGAGAGAGCATGAGCTGCTGGCTGAATACACTGAGGCAAAATATTTGATCATGATCAAAGTCACTAAAATTTGGGTTAACTGCCCACGCTATATTCACAAATACAAAAAAATAGATCAATCCAAATACGTGCCAGAGCCTTGCAAGGTCACGCCCATTCCAACATGGAAGCGATTAGACATCGTTCAGGATGCTATTACGCCAGAAGAAAAAGCCATTGCTGAATCACAAGGGCTTGTAGATATCAACGAATACGAAGCTAAGGTAAAACGTGGGGAAGGATAATATTTGCCCGGTATAACAATACTTGCTCAACGTAACAATCAGAATGCCTGCTTAGGAGACTCTGTACATCATCAAATTGCAGTATGGGTGCGGGCGTAGTTTCATTTGTCAGCTTTCACAATAGGGATTGGAATTTCCATTTCCCTATTGTTTAAATTAACTTCACCAATATCTATTAAAATACTAATGACGAGGGTCATCTTTAGGATTGGTGTAGGTGATTGCCCAAGGCCCGGTAGCAATAAGCTCAACAATGGTTTCTTCATCGGTTGTCCATACATAATGTGTATGACCTGTCGGCAACACAAAACTCGAACCCGCCTTGAGCATCTCACCTTTTTTCTTATCTAAGACATTACCCATACCATTCCCCAACTTACCACTCAATACTGTAACCACCTCTGTAAATGGGTGCGTGTGTGGTGGAATAGGATAATTCTTTGGAAACTTAAGCCACGCAATGAATACCCCAGCTTTGGTAGGATCTCCAACAAGAATTGCGCTTTTGGCACCCTTGGGTAAAATCGGTTCATCTTTCCATTGCACGGTCTCAGGCGTAAATGATTGCATGCTATCCGCATGCATTCGGCTAATTTTATCTTCCGCTAAGGCTGGCCCAGCCAACGCAAAAACGATTGCAATACTTAACATATATTTCATTTGATTCCCCATATAAATTGATGATGAAAAATTCAATTCAATCATTTGACTGAACGAGTATACAGAACTGTATACATACTGTGATATTGCTCGATTTTCAGATTGAGCAGATGCCAAATTTCATTAAATAATCCTAATGATTTTGGTGAAAATGGTGGTCAGCACCAGCACTACTCACGAATGAAAAGCGCTGAAACGCTGACTGCGTCTCGGCGTATTACTCTTGAATTACAAAGCCGTCTTCGCTCACGATCAGCCAGCGACCGCCTTTTTCTATTAAATCAAGCGCCTTTAACAACGTTTGTTTTTTCCCCCCGTCTGTCAAGGTTTGCGTAAACACTGCAGTCGCTTGGTTTCCGTTGGGCGTAATGGTTAAGTACGAAGTTTTGATGGCAGCATTACCATCACGCGAGATTTCGAGTTTACGTTTTTTCTCCCATGCTTGACGTGTACTACCATCAGGCGGCGTGAACTCACTGGCATAGCTATTAAAATACATTTCTATATTTTTATTGGCTAAAGCATTCACCCATTTGCTAACGGCTGATTCAATTTGTACTTCATGTTCTGATTTAGGTGTACTTTGCGCCACGGAAGCATCGCTCACCGGCGCAATGGCTTGCTGTATTGCATTAATGTCTGCTTCTGTAGCATTGACCAATTGTGTTTGCTTAATCTTAGCCAACAGTGCTGCTTTGTTATGATTGGCGCGTTGGATGTAACTAGGCCCTTTGTCAAAGTCATACCGAATACGCATGGTCATATTGTGGCTGAAAAACTTATCGCGCATCTCCGCCTCATAGCTTGCCAATAAGCTTACTTGGTCGTTCTCATCATTACCTGTTAGTTGTACGCTTGCGCCTGCCACAATACTTTCACGCGCAATGTCCACGCTTGGGTTATTAAATGTGCTGCCACCTGCTAAAAATCGTGCTGTTGTCGTTTGCCCGATATCACCAAACTCATGCATCCAAAGCGCGTGTACACCAATATTTGCATTCCAGTCATCTTGTTGAAGATTCCATAATGCTTTTGCACCAATACCAGAGCGGAAAGAGTCTGTAGCCTTGCCATCCACAGCCAAGGCAATGGGGGTGCCTGGAGTGACTGTATAAGAAGGATCACCAGCACGGCCAACGCCATTCACACCAGCAATCGTTTTGCCTTTCTCTTTGTAGCCAGATTCATCTAGATGGTTATAACGTAAAGTAGCTACGGGAATAAACTGTAGCTCATCCGTCAATTGGAATGGATAGCCTGCATCTAAATGGCTGCTAAACTGCCAAGCATCGTGCTCGCCAGTCGCGACGCGCCCTAGTGCAAGCCGTCGCGTATCAATCACGTGCCTACCGCCCCCAATGGCTGCATTCAAGTACCAGTCCTGCATATCCCATGCACCATAAATAGCGGCAAAGTAGCTATTGGTATTGATTGTATTATTGTCTGTGAGGCCACTGTTATCGATATTGCCGCCAGCAAAACTAAATAGCGCACCCAAGCGGAATGTTTGATCAGCACCAATATCACGATCTGCACCGACTACAAACCCTGTTGAATGGAGCCTGAAACCATCGACACCCTCACGCTTATCTTGTGTACCTTGATAGCCAAACCCTTGCATCCAAATGCCTGTACTGGCTTTGGGCTTATCCACAGCGCCCGCGTTGCTGTCCAGGCTGGCTACGCTCACCTTTTTATCACCAGCGAGGGCCTGTTCAACCAAGCGATTTTCCAGAATACCGAATGTGCGATCCGTGTTACCCAGCACCATCCGAATAACGCCATCATGAATTTCCGGACGTAGACGCTCGGTTGCACGCTGTAACTCTTGGTTATCTAGACCTTGAATCTCTAATTGCAAACCTGCAATCACAGGGTCTGTGCTCGGCGCATTCATCAAAGCCATGACCGCATTGGTACCCGCTTTAGTCGGGTTAAGTATTTGGGGAATGGCATTGTTGGCGGTCAGCACGATATCCCCTGTGCTATCGCTACTGGTGAATTGCACAATGCCACTATTGATAATATTTGGCTGGCCACTTGAGTTGGTGGCCACCGTAAACGTATCGCCAGAGCGAATGTATATATCTCTAAACGTGGGAATCAGCGTGCTGTTATTGCTAAACGTACCAGTGCCTCCTTGTACATCTACCTTGCCGTTACCCGTAGGTAAAATACGGAAAGCTAAACTGGATGTATCGGTAAAAGTAGCATCACCATTCACCACTAGTGTTGCATCGCGCACCGTAATTCGGCCATTATTGATAAGGTTTGCATTTATCACGCCAATCGCATCTGGTGCTGCTGGAAATGGGGAGTTTGACGGCGTGTAATCATAATTGCCAAAATATCCGTAAAAATTATACCCTTGGCCAATCGTAACTGTATTGGCGGTAATTGCGCCAAATTCACTAAAGAAAACATTTGAGTTCAGGTTGACATTACCGCCAGCTACATTGAGTGTTCTGATATCGAAAAAAGTATTGGATGATATATTCACGGTACTGACTTGCAATGTCGCATCTGCTGTACAGCCCCCTTGAAGCGCGGGTGGGAAACAACGTAAATTAACGGTGTTGTCTCCCAAGCCATTGGTAAAAATATTGGTACTAAAATTACTAGGCGTGAGTGTGTAATAAGGGCCGCCATTAAACGCAGGCACCATCGAGCTCAAATTAAAATTAAACGTATTCAATGACCCTACAACATCATCAACACGTATTTCATTGCCACCGCCTTCATTAAATGTGCCGTTGTTAGTCAGGGTAAATGTTTTAGCACCAGATACCGTGCCAACAGTGGTCGCCACGCCGCCCACCACATCAATAATTTCAGCATCACGCTGGTCTATATAAATGTTACCCGTCATATAGCCGCCCGCCTCATTATTAATGACGTGCTCACCGTTACCGAGGTAAATATTGCCGTTAATAAAAGCTAAATAACCGTTATTAATCACGCTATTTCTAACACCAACTTCATTAGCCGCATGGGCCAGTACTAAAGAAGGGTTGTTTTTCTGCGCGGCCAGTAATAAAGGGTTACGGTCGACCAGTACAATATCGCCCTGTATACCACTGGCATCTTGATTGGGATTGATATTATTCAACGTCGTTAAGCCAGCGCCATAGTTAGCGATTGCCCAATGCCCCTCCCCCAAGGTATCCCCAAGGGTAAATGAATAAGAGGTATTGGCAATTAAAGATTTATTGGTAATGTTAATCTGCGCAGCATTGCCATAGAGCGCAGCAGAGTAATCACCTGTGGCCTGCACGCTAGGAAAGTAAGCTGAAAATATTGCAAAATTAGGGCGAGGGCCAATTTGGTTAATAAAGTTAAATGTGGCGGCATCTGCGTTGGCACGGATTGCACTGGCCACACCCACACTGGCGCCATTATTGAGCAACTGCCCGTTGCTATCAGCGCTGAATGCGCCTGAGTCTATCGTAAGCCCAGGCTCTATCACTGCAGGAATAATCACTGCCGGCGTAATCAGATTACCATCTTGGTCATAGACATCTTCACTTACAACGATCTCTTCACTGATGACCAAATCACCTCTATTCACAATAATATTGCCACTATTTTCGACTGTGGCTGCATTATTACCATTGGTTTGTATGGTGCTCACCGTGTCTTGTGTGATGGCACTGTGGTCATTAATGATCTTAATATTAGGTTGATTATTCAGGCTCGCCGCACCACTGGTGCTATCAAGTGTGACGCTGCCAGTGATAGGTGTACTGTTACTCGTATTACCAGTACAGGTAAAACTGCCACCGCCGTTATCCACGCAGTCAGCATGCGCATGCGCTGAAAAAACCATGAATCCAATACTGAAAATAGCACTGATTGCTGCAGCCATGGGTTTGCGTTCAAATAGAGTAAACATGTGCATTATTTGTTCTCCGCAGTCAGGCTAACCTGAATATTTTTAACTTTTACTGCACTATTTTTCTGTGTTTTTAACTGCTGCTCACTACTTATCAACTTAGCTTCACGCGCTTTAGCGGCATACTCACCCACAATCGTCCAACGCCCATTCTGTTGCTCAAGGTATAGTATTTTCTTAGTGGCTTGCTCTCCCTGCGCAGAAGTGACCACTTGCTTAAACACAGCCGCCATGCGCTTACCTTGTGGTGTCACCAGCAAGTCTTTGATGGTGATTGCCAAATTAGGCTCAGTGAACATGTCTATTTTTTGCTGCTCTTCCCAAGCGGCATGACTCATACCTTCTGGCGCAAATGTCGGCGCATAATGTTGCAGCACTTTTTCTGTATTGCCTGCCATCAGCGCAGCTTTCCACGATTCAATTGTGGCAGTGACCTCATCTTTAGCAATACGTGTAGATTGCTCAGCATTTAACTTGAGTACCGGGAGTGTGGATAGTGTTGCCATGGTTTTTTGAAGCGCCAACTCCTGCGCAGAGGGTGGTGGCGCTTCAGGTGGCAATGTGTCTGGCTCCGTGCCAAAATTAACGCGGGGTAACGCTTTTTTAGATGCATCAAAATCATATGCAAGTGTCGCCCATACGCCACGCGGTGCGCCTGCTGACATAAATTGTGTGGATGTCCACTCACTCGAATTATAGTTAAAGCCGCCTGGGCCAATTGCCCCATAGGTGGATGGTGAAAATGGCGTTAACCCTAATCGACCAGCCGAGAAATATTGCTTATCTAATAAGTTATTGATAATGAGTCCGGCTTTCCAGCTTTTATTAATCTCATAACTGGCTCTGAAATTGAGCACCGCATAGCCGTCAGACTTACCATTCCGCTTAAAGTCAGGTGTAGGGATAGTGATTTGTGCTGCCTGCCCTGTCGCATCTAATCCTGTCGTCACAATGCCTCGGCCAGGTCCTGCCGTATGCTCATTGTTTTCATTGCCACGCACAAACGCATCGCTGTGGCCAACCATGGTCAACCCCAATTTCAATGCGGGTGTCACCTTATATCCCCAGCTAACATTTACGTTATGCAATGGCACCCCTGGCATGCGGTCACCCGGCTTTACTCTAATCTGCCCATACAATGGATTTGTGGTCTCGTTACTTAAAAAAGAGCTATTATTGAGGCTTAACATCCTAAAGTCAGATTGAAATGTGGCTTCCGTCAGCGAGTAGTTGACTCTAAAATCGGACCGTCCATACTCGCCGGATAATCCAAACTCAATGCCACGACGGCGCGTTGCACCGACATTTTGGAAGAAGCTTAAAGTAGGGGTTGGCGATACTAAATACAAATCATCTTTTAAATTGGTTTGATACGCACTGACATTCCACTCTAATAAATCTCTAAATTTACCGCGTGCGCCAAACTCTGTCGTTTGTGCCACCACTTGTGGCAGATACGGGTCACCCGATAGAGAGCTTGGTAAATTACAGCCGCGCCCATCTAATAGGCTACGTGGCTTAGAACCAATCACACGCACACCTGGGTCGTTTGGATAGCGTCTTCGCAATTCTTCTATGTCCACAAAGTTGCCAAACTCATCCCTACCGTAAGGCACAATAGTTCCGTCATATGCACAACCTAGTTCAATGACTGAGGGCACCCGCGTACCTTGATTCCAACTTGCATAAAGATTTAAGCGTGGTGTGGCTTGCCAAGTGACCCCTACCGCAGGGTTGAGTGAATGATAATTAAATTTTTCTGTGATTTTTTTATCGAGACTATTCAACGTGCTGTTTGTACGCGCTAGCCTGTCTTCTAACGGGACAGGCGCAGACAAATTAATAGGGCAATTGCTGAGGTCTGTGCCTGGGCAAATCGTCACAAAATCATATTGGTTAAGCAGTTTTGCAATATCCGATCCCACACCATTGACTTTCTGTGGGGCCAGTCTATTTTGTACATCGGTGTAGTTATAGCGGCCAGAGAAAGCAATATTGAGCGTTTCGGTAGGCGTCCAAGTCTCACTAAAATAGACACTTTGCGTTTTTAACTCACCATCAAAGTCGTTAATGGTGACATCATGATCCGCCGCATAAAACTCTTTACCCAACTGACTGGGGTCGTTAAATACATTGCGCTGATCATCCACTTGTCCATATCGCTGTTTACCCAAATAAGTAGCAGAAGAAGCATCCACAGACGCCCCTACCATAAATTTATGATAGTCAGTATTCCAGTTAAGCTGGACTGCGCCCCCTTGTGTTGCCTGCTCAATATTAGAGTTAGTGATGATTGCAGTAGGTGTTCCCGCTACCACGCCTGTACCAGTGCCATTCACAGCACCGTTGGTATTCGTTAAAGCACCATCTCTACGCCGTCCTGCCGACGTGCCATCTGGTAAAGTATCGCCGAGTATTGCTACGCCATTGTCTTGTTCAATACGGTCTAGTGGATCTGTACAGTCAGCCTGATTGACAGGTGGTTTAAATAGCAAATAGGTTTGGGTGCCGTTGTTATCAAAACTAAAAAAGTCAGAGGCACTTAGACCCACATCTGCATTACTTTCCAAAACACTACTGCCATTTGGCGCGCTAAAAGCATTTATAAATCGTGTTAAATCTGCAGTGGGAATGTTTGCATTAAGTGGGCCAGCTAATGCATAGTTAGGGACAGAACCGCCAGTTGCATTGAAGTCTGCGTAAAAAGGGCTGGGGTTATTTGCATCCAAAGTATCAAGATAATAATCAGGCAAGCCATCTGCATTGGCATCGGTAAATGCACAGGTATAAGTTTTGCCGGGCGTGGGTTCACGTGTTGCGCGAAAAGCCTCTCTAAACGTATCAATATCAATAATATCGCCAGTGGTAGACACGCGATTACTACCGCGCTTATACACCATGCCGGTAATGCTAAACGTATCGCTGACATCAAACACGCCCGATAGTTGAAACTGCAATAACTTATTGCGCGTGACATCTGGCGAGGTAAACACTGCTGTTGAGTTTTGCTCATACAATTCAATCGGCACAGTACCGTTACCCACTAGTTTATTGACTGCGGCTAAAGAAGAGAATGCCAATGAAGCGCGCTCGCCTTGCCACTCTAACTTACCAAATGCTTGATTGACTTTACTTGGCGAGTTATCACGCCAGCCATCTTCTAAAAAAAAATTACCCGCGCCAAACGCTGCAAAGTCACCATTATTCACACCGCCGGATACTTGAAATTGCTTACGTCCAAAAGAGCCTGCCAACACTTCTGCGCTTACTCCTTCGGTGGTAAAGCCACTTTTGGTTTTTACCGCCAAGGCGCCACCCAAGGTATTTAAACCAAATAGCGGGTTAGATCCCGGGTAAACATCCATGCCCTCCAGTGCATTGGTTGGAATCATGTCCCAGTTCACCACATCCCCAAAAGGCTCATTCACGCGAATACCATCAAAAAACACACTGAGGCCTTGAGGTGTACCGAGCTGCGGTGAAGCCGTAAAGCCACGGTAAGTCACATCCATTTGAAATGGATTCCCTTGATAGTCATTCACGTTGACCGATTGCAGCTTACTGTTCATTAAGTCGGTAAGGCTTAGCGCGTGCGCCTCTTTAATTTCTTTGGCGGTTACACTCTGCACATTGCCGGGGATTTGCTCTTTAGTTAAGGCAAGCCCAGGCATGGGGCCTATGGCTTTATATCGCTTAGCGCGGACGTTAATGGTGTCTAACTCAACGGTTTTGTCTTCAGTGACAGATACATTCGCTTTTGGGGGCAAGCGTTTGAGTAAATATCCGCCCTTATTATCAGGCGTAGCCTCCAGCCCGGTGTCTTTCAATATCTCATTAAACCCTTCTTGCAGGCTGTAGCTACCTTTTAATCCATGTGTTGTTTTGCCTTGCGTGAGTTGCGGGTCAAATACAAGCGTTACTCCAGATTCTGCGGCATAACCACTCAGTGCCGTACCAAGATTACCTGCAGGAATACGGATATTCGTTTTGGGCAAAGTGGTATTCAATGCTTTATCTTCAGCATGGGCTTCTGGCAAAAACCATAGTACAAGCATCATGATTAGTAGGAGTAAAACAATGATGCCAATTGCCTTATAGGCATGCGCGACAAGTCTATTGCTGTCTATTTTTTGTGTGAAGTGCTGCCACTGCATGAGAACCCTCTAGCCATAACTGAAGTGATATTGCTGTTATGCCAATCGAGAATTAAAAAGTGCTAATGTTTTTTTAATTTTTTTAGCAAATATGGAAAATACGTTTAAAAAACCAGGATTAAAGCGCGCTGACTTTAGTAAAGAACTTTGTATAGGTCTGGATTTTTACTGGGAATTTTTCTGCAATATGCTGCAGCGTAATATCCGTATCATGTATAGGGAAAGAGCCGGAAATTTGAATGTCAGCTACTGCCGGGTCACATTGCAACAAGCCCGGACGGTAACGTGACAGCGCTTGAACAAACGCATCTAGCCGCATGTTATCAACAACGATAAATCCTTTTGCCCATAACGCATCTAACGTACTGGCATCTGCCTTTTGTGAAAGTTGACTTACTGAAAATTGAATCGACTCACCAGCCTGCAAAGTAATACTCTGCTGTGTATTGTTTTGTGGGGAAACGCGCACCGCGCCATCAAACACACTGACTTGTGTGTGACCACCAAAGTCCCTCACCGTAAAGCGGGTACCCAGTGCTACCGTCTTGCCGTGTTGGGTAGTGACCAACAATGGACGGTATGAACGCCCTTGCTCATGTGCAGTTTCAATCAGCACCTCACCCGCAATCAGTTCAATCCAACGCTCAGACTCTGTAAAGTGAATATTGACACTGCTAGCACTATTTAAGGTGAGCGTACTGCCATCTGCCAGCGTCACTTGCTGTGGTCCGCCCGTAGGCGTACGGTAATCGGCCAAGAGTGGTTGCCATGGCTGCGTTTGATACCCTGCATAACCTAACCCACCAGCGCCAATCAATACAGCTAGCTGTTTAAGTGCTAATCGACGCTGTGGAGACGGCGCGCTATATAGGCGCTGTAAGGTTTGATTAATCTCTTGATGGCTAGCAACGGTTTTAAAATGTTGTGTCGTTTGCTCAATTTTTTGCCAAGCCTGCTTATGCAAAGCATCTGCCTCTTGCCATTGCTTAAATGCAATGAAATCCCGCTCTTTTGCATCGCCTGAAGAAAGTTTGACAAACCAGTCACTGGCCTCATCTAGGGCGTGATTAAATGAGCGAGCTAGCATATTGATGCTTGTTGCAGCGCCACACAATGCAGCAATGCTTTTTTAATATAAAGCCTAACAGAAGCCACTGAGATACGTAAATCAGCCGCAATTTGCGCGTGCGTCAACCCATCCACCTGCGAAAGCAAAAATGCTTTCTGAGTCTTGTATGGCAAACCGCCCAGCAATGTATCAATTTTGATGAGCAACTCTAACGCCATTGCACGCGACTCTTCAGATGGGGCTGCAGCAGGGGAAAAGTGTGCCACCTCCTCTAGATACGCCCGTTCAATATCGCGTCTACGGATATGATTCACCATCAAGCCATGTGCAATGGTCGTGAGGTAAGCGCGTGGCTCTGCGATCGTCAATGGTTCTGATTTTTGCAGTAGCTTTACAAACGTATCTTGTGTTAAATCAGCCGCATCTTGGCTGGATCCCAGCTTTTTACACAGCCAAGCATAAATCCAACGCTGATGGTGTTGATAGGTATGTATAAAATCAATGGCGCTTGGATCTAATGCTGACATGAAAGGCTCAAAAATGGGGTTTTGAGCTATGTTGCAAGATTTGTACCGCCTAGCTTACAACATGTAAGTCATTGTTATCACTTTAATATTATTTTTTAACAATACACATCTGGTTGACTACAACCATCCGTTTGGTTGTAGTTGTCTGCTTTCCCATATGCTGCAGTCATTAGCTATAGGGTATAGAAGCAATTTTCCTTAGTAAAATCTGATAGGTTAAAACGCTCTCATTGCACTTGCTATGTCTCAGCTTTGGGGATTTTTTCCCGAGCCTAATTAGTACTTTCTGAAATGTGTATCGATGGCGGGATACGTGCTTACGCCACCAAACTACAAGACCAGTCGCACCAAGCATGGCTATAACCACTCATTAATGATCATGACCCACAACCTATATCTTGCTGAGACAAAAGGGATAATTACTCAAACAAAATCTACTTGTACAACCGATGAACACGCACACTATTTGGCCAAACACGTAATATTTGTGTGTGCGCTATTAGTTTTTGTAATATATATTTGCACCTCTATTCTTGAGTTATCAAGAGAGATGAAAAATGTATTATATAAATCAATGCGATATTGTGAACTGTCGATCCAATTGCTGTACTACTTTCAATAGTTTGTTTCAGCAATGAGGCGCTGCACAATTAGCGCGACCCTTTATTCTTACAACCAGCCTAGCTTGGTGTATTGGATTTCTCTGCATTTACCAGTACTAGAGACGGCTTTGAATGGTGAAAATGGTGTATGCATTCGTTAAATGGTTGAATACTTTAAGGAGTAAGTCAGTGATCAGTGTCTGGAGAAAAGCTCCATATACCCCACATTTAATTGCTTTACGCATTTTTGTTATCTACATTTTATCTGGTCTTTTTTGGATATTTTTTAGCGATAACATTCTAGAAGCGCTAGTCTCTTCGCAGGAGCAATTCACTGAATACAGTATTTATAAAGGTGGCGCATTTATTACGCTTACCGCTTTTATGCTTTATTTTTTGGTGCGTGGCAGCGTACAAAAACAGTTCGATGTTAAAACTTCTTTGCATGTAAGTGAGGATCGCTGGAAATTCGCTTTAGAAGGTGCTGGCGATGGCGTTTGGGACTGGGATATGGTCACGGACCAAGTGTTTCGCTCTGCGCGCTGGAAAGAAATCTACGGCTACACCAATAACGAGATTGAAGAAACGTCTAGCGCTGGGCGTCAGCTCGTCCATCCCGATGATTTAATGCATCAAATAGAAGATACACAAGACTATCTACATGGGAAAAAAGATTTGTATGTGTCCGAATACCGTCTGCTTTGTAAAGATGGTACTTGGAAGTGGACACTTAGCCGTGGCATGGTAATTAGTCGAAATGCCGATGGAAAACCTTTGCGAATGATTGGTACGCATACGGACATCAGTGAAAGAAAGAATGCAGAGAATCAACTATTTCAATTAGCGCACTACGATCAAATCACACGCCTGCCTAACCGAGTCTTGTTTCTGGATAGATTTCAACAGGTGCTCAAGTATGCCAAACGCGACCAACAACCCATTACTTTAATGTATCTTGATTTGGACCGCTTTAAAGAGGTCAATGATACGCTCGGCCATGATATGGGTGATGTATTGTTGAAAGAAGCGGCAGACCGTCTCATGAAATGTGTAAGAGCAGATGATACTGTCGCGCGCATGGGCGGCGATGAATTTACCGTGATATTGAATAATATCGACAATCAAATTAGCACTGAGCGTATTGCGCAAAGTATTTTAGATAAATTCACGGAGCCCTTTCATTTGGATGGGGAAGTTGTCTATATCAGCGTTAGTATCGGCATTAGCGCTTACCCAGTGGATGGCGATGAAGTAGAAGTGTTACTTAAAAATGCAGACCAAGCCATGTATGTGGCGAAACAAAATGGCAGAAATCGCTATCACTACTTCACGTCAGTCATGCAAAACCATGCGTTAAATCGTTGGAATCTAAGCAATGATTTACGTGGTGCAATAGCTGCCAATCAACTTACACTCTATTACCAACCTATTGTCAATCTCGCCACAGGGGATATTCATAAAGCAGAAGCGCTCATCCGCTGGCAACACCCGACGCGTGGCTTGGTGAGTCCTGCAGAGTTTATCCCCATTGCAGAAGACACTGGCATGATCATTGAAATTGGTGATTGGGTATTTACCGAGGCGGTAGAGCAAGTCATCAAATGGCGCATGCATCAACCCAATTTTCAAATCAGTATTAATCGCTCCCCTGTGCAGTTCAGGGCTAATCTCAAATACCATTTGAACTGGGTCAACCATCTACATGCACGCAACCTGCCTGGCAACAGCATGTGTATTGAGATTACAGAAGGGTTATTGTTAGATGCGCGCGATGCAGTGATTCAACAGTTGGATAGTTACAGTAAAACAGGCATTAAAATAGCGATTGATGATTTTGGCACGGGCTACTCATCGCTCGCCTATTTAAGAAAATTCGACATTGATTATGTCAAAATAGACAAGTCATTTACCTCCAATATCCATGCAGGTTCTAGTGATATGGCATTATGCGAGGCCATTATTGTAATGGCACATAAACTAGGCAAAAAGGTCATTGCAGAAGGGATTGAAACCCAAGCGCAATTAGATTTGTTGATTAAAGCTGGTTGTGATTTCGGACAAGGCTACTTATTCTCAAAACCAGTCCCTGCCGATGCGTTTGAAACGTTACTGGCAGAGAAGGCTGCATTTATCTGTGCGTAAATAAAGCAGCCAGCTTCATCATCCACTTTGCCACCATCCACTGCGCCCCGTTACCCAAACTGCTCTGAGCCACTTGCTCTAGTAGGTAGGTGAGATTGCGTTAAACATCTACTCCAGACAAAGTGTATCTAATTGCATCGTTCATTAGGCAAACAAACTCACTCCAAGAATGGCCGCAAGCACCACCAACAAAGTAAGCGCCAAGAATACAAAAAAGAACAATTTGGAAATTTTGGCAGCACCGGACTCTACTCCGCGAAACCCCAACACACCCGCGATAATAGATATCACCAAAAACAACAAAGCATAGTAAAGCATATCCTCACCCCTTAATTTGATAAGTTAATTGTTGTTAACAATCATGTAATCATCATATTCGCCAGATATCATTCTCTATATAGGTCAAACCCTCTACTTATCGTAAGAACCTACCTACGCCGGAAGTCACTTGCCTTTCAACACAAGTTAATTTGGCTTGGATTGGCTAAATAAGCATTGACCAGATTAGTAGATGAAATTGTTACGAAATGAAACTGAACAGAACTTTAATGCGTTTTATTGCATCAGAACTATGTATGCGCCAATAAGCACGTTGTTTATGCCGCTTTTAAAGTGGATATCAAGGTGTATTGGCCAAGCAATTTTTTGTATTAAAAAAATTAAACCATGCGTCAGTAAGGAGAAAAACGATTATGAATTGGGATCACATTGAAAATAACTGGGATGACTTTAAAGGAAAGATAAAGCAAAATTGGACAGAAATCAGTGATCAGCAGTTAGAAATGGTTGCCGGAAAACGTGACCGTTTCGCACGGGTAATTCAACGCACTTATCACATAGGTCCATCAGAAGCAGAGTTGCAGTTGTCCGATTGGCAAAATTCACAAATCAATATTGATGGTCACTTTTATGCTAAGCCACCCTTACTGCATAAGCATTTTTAAATCACACCATCTCAATTTTTCCGGCACCTAAAGTGCTAGATGACAACCCAGCGCAAATATATCAATACTGAGCATGCACTTAGTGGCGCTTGCTTCTAGCGCTCAGCCTTGTACTACAGATTATCGTATACAGATCATCAAATGACAAAGGGCTAGCCTAAGCTAACCCTTTGTTTTATTTGGCGCGCCCGAAGAGATTCGAACTCCTGACCCCTTGGTTCGTAGCCAAGTACTCTATCCAGCTGAGCTACGGGCGCGTAAGCGGTGCATTATACGCGAAACTCACTGATTTTCCCAGTAGAAAAACACTGTTAAGTGAGTGAAATCCATGCATTCCGTATGAAACGGTGGTACATGAATTAATGCGTTCTGCAACGAGCGGCGTATGTTACGCGATTATTATTCGTTAGTCACGTTTTTTTCACCGATACTGCCGAATAGATGCAACTTACACACAAGACCTGCAAAACAACTTAATGCTACTCAAACTGCCCCATCAACTTGGTATCCTGATTAGTCACTTTGATTACCGAATGTGACTTCATGACAGAGTGCGGTTTATCATCCATGACATCTTTGTATAGTTGCGCAGTATTTTCAGCAATTCTTTGCCAGTTATAGCGCCCAACCACCCATTGACGAACAAACTCGCGTTCACCTGGGCCGATTGGATTGAGCACACGCTCTTTCAATTTGGTCGCCAATGTATCAATGTCTCCAAGTGGGAAATAATGCTCTTGTGACAGCCCTACTTCTAAATTTGCAGGGATACCGCTCGCGATGGTGGGCAAACCAAAACTAAGCGCTTCCAGCATGACAATGGGCAACCCTTCGTGCGAAGATGGCAGCACAAACAAACCTGCATGCGCGTACAGCTCCCTAAGTGCCAAGCCTTTTTGAAAACCAGTCATCACTACATTTGGCGTCATCACAGCGCGATTCACCAAAGAGGTTTGATAACTATCAGGGTGATCTGACCCACCCACGATGACTAATTTCCAGCCGGGAATTGCAGCTTTAACAAACGCATCGATTAAATCCAAATGGCGTTTTTCTGGCACTAATCGGCCAACCAACAATACATAACGTTCTGGGATAAGTCCAAATTGGTTAAGTGCAACAGTAGATAGTGGTAATTGCGGCAATACCACGCCATTCGGGATAAGTGCTGATTCAACACCATGCTTATCACGTACCAGATCAGTAATGACTTTTGAGATAGCAACCCGTCCATTGGACCAGCGCATGCCAAACCGCTCGCCTAAGCGCAATACTAGGCGCGCGAAGCGTCCCCATTTTTGACGTTCATAGTCAGGGCCATGATGCGTCACGACTACGCGTAGACCAAGTAAGCGAGCTAATAGCGTCATCAGCCCAGGGCCTATTGCCTGAATATGCAGAATATCCGGGCGCTTGATGGCAGCATATAGCACGCCGATAAAGCTATGCAATATGGCCTCTAATCCTTTAGTTTTGGGTGCCCATAGAGGCTTAAACTTAACCCCCTGCCACTCTGCTCCAATCTGCTCCGATTGATAGGCTGAACGGGTGATTACCGTTACATCATATCCAAGCTTCACCAACAGAGGGCACAGATGCTCAGCATGTGTCTCTACACCACCCTGCACTTCAGGAAACGCGCGTAAACCCAACATCATAATCTTCATTGCTTTTACTACCTCCACACACTCGCTTATGCAAAATACTTAACAAACTTTTACTACAGCAACGTCTCCGAACATCGCACCACCTAATGCACTCAGCGCTGGGCATACGACTCACCTCGCTTGCCCAGCCACCAATCGGTTGCATACAACCAATCAATGGGTTTTATTCAACCAAGCCGCAGTGCGTCTAAGTATTCCGAGGGGAGCCAAAACGAATAAAAACAAATCAATTCATTCATCAAAACCCTTGCGGAATCTAGCTTGCAGCGTGATTGAAATTAATTTTCACAACACATCATTGATATCGCCTACAGATATATAGTGGCAAATACTATGCCCGCCACCGATGTCTCACGCGGTAGCACAGCATCATTCAGTCTCTTGGAATTAAGGTATTAAAATTACCTTGTTGAAAGCGCAACAGACAGTTGCGCAGAGGTTAAAGCTATGGCTCTTTCTAATCAGGCGTCTCAAACACGCGTAATACATCTTTTGCGAGCTTGGCCCAGTGATATTCAGCCTCCAGCAATGCACGTCCATGCTGGCCTAGCATTGACATCTGCTGCGGGTTAGCCAACAAAGCCAATGTTTTTTGCGTCATGGCGGCATAATCGTTAGGCGTAACCAATACCCCTGTATGACCTTCAACTACCAGCCCGCGATAAAACAAAAAATCCCACACCACGACAGGCAAGCCCATCGCCATCGCCTCCAAACAAGTGCCTGGTAGGCCTTCGTAGTAGGAGGTCGACACATAGACTTTGCTTCTGTTGTAATACGAAACCGTTTCTAAAAAGGACACTTTCCCAGTCAGCCATATATTGTTGGCATGTGGCAAAAGCTTGTCTTTCACCCAAGCGTAATCATCGCCATAGCCAACTATCGCAATGCGAATATCCGGTTTATTTGTAATCAGTTGTAGGCACAGCTCCACCATGGAACGGCTGCCTTTTCTCAACTCAATCCTGCCGCAAAACAGTACGTCAATATCTTTATCTACTGAAGTATCTGGCGTAAACAAAGCGGTATCAGCCCCGTTTGGAATCACCGTGATAGCGTTTTTAAATTCATAGGCAAGCACCTCTTGCCGCCCTTGTTCAGTTAAGGTAATGACTTTTTGCGTACGGCTAAAGATTCGATATTCCATCCATGCCTTGATCGCCAGAGAGTATTTCCCCCATTGGCTATCAAAATGCTTGGTCGTATAAAACTTGCCAGACATGCCTAGATAAGTGGTGTGCGCCGTTAATACCACAGGGATATCTTTTGGGAGAAACAGGCCGGGAATCAGCGGCGGAAAGTGCAAGTTAATCCACTTAATTTTACCGGCTTGGTATAAGTGTATGAGCTGCTTACGTGCCTGCCAAGACCAAACTACTAGACTGAGCCGATGCGCAGCCAGCGGAAGATGAATGATCTCTACGCCCGCATAGTGACGCGCTGTTTGATGCTCATCGCCCGTAATCAAATAAATCGGCGGGTGATCTGCTGGCAAATTAGTTAAAAAAGAATCTAAGTAACGCGCAATACCGCCAACGCCATAGAACTGTGGATAAACAATTGCAATCATGACAGTAGCCCTAACTTATTTCTCAGTTCGCCAACCAATCGATCCCATGTGTAACCGGCAACGATTTTATTCCGCGCATTGGTTGCTAACCGCCCGATGTCATCCGATGCCATTAGATCGCATACAGCTTGTGCAAGCAGCGCTGGGTTATTAGCTTCGACCAATACACCGTTCTTACCATGCTCGACTACTTCGGGAATGCCCCCTACCGCAGAGCTCACCAAACAAGTGCCTGATGCCATCGTCTCAAACACTACCAGCGGGCATGGGTCCTGCCATACGGAGGGCAGGACCACCACATCTACTGCGGAATACAGGTATTTAAGCTTGTCATGCGGCAAGTAGCCGGTAAATAGAATGGCCTCGCTCACAGGGGCAGCAAGTGTGATCAGACTGTGTTCGTAGCTGGTTTTAGCAGCGCCACCAAAAAATGACGACCCTGTAATAATAAGTCGCGTATTGGGTAAACGCCGGTGGATTGCTTGAAATGCTTCTATCAGCACATGCACCCCTTTAATAGGCGTTAAGCGCCCAACATAGAGTAAATAATGCTTGTCTGGAGCAATGCTGACGATATCTTGTAATTGACGTATGGCCTCATCGCCATAGGGCTTAAATACGTCAGGATCCGTGGCATTCAACACCACGCTGAACTTATGCGTATATTCAGGAAAGTTTGCCAGTGCCTGGCGACGAATGTAATCACTCACGCAAATCACATGATCGACTTTGGCTAATGCGCGTCGATACAGCGGACGAAACAGGCGCATAGAAAGATGATCATTGTGCATATGCAGTACAATTTTTTGGCCAGCCCGTTTGTGCATAAACAACAGTAAATTGGGTTCATTATGCAAATACACCACGTCGAAGTTGGTAATAACGCGCGCAACACGACGCCCATAAGAAAATACGTTTTGTATTTTGGCCAGATAACGCAATGGGTTTTTCCAAGTGACGCGTTCCTTTAGGCGATGAAAAAATCGCTCTATTTTTGTCCAAGGGATGCCGATATATTCAATGCCAGATTGCCCAGCACTATGCGCAGGCCTTGAGACAATGGCCAGCCTGACATCTGCACCATTTAACCGTCGACTGGCTTCATCCACCCAATGCTCTACGGCGCCGCCCTGCACGGGGGGCACTGGCAACAACTCAGGCACAACAATCACCAGCGATTTCACTGATGTTCCTGAAAAAAAGTTAACATGACTCCGTGTCAAAATAATTAACGCAAGTATTCAATATGTTGAATAGCAATGCGGTCCCACTGATATTTTTGTTTATTTTCATTCAAGCTCATCATAAAGTTACTGTAAGAAGTGCGCATTCCCGTAATCGCTGCTGCAAGGTTCTCAGGCAGGGTATCCAGTTTGATGAGCAGTCCTGACCAATCATGTAAGGTTTCAGCAAAATCACCCACATCACTTGCAATAATGGGTCTATCAAAAGCCATAGCTAACTTTACAACACCACTGGTGGTGCCCTCTAGGTAAGGCAAAATAACCACATGTGCCAATGTAAAGTAATGTTGGACTTGCTCCATAGGAATACTCTGGTCGTGCATCACAACATTCTTTTTATTTCGATAACTATCTAGCGTCACCGCCGCACTGCCACTCAGGCTGTTGCCACCAGCAACAACAAACTTAATATTGTCTTCTTTAGCCAATAACTCACTTGCGGATAAATACTCTAATATTCCTTTTCTTGTCTCAATATGCCCGAAAAATAGCACCACGAAATCACGTGTATTCACTTGCGGGAAATTTGGCAAAATAGCTTCTCGCGTTAGCTTGTCCAAGTTGAATATTTCATAAAGTCCGTGCGGCACGATTAAGGGTTGGGTCTTTACACCCATTGCATTGAGTCCATCCTCGGTACGCTTGGAGTGCACAATTAACCTATCAAAGCAACGATAATAGTAGCTAAGCACCCACTTGCTCCAAGGTTTTGGATAATGCGGCAATAGGTCATGAATAGTCAGTGCCGTGCGGATGCCAGCCAATTTAAATATCCATACCAGCAGCCATTCAAACGCCGGATATTTTATCCATGACTCAAACAGCAACACATCGGGTTTATGCCGCAACACATACAAAACAAATCGGATGATATCGAACGGATAATGTCTGGTTCTGTTAAACAACTTAGCCGACGGCAAATTCACACGGTATTGCGTTTCATCATAGCTTTTGGCAGTTAATAACGTAACGTCAGCGTGTTTCACCAACTCTTTGCACAAAGATACCGAGTAATCGGTAAGACCGGAATTACCGGTAAAACAAACCACTGCTATTTTCAATTGTTCACTCATGTTTATATATCTGTAAAAGGCATTCACTACTCTAAATTGAGACGTATCCCAACCTTCATTTTATGGCTGCATTTCAGCGTCACCTTACCCATCATCTCACTTAAACAAGATAAGGCATTTAACTGAGTTTTATTAAAGTAAGCATCCACAAACGTTGCACTCAATATCTTTTTACCCTTTAAATCAAGCTGCCCGGCAGTGGTCATAAACACCACATACATTTCATTATTCAGCGGGTTCACCCCATAAATCAGGTCATTAGAAAACCCACTGTTAGGGCTGTAATACGTATTTTTTGCCTTGGAATAAACTCTTGATTGCGTAGATACTTTGGCAAGATTCTCCCAGTTTGGGATAACCCGTAATAGTTGCATGGCGTTTGAGTGTATGAGTGTTCCCCGAGAATCCAACTTATCTACGGAAGTTTCGCCATACCAGCCAAACCATGAGCCTTGAGTAGCCGCAATACCCGCCGCCATATAGTGCTGACGCAAATAATCTGCCGCGACTTCTTGTTGATAATTTGCGGCCAAGCTATTCATGGTTTCAATATGCGTGCCCAAAGAAACCAAATGAGCTGGTATATATCCGCCCATTAGCGGCATAAAGGCTGGTAAGGCAGTTTCAGTATCCTGACCATTACTTGCCTGACCATTAAAGATATCCTCTCGCGCATAGCCGCCGGACTCAAAGTAATAATGGTCTAGGCGCAGCTTTTTATCCGCATACCATTGCGCAGATTTAACGTCCGCATAAGGGCTCCATAGATTGCCGAGAACTTTAATTTTCTCTGCTTGACGACCTTTCATGGCGTGTGCAGCATCTGTCACCATTTGTAAAAATGCTAACTGCCCCTCTTTCCATGATGCATAAGCGCCTTTACCGCCAAACGTACTATTCACACAGTTGCCTGGGTTGCGTGGCAAGTCATCTAAAAACAAATAATCGTATTTCCCCAGTTGTAACGTCTGTATGGTTTTTTTAGCCAAATCCTCAACAACAAATCGGCTCTGCCAGTTTGCAATTACCTTTCCGTAATCCTTATCAATACGAAACCACGATTTAGCATCTTTTAGTGACACCTGTTTAGTAGCACGCACATACTCTTTTGATTGCGCGCAACCGTAGCCTTTTAAAATCTCAATATCTGCGTTATTTAGTGGATAAGCGTTCCAGACCACTCTATCCGGATTCACCAAACTTCTGTTATTCGCACCAAGATAAGAAACTGTATATTTAGCCTGATGCTTATCAAAATCGATACTCAAGGGAATATAGTAAGCATTGTGTAAAAGAATGCGCTTTAAGCTATCCAAGTTGCCTGGCAGCGTGTTTGCAAGGTAGTGCGTAGTTGCATCATAAGACATTGCCAACGCATGCGCCTGCATTGCAAGATAGTTAGGTTTTGATTTATCTGAATCGTTAAAGTAAAAATTATGAATATGGTGGTGATACACGTTAGCAGAATCCACAAGCGCACTGCTCAGCAATTTATCTTGTACCCCTACCCCTGTACTTTCTGCCTCATCAGCCAACGCCAGAGGTGCAGAAATCAGCACTGTTAGCACCATAAAGCAAATGCGTACCAAGTATGAAACATCACTAAAATGCATCATAAACCCTTCGGTCCGCCACGCATTAAAATGCCATCCGTTAATGCTTTGGTCGTGGCATTTAACAACTTAAAATCTCTATACACCGTATGCTTTATCACATCACGCATAACGCGGATGACCGCTACAGGTAAAAGCCACCGCTTGCGTAAAGCATAAAACCTAATTAGGTTACGATTAAGATAGTATTGAGAAAGCACCGAGCGCTTGCCACGGCTTGCTGTACCAATGGATGCGCCCTCTTTATGATAAACAATGCTATCTACCGCGGTTGCAATTTTCCATTTACCTGCAGCACGCACTGCCCAGTCCATTTCCTCAAAATATAGAAAATAACTCTCTTCCATCAAACCAATGTCTTGCAAAAAACCTACCGGCATAAATAGTGAAGCACCTGCCACATAAGTAGGCGCCTGCTGTACCAAGTTCCTTACCCGCGCATCATCAAGCAGCAAACCATGTCCTAACTGCTCGCCACGCGCTAGCCAATAATTAAACCTAACCCCACCCACCGCTTGCACCACAGCCCTATCGTTGTAGTAACACAATATTGACCCACACATGCCAATATCAGGATTCTTTGCCACATACTGCTCAAGCGCCACCAATGCCTGAGATGCAACAACAGTATCGTTATTTAACAGCCACACATACTGACACCCAGCTTGCATAGCAAGCCGAATGCCCAAATTATTACCCGCTGCAAAGCCACCGTTAACAGAAGATTGGACATACACCCACTCGGTATCTCGCAAAGGGACACACCAGTGATCAATATCAACCTCTTCTACTACTGCAGTAAACCTTAAGTGACTCTCCGCACCACTCGCCCAAGCCAATAACTTTTCGCGTGAGCCATCTGTAGAAGCATTATCAACCACCACAACGCTGTAGTTTTCACCTGCTAACTCACTTAAACTTTGCAGACACTCAATCGTATCTTTCCAGCCGTTCCAGTTAAGAACAACAATGCATACGCTTACGACCTTATCCGCTGATGAATACTCTGCTGATAAATGATTATTCATGGCTAGTGCTTGCTACTGAGGGGATGAGTTGTGAAACGACACTTAGCCGCCCTTCATCATTCAGGTGCCCACACGCACACCACCTGTCTGCAAAATGATTCGCCGGCACCGTATGGGACATATCAACCACAGTAAAATTTTTCATTAAGTTCACTATATTGTTTTTATACGCAGACAGCCCTTGAATACTGGCGCTACCGTGTAGTGCACTAATATCTTCGGAGTTAACAGGTGCAATCCAAAAAACAATCTTAATTCCTTTATTGACTAGAGTTTGGATTCTGTTCATTTCTTGAGCAGCACTTGTGTCCGCATTTTTTTCCAGAAAGTTACGCCAGTACATAAACGCAATAAAATCTTTATCGACGCCCATGGTTTCCGGACACGTTCTCTGCTGTTTCTCTATCACAAAATATTTTTTTGAAAACTCCCCATAGTCCCCATAGTAATGTCCATTAAACGCTACCCGCTTCATGCTGCCGATTTGAGAGCCTTCTGTTAAATTGAGCTTATGCTTTAACTCAGAAAAATTAGTAGTAAAGAACCCCTTCACCCCAGAAATCTCATTCAACTGTGCGATGACATCTCCATCAAGTGGAACTTGAATGTATACCGCCTTAGGCTTTAGCCCTAAAGCAACCAGAACCTCAACAATATCCAGCATGCGCCCAGTACGCATACCACCGCGTGACATATCCACCACAGGCTGGTGAATAGCAGCAGCAAACAGATCAGAGATGGACCGATGATCTGTGTCACATTTTGAAGAGTGCCTAATGACTGAGTTGCCAAAAAACCAAATTTTCCCATGGCCATTTAGCCCTTTCACCAACCCCTCAAAATCCAGATACTGGAATGAATAGGTAGGCACGACTATCAGAAATAAGATAGAAGCTAGAAGTGAAACGGCTACTAAATAAGTGCGCATTAAAAGTTAAAGTATAAAAAAGTACTATCACTGCCAAGCCTGTTTAAGCTTAGCGCCAGTAAAACCGAAATTGTTAAAATCCATAAGATATTGGGAGACCATGCAAACGAAACCGAAGCCTTACCCTCTTGCACTTTATCAAGCGAAGGGTTAAATGATTGAAAGATCTGTTGAGTGTTAGGCATTGCAAGTACGCCTGCTAGCACAACCAAAATAAATAATATCGCCCTGATACCGCCAAGCTCACCAGACCAAACCTCACTACCAATCAATGGCCATCTTGGGCCTAAAAAGTCAATCATGGCATGTGGCACTGCAACACCTGCAAATCCCAACATGGACTGCAACATCAGTAAAGCCGATGTGAAATTGACTGCCCTAAAAAAGACCCAACCAATCAATACGGCAATGAATGTAATTAGCCATCCCAAAAGAGGATGAACTGCAATATTATGTCGCTCATAAAAATAGCTACGCCATAGGTGGTTTATCGTCAGGTAAACACCGTGCAGCACACCCCAAATGAGAAATGTCCATGAAGCGCCATGCCATAAACCACCCAAAGCCATGGTCACCATCAAATTCAAATAGCGGCGCAAATGCCCGGATCTATTGCCGCCGAGTGGTATATATAAATACTCTCTTAAGAATCGAGACAGTGTGATATGCCACCTCCGCCAAAAATCAATAATACTGGTAGCTTTGTATGGTGAATTAAAATTGATTGGAAGCCTGATTCCGAACATGAAGGAAATACCTATTGCCATATCGCAATAGGCTGAAAAATCAATATAGAGTTGCAGAGCGTAAGCTAAGGTCGCGCCCCATGCCTCAATAAAGGTGGGCGTCACTCCCATTCCAGCATTAGAAAAAACTGGGTCAGCGAAAGTTGCTATGGGATCCGCCAGTAAAACTTTTTTTGCCAGCCCAACAACAAGTATAGAAGCACCAACTGCAAAGTTTTGAACATCAAACTTTGTGATCAATTGTTTCGTAAACTGACCCATCATCTCCTTGTGGTGAAGAATCGGGCCAGCAATTTGATGTGGGAAATAAGAGACAAAAAGTGCATAGTCCCAAAACTTATACTCGCTCACTTTCTTTTGATATGCATCCACAAGAAACGCAATCTGCGTAAAGGTAAAGAATGAAATGCCTATGGGAAGAATAATGTTGGAGACACCTGCATTCAATCCTGTCCAGCTTTCAAAACTGGCAACAATCATATTGGTGTACTTAAAATAAAATAGTAAAGCTAAATTAAATGTCAGCCCAATGATTAAGTTACTTTTGGCCTCAGGTAGTTGGCTTGAATTTATTAGTTTAGATATTCTCACCCCTGCAACATAGTTCACAATGATGGAGCCCAGCAACAATGGAACAAATTGCCAATCCCAGTACGCATAAAATAGTAATGACAATAGCGCCAATAAAACCCTAGCGGTGGCTCCATTCTTACGGCCGACACAGAAATACACCAATAGGCTGATTGGCAAAAATATAAACAAAAAAACTGTAGAGTTAAATAGCATATTCGGTTAGCAAGGTGGCAATTTATTTTTCAATGACATTGCTTTTTTATTGATCGGTATTTTTGGGATTATTTGAAATAGACCGTAACACCATCCCTGCCAATAAGAACGAAAACAATAAGTTATAGGGCATCCATAACACCGTGCGCGTGATAGTTGTTACTACTAGTGCAGCTGCTACGGCAGCATAAAAATTTGCAGATGTCTGCTCCCCAGTCATTAGCTTATTAAAAATCACCCATACCGGATAAAGTAAGCAAGCCAAAAACAAGAAGAGTGCAGGCACACCACTTTCAATGGCTATAGCCAGCAAATAATTATCAAGCGTGCCTATGCCTGAACCAGTTCTAATGCCGGCAATAGCGCCAGAAGAACCAGGTCCCTTACCTAACAGCGGGTTGCTAAGTATGCTGGGTATGCCAAGCTCAAGCATATATATCCGCCCAACCGTGCTTGCTGCTTCGTTAGTAGTTCTACCTTTAACAAGCACGCTAGCCGCTGGAATAGCCACCGCAATTACGGCAGATAGCGTGAAGAAAAAAGCTATTTTACGGAACGTCTGCTGACGTTTTTTAAGGGCTACTTTTGGTGCAATGATGCGCAATAAGATAACAATTAAGCCACCAAGTGTTGTGGTAATGAGTGCACTACGTGAACCTGAAAGCAATGCAGCACCAATGGCAGCAACAATAGTAATGCCGCCCAGCACTCTAAACTCATCTTCCTTTTTTGACCAAAGCATGGCAGCAAGCCCAAAGCATAGCGTCATGGCAGAAAACTCAGCCAGCAATAGCGGGTGTTCAAAAGTACCTTGTGCTCTAAAAAAGCCTTCTCGTAACCTAGATAGCGCAAGTGCGGCTTTAAACTCCGTAAACTCTTTATTACTGGGTGCCAACTGTATCAGTATATTTTTTTCAAACAGCCACTCTACTGCAGCATAACCAGCAATCAGTACCGCCAGCACCATCAATATTTTCATCAACCATTGATGGTATTTGGCCTCACCAAACAGCAGTGCGCCCACAAAAAACATACTGTAGTAGTACAGTATTTCCCAAAAAACGATGATTAGGGACGCAAATGTATGCTCTGAAGTGAAGCATGAGGCAATACGTAAAGTGGCATAGCTCAATACTAAAAAACTGCCAACACGGAAATATCCGCCGGTGAATAACGCTTTTACAAAATATTTACGAGAGAGTAGAAAATATAGTGTAGCGCCCAAGGTAAGCCCAGCAACCACCCTACGCGCATCTAAGGCAGGTAACCCAGAAAACTTAATGAGTAAATAGGTAGGCCACAGTGCCATGGTAGACAACAATACCGCGAGCCAAATGTTGAGGGTTTTTTCGCTTAAGCGTTTATCATTCGCCGACATCAGTGCGGTGAGAATCACAATCACCAATATACCAATAGGCAGCAGCCTAGCTATTAACCATGGCGCTAAGGCAGTCATTGCACCTGCAATAAATAGCAAAAACACAACAAACATAACCACCGCAGCTTTAACGATGATGTTTAGCCAGTTCAGATGACGGAGATTGTTGAGGTTCATCGCTAAACCGCCCTCATACATGTAACAAGGTAGTTTTCGTATGTTTGCAAACGCGCATGCGCAATCTGATTTCCAAACTCAATCTCTTTTTTAAGCGCTGCGCGCTGGTTAAAGCCATCGATAATTTTTGAAAACGCAGTTTGTGTATCCGTCACTTTTCCATCGGCTACCCACGCGTAATTTAATGAGGAGAACAAGCCATTAAACTTTCTACTATAGGCCAGTGGCACCACCGCAACGCCTGATGAAAAAGCAGCAATGCAGGCATGCATACGCGCGCCAGTGACAAAGTCCATGCCAGAAATAAATGACTTTGCCTCGCTTGGGCTATTAAAACTGGGGGCTGCTTTGACTGTAGGAAACACTAACGCCAACTGAGCAATTGCCTTACGGTCATCCTCAACCGGCAAATCATCAGGAATCACATGCGGAATTAGCCACACTTGGTTGTTAGGGTCAATTGTCCAGTATTGAATGAGATCTTGTATCAGTGCTTGATAATTCAGCGTTAAGCCAAACTGATTATTTTCTGTGTAGCCGCCGGAATACAATAGACCAGACACATTAAGGCCAATGTGTACTTTGCTTGACTCACCATGCTTACTTTGCGTAAAGGGCAACCTAAACGCCACATCCACCACTTCATCTGCATTATCTACAATACCGCAACGCAATAAATAGGCAGATGAAAGACCATCACGCGCAAACACGCGTTTACAACGCTTCATCACAAAGGTTGCAATCCATCTTGTAAACCAATAATCAAAAGGCCCGATGGTTTGCGGGCTGAGTATCAGCGGCTTGCCTTTAAACAGCACCGCCAGTTTACTCACAATCAGAAATAGATAGCGCTTGATGCCATAAATATCTGCAAAGCTATCACCTTCACCAATATCTAGCACAAAATCACAGGCCTCTAGGTCTTTAAGAAACGCAGATTGGCCTTTGATCATTTGCTTAATGGATATTCTGCTACCAATGATGATGGGCACATCTTTTGGCAAGTAGTTTTTGCCACCAGCAGTGCCAAAAATAATATAACGCACCTCTACATTTGCCGTACGCGCAGCGGCTTGGCAAATAGCAATTTGAGATTCTGTTAATGCACCAACGCCTAAGTTATCAGAAGAAACGGAGTGCCACAGCAAACCAATTGTGATTTGTTTTTTTTGATGACTCATTGCACTTCACCTTTTACCCGTTTAAAAGTGCCCCAAGCATGCCTAAACCAGGTCACAGGATCAGTTGCAAGTGATGCAACGACTAAGCCCATATTTTTATATTGTATAAAATAGCGATGTGCAAGGCCGGCGGCCAGCACTCTGCCTAACACCACTTTTTTTCTGTTCACTTGATAAGGTTGCATCTTTGATATTTCACCCACATCTAAAGGGCTAACCTGAATGGATGCAGCGTGTATTGCCTCATTGATTAAATGTTCACCGGCTTCTGTTCTTGTCAGCAATAAACTTCTACCTTCGCGTTCAGCAAAATCTGGATAGCCGTCTTTGCCATACCAAGCATCTGCACAAACAATATCTGCAAACTCACCCGTGCCATCTGCACACAATTTACAACGAAACTGAATTTGTTTCCCCAGTATATTGCCCCAAGAACTGTTGTAATCCATCTCAAACGATTGTCCATCCGCCTGCACTGCGCGCGCTTTTCCTGGCCAGCCATCGCCACGATATCTAAATGAGACCAATTGATTGATATCTGCTCCCATCTTTGCGATGACTTCTTTGGAGCCATGAATACTTGGCACACCTGCACACATAAACGAAATCATGTATTTAATCTGATGTTTATATTGCGGATTTTTTGCAATATATGCCTGCAGCCCGGCAACATCACAAGGCTTACCAATAAAAGCAAATGTTTGACCAGACTGAAACAGCTCACGAATATTTTCCAGCGGTGATGAAGGTGCATATCTAGAGCCAGCTGCGTGCAACACATCTTCTCTAGTAAAACTTTTTTGTAAAACATTGACCAAAGGCGCTGTTTTACTGACCGCTGTTTGTGCAACAAAATCCACTTTACCTGATTCGAGCAAATACACAGCCAACGCTGATATCACACCACCCGATGAGCCAAGGTGCTGTATTTCTGCATCTTGTGCAAATCCTGTACGCACGTTAACTAGAGGCCCCCAAATTGGGTGTTTATTCTGCACTTGTGCGGCATGCTCCAAATGAATGCCCGGACACAAGTGTTTAATTGCAGCATCGGACTCTACTGAGATTGCATGTTGAATAACCGGCCTCAAAAAGCCAGAAGCATTGATCTTCATTTTAATTTGATTGGGTTCAGCTACAGACGCACATAAACCACAACCTGTGCAATATCCACTAGTTGTAATTTTTTCTAATAAGTTATTTGCAATCATAATAAAGGCGCTTACTTAATCTTTTAAATTGAAATAAGTCGCCGGCGAAAATAACAATTCAGGCGTTGAATCAATTATTTTCTTTAGCTCGACATCATCTTTAAGCCACCATTGAGTTTGGTCGATGGCTTCAATCAACTCAGCGTTAAATCTGTACTTAATGACCTTTGCTGGGTTACCAGCAACAACAGCGTAAGCTGGCACATTCTTAGTTACTACAGCGCCAGCAGCAACCACTGCACCACGCCCAATGTTAGTGACGCTTGGTGTAATGATTGCGTTATGTCCTAACCAAACATCATCCTCCACAACACACTTTGAACGCACGATTGTTTCCTCATGCACAAAGCCCAATGCAGGGTTATAGGCATAAGGATGTAAAGTCAAAAATGACAGGCCGTGATTACCATTAAAAATAACAGCCGTGTTCGCTATTGAACAATACCTTCCAATCTTTGTACCTTTTGCAATGCGATTTGAATCAAAACATCCATACGAGTACATGCCAACATCTATTTGAAATTTTTCGATGAAATATTGTCTTAAGGCTTTATTCTTAAACTCATCTTTCAATAATTTTTTTAATTGTAATTTTCTGAAAAAATTAAGCATTTTTAATAACCAAACAAATGAAAGTTACCGCCACCAATAAAGAAAGTGTAAATAAAACTTTATGATTTCTATACTTAATACCGTTCCTATTACCGTAAATTGAATAAACCAAAATTAGCGTTGCTATAGATGCAATTAAACTCACTAATATGCCTGCTAAATTAAACTGTTTGATTAGATAAGGTGCTGTAAGAATTAAAGCTCCCAATGCACAAACTTGAGCAAAAACTCTTACTTTTTGTAAGCCATATGCAGTAAGTAACACGCCTTGCGTGGCGGCAAAATATCGTAAAAAAATAAGTAATCCAATAAACTTCCAAAGCTCCGCCAGCGACTTGTAACTTTCACCATAAATTAAATCAGAAGCGTATTCTGCGAAGAATGTAAAAAACAACCATCCAAAAAAGCCAATAAATAACATAGAGTTACAAAGCTTTTCCTCCATGGCAACAGATCTTTGGCCATCACTCGAATGCGATGCAATTGTAGGCAAATACACATTAGAGAGCACAGGCGCAAACTGCATAGCGCCCTGCATCCATTTTGTAGCGGCCTGATACATACCTACACCAGCAAATCCCAAATAGTGATTCACAATAATAGTGTCCACTTGATAAAAAAAGTTTGTAAACCCTGCATCTGCAGCATAAGGAAAACCCGCCTTTAAAGTCTTAATCACCTCATTGCTGTTGATTGTAGTTTCGATGTTCCCAAGGTGTTTTTGATACGCATACCATGACATACACAAATAAATGCATCTAGAAACAACAAATGCAAAAGCTACCCAGTAAACATCTGGTTTAATCAACAGCATCGCTACAATTAAAGCAAAATGTATGATTGCCCCCAGCGTTGCCAGATTAGTTTCTAATTTAAACTGGCCTACCCCTCTAAAGCCTACGTTTAAAAACTCACTAAACGATGCTATTAATGATGAACATAACAGTGCTAAAAACACTATTTTAGTGGTGAAATCTTTCGGGAAAATGACTAAATAAATAGCGCAAATGGCAAGCAAAGCCAAACTTAATACCAACTTTGCAATGAGCACACGTCCCATAATTTTGTTGATTGCACTGGGGGTTGTGCCGATATCTCTTAGCAACTGCTGAGAAAACCCGTAATCTACTAGCAGTACAAAAATGGAGCCTAACGTAAACGCATAAATAACAACCCCAAAATCATGAGGCCCCAACACCCTTGCCATGATCACGAACACAGCGATGCCTGCTAGCAGCTTTGCTGCTGTGGTGATGCCCATATAGAGTGTGTTTTTAAGCAAGGGATTTAGCTTCTAAGATAATTAAGGTGCTAGCCTAAGCATTGAGTACATTTAACAATGCGCTATCGCTAATAGACATTAAAATGCATGCGTTTAGTGAGTTACAGCCCCATCAACTTGGCTCTAAAATCGCTTTTTAATGCGATTGAAAGATCTTTGACAAACAGCTTCTGTAGCGCAAATGCTCTATCTGTATCTTGCGTTACTGTAGATACTCTAAATAGCAGTCCATCCGGTATTTGGCCATTAAACCCATATTTAAGTTGAGCAAGTTTAGTTTCTTTACTACCCCTTACAACTTTGTCTGCTACCGTTGTCCAGTATGTCACCGGCTCAGTTCTAAGCCCTAACACTGCAATCAGCTGTTTAGTTCTAATCTCGCCAAATTGTGTGCTGATGCTTGCCTGATTTGTTTTTAGCAACTGAAAGCCTTGCGCCGGGTAACATACTTCAGGGTAATGCAGTTGGTTTGCATCGCTTTGGTCTGCACCGTAAGCAATAGATAACATAATGCGTTCCCCCGCACTATTCACGTAGGTTCGGGATAGCAAGGCCGTATAAATCTTATCTAATGTTTCTTTTACTTGTGGATTCACGATTTGACCGGTTTGCTGGGGTTCGTCTTTCCAGTCACCAAACGCTAGCGGAATCATATTTTCCAACACCACGGCAGGTCCATCATCGGCAATGCGGTGTGTTGGGTGAATGGCCATGGCTACTCCGGATGCCACAATCATGAGTATGGCCATAACGATATTTCTGACAGTGTGTTGCATTATGCGGTCACCCTTGCGTTTGCTGATTTTGCTTTAGCAGCATCCATGCGCTTACTAAAATACTGCAGCAATGAATCAACCGACATAATCAGAGTAAGCGCCACAATAAATAGCACCATTCCGGCAAAGCCATGCACAAAGCCTTGACCAGCTTCATCGCCAAAATAAAAGGTCACCAATGTGAGCACCATGACGCGAATCACATTGGCCGTAAACGAAATTGGAATAATCAATAGCGCCAGTACAAAGTTACGGAATAAAGAGTCATGCTTAACCAAATTCAGGTAGAGCAAGCCAAGTGCTTCTAACGAAATTAACGTGTGCATACCGGCGCAGGCATCTGCCACTAGCAGCTGATATTGCCCAATTTGTAACACCACGCCAGATCTGGCAATGGGATAACCCGCCCAATACAGAACTTGCTCGGCTACCGTAGATACTGCAATCTTCATGGGCAGAGTGACTGCATCTAAAAGAAATCCCGGTAGCGGAATCATAAACAGAATAAAAAACAGCGGGAACCACATAAGCTTGAGCGCCTGGGTACCACGGGTAATAAGTAATACGGCTGAGAAAACAAGCACTTGTGAGCCGATATCAAACGTTAAGATATCTTGTGAGCGACCAAGCACGTAACTGAGTAAGCCAGCAATCAGAAACACCCAGCCCACTAATGTCACAGCTACGGCAGGGGGCACTGCGGACTTATTGAGAATAGCATCTCGCTTTTGCCAAGCCAAAAACACGACCACCATCAAGACGATTGGGCCGTGCGCTTGGTCTTGTGATGTCCATAAACCGGTTAAAAGTGCGTAGTACATGGGCACATACAGCGCAAGCAAGCCCAAAATAATACCCCCCCACTCTTGTAGTACAGATGGGAGGCGATTTGCGCTGTGTGTGGGTTGTAAAATCATGGCAAGGGCTATATTTAATTAGTCATACTCATTTAATACGGCACCTACCACTTGCGCGCCGATGTCTTTAATTTTCTTACTCAACTCATCCAACTTAGCCAATTTGGTATAATTTTTACGCGCAACCAGCATTGCCCCACCAGTGCGCGCCACAATGGCTTGATAATCCACACTCTCATCCGCGGATGAGGTATCCACAATAATTACATCATATTCATTGGCAGCGTTGTTGAGCAGCTCGGTAAATGCGCCGCGGCTTAATAGCTCTTGTGGGTTTGGCGGAATAGTGCCCGCCCCCAATACAGATAGCCCCATAAACGATTCAATGCGCACAATAGCGTCATTATCGGCTCGGCCAACGATTATGTCCGATAGTCCTCGCTGCCCTTTTAGGTTAAAAATTTTATGCTGACGCGGCTGCCTTAAATTTGCATCAATCAGCAAGGTCTGCTCGCCTAGCTGAGAAAACACAACGGCTAAGTTTGCTGCAATATAACTGCTGCCATCACCACTTTGCACACCGGTAATCGCAATGGTCGAGCCATGCTCAGCAAACCAACGCAACACCAATTGTGTGCGTAGCGCACGCAATGCTTCCACCTGCGGGGTAAATGGCTGATAGGCAGCCACAAGCTCCCTGCTATAACTACCTTGCCCGGCTTGCAGGTACGGATAATCAAACTGCATGGAAACCACTTGGCGAATATCTTCACTGCTTACCAAGCCTAAGCTTAATGCAGCATCACCAAACCGCAGGCCTTTCTCTTTTTGCAAACGCAGAACGCGCTCGGCACCTTCTGGCGTTAACTTACCCAAATCAAGCAGTAAGCGCCCAATGCTGGTATCGCGTTTAATCATATTGTCTGGTACGGGTACTTGGATCAAATTCATAGGGTGACTCTCGAGTTAGGCCAACTTAAGAAAACGCAAAAATGAAAACCGCTTGGATTTTGTGGAAATGACACTGGAAAGCACACCCAACACAGGAATCTCGACTGACTCCTGAATATCCTCAACAGAACGCACGCGTCTATCCAACATTTCGGCCAACAGCCCGAAGCCAACACCTAACATGAGGCCAAGAAAAACCGACAGCAATATATTGAGTAGTATTTTCGGACTGGAATGCTCGATGGGCGCGACAGCCGGATTTAATATGGAAATATCTGTTTGGTTGGCCTGCCCCTCAAGATTAGACATCATAAAGCGCTGACTCACTGCATCTAGTGAGCGCTGTGCGTTTTCCATATCGCGTTGCAGTATCATTAATTGATCGCGTGTGCGATTCAGCTTGAGTACTTTCTGCTTTTGCGCAGCCACTTGTGCTGCCAACTCAGATTCACGCTGACGATAGATTTTAGCTGACCCGCCAACACTGGCACTGGTAGAACGAATCGCTTCTTGCAACTGTGATCTTAATTTACTGATTTCAGCCTGTGCAGATTGAATCTGTGGATGATTTTTATCTAATCGCTGAGATAAATCTGCTAATTTGGATTCAGATCTTGCAATGTCTACTTTCAAACCCTGCACTAAGGCATTGGAAGCCACATCGGGAGAGTCTGCCGCATTACTGGATACGCCAGCCTTGCGTGAAGAGGCCTCAATTGCCTGAGATTGCGCCACCACATATTGCGTGGTTAATTCATTCAACCGTGCGTTCTCAGTATCAAACTGCTCAATGCCGCTGGTAATGCCATTGTCTTGCTGATACTTAGACAATCTGGCTTGTGCTTTTTCCAGCTCTTCGCGCAGTGTTTTGGTTTGTGAGCTCAAATAGGTAGCAGCACCCTGTGCTGGCTCCGCTTTCAGTTGCAAGCTTGTTTGTTGATAGGCCGCTGCAAACGTATTAGCCACCCCTGCTGCAAAGTCAGGATCCGAACCACTGAATGAAATTTCAATGACGCTACTTTCACGAGAAGGCACTACGTCTAATTTTTGCAATAACAGATCAGCAAACCAATCACGAATATCGCCCTTGCCCTTAGTGGCTTCCATAAACTGTTTTTTTGCAGTATCGCTGTCTGCAAATTTAAGCGCATCCACCACTTTTCTGGCCACGCTATGGCTGGTAATAATATCGACTTGCGTTGCCATATAGCCGGGCATCAACTGTGCCGGCAATGCAATGCCAGTCACTGGGTCAGCCCCTTTGTAATTCAGCACGAGCGATGTACTGGCTTTATAGCTTTTAGGAATCAGCAAGCTGACTGCCACAGTGGTGAGCACCGTCAAGCCAAAGGTCACCAACACTATCTTGGAACGCGCTTTTAAAAGGAGTAGAAATTGCGTAAAGTTCATGGCTATTTTTCCTAAAACAAGCTTTCTTGCACGTAAATGACGTCTTCGGCCAGCACTTTATCGGTCAACTTCACTGAGATCACTTCCACATCCCCTTTTGCGTTACGACGATGCAATTTAATGCCACGTTGCGTACCACGTGCGGTTGGCCCACCACCTTGCGCCAAGGCCTGCACTACCGTCATATCGCGCTCAACGCGAAACGCGCCTGGACGCTGCACCTCTCCAAAGATATAGCCAATAGGTGCGCGCGGCACATAAATCATATCGCCGCTGGCCAGCGCAAAATTGGCAGCATCGCCACCAGAACGGAATATCTTATCCACATCGATTTCAAGATGCTCTAACTCGCCATTACGAAAGGTACTGAGAGAAATGGTATCCGAGCCCCCTTGCGCAATGCCGCCGGCTACGGATAAAAAGTCTGCCAACGTGCGCACACCATTGGTGACCGCGTATTTACCTGGGCGATTTACCTGACCCAGTACAGACACATCACGTGAGTGAATATAGACAATTTCACCCCCCGTTAAAGTTATGGTTTCTGCTTCAGAATTACCAATGATTTTATTTAAATCATATTGCGTTTTAACCGATTTATTGACGATGGTAATCAAATCCGAGCCGTCAACCGTCGGGCCTCCTGCTAACGCTATCAGCTCAGGCAATGTGGTGACACGCTCTAGCGGATAGCGCCCAGGCTTGTTAACACTACCCAACACCGACACCATTTTGCTTTGGAATTGCAACACCAATATATTGACCTGCGGCTGCTTCACAAAACCGCCGCTTTCCAACATGGTGGCAATTTTTTTCTCTGCCGCACTCGCAGTTAGTCCACCAACCGAGACATTGCCAATTAAAGGATATGAAATCGCACCATCTTCAGGCACCCGTGTCTCCAAAGATAAATCCGGATTATTGTGCACACTAATTCTAAGTACATCCCCCGCACCGAGCTGATAAGAGGAAGACGATTCTGCCAGCACCGGCTGTAGCCAAGTGCCAAGTACAATCGTCATCAAAACAATCAATATATTCCGCATGTATTTCGTATTCCCTATTGTTTAAATCTGGCCCGCGTTCTGCATGATGGCGTAACGGCATTGTGGCTTATCCATGCCAAATCCACTACACAGCCACGATAAATTACAATCCTGATAGCCCTTTTTCCACATGTTCAGCCAACGGTTTAGCTGGGTTTGCGCTTGGTGGGGTTGCAGCAGGCGCCACTGGCACCTCCGCCGACTTGGCTTCTAGGGGTGCCGCCGCATTGGCCTGACCCTTCGCAGCAGGCTCGTACGTTTTATCCAGATACACCACTTTAGCCGCCGCACGCAGATTCTTCATCTCCAACTCAGCCGCTGTTTTACGCTTGTTGCCTAGCAAAATTCTCTCAATTAATGGTGTTGAATCTTTTTCTGCTACCGGCGCGTCTTTCACTTCTTGAATGCGTGCAATTAAATTGGTTTCTTTAGCGCGTACAAAAATAATATCACTGACCTTCATTTTCCCTAACTGCTCCAGCAGTTGCTGAGGCAACGTTTCTGCTGCATGCGCCGCCTGTGTGCGTCTGTATTTAATGCCGCGCTTGTCTAACAGTGCTGTAATTTCTTCCATTGTTTTTGCTGCATCCACTTCGCTTTTTAAGGCATCGCTGTAAGTGCTTGCAGGCAACATGATTTCATCCATGATATACACTTTGCGATTCGCAAAAATCTGTGGATGTTGGTTACGATACGCTGCAACCTCTGCAGCAGTAGGCTTAGGTGTCTTTAATATTTTTTCTTCGATATATGCTTGTGCCAGTATTTGCGACTTTGCGTTTTCTAGTGCCTGCAGCACTTGTGGATTACGATCCAACTTCGCCTTGATTGCCTCTTGCACGATAATTTGGCGGTCAATCAACCCTTGCACGACTTGTTTAGCCGCCGCATCTTTCTGCTCTGGCTTAACATTTGCACGCTGCAATTCATTATTGATTTGATGCACGGTAATTTCATCGCCATTCACTCTTGCAATCGTTTGTGAAGAATGCGTCTCAGACGTTCCTTCTTTGCTACCACAAGCATTTAGCGAGACAAAAGCCACAACCATCACCAAACATTTAACGCCTAAGCAGGCATTCGCCAGCGGGGACTTTAACGAATCAATATGCATCCGAATTCCTTATAAACTATTTAAAACAACAAGTTACGAAACATTCGCCAATTAACAACACACGCGCTTTGCGGCCTGTTACAAAAAAAATTGCCCACAACGCCAAAGCCGTTGCGAGCAGACATGCCATCACAATCCAACGCAACAAATACATCATTTATAACGCGATTTGGATTGATTTTAACACAAACAAATAAGAACAATTCTCATTATCAATAAAAGCAATTTAAACGTAGCACAAGATATTCACGTTGAAGCGACGACACAACTGGAAGGCACTCTAACATCGTTAAGTTACATTTAAATGACCAATACTCTTTCAAATAACCCAAGCGCTTTAAAATGAATAGTGGCATTCAAATCCATGAATGCCACCAAAATCACACCATTACTGGATTATTTTTGTTTACGACGACGTGCAACCGCACCCATCAAACCCAAACCAGCCAAGAACATGGCATAGGTTTCTGGCTCAGGAACAGCTGTTACAGCCAACACATCTAAGCGACCGCCGTTATTGTTAGCGGTAGGCAAGCCCCACCAGCTATTAGCATTTTGCGCAATCCCTTGACCCGTTGAACGAATACGAATCCATGTGTAGGCATCAGGCAATGAAGCATTCTGATTATTTACACCATTAGCTAACAATGCAGCTACAGAGAAGCCGTTATAGCCATCTTCACCGTTCAAGAAATCTATTGTAGATGTCTTGCCATTGGTAAATGCACCAGCTGTGTAATTGATCTCCTGACCAAAAGCTGGATCTTCCTCTTCTGTGCCTGTTGGTGCATTACCCCAATTATTGCCTGCACCACTAGAAGTCAATGTACCATTTTCAGTAAATTCAATACCCGTAGTAGCTAAGCCACTCACATTTCTAAAACTATCATTAGATGCAGTATCAGTACCAGCAAAGTTAACCATAAAAGCCGAAATAAAAACAGAACCGGTACCTGATGAGAACTGATTCAGACCATTCAGGCTAATGGTAGTACGCACACCTGTGTAACCATCACCCAGATTCAGATCTGACAAATCGGTAAATGTAATAGTACCGACCGATGTTGCTGTACCACCGGAAGCTGTAGCAAAGTCACCTTTTGGCAATGTACTGCTAGTGGTAGCACCCCCATTGTTGGCTAAGTAATCAAAGTTAAATGTAACTGTTGCAGCATTCGCTGCAGCTGCTGATATTGCAAACATTGCCCCTAAAACCGCTTGTTTTAAAATGCGTGTTTTCATAGAAACCCTCTTAAAATAAATATTATTGTTAAGTAGGCGCAGAACAACATGCGCCCCTATTGTTTTAATTAAACTTTGCGACGGCGGCGTGCTACTGCACCCATCACACCCAAACCAGCCAACATCATGGCGTAGCTTTCTGGCTCAGGCACAGTAGTTACAGCAACATAACCGCTAATAAATGCGCCTGCTGGAGATTGCCCCTCTTCACCGGCCTGGAAAAAGCCCAGCGCATTGGCGCCCAAGGTGTAATTGATCGCATCGGTTTTGATGAGGTAGAAGGCGCTAAAAGGATTGCCTTCCGTAACGCTTAAATCAGACTTGATGCGTACCGAGTTAGGATCATAAGCAACTGAGCCATTAAAGGTAGTGTCAGTAGTTAAACCTGCTTGGTAGATACGCAAGCCGTTAGCATCCGCATATGTCCAAGCCACTGATGCGTTTGTACCGGCGCCTTGGCGAAACACATAGTTAGCCTCTTCACCGTTTTCTTGACGGTTTAGGAACCTTGAACCAAACACCAGCTTATTATCTGCGCTATCACGATATACAAAATCATACACATCAAACTGATCCGGACTACCAGCAGACAAGTCCACACCAGTAGTGACACGCCAATCTAATAGTGTCAATGTGCCTGTAGATGTAGTAGTCGACCCATTAAAAGCTCTGTAGTTTATTGAACTAGCTACCACATCGCCCGTTTCAAAGTTTGAATCTGCATCATAGCCATCAACAAAAGTAGCGCTTACTGTCTCAATATAAAATGGATCTCTATTTGGGTTAGTAAATGTGCTCGTCACCAATCCACCGTTGGCAGCAGTCAGCTGACCACCAACACCACTGGTGAGTGTTACAAAATTACCTGCATAGGCGGACGATGCTGAAGCCGCCAGCAAGGTCGCCAATGCAATTGATTTTAATTTCATTGTTACTCTCCTCATAATTTACAAACAAACCAATATTGTTTAATGAATTTTAGCCATTGCCTGACAGACTAAAATCCATCAATCACTTAAAATCACACACATCGGGCATGACTAAAGTGCTTACCGCGTTTAATGAATAGGCAAATTCCATGCCGATGATTTTCTGTTTTAGCTATTGAAACGCTGTTAATAATCCATCTCGTTAGGTTTAAATTGAAAAAATAATTAATCTCAATAAAAACAAACAGATACAATCAATCCAATTAATCAATCGAAGCCTCCAGCAGCATTCAATAGCCCAATCGGGTAGTCGGCTTCCCTCTTTTATAAAGCCCTTACAAAATAAATCATTTGAAATTGGTTATAAAAAATGAATTTTTTGGTTATTAATAGCCAACTTATTTTTTTACAACCACCACCTAAAAGCGCGGTAATTATTGTTTGGCATTCTGTGGCTTAACTTTTTTCCAGTCCAAGTCAAAATTCAGCCCAATCCATGCAGCACGTGGCGCCCCCGGGGCTATAAAGGTCGTATTGTTATAGACTGTCGTATCTGCTTGGAATACACCTTTAGCGGTGAATGGGTTAAGCCCTAAATCCCCTCCGTTTGCATATTCGCGGTCAAACAGGTTGTCAACTTTAGCGAAAATGGAAATGCCATGATCAAATCGATAGTTCGCCATGAGATTAAATACCGCGTAACCTGAAACCTTACCGTCGCCAATAAAATCATAAGCATCAGAACCAGGCAGACCACCAGGATTAGTGGCTGCTCGAGCTTGGTGTTTATTATTTTCATTGCCGCGGACATAAGAAGATGAATGCAGAATCATGCCTAAAGTGGCGTCAAATCGGTCGGTGAATCGATAACTCCAGTTGGCTTGTACGATATGATTAGGCATGCCAGGCAACTGGTCGCCCGGCTTTACATTCACATAAGCCTGCCTAGTTGCCGTTTGTGTATTAGTACTGTTAGCAGGGTTAATAATCTGCGCATCCGATTCGAAAGTAGCCCGCAAAAAGGTATAGTTAATACTAATCACGCTTTTACCAACCTCACCTTTCATACCCATTTCAACACCTTGACGTCGCGTTTCACCGAAGTTATCAAACACGCCACGGTTTTTTCGCCCTAACGGTACAAATAGAATATCGTCTGTCAAGTCTGTACGGAACAAGCCAAAGTTCCAATCAAAGCCATAGTCAGCGCCACGTAAGCCGGCCTCATAAGCGGTAGAGCGCACCTGTTTTAAATAAGGGTCAGAAGACAACGCAGTGGGAATAGAGCAGCCAAACTGAAAATTAGTACTCTTATCTCTTTTTTCAGCCTCACGATCTCGCGCACACCCCAACTCAATCACCGTAGGCGTACGCGCACCACGACTGACATTGCTATAGGCAGTGAGATTTTCCTTGGCATCCCACGCCACGCCAAAAGATGGATTGAAACTGCGGTAATCAAAATCACCTTTTGAACAGACAAATCTTGAACCATTCGCATATGACCCAGTAAACACCAATGGGTAGTCCGTATCATACACATCCGTTGTTCCAGCTCGCCTGAGGCAACGCTGTGCAGTTGCCAGAAAAATATCTGGTTCGAAGTTATATAGTTCTTTACCTCGGTCAGAGATCAGTTTATTTTTGGTATTGGTCCAGTTTGCACGAGCACCATAGGTGACATGCAACGCATCTGTTGGCGACCAAGTGTCACTGAAAAACACGCTTTCGGTCTTACTTGTTCCACTTAAGTTGTTTCTGATTACACCCGGAAAGCGTAGAACATTACTAAGCCCAATATCTTCATCCAACAGGAGCGGGTCGCTAGCCAGGCTAACACGATGCTGCGCATCAATGGTTGCCAGCGCTTGATACTGCTTGAACTTAATATTATTAGAATCTTGGGTAATCCCAGCAACCATTTGATGGTTACCTACATCCCAAGCAAACTGTAACGCAGCACCGTCAGACCGTTGCTTGGATTCAGAAAAATTCAAATTACCATTCAAGCTACTCACAGCAGCATTTAGCACAGGATCAGCACTCATGTACTTGGAGAGCAAACGTGCATATGCATTATTAATATCCCCACCTAACGAAGATTGATTTAAATTACGGCGATAAGTCAGTGCCGAGACTGTCATCGTGTCGTTGACATCCAAGCGCCCACTTAAATTGTAATGCGCGAGTTGATTTTCAACGCCATCGGGTGAGGTATACACCGCTTTTCTATCAATATCGGCGGTTTCGAAAGGAATCAAGCCATTCCCGGTGAGATCAGAGTCTACATTCAGCGCACTAAAGCTGATCTCTCCCATTGGCAACCTTAACGTGGCTTTATTGTAAAGTTGGCGTAGCTTGCTGGCAGAGTTATCACGCCAGCCGTCTTCCTGAAAATGGTTGTAAGCAGTAAATAATCCAAAGCCTCCCACATTAAATCCATTGGAGAATTGCGTTTGCTCTCGCCCCCAAGCCCCTCCCAATATTTGCGCACGCAGATGGGTATCAGTAAAACCATCTTTAGTGCGCAAAGCCAAAGCACCACCTAAGGTATTGAGGCCAAACATGGGATTAGAGCCGGGAATCAAATCCAAGCTTGCAAGCGCGTTCATCGGGATCATGTCCCAGTTCACCACCTCGCCAAACGCTTCATTGATACGCACGCCATCCATGTACACAGAGATGCCTTGTGGCGTGCCAATGGAAGGGGATGCGGTAAATCCACGGAAATTTAGATCTTGCTGAAACGGGTTGCCGTTGTAATCAACAAGCGAGACTGACTGCAATTGCGAGTTCATAAACTCAGTGACATTCAGCGCCTTGGATTCTGCAATTTCCTTACCAGAAGCGCTCTGAATATTGGTGGTGGACAACCCACGGTCGATAATCAACCCTGGTAACGGCGTGACGATACGACTTTTCTTTGCTTTCACCTCAACCTTATCAAGCACAATGGTTTTTTCATTCGCACCTGTCGGTTTTGCATTACCAGGCTTGGATTCTGTGGTGCTTGGTTTAGGGTCGGCTTTATTGACTTGCGGATTATTTTGATTGGGTTGTTTTTCTTCTGCCATTACCTGAGTAGCCAGCGCTGCAGCAAGCGCACACAGCAAGAAAATGTTACGAGGTACCGGCAATAAAGAAAACATTAACAACCCTTGGGCAAACCACATTATCTGAACAGGGTTTTCAGCAACTTCTATACCAAACGGGCCCACACACTCAGGCTTGTTGGGCCTTTCTAACAAGCGCCCTCTACACGTCATTGAGCGGCATCTATTCACGCGTACATCAACTACTTAACATTGCTATCAAAATAAGCAGTTAGCGCAGAATGTTCAGACAATACTTATCTATAGCGGCAGATGGACGCCATCAAACGTGAGAAGCGGTCATAAACAATGCAGCCTAGCGACAGCAGGCACGTATGAATAGATGGTTAAAACTGGCTGATATAAACCATAACTTGGTTCTTATCAGCCATGCGCAACCACCAACATTAAGTAGGTGTGTTTGGCTTTACGGATATTGATGGATATGAGGCTAGCGGCCAAATGGCGCCGCTAAGGGCTCACCTACAAACAGGCCTTGCATCGGCCAAGCCACGCTTTTCCAGTAGGCTTCAATGGCAGAGTTCCCCATGCTATACCACTTGAGCATCACCATGGGATGTGGAAATTTTTGCCAATGGTTACAAGGCTCAGAAACGGTACCATAACTTGCCGTCGCCCCTGCGTTCAGCCAATGCAAAGCAGTGGCCTGATGTTTCCCGTTCAAATCCCCGCCAAAAGACGTCAGGTGATCGGCCAATGCGCCGGGTAAGAACTTTAAAGTTTCCAAGCCCTCAACCCAAGGCAAACCAGTCTGATAAATCATCACATCCTGTGCACCCAGCAGCTTGTCTGATTGCATGGTCATGATACCCAATCCGCTGCCGGGAATACTTGCGCCATTGGGTGGAAAATACTGCGCTCGAATACTACGCACTTTATCTGAAGTATTCAGATAATACGCCGTTGAACGGAACACGCCCATATCACTGGCCACCCCTCGGTCGATTAGCGATTTCGCTTGCGCAAAGGTTTCGGTAGGCAGCAGCATCGTTAAGCGAATACCAACATCTGTGAACGGCTTACGTGAGGCAGTATTGAAATAAGGGTTCAGCTTGCCCGCAGCACATGTATTTTTGCATTGCTCAGGGTCATAGCCAAAACTCAGCGCCGACGTAATCGAATTACAATCTACGGCATAGGGCGTTTTCCATACCAATACCAAGGCCTGAATAGATGCGTTAAGTTGGGTTTCAATCTCCCACTTTAAGCGCGTAAAGTCGGCCAAACCCAACTTAGCCTTACCCGCTGTCGGCAGCATCACATGCACGATATTTTTTGCCGGAATGCCCCGTGCAACGCGATAATACTCACCTACCTTCACACTCAATGCATCCGCATCATTAACGACCACAGCCACTTCATCGGGTGTTAAGTGGCTGCGTGAAGGCGTTACTAGTAAGCTATTGCCTGCAGCGAAAACACACTGCATCACAGCCATCAACAAGCCAATAGAACATACAAAATGACGCATCAATGTACTAAAAACACAGAAACTATGGTCTAAAAGAAAAGCTGTGCCGAGAGGCTTGCACTGTTGTCACTAAAATCCAACGAAGACTCAGTAGACTCACGCGCACTGTGTTGCAAGCTACCACCCAAGGTCACACTGCGCCAAGGTTTCCAACTGAATGATAACGACAACGCTTTACCACGGTCTTTGCGGTTGATATCTGGCAAGCCCAGCACACTATTACCTTCAAACCGTCTATCAGAAAGACTTGCACTCATTTGTAATGATAATTTATCTGAGATTAGCCACGATGGTGACACTGCAAAAGTATCCATCACGGTGTAACTGCTGGTAAATGTTTGAAAACTGGCAAGCTCACGCGATGCCGTCGTAACTATCTGCAGCTTAGCGGTAGGCAACCAAATATAACTGATATTGCCGAACACACCAGAGTAGTCGCGATTTGAAAGATTCTCATATTCGCGATCAAGATACCCTAGCTTGCTACTAATTCTTGATTTACCTGTCAGCACCCAATCTAAAGTCGCATTGGTTTCACGCTCATCAAAATTAGCATCGAAAAAATTAGAGATAAGATTATTATTTTCACCTTTTTTACCAAGCAGCATCACGCCCATCGCACTGCCTGAGGGAAAGACGTACTTCAATCCGGCGTTTACAGAGTCTTGTGAGTAATCCGATTGCTCATTAAATACCTGACTGTTTCTCAAATCAAAATAAGAAATCCCTGCCAGTAAATGCCAGTTGCCATGAGGTGTCCAATCAATATCAAAACGATGTGATCTTGTTGTACGGATATTGGTGGCTCGATAGTCGCGATAATCCTGAAAGTTATTGAGTGATTCCGTTCGGTCTGAAGACAGGTTGCCGGTCAGGTAAGGGGTAAGCGCCCACAGCCATGCAAGCTTGTATTCGTTCGCATCAAAATCAAGGTAGTCATAATTCTGGTAGCGGTAAGCCGTTCTCGTGTAGTCGGCTTTAAAACGTTGTAATGAATACTGCTTATCAAAACGTACGCCGGCAAAACCGGTGGTAATGTTGTCCCAGCGCTCTTTACGGCCAGCCACTGTTCTCATATCACGGTCAGACGATACCCTGAATACATTGTCGTCATACTGACGATTCACACCTGCAACGATATTAAACGTATCTAATTCATCCGCAAGTGCACCGAGCGAAAATAGCAATACGCTTATATTCAGCATGTGAACAATACAATGTCTTCTCAACTTTACAACCTTTATGAATAACGAATTTCAGCGTTGATTTGCGGCCTGATTTACCACAAACGCATATATAAGCAAAAATCGTGCAGAGCAGAATTCAGTCTGCCTTACATTTGCCCTATGACAGCTTGATCGGCGGTCTGCCAATATCTTACTGGTACAGTTATTGCTATTTATGACGTTCATGCATATTTATTAAAAAATTCATTTAGCGCACGTTACTTTCATGCAAAATGACTTTTTATCGCCAACTGCCAACCCTACTTTCACCCTTTTATCGTTAATGAATGCTCACAACACCAATCCACCCGTGCATAAAACAACCACCATCACCATTGCACGCGAAAATACTATTCATATAGTAGAAGCTTTTCTTGACCCTCTTGTGACAGTTTTCACACTTTGGGCTATCGCTATTTATTTAGAGGGCACATTACCCCCCTCCTATCTCATTTTGTCGATTATTGTGTTTTCCGTGTCGTACCCAGGGCACTCCAAAATACAGCGCACTTCCTGGCAAATTGTCAAAAACACATTAGTCAGTTGGAGCTTATTTGCACTCCTGTTCTTAGGTTTTGGTCAGATGACCCACTCTATCAATTTGTTTCCCTATGAAGCGATTGTGTTGTGTATATTTTTAACCCCCGTACTGCAGCTCATGGCCAACTTCGGGTTACGTACGTTTGCCCCCGCATTAATTAAACTGCAAGGACCTGCAAAGCGCGCCATTATTGCCGGTATGAATGAGCAAGGCCTTGCACTCGCTGATCGCTTAACGCAATCCGAATATGAAGCCATCGAACTCAAAGGATTTTTTGAAGACCGCAGTGTGGATAGAATTCCTAGCCAGTCTCAATATGCCATCTTGGGAAAATTAAGCGAGTTGGGCGGCTACGCAAAAGACCATGACATCAATATCATTTATCTATCATTACCCATGGCCAGCCAACCCAGAGTACTCAACGTACTGGATGACCTCAAAGACACCACCGCCTCTATTTACTTTGTACCGGATATATTCTTAACAGACTTAGTGCAAAGCCGTGTCAGTGAAGTAGATGGCATTCCTGTAGTGGCAGTATGCGAGAGTCCTTTTATGGGATTTTCCGGCATTACAAAACGCTTAGCCGACCTGATATTTTCAATCATCATTTTGATACCGGCGTTGCCATTGCTACTACTGATTGCTATTGGGATTAAACTCAGCTCCCCAGGCCCAGTGATTTTCAAACAAAGGCGCTATGGTCTTGATGGCAAAGAAATTATCATCTATAAATTTCGCTCAATGTCGGTGTGTGAAGATGGCAATGCAATCTCTCAAGCGCAAAAAGATGATGTCCGTACTACACCATTTGGTGCGTTTTTGCGCAAAACATCGCTAGATGAACTGCCACAACTGATTAATGTACTACAAGGTAGAATGAGCGTGGTTGGCCCACGGCCGCATGCGGTTGCACACAATGAAATGTACCGCAAGCTGATCAAAGGCTACATGATTCGCCACAAAGTAAAACCCGGCATTACCGGCTGGGCGCAAGTCAATGGTCTGCGCGGAGAAACCGAAACCTTAAATAAAATGCAGTCGCGTATTGATTATGATCTTGAATATCTGCGTCATTGGAGCATGCGCTTTGACTTACACATCATATTCAAAACAATCTGGGTCATATTATTCAATAGACAGAAAAACGTTTATTAATACCCGCCTTCCATCGTGACTACTTACACTCAGGCAAAAGCTGCATTACCTATTGGCTGAAATAGCCAGCTCAAACAATCTGGTTGTACCATGACGATTAAAAGATCATGGACGATTACAAGATCATGCGCGCAGAATCAGGGCGAAAAAAATCCCCAATTAAGGGGATGATGGCGGAGAGCGAGGGATTCGAACCCTCGATACAGATTTAAGCCCGTATGCTTCCTTAGCAGGGAAGTGCCTTCGACCACTCGGCCAGCTCTCCGTTTACTACGCTAATTGCTTTTGCAATTTGAGGGCGTGATACTACTTGAATCATCCTCAAAAATCAATTTAATCTTTTGTTACGCGGCCTCTAATTCAAACGCTTTGTGCAATACACGTACCGCTAGTTCCATGTACTTTTCATCAATCACCACTGCAATTTTAATCTCACTGGTGGAAATCATTTGAATGTTGATGCCTTCCTCTGCCAAAGTGCGGAACATTTGGCTAGCAATGCCCACATGCGAGCGCATACCCACACCCACCACGGATACTTTAGCAATCTTATCATCGCCATTGATTTCACGTGCTTGGATATGCCCTTGCACTTTGTCACGCAAGATAGACAAAGCCTTGTTCATCTCGTTTTTATGTACGGTAAAGGTAAAGTCTGTAGTGCCATCAGCGCCCACGTTTTGGATGATCATATCTACATCGATATTAGCATCGGCCACTGGCCCTAGAATTTGATACGCAATACCAGGCTTATCTGGCACGCCTAATACTGTAATTTTGGCTTCGTCACGATTAAACGCAATGCCTGAGATAATGGGTTCTTCCATGCTGTCATCCTTACTATCTTCTTCAAATGTAATCAGTGTGCCATCGCCATCTTCATCAAAGCTGGAAAGCACACGCAACTTAACTTTATATTTACCGGCAAACTCTACAGAGCGAATTTGCAATACTTTACTGCCCTGTGAAGCAAGCTCTAACATTTCTTCAAAGGTGATTTTTTCAAGACGGCGCGCTTCTGGTACTACACGTGGGTCAGTCGTATAGACACCATCCACATCCGTATAAATTTGACACTCATCAGCACCCAATGCTGCTGCCAAAGCCACACCGGTGGTATCTGAACCACCACGGCCAAGTGTCGTGATGTTGCCATTGGCATCCACACCTTGGAAACCAGCCACCACACAGACATAGCCATCTGCCAAATCACGCTTCAGATTATGCTCATCAATATTGAGGATACGCGCTTTGTTAAATGCGTTGTCGGTCAAAATTCTAACTTGCGTACCAGTGTAGCTTTTCGCTTTAATGCCTAGCTCCATCAGTGCAAGTGCTGTCATACCAATCGTCACTTGCTCACCCGTAGAAACCATCACATCTAACTCACGTGGGTCAGGGTCTGGCATGATTTCTTTTGCCAAGCCAATCAAACGGTTGGTCTCACCAGACATTGCAGACACCACGACGACTACTTGGTGCCCCATCGCTTTGTAACGTGCCACGCGCCTTGCTACATTACGAATCCGCTCTGGATTCGCAACGGAAGTACCGCCATATTTTTGTACAATTAGTGCCATGTTTAACTCTTTTAATCACCCAAATAAAATAATTGTTATATTTGCATTACCACTAGTATGCCATTGACGCCTTACAGTAGGCTTACTCAGTTCTTTAATTTAGCCTAATTTGGCTTTTACCCAAGCTTCTACACTAGCCAATGCCGTAGACAGTTGACTTGGATCTGTGCCGCCTGCCATCGCCATATCCGGCTTACCACCACCTTTACCGCCCACTTGGCTAGCCACGTGATTCACCAAATCTCCCGCTTTGACTTTAGCAATCAAATCTTGCGTTACACCGGCAGCCAAGCTCACTTTTCCATCGTTAACAGCGCTTAACACAATCACTGCCGACTTGAGTTTGTCTTTCAGTTTGTCCATGGTTTCGCGCAGACCATTGGCATCAGCACCTTCTAGCATCGCAGCTAATACTTTGACGCCTGCAATATCTATTGCCTGCGCAACCAAATCATCACCCTGCGCGGATGCCAGCTTGGATTTTAAACGTGCAAGTTCTTTTTCAAGTGACTTTGCATGTTCGTTCAGTTGTGCAACTTTGTTGGCTAACTCATGTGCAGGCGCTTTTAAATCGTTCGCCAATTGTGTAATCAAGGCTTGTTGCGTATTGATTAGCTTTAACGCGCCTTCACCGGTAGTGGCTTCCACACGCCGTACACCAGCGGCCACACCACTTTCAGACGTGATTTTGAACAAACCAATATCACCTGTGCGGCTTACATGGGTACCGCCACACAATTCACGGCTTGAGCCAATATCCAATACGCGCACTTCATCGCCATACTTCTCACCAAATAACATCATGGCGCCAGTTTTTTGTGCTGATTCAATATCCATGACGCGCGCCTGTGTCGCAGCATTCGCTAAAATCTCTGCATTCACAATCGTTTCCACTTGCGCGATTTGCGCATCGGTCATGGGCGCATTGTGCACAAAGTCAAAGCGGGTTTTTTCAGTATCGACCAAACTGCCTTTTTGTTGCACATGCTCGCCTAATACTTCGCGTAACGCTTTGTGCATCAAATGGGTGGCGGAATGGTTACGCATAGTGTTGGCACGTGCTTGTGTATTCACACGTGCAGATACAATATCGCCTACGTTTAACGCCCCTGTTTTTAATACGCCGTGATGACCAAACACGGTGGCCTGAATTTTTTGGGTATCTTCTACGGCAAAAATGCCATCGCTTGCGCGCAACTCGCCACTGTCACCAATCTGACCGCCTGACTCTGCATAAAACGGGGTATCGTCTAATACCACCACACCCATATCACCTTCACTCAAGGTGTTAACAGAAGTGCCATCTTTATATAGCGCCAACACCTTAGCTGACGTTTCCAGTTTTTCGTAACCGTGGAAAGTGGTGGCTTGACCGTCATATTCCAGATTCATCGCCATTTTGAATTTGCCTGCCGCACGCGCTTGTTCTTTTTGACGCGCCATGGCGGCATCAAACGCGGGGCTATCCACAGTTACATTGCGTTCGCGACAGATATCCGCAGTTAAGTCTAGCGGGAATCCATAGGTATCATGTAATTTAAAAGCCAAATCGCCGTTGAATACACTTTGAGTATTAGCCAGCTCAGCTTCCAAAATCGTCATGCCATTTTCAATGGTTTCAAAAAAGCGGTCTTCTTCTTGTTTAAGAATGTCGGCAATACGTTTTTTCTCACTCACCAGCTCTGGGTAAGCACCGCCCATTTCTTTGACCAAGTCTGGCAACATATGATGAAAGAACGCACTACGCACACCTAATTTATAGCCATGACGAATCGCGCGTCGAATAATACGACGCAATACATAGCCACGCCCTTCGTTGCCAGGAATCACACCATCAGCAATCAAGAATGAACAGGCACGGATATGGTCTGCCAATACTTTTAGACTTGGGCTGGCTAAGTCAGCGGCTTTGGTTTCACGTGCCGCTGCTGCAATCAGCGTTTGAAATAAATCAATCTCATAGTTGGCATGCACGCCTTGCAATACTGCCGAGATACGCTCCAATCCCATACCCGTATCCACACTTGGTTTAGGCAATGGATGCATCACGCCCGCTTCATCGCGGTTGAACTGCATAAAGACGTTGTTCCAAATCTCAATGAAGCGATCGCCATCTTCATCAGGGCTGCCCGGAGGCCCACCCCAGTGTTTGTCGCCGTGATCGTAAAAGATTTCCGTACATGGGCCACATGGGCCGGTGTCACCCATCATCCAAAAGTTGTCTGAGGCATAGCGTGCACCTTTGTTATCGCCAATACGAATGACTTTCTCTGCGGGCACACCAATTTCTTTGGTCCAAATATCAAAGGCTTCATCGTCCTCTGCATAAACCGTGACTAGCAATTTCTCTTTAGGCAACTTGTAGACTTCGGTCAGCAACTCCCATGCGTATTGAATCGCATCACGCTTAAAGTAATCACCAAAGCTGAAATTGCCGAGCATTTCAAAGAAAGTATGGTGACGTGCGGTGTAGCCCACGTTTTCTAAATCGTTATGCTTACCACCAGCACGCACACATTTTTGGCTACTAGTCGCACGGGTGTAAGGACGTTTATCAAACCCCAAAAACACATCTTTAAACTGATTCATACCCGCATTGGTGAACAGCAAGGTCGGGTCACCATGTGGCACTAGCGAACTAGACGCCACCACTTGATGGCCTTTAGAGGCGAAGAAGTCTAGAAATGCTTGGCGGATTTCGTTACTGCTGGGTTTGCTACTGAGTTTAATTGTCATCTTCAAACTTACTATTCAATACGTTCTTTATAATGTCAAAACCAAAACCTCGGCTTTGTAAAAATCTGGCCTGTTTGGCCCACTCCTCGCGGTTTTGTGGACCTGCTTTAAATTTCTTGCGCCACACCTCTCGCGCATTGTCCAACTCAGTCTCTTTAAGTGTTTCTACTGCCTGCGTAATCAGCTCGTCTGCCACACCTTTTTCACGTAACTCATGTGCTACCTTTGCACTACCAAATTTGGCTTTACGCGCATGCACAATTTGCTCTGTAAATCTTGCATCACTTAGCCAACCACGCTGTTTAAAATCATCTAGTAGCGCTGGTATATCATCCGTTTCTTCTGCATACGCTTTAAGCTTTTGGCTTAACTCGGCATAAGAGTATTCGCGTTTAGCCAGATACTCCAGCGCGCGTTGCCTTAATGACTTCTCGACCATTGCCATTGGCTAACATGCAATTTTCTGCAGCTGACAAAAGATAAGTTAATCGTCTTCGCCACGTGCAGAAGGCATCACCTCTGCAATTTGTTTAGCATTGGCGCGAATTTTCGCTTCAATCTCTGCAGCGATTTCTGGATGCTCACGTAAATACTCTTTCGCGTTTTCTTTACCTTGGCCAATTTTCTCGCCATTGTAGCTGTACCAAGCACCGGCTTTTTCTACCAATTTAATATTCGCGCCTAACTCAATAATTTCACCTAAGCGAGAAATCCCCTCGCCATACATGATGTCAAATTCGGCCTGTTTAAACGGCGGCGCTACTTTATTTTTAATGACTTTGACACGCGTTTCGGAACCAGTGACTTCATCACCTTTTTTAATCGCGCCGGTACGACGGATATCTAAACGCACGGATGCATAGAATTTAAGGGCATTACCACCAGTCGTAGTCTCTGGGTTACCAAACATCACGCCAATTTTCATGCGGATCTGGTTAATAAAGATGACCAAGGTGTTGGTGCGCTTGATGTTACCTGTCAACTTACGCAAAGCTTGTGACATCAGGCGCGCTTGCAAGCCCATGTGGCTATCACCCATCTCGCCTTCAATTTCAGCACGCGGCGTGAGTGCAGCGACAGAGTCGACGACGACAATATCCACAGAGCCTGAGCGTACAAGCATGTCCGCAATTTCAAGCGCTTGCTCACCCGTATCCGGTTGGCTAATCAGCAAGTCCGGCACATTCACGCCTAGTTTGGCTGCGTATTGTGGATCTAGCGCATGCTCTGCATCAATAAACGCGGCCACACCGCCCACTTTTTGCATTTCGGCAATCACAGAAAGCGTTAAAGTCGTTTTACCTGAGGATTCTGGACCATAGATTTCAACAATACGACCACGGGGCAAGCCTCCAATCCCTAGCGCAATATCCAAACCCAAAGAACCTGTGGAAACCGCTTGAATATCTTCCCCGATATCGGAATCACCCATGCGCATGATGGAGCCTTTGCCAAATTGCTTTTCAATCTGAGAAAGTGCGGCTGCTAGCGCTTTGCTTTTGTTGTCATCCATGTAAATTTTGCCTTTATTTTAAACCACTTAAATTAACTGACCATTATTTCATAATTTGCTATTTATGGTAAGCACCAAGCACTGTTCGCTCGTCATTTACTTAAGAAAGCATCATGCCTAAGTTATTCAGAAAACGCTTGTAAACTTTTGCTAATTGAACGCGTTTTAACTGGTAGGGAGTGACCATTTATTAGATGGAGGAGATATGAAAATTTTAAAAGCTTTATTTGTAACTATCGCGATTACTGGTGCAACGATGTCGGTAGCCAGTGCGCGCGATTCATTTAGTCTAGGTGTAAATATTGGCGGGTATGGCTATGCGCCACCGCCTGCCGTGTACTATTACCCTGCGCCAAGCGCCGTCTATTATGGAGGGCCCGCTTACTATGGACCACCGCGTGCAATTCGCTACGCTCCTGTAGTGCAATATCGTTACTATAATAACGACCACTACCAAGGACATCACCGTGGATGGGACAGAGGCCGCGGCGATTGGGATCGTGGTCACAACCACGGTGGCAGAGGTCGTGGTCGCGACTAGCGCATTATTATTTAAGCATACCCATCAAGCCTAGCAACATATGTTCTGCGGCTTGATGTCGTATCTGCATCCGATCCCCGCGAAACAGTTGCGTTGAACGCTTCAGTCGGCCATCGGCATGTGCCCAAGCAAAACAAACTGTGCCGACAGGCTTTTGCTTGGTGCCTCCACTAGGCCCAGCAATGCCCGTGATACTGCCTGCTAGGGTTGCCTGACTGTTTTTTAATGCCCCCTGCGCCATCGCTACCGCGGTTTGCTCGCTCACTGCACCATACTCATCCAACGTCTGCGCAGACACACCAAGTGCATCCACTTTGGATTGATTGCTATACGTAACAAATCCACAATCAAACCAAGCTGAGCTGCCCGCAACACTAGTGATAGCCACAGCAGCTAGGCCACCAGTGCACGATTCCGCTAACGCCAGCACCTCTTTGCGTTGCTTAAGCTGCGCACCCATCTCTTCAGCCAGCAGCACTAATTCATCCATATCCATCCTTGTATACATACAATGGCATATAACGCTGCCAATAAGTCATCTAACATCACGCCTAACCCGCCTTTTACCTTGGCATCGCACTGACGAATTGGAAAAGGCTTCCAAATATCAAACAAGCGAAATAATAGAAATGCGGCCAGCCACCATCCCCATTGTTGCGGCGTAAACACAAGCACCAGCATCATGGCCACGATTTCATCCCAAACGATGGCGCCATGGTCGCTTACCCCTAAAGCAAGTCCAGTCTGATGACAAAAATAAACGCCCAAAGCAAACAACACAGCAATCAATAGCAATTGCTGAGACACCGCCAGATGCATGACGCCTAGAAAGAACGGAAAACCTACCAAAGTACCCAATGTACCAGGCGCTTTAGGGGATAACCCAGTGCCAAAGCCAAAACTTAAACAATGCACAGGGTGCGATAGCAACAATTTCAATGAAGGCGCACTAGCCAAAATGATCAAACCCCTTTCCGGCAAAAGATAATGGCTGGTTCTGAAATGTCAGTAGTAAGCCTGCGCCAGAAGTCACTTCACCAATGCAGGTCAAAGGCACGCCGCACCGCTGACTGAGCGCTTCAATCTCGGTACGCTTGTGTTTGGGTACGGTAAAGCACAATTCATAATCATCGCCACCGGATAATATCGCTTGCTGAAAAAGTGGACTATGTAACGATTGGTTTACCATAGATAGACAAGGTACTTTCTCTAAATCAATCTCTGCCCCCACATCTGACGCCTTGAGGATATGACCTAAATCAGCAATCAGCCCATCTGAGATATCGATACAGCTATGCGCCACACCTCTCAACCCCATGCCTACGGCCAAACGCGGCTGTGGCTGGTGCAACGCTTTTAAACAGTCGGCCAAGATCACATCCGGCACTATCAATTTTTTTTGTATATGTGCCAAGCCTAACGCTGCACTCCCCAGCATACCTGATACCCAAATATCATCCCCCACTTGCGCGCCGCTGCGTAACAACGCCTGACCAGTTGGCACCTCGCCCATGATTTGCACGGTAATATTGAGCGGTCCACGTGTGGTGTCGCCCCCTATCAAATCAATATCAAATTGCGTGGCGCAATCAAAAAATCCTTGTGCAAATCCTGCCAGCCAATGCGAGTTCTGTTCCGGCAAAGCTAGCGCAAGTGTGATCCATTTGGGCATCGCACCCATGGCTGCCATGTCTGATACATTGACGGCTAGCGCTTTCCAACCAATCCATGCCGGTGGGCAATCTGCGTAAAAGTGAGTGCCTACTACCGACGCATCGACCGATACCACCAGCTGACAATGTGGCGCAACACGCACTAGCGCGGCATCATCACCCACACCTAAATCGGCCTTGGGTGTGGGACGTGTAAAGTACCGCGCGATTAAATCAAATTCGCCGTGCATTTCAATCTGATTATTGGACATCTGGGACTACTTTACTTACATAAGGCAATCGCACGAGCCAACTGTACACGATCAAACTGATGGCAATACCGACAACATCTGCCAACCAATCTCCCACACTTGGCATACGGGTAATCGTCCACGCCCCCTGCGCCCATTCGATGACTGCGCCATACATAGCGAGCCCAACTGCCGATTGCCAACGCCACTTGGGAAATGCAAGTAACGCCAGCGAAGTGAGCATCACAAACACGGCAATGTGCTGCACTTTATCCCAATATGGCCAGCCACCCTCTTTGGGAGGTAGCTCAATTAACATGAGATAGGTAACCAGCGTGAGTAACAGCATAAATAGGTACGGCAAGCTTGCAACTACCCAGCGTTTAATGATTTGTATCATGTTATGTAGGCTTCACTGCTGACTTAGGTCTAAACGCAGTCACAATATCGGCATGCGTCTCTAAATAAGGCATTGGCGCATCCGCCGTAGCTAACAAATCCAAACAATAAGGTACTGCTGCAAAAATACCATGGGCAATGACTTTGCCATTGTTATCTTTCAAGCCCTCTAGCGTTTCCTGAATCGCTTTGGGCTGGCCTGGCAGATTAATTATCAAACTTTGTTTGCGAATCACGGCCACCTGCCTAGACAAAATTGCGGTGGGCACAAAGTGCAAACTAATCTGGCGCATCTGCTCACCAAAGCCGGGCATTTCTCTGTCTGCAATGGCAAGTGTGGCCTCTGGCGTTACATCTCGCAACGCAGGGCCGGTACCGCCCGTCGTCAAAATTAAATGGCACTTTTCCACATCGACCAAATCTACCAGCGTGCTGGAAATTAGCATTTGCTCATCAGGAATTAAACGTGCCTCCACCACAAATGGTGTCAGCAAGGCCTTTGTCAGCCACGCCTGTAAACTGGGGATGCCTTTGTCGTCATACACGCCTTGCGAAGCACGATCACTGATTGAAACCAAGCCTATTTTTATGAATTGTTTTACCATTTTGCTGTCACAATAGCCACATGAAGTGAAATCATATCATTTTCGACCTTAAAGGAAATTTATGCGCGACAATTCTGGCGTCAAGATAGTCAATATCACCGCCCCTCAAAATAAGCTAGCCCCACAATCCAAAGCATTAGCCATTTCAGCACGTCAACACATACAAAAAAAATGGATGTTACTGATGGCGTTTACAGTGTTAGCGCTTATTGTGAGTACGTTTGCTTCAGCCGACGAAAATTTATACGCCAAAAATTATAAAGCGCAGAATGCATATGGCTTGACCTCGGCACAGGCGAGCCCAGATACCAAAATGTATGTCAGCAACCATAAGGAAGAAGACAATATCAGCATGCTGGAAAATGGCTATGACATGATGGGCAGCAGTGGTTTTGAAGGCGGTGATGTGCCGGCAGACTTAGCGCTACAACATGGTAAAACGATTAAGGCCGATGTGGTATTGGTGTATAGCAAATATGGCTCAGCCAAATCGGCCAGTTCAAAAATGGAAATGATTCGCGAGGCAGTGAAATCTGGCAAATCGCTGACAGAAAAGGACATGGCGAGCGAGCCTACGGTGTATAAATACTATGCCAGCTACTGGGCCAAGCTTCCCACCCCAACTTTAGGGGTGCATGTCATCAAGTTAGTCCCTAAATCCGGCGATCCCGATCAGGCAACTGAAGTCCCCGGCTTACAACTGCTAGCTGTCATCAAGGAATCTCCTGCAGCCAAAGCAGGCCTGATCAGAGGCGACCGCCTATTAAAACTCAACAACGTGGTATTAGAAAAACCGGAAGACTTAACCTCTACCGTACGTCAATTAAAAGGGAAAGTCGTTAGCATCCAGTTTGTGCGTGATGACGTTGAACAAACGGCCACCGCGCAGTTGAACTAGCCATAAATTTACAACCATTATACTGGCTGTAAATTAGCCTGTTGCGGCTTCGGCGTGTGGCAGGCTTCCGTAAAATGTATGTTAAGCTGTGCTCAACAACCATCAAAATATACGCACAATGTTTCTAGATATCTTTAATAATTACAAACAAAAACTAGCCGCCTCACAAGCAGATACCACTGAATTTCTCGCCGCACTGATTGCCGAAATCCGGCCGAGTGACCCCAGTCACTATGAAGAAGCTGCGCACGCAATTCAGGCGTTATGCTTTACGTTGAATCAGCATGAAGAAGATGCCACGTTATTGAGAAACGCAATTCTTCATATTATCCAAGAAAAGAAATCGGTCTCATTGTTTGCGGATTCCGGCATTCAAACAAACCATGGGTTTTTTGCCGAATTATTCCGACGTATCTCCCACCGTATCTTGCCAGACGCAATAGACACACAGTATCTGAAAGACGTGTTCGGGCTCATCTTCCATGTATCTTCCGATGCTGAATGGGTATGTGAAGTAGACGATGCAATATGGAAAGATTTATTTGCTACGTTGCAGTTTCAACGCGCTGACCATACACTCAAAAGCAAAGTCAACAAACAACTAGTGGATGCCATTCAGGTGCTATCGTATCGGCTATCTGCCTCTGGACTTGACTCTGATCTCATTAAAAATCATGAGCATTTGGAAAACTACACCTCACCTTTTATCATCCAGAATGTTGAGCTACACAAGCTCTTGTCTGAACAGCAGTTAACGCAAGCAGACATCAATCATATGCATGTCATGTTAGACCAATGTCAGCTAGTGACAGATAAAGTGAGGAAGGGCTGCGAGCAAACCGGGACCAGCATCCAATTGACTGCTCTGATACAACGCATTCAACAACAAATCGCACGGTTACGGCAGCTCTTCCATATTTTCATTAGTGTAAGCAATCCCCAGCTGTCCGAGCCATCGGACGGTGAGCATGATGTGGCAGGCAAAGTCGTGCCATTATTTAAATCGCTGGTCGCCGCCGAGTGCGAGAAAAACAGTATTTCCAGTCACTGGCAACAAAACATGGAGTTGATGGCGTTACGTGTCACAGAAAACGCTGGCCGCACTGGGGAGCATTATATTGCGGAAAATCGTTCGCAATATTTTGCGCTGGTGAAATCCGCCATGGGCGCCGGACTTATCATCACCTGTATGGCGGTGCTAAAGGTGTTGATTACAACGGCGCACCTGCCACCACTGACAGAAACCATATTGGTAAGCCTTAACTATGGCCTAGGCTTTGTCATTATTCATGTACTACACTTTACAGTGGCCACCAAACAACCAGCCATGACTGCTGCCACGATTGCGGCGACGATTGGTGAAAGTGGTAGCAAAATCAAAAGTCTGGATAGCCTAGTGAAGATTGTTTCTCAAACCACTAGCAGTCAAACCAGTGCAGTTCTCGGCAATGTGATTATCATCATTCCATTTGCCATGCTGTTTGACCTGCTGATCCAATATTGTACTGGCCACCATTTTATTACGCCAGAAAAGGCACATGCACTGCTCAAATCGAATGACCCGCTACACAGTGGCGCAGTAATTTATGGCGCAATGGCAGGAGTGTGTTTATTTTTGGCTGGGTTAATTGCTGGCTTTCATGACAATTTATCGGCGTTTAATAAAATTCCAGAACGCATCAATGCATTGAAATGGCTCAAGAAAGGCTTGGGCGAAGCACGCTTACAAAGCGTTTCCAATTACATTCGGGACAATTTAGGTGCCCTAGCCGGTAACTTCTACTTTGGTTGCTTATTGGGCATTACTTCTGGCTTGGGGGTCATGTTGGGCCTACCACTGGACATTCGTCATGTCACATTTGTATCGGCATTTTTCAGTTTTTCAGTGAGCGCGCTAGATTTCCAAATCACTTATACCATGCTCGCACTGGGCTTACTTGGGATTATATTAGTAGCCACTGCCAATTTGCTAACCAGCTTCTTTTTAGCATTGTATGTAGCAATGAAATCCAGAAAAGTACGCTTTGAGCATTGGCGTATTTTCACTAGAACACTACTTTCGCGTTTAAACCGACACCCCAACGAGTTCTTTTTTCCGCCTAAGGAATAAGTGAGACCTGATAAAAGTGGGCTATAACTTTTTGATCAACAACACGTGTTGATCAGCTTCTTTTGTCACATCTAATAACTCGAAAGAGTTATTAGAAATCAAAGTTCTAATGTTCTGTACAGCAGAGTCGCGCGCGACTGTCACTTTTAGTACATCGTTCACGCTGAGCAAGTCCAGTGTTTCCTTGGTTCTAATCATTGGGATTGGGCTGTCTGCATCCCCAAGATTTAATTGTGCTTGATAGTTCATCTCCATAGCCCTTCCTTTTATTCTTCAATTACTAATTACTCTTCGATGCGCTCACTTTTAGCTTCAATCGTTTCACGAATCAGCTTGAATAGCTCACGACTACTTTTAGGCGGCTTTTGTGCCGCTTCTTCTCGCTGCACATTACGAATCAATGTACGCAGCTGCTGACTATCCGTTTGCGGATATGCCAATAAAAACTCAGACACCGCCTGTGCGTCTGCTAGTAGGCGTGTGCGCCAACGTTCCATGCCATGAAAGCGCGCATTCTCTTCATTGTGCTTACCTTCCCAGCGTTGCAACTGATCTACGATGGGCGCAGGATCAAGGTCTCGCATCAATCGCCCTAAGTATTGCATTTGGCGTCTAATCGCACCGTTGGCTGTAATGCGTTTCGCTTCCATCACCGCCTCAAACAGGGCTTCTGGCAAATTCAGTTTAAGCAGTTTGTCTTTAGGCAAATCCACCAACTTTTTGCCAATCGCCTGCGCAGCATCGGCCTCCGCCTTAAGCTTAGTTTTACTGATTACTGGGATAATTGCGTCTTTATCTTGCATGATTTTTGATTGAGTGCGGCATGAAATATGCCAATCACGGTATGATAACAGCTTTAACACGATCATTTAACCCTTAAAGACTGTTCATGGATTTAGATACCTTAAAGCAAATCGCGGAAGACGTACTGAAACAGGCCAAACTCGCAGGCGCATCCAGCGCAGAAACCGAAGTGAGTTATGGCACCGGACAAAACGTTTCGGTGCGGCTGGGCGAAGTAGAGAATATTGAATACAACCGAGACAAAGGGGTATCGGTGACAGTGTATTTTCTAGACAGAAAAGGCCATGCCAGTAGTTCTGACTTAAGTCCAAAAGCATTAAAAGATACGGTAGAGGCTGCCTGTAATATTGCAAAATTCACCGCAAATGATCCATTTTGCGGGCTCGCAGATGCTGCACTCATGGCTACGGAGTTTCCGGATTTATCGCTGTCTCACCCATGGAAAATAGGCGTTGACGATGCTATTGAGATTGCAAAGCAATGTGAGCGCGCTGCACTTGATGTGGACACCAAACGCATCACCAACTCCGAAGGCGCAAGTATCTATACCAACGCTGGCGTATTTGCGTACGCCAATTCACATGGGTTCAATCACGGCTACCCAAGCACACGTCATAGCATTAGCTGCTCAGTGATTGCTGAAGCAGAAGAGGCCATGCAGCGTGATTATTGGTATAGCAGTGCACGCGCCGCAGAAGACTTAGACTCAGCAATTGCAGTCGGCCGATGCGCAGGTGAGCGCACGGTGCGTCGTTTAGGCTGCAAACCAATTAAAACTGGCCAGTATCCGGTTCTATTTGAAGCACCGCTGGCTGGCAGCCTTATTTCCTCACTGATCAGCGCCATTTCCGGTGGTAGCTTATATCGTAAATCCTCATTTCTATTAGATAGCTTGGGCAAATCTGTAGGCACGCCTTTACTGAATATTCAGGAAGCTCCTCATCTACTCAAAGGATCGGCAAGCAGCCCGTTTGATAGTGAGGGTGTAGCAACGCATGCACGACAATTGGTGCAAAACGGGGTACTGCAGGGCTATGTACTCTCCAGCTACTCGGCACGGAAGCTAGGCATGCAAACCACAGGCAACGCTGGTGGTGTGCACAATCTCATTGTGCAAGATACAGAGCACAGCTTTGACGATTTACTGAAACTGATGGGCACAGGTCTGTTAGTGACCGAAGTATTAGGGCACGGGCTGAACATGGTAACCGGGGATTATTCGCGCGGTGCCGCCGGCTTTTGGGTGGAGAATGGTGTGATTGTGCATCCGGTAGAAGAAATCACCATTGCCGGCAACATGAAAGAAATGTTGCAAAGTATTATTGGTATCGGTACCGATGTGATTCCGCATAGTTCGAAACTGATCGGCTCTATTTTGCTTGAACGCATGACGGTAGCTGCCAGCGACTAAGATCATCCGGGTTGTTATACAATACAAAAGCCCCGAGTACGGGGCTTTTTTATTGTGCTAAATCGCGAGCTTGCGTGCTATTTACTTCGCTGGCTCTGCATCTTCTTCCGCAGGTTCAAAATCGCCATCGTCTTGCTTAATCAGATCTTGTGGCACTAAACCATCTTGCACTAAGCTAGCTCGGCGTTGCAAATAGGCATCACGTAAGAATGCATATGGGTCAATAGACGCGTTATCGACGATATCCGTAGCATCCAGCAACTGTGTACGTTTATCAATTAACTGAGCCGTGCGCAACTGATTGTGTAAGCGAACCTGACCAATGTTATGCGTATAAGTGATCGGGTCGGAAGTCACTGTATCTACCGCCAAACCAGCAGCATCTCTCACAGTACTTGGGCCAATAAATGGCAGCACTAGATAAGCGCCATTGCCTACCCCCCAGTGCCCTAGCGTTTGACCAAAGTCCTCGCTACGCTTTTCAATATTGTCCATGCTGGCTACATCAATCAACCCAGCCAAACCAAATGTGGTATTAATCACAAAACGACCGGCATCAGTAAACGCATGTGCGAATTTGAACTGTAATAAATCGTTAATGACAGTAGTGAGCGTGCCAATGTTACTAAAGAAATTGCTCACACCCTTGCGAATCGGTGATGGTGTCACCGTTTTATAAGCGGTTGCAACGGGCTTAATCAAGCCACGGTCAGCCACATCATTGAATTTGTAAATACCACGATTGACCCCTTCTAGCGGGTCTTTATTGGTTGCAGTTGCACATCCTGCGACCATACTGGTGAGCGCAACGGCAAAAAATACATGCTTTAATTGTTTGATCATTTGTTTTATCGCTTATTTTTAGTATTGGCAACAACCACCTAACACCAATATATGTAACACTACTTTAACAATTATTACTTACACTGGTGGGATTGTCCATAGCATCAAGCCAATACCTATCCCCTTTTTAAGTATGCCAAGCATAAATTAATCGCTTGTGTATGACAACCGAAACAAACCAAGCAATTCTCACACCAAGTATTGCATCATCACACTTATATCTTAGCCGATTTGTACAGATCCAGTGCCAGTGCTCGTTGTACGGCATGATCGACAATTGGATATGGGTAATCACGCCCGATTTCTAGTGCGATAAGTTGTTGCCTAAATGACGAAATTGTCCATGGGGCATGTATTTCTTTGTCACTACACATAGCAATTTCTGGCACATATTTGCGAATAAACTTACCTTGCGGGTCAAATTTCTCCGATTGCGAGACCGGATTGAAGATTCTGAAGTAGGGTTGCGCATCACACCCGGTGGAAGCGGCCCATTGCCAACCACCATTGTTGGCCGAAAAATCAAAATCAATCAGGTGTTGCGCAAAGTAGCGCTCACCCCAGCGCCAATCCACCAATAAATCTTTCACCAGAAAACTCCCAGCGACCATGCGCAATCGATTATGCATATACCCGGTCTGGTTCAACTGACGCATGGCAGCATCCACAAGTGGGTAGCCAGTCTTGCCTTCGCACCAGGCAAGGTAATGCGCTGGATTATTTGGAAAGTGCAACGCTTCATATTCTGCTTTATAAGCCTTACCTTCAGCCAAATCGGGCCGATGATACAAAATCTGAAAGTAAAAATCTCGCCAGATAAGCTCATTGAGCCAAGTTGTTGCACCTGCGCTTCCTTTTTGCCACGCGACTCTTGCCAAATAGCGGATGGATACCGTGCCAAAACGCAAATGTACCGAGAGATAAGAAGGGCCTTTCACTGCCGGAAAATTACGCGCCTCTTCGTAATAACTTATGCGCTCGAGAAAATCCTCAAGCAGCGCTTTTCCACCAGACATGCCTGTTGGCAGCTTCATGCTTTGCAGATTGGTGCGCGTGAATCCCATTTGCGCTAACTCGCGCAAGACATACTGCTGTGCGATTTCATCACTAGCTACAGCATAGTGATGGAGATAGGCATCAACCGGGTATGGCTTAACGTAGAAATCATTCAGCTTTTTGATATGCGCGTTACGATAGGGAGTAAACACACCATAAGGTTTACCGGCTTGCGACAATACCTCATCTTGCTCAAAAATGACTTGGTCTTTATATTGGTGAAAGGCAATTTTTTTGGCTTTTAAATGCGCGGCCACGGCGGCATCGCGTGCAATGGCAGCAGGCTCATAATCACAATTGCTATATACTGCATCGACTTGAAGTGTATGCGCCAACTGAGGAATAAACTGTTCGGCGAAATCATAAGCGACTAACAAATCGCCACCTTGCTGTTGCAAAGCCAACTTGAGCTCCCGCACACTCTCCCAAATAAACTCGACACGGCGATCTGCTTTGTTTGGTAGGGTATCTAGGATGTGTCGATCAAACACAAATACGCAGTAGACATTAGCGGCTTGTTTGAGCGCGTGATACAAGGCGGCGTGATCAAAATCACGCAAATCACGCCTAAACCAAACAAGTGCTTTTTGAATCTGTAAAGACATTGAGCAATGCGATGAATGAAAACCGCATTGTAAGCAATTTTGCTCAAAGATGTGCGGTCACTACCCTCGTGCACCAAAAAGATACTTAGCGGCGACTATTTCTTCTTTTTTGGCGGGTGCAGAAATAGGCACCACCTTTTGATCCAAAAAACCTAATTTATTTTGCAATTCTAGCGAAACCAGCAGCAGTTCTTCATCGCCCAATGTATCGGCTTGCTCAAAGACATGTCTCGCATATTCTTGATCTTTAACAACTTTTGCCGGATTAACAGGCCCAATCACCTTTCGCGCCGCAACAGAAAATTTTGACAACAGCACCAACAACTCATTATCCATCATTCAGAACTCTCCAAAAATTTTGGTAGACGCAATGCACAAATACCCTGAATTGCAACGACGCAACATGCACGATGCTGTATTAAGCAAAATGCATGCTAGATGGATTATTCTTTGTGATACGGATGATGTTGAATGACGGTATAACCGCGATACAGTTGCTCGCTAAGCATGACACGCACCAGGCCATGTGGCATAGTCAGCCGAGATAAACTCCACAGCCAATTGGCTTTTTGCTTGAGGCTATCATGCAAACCATCGGCCCCGCCAATGACAAGTGAGACATCTTTACCCAAGGTCTGCCAATGCTCCATTTTGGTAGCCAACTGTAAGGAAGTCACCTCTTGACCATGCTCATCTAGTACTACTAGGTAGTCTTTATCAGCAACCTCCAAAATACGCTTGGCTTCTGCTTCTTGCACTACCTCACTATTTTTACCTGAGGCACGCTTATCGGGTTTGATTTCGATGATTTCTGTTGCAAACTCACGTGGCATACGTTTTAAATATTCGGCACATGCCAACTCCACCCAATGTGGCATTTTATGGCCCACTGAGAGGATTTTCAGTTTCATACGAGAGTTAAAGCGTGGTTAAACTGCTGAGGGTTTCAAAACGTCTTGCGTCACATGACCGCTTCTACGATTCTCGGTCTCGCTCCATAACTGCTCCAAGTTATAGTAAGCGCGCGCGGTAGGTACCATGATATGCACAATAATATCTTCTAAGTCGACCAGTACCCACTCGCCCTCTTTCTCGCCTTCGACACCGCGAATATCAACGCCTTTTTCTTTCAGCTTTTCGCGGACATTATCTGCAAGCGACTTAGCTTGGCGGCTGGAATTGGCGCTACAAATAATCATGTAACTAGTGAGTGAGGTCATTTTTCGCACATCAAGCACGGAAATATCAAACCCTTTGATGTCTTCTAACGCGTCAACGACCGCGTCTTTCATGGCTGTAAGTTCTAACAAGAAATTCTCTTTTATCTGAATGGCATTAAGCTGCTTGCACGGGGATGGATTTTTTTTGCTCTACAATCCGATTTTGCGGATCGACATAGACAAGTTGCGGCGCATATTTTTCTAATTCAATTTCCGTGTAATGCGCATAGCTGGCAATGATGATGATATCTTTAGGATGTGCTTTATGTGCAGCCGCACCGTTCACAGAAACAATGCCGGAATGCCGGGCAGCGCGAATGGCATAGGTGCTAAAGCGCTCGCCATTGGTTACATTATAAATATTAATCTGTTCATATTCACAGATATTGGCTGCTTCCAATAAAGCCTCGTCAATCGCGCAACTGCCCTCATAATGCAACTCACTATGCGTGACATGCACTCGATGCAATTTGGATTTAAGCATGGTTCTTTGCATTGTGTTGACCTAACTTGGTTGCCTAACTCGGCGAAAGGGTTGCTATTATAATCATTTCAAGGGTTTAGCGCAAAATTCAATGTTATCAATCAAGCGTGTTTTACCTAATTTTGCGGCACCTAATACAACTAGTTGTGTATCTTGCGGCATAGCAGGTAATAAAGTCTGAGCAGACCGTATAGCCACATAGTCTACCTGCCACCCTTGCTGCGTCAACTGCTGCGTCGCTGCTTGCTCTAAGCTGACGTAATCATGCTGGCCCTGTAGGGCTTTCTCTTCCACTTCTTTTAAGGCACGAATCAATTGTGTGGCTTGCGTTTTCTCGGCAAAACTCAAATAGCCATTACGTGAGCTCATGGCCAAGTTACTTGACTCGCGCATGGTCTCACCCGCCACAATGGTCAACGGCAAATTGAATTGACGCACCAATGCTTGAATAATGTGCAACTGTTGAAAGTCTTTTTTACCAAACACCGCCACTTGCGGCTGTACCATATTAAATAGCTTCAACACCACAGTTGCTACTCCCATAAAATGCCCAGGGCGTGTTGCTCCGCACAAGACATTGGCGATAGGTGGCGGCTGTATGGTCATCGTTTGATGCAAATTGACGCCATCAAAATCCGGATAGACCTCACTCACCGTGGGCACAAACACATAATTGACGCCTAATTGCTGTAACTTCTCACAATCTGCCTCCAACGTGCGGGGATAATTGGCTAAGTCCTCATTCGCACCAAACTGCAACGGATTGACAAATATACTCACCACTACACAACTTGCATGTTGCTTGGCTAATGCAACCAAATGCAAATGTCCCGCATGTAAATTGCCCATGGTGGGCACAAATGCGATATCAGCATGCGCACTTAGCGCGTCTCGCAACGCTTGTACAGAATGAATCAATTGCATACGACTCACCTCTTAATAGCTATGTTGCGGCGCAGGAAATGTACCCGCTTTGACTGCATGTATATAAGCGCGCACCGCGCTTTGCACACTGCCGGTTTCGCTCAAAAAATTACGCACAAAGCGCGGCGCTTTAAATGCATCTGCAGGCTTATTAGCGGGCCCAGAGTAAATGCCTAACAAATCCTGCAGCACCAACACTTGGCCACTGCAATCCGCCCCTGCGCCAATGCCAATAGTTGGCGCGTTGATCGACTGTGTGATGGTTCTGGCCAATTGCGCTGGCACCATTTCCAACAAGACAAAACTCACGCCTGCATCACTCATCGCTTGCGCATCTTGCATGATGATATTTGCTGCTGATTCCGTTTTACCTTGAATTTTATAGCCACCCAATTGATTTACCGATTGCGGGGTGAAGCCAAGGTGCGCACACACCGATATGCCACGATCTATCAAGTACTTAGCCGTGTTTACCATTGCGCCACCCCCTTCAATTTTGACGATATGTGCACCGCTATTGATCAACTGTTGTGCATGTTGCAAGGCAAGCTCTTGGTCATGCTCATAAGTGCCATAAGGCATATCGGCCATGATGACTGTTTGCCTTGCACCAGCAGCCACGGTGCGGGTGTGGTAACACATGTCTTGCAGCGTTACTTGTAAGGTATCAGTCTGCCCATGCAAGACCATCCCCAATGAGTCGCCCACCAACAATATGTCTACCCCTTCAGACTCCATCAACTTGGCAAAGGTAGCATCGTAACAAGTCAGCATGGCAAGCTTATCGCCACGCTGTATTTTTTGTGAAATATCAGATAAAAGCATGCCCTATTTTACAACTAAACACTGCCGGTTTTTTTGATTGGTCAGTATTTTCATGGAAATGCCCATAAAAAAAGCAGCCTAACTTGGCTGCTTTAATCATAAACCTCAAGAGGTGCTGCGTTGTACCACAACGCCCCCTATTTAAATGTTTTCCGGCGACGTGTGATGCCAAAAATACCTAGTGCGGTGGCCATCAATGGTAAGGATGCTGGTACCGGTACTGCGCTCACGTTATCATGACCGCCCTCATTAGGCACATCAACACAATTCACAATCTCATTAATAAGTTGCTTTGTCTCTTCTGTGAAAATCACAAAATTCTGCTCAGGGATTGGTGTAGAAACGTTCTGTTCAGCTGCAGGTGGTGTCACGATATTAGCTGGTGGGGTCGACACAGGTGCAGGCGGCTTCAAGAATGTAATACTAGCCACTGTAATCTTACCTAAACTTCCAATGACGACCGCGTTAGCGCTTGTTGCAGTAATTAATAAAACAAATACGATTGATAGTTTTTTCATGTCACACCCCTTTAGTTGTTTATTAATATCATGGGTGCATCATAGATAACAATTTGCAACACTTCAATGACCCACATGGGCTGACCCATTTGGGCTAACGCTTTAAAAAAATACAAATAATCAAACACTTACTCAAAGTTAGGATTAAAGTATTCTCGACTGCCTTTGATCTGGCTGATACGTTTGACCAGCAATTCCAGTGCCGATTCATCTTTAATAATATTGAGCTTTTCATTGTTCACAATTAACAGGCGCGAAGCATCATAGGTGTGAAAAAACTCGCTATAGGCATCTGCCAAACGTTCTATGTATTCGCGTGGAATTTCTTGTTCATAACTGATATTGCGCTCTTGAATGCGGTCTGCCAACTCATCCACTGGCGTTTGTAAGTAAATCACTAAATCTGGCTTGGGCGATTTGAGCTGCAAATGGGTATAAATTTGATGATAGAGCGCATATTCTTCATCATCCAGATTCAAGCGCGCAAACAAAGGATCCTTCTCTAAAAAGAAGTCCGCAACTGTTGGCTTGGCAAACATATCACGCTGTGTCATGTCGGCAATTTGTCTGGAGCGCTGAAACAAAAAGAACAATTGCGTAGGTAGCGCATAACGTTGCGCATCCTGATAAAAGCGCGGTAAAAACGGATTAATCTCGGCTTTTTCGGTGAGCAGCTCTGCCGAAAATTTTTCTGACAGCATTTTAGCCAACGTTGTTTTGCCACTACCTATCGGCCCCTCTACTACAATGTAAGGGAATTGATTGAATATACTCATACTAAGCAGAAAGCCCTGATAAAGATTGAATGTCTGATTGCTGGTATTGTGTTGCCAATTCTACAACACTCTTTCCATTGGGTAAGATTAAATCCGGTGCAATTTCAGCCAATGGTAATAGTACAAAGCCACGCTCGTGCATTCTGGGGTGTGGCAAAATCAGCTCGGGCGTATGCATCGCTATTTGGTCATACAATAACAAATCTAAATCCAGCACGCGTGGCGCATTGGGAAATGGACGCTCGCGTCCAAAAGTGGCTTCCACAGCAAGCAATTGACGCAGTAATACAGTAGGCTCTAGCAAGGTATCTATCTTAGCCACTGCATTGATGAAATCCGGCTGATTGTCATACCCAACGGGTGCCGTTTTGTATAGGCTAGAGCGCAGTAGCAAACGCGTTGCTGGTAACTGTGCCAGTGCGTCAAATGCGCGGCTCACTTGCTTGACCGGGTCTTGCAGGTTGCTACCCAGTGCAATATATGCGATTGCCATGATTAATCGTGCGTAGGCTGTTGTGCGGCTGGCGAGCCAACTGTTTTCTTTTTAGGCCGTCTACGGCGTTTTTTAGGGCCGGTGTCCGGCAACAACATCGCCGTACGGGCTTCAGTGCTGGCATCGGCAAATGTCGTCCACCAAGCACCGATCTCTTCTGGCAACTCACCAGACTCGCACCTTAATAAGAGAAAATCATAAGCAGCACGGTAGCGCGGATGCGTCAGTAACGCATAGGGACGTTTACCAAAGCGCTGCTCAAAACGCGGCTGCATGCTCCAGATTTCTTTCATGGTTGCAGTAAAGCGATTATGGATTGCCATTTTCTCCGCTTGAAGATCAATGACTTCGCTCATCGCCAAATGCAAGGCCGGAATTGGCGGCTGCCCTTGTTGCTGATATACCTGCCAAGACGCTAGCACCTCATGCCACAGCAAGGTCGCAAATAAAAAACTGGGGTTAGACGATTTTCCGTTCAGAATACGGTCATCGGTATTTTTTAGTGCCAGCATCACAAAGCGCTCGCCCATCGGTTGCTCAAGTACCACATCTAACAGTGGCAGCAAGCCATGATGCAATTGCTGGACACGCAAGGCATTGATGCTCTCAATGGCGTGGCCAGATAAGAATAGTTTAAGCATTTCATCAAACAGCCGGCTCGGCGGCACATCTTGTAGCAGGTCGGCCATTTTACGGATAGGTGCTTCAGTCTTTGCCTCGATTTTCAAACCCAATTTGGCAGACAAGCGCACCGCACGCAACATGCGTACTGGGTCTTCTTGGTAGCGCGTGACCGGATCACCAATCATACGTAGCTGCTTGGCTTTCAAATCGGCAACGCCATTATGAAAATCCAAAACCTCGCGTCGTGCTGTGTCGTAATACAAAGCATTCGCTGTAAAATCACGACGCACAGCGTCTTCTTCAATTGTCCCAAAAATATTATCGCGAATAATCCGTCCGGAGTCCGAGGTTTGTGCATCTCCTTCGCTCAGGTGATGGCCGCGAAAAGTAGACACCTCAATAGTTTCATTTCCCCACATGACATGCACCAAGCGAAAACGCTTACCAATGATGCGCGAGCGCCTAAAAATCTTATACACCTCTTCGGGTGTAGCATTGGTCGCCACATCAAAGTCTTTGGGGGTGAAGTGCATCAGTAAATCACGTACCGCACCACCGACAATGTAGGCTTGAAAACCCGCTTTTTGCAGCCCTTCACATGTTTTGAGCGCGGCTGGACTAATCAGCGACTGATTGATTTTATGCGACTTCTCTGAGATGACATTCGCTGAGGTCACCGACCCTGGATCGGCCTGATTGATGACGATGGCCGCTTTCTCACGCTTGGAAAATACTTTTTGTAGGAATTTTTTAATCATTGATGGGTTGGGTTATTCCATAAAACATCAGGCACGCCGGCTTCCTGATTCAATTGACGACACAGGACAAACAGTAAATCGGATAATCGATTGATGTACTGTAGTGATACCGTTGTGAGCGTATCTTGCGCATTCAGCGTATGCATCGTGCGCTCGGCGCGACGGCATACCGTTCTAGCCAAATGGCAATAAGCCGCAGCACGGCTACCGCCCGGCAGAATAAATTCTTTCAACGGTGATAATGACTCATTCCAGTCATCCAAGGTATGTTCCAATGCCGTGACGCGCTCGGCCTTGACCATTGTATAGCCAGGCATGCACAACTCTCCGCCTAGGTTAAACAAATCATGCTGAATCTGCGTCAATGCTGTTTTAACTTGTAAAGACACAGGTTCGGTCAGCATCAGGCCAATCACGGCATTGAGCTCATCGACATCGCCCATGGCTTGCACACGCAAATGGTCTTTTGCAACGCGCGTGCCGTCGCCCAAGCCAGTGGTACCTGCATCGCCGGTACGGGTGTAAATTTTACTTAAACGATTTCCCATAAACCTGTTTGCACAATTGGTAAGCATACAATTGCTACCAATGCCCGCATGGATATGCGCCCTTTAATTCATCTATAATGCCAGTATTATAAAGGATGAACTCCTTCTTCATGTCTAAAAATAATACGATGTCTCAAAATCCGATTGGGGTGATGGATTCTGGCATAGGCGGCATTTCCGTGCTCAAGCATATACATGCGCAACTCCCGCATGAGGCACTGACCTATTTTGCGGACAGCCGCTATGCACCCTATGGCAACAGAAGCCCGCAAGAGATTCAGCAGCGTTGTTTTGCCACTGCAGATTTCCTCATCGCGCAACAAGTCAAAGCCATTGTAGTGGCATGTAACACAGCAACGGCCGCGGCCATCACTGAAATGCGCGCGCGTTACAGTTTACCGATTATCGGCATGGAGCCTGCTGTCAAACCTGCCGCAGCGGCCAGTCAAAATGGCATTGTGGGTGTACTGGCCACAGTGGGCACCCTCAAAAGCGCACAATTTGCGGCCTTATTGGAAAGTTATGGTCGTAACGTTAAAGTCGTCACGCAAGGCTGCGTAGGCCTAGTGGAGTGTATTGAACGTGGAGAGCTGCATGCCGCATATACACGCGATTTAATCCGACAATACACTGCTCCACTATTGGCGGAAGGCGCCGATACTATTGTCCTAGGCTGCACCCATTACCCATTTGTACGCACTGTGATTGAAGATATCGTCGGCAAACACGTCACACTCATTGATACTGGTGCAGCCGTGGCAAAACAGCTACACCACAAACTAACCGAGCAACAACTGCTTACAGACAGTAGCGACACGCCACACATTACGTTTTATACCAATAGCCAACAACCTGAGGCCGCTGCTGTCATTGAAACGCTATGGGGACAAGCCGCCCAAGTCCAATTGCTGCTTTAAGTGCTGGGCTGTTACCCCTGCGCGTTCAGCTAGCTCCTCTATCAATATGTCGAATGCGCGGATATCTAACTGCCGCAATTGATGTGCTAATACAGGCTGGTCTATTGGCAAAAACGATGCCCCACCCAGATCACTCAATACTACCCGCTTCTTACTCCACAAAATGTTATGTGCATAGACATCACCGTGCATCAATCCGCACTGGTGCAAGTGACAAAGTGCATCTGCCACGCCCTGCAAAATATGTAATGCTTGCGCCGGTGTTAACTGGCCACCTTGTGGATAGACATCTCGCGTACAACTATCAAAGCTCGGCGGATTGGCCAGTATGTGCAAATAAGGCTCCAGCAAAGGCATGACCAAACCAGAAGTTCCTTGCGGATGCTGATCTACCACGCCCTTCAAGCCAACCAAGTTTGGGTGCTCCCCTGCCAGCATATTGGCGTGCATTTCACACCTTGGTAGACCATCGCTAGTCACGCCGCCTTTGAATAATTTGACAGCCACGCACTGTGTAGATTGCGCAGTATCTTGCCATTGCGATTGATAAGTAACGCCAGAAGCGCCTTGGCCAAGCACAGATCCTAATTGCAGCGATGCCCAATCAATAGCACGTATTGGGCGCTGCGCCATGTGTGTACGTTCGGCTACATCCGAACATGGATTGCCTGCATACGCCAGCCATGTGAGCTTGGGTAAATTAAACAGCCAATCGGGTAAGGCTTCGAATCGATTGGCTGACAGTCTCAACAACTCTAAGGCATGACATTGCCGCATTGATTCCGGTAACACGCTGAGTTGATTGCCTGCCAACATCAGTTTTTGTAACTTGGCACACTCGCCCAAACTATCAGGCAAATGTTTCAGACGATTATCCGTGACGATAAACCAGCGCAAATGCTGAGTAGGAATGGCTGATGCCGGAATATGCTCGATTTGATTGGCTTTAAAGCCAATCATGCTGAGCTTGGCACACTGCCCCAACACCTCTGGCACATGGGTAAACTGGTTAGACGAGCAAAATAAAATGCGCAACTGCTTAAATCGCGTTAAATCATTGGGTAAATCCGTGAGATCGTTGCCTGTTAAATCGAGTATTTCCAGTGAGTCGGTGAGTGAGTACAGCGCTTGTGGAAAGCTGGTCAGCCCAGCATTGATTTTGATGTGCTTAGCCCCTTCCAACTTGCCCGCATTAAGCAGTGCAAGTGTGTCAAAGGACGAAGCTGTAGAATCTAGCAATGCAGTGTATCGGCTTAATGATGTGAAACCACTTCGCCTTCTTTGAGCTTGTATTTCGTTCCACAATAAGGGCAAGCGACATGGCCTGTTTTGGCTACATCTAAAAACACGCGCGGGTGCGATGCCCACAACGCCACTTCTTTGGTAGGGCAATGCAAAGGCAAATCTTTGGCCAAGATTTCAATCTCATTGTTTTCGAACTCTTTTACATCTGACATGGCGTCACTTTCTTAACAGTTTATTCTGTAATGATAACTTGAAAATTAACGCCCTGCATTGGCAATGCGGGGCTTATGCTGTTTCTGCGATAGCTTATATAGCAGCCACAACAACATGATGACGCCAATATATAAAGTGGATTGTAAAACGTTCCAATACGTATCTGCCAATGACGATGCGAAGTAGCCAAAATTCTGGCTAATCAATAAGTACATGACCCATATATAAGACACGGTCCATTGGCCAAGTGGCCGGTAGACCACAGACAAAGGTAAGATAATGGCTAGCAATAGAATTGCAATGCCATAGTGATGCTCCCAAGCAATAGGAGAGGCGATCGTCAGGCTCAACATCATAATCGACAGGTCAGTTGCATTGGGTTGACGCAGAAATTTCCAGAATAGCGCAACCGCCAACAGCAGCGCAGAGGTCAGCAAAGTGGTCAGATACACCCATGGGTGATAAGGTGGAAATGTATTGGAAAGCCACTCCAGATTGTTCCCATTCAACAATAACCGATGCATGATGCCATTGATGGATTGATTGGGATAAAAACTCTCGCCGTGTTGACTCAGAAAAGACAATACGGAGAAATAGTCTGTCCAGTTTTCAACGCCATATAGCGACACAGACACTAAAAAGATGATGGCTGACGAAATAGAAAACGTAATAAGGAAATGCCACTGCCTTCTGATGAAGGCCCATGGAATCAAAATAATCCATTGCGGCTTAAAGCTACAGCAAATGCTCAATAAAACACCTGCTGCCCCCAAACGCTTAGTCTGCCACGCCAATAAAGCCAGCCCTGCCAATAAGGTCATGAATGTTTGAACTTGGCCCAAGAAATAAGACCGTAATATAGGATAAAACATCGCCACAGTAGCAATCCCAGTCAGCAAAGCCAATACGCGCATCCAAACAGGTATTTGCTGCTGCGTCTCGCTAAAGAGTCGCGAAGTGGTGTGCCAAGCAGTGACCACGCTCTTATCAATCAGTTTGTAAAACACAATGCCCAATAACGGTAAACATAACCAACTGATGATGTTGGCGATGCCAACAATGGCCTCGTACGACAAGCCAAAAAAACGATGTGGTAGATCGAAAATGAGTAACGCGCTGGGGGGATATTGAAACTTAGTTTGGTCTTTTAAGATAAGCGCATCATAGATTGACTCACTTGGAAACGCATCCAGATGCGTGAGCGCCTTGACCATCACGCCCCAAGAATCTGCGCCTGCAATCGCATGCAGATATGTTGCAAAGTAGATGGTAGTTAACTCATTGCCATAACCAAACATGCGCTGCAAACCAATATTGATGACTACCGCACTTGCTACAAACATCAGCAACAATGCCAACGAGGTGCGCATCACTTCAACAAGACTTGAACTACTGTGGCTGTCTGCATTGAATATCATATGCAATGCAGATTTTGCAGAAAACCGCACTAACACTGCCACACCACACAGCACTAAGGCTAGTAACAATAACTGAACTTTAATATCCATTATTTTTTGTTGAGTGATGTGACACTAGAATGTTAAACCAAAGTGAGCCATCCCATGTGTTTCTCGGATTTACCTTTCACCACATCAAAGTACAGGCTTTGCAGTTTTTCTGTGATAGGGCCACGGGTGCCTTCGCCAATCGCACGATTGTCTAGCTCGCGAATCGGCGTCACTTCTGCAGCAGTACCTGTAAAAAACGCTTCATCTGCACTGTACACTTCATCACGCGTAATACGTTTCTCAATCACTTCCAGCCCTAATTCTTTGGCCAGTTGCACAATCGTGTCGCGTGTAATGCCTTCTAACGCACTGGTTAAATCCGGCGTAATCAGTTTACCGTTACGTACGATAAAGATATTTTCGCCAGAGCCCTCTGCAACAAAGCCGTCTACATCCAGCAACAACGCTTCTTGGTAGCCATCTTGCGCTGCCTCTTGGTGCGCCAAAATACTGTTCATGTAGTTACCATTGGCTTTGGCTTTACACATGGTGATATTGACGTGATGACGTGAGAAAGAGGAAGTCTTCACGCGAATGCCTTTGGTAATCGCCTCTTCACCCATATAAGCGCCCCAACTCCATGCCGCGACAATCACGTGCGTAGATAACGTTTTAGCAGAGATACCCATCGCCTCAGCGCCATAGAACGCCATTGGGCGCATGTAGGCAGATTCGAGCTTGTTATCCCGTACCGCCGCTTTTTGCGCTTCGATCAGCGTTGCTTTATCAAACGGCATTTTCATGCCTAAGATATGCGCACTGCGGAACAAGCGATCCGTATGCTCTTTTAAGCGAAAAATCGCAGGCCCTTTATCGGTTTTGTAGGCACGCACCCCCTCAAACACGCCCATGCCGTAATGCAATGTGTGCGTTAATACGTGAGTCGTTGCATCACGCCAGTTGACCATTTTGCCGTCATACCAAATTACGCCATCACGGTCTGCCATTGAGGTTGGTATTGCCATTTCGCTTGCCTTATCTTGTGAAAATTACAAAAGCAATATTGTAAACCAAAGCAGCGAATTTATTGCTTATGTTAGAATCAAAACCCTAGAATAAAGTCAAATCTTATTCGTAAGTGAGTGTAATTGTTACCAAAGGATACTTTTCATGCGTAAGTGGTTATTTTTAAGCCTATTTTTAATGCTGACTGCCTGTAATGCAGCCCCTAAAGCCGCCCATTTTATCGGCACCGATATTACAGGTGCAGAATTTGGTAAACCGCTCACATTAACAGATCATACCGGCAAGCTACGCGCCATGTCCGACTTCAAAGGCAAAGTGGTCATCATGTTCTTTGGTTATACGCACTGCCCGGATGTTTGCCCAACCACCATGAGTGATCTCCGCCAGACCATGAAGTTACTAGGTAAAGACGCGGATCAAGTACAAGTGCTATTCATTACCGTTGATCCGGAACGAGACACGCAAGAAGTACTGGCACAGTTTGTACCCTCGTTTGACAAGCGTTTTATCGGCTTGCGCGGCTCCCTGCAAGAAGTGTCCGAGAACATGGGCAGTTATAAAATCTTTGCTTCTAAGGTCGTCAGCAGCACCTCAAGCAACTACACGATTGACCACAGTGCTGGCTTATATGTGTTTGATAAAAAAGGCACAGCGCGCATCTACATGAGCTACGGGCAAAAGCCTGCCGATATTGCACATGATGTGAAACAATTGTTTTAACGAAATATTAAAGACGGTGTAGCTGCGGTGAAAAGCGCTTGAGCGCTTGTTCAACGATTGCATGTTCCGGAAACAGCTGCGTTAACACTGCGTAAAACTTGGCAGAATGATTCATCTCTTTCAAGTGCGCCAATTCGTGACAAACGACATGATTAATGATTTGCGGCGGTGCCTGTATTAGGCGCCAATTCAAACGAATTTGACCACGGCTATTGCAACTCCCCCAACGTGATTGAGCACTGGATAGCGCAATCGGCGGCGTGGGTACCCCCAACTTAGCAGAAAAAATTTCCACCCTGCGCGCAAAGTCCTCATAGGCCTGCTGTTGATACCAACGAATAATGCGTTTGGCGATGGCCTCTGTATTGCCAATGTCTTTGACCGTCAGCACTAGACGTTGCCCATCCAAACGGAGTATTGGCTTTGCACTGGTTTCCAGTAGCTGCAATTCAATGTCCTGCCCCAACAATAATAAGTGCTCACCATGCTGCCACTGCACTTTGTCTACTGCATTGACTTCGCGCAAGGCAAGTTTATTACTAATCCAAGCAGACTTTTCTAACAGGATTTGATTTAACTGGTGGGTCACCAAACGCTTGGGAGCGTGCACCACCAAACCTTGTTGCGTGATTTTCAAACCGACGGTACGTCGCGTACGATACTCTAGCAAATAGGCAATATGCTGACCGTTCGCAAGTGTGATGGTTTGCTCAATCAAAGCGATTGCATCTCCGCCTCAATCCAAGCTTCCACGCGCTGATTCACTTCATCTGGCTTCATGCCAGCCGTTTCAATCGGCGGCCCAATCACCACTTGAATCGTGCCTGGATATTTGATAAATGAATTTTTGCGCCAATAACGGCCAGCATTGTGTGCCACGGGCACTACTGTACTTTGCGTATGCGCAGCCAACCATGCGCCACCAACATGATACTTGGCGCGCTGGCCAGGCGCGGTGCGCGTCCCTTCCGGGAAAATCACTACCCACAAGCCTCTGGCCAAACGGTCTTTGCCATTGGCCACCAATTTTTTGAGCGCCTCGCGTCCGGCACTGCGGTCAATTGGAATCGCTGCCAGCGCCATAAAGGCCCAGCCTAAAAATGGAATCATCAATAGCTCACGCTTCATGACCCAAATCTGCGGCGGAAAAATGGTTTGCAAAGCAATGGTTTCCCAAGCAGATTGATGTTTGCAGAGAACGATAGAAGGATGATTTGGAATATGCTCACGCCCTTGTACAGACACACTCAAATTACAGGTGAGCTTAAGCCAATATACGGTGCAATAAGCCCAGCCGCTGGCAATGCGTGAACGTGTGACGTTGTTCAGCGGGACAAGTAAAATAGCAATAACAGAGAAAATGGGCGTGATGACAAGCAAGCCCAAATAGAACAGCAGTGATCGAAGCCTAAGTATCATTTAGTCAGCAATTATATGTTGTACGGCCTCTGCCAGGTCCGCTACCACAAGGGTATCCGATGGCAACTTTCCTTGAGCAAAAGTGTCTTCACCTTTGCCAGTGCGTACTAAAATAGGTTTGCAGCCAGCATGGCTAAACGCCTGTAAATCTCGCAGCGCATCCCCCACCCCATATACCTGATTTAGCTCAATAGAAAAACGCCTGCCGATTTCTTCCATCATGCCGGTTTTAGGTTTGCGACAATCGCACTGATCATCTGCCGCATGCGGGCAATAAAATAAAGCATCAATGCGTCCACCCATCTGTGCCAACGCGCGATGCATCTTATCGTGAATTGCATTCAGCGTGGCCATATCAAACAAGCCGCGCGCAATGCCCGATTGATTGGTTGCCACCACAACGCGATACCCTGCCTGATTCAGCGTCACAATCGCCTCTAAGCTGCCGGGGATAGGCACCCATTCGTTTGGACTTTTGATGAACGTGGCGCTATCTCGATTGATGACGCCATCCCTATCTAATATGACCAGTTTCAACAGTATGCTCGCAGAGTTTAACTTGCTAATTTGGATAAATCAGCCACACGGTTCATGGCTTGATGTAATTGGTTGAGTAACGCCAAACGGTTATTCCGTAAATCCACATTGTCCGCATTGACCATGACATTGTCAAAAAATGCATCTACAGGTGCTTTGAGTACAGCCAGTGCTTGAAGGGATGCTGTGTAATCGCCAGATTCAAATAGCTGATCGGCTTTCGGCTTCACTGCAGTTAACGCATCTGCAAGTGCTTTTTCTGCAGGTTCTTGCAGTAAGTTAGCATTCACTTCGGTCGTTAACTCACCTTCTACTTTTTTCAGAATATTGCCTACACGCTTATTGGCAGCGGCGAGCGCAGGGGCTTCGACTAAACTGGCGAAACTGCGCACCGCAGCAAGACGGGCGGGCACTTCACTAAGGAGCTCTGGTGTCAGTGACAATACCGCGTCTACTTCTTGCGAGCTGGAACCTTGCTCACGAAGATTATTAGCCAATCTATCAAAAATAAATTCTTTGATATTTTCTAGCGCACCTGGGGCCATTGCTCGCCCAACATATCCAGTAGCAACCATACGATCGCCTGAAGTTGCAGGTTTATTTGCTGCCTCTAGCTGAGACAGTTTTAAAGACCATTCTTTTTGGATTTGCTCACTACCGATAATTGAAATTGCCAATGTAGTTAAATCACTTAAGCTGACTTCCAGCTTACCATCAATCAACATACGAATAATACCTAATGCTTGGCGACGCAACGCAAATGGATCTTTATCACCCGTTGGCTTTTCACCTATGCTAAATAAGCCCACTAGCGTTTCAAGCTTATCGGCTAACGCGACAATCACACCCACTTGATGACGCGGCAAATCATCACCAGCAAAGCGTGGCTTATAGTGATCTTCAATCGCAAACGCAACATCATCATCCAAGCCTTCATGTTGCGCGTAATAGCGCCCCATAATGCCTTGCAATTCTGGAAATTCGCCCACCATATCTGTGAGCAAATCCACTTTAGATAAACGCGCTGCCTGTATCACTTTGGCCGTTAAACTTGGGTTGATTTGTTCAGCAATCGCTTTAGCAATGGCTACTACACGGGCATTGCGCTCGCCTTGGCTACCAAGTTTGTTGTGATACACCACTTTGGCCAGGCCATCGATACGACTTTCCAGCGTCTTTTTACGGTCTTGATCAAAGAAAAATTTAGCATCGGCCAAACGTGGGCGCACCACACGCTCATTCCCACCAATCACTTTGGATGGGTCTGCCGGTTTGATGTTAGAGACAATCAAAAATTTGTGCGTGAGTTTGCCGTTCGCATCTAGCAAGGGGAAGTATTTCTGATTGGCCTTCATGGTCAAAATCAGGCACTCTTGTGGCACTTCCAAAAACTCTTGCTCAAATTGGCCAAGCAACACATTTGGCAGCTCCACCAGCGCTGTCACTTCATCCAGCAATGCATCGTCGTCAATCGGCGTTAGATTTTCTTTTGCTGCGGCGGCAGTGAGTTGACGTACGATTTCCGCTTTACGCGCTCCGAAACTTGCAATCACAGCACCTTCATCGGCAAGTTGCTGCGCATAGCTATCCGCCGACTGAATGGTAATGGTCGCATTTTTTGCTTCAAATCGATGGCCTTGCGTGCTGTTGCCAGCTGATAGTCCAAGCACCGTTGCAGACACAATTTGTGTTCCGTGCAAGGCGACCAAGCCATGTGCAGGACGCACAAAATTGACACTTTCCCAGCCATCATTGATTTGGTAAGTCATGACTTTTGGAATTGGCAGTTTGGCTAAGGCTTCATCCAGTGCCTTTTGCAGTCCTTCTGCTAAGGTTGCACCCGCTTGCGTCGCATCTAAGAATAAAATATCGGCTTTGCCATCATTTTCTTTGCGCAGCTGAGCCACGGCAGATTCATCTGCCCCCAAGGCCTGTAGTTTCTTTACCAAGGCTGGCGTGACATTGCCATTGGCATCCAAACCAACACTAGCGGGCATCAGCTTTTGTGCCACTTGCTTATCTGCCGCTTTGGCAGCAACCGCTGTGACATGTGCAGCCAAACGGCGCGGAGTAGCAAAGTTGGTCACAACACTCTCGTCACTGACCAAGCCCTGTGCCTTCAGCGTTTCAAATAATACGCCAGCAAAAGACTCGCCTAATTTTTTGAGCGCCTTTGGCGGCAATTCTTCTACAAATAACTCTACTAATAAATTTTGCTTGCTCATTCTTCTCTCGTCATTCCCGCGCAGGCGGGAATCCAGTCAAGTCAGTTGTTGATATAAATCTTGCCAATCAGGATTGAATTGTTCAATCAATCTTAGCTTCCAAATTCTGTTCCATTTTTTCAGTGATTTCTCACGAGAGATGGCGGACTCCATTGTAGCGTGTGGTTCATACCACACCAAAAGATGTGTTTGATACTTCTGCGTAAATCCTTTAACGACTTCATTTTTATGTTCCCAAACTCGCTTGGAAAGATTGGACGTAACACCAATATACAAAGTCCCATTTTGTTTGCTTGCGAGTATGTACACACATGGTTGCATATCCATCTTGCCTAGATTCCCGCCTACGCGGGAATGACGGCTAGGCGGCTTTCTTATTTTGTTCTATTTGTGCTAACACTTCATCGGCCCACGCTTTGGGCGCCATGGGGAAACCCAAACGTGCACGGCTATCTAAATAACTGGCCGCCACACTACGCGCTAAATTACGAATACGCCCAATATACGCAGCGCGTTCTGTCACAGAAATCGCACCACGTGCATCTAGCAGATTAAACGTATGGGCGGCTTTGAGCACTTGCTCATACGCCGGCAATGCAAGCTTTTCTTCCATCAAATGCTTGGCTTGTTTTTCGTGCGCATTAAATGCGATCAACAGAAAATCGACATCGCTATGCTCAAAGTTATAAGCAGATTGCTCTTTTTCATTTTGCAAGAACACATCACCATATTTCACGCCGGGTGAGTAAGTGAGGTCGTATACATTTTCCACACCTTGCAAATACATGGCGAGACGCTCTAAGCCATAAGTGATTTCACCGGTAATAGGCTTACAGTTAATGCCGCCGACTTGCTGGAAGTACGTAAATTGCGTAACCTCCATCCCATTGAGCCACACTTCCCAGCCCAAGCCCCAAGCACCCAGCGTCGGGTTTTCCCAGTCATCCTCTACAAAGCGCACATCGTTTTGTTTTAAGTCAAAGCCCAATGCTTCTAACGAGCCCAAATACAGCTCCAAAATATTAGCTGGGGCTGGTTTAAGCACCACTTGAAATTGATAGTAATGTTGCAAACGATTTGGATTTTCGCCATAGCGGCCATCTTTAGGACGACGGCTTGGTTGCACATAGGCCGCTTTCCATGGCTCTGGGCCTAGTGCACGTAGAAATGTAGCAGTGTGGCTTGTGCCAGCGCCTACTTCCATATCGTAGGGTTGCAGCAAGGTACAGCCCTGTTTATCCCAATAGTCTTGTAGCGTTAATATAATTTGCTGAAAAGTCAGTGACATTTGTTCTTATTCCAAAAAATACGTTGTCAGCTTCGGCTTGTCGTACTTTAACCGTACTGCCTGTGCCTTGCCTCCTTGTCTTTTTTCTACAAAAACAAAGTTTAAAGCAGGCGTAAAAATGATGATTGCTAAAACCTCGATTTTACTTGGTTTTACGCCATAAAACAAAAGCAATTACACCAACACTGAATAGAATAAATGGCCAGTTTCCCCATGCAATATAGGGCGTGGTACCTTGGTAGCCCTGCGCATTTCCTTCCAATATCACCTGTGTATCGTGCGGTGCATGCGCTAGCACTACACCATGCTGGTCAATGATTGCTGTCGCGCCAGTGTTGGTGGCTCTGAGCATCATGCGCCCGGTTTCAATGGCGCGCGCCTGGCTAAATTGCATATGCTGTTCCGCAGCAAATGATTGCCCATACCATGCATCGTTACTCATGTTGACCAGCAAGGTGGCTGCTGGCAATTGCCGAATAATTTCTTCACCAAATACATCTTCGTAGCAAATATTCACGGCAACATGCTGATTAACCAACTGCATGGGCACTTGATTACCTCCGCGCGATAAATCACTCAACGGAATATTCAACCAATCGCGATAGATCCAGCCGAAGATTGCTTTGAACGGAATAAATTCACCAAACGGCACCAAATGGCTTTTAGAGTACGCCTGCATTGGCGCAGTACCAAAACTAATAGCACTATTAAAGTAACTTTCATTCGTAGCATCGTATTGCACCAAGCCCACGAGCACATCACCCTGATTTTGTTTACCATGCGCACGCAAGCGCTCTACTGTTGACGCATCCAGTTGCTGCGCAATCACTGGCAAAGCGGTTTCTGGCAATACAATCAGCTGTACTTTGCTTTGCTCTACCATCTCCAGATATTGGCGAATGGTCTGGCCAGCCACATCGGGCGACCACTTGATGGACTGACTAATATTGCCTTGCAGCAATGCCACACTTAGGGGCTTGCCAATTGGCTTGGTCCATTCCACCGCCTTGAGTAAAAAACCTGAAACAACAAGCACGACAATACAAGCAATCGCATTACGCTTCCAAATACTGCTCTGCTGCGGTTGCGCAAACCAATAAGCCACTATCGCAGCCATCAATGTAGTCAATGTAGAAGCTGCATACACGCCGAATATAGGCATGAATCCAACCAAAGGGCTATGCGGCACTTGGCTATAGCCCATGGTCAACCAAGGGAATCCTGTGAATATCCAGCTACGTACCCAGTCTGACACGCCCCATAGCACAGGCGCACTCAACCATAGATAGCCGATGCGCTTGCTTACATAGCCGACCATTGCAGGAAACAAGGCCATAAATGCACACAGGCAAAACGTACAAAACCCTGCGAACCACCAAGGCATACCGCCAAATTCATGCAGGCTGATATAAATCCAATAAATGCCAAACCCATACAGACCTAAACCAAAGCTTAGCCCTAACTTAAAAGCTTGCTTGGGTTGCTCAGATGTTTGCCATAAGTAAAACAGCACACCCAAACCAAGTAGCGGCGCAACAAATAGTCCGTAAGGCGCAAAGCCAAACACAGTCAGCGCGCCTGCAAGCAACGCCCAGATATTTTGTTTAAGACAGGCTGTTTTAAGCATATTGATGATTGAGTAACGAATTAAAACCCTCGGATTGTAACGCCTGCGCGCGCACTTCATGTACAAAAGTGGCAGCAAAAATGAATAATCACGAAGTTGATTGACACAAGAATTGCCAGCGGACTATATTAAACGGGTAGTTTAATGGTTACTAATTAATAATTGATACGAGGAGGGTTTACATCGTGAGCATGATGTCAGAGTTTAAGGAGTTTGCATTAAAAGGTAATGTCATGGACTTAGCCGTGGGTGTGATTATCGGCGCAGCCTTTGGTAAGATTGTGGATTCGCTAGTAGGCGACATCATCATGCCCGTAGTCAGCACATTGGTTGGAGGCTTGGATTTTAGCAATATGTACATTCCATTGAATGGCCAAGAAGCTGGTCTGGCCTTAATCGAAGCCAAAAAAGCCGGTGCTGTATTGGCTTACGGTAACTTTATTACAATCGCACTTAACTTTATCATCTTAGCGTTTATCATTTTCCAAATGGTACGCATCATGAATAAACTGAAAAAAGCAGAACCTGCCGCCGCACCAGCACCAACGCCAGAAGATGTAGTGTTGTTGCGTGAGATTCGCGACTCACTTAAAAAATAAGCCTGGATACGCAAAGGTTGAATAAAAAAGGCGCTTAAGGCGCCTTTTTTAACATTACTCATCCAAGCTTACATTAGCTTATTTATTCTAGAGCTTACATTTCCGGTTTAACTTCCGGCACTTCATATTTTTGCCCTGCGGGCACTTGCTCGCTACCATCATTATTTAGAAACACTACTACATTCACTTGGTCGTCAATAAAATCCAGCTCGGTTGTTTGATAATATTCGCCATCGGCCGCTGTGTTGATGTAATGATAATGCCATATAGACGCCACCACTCGGCCAGAATCTTTGAGTTTCACATCTTCCGCTTTTGCCGGTTCACCAAGCAACTCTACAATTTTGGCTTTGTTTAATTTGCCAATGGCATTCACAAACGCCTTCTCTTCTGTCGGCAACTCACCAGCCAGCGGCTCGGTTTTAATTTCGCCCGCATTTACATGCCATGCACTCAATGCAATACTTAATACACCTGCGGTTTGCCAAATTTTCATGACACTCTCCTATCAATGACATTATGAGAAGCGAATTTAAAATTAGTTCAACAGTATATTGCGCGCAAACAAAAGCTCGTGCTGTTATGTGTTTTCTATCGGATACGGCTCTTCCGGCAACACTTCCACCAAAATAGAATGTAAGCGCCTACTATCCGCTCTAACCACTGTGACTCTGATGTTATCAATATTGATGGCATCTCCACGTTTAGGCAAATGCCCAAATCGATTCACCACCAAACCACCAATTGTAGAGAACTCTTCATCACTAAATTGCGTACCTACCGCTTCGTTAAAATCCGTAATTTCCGTTAGCGCTTTTACCCGGTACTGCCCATCCGCATGATGAATGATATTGTCTTCGTCTTCATCGTAATCGTATTCATCTTCAATATCGCCGACAATTTGTTCCAGCACGTCTTCAATGGTGACCATTCCTGCCACACCACCGTACTCGTCGACCACAATCGCAATATGATTACGATTACTACGAAACTCTTTCAACAACACATTCAAGCGCTTAGATTCTGGAATAAATACTGCTGGACGCAACATATCGCGCACATCAAAATCTTCACCCGCGTAATACCTTAGTAAATCTTTAGCAAGGAGTATGCCAATCACATCGTTTTTATTGTCCTCAATTACGGGAAAACGTGAGTGTGCAGTTTCAATCACATGCGGAATAAATGTTTCTGGCGGATGGGTAATATCAATCACATCCATTTGCGAACGCGGGATCATAATGTCACGTACTTGCATCTCGCTGACTTGCAGCACACCCTCAATCATCGCGAGAGAGTCGCTATCCATCAGGTGATTTTCGTAAGCGCTATGCAGTAGCTCTACTAACTGCTCGCGGTCTTCTGGTTCGCGTAGTAAAAAGTGGCTTAAACGTTCTAATAAGCTAGGTTTATGTTGGGGTTTTTCCGACTCACTGGCCATGCTAAATGCGGGTTAGGCATCCTGTGTAAAGAGATAGGGATTAGAATACCCTAATTTTTGTAAAATTGTTACCTCAAGCGCCTCCATGAGCTCCGCTTGCGGCTCAGTTTCGTGGTCATATCCGTGCAAGTGCAATATGCCATGCACCGTTAAGTGTGCATAATGCGCTTCTAGGGATTTATTTTGTGCATGCGCTTCTGATTCGACTACCGGCGCACAAATAATAATATCGCCCATCAGATGGGGCTCTTCTGTCAGTGGAAACGTCAGTACATTTGTAGCGTAATCCTTGCCGCGATAAGCACTATTTAAGGCACGCCCTTCTTCTGCATCGACAATGCGAATGGCAACTTCTGTTTCCACACGCACCGCAGCACGCACCCAACGCTTAAGTTGCTGCTTAGTGGGTAAATGGGGCATATGCGTGGCATATTGCACAGAAAGAGAAATAGCTGTCATAACAAGATAGCGCACATAAAATTGAATTGCCTCCATTATAAAGACTATTTCTGTGTGCTCAAATCAAGCATTTACTCAGTCAATTCAATGCAAATACTTCATGTTCTTTTGTTGTAAAGGCATAATGCACATTCGATACCAAGTGGTTAGCAGATGATTAAGGAATTGTCATGACAGAAAAAATCAAAATAACAGACTATTTTTCAGCACACATCAATGGTGAGCACCGCACCGCACTCACAGCCATACTCAACGATGTCATCACTGCATGTAAAAAAATAGCGATTGCGATTGATAGTGGCGCACTAGAAGGCACTATGCACAACCTAAGCTCTGAAAACGTACAGGGTGAAGTACAAAAAGCGCTGGATGTGATTACCAATGAGATTTTTATTGAATCCGCGCAAACCAGTGGCTATGTCGTCGGCATGGCCTCCGAGGAAATGGAAGAAATCATTCAACTTGATGAAGACGTCTCGCCTAACGGCCAGTATTTATTGCTGTTTGATCCTTTGGATGGCTCTTCCAACGTCAATGTGAACATCTCTGTCGGCACAATTTTTTCTATTCTAAAAAGCCCAGGCGCAATGCCTGTACTGGCAGATTTTCTGCAACCCGGCACGCAACAAATCTGTGCTGGTTATGCCTTATATGGCACTTCCACCATGCTGGTACTCACTATTGGTAACGGCGTGCATGGCTTTACACTGGACAACGAGTTGGGTGAGTTTTACCTGACCCATGCCAACATGCAAGTGCCTGCGGATACGCAAGAGTTTGCGATCAATATGTCCAACTACCGGTTTTGGCAAGCGCCGATACAACGTTACATTGATGAGTGCTTACAAGGCGAGGAAGGCGACCGCGAAAAAGATTTCAATATGCGCTGGGTTGCTTCAATGGTGGCGGAAATCCATCGCATCTTAGTGCGTGGCGGTGTGTTTATGTACCCGATGGACAGTAAAATCAAAAAACAAGGCGGTAAGCTGCGCCTGCTGTACGAAGCCAACCCCATGAGTTTTATTATGGAGCAAGCAGGCGGTTTATCTACCACCGGACATATGCGTATTTTAGAGTTGGTGCCAAGTGCATTGCATCAGCGTGTTCCGGTCATCATGGGTAGCAAGCATGAAGTTGAGCGCATCGCAACCTATCACGGCAAAACCAAGCGCTAGACTGCTTTACTCAATAACGGCCCAAAGTAGACGTTCGTATCTTAACTTCATTATTGTTACTTGACTTAGTTGCGCCCCTACTTGCTATTAATTATTATATGGACAGAATAATAGCCAAGCCTAAGGCTTAAAAATAAAAACAAGGGGTAATAAATGTACGAAACAATCACTACAAAAAAACTATCTACTGGTTCCATTTTCAAGTTAATCGCCATCGGCTCGCTTTGCTCAATTGTTCCACTAAGTATATTTATGGGTGTTTTCGCTCTTTTTGGAGCAAATTCGATTACATGGAATGAAAAACCAATTACAGGCATCGCAGGACTAGTGGCGTCTCCTTTTATTGGTTTGCTTATATCACTAGTTTTTACGGCAGCATTCGGCATTTTTGTTGCTATTGGTCTCTGGGTATATTCAAAATTCCGCTCTATTCAAATTGAGCTAAAAGATGTGATTCGCGGTGGCTAAAAACGCAACCTATCACTCAAACGAGGCTGGCTAAAGTCAGCCCCTTAATTTTTAAGGTTCAACTGATAAATATTAACGAAGAGAAAAGGTTCAATTCATGAGCACACCTCGCGAGCAATTAATCGAACTGATAGAGCAGGGAGTCATAACAGAAGAAAAAATCGACACTGCACTCACTGTCTTAAAGATCGTACCCAACGGCAAAAAATGGCAGGCTTTTATCGATTATCTCCTACTTTGGCTAGGTGGTCTTGCGCTAGCCTTTGCAGTCATGTTCTTTATCGCATACAACTGGAAAGACTTAGGGCGTTTTTCCAAATTCGGCATGGTAGAGGGGGCTATTGTTTTGGCTGTTGTCGCATACTGTAAATTTGCGGAAGACTCCATCGCCAGCAAGGTCTCTATTCTTGTAGCAACAATCTCTTTAGGTGTGCTGTTAGCGTTGTACGGTCAGACCTACCAGACCGGTGCAGATCCCTGGCAACTGTTCTTCAACTGGGCTCTGCTAATGTTGCCATGGGCTATTGTCGGGCGTTTTTCCGCAATATGGATAGTCTGGATAGCACTTATCAACGTCTCTATTATCTTGTATTACCTGACATTTCGCGGATTGTTCGGTCTTGTTTTCAGTTCTGAGTCAGCCATGTTGTGGATCATATTTCTTTTTAACACCCTTGCTTTAATCACATGGCAGCTACTGGCAACGACATGGCAATGGCTGTCAGAACAGTGGGCTATTCGGCTACTGGCTATCGGCTCTGGTGTTCCATTGACTTGCCTAGTTTTACTCTCAATTTTTAGTCCTCAAGAGGTAGTCGGTTATCCTGGACTGGTATGGGGACTATGGTTGGCTGCAATGTATTATATTTATCGATATGTAAGACTAGATCTCTTTATGCTTGCTGGGTGCTGTTTGTCCACAATAACGATAACAATTTCATTCCTAAGCAACCACATATTGCACCATGATGATGCAGGTGCTTTTCTGCTTCTTGCCTTGATCGTTATTGGGATGGGTAGTGGTGCTACCTTGTGGCTTAAAAATATTCACCGGGAGAATCTATCATGAGTAATCAAGTGTGGGCTCTCTTACAGGAGCATGGAATCGTTGAGGGTGCGCAACCTGAAAGTGAAGTTTTAGAGTCTCCTTGGTATATCAAAGCTCTTTTAGCATTTTCCGGTTGGCTGGCAGCAATCTTTATTCTTGGATTTATTGGCGCTGCTTTCCAGTTTGTCTTTAAAACACCCGGAGCAGCTCTTATTTTCGGGGGGATTATGCTAGTAGGTGCTTTTGCTTTATTACGCATCCCCGCCAATGAGTTTGTTGAACACTTAGGGTTGGCCACAAGTATGGCAGGCCAAGCTTTAATTGCCTACGCAATATTCGACTTTGCCAATCATAATCAAATAGTGGTATGGCTTCTGCTCGCTATGCTGCAAGTCGCTCTGGTGGTGGTGATGCCTAACTTTGTTCATAGCATCGTATCTACTCTGGTTGCGGCAATAGCTATATCTATGGCGCTCACAGAACTGCATATCCCTTATGTGATTGGCGGGATTCTTATATTTGGCACTTCGCTCTGCTGGCTGCACGAATTCCACTATCCTCAACAGATGAAAAAAATAAGGGCCATCGGATATGGCTTGGTCCTCGCAATTATTGCACTGAAAGGAACAGCCCAATTTAACTACCAAACGTTCGGTGGGCTTTCCTCTGAAAACCATGAGTTCTGGGCACAGCCATGGCTTGGAGAACTCATGATAGGAGCAGTAACGCTATACGTTGTTTGGAGTTTATTGCAGCGTTATGGACAGCCAGTAAGAAGCCGTCTATCCATTATAACGTTGTTAGCCACTCTTCTCATTTGCGCGGTATCTATGAATGTTCAAGGCATAACTGTGGGGATGGTGATCATTAGCTTCGGTTTTTTCTGTGCAAACCGCGTTCTTCTCGGTTTAGGAATCGTTTCACTTCTGTTTTATATTTCTTCGTACTACTACCTGCTTGATACGACATTACTGGACAAGTCCCAATCTTTACTCATGGTCGGGCTTATTTTGCTCTTTGTCCGTTGGTTAATGTTCAGAATTTTCCCAATAGGCAATGAGGTGCACCATGCATAAGAAGATCGTGATTGGCTCGCTTCTAATTATTCTGGTTCTTGTGAACTGGTCTATTATCGGAAAGGAAAAACATTTAGTTGAAGGAAAAGAGGTATATCTTGAAGTTACTCCCGTGGATCCTCGTTCACTGATGCAAGGAGATTATATGGCGCTGAACTTTCGTCTTGGTGATGAAGTTTATCAGGCTCTGCCTAAAACAGAGGATCGCCGTCAGTGGAGGCATGACATAGCAGCATCGGACGGTTTTGTTATCGCCAGCCTTGATGAGCGAAACGTGGGTACATTCAAAAGCCTTTACATAGATCAACCGCTTTCAAACAAAGAGATACTTCTACGTTACCGTGTTCGTAACGGCACAGTGAAATTTGCTACCAATGCCTATTTTTTCCAAGAAGGTAATGGAAAAATTTATGAGCCAGCACGGTACGGACAGTTTCGCGTGGACGACAAGGGAGAGTTATTGTTAGCGGCAATGTACGACAAAGATCTAAAAGAGTTAGGGGTCAATGAGTAGTAAAAGCAAACTTGCACATTTACTCTGAGGCTTAATGGCATCGGTTATGCGACTCGTTGGTTGTCAGCCTTGGGCCGACAACTGCCTTTAACTTTATAGATATAACAACTACGGAGAGAATAAGCGAGCTCCAGCAAGTGGGAGCTTGAGTATCAGCCAGTCACTTCACTATCGCGCTTAGTTGCCCGGACTTATAACGCTCCGCCATGGCATCACACGATATCGGCTGAATACGTGATGCCTGCCCCGCAGAACCAAATGCCTCATAACGCGCCTTGCAAATATCACGCATGGCCACCGTACTCACTGTTAAGAATTTTCTGGGATCAAATTCCTGCTTATTCTCATCAAAAAAGCGGCGCAACGCACCAGTAGTCGCCATGCGTAAATCGGTATCAATATTGACCTTACGCACACCATACTTGATGCCCTCTACAATCTCTTCCACCGGCACACCATAGGTTTCACCCATATTGCCGCCATGCGCATTGATGGTTTTGAGCCATTCTTGCGGGACTGAAGAAGAGCCATGCATCACCAAATGCGTATTGGGGATGCGCGCATGGATTTCTTTGATGCGATGAATGGCCAAGGTTTGCCCAGTAGGCGGGCTTGTAAATTTATACGCACCATGCGAAGTCCCGATGGCAATCGCCAAGGCATCCACGCCCGTTTTCTTCACAAAGTCAGCGGCTTCTTCCGGGTCGGTCAATAACTGTTCATGACTTAAAATACCCTCAGCACCAGAACCGTCTTCCTCTCCGGCTTTACCTGTTTCTAATGAGCCAAGCACGCCCAGCTCACCTTCAACCGACACGCCAATGGCATGTGCCACTTCTACAATTTGTTTGGTCACGCTGACATTGTATTCATAGCTAGAAGGCGTTTTAGCATCCTCCATGAGCGAGCCATCCATCATCACGCTGGAAAATCCGGAGCGCATGGCTTGAATACATACGGCAGGGGTATGGCCATGGTCTTGGTGCATCACAATGGGAATATGCGGGTAAGATTCAATCGCTGCTAATACAAGGTGACGTAAAAACGCTTCACCCGCGTATTTTCTGGCACCTGCCGAAGCCTGCAATATCACAGGGCTATTCACTGCATCAGCCGCCTGCATAATGGCGTGCACTTGCTCCATGTTGTTCACATTAAACGCAGCCAAGCCGTACTGGTGTTCGGCTGCGTGATCTAACAATTGTCGCAATGATACGAGTGCCATATTCTTCTCTTTATTAAGATGCTAGCGAAATACCATCATCTTAAAACGTTGACCATACGGGCATATCGATAATTAACGCTATTTAACCGGTTTAATTAAGACGTTTATGCAAGTGTTGTACAACGGCTACTCCGCTGCATTTTTCTGCTCGTAGTTTTCATATGCATTGATAATTTTTTGTACCAATGGATGACGCACCACATCTTGCGACAAGAAATGTGTCATCGCAATGCCTTTGACATCCTTCAGGATTTTTTGCGCTTCTACCAAACCACTTTTCTGATGACGCTGTAAATCAATCTGCGTCACGTCACCGGTAATCACAGCTTTGGTGCCAAACCCAATACGCGTTAAAAACATCTTCATTTGTTCAGGCGTTGTATTTTGTGCTTCATCCAAAATAATAAAACTTTGGTTGAGCGTGCGACCGCGCATGTAGGCCAATGGTGCGACTTCAATGGCGCCACGTTCAAACATTTTATTCACTGTGTCATAGCCGGCCAAATCATACAATGCGTCATATAACGGGCGTAAGTAAGGGTCCACTTTTTGATTTAAATCGCCAGGCAAGAAGCCTAAACGCTCACCGGCTTCTACCGCTGGGCGCACTAACACAATACGCTTTACGCGGTCGCGCGTCATCGCATCCACCGCACTGGCCACCGCCAAATACGTTTTACCTGTACCGGCCGGGCCAATCCCAAACGTAATATCAAAATCTTGAATCTGCTGCAAATAAGATACCTGCCTTGGGGTACGCCCATGCAGGTCGCCACGCCGCGTCATTAGCACTGGCATGGCTTGGCTGGTGGTCACATCTTCTGGCTTTAGTTTATCTACCTCGACCAAGCCCAGCTGAATCTCTTCCAGCTCGATAGGTTTTTTGGCACGCACATAAAAGTTTTCTAACATTTGTGCCGCAATACGCACATTGTCTTGCTTGCCAGATATGTTAAACGTGCTACCACGACGATTGATGTTGACCTCAAGCGCCGTTTCAATTTGTTTAATATTCTCGTCTAACGCACCGCACAAATTGGCTAAGCGGGCATTGTCTTCAGGGCGTAATTGAATTTCCATGGTTTACTATCTCAACTAATGACTATCTCGCCTTGTAAGCGTTTTGGGTTGGTCACATCCGTGATTTTCACTTGCACAAATTGATGAATCAACGCAGGCGCTCCCTGAATATCCACCACGCGATTGTTATCGGTTTTACCCGCCAATAATGTACTGTCTTTCCAAGATACACCGTCAATCAGCACGCGCTGAATCGTGCCTAACATGCCACGGCTAATCGCATCACCCTGTGCTTCATTGATGCTTTGCAATGTTGCCAAGCGTTCCAATTTAGTGGTGTGCGGCGTATCGTCTTTGATAAACGAGGCTGGTGTGCCTGGCCTTGGGCTATATAAAAAACTAAAGCTGTAATCAAATCCAACGTCCTGCATCAGCTTCACAGTCGCATTGAAATCAGCCTCTGTCTCGCCTGGGAAACCCACAATAAAATCAGAGGTAAAGGTAAGATGAGGACTCGCTGCTTTTAGTTTGCGTATCGTACTTTTATATTGCAGCCCAGTGTAGTTGCGCTTCATTGCCATCAAGATACGGTCACTGCCGGCCTGCACTGGCAAATGCAATTGCACCGCCAACTTTGGCACACTCGCAAAACAAGCGATCAAGCGCTCATTCATTTCATTGGGGTGACTGGTGGTAAAGCGAATGCGTCCAATCTCGGGGATTTCAGCCAGTGTCTCAATCAGCATCGCCAAGTCTGCTTCTACGCCATCATACTCTGCACGATAGGCATTGACGTTTTGACCCAGCAAAGTAATTTCTTTCACCCCTTGTTCTGCCAACTGTACCGCCTCAGTCAAAATATCGGCAAATGGCCGAGAGACTTCTTCGCCACGCGTATAAGGCACTACGCAGAAACTACAGTATTTACTGCAGCCTTCCATAATGCTTAAAAAGGCAGTCGCACCTTCTATGCGCGGTGGCGGTAGATGATCAAATTTTTCAATTTCCGGAAAAGTGATATCGACTTGAGACTGCCCCAACGCTTGGCTTTGTTTGATCATCTCTGGCAAGCGATGCAAGGTTTGCGGGCCAAACACCACATCCACATAAGGCGCGCGCTTGATGATGTTGTCACCCTCTTGCGACGCGACACAGCCACCGACACCAATAATTAAATTGGGATTTTTTTCTTTGAGTGGGATAAAGCGGCCTAAATGGCTAAACACTTTATCTTCTGCTTTTTCACGCACCGAGCAAGTGTTAAGCAAAATCACATCCGCATCTTCTACCGTTTGCGTTTCCACCATGCCTTCACTGGCCGCCAGCATATCGGCCATGCGCGATGAATCGTATTCATTCATCTGACAACCAAAGGTTTTAATAAAGACTTTTTTGCTCACTGTGACAACATTTGACGTTAAAACAGTATTTTAGCTTATTTGCACCTAGCAAGGTAAAATGGGCGTATTCCAAATATTGAACTGAACACATGCAAGCACTACCGATTTTCCTGAATATTCAACAGCGTCCGTGTATCGTCATTGGCGGTGGCGATGTCGCTACGCGCAAAGTCACCATGCTGCTCAAAGCCAGCGCAGACGTCACCTTGGTATCCCCCAGTTTATGCCATGAACTGCAAGCCATGGCCGATGCGCGAAAAATTCACCACGTTGCGACTGCATTTACACCGGCGCAACTGACTGGGGCTTGCTTGGTCATTGCCGCTACCGATGATGAAGCAGTAAATGAAGCGGTATCCATCGCCGCAAAAGCATTGAATATTCCAGTCAATGTGGTGGATGCACCAGCCTTGTGTACATTCACCATGGGATCTGTCATTGACCGCAGCCCTGTCGTCATTGCCGTATCGTCTGAAGGAAATGCACCAGTATTGGCGCGCTACATCCGTACCAAAATCGAGACTATGCTACCTGCCAGTTATGGCCGTATCGCAGCTATTGCGGGAGAGTTCCGCGACCAAGTCAAAGCAAAGTTTGCCACCACGCAATTACGCCGCCGCTTTTGGGAGGATGTATTGCAAGGCCCTATGGTAGAGCGTGTGTTGTCTGGACAAGAGGAAGCAGCACGTGAAGTGTTGCGCGACATACTCAGCGACAACCCCAGCCAAGCCCCTAAAGGCGAGGTGTTTTTGGTGGGCGGCGGCCCTGGTGACCCTGACCTACTCACATTCAGGGCACTCCGTCTGATGCAGCAATGCGATGTCTGTGTGTATGACAAATTGGTGAGCCCAGAAGTAATGGAACTGGTACGCAGGGATGCAGAACTGATTTATGTGGGTAAAGCGCGTGACCAACACACCATGCCGCAAGAGCAAATCAATGAACTACTTGCAAAACTTGCACTTGAAGGCAAACGTGTATTGCGTTTGAAAGGCGGCGACCCGTTTATTTTTGGGCGCGGCGGTGAAGAGATTGAAACCCTGATGCAATATGGTGTGCCATTCCAAGTAGTGCCTGGTATTACCGCAGCCAATGGTGTCTCCAGCTATGCAGGTATACCGCTCACGCATCGCGATTATGCACAAGCGTGCCTATTTATCACCGGGCATCTCAAAGATGGCACCATTGATCTGGATTGGGATGCCATGACGCGCCCCCGCCAAACTGTAGTCATCTACATGGGCTTGGTTGGGTTAGCAGAAATCTGTCAGCAACTGATTCAACGTGGCGTATCACCTACTATGCCAGCAGCAGTCATCCAGCAAGGCACCACGCAGCGCCAACGTGTGGTCACTGCCACACTGGCTGATTTGGCCGAAAAAGTAACCATTGCCGAGATGAAGCCGCCATGCTTGACCATTATTGGCGAAGTGGTGTTACTCCGAGAGAAATTGAATTGGTTTCAACCATAGCCAATATAGCCAGCTATCTATTTAAACCCATGTCCGTGTATGCCAAATAGACATATCCGCAAGACATTACGCGACCCTGTCACCGCCGTGCAATTTCAAATTTTAGTGCTAGAGCAAGACGAGCAATACGCACATACCCTCAAGCTAGAAATCGAAAGCCAGCTACGAGTGCAAGTCGCTACAGTGCATTCGGCTGCAGCAGCAAGGTTATTACTTACCGAGCAGCCCAACACGTTCTTCTTGGGCATCACCAGCGCTATTCATTTAGATTCAGATGCCTTCGAGAAGGTCGATCTACTGGGTGAATTTAATATCCCAATCATTGCTATCGTCTCGCACTATGAAGATGAAATGCGTGACCAGCTCATCAAGCGCCATGTCATTGACTATGTGGTCAAAGGACAATCTGACGACATCACTTATATATGCGAACTTATCGTCAGAGTGCATAAAAACACCTCCATTAAAGTGCTGATTGTAGACGACTCTAAAGTGTCGCAATTTGTAATTGCACGTGAGCTTATGTTGCAAAAATTCAACGTGTTACAAGCCACGAATGGGATCGAAGCTTTAGATATCTTGCACCAACATGGAGACGTAAAATTGGTGCTGGTTGATCACCAAATGTCGATGATTGATGGCATCACATTTGTACAAAAAGCACGTGTTATTTACCCTAAAGACCAATTGCTCATTATCGGCATTTCCACTTCTTCTGACCCACGCTTGGCCGTTAAATTTCTGAAAGCAGGTGCTAACGACTTTATTTCCAAACCCTTCAATTATGAAATTTTGCTGTGTCGCATAAATCAAAATCTAGACATGTTAGATGCTGTTGAATTTGCAAAGCATTTGTCCAATATCGACTATTTAAGCAATGTGTTTAATCGTCGCTATTTCTTTGAGCATGGCGACAAAATATTCAAAACACTGCACGACAATAGCCCACTCACCGTCATGATGATGGATATCGATTTTTTCAAAAAAGTGAACGATGTCTATGGCCACGATGCAGGCGATGAAGTAATCAAACATTTTGCGCAGCAGCTAAAAGCACACTTTCATGGAGATATTGTGGCTAGGCTGGGTGGTGAAGAGTTCGCTGTGCTCAGCCAATCGCCTATCTATTTGACCAGCTTTGAACATATTGATGCGTTTAGGGCAAAGCTTGCGGGGCTATCAGTGTGCGTTAAACAACATGTCATTCAGTACACTTGCAGTATTGGCGCCACCAATATACTGCGCAAAAATTTAAATGACATGATGATTCATGCTGACAGATTACTGTACAACGCTAAGCGTAATGGCCGCAACCGAGTAGAGGGCAAACCAGCGGGCAAGCATTAGTGCATAATCGGCAGAGACAGTCTTGCTTCTAACCCGCCTTGTGGGCGATTGATCAGCTCCAGACTTCCGCGATGCAACTTGGCAATACGGTTACAGATGGCCAAACCCAAGCCACTGCCTCCTTCGTTTTTATTGCGTGCGCTGTCCATCCGCTCAAATGGCCTGAGCAGTCGTTGCGCATGTTCAGGCGGAATCCCCGGGCCATTATCCAAGACACTGATAATGATTTTGTCCGCAGTAATTTTACTGCTCACCGCCACCTCACCTTTGGCATAGGCATAGGCGTTACCCACCAAATTATCGAGTAAACGTTGCATGGCCAGCGGCCTGAGCGGGATATAGTAAGTAGCGGTAAGATTGAGTTTCAAGTTACGACCGGCACGGGCTTGCCGCTCTGCCAGCGAACGCAGCAATTCATTAATATCGACCATTTTGGTCGGCTCACCTTCCACACCGCGCACAAAATCCAAGAACTGATGGATGATGTTGTCCATATCGCTGATGTCTTCAATCATGCCTTGCTTCATGCTATCGCCGGTACCGCCAGATAACATCTCTACTGCCAATCTTAACCGTGCGAGTGGTGTGCGAATATCATGCGATACACCAGCCAACAACAACGTACGCTCAGCATCTAAACGCACCAGCGATTCCGCCATCTCATTAAAGGTACGGCTCACCTCGCGCAACTCTTCCACACTGTCTTCTGGTAATTTAGGCGCTGGCTCACCATTACGCAAACGCTCCGCAGCATGCACCAATAAATTAAGTGGGCGATTGATTCTGGAAGCAATAATATACGCACCTAGGAGTGACAGCAGGCCCACCACCGCCGCCCAACCTAGCCAATGCCATGGGAACGGGCGGTCCACCTGAATCTTAGGAATGACCACCCAGAAATCATCTTGCCCCACATTGAAACTTATCCATAAACCGGGAATGTCGTAATGGTTAACGGTGATGATGGTTTCATCGCCCAAACGCTCACGGATTTTTTGTGCAATCAGATTAATGAATGGGTCTTGCGGTAGCGGTTCAATGTCTTCTAAAAAGTCAGCCGCGTAAACGCGCACACCTTCTCGCCCAGACAGTTCTGACAACAATGCAAGACGTCTATTCTCATGCGAGGCGATGAGTGACGCGCGCGTGTAATTGACAATAGTGACCGCTTGTAAGGCGGCCGTGGTGGCGCGTGGTTCTCGATCGAAATAATCAAAGATCTTTAAAGAGGCATAGATACTAATCGCCAGCAGCAAGGCAATCAGCAATAGCAATCTAGATAGGAGTGTGCGTGGGAGTAATCTCAAAACAATCTGCTAAACGTGATGATTACGCGGCCTCACCATCAGGAATGAACACATAACCAAAACCCCACATGGTTTGCAAATAGCGTGGGTGCGCAGGATCTGCCTCTATAATGCGTCTTAAGCGCGAGACTTGCACATCAATACTGCGGTCAAATACATCCAGCTCACGTCCGCGGGCAAGTTGCATTAAACGGTCACGGGAAAGTGGTTGACGTGGATGCTCGGTAAACACTTTGAGCAAAGTAAACTCACCACTGGTAATGGTGATCGGCATGCCATTCCTGCTTAAACTACGGGTGTTCGCATCAAATACAAACTCACCAAAGCTAAATGCCTCGACCTTGCTACTATTGTCTGCATTAGGCGAATGCTCGTGACGTCGTAACACTGCGTTAATCCGTGCTAACAGTTCACGCGGATTGAATGGTTTAGGCAAGTAATCGTCCGCCCCCATTTCCAGTCCGACAATCCTATCCACTTCGTCACCGCGCGCAGTTAACATAATGATGGGGGTCGTCAAATTAGATCCGCGTAGACGGCGGCAAATTGCCAAGCCATCCTCGCCTGGCAACATCAAATCCAGCACTAACAAATCAAACGACTCCGCAGCCAACGCAACATCCATTTCTTTTGCGTCAGAAACTGCTTTGATACTGAACCCCTGCTCGGTAAGATAACGCTGCAGCAACTCACGCATGCGCAAATCATCATCGACCATTAATATTTTTTTTGTATTTTCCACGATCATTCATGCCCTTTTGGAGAGTATTGCGTCATGTTAATGACTGCCAATCGCCAAGTATATGGTTTAAAAGTGAATAAATCTAGAACCTGCAAAACTTAATACCTCTAAGGTTATCTAAATATACAAGCAGTATAAGTTGAAATTTTACAATTAGTTACAATTAAGCGATGATGTGAAACAAAATATTTACAATCATAATTCAAGATAACGCTCTTAAAACTTAGGTATTTAGCTGTTTCTGACCAAAAACAAGGTAAAGACTACACAAAAAAATCCATGGCTTTGAATTTCTCTCCCACCATCAGTATTAAATATTTGCTCGTTACCGCCGGGCTGATGCTTACGTCGCCTGTGATTGCAGAGAATAAAATGTTTTTTTCTCCGACCGATGATAAGCAAGTATCGACCGATAATGACGATGCAGGACTAGAGCAAACATTGGAGCATAATTTTAGCCCGGAAGACAGGGCGCGCTTACGCAAAGCGTTATCCGATTACGCCAAACATACTGATCCAGAACATAATCAGATAGAGCTTAAACGTAAAGCCATGAAAGACAGCATTACGCAGCGCTTTAATGACTGTAACCGCGATAATGACGATTCGCTAGACCGCGAAGAAACCACACAATGTCTTCCACAAATCGCACGACATTTTAGCTATGTAGATGTGGATGAAGATGGCGTGATTACGCTAGAAGAGTTAGAGCTAGCACAAGCCAAATCCATAGAGCGTCAAAAAGCTGCCGAAGCCCGCATGGAAGCGCAACGCATCCAAGAAAAAGAAGCGGAAATCAAAAATCTAAGTAAGTCCAAAGTCAACAAACAAGCAGCCAATGGTCGCAAACGCCCTAGCTAATTCCCTTTAATATCAGAGTCTAGCCCGAACTATTCGCCAAAACGCTGCTCCCTGTCTTTAAACTCACTTTCTAGTTTCAAGCTTTCTGGTTTAAAGTACACTTCATGCAGTTACCAAGTTCATACACCGCTAAAACAATCGCCAGTATGCAAGACATTGATGCGCTTGCTTGGAATGCGCTGACAGACGGCACACCATTTTTACAACATGCGTTCTTATTGGCATTGGAACAATCTAAATCCGTAGGCGAAGGCACTGGGTGGTCAACTTGCGCCATCACACTGCTCGATCAACAAGCGCAACTAATTGGCGCTATCCCCGCCTACTTAAAAACACATTCTTATGGTGAATATGTGTTTGATTGGTCATGGGCAGAGGCCTATGTACAACATCAAATCCCCTACTATCCCAAACTGGTGTGCGCCGTACCATTCACGCCGGTGACTTGCAGCAAGCTATTAAGCCATGATCCTGTCGTGTCTCAACTATTGGTTGCCGCACTGACGAATCTCCTGGATCAACATCAGCTATCGAGTGCGCATGCCTTATTTCCATCCGAAACATGCAGTCCATTTTTTCAGGAGGCTGGCTGGTTAAAGCGAGATGGTGTGCAATTTCGCTGGCAGAATAAAGCGTATCCAAACTGGGAAGCATTCTTAGCAACACTAAGCCACGACAAGCGTAAGAAGATTCGTCAGGAACGCAAGAAAGTAGTGGAAGCCGGCGTGCAATGCAAATGGCTAATGGGGACAGACATTAGCGAATCCGATTGGGATTTTTTTTACGACTGCTATTGCAATACCTACCGCGCGCATCACTCAAGCCCTTATTTAACGCGCGAATTTTTTAGCTTAATTGGCCAGTCGATGCCATCCAATATATTAATGATAGTTGCCGAACTGTATGGGAAACCAATTGCAGCGACACTTAATATCTATAATGCCAACACCTTATACGGCAGGTATTGGGGCGCATTACATTACGTGTCCAATTTGCACTTTGAGCTTTGCTATTACCAAGCACAGGCCTTTTGTATTGCGCAAGGCATCACCTATTTTGAAGGTGGCGCGCAAGGTGAACATAAACTAGCTAGAGGGTTTGAACCTAGGCCAACATGCTCATACCATCAAATTGCACACCCTGATTTTAAAGCTGCGATTAGCAGATTTCTGCAAAAAGAATCTAGCCATATGAGCGCATATACCAGCGAGTTAGAAGAGCGTGCGCCATTTAAAAAGACGCTTTTAGAATAGCGATTGCGTCTACGCTACCAGGCAATCTCTTTGCCATCATAAGCAAAAAACTTTCCGGAACGATTCAACGATAAATTTGCAATCACTTTGCGCAATCCACTTACGCTAGTCTCCGTATCGATCAAGCCATTCGGGCCGCCCATATCAGTTCTTACCCAGCCCGGATGCAGCGATGCCACCGAAATACCATATTTATTTAAATCGTGCGAAAGACTTTTCATGACCATATTGAGCGCAGTTTTAGATGAGCGATAAAGATACTCACCGCCACTCGTATTGTCGTCAATGCTGCCCATTTTGCTGGTCATAGCCACTAGCTTTGCATTACCGGCTTTCACTAAATGTGGAACAAACACTTCTGCTAATTTCAAGGTCGACATCGTATTGATCTTGAACGCTTGCATCCACTGCGCATAATCAACATGACGAAATGAGCTCTCTGGGTATATGCCTGCATTGTTGATCAATAACTGTATGGATTGATCAGCCAAAGTTCTACCCAACGCCTCTATTTGATCGAAGTCTCCAACATCCAAATGGTGGATTTCAATCTGTTGATTGCCTGCGGCCAGTCGCTGTAATGCACCGGCCTGCTCTGGCTGTCGGCAGCATGCAATTACCCGCCAACCGTCATCGGCATACTGACGTACATATTCCAGCCCAATCCCACGGTTTGCACCTGTAATCAATAAAGTTTGATGGTCACTCACCTCACACGCTCCTGTTATCTCTATACCTAAATTGTAGGTTATCATAAACTTATGACGACCATGATGAACATTCCATGCACGCGATAAAGATGCGTTTTATTTTCGGGTTACTGAGTCTGTGTGTGTTGTGTACCCTCAAGGCCACCGCAGCAGATTTGAGCAGCAGTGTGTTGTATCGCCCATCACAGCTCACTGCCAAAAATGTAGCGGTGGTGTTTAACCAGAACGACGCCAAGAGTATTGAAATAGCCAATTACTACATGGCTGCCAGAAATATCCCTAAGCAGAATCTGATTGGCATCAACATTCCCGCGGACACACAATCGTCTATTTCTCCAGAAAAATTTGCGCCTATCAAACAAGCGGTTGATGGGCAACTCAATACAGACATTCAAGTGATTGTGCTGGTGTGGACAACGCCATTTGCCGTGGGTTGCAACAGTATTACAGCCGCCATGACTTTTGGTTACCAAGCCAAACAATGCGAGAACACCTGTGGCGCCGGTAACCCAAGCCCTTATTTTAACCATGCCTCGTTACAGCCATTTCGCGATCTCGGCATACGTCTCTCTATCCTCATACCCACAGACTCTGTATCCTCCGCCAAAGCGCTGATAGATCGTGGTGTATTGAGCAGCTTTAGCGTCAATGAAGGCACTGCTTACTTTCTCAAAACAGCCGATAGCGCAAGAAGCAAACCAAGAGAGCGTTTTTTTCCCAAAGACCTGAGCACCATCCAAACCAGAAGATTATTTCTGCGCACACTGAATACAGAGTCCATACAGCACAAACGCGATGTGATGTTTTACTTTACCGGGCAAGTCTCCGTAGCCAATCTGGATACATTAAATTTTCTACCCGGTGCGGTAGGCGATCACCTGACATCATTCGGCGGCGAGCTCACGCCTGGCAATCCCTCGCGCATTACGCAATGGACGGAGGCTGGGGCGACAGGCAGTTATGGCACGGTATCTGAACCTTGTAACTACTGGCAAAAGTTTTCCAATCCACAGGTCTTGTTATCACATTACTTAGCGGGGGAAACCTTGATAGAGTCTTACTGGAAGAGTGTTGCATGGCCAACACAGGGCTTGTTTATTGGCGAGCCATTAGCAGCGCCTTATCAAAAACTTCCACTCAACGCTGACCCGCTCACCCCATCGCAACCTGAGTAATTGCATCCATTTACGCTGTTAAAAATAATTAAATATTGCGCACACGCTTGTCACAAAAGCTCGTTATAATTAACCACCAATTTTTTGAAGCGCTTAAATTGTGCAAGATATTCGCTGGAAAGCATTTTGGCTCATTCTTTCGTTAACAGCATTTTGCTTGTTAATTTGGCTGGTATATGACACCAAAACCGCACTCATTATTTTTAGTGTCGGCATACTGATTTATCTTGCTGGCCATCTCTATTGGCTGCACAAACTTTACACTTGGCTACTCAAACCTGTCTTGAATCACATTCCCAATGGCACTGGCATCTGGGAAGATGTATTTGCCATGTTGTACCAAGAACAACGCAAGCACTCCCGCAACCAAAGCCAATTAAGCACCGCGCTTGAGCGTTTTAGACACGCCACCAGCGCCCTGCCCGATGCCGTCGTGGTGCTCAACACACAAAATGAAATCGAGTGGTTTAATGATCCGGCAGAAAAACAGTTGGGCTTGAACAAACACCATGACGAGAAACAACCCATCAACTATTTGGTGCGTAATGGTGAGTTTCTCAGCTACTTACAATCCGACGACTACAGCTCGCCCATCAAGCTCAAGTCTTGGCGCAACCCTGATGTCACACTCGAGATTCAGCTGATTCCGTTTGGCACCAAGCAAAAGCTGCTGATCTGTCGTGATATTTCCGCATTGGAAAAAACGGAAGTCATGCGCCGTGATTTTATTGCCAACGTCTCACACGAGTTACGCACTCCGCTCACTGTGATTGGTGGCTTTTTAGAAACCTTGTCAGACATGGCGGGTGAAGTTTCGGAGACCGCAAAGCCCTACTTTAATATGATGCAAGAACAAACCGGCCGCATGCGCCGGATCATTGAAGACTTGCTGACACTATCGCAAATTGAAAGCAATGCAAAAGATACAGAAGACATTGAAATTGACATGAGCAATATGTTAAAGCTGGTGCAAAATGATGCAAAAGGCCTCAGTCAAAGTCATCATAAAATCCATCTGGAAACAGACCCAACACTCAATTTAAACGGCGCCCAAAGTGAATTGCAGAGCGCGTTTAGCAATCTGGTCAGCAACGCCATCCGCTACACACCCAAAGGTGGTGAGATTTATATCAGCTGGGGAATGCACGATGGCCAGCCTGTATTCAGTGTGCGTGACACCGGCATTGGCATTGAACAACATCATATTGACCGACTCACCGAGCGCTTTTACCGCGTGGATAGTAGCCGTAGCCGTGAGACGGGCGGTACCGGATTGGGGCTCTCTATCGTGAAGCATATTCTAAACCGACATCAAGCCAATCTGCATATCGAAAGTGAAGTCGGCGTGGGAAGTACCTTTAGCATCGTATTTCCCAAATCGAGGATGCTGCATAAGCAAGTCTCATTATTTGCATGAAGTCGCTACTGACTGCACTGACGATACTACTCACCGCATGTGCTAGTGCACCCGCTCCGTCCGCCTCCGAAGGCAAACCTATGCCGGAACGTGCTGAGAAAAGCTCAGCCAATCAATTTATTAAAACCGATTTTGACCGCATGGCCGATGTGGAGTATTCCGAAAATACACAAAGCTTGAAAATATTGATGCTCAAGCTCTACAAGCGCAATCCGCATGAGCTAGCCAAAAGCACCAGCGACAGCGCAGAAAAAATGGTGGATTGGGTGTTTGATGGCGCCCTACAACACCACTGGCAATTTAAAGAGATGCAAAACAAACAAGGGGTAGAGGCTATTCACCTCAGCTTTTCTCCTGATTACGCTGGTGATCGCGTGCTCTCATTTATTGTCGGTCTGCATACCATGTTGCAAAAAGCCCATGGCGGAAAAAATGCATTTTACTTAACCGATAGCATCCACCCGCAAAGCCTATACAACGTGGCACGTAATGTAGAAATTGCGGCGTGGAAATTGGCATCTAGCCGCAAACCCAACGGTGAACTGTACATACTCAGCAATGAATTTAACGCGCAAGAACGCAATTTAAGTTTTGAGCGCGAGTTTGGCAAAATCATCGGCAGAACCGATTTATTTGCCTTTATGTTGGCAGAGAAATCACAACGCCTCATTTCCAGAATCACCCAAAGTATCGCCACCGCAGCATTTCTGCCGTTTTAAACAAGCCACTCAACCAGCCGTATTTATCGCCATACGGCTTATCCGCCTACCCGTTAAACTGCGTATTTCATCGCGCCATTAAAACCAATAAAGCCTTGTAATTGCAGCACTTTTACCGCTTTAATTGTCCAATTGAATTGAGGTGATGGCGATTACACTTTAAATTCTCATTAAAGTCAGTAAGTGCATTCAAAAACAGCATGGCCAGTTATAAAACAGACACTATTCGTCCGCTATTGATTGCCTCTTTGTTGTTAGGCATTTCAATGCTATGGCTATGCTTTAACTTTTATCACATCATTGTTCTCTCGCAACAAAAAGATCAGATCGATACACAGCGCTACTTGCTGGTGACATTCCGCAGTGCGGTGGTAGATGCAGAAACTGGGCAACGCGGCTACTTGATTACCAATAATGTCTCGTTCTTTGACGCGTATACCGAAGGCAAAACAAAAGCATTAGAAACCTACCAAGCCATTGCAGATAACTACCAACTGTTTCCGGCCATCAAACCGCTTATGCTGCAAGTCAAAGCACTCAGTGACGAAAAATTCAATATCATTGAATCCTCCATCCAAGTACAGCTTGATGCAGGCGCATATGCATCACACTTAACGCTGAGTAAAGACAAAGGCCGAACTGTGATGAACGAGATTAAGCTCAAGCTGGAAAATGCAGATTTACTGTTGTTGGCACAAAGACAAACCTACGAAAAACAAATTAAAAAAGCCCTTGAATTTACGATCTTATGCGGCTTACTTTTGGTCATCATTATTGTCGGCATTCTGATTTTCTCTTACAAACGCACCATCAAGCTGTTTGAAACTGTATTAGAAACCAAAGAGGCTTCCGAATCGTTTGCCCATCAGGCTGAGCACGACATGCTGACTGGCTTACCTAACAGAAGAGGCTTTGAGCATTTTATTGAGCTCACCCACTCCAACGCGCATCAACGTAAGCTGCAATACGCCATTTTGTATATGGATTTAGATGGATTTAAAGCCGTGAACGATGACCACGGTCACAACATTGGCGATAACGTACTGGTAGAAGTAGCCAAAATTATTACTGGCTTGCTACGTGAGCATGATTTTTTAGCACGCCTGGGTGGCGATGAGTTTGCAATTGTGATTAACCATTTTCATCATCAAAAAAGTCTGATTGATATTGCATCAAGAATCATTGCATCGCTCAACAGACCTTTGAATATTGCAGAGCAAACCATCCAAATTGGCGTGAGCATTGGCATTGCCAGATTCCCGCATGATGCTATTCATAAAGAAACACTGATATCGATGGCCGATGCTGCTATGTATTTTTCTAAGAAAAAAGGCAAAAATCAATTTAGCTTTATCAGCGATACCTTAGCTGCTTAGCGCTACTGTCTCATCAACACATGCTTAATAAAAAAGGGCCCTGAGACCCTTTTTTATTGCAACACAAACGCACTACGCGATTATTGCACTGCTGCCGCTGGTGCTGGCTCAGCCACAAAAATCTCTACACGACGATTTTTAGCTTTGTTGGCCGCTGTATCATTGGCCACCAATGGCTCACGTGAACCGCGACCCTCAATTGCAACACGGCTTGAAGCCACACCACGTGAAGATAAATAATCACGTACGCTTGCAGCACGGTTTAACGATAAAGGGTTATTCACAGCATCCGAACCAGTGCTATCGGTATGGCCAATAATCGTGACATTGCTGCTAGGATTATTCACCAAGCCCGTTGCAAATGTATCTAAAATACTTCTGAAATTAGATTGAATATCTGCACGGCCAACCGCAAATGAAATATCGCTTGGAATATCCAACTTCAAACGATTATCCGCTGTTTGTGTCACTGCCACACCAGTACCTGCCGTTGCCTCTTCCATTTGGCGCTTTTGTTCCTCTTGACGCTTCGTCCAAACGTTACCAGCCACAGCACCTGCACCTGCACCTACTACTGCACCAATTGCCGCGCCTTTGCCTTTACCTGCTACCGCGCCTACTACTGCACCTACGCCTGCACCAATCGCTGCACCTTTAGCCGTACCTTTTTGCGTTTCTGTCATATTGGCGCAACCGCCCAACACAAACGCAACCAACACAGAACCGACGATCATTTTATTACGCATATTATTTACCTTATATTAAAAGTGCTACTTTGCTAAAAACTACTTCTCTTGATTGCTAAACGTCTTGTGTGGCATGTAGGCTGACTAGATGCACAATTATTTATTACTTTCTGCCGCACCCTCAATTTTTTCGCCACCTTTTTGAATATCTTTACCAGCGCCCGCCATGGTGTTACAGGCACTTAGTGAGAATGCAAATGCTAAGACTAAAATTGTACTGATTAATTTCATTTTGTTTTCCTTTTAAAAGTAAGTTGAATAACGATAGATTGCGCAACATTCCCTACCCACTACATGTACATAGTACATTTGCATTAAAACAACGCATATCAGCTAACGCTGATATTGCTGTCAGAGGATTCTTACAATCCAACTCTGTGCTACTAAATTTAAAATACTGAATTGCCATCTACAGCAATCTGAAAGCTCGTATGTCGGGGGTAGCCCGACAGCTAGTTACTTTCTTTTGTGTGTGCAAAAGAAAGTAACCAAACAAAAGCACACCCCACATCACGGCCTAACGGCTCCCTTGCGTTGCTCAACAAAATAAGCGGCTGCGCAACTCAACCTAGTAGCGCATAAAAACCATGCGCTACTGCGGGATTCAAACAAGTGCTCGCCTTGATCTTATTTTGTTTCCGCTACTCAGCGTGATGTAAGGGGATAAACAACTATGAGACCTACCAAAGAATACTTATTATCTTTTTGTGCTCGTATGGTTTTCTAGACCCCTCTGCTGCGCCGAGCAGCACAGTAAAATTGGGGTTAAGGCGAGGACTTGTTTGAGCACCGCGACAGCCCACGTTTTTTGTGGGTTGTTAGGGCGAGTTCCGCAGCCTCCCAATTTTATGAAGCAGCGCAGGAAACGAGCAGCAGGGGGGTGTCCTGTTCTTTGGTTACTTTCTTATGGACAAACATAAGAAAGTATCTCGCCAGTCGCGCGAGTGCGACTAGATGGCTAAATTATTATTGCTGTGGGGTTAGTTTGGCCTTTAGTTTGGCTTGCTGTTTATTTGCTTTCTTTATCACCTCAAACGCTGCCTTAGCTTCTTCGCTATCCACAAGCTCTCGTTTTAATACTTCATTTTGAAGCGTAGTTATAAGAAATTCATTATCAACTTTAATAGTTGAACTTAGCTTCTTCAGTTCCTTCTTCAAAGCGATTATTACGCTATCGCTAGTTAAAAGTGCAGCAAGTGAGAATTTACTTGTTGCCTGTTGCTGCTGAAAAAATGCCGTCATTGATGACTGCGTGAAGCCTTCTCTGCTTAATGTCCCAAAACATTCCAACAATTGAGCATTCTTAGGACTTGCAGACAACAAATCAACTTCAAAGATAAGTGATTTATCAATTGGTTGTTTAAAATGGATCTTGTATACCTGCCAAACTACACCATTTGTTAAAACAACCCACTCAATACCATGGTTCGCTCCATAGTCGATTGTCTGCTTAATATGATTGTCTTTTAAATCAACGTTAATGGCTTTAGCTTCGATAAGAAATCTGACATCATTGCCTACCTTTACGGCCAAATCCACATAGGTGCCGCGTATTGCAAACTCTGTCGTAATTTCAATATGTTTTTTATATCCTAATAGCTCAGCCAGCATGTCTGCCAGAATCATTACAGTATCAGACTCGCTAATATCTCGGCTTTTTGCATCTGAAAGTATGGCCTGATAACGCTTGAGATTGAGACTAATTCTGTCGCTCACCTTTTTCGGTATTGCCATACTTCCTCCGCTATTATGTTATTTGTAAAACCTTATATTAGCTTGAAATATTCAAACAGCAAATTACCCCAACGCCACTTCTACCAAATTATCACTAAACGTCGTCGAGTGCCCCATATCCCCAAACTCCGCGGCACTAATACAATTTACCGTGCCATTATTCAATTGGCGCCAATAGCCTAACGTAGCCACCACAATCCCAGGGTTCACATCTTTGGTAATCCGTGCATCCGCCTGAAATGCGCCACGGCCATTAAACACTTTAACTTTATCTCCTTCTTGAATGCCACGGGTAGTCGCATCTAATGGGTTAATCATGACAAACTGTTCGCCTTGCCCTTTGATTTTCTCGGTGACGTTGGCATAGCATGAATTTAAAAAGCCATGGCTCTTGGGCGAGATAATATTCAGCGGATATTGTTTGGCCAATGCTGGGTTGTTTTCCACGCTCTCACGATTCGCCACGTAATCGGGCAATGCATCCAAGTCTTCACCCGGCTGAAAGCCTTCATACATTTGACGGAACGGCCCTGCCACAAAGTTTTTAGCGCCTTCTACCATGAACATACATTTGCCAGTTGGGGTAGGGAAGTTGCCATGTTTATGCGGCGCGCGGTCGTCTTTGGTGCCCACTTTCAGTTTGGCAAAGCCGTGCTCGCGCATATACGCCAAATCATAACCATCACAGGCTGGGGCATCCCATGCCACATAATTTTCCAAGCATTCGCTGTCCGACCATTTAAAGTTATCCTCTTCAAAGCCTAAGCGTTTGGCCAAGCGGCGGAAAATTTCATTATTGGGCAATGCTTCACCCGGTGGATCAATACACTTAGCGTTGTATGTGAGGTACAAATGCCCCCAAGACAGAATCATGTCTTCCATCTCTGCGCCCATGGCGGCTGGCAGCACAATATCTGCATAGGCAGCGGTATCACTCAGAAAATGCTCCGCCACCACCGTAAATAAGTCTTCGCGCTCTAACCCTTTCACAATTTTATCGGTCTCGGGCGATTGTGTGACCGGGTTAGTATTCCACACCATCAGCGATTGAATAGGGGTATTGAGTTTAATCTCACCCAACAATACACGCCCCAATTGCAGGATATTGGCGACTTGCGTGCCTTCTGGAATTAAATCCGGGCGGGAAATCACATCAAAACGGTAAGGGTGCTCCCACACTGGGAACTGCAAAATGCCGCCGCCCACATGGCGCCACGCACCAATCAATGCGGGCAAACAGGTCACTGCGCGGATGGCTTGGCTACCGCCGTAATTGCGCTCCAAAGCTACGCCAATGCGAATAGCGGCAGGTGGGGTAGTGGCGTATTCGCGAGCAAATTTGCGAATATCATCAGCCGCAATGCCAGTAATCTTTTCTGCCCATTCTGGTGTGCGCGTTTTGGCACGTTCTGCCAGTTCTTTGTAGCCTACGGTGTAGTTGTCAATGTAGTCCTGGTCTTGCAAACCTTCGTCAATAATCACATGCATCATGGCCATGGCCAACGCACCGTCAGTACCTGGTTTGGGCGCAATATGCCAATCCGCTTCTTTGGCCGTTTTAGACGCATAAGAGTCCACCACCACCACTTTGACGCCTTTTTTCTGTGCCTCATGAATGATATGCCAATGGTGCAGATTGGTAGAGACTGAGTTGGATGCCCACACCACGATATATTTAGCATGGATAAAACTTTCCGGATCTACACCGGCAGTGGGGCCAACGGTGAGTAACCAAGCGGTACAAGAGCCCTCGCCACAGAAAGTACGCTCACATACTGTGGCACCCATGCGGTTAAAGAATGCATCGCCGCCATTGAGGCCATGCACCAAACCTTGGTTACCCAAATAGCTGGCGGGCATGATGGCTTGCGGACCATCTTTTGCAATGATGGCTTTCCATTTACTGGTGATTTCGTCTAAGGCTTCATCCCAGCTAATACGCTTAAACTGTTTGCTGCCTTTGGGGCCTGTGCGTTTGAGGGGATAGAGTAAACGGTCGGGGTGGTAATGGCGCTTTTCGTAATCTTTGAGCTTGACGCACAAACCGCCGCGCGTCATAGGATGCTCTTTGTTACCTGTCACCTTTAACAATTTACCGTCTTGCACATGGTATTCCATGCTACAAGTATCCGGGCAATCGTGCGGACAGCCGCCATGAAAGGTTTTAACGCCAGTGTCTGTCGGTGCATTCATCTTCATCCCCTAACAATAGTTTTTATGGTGCGATACGAATTAAAATGACTATATACCTACTTGTATAGCCGATGCAATTATTTTTATATTGCTGAAAAAGACGATTAAAATAGCCCCATGCAAATTCAACTTTCCCAACCGCTCACACTCCTAAACCAACTCACGCCTGAAGCTTTTCTGGCCGAGTATTGGCAGAAAAAACCGCTACTGATTCGCCAAGCTATACCGGGATTTACCGGCTTACTTGATCCCAACGATTTGGCTGGCTTGGCTTGCGAGGAAGAAGTGCAATCCAGATTAGTACAATTTGCAAAGGGCCAGTGGCGAGTCACGCAAGGCCCCATGTCGGAAAAAACATTTAAGCACTTGCCTGATCACGACTGGACCTTGTTGGTGCAAGGCGTGAACCACTTCCTGCCAGAAGCTGCCGACTTACTGGCGCAATTTAATTTTATTCCACATGCGCGTTTGGATGATTTAATGGTGAGCTATGCGCCCGATGGCGGTGGCGTAGGCCCACATTTGGATAGCTATGATGTGTTTTTACTGCAAGGTAGCGGTAAACGGCATTGGAAAATTAGCCAGCAAACCGATTTCACTTTAATTGAAGATGCGCCACTACGTATCTTAAAACACTTTGAAACAGAGCAAGAATGGGTGTTGGAGGCAGGCGATATGCTTTATCTGCCGCCACAAATTGCTCATTGGGGTGTGGCGGTCGGTGAAGATTGCATGACCTACTCGATTGGATTCCGTGCGCCAAAAACGCAAGAGCTCGCGCATGAGTTTATGCATTTCCTCCAAGACCATACGCAATTGGAAGGCATCTATCAGGATCCCGATCTCGCCGCACAAGCGCATCCGGCTGAAATTAGCCGCAATATGGTGAGCAAGGTCAACCATGCGCTACAAGCCATTGCATGGGATGACACATTGGTGGCTCGCTTTTTAGGGCAATACTTAACCGAACCTAAGCCGCATATTGTATTTGCACCACCACGTAAGCTTTCACTCAAGTCATTACATCAACGTTTGTCACAGACAACACTCCATCTGGCATTGGCCTCACAAATGTTATTCTGGCAAGACACGTTTTTTCTCAATGGTGATGCTATGACTGCACCAGCCATACTCACCCCAATCTTAACAACATTGGCAGACCAGCGTTATGTGGATTGCGGCACTTTAACGCCTGAACAGTTGTCTGTATTAGCAACGACACTATATGAGGCCTATTTAGCAGGCTATGTGCTGATGCGTGAGGATATGGAATGACCGATACCACCACGAATGACCAACTTACTCCCGATACCATTCTATTCGGTGAAGCATTGTATGCACGCGCTTTAAATCTAGTCATTGCTCAAGCCACCACTAGCCTGCTTATCTTTGACCAAGACCTGTCACGTGGTGATTACAAAAGCACCTTACGCTACCGAGCGGTTCAACAGTTTTTGAGTCAATCGCCACAGAGCAAGCTCACCATTATTTTGCATCAAGACGCATTTTTAACTACCCAATGCCCACGCCTGATGGAGCTGCTATTAACATACGGCCACAAAATGACGGTATATATTACCAATGACTCCGCCAGAATTGCCAAAGATTGCTTTGCTATTGCGGATGATGTGCATTACGTGAAACGCATTCATATTGACCACGCACGATTCAAGTATGCATTGGACGATGCAGAGTCTTGTGCCGGGTTACGTATGCGATTCAGTGAACTATTAGAAGAAACTTCACACACGATTTCTGCTACGCAGTTGGGGCTTTGAGAATTTCCATGAAAAAGTATTTGTGCATCATTTTATGCATTATCAGCTTTCAAGCGTTGGCACAAACCGAGCTGAGAGTGTTTACGCTACAGCACCGCTTTGCCCAAGACCTATATGCCGCCATTTCTCCATTGGTAGATGAAAGCGGCACAGTGACCGGCATGAATAATCAACTGATTGTGCGTGCCACCCCAGCACAACTGGCAGAGATAGAGGCTGTGATTGCGCAACTGGATGTCGCGCGCGTCAATCGCAGAATCACCGTGCAGTCACAGCAAAACCAGCAATCGACCATGGACAATACACAGATTTCTGGCAATGTGCGTAGAGGCAGAGTCATTATTGGCAACAACCCGAATGCAGCCCCCAATAGCGGACGTATTGATGTCACCCGCAATGAGCAACACACCACACAAAATAGTCAGCAATTTTTACAAGTGGTGGATGGGGAGCGTGCCTATATTCGTGTAGGCACCCTAGTGCCCTTTACCCAAGAATGGATTACGTTGACAAGACGTTATGCGCAAGTGACTCGCAGCACCGATTGGGTAGAAGTGAGCACGGGGTTTGCAGTCCGTCCGCGCACGATTGGCAATCAAGTAGAGCTGGAAATAACACCACGTATTTCCAATGGCTACGGACAACAATCTATCGACTTTGAAACACTTTCCACCATCGCCCATGTTTCCTTGGGCGAATGGGTCGATATTGGGCAAACGATGCAGCAACGGGATGATGTCAGCCGTAAAATTTTGGGCTCACAAACTGGCACTTCTTATCAAAAAAGTGGCCTCAGTATCAAAGTAGATTAGGTTTTGATGAGGTTTTCACGCTAAATTGTTGCAATATAACAATATTTTTCTTTCAAATTCACAAAAATCCCACTAAATAGATTTTATTTTCAATAAATTTGCTGCTACAATTTAAGCACTCGGAAAGCTAGTCACCTAGTGAACCGTACCCGATTAAACATTAGCTCATATACTAAGGAATTTAAAATGACACGTTCTGCTCTATTAGCCGCATTATTAGCACTTGCTTTAACTGCTTGTGGCGAAAAACCTGCTGAAGAAGCGCCAGCTGCTGAAGCTCCTGCTGCTGAAGCTGCACCAGCTGAAGCTGCTCCTGCTGAGGCTGCACCAGCTGAAGCTGCTCCTGCTGAGGCTGCACCAGCTGAAGCTGCTCCTGCTGAGGCTGCACCAGCTGAAGCTGCTCCAGCAAACTAATAGTTTAAAACTTTAGTTTACAAGCAAAAAAGCCGACGTAATGTCGGCTTTTTTTATTTCGTCTAGCATAGAGTATTTTGGATAGCTTTAGAGACTACGCCAAATTAGAGACTACGCCAATGTAGCCCCAACGTCTGCTCAGCAATGGCAACCCAATCGGGAGCACAACCCAACACAGCACTCAGTGCTGTTTGCGCCAATATTGGCGTATTATTTTTTTCACTTAAATGTGCCGCTACAATATGTTTTAGCTTTGTGTTGTCTAATTGAGACAATAGCGTTGCCGCACTTTGATTATCCAAATGCCCTAAACGCCCACCCACTCTGTCTTTAAGTGGTTTTGCATATGGTCCTTTTGCCAGCATGGCAAGGTCATGGTTGCATTCCAGCATCAACGCATCACAGCCAGAGAGAACGCGTTCAATATGTGCAGTCGTACTGCCTACATCAGTCAATATGCCTAATTTGGCACGACCATCAGAAAAGGTAAATTGGGTCGGCTCACGCGCATCGTGAGGCACCGGGAAAGGTGATACGCAGATGGCATCTACCGTAAAATCAGTATGGCTATCAATCAGCTGGATTTGAAGGTCGCTTATGTCTGAGGGTAGATAGCGCTCGCACATTTTATAAGTGCCATAACTTAACCAAACTGGGATACGGTATTTTGCTGCCAGCTTGAAAGCACCGCGTGCATGGTCGTCATGCTCGTGTGTGACCAAAATGCCACTGAGTTGCTCTGGCGTTAAATCTAATCTTGCCAAGCGCGTCACCATCTCGCGCACACTAAACCCGCAATCCAGTAGCAGACGGGTATTGTCCACTTCAATCAACGTGGCATTACCCGCACTCCCACTGCCTAGCGAGGCAAAGCGCATGGCTATTTCAATTGATCGTAAAGTAAAGAAATAATCCTATTCGCCGTGCTGGAAGGGTTACGTTTGCCTTCCGTGTCCACCACATTGACACTGGATGTACCATCTTCTAGCTCGGTTACTTTAATGCGATATTGCTTAGACGGATCGGTTTTTTCGTCTTTACCTTTCCAAAACTTAAGCTTTTCGGCCAAAGATTTATCATCTTTAGGTTTTGGATTATTCTTTTCTTCTTCGTCATCACCCCAGAATTTCAGCGTTTCCAACAGGCCTTTTTTCTTTTTGGGCGTGTCATCAATATCCACATCGGCATAACGTACAAAGAATAAACCTTTTGAGCGGTCCTTATCTTCAGTCACAAATCCAACGCGGTCTAATGCTAAACCGACACGGCGCCAGCCACGATCGAACGAATCATTGATATGTAACGTCACGCTACTATCTACCTCTTTGGCAACTGTTGCGCGCTGTGGGTTGACCGGATTGGCTGCAATTTGTTGTGCTTGTTTTTCAGCCACGCCCAGCTTCACCATCAGGCGACGGAGTAACTCCACATCCAAATCACTATCAAACTGTTCAGCCGTATTGATTTTTTTATCGGCATCTAGGCGATAGCCAGTATCTACTCTGCCCAGTTGGGTATCCACATAATTTTTGCCGTCATCCGGTGCGCCAGCCACAGTACGGTGTGTCATGTAAATTTCGGTAGTACCATCTTTTTCACCACGCTCTAAACGTGTACGGAATTTACGGCGATCCGCTAAACCGGACAATTTATCCAACCAAGCATCAAATTTATCACCTACATTGCGATTATCTTCTTTGAGCTTAATCGCATCTGCCTGTATCCACTCGGTTTCCATCACGCCGATTTCTGCGTTTTCCACGCGTACGGCAAAGCCTTGATCTAACCAAAATTCACGAATAGCCGGCCAAATTTTTTCTGCTGGTGCAGTCACAACCAACCAGCGCTGTGCGCCAGCTTTTTCCATCCGTACACCATCTGCATTTGGTAACACTTGCTCTACGCCTGGCTCTTGCCCTTCTTGATCTTGATTATAAGTGGAGTAAGTGGCGCTGCCTGGCACTGCATATGCATCACTGCTTCTCACGGCCGTTAAATCGGGAGGCACTTCTAAAGGCTTGGAACGCCCGGCACCTTTGTAATCAGAGGTGTTGTCGATAAAAGGAATTGAGTCGCACGCTGTTAGAGCAGATACCACAGCCAATACGCCAACTGCTTTTAAAAATAATTGTTGATTCATTGTTTCACCATTCTCGTCGTTTGACCATTTTCGTGTGGGTCTAAGGAATAAAAACCAAATTAAGCAATACCGGCACGCGTCATCGCATCACGCAATATGGCATGATATTGCGGTGACAAGTTCACTAGTGGCAGGCGAATTCCAGTCTGAATATGCCCCATTTGTTGCAATACCCATTTCACTGGGATCGGATTTGCTTCTACAAATAATTTTTGATGCAATGCGAATAACTTCGCGTTGATTTGACGTGCTGCCGTCACATCCCCCGCCATTGCTTTCACACACATGTCATGCATCAATGCCGGCGCAACGTTGGCAGTCACAGAGATCACACCACGTGCCCCCAATAGCAAGAGCGATAAACTAGTGGCATCATCGCCGCTATACACCACAAAATCCGCGGGCACTTTTAATAGTAAGTCCGTACCACGTTCAATACCGCCTGTTGCATCTTTAATGCCGACAATATTCTGAATAGCAGACAATCTCACTACGGTATCGTTCTGAATATCACAGCCCGTACGTCCTGGCACGTTGTATAAGATTTGCGGGATATCGACGGCTTGGGCAACTGCTGCAAAGTGTTGATACAAACCTTCTTGCGATGGCTTGTTGTAATAAGGCGCAACTAGCAAACATGCATCAGCACCTAATGCTTTGGCTTTACGGGTGAGCGCAATGGCCTCGCTAGTAGAATTTGCACCAGTACCGGCAATGACTGGAATACGCCCGGCTACATGCTCTACGGTGGTTTTAATCAACAGACAATGTTCTTCCACATCGACAGTTGGTGATTCGCCCGTAGTGCCCACAATAACAATACCATCTGTGCCAGCATCCACATGAAAATCAATCAGCTTCTTCAGTGCAACTAGGTCCAAATCACCGTTTTCATGCATAGGCGTAACGATTGCAACTAAACTACCTGTAAACATATTCCAACCACTTGTCCAAAAATTGCTTATATTTTAACCGATTATGCCGCATTGCGCTAAAGGCTATTTAGCCCCATGTGGTAAATCCAGTAAGGTAAATAATATTGCATTGAAATTCAGCTCTTTAACTGTATTTGGCGATTCAACAAAACCACGGCAAACGAGTATAATTGAGGCTTAGCAGTTTATTCAAATGGTCAGGCGAGATGTCACAAAGTTATATATTTATTTTAATTAGCACTGTGTTAGTGAACAACATTGTGTTGGTTAAAATTTTGGGACTTTGCCCGTTCATGGGCGTGTCCAAAAAACTGGAAGCCTCTGTTGGCATGGCAGCCGCCACGGCATTTGTGCTCACCTTGGGCTCTATGACCAGCTGGGCCATTAATCATTATCTGCTGGAGCCTAACCATGTGGAGTATTTGCGCACTTTATCCTTTATTGTAGTGATTGCTGGTGTGGTACAACTCACGGAAATGATCATGGAAAAAAGCTTTCCGTTACTGTATCAAATGCTAGGTATTTTTCTGCCGCTGATTACCACCAATTGCGCAGTACTAGGCATCCCTTTGCTTAACGCGCAAGCCAGTCATAACTTTGTGGAATCTGGCTTATATGGGTTCGGTGGTGCACTTGGCTTTTCATTGGTATTGATTCTATTTGCGTCTATGCGTGAGCGCATGGAAGCCGCCGACGTGCCCGCACCCTTTAAAGGTTCTGCCATTGCCATGATTACAGCGGCGCTCATGAGTTTAGCGTTTATGGGTTTTGCTGGCTTAGATAGGTATTAGCCACATGCTTATCGCACTCTATATCATGCTGGGCTTGGCCCTTGCGCTTGGTGTCTTACTCGGTTATTCCGCGCTCAAATTCAAAGTAGAGGGTGACCCGCTCATTGCCAGAATCGATGCCATATTACCGCAGACACAGTGCGGCCAATGCGGCTACCCTGGTTGCAAACCCTATGCAACTGCCATTGCCAAAGGCGAAGCTGATATCAATCAATGCCCGCCCGGTGGCGATGCCGGTGTGCATGCACTGGCCGATTTGCTGGGCGTTGAATACAAGCCGCTTAATGCAGAGCATGGTGAACCCAAACCAAAATCCGTTGCTTTTATTGATGAGAACACGTGCATTGGTTGCACTTTGTGCATTCAGGCTTGCCCGGTAGATGCAATTTTAGGTGCAGCCAAACATATGCACACCATCATCAGCAGTGAATGCACCGGCTGCGAACTCTGCCTTGCACCGTGCCCAGTGGATTGCATCAGCATGGGGCCGATTGCGGAAACTCCCGATAACTGGAAATGGAAATATCCAACCATTCCCATTAAGCCCATTGCATTAGAAAGTTAACATTCACAGCATGAATGCACTCGTCAATTTTGGAAAAATATTCAAGTTTAACGGAGGGGTTCACCCGCCGGAAAACAAAGCACAATCGACCCAACGGCCGATTGGCCAATTGACGTTGCCAGAACACTTAGTATTACCGCTCAGACAACACGTAGGCAATATCCCAAAAGTTGCCGTGAGTGTAGGTGATCATGTACTCAAAGGTCAATTGCTTGCAGAAGCAGAGGGCATGGTATCCGCAGCGATTCACGCCCCAACTTCCGGCACGATTACTGCAATTGCAGATGCCGTGATCCCGCATCCCTCGGGCTTGCCAGACCATTGCATTACACTCACGCCAGATGGCCAAGATACTTGGATTACGCACCAACCCATCGACTGGCGTAACACCGACCGTAAAGCTTTGGTCGCCAGCTTGCGTTTATCCGGCATTGTGGGCTTGGGAGGCGCAACTTTCCCCACCCAAGTGAAACTGCGCGCAGATGGAAAATCGGTCGTACATACTTTAGTGATTAATGCTGCCGAATGCGAGCCATACATCACTTGCGACGACATGCTGATGCGCGAACGCGCCGCAGAAATTTTACAGGGCATTGCCATCGCGCAGCATTTACTTGGCGCAACCAAAGTGTTGATTGGCATTGAAGACAATAAGCCGGAAGCGATCCGCGCCATGCAGCAAGCGGTGACTGGTACCACCATGGAAGTAGTAGTAGTGCCTACCTTATACCCCAGTGGGGATGCACGCAGATTGGTCCATTTGTTACTGGGCCAAGAAATCCCCTATAACAAGCGCTCAACAGAGGTTGGCATCCAAGTATTCAATGTAGCAACCGTGTTAGCGTTACACCGCTACTTCAACCACGGTGAACCAGCGATTAGTAGAATTGTGTCGATGACCGGCAATGTCGCACACCCTCAGAATTTTGAAGTGCTGTTTGGCACGCCACTCGCACATTTGATTCACGCTGCTGGCGGCGTAAAAGCAAATACCACACATTTCATCATGGGCGGGCCGATGATGGGATTCAACCTACCGGATACCAACATCCCCATCACCAAAGCCGCTAACTGCATTATTGCCGCAACGCCAGATTTGTTTGCACCACCGCCACCCGCCATGCCCTGCATACGCTGCGTACGTTGCGCAGATGCTTGCCCTGTAAGTTTGCAACCACAAGAGCTCTATTGGTTTGCTAAATCGGACAATTTTGAAAAAGCGCGCGACTACAAACTATTTGACTGCATTGAGTGCGGCGCCTGCTCGTATGTGTGCCCAAGTGATATTCCACTTGTGCAATATTATCGCTATGCAAAGAGTGAGATCATTGCTGCCGACAAAGCGAAAGAAGCTGCCGATTTGGCACGTGAACGCAATGAAGCAAGAATCGCACGTATAGAACGCGAAAAGCTAGAGCGCGCGCAAAAACATGCAGAACGCGCGCAGGGTGCAAAAACGGAGCCTAAGCAAGAAACAGCAACACCAGCCTCAACATCTGCGGGCGCTGACGATGCGAAAAAAGCAGCGATTGCTGCCGCGATTGAACGTGCGAAACAACAAAAACTGCAAAATGCACAAGCAACAGACACTGACACTAGTGAGCAGACAAAGCCTGCTGCGGACGACGCAAAAAAAGCGGCCATTGCCGCAGCCATAGAACGCGCCAAGGCACAAAAAGCAGCTGCCCAGCAAGCAGGTGAGACACCAAAAAATGTGGATTCCATCAGCACAATAGTGCAGCAAAAAATTGCTGAGATTGATGCAAGACGTCAGACTGTAGGTCCTGCCCCTGAGCCCGTTGCAAAGGTACAAGGACCGCCACCAGTCGCTGACGATGCCAAGCAAGCGGCGATTGCCGCTGCCATTGCGCGTGCCAAAGCGCAAAAGGCGGCAGCAGAAGCTGCGAAATCTGAATCACCAATGAAGTCTGATGTAGACAATCAACTAAAATCGCAACCTAAAAAAGATTAGCCAAAGAGGATTCACTTGATACGCTCACCTTATATTTCAGATGCCCCCAGCGTCAGCACCATTATGCTGAAAGTGCTGATTGCACTAGTACCTGCCATTGCAGTGTATGTGTGGGTATTTGGCGGCGGCATTTTGGTCACGCTGACCTTGGCAACCATCACCGCACTGGGCACAGAAGCACTGATGCTGAAACTAAGACATCGCCCGATCCAACCATTTCTCACCGACTATAGTGCCGTGATCACAGCATGGCTATTAGCTCTAGCAATTCCTCCGCTTACACCGTGGTGGCTCATTGTGGTGGGTACCGCTTTTGCCATTATCATTGCTAAACAGCTATATGGTGGGCTGGGCTACAATCCGTTTAATCCAGCCATGGTCGGCTATGCCGTACTGCTGATCTCATTTCCAGTACTGATGACCAAGTGGCCAGCCGCCTTGCAACTGGCACACACACCATTGAGTTTTGCCGATCAATTTCATTACATTATGTACGGCAAGTTACCGGAAGGCGTGTTACTAGATGCGGTGACATCGGCCACACCACTGGACTATTTAAAAACGCAATTAAAGCTAGATCATGCCATGGCCACCATACAAAGTGCGCCTTTGTTTGGCACATTGGGCGGCAAAGGTAGCGAGTACATTACCATAGCCTATCTGCTTGGCGGCCTTTACTTATGGCAACAGAAAATTATTTCATGGCATTTGCCCGTTGCTTTTTTAGGCGTACTTACAGTCATTGCCTCTTTATTTTGGATGAGCGATAGTGCGCACTTTGCTTCACCGCTATTACATTTGTTTAGTGGCGCAAGTATGCTCGGCGCGTTCTTCATTTTAACGGACCCGGTCAGCGGCCCCACCACCCCACGTGGCAAACTATATTTCGCAGGGGGCGTCGCCATCATCACTTACCTGATTCGTGTTTATGGCGGCTACCCGGACGGCATTGCGTTTGCCGTGATTTTTATGAATATTTGTGTACCTTTGATTGATGCGCACACACAACCACGCGTGTTTGGTCATGAGAAATAGCGATGCCTGAAACCATCATTAAACACGCAAGTAAAACCGCATTCACACTGATGGCGTTTGCGATTGTATTTACGTCACTCATGGCTTATGTGTACAGCGTGACCAAAATACCTATTGAGCAAAGTGAAGCAGCAGCGCGCATGAGTTTATTTAGACAAATCATGCCGGAGCATCTGCATGACAACGATTTACTCAAGGATACAGTGACGATCCCTCCTGACCCACTGCTTGGCAATACCCAGCCGACCATCGCTAATATTGCGCGCTTACAGCACCAACCATCGGCCATTATTTTGGAAGCCATTGCGCATGATGGCTACAGTGGCGACATCAAATTATTACTGGCCATTCAAGCAGATGGCGTAGTGAGCGGCGTGCGCGTAATCACCCATAAAGAGACACCGGGGCTGGGTGATTATATTGATATTGCCAAGAACAATTGGATTAAACTTTTTGATGGCGAATCACTCAACACTGCATCAGCGCTTGATTGGCATGTTAAAAAAGACGGGGGCAAGTTTGATTACATGGTAGGTGCGACGATTACGCCACGTGCAGTAGTAGGCGCCGTACATAAAGCGCTACAATATGTCGATCTTAATAAACAAACCCTATTTGCGGCACACGATAGCAGTGACCAAACGCAGGAGAAACCGTGAGTCAATTTAAAGAAATTGCCCATAACGGGCTGTGGAAACAAAACCCAGGCGTAGTACAGCTACTCGGTTTATGCCCAACACTGGCCGTTACAACCTCCGTGGTCAATGGTGTCAGCCTTGGCTTAGCCACTGCACTGGTCATGGCTGCCGCCAATGGCGCTGTGTCACCGGTACGTAGATTTGTACCGGATGAGATTCGCGTACCAGTGTTTATCTTGGTGATTGCTGCGTTGGTCACCATGATTGATTTAGCCATTCATGGGTTTGCAGAACCCTTGCACAAAGTACTCGGTATTTTTATTCCGTTAATTGTTGTGAATTGCATCGTATTGGCGCGGGTTGAATCTTTTGCAGCCAAAAATGCGCCTGCACCGGCTATATTCGATGGCTTTATCATGGGTATCGGCCTCACTATCGTGCTGGGATTGCTGGGTGGCATCCGCGAAGTGGTCGGCAAGGGTACTTTATTTTCCGGGTTGGATTTGGCACTGGGGCCACAATTCAAATCGTATATCCTGACGGTGATTCCGGATTATCATGGCTTTTTGCTTGCGATTTTACCGCCAGGCGCATTTTTAGGATTAGCGAGCCTGATTGCTTTACGCAACTGGGCAGAGATTCGCAAATCTAAGCCGCAAGCAGCAAGCACCAGTGCACTCAAACCTAGCCATTAAATCAGGTGGTGGGTCATGAATGCCGAAAAAAGAGAAGCTATTTTTAATCGTTTACGCGCGGCTATTCCTAACCCGACCACCGAGCTTGAGTACACCTCCACGTTTGAACTGCTAATCGCCGTGATTTTGTCTGCCCAAGCCACAGACAAAGGCGTCAATATCGCCACGCGCAAATTATTCGCCGTTGCCAACACACCGCAAGCCATTGCTGCATTAAGCATAGAAGGTCTAGAGCCTTATATCAAAACCATCGGCTTATACCACGCCAAAGCCAAAAATGTGATCGCGTGCTGCGAACAGCTTGTTACCTTGCATCAGGGAGCAGTACCAAACACGCGCGAAGCGCTGGAAGCACTGCCCGGTGTGGGTCGCAAAACTGCCAATGTTATTCTCAATACTGCGTTTGGCCAACCGACCATTGCGGTCGATACACATTTGTTTCGCTTGGGTAATCGCACCAAATTAGCAACTGGTAAAAACGTACTGCAAGTCGAGCAAAAGTATTTAAAAACCATCCCAAAGGCATTTTTGCAAGATGCGCACCATCTGCTTATTTTGCATGGGCGCTATACCTGTACGGCACGCAACCCTAAATGCGGCGAGTGCTGTATTGTCGACCTATGTGAATATCCCGACAAAACGATTCCTAAACCACATCTGATGGCGGGTGAAGGCCTACTGATGCGCAACACGCCTCTATCAGAGTAACACTAGCATGACTGCTGCATCACTTCCGTTAAAAGTAGCCACTGGCTTAGCGCACGGCCCAAGTGCAGACCCGGAACTTGCAACGCAAGCGGTACAGGCTGCATTAGAAAAAGCAGGCATAACATCGGCGCAATGTGTGGTGTTATATCTCACCTCTGAGTTTGCACACGCGCCACAAGCGGCGATTCGTGCTGCGTCTAAAGCCGCCAATTGCACACAGGTCATTGGCTGCTCTGCGCTAGGCATCTTCACCGAGGAAGATTGGATATTGGATGGTGCGGCGGTAGCGGCGCTGGTACTTTCTCAAGATATTTTCTCTAGCCACCCATTACATGTAGAGGGCAGTCAACATTTACTGACACTTGCTGCGCCCAGTGCAATCAATGCCAGCTGGTTAGCAAGCACGCATGCTCGGTTTGGCGGCATTTCCGGCGATGCTTCCGGCAGTGGTGCTTTCTCGGTATGGCAAGATGGCAAAGGCATCTCTCAAGGTTATTGTGCGTTGGCAATCCAGCACTGCGATGTCGCGATCGCGGCCAGTCATGGTCTTAAATGGTTGTCTAGCCCTAGAAAAGTCTCAACCAGCCTGCGCTTTGAGCTGCAGTCTATTGCCAACGTCACCGCATACACTAGCTTAAATATGGCCTATCAAACGCTTGATGTGGCCACCGAACCCCTGCCACTACATTTACTAAATGTGGCTTATGCACAGTCTTCCAAAGCGTTTGCGCAAAACCAATACGAGTTGGCCAGTATCATCATTGCAAACGAAGATACCCAAAGCCTGACGCTATCGCACCCAATACCTGAAGGCTACTGGATACGCTGGGCATTGCGCGATGCGGACAGTGCGCAAAGTGATTTACATAGCACGGCACAGCAACTTACACAAACATTACAAGGCGCACCAGCATTTGCTTGCATGTTTTCTTGTTTGGCGCGTGGCCCATATTATTATGGCGGCAATGATGAAGACTTACGCCTGCTGAAAGCCAACTTTCCCAACATGCCGATTATTGGGTTTTACGGTAATGGGCAGATTGCACCCATGATGCAACAAAATACGCTATTGCAGCATTCCATCGTGCTCGCATTATTTGGCCAACAAAAGGAAGCGCATGAGTCTGTTTAACCCTAGCCGCGATGAAGTCCGTGCATTTTTCTTTGATGCATGGGCAAAATTTAACACGCAGCAAACTCTGACAGATTTAGAAAAACTCGGGGTATCCATCATGCACATGCATCCGGAATACCATGGGATTTTAAACGACCCAGAACACTATCAACACCAAGCCTATTTTCCAGAAATGGGAGAAACCAACCCGTTTCTGCATATGAGTCTGCACCTCTCCATTCTAGAGCAGCTCAGCATTAACCAACCCACTGGCATTGTCGCCATCTACGAGAAATTAAAAGTAAAGCATCAAGATGAACATGAGGCACAGCACGATTTGTTAGAGTGCCTAGCCGAAACCATTTGGCTGGCGCAACGTAACCAAACACCGCTGGATGCTGCGCATTATTTAGCGCTCATGCAACAAAAAAGTGGCGCTATTGCGTAATCAGAATGAACATGATTGAATGCTTGCCATGAAAACACCTAATGTGCATGACTGGCTCACAGAACATAGCGATTACCTGTATCGTTTTGCACTCGCCAGATTGCGTGACCCACACCTTGCAGAAGATGTAGTACAAGAGACATTTATCGCCGCCATCAAAAGCCCCAGTTTTGCAGAACAGTCTGCACCGCGCACTTGGCTTACCGGCATCCTTAAACATAAAATCATTGATGTCATGCGTAAGAATATGCGTGAAGTGGTTGCAACTGATTTGATGCATGAAGAAGATGCCAATATGGATGAGTTTTTTGACGAGACCGGTCATTGGGCTGAAAAACCCTTGGCTTGGGATATTCCCCACGATGCGCTTGAGCAAAAACAATTTTTAGTGATTTTGCAGCAATGCATGGATAAGTTACCTAGTAAATTAGCCGCACTTTTTCTGATGCGTGATATTCATGAAACCGACAATGAAGAAATTTGTAAGGAGTTGAGCATCACGTCGACCAATGCTTGGGTAATGTTGTACAGAGCCCGGATGGGCATCAGAAAGTGTTTAGAAATTCATTGGTTACAGGCCTAAATATTAAGAAAGGAAGCAGACAAAAATGTTGAATTGTAAACAAACCAGTCAGCTTGTTTCTCAATCCTTAGACCGTCGTTTAAGTTTACGGGAACGAATTGCAGTACGCTTACATCTACTTATTTGTAAGTATTGCAAACGATTCAGCCAACAGTTGTTAGCTATACGCATCGGCTTACAACGCATGACAAAATCGATGGAAGAAGACACGCACCTGAATATGCCATCTGAAACCAAAGCACGTATCGCCAAGGCTTTAGAAGCTGAATCGAAGTAAGCGTGTGACAACAACGTATTACTTATTTATTTAACTCATAAGGAAATAATCATGAAATCAAATACATCTTTAGCATTGGCAATGACTGGCGCTATCGCACTGAGTTTAGGTGCAGCGAGTGTACAAGCAGGTGAAAATCCATTTGCGATTAAACCGCTATCTAGCGGCTACCAAGTGGCAGATCATCATGAAAAAGCCAAAGACGGCAAATGTGGCGAAGGCAAATGTAGTGCCGAAATGAAAGCCAAAGAAGGTAAATGTGGTGACAAAGCGAAAGACGGCAAATGTAGCGCTGAGAACAAAGCCAAAGACGGGAAATGCGGCGAAGGTAAATGCAGCGCTGAAATGAAGAAAGAAAAAGAAAGTAAATAACTTCTGCCTGTTCCATGTCTACATTGGCTGACATTCAAGGTGCCGGGTTGGGGTTAAAGCGCGAGCTGATTCCCCAATTCCAGCAGTTTTACCAAGACCCTCATATTGCCAATATCCAATTTGTTGAAATCGCACCTGAAAACTGGTTAGGCGTAGGCGGTAAAGCGCTGCATGATTTAACTTGGTTTGCAGAACGCTACCCCATGGTGTGTCATGGGCTTTGCTTATCACTCGGTGGGCCTGACCCACTGAATATTGATTTTTTAAAGCAGGTAAAGTCTTTTCTAAGCCATTATCAAATTCCGCTTTATACCGAGCATCTCAGCTATTGCAGTGATATTCAACATGGAGAAGCAGGCTACCTCTACGACTTACTGCCCATTCCATTTACAGAAGAAGCTGTGCATTACGTTGCACAACGCATACGCCAAACCCAAGACATTTTGGGACAACGCATTGCTGTTGAGAATACTTCGTTCTATGCAGCCTGCCCAATTTCAAGTATGGATGAGATATCCTTTTTGAATGCAGTGCTGACCGAAGCAGATTGCTGGTTGCATTTGGACATCAACAATATTTATGTGAATAGCGTGAATTTTGGCTTTGATGCGCACGCGTTCTTACAGCAGATTCCAGGTGAACGTATCGTCTACAGTCATATCGCCGGCCACTACCAAGAAACTCCCAACTTATTGATCGATACACACGGTAAAGATGTGATTGATCCGGTATGGTCATTATTAGATGAGGCTTACCGTTTATTTGGTACGTTCCCAACATTATTGGAACGTGACAGTAACATTCCACCGTTGCTGGATTTGGTGAAAGAGATCGACACGATTGCAGCGTATCAAAATCGTTACGGTTTATTACCTATTGCCAAGGCAACACCGCTCCAAGCAGCATTGGTTGCCGTGTAATGGCTGCACTTCCGGCATTTCAGCAATACCAACTGGCGTTCACCGCGCATATTCGCAACCCTAAAGTACATGCCAAACCAGCGGGCGTAGCAAACCAACGCATGGCCGTGTACCGCCATGCTATTTTCAATAATTTTTTCAATATCGTGTCAGCTTGCTTCCCGGTATGCCAGCAGGTGTTGGGGGTACGCGCATGGAAAAAACTCATACGTCGCTATGTCGCAGCACATGCGGCCAAAACACCTGTGTTTAGAGAAATTCCCGAATCGTTTGTGGCATGCTTGGTCAGCATGGAAGATGTTCCCGCCAATATCAAAGCATTGGCACATTACGAATGGGTAGAGTTAGCAGTGAGTCACCTACCGGCATCTAACTTGCCGCTGAGTGTGCAACACGATCTACTTGATGAAATACCGCTGCTTGCACCCCACCAGCTACTGGCTTATGACTACCCTGTGCACTACATTTCACGCCAATTTATTCCGAGAGACATCACGCCTACGTACCTACTGGTATTTCGAGACCCTCACTTTGCGGTGCAGTTTATTGAATTGAATGCAGTCACGTTTCGATTATTAAGCATACTTAGCAAACAAACACTTACAGGAAGACAGGCGCTGACCATGCTCGCAGAAGAGCTAGGGCAAACCGATGCGCAAGCCATCATTCAATTTGGCACAGGCATTTTGCATGATTTGCTGACACAGCAAGCATTGCTAGGTTCCACGACTAGTAACGCCAACGCTACCTAGATATAACCTTTAACGACCTCTATACAAAAAAAAGCCAGCATACGCTGGCTTTTCATACTGATATGGCTTACTTAATCACCAAACAATGTGGATGCTCTATCATCTGCTTGGGCAATAATGCTTTGTTTACTCGCGTCGTCCATATCCCACCAAGCTTGAATCTCTTCTATGGTGCGGTAACAACCTAAACATAAACCACTTAAATCATCCATGCTGCATACACCAATACAAGGTGATGCTACCGTTTTCTCACTCATCATGCTGCCTTTAACTTAATACGCCGTGGCAGTTTTTATACTTTTTGCCAGACCCACAAGGGCAAGGGTCATTGCGGCCTACTTTAGCGCCATCACGTACAACGGGCTGACCACTCGCTAGCTGCGCTTCTTCATCTGCACTCGGATTCGCTAATGCCTCATCATAATCAGCATGTTGGTATTGCACGTTTTCTACTTGTGCTACTGGTTCAACAGCCTCTACATCTTCTTGCGTACGCACCTGTACCAACATCGTAATACGTGTCACTTCACTTTTTACAGTATTCAGTAAGCCTTCAAACAATTGGAAAGCCTCGCGCTTATATTCTTGTTTAGGATTTTTTTGCGCATAAGAGCGTAAGTGAATCCCCTGACGCAAATGATCCAAAGCGGCCAAGTGCTCACGCCAGTGATTATCTAAACTTTGCAACATGACAGAACGCTCAAAGTTACGGATATTCTCAGGGCCTGCTAATACCTCTTTCTCGGCATAGGCTTTATCCGCGGCCTCAAAGATACGCTCACGCAAGGTTTCTTCATGCAAATCTGGATTTTCTTCTAACCATGTTGCAATCGGCAAATCTAAACCCGCATCTGCAAACAAGTTCTTCTCTAAGCTAGATACATCCCACTGCTCTTCTACACTGCCTGGCGGCACATAGGTTTCAAACACGCTGTTCAACACATCGTGGCGCATGGCCTGAATCGTTGCGCCTACATCATGCGCTTCTAACAATTCATTGCGTTGCTCGTAAATCACTTTACGTTGATCATTGGCCACATCATCAAATTCCAACAACTGTTTACGAATATCAAAGTTACGGCCTTCTACTTTACGTTGGGCATTCTCAATAGCACGCGTCACCATCGAATGCTCAATCGCTTCTCCTTCTGGCATATTCAATCTGGCCATAATGGCAGACACACGCTCGCCGGAGAAAATACGTAATAATTGATCGTCTAACGATAAATAGAAACGGCTAGATCCAGGATCACCTTGACGACCGGCACGACCACGCAACTGGTTATCCACACGACGCGATTCATGACGCTCCGTACCAATAATATGCAAGCCGCCTGAAGCCAGCACTGCATCATGACGTTGCTGCCACTCTGCTTTCAATTGCTCTGCTTTGGTTTGCTTTTGCGTTTCACTCAAGTCGGCATCTTGATTCACTGCGTGAATCGCCGCTTCCGGATTGCCACCCAGCACAATGTCTGTACCACGGCCTGCCATATTGGTCGCAATGGTAATCACGCCCGGACGACCCGCTTCAGCCACAATATGCGCTTCACGCTCATGCTGTTTAGCGTTCAATACTTGGTGCTCTAGTTTGGCTTTGGTCAGTAAATTAGAAATTAACTCAGAGTTTTCAATGGAGGTAGTACCCACCAGCACTGGCTGACCTTTTGCCTGACACTGTTTAATATCTTCAATGACCGCATTGTATTTTTCCATCGCTGTGCGATACACCTTGTCCATTGCATCTTTACGTTGCATCGGGCGATGTGTTGGCACTACCACGGTCTCTAAGTTATAAATTTGATTAAATTCATAAGCTTCAGTATCCGCCGTACCTGTCATGCCACTTAGTTTGGCATACATGCGGAAATAATTTTGGAAGGTGATTGAAGCTAAGGTTTGATTCTCTTTTTGAATCGCAACGCCTTCTTTCGCCTCCACTGCTTGGTGTAAACCATCAGACCAGCGACGTCCCGGCATCATACGGCCAGAGAACTCATCAACGATAATCACTTCATCATCACGCACCACATAGTGCTGATCTTTATTGAATAGATTTTGCGCACGCAATGATGCGTACAAATGATGCACCAAGGTAATATTGGCAGCTTCGTATAAACTTGAGCCTTCTGGCAATAAACCTGAACTGGTTAAGATTTGCTCAGCGTGCTCGTGACCTGCTTCACTCATGGTCACTGTTTGGGCTTTTTCATCCACCCAATAGTCGCCTTCACCCTCTTCTTCTTTTTGCGCTGTCAGCTGTAATGCTACGGCGTTAATTTGGTGATACAAATCAATACTGTGTTCAGCTTGACCAGAAATAATCAATGGCGTACGCGCCTCATCAATTAAAATCGAGTCCACTTCATCCACTAACGCATAACTTAATGTGCGCTGTACACGCTCTTCGCGACTAAACACCATATTGTCACGCAGGTAGTCAAAGCCAAACTCGTTATTGGTGCCGTAAGTGATGTCCGCAGCATACGCTTGTTGTTTCACATCATGCGGCATCTGCGATAAGTTAATGCCAACGGTTAAACCAAGGAAATTGTAGAGCTTACCCATCCACTCCGCATCACGCTTGGCGAGGTAATCGTTGACGGTCACAACGTGTACGCCTTTACCAGTCAATGCATTCAAATACGTAGGCAATGTAGCGACTAAGGTTTTACCTTCACCGGTACGCATCTCCGCAATTTTTCCTGCGTTCAGCACCATACCGCCAATCAACTGCACATCAAAATGACGCATACCTAAAGCACGACGACTGCCTTCGCGCACAACGGCAAACGCCTCTGGCAACAATTGCTCTAGCGTTTCGCCTTGTTGATAACGTTGTTTAAACTCTTCTGTTTTTGCACGCAATGCATCATCTGATAATGCTTCGATAGTAGGCTCTAAGGCATTAATGTCTTTAACAGCTTGGCTGTATTGTTTAATCAGCCTCTCATTACGACTACCGAAAAATTTTTTGAACAACGTGGATAACATGAAGAGGCACCAACTTTCCGTAAGGACGGAAACCTAAAAAATAGTGTTAAATTAAAATATTGATATACAGATGGGGATTAAATTAATAATTTCAAATTCATTGCGTTTTTCTCATTACGCTGATTAGCCTGCGCTTCTGTTTAAGTATTGGCGCGGGTCTAAAGCATTACCGTTTAAACGTATTTCATAATGCAAATGTGGGCCGGTAGATCGGCCAGTATTGCCTACTAGCGCAACTTGCTGACCCTTGACCACGCGATCCCCCACTTTCACTATGATTTTAGAGGCATGGGCATAGCGTGTTTCTAATCCTGAACCATGCTGAATCTTTACAATATTACCATAATCCGGCGTTTGCTCTGCGGCTGTCACAATTCCGTCAGCTGCGGCCAGAATCGGCGTGCCAGTATCCGCCGGAAAATCCAAGCCTTCATGAAACGCTTTGTGTCCGTTAAATGGATCGATACGCCAACCATAGCTGGAAGAGTTGTAGCCAGCGCGCACCGGGCTACTGTTAGGCAACATGTCTTTCAACACACTCTGCTGCAAGATTTTTGCTTCAATCACGCTTTGGTATTCATCCCGGGCATCTACGGTATTCATCAATTCTTCAATCGCCGCGATCAAGTCTGACTCAGACATAGGTTTTTCATGTATTAACGGACCACCACGGTTCGGGTCCAACACTTGGGGCGTCTGTTCAGTTTGTGGTGTTTGTTGAGGCTTCTCACCGGCCAGTTTCGCTAGACGTTGGTTCTGTGCATCCAAACGCATAATGCGCGCTTGTAACTCGCCGATTTGTTTGGCATACGCATCCAAATGGCTTTGTGATGAAAGGATAGTCCCCTTTAAATGCGGGGGCAACATGGCTTTAACGCCTTGCTCTTTAATGGTTTGCTTGGGGGTCAGAAATAGTAAAATCATCAACACTGGTAATAACACCAGTGCAGCCACCAAACTCCCTGCTTGCCATGCATTTAAGCTCTTGGCTTTTGCCATTTTGTTTGAAACTAAGATAATATTCATTGCTACCTATTGCCTCTGTAACGTTATGCATAAATTGAATGCGATTTTTGGTCAACACAACCAACTGAATCAACTCACGCAACAAGCGGGAGAGAAGGCGCTCATCAATGCGTTTTGGCTAACGTCTGTGCCCGATTTTTTAGCGGATCACAGTACTGCCAATATACTCAATGATGGCGTGCTAACCGTCTTTGCGACCAATGCCAGCGTTGCAAGTAAAATCAAACTTATGCAAGCTAGCCTATTGAAAGCATTGGAAAATTCCCAAAAAACAATTGGCCAATTCAAGCATTGTAAAGTTACTGTAATTAAGGTGAAAGTGCAAGTAAAATCTACCCCTAAACCACGCACCAAACGCGCAATCAAACTCAGTTCATCTGGCGCGCAACATTTGAATCGCTATGCCAATACGATTGCAGGCACCCCGCTTGGTGACATCCTGAAAAAACTGGCCGCCAAAAGCAGCGAGTAACGCTCACCTGCTGCGGATGCGGGCCAGTCCAAATACTCACCAACGCTCGTATTCTTCTTGCAATTTCTATCCAAAAATCCGTTGGTTGTCGCGCTAGTTGTTTAGTGCCATAATGAAATCAGTTGTTACATAATTCTTACAATTTCTTACAACTGGTTAGCAATTAATTAAGCATTTCAATTACGTTTCAAATTTACAACGATAAATTAGGAGAAGTCATGTCAGTCGCTTTAATGATTGCCATTGCTGCAGCTGTATTAGCAGTACTGTATGGCGTAGTAATGAGTAAATGGATTTCGGGGTTACCAGCAGGCAATGCGCGCATGCAAGAAATTGCAGGCGCGATTCAACAAGGAGCAGCCGCCTATTTAGCACGTCAATATAAGACAATTGCTATTGTGGGCGTGGTACTGGCTGTGTTGATTGCAATATTTTTAAATGTGAATACCGCAATTGGTTTTGTCGTCGGCGCCATTCTTTCCGGCGCTTGTGGCTTTATTGGTATGAATGTCTCGGTGAAAGCCAATGTGCGCACCGCTCAGGCAGCCACCAATGGCATTGGACCAGCATTAGACGTAGCGTTTAAAGGCGGCGCCATCACTGGCATGTTAGTAGTAGGCTTAGGCTTACTAGGCGTTGCCGGTTTTTATATATACCTAGGCGCAGAAAATGCAAGCGATCTTAACCCATTGATTGGATTGGCCTTTGGCTCATCATTAATTTCAATCTTTGCGCGTTTAGGTGGCGGTATATTTACCAAGGGTGCAGACGTGGGTGCAGACTTAGTGGGCAAAGTGGAAGCGGGGATTCCGGAAGATGACCCACGCAACCCTGCGGTGATTGCCGATAACGTCGGTGACAACGTGGGCGACTGTGCCGGGATGGCCGCCGACTTGTTTGAAACGTATGCGGTGACCTTAATTGCGACGATGGTACTCGGTGGCTTAATGGCGGCAGAAGCAGGTGCCAACGCCGTGATCTATCCACTGCTATTGGGCGCGGTATCAATTGTCGCCTCTATCATCGGCTGCTTCTTTGTGAAAGCTTCACCAGGCATGAAAAACGTGATGCCTGCACTTTATAAAGGCTTAGCCGTTGCAGGCGTGTTGTCACTGATCGCCTTCTACTTTGTCACACAGCACCTATTTCCCGAAGGCATCACGTATGGAGACAAAATAGTTACTAGCCAAGCATTATTTGGCGCTTGTGCCGTAGGCTTAATCTTAACAGCCGCATTGGTATGGATTACGGAGTACTACACCGGTACTGATTACGCACCGGTGAAGCACGTAGCCCAAGCATCTACCACTGGTCACGCAACCAACATTATTGCAGGCATTGGCGTGTCCATGAAATCTACGGCATGGCCTGTATTGGCAGTGTGTCTCGCCATTTACACCTCTTACCATTTGGGTGGTTTATATGGTATTGCTATTGCCGCTACCGCAATGTTGAGCATGGCTGGTATTGTGGTGGCACTAGATGCCTATGGCCCCATTACCGATAACGCTGGCGGTATTGCTGAAATGGCAGAACTCCCAAGTAGCGTGCGTGATGTGACAGACCCGTTGGATGCAGTAGGCAATACCACTAAGGCTGTGACGAAAGGGTATGCGATTGGCTCTGCTGGCTTAGCCGCGTTGGTATTGTTTGCCGATTACACGCATAAACTACAAGGCGCAGGCATTGATGTGAAGTTTGACTTGAGCGATCCGATGGTCATCATTGGTTTATTCATCGGCGGTTTGATTCCATTCTTATTTGCTGCGATGGCGATGGAAGCTGTTGGTCGTGCTGCTGGCGCAGTGGTGGAAGAAGTGCGCCGTCAGTTCCGCGATATCAAAGGCATCATGGAAGGCACGGCCAAACCAGAGTACGGCAAAGCCGTAGACATGCTGACGACCGCTGCCATCAAAGAAATGATGATTCCTTCATTATTACCGGTAGTAGCGCCAATTGCTGTAGGGTTATTGCTTGGCCCTGTAGCATTGGGCGGCTTACTAATGGGTACCATCGTCACTGGTTTATTTGTCGCCATCTCCATGTGTACTGGTGGTGGTGCTTGGGATAACGCCAAGAAATATATCGAAGATGGTCATCATGGCGGTAAAGGTTCTGATGCGCATAAAGCAGCGGTAACTGGCGATACCGTGGGTGACCCCTACAAGGATACTGCGGGTCCAGCAGTGAATCCACTAATTAAAATTATTAACATTGTGGCGCTACTGATCGTGCCGCTGTTGCATGTGTAGTCTATTTTTCTCGTAATAAAAAAGGCAGCTTAAGCTGCCTTTTTTATTGCTGTATCTTCAGATGAAGTACACAGGATTAGAACGCTGGTTTTACTTCCGCTGTGTTGTAGCGTGCAACGCCATCCATAATTTCTTTATGCGCCTCTTCAATGCCTTCCCAGCCTTCAATTTTCACCCATTTGCCTTTATCCAAATCTTTGTAATGTTCAAAGAAATGAGAGATCATTTCCAAACGCCATGGTGAAACATCTTTATAGGTTTTTTGATAAGCATATAGACCACAGACTTTTTCCACAGGCACTGCGAGCAATTTTGCATCGCCACCAGCTTCATCCGTCATGTTCAACATACCCAATGCACGGCAACGCACTACTACACCTGGTAACAAAGGCACAGGCGTAATCACCAACACATCTACCGGGTCGCCATCATCAGCCAAAGTGTGAGGGATATAACCGTAGTTACATGGGTATTGCATAGAAGTACCCATAAAGCGATCCACAAAAATCGCACCACTCTCTTTATCGACTTCGTATTTTACAGGGTCACCCTGCATAGGAATTTCGATAATAACGTTAAAATCATTAGGAAGATCTTTGCCAGACGGCACTAAATTGAGCGACATGTTAAATAGAACCCGTGATTGAGAAAAATAAAAGCGGAATTATAGGCGAAATTTGTTGCTAGATTATTGCCAATCTTCATCTTTACTGGGCTTTATTGGATTTTATCCAAACATCCCAGCCTTTTTTAAGCAAAACAGCCATTACTAAGCATGCTAAGCCCAACAATGTAATCAAGCCTAAGTGGTGTTGAATGATACCAAGGTGCCCAAAATAATAACCGGCTAACACGCACACTAGCACCCACACTAAGGAACCGATGACGCTTGAATAGAAAAATCGATGCAATTGCATATGAGATACGCCCGCAAGAAATGGCGCAAGCGTACGAATGACTGGCAGAAACAAAGAGAAAATAAAGCTTTTTTCACCATGTCGCTCAAAAAATTGACGCGTTTTTTTCAGCGCAGATTCATTCGGCCATGCTAGATACCGTGTGAATAATGCATGACCAACCGTGTTCCCCAGATAATATCCCAATAGACTGCCTAGTACGGCAGCTGATACTAGGACAACCAATAGTAGAATTAGGCTAAGTTGTGAGGCTGCCCACACTGCGCCGCATACAAATACAAAAGGGTTGCCAGGTAAGAAAAATAACGGCAGCACGCCCACTTCTAGGAAAACAACTGAGAAGACAATCAAATAAATCCAACCGGAATACATGCCTACCAAGGCCGGCAGATGTGCATCAAAGTTGGTGATCAGCTGCCAGAGTTGCACGCTACGTGACCGCTCTACATTCCGCCAATACAGTTTCTGGCGTAAGTTTGACCGCGCAATAGATTAACAGTGGAATAATGATGACTTCATCTAGCTGACCAATCACAGGCAGGAAGTCTGGAATCAAATCAAACGGTAACAGCAAATAACCAATGGCCAACCACAATAACGCTTTTGCTAATGCAGGCGTTTGTGGGTGCTGTTGTAAGCGCCGATAGAAATCAAACTCAGCCTTGAGTTTACCTGCGATTTCTTTTAGGCGCTGTAGCATGAATAATTAAACAGGTAGCGGCTGACCGGTAAGTTTTTCAAACGCTTCCAGATATTTATCAGAAGTACGTTTGGCAACATCGTCAGGCAACGCTGGGGCTGGTGGGGATTTGTTCCAGCCCATGCTTTCTAACCAATCACGTACATACTGTTTATCGTAACTGGGTGGATTACTGCCCACTTGATAACTTTCCAATGGCCAGAAACGTGATGAATCGGGTGTCAGCACTTCATCCATCACATGCAGGACGCCCTTCTCATCAAGCCCAAATTCAAATTTGGTATCGGCGATGATAATGCCCTTGGTCAGCGCATACGCGGCGGCTTCTGAATACAATTGAATAGCGACTTTAGCCACTTCTGCCGCACGTTCAGCACCAATCAAATCAGCACATTGCGCCAACGTAATATTCTCATCATGCTCACCTACTGCCGCTTTGCTTGAAGGTGTAAACAAGGGTGTCGGCAATTGTGAAGCCTCTTGCAAGCCTGTAGGCAATGCAATGCCGCACACTGTACCTTTGGCTTTATATTCTTTCCAGCCACTGCCTACTAAATAGCCACGTACAATCGCTTCAATCGGCAAAGGTTTAAGTTTTTTTACCACCACGGCCCTGCTACCTAATTGCGCTTTATCTTCTGGTGTCGACACCACATCATCAGGATCAATACCGGTTAAGTGATTAGGTACAACATGTGCCAGCTTTTTAAACCAGAAGTTAGCCATTTGCGTCAACATGGCCCCTTTGTTCTGAATCCCGGTCGGTAAAATCACATCAAATGCAGACAAGCGGTCTGTACTAATTAGCAACATGGTGTTTGCGTCTATATCGTAAATATCACGCACTTTGCCTTGATGAATGCGTTTAAGACTGCTGAGACTGGTATTCAGTAATGGTGATGTCATGATGAGTGATTTAGCAAGAAAGAACGTTATTATAAATTGCGCATGGCTTTGAAGCTATTTTTTTACGGTGCTGATGTGTTCACTTGTGGCGCGCCAATCTGAATCACCTTAAGCGAGTTTGTCCCACCCAAGGTGCCAAAGGGCTCACCATAGGTCACCAACACTTCATCTCCTGTATGTACCAGTTGCGCTGCTGTCAGCACAGACTCGATATCCGAAAATATTTCATCTCGACTGCGGTCTTGCTGGCAAATCGCAAATGGGAACACATTTCGGTGCAATGTCAGCTTACGACGCGCGTGTAAATCGGGCGACATGGCGTAAATAGGTACGGCGCAATCTGCACGCGATAACCACTGTGCAGAGTTGCCAGAGACGGTAAGCGCTACAATCGCTTTGACGCGATAGTTACGCGCAGTAAACACAGCGGCGGCGGCAATCGCTTCATCCACGCGGTGATGCTCATGCGCTCTGCGCTCAATATGATGCATACTTTCGTATTCTTTTTCGGCTTCCAAGCAAACGCGGTCCATCGCCTCTACCGTTTCCACAGGGTAATTACCACTAGCTGTTTCAGCAGACAACATCACAGCATCGGTGCCATCCAGCACAGCATTGGCGACATCTGACACTTCTGCACGGGTAGGAATTGGATTGTGGATCATGGATTCCATCATTTGTGTGGCCGTAATCACCAACTTATTACGGGCTCGTGCTAAGCGAATAATGCGTTTTTGCAAGCCAGGCACTGCGGCATCTCCAACCTCAACACCCAAATCTCCGCGTGCCACCATCACCACTTCAGAAGCATCGATAATGGATTCCAAGTGCTCAATCGCCTCGGCCCTTTCAATTTTAGCCACCAAACTGGCATGCCCACCGGCTTTTTGTATGAGCGTGCGTGCACGCGCCATGTCAGCTGCATTTTTAGGGAAAGAAATAGCAATGTAATCCGCATCGAGCGCAACGGCCGTTTGAATATCCGCAATGTCTTTGGCCGTGAGCGCCTCAGCCGCCAAACCGCCACCTTGCAGATTAATGCCTTTGTTGTTAGAAAGCTCGCCGCCGGCCAGCACCACGCAGTAAATTTGATTGCCGCGTACGCGATTCACTTCCAGCGTGATGCGTCCATCATCTAGCAACAAAACAGTGCCTTCTTTTACCTCACGTGGCAGGTTTTGGTAGTCCAATCCAACACGCTGCTGATCACCCAGCGCACAGTCGGCATCCAGCACAAACAAATCGCCACTTTTGAGCGTGACGCTTTGATGCTCAAATTTACCAATGCGCACCTTAGGCCCTTGCAGATCACACAGCACGCCCACATGCAGCTGCATTTTTTCTGCAATAGCGCGCACCAGCGCGGCACGTTCCATGTGCGACTCAGCAGTACCGTGGGAAAAATTGAGTCGCACCACATTGACGCCAGCACGTAGTAAACGCGCTATCTTTTCCTCGGAAGCACTTGCCGGCCCCAAGGTTGCCACAATTTTTGTTTTTCGTTGCATAGTCGTATTCCCAAAAGCCAAAAGGGAAGTAACATGACTTCCCTTGTTTGACCAGTATCTTTGCATTTAGATTCGCTACATTTGACGCATGTGCTCTTTATGTTGCTTTAGCATCAAACACACGCTTCAATGACAGGCACCCAGATAGATGCGTTAAACAGACTCGGCGAAATCTAAATCCTCCATTTGGATAATTCTGACAGGCGCTTTGTATTTTGAAATATGCTGCACCAACCGTATTAAATTAGAAGTATATCCATACTCATTATCGTACCAACTCACAATTTTGACAAAGGTTGGATCAAGCATAATGCCTGCGTCCGCATCAAAAATACTGGCGGCAGGCGCACCGCGAAAATCGGTTGAGACTACTTTTTCATCGGTGTAAGCCAGCACACTTTTAAGATGCGTGTCTGCCGCAGTTTGCATGGCCTCACAAATGGCCTCATAAGTGGTAGGTTGCTCTAGCTCAATCGTTAAATCCACAACAGACACATCTGCCGTCGGCACACGCATGGCCATCCCGGTCAGTTTTTTATTGAGTGCAGGAATCACTTTACCCACCGCTTTTGCCGCGCCAGTACTCGACGGAATGATATTCTCAAATACACCGCGGCCACCACGCCAGTCTTTGTTGGAGGTACCGTCTACGGTTTTTTGGGATGCCGTTGCTGCGTGAATGGTCGTCATCAAGCCACGCTTAATGCCAAAGGCATCGTGCAGCACTTTGGCAATAGGCGCCAATGCATTGGTGGTACAAGAGGCGGCGGAAACAATGGCCTCCCCTTTATAATCTGCATGGTTCACGCCATACACAAACATAGGCGTGTCATCTTTACCTGGCGCTGACTGCACCACTTTTTTGGCGCCTTGCTGAATGTGGGCTTGGCAAGTCGCTTGCGTTAAGAACACGCCGGTGCACTCTACTACTACGTCCACACCGGCAGCTGCCCAAGGAATATTGGCAGGGTCGCTTTCGGAAGAGAGGCGTATTTTCTTGCCGTCCACTACCAAGAACTCGCCCTCAAAATGCGCATCGTATTGAAACCGCCCATGCACAGAGTCATACTTCAGCATATAGAGCATGTATTCAGGGGCTTCGATACCGTTAATCGCAACAATATCGATGTCGCTGAACTCTTCTTCATTCATCACCGCACGTAAAAACATACGGCCAATGCGCCCAAATCCATTAATACCTACACGTACAGCAGCCATGATTGGTTCTCCAAAACATTCAGCATTACTACGGTTTAAGCAACTTTAATGCTAGATTCAAAAAAAATAGCCTCTATTGAGGCTATTTCAATATCAGGATTGTAAATTGCGTGAATGACACTCTAATGAATGAGTGCAAAAATTGAAGTAAGTTCGCAACAATCTTATCGTGATGACTGGCTACGCTGCTCTAAAATTTCTACCGCGGGCAGTTTTTTACCTTCTAAAAACTCCAAAAATGCCCCTCCTGCGGTAGAGATATAACTGACTTTATCGTACATATCGTACTTCTGAATCGCAGCAATGGTATCGCCACCACCCGCAAGGGTAAAGGCTTTGGTGGTTGCAATGGCATTGGCAATGATTTTGGTGCCAGCGCCAAATTGGTCAAATTCAAACACCCCTACCGGGCCATTCCACACCACTGTACCGGCGTTCATAATAATGTCCGCCAGCGCTTGTGCAGACTTTGGCCCAATGTCAAAAATCATGTCATCGGCTGCAACATCGGCTGCATTTTTTAATACAGCAGGTTCATTGGCATCAAATTTTTTGCCACAGACAACGTCCTCAGCAATCGGAATTGTTGCACCACGATTGGACATTTTTTCCATTAATGCCTTAGCAATGGGCACTAACTCATCTTCATTCAGTGATTTTCCGATTTGTTTTCCAGAGGCTTTTAAGAACGTGTTGGCAATGCCGCCACCCACCACCAATTGATCTACTTTTTCGGACAGGCTTTCTAGTACCGTGAGTTTGGTAGACACTTTACTGCCGCCAACAATCGCTACCATTGGACGTGCTGGACTCAGCAGTGCTTTGGTCAACGCTTCCAGCTCTTCTGTCAGCAGAATACCCGCGCAGGCTACCGGGGCAAACTTGGCAATCCCATGGGTAGAGGCTTCTGCACGGTGCGCAGTACCAAATGCATCCATGACAAACACATCACACAAGGCCGCATATTTCTTAGCCAGCTCATCATTATTTTTCTTTTCACCTACATTAAAGCGACAGTTCTCGAGCAGAATGAGTTGCCCATTTTCAACCGTCAAGCTATCTTCAGGGGCGTTGGGCGCGAGCCAATTTTTGACTAAACGCACTGGTTTTCCCAATTTGGCCGCCATGACATCCGCCACTGGCTGCAAAGAGTTTTCAGCAGAGTACACACCTTCTTCCGGACGACCTAAGTGCGAAGTCACCATGACTTTGGCCCCGGCTTTCAACGCAAACTCAATGGTCGGCATCGATGCAGTAATACGCGCATCCGACGTGACTTTACCATCGGCCACGGGGACATTTAAGTCGGCACGGATAAAGACGCGCTTACCTTTTAAGTCTAAATCCGTCATTTTGATGAACTGCATGATGTACTCCTAACATGTGAAGCAACGCATTTGCCGCTGCGAGATAGTCGATGAAGCAAGAAAGATGCGAGATACCGTGAGGCATCTCGCTTTTACCGCTATTTTGAAATATGTTGTACTAAACGCATCAGGTTGCAGGTGTATCCGTATTCATTGTCATACCAACCGATGACTTTGACAAACGTGCTGTCCAGCATAATGCCAGCATCGGCATCAAACACGCCAGCTTCTGGGCTGCCACGAAAATCCGTAGAAACCACTTTATCACTGGTGTACCCAAGCACACCTTTCATTTCACCTTCCGATGCCGCTTTCATGGCGGCACAGATGGCTTCATAGGTAGTTTCTACATTCAATTCAACCGTTAAATCCACTACGGAAACATCCGCGCTTGGCACACGCAACGCCATCCCGGTCAGCTTTTTATTCAGCGCTGGAATGACTTTGCCTACTGCTTTGGCTGCGCCAGTGCTGGAAGGAATAATATTCTCGAACACGCTACGGCCACCGCGCCAATCTTTTTTAGAGGTGCCATCTACCGTTAATTGCGAAGCTGTAGCCGCGTGCACTGTGGTCATCAAACCACGCTTGATGCCAAAGCTGTCATTCAACACTTTGGCTAGCGGCGCCAAGCCATTGGTGGTACAGGAAGCAGCAGAAATCACCGCCTGCCCTTGATACTCTTGATGATTCACACCATAGACATACATCGGCGTGTCGTCCTTACCCGGTGCAGATTGCACTACTTTTTTGGCACCACGCTTCAGGTGAGGACTACATGTATCTTGTGTTAAAAACGCACCGGTAGACTCGACCACGACATCTACACCTCCAGCCGCAGTCCAATCAATGTTGGCGGGATCACGCTCAGCAGTCAGGTATATCTTTTTATCGTTGACTAACAAGTGCCCGTTGTCTGCTTCTACCTTTGCGTTAAAGCGTCCATGTACAGAATCATATTTCAGCATGTACATGATGTATTCAATGTCATACGAACTATTAATAGCCACTATCTCAATATCACCAAACTCTGCTTCTAGAACTGCTGCACGCAATACCATACGACCGATACGGCCAAAGCCGTTAATACCAACACGAACCCCCATAATGACCCCTAACATTGCTTTTTTAATGAACTACTTTACTTACGCTCAGTTTACCAAATAATGGTGCGCTCTTACAGAGGCCCTTTTGGGTAATACCAAGCTAAATCAAAGTACTATTCATGTTTTTGGCACGATTTAGCAGCATGAACTACATTTTTTTACAGTGTGCCTACAAGGTGATTAGAAAATGTGCATCACTAGAATGGAAAACGTGTGATCAGCCGCACCCAGAATACGTTTGGTCGTAAGAGATGATGGTGGGCATACGCGGAAACATAACCGCACAACCATCATGAAAAAAGGCGTATGCCATATACGCCTTTCTCTCTTAGCAGTTGAATGAATTAACCTTTCAAGCTCTTGCTGACGATCTCAAATACATCATTCGACAAGTCTGGGGTATCTAGCACCACTTGCAGAGCGGCTTGCATGTGCGCCTGCAACGCAGGGGTATAGCGTTTCCATTCACGTAATGGCGTGACCATGCGCGCAGCGATCTGCGGATTAATCGCATTCAATTCAATAATCGCATCACGCAAGAAGGTGTAGCCTTCGCCGCTAGGATCATGAAATTTAACCGGATTGTTAATAGCAAACGCGGTATATAAGGAGCGCACTCGGTTTGGATTCTTGAGGTTAAAGTCAGCATGGTTACGCAGCATGGTTAGGTCATCAAAAATCTGCGCACGATTGGCAATAGCCTGCAACGAGAACCACTTATCCACCACCAAAGGGTAATGTTTAAAACGCGCATAAAAGTCAGCCAAGGCTTCCGCACGTTGTGGCTGACTACTATCGGCTAGGCAAGCCAAAGCAGTCACGCGATCCGTCATATTATCTGCAGCATCGTAATGCGCTTTGGCAAGCGCAGCACAACCGGTACCGTTAGTAGAAGTAATTATCTCCAGCACAGCGCTTTGCAAGGCACGGCGGCCCATGGCTTCTGGGGTAATCAAGAACTGGCCGGGATTACCATTGGCGTCATAAAGCGCTTTCAATGCCACTTTATGCGCACGTTTAATCTGATGAATAATCGCAGTACGCGCCGCATCAATGGCAGCAGGATCAATCACAGCCTGATGCTGACCTATTACGCCTATCATTGGTAAAGTCAACGCACGTGCTAGCAAGGCTTTGTCGCCCTTGCCTTCAAGCCCTTGCGCAACCAATGCACCAACGTCAGCCACATATTGTGAAATATCCGCATCCGGGTTGGCCATCACGCGTTCAATCGTACGCAACGCCAATGTTTGCCCGGCTTCCCATTTGTTAAAGCCATCGGTGTCGTGCACTTGTAATAAACGCAAATCATCGTCACTTAAATCTGTCACCAACTTCACGGGTGCCGAGAATCCACGCAAGATAGAAGGCACAGGCTTAGCGGCAATGTCATCGAAAGTGAATGTTTGCTCACGCTCGGTTATTTCCAGTACACGGGTGGGCAGAATTTCTTTTCCGGCTGCATCTAGCAGGCCTACGGCCACCGGAATATGTAGCGGTTGCTTATTGGTCTGCTCCGGCGTATCTGGCTGCGATTGCTGAAAGCTCAGCGTATAACGTTGCTGTGTAGCATCGTACTGGCTGCTGACTTGCAGCGTTGGCGTACCCGCCTGCTTATACCAGCGGAAGAATTGCGACATGTCGCGGCCGGAGGCATCGGCCATACATTGCACAAAATCATCGCAGGTGACTGCGTGGCCGTCATAGTGGTCAAAATACAAATCAGTCGCCTTGCGGAACGTCTCGGCACCCAGCAAAGTATGCTGCATGCGGATCAGCTCTGCGCCTTTTTCGTAAATGGTTTTGGTGTAAAAGTTGCTGATCTCAATAAATTGGTCAGGCTGCACCGAGTGTGCCAACGGACTGCCATCCTCTGGGAACTGCAAGCGACGTAAGCCGTTCACATCATCAATCCGCTGCACCGCGCGCGAATTCAAATCCGCACTGAACTCCTGATCACGGAACACGGTAAACCCTTCTTTCAAAGATAGCTGAAACCAGTCACGACAAGTCACGCGATTACCAGTCCAGTTGTGGAAATACTCGTGACCAATCACGCCTTCCACGCTCATAAAATCGCTGTCGGTCGCGGTTTCCTGATGCGCGAGCACCAGCGCCGTATTGAAAATATTCAGCGAGGTATTTTCCATCGCGCCCATATTAAAATCACTTACCGCGACAATATTAAATAAGTCGAGTTGATACTCGCGGCCGTACACTTCCTCGTCCCACTTCATCGACTTTTTCAGTGACGCCATCGCGTGGTCGCACTGCTTTTCATCGCCCGCCCGCACATAAATATGCAAATCCACCTTGCGGCCCGTCATGGTCGTAAACGTATCCGCCACGCGCTCCAAATCACCCGCCACCAGCGCAAACAAATAACAAGGTTTAGGAAAAGGGTCATGCCAAATGCGGAAATGACGGCCACCCGGCAAACCGCCCTCTTCTTGCAAATTGCCGTTAGATAGCAGCACCGGATACAACTTGGCATCCGCCTCAATGCGCACGGTAAACACACTCAATACATCCGGACGGTCTTGATAATACGTAATGCGTCTAAAGCCTTCCGCCTCGCACTGCGTGCAATAGTTACCTTGCGATTGATACAACCCTTCCAGCGCCGTATTCGCCGCCGGATCAATCTCACTGACAATAGTTAGCGTAAATTCATTGCCTGGGTTCGCTATCGTCATCTGTCCATCAGCCACGGTATAGCCATCAAATAGTTGACCATTTATTGAGACCGAAACGATTGTTTGGTCATCACCATCCAACATCAGATTACTTGAAACACCAGCCGGATTCTTTACGTACATCACTTCAGACGTGACCATAGTTTTACCTGGCAACAGGTTAAAACTCAAATTGACCTGCGTAGCTAAATATGGCGCAGGTGTGTAGTCTTTAAGGTAAATGGTTTTTGGTGCAACAGCGTTTTCGGTTCGCATGTGAAAAGACCTGAGTTAAGTATTAATTAATATTATATTTGAGAGTGCTTATTAATAAATTGGTTTTTCTCCCACAGGTAAATTCATTTGGCTACCAAGCTAAACTTTAAAACAGCATAACCGTTATACATATTAATTACCTTGCAAAAATTAATTTTGCAAGGTAAAATTTGCAGAGAGAAAGTGGGGGATTATATGAATATCGAAGTTAGGTCATTAGTGAGAAAGCGCTTAGTACATCTGCGTGAATCGCATGATGTTACCCAAGAAAAACTTTCGAAAGCTATGGGAATGGGTAGTCGCCAAAGTCTAGCAGAGCTAGAGGCAGGAAAGCGATCCATTCAACCTCAAGAGTTAATCGCCGCCGCTGACTTTTTCAATGTACGTTACTCTTACTTCACCGATCCACTGGAGCTTGCCGGAGAAGCAGAGTTTTCATGGAGGAAGTCATCTGCTTGTGAGAAAGAATCCATTGATGATTTTGAAAAAATGGCCGAAAAATGGATTGCCACGTATCGTCATCTTGGCAACAAAATGGTTGCCCCTGTGATCTCTTTACTACCAAGAGTAGAACTTTCAAAAAACAGCACTTTTGAAGAGGCCTACCGAGAAGGTAGCAATGTCGCTGTAGCATTGGAGTTAGGCGATATCCCAGCAAACAACCTCACATCTGTTCTAACAGAAAAATTAGGCATCTTGATCTTATTTTTAGACATATGCCCAGAAATTTCTGGTGCTGCTTGCAAACTGGGATCATTAGACACAATTATGATTAATCGGAACGAAACTCCTGCTCGCAGAAACTTCGACTTAGCGCATGAGTTTTTCCATTTAATTACTTGGGCAACTATGCCGCCAGAACGAATAGAGGACACAGAAAACAGTGCAGGATGGAAAAAATCTAGAATAGAGCAGCTAGCTGACGCTTTTGCTGCAGGACTATTAATGCCGGAATCGAGTTTACTAAACTACGTTAAATCATATGGCATGCCAAGTAAAGATAATATCGAATGGATTGTCCATGCAGCTGCCTATTTTAAGGTAAGCGGGTCTGCAATGAAGTGGCGTCTGACCTCTCTAGGATACTTTACGCCTGCAATTGCAAGGAAAATTGACGATACTTTGTTACGTTTTGAAATTGAAGAAGAACATCCAAAACTATTTAGCTATTCATTTACTCAACGAATAGGTTGGGCGATTGACCATGGTGTAATGTCAGTACGCAAAGTAGCCGACGCTCTTCGTATGACAATTGATGACTTAAAAGACTTATTTACAAGTCACGGCTTAATAGCGCCTTTTGACTTATAAGGTGTACGTAATTGTTTCAACCTCGCGATATCGTCTTAGTAGATACTAATGTGATTCTTGAAGCACATAGAGTTAAATGCTGGAAACAAATTGCAAATTATTTTCATCTGCACACCGTAGGAAAAGTTATTGAAGAAACTCAAACCGGTTACCAGAATAGACGTGAAGAACAAACAATAGACTACCAACTACTTAAGAAATCATTTGCTCATATTGAAGAGATTCCCGAACAACTTTTAGTAGAGTTTGAATTGCATAATAATGGTGACTGTGGTCTGCATGCTGGGGAAATGTCGTTAATTATTTACGCTCATGGCTACAAAGGTAATATTTGGTTTTTAAATAGCCCTGATAAAGCCACAGTAAACTATGCCTGTACCCAAGGATGGAAAGACAGATTAATCTCCTTAGAGGCTATGACAAAGCATTTAAACCTGAAACTATCTGTAGGTCTTCATCAGAACTACACAGATACGTGGCTTTCTCAACAAAAACTATTTTTCTTACAAAATATATCAAATAATAAATAAGTCTTTAATCTACGCCCAAGTGCGTTATATTTGGCTTAAATCTTCCTCACAAGCTCAGATTTCAACTTCAATCGCACCCAATCTATCAATCTTGGCTTGATAGATTGGAAACCTAAAGACGTAAAAAAACCGCCTCACTAGAAGGCGGTTTTTTATTTGCAGCTATCTGATCTAATTACAGAACAGATTTTACTGTGTTCACTACGTTTTCTACTGTGAAACCGAAGTGTTTGAACAGTGCGCCGCCTGGTGCAGATTCTCCGAAGGTATCGATACCAACTACTGCACCTTCCAAACCTACATATTTACGCCAGAAGTCTGGGTGAGCAGCCTCAACAGCCACGCGTACAACGCCTGGCGTTAATACGCTGTCTTTGTAAGCTTGGTCTTGACGGTCATATACGTTTGTAGATGGCATAGAAACCACACGCACTTTAGTACCGGCAGCATTCAATTCAGCAGCCGCTTTCACAGCCAAATCTAACTCAGAACCGTTAGCAATGATGATCACGTCTGCTTTACCTGCAACGTCAGAGAACACATAGCCACCTTTGCGGATTGCAGCAAAGTCTTTAGCATCGTGTTTAACGCCTGGCAAGTTTTGACGTGAAAGCACCAAGCTGGTTGGGCCTTCTGCACGCTCAACTGCTGCAACCCATGCAATGGTTGTTTCTGTCGCATCAGCTGGACGCCATACATCCATACGTGGGATGTAACGTAAGCCAGATGTGTTTTCTACTGGTTGGTGCGTAGGACCGTCTTCACCTTGGCCGATAGAGTCATGCGTCAATACGTAGATGACGCGTTGGTGCATCAATGCAGACATACGCATGCCGTTTTTCATGTAGTCAGAGAACATGTGGAAGGTACCGCCGAATGGCAATAAACCACCGTGCAATGCAACACCGTTCATGATTGCTGCCATACCGAACTCACGTACGCCGTAAGAGATATAGTTACCTGGCTCTTTACCACTGACGTGTTTGAAGCTAGCCGCCGCTGTTAAGTTAGAACCTGTTAAGTCAGCAGAACCGCCTAAGAACTCTGGCAATAATGGGGCTAATGCAGTAATTGCATTTTGTGATGCTTTACGTGAAGCAACACCTTCAGCTTTTTCGTTGATAGCAGCGATGATTTTGTCTGTTTCTGCTTTCCAGTTAGCTGGCAGCTCATTGCTCATACGGCGTTTGAACTCTGCAGCTTCTGCTGGGAATGCTTTAGCGTAAGCGTCAAACTTAGCGTTCCAATCAGATTCGCGTTTAGCGCCTTTGTCTTTTTGGTTCCAACCAGCGTATACATCTTCTGGAATTACGAATGGCTCTGCACTCCAGCCAATTTCAGCACGTGTAGCTGCAACTTCGGCTTCGCCTAATGCAGAACCGTGGCAATCGTGTGAACCGGATTTGTTTGGAGAACCTTTACCAATGATTGTTTTACAGCAAATCAATGATGGTTTGTCTGTTACTTTTTTAGCTGCTTCGATGGCTTTTTGAATTGCATCTGCATCGTGACCATCTACAGACTGAACGTGCCAGCCGTAAGCAGTGAAACGACCTGCAGTGTCATCGGTGTACCAGCCTTCGATATGACCGTCGATAGAAATACCGTTGTCATCCCAGAATGCAACCAATTTACCTAAGCCCCATGTACCTGCCAATGCGCAAGCCTCATGAGAAACGCCTTCCATCATACAACCGTCGCCCAAGAACACATATGTGTAGTGGTCAACAATGTCGTGGCCTGGTTTGTTGAATTGGCTAGCCAATAATTTCTCAGCCATTGCAAAACCAACACCGTTTGCAATCCCTTGGCCTAATGGACCAGTCGTTGTTTCAATGCCTTCTGCATAGCCGTACTCTGGGTGACCAGCACATTGTGAGTGCAATTGACGGAATGTTTTGATTTGTTCCATTGGCAGGTTGTAGCCTGTCAAATGCAACAATGAGTAAATCAACATAGAGCCATGGCCGTTAGACAACACGAAGCGGTCACGATTTGCCCATTTTGGGTTGTTTGGGTTGTGGCTCAAATTGTGGTTCCACAACACTTCTGCAATTTCTGCCATGCCCATAGGCGCGCCTGGGTGGCCGGAATTTGCTTTTTGTACTGCATCCATTGATAACGCACGGATGGCGTTGGCTAGATCGTTACGCGTTGCCATTGTAGTCTCCCGAAAAATTAGTAACTTGAGGTCTTATAGTTAATGCAATAAAACCTTGCTTGAATTCTTAAAAAAGCGGTGATGAATAACCACTTTTTTGCAAAGGCTAAATTATTGCTTAGATAGGCAATTTGGGCAAGCAGAACATCAGTGATTGACGTAGAAGAATTGCTCCCAAAGACGCATATTGCTGTACACCAATGCATTACTCCCGCCATAGATATGGTCGGGAGCTAATGTAAATTTTAATAATATGCGCTTATGTTCTATTTATGGATAAACCACCATCTACTAATGATGCTGTGCCGGTCACAAATGAGGCGTCATCGGAAGCCAGATAGAGTACTGATTGCGCAATCTCTTCTGGCTTGCCCACGCGTTTAAGTGCGTGCATACCAGTTAAAAATGCCTGTGCTTCTGCGGTATTGTTTTTCTCGCGATACATATCAGTATCTACAGCACCTGGCAACACCGCATTCACTCTCACGCCTTTAGGGCCATACTCGGTTGCCAACGCCTGTGTTAGCCCAATCAAGCCTGCTTTGCTCGCAGCGTAAGCTGCAAACTCAGGAAAAGCAGCGCTATAGCCCACAAACGTAGAGGTGAAAATGATAGAGCCGCCGCCTTGTTTAACCATTTCCGGAATTTGATATTTAGCCCCTAAAAATGCACTGGTTAAGTTGATTGCCAATGTCTCGTTCCAGCCTTGCTGTGAGACTTCATGTGTGGCACCGATCTCACCCAATGTGCCTGCATTATTAAAAGCAATATCTAGCTTGCCAAAACTTTGAACCGTGAGCGCTACCAGCGATTTGGCAAACGCTTCTGATTGCACATCTCCCGCAAATGCGATGGCCTCACCGCCATCTGCCACGATTTCTGCCACCAGCGCAGCCAACTCTGCCTCACGCCGTGCGGCTACCACTACTTTTGCGCCATGGCTGGCAAATAATTTTGCAGTGGTACGGCCAATTCCTGAACTTGCGCCGGTCACAATGGCGACTTTACCTGCAAGGCGTTGATAAGTGTTATTTGTAGCGTTTGTCATGATGAACTCCTTAAATTAAATGAATGATGTATTGCAACGACGAGTTCAGTATGCATGTTTGATTTGATTAAAAATAGCCACTAATAATTACAAATACTTTATACTAAAAGTATAAGATTGATTGGGCTATCCGCCATGGAAACATTAAGTAGCATTGAGTCATTTGTACGCAGCGCCGAGCTTGGAAGCTTTTCTGCCGCAGCACGCAGATTGAGTCTTACCCCAGGTGGCGTGAGTAAAAATGTAGCTAAGCTAGAGGCAGATTTAGGCGTCAGGTTATTTCACCGTAGCACCCGTAGCTTGACGCTCACCGAAGCTGGGGAGCAATTTCTAGCACAAGTGGCGAGTGGATTAGATGCCATTCAATCAGCCATTGCTAGCACGAGCACTGTGGCTGGGCAGCCTGCGGGCACGTTAAAAGTGGGGATGGCAATGGCTTTTGGACGCGACCATATTTTGCCTTTACTCGGGCAGTTTTTGGAGCGCTACCCAGCCATCAAACCTGATTGGCGCTTTGATAATCGTCAGGTCGATTTAATTGGCGAAGGCTTTGATGCGGCGATTGGCGGCGGGATCGATATTGCCCCCGGCGTTGTAGTCAGGGAGCTGGCTAAAATTCACTTAATACTCGTCGCCTCACCACAATATCTCGCGCGTAAGTTCACCCCGAAATCACCTGCTGATTTACAGCAGCTTGATGCACTGATCCGATACTCTCAAACAACCAATCGCACTACGCCTTGGCATCTTAAATCAACCACAGGCGAGCAAGTAAGCATAGAGCTTCCGCCACGCATTACATTGAATGATCCCGAAATGTTATGCAATAGCGCAATCGCCGGACTAGGTATTGCGCATGTCCCGATGCCACATGCATTACGACACTTGGAAAATGGCGTTTTGGTGCGAGTCTTGCCCGAGTGGTATACAGAAGCAGGCGCTATTTGTTTATATTTTGCAGCAAAAAAACTCATGCCAGCCAAAACCAGAGTATTTGTAGATTTTATTGTAGAGATGTTTCGGTCTCAACAGCTTGCTGAAAAGTGGTCAGCTATCCGCACTCAGCCGTCACTGTAGTCCAACGTCAGCCAATTCTTACGGCAATATCAGCCATTTTCTTATTCTGCATACCGTTCTATCGCCGTACATTGGCACTGTGTTTTACACACTATCTTTTTGAACCGTTAGAAAAGGAACTATCATGAAATTAAATTTGAAAAAACTTTTGATTGCGAGTGTTTTAACCATGCCTTTGATTGCTTTAGCTGCGGATGGCGATCCTGTCTCAACCAAGTTGAGTGATTCTGTGATTACAGCAAAAGTAAAAGCAGAGTTTGCCAAAGATAAAACCGTGAGTGCAACAGACATTAAAGTTGAAACAGATAGCAAAGGCTTAGTACAACTTTCCGGTACAGCTAAATCACAAGTTGAAGCAGAACAAGCGGTGAAAATTGCTAAAAACACCAAAGGTGTGACTGCAGTTAAAAACGATATTGTTGTGATCCAATAGTTACTATTGGATGGGGATTGTATTACGGAGAGGGTGAAACCACTTACGGGGCCATGTGCCCCGTCTTTTTTACGTAGCTACAGAGTTTTATGCACCTAATGCGGCCAATACCATTTCAATGGCACGGCAATTGCCTTTGGCATCATCAAACGTAAGTAAGGGCGCGCGCTTATTCAACACGCAATCGCTAAAGTGCTCAATTTCCAAATTAAAGTGATTGGCTTTGGGTAGTACTAGCGTTTCTGTCTTACCGCCGGCTTCCCAGCTCACTATTGGATCATCCGTTGGGTAAGCCCACATATTGTGGCATTTGACCCAACCTTTATCCCCAATGATTTCGTATTCCGCTTTGCGTCCGCGCTCAAAACTCACATCAAAATGACCATAACGTGCACGGCCTTGCGCATCCGCACCAAAATCCAAAATGCCACTCGTCACCACATCAGCACCGTGCTCGTTGAGTTTGCCGTAAGCCACGACTTTTTTCGGCTCAGCAGGTACACCGTTTTGGGCGCTATTGTTCAAACCCATCGCCCAGCGTAAAGCATGAATCGCATAAGGTCCAATATCCCACATCGCACCGCCACCATCCACCATGCTTCTAGTGATACGGTACATACGTGCTGGTTGCATTAGAAAGGAGAAACTGGCGCGGCAAGAGAGCACATCGCCAATTACCCCACTGTCAATCAACGCTTTGATCTTGGCATGCTGCGGATGAAAGCGATACATAAAGCCCTCCATCACTGTCACGCCCATGGCTCTAGCCGCTGCTTCAATCGCACCAATATCTGCCAATTGGGTGGTCATCGGCTTTTCAATCAGCACATGCTTGCCCGCTTGAATGGCCCTGAACGCCCACTCGGCATGCTCCTCATTCGACATCGGGCAATAGATGGCTTCCACATTGCTATCGGCAATTAAACTATCTAAATCGTCATAACAAGTCACACCATCTGTGCCCGGCTTATATTTTTCCAGCGTGGCTTTGGCGGCACCTGCACGTCTGCTTGCAATCGCCACCAATTGCGAATTGGATGCTTCTACGATAGCGGGAAGTAAGCGCTCATTAACACGTGCAGCCCCGAGAATACCCCATTTAACTTTTTGGTTATCCATGACAACTCTCCATAAAACTTCCCCATCTCAAGAAAAACCAGTCTGCATGTCTCAAAAACTTCAAATGGAGTCAAACGTTACTTGACTCCATAGAACTAAGACTTAAGACTTACATACACACGCCGCCCTACAAGTACAACGCTAAAATCTCTTTAGTCCAATTTGCTTCTTTATCAGTACGATTTTGTATCAATGCCCACTGATCTTGCAAATAAGCGCGGGTTTCAGCTGTATCGATATCTCCCAATGCTTTTAGTGCCATTGCACGATCCTGCCATAGGCCTGCTTTTGATGCATAGAGTTTTTTAAGAAAATCAACTTGATCAGACGCTTTTAAGATACCAAGAGATGAAATTGCAGCCAGGCGCACATATTCGTTTGAGTGCACACTATATTTCACCAACTCCGGAATTGCGAGCGCATTGTTACCAAAACCAAGTTGGTAGACATCCAGATAAGCGCCACCTTCATCAGCACCGCTGCTTTGATTGATCTTTTGTACTAAACTTTGCACTTGATCATCGCTGATTGCACTGTTAAACAACTGCTGGTTAAGCTTGGCTGCAAACTCCTTTGTTAACAAACCAAGTGGGGCGTTATATGTTGGATCAATGATTTCATCGAAACTCCAGACTGGCACTTTGCCACGCTTGATATAAGCGGTTACCCGTCGTGGGCCTTGTGGTGTTTCCACCTCAGCACGTAACGATGTAAATGTTACAAAAGGAGAAAAGCCATTAGACCGATAATTTTCGATATGCAGTCGTTTAATCAATATACTAGTAGCCGCTGTCGGCTCAGTAGCCAATGTCACCGGCAACCCTCTAGCTGCCATTTCTTTTACAGTATGTTGCGCAATCCACGGTATCGCATCAAATGGTTTGTTATCGTAAACCATTTGCATAGGAATGGTACCGCCTAGAAGCTTTGCTTTATCAGATGCGGCCTGGTCGTCTTTAAAGAAAAGTGCTGTTTGTTTAACTGCTTCAACCTGATGTGAAGCATTAGATGGTGAAGGATCTTTGATAGGCACCTTCATATTGAGAGCACAGCCCGACAATAAAAGTAGCGACATCATGGTAAGCATCAAAGAGCTGGATTTGTAGATATTTTTAAACGCATGCATAGTTGGGTCCTTTAGTATTTTTATTAAGTGTTTAAGCAATCGCCGCTTAGCCTCCTTACGACTGCGCTCACATTATAGGGACTGCAATGCAAACAATCTACCAACCTAACAGTGCGACAGTTACAGCATGTGCACTTCTGAGCTTGGCACATCCACATGCCAATTATCCCAGTAGGTAAACTAAAAACTTAAACAATACTGCTAGGTATTCCCTGAGAAAATTATGCTAAATTTTCCACTTAATGCTACAGCCTATACTCGCAATTTGTTCTTTTGGCCCTTGTCCAGTTTCTGCTATCAACTTCATCGCTTTGAATAGATCGCGCGTACTCTCAGGCGCGGTTTCTTTGCGGCTTTCGTCAAAGCGACCACGATATTGCAGCGCAAATTGGTTGTTAAAGCCAAAAAAATCTGGGGTACAGACTGCGTCATAGTTTTTAGCGATTTGCTGCGTTTCGTCCAACAAATAGGGGAAAGGAAATACCATTTCTTTAGCAATTGTCTGCATATGTTCAAAGCCATCTTCGGGATAATCGGTGGGATCGTTAGACATAATGGCTACCGTGTTCACACCCAAAACTTGCAGCTCCCTAACATCTGCAATCAGGCGCGGTAGTATGGCTTTAACATAAGGGCAATGATTACAGATAAACATGACGAGCAGCCCATGTTTACCCATGACGTCATCGCGTGAAACCGATTTCCCATCCACATTCAACAGCCTAAAGTCAGGCGCTTGCCAGCCAAATTCACATACCGGTGGGTTGATACTTGCCATACTCTACTCCAATCAATCGAGACCTATGCACGCATGTCTGCACTTGTGAATACATTGTTAAAAAATAGCGAAAAATCCTCATTTACCACTTGTAAACTCCGATTTTTGCTATTTTTCGCCTCGTCTTCACTGCGTTCGCCTATGCTTGCATAGGTCTCTCAAACTATAATCAGCATGTTACCATTTTTCACTTTATGCCACATGTCACAACACCGTTTTTACTGCCCTGACAAACTTGCTGCAGATGTGACCGTATCGCTACCAGAAACCGCTGCCGCACATGCAGCACGCGTGCTGCGCATGCAAGTAGGCGATACTGCGATTTTATTTAACGGTGATGGTTTTCATTACAATTGCCAGTTCACAGCCGTTCAAAAAAACTCCGTCACCGCCAAGGTTACTTCTAGCGTAGCAATCACCAACGAATCACCGCTTGATATTCTGCTACTACAAGGCATCTCCAGTGGCGATCGCATGGATTACACCATTCAAAAGGCAGTAGAACTGGGCGTGGGTGCGATTCAACCGATTGCTACCGAGCGTAGCGTAGTCAAACTAAATCAAGAACGCGCTGAAAAACGCGTGGCGCATTGGCAACAGATTGTCATTTCTGCCTGTGAGCAATCTGGCCGTGCATATGTGCCAGAAGTTTATTCACCACTGTCGCTGAACCAGTGGCTAGCGCAACATCCGCAGCAGACCACATGTCGCATTTTACTTAATCCATTAGGCGCAAAACAGTTAGCTAAACTACCCAAGCCTGCTAGCCAGATTCAGCTCTTGATTGGTGCCGAGGGTGGATTAAGTGCCAATGAAATTGAAACAGCGGTCGCGCATGGATTTCAATCTATTTTACTTGGCCCGCGTGTATTACGGACAGAAACAGCCGCACTCGCAGCGATTGCCAGCATGCACACGCTGTGGGGAGATTTTTAGCTGCATTTTTTGCTTCCCATTGAAATAATTTGTATTAATTACAAATTTTATATAAAATAATTGTATTAATTACAAATTGGGTTGAGAGATGTCCATAGGCAATCAAATTCGCAGCTTGCGCAAATTACAAAATGTAACGTTACAGCAACTTGCGCAACTGACAGAGTCCGATGCAGGCAATCTCTCGCGCATTGAGCGCGGGGAGCTTGGCGTATCAGAAGCACTGATTCGCAAAATTGCCACGGCACTTAACACGACACCGGCCATACTCTTTGCCGAACAGTTGGCGGCCAATGAAAAAACAACGCCCCAATTAAGCCAACAGGCGCCATATACGCTGAACAGCAGCAACACCAAAGACTTTGTGCATTGGTTCCGCTCAGCTGCGCCGTATATCCACGCATTTGGCGGCCGAACCTTCGTCATCGCATTTGGTGGCGAAGTGGTCAGCGAGCAACAGTTTATTGCACTCTCTCATGATTTAAACTTACTAGCCAGCCTAGAAGTAAGGCTGGTATTGGTGCATGGTGCGCGCCCACAAATTGAACAACGGTTGAAACGCGACAAGCTCACACCCGCTTTTCATAATGGCTTGCGCGTGACCGATGATGCCGCGATGGAGGCAGTGAAAGAAGCCAACGGCGCGGTGCGCGTAGAAATTGAAGCACTACTATCGATGGGTATTGCCAACTCACCCATGGCAGGCGCGGATATTCGCGTAGCGAGTGGTAACTTTGTGACCGCAAAACCGTTGGGGGTGTTAGATGGCGTCGATTTACAACATACCGGCGAAGTACGCAAAGTGGATGCGATTGGCATTCAAAAACGGCTGGATGATAACGAGCTGGTACTGCTATCGCCGATGGGTTACTCACCAACAGGTGAAGCATTTAACTTGAGCTTGGAAGATGTTGCGGTAAGTACCGCGATTGCACTGGATGCAGAAAAGCTCATTTTCTTAATGGACTCTGAAGGCGTGCATAACTTGCGCGGTGAATTACTGCGGGAGATGACTGCAGAAAAAGCGAAAAATCTGCTCAAAAACGTACAAGAAAGCGATGAGCCCATTCATTTTTCCGAAGACGTCAATTTTTATTTGCCGGCCGCAGTGAGTGCTTGCGAACATGGCGTGGCGCGTACACACTTGATTTCTCGTCATATTGACGGGGCAATCATCCAAGAGCTATTTACGCATAGCGGCATTGGCACCATGATTACGGAGTTACCGCTTGAAACCATGCGGCAGGCCAATATTGACGATGTCGGCGGCATACTCAAGCTGATTGAACCGTTAGAGAACGAAGGTATTCTAGTACGGCGCGGACGCGAGCGCATCGAGATGGAAATCAATCATTTCTATGTAATGGAACACGATAATCGTGCCATTGGTTGTGCCGCGTTATACCCTTTTCCAGATGAAAAAATGGCAGAATTTGCCTGCCTAGCGATTGATCCGCAATACCGTGGTGGTGGCCGTGGCGACAAACTATTCAATTATTGCCAAGCACAGGCCAAAAAACTTGGGTTCAATCAAATATTCTGCCTAACCACACGTACCGAGCACTGGTTTTTAGAGCGCGGATTTATTGAAGAGTCTATCGACGAATTACCGCAAGAAAAACAGGCGTTGTACAACTTCCAGCGTAAATCTAAAGTGTTTGTTAAACCGCTGTAAGATTTTTTCGATACAATCACACACATTCACTATTGCAGGAAACAACATGCTCACCCAAACCTCAGCCGCGCAAAAGGCACAAACCCTTGCAGAAGCCTTACCCTATATCAAACGCTTTTTTGATAAAACCATCGTCATTAAATACGGTGGCAACGCCATGACGGATGAGCATTTAAAGCAATGTTTTGCGCAAGACGTCGTGTTGCTTAAGTTGGTAGGCATGAACCCTGTGGTGGTCCACGGCGGCGGCCCTCAAATTAATGAGATGCTAGATAAGCTGGGAAAAAAAGGTGAGTTTATTCAAGGCATGCGTGTGACCGATGAAGAAACCATGGATGTGGTAGAAATGGTTTTAGGTGGCCAGGTCAACAAAGAGATCGTGAATCTCATCAACCGCCATGGCGGCAAAGCAGTCGGCCTTACTGGGCAAGACGGCAACTTTATTCATGCGCACAAATTGCTGATGGAAGATTTAAAAGACCCCAGCAAGATGATAGACGTAGGGCAAGTGGGCGAAATTTCTGCCATTGACCCTAGTATTATCAACTTTTTAGACAGCGGCGATTTTATCCCTGTTGTAGCGCCCATTGGCGTAGGTAAAGATGGCGAAACCTACAACATCAACGCTGATGTGGTGGCCGGCAAATTGGCTGAAATTTTAAATGCAGAAAAATTGATTCTATTGACCAATACGCCTGGCGTATTGGATAAAAGCGGTGAATTACTCACTGGCCTGACACCCAAGCAAATTGACGACTTGGTCGAGGATGGCACATTATCTGGCGGTATGTTGCCGAAGATTGGCTCAGCCTTAGATGCTGCACGTAGCGGCGTAAAATCGGTACATATTATTGATGGCCGTGTAGAGCATGCGCTGCTATTGGAAGTGCTCACCGATGAAGGCGTCGGTACACTGATTAAAGCTAAGTAACTTTAACGCGCATTATTTGCGGATACTTTGTTGGCTGCCTCAGAACCTCCTTGCCGTAGTATATCTACTGGCTGCGTCAGTTGTTCGTTGTCGCTTGGCCTCAGCTACATACTGAGGCTAAACCATGCCATCTAAAGTCTATATTTTTGATTTAGACGACACACTCCACAACGCCAGCGCACATATCTTTCCGGTCATGAATCGCGCCATGACGCAGTACATCATGGCTGAATTAAATATGGACGAAGCTGCCGCACATGCATTGCGGCAGCATTATTGGCAGGTATACGGTGCCACCCTCAAAGGCTTAATTCGGCATCATGGTGTGAATGCACACCACTTTCTCAAAGAAACCCATGCGTTAACCAATCTGCCGAGCATGGTGATTCAGGTAAAGCGAATGAGGCACTCGTTAAGACAGCTCAAAGGACGTAAGTGTGTGTTCACTAACGCACCGCGAGAATATGCGATACGCGTGCTACAACTGCTGGGCATCGACGACTGTTTTGAATTAGTATTCAGCGTTGAGTCTACCCGCTTTCATGCAAAGCCGAGTGTGCGCGGCTTTCAAATGCTACTGAACACCTTGAATGTCAATGCGCGTGATTGCGTGATGTTGGAAGACAGTTTACCGGCACTGATGACCGCCAAACGTTTGGGCATGCGTACCATTTGGGTGAGCCGTACCTTGAATAAACCAAATTTTGTGAATTATAGAATTAACTCAGTGTTAGCACTTACTGACCTTAGGCTATAATTGGCAACTAGACAAGATCATGTTCAGTACATTCACTGACAACAATAATAAGTAAGGATAATTTATGGCTTCTGATCGTAAACAGCAAATTCTAGAAACACTGGCCCAGATGCTGGAAACTCCCAAGCGCGAAAAAATCACCACTGCCGCGTTAGCTGCGCGACTGGATGTTTCAGAAGCGGCTTTATACCGTCACTTTGCCAATAAGGCGCAAATGTTTGAAGGGTTGATTGAGTTTATCGAGAATTCTATTTTCGGCGTAATTAACAAAATTACCAGCGATGAAATGGACGGTACCAAGCAAGTACAATTAATTGTGAGCATGTTGCTACGTTTTGCAGAAAAAAATCCGGGCATGACACGCGTACTGATTGGCGATGCACTAGTCAATGAAGATGATGCATTGCAGTTGCGTATTAATCAATTGTACGACCGCATTGAAACCAGCATTAGACAATCGCTTAAAATTGCCATTGCACAAGGCGAGAACAAGCAAGACCCAACAGCATTAGCAAACTTGATGGTGTGTTATGTCACCGGGCGTTGGCAGCAATATGCCAAAAGTGGCTTTAAACGCAAACCTTTAGAGTTTTCTACAGAACAGATTGCATTGATGCAACGTTTGATTCACTTTGTAAACTAAATACTTCAACCTTAAAACAACTCAATTTATACACTTAGCAGCTATGGACAATACGGTTTTTGGCTTTAACGAAGCACAGATCACGGAGTTTGGACTCACTTACGGCGTAGGCGGGCTGATGCTGTTGATGTTGTTCATTGTGGGGCATCTTGCATGGAAATGTAAGGCTGGCAAAACCGGTACCTTTATTTTGTTTTTAGCACTGACGTTTGGCTTATTAGGGTTTATTGCTAAATTCGCAATCCAGCATTACCTCAATATTCACTAAATAGCGTTTTCAATCGCACTTAATCTGGCATTAAACACAGCCTGTTTGATCTCTTCAGGCTGTGTAAACTGTTTGGCAATCGCCCCTGCATCCACTTGCAGTGCAGCTGTCAAAGTTTTATCGAGTAACTCCGCTTCATGAAGGGCGCAGTTTTCCAAGCCCGTTCTGCCGCGTGAGTCTGCTTCACAGGCTTGTAGAAATGATTGAAACCGTTGCGGTTGGCGTATGGCATCCAGCTCCATTAAAAAACTCAGCCGCGTAGCCGGTTTCATTTGCGTGACTGCATGTAATTTGCCATGAAATTGCGCCACCATTACTGCCAAATCGCGGCAATCATTTGGCACACGCAGCCTTGTCACCACATCTTTCAGTAGAGAAACACTACGCTGCTCATGCCCAATATGGCGCGGCAGCATATCTTGCGGTGTCGTTCCTTTGCCCAAATCATGTGTCAGCGCAGCAAAGCGCACCGGCAAGCTAAACTGTTGCTTAGCAGCATAATCCACCACCATCATGACATGCACGCCGGTATCGATTTCCGGGTGGTGTTTTTCTGGCTGCGGGACACCCCACAGGCGGGCTAACTCTGGGAAAATGCGTTCAAGCGCGCCGCACGCACGTAGCACCTCAAACATGCGGCTAGGCTTAGCTTCCATCAAACCTTTTGCCAGTTCTTGCCATACGCGCTCTGGCACCAATGCATCCACCTCGCCAGCCACCACCATGTCACGCATTAACTGCATGGTTTCCGCGGCCACAGTAAACTCTATAAACCGTGCAGCAAAACGTGCAAGGCGCAAAATACGTACAGGGTCCTCCACAAAGGCTAGACTTACATGCCGCAGCACTTTGGCTTGGATATCTTGTTGTCCGGAGAATGGGTCGATCAATGTGCCATCGGTAGCTTTTGCAATGGCATTGATGGTCAAGTCCCGTCGTGCTAAATCCTCTTCCAAGGTGACATCAGGCGCGGCATGGACGGCAAAGCCTTTGTAGCCTTTGGCTGTTTTACGCTCTGTTCTAGCAAGCGCATACTCTTCATGCGTTTTGGGGTGCAAAAAAACAGGGAAATCTTTGCCGACTGCTTTGTAGCCAGCATCTATCATGGCTTCCGGCGTGGATCCTACCACCACATAATCGCGGTCTTGGATCGGTAGTCCAAGCAGCTCATCGCGTACCGCACCCCCTACGCAGTAGATATCCATCTTGGTTAGCGTAATTAAAAACGACTAGCGTTTAGCATTAATTGCACGCCCAGCAGCACTGCGAAAACCATCGTATGCGCCACGCGGGGTTGCATTGGTTAGATACTCAGGCACGACGGCTTCTAATGGCATCAGCGATACGCCCAACTCTGATGGCAACGTTTGCAAAGTCACGCTATCCACACGCATGGAGCGCACATTATCGCGACTCATGAGTTTGACTGGCAGAAACTCCATCGCGAAGCCTTGCAAATAGGAAAGCTTATCGCTGAGCCCAATAATAGGGCGCGAAATACCCAACATTGTCATGACTTTTTGAATCAACTCACGGAAGCTATACACTTGCGGCCCACCCAATTCATAAGTCTTGCCATAGGTATCCGTATTTTCTAGCGCATTGACCATGCAACTGGTCACGTCTTCCACCCAAATTGGCTGGAATCTAGCATCTGGTTTTGCCAATACAATGACTGGCAACAGCTTCACTAGGCTTGCAAACAAGTTAAAAAAGCTATCGTGGCGGCCAAAGATAATCGAAGGTTTAAAAATAGTAATGTTCAGTTTTTTGCTGAACTCACCTACTGCGGATTCTCCCGCCGCTTTGCTACGCAGATACTGACTTGGCGCAGACTTGCTCGCTTGCAATGCACTCATATGAATCAAGCGCTCAATGCCTAACTCGCCACATACTTGCGCCAGTCTTCTTGGTAATTGATGATGGACTTGCTCAAAACTTGCACGCCCGGATTCATGCAGAATGCCTACCAGATTGATTACTGCATAACTGCCTTCCAGCATGCTTTTCAGTTTTTGCTGCTCAAAGATATCACACTGCACCACCTGTACATTAGGTAGCAATATCAGATGCTTAGCCGATTCTCGACGACGGGAGATGACAGTCACCTGATAGCCTGCCGCGTCTAACTTTGCTACTAGGCTGCTACCCACAAACCCTGATCCGCCTAATACTGTGATTTTTTTCATATGATGACCTACTCGTTCGAATTTAAATTAGAGTCTAGCTCACTGCTGTTCTTTGCAGGAATCACGCCTAAACGTTTTTTCAATGGAATACTGACCAAACCTAAGCGTTGGGTATACATATGCGCATTCGCCATGACTTTTTTAACGTAATTGCGTGTCTCACTAAACGGGATGGTCTCTGCATATATCGCACCCTCAAGCGGAATATTCCCCATCCATTTTTTTGCACGGCTTGGCCCTGCATTATAAGCCGCCGTAGCCATCGTTTCTTGGCCATTAAACTGATCTGCGGTATAGCGCATGTAATAGGTACCCAAAGAAATATTAGTATCTAAATCGTGCAGCATGCCGTGATTGTAATCGCTCCAGCCCACTTTATTGGCTACCCATTTGGCAGTAGCCGGCATTATTTGCATTAAGCCAGAGGCACCCACCCCAGATTTTGCATAGTGCATAAAGCGGCTTTCTTGGCGAATGATGCCATAAACCCAGGCCTCATCTACGTTCTGCTCACTGGCAGCATCTTTCATTAAGTCCCGATACGGCGTAGGGTAGCGCAAATTAAAATTATGCACCTCTTTGGTTTGGTCTGCCGTGATCACAGCTAGGTCATACCATTTATTTCTGGCTGCGTACTCAGCAGCCACAATCAACTGTTCGTCACTCAGGTTATCGGTCGCTACAGTCCATTCCAGCTTAGCTTCCCAACGAAATGCCAATCGCTGCAAGGCTTCTGCGCGTAATACCGGCGCTAATTTTGCAAAAGCATTTACCGCAATATCATCCGGCACATACTCTATTGGCTGCGCACGCATACTGGCTTCTAGCTCCTCCTGCGCAAGCCAGCCATAAAAATGACGCTCAGTCGACAACGCGGCAAATAAGCCATTGGCTTCTAGCATCTGATTCTGCACTTTGAGCGCGCGTGCTTTCCAATAGCGCCACGTAGCCTCATCTGACTGCTCGGTTGGCATCATGGCTACCACTTCCAGCAAGCCATCCCAATTGGTTTGGCGCAATGCGGCACGCGCATACCAATCGAGCTGATCTCGCGTGAGCGCAGTATTCTCTGCCAATCTAAACCATTGATACGCCTCTGGTTCATGGCGTTGTGCGGCCAGCAAAGCTAAGCGTCCATAAAAATAGCTTTTTTGCTCTGCATTGAACAAGCCTTCTATCTTTTTGAATGCACTCAATGCCTGCGCAGAGTCTGTACGCGCCAATTGATTAAGTGCGTATAAATAAAGTTCTTTTCCGTACGCAGTTTTTTGATTGGCTGTTTTCTTCGCTATCGTTTTGGATGGGCTGGCATTAACTGCGTCAATCTGTTTTTGCAGCGCGGCATCGCCTGCCGGGCTTCTTTTAGCGATGCCTTTTGCTAATGCCACGCGGTTTTCCGCCAACGCCATGCGAAAGCGCGCCACCAAGTCTTCTTCTGTAATGACATGAGCCGCCTGCATTTTATCAAACAGCACATTACAGTTAGTAGGCTGCTCTTTGGCTTGAAACCATAAGACCTTCGCCGATTCTAGCGTTTTGCCATCATTCACGGCAGCGTTGGCCTCTGCAGCATAACAAGTGATGGCAGGGTCTTGTAACTGGTACTGCGGATAGATGTCTAAAAAAGCCGCCCAATTTTGCTGCTTAGCCAGTTTTTTGAGCCATTCACCCCTAAACCTATCAGCAAACGGGTAGCCATCGTAGCGTGTTAAAAACTCGGAGACATTGGCCTGGCTCACATCATCCAGACTTAATAGCATCAGCCAATACTCAGCATAAGGCGCTAGTACATGCTGCATGTCCTTGAGTCTATTGACGCTATCGGCGAGTGCAAAGCTATTTTTTTTATCGTAAGCAGCGCGTGCCAGCAGCACTTCGTCATCGCCAGTATCGGCGTAGACAGACATCGCATGTGATGCGAACAGCAACGTACAAAGGAGGGAGCAATAAAGAAAGTGGCGGCGTAACATATCAGGGGCATCTCATCTTAAATACGCAACACGCGGCTCACAAAAAACAATAACATCACAAACAATAAGAACCAACCTGCCAATTGTGCAAGCCGTTTGAGTATGTGCAAGTATTTTTTATCTTGGCTATAGACATATAGCCCTAATAAAATAAATGCAGCAATAATCAGTACAATGACCGTTAGTCTAATCACAATCATGTGTACACCTCTTGTGAAATCGACTCAAAACCCATACAAGCGTTACCCGCTAAAATGCGGCATCAGTGCAGGTGTAAAATATTGACGCTGCTCGACAAAGCCAGCAGGCGCATCTTCAAGATGTTCAAACACTGCAAACTCCCACGCATCCGAATCTGCCAGCAAGGCGCGTAATAGCTGATTATTCATGGCGTGGCCTGATTTAAAGGCAGTAAACGCACCTAAAATTGGGTGCCCCAGCATGTACAAATCGCCAATCGCATCTAGCACTTTATGCTTGGCAAATTCGTCCTCATAACGCAATCCATCGGCGTTCAATACACGATATTCATCCAGCACAATGGCATTATCCAAGCTACCACCACGCGCTAATCCATTGGCCCGCAAGTACTCTACCTCGTGCATAAAGCCAAAAGTACGCGCACGGCTAATTTCTTTGATATAGGAATTATCGGCGAAATCAATGCTGACAGTCTTGCCGGAGTGGTCAAACACAGGGTGTGCAAAATCAATGGTGAATTCCATTTTAAAGCCATGATAGGGCTCAAACTTCACCCATTTATCGGCTTCTTTCACGTCCACCGTTTTTTTAATTCTAATAAACTTCTTCGGCGCATTCTGTTCCACAATCCCGGCGGATTGCAGTAAATAAATGAATGGGCCAGAACTGCCATCCATGATTGGAATTTCAGAGGCTGTTACTTCAATACGAATATTATCTACCCCCAAACCGGCAAGGGCAGACATTAAGTGCTCAACGGTGGCTACACGCGCGTCACCATGCTCTAGGGCAGAGCACAGACGCGTGTCTTTCACTGCGTCAGGGGTTGCTTGAATCTCTGGCGCACCGGGCAAATCGGCGCGACAAAAGACAATCCCCGAGTCAATGGGCGCAGGCTTCAGCGTCATGATGACTTTCTCACCATTATGCAGGCCGACGCCAGTAGCACTCACTGTTTTTTTCAGTGTTCTTTGTTTTAGCACTTAATGTTCCTACAACAATATGTTTTCTATGATGATACCTACTATACACAAGTAGTTTAACACCATCTACATTGCAGTTTCACCCGCTATTGCTACGCAAAAATTGAGCGGATTAATCTGCTTGCTTACGTAAAAATGCTGGGATGTCATATTCTTCCACACCAGACATTTTCATGGCCTCTACTTGTGCACGACGGTTGTTGCTTGTAAATACAGCCGGCGCTTCTTCCTCAGTTTCCATGCCTACATAGATAGGTTGGTTAGTGGTGCCGTCGCGTACGGTGGTCATCACTTTTAACTCAGGTTTTTGCTGGCGACGCGCAACCGCACCGTTCAAGCCAGTCGCTACCATGGTCACACGTAATTTGTCGCCCATGTTTTCATCCATCACATTGCCCACAATCACGGTGGCATCTTCTGCGGTGAACGCTTTAATGGTGTTCATGACATCGTAGTACTCTTTCATTTTAAAGTTAGTACTTGCGCTGATGTTCACCAATACGCCGCGTGCATTCGCCAAGTTAACATCTTCCAACAATGGGCTTGCCACTGCTTGTTCTGCAGCAATACGCGCACGATCCGGACCACTCGCTTCCGCAGAACCCATCATTGCCATGCCCATTTCAGACATCACGGTACGTACATCGGCAAAGTCGACGTTGACCAAGCCCGGGCAATTAATGATCTCTGCAATACCTGAGACAGCATTATGGAGTACATCGTTCGCAGCACGGAACGCTTCTAAGAACGGTACATCCTCGCCCAATACTTCCATCAATTTCTCGTTTGGAATCACAATCAGTGAGTCAACGTGTTGAGAAAGCTCTTCTAAACCGTCTGCCGCTACTTTGGTACGCTTGCCTTCAAACGCAAATGGCTTGGTCACTACAGCTACCGTCAAAATACCCATTTCTTTGGCGACTTCTGCAATAATCGGCGCTGCACCCGTACCAGTACCACCACCCATACCGGCAGTGATAAATAACATGTCTGCGCCATCGATAATTTCAGCAATACGATCACGGTCTTCTAATGCAGCTTCACGACCGATTTCTGGTTTTGCCCCTGCACCCAAGCCTTTAGTGATGTCTTGACCAATTTGCAATACCGTTTTTGCATGGCTTTTCTTCAAGGCCTGCATATCTGTATTGGCGCAAATAAACTCTACACCGCTTACGTTTTTGGTCATCATGTGTTCTACAGCGTTACCACCGCAACCACCCACACCAATCACCTTGATTACCGCTTCTTGTGAATCTCTTTCCATAATTTCAAACATCTTGAACCTCCTTTTGCCTTTTGTTTTTAGGTCAATTGAATGGATATTCGCTTAACCCAGCCCTAAATCAAACTTCTCACTACCAAACCTACTACTTACTAAAAATTACCTTGAAACCAACTCTTCATTTTTTCAAAAATCCTGCCTATGGAGCTCGATTGCATTTGTCCCATCAATTGACGTTCTAATTGCTGTTTACCCATGAGTACCAAGCCCACGCCGGTGGCATACCTTGGATTGCTAATTACCTCAGATAAGCCCGCCACATAACGTGGCATGCCTAAACGCACTGGCGTGTGGAAGATTTCTTCGCCTAACTCCATCATGCCTCGCATGGCTGCCGAACCGCCGGTAATGACAATGCCAGAAGCAATCATCTCTTCCATGCCGCTGCGTCTGAGTTCTTGCTGCACAAATTCATACAGTTCCACTACACGTGGCTCAATCACTTCTGCTAGGGTTTGAATAGAAAGCTGACGTGGCTCACGCCCGTCTACGCCTGGTACTTCCACTACTTCACGGGCATCGGCAAGCTGTCTAAGCGCGCAACCGTATTTCACTTTAATCTCTTCAGCCGATTGCGTAGGGGTACGGAAAGCCACTGCAATATCGTTGGTCATTTGGTCGCCCGCAATTGGGATGACTGCGGTATGGCGAATCGCACCGTTTTTAAACACAGCAATATCCGTAGTACCACCGCCGATATCGACCAAGCACACGCCTAGTTCTTTTTCGTCTTCCGTCAGCACCGCCACGCTAGATGCCAATGGTTGTAGAATCAAATCACTCACCTCTAATCCACAACGCTTGATGCACTTGACGATATTTTGTGCGGCAGCCACTGCACCGGTCACAATGTGCACTTTCACTTCTAACTTCATGCCGCTCATGCCAAGCGGCTCACGCACATCTTCCTGGCCATCAATAATGAATTCTTGCGTGAGGATGTGTAAGATTTGCTGATCCGCCGGCAAAGCAATCGCACGTGCAGTTTCCACCACGCGGTCTACATCCATCTGCGATACTTCTGCATCTTTAATTTTGACCATGCCGTGTGAATTCAAACTTTTGACATGGCTACCTGCAATCCCAGTGAACACCGTGTTAATTTTGCAATCGGCCATCAACTCGGCTTCTTCAATCGCACGTTGTATCGCCTGCATGGTGGAATCGATATTAACCACCACCCCTTTTTTCAGGCCTCTGGAAATGTGCTGCCCCAGCCCGATGACTTTCAAGGAGCCTTCCGGCAATAGCTCAGCCACAATCGCGACAATTTTGGATGTCCCAATGTCGAGCCCAACAATTAAATTTTTATCTTCCCGTACTTTACTCATGTGTGTTCCCCGCCTTTATTCTTTCGCCGCTCATGCTGATGGTTTAGGTGCTACCTTTTGCGTCATATGTGCTGGCTTACGTACCGCAAATCCGTTGGGATACCGCAAATCCGCATAAGTCACTTTGACATTGAGCTGACTGAGCGTACTGAGGTACCCTTTGGTAAATTTTTCTAAACGACTCGCCATGTCTACACGCCCAATTGCAATCTGCATTCCATCTTGCGTTTTAATTTCCCAGGCACGCCTTGGTGACAACTTCACCTGTGCAATCGTTAAATTCGCTTTCTGTAAAATGGGGTAATAAGTGGCATAACCTTTCGTCACCTCCAACACACCATCGCCAGGCCCGTAAAAAATGGGCAGTGTGGCATCAGATGCCGCATGAAAAATCTCACCATGCGTATTCACCAGCGCCAAGTTACCCCAGCGCGCTAATGCTTGATGCTCTTCTACGCTCACTACAATCTGATCTGGCCAGCGTCTTCTGACACTAACGCTACGCGCCCACGGCAACTTTTCAAACGCATCACGCGTGCGCTCAAGGTTCAATGTAAAAAAGTTACCCTTCAAATGTTTGGCCACAATCAGCTTAATCTGCTCTCTGTTCACGTGCGTTAACTTGCCTTCTACGCGTACCTCGCGCAGTGGAAAAATCGGCAGATGCACCACAATAAACAGCAGGCCGTACAACATCATCACGATCGATATCGCGAACAGAAAATTGGCAATCCAATTTAATAGTTGCGGCTTATTCCACACGCGGTGCATCCTTTAATGTCATGGCCAAAATACGTAACACCAATGCCTCAAAACTCAACCCTGCTACCTTTGCCGCCATCGGCACCAAACTATGGTCCGTCATACCCGGGCTGGTATTCACTTCCAAAAAGTAGTGATTGCCTGCCACATCCATCAAGAAATCCACACGTCCCCAACCACTGCAGCCCAGCACATTAAAAGCTTGTATTGCCTCTTGCTGAATCTGCGCTTCTTTTGCTGCAGCCAAGCCAGATGGGCAGTGATATTCAGTGTCATCACGCAAGTACTTGGCTTCGTAATCGTAGTATTCGTTTTTCGGCACAATGCGGATGATGGGCAACGCGACACCTCCTAAGATGCCTACGGTAAACTCGCCACCCCCTACAAACGCTTCTGCAATCACTAGCGGATCAGCTTTGGCAGCCACGGCATACGCCTCTGCCAACTCGCTGGCTTGCTTGACTTTACTGATACCGATGCTGGAACCTTCATTGGCCGGCTTCACAAACAAAGGCAAGCCCAAACGCGCCACTACTTGTGCAAAGTCGGTGTGAGCATCCAACAGTTCAAACGCTGGCGTTACTACACCACTGGCACCCCACAATAACTTGGTGCGCCATTTATCCATGCCCACCGCAGAGGCCATGACACCACTCCCGGTATAGGGAATGCCCATCAACTCCAGTGCACCCTGAATGGTGCCGTCCTCGCCAAATCTTCCATGCAAAGCAATAAAGGCACGGTCGTAATCCGCCAGCTCGCTTAGGCTACGTTCTGCCGGGTCAAAGGCATGTGCATCTACACCCTGACGCAACAATGCAGATAACACGGCATTGCCGCTCTTCAGCGATACTTCGCGTTCGCCGGACTTCCCGCCCAACAACACTGCGACTTTTCCAAATTGTTTTACATCCACTTGTTTTACCTCTACTGCGCTATGCATACTCACCAATCACTCTCACCTCTTGATGCAACGCTATTCCGCGTTGCGCCAATACGGTTTCTTTTACATGTTTAATCAATAACTCAATATCCAAGGCCGTCGCATTGCCTAAGTTCACAATAAAATTGGCATGTTTTTCAGATACCTGCGCACCGCCCATCGTGTAGCCTTTTAACCCGCATTCTTCGATCAACTTGGCAGCGAATGTCCCTTCAGGGTTTCTGAAAGTAGAGCCGGCACTGGGCATATTCAGTGGCTGGCTGGCCAAACGGGTCGCCAATAACTGCTTAATCTTTTGTGTCGATTCTTTTGCATCACCTTCTGCCAGCGCAAACCAAGCGCCCAAAAACCACTCGCCATCTGCTGGAAATTGCACGTGACGGTAGGTCGGCACATATTCGCTTTTGCTACGAATATGCACATGGCCGCCCATATCAATCGTTTTCACCTGATGCACAATTTCCCAAGTTTCTGTGCCATAACAACCCGCGTTCATCGCCAATGCGCCGCCCACGGTACCGGGGATGCCCGCCATAAACTCAGCCCCTTGCTTGGCTTGGTTCGCGCAAAAACGCGCCAACTTACCACAAGTGACCCCGGCATCGGCGTATATCCATTCGCCCTCTACAGCTAGCTCTCTCAGGGCTTGATGCATCACAACCACCGTGCCACGCACGCCACCATCACGCACCAGTAAATTACTACCCAAGCCAATAAAATGTACTGGTTCGTTTTTAGGCAAACTGGCCAAAAATACTTGCAATTCCTCTACACTATCTGCAATAAATAACTGGTCGGCATTGCCGCCCACACGCCAACTGGTATAGCGTGCCAAGGGCTCATGCTTAAGCAGTAGCGAACCTGTTTTGGCTTGTGCCATCACTGTGCTAACTCCTTAGTTTTAGCTGCTACCTGACCTATGCTGCCTGCACCCATCACAATCACCACATCATCGGCTTGGGCAATATTCAAAATCGCTTCTGGCAGCGCATCAGTAGTTTCCACAAATATCGGCTCGTTCTTGCCTATGACACGGATGGCGCGGATCAAACTACGCGTATCCGCGGCCACAATCGGTGCTTCACCGGCTGAGTACACCTCTGTCAGCAACGCCACATCAGTGGTAGATAGCACGCCTACAAAATCCTCAAAGCAATCACGCGTACGCGTGTAACGGTGTGGCTGAAACGCCATCACTAAGCGGCGGTTGGGGAAGGCACCACGTGCTGCGGCAATCACCGCTTGCATTTCTACTGGGTGGTGACCGTAGTCATCAACCAAGGTAAACGTACCGCCCGCTTTGGCCGCAATTTCACCATAGCGCTCAAAGCGACGGCCAACGCCTTTGAATTCTTTGAGTGCTTTGATCATGGCTGCATCTGGCACATTCAACTCACTGGCTACGGCGATGGCCGCTAATGCATTCAACACATAGTGATGGCCGGGCAAATTCAATGTCACATCAAAAGTAGTCGTCACACCGTTAATACGCTCTACTGTAAAGTGCATCTTGCCGTTATCTGCAACGATGTTTTTGGCACGGATACGTGCATCATCCGTTGTGCCATAGGTCATCACCGGACGCGTCACGCGGGGCAATATCTCACGGATATTGGCATCATCGGTACAAAGCACCGCCATGCCCCAAAATGGGATCTGTTGCAAGAACTCAACGAATGCACTTTTTAACTTCTCAAAACTGTGTTCATAGGTGCCCATATGGTCGTGATCGATATTGGTCACCACAGCCAGAATTGGACTCAAGTGCAGGAACGACGCATCAGACTCATCCGCTTCCACCACAATATAGTCCCCAGTACCCAAGCGCGCATTGGTGCTGGCTGCTTCTAACTTGCCACCAATCACAAAAGTGGGGTCCATACCGGCCTCAGCCAAAATGCTGGCGATCAAACTAGTGGTCGTTGTTTTGCCATGCGTACCAGCTACTGCAATGCCTTGCTTGAAGCGCATCAACTCCGCCAACATTAATGCACGTGGAATCACTGGAATATTTTTCTCGCGGGCAGCAATAATTTCTGGGTTCTGTTCATTCACCGCGCTGGAGACCACCACCACATCCGCATCTTGCAAGTGTTCTTTGGCATGCCCTTGATACACAGTTGCGCCGTATGAAACCAAACGTTTGGTCGTCGCGCTGCTGGCCAAGTCAGAACCGCTGACGTTGAAATCCAAGTTAACCAACACCTCGGCAATACCGCTCATGCCGGAGCCACCGATGCCAATAAAATGAATGTTTTTTACTTTATGTTTCATATGTAAGTCCTAGTATGTTTAAGCACCGGCGAAGGCGCACTCCATACAAATTTTTGCAACCGTCACGGTCGCATCTGGCTGTGCCAATTGCTTAGCGCGCATGGCCATGTCCAAACATTTTTCACGGGTTAATCCACGTAAAATTTCGGTCGCTTTTGTTACATCAAAGGCTGATTGCTGCACCAAAATGGCCGCGCCATTTTCTGCCAAATACTGCGCATTGGTGGTTTGGTGGTCATCCACTGCAAACGGGAATGGCACCAACACGCTGGCAATTCCCACGCAAGCAATTTCTGCTACGGTAAGCGCACCGGCACGGCAAATTACTAAATCCGCCCATTTGTAAGCAGCCGCCATGTCATGAATAAATGCTTTTGCATCCGCCTTTACACCCGCTTGCTGATAATTGCGCTTCAGCACTTCAATATGTTTTTCACCGGCCTGATGCACGACTTCCGGCCTCACATCCTCTGGAAATGTAGCGAGCGCCTTGGGTAGCACATCGTTCAACGCGGCTGCACCTAAGCTGCCACCCACAACCAATAGCTTTAACTTGCCCTGCTGCATGGCATACCGTTTTTCAGGCGGTGCTAACTCTGTGAGATCCTGACGCACAGGATTACCCACTAACTGCGCCCGCTCACTCAATACATTGGGGAACGCCACCAGCACACGGTTGGCAATTGCACTTAATACTTTATTGGTGAGTCCAGCGATGGAGTTCTGCTCATGTACGATCAACGGCTTACCCATCAGCTTCGCCATCAGTCCACCAGGAAACGCGGCAAAACCACCCATGCCGAGTACCACATTCGGCTGGTGCTGTTGAATTGCTCGTCTTGCCTGCATCAATGCCTTTGTCAATTTCACCGGTAATAACAGCCAGCCTTTTAGGCCTTTTCCTCGCACACCCTGCATGGTCATCATGGCTTTGGCGTAACCTTTGCCTTCAATCAGGCGGTTTTCCATACCGCCTTCTGTGGCTAGCCACACCACTTGCCAGCCATGCGCTTTCAAATAGTCAGCCACTGCCATGGCCGGATAGACATGACCACCAGTACCACCCGCCATCACGAGAATGGTGTGTTTATCGAAACGGGTCACGGCGTTATCAAGCATCATGCTGGCAACCCCTTCTGTAACCTGCGGTTCTCAAAATCTATACGCAGCAAAATAGCCATGGCAATGCAATTAGCTAAGATGCCGCTGCCACCAAACGAGAGCAACGGAAGCGTCAACCCCTTAGTAGGCAGCACACCCATATTGACGCCAATATTGATAATGCCTTGCACACCCATCCACACACCGATGCCTTGTGACAACAGCGCAGCAAAGTAACGCTCATTCGCCACGGCTTCTTTACCAATGCCAAAGGCGCGAATCACAATCCACACAAATAAACCCAGCACCGTCACCACACCCACAAATCCGAGTTCTTCTGCAATCACCGCCAATAAAAAGTCTGTATGCGCCTCTGGCAGATACAGTAATTTTTCTACACTTGCGCCCAAGCCCACGCCAAACCATTCGCCACGACCAAACGCAATCAGTGCATGTGACAACTGGTAGCCCTTGCCATACGGGTCAGCCCATGGGTCCATAAAGCCAATCACGCGCTGCATACGGTAAGGCGAGCTTTTAATCAGTACAACAATGGCCACTGGCAGCAGGGCAATCAAGCCTGCGAAGATTTTTCCGTTAATGCCACCCAACCATAAAATGGAGATAGAGATCGCGGCAATCACAGCAAATGCGCCAAAATCAGGCTCACGCAGTAACAGAAACCCTACAATCACCATCACCGCCACCATCGGCAAAAACCCTTTGGTAATGCTATCCATTTGCTCCGCTTTTCTCACGGCATAATCTGCTACATACATGGCGGAAAAGAGCTTCACAAACTCCGAAGGCTGCACATTAATCACAAATAACGGCAACCAACGCTGACTACCGTTCACATTGCGACCAATGCCGGGCACTAGTACCAGCACCAGCAAGCCCAAGCCACCCAAAAATAAATAGGGTGCCATTTTTTGCCAAAGCGCCACAGGCACTTGAAATGCAACAGCACCTGCACACAGGCCAATCAAAATAAACATGGACTGCCGGACCAAGTAGTAAGTGGTTTTATGGCCGGTGTCGATATCCGCCTCAGCAATCGCAATCGAAGCCGAGTACACCATCACCAAGCCTAAGCCTAGCAGAATCAGCGTGACCCATAACAACATTTGGTCGTAGTTAGGTGAGCTCATACGCTCACGTGTCAACATCACGGGCGCTAGCATGTGGCTACCTCTAACGCTTTGACCGCATCAATAAATACCTCGGCACGGTGCACATAATTTCTGAACATATCAAAACTTGCGCAAGCGGGAGACAGCAACACAGCATCGCCCGGTGAGGCTACTTTGTGTGCAATGGCAACGGCTTCTTTTAAATCAATCGCATCGTAAATCGGCAATTCAGAGGCCAGCAATACAGCTTCAATCAAAGGCGCATCACGTCCGAACAGCACGATGGCACGCGCATTGGCTTGTATGGCTTCTAATAGTGGTGAGAAATCCTGCCCCTTACCATCGCCACCAGCTAATAACACTACTTTTTGTGGCTTACCGGCTTTCATCATGCCTTTAATCGCAGCACAAGTAGCGCCCACATTGGTGCCTTTGGAGTCATCGTAGAAATCAATCTCGTTGATGGTGGCCACCCATTCCACACGATGTGGCAAGCCTTTAAATTGACGTAGCACTTGCATCATTGCCGCTTTGTCCACACCAATACTACTGCACAGTGCAATGGCGGCAAGCACATTGGCCACATTATGTTGACCATTGATTTTCAAATCCGCCACTGGCATCCATTTACGCTTGCCACTGGTGAGCCATAAGCCATTGGCTTCCATTACGCCAAAATCAGAATAGTTTTGCGCTTCATTTAAACCAAACGATAACGCCTCAGTCGTTGTTAGCCCCAAACTGGCTGGGTCGTCACGATTGACTACAGCCAAAGTAGCATGCTGATAAATACGTGCTTTGGCCGCAGCGTAATCTTGTATGCTGTCGTAGCGGTCCATATGATCTTCAGAAATATTCAACACCGTCGCAACATCCACTTTAAGGCTGTAAGTCGTTTCTAGCTGAAAACTAGAGAGTTCTAATACATATACATCCGGTGCACGCCCACTAAGGGTATCCAACACTGGCAAACCAATATTGCCAGCAACAATGGTATTGAGTCCGGCTTGTTTACAAATCTCGCCCACCAAAGTCGTCACAGTGGTTTTGCCATTCGAGCCAGTAATCGCAATCACTTTTGCACTACTTGGCCGATGCAATGCAAACAACTCAATATCACCTATCACGCGTTTACCTTGTGCAATGGCAGCTTGTACAGCGGGCTCTTGCAATGACACACCCGGGCTAATCACAATAAAATCGCATGCCATCAACACTGCAGCATCAAAGGGCCCCGTGTGCACTTTGACACTTGGGTACGCTTTGATTAGCGCATCTACACCTGGCGGGTTCAGACGCGAGTCAGCCATGGTCACCACAGCGCCTTGCTTCAGCAGCCAGCGCAACGCAGAGAGGCCTGTCTCTCCCAGCCCGAGCACTAATACATGTTGATTTGAATAAAGCATGTTCATCTAAGCTTGTGTCTCTATCTCAATTTCAATGTAGATAAGCCAACCAATACCAGCATCATGGTGATAATCCAAAAGCGCACCACCACTTGCGTTTCTTTCCAACCTTTTTGCTCATAGTGGTGATGCAACGGCGCCATGAGGAAAATGCGCTTACCCGTACCCGTAAGCCGCTTGGTGTATTTAAAATAAAGCACCTGTATCGCGACTGAAAAAGTCTCCATCACAAATACGCCACCCATAATGAACAGCACAATTTCTTGGCGCACAATCACCGCCACCACGCCCAGCGCAGCACCCAGTGCCAGCGCACCTACATCGCCCATAAATACTTCTGCGGGGTATGCGTTAAACCATAGAAAACCCAAACCAGCGCCTGCCATGGCAGCGCAAAACACCATCAGTTCGCCAGCACCTGCCACATAGGGAATCCCCAAATATTTGGAGAAATACAAATGGCCTGCCACATAGGCAAATATGGCTAATGCGCTACCCACCATCACGGTGGGCAATATGGCCAAACCATCCAAACCATCGGTTAGATTGACAGCGTTACTGCTGCCAACCACCACTAAATACGTCAGCAACACAAAACCTAGTGCACCTAGCGGCAAGGTCAGTGTTTTAAAGAACGGTACAATCAATGTGGTTTCAACCGGGGTTGCCGCGGTTTGATAAAGAAAAATGGCCACACCCAACCCGATTAAACTTTGCCAAAAATACTTGGCTTTGGCCGATAAGCCTTTAGGGTTTTTGTAAACTACTTTGCGATAGTCATCCACCCAACCAATGGCACCGAAGCCAAGTGTGGTGACCAATACCACCCACACAAAACGGTTATGCAAATCTGCCCATAGCAGTGTGGCAATGGCTATGGCCACCAAAATGAGCGCGCCACCCATGGTTGGCGTACCGGCTTTCACCAAATGCGTTTGCGGGCCATCATCACGTACCGCTTGCCCCACCTTATATTCGGTCAGTTTGCGAATCATGCTCGGCCCGACAATGAATGAGATCGCCAATGCAGTGAGTGTGGCTAATACTGCCCGTAACGTGATGTATTCAATGACGTGAAATCCGCGAATATCATGTGCTAACCAGCGTGCTAACTCTAACAACATGTTGCTCTCCCCATTGCTTCATTTTTTGTCTGTGGATGCTGCGTATCTGCTTCCAACAATTTCACCACACGCTCCATTTTCATAAATCTAGAGCCTTTGACTAATACGGTTACCCCAGGCTTCATCATCGGTTTGACGTGACTCGCCAATGCCTCAACATCATCAAAATGTTGCGCCTGTTGACCAAATGCTTTGCTCGCATGCAGGCTGTTATCACCTAATGTATAGAAGTACTTAACCTGATGATCACGCGCATACTCCCCAACGGTGCGATGCATAGTGGCCGCATCGGCGCCCAACTCACCCATATCACCCATGACAAACACACGCGTCGTATCTAAACGCGCCAGCACATTGATGGCGGCTTTCATGGAATCAGGATTGGCATTGTAGGTATCATCAATCAGCACCGCGCCATTGCACCCTTGCTTATATTCCAAACGCCCATGCACCCCAGTAAAGTTTGCAAGCCCTTGTGCAATATGCGCATTGCTAACACCTAGCGCCACTGCAGCAGCACTGGCAGCTAGGGCATTGTAAATATTGTGCACGCCCATAATAGGCAAGCTGAATTCCACCGTGCCACTTGGGGTTGTGAGCCTGATTTGGCTTGCACCAGTCAGCTCGGTATATTGCGCAGTGACATCAGCAGCACTATTCAGCGCAAATGTTACTACCTTGCGTGATGCATTGAGCGAACGCCAATAGTCAGCAAACGCATCATCTGCGTTAATAACGGCAATGCCGTCTGCTGTTAGGCCTTCAAATATCTCACCTTTGGCTTTTGCAATATTTTCGCGGGAGCCTAACTCGCCAATGTGGGCAGTGCCTGCATTGTTAATCACAGCGACATTGGGTTGCGCGATATGGGTTAAATAAGCAATTTCACCCAAATGATTCATGCCCATTTCTAATACGTTATATCGATGCTGTGCATTCGCTTTCAGCAGCGTCAATGGCATGCCAATATCGTTATTTAAATTGCCTTGTGTGGCATGCACAGCAGCGTCACTACCAGTCGCGCTTATCAAAATCGCATTCAGCATTTCTTTGGTGGTGGTTTTACCGTTACTGCCGGTAATGGCCACCACAGGCGCACTCAGCTGCTTGCGCCAATAGTGCGCTAACTTACCCAAGGCCAAACGCGCATCGCTTACTAGTACGGCTGGTTGTACATTGAGTGTTTCATCCGAAATTAACACAGCGGCAGCGCCCTGTTTTAAGGCTTCTTGCGCAAAGGTATTGCCATCAAAACGCTCACCCTTGATTGCCACAAATAGTTGTTTAGCTACGATACGACGGCTATCCGTATCCACGCTTTCAATACGCACATCTGCGCCGATAAGACGGCCACCGACTGCTTTTGCAATGTCTGAGAGCAGCATCATAAGGCGATCTCTTGATACGTTTCTAAGGCAAGCTCCGCTTGCTTTGCATCACTAAAGTAGTGTCTTACACCAGCAATTTCTTGATAATCCTCATGACCTTTGCCCGCAATCAGCACCACATCACCAATCTTTGCCGACATCACGCCAATCGCAATCGCTTTTGCACGGTCTAACTCCACTACGTAATGCGCGTCCATGCCTTCAAGAATATCATTCACGATGGCCTGCGGATTCTCACTGCGTGGATTATCCGTTGTCACCACAATGGCATCCGCATGCTTGCTTACCACTTTACCCATCTTGGCTCGCTTGCCTTGGTCGCGATCACCACCACAACCAAACACGCATACCAATTTCGATTTTGATTGTGCCTTGAGCGTTTTGAGCACTTTATCCAGCGCATCTGGCGTGTGGGCATAATCCACCACTACCATCGGCTTATTACCGCCGCCTAACATTTGCATCCGCCCATTCACAGATTTAAGATGGCTAATGGCATTCACAGCATCTTCAAACGGCACATCTGAAACTAACAATGCCGCCAACACTGCCAAGGTGTTGTACACATTGAATTCGCCAATCAAATTCACCACCACTTCCGCATCTCCGTAAGGGGTGGTCACCAACATTTCAAAAAAGGAGTCATGCAAGATAAGTTCTGTGGCACGCACCTCGCCCGATTCAATGCCATAGGTAATGACATGCTTGTGCTCTGCATTGAGTTTGTCTGCCAACGTTTTGCCAAACGGATCATCATAGTTAATGACGCTGGCTTTTAGGCTTGACCATTCAAACAGTTTTTCTTTGGCGGCTCGGTATGCCTCCATGGTCTTGTGATAATCCAAATGGTCTTGTGTTAGGTTAGTAAACACTGCCACATCAAACTCCACGCCATTGAGGCGTCCTTGATCCAAGCCATGTGAAGAGACCTCCATGGCCACCACATTGGCTTTGGCATTTAAAAATCGTGCCAGCGTTTTCTGTAACTCGATGGGGCCAGGCGTAGTATTCATCGTAGGCTCCAGTGCATCCAAAAAGCCGTTGCCCAATGTGCCCACCACCGCCGCACGGCGCTCAAGAAAATCAAACGCTTGCGCCAGCCAATGACTTACTGAGGTTTTGCCATTGGTACCGGTGACGCCGATGGTCCACAATGCAGCAGAAGGTTTCTTGTAAAACTGGCTGGCAATGTGTCCGGCTTGCAGCTTCAACTGGGGAATTGCAATATTTTTCACATCCCATTCAGGATTCCATGTGAACGCATCTTCGTCCCATACCACAGCCACTGCGCCTTTTTTAATCGCATCTGCAATATAGGTACGGCCATCAGAATATTGGCCAGGATACGCCACAAATAAACTGTTCTTCTCTACCAGACGGCTATCCGAGGTTATGCTGGCAATAGGTGCTTTAATCACGTAACGGGTCATACCACTTCCTTCACATCCACCACATCGGCTGGAATCACCACATTATTATTCGGCGCATCTTGCGGCACCGCGAGCATACGTAAGGCATCTGACATCACCGCACTAAATACAGGCGCAGCCACTGTACCGCCGTAGTAGTCACCCGATGTCGGCTCATCAATCATGACGGCCATGATTAAACGCGGATTAGAAGCAGGCGCCATGCCCACAAACGACCCCACATATTTATCTTTCTCATAACCCGCAGGCCCTAATTTATGCGCTGTACCCGTTTTGCCGGCCACACGATAACCCGCCACTTGCGCACGTAAGGCAGTTCCGCCGGGCTGCACTACTAGCTCCAACATGGCGCGTATATCATTGGCCACTTTTGCAGAAAACACTTGTTGCCCTACAGGCGCCTCATTCAATTTCAACAAAGAAACCGGCTTGAGCTCACCCTCATTGGCATACACGGTATAGGCGCGTGCCAGCTGTAATAATGTCAAGCTAATGCCGTGCCCGTATGACATGGTGGCTTGTTCAATAGGGCGCCAAGTTTTGTAGTCTCGTAAGCGGCCGGAAGCCTCACCAGGAAATCCCACATGCGTAGGCGTGCCAAATCCCAACTGATGAAACGTATTCCATAACGCTTCTTTTCTTAGGCTTAATGCCATTTTTGCAGAGCCAACATTCGATGATTTTTGAATGACTTCCGATACTGTGAGCATGCCATGTGGATGCGCATCATGGATTACCGCTGGCCCAATCGCCATATAGCCTGGAGCCGTTTGAATTTTGGTATCTGGTGTGTAATCCCCAAACTCCATGGCCGCCGCCGCCGTCACCGGCTTCAGTGTAGAGCCAGGCTCAAAGGTATCGGTAATCACGCGGTTACGTGTTTTCCCTTTAATATTGATGGGATTATTCGGGTTATAGGTAGGTAAATTCACCATCGCCAATACCTCGCCGGTTTTGGCATCCAACACCACGGCCGCACCTGCTTTTGCCTGATGCAACTCCACGGCTTTCGATAACTCTCTAAATGCCAGATACTGGATTCTGCGATCAATACTTAACACCAAGTCATGACCATCCTGAGGCACTTTGACTGCCTCTAAGTCTTCAACAATATGCCCTCTTCTGTCCTTAATCACGCGACGACTACCAGACTTACCGGAAAGATGCGTGTTTTTAGCTAATTCAAACCCCTCTTGGCCATTATCATCAATGCCAGTAAAGCCAACCACATGCGCCGCCACATCACCAGCAGGGTAAAAACGCTTATATTCACGCTGCATAAAAATGCCGGGGATTTCCAAGCTCATGACTTGCGCAGCCAAGTCTGGCGATACCCGACGTTTAATGTAGACAAACTCGCGTTGCGTATTGGCAATTTTCTTATCGAACTCTTTGGCTTTTAGCCCCAACAGCTTCACCAATGTTTGCTTTTTCTTGGCGTCAATCTGCACATCTGGCGGACTTGCCCAGATAGACTCGACCGGGCTGCTGATGGCAAGCAACTCACTATTACGATCAACGATTTTTCCGCGATAAGCAGGCAAAATCAAAGTGCGGCTATAGCGTGCATCTCCTTTTTTCTGCAAGAAATCTTTATGCAGACTTTGCAAATAAACCCCGCGAGCAAACAAGCCAACAAAACCTAGCAACACGCCAATAAGCAACAGCCTGCGTCTCCACGCAGGCAGCTTAACTAAACGATGCTGACTCTGTTTTAATAACATAACAATTACTGCGTACTCTCTAATTGAATCACTTGAATGCGTTTAACATCCGGTACCTGCATGTGCAATTTCTGCTGTGCATACTCTTCTAACCTTGAGTGCATCGCCCAAGTACTTTGCTCCAACTGCAACTGGCCAAGCTCTGTTTGATAATGCGAAGCCAACGCCTCTTGCTGCTCCAACTCAATATAAAGCTTGCGTGCCTTATGCTGCGCAGTAATCACACCCAATGCCACCATGATCAGTAGCGCAAACAGAATCAAATTAATCCGTGTCATCTTTACTGCTCTATTGCCACTGCAGTGCGTTCCGCTACACGCATCACCGCACTTCGTGATCTAGGATTACGCTTCACTTCGGCATCACTGGGCTTGATTGCCCGGCCAATCGCTAGCATTCTTGGCTGCGGTAAATCCTTGGCTTTAATCGGAAAGCGGCTGGGCAAATCATCCCGCAATACTTCGTTCTGAATAAACCGTTTCACCATACGATCTTCCAAAGAATGAAAACTAATCACCACCAATCGACCGCCTGTGCGCAAAGCCGCAAGGCACTTAGGCAAGATTAGCGATAACTCCTCAAGCTCTTGATTGATGAAAATCCGTAAAGCTTGAAAGGTGCGCGTTGCAGGGTTCTGCCCCGGCTCGACCTTGGGGATTGCACTTGCCACGATCTGGGCAAGCTGTCCTGTAGTGGCGATGCCATGCCCGTTTTCGCGCTCTTTAATAATCGCCCTTGCAACCTGCTTAGCAAACCGTTCTTCACCATAATGTTTAATGACCTCTCCCAATTGTTTTTCAGAAACAGTTGTCAACCACTCAGCAACCGTTTTACCTCGCGTTTGGTCCATACGCATATCCAATGGACCATCAAACCTAAAACTAAAACCGCGTTCAGCTTCATCAATTTGCGGTGATGAAATACCCAAGTCCAACAAAATGCCATCCACTTTATCCACACCAAACTGGCCAAGCACTTCTTCAATCTCAGAAAAATGGCGATGCGCGATCTGGAAACGCGGATCGTCAATTGACTGCGCTGACCTATAAGCAGCCATATCGCGATCCATACCGATTAACCGACCAGCCGGACCCAGCTTGGATAAAATTAAACGGCTATGACCGCCACGCCCAAACGTGCCGTCCACATACACTCCATCGGATTTAAGTGCTAACGCATCTACAGCTTCTTGCAATAAGACAGTAATATGCGGCGGAGCCTGTTCTGGAAGCGGCGCAGACACTGAGGCTGAGATGGGCGCCGAGTGAGCGCCCTTCATCATAGTGAAAAACCTTCTAATTCTTGAGGGACCACCAGATGTTCGGTGTCCATTAACTTCTCAAGTTGCTGATCCCAAGCCGCCACATCCCATAATTCAAAGTGACTTCCTTGGCCCACCAACATCACTTCTTTATCTAACTTTGCAAATTTTCTTAACACTGAAGAGACCAGCAAGCGGCCAGCACTATCCAGCGCCAATACATCTGCCTGCCCCACGATCATGCGTTGAATCGCACTGATTTGCGGATTAAAACTAGACAAGCTTGTGAGTTTTGCTTCAATAGGCGTCCAAGCTTCTTTCGGGTACAAAATCAGGCAACGATGCGGATGCGCAGTCAACACAACTTCACCAGCGCCTCCCGCCGTTAGTGCGTCACGATGCTTGGCCGGCACTGCTAGCCGCCCTTTTGCATCCATACTCAACTGTGTCGCCCCACGGAACATGACTTTTTTTACCTTTAGTTTTTAACGCAACTTGCCGAAAGATTCATGCGCGCATTATTGATGAAAATTCTCCACAATTCAACACAAAAAACCTCTTTTAACCACTATAGTTAAAAAAAAATCGCTTTGCAAGCGATTTTTAAGAATTTTCTTTATAAGACAATGACTTATCTCACTTTTATTTAAAAATGCAATAGCCATTAAAATCAACGAGATAACGATATATATGAATGTGCAGTGTAATGAGTTCGCAGTATGTGATTGAATTGAATAAAAGCAGGGAAATATGTGTAAAAAATCATAAAATTTTATAGGCACATACCTCCCATTTTGGGGATTGTGGAACGAGATGAGATTGGTAGTATCTGGGCGTGAGTTATTTAACGGTATTCATAGCTCATCCCTCCGCCGCACCTCCAAAAGGGGTGCGGATTTTTTTGTGCTCAGGAAAAGTAGCCAATGGGTAAGCAGGCCATATGAAATTTGAAAAAAGCTAGCCGATAAGCCGGGTTCTGTCGCACATTGCTGTGCGTAACAGTCATTCATCTAGGCATACAATTACTTGTACACTCAAGCAACCTACCCGCTGGTAACGCGAGCCACGCCTTATTCACCGAGGTGAATGCACCAGCCTATTTGGTCTTGCTGCAGATGGAGGTTACCGCGTTTCACCATAACTGAATATGCTCGTCTCTGTGGCCCTATTCCTCGCCTCACGGCGTACGGCCGTTAGCCGTCATCTTGCTCTGTGCAGCCCGGACTTTCCTCCCCTCACTTGCGTAAGCGGCGACTGTCTAGCTAGCTTTGTTTGGATTTTAACATGCAAACCGAAGTTATCGTGGCAATAACGCCAAGTAAAAAATCACAAATAAAGCAAGCCACACACACCCATCTTAAGCCAAAGACTAATTGCGATAGTTTACGGTTTCACCACTAGCGCGTTTTTAACCGCCCTCACGCCGCTGACTTCATAAGCGATCTGTTCTGCGCGCTTTCTTGTGGATTCATTTTCAACAAATCCGCTTAATACCACTACGCCTTCTTTGGTTTCTACACTCACGCGAAAGCTTCTAAAGTTTTTTTCAATCAAGTACTTAGATTTAATTTTGGTTGTAATTGTACTATCACTCGCCGCTTGCTTGGCCTGCTTTTGCTGTACTTTAGACTTATAGGTTGAAAACTCGTCCGTATCTAACGATTGATTGTGATTGGTATCCGCTTTACCAAAACCACCTCCATTAAACAATCCATCTTTACTAATTTCTTTGGCACTTAATTTGCCATTGGCATCAGCATCTAAAAACTTAAATTCTCGTTGATAACCCGTTTGATTGGCTGCATCCGGCGTCATAGCAAATACCGTTGCGTGCATACACATAAGCGCTGTTGCGCAGAGCAGTGCGCGGCGCATAGATTGAGATGTCTGACCCATACACACTCCTTTCATCGCGAACAAATCGCTTTATCTGAGTTAAGGATGACTATTGACTGATTACTGTCTGATTAAAAACTTATTTGCATCAGATTGCAACAACACACAGAGCATTTAAGACTTATTTACCTTCCGCCCATTAAACCGTTTTACAATCTACTTTTACGCACCACGGTTTTTGCATCAATGAATAAGACCATATTGCCAACCACCTTAAGTCAGACTTTTCAACGATTTTTCGATTCAGAGAAATCTGCCGGCATGGTATTGATTGCATGTACGCTACTCTCCATTGCAGCAGCAAACGCATCTTGGGGAGCCAGTTACTTAGCTGTTTGGCAGACACCCATTGCCGGCATGAGCTTGGAGCATTGGATCAATGACGGCCTCATGGCTATTTTCTTTCTGCTAATAGGCTTGGAGCTTGAACGCGAGCTTTACAATGGAGAGCTATCAAAACTCAGCAATGCGCTACTGCCCATGGTTGCTGCCATCGGCGGCATGCTAGCCCCCGCACTTATTCACTTTTACTTCAATGTGGGCACCGCAAGCCAAGCGGGTATTGGCATCCCCATGGCCACCGATATTGCTTTTGCGCTTGCCATATTGGCGCTACTGGGCAATCGCGTACCTACTTCTCTCAAAGTATTCGTTGTTGCGTTTGCCGTTATCGACGACTTAGGCGCAGCCCTGCTGATTGCTTTGTTTTATACAGCTAACCTTTCCATGCCAGCACTATTAAGCGCAGCGGGTGTCTTGCTTATCCTGGTGATGCTCAATCGCATGCGCGTCATGGCGCTACTGCCTTATCTTATTGGTGGGATAATCATGTGGGCACTGATGTTGAAATCTGGTGTACACGCCACTATTGCTGGCATTGCGCTGGCGTTTGCCATTCCATTTTCGGCCAAGCAAGATGACGCGATCTCACCTTCCCATCGCCTTGAACACTTACTGCACCGCCCTGTGGCCTTTGTGATTTTGCCGCTGTTCGCATTGGCCAATACTGGGGTGGTAATCCATGCAGGATGGACAGACGCATTATTGCATCACCCCAACAGCATCGGCATCCTACTAGGGCTGCTGTTAGGCAAACCCATCGGCATCACAGCACTATGTCTAGTTGCGGTAGCGTTAAATATATGCAAGCTGCCGGCAGATATTCACTGGCGGCATATTATCGGTGCGGGCATGCTGGGTGGGATTGGTTTTACGATGTCAATATTTATTACCAACTTAGCATTTGTAGGGCAGCTTGATGTGATTAACGCCAGTAAAATGGCTATTTTATTGGCGTCACTGTTTGCAGGATTGCTTGGCTATATCTGGCTATGCTTGATTAAAGCATCAAACAATAACGTCTAGCTATTAATGTATGGAAGCTAAGGCGACAGCAATTGCCATTGCACAGATTGGCCAGCGCGCAATGGCACCAACACATCGCCATCGTAAGGCACGGTTTCCGGCACAACCCATTCTGATTTTTGCAGCACAATGTTGTCGGTATTTCTAGACAAGCCATAAAAGTCTGCGCCATAGAAACTGGCAAACCCCTCTAGCTTATCCAAGGCATTAGCTGCTTCAAAGGCTTCTGCATACAATTCAATGGCGGCATGCGCCGTATACATACCGGCACAACCACAAGTCGCTTCTTTGGCAGATTTGGCATGTGGCGCACTGTCTGTACCCAAGAAAAATTTAGGACTGCCGGAAATCGCTGCCTGAATCAATGCCAAGCGATGATCTTCACGTTTCAGCACAGGCAAACAATAATGATGTGGACGAATGCCGCCAGCAAACATGGCATTGCGGTTCATCAACAAATGATGCGCAGTAATGGTAGCGCAGATATGCGCACCTGCTGCACACACAAAATCAGCCGCATCTTTGGTAGTGATATGCTCAAACACCACCTTCAGACCCTGAAATTTTTGCAATAAGGGCTGCATGATCTTATCGATAAATACTTTCTCACGATCAAACACATCCACATGAGCGTCAGTCACCTCCGCATGCACCAGCAGGGGCATGCCCACTTTCTCCATCGCTTCTAATGTTTTCACGCAATGCCCAAGATTGCTCACGCCTGAATCGGAGTTGGTCGTGGCACCTGCCGGATACAATTTCACCCCATGTACCAAACCGCTCGCTTTGGCCTTCACAATCTCTTCCGGCGCGGTATTGTCTGTTAGATACAACGTCATCAAGGGCTCAAATTGTGCGCCTGCAGGCAACGCTTGCACAATGCGCTCGCGATACGCTAATGCCAGTGCTGTCGTCGTCACTGGCGGACGCAAATTTGGCATCACAATGGCGCGCCCGAAGCGCTTGGCAGTATCTGGCAGCACTGCTTTTAATGCTGCGCCATCGCGCAAATGTAAGTGCCAATCGTCTGGACGGGCAAGGGTGAGAGTGGTCGTCATATCTTCTAACTCAATCTATTAACTCAATCTATGTAGATCAATGTTCAGTTAACTAAAATCTTGCTGCATGCGGCTTATTGCTAGACATCTTTAATCTTTAACGCTAAATCATATAGAGCGTTCTTTTTCGCTCCGGTAATCTCTGCAGCCAACTTAGCTGCTTGCTTTAGGGGCACTGCATCTAACAGCAAACGCAACACACGCTCAGCAGATGCATCTACTTCTACAGTCTCTTGTGGCGGCAATGCCTCCACCACAAGCACAAACTCGCCGCGCTGTTGATTGGCATCACCGGTTAACCAAGCATGGGCTTCATGCAAATAACAGCGGTGAATGGTCTCAAATGTTTTGGTCAATTCGCGCGCAATGGTCACGCGGCGCTCGCCCCCCAATACACCGGCCAAATCATGCATACATTCCACAATACGATGTGGTGCCTCATAAAACACCAAAGTAGTCTCTAGCGCCTGCAAACTCTCTAGTTTTTTGCGTCGCTGTGCGCCACTGGCAGGCAAAAATCCGACGAACATAAATCCATTTTCCGCAATGCCAGCAGCAGACAAGGCTGCTACCACAGCACTTGGCCCAGGGATGGGCACCACTTTTACACCGTGCGAAATCAACACATCCACCACCACCGCTCCAGGATCACTAATACCCGGCGTACCCGCATCCGTAATCAGTGCAATCTGCTCGCCTTGCTGAATCCGCTGTAACAACAATTGCGCAGATTGCTGCTCATTATGCTCATGCACCGCGATTAATTTTTTTGAAATCCCAAAGTGAGACAACAAACCAGAGCTATGCCGCGTATCCTCCGCAGCAATGGCATCCACCTGTTTTAACGTCTCTATTGCACGCATGGTAATATCGCCTAAATTACCAATGGGTGTAGCGACTACATATAATATGCCCGGCTGCTTCATCCAAGTATTTTAAGCGAAAGCCCGCCTAAAACCTATGAAAATCATCGTCTATGAAACTAAATGCACATAACCCCGGATTAGCTGCGGAGAAAATTGCTGCAACTTTTTTGACCCAACAGGGACTTAAGTTAGTGACAAGCAATTTTCATTGCCGTTATGGCGAAATTGATTTGATTATGCAAGAGGGCACCACATTGGTATTTGTAGAAGTCCGTTTAAGAACCAACCCAACCTTTGGCAGCGCCGCAGCCAGCATCACCCCGCAAAAACAGCAAAAGCTCATTAACACCGCGCAATTTTACTTGCAGCAACATGCACTTAACTTGCCGTGCCGGTTTGATGCAGTATTGCTCAACAAGGCTGATATGGCTCAGGTTGAATGGGTGCGTAATGCAATCGACACATAAAAAGCGTATCATTTCACCTAAGTGTGAGGGCATATGCGTCGAACAGAATCGCCACCCAATAACAAAACACTAATTTTTTGAGGAGTACACAATGCAATTATTGACCAAACTTATTTTATCTACCGCACTTGCCACCCAGCTCGTTGGATGTTTGCCTGCCGTAGTAGGTGGCGCAGCAGCAGGCGGTGCCATGGCTGCCGATAGAAGAAGTTCTGGTATTTTTGTAGAAGACGAAAATATCGAGCTAAAAGCTGTGAAAAAAATGGAAACCAATCTGGGTGAAAATTCTCACGTCAATGTGACCAGCTACAACCGCAACGTATTGCTGACCGGTGAAGTGCCAGACGATGCCAAAAAAACCTTGGCTGAGAGCCTGCTTAAGGAAATTGCGAACATCCGCCAAGTGACCAACGAAATCACTGTAGGGCCAAAATCCTCACTAGGCTCACGCAGCGGCGATACTTACATTACGTCTAAAGTCAAAACCCAATTCATCACCGAAAATCGCTTCCCAGCCAACTACGTCAAAATTGTGACTGAAAATAGCGTGGTGTACTTACTTGGCATCGTCACCAAAGAAGAAGGTGATGCTGCTGTAGAAATTGCAAGAAATACCGATGGCGTCACCAAGGTCGTCAAAGTATTTGAATACATGAACTAATCACACCTATTTACTGGATACATTATGGCAACACAAGAAATTATTATTCAGGGCCTGACCTTGGCCGGCAAACCGTTCCGCCCAAGTGATTGGGTGGATCGGATGTGCAGCTCTTATGCGAGCTTTGGCGAAGACAAGAAGCTACGTTACTCACCTTACTTAAAACCCAAACTGGTAGATAACGTGCGCTGCTTATCTGTAGACATGAAACTAAAAGATGTGAACCCTGAAGGTTTTGAGCAGTTGATTCAGTTTGCGAACGAAAATCAATTGGGGATATTGAACGAAGCTGGCGAGCAAATCACCATCACCGCGTGATTCATTTTTGTTTCATCAGGCTTTCTAAATAGTGTTTTGTGACTAGCCCGCGCTTGATTTTCACCAACTCACCGCGCGGGTTATACACATAGGTTGTCGGTAACACATCCGCACTCCCAATCTGCGCTTTGACTTGCTCGTCACCCAACACAATAGGATAAGACATCAACATATCATCTACGTACTCGAACACTTCTTTTTCAGAATCAAAATCAAACGCAACTCCAATCACCACAACGTCTTTGTTTTTTCTTGCATCGTAGAGTGCAACCAAGTCTGGCACTTCTTCCAAACACGGTGGGCACCAAGTTGCCCAGTAATTCACAAACACCCACTTTCCCTTGTATTGCGAAAGCACATGTTGTTTTCCTGCTGTATCTTTAAGCACGAACTCTTTAAACCCATGCGGGAGCTTATCTATCGCCAGTGCCGGCGTATGACTAAACATCAGCCATGCGGCTAAAAGCACTAATTTTGTTAAATTCAATATAAACCCCAGAAACGTCCACGCATTTAAGTGACAAATTCTATTCTTTTAATTACTATCTTAACAGTCCTCAGGAGCCTAGTATGACGTTAAGCATTAATCTCGCCCCGCTCGATCTAGCATCGGTTGCTACCGCAGAGATACGTCCACCAAAAATCATCGAATTTACCAAAAGCATCAGCCACATGGATACCTTTCATGCCGCTACACGCTTACTGGAAGAACTTAAAACGCTCAATCGTCAAAAAACAGAGGCTAGCCTACGCATTCAGGCACTTGAGTTGTATCGTAAAGTGACACACGAACTCACGCATGACTTGGAAGAAGTATATGGCAACACGCCTGTTCCCATGCCACTAGAAGCCAAAAACCATGCTGCACTAGCGGAGGCCATTTGGCTGGAAACCGGTTACGGTTACAAACGTGCGCTGGTAGATCTCAAGCAAAAGCTGATTAATTTTCAAGAAAACAGGCAGCATTCGCTCGTGATGCTGCGCATCATAGAAGCGCTTAAAAACGAAGCTTTAGTGAATTATCTAACATACCAGTTACCGTCGGATTCACTGTGGTCTGATTTACATAAAGTATATTTTCACGCCCTACAACTCTCACTAGAAGATGTTGAAGTGCCGGATTATGTAAATAGCCTGCACAGCAAGACGATTAACCAAGTCTATAGCCAAATGTTGCTGATGAACTTGGCCAATCCGCAACGGCTCAGCAAAGCCAGCATCAGAAAGATGTCGCACTATGTGGGGAGTCTAGCCAAATTTGCACAATTACACGGCATGGGATTGATTGAAAACCCCATGGGTGTGTTTTTGATTGAACTCGATTCCAAAAAACCGCCTGTGCCCTACTTAAAAAACAGGAATACACCGAATGTAGAAACCGATATCTTATTTGTAACTGTTGAGGTTGCGCGACACATTCACCAACAGCTCAAGTACATACAAGATGCCAAAGCCCAAAGTAATGAGCCACTCCCGACCGCCGCACTCGAAGTCGTGGATGAAGAACTGCTCAAGCACTTGATTAAGTACTTTGGTGTGTCTGCCTCTAGGGCTTTTTCAAGACACGAGAAAAATCAATCCGCAGAGCTCGCTATTGGCTTAGAAGCAGCCTCCATCTTATTCAGGTCTACTAAGCGCGCCAAAGAAGAAACCCGCTCATATTGGGAGATCATGAATATCAGCCCAGATGGCTATGCCATTAAAACCACGGACTTGGACAACCTGAAAATATTGGTGGGTGAGTTGGTGAGCATTAAAGAAAACGAGCACAGCGCTTGGGTCGTCGGCTATATCGTATGGCTAGTGACTAAATCGCAGCAGATTGAGGCAGGGGTTAAATTACTGGCGCCAAACGCTAAATCCGTCACCATCAAACCGGAATCGCAAAATGAAACGTTGAATGCGCTGTTACTGCCGCCGATACCGGCATTACAGCAACCGGTGAGTTTGATCGCCGAATATGGGTATATACAAGCACATACAATCGTAGAAATGAAAGAAGCCAACAAAAAATCTAAGCTAAAAATCAATCAGTTAGTAGAACGTACCGCCTGTTTTGATCGATTTGAATACAGCTTGATTCAAGACGATTTATCTTGATATACTACGATTAGTACCCAATATTCATTCCAAACACTTTAATACACTCTATTCTTTAACCTTTTACGGTTTAAATCATTTCTTACGAGGCAACAATGAGCGAACATATTATCCATTTAAGTGATGATGGCTTTGAACAAGAAGTTCTGCAATCACCTATCCCTGTTTTAGTTGACTATTGGGCAGAGTGGTGCGGTCCATGTAAAATGATTGCACCTATTTTAGACGACATCAGCAAAGAGTATGCTGGCCGTTTAAAAATTGCAAAACTCAATATTGATGACAATCAACAAACACCGCCTAAATATGGTATCCGTGGCATTCCTACATTAATGCTATTTAAAAATGGCAATGTAGAAGCTACCAAAGTAGGCGCATTATCCAAATCTCAACTCACAGCATTTATTGACAGCAATATTTAATTAGCACTAATATCACAATCTGGTTTCTTCATCTTAGAAACCAGATTCTTCAAAACCTCAATCATTCTCTTGTAGCACTCTTCTAGCGAGCATCCTCATGCATTTATCCGACTTAAAACATCTACCAGTCACAGAACTTGTTGAAATGGCCATTACCAATGAAATTGAGAATGCCAGTCGAATGCGTAAACAGGATTTGATTTTCGCGATTCTGAAAAACAAGGCCAAAAAAGGTGATAGCATCTTTGGTGATGGCACGCTGGAAGTATTACAAGATGGTTTTGGGTTTTTGCGCTCACCTGATACATCTTATCTTGCAGGTCCTGACGATATTTATGTGTCTCCATCACAAATTCGCCGCTTTAACTTGCACACAGGCGATAGCATTCAGGGTGAGATTCGCACCCCTAAAGACGGCGAACGTTACTTTGCACTCGTCAAAGTAGACATGGTCAATGGCGAAGCACCAGAGAATACCAAACACAAAATCCTGTTTGAGAACTTAACCCCACTATTTCCAACTAGCCCACTCAAGCTAGAGCGCGACATCCGTGGCGAAGAAAATGTCACCAGCCGTGTGATTGATATGATTGCGCCGATTGGCCGTGGTCAACGTGGCCTATTAGTGGCAAGTCCAAAAAGCGGTAAAACGGTCATGATGCAAAATATTGCGCATGCGATCACTGCCAATCATTCTGATGTTATTTTAATCGTCTTGCTGATTGATGAGCGCCCGGAAGAAGTAACCGAAATGACGCGCTCAGTACGCGGCGAGGTAGTGGCTTCTACATTTGATGAGCCAGCCACACGTCACGTACAAGTAGCAGAGATGGTACTGGAAAAAGCAAAACGTTTGGTCGAGCACAAAAAAGACGTGGTCATTCTACTCGATTCCATCACCCGTCTAGCGCGCGCTTATAACACTGTGATTCCATCCTCCGGTAAAGTACTGACCGGCGGTGTGGATGCAAATGCACTACAAAAACCAAAACGCTTTTTTGGTGCTGCCCGTAATGTAGAGGAAGGTGGTTCACTTACGATTATTGCTACGGCATTGGTGGATACCGGCTCTCGTATGGATGACGTGATTTACGAGGAATTTAAAGGTACTGGCAATATGGAAATCCATCTGGATCGCCGTATGGCCGAAAAACGTATTTACCCAGCCATTAACGTCAATAAATCCGGTACGCGTCGTGAGGAATTGCTCATCGAGAAAGATGTACTGCAAAAAATCTGGGTGCTACGCAAACTGCTCTACCCAATGGACGACTTAGAAGCGATGGAATTCTTGTTGGATAAAATCAAAGCGACGAAAAACAATGCGGATTTCTTCGATAGCATGCGTCGCGGCTAATCAAATCCGCTGAGGATGGGTTGTGCTAACGAGCAAAACACATTCTCATTCCAGTTGTTTTACAGCTTAGCGTTTGCAAAAGCAAAAAAAATAATACATAATACGCGGTTTACTGCAACTGCTTAATATAGAGAGAAAAGCATGAAAGCTGAACTTCACCCGAATTACCCAGAAATCAACGTCACTTGTAGCTGCGGCAACAAGTTTAAAACACGCTCTACACATGGCCGTGACATGAACATTGAGGTGTGCTCACAATGCCACCCGTTCTACACTGGCAAACAGAAAATTGTAGACACTGCTGGTCGTGTTGAGAAATTCCGCCAAAAATACGGCATGTAATGCTGATTGTTGGATTAAAAAGGCAGCTTAGCTGCCTTTTTTGTTTTTTTTCTATACTATTTAGCTATTCTGGCATTGCGCCACGTTAAACAAATATCATGCGATTCGACTTAACCTAATGAAATTCGACTTGGATCACGATTGGCAAGGCAATATGGCCACCCCGCGCGCGCGCGTAGGTGAGCGTGCTAAAACACACCTTCTTATTGTGTTGTGTGCAATCTGGTTAATCTTTGGCTTGGTTGGTCATTCGCCTTGGAAGCCTTTCGAATCGCAATCCATTAGTGCAATTCAACACATTTTGGATGGCGGTAGCTGGCTTGCGCCTATGGCACTGAGCCATACACAGCTAGAAAACCCACCGTTATACTACTGGGTTGCAGCTTTATTTTCCTCAACGCTCAGCCCCATCTTGTCTATTCACGATGCAGCCAGGCTGAGCTCAGGGGTGTGGATGCTCATCACCCTGCTGATGGTAGGCATGACAGGCCGAGAGCTTTGGGACAAAGGGATAGGCCGTCAAACCACGTTTGTGTTTATTGGCTGCTTAGGGCTAGTGATCAACGCACACACGATGATGCCGGCCGTATCTGCCCTGACTGGATTGACCACTGCGTTCTATGCACTGGCACTTGCCAAGCGCAGACCTTATCGCGCAGCGATTTTACTTGGGTCAGGGCTGGGCATCAGCTTTTTGTCTGCCGGCTTGCTACCCACTTTCATTATTCTCAGCACCTGTGTTTTACTCCCCATTTGTTTTAGTCATTGGCGCAGCCGTTTCTTTTGGGTGGTCAGCCTCATCGCATTGCTCGTGGCCAGCCCATTTCTTTTGATATGGCCGCTGTTAAGCTGGATATACGCACCGCAGTTATTGACCGAATGGTGGATATCGAGTCTTGCACAGTTTAATCAAAGCTTACATTTGTATTTTTTAAAAACCTTATTATGGTATGCATGGCCAGCATTACCGTTGGCTTTATGGGGCACTTGGCGTTTTAGGGCACAATTACTATCTAAGCCACGCTTTCAGCTGATTGTTGCTTTTTTTATTGCCGCATTATTCTGGATTGGTCTGGGTGCTGAGCGTAAAGAAGTATTTGCACTACCGTTGCTGATTCCACTCACCGCCATGGCAGGTGGCAGCATTGAAACGCTAAAACGTGGTGCTGCAGGTGCGTTAAACTGGTTCGGCTTGATTTTATTTGGGCTACTGAGTAGTTTGACATGGCTGGGCTGGATTGCCATGATGACCGGCAATCCAAGCAAAATCAAAGAACGGTTGATTTACTTATCCGGGCTGACGCAACTCCACTTTAATGTATTCGCATTTACAGTGGCATCAGCAGTGACGCTTATTTGGCTATTGGCCATATTTAGATCACAACACTCCAATCGCTCAGCTGCAACCAACTGGGCCATCGGCATGACTTGTATCTGGACATTATTGATGACGCTTTGGATGCCGATGCTTGAGTCCGCACGTGGCTATCAGGCAGTGTTCACCAGCCTGAAAAAAGCATTGCCTACGCAGTATGCCTGCATGAATAGCAACCAGTTGGGCGATGCACAACGCGATTTACTGGATTATTTTGCCGATGTGAAAACGCACGCACTGGAAAGCGGTCAACCACTAAGCTGTGATTTATATTTGGTACAAGACAATCGTGGCCGAGAAAAAGTAAATCCTGGGCAGGATTGGGCGCTGATTTGGCAAGGACGGCGTATTAGTGAACGTAGAGAGCACTTTAGGCTGTTTCAGCGCGTGCAATAATAGCGCTTTGAGTTGGCAGCCAAAACATTCATTATGAGATGTGCTGTTGAATTGCCTCAATCACACGCGGATGTAGCCCAACCCCTTGTTGCTGCTTGACGTGCGCAACAATAGATTTAATCATCACCGAATTCCAAAAGCGCTGTAAATGATTGGCAATATCCTTTTTAGCGAGTTCTGTATCTGGATATGCCTCAAAAAAATCACCAATTTGATTGGCCATTTTGATTAACTTTTCTATTTCCATCTTATCTTGTCTGCTTTAATAATTAAGTATTCTCACTAAGATTCCGTTAGTCGATCAGCGTGTGCATAAGCCACTAATTGCTGATCGCGCACAAATCCCAATAAGGTAATTCGATTGGCTTTTGCAATGCGTACTGCCAGTCCGGTAGGGGCAGAAATAGCAGCCAGCATATCAAAACCCGCCATGGCTACTTTTTGCACCATCTCATAACTTGCGCGGCTGGTCGTCAACACAAACCCGCCACGGCGATCTTGGCTGGCCAGCGCACCGATTAATTTATCCAGCGCATTATGCCGACCTACATCTTCCCTGACCATTTCAACGGCACCCGTTACATCTGCCCAAGCACATGCATGGGTGGCACCGGTTTGACGTTGCAACTGTTGCAACGCTTGAATCTCTTGATGCGCCCTCAATACACTTTTTACCGTAATCGGCTGCTGAGCGTGCTGGGTATCAACCTGTTCTGGTAGGCGGAACACCTGACTCAAACTTTCTGCACCACACAAACCACAGCCAGTGCGCCCAACCATGCTGCGCCTACGCGCTTTCAAATTCACAAACTGCTCGGTGGCAATTTCAATGTGCAATTCGATGCCGTTTGCGTGCACCTGCATTTCGACACCATACACATCACTTTTTTGCTGCACAATGCCTTCTGTTAGGGAAAACCCCAAGGCAAAATCTTCCAAATCTTGCGGACTTGCCAGCATCACGGCATGCGATACACCGTTATAGACCAATGCAATCGGCACCTCTTCAGCCAGCCGATCATCAACTGTGGCAAACTGGCCGTTACGCCATTGCCGAACGGCATAGGTCTGCGCACTCAATTGCTGACTCAGCGCATCTTCTGCAAACCAATCAGCCATGATTAGCACGCACTTTCAAAAAATACGTGGTGAATTATTCCACCACCGCCGGCTTGGCAGGCAAAATGCCAGTTAAGTGAATCTGCGATTCACTGAACTCTTGGTACTCTTGCTGCCAGTTAGAAAGTTGGTTGACGCGTGACACTTGTACCGCAGTGACCTTGTACTCGGGGCAATTGGTCGCCCAGTCCGAGTTATCGGTCGTAATCACGTTGGCACCAGACTCGGGGTGATGGAAAGTGGTATACACCACGCCAGGCTGTACGCGCTCAGTAATCGTTGCACGCAATACAGTCTCACCAGCGCGACTGGTAATGCCCACCCAATCACCTTCTTGAATACCACGATCTTCCGCGTCGTGCGGATGAATCTCAATTAAATCTTCTGGGTGCCACACCACGTTTTGCGTACGGCGTGTTTGCGCACCCACGTTATATTGAGAAAGAATACGCCCTGTGGTCAATATCAGCGGATATTTACCATTCACTTTCTCTTGGGTGGGCACATACTGTGTCACAAAGAATTTACCTTTACCGCGCACAAACTCATCCACATGCATGGTCGGTGTACCTTCTGGCGCTTCATCGTTACATGGCCATTGAATACTGCCTAACTCATCCAGTTTTTTGAAGCTTACACCTTTGAATGTTGGCGTCAACGCTGCGATTTCATCCATGATCTCACTGGCATGGTTGTACTTCATCTCATAACCTAATGCAGTCGATAATTTGGCTGTAATTTCCCAATCTTCATAGCCGTTTTTAGGCGTCATGACGCGACGTACTGGAGAGATGCGACGCTCAGCATTGGTGAAGGTGCCGTTTTTCTCTAAGAAAGAGGCACCGGGGAAAAACACATGGGCAAACATGGCGGTTTCGTTCAAGAACAAATCTTGTACGATCACGCACTCCATCGATTCCAGCGCATGGGTGACATGCTGTGTATCTGGGTCGGATTGCGCAATGTCTTCGCCTACACAATACAATGCTTTAAAGCTGCCTTCTGTCGCCAAATCTAACATATTAGGAATACGCAAGCCTGGATCAGCACTGAGTGGACGGCCCCAAGCCGCTTCAAACTCAGCACGGGTTTCATCGTCAGATACATGGCGGTAACCTGGGAACTCATGTGGCATAGAGCCCATATCACACGAGCCTTGCACGTTATTTTGACCACGTAATGGGTTCACGCCTACGCCTTCACGGCCCACATTACCGGTTGCCATCGCTAGGTTAGCAATCCCCATCACAGTGGTAGAGCCTTGACTGTGCTCAGTCACACCCAAACCGTAGTAGATAGCAGCATTACCACCAGTCGCAAACAGTCTTGCTGCTTCACGTACTTTTTGTGGGTCTACGCCCGTATCTTTGGCTAAGCTTTCTGGTGAGTTTTCTGGTTTAGCCACAAAATCACGCCATGCCTCATAGGAATCCCACTCACAACGTTCTCTGACAAAATCTTCTTTGACTAGGCCTTCCGTCACAATCACATGTGCCAGTGCTGAAACCAATGCCACATTGGTGCCTGGGCGTAAATTCAAGTGGTAATCGGCACGTACATGCGGTGAGTTTTCTACCAAATCAATGGCACGTGGGTCTGCAATAATCAGCTTTGCACCCTCACGTAGACGGCGCTTCATAATGGAGGCAAATACTGGGTGACCATCCGTTGGGTTTGCGCCAATAATCAAAATCACATCGGATTTCATCACGGAATCAAAGGTTTGCGTACCAGCAGACTCACCCAAGGTTTGTTTTAAACCATAGCCGGTTGGGCTGTGGCAAACACGCGCGCAAGTATCCACGTTATTGCTACCAAACACTGCACGTACCAATTTTTGTGTGACGTACACTTCTTCATTAGTACAACGTGAAGAGGTAATGCCGCCGACAGAATCCTTGCCATATTTAGCTTGAATACGCGTAATCTCGCTAGCTGCATAATTAATAGCTTCGTCCCAACCCACTTTTTGCCAAGGATCATGAATGCTCTTACGGATCATGGGTGTGGTAATGCGGTCTTGGTGCGTAGCGTAGCCCCAAGCAAAACGGCCTTTGACACATGAGTGGCCGTGATTAGCGCCACCGTCTTTATTCGGCGTCATACGGACGACTTCTTCGCCCTTCATTTCCGCATCAAAACTACAACCCACGCCGCAATAAGCACAAGTAGTGGTGACTTTATGTTCTGGTGTACCTGCCTCAATCACGGATTTTTCCATCAAGGTGGCCGTTGGGCAAGCCTGTACACAAGCGCCGCAAGAGACACACTCTGACTCTAAAAAGTCTTTATTGCCTGCAGAAACTTTGCTACCAAAGCCGCGACCTTCAATCGTCAACGCAAACGTGCCTTGCGTTTCTTCACAGGCACGCACACAACGACTGCACACGATGCATTTACTTGGATCAAACGTAAAATATGGGTTGGATTCATCTTTGGTAGACCCTAGATGGTTTTCGCCTTCGTAGCCGTAACGCACTTCGCGCAAGCCCACTGCACCGGCCATGTCTTGTAGTTCACAATCACCATTGGCTGCACATGTTAAGCAGTCGAGCGGATGGTCTGAAATATAAAGCTCCATCACACCACGGCGTACATCTGCCAATTTGGATGTTTGTGTTTTGACTTTAATGCCTTCAGCCACAGGTGTTGTGCAGGATGCTGGGTAACCGCGACGGCCTTCAATCTCCACCAAACATAGGCGGCAAGAGCCAAACGGCTCAAGCGAATCGGTTGCACACAGTTTGGGCACAGTCACACCACCCAATTGTGCCGCATGCATAATTGAAGTGCCTTCCGGCACGGTAACTGACGCATCATCAATGGTGAGCGTAACCATTTTCTCGCTCACTATTTTCGGCGTACCATAGTCTTTATTAGGGTCGTATTTAATGTCATCCATGATGTCGTATCCTTTGCTACTTATGGTTAAGCAGCAACTTCCTTCTTATTTAAACCAAAATCTTCAGGGAAATGATTCAACGCGCTCAACACCGGATAAGGTGTCATCCCGCCCAATGCGCAGAGAGAACCATTTAACATAGTATCGGACAAATCTCGCACTAATTGAATGTTTTTTGCATGATCTTTGCCCGAAGTAATTTTATCCATCACTTCTACACCGCGCGTAGAGCCAATACGGCAAGGTGTGCATTTACCACAACTTTCAATGGCGCAGAATTCAAACGCGTAACGGGCCATTTTTGCCATATCCACAGTATCGTCAAACGCCACAATGCCGCCATGGCCTAATACGGCCCAAAGTTTAGAAAACTCTTCGTAATCTAAAGGGGTATCAAATTGGCTTTCTGGCAAGTAAGCGCCTAGCGGTCCACCGACTTGTACGGCACGAATCGGCTTACCAGAAGCTGAGCCGCCGCCAAAGTCATACAATAGCTCGCGCAACGTTGCACCAAAAGCCAACTCTACTAAACCGCCTTGCTTGAGATTGCCCGCAAGCTGAATCGGTAGCGTGCCACGTGAACGTCCCATGCCGTAATCGGCATAAAACTGCGCACCTTTATCCAAAATAATCGGTATCGTCGCCAAAGAAATGACGTTATTGACTACTGTTGGCTTGCCAAATAACCCTTCAATAGCAGGCAGTGGTGGTTTAAAACGCACCAAGCCACGCTTACCTTCTAGACTTTCTAATAGTGAGGTTTCTTCACCACACACATAGGCACCAGCTGCGCGACGCACTTCTAGATGAAAAGCTTTACCTGAACCACAAATGTTGTCGCCCAAATAGCCAGCCTGATTTGCTTTTTCAATCGCCTCGTTTAAGACTTTGAGCGCGTGTGGATACTCGCTACGCAGGTAGATATAGCCTTGGGTTGCGCCCACAGCCACACCTGCAATCGTCATACCTTCAATCAACACATAAGGATCATCTTCCATCACCATACGGTCTGAGTAGGTACCAGAGTCGCCTTCATCCGCATTACACACAATATACTTCTGATCTGCAGGCGCATTCAATACGGTATTCCACTTAATACCAGTTGGGAAAGCCGCACCGCCACGACCACGCAGTCCAGAATCAGTGACTGTTTTCACAATGTCTGCACCAGACATCTTGAGTGCATTGGTCAGGCCTTTATAACCATCATGTGCGATGTAATCATCTAATGAAACAGGATCGGTAATGCCGATACGCGCAAAGGTCAGGCGTTGTTGTTTTTTAAGCCAGCTTAACGATTCTGTTAAGCCTAAATTGAGGGGGTGGGCACCTGCATGTAGAAAGTCTGCGTCGAACAAGCTGGGGACATCTTTTGGCTGCACCGGCGCATAGGCAACACGGCCTTTGTCTGTTGCCACCTCTACAAATGGCTCTAACCAAAACAAACCGCGCGAACCATTGCGTACCAGTTCAATTTCAATACCACGTTTTTGCGCTTCTGCCGCAATGGCTTTGGCAGTTCGGTCTGCGCCCAAAGACAGCGCAGTAGAATCACGAGGAACAAATACTTTAATCATGATGCGACCCTCGCTTCATGGATAATCTCTGCTATTTTTTGACTATCAACACGGCCATACAGTTCCTCATCCATCAGCACGGCAGGCGAGCAAGCACAGTTGCCTAAGCAGTACACCGGCTCTAATGTAATCGCACCATCCGCAGTGGTTTGGTGGTAATCAATCCCTAGTGTAGATTTGATGTGGGCTTCCAGCTTTTCTGCACCCATCGCTTGGCAAGACTCTGCTCGGCATACTTGTAGTACATGCTTGCCTACAGGATGCGTTCTGAAATGATGATAGAACGTCACCACGCCATGCACCTCTGCAACAGACAAAGCTAACGCATGCGCGATTTGCGGATACGCCGCTTCAGGCACATAACCGAGTGTATCTTGTATAGCATGCAACACTGGAAGTAACGCACCAGGTTTATCGCGATGCACTTGAATTTGCGCATCGATCTGAGCCGACTCGTGCGAAGAAAGTACTGTCGTCAAAACATTCCCCAAGCTTAACTTAAGCTAAAAATAACCACATCATCATATACCTAATCTAAGGCTTGTTAAAGCCAAAAAAGGGCATAGAATATAGGCTTATTCAGTTTAATGTATCATTTTCATTAAAACCATTAGTCAGATGCCGAACGCTCATACCACATCCCCCAAATTGATCGACCAGTTTGGGCGTCAAGTAGACTACATTCGGTTATCCATCACGGACCGATGTGATTTTCGTTGTGTCTATTGCATGAGCGAGGACATGACGTTTTTATCCCGTGACGAAGTCCTCAGTTTAGAAGAATGTGCGCGCTTGGTGCGCATATTTGTACAACTGGGTGTGTCCAAGGTACGCATTACCGGTGGCGAGCCTTTGGTGCGCAAAAACGCACTATGGCTATTCAATGAAATAGGGCAACTCAAAGGCTTACATGAGTTGGTGCTCACTACCAATGGAAGCCAGTTAGCAAAACAAGCCGCCGCGCTAAAGCAGGCAGGTGTAAAGCGTATCAATATTTCGGTAGATAGCCTGCAACCAGAACGATTTAATAGCATCACGCGCACTGGACATCTAGCGCAAGTGCTGGATGGGTTACGTGCCGCGATTGCCGCTGGATTTGAAGGCATTAAGCTCAATACGGTGTTGATGCGCGGCACCAACGACGACGAAGCAGAAGATTTGGTGGCCTTTGCAATCCAACACCAAATCGACATTAGCTTTATTGAGGAAATGCCTTTGGGCGAGGTGAACCATACCCGTGACAGTACCTTTGTCAGCAATTTGGACACACTCAAGCGACTTCAAAGTAAATACTCACTCATCCCAAGTACACACAGCTCTGGCGGGCCAGCGCGTTATTGGCAAGTGGCCAATGCAAACACTAAGATTGGGTTTATCTCACCACATAGCCATAATTTTTGCGAAAGCTGTAATCGTGTACGCATCAGTTGTAAAGGTGAGTTGTTCCTATGTTTAGGGCAAGAAGATAAAGTCGAGCTGATGCCGCTATTACGCGCTAACCCAACGAACGATGCACCCGTGATTGAAGCCATATTAAATAGCATGTCCATTAAACCTAAAGGGCACGACTTTGACCTGAAGCGTGCTGCACCCGCAGTGGTGAGGTTTATGTCACATACAGGTGGGTAATGTCTGTTTCCGCCATTATTTTATCGGGCGGCCGCGCCACGCGTATGGGCGGCATAGACAAAGGGTTAGTGCCACTCCACAACAAGCCGCTGATTGCGCATGTCATTGACCGTATCCAACCACAAGTAGACGAAGTGTTCATTAATGCAAACCGTGAGCTTGCGCTTTATCAGGCGTTTGGCTTATCGGTCCTGACAGATGAGCATCAAGATTTTATCGGCCCTTTGGCAGGCTTTTATATTGGCCTCAAGCATTCAAAGCACGCATATTTACTCACCGTACCGTGCGATTCTCCAAACCTTCCGCAGCACTTGGTGACTAAATTATTAGACGCACTGGCTGCGCAACATGCTGATATAGCGGTCGCCACCAGTGATGGTCACGCTCACCCGGTAGTGAGTTTATGTAAAACGACGGTTCTTCCTTCGCTCGCTACCTTTATTGCCAAAGGTGAGCGCAAGGTGAGCTTGTGGCAGAAACAACAGGCATATGTCGAGGTGGATTTCAGCAACCAGCCCGATGCATTTATCAACTTGAATACCCACCGTGATGTGCAATGGTTGGAGCAACACCATGTCGCTTAACATGCCGGCACTCAATATCCCTGTGCTAGGCATTTGTGCCGCCCAAAGTAATGCGGGTAAAACAACACTGATTGCGCAATTGATTCCTGTGCTCATGCAGCGTGGCGTCCGTGTTTCAGTGATTAAACATGCGCATCACCAATTTGATATTGACCATCCTGGGAAGGATAGTTACAAAATCCGGGAGGCGGGTGCGGTGCAAACCTTGATTGCCTCTGGTAAACGCTGGGCACTGATGACAGAGATGCAGCGTACGCCTCAATACAGTGACGAAGCCGATTTAACTAGCTTGCTAACGCAACTCAATACCGAATACGCTGACCTTATTTTGGTAGAAGGCTTTAAATATGCAAAGATTCCCAAAATAGAAGTCTATCGCCCTAGCCTGCAGTTACCGTTACTTGCCACCAAAGATGCCAGCATTATTGCGGTGGCTAGCGATGCACCCTTGACACTCTCGATACCGGTATTGCCATTGAATGTAATCGACAACATCGCTGAATTTATTATTCAACAATTTTTACCTCAGCAACTCATATCATCATGACCACACCCAGCCTCACTCAGTTAGCCACCGATCCAAGCTGTATGGAAGACTATGACCCAAATGCCATGTCTGTATCACAAGCAAAGAACTACATTAAACAGTACCTTAAACCGGTGTCTGAGAAAGAAGCACTGCCTATTCACGAAAGCTTAGGGCGCGTCTTGGCTGACACCATTGTGTCACCTTGCAATGTGCCTAATCACGACAATTCAGCCATGGATGGCTTTGCTTTTCGTCATCAGGATGGTGCGCTACCCCTCAACATTATCGGCACCGCATTGGCCGGCCAGCCATTTCAGGGGGCGCTGAACCAAGGAGAATGCATCAAAATCATGACGGGCGGCGTCGTGCCATCCAGCGCAGATTGTGTAGTGATGCAAGAGCGGACATCGGTTCAACAAAATTTACTGACCATCACGGAGCTGCCCAAACTCGGTGCAAATATTCGCAAAGCTGGTGAAGACCTGATGCTGGGCCAAACCGTATTGCCACAAGGGCACCGCATGACGCCTGCAGACTTAGGGCTAGTTGCCTCATTAGGCATCCCAACAGTGACGGTGTATCGCCGACTAAAAGTAGCTTTTTTTAGCACTGGGGATGAGTTAGTCGGTGTGGGTAAGCTATTGGCAGAAGGACAAATTTACGACAGCAACCGTTATACCTTATTTGGCATGCTAACTCGACTAGGTGTGGAAGTGAGTGATTTAGGCGCAATACCAGATAACCCGACCCTGCTGGAGCAGACACTGCTTAAAGCAGCAGCGACACATGATGCCGTGATTACTAGCGGCGGCGTGTCCGTTGGCGAGGCTGACCACATGAAAACGCTGCTCGCTCAGCATGGCGAGGTTTTATTTTGGAAAATGAACATGAAGCCCGGACGCCCACTGGCTTACGGCAAAGTGCATACTGCAAGCAATAGTGCGCATTACTTTGGCCTACCTGGCAACCCAGTGGCCACCATGGTGACTTTTTATCAATTTGTCCGTGATGCCCTGATCCTCATGATGGGCGCATCGCCCAAACCATACCCTACGCTCAAGGTTGAGTGTACAGAATCCATCAAAAAAGCCGCGGGTCGTACTGAGTTTCAACGTGGTGTCATGTACGAGGTTGATGGAAACTGGAAAGTCAAACCACTACCCAATCAAAGTTCAGGCGTATTAAGCAGTATGAGTTATGCCAATTGCTTTATTGTACTAGGTGAAACCGTAGCCAATTTGAATGCTGGCGAGACCGTTGAAGTGCAATTATTTGAAGGAATTATTTAACATAATATAGGGTGATTGGCTGCTATTAACCAACATCTTTCACAAGGTTCGCTTAAATCTTACCTATAGTATAGAGTGATGAAAATTTAATTCCCCTAGCAAATTTTGAACGCCTTGATTTCACATTCAAAAAGCAATGAACACCTGCTGATATGGACACTTGTCTGCTCCATGTTGCTGCACGCATTGCTTGCACTGATCGTGCCTAATTTTGATTTTTCTACCAAACAACCGCCAAAGCAAGAGTTGACGGTTGAGTTAGTCCAGCCCAAAGCGCCAGAACCGCTGCAGGAAGCGCCACCCGCACCGCCTACCCCGGTTGAGCCAGAGCCAATCACGGAACCTATTAAAGAGATTCCAAAACCTATTAAAAAATTAGAAACTCCGGTAGAGCGCAAGCCAACCACGCAACCCGTCACAGAGGCACCATCACAGCAAGAGGCAGCACCCCCTCCAGAGGTGATAGCAGCAGCGCCTAAAGCCGAGTCCAAGCCAGCCTTTGTGGCACCGCCACCACCAGCAGAACCGCCAAAGCGTTCAGGACCATCCGATAGTGATATTCAAGCGGCCAGAGATGCTTATCGCAACCAAGTGCAACAAGAACTCAAACGCAACCAACGTTATCCCCGAATTGCCGAATCACGCGGGATCGAAGGGGACGTGGTGCTGGAAATCAGTATAGATCATGATGGCAACGTGACCCATGTAGCCGTCACGGGCTCCAGTGGCAACAATGCGCTGGACGAAGCTGCAATGGCCGCCGTCAAACGCTCAAACCTCAAGCAATATATGCAAGAAGTTTTACGCGGTCATATTGATAAAATCACCGTTACCGTAGGCTTTAAGCTAGAAAACTAAAACCGCATGCAAAAAACGCAGAATTCTAAATCGTTACGTGATCTGCTGTTAATGCATGAGCTTATTTTTATCGCCCTGATTTTGCTTGCTGTCATCAGCGGCGGCTATGGCATACATATCTGGGATAAAACTTCTAAAGAGTCACAGCGTATTAACTTATTGGTACAAGAAATTTACCAAGTGCGCGGCGATTTATACCGCCAAATGAAAGAGTTATTTGATGCCTTCTTTTTGCAAGATGGTGAAGCGCTCGCTGAATATAACGCTTACACACAATCCATACTGACCCACTTTAATGGGCTCAAAGGAATTGCGCGCGGTGACGAAGAGAAACAGGCAATTGCCGAGATTGAGCAGAATTACCGCATCTTTGTGAATGAGGCACCGTCGCTGTTTTATCGCTATCAAGCACGTCCGGATCGGGACTCTCAGAAATCGCTCTATAAGGACATTGAAACAGGCATTTTTTCTCGCTACGAGGATGTCTCCAAGCGTGCAGAAATGCTACTTAGCTTAAAACAAGTAGAGCTCAAAACAAGGCTTGCCGATGCCAAATCCAGCTCGATTGCCATCTTGAGCATTCCAGTCTTACTTGCGGGGATTTTGCTGTTTTTTTCTAGGCTCTTTCTCAAAAAATCCATCGTCAACCCGATCAATGCCATGATGCACGCAACACAAGAAATCAGCGCGGGCAACTTAAACCATAAAGTACCGGAAACCGGCGCTAAAGAGCTGGCTACCCTCTCGCAAGAAATCAACAAAATGGCTGAGGACTTATCACTGAGCCGTGATGCACTGGTACGCACCGAAAAGCAAGCTGCGCTTGGGTTACTGGTTCCCATGCTGGCACACAATATTCGCAACCCGCTCGCCAGCATTCGCGCGACTGCGCAAATTATAGATAGCCCCGAGCACGACAAAGATACACGTGAATCACTTCAAGGCATCATGAACACCGTAGACAGGCTAGAACGTTGGACGGGGGCGCTGCTAGCGTATCTCAATCCCATCAAACCACAGCTCAGTCCGGCCAAATTAAGCAATATCATCCAAGGCGCAACTGGACCACTGGTCCAGAAATTAGCGGAAAAAAACATTCAGATCGTGACCGATATCAGTGATGTAAAGAGCGCCATTCTTACCGATGAGCACTTGCTGGAACAAGTGCTTTACAACCTGATTCTGAACGCCATTGAAGCCTCACCAAAACAATCCTCTATTTACATTAATGCAAGCTTGTTCAACCATGTACTCGAAATGACTATCCGCGACGAAGGATCCGGTATGCCATTTGTACCTGACCCGCATGCCTTAAGCCCAGGCCCTACCACGAAGCGTTTTGGTACTGGCTTAGGCATTCCATTTGCCTTCAAAGTGTGCGAAGTCCTCAATGGCCAAGTAGAATTTATGACAGCACAGCCTGTCGGTACCATCATCAAAATCAACCTGCCCCAATAGCACTCACCACAGGCAATTGCATCGTGGCCAGCAGTCATAAATTTATTTACGATTAAACTTGCCTTATTTGCGTTTTTTTAGAACAATGGTCATATCAAGATATGATGAACACTATGCTAAACCAACCCGTTCCAGACTTTGCACTTCCTGCGACTTCAGACAAAACCATCCAGCTTTCTGACTTTTTAGGTAAATATGTAGTCGTATATTTTTACCCCAAAGACTCCACGCCCGGCTGTACCACGCAAGGCATGCAATTCAGAGATGCGTATGCCGATTTCCAACAGGCCAATACCGACATTATAGGTATCTCGCGTGACTCCGTGAAATCGCATGAAAACTTCAAAGCAAAATTCAGCTTCCCGTTTGAGCTATTGGCGGACACCGAAGAAATCGCCTGTGGCATTTTTGGGGTGATGAAAATGAAGAACATGTATGGCAAGCAGGTACGCGGGATTGAGCGCAGCACATTTGTCATCAATCCGCAGGGCGAGCTTATTCGCGAATGGCGTGGCGTTAAAGTTGACGGCCACGCGCAGGAAGTACTCACTTTTATTCAATCTTTATCACGATAAATCGATTATGGTCAAAAAATCAGCAGCTACAACCAAACTCTTTGTATTAGACACCAATGTATTAATGCACGACCCTTCGTCGCTGTTCCGATTCGAAGAACACGATATTTATCTGCCCATGGTAACGTTAGAAGAGCTGGATAATAATAAAAAGGGGCTGACAGAAGTTGCACGTAATGCACGCCAAGCCAGTCGTTACTTAGAAGAAATTGTTGGCACAGATCTGACCAACCTAGAGCTAGGCTGTCCACTCGCCATCAATAATAACCGCCACTTAACCGGACGTTTGTTTTTACAAACCCAACAAGTCATTAAAGAGCTGCCTGGCCTAGCCGGCAGCAAAGCCGATAACCAAATTATCGGCGTTGTGCTTGATCTGCAACAACGCCACCCCAATCGTCAGGTGATATTGGTCAGTAAAGATATCAATATCCGCATTAAGGCGCGCGCCATGGGCGTGCCTGCTGAAGATTACTTTAACGATAAAGTACTGGAAGATAGCGATTTACTCTACACAGGGATTCGTGAACTGCCACAAGACTTTTGGGAAAAACACAGCAAGGCTATGGAATCCTGGCAAGAAGCAGGCCGCTTGTTTTATCGCATCTCTGGCCCACTTGTAAAATCGTTCCTGATCAATGAGTTTATCTATTATGAGTTTGATAAACCGTTTAACGCGATTGTCCGTAAGATAGAGGACAACACCGCCGTACTCGAAGTGGTGCAAGACCATACCAATCCTAAACATAGCGTATGGGGTATTGTGGCAAGAAACCGCGAGCAGAACTACGCGCTTAACTTACTGATGGATCCGGAAATTGATTTTGTCACCTTGCTTGGACAAGCTGGGACAGGCAAAACGCTGCTCACGCTCGCTGCTGCCTTGACACAGACACTGGATAAAAAAATCTACTCTGAAATCATCATGACGCGCGTGACCGTGCCAGTGGGTGAAGACATAGGTTTCTTACCCGGCACCGAAGAAGAGAAAATGGCGCCATGGATGGGCGCGCTGGAAGATAATCTAGACGTCTTGAATAAGACTGATGAAGATGCAGGAGAGTGGGGGCGTGCTGCAACGCAAGACCTGATTCGCACGCGGATTAAAGTCAAATCACTCAACTTTATGCGGGGCCGCACCTTTTTACATAAATTCCTGATCATTGATGAGGCTCAGAACCTGACACCAAAGCAAATGAAAACACTGATTACGCGTGCCGGCCCGGGCACCAAAGTCGTTTGTTTAGGCAACATTGCACAGATTGACACGCCCTACCTCACAGAAGGTAGCTCTGGGTTAACTTACGTGGTGGATCGCTTTAAAGGATGGGAACACAATGGGCATGTCACCTTGGTACGTGGCGAACGTTCAAGGCTTGCAGACTTTGCTGCAGAGTCATTATAAGCCTTGCCAACACTGAACTATGCTATGCTCTGAAAGCACGAGTATTAAAGGATTAACCCTGAAGTAGCACCCAAAGCTATTTCATAAAAATAATGCAATCTGGTTTTTATATTATATTAATTGCGCAGTTTTTGTCTGCACTTGCCGACAATGCGCTGTTGTTTGCTGCGATTGCACTACTGGCAGAAATGCATGCACCCAATTGGCATACACCGCTGTTGCAACAGTTTTTTGTGATTTCTTACATTGTACTAGCACCATTTGTAGGCTCAATTGCCGATGCATTTCCCAAAGGCAGCGTCATGTTTGCCTCCAACTCCATTAAAGTCGTTGGCTGTATTTCCATGATTTTTGGGCTACCGCCACTCTATGCCTATGGCATTGTAGGCATAGGTGCGGCAACCTATTCACCTGCAAAATACGGCATTTTGACAGAGTTATTACCTAGCCATTTATTGGTAAAAGCCAATGGCTGGATGGAGGGCTCTACTGTCACAGCAATTATTGCAGGTGCCATTATTGGCGGCAAGTTAGCCAGCACTAACCCGCATTTTGCCTTGTATGTGATTACTGTCTTATATATAGGGGCCGCCATCTTTAACTATTTTATTCCCAAGATGCCCATTGAGCTTAAATTAGAAAGCAAGAGCGCTTTTTATATGGTGAAAGATTTTTGGCACGCTTTTGTCTCGCTTTGGAAAGATCCATTAGGTCAAGTGTCGCTTGCGGTGACCACTTTATTTTGGGGTGCTGGTGCCACATTAAGGTTGGTAGTATTGGCATGGGCGGCGCTCGCACTCAACTTCGATATCGAGGCGTCCACGCAGCTAGTCGCCACGGTAGCAGTGGGGATTGCAGTAGGCTCAGTGATTGCATCCAAATACATTAAGCTAGAAGAGTCTACCAAAGTATTGCCAGCTGGCATACTCATGGGTGTATTGGTCATTGCGATGGTATTTGTTACTCATTGGGCAGTCGCAGCAGTTTTGCTGTTCTTCATCGGCGTATTAAGCGGCTATTTTGTGGTGCCGCTTAATGCCTTACTACAACACCAAGGTCACCATTTGATAGGCGCAGGCCATTCCATTGCCGTGCAAAACTTTAATGAGCACATAGGCATCCTAGTGATGCTAGGCTGTTATTTGCTCATGGATAAAGCCAATATGCCGATGAACTACATCATCATTGCATTCGGCACGTTCATTATTTTGAGCATGGGCCTCATCAATAAGGTGTACCACAAAAAAATTTACGCGCCCAAATGAGCGCGTAAGTCTATTCAACAACCTAATTTGAATTGCAACTAATGCAATTTCACATGCGGCTCGGTTCTGCGGGAAATCAAACGCCCAATGGTGTGGATAATCACTGACAACACACCATGCAATGCCATCAAATGCATTTTGTATAGCGATCTGTACATTAGGCGTGCAAACAGGCCTTGAATATACATACTGCCGCCTGACACTGCACCCATCAAGCTACCTACCGTAGAGTATCTACCTAGATTCACTAACGAGCCATAGTCGGTGTAATGGTATTCAGGCATTTCCGTTTTGTTAGCAACACGCGCCTTCACAGATTTCACCAACAAAGAGGCTTGCTGATGCGCCGCCTGCGCACGTGGCGGTACATTGCCATCATGTCCAAGCCATGGGCATGCTGCGCAATCACCTAATGCAAAAATATTGTCATCTAAGGTAGTTTGCAGTGTTTGTTTGACTACTAATTGGTTAATGCGGTTAGTCTCTAAGCCATCAATATCTTTTAAGAAATCTGGTGCTTTAATACCAGCGGCCCACACCACTAGCTCTGCTGGAATTACACGTCCGCTATGAGTTGTCACGCCTTTGTCCGATACCTCCGTCACACGCTCACCCGTAAATACATTCACACGCAACTTGCGTAATTCTACGTCTACCGCCAATGACATCTTGACTGGTAAGGCCGGCAAAATTCTATCGCCAGCTTCAATCAATGAAATTTTCACATCACGGTCTGCGTCAATTTTATCCAGACCATAGGCTGCTAACTCACGTGTCGTATTATGCAATTCAGCAGCCAACTCTACGCCTGTTGCACCCGCCCCAACAATCGCCACTTCCAGCTGGCCTGGTTTTAATGGCGTGGTTTGGGTTTGTGCACGCAACAACGCATTGTGCAAGTAGCGATGAAATTTTTGTGCTTGTGCTTGCGTATCTAATGCCATGGAATGTTCACGGGCACCTTTGATACCAAAATCATTGGTGGTACTGCCTACCGCCATAATCAGCGTGTCATACTTGAATGTGCGCCGTGGAATCACCTCATTACCATCTTCGTCAATATAAGGCGTAATGGTAATCTCGCGTGCGCTACGATTTAAGCCATCCATACGACCGAAGCGGAAATTAAAGTGGTGCCAATGGGCTTGTGCCAAGTATTCCAGCTCATGTCGGTCTGGATCCATACTGCCTGCAGCAATTTCATGCAACAAAGGTTTCCACACATGCGTACGTGTGCAGTCGATTAAAGTGATCAGTGCTTTTTTCTTTTTGCCTAGACTGTTGCCTAAGCTCGTGGCTAACTCTAAACCACCAGCGCCGCCGCCAACGATAATCACATGATGTAAATCGGTCTCTGAACTCAAAATATAACCTCTTGATATAAACAAAAACGCGCCTGCCATATACATGCAAGCGCGTTATATACGGAATACGCGGTTAGCTTGCTGCCGGAGCAGGTGCGCCCATACTGCGAATCCATGCAATAATTTTTAACAATTCGTCTGGTGTAATCCCATTTTTAGGATCTGTCGGGTCCATCAAGCCAACACCTTTTGCACCCATACCACCATTTGTACCATGCCAAACTGTCTCAAACATACCTTTATCTGTAGAGTCTTTAGGATAACGATAGGTTGGGCCGGTTAAACCAGGACCTACTTGACCTTTTGCTTCCGGGCCATGGCATTGCGTACAAGAGTACAACTGGAATACTTTTTTACCCTTAGCAATCGCTTCTTCGTTACCAATATATGGGTTATTACCTGTGGCCAAAAATTCTTTAGCTGCAGGCGTATCAAATAAAGCCGCATCGATTACCAATGGCTTGCTTTCTTGTGTGTCTACAAACTCAATTGCCTTACCTGATGGAGCAGCTGCAGCGGCTTTGTCGCCACCGGCACTGCTTGCGCTGTTGTCAGCGTTACACCCTGTTAAACCTGCCACTAGCATCATCGTCAACATGCCAAGCTTGTAACTTTTCATCTTCTGCCCCTATGCAAAATATAATTATACTGATCAAGAAAAAAGGTTGCTGTAATTATACAGCAACCTTTTGATTTTGTTACCTCACTGTAACTTGACCGTTACAAATGTGTGATTTATTTTTTAGGTGTTTCGTTTAACCAAGGAGTGTCGCCACCACCTTTGTATTGTGTACGCAACCATGCTTCAATTTTTAAAATATCATCAGTCGCTAAGTTTTCTGGGTTACCTAATTGGTTATGCCATGCAAACATACCGCCGTTACTACCACCTGCAATCGTTTCAAACATGCCTTTATCAGTAATATGTTTTGCATATTGCCATGTGCTGTCAGTAATGTTTGGGCCCACTTGACCGCCACCATTTGGACCATGACATTGTGTGCATGAGTAAAAACCAAATTTTTTCTTACCGGCTTTAGCTGCTTCTGGATCTTTTGCAAACGCTTTTGTATAAGGGTTTACGCAAGTTGCCAAAAATTCTTTAGCTTGTGGTGTGTCAGTATCCACAACTTTAACGCCTAATGGACTGCCATCTTTTGTAGAAACTAAATCACACGCTGCACTTGCTTGAAATGAAAGCGTAAGACCCGCTAATGTCAACATACCAACAAATAAAGTTGACTTTAATGCTTTATTGCCTAACATGTTTTCTCCTAATCTATATAACAATAATGAGCTACGTTTTGTTCATGCTAAGCGCACTGCCCAACGTATGATCATTTAACGAACTATTACTTGTTTGGTTGACACAATTTATTCACAAGATTCTGTTAGCAAACAATCGCGAGATTCTACTTGTTTTTTAAAACTGTGTCACTCATAAATGATTAGTTTAATTACCTTTTTTGAACACATTATCACCTTCAACCACTGGCACTGTTGGGATGCCGTAGTCCGCTAGGATTTTTGTGATTTTATCTTTGTTACGCTCTAAAGCTGCATCAATGTCTGCCATGCGTGCTTTATCTTTTTTACGCACGCCAACAGAGATATTCCAGTATTCCTTGCCTTTCAAATCTACGTTGTTGTATTCCGGAATAAACACCACGTCCATAGGCACTGGAGATTTCTTGGCATAATAGCCAGCAATCGGCCCCCACATGATTGCAACATCAATTTCCTTCTTAGCTAAATCGTCAATCATAAAGCTAGTAGGCAAATTCAAATCACGCTGCATACGATAAGGTTTTGAGTATGCAATTAAGTCATGATCTCTTAATGGAATAGTGGCCGGACTTTGACCAATCACGCCAATCACGCCTTTTTTCAAATCGGGCGAATCCCAATTGGTAATATTAAAACCGCTCTCCTTGCGCCACACAAACACATGGCCAGAGCGATAATATGGTTTAGATGTTCGTAAGGCATCGTAATCTGAAGTAGTACCGATGACTACATCACAGCGGCCAGCATTAATGGTATTTCTGAGAAAGCCTTGACGATTGTAGGCATATGCAAATGTAAGTTTTTTACCTAAGTCCTTTGCCAACACTTCAGCAATCTTGTCTTCAAAACCTTCTTGTTTCAAATTTGAATACGGCATGTTGTCTGGGTCTGCACAAACCTTGAACTCAGTACCATCATCTACACGACGCACCTCACCAACGCGACCTTCATCTGCATTTAAAGATGGCAGCTCTTTATCGTCCAGCACTTTCTCAATGGTCTCTTCAGCCAACACATGATTGCTTACCAACACCAAGCTCACCAATACTACTTTTAATTGTTTTAACATCATCTCAACCCTCATATTATTAAGTGACATACATCTACCACACTGTCTTCTGAGTACCACTAGGTTCAAAAGTTCTTTCTCATAGCAAATCAGAAAGAAGCATTGTAACCAAATGCTTCGCTTTAGCATACCAATCTGTATACATCTAAGTTTTATTCTCTACATATAAAAAAACACCCCACCGAAGTGGGGTGTTTAGTTTAGCTAATGAAAGCTGAGTTAACGTATTAACGTTATAACTTAAGCAAGCCTAAATTATAGTGAGAATACTGTTAATGCACCGCCGCCAGGAGCAGCGTTGTATTTTGTCAACTCTTTGTAACCACCAGCAGCACCAAGTGCGTCTGTGTCGTTAGTCATACCAAGGTTCATCGCTACACCAGCCCAGCCACCGATACCTGATAGCACGCCAACGTGTTGTTTACCTTTTAAGCCGTATGTGAATGCATTACCAATCACGCCAGAACCTACTTGGAATTTCCAAAGTTCTTTACCTGATTGTGCATCAACAGCTTTGAACCAACGATCTAAAGTACCGTAGAACACCAAGTTTGAAGCAGTAGTTAAAGCACCACCCCAAGCAGAGAATTTCTCTTTGTTGTACCAAACTTTTTTGTTGGTCATTGGATCATAAGCGCCGAAGCCACCCATTACGCCGTCAGGACCAGCAAACATAGTTAAAGTAGCACCAACCCATGGTTGACCAGCAACGTATTTAGACTCAACTGGCTCGTATGTCATACACACGTGGTTCAATGGAGTGTAAATCAAACCAGTTTTTGGTGAGTATGCAGCTGGTTGTTGATCTTTAGTACCCAATGCAGCTGGGCAAACGCCTTTAGCATTGTAGTCTTGGTGTGTTGAAGCTTTAGCGTCTTTATGTGGCACGCCTGTTTTCATGTCAACGTGTGTTGCCCAGTTTACGAATGGGTGTACTTTCTCAGCAGCAACTAAAGTACCGTTACCAGCTTGGAATGTGTACGCAAAACCGTTACGGTCATGGTGCCATGCGTATGTTTTGCCACCTTTGTCGAACAAGATTACTTCGTTGATACCATCATAATCCCACTCATCGTGTGGAGTCATTTGGTAGCCCCATTTTGCAACACCAGTGTCTAAGTCACGTGCGAAAATAGTCATAGACCATTTGTTGTCGCCTGGACGTACATCTGGGTTCCATACAGATGGGTTACCTGTACCGTAGTACACTAAGTTTGTACGTGCATCATACGGCCACCAGCCCCATACAGAGCCACCACCATGTTGCCAACCATCTTTAACTGCTTGTGGTTTCAACCATGTACGTGTACCTAATTCTTTTTCGCCAGTTTTGATTTGGCTAGCATCTAGTGCTTTGAAAGAACCGCCTTGTTTGTTACCACCGTTAACGTCAGCATATACTGATAATGCGCTGTATTGTGGGTTAGCTGAGTTGAAATCAGCACCGATCAACACTTCAGCATCAGGACCTGTTGAGTAAGCTTTCCATGCCAAAGAACCATCTTTGATGTTGTATGCTGCGATAAAGCAACGTACGCCGAACTCAGCACCTGAACAACCTGTCAATACTTTGTCTTTGATTACGTGTGGAGCGTTAGTGTTTGTAGCACCAACTTTTGGATCTGTGTTTTTAACTTCCCAAGCTTTAGCACCTGTTTTAGCATCTAAAGCAACCAACATACCGTCATTTTGTTGAAGGTAGATTTTACCGTCGCCGAAGCCTAAGCCACGTGAAACGTTATCGCAGCACAAAACAGCTTGTACTGATGGGTCTTGTTTAGGGAAATATGACCATACGATTTTTTGATTGTCGTTTAAGTCAAGTGCGTATACGTTGTTTGGGAATGCTGTATGTACATACATCATGTTACCAACAACCACTGGAGAACCTTCGTGACCACGGTTTACACCAGTAGCGAATGTCCAAGCAGCTTTCAGGTTTTTAACGTTACCTTTGTTGATTTGCGCTAATGAGCTGTAAGCTTGGTTAGTATGGTTACCACGTGGGTGAGCCCAGTTGTTTGCGTTTGCAATTGCCGCGTCTTGGTCTGCAGCTGCAGAAGCAATCATTGGCAATGCCATTGATGCTGCAACTAAACCTAGAGCTAATTTGATTTTATTAACTTGCATGTTGATCTCCAAAGTTATATTACTAAGGGTTAATTGAAAGCAAACTCGAATATTAAGGCACTAACTAGGTCTAGCGATTACCTCAATCTTAGAGCATACTTTTCATCACATTTGCATGTGAGGAATGCAATATAAAACAACTTGTTTCTAATTGCAACAGTTTAGTTACAATTTATTAACAAATATTCGAATATTTTTTACAGCTATTTTTATCCAAAAATTAATACGGCAATTTATTCAATAAAATCAAAGAGAAAGAATTTTTAATGTCTGCAAAAATCCAATCTGACTTGTATCCAGAAATTCAACCTTTTCATAGCGATTGGTTACAAGTGGATCCTATCCACCGGGTTTATTTTGAACAATGCGGCAACCCAGATGGTCCAGCCGTTATTTTTCTGCACGGCGGCCCAGGCAGCGGATGCAATCCGACACAGCGTCGTTTTTTTGACCCCAAGCATTATCATGTGATTTTGTTCGATCAGCGTGGTTGCGGGCGCAGCACACCGGAAGGTGAAGTCATCAATAACACCACTGATGACCTTGTTGCAGATATAGAGCAAATTAGAAAGCATTTGAATATTAAACGCTGGCATGTGTTTGGTGGCTCATGGGGCAGCACGCTAGCACTAAGTTATGCGTGCACACATCCCAGCGCTGTCATCAGCCTAGTACTGCGCGGCATTTTCTTGAGCCGCCCATTTGAGCTCAATTGGTTCTTAGGTCAAATCAATCTGTTTTTCCCAGACCAATGGCAAACTTTGTGTCACTACCTACCAGAGGCAGAGCGTGAATCGCCACTACATGCGTTTGAACGCTTGGTGTTTTCCGAAGACCCGAATATCAATATCCCTGCTGCGATTCATTGGAATGCTTACGAAAGCAGTATCATGAGTTTGGTTAATAATCCAAGCAGCAATCCCGTCAATGGCAAAGTGGAACTGGCGCGTGCACGCGTTCAAATCCACTATATATTGCATCAATGTTTTGTCGGGCAACGTGATTTGCTTCAAGAGGCATCAGAAAAACTTGCGAATACCCCAACGACGATTGTGCAAGGCCGCTATGATATGGTGTGCCCACCACAAACAGCATGGGAGTTGCATCAAGCAATGCCGCATGCGCAGTTTGTGATGGTGCCTGATGCAGGGCACTCCGCCATGGAAACTGGCACCTGCAACGCATTAGTGGCTGCAACAAACCGCTACAAACACTTAGAATAGCTAGCACGCATTTTTATCGGCCGCTTTATCAAACTATATGCAGATTAAAAAGTTACCTGACTTTAAAAAACTCGCGGATCACCCGGTGGTGACCACGCCGCTGAACTCTTACGCCAAGCAAGAATATGCAACGCCGTTATTTGTGCTGCGCGAGACACTGGCAGGGTTTGGCCGCCACAACATCATGAGCTTGTCGGCTTCGCTTTCGTTTTATGCATTGTTTGCATTAATTCCCCTGGTACTGCTGATTTTCTTTTTACTAAGCCATCTGGTGTACTCATCCGATTATGCCATTGTTAAACTAGCGATCCTTACTGGCAATCTGGTCCCTGATTTAAGTAGCAAGATTATGGTGGAAGTGTATAACGCCACCCAAACCAAAGCCGCTTGGGGTGCATTGGGGCTGATTGTGTTACTTTGGAGTGTCACACCACTGGCCAGCGCTATGCGCGCCTCCTTTTACACCATTGCCGCAAAAGTAGAAATGCCATCCTTTGTGATGCGACAAGTAAAAGACATCCTTTCCGTATTGGGCATACTGTTACTTTTTTTCTTATTTACCTCTGCAGGCTTTTTACTTGAACGTGTAGTAAGGTTTTTAGCCAATCACTTCTCCACCTTTCAGCTCAATGTATTAGGCTCTATATTTACCTTACTACTCACCACGCTATTAATTACTGGGTTCTATCGTGTGTTTTTCCCCATGCGGGTAGCCTTTACACACTTGTTCATTGGTGCGTCGGTCACCGCACTACTGTGGCTAGCCATGCGGCCAGCCTTTGGCTTGTTTTTATCCATTAACGAAAACTACGGTGCGATTTTTGGCAGCATGAAAGCATTGTTTGTCTCCATCACCTGGCTGTATTTAAATTTTGCCGTATTTTTATTAGGGACAGAGCTAATTGCCACGCTCAGAAAAAAAGATGTACTGCTGCTCAAAGGCTTGTTCGACAACATCCCTAACAAGGCCAATTACATTGATGCACTGATGCAGCGCTATGGTAAAAGCTTTAGTCAACATGACACAGTCATCGAGCAAGGCAATATTGAACGAAATCTATATTTCATTGTGGATGGCACTGTACACATCACGCAACATGGCACAGTTAAGCATGTTTTAAAATCCGGCGATTATTTTGGCGAGATTGCCATGCTGGCCGATCTGCCCGCCAACGCCGATGCAATCGTCGCATCGGAACAGGCGCAGATTATCGTGATTTACGCAGAGAATATTGATACCATGCTGGCAGAAGACCCCAAGGTGGCCATGCAACTATTAAGGCATTTGGCCAACCGGCTACAAAACAATTAACCCAGATAACTACACACATATTTTTACCGACTCATCATGGCTAAATCTTTCTCCAGCAGCCCACAGCCAAGCGTCATTCAGCAATTGATTCAACTGTTGAATCAAGGTCATCTAGCAATGGCCGAGCAAAAGGCAGTGGCACTGATTGCGCAACATCCACGCGAGTTTATTTTGCATCACGTATTAAGCCTAGCGCTGGACCAGCAACAAAAATATGCCGAGGCGGCGACGAGCTATCAGACGGCGATTCAGCTTCAACCCAATATGCCAGATTTACATTTTAATTTGGCGATTGCGCACACCCAACTCAATCAGTTACAAGAAGCCGAGCACGCCTATCGCAAAGCAATTCAACTGCAGCCTGGCTTTTTTGAGGCGCATGGCAATTTGGGTACTATTCTGCAACGACAAGGCAATCTAGATGGCGCCATTCAGTGCTATCAAACCGGGTTACGCATTAATCCACAAGATGCGCGTGGCCACTTTAACTTAGGCACCGTATTACGTGACAAAGGCTTACTACATGAAGCGGTGAAGCATTATCAACAAGCTATCCAACTGTTTCCAAACTATACCGATGCCTACAATAATTTAGGCGAAACATACCGCGATTTGGGCAATATGTCAGAGGCGATTCAGCAATATCAGCGCGCGCTATCACTCAACGCGCAACACGCCAGCGCCAACTACAACATGGCAGAATTTTTGTATCTGGCCAAACGATTTACAGAAGCCATCCCCTATTTTGAGCAATCACAACTGGATGATTGGCAAGAGCGCATTCTCTACTGCCTATATAAAGCCGAACAATTTGATGCATTTAAGCAAAAGCGCGATGCACTGATTCAACAAGCACCACATACCTCCCCTTTTTTGGCAACGCTCTCCACACATTACAGCATTAACTTTAACGAAGCAGATCCATACAATTTTTGCAAAGACGGATTACAGCATGTCTACCATCGCGCCATTCCAGCGCTTGCACCGAACAGCGCGCTACTCAACGCGCTGCTACATGATATTCACCATGCAGATATTGCAGAGCGTAAGCAAGCACGGCTGACCAATGGCAAGCAATCGGCGGGTAACTTATTCAAACGCCCAGAGGCTTCCTTTAGGCAATTGGCAGAGTTGATTCAGCAGGAGTTTGTCGCGTATCGCGAGCATTTTGCAGGAGCTGACTGCACTTTAATCACCGCCTTCCCGCAAACATTGGAATTTACCAGTTCATGGTATGTCAGCATGCGGCAAGGCGGCCACTTAAATGCGCACATCCATGAAATTGGCTGGATTAGTGGCGCAGTCTACCTTGCCATGCCAGAGACCGAGGACGAAAAAGAAGGCGCGTTTGAATACGGTACACATGGCGATGACTACCCGCAACAACATACAAACTTCCCCACCGCATTCATCAAACCCAATGTTGGCGATATCGTATTATTTCCATCGTCACTGTTTCATCGCACCATTCCCTTTAGCGCACAACAAGCCCGTATTTGCATTGCGTTCGATCTAAAACCACAAAACCAATTCATGCATGCACGATCAAATTATTAACATCCATAGCGCATGTAAATATCGCGATAATAATTTGTGTGGTACCATTTAACTAAACAATGTAATGCATTGTTTTATTTAGTGTTAGCGCGATATAGGCTTCGGGTGGTCGTTTATTAACAATACCATTCCAAGTAACTGATTTTTATAAATAAAATAAAAATTCATCCGTACGCACTCACATCGCCTTTTTTTTGCTAGACTGTGTATTCTTTAAATTAAAAAAAGCGTGTGTTTTGCTAAAGCAATGAGGGACCTCATGAAATCGATTAACATGTTCGACGACTCAACCGTACTGATCATTGACGATCAGACGACCAGTCGAACAATCCTTTCTCAAGTGGTAAAAAGCATACATCCCAAGATGCATGTCATTGAGAAAACCAATCCTGAGCGCGCGTTAGAGTGGGCCACACAAAACACGGCCGATCTCATCCTGATTGACTATGTGATGCCGGAAATGAACGGCATTGATTTTGTCAAAATGGTGAAAACCATCCCCGCCTATTATTTCGTACCGATCATCATGATCACCATCAAGAAAGATACGGAAACACGCAATACCGCTTTGGATGTAGGTGTCACCGACTTTTTAACCAAACCGATTGATGTACAAGAGTGCACGGCAAGATGCAAAAACCTGCTTACCATGCGCCAACAACAAATGACGTTGGAAACGAAAAGCAATTTACTTGAAAGCTTGGTGCAAGCAGCTACCGCTGAAATTCGCGCACGTGAAAAAGAAACCTTGATGCGGCTTGCGCGGATTGGTGAGTATAAAGACTATGAGACCTCTCGCCACTTGGTACGTATGGCACTGTATGCCAGAATCTTGGCCGAAGCCGCTGGATTTTCTGAAGATGAAGCTGAGACTATCGAACTCGCTGCGCCGCTACATGATATTGGCAAGGTAGGCATACCAGACCATGTGTTACTCAAAGCCGGTCCATTGAGTGAAGAAGAAACAGCCATTATGCGCAAGCACCCGATCATTGGCTTTCAAGTACTGCAAGACAGCCCTTCTAAGTATTTGCAAAAAGGCGCAGAAATCGCGCTTTCCCACCACGAACGCTTCGATGGCAATGGCTACCCTAAAGGCTTGTCTGGTAAAAAAATTCCTGTTTCCGCACGCATCGTCGCAATTGCGGATGTGTTTGATGCGTTGACCAGCAAACGTCCTTACAAAGAGGCTTGGTCAGTCGATGCCGCGATCCAGTTTATACAAAGCGAAGCAGGTAAGCATTTTGACCCGGACTTGGTCAAAACTTTAGTTAAAATTAGACCTAGATTAGAGAAAATTCACGCCGAATATTCAAATTAATGCATCAACATAAATATAACTAAATATCACCAATATTTGCTCAGGGGGCTTTATGAAAAAATCGTTACTGTCCGCAGCGCTGTTTGCTGCACCTATCGTCACGCATGCGGCTGGTTTTGCGTTAGTTGAGCAAAGTGCCAGTGGCTTAGGAAATGCTTATGCAGGTGCGGCGGCTTCGGCGGAAGATGCAAGTACTATTTTCTTCAACCCGGCAGGTATGACGTATATTGATGGCACACAAATCGTCGGTGCACTCCATATCATCAAATTAAGTGCCGATTTTAATAATGAAGGCTCCGTAGCTGGTACAGGCCGCCCACTTGGTAGCGAAGGGGGCAATGCTGGCAGCACTGCATTTGTACCCAATCTGTACTTTAAAACCAGCTTGACCGATGCATTGGATTTCGGGCTTGGCATTAATGCTCCGTTTGGCCTTAAAACTGAATACGACAAAAACTGGATTGGCCGCTTTCAAGCCATTAAATCTGACCTGAAGACCATCAACATCAATCCGGCGCTGGCATTTAAAGTGAATGACCAACTGTCTTTAGGGTTTGGCCTCAATGCCATGTGGATTCAAGCCGAATTAACCAGTGCAGTCAACTTGGTTGCGGCAGAGCGTTCATCCAAAGTAAAAGGAGATGACTGGGGACTAGGCTACAACTTCGGTGCTATTTATCAAGTGACAGAAGCCACCAGATTTGGCTTGGCTTATCGCTCAAAAATTGATCAACACCTGAAAGGTGACGTCAAATTCTCTACTTCTGGCGGACCAACCCCTAACGGCGATGTGACTGCTGATGTTACCTTACCAGAAACACTGTCATTTAGTGTGTTTAGCCAACTCAACAGCTCTTGGGATTTACTTGCTGATGCCACTTGGACACGCTGGAGCAGATTCCGTGAGCTTGCTGTGTACAGGGAAAGTGGTGCTTTACTGACATCAACCACAGAAAACTGGGATAACACTATGCGCTACTCGCTAGGTGCGAATTATCACTACAGTGATAAGCTCGTATTACGTGCTGGTATTGCCTATGACGAAGAGGCATTTGGTGATCAGTATCGTACTGCTCGCATCCCTGGGAATGATAGAAAATGGCTGTCATTGGGTGCCGGCTGGAAAGCAACAGACCAAACAAAACTAGACATTGGCTATACACACTTATTTGTGAGCGATATTGATATTGATGACAACCAAACTACTGTATTCCCAAGCCGTGGACGAGTACGTGGCGATTACGACGGTAGTGTGGATGTGCTAAGCGTGCAAGTGACCCACAACTTCTAGTTGTTTTCAACAATATAAAACGCGCAATGGCGCGTTTTATATTTTGAATGACTGGTTAGGACCTTCAGCTATCAAATAAGCTTTTCTGTTCCACTTCTGTAAACACCCTAAATTGATTTCTACCAGCGCCCTTTGCTTCATACAGCGCAATATCTGCTTTCTTTAGCAAGCGTTTAGTTGTTTCCTCACCATCCTGACCAAAACTAGCCACGCCGATACTCACACTCATGGGCACACGCTCGCCCAATACTTCGGCCTGCTCTTTAAACAAGTGGATAATTTTGCCGGCAACCACATTGGCATCGTTAATGTCATTGAGTTCGTCTAGCACAATGACAAATTCATCTCCGCTAATGCGGCTAACCGTGTCCACATCACGAATCGCCGACTTGAGCCGCGTCGCAATCACCTTGAGCAAAGCGTCACCCACATCATGGCCGTAGGTGTCGTTTAATTTTTTGAAATGATCGATGTCCACAAACAATATGGCCAAATTACGTTTAAAGCGTTTTGCATGCGCAAGCGCCTGTTCTAACCTAAAGTCCAATAAACGACGATTAGCCAGCCCAGTTAAACTATCATGCATGGCCAACGCGGTGAGCATTTTCCGCTCGCGCAATAAAAAGTAAACCAACGCTGATAATAGCACCGCAATGACAATCCCCATCAGCCTGGCAATCACAATCAATTGCGGAGCTTTTTCCGTTTTTTGCAACACCACCCATTCCCATGCTGCATCCGGGAAATCACTAGTAGAAATGATTGCGCCCTGACGATGAAATAAATCAGAATCACCATACACGGCTTTTCCATGTTGATCACGGATAGCAAAATCAAACTCATCATTAAGTAACGGCCGAAAGGCCGAATCAAAAAAAGCATCGGAGTTAATAACGGTAGACAACAGCCCCCAGTATTTTTGATCGATGTAGACTGGGTAACGATAAATCAAGCCCCTGCCACCTTGCACCAAGTCCAAAGGCCCAGTTAGCACGCCCTGATGGCGGTCTATCGCCTCTTTTACTTTGGGCCATTGTTGCGGTAAATTGCGATAATCTACCCCTATCGCTTTTTCGTTGGATTGTATAGGGTACATATAGGTGATGGTGTACCCTACGGCGATTGCTAGATTTCTAACATTATTTGTTCTAGTGTATAAATCTGCTAGCACATTTTGTACACGCTGATGGTCCAACTCGTGATGATAGATGGTTAAATAGCTAGACAAACCATTCGACACGAATAGTAAGGTATTGAGCTCTCGATCGACCTTTGACTTCAGCGTTGCCACATAGTGGGAGGCCGCCACCCGAAGCTTGGCATCGGCTTTTGCAGACTCTGCACTAATCAGCACCTCAAACATCACAAAAAACACAATAAAGACGGCACTAGCAATCGCCATTGCTGAAAGGTTGTTTTTGATCTCGCTGAGTAACTTAGTTGTCATTTGCTTCGAATTCATCATTTCGTTGCAACACTTTGTGTATCCACACGCATATGGTATCTATATATGAGCAAAACCACCCGTCTTTTTTGTGATTTAATCACTTGCTATGCCAATTTCATGTACTCAATGTAGTAGCCCCCATTAATTCATGAATACATTCAGCTAGCCATACCAAAAGTGTTTAGGTGTGTGCTGATAACGCTGAAAAAAGTCGGTTTAAGTATTTCCAACTATGCTGTTGATTTCAAATGGTGAACATCTGTGATGTCGAACACAGCACCAACGCATCATGTTGGCCTTTAATATCCTTGCTCAAATGTTGAAGTTGTAATCCAGACCTCTGACCAACCTCATGTTGCATTACCAAAAAAATAACTATAAACTGCACAAAAGACAGACCTGTCTTCCTATTTATGTCAATTTAACATGATATGGATGTATTGGACTAGCTTTGATCAGGCAGCATTACTAGTGCAATTATTTAAAACAAATATTTCAAGGGGAAATAAAGATGACTGAAGATAACCATGCAGGCAATGTAATTTTACTTAGGACAGCCTGTATTACATTGCTTTTAGGGTTGGTCCTAGCGTGGTGCCTTGTGATGACTAGAGGCATGAAAATTCCTTACATGCTCAATATATTTACTAGCACTGACAACCTTTTATCAGGGCATTTAGATTTTCTAATGATGACGATGTTGCTATTAGGCTTTTATGCGTCAAGAATTAGATTGCCCAAGTTTGTGATTTGGCCAATGGCCCTTGGTTCTATAGGTAATCCAACAGCTTTTGTAGTATTGGCGATTTCTCCCAAAATTCACTCACTTCCTTACATATTATTTCTATACACCACATTATCGTTAACGACTTTCGGTTTTGGAATGGCCGCAATTAAAGCGCTCAGATACTCCTTCAAATAATCGGCAATTCGTTTTGAGTGTAAATCTAGAAATTGGGGTTCAAAATCGCGATGGGTATCGATCTTAAAAATTCAAACACACAATATGGTTTGATCGCTAGAACATTGCATTGGGCCAGTGTGGCGATGCTGTTAACTATTGTAGTGTTGGCTAGCCAGTTTGCAGGTAAAGTACCCGGACCTGAGAAGGTGCAGTTAACCACACTGCACTCTTCAATAGGTATCATTTTTCTTGTGTTGATGATTGCTAGATTGACATGGAGAAGCCTGAATCCCAACCCTATTCATTCTTACAGTATTAAAACCTGGCAAAAACTGCTGGCTATTTCACTTCACAGGTCGATATACATCATCATCATTACACAATGTTTTTTAGGTATATTGGTATTACTCTCAACTGACCAAACAACTTATTTTTTCGATTTGTTTGAGTTCCCGCCATTGCTTGAGAAAGCGAATCCAATTCATACAATAGTGTTAGGGATGCATTATGCAATCTCTGTGATGATTTACCCCTTATTCGCTGTCCACATTATGGCGGCCATTTATCATCAAATTTTTGGCTTAGTAGAGGACATTAATTAATAGAAAAGATTATCAGGTAGTGTGTCTCTGTACAAATGGAGCCCCCCCTGTGATGAGCCTAGTCATAACGCTTAGCAACTTCTGGCTAATCAATCCAAATCCCCACAACAAGCTGACATACAGCCATCAGTTTAGGCTGAAATTACCGTCATCTGTCATCTGTATTTGCTTGGCTACCTCACCAAAAACAAAAAAGACCCAAGGCGTTAACCTTGAGTCTCTCTATATATGGTGGCCCCTCTGTGAGTCGAACACAGCACCAACGGATTATGAGTCCGCTGCTCTAACCAAGCATGAGCTAAGGGGCCGTAAGCTTTATCTAATTACCTCTAGCCAGATTAGTCTTGACCGGTTTCCAAGAAGCTTCTTAAACGCTCCGAGCGTGTTGGATGACGCAATTTACGCAAGGCTTTCGCTTCTATCTGGCGAATACGCTCACGTGTCACATCAAACTGTTTACCCACCTCTTCCAATGTGTGGTCCGTGTTCATCTCAATACCAAAACGCATGCGTAACACTTTAGCCTCGCGCGGGGTGAGTGACTCTAACACTTCACTGGTCGCATCGCGCAAGCTTGCGTATACGGCAGCATCCATTGGCGCCAATGTGGTGTTATCTTCAATAAAGTCACCCAAATGTGAATCTTCATCATCACCAATTGGTGTTTCCATCGAAATTGGCTCTTTGCTGATTTTTAAGATTTTTCTAATCTTATCTTCAGGCATTTCCATTTTCTCAGCCAAGGTCGCTGGGTCAGGTTCTAAACCCGTTTCTTGCAGAATCTGACGACTGATACGATTCATTTTATTAATCGTCTCAATCATATGCACTGGGATACGGATGGTACGTGCTTGGTCAGCAATAGAACGTGTAATGGCCTGGCGAATCCACCAAGTAGCGTAAGTCGAAAACTTGTAACCACGACGATATTCAAACTTATCTACCGCTTTCATCAAGCCAATGTTGCCTTCTTGAATCAAGTCCAAGAATTGCAATCCACGGTTGGTGTATTTTTTAGCAATCGAAATCACCAAACGTAAGTTAGCTTCAATCATTTCACGCTTAGCACGACGTGCGCGCGCTTCGCCTGTGGTCATCTGCTTGTTGATTTCTTTCAACTCTTTGATAGGAATACCCACGCGGTTTTGCAAAGTCATCAAGCGATCTTGCTGATCTAAAATAGAGTGTCTATAGCGTGATAAGCGTTCTGCGTATGGTTTGTTTTGTGCCAGCTCATCATCCAGCCAAGCCATGTTAATTTCATTGCCTGGGAATGATTTAATAAAATGCGGACGTGGCATGCCCGATTTCTCTACACAGAAATCCATCACTTTACGTTCATGGCTACGCACTTCTTCTACCATTTCACGCACTTGATCACACAACGCCTCTACTTGTTTTGCAGAGAAACGGAAGGCGGTCAGCTCATCCAGCACGCTTTGGTGCAAGGCTTTATATTTTGCATCTTGTGAGCCCTTGGTATCACGGATGACATTCATTTCCGCATTTGCAGTGCGGATGATTGCAAAGCGTGCCAACACTTCTTCTTTGAGCTTGGCTAGCGCTTCTGCAGAAATCGCTGCGGCTTTTGCACCATCTTCGTCATCATCTTCTTCGTCATCATCGGAGACTTCTTCTTCATGCTCGGCATCTTCAACTGCCAATGCATCTTCTAGACCAATGTCGCTATCAATCAAGCCATCCACTAGGTCATCTACACTGATTTCGTCTTTTTCTACTTTATCGACCAATGCTAACAACTCAGCGATGGTGGTCGGGCAAGCGGCAATTGCCTGCACCATGTGTTTGAGGCCATCTTCAATACGTTTGGCAATTTCAATCTCGCCTTCGCGGGTGAGCAAATCCACCGTACCCATTTCACGCATGTACATACGCACAGGGTCAGTTGTACGACCAAACTCTGAATCCACAGTAGCTAACGCCTGTTCTGCTTCTTCTACTGCGTCTTCATCGGCTACAGGCGGTGGCGCATCAGACATCAATAACACTTCAGCATCAGGCGTCTCTTCATATACCTGAATACCCATATCATTGATCATGCCAATGATGCTGTCGATTTGCTCCGTGTCTTGCACATCGTCCGGCAAGTGGTCATTAATTTCAGCGTAAGTTAAATAGCCACGCTCTTTACCCAACACAATAAGTGATTTAAGGCGGGTGCGACGCGCTTCTGCATCCATGGCTTGGAGCGCAGGATCTATCGGCGTTTCCGCCTCAAGTTTAAGGCGTTCTTTTTCTAAAGTTTTGTCTGATTTTGGTCTGGCCATGCCCGATCCTATCTATAAAATCTTAAACTGTGTGAATCTTGAAGTTGCAATCAATGCTTTTGCCGTGCCTAATGACGATTGACTGGTGATCATTCATCATCGTTTTTGACGTTTGGCGCATTTACGGCGAACCTTAGATTATATCTTAAATCACCCTAAAAATTAAATGGTCTATGCTTAAAATTTAAGCAAAGCAACCACTTATCTTTTTAAAGTCAATTTTTTCAACAACTCACGCTCTTCGTGAGTGAGCTGCGCAAATGGCTTTTCCTGGAGTGAACTCAACAATTGGTTGTCTCGCACATCCGTCATCATCTCTGTTAATTGGGCACAAGCACCGGAAAATTCAAGCGCAATGTCTAAACTTTCATCCAGTAAGTGCAATTCCCGCTGTATCTCACTCAATAACTTTGCATCAACTTGTGACGCGATACAGTGCAGCAAAGTTGCAGGCTTTGACTGCGGCTGGCCTAGGGCAGCATGTATCACAGCATTAAGTAACACGTCTTCTTCGTTTGTATTTTGCACAAATTGCAAATGCTCAGCATTGGCCAATTGCGGCTGCATTAACAACATCAACACAAAGCGCTTTTTAATCGATAACGGCGTACGCATTTGACGTGCCATGGCCTTGGGGGCTATCTTTTGTGGAGCAGGCAACCGCAGCATGCTTTGCATTTCTTGTTCTGTCACTTGTGCCAATTCTGCAATCCGCTTACGCAATAGCAACGCAAACCTAGGTGCAGAAATTTGCTTTAAGATAGGTTCGGCCTCATTCAAAAACGTCACTTTATCCTCTTGCGAGTTAAGCGGATTACTTTCACCCAAATGCTGAATAATATACTGCGATAACGGCATCGCATTTTGCATTTCACGCTCAAACGCTTCTTTGCCAAACTCACGCACATAACTATCAGGATCATGCTCTTTAGGCAAAAATAGAAAACGCAACTTCAGTCCATCTGTCAGTGCTGGCAAGGCATTCATGGCGGCGCGCCACGCTGCGGTTCTACCAGCATTGTCGCCATCAAAACTAAATACAATTTCATCGGTTTGGCGCATGAGCTTGGTGATATGGAAAGGCGTGGTTGCCGTACCCAATGCCGCAACCGCGTACTCAATCCCGTATTGCGCTAATGCCACCACATCCATATAACCTTCAACTACCAAGACACGCCCTGCATCACGGATGGCACGGCGCGCAACAAACAAGCCATACAGTTCGTGGCCTTTTTGAAACAAAGGAGTTTCGGGCGAATTATAGTATTTAGGCGTATCTTCGGGATTAATCACGCGACCGCCAAAGCCAATCACTTGGCCTTTTTGGTCATGAATAGGGAACATAATACGATCACGAAAACGGTCATAGCGCTTACCTTGCTCATTGGTGACCACCAGCCCGGCAACACCTAATGCCTCGTTCTCATACTGCGGAAAAACAGTTTGTAAGTTCTGCCAACCGGCAGGCGCATAACCAATTTGAAATTTAGCCGCAATTTGCCCACTTAAGCCGCGCGCTTTAAGATAAGCAATCGCACGCTCGGATTTTTTTAACTCAGCTTTATAGTAACTAGCGGCCTGCTGCAACGCTTCCTGCAAGCCCACCACAGCTTTTTGTGGGACTCTATCGGGATCGCGTGTCTCTTGCGGCACAATCATCCCTACGCCCTTGGCTAGCTCGTGCACCGCCTCCACAAAACTAAGGCCAGCATACTCCATTAAAAAACCAAGTGCAGTGCCATGGGCGCCGCAACCAAAACAGTGATAAAACTGCTTGGTCGGACTAACAGTAAAGCTGGGGGATTTTTCGTTGTGAAACGGACAACATGCGGAGTAATTAGCGCCTGCCTTCTTGAGTGGTACGGACTTATCGACGACATCGACAATATCAACGCGATTGAGCAACTCTTGAATGAAGCTTTCTGGAATCATAAGCCTAAGTATCGCATAAACTTCTCTAATAAAAAAAGGAGCTGTACGCTCCTTTTGTCATTGCTGCATGTATTGCGGAAGACGGGATATCTTAACTTAAACGCGCTTTGATCAGCCCAGAAACCTTACCCATATCAGCTACTCCGGCAACCAGTGGTTTTACCAAAGTCACCACCTTACCCATATCTTTAGCGCCAGAAGCACCAGTATCGGCAATCACCTGCGTGATAATTTGGTTCACTTCATCGTCCGTTAGCTGTTTTGGCATATAGGTTTGAAGTACGGTGACTTCAAATTTTTCCACGTCCGCCAAGTCAGTACGATTCGCTGATTCATATGCAGTGATTGAATCACGACGCTGTTTCAGCATCTTTTCAATCACCGTAATCACCGCAGCGTCGTCCAACTCAATACGCTCGTCGACCTCACGCTGTTTAATCGCGGCTTGCAACAACCTAATTGCACCCAAGCGCGCCGTATCTTTAGCACGCATGGCATTTTTCATGTCCTCAGATATCTGAGCTTTTAATGACATGAAAAACCCTTAGTATAATTTGGCTGGAAGCGTTTGATTGCGTAAACGACGGTATTGACGTTTTACAGCAGCCGCAGCTTTGCGTTTACGTTCCCAAGTTGGTTTTTCGTAAAATTCGCGGGCGCGCAAGTCGTTCAATAAACCTGTTTTTTCAATCAAGCGTTTGAAACGACGCAATGCTACGTCAAATGGCTCGTTCTCTTTAACACGTACACTAGACATTAAATCACTATCCTTAAAATGTGTTGCTCTCAACTGCAAGCTAAACCTTGTTTAGAATGCAACATTAAATGCGATGCTCATTGATGCAGCATCGAAAACCGCGTATTCTAGCGCGTTCATTTGCTTTAATCAATCATTTATTTGTATCAATTGGATATGTTAGTACTTAAAACATGCTAGTGCTTGGCTTTGAATCTTCATGCGATGAAACTGGCATCGCGCTTTACGACACGCATCAAGGCTTGCTCGCCCATGCACTGCATTCTCAAGTAGAAATGCATGCAGAATACGGCGGTGTAGTGCCAGAACTCGCCTCGCGCGATCATATCCGCCGCGTATTACCACTAACTAAACGCGTGCTGGCCGATGCCAATAAAACGCTTGCCGATATTGACGGCATTGCTTATACACAAGGACCAGGCCTAGCCGGAGCTTTGTTGGTCGGCACAAGCGTGGCGCAATCTATTGCCTATACACTCAAGGTTCCCAGCATTGGCGTGCATCATCTAGAAGGGCATTTGCTCGCCCCCTTATTAGAAGACAACCCGCCTGCATTTCCATTTGTTGCATTATTGGTGTCGGGTGGACATAGTCAACTCATGCGCGTAGATGGCATTGGCCAATACCAGCTGCTGGGCGACACCCTAGATGATGCAGCAGGTGAAGCCTTTGATAAAACGGCCAAACTATTAGGATTGGGCTACCCAGGCGGCCCAGCATTGGCCAAGCTGGCAATGCAAGGCAAAGCGCGTTTTAAGTTGCCACGCCCCATGCTGAATAGTGGTGACTTGAATTTTAGCTTTAGCGGATTAAAAACAGCTGTACTTACGCTCGTGAATCAACAAGCCTCCAGTCAAACGCAACACAGCAACCAACAAAGCATGGCCGAGTCGCTCGATTTGGCCACAAAGGCTGACATTGCATGGGAGTTTCAAGAAGCCGTGACTGAGATTCTCACCACCAAATGCATGGCCGCATTGCGGGAAACCGGGCTAGACAACTTAATTGTGTCGGGCGGAGTGGGCGCTAACGCACGTTTGCGTGAGCGCTTAAACTTAGCCACCAAACGTAAGTTATGCAAAGTCAGTTACCCACGCTTAGAATTTTGCACAGACAATGGCGCCATGATTGCATTTGCAGGCGCCAAGCGTTTGGAAGCCATGCAAAATCACTCGCAAGACTATAGCTTTAGCATCAAAGCACGATGGGATTTGGCTGAGCTAGTGAAACCTTAACGCTTATTTTTTAAAGCTAGACTCTGTACCCGCCAGCAATTTTTGAATATTGCTCTTATGGCGAATCACCAAGAAAATTGCCATCACCAACACCACCCCCACATAGACTGGGTAGGGCGAAAGAAAATACCATGCCAGAAAAGGTGATGCGATGGCGGCGAGCAATGCAGCCAACGAAGAAATACGAGACACCGCAAACACCAGCACCCACACCAGTACAGACGACAATGCCAACCAACCGGAAATCCCCAGCATCACGCCCAGCGCAGTGGCCACACCTTTACCGCCTTTAAACTTGTGATACACCGGGTACAAATGCCCTAGAAATACCGCCAAAGCTACCGCAGCCACCACCCACATCAACATATTCGCTTGCAATGCCATCCATACCGGAAACCAGCCTTTAAATGCATCGCCAAGCAAGGTTAAAATTGCTGCTGACTTTTTACCGCTACGCGCTACATTGGTAGCGCCAATATTGCCGCTACCCACCGTACGCGGATCGGGCAGACCATATACCTTGCTCACAATAATTCCAAAAGAAATTGAGCCGATTAAATAGGCTGCTACGACCCAAATCACCGACTCCACATTAATTCCTAGCTCATTCATCATAAGATGCTCTAAAATCCGATAACCACATTCTAAACCATCGCAAATCACGTAGAAACTTAAATTTATGGACACCATCTTTTTAGAGCAGGTTAAAGTACAAACCAAACTGGGTGTACCAGAGTGGGAGCGCATGGTGCCACAAACCATTATTTTGGATATTGAAATCGGCTACGACTTGAGTAAATCCTGCCAAAGCGATGCGATTGAAGACACCATTGATTACGGGCAAGTGGTGAGCCGGATTCGCGAGACGCTCGCAGCACACAGCTTTCAATTGGTAGAAGCATTGGCCGAACATGTATGTCAGCTGATTTTAAAAGAATTTCAAGCAGCAAGTGTGAAAGTGAAAGTGGCTAAACCTAGCGTATTGTCTGGGCTAAAAGCATTAGGTGTGGTGATTGAGCGAACAAACTCAGTTAAACCATAAAGAAACTTGCAATATCTACATTGACTCAAATCAAAATCTATTTTTTAGACGCTATTAATTTGCATAGTCGCTGCACGTAAATGATGTCCATTTTTTGATTTTTTACAAAAAATTATAGTTTTATGCTCAAGTAAATGTTATGAATCACTCTTCATTTTCATACATGAAGATAGTCATGGCGATTGAGAGCAATCCGCTGATAAAGCATCAAGATAAGCTGACTTATCTATTAATTATTGCCTCCATCGTAATCACTGTGGTTGCTATTGCTTGGACGATATTCTTTATTAGCATTCGAGACTGGTTAAGTGTTGGTGTAGAGTCCATCCTCATCGCACTCGGATGTATCGGATACAACTCCGCCAAGCGTAACAATACCAAAGTAATAGCGCACATATTGTTTCCCCTATTATTTATCGTGATGTGTATTGTCTGTATATTTTTTGATGTTCCCAATACTGCGGTTCCAAGGTCCAATCATCACTACTTCCTGCCCATGGTCTTATACGCTTATGTGCTATATCAGGATGAACATCCCTACTTAAAAATAGCCGCTCCTGCGCTAATATCTCTCGCCTTTTTGATGTTTGCCTCTACACATACCGGCATCAACCTATCCGGCATGACAAACGATCATCGATTAGTAGGTGTGTGGATCACCAATAGTGTTGCACTTATGATGCTGTTTCTAGTAGCGCTGATTATGCAATCCGACTTTAAAGTACGCCATACACTTGAGCTAGAACTAAGTAAAGCATTGCTAAAAAATGAAATTGAACTCTATTTTCAGCCTCAAGTAGACGAACGTGGTAGAACATTGGGGGCTGAAGCCTTAGCTAGATGGCAGCATCCTACCTTTGGCACAATAGAGCCTGACGTATTTATTCCATTAGCTGAAAAATCTGAGCTGATCTTACATTTGGGTAAGTACGTATTAGCATCTGCGTGCCATCAACTGACCCTCTGGGCACAAAACGAGGCAACCGCACAGTTAACACTCTCGGTCAACATAAGCGTCAAGCAGTTCCAAAGTACTGAGTTTGTACCGCACATTATCACGCTCCTTAATGAAGCAAAGGTGAATGCGCATAAATTACAACTGGAGATCACAGAAAGTATTTTTGCACATGATTTAGAAACTATTCAGGTAAAAATGACGCAGCTAAAATCCTATGGCATCAAATTCTCACTAGATGATTTTGGTACCGGCTATTCTAGCCTTGCGTATGTGAAAAAACTGCCGCTAGATGAATTGAAAATTGACAAATCTTTTATCAAAGAAGTATTGACCAGCGTAAATGATGCTTCTATCACCAAAATGATTATCTCGTTAGCACATGAATTACACATTGCCATTATTGCAGAAGGTGTGGAAACACCCGAGCAGCAACAGTTTTTGATCAACAATGGCTGCCTCAATTTTCAAGGCTACTTATATAGCCGCCCCCTGCCCATAGCTGAGTTTAATGCATTTGCATTAGTCAACAACCAATAACCAACAACCCCAGCCATACTTTCAATACCCATAAGATGCCTATATAGCTGATATGGCTGGGCATCATTATGCTAATCAGCCTCTAGGATGATGCACCGAATGTAACTGCTTCAAGCGCTCTCTCGCTACATGCGTATAAATCTGTGTGGTAGAAATATCCGAATGCCCCAATAACATCTGCACCACCCGCAAATCCGCACCATGGTTTAATAAATGCGTTGCAAACGCATGGCGTAATACGTGTGGAGAAATATGCTTAGCAATACCCGCCAGCGCTGCGTACCGTTTAATAATGTGCCAAAAAGCTTGGCGCGTCATGCCTTCTGCACGGCTAGTCACAAACATGGCATCACATAAGCGCTTTTGCAACAACTCTGGCCGCGCATAGCGCATATAGCGGTCTATCCAATCGGCTGCCTCAGCACCCATCGGCACCAAGCGCGTTTTACTGCCTTTGCCGGTGACGCGCACAATGCCATCTTGCGTGCTGACTTCTGCAACTGTCACCCCCACCAACTCTGAAACGCGCAAACCGCTGGCATAAAGCAATTCAAGCATGGCGCGATCACGCAAGCCCAAAGGCTGCGACACATCAGGTGCTTTTAGCAGATCTTCCACCTCCTGCTCATTAAGGCTTTTGGGCAAACTACGTGGCAGCTTGGGAGATTCAAGATGAAGGGTTGGGTCCTCTTTAAGGAGTTGCTCACGCAATGCGTAGCGATAGAACCGACGCAAACTGGCGACCAAGCGACTAATACTACGTGCTTTTGAAAGCGGAAAACGCACTGCCAAATATTGCTGAATATCGGCGTTAGTCACTGCCAACATATCGATACTTTGTTTGGATGCACACCAATTGGCAAAAGCCGTCAAATCAGCACGGTAGCTATCCAGCGTGTTCTTAGATAAGCCATCTTCAAGCCAGAGATGGTCAATAAAATTATCCAAATACTGTTGATGTTGAGTGTGCACCACACACCCTATCAGGCAAATTGACGCTGCGTCTTTAATGCGCCTTTGTAATTGATGGCACCTTCGTGCCGAAGCAGCCATTTTTTGACTTTAAGCCCATGGTCCATTCCCCGCATAAAGCCACCCAAACCAGTTTTGGCTACTACGCGATGGCAAGGCACCACCAAGGGCAAATGATTTGCGCCACAGGCATTGGCGACTGCACGTGGCCCGGAGCCCAACTGCTCTGCCAGCTCACCATAGGTACGGGTTTGACCGCTAGGAATTGCGCTGATCATGCCCCAGACTTTACGCTGAAATGGCGTGCCCTTAAACACCAATGGCAAATTGAAGTTGGCGTTGGGGTTATCCAGATACGCTTCTATTTGCAAGGCTATTTGAATTGCAATTTTTGAAGGCTCTGCTTTAACGCTGGCTGATTCATTTAAAAAATCGATATTGACTTGCATACCGTGAGAATAAATACCGATAGAGCCAAAAGGGGCGGTGACTACCAAATCATATTCTTTTAGTAATTTTGATTGTTTTTGCATTGTAATAATTTAACTTAATCAATTACTTTAATGCAAATAAAAAAAGCCTTGAAACTAAAAAGTTTCAAGGCTTTTAATTGATACTCACAAAAAGATTAACTTTCTGCTGTAATCTCTTTCTCACGCGCTACTAATTTCTCTTTAATACGTGCAGATTTACCTGAACGCTCACGCAAGTAGTACAACTTAGCACGGCGTACATCACCACGGCGTTTTAGCTCGATAGATGCAATCAATGGTGAGTAAGTTTGGAATGTACGCTCAACACCTTCGCCAGAAGAGATTTTACGCACGATGAATGATGAGTTTAAGCCTTTGTTGCGTTTTGCAATCACAACGCCTTCATAAGCCTGTACACGTTTACGTGTACCTTCAACTACGTTTACACCGACTACCACTGTATCGCCAGGGGCGAAATCAGGAATCGTTTTGTTTAAACGAGCAATTTCTTCTTGCTCTAACATTTTAATAATGTCTGCCACTTGTAGCTCCTTTTAATTATGAAGATGCTTGTTCCTGCTCACTATCTATTGCTTGTAGCAGCCGTGCTTCTTCTTTCGTCAACGACCTTGCGGCCAATAAATCCGGGCGTTTAGCCCTTGTTAGCAATAACGATTGTGCTAATCGCCATTCTCTAATCTTTGCATGATTACCTGACATTAATACTTCAGGCACGGTTAAACCTTCATACTGCTCTGGCCGTGTGTAATGCGGAAAATCCAGCAAGCCATTTACAAACGAATCTTCCACGGCTGAATCCGCATCGCCCAATGCACCTGGCAATTGCCGAATCACTGCATCCAACAACACCATAGCGGGCAACTCACCACCACTTAACACATAATCACCGATGGAGATTTCTTCATCCACCTGCGTATCCAGCAAACGCTGATCTACACCTTCATAACGACTTGCCAGTATCACCAAACCCTTAAGCCGGCTCAACTGCATGACTTTTTCATGCATCAACGGCTTGCCTCTGGGCGACATGTGCACCACATGTGGCTGCACACCATTCGCGGCTAACCGCTGCTTAGCCGCGGCAATCGCTTTGGCTAACGGCTCTGCTAACATCACCATACCGGGTCCACCGCCATAGGGCCGGTCATCTACCGTTTTGTGATTATCCGAGGTAAATTCTCTAGGATTCGTCACTTGTATTTGATACAACGCACGGCTTAACGCACGTGAGGTAATGCCATGCTGCGTCAACGCATTGAACATCTCGGGAAACAAACTAATTACTTCTACTTGCATGGCTTGTTTCAACCTAGTCAATGATGTTTAAAAATCTGCGTCCCAATCGACCAACATCGTTTTTGCTACAACATCTACCGCGATGACCACTTGGTCAATAAAAGGAATCAAGCGCTCAATATTGCCGTTTTCTTTTCCAGTTTTAACAACGAGCACATCATTCGCGCCCGTTTCAAACACATCTGTCACATAACCAAAATCAATATCCTGTTGGTTTTTGACTGCCAGTCCAATCAAGTCAGACCAGTAATATTCATTGTCATCAGGCACTGGCAGCGCATCTCGCGGCACTGCCACTTGCAAACCTTTACAAGCAAATGCCTGATCTCTATCGTCAACACCAGCTAACTTAACGACCAATACATCATTATGAATTTTTGCTTGCTCAACAACGACTTCACGCCAATTGTCCTGCTTGCCAATCCACCACGCGTCATAGTCAAAGAGACCATCCAAGACTTCTGTATCGGGTAGCACTTTAAGCCAACCATAAACGCCATAGGGCGCAACTATGCGCCCCATCACCACCATACTACTCAACGTGTACTCTCATCAGCATTCCCTCGACTATTAACGAGGGAGTGACATTATTCAGCGTCAGCAGCTGGCGCTTCTTCAACAGCCGGTGCAGCTGCTGCGGCCGCTTCAGCTGCGGCTTTTTCAGCTTCTGCCGCTGCTTTGGCATCAGCCTCTGCTTTAGCTGCATCTGCTGCTGCTTTGATTTTAGCCGCTTCTGCTTCTACTGCTTTTACCTTAGCTGCTTCTAATTTAGCAGCATCTTTAGCTTTAGCAGCAATCATTGCCTCTGGACCTTTAGCGTGGAATTTCACCAAGCGAGCCACTGTATCTGACAATTGCGCACCATTGCTTGTCCAATGATTTACGCGTGCTTCATCAATACGCAAACCTTCAGCGCTTGCACGTGCTGATGGATTGTAAAAACCTACGCGCTCGATAAAGCGACCATCACGGCGATTGCGTGAATCGGCTACAACCACATTGTAGAAAGGGTTCTTTTTAGAGCCACCACGTGATAAACGAATAACGACCATAATCTTGTTCTCTATAAAATTAATTCTGTGCAGAAAGGCGCGGATTATACGTTATTTAGTAGATAGGTTGCAAGTAATTTATTTTACTTTGCATATAACAGTAAATGACCGATCTTTAACGATTTCTGCGGTATTCCAACGCCAGACTAACTAGCTCGTGCTGTTTATGTACGCCCATTTTTTTGTAAATATTTTTCATGTATTGGCGTACCGTTTCAATCCCGATCCCCATCAGCTCGGCTACGTCCTTTAAGTCGCGGCCTTCGCTCAGCAAGGACACACACTGCACCTCTCTGGGCGACAGCCGATACTCGTCTTTCAAACGATCCGCCCAGAACTCTTGATTCAGGTTTAAATCTTTAATCAAAATCAAGACATGATGCCCATGTCTGCGCTCTTGATCATTCTTACTCATCTTGCTAATGGTTAAGCTAATGGGGCGCACATAATCATTGCGATGCACATACACGTTAAATACGTTGCAAGCACCTTGCTCTTTAATTGCAGCGTCTACCGCATCTTGCAAGCGCTTATTATCTGCCGCCAAATCGGCCACCAGCTGACTGTCTTTGAGTTTAAGGCCGCGATCTGCAGCCAAGATAGATTCTGCAGCTTTTGACGAAAACACCACTTCACCTCGGCTAGAAACGATAAGCATGGCCTGCCCAAGCTGCTCAAGCCCCTGCTCTAACAGTTTTGCCTGCCACAGCTGCTGGTTCGCACTTTCAAGAGTTGCTGACATATCGCATCAATACTTTCTATCGTTTGTCTGGTGATTGATTTTTATGATGATTGCCGATAATGATGATATCCCAATGACAGAGGATAAGCACGCAACGCACTGAATCTCTGCTATCGACAACAGTTGCGAATTATTCATCAATCCCACCACAGACAATATCCCCCAAATAAGGGAGGCATTACGGCTTACGGGTTTAGATATATAGTAGGGTCAGCCAAACCAGCACCTTCAAAGCCTGCGCTGCGCAAGCGACAAGAGTCGCACTGCCCACAGGCGCGCCCTAGCGCATCCGCCTGATAACAGGACACAGTGATGCCGTAGTCCACACCTAACGAGGTTCCCAACGCGATGATTTGTGACTTAGTTAAATCAATTAGTGGCGCATGGATGGTGATGCGATGACCCTCCACCGCACTTTTGGTCGCCAGATTGGCCATGGCTTGAAACGCATGCACATATTCGCCGCGACAATCTGGGTAGCCGGAATAATCCAATGCATTCACGCCAATAAAAATGTCTTGAGACTGCAACACTTCAGCCCACGCTAAGGCCAACGACAACATAATGGTGTTGCGGGCAGGTACATAGGTGACTGGAATGCCTTCCGTCGGTGTCTGCGGCACATCGATGCTATTGTCGGTGAGCGCTGAGCCACCAAACAAACTTAAATCCAGTTGCGCCGTTTTGTGACTACATGCACCCAGTGCCTGTGCTACGCGGTTAGCGGCATTGAGCTCGGCAATATGGCGCTGATGATAGTCTAAACTGAGGCAATAACACTCAAAGCCTTGAGATTTAGCAATGGCCAAACATGTGGCAGAGTCCAATCCGCCGGACAATAGCACTACTGCTTTTTTGGTCGAGTTCTGCATCATACACCCGGTTTCTCGCCCCATAGTACTTTGTGCAGTTGCACTTGCATACGCACGGGCAGATGATCTTCTAACACCCAACCTGCCAACTCTGTTGCCGCTAACTCATGGTAGCTAGGAGAAAATAGAATTGGGCACTTTTCGTTTAACTTTAACTCTTGTACCTTTTGCTTGGCCCAATCGTAATCGGCGCGGTTGCACAGCACAAACTTGACTTCATCCGCAGCTTTTAAATAGGCTAAATTGCCCCAGCGATTATTTTCAGACTCATTGGATGCTGGTGTTTTGATATCTAAAATAACAGAAACACGTGGATCCACCACTGAAATATCCATCGCACCGCCCGTTTCGATGGAGACGCTGTAGCCTGCATCACATAAAGCCTGCAGCAAATCTCGACACTCTTTCTGCGCAAGCGGCTCACCCCCGGTAACCGTCACATAGTGCGCGCCGTAACTCGCCACCTGCTGCATAATATCGGCAATTTCCATATTGCTGCCACCGTTAAAAGCATAGGCAGTATCGCAATAGGTGCAGCGCATAGGACAACCAGTCAACCGCACAAATACAGTGGGTAAGCCGATGCGAGAAGTTTCGCCTTGCAAGGAGTGGAAAATTTCGTATATTTTTAATGCCATGACTATGAGACGCCGGAAATAATAATGCCAACTGTGAAGTTGGCATTATTTTACCGCAAAAAAGTACTTTTAAATGAAGGTTTTAGCTACAGCCATATAGACTACTTCAACGCCTCTAATGCTTTTAAGCGTTTTTGCGCTGTTGGCGTCACATCCGCATTCGGATGCTTAGCAATCAGGTCCTTTAACGTTTTTTTGGCATTCGTCACCTGACCCAGCTGAATTTGGCTATTGGCTACGTTGTACATTGCATCTGCCACTTTAGGGTGGTCTGCATGGCCATCAATCAGCTTCTGCTGCGTTGCGATAGATGACTTGTAGTTTTTAAGCGCAAATTGCGCATAACCCATGCCATATAGCGCATCCGGCACTAGCTTGCTTGTAGGATAGTCTTTTAAAAACGCATCATAAGCTGCAAACGCTTCTTTATGCTTACCTGCTTTTGCCAGTGCATCGGCTTCAGCATAAGGTTTAGCATCTTTATCTTCTACCACTTGTACTGGTGCTGGCTCAGGCTGTGAAGCCTGTACCGGGCCAGCTTCGATTCTACGCAGACGCGTGTCTGTATCTGCGTATAAATCTTTTTGACGCTGCTGAGCGGCTTCCAGATTATGTGAAGCCAGCTCCAAATCACCTCTCAGTTGTGCAACCTCTTGCTTCAAGAACTCGATTTGGTTTTGCATATCTGCCAAACCTTGGCCTTGAATCACAGCCTCAATAGCCGCCAAACGCTTTTCAATGGCGGCTTGTGATTTTTTAAGCTCAGCAATCCCTGCCTGGCTTTTAGCTTCTACATCTAGAATTTTCTTGCGAGCCTCAGTGTCATCAAACAAAGCTGCATGACTTGCTAGAGAAACCCCTAGCAAGCCAGTTGCCAATGCAGTGGCTAAGATGCGATGCATCCATTGCATCTTACTCACCTTGGTATACAACATCTACGCGACGATTTTGTTGGAAGCAATCTTCATCAGCACAATTCACGTTAGCTTTTTCTTCGCCATAGCTCACTGTTTCGATTTGTGTGTCTTGTACGCCTAATAGGTTCAAAGCTTTTTTCACAGATACTGAACGACGTTGGCCTAAAGACAAGTTGTATTCACGTGTACCACGTTCATCCGTATTGCCTTGTAAAATTACTTTGGCATCTTGATGTGATTTCAAATACTGTGCGTGCGCTTCAACAATCGGTCTGAACTCTGCTTTGACAGCATCACTATTGTAATCAAAGTAGATATTGCGTTTTGACAAGATATTGTTTGGATCACGTAATGGATTATTAGCATCATTATTCGCGTTGCCATCGATATTGACTTCTTTAATGCCATTTGCATCTGAATCATTACCAGTTGGCGCCGTTGTATTTGCACCTGAGCTCTTATCTTCTACTTTGGCTGGCGTCACTGGTGCACTTTTACACGCTACCAAAAATACTGCCATTGCTACGGTCATCCATAATTTGTTATTCATCTTTATTTCTCCTCTTTGTGTTGTTAACGATTATTTCAAAAAACTTAAATTGATCAAACTTATTTTGCAAGGGGCGCCCATGCTGGCTCTCTGACATCCCCAGTAGATTCACTTAGGCGCTGGCGCACTTTTCCATCTGAAGAAACTGCAGCCAACGTACCCCTTCCACGCACTTTGGTGGCATATAAAATCACGCGACCATTGGGTGAAAAGCTTGGCGACTCGTCTTGCGCACCTTCACTCAGCAACTGCACTTGTCCTGAGCTTAAATCTTGTAACGCTACTTTAAACCTACCACCGTCGTTGCGAATATACGCCAAATAACGGCCATCCGGGGAAAAATGCGGGCTGAGATTGTATGCGCCGTCGAAGGTAACACGGGTTGCATCGCCACCACCACTAGCCACTTTGTAGATTTGTGGTTTACCGCCACGGTCCGAGCTAAAGTATATAAACTTACCATCTGGCGAGAACGCAGGCTCGGTATCAATTGCATTGCTTTTGGTCACCTGTCTTAAATCACCACCATCGGCATCTATGGTATAAATTTGTGAGTTTGCGCCATACGTCAGCACAATTGCCAGCCTACTGCCGTCAGGCGACCATGCGGGCGCACTGTTATTACCCTTATAGTTCGCAATAATTTTACGGTCACCTGTGGTAAGTGATTGTACATAGACAATCGGTTTTTTCTTTTCAAATGACACATAAGCCATTTTGGTGCCATCTGGTGACCAAGCTGGAGAAATAATTGGCTCATTTGAAGACACCACATTTTGTGCGTTATAGCCATCGGCATCAGACACTTGTAGCGTATAACGCTTGCCTATCTTATTGATATAAGCAATACGGCTGCCAAACACGCCACGCTCGCCAGTTAACTTCTCATAAATCGCATCGGCAATTTTATGCGCCGTTGCTCTGATTTGCGTAGGGGCAATTTGATAATCCATGCCAATCAACTGATTTTGCTTGAGTACATCCATCAATTGAAATGTCACTTTAAGACGACCACCGCCCAGACTCTCTACATGTCCCACCGTCATCGCTTGTGCTTGCAAGGCATTCCACTCTGCATATTTGATTTGTGAAGCGGCTGTGGGCAAATTGGCCATGCCGCGCGTATCTAACACACGAAACAAACCACTGCGCTTCAAATCCGCTGCGATAATTTCATGAAGACTGTCTTTGGAAGGAATACCCGCCGGCTCTGCAAATGGCAAAATCGCCACCGGGATTTGCTGCGCACCACCCCCGCTGATTTCGATTTCTAATGCTGCATTTGCTTGAAGACTTGTAAAGACGCTGGCGACTAAAAAAACCAGCCCGAGCATGTGTTTATTGAATACTGTCATGGCTAATTGGCTACAACTTATTTAAAAAGTTCCGTCAAATTTTAATGCAATTTAGTTTTGATAGGCTTTTAATTACACTTTGTTACAACTGTTACATTTAAGAAACATGCCGCAAGCAGGGAATTATTCGCCATTGGGCTTGAATTTAAGCTTCAAATTTCTAAACTGCGCCTTGGCCGCAGTATCCTCTGGCAGCGGGAACGGTTCGGAAGCGATAATCGCCCGCTCTACCGCTTCATCACAAGTGGCATTACCGCTTGACTTCACTAGCTTGGGTGTCCCCGATAGCTCGCCCGTAGGCAGCACACCAATATCAAATCGCAACTCCGGATTGCCATCACCACACAACGTTTTATTAACGTTGCCGCGAATTTTGGCTTTGATTTTCTCGGTGTATTCACCAATCACACTGGGGCTGACACTGCTGGCTTGCTGTGCAGCAGAAGGCTTATCGTCTCGCATTAAGGCTTGCAAGTCTTTTAGTTTTTTTTGTTCGGTCTGTTCCGCAGTTTTTTCCTGACGCAACTCTTCTTCACGCATCTCTTTCTTCAGTTTCTCAATCTCAGCTTTTTTCTTCTCTTCTTTCTTTTCTTCTAAGAGCTTTTTCTGTTCGGCTGCTTTTTTCTTTTGCTCCAACTCTATATCCACTTTGGGTGGCTGAGGCTCTGGCTTCTCTTGTACAGGCTCAGGTTTGGGTTCAGGCTTGGGTTCTGGTTTTGGCACTTCCTGCACAATAGGTTTGGGTGGCTCTTTAATTTCTACCGGCTTAGGTACACTCTTGTTTGGCAACTGCTCCCAAAGCTCTACCTCAGTGATGTTCATAGGCGGATGCGCAGCTTTCCAGTTAATGGACAGCACCATGGCCACAAACAGCACGCCGTGCACGGCAAATGCCAGCAGGCCTGCTTTCCATGAAACATCGCTTTCGTGCTTTCTAATCATGTGCGTACTTTGCCAATCCTATCCATCACGTTGCTGGCTTGAACAACAAACCTACTTTTTCCACCTTGGCTTGTTTGAGCAAGTCCATAATGGCAATCACTTTGCCGTAAGGTGTTTTTTCGTCCGCCGCTACGACTACGGCACGTGGTGATTTTTGTAATTGCTGCTTGATTTCCACCAGCAATGCATCGCGCTCTAATCGTCTGCCTTCCACTTCGGCACCGCCATCTTTTCGTACTGTGACAATAATCGGCGCGCCTGTTTGTTTGAGTGATTGGCCTACTTTAGGCAACTCTACAACGCCAGGATTCGTCATGGGCGCAGTGACCATAAAGATGACCAATAGCACCAAGGTGACGTCAATATAGGGCACCACATTGATTTGGTTCATCATCCGACGTTTACGGGTTCTGCTCATGGCAACTCCTCTTTATTCCATCAATTAAAGATTGTGCGAAAGGATGCTAGCGTTAGGCGTGCGCTGCACAAAAACCGCAGACAGTACATGAAGTACGGCAAGGTTTTGATCACAGCGCACAACAACGCGATACATGCTTGCAGCCAATCTAAATTCTGCGTTGCAGAATATTGGTAAACTCTTCCATAAAGCTTTCATAGCGTACCGATAAACGATCGACGCTAGAAGCAAAACGGTTGTAAGCAATCACTGCCGGAATCGCAGCAAACAAGCCAATGGCTGTCGCCACCAGCGCTTCTGCAATACCCGGTGCCACTTGGCTCAATGTCGCTTGCGCCACGTTGGACAAGCCACGGAACGCATTCATGATGCCCCACACCGTGCCGAACAAACCAATGTAAGGGCTCACTGACCCAACCGAAGCCAAGAAGGGCAAATGCGCATCCAAGTTGTCCAGCTCGCGGTTGTACGCTGCGCGCATGGCACGGCGGGTACCTTCCATCACATCGCTCACTTCCATGCGGCCTTGTTGTTTATGACGCACAAACTCCTTAAACCCAGCCTCAAAAATACTGGCCATGCCTTGCGATTTACGACGCCCTGTACTCAAGCCATCGTATAGTTTATTTAAATCACCACCAGACCAAAATGACGCTTCAAATTGCTCTGCATCCTTAGACGCATTTTTAATGGTGAATACTTTGATGAAGATGTACCACCACGAAAATAATGAGGTGATGAGCAAAATAATCATGACAATTTGCACAGGCAAACTTGCGCCTGAGACCAAAGAAAAAAACGACATGTCATTGGCTACATTCATTGTGACTCCATGCTTTGTTTAATAGGGGCAGGTATGCCCATCGGTTTAAAAGTAGTTGCATTGACACAAGCAATTTTGACGTCAGCTTCAATCAAAATATTTTGTGCATGTGTTTCTGGGTGGGGCTTGAGTATAGTTTGACGACATTCAAAACTACCACGCCCTAATACCAGCAATTGATTGCTGACGATTAACGCATCATCGAATCTTGCCGGTTTTTTAAATTGAATTTGCATACTATGCACTACAAATAAGATATTTAAATCATCTCTTAAGTGTGTTTGATGAAAACCCAAATGCCGTAACCATTCGGTACGTGCACGCTCCATAAAGTTCAAATACTGGCTGTGATACACCACGCCACCAGCATCGGTATCTTCATAGTAAACGCGTACCGGCCAATTGAATATACTTATTGCTGCCAAAGCTCTCCACTCGCTAAATTGGTTGGTACAGGTAGGCCAAAATGCTGATAGGCTAGGCTGGTCGCTACGCGTCCACGTGGTGTACGCATGAGATACCCTTGTTGAATTAAATAGGGCTCCAGCACATCTTCGATAGTGTCGCGCTCTTCGCCAATCGCTGCAGCCAAATTATCCAACCCCACCGGGCCGCCGCCAAACTTTTCTAGCACCGCCTGCAACAGCTTTCTGTCCATCACATCAAAGCCCAGCTTATCTACATCCAGCATTTTCAATGCCGCATCTGCAATATCACTGGTCACAATACCATCGGATTTTACTTGCGCGTAGTCGCGTACGCGACGCAACAAACGATTAGCAATACGCGGTGTGCCTCGTGAGCGGCGTGCAATTTCAAAGGCACCGGCTTCTTGCATGTTCACCGCTAACAAATTGGCGGAACGATGCACGATTTTCGCGAGTTCTTCATTGGTGTAAAACTCTAGCCGCGCCACAATACCAAAACGATCACGCAAAGGATTGGTCAACATACCTGCTCTCGTGGTTGCACCAACTAAAGTAAACGGCGGCAAATCCAAGCGCACACTGCGTGCAGCTGGGCCTTCACCAATCATAATATCCAAACGATAGTCTTCCATCGCCGGATATAAAATCTCTTCTACCACCGGGCTTAAGCGATGAATCTCATCAATAAACAGCACATCGTTGGGCTCAAGATTCGTCAGTAACGCTGCTAAATCGCCTGCCCGCTCTAGCACCGGGCCTGACGTTTGCCGCATGTTCACGCCCATCTCTTTAGCAATAATATGGGCAAGCGTGGTTTTACCCAAGCCTGGCGGACCAAACAATAATACGTGGTCTAAAGGCTCACTGCGACCACGTGCCGCGTTGATAAAAATCTCTAACTGGCCACGCGCTTTTTCTTGCCCCACATACTCGTCCAGCACCTTGGGGCGCAAGGCGCGCTCTAAGGCTTCTTCTTGCGGACTCGCTGTATCTGGGGCGATGAGGCGATCAGTTTCTATCATTGCGCAGTAGCTTTACTTTCACTTTTTTCCACAACTTCACAATCAGCAACAATAATGGAATCCCAATAATCAACCAAGGCAGTGCGCTCATCACAAAGGTAATCAATGCCGCCAAGCTCTCCATCATGACACGCCCGGCATCTTTTAATGCGCGCGCTACTGGAGAGAAAAATCCTTGTTCTGTAATGCCTTGCTTGGCAGAAAAATCAATATTCACCGCCACTAAATCCGTTTCCAAACTTAGCACTTTGCGGATACTCATGATGCTATCCAACTGGCTTTGCGTATTCGCCAGCTCGCGCTCCACGTCAATAATATCTTTAAATTTGGCGGATTTGTCACCGAGCATTTGGCGCAAACGGTCGCGCAATTCCGTGAGGTTTTTAATGCGCGCATCGGCATCCACCACTTGATTGGTTTTATCTTCCGCATCGCGTGCATGTTGAATAATGTCACCACTTTTTTCCAAACCACTCAAAAACACTTCGACATTCCGTGGTGGTAAACGCACGCTCAATGAAGCAGATGGCGGATTGTAAGGCGTTTCTTTATTAAAATTGGCGCTCAGTACTTGGCAACTCAAGGCTTCGCAATGCTTCAATGCAGCATCAAACCCTGCTTGCAACGTATTCGCGGGCAGCTCCACATTCAAATGATGACGCAACGCGATGTATTTTCTTGCTTGTTGTTGCCCGGCTGTCGGTTCGCTCAACTCCGTCATGCTTTGCTCAGCGCCGCCTAGCACGTTATCTGCCGCCATTTTGGCCATAGGTGCTGCTGCACGCGCCATATCGGGCTCGCTCGCAGCCCGCTCTTGTCCACAGGCCACCAGCAACACGCTACATATCAATATCCATATTGTTTTCATCGATATCCTTTATTTGGAAAGGCTTTTCAGCGCTTGTTTGATACCATCCGTTACGGTCACTTCTTTATCCAGCAGTTTGACGGCGGCCGACGCTTCGCGTTCATTGTAGCCTAAAGCCACCAATGCATTGAGTACATCATGCGCAGCAGACTTAGGTTGCGCTTGTATGGTGACCGATCCAATGACATTAAACTTATCTTTCAGCTCAAGTAGCAAGCGCTCGGCCGTTTTTTTACCAATCCCAGGAATACGTGTGAGCATCCCCACCTCTTGCTGACTTACTGCGGTCACTAGATCATCGATACTCACGCCACTTAAAATTGACAAAGCGGACTTTGCCCCAATGCCGTTGACTTTAAGCAGTTGTTTGAACGTATTTTTCTCTTGCTCACTGCCAAATCCGTATAACAATTGTGCGTCTTCGCGCACCACAAAATGGGTGAGCAATTGTACCTTTTGCCCTAGCTCAGGCAGGTTGTAAAAAGTGCTCATGGGCACTTCCACCTCATAGCCTACGCCTTGGCAATCCACAATCACGAAAGGTGGCGATTTTTCAATCAATATCCCGCTTAGTCTTGCAATCATACCAACCTTCCATTTTTTACTCTAAAGCCTGCCGTGGCTAATTTACCTAAGCCTTGACCACCATGCGCATGACAAATCGCACAGGCCAACGCATCGGCGGAATCAGGGCTGGGTGTGGCAGGTAAATTTAACAATCGTTTCACCATTTCTTGCACTTGCTCTTTTTGCGCATGGCCATTACCCACCACCGATTGCTTGACCTGCAACGCAGTATATTCTGCCACGATTAGATTTCGGATAACCGCAGCGCTGATGGCAGCACCACGCGCCTGCCCTAATAACAAAGTAGACTGTGGATTGACATTGACGAAGACTTTTTCAACGGCGACTTGGGTAGGCTGATAAGTATCAATCACCTCAAACAACCCCTCTAAAATAACCTTTAAACGGGCAGGCAGCTCCTCACGGTCATCCTCACCTTCCACTGGATTCTTTTTGGCCGAAGCTGTTTTAATGACACCACTAGTGACGTAGCTGAGTTTATTATCTTGCGACTCTATCACCCCAAAACCAGTGATGCGCAGGCCGGGGTCAATGCCTAATATTCGAATGGAATTCAATTGGCCGTTTTATTCTTCAATAATCGCCGTCGTGTACACGTCTTGTACGTCGTCTAAATCTTCCAGCATATCCAATATTTTTTGCATTTTAGCAGCGTCATCACCCGTGAATACAGTTTCCATCGTAGGTTTCATGGTGACTTCTGCCATGGCAGGTTTCAAGCCTGCGGCTTCTAACGCTTCTTTTACTGTCAAAAAGTCCGCCGGTGGGGTAATCACTTCGATACTGCCATCTTCATCGGTAACAATATCTTCTGCCCCTGCTTCTAAAGCGACTTCCATCACGGCATCTTCGCTTACGCCAGGTTCGAACACGAGTTGACCACAGTGTTTAAATAGAAAAGCCACGCTACCATCAGTGCCTAAATTGCCACCATGTTTGGTGAGTGCGTGACGTACATCCATCACGGCACGTTGTTTGTTGTCGGTTAAGCAGTCGATAATAATGGCCGCGCCATTGATGCCATAGCCTTCGTAACGAATCTCTTCGTAATTCACGCCTTCTAACTCACCCGTGCCTTTTTTAATGGCGCGCGTGATGTTGTCGGAAGGCATGTTCTCTTCTTTGGCTTCTGCCACCGCGGCACGTAGGCGCGGATTCATGGCGGTATCGCCTCCGCCCAGACGAGCAGAGACGGTAATTTCTTTGATAAGTTTGGTGAAAATTTTACCGCGTTTGGCGTCTTGACGTCCCTTGCGGTGTTGAATGTTTGCCCATTTACTGTGACCTGCCATGCTCTATTTCCTCGGATAGCTAACTTATCCCAGTATTTTATCATAGGCTTGCGCATGCCTCAGTGTTTGGCAAAATCTCTAAAGCTCTTGCCCTTCGGCGCAATCGACTGGCTTATGTTTACGCATGGTGATCACAGATATTTGCACCAATGCCAGAGAAATGAGCAGCATACCGATCAGCTCATAGCTATTCGGCACTTCGTTTAGCTGTATCCATGCTGCAATCACACCAATGACTGGTGCGAGCATACTCGTCATACTAGCCACGCCAGCTGGCAATATTTGTAATGCATATAGCCATAACAGCCATGCCAAGGCGCCACTTAAAAATACATTAAACAGCACTGAGCCAATCAAATAACCAGTCCATTGAATAGGTGCCGCCGGTACCAAAAACGCGATCAACACCATGGGGATAGACCCCAACAACATTGGCCAGGCAGTTAAATTGAGTAAGTCCAACTCCGGGCTACGACGATGTAGTTTTTTTGAAATAATTGCAGATAACGCCCACGATACCCCTGAGAAAATGGCCAAAAACATACTGAAGCCATCGGCTTTGATATGCAGTGGATCAAAAATCAGCACCATGCCAAACACCGCTGAAATGACGGCTAACCACTGCCAACCTTGTACTTTTTCACCCAACATGGGCCAAGCAAATAGCATCACCCAAAACGGCATGGTATAGGTGAGCACTGCGGTTTTTCCAGCGCCGCCTTCTACCAATGCCCACAGCAGCACACCGGTAAAGCCCACCGTTTGCAATAGGCCTAGCACCAGCATGGTGGGGAACTCTTTCAATCCCATCGGACGTTTGGTTAAATAGATCACGACAAATAGCACAATGGCCCCAAAAAACGTACGCATGGCAGCAAATTGAAAAGGCCCCGCATATTGCAAGGCGCTCTTCATCACTACCCAGTTGTAACCCCAAATTAAGGTGAGCACAATCAGTGCAATCATGGCGCTGATATTTTGTTTGGTGCTATTCTCCATTGAATGTCCAATCATTAAGTACTACAACATGTCCGGTTAATTCCAGATGTGGGTCACTGCTTTCCAACCACCATCACTTTGCTTGCGGTATACCAAATGCACATTGCCGCCAAATGTTTGTTTAGTGCCATCTGCATTGAACATTGCCGCCGCCCAATTACCACGTTGATACGCAAGGTTTCCATCGGCAACCGCTTCTGTCAGTGTCAGCTGATGTTCAACGACCCCTGCCTGAATCAGCCCGTCAAAAAATACTTGAATCGCCTGCGCACCATTCACTGGTGCACCGGCTGGCGCTGGCATCACTGTTGCATTGACATCATAAAGCCTGCCGATTTCAGCTGCGTTTTTGGCATTAAACGCTTGATCAAATTGCGCATTGATAGCTTGAATTTCTGCTTGAATAGTTTGCATTATGTTTCCTTTACTTTCATTGAGTTAGAACGGTTCATTTAAATCAGTGCTGGAATCCCCAGTTGGATCAAGCCTAATATATTGTTTAATTCTTCACGCTTAGTGGCATCTAGCCCCTGCATGCATTGCCTCAACCGGCGATAGTAATCCGGCATCACCACGTCTAGTTTGGCTTGGCCTGCATCGGTTAATCGAATAATCACACTGCGTCGGTCTGCCTTATCGAACACCCTGACCACCAAACCGCCTTGTTCTAAGCTATCAATCAGGCCAGTCATTGTGGCGCGTGTGACACCCGTTTTCTCAGCCAAGATGGAGGGCGTGGACGATACGTTTTCTTCTCGCATCAACAAAATAAGCACCCACCAGCGCCCTTGCAATAAATCATGTTTGCTTAGGCAGGCATCTAATGCCAACGATAGTTCGGTAGCCACCCGCAGCAGATTTAAAAAGCTGGCAATCGCTGTCACATCCGCATCCGGATAGCGCTCGGCGAATTTTTCCAAGACTTCTGGGGTAGGGAGATCTCTAAGTTGCAGCATGATTAGCATCATTATAGTTAGCTTCCTAACTATGTCAAGTGCAATATTTTTAAGGGTGGGATATTGGCTAAAATTTTTATCGGAGTATATTTAAATGTGCGCACTCGCTGGGGGAGACATCATGAAAACACTCAAACAAATTTTGAATGAAAAAAAGCATCAAGAAGTGATTAGCATTGCGCCGAACCGCCCGGTATTTGATGCATTGGTGATTTTGGCAGAATACAAAATTGGTGCACTCGCCGTCATAGATGAAGGTCAATTGGTCGGCATTTTCTCGGAACGTGATTACGCACGTGAAGTGGTGCTCAAAGGCCGCTCCTCCAGAACTACACTGATTAACGAGGTGATGACCGCCAAAGTCATTTCTGCCAGCCCGCAAGACTTAGTGGACAGTGCCATGCAAACGATGAGCGATAGACGCATTCGCCACTTGCCGATTGTGGAAAACGGTACGATTTTGGGCATGCTGTCGGTAGGAGACTTGTTGAAGGAAACCATTGCTTACCAACAAGGCCTGATCGAACAATTGGAAAATTATATTCAAGGTAATTAGGTGGATACGGCTGTATCCTTAGCCAGTGCTCATGATTTACATGATAGCTTTATCATGAATGGCGTCTGTTTGGCAGCATACGAACGCTGCATAATGCTTCTCACGGACATGCATTTGCAGCCGTGAATGTTAATCAAATAAGGAGACTATTATGTGGACAGCACCAGCAGCTACTGAAATGCGTTTTGGCTTTGAAGTCACTATGTACGTAATGAACAAATAATTTTGTTCATACTAAAAAAGGGAGCATTGCTCCCTTTTTTATTGGCATATTTGTAATAAAACTTAACTACTCACCAATGATTTTAATCAATACGCGCTTGTTACGCCTGCCGTCAAACTCACCATAAAAAATCTGCTCCCACGGTCCAAAATCTAACTTACCTTCAGTCACCGCAACCATGACTTCACGCCCCATGATTTGGCGCTTGATATGCGCATCTGCGTTATCCTCACCGGTGTCGTTATGGCGATAACCACTAACCGGCTCATGCGGCGCAAGTTTCTCTAGCCACACCTTGTAATCGTGGTGCAAGCCGCGCTCGTCGTCATTAATAAATACACTGGCAGAAATATGCATGGCATTAATCAAGGCTAAGCCTTCTTTGATGCCACTTTCTCGCAAACAGGCTTCTACATCAGCCGTAATATTTTTAAAATCCATGCGTGCTGGAATATTAAACCATAGCTCCTTACGATAACTTTTCATTTTTCATCTCCTCCAAAGTTTTATTTATTCTAGCACTCAACACCATAAAAAAAGGCCTCCGTAGAGGCCTGAATGACACGTTTGTATCACCCTTTTTATCCTACCCTTTAACATCGATGGCTTGAGAAAACACCTTACCTTCATTATCAGTCGCCACCACTTCTAACTTGCCAGGCGCATCTGGCGTAAATTTAAATTTCATATAGGGATTCTCACTAGTGCCCACACCTACATCCACCGTCATCACTGGTTTACCATTGTAAGTAAATGCGGTTTTATTGATATAAAAGGCAGGCACAAAACCTTGTGATACTAAGTCGCGCTGCAAACCAGTACGCATCACATGGCGAATATTAAACACCGCTTGGTTGGGACTACCAAACTGCACAGGGCTTTCTACGTTCATTTTGATTTTACCGGCTTCTGCGCGTACAGCAGCTTCGTCATTGTCCACAGTGCCACCACATCCACCAGCTGCACGAATCTCACGCTTGGCCATATACAACTTACCATCTGCCGTCTCACCCACTAAGCGGACATACGAATCAGTTTCCATACGGATGCGCGTTTCCATGATGAAGTTACCCAACAGATCGGTGAGGTGATAGGTCGAAGCTAATTGAATTGGGTTTGCATCCACTAACACGTAGATTTTCTTAATATCCACGCCATTGGCAGCCGCTTTGTCGTAGCTAAATGTCACTGGCACTTGCGCACCACTTTCGGCGCGGCGCGGCGCTTCTATCTTAATAAAATCGACTTCTTGAATATCGCGTTTGGCAAAGAACGCCTCTTTTACCACAGACCATAATTTAGGATCCGCTTCAGCATGCGCAATGCCCATCATACCGCCTAGCATACTGGCAGATATTGCTGTCACAATCCATAATCGATTTAGCTTCATATACACTACCCCTATTTCACTCTTGTCTATGTTCTTATGCTGTAACGTATCTTAAAAACTGCCCAAATATTATGTTAGATAACGTGATGCTATTTTAGTTTATCGCCACATGAAGTATGTGACCGGCATCACACTGCGGCCTACACATTACACAGGTGCGTTAGGATCACCGGACGGACGCATCACATAGTTAGGATCAGCATACTCCTCAAAGTTTAACTCCACACCATTACCTGCCGGGTCTTTCAAGTTGATTTGCTTGGTACCGCTGGCGAGCGTTCTGCTGGTATAAGGCACATTGTGTGCTGTTAAATGCGCTTCCATTGCTGGCATATCGGTGCAAGTAAATGACACATGGTCATAAGTGCCATGCACATGTAGTGCTGGCGCCGTTGGCGTTTTATATTCAGCCAGATGCACCACGTCATTATTACCAACACACAGCCAGTAACCATAAGTAGTACTGGCGACGCGCTTGCCTACCGTAAGCCCGATAATGTCACAGTAAAAGTCTTTTAACTTGCGCATGGTCTCGCGGTCAGAGCGAAAATTCACATGGTTGATTTCGGTCACTGGCATATTCTTATCCGATGATGATTAAAGTACTGCGAAAGTGCTGCATAAGCCCAGCAGTATAGTATAAACAATTACTCGCCTTCAAATTGACATAGCGCAAATGTTGGTAAGCCCAAGTGCTGCAATCGTTGCATACCACCTAAATCAGGTAAATCGATCACGAATGCGCATCCAGCAATGATGCCCCCCAACTGATCGATTAAACTGACTGCGGCCATGGCAGTGCCACCTGTCGCAATCAAATCATCCACTAGCAACACCTGTTCACCCTGTGTGATGGCATCTTGATGTATTTCCATCACATCAGTGCCATACTCCAGCGCATATTCCTGCTGAAAGGTTTGTGCAGGCAACTTGCCTGATTTTCTAATCGGCACAAACCCTACACCCAACTTGTAAGCCACCGCGGCACCAATCACAAAACCACGCGCTTCTATCCCAACAATTTTATCAATTTTTTGATGAGCATAATGCCCTGCAAGGCCATCTACCAACAGCTGCAAACCCGTTGGGTCTTTCAGCAGGGTAGTAATGTCGCGAAACATGATGCCCTGTTTAGGGTAATGTGGGATAGTGCGGATTAATGACTTGAGATGCATGAGCAGTCTACAAACGCGTCACTTTGCAAAGAAAAACGCGCTGCGTCGGGAAGACACAAGCGCGAATACATGACCAACTAATACAACAAATGCCTGCCACAAAATCTGTGCAAGCAAGCGCATATTAAGCCGCCGTGTTTTGGGTGCGAACGCGAATATGCAGCTCCCTTAATTGTTTCTCATCCACTTCATTTGGCGCATTGGTCATTAAACACTGTGCACGTTGTGTTTTTGGGAAAGCAATTACATCACGGATAGACTCGGCGCCAGCCATCAACGTCACTAAGCGGTCCAAGCCAAATGCTAAGCCACCATGTGGAGGCGCACCATATTGCAAGGCATCTAATAAGAAACCAAATTTTTCTTGCGCTTCTTCTTTGCTGATTTTCAATGCATCAAATACTTTGGATTGCACGTCTGATTTATGAATACGCACAGAACCGCCGCCCACTTCCCAGCCATTGAGTACCATATCGTACGCTTTTGACAGTGCCGCACCCGGGTTAGAAACGAGCAAGTCTTCGTGACCATCTTTAGGCGCGGTGAACGGATGATGCAAAGCCACCCAGCGGTCATTTTCTTCATCGTGTTCGAACATAGGGAAATCCACCACCCACAATGGCGCCCAAGCACGACCATCGACGTGACCTTTATCGTGGCCGACTTTTAAGCGCAATGCGCCTAATGCTTCGTTCACGACTTTCAATTTGTCAGCACCAAAGAATACGATGTCACCGTTCTGTGCACCTGTGCGCTCAATGATGGCTTGCAAAGCATTCACATGAATGTTTTTGACGATAGGGCTTTGTAAACCTTCCTCGTTCAATTTGGTAATGTCATTAATCTTGATGTACGCCAAGCCTTTGGCGCCGTAGATTTTGACGAATTCAGTATACGCATCGATTTCAGAACGGCTAATGGCAGCGCCGTTTGGCACGCGCAGAGCGGCAACACGGCCACCCGCCATGTTGGCAGCGCCCGCAAACACTTTAAAGTCCACGTCTTTCATCACATCTGAAAGCTCGGTGATTTCTAAGGTCACACGCATATCTGGCTTGTCTGAGCCATAACGGTTCATGGCCTCAGCAAAACTCATGCGTGGGAACGCAGCAGGTAAATCGACATTTTGAATTTTCTTGAGCATGCGACGGATCATCTCTTCGACGATGTCCATGATGTCGTTTTCTTCTAAGAAAGAAGTCTCGATATCCACTTGCGTAAATTCTGGCTGACGGTCAGCACGTAAATCTTCATCGCGGAAACATTTGGTGATTTGGAAATAGCGATCAAAGCCAGACACCATCAATAATTGTTTAAACAATTGCGGTGATTGCGGCAATGCAAAGAACTGACCATGATGCACACGCGAAGGCACCAAATAATCACGCGCGCCTTCTGGCGTTGAGCGCGTTAACATCGGTGTTTCTACTTCTATAAAGCCATTTTCGTCTAAGTAATCACGCAGATTTTTAGCCACTTTGTAACGCAGCATTAAATTCTTTTGCATGGCGGGGCGACGTAAATCAATATAACGATGCTCTAAACGCACAGTCTCTGTGAGGTTATCGTCGTCCAGCATAAACGGCGGCGTGAGGGATGGATTGAGGATTTCAATCTCGGTCGCCAACATTTCCACCTCACCAGTTGGAATATTCGGATTCACGGTGCCTTCTGGGCGTGCGCGTACTTTACATACCACTTTGAGCACAAACTCATTGCGTACGGTTTCTGCTGCTGCAAACGCTTCTTTTGTATCTGGGTCAATCACAATCTGCGCCATACCTTCACGGTCGCGCAAATCAATAAAAATCACACCACCGTGATCGCGGCGGCGATGCGCCCAACCACAAAGGGTAACAGTTTGACCAATATGTTCGCGGTTTAAGTGCCCGCAGTAATGTGTACGCATCATAGTTCTTCGTTAATGTAATTAAGTTAATCTGTATAGTCGGTTAAAATTTTTGGCGGTACTTCGTTAGGGGCAACAACCCCCATCGAAATAATATATTTAAGCGCTTGATCTACGCTCATATCAAGCTCAATGACGTCTGATTTTGGCATCATTAAAAAGAAACCGGAAGTTGGGTTAGGCGTAGTGGGCACGTATACGCTGACATACTCACCGTGCAAATGGTTAACTACATCGCCACTGGGGGTACCCGTTAAAAACGCGATGGTCCAACTGCCTTGGCGTGGGTATTGCACTAATAAGGCTTTACGGAAGGCATTGCCAGAATCTGAAAACAAGGTATCGGACACTTGTTTAACGCTAGAGTAAATGGATTTGACCACTGGCACGCGTGAGAGCAAGCCCTCCCACAACGCAATCAACTGCTGCCCGAAAATATTGGTGGCAATTAAGCCGGTCACAAAAATCGTCACCAAGGTCAGCACTACACCAAAGCCAGGTATATCCTGCCCTAAGAACTCTTTTGGGCGCCAAGCGGCGGGTAATAGCAGCAAGCTTTGGTCTAAGGTATTAATTAAAGTGGCCAGCACCCATACCGTGATAATCAACGGCACCAAGACGAGCAAACCTGTGAAGAAGTATTTTTTAATCATAAACAGACCCTAATGGCAGGCGCAACCTGGATTACATGCGGCTGGCTTGGATTCACTTTCTGTTGGTGTTGACTCTGGAGACTTGGTCGATCCGTTATTTTTATTTTTAAAATCAGTGGCATACCATCCGCTACCAGTGAGCTGAAAACTTGGTGCGGATAATTGTTTGGAAAATGCCAAGGTTTGACATTGCGGGCAACTCTCAACGCTAGGTGCACTGACTTTGCGCATCACTTCTTGTTTAAAACCACAACTTGTACATTGATAATCGTAAATCGGCATATGGATGACTATTTATTTTAAAAGATGAATAGATTCGGTGTATTAAAATCAACAAGAGCGCTATTATAACTGATGTTAAGTAATTGTTTCATTGATAATTATTTTATGTTTTATTGATAATTATTTTTAAAGCGTAGTCATGCTTGAAGTGAGGACACGTCGATGAAAAGCCTTCAGCACGCTCTTACTGACATTGGATGGTTAATGATTGCCTTAATGCTGCCACCGCTGGCAGCGGCGCAGTCCGCAGGCACTATTTTGTTTAAAAGCGGCAATGCCATCATCACGCGCGCAGATCAATCTGTGCACCCCATACTTCAGCACGATGCCGTACTTAATGGCGACACCATAGACACTAAAGATGGGCGCGTACAAATCGAGTTTATTGATGGCGGAAAAATTTCACTACAGCCCGAAACCATCTATAAAATCAATCAATACAGCTTCTCTGGCGCACAAGACGGCACAGAGTACGCCTTTACCGAGCTAATTAAAGGCGGGTTGCGCGCAATCAGCGGATTGATTGGCCATCAAACACCTGACCGCTATCAACTTGCTACGCCAGTGGCCACCATCGGCATCCGCGGCACGCAATTCACTGCTATATTTTTGGGCAATAAGCTCGTCATGACCACCCAACAAGGCAGTGTGGATGTATGTAATGCCGGCGGCTGCCGCAATGCCATTGCGGGGCAATCCATCAGCACATCAAGCAAACAAAGCCAGCCAGAGCATACGCATGAAACGGCCAACATTAGCACCGCACCACCTTCAGTCAGCAAACCCGTGTTTGTACAGGCCGAGCACTTAGGTAAAGACAGGATCAGTGCCGTGGTCACGGACAGCGTGACGCAAGCCTCGCTCACCGACCTTTCTGGCACCGGCAATAATCCACCAGGCACACCGCCAGATCTGAATGCACCAACCACCAACACTCAAACGGATATTTTGCTTAGCGGCATTATGCAGCAGGGAGCAGTTAACTACGCCTTGCTGGATGGCACACTTGCCAGCAACGCCAACAACAATCTCAGCCGTTACCAAACGCAAGACATAGACTTACAATTGATTGCCGCCAACCTTAATGACTTTTATAGCGATGCCTTTGTCAGCATGGGACAAGTCAGGGGCAGCATCAACAATCAGAATGTTGGATTGCTCAGCTATATTGCTGGTGACGCAACACAGCCCGCAAACCTGTTGCAGCTCGCTAATCTGAACACACCCTTGCAATACAACGTGCTGGCCTCTACTGCGCCAGTACTAGGCAATCAAGGCCGAACAGTTGCTATCGGTAACGCAAATACGGTGACCGGAAATTTGAGCGTTAACTTTGCTACCTATGCTTATAGTTACGGCCTTAACATTCCACTCGGCCCACTCACTTACACGCTGGCTGGCAACAATACCTTGATGGCAGGATCGGCCGAATTCGCTAACAATGGCTCCATCACTTCAAACTTCAACAATATTGGCTGTATTGCCGGCTGCAATGGCGTGATGCGAGACGCCAGCGGCAATCCGGCCACCATTGTCGGGAGGTTCATTGGACCTGCTGCCGAGCGGGCAGGCATTCAATATGGGCTTAATATCGGCCAGACACATGCACTGACGGGCAGCATTGTGCTTGGCAGGTAGCCTCCAGCAAAAAGCCCACAACATGTGTGGGCTTTTATTCATACACGCTATCCAATTAAAACGGGATATCGTCATCAAAGTCATCAAAATTGCTACCACCCGCTGGCTTTGCTGCAGGCGCTTGTGCAGGTGCGCTGGCTCTTGGCGGTGCTTGGCTGTAGTCCTCTGGTCCTGAGCCTTGTCCCATATCACCATCATAGCTGGCACTGCCGCCATCACGACCACTGCCCAGCATTTGCATTTGGTCTGCCACGATTTCAGTGGTGTAGCGTGTCACACCATCTTTTTCCCATTTACGCGTTTGCAAACGGCCTTCGACATATACAGGGCGACCTTTTTTCAAATACTCACCCGCAATTTCAGCCAAACGACGGTACATGACAATATTGTGCCATTCCGTTTTTTCTTGTTTTACGCCGGATTTATCTTTCCAATTATCCGTAGTGGCAATACTAAAGTTAGCTACCGCTTCACCATTCGGCATGTAGCGCACTTCCGGATCGCGCCCTAAGTTACCCACCAAAATTACTTTATTGACTGATGCCATTATTTGCTCCCTATCAGTTTTAATATCGTTTGTTCTGTCTCTATTTGCGTTGCTTCTGGCAATTGATTATTCAATTTCACAATCAACATGTGCTCTTGTGCAATAGCAACCGCTTCATGCACACCGGCGAGCACAGCCACTTGCTGCTGCAAACTGCTCGCCTGTGCGCCGTCAAATCCTTGCATATGATACATCTTTGTCTTCACGCTGAGGGGTGTTTTCATGCCAAGTGCTAATAGAAACCAAATCATCATCAGCGCCGCGCAAAACAAAAACACAGCAGCATAATCAAAGCGATGCGATAAGTAACCGCCCACCGTTGCCCCTAAAAACATGCCAAATGACTGGGCTGTATTATGCACCCCCATTGCCGTACCTTTGGCCGCAGCCGGTGCCATCTTTGAAATGAGTGAAGGCAATGAGGCTTCTAAAATATTGAATGCGACAAAGTACACCACCAATGAAGTCACAATGCCCCAAAAGTGGTGAATGTTGTAGGCAAAAATCAATTGTGCCGCAAACATCAAGCCAACCGCAGCAATAAACACCGGTTTAAGCTTGGCCTTTTTCTCTGCATAAATAATGGCTGGCACCATCAGCAGAAACGAGAGTATCAATACTGGCAAGTACACCTGCCAATGTAAGTTCTCACTCATGCCGCTCGTCTCTTTTAACGCGAATGGCACCACAATAAACATCGCCATTTGCGCGCCATGCAGACAAAACGTACCAAAATTCAAGCGCAGCAATTGGCTGTCTTTCAGCACATCTTTCATCAGGCTAGGCGCCGCTTGTGCATCTGAGTGAAACCCGCTGTGCAACGGCGTGGGCACTGCATATTTGACCACCAAAATTGCCAGTAAAGAAAGAACACCCGTCATCCAGAAAATACCCGGAACGCCAATCCATTGATTGAAAATAGGCCCGGCTACCAGCGACACCGCAAACGTCAAACCGATCGTGGCGCCTATCATGGCCATGGCTTTGGTACGGTGTTCTTCACGCGTGGAGTCTGCCACCAGCGCTGTCACCACAGCGGAAATAGCACCCGCACCCTGAATGGCACGCCCAAGAATCACGCCATAAATAGTGTGTGAAAGCGCGGCAACCACGCTACCCACTGCAAATAAAATCAGGCCAACATAAATTAAACGTTTGCGACCAAAACGATCTGAAGCCATGCCGAAAGGCAATTGCAATAGCACTTGCATCAAACCATAGGCACCCAGCGCTAAACCGATAAGTGTGTGGTTACTACCACCCTCTAATTTTTCTGCGTAAATGGCAAAAATGGGCAAAATCAAAAACATGCCCAACATACGTAAACCGTAAATGGAAGCCAAACTGACTGTCGCGCGAAGTTCTGTGCGCGTCATTTTTTCTGAAAACTGCATTAATATTTGGAAGTCTTTCGAATAATTGCGTATATTATCAGGTTGCCTCACTTTTCGTTAAAGTATCATGGAATTTATTAAAATCCGCGGTGCGCGCACCCACAATCTCAAGAACGTTTCACTGGATATTCCGCGTAATCAACTGGTAGTGATTACTGGCTTATCCGGCTCCGGGAAATCTAGCTTAGCCTTCGATACGCTATACGCTGAGGGACAACGCCGCTACGTGGAAAGTTTGTCTGCTTACGCACGCCAATTCTTGGCACGCATGGACAAGCCGGATGTCGATCTCATTGAAGGCTTATCGCCCGCCATTTCCATTGAGCAAAAATCCACCTCGCACAACCCGCGCTCTACTGTGGGTACCGTTACAGAGATTCATGACTACTTAAGATTACTATTTGCGCGTGCCGGCGACCCTGAATGCCCTGATCACGGCATTAAGCTAGAAGCACAAACTGTTTCGCAAATGGTAGATGCCATTTTGAAATTGCCCGAAGACACCAAACTGATGGTGTTGGCACCAGTGGTGTCTAACCGTAAAGGTGAGCAATTAGATTTATTTGACGAACTCAAAGCACAAGGCTTTGTACGCTTACGTGTTGACGGCAAAATTTATGAAATGGATGCGTTGCCGCAGTTAGCTAAAACCACCAAACATAGTGTAGACGTAGTGGTGGATCGCTTAAAAGTACGCGAGGATATGAAACAACGGATTGCGGAATCTATCGAGACCGCGCTACGCTTGGCCGATGGCAAAGCCATCGCCTTGGAGATGGATAACGAGAAAGAACACTTATTCTCAGCCAAATTCTCTTGCCCGGTTTGTGATTACTCACTTGCTGAATTAGAGCCTCGCCTATTCAGCTTTAACAATCCCATGGGCGCATGTCCGAAATGTGATGGTTTAGGCAATGTCACTTTCTTTGATCCAAAGCGGGTCGTGGCATTTCCGCATCTATCGCTCGCCAGTGGCGCCATTAAAGGGTGGGATAAGCGCAATCAATTTTACTTCCAGATGTTGGCCAGCCTGAGCCAACACTACAATTTTGATTTGGAAGTTGCCTTTGAAGAACTGTCTGAGGACATCCAAAACATCCTGCTATTTGGTTCTGGTAAAGAGCAAATCACATTTAAATACCTCAACGAACGCGGTACGTTTTTTGGTAAAACCCATAGTTTTGAAGGGATCATTCATAACTTGCAGCGCCGATATCGCGAAAGCGATTCCACAGCTGTGCGAGATGAGTTGGCCAAGTACATCAATGCCACCACTTGCCCAGATTGCACAGGCACGCGTTTAAGACGTGAAGCAAGACACGTCAAAGTGGGCGAGAAAAACATCCATCAAATTTGTGAAGTGCCACTTAAGCAAGCACTTACTTTCTTTGAAACCTTACAACTGCATGGCGCTAAGTTGGCGATTGCGGACAAAATTGTAAAAGAAATTGAGAACCGCTTAAAATTTCTAACCAATGTGGGTCTGGAGTACTTATCGTTATCTCGCTCCGCTGAAACGCTGTCCGGTGGAGAGGCGCAACGTATTCGCCTAGCCTCTCAAATCGGTAGCGGCTTAACCGGTGTGATGTATGTACTAGATGAACCTTCCATTGGCTTACACCAGCGTGACAATGACCGCTTATTAGATACGCTCAAGCGCCTGCGTGATATCGGCAATAGTGTCATTGTGGTCGAGCATGACCAAGATGCCATTATGATGGCCGATTATGTCGTCGACATTGGCCCGGGCGCAGGTGAACATGGCGGACAGATTGTGGCAGAGGGTACCCCTGCACAAATTCAAGCCAACCCCAAATCACTCACCGGGCAGTATTTAAGTGGCAAAAAACAAATTGAATACAAAAAAGCACGCACCAAAGCCGACCCTGCACGCTGGATGAAATTGACGCATGCTACTGGCAACAATCTGCGCGATGTGTCAGTTGAAATCCCTGTGGGATTGCTCACTTGCGTGACTGGGGTCTCTGGCAGCGGCAAATCTACGCTGATTAACGACACGCTGTACCGCGTTGTTGCCCAGCATTTGTACGGCAGCAATACCGAACCAGCAGCGTTTGGCGAAATTGATGGCTTAGCTTTTTTTGATAAAGTAGTGGATGTGGACCAAAGCCCGATTGGCCGCACACCACGCTCTAACCCTGCAACATATACCGGCTTATTCACACCGATTCGTGATTTATTCGCTGCGGTACCGGAAAGCCGTGCGCGTGGCTATGGTCCAGGTCGCTATTCATTTAACGTGAAAGGTGGGCGCTGTGAGGCTTGCCAAGGCGACGGTGTGATTCGTGTGGAAATGCACTTTCTACCAGACGTCTATGTGCCTTGCGATGTCTGCAAAGGCCAGCGCTATAACCGCGAAACATTGGAAATCAACTTCAAAGGTAAAAATATCCGCGAAGTATTAGAGATGACAGTTGAGCAAGCGCACACTTTCTTTAACGCGCAGCCTGTGATTGAACGCAAACTAAAAACATTATTAGATGTTGGTTTGGGCTATATCACATTAGGCCAATCGGCCACTACGTTATCCGGTGGTGAGGCGCAACGTGTGAAGCTAGCGTTGGAGTTGAGCAAGCGCGATACCGGCCGCACGCTCTATATTCTAGATGAGCCGACCACTGGTTTGCATTTTGCCGATATTCAATTACTGCTGGATGTGATTCATCGCTTACGCGATGCGGGCAATACCATCGTCATTATTGAACATAACTTGGATGTGATTAAAACCGCAGACTGGATTATTGATATGGGGCCAGAAGGCGGTGACGGTGGCGGTATGGTGGTGGGCGTAGGCACCCCGGAAGCTGTGGCCGAAATTAAACAAAGCTATACGGGGAAATACCTCAAGCCCATGCTTGGCTAGCGGATGCAGTTACGCGCAGTGCTATAAATAGCTTTGTGCTTCGTGCACAAAAATACGGTAGTGCTCGATGCGCTCAATCAATGCATCTGCATCATTCCAGTTAAGTGCCTGCATCACTTCAGCGTCTAACGATGCCGCGATTTCCGCTGCCGTTTTTTCACGCTCGAACTCAGATGCAATATAGACAGCTGCATACACCACTGGCGCAAACTCACTCGCACCCGCTTTAAATGGCTCTACATAATGACGCAACACGCACAAAATCTCTTCCGGAAAGTTCCACATTTTGGCGAGCATCTCTCCAATCTGGCAATGATCAATACCAAGGATCGATTGCTCTGCCGCTTTTCTCTCAAGCACACTGCGACCACGGCACATCTCCGTCACTTGTGCGCCGGCGGCAGGAAACACCAAATGAATAGGCAATTGACCAACGCTGTGCAGCAACCCAGCAATGTAAGCAGTGGCAGCGTCCAAGCCTGAATCACGGCTGATTTGACGGGCAATACTAGCGGTGACCAAACTATGTACCCAGAAATGCTGTAAATTCAGCCCCGGCACATTGGTGAAAGTAGTGGTAACCCCAGAAGCTACTACAAGTGTTGCTACATTTTCTAAGCCTATCAACGCCACTGCATCCTCTACAGTTTTAATACTGCGGCTGCAGCCAAAATAAGCTGAGTTAGACATGCGCAGTACGCGCGCCGCCAACACCTGATCATGATTAATGCTGGCCGCGAGGGCTTTTAAATCCACATCCTCATTGTCGAGCTGTGCGGCCACTTCCTGTACTACTTTTGGTAGCATCGGCATGCGGTTAATCTGATCTAAAAAATTGTCAATTACGTTCATGTTATTGTTGGGTCCATAGACAGTTTGTCCTAAGACTTTAACGCATCTCAATGAATTTAAACCGGATAACAGAGTGGAAAAACCAACTTAGTTTATGACCAAATCAGCTGTATATGGCAGGATACTAAGGTACTTCTGCAAACCGCATACGCGCTTGAATCGTCGCTGTTCTGCGGTTTAAATAACGTGTATTGCGGTGATCATCATAAAAACGTGGGTTGGGCACCATGGCTGCCAGCTTGGCCGCCTGTTGACGATTCAATCCAGCGGCGCTGGTTTTAAAGTAATGTTTAGCTGCGGCCTCGGCCCCAAACACACCATTACCCCACTCAATCACATTCAAGTAGATTTCCAAAATGCGTCGTTTGCTCAGCATTTTTTCTAACATCAAAGTAATCAGCGCTTCTTCTGCTTTGCGCCAAGGTGTGCGTTTACTGGATAAAAATAAATTCTTAGCCAGTTGCTGACTAATCGTGGAGCCGCCGGCCACCAGTTTGCCTTTTTTCAGGTTTTTCTCGTAGGCTTTTTCAATGCCTTCCCAGTCAAAACCTTCGTGGTTAACAAATTTTGCATCTTCGCTGGCAACCAAAGCACGCTTGAGATGGTTGGAAATTTTCGGATAATCTACCCATTTGTATTTTAATTCGGCATCAGGATTTTTCTCCTGAATTACCGCCAAACGGTCTTCCATAAACGCACTTGTGGAGGGGTTGAATTTAATCCACCAGACTATGTGCAAGAAAATCCATAGCTGATAAACAATAATCCACACCAACAGAAATGCCAGTATGCGCTTGAAATAGCCACCCACGCCTAAAGCGTGCGCATTCGGTTTGCTATTGAAAAACCAGCGGATCAAGCGCTTCTCAACTGCTGAATCACTGGCTGTGTACGTGGACGCACACCGCGCCAAATATAAAACGCTTCTGCCGCTTGCTCAACTAACATCCCAAGGCCGTCCGCCACTTCCGCACCCGCCTCTCGCGCTTGTTTCATAAAAGGCGTTTCACGCCCGTACATCATGTCGTAAGCTAAGCAGCCGTTTGCAAATACACTGCTTGGAATAGGCAGGGCCGTATCGGTTAAGCCTGTAGAAGTGGCGTTGATGACAATATCAAATTGCGCATCAGCCAAATCATCGAATGCACTTGCAGTTAGAGAAAATGCGTTATGGTCTTTGGACAATATTTTTTTCACCATTGTTTGCGCTTTATCCACCGTGCGATTAGCAATCACTAACGAAGCCGGCATTTCATTAAGTAACGGTTGCAGCACTCCATCTGCTGCACCGCCTGCGCCTAAAAGAAGTACTCGTTTACCTGCTATCTTGATGCCTAAATTTTGCTGAATGTCGCGTATCAGACCCGTACCATCAGTACTATCGCCACGAATCTCACCACCCAGAAATCTGAGTGTGTTAACGGCCACTTCATCTAAAGCACGATTGCTAGGATAAACCAAATTTAAAGCTTCAAACTTAAATGGCACAGTAACATTCGCGCCTTTATAACCCTGCGCAATCAATGATTGAATTGTCGCTTCAAATCCATCTAGTGGCGCCAGTATCGCCTCGTAACTAATATCCTCACCGGTCTGCTCCGCAAAGGCTTTGTGAATGATAGGCGATTTGCTGTGCCCGATAGGGTTGCCAATCACTGCATACTTATCTACCATCTGTTTTACCTATTGTCGTTTAGTTTGTCCAAGGCAACCCGGCATGACGCCAGCCATTGATCAGCGTGCGCTGTTTCAGGCTATTGGCCTCACCTTCAAAGCCCTCTACCATGTTGTAGGCTTTTTGATAACCGAGTTGTTGCGCCAATACAGCCGCATTATGACTACGGCCACCAGTGCGACACATAAAGATGACCGTGAGTCCTTTATCTATATTCGCCTGTAGTTGCGTTGCAAAATCCGGGTTTGCTACCATTCCAGGATAAAATGCCCATTCAATATGGGTAGATTGCGGTACACGCCCTACCAACTCCAACTCCGCACGTGAACGCACATCCACCAAGGTAGCTTCAGGATTATTTTGTAACACTGCAAATGTTTCCTGCGGCGTCAGCAGACCCGCATAAGCAATCTGATTTTGTTTTGCGCGCTCATGCGCAAGTTCTAAAATTTGAGATGGATTATCCATCAGCACTCTCCCGTTTACATCGCTTAGTTTTATCTGATAGTTTCAAGTATATCGCGAAAATGAAGGCAAAAATTCACCAGACATGCATTGCACTTTTTTTGTGCATAAAATATCTTTACGCACCATTTTGGTTCATCACAAAAATCGCTATTTTAGTGCGTTATCGGTTTAATGCGGTGTTTAGCTATTTTTCGCTGGCACAGTTCCTGCTAATATTACAGCTTAGGATTTTTGTTTTATCTCAATAATAATTCCATCATCAATACACACTCACATTAGGAGAAGGTAATGTCTGTTGCAAATGTAATGAAAATGGTAAAAGAAAACGACATTAAATTTGTTGATTTTCGTTTTACCGATACGCGTGGTAAAGAACAGCACGTCACTGTGCCTGTTTCAGCTTTTGACGAATCAAAATTTACTGAAGGTCACGCGTTTGACGGCTCTTCAATCGCCGGTTGGAAAGGCATTCAAGCCTCTGACATGCAATTGATGCCTGATGCATCAACAGCAAACATCGATCCATTCATGGACGAGCCAACATTAATTTTAACCTGTGACGTTGTAGACCCTACCGATGGTAAAGGCTACGACCGTGATCCACGTAGCTTGGCCAAACGTGCTGAAGCTTACTTAAAATCAAGCGGCTTGGGCGACACTGCTTATTTTGGTCCAGAGCCAGAATTCTTCATTTTCGACTCTATCAACTGGTCTGTAGACATGAGCGGTAGTTCAGTCAAAATCAACTCAGAAGAGGCAGCATGGTCATCTTCAGAGAAATTCGAAGGCGGCAACACGGGTCACCGTCCAGCAGTAAAAGGCGGTTACTTCCCAGTGCCTCCAGTCGATTCATTACATGACATCCGTTCTGCGATGGTGATGACTTTAGAGCAAATGGGCGTGCCTGTTGAAGTGCACCACCATGAAGTAGCGACTGCTGGTCAATGTGAAATCGGTACTAAATTCAGCACATTGACACAACGTGCTGACTGGACGCAAATCTTAAAATACGTAGTATTAAACACGGCACACGCCTACGGCAAAACAGCGACTTTTATGCCTAAACCAATGTTTGGCGATAACGGTTCTGGTATGCACGTTCACCAATCCGTATGGAAAGATGGCAAAAACCTGTTTGCTGGTAGCGGCTACGCTGGCTTAAGTGATTTCGCTTTGTACTACATTGGCGGCATCATCAAGCACGCACGTGCATTGAACGCGATTACCAACCCAGGTACTAACTCATACAAACGCTTAGTGCCACATTACGAAGCGCCAGTGAAATTAGCTTACTCGGCTAAAAACCGTTCTGCTTCTATCCGTATTCCATTTGTACATTCAGACAAAGCACGCCGTGTTGAAGCGCGTTTCCCAGATCCAATTGCTAACCCGTACTTGGCATTCTCTGCATTGTTAATGGCAGGTTTGGATGGCGTACAAAACAAAATTCACCCAGGTGAGCCAGCAACTAAAGACTTGTACCATCTTCCACCAGAAGAAGATGCAAAAATTCCAACCGTCTGTTCTTCATTGGAACAAGCGTTGGAGTATTTGGACAAAGACCGTGAGTTCTTGACGCGTGGTGGTGTATTTACGGATGACTGGATTGATGCTTACATTGGTCTAAAAATGGAAGAAGTGACCAAACTACGTCAAACTCCACACCCAGTTGAATTTGGCTTGTACTACTCTTGCTAATTTCAACATAGTCTTGCTAATCACCGTTTAGCAACGCACTAAAATAGGGCAGCTTAGGCTGCCCTATTTTTTTATATATACATCCCCGTCAACCAAATCTATAATACCTCGTTGCTAACTATAAGACTCTCATCTAAACTATTGGTATGAATAAACAATTTACATTTGTAAGCATTGTAGTTTCTACCCTCATCTGCGCGGTGGCACATGCAGAAATATACAAGCATGTAGATGCTGATGGGCGAATCACTTATTCAAACGTCAAAATCAAAGGCGCCAAAAAACTAGATTTGGAGCCGGCTGATACCAGTTTTGGCAATACTGCAAAGCCTAACGCCAAGTCTTCCGATGAGTCTAAATCTGGCACACCTAGCAACTTTCCAAAAGTAGATTCCAACACGCAAAACCAGCGCGATGCCAAACGTAAAGACATTCTAAAATCTGAATTAGAGTCTGAAAAACAAGCACTTGAGCGCGCTAAGCAAGCCTATGCTGAAGGTCAATCAAACCCAGAGGTCTATCAAGTCAAGAACGCCAATGGCACCACATCTACCTTCCGCAACGTACCCAAGTTTGAAGAGAAAATGAAGGGCCTTCAAGCCGAGGTAGATGCACACCAACGCAATATTGAGCTGCTGACCAAAGAGCTGAACCAAATTAATTAATCGCCGAACCACGCTTTTTCTTTAAGATTAAAGCTGGCTTACCTTTTGCTTTATTACAAGCAACAACACTATTGATTGCTATGTTTTATTAAGTTTATGGTTCAGCATACACCCTCAAATTTTTCTGGCTTAGAGCATCTTGCAACTGCAGTGATGCTACTCGACTCATCGCTCAAGGTGCTTTATACCAATCCAAGCGCAGAGATACTATTTGCGTTAAGCGCCAATCAGATTTCCGGCAACCATATTTCCGAGGTCTTTTTAAACTGCGAAATATTGCAACTGGCCGTAGACAATGCGCTCACCACTAACAGCCCTTACCGCGAACATGAATTTGCGCTCACTACAGTACGCCAGCATTCATTTGCTGTGACCTGTACAGTGACGCCAATCATGTTTGAGAATGTCACACTCATTTTAGAGTTTCAACAAATGGATCAGCAATTGCGGATTGCCAGAGAAGAGCGCATGCTCATTCAACAACAGGCAAACTCAGAATTATTGAGAAATTTAGCGCATGAAATTCGCAACCCATTAGGCGGGCTGCGCGGGGCAGCGCAATTGTTGGAACATGAGCTCCCTCAGATTAATTTAAGAGAATATACCCAAGTCATTATCAAAGAAGCTGATAGGTTGCACAGCCTGATGGATCGCCTGTTGGCACCGCACCGTGTACCGAAGTACGAGCCCACCAATATCCATGAAGTACTTGAGCGTGTTAGAAGCCTGCTATTGGCTGAATCGCCTCACAACATTATCGTACAGCGCGACTACGACACCAGCCTACCAGAGTTAATAGGTGATAGAGAGAAGCTTATCCAAGCGGTCTTGAACATTGCGCGTAATGCGGTACAAGCTATGCAATCAAAAGGTACCGACAGCGCAAAAATTATATTAAGAACACGTTCCGAGCGCCAAGTAACTCTAGCTAGAAAACGTTACCGTGTCGCTATCAAGCTACAAATTATTGATAATGGCCCTGGCATTCCTGTCGATATTCGAGAGAAAATATTTTACCCACTGGTTTCTGGTCGAGAGGGTGGCACTGGATTAGGGTTGGCACTTGCGCAAACGTTTATTACGCAACATCATGGCATGATAGATTGTGAGAGCCAGCCAGGGAAAACATGCTTTACTATATTGCTGCCCATTGAAAGCACCTTACTTAAACATGCGGTCATTACACAGTAATTTTACATACATAATATTAAGAATATTTTTGAATTAACATCGAGAGAAGTATGAAACCTATTTGGATATTAGACGACGACAAATCAATCCGCTGGGTGTTTGAAAAGGCATTAGCACGCACGGATTTAGAGTTTAAGACCTTCTCATCCACGGCTGAAGCGCTCAATGCATTGCATCGAGAGCAACCACAAGTAGTAGTCAGCGATATTCGCATGCCCAATGGTTCTGGGCTAGATTTTCTCTCAGAGATTAAACAAAAATTTCCAGACATCCCTGTCATCATCATGACCGCATATTCCGACCTAGAAAGTGCAGTGGCGGCTTTTCAAGGTGGTGCATTTGAGTATTTAGCCAAGCCATTCGATGTAGACCAAGCCATCGACATCATCAAACGTGCAGTAGACGAAAGCATGCGTCAGGCCGTAGACAATGTGGTGATTGAAGAAACCCCAGAAATCATTGGACAAGCACCCGCCATGCAAGAAGTGTTTCGCGCCATTGGCAGACTCAGTCGTTCACACTCTACAGTACTGATTAACGGTGAATCGGGCAGCGGCAAAGAACTAGTCGCCAGTGCTTTGCACAAACACAGCCCGCGGGCGGATAAACCATTCATTGCGATTAACACCGCCGCCATTCCTAAAGACTTACTAGAGTCTGAATTGTTCGGACATGAGCGTGGCGCTTTTACTGGGGCTGCTGCTGCAAGACGTGGTCGCTTTGAGCAAGCCGATAACGGTACGCTGTTCTTAGATGAGATTGGTGATATGCCAGCAGACTTACAAACGCGCCTGTTGCGCGTGTTAAGTGATGGCCAGTTTTATCGCGTAGGCGGTCACCAACCACTAAAGGTGAACGTCCGTGTCATTGCCGCCACCCACCAAGACTTAGAGGAACGCGTGAAGTTAGGGCTATTCCGTGAAGACTTATTTCATCGTTTAAACGTCATTCGCTTACGTTTGCCTCCTTTAAGAGAGCGCAGAGAAGATATCCCGTTACTCACAAAACATTTTTTAGCGCATAGCGCCAAACAACTAGGTGTTGAACCTAAGCAACTCTCTCAAGCCGCCCTGCGTTACCTCACCTCAGTCAATTGGAGCGGTAACGTTCGACAATTAGAGAATGTGTGTCATTGGCTCACCGTCATGGCACCTGGTCAAAACGTAGATGTAGCTGACTTACCGCCGGAATTGAAAGAAGAGTCGGCCAAGCCATCCAGCTCAGGCACTTGGCAAGAGTCTTTGGCCAAAGAAGTCATGGATGCGCTGAATCGTGGTGAAACCAATATTTTGGATACCAAAACCAAAGAATTTGAGCGGACCATGATTACCAAAGCGTTACAACATACTGACGGTAGGCGTATTGAAGCTGCCAATCAATTAGGTATGGGCAGAAATACGCTCACTAGAAAAATTCAAGAGTTAGGGATAGATGAGTAAAGCCAACACGGATAGTGCAGTGGCTGCTATATCTGAATCGCTTGTGCTCTTTTTAATGGAAACGAGCTGTATTTTTGCGCATCTATCTTGCTAACAAAAAACACCTGCGCTAGCCTTGAGTCCTTTAGGGTTTTACCAAAAAACTCGTTAGCCGCGTGATAATGTCTACCCTCATACAATATTAACGTATTGTATACATTATTCACGCGTACAATCTCGTCAAACATACTGTGATAACTTGTATCCATCACTAGCTTACCCTCATCAAAGCGCTTGTCATTTTCCTTCAAGCACCATTGATATTTTTCTTCATCAAAGCTGGCATTAGGTTTAAACAGCGAAGTGCCTGATTGCAATGGTGCATTTGGTGCTAAATAGAGCACCGCTGCAAATACGGTATTGTGATCCGTATGAATTACCCCACGCCCATAATCTTCCGACACACTCTGGAAGCTTGTTGTAATAGACCAACGCATATAATCATGTTCGGCATTATGAAACAAGGAAATGATTTTTTTGCTTACACTTTCAAACAATGGTTTGTTAATCAGTGATATGTCTTTGGTTCTACATCCAGGAAATACATAGTTAGCATTCTTAATTTGATGCCTAAACTGATATTTCTGATTCAGTGCAAATGTTCTCACACTATCCGGATTGTCGTAAAAGTTTTCTACTATGGTAACTGGATATAAATTCATACAAATAATGATGTTAATTGATTAGTCTATTAGTTGAGGATTACTATCCACATAATAACAAAAACGGCAACCGAAGTTGCCGTTTTTAGTTTATTACTTATTAACTCAAGCAGGCTAAGCCTGCATTAAATTAGAAGAATAAGATTGCGCCCAATGAAACAGTTTTTGATTTACCATCAACATCGCTACCAGCTGGAACGCTACTATTGAAGTTAACTTCATCTTTAGCAGATGAGTACTCAGCAACTAAATTAAGATGCTTTGTAAGTGGGTGATAAACACCAACTGTCCACATACTGTGTTTCCAGTCATCCAAGTAATCAGTAGCTGCGCTGTTACCATCTAATGTAGATTTACCATATGCAACACCTAATTTAGTACCTGCGCCTGGAATTGTGTAAGTACCTTGCACATACCAGTCATCTGAGTCACGTGATTTACCTGAAGCATCGAAACCATCGCGTAATTGAATGATTGTACCTAAGCCATCACCATTACCGTAGTAACCTGTCAAACCAAAGCCAGCAACATTTACTGTTGCGCCAATGTCAAAACCAGTCGCACGGTCATCAGTTAAAGCACCACCATTAACAAAATCTGTTAAATCTTTAACTTTTTGTGTAATACCAGAAACCCATACTTTACCAGCAACATCACCTGTCCACTCGTAGCTAGCTTTAGCTTCGAAAGCTGGAGTAGAACCTGAACGGCTTTGTGAACCTTGAGAGATACCAGCACCAACAGCTGTATCTAATGCTTCTTGAGCATTCCAACCTTGAGTAACGCCAGCTGTGAAGCTGAAACCATTCCAGTTTGGTGATGTGTAAGCAATTTGTGATTTCCAATCAGCATAGATGAAACCTGTACCGATACGACCTAAAGTTGTTGTATTACCAGCTAAACCACCAGCAGCAGAACCAACACCTAATAATGTCATGTCATTCAAGATAGCATCAGAAGCGAAAATGCCTAAATCTTTACCTAGTTTGATAGAACCCCATGAAGCATCACCAAATGTCAAGAATGCTTGACGATTTTCTTGGTTTAATGCTGGTGTACCATTTGAACCGTTCTGAATACCTGAACGAGTTGTTGATGCGCCTGGGTTGATGCTGATAGTGAAACCAACATCTAAGTCGTTTTGACGTGTTTTACCAGAAACTGATAAGTAGTTAGGTAACAAACCAGTAGTGATGTTTGATTGTGAATCATCACCTGATGCTGTATCAGTTACACCACCGATTACTGAAACGTTATCACCGCTTGTTCTTGTGTGTGTGTAGTAAGCGTTAACTACGCCGCCAATGTCCAATGTCCAATCGCCAGCTGGAATTGTGATACCAGCGTTTGCGCTTGAAGCGGCAGCTAATAAAGCTGAAGCAACTGCTAAACTTAATTTAGTTTTCATTTGAATCTCCAAAATATTGTTACTAAAAGTATTGCTACTAAAATCACCCTCATCTTTATAGCTTTTTTTATCAATCGCTAAAAAACAAGAAAGTTCGCGAACTCACTCCACAAACAAATGTATTTGTTCTTAAGGAAGGTGATGAAAGTATGCCAAAGGCTAGGTTTACGGGGCAAGCGATTTGTCGCTTTTTGTTACATTTAAAGTACTTTGTTGCAATTGTGCAACACTAATGCTGCAAAAATGTAGCTTAAACTAGAAATATTCTTCCACCGCAAATAAACGGCGATGCTCGCGAATGGCAAAACGATCAGTCATACCGGCAATATAGTCAGCCACTGCTCTTGGCTGATCTGCTTTTGCAGCCGCTTGGTGCTCATCGGGCATCAGTTCTACATTTTGCATAAACGCGTGAAACAACTCTTGAATAATGCGCTCTGCTTTTGCGCTCATGCGGTTAACTTTGTAATGGTGGTATAGATTTTTGCGCAAAAACTGTTTGAGTGCCTGATTTTTTTTAGCGGTTGCCTCACTAAACGCAACCAAGTAGGGCGCATGACGAATATCTTCAATCGTTTGTGGTTTCAGTTGCTGAATATTTTCCAATGTGGTTTCGCACAAATCAATCACGAGCTGATTGATCATCCTGCGGATAGTTTCAGGAATTAAACGTTTCAATTCGATATTCGGATACTGTGATTTCACCACAGCCATGTTTTCTGCAAACAATTCAATTTCTTTTAACTGCTCGATGGTAATGAGCTGTGAGCGCAAGCCGTCATCTACATCATGGTTGTTGTAGGCGATTTCATCGGCAAAATTGGTGACTTGTGCCTCCAGGCTTGGGCTTTGTTTTTTAATAAAGCGTTCACCAACATCGCCAAGTAGGCGTGCATTCTTGATGGAGCAGTGTTTTAAGATACCCTCGCGCAATTCAAACGTTAGATTCAAACCGTCGAACTCTGCGTAGCGATTTTCCAGCATATCCACCACGCGCAAAGACTGCAAATTATGCTCGAAACCACCATGGGCGCGCATACATGCATTCAGAGCATCTTGGCCTGCATGCCCAAATGGTGTGTGACCTAGATCATGCGCTAGTGCGATACCTTCGGTTAAGTCTTCATGTAAATGTAAGGTTCTGGCGATACCGCGTGCCAATTGCGCAACCTCTAAACTATGCGTCAGGCGCGTTCTAAACAAATCGCCCTCATGATTTACGAAGACTTGTGTTTTGTACTCTAAACGCCTAAAGGCTGTTGAATGGATGATGCGATCACGGTCGCGCTGAAATAAATTGCGTATGGGTGCGCCGTTAATCAAAGGCGCCGCTGGCTCGTTAAATTTACGGCCGATCGATTGTTCCGGATGTGCTGCATAACTGGCTAGCATCACGCAGCAATCGCCTCTAATGTTTGATTTAGTAACGCTTTATCATAATCAGCCGTCATTACTGCTTTGCCTATGCCCTGTTGTAGCACCAATCTAATTTGCCCATCGGCCACTTTTTTATCTAGCTGCATTAAGGCCAAATACTTTTCTGGGCTGAGTTTAGGTGGTGTTAACGGCAAATTGGCTGATTGGAATATGGCTGAAATTCTAGCTATCTCTTGTTCACTTAACCAAGCTAATCTTTGTGACAAGTCGGCCGCTAGCATCGTACCCGCAGCCACAGCCTCACCATGTAACCAAACACCGTATCCCATCGCATTTTCAATGGCATGGCCAAAGGTATGGCCTAAATTAAGCAGTGCACGCTCGCCAGACTCATGCTCGTCAATAGCCACCACTTCAGCCTTGTTTTGACAAGAGCGATAAATAGCATAGCTGACTACCTGCTCATCTAGCGCCATCAATTGCGGCATATTGCGCTCCAACCAATCAAAAAAATCTGCGTCTCTAATCAGGCCATATTTAATGACCTCTGCCACCCCTGCTGAATACTCGCGTGGCGGCAACGTTTGCAATGTATTGATATCGGCCAACACAACTTTAGGTTGATAAAATGCCCCTATCATATTTTTGCCAAGTGGATGGTTAATGCCCGTTTTCCCACCTACGCTAGAGTCCACTTGTGATAGCAGTGTGGTGGGTATTTGAATAAACGGCACGCCTCTGAGGTAAGTCGCCGCGGCATACCCAGTCAAATCGCCAATGACGCCACCACCTAGTGCAATCAATGTGGTGCTACGCTCACAACGATGCTTCAATAATGCATCGTAGATTAAATTCAGTGTCTCCGTGTTTTTATATGCTTCGCCGTCCGGCAAAATAATTTGGATAACATTGACTCCAGCAGTTTCTAACGCTTTTACCAACGTTGGCATATAGAGTGGCGCCACGGTGGTGTTACTCACAATCGCAACTTGCTTACGCTTCAGATGTGGCAATACTAAATCCGCTTGCTCTAACAAGCCTTTGCCAATATGGATAGGATAACTTCTATCTCCTAGCTTCACTTCTAATGTCTGCATAGTCATTTCTTTAATGCCAATTCAATTTGATTGAGTATGTTCGCAACCGGTTGATTCCCAGTATCGATAATCAATGAGGCTGTTTCTGTGTACAGCGGATTGCGTGCCTGATAAAGATGCTCTAATCGCTTACGCACATCCACATTTTGCAACAGTGGGCGATGCTTATCATTGCGCATTCTCATCCACAGCTCATGTACGTTTGCACGCAGATAAATCACATAGCCATGTTGTTTTAATAGCGCACGGTTTTCAGCTGCGATTACAGCACCACCACCAGTGGCCATGACAATATTATCAAGTGCGGAAAGCTCCTCGATGGTAGCCGTTTCTCTTTTACGGAAGCCAGCTTCGCCTTCCAGCTCAAAAATGGTGGCTATTTTCACCCCAGTACGCTGCTCAATCACTTGGTCGGTATCGTAAAACGTTTTACCCAAATGCTTGGCTATTAATTTCCCTATCGTAGTTTTACCTGCGCCCATCAAGCCAATAAAGAAAATGTTGTTAGGAATCTCTGCCACAATAAAAAATGCCCATCGTTATCTGATGGGCATTTTAAGCGAAACTGACATTCCTGTCAGCGCAGAATGGTATTTATCTCAAACCCTATTATCTTAAACCCAGACTTTCATCCATGATTTTAGGTGTGATGAAGATCAGCAATTCTGTTTTGTCTTCTTGTTTTGTTCTACGTTTGAATGCATGACCAACAATAGGAAGGTCACCGAAGAACGGCACCTTATCGACATCATTACGCTCAGTTTGCTCGTAGATACCACCAAGTACAGCTGTTTCACCATTCGCTACCAATACGTTAGTTTTAACGTTTTGCGTATCAATAGACGGCGTACCAAAGAATACTTGGCCTACACGGTCTTTTTTCACCTCGAGCTCCATGATGATCTTCTCATCCGGTGTAATTTGTGGCGTTACATCCAGGCTTAGCGTTGCGTCAATAAATGAAATATTGGTCGCACCACTACTACTTGCTTGCAAGTACGGAATTTTAGTACCTGATGCAATGCTTGCTTTTTGTTGATTCGCAGTCGTTACACGTGGGCTGGATACCACCTTACCTCGCTTATCGGACTCCAATGCTGACAATTCTAAATTCAACAAAGTGTTAGCTGAGAGCTTGAATAAACTCAAAGCAAAACTGCCGAAGGCATTCGCCACTGGTAGGTTTGACATTAAGTCAGGCAAGCCATCTGAACTGGTTAAAATATTGCCGCCATCGGTTGCCGTTTGAATCGAACCGTTGTGGGTACCTTGTGTAAGTGTCGTTGCACTGGATTGTGTGAATCGATTACCCAAACTACCACTAATAGTTGCAGTCGCAGAACCTGGTGTCCCAGTTTGTGTCACGCCAAAACGTGCCCCTAAACTTTTCGCAAACTTATCATCCGCAATCACCAAGCGTGATTCAATCATCACTTGTTTGACTGGAATATCAATCTTGTTGATAACAGATTGAATCTCTTCTAGTTTTCTTGCTGTATCTTGAATAAATAGTGTATTGGTACGTGGGTCCCAAACTGCGCTACCACGTTTAGACAAGATGCTTTTGTTTTTATCGCCAGAGTTACCTCCTGAATCATCCCCAGATAAGATTTTTTTGAAGTTTTCCGCTTTTTGATACTTCAGTGTAAACACCTCTGTACGCAACGGCTCCAAATCTTCAATGGCTTGATTTGCTTCTAGTGCTGCTTTCTCTTTAGCTGCTAGCTCATCCGCCGGAGCAATCGAAATCACATTACCTGAAACACGTTTATCCAACCCTTTGTTTTTCATGATGATATCCAGTGCCTGATCCCACGGAACATCTTTTAATCGCAAAGTGATGTTGCCAGTTACGCTATCACTGGCCACAATGTTTTTACCGGTAAAATCAGCAATCACCTGCAGTACTGAACGCACTTCAATGTTCTGAAAGTTTAACGACAACTTCTCACCAGCGAACCCTATTTTAGAGCCTTGCACTAATTTATTTGGATCTTGAATAATTGGTCTGACATCCACAATAAATTTCTTATCAGCTTGATAAGCAGACTGCTCCCAATCACCTTTAGGCTCAATGATAATTTGACCGTTTTTACCACGCTTAATAGTATCGATATACAGCACAGGCGTATTGAAATTAATCACGTTTAAACGACGCTGAAGCTCTGCAGGTACATCTGTATCTACAAAATCAACAACAATCGTTTTTCCTTTGTTCTTAATGTTGATCCCAGAACTTGCGTCAGACAACTCGACAATGATACGACCCTCGCCATTTTTGCCACGTGCAAAATCCACATTGGCAATCGCATGCCCAGCACTGCTGCTACGTCCTTCAGCAAAACGCGTCTCCGCTACAGTATTGTTCGCGGCAGTCTCGCTACCTTGCAAGCTAATCACAACCTCTTTACCATTAACGCTCGTGTTATATCCAACGCTTTTAGATAAATTCAATACCATACGTGTGCGGTCTTTTGCTTGTGCTAGCGACACACTTTTAAGTGCACCCTGCTCTGCAACAATATTCGACTTATTCAACCCATTCGCCGTTTTTGGAAAGTCCAAGGCGATTCTCGCTGGACTGTTCAGTGAAAAACCAGGAGGTGGAAACTCTAAAGGCGACTTCAATACTACTCGAATATTGACTCTACCACCTGACAAAGAAGTGAAATCCACACTCTCAATTTCATTGGTCAATAACGAGTTACTCTCAGCCGCAAAAGCAACATGGAATAGCGATTGACTTATCAACAAGACGAATGCTAAAAATACTCGATTTAATTTTTCTACGTGTTTCATATTTTCACCCTTATTCCTGCAAACTTAAGCTTGAAATGCGCTCAACCCAATCGCCAGAAAGCTCATCTTGTATAATTTCTTTTAAGGACACTTCCGTATCCGTAATTGAGGTAATGAGTCCAAAATTCGTACCTAGATAATTACCTACTTCAACTTGATGCACCGTATTATCCGGTGTCTTGATTAACGCAAAGCGTGATTTGGTCTTACTAAGCAAACCAACATAATTGAGGTTTTCCAGCGGGTAAGACTCTAGCGGTTGCTTCGGTCGATTTAAATTAGGCTGAAAACTCCCTTTGCTGAGCGCTTTCCTTGGCTTAAACGGATCCGAAATACTCCCGTCCACGTTGAACTGCAGCGGCACATAAGCTTGCACTTGAGGTAGCGGCTCAACTTTGGTGCTCATGGTTTTTGGTGCATCTGCCATAAACTGATCCAAGTCATCGCCCTCACCACCACTGCAAGCAACCAGAAGTAGCGAGATTCCACCTAAGCAAACAGATTTGATGATCGAATTCATTTCACACTAACCTTTTTATCAGCAGATTTTCTTGCACTAATTTCTGATGAATCTAAATATCGATACGTTTTCGCCACCGCTTCTAATACTAGGCGTCCGTCTTTAGTTTCTTTGCTCGCTGGCTGAATAATTAAATTATTCAAAGTAACAATTCTAGGTAACTTCGATACGTCTGTGGCGAATGCACCCAAATCGTGATACCCGCCTAAGACTTTGATTTGAATTGGCATTTCAGCATAGAATTCAGCCACTGTTTCTTGCCCTGGCTTGAATAGCTCAAACTCCAAACCACGCCCCAACCCCGCTTGGTTAACATCAGTCAGCAAACCGTCCATTTCAGATTTGTCTGGCAACTGTTTGAGCAATGCACCAAAGGTTTTTTCAATCTCTACCATTTGCTGTCTATAGGCGTCAATTTTGATTGCTTGACTCTTTTTTGTAAGAAAAACTGTTCTTAGCTCTTTTTCTTTCTCAACCGACTGATCCAACTCATCTAGCGCAGGACTCCACATAAACCAATACCCAAGCCCAACGAGCACCAAACCAAGCACACCAAGCAACACCGCCTTAATTGAAAACGGCAGGCTTCCAACATTTTGCAGGTCTATATTATTAAAATCTTCTAACTTCATGGGTTAGCCCCCTGTTTTTTTGCTTGCGCATCTTTCTCGGCATCCACTTGTGGTGCCCGCAAATTCACATTCAGCGTAAATTCATTTTGCTTCAAGTTGTTGACTGTAACGGCCTTGATTTCAACAAGACTTGGTGACTCCATCCATGTGGAGGCTGTTAAATTACGCACTAAGGTGGCTACACGTGCATTGGTATCGGCAGACCCTTGAATTTCAATGGCACTGCCTTGCTGCTTAATGCTGCGAATGAATACACCTTCAGGCAACTGCCGCGCGACTTCGTCCAGCACAACAACGGCCTGACTACGGTTAGTCTGTAAGTTTTCTACGATTTGTTTACGCTCTAGTACCGAGTTAATTTGGTCTTTCAGTGCTTTGATGTCTTTAATCTCGCTATCTAGCTTAACAATTGCATCATCCAATCTTCTGTTGCGATCATCTTGGGCATCTTTTCTGGCATTGATAACTGACCAACCCATAAATACCAATGCAGACGCAAGCACCACAGTACCCAGCGCCATCAGGCCGAATTGTCTTTGTTTCTCAGCACGCTTAACCTGGCGATGTGGTAATAAATTAATACGAACCATTAATCTACCCCTCTCATTGCCAACCCACATGCAATCAACAAGGCAGGGGCATCCACTGCAAGTTGCTGTTGTTTAACACGACTGCCCATGGCCATTTTTTGAAACGGGTTCGCAATCATCACATTGACTTGCGTACGGTCTTGTACTGCCACATCCGCGCCTTTAATAGAGGCACATCCACCCGCCAGTACAATATGGTCTACTTTGTTGTATTGAGTAGAGCTCGTAAAAAATTGCAGCGCACGCGCCACTTCAGTAGAAAGCGATAATACGAATGGATTTAACACTTCCTCTTCGTAGCTCTCTGGCAAGCCACCTTTGCGTTTTGCAATCTCAGACTCTTCTGTCGACAAGCCAAAGCGACGTTGAATTTCTTGTGTGAGTAAACTGCCGCCAAAATTCTGTTCTCGAATATACACAGACTGATTATCGTGCAAGACATTGATGTGCATCATGTTGGCACCGATATCGACAATCATCACTGTTTGATCTTTACCGGCATTTGGCAATTGACTTGCAATGAAGGTGTAAGCGGACTCTGTTGCGTAAGTTTCAACATCCATCACCATGACTTTTAAACCCGCTTCCTCTGCGGCAGCCACGCGATCTTCAATTTTTTCCTTGCGGGAAGCTGCAATCAGCACTTCAACTTCATCCGGGCTATTGATAGCGGGACCGATGACTTGAAAATCAATATTGACTTCATCTAACGAGAATGGGATGTACTGATTGGCTTCAGCTTCCACCTGAGACTCCATCTCATCTTCACGGAGCCCAGATTGCATCAGCACTTTTTTAGTAATCACTGCGGCGGAAGGCAATGCTAAGGCAGCACGCTTTTCTCGGCTGTTCAGCAGTTTCCAAGCAAGTCGAACAGATTCGGACACTTGTTCCAACCCACTGATATTGCCTTCAACAATTGCGTCTTTCGCAATAGAGGCTACAGCATAGCCTTCTAATCGATAAACGCCTTTTGCACTTGAGGACAATTCAACCATCTTGACGGCAGATGAACTGATATCAACGCCAATCAGCGGAGGGGTTTTGTCGTTAAAAAAGTCGAATTTCAAATTGAAATTCCCTTTCATTTATCGTTAGTTACGAACAATTGCAATAATTTACATTAAATCCTAACAACAACATTATGCAGTGTAAAGCAATTTATTTCTAAGCAAAGTTTAATTATGGTTTTTTTGTGAAAGTGTTAACAATTTGCTACAGTCTAAAATTGCTAAATTGCATTACAATTACAGAACTAGATACAGTTTCAACTCAAGAAGCAGTTTATGAGCCCAAAAAAGTGGTGGCATTTTTTAATTTTGTTTGTCGTTGTTGGCACCCTAGTGTTAACTGCATTAACAGCTCTTGCTGTTTCTATTATCTATCCGACACTTCCTTCTTTAGAAATCCTCACCAACTATCGCCCCAAGCTATCACTTAAAATCTACTCGGCTGAAGGCGCATTGATTGGTGAGTTTGGCGAAGAGCGGCGCGCATTTGTCAAAATTGAGAATGTACCCGCTTCCATGAAAGATGCAGTACTTGCCATTGAAGATCGCCGCTTTTATCAACATAACGGCATTGATACCAAAGGCATCGTCCGCGCTATCCGCAATAACGTGATGGGGGTGAGCCATGAAGGTGCCAGTACCATTACCATGCAAGTGGCTAAAAACTTCTTTAGCCAACCCGGTGGCAAGCGTGACATGATCACCAAAATCAAAGAGGCCTTGCTGGCCATCAAAATTGAGAAAACTATCAGCAAAGATCAGATTCTTGAGCTATATCTCAATCAGATTTATTTGGGCCAGCGCTCATATGGCTTTGCTGCTGCTTCTCAGGTGTATTTTGGTAAACAACTGAAAGACCTCAATTTGGCTGAAGCGGCGCTATTGGCGGGCATGCCTAAAGCACCTTCTCGCTACAATCCATATACGCATGAGAAACGCGCAATGGTACGTCAGAACGAAGTATTGCGAGACATGTTGCGTTATGGCTTTATCCAGCAAAACGAATTTGATAAGGCCATGAATACCAAATTAAAATTCAAACCGGCCAAATCAGTCAAAAATCTAAGTGCGGATTATGTTGCGGAAATTGTACGTATTTCCATGTTCAACCGTTACGGCGAAGACATTTACCAGAGCGGCTATAAGGTCTACACCACCATCAAAAAATCCAATCAAGAAGCAGCTAATGCAGCGGTAGTGCAAGGCATCATTGATTACGAACTCAGACATGGTTACCGCGGACCAGAAAAAACCATTGCAATCAACACCAATGGCGACCTGAAAACGTTTGCAGTGACTGCACTGGATGAGATTGAGGAATACAATCGCTTTGTGCCCGCACTGGTCACACAGGTCAGCAAAAAATCCATTTCTGCCATTACTAAATCCGGTGATAACCTAGAAGTCACTGGTGCAGGCTTAAAACTGATTGAGAAACATCTGCTGAGTAAAGTGGAAACTCCACAGGCAGTGAAAGTCGGTGCCATTATTCGCGTAACCAAATTAAATGGTGAATGGATTGTGGTGCAATTGCCACAAGTGGAAGCTTCGCTGATTGCGCTGAATCCTGAAACTGGTGCGGTCAACGCTTTGATTGGCGGTTTTGATTTTACGCGCAGCAAGTTTAATCACGTCACACAGGCATGGCGCCAGCCGGGCTCTAGCTTTAAACCTTTTGTCTATTCTGCGGCCATCGAAAAAGGATTCACGCCCGCGTCTGTTGTGGATGATGCACCATTCTCACTTTCGGCAGAAGAAGTTGGCAGTCGTGAAAGTTGGGAGCCGCACAACTTCGATGACAAATATTCCGGCCCAATTCGCTTACGTACTGCACTGACCAAATCTAAAAACATGGTCTCTATCCGTGTGTTGCAAGCGATTGGTCCGCGTTATGCGCAAAGCTACATTACAAAATTCGGATTTAATCCTAAAGATCACCCCGCGTATTTGGCCATGGCACTGGGTGCAGGTTCCACTACCTCATGGCAGTTGGCAGCCGGTTATGCGGTATTTGCCAACAGCGGTTATCAGGTTAAACCGTATTTAATCAGTAAAATTGTGGATAGCGATGGCCGCGTGGTTGAGTCAGTCGACCCAACCAAACATATTTCCGCTTACCGCGTCATAGATCAACGTAATGCCTTCCTCATGACCTCCATGATGCAAGACGTGATTAACCTAGGCACTGCAAGGCAAGCCAACGTTCTGGGTAGAAGCGATATTGCTGGTAAGACTGGCACCACCAACAATCAAATGGATGTTTGGTTTGCAGGGTTTAACCCAAAAGAGGTCGCTGTGGCTTGGATGGGTTACGACAGCCCTAAATCACTGGGTAGAGATGAAACCGGCGGTAAAGCGGCCTTGCCAATTTGGATTAAATACATGGAATCTGCTTTAAAAGGCGTACCTATTTACCAATATAAAATTCCGCAGGGCGTCGTCAAACTCAAAATCAACCCTGACGATGGCACCTTAGCTGGCGACTTTGATGAAGGGGTGGATGAATATTTTTACCATGAAAATCCACCGCCATCGGCAAGCTACGATATCCCATCTTTAGAAGGCACCACCGAACAGGATTACGCGCGCCCGAATAGCATGGACATGATTACCAACCCGATGCAACCCAATAGCCGTGCTGCGCCAGTTGAAGAACGCAGGCTGGATGGCGCTCAAAAAACAGAAAAACCACGGCGTGAACCAAGTGCCGATAGCGAGACAGAAAGCAATCCCCTCAGCCGTATTTTTAATTCTGGGCGCTAAACATGGCCAGAGAGAATGTCGAACAACTGCGCCAATTGATTGCTCAAGCAGCAGCACGCATGATGGCTGAAGATGGCATTCATGACTTTGCCTATGCTAAAAAAAAAGCAGGGCGTCAGCTTGGTGTGATTGAGAATGGTGCACTGCCCAGCAATGCTGAGATCGAACAAGAAATCCGGCTGTATCATGAAATCTACAATGCAGACGAACAACCGCTAGAGTTAAATAAGCTTAGAAAAGCGGCACTCGCGACCATGCAATTATTCGAGCGATTCAATCCACATCTGACCGGTAGCGTGCTAGATGGTACCGCGGGAAAATACGCACAGACCGATATTTATCTATTTGCAGACAGTGCTAAAGAAGTTGAAATCTTCTTGCTCAACCAGCAAATCCCTTTTGAGAGCAGCGAAAAGGCTTATCGAATTTCTGACAAACCCAGCAAGGATAAAAAAGATAAAGTCCGTAAAACCGTACAAGTCTTTACGCTGGAAACTGAATTCGGGATTCAAAAACTCAGCGTGTTTGAGTATGATGATATGCGCATTGCCACCAAACGCACCAGCGATGGCAGCAACGCAGATAGAGCAGCCATTCCAGAAGTGATGGAACTGCTGAGACAACCTGTGCTCTAATCGCTGATTGCTTTGTCTCAAATGGTGAGCAACATATATCGCCATGATGCGTTTTAGCCAATTATTCGCAATCAACCTTATCCGCTTTAACAACCCATTACACGTTTTAATTTGTGGTGTACCATCTTTATCAGCACTACTCTCAATCTTTACGATGCGCGTGTAACCAAGAAAATAATAAAACATGGAACATAATATTACACTCATTTCTACCATTGCCTCGGGCTTTGGGCTTGCCTTAATTTTTGGCTTCATTGCCGAGCGCCTAAAACTGTCTGCATTGGTGGGCTATTTAGTGGCGGGTATTTTAATTGGTCCTGCCACACCAGGATTTGTTGCCGATGTCCATATTGCCTCACAACTCTCTGAAATTGGCGTGATGCTGCTGATGTTTGGCGTAGGCTTACACTTCTCAATCAATGACCTCATGGCCGTGCGCCGCATTGCTATCCCCGGTGCGATTGTACAAATGACGATGGCCACGTTGCTTGGTATGTACCTTACCCATCTATGGGGTTGGACACTCGGTGAAGGGCTTGTATTCGGCCTAGCATTGTCCTGCGCAAGCACGGTTGTGTTGTTACGTGCGCTTGAGTCCAGAAATATGCTGGAGAGCATGAACGGTAAAATCACGGTGGGGTGGCTGGTGGTAGAAGACCTGCTCACCGTATTGGTGTTGGTGTTGCTTCCGCCAATGGCAGGCTTGCTGGGTGGCAGTGTTGCAGAAGCCTCTGACACGCCACTATGGCAAACCATCGGCATTACCCTGTTGCAAGTGGTCGGCTTTATTCTGATGATGTTGGTTGTTGGTAAGCGCGTGCTGCCTTGGCTGCTGTGGCACATAGCCAAAACCGGCTCACGCGAATTATTTACCTTATCGGTTATCTCTACCGCCATTGGCATTGCCTACGGCGCTTCCGTGTTATTTAACGTCTCATTTGCACTGGGTGCGTTCTTTGCCGGCATGGTGATGCGAGAATCAGAGTTTAGCCATCGCGCCGCCGAAGAATCGTTACCGTTACGCGATGCGTTTGCCGTGCTATTTTTCGTCTCGGTCGGCATGTTATTTCAGCCATCGATTCTTATTGAGCAACCATTGAATGTATTGGCAACCGTGGGCGTAATCATCATTGGCAAATCACTGGCAGCCATGGCCATCACACTGGCTTTCCGCTATCCGCTGAATAGCGCACTGATTGTTGCCGCCAGCCTGGCACAAATTGGTGAGTTCTCCTTTATTTTGGCAGGACTGGGGCTATCATTAGGCTTGCTTCCGGCAGAAGGCATGAGTTTGATTTTGGCCGCAGCACTGATTTCGATTGCGCTTAACCCATTGCTATTCTCCGCCATCCAACCCTTTAAGAAATGGCTCATCGACATTTCCAAAACTGCCAGTGATTTGGAAAAGCGCACCGACCCATTTGCCGAACTACCGATGAGTACCGAACGCAAGTATTTGGAAGGGCAGATTGTATTGGTTGGCTATGGCAGAGTAGGCAAGCGTATCGCCAACGCACTGCTGTCCAGCAACATTCCGTTTGTGATAGCTGAAGAGAATCGCGAAATCGTCGAAAATTTGCGTAAAGCAGGTATCCCAGCGGTTTCTGGCAATGCGGCTGACCCCAGTGTGCTGATTCAAGCACATATTGCTAACGCTTCTATGCTGGTAGTGGCCACACCCGATACCATTGACGTAAGAAAGATGGTCACCACGGCTAAATTACTGCGGCCGGAAATTCAAATTGTATTGAGAACACATAGTGAAGATGAGTCAGAACGTCTCCGCAAAGAAGATATCGGCCGTGTATTTTATGGCGAGGAAGAGTTGGCCAACGGTATGTGCAAACATATTTTGGCGCAGTACGCACCTAAATCCGCTTGATACATCAAGACAATCTAGCCTCCGCCAGCACGCTCACTAAACGATCAAATACCACTCTGACGCGCTCTGACACTGGGCCGCGTTGCGGGCGATAGACATACACACCCCAAGGGCTAGGCGACTGTTCTGGTAGCACAGCCACCAACTTTCCAGCACGTATATGCTCAGCACATGCAAAATCTGGCAACTGAGCAAAGCCGATACCCGCCAGCACTGCTTGTAATTCGGCCTCTGGGTCATCGGTAGAAAACACTGGCGCGGTAGGCACACACTCCGGCTCACTGGCAAAATACCAAGGCCACATTCTGCCAGTGTTCTGATCAATTAACCCGGTATAAGGCATTTGACATAAATCACTGACTTGCTGAGGAGTGCCATAGCGCTCAATGAGTGCAGGTGCGCCTACGATAGAGAACTTTACATCTCTAACCCGCCTAGCCACATGGCGACTATTACCAAACACACCCACACGTACGCCAATATCCATTTGGTCAGCCACCACGTTATCAATCAAATCAGAGAATCTTAAATCCAATTGAATACTGGGATATTCTTGGGATAACGCAATTAAGGCAGGTAACAGAAATTGGCGCCCAAACGCATTGGGCATGGTGATTTTGACCGAGCCCTCGATACTCTGTTTAGCTGAGCCCTTATTCGTCTCGAACAAAGCATCCACTTGATCAATCACGCCGACACATTTCTGTGCCATTTGTCGGCCAAATTCAGTAATAGTGGTATTGCGTGTACTACGGTAAAACAACGGCTCGCCTAATTGCTCTTCAAACTCTTTAATGGCACGCGTGACTGATTGCGGCGACACGCCCAAACGCACAGACGCATCCTTAAAGTTGGCAGACTCTGCGACCACCTTAAAAATTCGCAACATCTCTAACTGGTTTTGCATGGCAATTCATCCGAAATATGGAATTATAAATTCCAAATTATTCCATATTATGAAGGCTTACACTATGCGATTATCTTGTTTACTATGATGCCATGACCAATTTTCCATTTGTCATGCTAGGTAAAGTGTGACAAATCAAAAATAAAGGATAACGCACAATGATCAAACTGAATATTAACGGTAAAGATGAAAGCCTAGATGCACCGGAAGACATGCCGATTCTGTGGGCATTAAGGGATGTGCTGCACATGACCGGCACCAAATTTGGCTGTGGCATGGCGCAGTGTGGTGCCTGCACCGTACATCTGGATGGCCAACCGATTCGCTCCTGCATTACACCAGTTTCCATGGCAGCGGGTAAAAAAATCACCACAATCGAAGCCATGCAAGAAGATCAAGTAGGACAAGTGGTACAAGCAGCTTGGCGCGAGATTGATGTAGTACAGTGTGGCTACTGTCAGTCTGGTCAAATCATGGCGGCTACTGCCTTGCTCACCACCAATCACAAACCAACAGACGCAGACATAGACGCCGCCATGAGTGGCAACATCTGTCGCTGCGGTACCTATCCGCGTATTCGTGCAGCCATTCATGCCGCTGCTGAAAAATTAGCATAAGGAACCCACCATGAATGCGCCATTGAATATTTCCAGACGTACCTTTATCAAAGCCACCGCATTGGTAGCAGGTGGCCTTGTCATTGCCTTTGCGATTCCACAAGCCAAGCGCTTTTTATTACCGGGTGAAACAAAAGCACCTGCCGATGCCAGTGGTAGTAAGTTACCTGCACCAAATGCTTTTCTACGCATAGGCACAGATAACACCATTACCGTCCTACTTGCCCACAGTGAGATGGGACAAAGCATCTGGACGACGTTACCGATGCTGATTGCCGAAGAACTGGATGCCGATTGGAGCAAGATACAAGTCGAACATGCAGGCGCTGCGCCGCAGTATGTACATACTGCTTATGGTATTCAAATCACAGGTGGGTCATCCACCACTTGGTCAGAGTTTGACCGCTACCGCCAAGCTGGCGCTTTGACACGCGCGCTCCTCATCAACGCAGCTGCGCAGGAATTAGGCGTGGCCAAAGAAACATTGCGTACCGAAAATGGCTTTGTAGTGAGCGCGGACAAAAAAATCAGTTATGGTGAGCTAGCAGAAGCCGCGGCCAAACTAGAAACCCCTACCACCGTTGTGTTGAAAGACCCTAAAGACTGGAAGATTATAGGTAAAGCGACGAAGCGATTAGATAGCGCCGCAAAAATCAACGGCACGGCAAAATTTGGTCAAGATGTACAATTCGAAGGCCTCAAAACGGCCATGGTGGCACGCGCTCCCGTGTTTGGCGGCAAAGTAAAATCTTTTGATGCTAGCGCAAGTAAGCAGATCAAAGGCGTACAGAATGTAGTACAAGTGCCGACTGGTGTAGCCGTGATTGCTGACAATTACTGGTCTGCGAAACAAGGCCGCGATGCGTTGAAGATTGATTGGGATTTGGGCCCGAATGCAGGGCTAGACTCCAAAAAAATGGTAGAGGATTACCGCGCACTTGCAGCGACTACGGGTACCGTAGCTGCCAAAGCCGGCGATAGCCAAGCCGCACTCAAACAAGCCAAAACCGTGGTGAAAGCAGAATATGTTGCGCCTTATTTGGCACACTCGCCCATGGAGCCACTGAATTGCACTGTGAAGATAGACAAAGATGCTTGCGAGATTTGGACAGGCACCCAGATGCAAACGACGGACCAAGCCGCTGCCGCTAAAATACTGGGACTGAAGCCAGAGCAAGTGACCATTCACACTTTATTTTTAGGGGGTGGCTTTGGCCGCCGCGCAAACCCGGCTGCCGATTTTGTATCGGAAGCTGTACAAGTAGCCAAAGCTGCAGGTGTGCCAGTCAAAACCGTATGGAGCCGTGAGGATGATGTGAAGGGTGGTTATTACCGCCCTATGTTTTTACACCAAGCCAATATTGCGCTGGATGACAAGGGATTGCCTATCGCCTGGGAACATACGGCCGTAGGACAATCCATCATGCTGGGTACGCCATTTGAAACTGTCATGATCAAAGATGGCGTAGACGCTACTTCGGTCGAAGGCACTGCTGACTCGCCTTATCTCAAAAGCATTGCTAACCATCAGGTGCAATTGCATACTGTAAAAGCAGACATCCCCGTACTTTGGTGGCGCTCTGTTGGCCATAGCCACACAGCTTTTGTGATGGAAAGCCTGATTGACGAACTAGCAAATGCCGCCAAACGTGATCCGCTGGAATACAGACGTGAGTTACTGAAAGACCACCCGCGTCATTTGGCGGCGTTGAATTTAGCAGCCGAAAAAGCCGACTGGGGAAAACCACTCCCTAAAGGCGTGTTCAGAGGCATTGCTGTGCACGAATCTTTTGGTAGCTTTGTGGCACAGGTGGCAGAAGTATCTGTAAACGCCGGCGAAGTGAAGGTACACCGTATGATCTCGGCCATTGATTGTGGTTTAGCAGTGAATCCGGAATCACTCACGGCACAAATGCAGTCATCCGTTTCATTTGGTTTGGGCGCTGCCCTGCAAAGTGAAATTACGTTTAAAGACGGGCAAGTCCAGCAATCTAATTTTCATGATTACCAAGTGTTGCGTATGAAAGACATGCCAAAAGTCGAGGTCTACATCGTCCCCAGCACTGAGAAAATGGGTGGCGTGGGTGAACCCGGATTACCTCCGGTCGCACCAGCGGTAACCAATGCCATTTTTGCGGCAACAGGCAGGCGCATCCGCACCCTACCGATTGGCACGCAACTCGCCTAATATGCTGAAATCAGCCGATTGGGAAGTGCTGCACCGTGCGCAGACATGGCTAGCGCAAGGTCACAGCGCGCATTTATTCACCGTGATACAAACCTGGGGCTCTGCACCACGTTTGCCCGGCGCCATTTTGGTGGTGCGCGATGATGGCCATCTGATTGGCTCTGTATCTGGCGGCTGTATTGAAGATGACTTGGCTGACAAAGCCAAGCATGGGCAGCTACCCACAGCGCCTACGGTACTTGAATATGGTGTGAATCAAAATGAAGCACAACGCTTTGGCATTCCCTGCGGTGGTCGCCTCACTGTTTTTGCTGAACCGCTGAGCAGCGCGGAACAACTTACCCCATTACTACACGGCATTGAGCAACGCACGCTCATTAAGCGTTCTGTTTGTCTGAGTAGCGGTCAGGTAAAAATCACAGCGGTACTGCCAGAGGGGTTACCGCGCATAGAAGGCGATTGGTTTCACAGTTATTTTGGGCCACAGTGGCGCCTATTGATTATTGGCGCCAACCAATTAGGCAGTGTGCTGGCCAGCATGGCGCAAGTATTGGAATTTGATGTACTGATTTGCGACCCGCGCGAGGACATGCAAAGTGAATGGCATGTAGAAGGCGCCACTTGGGTGTATGGCATGCCGGATGATGTAGTGCTGGACATACAACCAGATGCCCGTACCGCGATTGTAGCCGTGACACACGACCCTAAGCTGGACGACATGGCGCTACTAGAAGCATTAAAATCTGATGCGTTTTATGTCGGTGCGCTAGGCGCACAAAAAAATCAGGAAAAACGCCGTGACCGTTTGCGCATGTTTGATTTGAGTGAGTACGAAATTGCCAAATTGAACGGCCCGGTCGGCTTGAATATTGGCAGCCGGACGCCTGCGGAGATTGCGGTTGCCATTCTTGCGGAGCTCATTCAGATACGTGCACAGCAACAGAAAAATGGCATTGCCATGCCTGAAGCACTGCGTTGTAGCGCCTGATTTTTTCTAGCGCTCGCTTTCTAAATCGGCTGGCGTATCAATATCTGACAGAACCCCAGCATCGTCACATGCAAGTAGATATACCTCATCTTGATGCTGCTGAATAATGGCACGTGCTCCCTGATTACCCTGTAAGTGCGTCAATGCATCCGCAAACTTTGCAGAAAATCCTACCGGGTGCCCACGCTGCCCATGATAAGTTGGTACCACAATAGCCGCGCCCTCTTGCATGGTAGTGATCACTTGCTTAATGGATGTAGCGGTAATATATGGCATATCGGCTAAGGCGATGACAAACCCATCTTGCGCTGCCGTTAACTGGCTGGCATAACGCACAGCAAAAGATAAGCTATCCGCCATGACCTGTGCCTCTTGCGGACAGCCAATCACCACTAAACCAGCGGCTGATAGCAACGCTTTTAACGCATGATTATCCTCACGCACCACCGCCACAGAAACCGGCACCGCACTCACCAAAGATTGCGCCGCCGCCAGTGCGATAGGCCGACCATCAGGCAGGCACTGCAACAGCTTATCTTGTGTGCCAAACCTGCGAGAAAACCCTGCTGCTAATAAAATCCCTACCATCTCGCAAGCTTAGCACAGCGCCGGTGACAAACACTCATCATGCATTTGCAGATTAACGATTGTATTCAATACTGACACCAACCCCAGCCGGGCGATGGCGAACATCGGACCAACGGCCTTGATGTGAGCCTTGATGAATGAATGGTTTTTGGGGGCGGTAGCCATGGCCCCGTACACGCGGCCAATAAACAAAAACAGGGCGACTGTTCTCCAAGGCTTGCGCTTCTAATTGGGCCAACCGCTCTCTTTCCACTGCCAATGCTAAATTCTGCCTTTGTTCTTCCAACGCCATTTGACGCTCTTGCTCAACCATCTGCATTCTTTGTATATATTGTGCATTGGCAGCCGCAATGCTTTTTTGCACACGTTGCTGATCTTCTAGCGGCGCCTCCGGTACATGTGCTAACTGACCAATAGTGCGCGTTGTACACGGGCTATCCTGATAGACCTTATTCTGACGCCCATCTGCTTGAGCTGTGCCTTGGCAAATATAAATCGCAGCCTGCGCCTGCATCGTCAGCATGCACCCGACCATCGCTAATGTATATTTCATGATCCGCCCCCCCTTACTGATATGTTTCATCAACACCAAGTGGCTTGTTACATGTCGTTTTGATCTACATGCTAACTGCATAGTTCATCACCCTTGTGCAAATTGCAGTATTCATTTTATAGTACTCCAAATCGATAGTAAGGAGCATACGTGATGACGAACACTACGACTTATGACCCAGCGCTGGATTTAATGTTCGAGCGTGTGATTGATGTGCCGCACCAGCTAGTTTGGGACGCATGGACCAAGCCGGAGCAGCTGATGCAGTGGTTTTGCCCGCTGCCGTGGAAAACCGTAGACTGCACTATTGATCTGCGGCCAGGTGGTGCGTTTTTTACCGTCATGCGTTCGCCAGAAGGGCAGGAATTTCCAAGCACAGGCTGTTATTTGGAAGTCGTACCCAATCAAAAACTGGTCTGGACCAATGCACTGGCCCCAGGCTTTCGTCCTGTTGAACGCCCACAGGCCAATCCCGATCACGAATGTGCAGAACTATTATTTACCGGCATCATTTTGCTGGAGCCGCATGCCAATGGTACACGCTATACCGCCTTTGCCATGCACACAGACGAAGACAGCCGTGCCAGACATGCCCAAATGGGATTTGAAGAAGGCTGGGGAGCAGCACTTGACCAAATGATAGCCATGATTAAAGCCAAACAAAAGGCCTAGTATTTACATGAGCGCATACAATAACTAGTGAACGCTCACATCTGCTAGTGTTTTTGGCGTACGTAAAAACACGGCGCTTAGCAAGGCCGCCAATGCAGCAAATGATGCGCCCAGCACAAAAGCCAATTGATAGCCGGCATTGAGTGCAAGTTTGGGGATTTCGCCCGCTTCTAACAGTTGCCCTGTACGCATGGCGGCTAAGCTAGCCAACACAGCCAGACCCAAGGCGCCACCCATCATGAACGATGTATTGACGATGCCAGATGCCAAACCGGAATCTGCCGGATCCACATCACTCATGGCCACCAGCAACATCGGGTTAAACGCAACACCGGCACCCAAGCCCAGCAACACCATGCCGGGCAATACATCCCACATAAAATCTCCCGCCAAAGGTGCCTGTGCAAATAGCAATAAACCTAATGCAGCCACCAACAGCCCCCCTACCAGCGGCGGTTTGATGCCAAAGCGTGTCACCAATTTGGCAGAGATACCTAGCGAAAAGGCCGCCATGATTAAATTAGAAGGTAAAAATGCCAAGCCAACTTGCAAAGCACTATATTCCAACACCAATTGCAGATATAAGGCTGAGATAAAGAACCAGGCAAACATCGCCGCCGCCCAAAGCACTGCGGCAATATTGGCAATCAGCAAGTTACGTAAACGAAACAGACCTAAAGGCATCAGTGGTAGCGCCACGCGCGTTTCTATGACGATAAATACGGCAAACAGCAACACTGCCAACGCAAGCAAGCTTAGCGTCTGTGTGGATAACCAGCCCGCCGCATTACCATTGATGATGGCATACACCGCCAACATCAGCGACAACGTAATGGTCACGGCGCCCGCAATATCCAGACGCTCTCCAGCTGCATGGGTGTGGCTTTCCGGCAATAATTTCAGGCAACACACATACACGGCAATCCCTATGGGTAGGTTCACTAAAAATATCCAATGCCAGCTCAAGGTATCGGTCAGCACACCACCTAATAACACCCCAATACTGCCGCCGCCAGCACAGACAAATCCATAGACACCCATTGCTTTGGCGCGGTCATCCGGCGCGGTAAATAAATTCATAATGAGCGATAACGCCACCGCAGACACCACCGCAGCCGCTAGGCCTTGAATGGCTCTGGCAATAATCAAAATCTCCTGACTGTTGGCCAAGCCGCAGCCCAATGAAGCGACTGTAAACAATGTCACACCCAGCAAGAATAGCTTGCGTGGGCCATAGAGATCACCTAACTTACCACCCAATAGTAAAAAGCCACCAAAGGTGAGCATGTAAGCATTCACTACCCACACCAGCGCGGTTTCTGTAAAGCCTAAATCTGCATGGATAGAGGGCAAAGCAACATTCACGATGGTGGTATCCAGCACAATCATCAACTCGCCAAAGCAAAGCAAGATCAGTGCTAACCAGCGCTTGCTGTGTTCAATATTATGCATAAAGCAAATTCCTCGTCTAAAGTCGATGCAATACTATATTTTCCCACACGATAAATACACGAAAATTTTCATCCGCATGTAAAATAAACATGTTTTAAGAATACTGCGCACATCTTTCCTACCTGAGTTAAACACCGCTTAGGAGAGGAGATGTGCGTGTGTTTAATTATAAAAATCGGATTTAAAAATGCAATTAAACGCACCTTTTGTTAAAGAAACACGATTTGGTGATTGGTTTTTAAAAACCAATATGTGGAAAGTCCGTGTGCTTGATCGCGCACTGAATGACTTGCTCAAGCTTCTAGGCAATCATCAGCGACGCTATACCAATATATTAGATGTAGGCTGTGGATTTGGATACTCCTTTGAAGCACTCTCCAAACGATTTCACCCTGATTTAATTATCGGTCTGGACGCTGACCCGGCAATTATAGAACGCGCTGGAAAAGCCGCGAAACATTGCAGCAGCAACGTACAATTACACGCAGCCAATGCAGCCAACACGCACTTAGAGAGCGCATCCTTTGACATGGTGTTTTGCCACCAAACGTTTCATCATATTGTGGAACAAGAAGCTGCCATGGCTGAGTTCTTTCGTGTGTTAAAACCCGGTGGCGTGCTTTTATTTGCAGAGTCTACCAAGCGCTATATATATACGCCGCAAATCAGATATTTATTCAGACACCCTATGCATGTGCAAAAAACAGCAGAGGAGTATATCGACATCATTCGTCACGCTGGATTTGATTTACCAGAGTCTAGAATTTCACTGCCGTTTTTATGGTGGAGCAGACCAGACTGCGGTATGTTTGAATTTTTTGGGTTCCCAGTCCCCAAAAAACGCGAAGAAACATTGGTCAATGCAGTTGCTTTCAAACCATTAAATTAACTGAGACTTGGCACGGAATGCGCCCGTACCAAGCCTTGCTAGCCTTATTTCAACTTGACTACTTTATTTCAACTTGACCACTTTGGCTTTAAACGCAACGCCTGACATTAAGGCGCCATTGCCGCACATATATTCGGTTGTGCTACTGTGTTCAACGTCCTTATAGTTGCTGACAATGCCGACTACCGCATCGCCACCTTCTTTAGTCGCGCGTTCTTGTAGCTCTAAAATGGCACTTAAAAATGTCCACTGACAGGCTTCTTTATCAGACTTATTGAAGGCGTTCGTCTTTTTATTGGTTTTCCACTCACCTAACTCTTTGGCCACTTTGGGAGATGACTGCGTTGCAAAATATAGCTTGATATTAGGGTTAATCTTTTCTTTTGCGGCAGGTGTATTCAGTGCCTCTTCGATGGAGTATAAGTTGTGATCATCGCGAGCAATGGCTTGATGACTCAACACTGTGAACAATAAAGCAGTGGATGTAAGTATTATTTTTTTCATTTTTATTAACTTCCTTTAGTTAAATAGCAAATAGTGACATAACAAAATTTAAATTGAACAGCGGCTCAATATCAAACTGACATTGGTGCCGCCAAAACCAAAACTATTGGTCATCATGGTATCTACCGACTGATTCAGGGTGTGCGTAAGTATAGGCATGCCTGTAAGTACTGGATCCAACTGGGTAAGGTTGGTGCAACCCGCCAGAAAGCCACCATTCAGCATGAGCATTGAATAAATAGCCTCATGCACGCCTGAGGCTGCGATAGGATGTCCGGTTTGTCCTTTGGTGGACGAGATCGGCGGGATTTGATGGCCAAATACATCTGATATTGCGTTTATTTCACTGACATCGCCTATCGATGTAGAGGTTGCGTGTGCGTTAATGTAACCCACTGGTGTATCACGTAGGGCGCTGTGTTGTGACAATGCCGCTTTCATGGCACGGGCCGCACCCTCTGCAGAGGGCAATACCATATCTGCACCATCGGAACTCACACCAAACCCAGTAATTTCGGCATATATCTTTGCGCCACGTTTTATTGCATGCTCATAGGCCTCTAGCACCAAAATACCAGCGCCTCCGGCAATCACAAAGCCATCCCTTGTCACATCATAAGGCCGTGACGCAGTACCATCAGGGTAACTGGTGGATAACGCGCCCATCGCATCAAACATGGCAGTGGTGGTCCAGCGCACCTCTTCGGCACCTCCCACAAACATCACATCTTGTTTACCAAACTGAATAAGCTCGGCACCATAGCCAATACAATGTGCAGAAGTTGCGCAAGCAGAACTCATAGAACAACTGATGCCATGGATGCCAAAAGCCGTGGATAAACACGCAGAGGTTGTGCTGCCCATGATTCTGGGCACCGCATAGGGAATGACTTTTGACAGACCTTTCTGACGCAACACATCCACAGCTTCCATGTGCTCGTAAGGCGACCCGACGCCAGAACCCACCACCAAGCCTGTACTAGGCGATGATATTGTGTTGGCATCCAGTTGACTATCCATCAACGCATCCTGCATTGCGTGGTAGGCATAAGTTGAGGCATCCGCCATAAAGCGTCTGGTTTTACGATCGATGGCCGGCTTATGACTGATATCTGGAATGCCGGCCACTTGGGAACGCAGACCGAGATCTGCATACTCCTGCACAAACCGAATGCCAGAGCGCCCTTGTCGTAAAGCCTGCGTAACCGTCTCCATATCGTTTCCAATACAAGAAACAATACCCATGCCTGTGACTACTACACGGCGCAATGTTGCGTCCTCTTAAAACAACACGACCATTAAAGTTTAGATAGCTCTAAACGAATGGCATCATTTAACGTTGCTACCCATTTATTATAAAAAGGATGAATGACCTCATCGCCACCACTATTTTTTAAATATTTCATATTCACGCTGTCTTTGTAATGAATCGAATACTTGTCTGCATCGTAAATAATATCAACAATCACGGTGTGTTTTTGTCTGACCAGAATACTGGCGGTAACCACGCCATCGGCAACATTAGACACTGTCCAGCCTTGAGAAATGACTGCGGCTTTAATAGCTTGCAATACTTGTGCTGCACTCAATTTTTTAGCCTCAGCACTGACGACTGGCGTATTGTCGATATTGACAATAGGGACTGTTTGGCGTGCCATCGCTGGTAGCGCAGCAAATGTAAGTAGGCAAAGAACAAAGGCGAGAATTTTATTATGCATGTTGGTATCTTTCTTTTTCTAATTTTAAAGTGAGTGTAAGTTTAAAGTTAAGTGCAAGTTGAATAGTACAAGTGCAACGCATAGACTACGCAAACACTGCGAAGTCTGTTTTAAGTCATTCGTTTGAAAATAAGTGACGTGTTGATTCCTCCAAAAGCAAAGTTATTACTCATCATATATTCTATATCCAGAGCACTTCCAGCCCCTGTAATATAGCCCAACTGCCCACATGCTGCATCGACATTTTCTAAGTTAAGCGTAGGTGCAAACCAGTGACGACGCATCATTTCTATCCCCCACCAAGCCTCAATGGCGCCACAGGCACCCAAGGTGTGTCCTAAATAACTCTTCATTGAACTGATGGGTACCGGGCGATTAAACACCGCTTCGGTCGCCTGCGTTTCAGCGACATCGCCGCGATCCGTTGCTGTGCCGTGCGCGCTGACATAACCTACCGCTTGCGACGGAATATTCGCATCATCCAATGCCATCTGCATTGCAACAGCCATGGTTTCCATCGCTGGCTGTGTTACGTGGCGCCCATCGGAGTTGCAAGCAAAGCCGATGATTTCGGCATATATTTTTGCGCCACGCGCTTTGGCATGCTCATATTCTTCCAGCACCAAGGTTGCGGCACCCTCGCCAACCACCAAGCCATCACGCTTTTGGTCAAATGGACGTGGCGTTAATGCTGGTGTGTCATTTTGGCTACTGGTGGCAAATAAGGTATCAAACACGGCTGAGCTCGGTGCTGACATCTCTTCGGCACCGCCGGCGAGCATCATGGTTTGTCGACCAAAACGAATGGCCTCATACGCGTAGCCAATGCCTTGACTGCCTGAAGTACATGCACTGGAAGTGGGGATGATGCGTCCTTTTAAACCAAAAAATAAGGCAATATTGACGGCAGCGGTATGCGGCATCATCTGAATATAACTGGTCGACGTCACATTTTCCATAGACCCCGTTTCTAGCATGTGGGCAAATACACGCACCGGATCAACGCTTCCAGACGAAGACCCGTAAGCCACGCCCATTTGGCCGTTGGTAATCGCTGGGTCGTTCAGTAAATTGGCATCAATAAGCGCAAGCTCACTGGCGCGTACGGATAACATTGCCACGCGCCCAACGCCTCTCACGACTTTGCGTGGGTAATGCTCTGGCGTGACGAAATAATCAACGGGCGCTGCAATCCTTGTATTGAGCGCTTGAATATAGTCCCACTCAGGCATATAGCGTACCCCATTTTTTCTGGCACGCAGGGCCTTATCTATGGCGTCCCAATCATCACCCAACGCCGTAATGCCAGCCATTCCTGTGACAACAACACGCTTCATCAGATAATCCCGCCATTGACGCCAATGACTTGGCGGGTAATGTAAGAGGCATCGTCCGACATTAAAAATGCAACCGCAGCGGCCACTTCTTCCGGCTGACCCACACGGTTCATCGGCACCATTTTAAGCGCCTCGCTGATTGGCAAGTCATCTGTCATGCTGGTATCGATCAACCCCGGCGCAACGCAATTAACGGTGACACGCCTGCTTGCTAGCTCCACAGCCAATGCCTTGGTGGCACCAATAAGGCCAGCCTTAGCGGCGCTGTAATTCACCTGCCCACGATTACCCATCACACCGGATACAGACGCTAATGTCACAATGCGCCCGCCCTGTTTTAAGCGTAACATGGGCATGGTCAGTGGATGCACTACGTTAAAAAAACCATTCAAGCTAGTGTCCAACACGCTATCCCAATCGCTTTCAGATAGCGCAGGGAAAGCAGCATCACTGGTAATCCCTGCATTACATACAATGCCGTAGTAGGCTCCATGTTGCTCGATATCTGCTTCAAGAATCGTCTTGCACGATGCACGATCGCATACATCGAACTGTAGCACTTGCGCTTGTCCACCTTCACCAATGATTTGGCTAACGACTGCATCTGCTTCTGCGCGACCGCTCCTGCAATGCACAGTAATGGCAAACCCTTCTTTAGCAAGCCTGAGCGCAATGGCTTGGCCTATGCCCCGACTAGATCCGGTAATAAGTACGCGACGAATGGTCATGATGCGTGATCCTGCAAAAATTGTTGAAAATTGTCTGGCTCAAACACTTTTAAGGTTGCTTTAGCCAATAGATTGGGTGCGCTATCATCTGCGAGAGTTTGTTGATAGTAAATACGACAATCATAAGCCCCTAAACCACTGATATCGCGATAGACCAACGTCACATGAATCATGAGCGCTTGATTGACCACAAACACAGGCTTAAACGCTTGATAACTGCGCGTGCCTAACAATGCGCCATGTTTAGGCAACGTTGTACTGCCGTATTTTAGCAAACCAGCATGCGCGGAAATGGCCTGCGCCATGAGCTCTATGCCTATCCATGCCGGCATATTGCCTTCTTGGTCTGCATACCAAGCACCTAAAACCGGCGTGTAAGTGGCAATAGTAAACTCTGCATCGTAGTCAACAATACTATCCAATAAACGCATATTGCCGCTATGCAACAAAACATCTGCAATATCAGGTATGACTTTTAACTGTTTCATCTCACTGTTTCACGCAATATTTAAATGATTGAATTCACTTGCTCACCAATGATTAAACTCACATTACTACCACCAAACGCAAATGAATTACTCATACAAATACGTGGCTTGCTTGGGCCAAACGTATGGCCTGCACTGATCAGGTTAATGTGTGGCAACGCCGAATCCGCTTCACCATCCCACACATGCGGCGGCAATTGATTGCGCTGTATCGCCATCCAGCAAAAGGCGAGTTCTGTTGCACCTGCGGCCCCTAATGTATGACCGGTCATCGGTTTGGTGCCACTACAAGGCACACCATTGATGAACACGCGCGCGACAGCACGACTTTCCATCTCATCATTCTTAAGCGTACCTGTTGCATGTAGGTTAATGTAAGCAATCTCCTCTACCGTTTTCCCTGCATCTTGCAGTGCCGCTCTAATGGCGGCTTCTGCACCCAAGCCTTCTGGTTGAGGTGCTGATATATGATAAGCATCACTGCTTTCACCAACCCCTAACAAGACAATATCGGATGCATCGGCCAAGCGCTCTTTCGTCATCAAAAAGAGCGCTGCGCCCTCGCCAATATTAATGCCTTTGCGATGCTGGCTCATCGGGTTGCTAATCTCTTGTGTCGTCGATTCTAGCGAGGCAAACCCATTAATGGTTGTCTTGCACAGTGAGTCCACCCCGCCCACAAGCACTGCATCGCACAAGCCATGTTTGAGTAAATTACGTGCAGATTGAAACGCTTTTGCACTTGAAGTGCATGCCGTAGAAACGACGTAGGCTGGCCCCTTAAGCGCTAGGTATTTGGTAAGAAACTGTGCGGGCATCCCCAACTCTTGTTGCAGATAGTGATAATGTTCAGGCATCACACCAGCCAACTGCTGGGCTTTTACGGCTTGCTCACTTTCGGCAATACCAGAGGTGCTCGTCCCCAGCACCACGCCTATCCGCTGTGCCCCATATTGCGCAATAGCGCTTGCCACCAATGCCTGTATTTGCGCTAAGGCGCCAAGTAGCAACCGATTGTTATGACACGCATATTGGGAGAAAGCAGCGGGAATTTCTGGCAAACTAGATTGCACACGGCCCACGCGTGCCTCACCGTCTGCTTGCCATCCATGCTCTAATACCAGCCCGCTTGTATCGCCAGAGAACAGCTTGTGTGATATCTCATCCACACCATTGCCAAGTGCGTTAACGATACCTAACGCTGATAAATAATAGGCATTATTGTGCAATTGCATCTGTACTATCCACCAAAGTGCTAATGTTTAAACTGAATTGCATACGTGGCATATCAATACTTAATTGTTGATAGAGTACCAATTTATTCGCATATTGCATGTGTAAAATAACCTGATTTCCAGAAAGTACAGTGCGCTCTGCCCCAGCTTCCATGAGCGTTAACGAAGGGCTTAACCCTTGCTTGACAGCATCGCTTGGCCACAACGCCAATTGCAACAATGCGACCAGCATGGCAGGATCTAAGCGGGCGCCAAGCGGGTTTTCCGCAACGATGTTGACGTTATTATCGTTCACTTGCATGAGCTTCTGACCAAAGGGCGTAAAGGCAATCATTTGTAGCCCACTTTGACTGACATCCAAATCCGTAATCATGACTTCATGTACATCACGATAATTTATTTCTACCGTTTGCTGCACCGCAAAAGGCTCAACCAGGGTAGATGGCTGTAAACAATATTGCCCTGTACTCGACGGCAGTTGCACACAGCGCGAGGGCGTGTGCGTACAAGCCGTTGTACACAGCACTATCCATAACATCATGTATTGAAGAGTATTTTTCATTTATAGATACTTAGCGCTCAATACTCAACACCATCAAAGATAATAATGCAGCAAAGCCCACGCCCATTAGCATGGTCAAACCAAAACTAGATAATACGGGCATCTCACTCAATATCAACATGCCATAGGACAACAACATGGTACCCGCCGATAACAATACGCCGGCTAATAGCGCCGCTTGATGTGTTTTGACATCCACCATGATCCCCTCACGCATAAAAATGGAGTAATTGACGCCTATGCCTAATACCAACATAAATCCCATCATGTGAAAAAAGCTGAGCGGTATATGGAGATACCCAAACAAGCCTAATGTAAACATGATACCCAACAATGTAGGCAGCAAGACCACCAACCCAACGCGCGGACCGTAGCGGAAGCTTAGCACGCCATAGATTAAGACAATGGCACATACCAACCACACCGCGCTCCAAAGACGATATGTATGAAACAGTGTGGACACACTCTGCGCTTTATCCACATAGGTCACCGCGTTAATATTTTGGTCGTCAGCCCATCGCGCTAATAGCTGCGGATTGCTGATGCCTTGCAAAAGCACGATGCTGGCGTAATGCCCTTGCTGGGTTTTGCCCAGCCATAAATGGCGGAAAGGCGTAGAAAATGAGGTTTTCAGCCAATCATCCACATTCAAATTTTTGTTGCTGTGCTGAAAGTCATTCTGTAGCGCCCCTGCGATATCATCGCGCAAACCAGCCTCAGCCAATGTCTCTTTCAGCAAGGTCGAGTGCTTAAAAACGTTGGCTTGCCATGCCGCTTGATGCTTACGCTGCTGGCTTTCGGAAGGGACAAACGTTGAAATCGCGCTATAGGCAGCAAGCGCTCCGCGTGCGACTAGCTGATCCAGTTGCTGAGTGAGCGCCTCTTCATGCATCAATAACTGCTCCGTCGTTTCGCCTTCCACCAAGAAAAATTGATGCTGGTTACTCATTCCGGTAATTTGACGAATGCTAGCCTCTTGCGCAACCAACTCAGGCGGCTGCGTGACTAATAAGCGGATATCATCATTCCCTTTTAATTTAAATAAGCCTGGCACGGAGATGACGAGTACTGCTAACACAATCATGACGCAGCTACGTTTCGTCATATAACGTTGCCATATATTGAGAAATCTCTGCGGTATGTCTACTGCCGCTTCTGGCGGATGTGAATTTGGCTGCATCAGCGTGGCTGGTAATAATAAATACACCGATAGCCATGCAGCCACCAGCCCAATAATGGCAAAAAAAGCGATTTGCGTCAGCGCCGGGAAAGGCATGAATGCTAATACACAGTAACCAAGTACGCTGGTAGTAAGTGCTAACATCAGTGCCGGGCTCACCCGGCGTAGACCACTTACAGGATCCCAATCTTTGCCTGCGCCCAAGTGCGCAGAAAAATATTGAATCGCATAATCAATCGCCTCACCGATTAAACTGGCGCCAAACACCAAGGTAATCAAATGAATTTCACCATAGTAGTAAATGGTGGCCGCAAGCGCTGTACAAATACCAAAGCCCACTGATAAAAAGCCTAATACCAATGGTCGAATGGACCTGAACATTAAATAAAGCAATACCAACATGCCTGATAACGAAACCAAGCCAATGATATGCATTTCTTTTTCGGCAGATTGGCGCGCTTTGCTTGCATAAAATACTGCACCGGCACGCAGTAATTCGACACCAGGATGCGCCTGTTTTAAGCTTGACTCTGCCGTGGTGATAGCGTGCATGACTTGGTCTTGGGTAACATCACTATAAGCCGAGCCTTCCGGATCTACCGAAACAAACACCCATGTTTTATCTGCGCTGTGCCCGACTAGCAACCCATTTTCAAATTCCAATTTAAAATTCTTCAATGGCAAATGTGAAAACCAGCGGTCAGCAAAACCAAAGGGGTCTTGCTCTACCGGCAAGGCAAGGCCAAAACGGAATGGCGCATATAGCTTTTGTTGCAGCTGATCGCTTAAGTGCAAAGGGCCATCAGACAACCCTTTGTAATCTTCATGCGTCAGCAATCTGTAGCGATAAGGCGCATAAAAATCAGCGATTTGATTCGTATCTAGTGCGGGGACTTCCAAAAACACCTGTTTAAACATAGCGGGTTGGCCGCTGCTTTTATTCAATGCTCTGAGTTGATTAGCAAAGCTGTGGGCCGCTGTAATCGCTACTTCCTGACTACTTGCACCCACCAAGAACAGCACCCGGTTTCCTGCCGAATTGACTAATTGCGTGACAGCCTCTTCGGCGACTGCATTACGCTCGGTCTTAGGTAGCAACGCAAGTAAATTCGTTTGTAGTGGAGACTGGTTTGAGAATTGTGCGATACAACTCACGACACTCATAGCTGCCAATACTAGCCAAATAAAGGCATGCAGCTTCAGTCTTTCAGGGCTTAACAGCTTCATGCCTATTTTCCACGAAACAACGCTAGCTCTGCGTCACGCAATGTCGGCGCTGCCTCGGTATTGCTGAACAAAATGGCCGTGCTGGCGGCGTTGGGCTCATGAATATGAATAGATGTCACAAACTGGTCGCCCGTGACCACGATTTCTTGAATAAAACGTGATGTTTGCGTTTGCTTGGGTGTCAGTTGCAGCTGCCAAGCCGTTTGGTTAGGCTCAGCCTGCACTGTGTTCTCAAACACTTTGCTCTCGAAATAAGCATTCAACGCATTCACATCACCACTTAGCATGGCTTTAAAAATACGGCTGATTTGCGCAAATCCAGGGATATCCTTCACGGAGCGCTCTTTACGATAGCCATCCGCCGATACTTCTATGACCTTATCCTCACTTAAAATATAAGTGATCGGGTAGGGTTTAGTAATCTGCCAAACAACCCCGTGGACTTTGCTGTACAACAATTTTCCAGAAGTGATGAGCGGCCGCTTTAATGCAGCCATTTGTTTGGTTTGCGTAAAATCCGCCCGCAACACTGCGTGTTGTTCTACTCGGCTTCCCAGCTGTTTTAACACGTCTTGTTGTTCAGCATGTGCAGCATTCAAACTGCCCATGGTCATCCATAGCATGACTATCCATCTCAGTGCGTTCCAATTAATCATGCGAAATCAATCCCAAATTAGCCAACACAATGGGCGGCGAGACAAACTGAAGTTCATGCGTCACGGCATCTACTGCTACTTGGGTGGTATGGCCTTTGGTTAACCTTGTTCCGCTCACTGCATCAAATATCTGGTAACCCACTTTGATTCTGTTCTCATACTCTAACAAGGTAGCCTCCACGCGCAACTGCTGCCCATAAGTAGCGGGTTTCACATATTTAAGATGGCATTCCACTACCGGCCACAAATAGCCGGAAGCTTTCATTTGCGGATAATCATAGTCAAAAGTACGCAGTAATGCGCACCGTGCAATTTCAAAATATTTAATGTAATGGCCATGCCAAGCCACATTCATGGCATCCACATCATGAAACGGTACCTCAATATGCACGTTTGCAACCAGTTTAGGTGTTGTCATAAAGCTCCCAAGTGCCAAGCTTAATGAGGTTGGTCAGTGTGGCCAACTCAACGTCCAGCGGCCTGTCTTCATCTAAGAATGCGCTATGCGCGGAGATTTTTTCCATAAAGTCCACAACAACAGGTTTGAGTTGCGTAGGTGTCTCATCAGCAGTCTCCATCCTCAATTTAACGCCTTGTACGGTTGCCATGAGCAGTGCAGCCGCCACTTGTTCCGTCAACTCAAGCACGCGTAAACAGTCACGCGCTGCAATCGTCCCCATGCTGACTTTATCTTGGTTGTGACATTCAGTAGAGCGTGAAAATACGCTGGCCGGCATGGTCAGTTTCAACGCTTCGGCTGTCCAAGCGGAAGTACCGATCTGCACCGCCTTAAATCCGTGATTAATCGCCGCACGTGCATCTATACTGCCAGATAGGTTTTGTGGCAGCCCGTGGTTATATTTGCTGTCCACCAGCAAAGCCAGTTGCCTATCCATCAAATCGGCAAGGTTCGCTACCGCTGTTTTCAACGCATCCATTGCAAATGCAATATGGCCACCGTAAAAATGGCCGCCGTGTAACAACACTTCAGCATCCACATCAATGAGCGGATTATCATTTGCGCTATTTAACTCGTTTTCAATGTCTCGACGCATCCACGTCAGCGCATCACGCGCGACACCAATCACATGTGGCGCACAACGTATTGAGTAGCGGTCTTGTAACCGTATGGTTTCTGCAAACTCGTCACTTAAATCACTATATATCCACGCTGCAGATTGGTTTTGCCCAGCATGCGGCTTGGCCGCAAATAGCCTTGCATCAAAGTGACCACGGTTACCACGTAAAGCAATAGAAGCGAGCGCAGTAATGCGGCTGCATAATTGCGTTAAGTAGTCAGCGCGTTTCCATGCCAAGCAAGCTAAAGCAGTCATTACCGCTGTGCCGTTCATAATGGCCAGACCTTCTTTGGGCGCAAGTGTGAGCGGCGTTAACCCAGCCGTAGTCAATGCCGCCATCGCTGGTTGGGTTTGCCCGCGATAGGTCACATTGCGTTCACCCACCAAAGTAGCCGCCACATAAGAAAGGGGTGTTAAATCGCCACTGGCCCCTACCGACCCTTCTGAAGGAATCATCGGTAAAATGCGATGATTGACCAACGCGGCCAGTTGTTGCAATAGCGTGATACGCACGCCAGAGTATCCTTGTGCCAATGAGTTAATGCGGCACACCAACACAGCAAGCGTTGCTTGCTCATCTAACATTGCACCCAACCCGCACCCGTGATAACGGGTTAAATGGAGCGGCAACTCTGCAACCAAATGGGGTGGAATACTGACCGTGCAAGAATCGCCATACCCTGTGTTAACCCCGTACACCACGCCACCATCTGCCAATAGGCTTTCCAGGAACGCAGCGCCTTTTTGTATCCGCGATTCAAAAGCGTGTTCTGTTGAGATAGCGACTGGAGCATCACAAAGCGCTACGCTTAATACATCTTCAATACTTAAACGGCCATTGCCGATAATGACCGCTTGATGACGATGCATTGATTGTTTGTTATCCATATGTTCAATATCACTTTTGCCAAAAATCATAAAAATTAAACCATTGCAGCGGGGCTTTTACGCAGTACGCTTGTAGCCTTTCTGCATAGCGTTGAATATACAATTGCAAACTAGATTCACGCGTTTTTCTAGGTAACTGAACACGGTCTGCAAAATGCTCGAAGTGGACACGGTAACCGCTGTCCTCACGTAAACAAAACAATAAGTACACCGGGCAAGCAAGCAAGCTGGCCAATATCATCGGGCCTTGCGCAAAAGGCGCTGGGCTTCCAAGAAAATCAACGTAGCTGACACGTCCATTTTCTGCCGGTGGTGTACGGTCCCCCACAATGACGATGAGCTCACCACGATCAATCTTTTCCTGAAATAAAATCGCAGTAGCTACCCCAAAATTCGACACTTGCACCAAGTTAATATTAAACGCAGCATTCGCTTCTGTAAGCATTTGATTGAAGTGTTGTGCATGATCGGTATATACCACGGCATTGATCACCGTACCAGGACGCTGCACAGCCAGCGCCCTAGACATTTCCAAATTACCCAGATGAGAGCCAATCAGCAATGCCCCTTTGCCCGAAGTAAGCACTTGCTCTAATGCTGCCCGATTGGGAAAATCCACTGTCTCGTTGGCCATATGGCCGACCCATGCGGATAGCTTATCTAAGCCCGATTGTGCAAATGCCAACATATGCAGAAAAGACATAGACCAACCCACATTTGGGATTGCCCCTAGCGTATGCATACGCTTGAGATAGGCCTGTGATGCACGTCTTGCTTTGGTGCCGGTGATGTAAAAATAAGCGACCACGGGATACAACAATACCGTAGCAACACGCTTACCCAGAAAACGATAGCTCATCACCAGCGCGCGTAACCCGAGGCTAGAGCCGCGCTCTTTACGCTTAGACCAATGTTGCTGTGTAGCGGCGGGATGCGGAAATACTTTCCGCCATAACAAGCATGGCAACCTTAACAACATGCCACAACATAATCGCGTATGCATTTTTGTAATACGGACGTTGTCATGCCACATATTAAAGTGCGAGAGCCCGTTGTCCGGATAAATCACGCGTGTGGGAATGTTAATAAATTGCACACCACGCCACGCCAAGCGTACCGCGATGGCTGTATCAAAATCCATACGTTTAGGCAACTCTACATCGTCAATTAATGCACAACTAGCGGCCAAAGGGTACAAACGAAACCCGCACATTGAATCTTTAATGGCGAAAGATAAGGTTTCTACCCACACCCAAAAATGCGTCACATATCGACCATACAACCGACCTTTAGGCACGGTGTCATCGTATATAGGCTGACCACAAATGACACTATCAGGATGCAAAGCTCCCTCTGCCAGAAACCGTGCAGCATCCGGTATATGGTGCTGCCCATCAGCATCAATTTGCAGCGCGTGACTAAAGCCTAACTGATAGGCCTGCAACATGCCATGAATCACCGCCGCGCCTTTTCCACCATTGACGGGCAAGCGCAACAGGTGAATGCTGTTGTAACGCATGGCCAATGCAGCAAGGACTTTTTGTGTCTCGGCATTACTGCCATCATCCACAATAAAAATAGGTAGCTGATACTGCGTGAGCTTTTCCACCGTATCCCCAATGGTGGCATGATGATTAAAGATAGGGATGAGAAAACAAGGATTAAACTGCATGTGTTTCAGTCATCCCTTGGTGAAATACGACTCTGCCTGCAGAGTATTTTTTATGCGCATTACGATAAGTAAAATCCAAACAAGATGTATCTGCATGCCATTGCAGCGTCAATTCGAGCTGCGTTTCTGGCAATATCACGGCATGAAATTTTAGGTTGTCTAGCTGCAAAAATACGCCATCAATAGAAAACTGTTGGTTTGCAAAGTGCATGGCCCAATGCACTTGCACCACGCCAGGCAATACAGGCAAGGTTGGGAAGTGCCCTTTAAAGTATTCCAGTTCTTTGGGGACGTTGAATGAAAACACCCGCACTGTGTCTGCTTCACTTTGTATTAACGTGACCTCAGGCAGCAGCATGTTTACGCTCCACTTCTGATCCAGCTTCTGACTCAACTTGAGGCTCCACTTCAGACTCTACCTGTGATTCGACTGTGGACTTCATGGTGACATTGTCAAATAAAGCCATCATCTGTGCATGCGTGACTTTGCCTACACTATTCATAGGAAACGCCTCAACAAAGCGCCAATAACGAGGCAGCAATACCGACTCATAATAGAGGGCAAGATATTGTCTGAGCGCTTTAATTAAGGCATTACGCCCATCACGCAATAACATCTCTCGACCAGATGTACTCAGTACCGCAACAACCGCCACATTCTCACGACGGGTTGTCACCACCAGCGCAGCTACATGTGCTATGCAAGCGTGTTTCATTAATACCTGCTCTAGTTCCGTTAAAGAGAGACGCTTTTGCTCCACTTTGACGACTTTGTCTGCCCGGCCACATAGCCTAAAAGTTTGATTGGGCAAGCACTCAATTAAATCGTCCATGAGCACAACTTGCTCATCGAACAAGAATGGTGAATGCAAGGTCGGCTGGCTTGGTAGGGCAGATGTTTCTACTTGCAAGTGAACGCCTGGCAGCACTGCCCATGCATCTGTATCAGTTTGGCAACGCCACGCAATTCCGCCCGTTTCAGTACTGCCCAGCACCTCTGTCGGCGCACGACCCAACGCTTGTGAGAGCTGTGTTGCAGCTAAGGCAGACAATGCGCCACCGGAAGAGAAAATCATGCGTGGCAATGACTTCAACGTAGTTAAAGTCGCAAGCTCAGGCAAACGCGCTAGTTGTGACGGGCTTGAGATCAACACTGTATGATCAAACATGGCAATGCGTACTGCAATATCGTCCGGATGGCTACAGGTCACGGTATCAAATACTCTGCGCGCCGCAAGTGGCCATAAAACACGAAACAGCAAGCCATAAATATGATGGTGTGGCACGGTGGCAATCACCGTGGACTGCCCGATCGAACTGCCCCACAGCGCTTCTAACACATCCAGTTCAGCCTCAAGCTGCCTAAGCCGCTTAGGCACGGCCTTAGGCATGCCGGTACTGCCAGAGGTATACAACACGACACTGATCGCATCGACATCTAATGCTGATAATGCATTGCTGTCATCATCCAAATGCGTGGGCAAACTTTCCGTGACAATTGCATCGTAAGCACCCGCTAACTGGCTCAGCGTTCCTGGTAGCCCATTGGCAGGAATAATCACTTGCTTGTTTGCATGTAGCAGCGCAAAGAAAAGCACCGTAAAATCCAATGGATTTTCATTCACCAATAGCCAGCGCTGCTCAGTACGGCTTTTAAGTACCGCTGTTTGTGCACGCACCCGGGCAATCCACACGCGCCAGGTCACAAATGCCTGGCCATCATGACAAACATTGAAGTCAGGTTCATTGTGCTGTATCGCAAGTTGATGTAGCGGAATCAGCATGACTACTCTTTGGTAGTGCTTGCTAGCTGTTTGGGGCGGACAAGCCACTCTCCAGCAAACAAAATACCCATCAACACATAAGCAATTAAGCCGTTGTATAACGCCCACACATGTTGACTGCAAAAGTAAGCGGTATAGAGCGAAATTGCGCCGTTGGCTATAAAAAACAGACACCAGATTTTAGTCACGGTATTTGTGTATTGCACACCATCGGGCGAGAGATCCGGAGACTTCAGCCGTGCAAAACTTTCAATCATAGAAGGCGGGAATAGAAGGGAGGCACCAAACAAAACCAGCATCCCCAGATTGACCAATGCTGGGTATAGCCGTAGTAGATACTCGCTATTCAGGACAAAAGTCAGCAGGATGACTGTAAGCAACATAAAGAATATCGCCACATTTATATTGGCCAAACTTTTCAGCCAAACATGCGCATCTCGACGCCACTTTACCAAAAGCAATAGCGCCAGCAACAATGCGACATACCTTGGTGTTAAGAATTTTAACCCAAAGAAAATGATGAGTGGATAAGCAATCCAAACACCGAATGCGGCCATGCATCTAGATATTGTAGATAGCTGCACAGCAATATTTAATGCGCTAGTAGTAGATGTACGGCACCCACCACATCTCTTACCGTGCGTACATTTTTAAAATCTTCTGGCTTAATGCGTTTACCGGTCATGTTTTGCAATTTGATGGCGAGATCTACGGCATCAATGCTATCCAAATCCAGCTCTTCAAACAAATGAGAATCCAATGTGATATTGGATGTGTCCATTTCAAAAGTATCCGCAAAAATTGCTTTTAATTTTATTAAGATTTCCTCATCAGTCATTTTATTATTTCCCCTAATTTTCTAACTGTATGTATTTGATTTATTGATTGTTCAATTGTGTGTCTTTTAATTGCGCAGCTTTTAATTGAGCATCTACCAGCTTTGCTAAATTACTAATTGAATAAAAATGCTCCCGATTATCTGCATTATTGGCTTCTATCGTTAAATGATACTTTTTACGCAATGCCACGCCAATTTCAAGCGCGTCTATGGAGTCCAGCCCTAGCCCAGTTGCGTCAAACAAAGCCATGTCATCTGCAATATCATCTGGCGTGGTATCCTCAAGCGCCAAAGTGTTGATGATCAGATGTTTAATTTCAAGCCGTAATTGTTCCATGCTTATTGATTGCCTCGGTAAAGTGTTGTTCTAATGTGTTTGTCAATTGCCGTGCAGTGACTACTTGCTGGTCATCATGCGCGTTAACAAGATGATGGATGGATTGTGACTCAAAAACCTCGATATACAAGTGTGCTTTTTGTGAGGGAATTGTATACCACTTCTCACCTTTCGTTAACGTTGAGGGTTTACAGCTAATCACAATCGGCATAATGGGGACATTACTATCCAATGCCATATGCGCTGCGCCCCGCTTGAATTTCAAAGGTTTGTTTGGCGTAGTGCGCGTACCTTCCGGAAAAATCACGAGCGGGTTCCCCACTCTCAAATCGGCTGCACAGTCCTGAATCAAGTTATCCGGATCAGAGTTGCTAATGTATTCGGCAGCACGTACAACGCCACCCACAAAAAAATTGCTCCACAACGCGCGCTTAACCACGCAACTCGCATTCGGAATATGCGCAATCAATGCCACCACATCAATTAATGTGGGGTGGTTTGCCAGAATGAGCACATTGCTGCATTGTTTTAGTTTTTCAGCGCCTTTGATCTCAAACTTTAAAACGCCGCTGGCTTGCATCAACCAGAGAAACCCAGCAAACCCTTTGTGAATGACCCATCTTGCATACTTTGCTTTGTTTTTTCTAGCAAGCAGACTCACTACCGGGAAAATAATCACCGCCATGATGAGCGCACCCACTCCAAACACAGCGAAACAAGCACCTGTCGCCAACAAGCGCCAGTAATAATTGATTTTAGCGTTCACTATAAGTCCAATCCCAGCGCATGCCTTCGCCTTCCCAGTGCGCGTTGTGATGGTTTAACAAACCATCCATAAACGAAACAGATTGGGCAGTCGTAGTGACAGCATCACTCGCACTCGCCGTCATTTGACAGCTCACGTTGACCGTTGCATGGTCTGCAATTAACACACCGATGGCATGCGCGCTGGTCAACATACGCGCTGTATCACCATAAACAGAGGGGGGTGTTTCGTCCACATAAACATAAATCACCGGCGTATCCGGATGATTCAGATGGTGGAACGCACCTTCTAACAGGCCATAGCCAAAACTGGATGCGCCAGCGGATATTGCAATGGAAGGGGAGTGATCTCGTTTTGCAATAGAGTACATGCCCGCACACGCATTTAATACAGACATGCTAAACACGGTAGGCGATAACTCTTCTTGCCTTGCCAAATCGAACAGCATCTCTGTTGTACGTACAATATCCCCATGTTGGGAAGCGAACACAAAATGGGCTTGAGGCACATCGTCGCTACAGTCGTGTGCAACCTTCAGTGCCATTTTGGCAAATCTGCTTAATTTTCTACGGGAGTTTGCATCAATGAAACTAACATCCGGCGTGGTATGTTGATCCACACCATCCTGCCAGATAGCCCATTTTCGAATCGGAATCGTCCACTTTGCAAGCTCCGTGCTGACTTGCGTGTTTTTTGTTGTTATTTGGTCAGACATATTGAAATTGTAAGTAACATTTATAGAAAGATAATGATGTGCAGCCAACCAAATAGCACATACACAATCTAAATATTGTTACTCCAAAATTAAGACTGCAGCAGCTCTAATTGAACTGGCATTTTATAGTGAATTGCCGTAAATGTCTTAAAAAACAGCATGGTATTCGTGAACGCATGTATAAAAACCGCATCTAAAAGCCACTAAAAATGGCTAGCTACATTGACCATGACAACGCAGATAGTCCATTACAAGCCACATTCAGATGAACTTATATCACAAGCCCGTTCTCTAAAATTGAGTTAAATTACATTGTAGGTACCGCATGCATTCATTACGTTTTGGCTTATCACTGTCAGCGCTACTATTTGTCACCATTGCCCACGCCGCTGATTACAATATGCAACCCGGGCTATGGGAAGTCACTACAAGCTCTGATTTGTTGCGCTTGGTTCCACATATTCCATCTGGTCAAATGCAAGACATTGAAGCGCTCGCCAAAGACTATGGTGTGGATATGCCTCAAATCGCAAATGGCGCAGCCATTTCCAAAGTATGTATCACGCAAGAAATGGCAAATCAGAAAACCCTGCCCAACTTCTACCAGGCGCAGGCGGGTTGCACCACACAAAACGTTAACCGCTCCGGCAATCACTACCAGCTGGCGTTTAGTTGTAATGGCGCAGATTTAAAAGGCAATGGTTCCGCAGAAGGCAATCTCACGAGTGCGCAACACTTTACCGGTCAATCCCGATTTAGTGGCACATTACAAGGCAACCCGGTGAATGAAAAAGCGGACATTCAGGCTAAATGGCTTAACACCAGCTGCGGCGATACGCCGCCGATGTAATCGCTACCTAGTTGGCTATATTTGAATAGGATAATGCAAACGGCTACCGTCTAGCTTAATTAGCCACCTAGTTTCAACTGCTTTATTTTTAAAGCAATGCTCTCACCTTCATCTTGGTTAAGATCTTTCACAGGGGCTTCCAGTGATTCCAATGCCATGACATCTTTTTGTGCGAATGCCACGCGCGACAATGCCAGCATGGCATCCAAATCTCGTGGATTGAGCTGATACGCTTTATTTAAATGTGTCTTGGCCATGCCCAGCTCACCATTACCTTCTTCCGCCACGCCCAGAAAATACCAAGCGTCCACTGAGCTAGGCTCTTGCGCTACCCACTGGCTTGCAATGGTTTGCAACGTTGTCCATTCTTTGTTTTGAAATGGGATCACCACCTGCATAAAGTAGGGACGCTGCTCTAGCGGTAACGCCCAAAACGGCACTTCTTGCGTTTTAAGGCTAAACGTTTCCGGCGCGTTCATTAATTCTTTAATCCATTCCACGGGCAAACTGTAGTAGAAACCGTCATGACCTGGGCTCTTAAAAGTAGTAATACCAATCAAATTGAACTGCGCATCAAACAGCGCACCACCGCTAGAACCCATGACAAACGACGCGTCTGTGCGCACTACTAGGCTGCCATCGTACATATACTTACCTTTGATATTGCCATAGGAAGGTTGCGGCACGTTAGCACCCGCTGGAAAGCCAAGGCTAAACACTTCTTCTTCGTATTGCAACGTGCTGCTATCGCGCATGGGGATAGGCGTAAATGGTAGTGGGTCAAATTTAAGCAAACATAAATCCCTCCGCCAGTTTGCTTTAATTGCAATTGGGCGGTAGGCATCCATAAATTTTGCAATACTCGTGCCGTTGGTGTTGGCGATGATATGGCAATTGGTCGCCACATACTCAGGGCTGACCACTACACCGGATGCCTGGCCGTTTGATCCCCCAGGCAACTCTGTGGTCACCATTACAATCGAATGTCCCAATTGTAAGGTATCGACAATCGTGGGTCTGGCCATGGCCAAGTTTGTACAGGCAATTAACGCTATATACACTATCGGTTGACGCACAATCATTCCTCTCGCTGTGTTGGGTGACGCGTTCTTAGTCAGTTATGACAGGCAAATTTCGACTGCGTTCTAAAGCATTATCTTCGTGTGAATAGGGTGACAGCCCTATACCTCGCTTACTACTTAAACAGCCAATTTCGCACCCACTTGGTATAGCGCGGCATCACAACGTACACCATCATAAAGACCAGAATAGCCGTTAAAATCAAAGTATCTATGTAATGATTGGCCGGCAAACCTGACTGCCTTAATAGCGGAATCAATACCAACGGTATAAAGGTGACCATTGGATAGATGGCAGACCATGTGATTAGAAACTGCTTCCACCGCACTGGGATTTTGGCTTTGGCACCCTCTGGGGCAAACCAGAAATCTAAGCCACTTCTGATATAAAAATCATCACTTCCAACACGCATGTTTTCTGTTTTAGCAATTAGTTGCTTACGTGCATCAGACGTCATCCACTGCTTTAGGTGTTGTTCTGTGTCATAACGGATAATGATGGTGTAAGTATCAGTAATACCGCTGATTGGGCGAACCACGTGCAAATCTAGTAAGCCCTCTGAGGCTTTGCACACTGGACCAATCTCGTTTAGCCAAGCCTCATACTCTGGCTGTTTGCCTGCCAGTACGCGGTGCGTAATGACGACAGATGCCCCTTGGGCTCCATTTTGGTCTAATAAGCGTTCTGGCATTGATTTAGCCATGCTGACGATTTCCCTTCATGATCAAATATATTCAGTCTTATTGATGTCTTAGTATTTTATGCTATCTGCGCATCTTGAAAGCTGACACTTAATATAGTGTGTGCCAAATCAATAAACGCACGCAGCTTGGGTGGCATATAACGCTGTTGCGGGTATACCAAATGCAACGGATCTTTGCGACCTTGCCATGCAGGCAGCACACGCTGCAAACGCTTATCAGCCAAGGCTGTTTTACAAATATACGTGGGTAATAAAGCCACGCCTTGGCTATTACTGGCCATGGCATGTACAACGCCTATGCTATTGACCATGGTTTTGCCAGAAAGCGGAATGGTCATGCTGCCACCCACCTGCTGTAAAGTCCAACTCTCACGCCCCATCGGGCTAAATTGAATGCAGCGGTGCTGAATCAGGTCTTGCGGCTCGCGCAACGCTGGCGCTTGCGCCAAATAGTCTGCGCTGGCAAAGGCAGCCCATTGTATATCGCCTAATGATTTAGCAATCAGGCTAGAGTCTTGCAGTTCTCCTGTGCGAATCGCCACATCCACACCCTCGGCGATCAAATCCACATAACGGTCGGTTAATAACAACTCCAATTCCAATGCCGGGTACACCGCTTGTACCTGCTGCACTAGCTCACCCAATAAGTTATCACCTAAATCGGCAGGGGCTGTAATTTTTAACTTACCTTGCGGCAAGGCTTTGGTGGCACTGACTGCCGCCTCGGCTTCGTGCAGGTGGCCTAAGCCCAAAACAGCATGTTCAAAATAAGTTTTACCTGCTTCGGTCAAGTGCAAGCGCCTGGTGGTGCGCTGCAATAAGGTCGTGCCCAAGCGTTGTTCTAGTCTGGCCACGCGCGTACTTACTGTAGAAGTAGGCAACTGTAACTGCCGTGCTGCCGCACTAAAGCTGCCCACTTGTACCACTTTAACGAACATGGCGGTTTCGTTCAAATCCATCTGCGTTGATCCAATTGTTCATTTAAATGAAAAATGTTTTCACATTTAACCATCTATTCAAATAAAAGTCATGCGCCTATAGTCACACCATCAACAGCAAATAAGGAGCGCACAATGAAAAAACTAGCTTTTATCAAACGTAGCAATGGCAACCATTGGGTAGGCGATGGTTTTCCAGTACAGAGCATTTTCTCTTATCGCGATATTTACCAAGAGATGTCACCGTTCTTGCTGATGGACTACGCTGGCCCAGCCAACTTTGAGCCTACCACTGAGCGCAGAGGCGTTGGCCAACACCCGCACCGTGGTTTTGAAACGGTGACCATTGTGTATGAAGGCGAAGTATCACATCACGACTCCACCAATGCGGGCGGTACGATTGGCCAAGGTGAGGTGCAATGGATGACGGCCGGTGCTGGTATTGTGCATGAGGAATACCACGGCGACGACTACGCTAAACGCGGTGGTGCGCTGGAAATGATACAGCTTTGGGTGAATTTACCGGCCAAAGACAAAATGACCAAACCTGGCTACCAAGGCATTACTCGCAGCCAAATTCCAGAAGTCGCGCTGGAAAACGGTGCTGGCACTGTGCGTGTGATTGCAGGTGCGCTTGATGGCCATCAAGGCCCAGCCAACACTTTTAGCCCGATGAATGTGTGGGATATGCGCTTGCAGGCAGGTGGTAGTACACGACTCACTTTTAACGAAGGTGAAACCACTGCGCTGTTTGTACTGAAAGGCGCCATCAAGTTGGGCGATGTACACATCATTCGTCCATCTGAATTGGCCGTGATGCAACGTGAAGACAGTGAGTTAGTGATTGAGGCACAGCAAGATTCTGTTGTGCTATTACTCAACGGCGCACCGTTGAACGAACCAGTTGTTGGACATGGCCCATTTGTGATGAACACTTGGGAGGAAATTGACCAAGCCGTTAACGATTACAACAGCGGCCGCTTCACATTAACCGCATAAGATTAAATGCAATTAACCAAATCACCACAGGAGAATGAAAATGAGCACACCATATGTACGTTTAGATAGAAATAATGCAGCGGTATTACTGGTAGACCACCAAGCCGGGCTGTTGTCACTGGTACGTGATATCGACCCGGACCGCTTTAAAAACAATGTATTGGCGCTGGCCGATGCGGCTAAGTACTTTAACTTGCCCACCATCTTAACTACAAGCTTTGAGACTGGCCCTAATGGCCCGCTCATGCCAGAACTCAAAGCCATGTTCCCGGATGCGCCTTACATTGCACGCCCCGGCCAAATTAACGCCTGGGATAACGAAGATTTTGTCAAAGCCATTAAAGCCACAGGCAAAAAGCAGCTGATTATTGCTGGCGTGGTGACCGAGGTCTGCGTTGCTTTTCCGGCACTCTCTGCGCTGGAAGAAGGCTTTGAAGTATTTGTTATTAGCGATGCTTCCGGTACCTTTAATGAACTGACACGTGATGCAGCTTGGGATCGTATGTCTGCCGCGGGTGCGCAGTTGATGACGTGGTTTGGTGCGGCTTGTGAACTACACCGCGATTGGCGTAATGATATCGAGGGTTTGGGCACCTTATTCTCTAACCATATTCCGGATTACCGCAACTTGATGACCGCTTTCAACACACTTAACACCCAAAAATAACTGAGCACGTTTAGCTCAGCGCAAAACTTGATTAACGAGGTGCACTGGCAGACGCCAGTCCCTCGTCATCAAAGCGATGCCGCAATCGTTTTGCCAACACGCCAACAAATGAATAAGCCTTAGCCCACCTTTTATTGCACAACCAAGTCTGAGAAGTTAGTCATAAAAGGTTCATGCAACTTTCGCCCACACTCGCTTATCATACCTATGTGACAAAATGATGAAATAAATTCAAAAAAGAACAAAGGAAACAAATCATGAAAAAAATTTTACGTTTTGCACCCCTGTTAATGCTTATTTCTTGCGCCAGCGTACAATCCACCACCATTGATCATAACGGCATACAAACGCATACCTTCAGTTGTAGTGAGTTTAATAACGGTGTAGAGAAATGTAAGGCCAAGGCACAAGAACTTTGCGTCAATGACTACAAGACGGTATCGCAACATAAAGAGGTATACCCCGATGCAGGCGATGGCATTTACATGCCGCCAAGACACCACTTTGTGATTCAATGCAAAACCTAACGCAGCGTTTTATCACACTGGCTTGAATATTATATTAGGCGGATTCACCCGCCTAAACTAACCTGAGAGCACGTGAAACCAAATGGTTAACGTTGCAATGCTCAGTATGCTGGTTAAAAACACCGCGGCCGCATATAGCGCGCCATCTAGCTGGTAACGTTCACAAATTACAATGCCAAAAATCATGGTTGGCATGGCGGCAAGCAGTACCACCGCGGTTAACGTGCTGGATTCCAACCCCAGCGTACTACCAACACCCAACGCCACCAGTGGCGCTATTACCAAAGCAATCACGCATACCGGCAACAGCATGGGGATAAAACGTGTCTGCAAGGTATCCCAACGGATACTCATACCCAAGGCAATCAACATCAATGGCACCACACCGCCAGATAAAGTCTGTAAAGCATGTGCAAGCAATTCTGGCTGGGGCGTATGGGTGACATTCAGCACACTGGCAATCGCCAGCGCCCACAATGGGGGCACTCGCATCAGCTCTTGTAATGGATGAATCTTGTCCTGTGTGTTGCCAAAACGATGCGCGATTAATATGCCTACAGTTAACAACACGGGCGTGCAGGCAAGCAAATCAAACTTCAACACCACCACCTGCGTCCAATCACCAAGCACTTGCCCGGTGACCGGCAGCCCCAAGTAGGTAGCGTTAGGAAAAGTAGCGGCCAACAACAATGCGCCTTGTTGCGGACGCGACACATTCAGGCATTTCAAACACAGCCACATCAACAACATGGATACTGCCAGTGTGGACAATGCAGTCAGTGAGATTTTGAGGCTGCTGGCGTCAAATGGTGCTTGCCAGATCACATGTAACACCAAGGCTGGCAGCAAGATATAAAACACTAAATCGGTAAGCGCACGCCGATGCGCAATGGCTGCAATATGTGCAGGCGCAAACCGTTGCCAAAGTACGCCTACGGCAATCAGCAACGCCATTTGTAGCATGACCATTAACATCAAAAATTCCTAATCACTATCAAACCAGATGTTAGCAACAGCACGCATAAAGCGATAGCTATTGCATGTACAAAATCAATTAATCACAGAATGTGCGATTCTGAATTCCTGCAAATCATCTCATTTAGGCGAACAATACAAAGCAAACTCTGTCATTCTTAGCAGCGTTAGCTTTTTGTTTTTAAGGAGATAGAATGAAATCAGTCGCCTATGGTGTGCAAAACGCCACCTCACCCGTGGCCCCTATGAGTATTGATCGCCGCGAACCCGGCCATCACGATGTGCTCATTGATATTTTGTATTGCGGCATTTGCCATTCCGATATTCATCAAGCCAGAAACGAATGGGGTGGCAGCTCGCTTTACCCCATGGTACCAGGCCATGAGATTGTGGGCAGGGTTAGCCAAATAGGCAGTCATGCCACTAAATTTAAAGTTGGCCAATTGGTGGGCGTGGGCTGTATGGTGGATTCTTGCCGCCATTGTGAAGCCTGCCATGATGGGGTAGAACAATATTGCGATGACTCCGTGTTTACCTACAACGCCAAAGACCCCAAACACGGCGGACTGACGTTTGGTGGTTATGCCGAGCGCATTACTGTGGATGAAAACTATGTAGTGAATGTGCCGGAAAATCTGGATACCAAAGCGGTTGCGCCTTTACTATGTGCAGGCATTACCTTGTACTCACCCCTCAAACACTGGAACGTACAACCCGGCCAAAAAGTCGGCATTATCGGCTTGGGTGGTTTAGGGCACATGGGGGTAAAACTCGCCGCTGCCATGGGTGCCAAAGTGGTGATGATTACCACTTCTGCCAGCAAAGCCGTGGATGCTGAACGCTTAGGCGCAAGTGAAGTGCTTATTTCTAAAAATGCGGATGACATGGCCAAACATGCTGCCAGCTTTGACCTGATTATTGATACCGTGCCTGTCGCGCATGATTTAAACCCGTATATTGCTTTGCTTAAACGTGACAAGACCTTGGTATTGGTCGGTCCGCTAGACCCATTAGAGATGCACGGTGCCAATTTGATTACCAAACGCCGCCATGTGGCAGGTTCTATGATTGGTGGCATTGCAGAAACACAAGAAATGCTCGATTTCTGCGGCAAGCACAATATTGTCAGCGATGTGGAGATGATTGATGCCCAGTACATTAACGACGCTTATGAGCGCATGCTAAAAAGTGATGTGAAATATCGTTTTGTAGTGGATATTGCGTCACTAAAGCAGTAGGCTTAGAAGTATCAACAGCGTCAAACAAAACACACTTCAACCTTACGGGCTGGGGTGTGTCTAAGCAAGAGTGCTAGCGCTAATAAGGAGAACACGCCATGGCAAACGACCTAAAAGACACCAAGCTTGAAGCACATTTAGATGCACTTGAAAAACATAAAGCGCTACTGGAGCAACTGCACCTTAACTCCAACGTCCACCTCAACGAAGTCAGTGAATCACTAGAGCAACTCACGCTTACGCTAGAAGAGTACCTCAAAATTATTGGCATCCCCTAATGTACGGCGTTAGTGAATAGTCATTAAGGCTGGACTGATATTCAAGCCGCTTTCTTCAACTACCCTTTTATATGCGTATAGGCGCTTTCTTACACACAATTAAGAATCTGCCTTATGTTTCTAATGGCTCGATGAGCGTTAAATATGGCTTCGATGTACTCATCTTTAATCAATGTTTTAAGGAGCTATGATGAATAGAAATCAAATCGAAGGAAACTGGAAACAACTAAAAGGTAAAGTGAAACAACAGTGGGGTAAATTAACTGACGACCAACTGGATGTGATTGAAGGAAAACGCGATGAGTTGGCTGGCAAAATCCAAGAAGCCTATGGATGTAGCCAAGAGGAAGCTGAAAAGCAAATATCTCATTGGGAGAAAGTGCAAAAAGACTCTAATCGCCATTAATATGGGTTTGATTTAAGTGTGATTGCTCAAAATACAAAAGCCGCAGATAGCGGCTTTTGTATTGTATGGCATGCGCCATGGATTGCTAGGAGCTATATCACTTACTGACTGCATTACTCAATCATGGCCAAGTCTACACTTTCTATTAGTTTTGCCTTGAGTTTCACCCACTTGTTTTATACCAACATTTCCTAATGCATATCTCAATTGAATGCTTGGCTAAATAAACAATTTCACGTTATCAATCATTAAAATTTACGGTCACCCCGTTAAACACGTATGATCCACCCCTATGAAAACTCCCAAAAGACTAGAACCCTTGATCGAAGATGGCCTCATTGACGAGGTTAGCCGCCAATTGATGAGCGGTAAAGAGGCAACTGTATATGTAGTACGTCGAGGTGAAGAAACACTGTGCGCCAAGGTGTATAAAGAAGCGAATAAACGTAGCTTTCGCCAAAGTGTGGACTACACAGAAAACCGTAAAGTCAAAAGCAGCCGTCAGGCGCGCGCCATGGCAAAAGGCTCAAAATACGGCAAACAAGCGCAAGAAGAAGCCTGGCAAAGTGCAGAGGTGGATGCCTTGTATCGGCTTGCCAACGCTGGCGTGCGTGTACCAACCCCCTACAACTTTTACGAAGGCGTACTGTTGATGGAGCTGGTGACGGATGCAGACGGAAACGCAGCGCCTAGACTCAACGATTTAACCTTTACTGCAGAAGATGCGCGCAAACATCATCACACCCTCATTAGGGAAGTCGTACGCATGTTGTGCGCGGGTATTGTGCATGGTGATTTGTCTGAATTTAATATTTTATTGAGCAACGACGGCCCAGTGATTATCGACCTACCCCAAGCCGTAGATGCCGCAGGCAATAATCACGCAATGAGCATGTTAGCCCGAGATGTTGGCAATTTATCCAGCTTTTTTGGCCAATTTGCGCCCGATCTACTCAACACACAATATGGCAAAGAGATTTGGGCACTCTATGCGCATGGGGCACTTAGCCTTGAGGTTGAATTAACAGGGCAATATCAAGAAAGCAACCAACCTGTCGATTTAAAAAGTGTGATCCGCGTGATTGATGCGGTGCGAGACGAAGAAACAGCAAGACAAACGCGCATGGCTGAAATTGCCAGTAAAAACGCACCACCTAAAACCAAACGGTGATTTATACGCAGCTAACTTTTATGCCTAAAATGGAGTCTGACACTAGTGACTATTATTTCAAAACTCAATCAATCAATTTGTCAGCAGCCAGTTTGGAGTAATCCGTTCAAGCATACTTGCCATGTTAAACTGGCCTCAACATCTCAATACATACAAACATGATTCAATACAACCCAAAAGACTGGATTACCTTTATCTTCCGATTTCACGAATCGGACACCTTTCGACAACTCATTCCCATGATGATATTCATCGGCTTGTATGCCGGTGGCATTGCGTACTTGGAGATAGAATTCTGGCAACTTTCTGATAAAAGCCATGTGAAAAATATCCCATTAATGCACACCACCGTCGGTTTTGTATTGTCATTATTATTGGCTTACAGAACCAACACCGCGTATGAGCGTTGGTGGGAAGGCCGCAAAGCATGGGGCGCACTGGTTAACAACAGCCGCAACCTAGCCCTTAAACTTTCCGCCTATTTATCCATTGAAGCTGACAGAAATTTCTTCAAAAGCGCGATTCCAGCATATGCCTCGGTGCTCTCTAAACACTTATTGAATGAAGATGCTAGCAAAGTATTGTTTGAAGGTTTAGATTTAGACATAGACCACCGCAAACACAGCCCAAACCAAGTGGCTAAACACTTGTTTCAAAAAGCCAACGAACTCTATACATCAGGCAAAATCACGGGCGACCAGTTCTATATTATCAACGCAGAGCTGCAATCGTTTACCGATATTTGCGGCGTGTGCGAACGCATTAAAAACACGCCAATTCCCTATTCTTACAGTGCGTTCATTAAAAAATTCATCTTCTTCTACATCATGACATTGCCGTTTGGCTACGTGTTTAGCTTGGGCTACTACGTAATCCCAATCGTGGTGTTTATTTTCTATGTGTTAGCCAGCTTAGAACTGATTGCCGAAGAAATTGAAGACCCGTTTGGCGGTGATGATAACGATTTACCCACTAGAAAAATCGCTGCCAATATTAAAAAGCACGTGGAAGAATTACTTTGAAATTACGACTTTAGGAGTCAGCATCATGGAATCTTCACTACACACACTCAACAATCTATTCGCCCAACTCGGCTTACCTGCTGGTGATGAAGAGATCGAAAACTTCATCAAAACGCATAGCCATTTAGCGGGCTATATTTCATTGGCTGACGCACCGTACTGGACGCCAGCACAGGCCACCTTTTTACGTGAAGAGATTCTGAAAGACGCCGATTGGGCAGAAGTGATAGACCAGCTCAATGCTAGGTTGCATGCGAAGTAAATCAAAAGGGTTTGTGGAAGAGTTGCTTTAGCGCATAGCGTGTTGTTGCAGTCGAGGCTAGCCAAATAACTAGTTGCTTTTCGTACAAAAATTAAACACCTGGCTAATTCATCAAAAGCAAATTAAAAAACTTTACGCACTAAATAATATTCATATTAAGCCGTTATAAAAAATACAGTAGTTATGTAAAGTAATAGTTATGACGAATCATGACGATACAAGTAACAATATCATTGAAAATATTATCTCAGCATCTGAAGATGCCGAGTTCTATTTATCTGAAGATGTATTTGATCAGAGTGGGAATAAACTCTTGGGTAAAGGCTATAAGATTACTCGAAAAATTAAGGACAAACTGATTAGTAGAGTACTTAAAAAACCACTTGAAACATCTATCACTTCCATTCCGTCACTCACCGTCGATGTTCTTTACACAGAAGCTAATGCGTTAATTAAAGATAATCCTTTTCTGCAAAATTTTAATCCTGAAATACAGCTTGATGTTTATGCCATCAAAGAGCTAGAACTTGCACCACTCGCATCATTGCTACTAACGGTGCAAAGAACTAATCGTATGGAGGCGTTTCAACACACGCTATTTATGACCCTCATCGCAAGACTTATTGCTAAGAAGCTGAATTTCGATTCAAGTCAAATCTACGATTTAACGATTGCATGCCTTCTTCACGATATAGGTGAGCTATATTGCGTAATTCCTCACACGCAAAATCTATCGCTAGAGCAGTGGCGAAGTATCATGACGCATCCTATTATCGGTAGCACAGTCGTTCGGCAGCATATGCACTATTCTGCAAATGTATCAGCTGCAATCCTAGAACATCATGAAAGAAACGATGGTTCTGGCTACCCCAATCATATTTCGGCAGAGGAGGGAACGGATATTGGTAAAGTAATGATTGTAGCCGAGGCATTTTCTGGGATGGCTAGAAGAGATTACAACGTACGAAATTTATTTACTACACTTAAACTAGTATGTCATGACTTTCCTTCTGCACCATACAATGCCCTGGTAGATTTATTACTTTCTGTGGCTGATTATGAAAATGTAAAGGAATCTAACCCAATATTAGATCAGCTTTTAACGCAGTTAAAAAACATTGAAGAGATAATTGAACAGCTTAAGCCTCTAAAAGCAAAAAATTCAGAACACTTCGAACTCTCAAACTATTTAATAGTAAGACTCAAAAAGATATGCCAGATTATTTATGTTTCTGGGCTTACAGATTGCATTGATTTGGGCTTATGGGAGCAAATTAAACTTGATAAAGAAATCAACCAAGAACTGTTCATCACAATTAGTGAGGTGGAATGGAAGATGAAAGATGTTCTTAGAGATATAAGTTTAAGGATTGTGAAAGATGATATTCGTGTTAGTGATGAGTTATTAGCCATCATTCAGAGAATGAAAGGCAGTGATGAAACGGTTGCAATTGCTTAACGCCAACTTCCAATCCATCATCGTGAGCTGATGCTTACTCTTTTACTTCGCTTACCATTTGCAGATAAAGCGCTTCAACCCTTTCTCTCGCCCATGGTGTTTTACGCAAAAACGTTAAGCTCGATTTAATGCTAGGGTCATGACTAAAGCAATTAATGGGAACAGACCGCGCTAAAGACTCCCAACCATAATGCTCCACTAAATCAGTGACAATTTGCTTAAGCGTGATGCCATGTAATGGATTATTGGGTTGTTCGGGTGATGGCTTGGACATGCAACTTCTCTTTTCATGAATCAATAGATTCTAGCGCACTACTGCTAGTCAATTAGCGAAAAGTTGAAACTACATCATGCGGTGGACTTTAACATTTGAAATAGTTGCATGTCGGACTAAAAGCACAACCATCTAAGCCAAGCCCAAGCGTGCTCGTATGGTTTTCTAATCCCCTCTGCCGCGCCTGAGGCTTGAGCGGCAGATGCTAGGTGACGAGGACTGTCTGAGGATTGAAAATCCGAGTTCCGCAGTCACCACGCAGATGCGGCGCTAAGACCGAAGGATGAAGCGGCAGTGGGGTGCTCTTTTATTTGGTTACTTTCTTTTGAGCAAGCAAAAGCAAAGTAACTCGCCTAGAGGCGAAAGGAAACTTTACATACGGCTCATAACTCGCATCTAATATGCCCAATTCTTGCCAACTCCAGTTATTTTTAGTCTTGTAGATTTGAGACGAATGTGTAGTGATAAATTGGAAGATTTGCTAACCTAGTTTCGTCTATATTTCCTTTTGCGATTTTACGAAATTTATCTACTGCTACCGAGTCTGTAACAGCTTCTATTTCTACAGAAATGAGGCGATTTCTCAATTTATCACCAAACTCGGTTAGATATATATCGTATACGTTGCCTCCTTTACCTCTTGGAGGCAATGAATTAACTACTAAGTTATTTTCTAACCTATCTATTGTGTTTGCTTGAATTTTTTGTGTAATTGAATCCAGAACTAGAAATTTTGTAGGTTTTACAGTTATTTTATTTATACCTTTATTTTCAAAAGAACAATTTAGTTTAACAAGGCGCTGTGTGAATTTGATAGTACTGCAACCAACTTCGATTGTTGGGATTAAGTCCACTTCTGCTCTTGATAATTCAGAAGCTAATCGTATCTCTTCATCTTTTCTACGTCTTTCATCGATTTCGGCCTTCTTAGATTCGTTTTGATTTGCTACTTGAGCTATTTGCCGCTGTAAACCTAGACGGGAATTATCTATTGTTACTGTTTGACGTTGTATATCTAATCGAGCGTTCTCAATTCCGGCGGCCTGCCTCTGTAACTCTAATCGTGTGGCCTCTATAGCAACTGCAGTTGCTGCTGTTTGTTGCTGAGCCTTTGCAATATCAACCTTGATTGCTTCTAATACTAGTAGTTTTTCACTTATTTGATTTTTAACACGTTCAACAAAGTAGTAAGTAAAAATCGTGGACGATAGGCTGGATAAAGCAGCTATTACTGCCACAGATATGGCAACTTTATTATTGCTTTTATTTAATGCACCCGGCCGAGATTCATGATTATATTTTTTTAAAAGCTTTCTCATAGACTGAGTTTTACCAAATTAACCACACTTACTCTCACCACAATTCAAGCAAGTCAAACATCCATCCATAATAATACTGGCTTTGGTATTACACTTTTTACACAGGCTTGCCCCTTTAGGAAAACCTTCATCATTCATTTCATCACCGCTTTTGGCGTGCTTTTCTAAGTACTCCGCTTTTTTCTCTTGTACCAATTTTTGTTGGTGTTCATCCAAACCCGGTTTTTTTAGCATGCCAATTTCTTGCAAGTGTTGTTCTACCACTTCGCCAATCTCGGCCACCAAGCTCGGTACAAATTTGCCACCTTTTTTAAAGTAGCCACCACTTGGTTCAAACACGCTTTTAAGTTCTTCTACCAAGAACGTGACATCGCCACCTTTACGGAACACAGCCGACATGACACGCGTGAGTGCGACGATCCACTGAAAGTGATCCATGTTTTTGGAGTTGATAAAAATCTCGAACGGTCGGCGGTGCTCTTGCGGTGTGCCCTCGTTCATCACCACATCGTTAATGGTGATGTAGAGCGCGTGCTCGGTGACTGGTGTTTTTACTTTGTAGGTTGAACCCGTGATTTTTTCTGGGCGGTCTAGCGGCTCACCCAGTTGCACCACTTTGGCATTGGCTTCTTTCAGCTCTGCTGCTTGGGCTTTGTCTTCATCGCTCACCAGTTTGTAAGCGGTGATCTTTTTTTCTATTTTAACTGCCATAATATTTCTCCTAAATACTTGAGCTCTTGCAGCGGCGACCACTCAGCCTTAGTGTTTGCAAGCCATGTTTTAATTGTTTGAACGTGTGTTTGTAGTGCATGTGCCATGACAACCCCTCCCACTTTGATTCAATTATTTTTTTACTATCTTTTAACCTTTTTAATTTTAATCAGCTAAAACGTAGCGAGCGATGTGAGTGCTAGGCGAAAATCAGTGTTGAACCGGAATGTACAAATAGTACATGAGGATTTAATACTGGTTTTTAACAACGCAATCACAAGCGCAGCCGTTTTAATGATTAAAACTTACCGTAGTAGCCTTCTTTTAGGGCATCGTATAAGTTCGCCGCGCTGTGAATCTCACCATCGTACTCAATCTCTTCGTTGCCCTTCACTTCAATCTCGGTGCCATCTTCTAGCGTAAATTTATAGGTGGTGTTTTCCAAATCTTTCTCGGTCACCAATACGCCTTGGAATGCTTCAGGATTAAAGCGGAATGTCGTACAACCTTTCAAGCCTTTGTCGTAGGCGTACAGATAGATGTTTTTGAAATCTTCAAAATCATAATCGGTCGGTACGTTAATGGTTTTAGAGATAGAACTATCAATCCATTTTTGTGAGGCGGCTTGAATATCCACGTGCGCTTTGGCCATGATGGTGGATGAATCCAAGAAGTAGTCAGGCAATTTCTCATCTTCTTTATCGCTAAACGGCATGGCTTTTGGGTTAATCAACTCACGGTACGCCAACAGCTCAAATGAGAATACATCGACTTTCTCTTTGGATTTTTTGCCTTCACGAATCACGTTACGTGCATAGTGGTGGGCAAAGCTAGGCTCAATACCGTTGCTGGCGTTGTTAGCCAAGCTCAATGAAATGGTACCGGTTGGTGCGATAGAGCTGTGGTGCGTAAAGCGCACGCCCTTGGTGGCGATTTGGTTGCGCAAGCCTTCTGGGAACTGTTGCATATAACGGCTGTATTTACCTAACAATACTTTGCCAGCGATTTTCTGACCGACTTTAATACCATCGGCGGCCATTTCCGGGCGTTTGGCTAACATGTCAGCCGTCACTTCAAACTTCTCTTCCATGATCGGTGCGGCGCCTTTTTCATCGGCCAATTGCACACCAATTTCCCAGCCTACTTCGGCCATCACACGGGTCACTTCTTCGGTAAATTTAATGGAGTCTTCTTCACCGTATTTCATTTTCAGCATAGTAAGGCTGGAACCTAAGCCTAAGTAGCCCATGCCATGACGGCGTTTACGTGCGATTTCGTCACGTTGTTGTTGCAATGGCAAGCCGTTGATTTCTACCACGTTATCTAACATACGGGTAAAGATAGCGACTACGTTGCGGTACTCATCCCAGTCAAAATAGGCGTCATCGGTAAACGGTTTGCGCACAAATTTAGTGAGATTGACTGAGCCTAACAAGCAAGCGCCATAAGGTGGTAATGGTTGCTCACCACATGGGTTGGTGGCGCGGATGTTCTCGCAGAACCAGTTGTTATTCATCTCATTCACGCGGTCAATCAAGATAAAGCCTGGTTCAGCAAAATCGTAAGTGGAGGACATAATCACATCCCACAGGCGGCGTGCTTTAATGGTTTTGTACACGCGGCAGGCTACTTTACCAGCATCTTTGCCCTCAGTTTTGGCCAAATACTTGCCTTTCACTGGCCACTCGCGCCATACCACATGCGCTTCATCGTTCACATTCAAGCCATCAATAATGGCTTCTTTTTCAGTCACAGGGAAAGCCAATTTCCACTCTGCATCGGCTTTCACTGCTTCCATAAATTCTTTGGTAATCAGGCAGCTTAAATTGAATTGGCGTAAACGACCGTTCTCACGTTTGGCTTTAATAAAGTCCGTCACATCTGGATGACTAATATCAAACGTAGCCATTTGCGCACCACGACGACCACCCGCGCTAGATACGGTGAAACACATTTTGTCGTAGATATCCATAAAGCTTAGTGGGCCGCTAGTGTAAGCACCAGCGCCAGCGACAAACGCGCCTTTTGGACGTAGTGTAGAGAACTCGTAACCAATACCGCAACCGGCTTTTAGTGTTAAACCCGCCTCGTGCACTTTACCCAAAATATTGTCCATGCTGTCTTCCACCACACCAGACACGGTGCAATTAATGGTAGAAGTAGCAGGTTTGTGCTCTAACGCGCCTGCGTTAGAGGTGATGCGGCCAGCCGGAATCGCACCGCGGCGCAATGCCCATAAAAATCGCTCATGCCATTCTGCTTTTTTCTCTTCGGTTGTTTCTACATCGGCCAATGCACGCGCCACGCGGCTGTAAGAATCATCTATGTCTTTGTCTACATGGTCACCGTTTTTGGCTTTGAGGCGATATTTTTTATCCCAAATATCTAAGGAGACAGATTGAATTGGAATTTGCGCAGATTCATCTGCTGCTTGATCGGCTTTTTTGGTGGATTCGACTGCTTTTAGCATCACTTGCTCCCGTTACGCTTCATTTTTATTGTTACGTTATTTTTAGTACATGCATGGCCTAAAATGTATATTTAAACCATGCAAACTGATTGAATTTTTCTAACTTACTGATTATTAATACTTCGGTAGTTTTTTAGTGTAAAAACTTACCATAAACACAACATATTGTGCACTTGGTGCAAATTTATGCCTTTATTTAGTGTTCGTCAACAACAATTTTCAGGTTTTTTTGCACCAAATTTGCGCATTTTTTAGTTGCATTTTTCAAGCTGCGATGCCTGCTTGGATTGAGGCGAGGTGAGCGGTTACTTACCCCCAATAAATTCGCAAAAAATATTTTGGTGGAAAATAGTTGACTATTCACAGCACTCAATACGCCTTCGCACCCGCAAATCAACATAAAGCGTACTCAACCCGCTGCTGTTTGTGAGAAAATAACGCCATGCCGCACGCCCTGTATACTTTATTGCTGTATTTAGCCCTGCCGTTCGTCCCACTCAAGTTATTATGGCGCGGCATCAAGCAGCCTGAATATCTGCAACATTGGGCAGAACGCTTTGGTTTTTATAGTACGCAATCGCGCAAACCGATTATTTGGATACATTGTGTCTCCGTGGGCGAGACCCGTGCAGCAGCACCGCTGGTCAACATTCTGCTGACACAATATCCGCAGTACCAACTTTTACTCACACACACCACCCCCACAGGCAGAGCCACCAGCGAGCAGTTGTTTGGTGACCATATATTGCGCGTGTATTTGCCCTACGATGTGCCGTTTGCAGTGAACCGCTTTGTGAAGCACTTTAAGCCCAAGCTAGGCTTAATTATGGAAACAGAGCTTTGGTTTAATTTGATTGATGCGTGTGACCGCCACCAAGTACCCCAGCTATTACTCAATGCGCGTTTGTCAGAAAAATCGGCCAAAGGCTATGTGCAACTAGGCCGATTGGTGCAAAATGGGTTAAGCAAGTTTGCACTGATCGCAGCACAATCAAACGAAGATGAAGCACGCTTTAAACTGCTAGGTGCACCACACACCATGGTAGCGGGCAATTTAAAATTTGATGTGACTGCACCAGCAGAAAGCGAAGTGCTCGGCCAGCAACTACGTGCCTTATTTGGCAACACACGTACCGTATTTGTGGCGGCCAGTACGCGCGAGGGTGAAGAGCCTTTGATTTTAGATGCCATTGCAAACTTACCGTTGCTGACCGTGATTGTGCCGCGCCACCCGCAACGGTTTGATGAAGTTGAACAGCTACTAAAAAGCCGTCACATTCCTTACATCCGCCGCAGCCAACTCACAACCACGCTCACAGAAGACATTCAAGTGGTATTGGGCGACAGCATGGGCGAGCTCTACACGTATTATGCCGCGAGTGATTTTGCCTTTATTGGTGGCAGCCTGCTCAAATACGGTGGGCAAAATTTGATTGAAGCAGCCAGCATGGGCAAACCGATTTTGATTGGCAAATACACTTACAACTTTGCAGAGGCCACCAAAGGCGCTGTGCAATCTGGTGCGGCAACGCAAGTGCGCGATGTGGACAATCTGCGGGCCAAAATTCAGTATTTGATAGACAACCCGAGTAAGCGCGAAAAAATGGGGCTTGCGGCATTAGACTTTAGCAAAGCATCTACCGGCACCACGGTGCGGATGATGCACCTGATTGGGCAATATCTGCAATCAACCGATACGACAACTTAGCAGTGGTTTAGTGGTGGGCTAACTTGCTGGATTTTGCTAGATAGCTTTCGATCTTTTCTGCAGAAACTGGCTCACTGAATAAATAGCCCTGCACTTTTGAGCAATGCTTATGTTTTAAGCAGTCCAATTGCTGTACTGTTTCTACCCCTTCTGCCACCACATCCAGCTTCAGGCTTTTTGCCAACGCAAAAATCGCTTCCACAATTGCAGTGTCCACACTATCCACAGGCAAGCCACGTACAAAGCTCTTATCAATTTTGATGGTATCTACCGGAAATTGCTTCAAATAGCTCATGGAGGAATGACCTGTACCAAAATCGTCAATGGCAATGGCGGTGCCCAACTCTCTTAATTGCGTGAGCATATCTACGGCTTTTTCCACGTCTTCCATCAACATGGATTCTGTCACCTCAAAATGTACAGTGGCAGGTGCTACTTGTGTCTCTTGTAGTGCTTCTCGCACAATATCAATCACGCGCTTATCAAAAAATTGGCGTGCCGAGATATTCACATTCATAAACAAGCTAGGGTGATACGTTGCCTGCCAGCGACTTAACTGTGCAAGTGCCTGTTTGATCACCCAACTACCAATGGTCGTAATCGCGCCAGTATTTTCGGCAATGGGAATAAACACATTGGGGCTAATCATGCCTTCTACCGGGTGGTGCCAACGTAACAATGCCTCAAAGCCTATAATTTTAGAGGTTTGCACATGAATAATCGGCTGGTAGTACAGCTCAAACTGCTCGTTTTTAAGCGCAGTTTGTAAATCGGTAGTGAGCTTTTGATGATGAAAGTTGGCCTTCTCAATCTCTTCTGAATAGAACTTATAGGTATTTTTGCCGGCCGATTTAGCCCAATACATCGCCACATCTGCATTTTTAATCAGATTAGATTCTGAACCGCCATTTGAGGACTGGGCAATGCCAATGCTGGTGCCAATGGCAATTTCTTGCCCATTGATAAGAAATTTTTGCGAGATCGCATGGATAATACGTTGACAGATTTTTTCCACATCGCGAATCGTGGTCACGGCATTGAGTACGATCGCAAACTCATCGCCACCGATTCTGAATACCGTATCGTCCTCATCCAAAATCCTGCGCAAACGCTGACCGCACTGCGCAAGTAGTTGGTCACCTGCCTCATGTCCGTGCGTATCATTGACGACTTTAAAAAAGTCCAAATCCAGCATTAGCAAATAAAAGTGCGCGCGGTTTTTACCCGTGGCCTGATTAATGTGCTCGGTGAACGCATGACGATTAGGCAATTTAGTCTGGCTATCGTAATACGCCAGTTGATCTAATTTCCGCTCGACCACGATGCGATGTTTAAGCTCTTCCACCAGCTTATCGTCGCGCATCTTGATGTTGTCCAGCATGCTGTTGATACCGATCGACAAGGCGCCAATTTCATCTTCTGATTGAATCGTGGAACGTTGGCTGTAATTATTGAACTTGGTAACATTGGTGACCAACGATTCAAGATAAGTAATCGGCTCGGTCAGAATCTGGTTGATGCGTTTAGACACCACCCTTGCCAATAGCATGGCAAACATCACCGCAAAAAACAGCGCCAAGGCAAACACTTGGATACGCGCATTGACACGATCTACGTTGGCATTCAGATACAACACGCCGACTTGTTGATTATTCACAGTGATGGTTTGTTGCAGATGGATATCGCTATTGCTGGCACTGCTGGTTTGATTACCCACGTTAAGTTTGTCGGCATCATAGCCTGCAAACCTAGTGTGATTGTTGAGCACAATATAGGCTTGATCTACACTGGGGTTGGTACTGAGCGACTGCAGTATCTCACCTGCTGCCAGACTATCATCAAACGCAATCGCAGACCCCACATTGTTTTCAATCAGCGCCATTTGCGCATGTAAATCTTGCATCAATTCACGCTGATAGCTGATGTATTGATAAGTGACTGTGGCGACAAACACAATCAGCATGCCAATCGCTAGCACCGACAATTGCATGAACAGCAATTTTTCTCGTATCACCAGCTGATTAAAATAGGGTTTAAACATATCAGTACACCCTGGCTGCTAAGCGCAATAATTTAGAACTTAGCATTAAATTCGCTTCTTTCACTGCCTGATGATGAATCACAAAATGGTAGCGTTTATCTACCAGCTCAATCTGTATCATACCCGTCTGCGTGGGATTTTGTGCGGTATCCACCAAAAGTACGGAATATTTTTTCACCAAGTCAAATAGTCGTCTATCGTGGGCTTTGGTCGTATCTTCTACAAATAACACTTGGCAATTTTTCAACTCATCCAGCTGGCGAATATGCGTGACATGCACCGGTTTGCCATTGATGGTTTTACGCTCTAACAATTGCTCGTTCAGATTATCTTGATCGTCCTCAAACGTGCACACATGAAACGTTTTGGCGGTGTCTTCCGGCCAAGTGGTATACACAGAAAAATTATAGATCAGCGCTGCTTTCATGTCGCGCTCATCCACAGAGCCAGCAGCACCCGGCTGGGTTACTCCCATCAATAGTCCAGCAAAAATGAAATGAGCGCGGCGCATTATTTAAAATCGTAGGTAATCTGTACCCAGATATCGCGTTGATCTTGTTCAAAACTATCCGGGCGATAGAAAGTAGGGGTTGGCACAGCATAATCCCGGTTAAACAAGTTTTTGATGCTGGCTGACACCGTCGTATTTTTAAATAGTGCACTGGTGTGCAGGGTGAAGTTGACAACCGTATATCCACCCAATCGATCTGACAACTCCGTTAAGCGGCTGCCCACATATTGCAATTCCAGCCCAAGATGTAGCTGATCTTGCAGCACACTGTGTGCAACATTCACGTTAGCTAAGTGTTTAGGGGAATTCACTACCCAGCGCCCTTGACCATCCGTGGCATATTGCCATGCATAATTGGCTCTTAAACGCGTGCTGGGAGACCATTTCTTTTCATACTCAATATCCAAACCTTTGGTCTGACTGCGCGGCCAATTCATTGCCTGAAGAATGCCAGGCATCGTTGCTAAGTCATCCATCGCGATTAAGTCTTTGGTTCTGTAGTAATACATAGAGCCCAGCCATTTACTGGTGGCATCAGGCCGATGTTCTAGCACTAACTCCGTGGCGGCAATACGCTCTTTCTTCACTTCCGGATTGGCGATTTGCGTTGTGCCATCTTCATAGTATTTCTCAAACGCATTGGGGCGTCTAAACGCAGTGGCGTATGACGCTTTGACATCGGTGTGTTCGCTTGGGGAGTAAATAACCGCGACTCTAGGGCTCAGATTTCTAGCTTGATGGCCGCCATCATCTAAACGTGCGCCTGCGTTCACCGCCCAAGTAGGGCTCCAACGAAATTCATCTTGCACATAAGCACTGGCCATATAAATGCTATGTTCTAGGTGCGCATTGGGAAGGTAAAAGTCCTGCTGGTAATCGTTACGGTACTCTGCACCATACACAATTTGGTGCTGATCAAAGCCGGTATAGACAAATTTAGACTCCGTACCCCACCAGCGGCCTAAGTTGTTTTCTTTATACAACGCGCCGTTGTATAGGTTTCTTGCAGCGTAACCATAGTGTCCGTAATACACCTTAGTGATATTGGTTAGCTGTGAACTCAACGCATCTTCATAACTCAAATTAATGTAAGCATTGGTATCGCGCAGGACATTTGGTTTGGCATTAAACTCAGTGTCATAAGCAGCAGCTGGGTCTTCTTTTTTGCGATCCACATACGCTGTTTCGAGTGACCACTGCTGGTAATTGGCTTTGAGAAACAAGCGCTGATTGCGCTCTTGATCCAGATTGTTAGCAATGCCGTTGTTAGTTGCCGGCGAGTCAAACGCACTAAAATAATAATCCTCACCCTGCCTTTTAAAACCAGAGGCCGAAAGCAATATATCCGCGCCATTATCCAACTGGTCGCCGTAGGTCAATCGCCCTTTAAAACCACCCTGGCTGTAGCCATCCACAGCCATTTGCGCACCATCAAATTGCGTGCCTTTTTTAGTGATGACATTGATGATGCCGTAAAACGCGCCATTGCCATATATGACAGAACCCGGTCCGGATACGTACTCCACGCGATCTATCAACTCGGTATCTAACAGGCCATCTTGTCCTAAGTAAGAGGCATTGTATAAATTATCATTGGCTTGGTGACCGTCTATCAGTAGCATGATGCGGCCAGGATAATCGCCGGGACGACCAAAACCACGACCACTCATATAAGTGTAAACATGGTCGCTTGTGGTGTTAAGCCCGCGCATACTGCTGATAATTTCGGCTAAGGTACGATAGCCATACGATTGAATATCTTTAGCGGTGACGATACTGACGGCGGAAGGTGAATTACTGACTTGTTTGGCTAATTTGGAAGCGGTTCTGACTTCTTTTGTCAGCAAATCTTCCAAATCCATGTCTGTCAGATTCTCATTGTTATCGGCAAATGCGCTGCCTGCACCCAACAACCATAACAAGAAAGTAAAGCTTACACTTAACTTTCTTTTTAAATCAATTAGATAAGCAGATTTTAACTGCTGACATCTAAGACAAATTGGCAACCATTGCTTCATATACAACCAAACACTTTTACTCAATTACTACTCGATAATATGAGTTTAGCAACTAATATGCCAAACCTATTGCAGCATGCTGCCGATGCTTGAGTGTAACGGGAAATAGTTGGGATGCCCACAAAAATGCTTTGCAAGCAAGTAAATCAGGCGTGAATTATTCGACTATCAACATTTTTACAAAAACCAGCTCACATGCGCCGGCACCGGTATCATCCCGTGTCAGTGAACTCTTCCAATAAAAACCATCTGGTGCGTTGGCTTGTACCAAATAGCCTTGTAATTTGATTTTCTGACCAGCCCGTAACGCCTTTAATTGTGCCTCGATGGAGGGGTTGGCAGGAATCATATGCATATTGGCACTGTGCGTTTCAATGGCCTGACGCGGGATGGGAAAAGCATCCACATGCCAAAAATAGAAGCGGTTACTTTGTGATATCTGTATCTGGCTCAACACCTGACTATCTGACATCGGCCCCCAACCTAGCGCCAAATCCACCGGTGCCAGATCGGCTCCGCGGTCAAACGTATAGGTCTCTTGTGATAGCACGCGGGCTTCTAGCTCAAAATTTGCTAGGGGCGTCAGCGTATAGGTTTTAAAAGTAAATGGCGTGGTATCGGCAGATGCTTGCTCTGGCAGTGTTTTAACGAGCGCCCCAGCAGGTATTTCAATGGCGCGCTGCGAAAAGTGGTGATATGCGCCATAGGCGATAAGTACAATAAAAACAAACTGCTTCCAGTTCACACACTACCTGACTAGTTTAGCGATATCTTTGAATGCTTCATGCTGCGCGTTGCCTATCCACTCAAACAGCACAGACTCTGTATTGGTGATGATGCAACCAGCTTCGCGCATTCTGGCAATTGCATTGGCATGATTTGTCGGGGCACGTGAAATAATCGCATCCTCCACCACAAACACTTGCTTATGCTGCGCCAGCAAATCGAAAGCTGTTTGCAGTACACAGATATGCGCCTCCATGCCTACCAAAATCACTTGGGATTTGTCACGACTAAGTTTTGCATTAAATTTAGGCGCTGCACAGGCAGAAAACGCGGTTTTCTCAATTACCGGTGCTTGCGGGGCATGCTGTAAGATTTCTGGCAGGGTATGGCCTAAGCCTTGCGGATATTGCTCGGTCAGCAATAGCGGCACGGACAAACGTTGTGCCGTTTGTGCCAAGGCTTGCACTTGCTTGCTCACAGCCTGCATCGCTTCTGTCTGCATCGCCAAGCTTAGCTTGGATTGCATATCGACAATCAGCAGCTGGCTCGCGTCTATGCTGACAATACTCGCCATGGCTAAGGATTTACCGCAACCAACTGTTGATTAATATCGACCAAATCACCCTCACTAATCACACCGGATGCAGATTTCAAGCGAATGATATTCACCAAATAATTGTAGCGCGCCTGCAATAAATCACGCTTTGCGCTATAGAGCTGTTGTTGTGCGTTCAGCACATCTACACTGGTGCGCACACCCACTTCATATCCCAACTTAGTGGAGTCCAACTGGCTTTGACTACTCACCAACGCCTGCTCCAACGCTTTGACCTGCGCAATACTGCTACTCAAATTAAGGTAAGCGCGCTGTGTTTCCAGATCGGTTTGCCGTCTGGCAAGCTCAATATCATCTTGCGCTTTTTGCTTATTGTACGCTGCTTGACGGACGCGAGAGCTCACCGCACCACCTTGATACAACGGAATTTGCAACTCAAACCCTACCGTGGCATTGTCCAAGTCACTCCCAAAGCCATTGGCACTGCCATTGCTATAGGTATTGGTAAAGCTGGCCACAGCATCCAAGGTTGGCATGTGGCCGGCATTGGCACGCTCAATGTCTTGCTCGGCCAGCTTAATGGCATCTTGCTGAATTTGAATATTCAAATTACTTTGCAAGGCTACATCTTGCCAATCTTTCATGCCTTGGCTCAGCTGTACTACTTGAATATCCGATCTCACCGTTGCCAATTTGTCCGGTATTCTCCCGGTAATTGCTTGCAACGCACGCTTAGCGATTTCAAACTCATTCTCTGCGGCGATTTCTTGCGACAAAATTAAATCGTAACGCGCTTGCGCTTCATTCACATCGGTAATGGTGGCAGTGCCAACTTCAAAAGTGGCTTTGGCTTGGTCCAACTGGCTCAAAATAGCGGCTTTTTGTGCCTGAATCAGCGCAATACGGTCCTGCGCAATCAGTTCATCAAAATACGCTTGGGTGGTACGTAGCATGAGATTTTGCTGCGTTAAATGTAGTTGCTTGTCGGCTTGGCTCACCTGCACTTCGCTTTGGTCGATTTGCACCAAGCTATCTTTACGGTAAATAGGCTGGCGCGCCTCAAACTGATAGTTATAACCTTGGAAATTAGAACGTCCAGCGGAACGGAACACACTCGCACCGATAAACTTAATATCGGTGCGCGAGCTAGTCGCGCCAGCACTGAAATTCACATTGGGGCGATAACTCGCTTTCGCCTGCTCTATGACTTCTTGTGCCGCACGGTTTGCACTGGTGGCAGAAGCCAAGGTTGGGTCATTGGCCATGGCCTGATGATAGATATCTAACAAATTATTTGCTGGCAAATTGGCAGAGAACTCAGCAGCCGATGCCGCAGTACCAAATAGCAGGCCTTGCAACAATAGCGCCAAGAGGGTTGGTTTAATCATAGGCATTCTTAAAATTGAAAAGGTTGTGCCTGCGAGGCATTGGTGAGCGGCGCAATGCAGGTTTCAAATAGGACATCTTCTCTAAATGCATGTTCAGAAATTCTTTGAATCAGTGTGGCTCGCATGACTGGTGCACTACCCAATATGATCAACATACGTCCGCCAATAGTGAGTTGCTGACGCACTTGCGCCGGCTCGACCGGAGAAGAAGCGCCAAACACAATCACATCGTACGGCGCTTGCTTGCTCCAACCTTGGGCAGCATCACCAACTTCCAATATCACGTTTTGAATATGCTGTGCTTTTAAATGCTGCGCGGCGACTGCACTCAATGCAGGTTCGATTTCAACAGAAACCACATCTTTCGCTAGCTTAGCGAGTAAGGCTGCAAAGTAGCCGATGCCTGTGCCAATGTGCAATACATGGTCAGTCGCTTTAAGGCTTAACGCCTGGAGCATACGTCCTTCCAGTTTTGGGCTCAGCATCCACTGGCCATACCCAATCGGAATGTCTAAATCGGCAAACGCCAGCCCTTGATACGCCGCCGGTACAAATTGCTCGCGCGGAATATCGTTGAGCAATTGCAACACGGTAGGGTCTAACACCTCCCATGTGCGGATTTGTTGCTCAATCATATTAAAGCGTGCGGTTTCTTTTTTTGTACTTTCTGTGACAGCGTTCATGCTTAACCTCATTATTTCATACACTTAAAATTATAACTGAATTGCTTTGCCTGACGCATTTGCGTTTCGCTAAGTCAGCCCTATCTTTCACTCTGGTCTTTTACCTGTACACCATACCAAAATGCGTAGAGCGCTGGTAGAAATAAAACGGTCAGGATAGTTGCAGCCGTTAACCCGCCCATAATCGCCACCGCCATCGGCCCAAAGAACACGCTACGGGTAAGCGGAATCATCGCCAAAATAGCGGCGGCGGCAGTGAGCACAATCGGTCGGAAACGACGGATGGTCGATTCTACAATCGCTTCCCAATCTGCCAATCCGGCAGATTTGTCCTGATCAATCTGATCCACCAGAATCACTGAGTTACGCATGATCATGCCTGATAACGCAATGGTGCCTAACATAGCCACAAACCCAAACGGCATATTAAAGATAAGTAGTGCCGCGGTCACGCCAATCAAGCCCAATGGCGCGGTGAGCATCACCAGCAACACGCGAGAAAAACTTCTTAATTGAATCACCAATAAGGTCATCACCACCGCGATAAACAACGGCACCCCTTTGGCTACCGAGGCGCCACCTTTTGCAGACTCTTCTACCGCACCACCGGTTTCGACTGTAATACCCATGGGCAAGTTTGCACGTATCGATTGGATTTTCTCCTCAATTTGCCCGGAAACGACAGGCGCCTGCACATTGCCTTTGAGATGTGCACGTACTGTTAGCGAGGGCACGCGATTGCGGCGCCAAATCACGCCTTCTTCAAACGAGGAAGTGATGGTGGCGATTTGAGAAAGCGGTACGCTCTTGCCTGTGTTGGTGTAGACCATTAAATCCGGCAAACGCGATAAATGCGCACGCTCTGCAACCGGACCACGCGCCACGACATCAATGCGCTCGTTACCCTCTCTAAACTCAGTCACATATAACTCGCTCATGGCACCATTGAGCATATTGGCAATATCCACGGAGCTCACACCGAGTAATCTGGCTTTGGATTGATCGATATTCACATGCATGACTTTACTAGGCTCTTCCCACCCCAGTTGCACGTTGGTGAGGTTAGGGTGCGCACGCATCACTTCTGCAATTTGATGCGCTATCGCCCTAACTTGCGGAATATCCGCACCATCCACCCTAAACTGCACCGGGAAACCAACCGGCGGACCGTTTTCCAAACGCAATACCGATGCGCGCAAATTAGGAAAGTCTCGCTCAAACAAGTGGAGCATGTCACTGCGCAAACGCTCACGCATGTCTAAATCTTTGGTCAGGATGACAAACTGTGCAAACCCACGATGCGGCAGCTGCACATCTAACGGCAAGTAGTAACGCGGTGCGCCGGTACCAATGTAGGCCACAAAATTATCAATGGCATGATGTTGCTGATTCCATGTCTGCAGCCAATGCTCCAACCGCTTCACTTCTGCATTGGTAGCGTGGTAAGACGACCCTTCTGCCAAGCGCAAGTCCACCACCAATTCCAGACGTGTAGAATCTGGGAAAAATTGCTGCTGCACTTTGCTAAAACCAAGCAGAGATAACACAAACAACGCCACAGTAATCAGAATCACCGTTTTTTTGTAACGGACACAGGCCGTTACCAAACGCCTAAACGCCTGATAAAAAGCAGTATTGTAAATATCATGATGGTGAACGTCCGAGACGGCTTCACGTAGATTCAACCGCTGTCTTATCCAAACAATCCAAGCGGGTGTCGTCGATTTTTTGCTGTAATCCGGCAATAAGTGATACCCAAGGTAGGGCACAAAAATCACTGCGGCAACCCATGAGATAGTCAGCGCTATGGCCGACACCTGAAAAATAGAACGCGTATATTCACCGGTAGAAGAAACGGCAGTGGCAATAGGCAAAAAGCCAGCGACGGTCACTAAGGTGCCGGTCAACATTGGCATGGCGGTGGAAGTATAGGCAAAAGAGGCGGCTTTGACGCGATCCCACCCTTGTTCCATTTTAGAGGACATCATTTCTACGGCAATAATGGCATCATCCACCAGCAGCCCCAACGCTAATATCAATGCCCCTAGTGAGATCTTATGTAAGCCGATATTAAAGTTATGCATCACTAGAAACGTGGCGGCCATAACAATTGGAATAGCAATCGCCACCACAATGCCAGTCCTCAAGCCTAATGACAGCAGACTCACGCCAAGCACAATCACCAAGGCTTCGAGTAAAGATCTGACAAAATCCTGTACGGAATTTGCCACAATCTTGGGTTGGGAGGTGACCGTACTCAATGTCAATCCGACTGGGAGCCTTGCTTGAATATCGCCAATATGCTGATCTAGATGCTTGCCCAACGCAATCACATCGCCACCATCACGCATGCTGACACCTAGCAATAAGGTATCGGTGCCGTTGTAGCGCACGGTGTCTTGTGGCGGGTCTTCAAAACCACGATACACACGCGCAACATCACCCAATTTATACTCTTGTTTTTGCGCGCGTATACGCAAGTTGCGCAAATCCTCTAACGTCAGCAAGCGGCCGGATACATCAATACGGATACGCTCATTCGGCGATTCAAACGTGCCGCCGCGCACCACTGCATTTTGCGTTTGTAGCATTTGCAGTAACTCTGTAGCACTAATGCCTAATGTGGTCAGCTTGGCATTTGAGATTTCTACAAAAATACGCTGCTCTTGCTCGCCAAAAAAATCTACTTTGGCAACATCTTTAATGCGTAGTAGCTCCGCACGGATACGCTCAGCTTGCTGCTTGAGGGCAAAGTTATCAAAGCCGTCGCCGGTCAGCGCGTACATACTGCCGTAAACATCACTGAACTCATCGTTAAAGGTCAAGCTTTCCACATTTTGTGGAAGCGTATGGCGAATATCGCCCACTTTTTTGCGGACTTGATACCAAATATCGGGGATTTCTTTAGAGAAAGTGTCGTCTTTGATGACAACAAAGATAAGCGAAAGACCTGGGCGGGAATAACTGCTTGAGTAACCTAAATGCGGTACTTCCTGAACCTTCTTTTCAATTTTATCGGTAACCTGTTGCTCAACTTCTAGCGCACTGGCACCTGGCCACGTCGTTCGGATCAGCATCACTTTAAATGTAAATGGTGGGTCTTCCGATTGCCCCAGCTGGGTATAGGAAAATATTCCGGCGACCGTCAGCATCAACATTAAATACAGGACGATGACCTGATTGTTAAGTGCCCAAGTCGATAGATTAAATCCGCCGCTAGAAGGCTGACTGGCAGCGTCTTGCACGTTACCCGTGTCTTGCGAGCTATCCGTCGGCTTCATTAATGCACACCCTCTACCGTTGCCTGCGCCATATTGGGTGAAGTCAATTGTGGTATCACTTTTTGTCCTTTGACCAAGGTGTGCACCCCAGCAACTGCAATCATCTCACCGGCCTGTAGGCCTTGCGTAATCTCTACACCGTGCTCGGTAAACATGCCTGACGTCACTGTCCGGGGTGATGCAACGCCTTGTGTATCAATCACCCACACTTGATGTTGACCATGGTCTTGCGTCAGTGCCGTACTGGGCACAACGATGGCTTGTGTCTCACTACCGCCTAAAGCCACACCTGCGGTCATGCCAATTTTTAATTGTTGATCGGCATCCAGCACTGCAATCCGCACATCAAATGCGCGTGTCGCGGCATTGGCAGCAGGCGCAATCTCACGCACCTTGCCTTGATAGGTTTTTTCAATATTTGCCCAAAGCTTTACCTGCGCAACTTGGCCAACTTGCAACGCTGCCATGCGCGATTCCGGCACAGCGATCAGCACTTCGATATGCTGGTAATCAACAATCTGTGCCACCGTTTGGCCAGCGGCGACCACTTGACCTGGTTCAGCTGTAATTTGCGCAATGATGCCATCGCGGTCGGCGACTAATTTGGTGTAATTGGATTGATTGCCTGTGACTGCAGATTGCGATTTCACTTGTTTCAGACGCGCGACAGACGTTTTGAATTCGGCCTCACGTAAATCTAACGCAGATTTGGAAATGAATTGTTTATCAAACAATAGACGCTGACGATCAAGCTCTGCTTTAGCCAAGGCATAATTGGCCTCTGCTGCTTGCACATCTGCGTTGGCAGCTTGCATGCTCAAATTGGCATCATTAGCATCGATGGTGGCCAGCACTTGGCCTTTTTTGACTTGCGCCCCCACATCTACCAATCGTGCCGTAATTTTTCCGGCAATTCTAAACCCCACATTGGATTCGTAGCGTGATTTCACCTCGCCCACCAACACTAGATCGCTCTCGGATTGTGTGTGTGCACCCACTTTCATCACCAGCGCAGGACGGGGCGGGCTAATAGGCTCTTTGGGCTGTTCACAAGCACTCAACAGTAGCGGCAACAGCAATAAAAGGTATTGTTTATTCATATTTTTCTTTCAGTAAACCCGATAGCATGAGTTGTTGCATCACGTTCAGTCTGTCTTCAATAGGTCGCCATTGAATCCAGTCATCCTCCGCCATGATGATTTGTAGCGCACACACTCCGTGCATACCCGCCCATACGGTTTGTGCGATCAACTCAGCATCTTGCAACGCATCTTTAAAGCCACCAGCCAAATATACATCGTTAATCACCATTTTTAGCTGAAAATAGGCATCTTGTTCTGCATTATTTTGTTGGAGTGCGGTTTGCGATGGCGTATAGGGCAAATGCGGTGTCATAAACATCAGCCGATAGTGATTTGGGTAGGTCAATGCAAACCTTGCATAACCTTGACCAAACGCAATCATGCGTTCAATTGGGTCTGCTATGGCCAAGATTTCTTTAAGGGTTGTGGCGAGCCTGAGAAAATCCGTATCGCAGATGGCTCTAAGCAAAGCTTCTTTATCGGCAAAGTGCAAGTAAATGCTGGTAGCAGAATAGCCAATGCGTTTGGCAATCTCGCGCATGGTCACAGCCTCTATGCCTTTACTCACAAATAAATCACGGGCGTGATCAATAATCAGCATTCTAAGCTGTTCGCGCGCTTGTTCTGTTTTAGGCTTGGGGGGCATAATAAATGACGATAGTACCTACTTACTGACCAATCTCTTTTCACATCTATTGCTTAGGTCAGAATACGTTATTAACAGCGTTAAGTTAACACCGTTAATTATTTGTGTCAACGCCATGCATATATGATTACTTTAGCTGATATTGTTCTAACTTATACCAGAGTGAGCGCTCGCTGATTTCCAGCAATTTAGCTGCTTTGGCCTTGTTGCCTTTACATGCCTGCAACGCTTCTTCAATGAGATGCCGTTCCAGTTGCCCTGTCGCATGCGGGATTGAATAAGTATGCGCTAAAGACCCCTCACCTTGTGGTGTAACCCCGCCCAACAAGCCTGCATTTAGCACAGCCATGGCGCCGCCACTTTGGCCCACAATATCCGCAGGCAAATGGGCCGGCGTAATAGGGTTACCGCCCGATAGAATGGCAGCACGCTCAAGTACATTTTCCAACTCACGTACATTGCCAGGCCAGCGATACGCTTGCAAACACGCGAGCGCAGCATGGCTCAAGGTTGCGCCGCGCTTGGCTAAAAAATGGGGTGCAAGCAAGGCAATATCCTCTTCACGATCCCGCAAGGCGGGCGAAATCAACTGAAACACATTCAGTCGATAATACAAATCTTCGCGCAGCTTGCCCTCTTTCACTGCTTGCAATGGATCGCGATTGGTGGCTGCCACCACACGAATATCCAAGCTCAGTTGACGATTTCCGCCCAGTTTTTCGACCACGCCTTCTTGTAGCACACGCAACAATTTTGCTTGTAAATGAATCGGCATTTCGGTGATTTCATCTAAAAACAGTGTACCGCCATCCGCCAATTCAAACTTACCTATCCGTTCTTTAACGGCGCCGGTGAATGCGCCTTTTTCGTGACCAAATAGCTCTGATTCCAAAATATCGGCTGGAATGGCGGCGCAGTTCACAGCCACAAATAACGCGTCTTTTCTGGGGGAGACTGCATGCAAGGCTTTGGCAATCAATTCCTTGCCGGTGCCTGTTTCACCGGTAATCAATACCGTGGCTTTTTCTGGCGCTACTTGCTGGATGTATTGCTTCAGGGCAAGCATCGGTTTGCTTTGCCCAATCAATCCACTTTCTGTAGGCTGCTGATCTGCCTTCAAATAGCGGTTTTCTAATGCAATACGGTTATTCGATAGCGCTTTTGCAATCGCGATTTCCAAAGTTTCCAGCTCAAACGGACGCAAAATATAATCGGATGCGCCCAGCTTCATGGCCTCTACCGCTGTTTTAATTTCGCCTTGCGCAGTCACCATAATGACTGGCAACTGTTCAAACTGCTGACGAATCTGCGCAAGCAACTCCAGTCCGTTCATGCCCGGCATATGCAAATCACTGACCACACAATCTACGCTGTGCTCCGCTAGCGTGCTGAGCGCTTGTTTGCCATCAGCAGCTACCAAGGCTTTATAGCCAGCTTGGCGCAGACTAATTTCTAGCAATCTGCGCATATGCGGCTCATCATCTACCGCTAAAATTGTTTTTAATGTTTCCATGTATTTACTTTAACTTGGCTTCACTTTAACTTAGCTTCACTTTAACTAAGGCTTCACTTTGAATAGCGCTTCACTTTACTTCAGATTCATTTGATGAAGCTGGCTGCACTGTCGGCAATACAATAGTAAATTCCGCACCACCCATTTCACTGTTGCGATAACTGATCTCGCCGCGGTGCGACTGTACAATTTGTCTGACCACGGCCAAACCCAGCCCTACACCACCCGCACGCTGCGTAAAAAATGGCTCAAACACTTGCGCCTGATCTCCCACCTGAATGCCCGGCCCATTATCCGATACCGTCAACACCATATTGGCATTGAGCCTTTCTAAACGCAACGCAATTTGGCCTTGTGCCGGTAAAATCTGAATCGCATTCATCAATAGATTCATTAACACTTGCGTCATTTGGTCTTGGTCTGCCCACACCTGCATCACTTCGGTTTGTGCAAAACGCATGGTGATTTTTTTTGCAAGCGCCTGACTTTGCAGCAACGCCATTACGCGGTAAATCAATTGCGTTAAATCCAATGGATTAAAGTGTGGGGTGCGTGGCCTAGCAGCGTCAATGAGCGTAGAAACCAACTTATTCAAACGCTCGGTTTCAGAAATAATAAACCCCAGTACCTCATGCCCATCTGCGGACAACTTAGGTTCGCGCAACAACACATCGGCCGATGAACGTAAAATGCCCAATGGTGTACGCACTTCATGGCTCATGGCCGCCGCCATCTCACCTACCACAGCCAGCTTGGCAGCACGTGTGAGGTTGTCTTGTGATGTTTCCAAATCTTGAATCAGCTTTTCAAATGCCTGTGCCAGTTCTTGTAATTCTGGCGGCCCGGCTTTGGGCGGCAGCGCTTGTGCATGCTGGTGAAAACCACGCACAAATCGTGTCAGGTTTTCTAATGGCTGAATAATGGCGCGACCAATTGGCCTGACCAACAGCAAAGAAAATAGCAATGTTGCCGCCAGCAGTGCCAAAAAGACATAAGCTAGCCGATGCACAGGTGCCACCGCGACTGAGCGCGCACGTTCAATATGCACATGCCAGCCTGGCAAGCCCACCTTGCCTTGCACTGCGTTGCTCACATGTAAAGAATGTCTTTTCTCACTCCAATGCACGGAAGCCGCCAACACTTGGTTTTGATCATCTAATAATGCAGCAGCCGCTTGCTGATTCACGGCATCATTTAACAGTTTTGTCACGATGCTCCAATTAAACTCTGCCACTAAATAGCCGATGGGTTGCTGCGTGCTGCTGTCTTGAATGGTCTGCGTCATCATCAATATATTTTGCGTAATTTTGGATAATTGCAGCTGGCGACCCCCTACACTGACCGAAAACCAAAACGGCGGGCGTGATAAGGTACGGCCAATTTGCGCGGCGCGGCTGGATGCGATCGTATGGTACTGTAAGTCCAACACGTGCAAGGCACGGTATTCTTGATGGTAACTTTTTTGAGATTCGCTTAAAAAAACAGATAGCCGCTTGTCCACGTCCCCAATCAGCACCTCTTGCATCAGCGCCAACTGACTCCAAGAATGCACGTTTTGCAAGCGTTCAAACATCACGCGATCCACATCCGTGGCCACCGTGGCGCCCGAGGTTTGCAAGTCGCGCAATATCTCTTTTCTCAGCGCGTTACTGGCTTGGCTAAAACTTAAAAAACTGACCAGCATGGCCGGCAATAATCCAGCCAGCAGAAAGGCCAGCAACAGCAATTGTTTAATGGAAAGTGCTTTTGACATTAGGGCTTAAATGAGACAATCTGCCATCGCCATCTGCGCACAATCGCTGTACTGAGTAGATGCCAAATGCTGAGGTTTTTTATGTTTAAACGATTCATATGTGTGATTGCCAGTGTAACTAGCCTGTTCGGCCTGTGCAAGCCAACATGGGCGGAAGACGATAGCAACTTTACCGATAATTTCCATTTAGGCGGCTACTCCAGTGCAGGCATTGAGATCCCACGTGATAGCAAAGCGCGTGCATTTGTAAATGAACTGAGCTTAATCCTGACTTGGGAAAATGAAGGCCGCCTAAAATTCTTTGGTGAGTTTGAGTTAGAAGAACCACTATCATGGAATCATACCCAAGGCTTCACTACACGCGATGCCTACCTCGATTTAGAACGCTTTTATTTTGATTACAACCTCTCAGAAAAACTCAATTTACGCGCTGGCCGTTTTTTAACACCCGCAGGCCGCTGGAACCTCATTCACGCCGCCCCTTTAGTTTGGACATCTACACGCCCGGTGGTCACAGAGCTGCTTTTCCCCAGCTCCATCAACGGCCTAATGCTTTATGGCAGTGTGCCCTACCAAGATTATGCGTTTGAATATTCCGTATTCCTAGAAGCCTTAAAAGATCAGGTAAAAGAAGATGACGAAACTATTTACAAGCATGTCAACGGTGCTCGCTTTACGCTGAACGCGCCCATCAGCCTTGGCCTGACGATTGCGAGTTTCAAAGAGGATACTGCACTCTCACCACACTACCGTATGGTGGGCCTAGACTTTGTTACCCATTTAGGCGATTGGGAGTTGAGCGGCGAAGGCTTTTACCGCGAAACCAATAAAGGCAAGCAGGCTGGCAGTGGTGCTTATCTACAAAGTGCGTATCACCTAGGCAACGAATGGTATTGGCTGACACGACTGGAAACCTTTGAACACCCCGCTTATGGCAGTGCAGAACGCTGGGTATTGGGCGCAACCAAACGACTCAAACCCAACCAATTACTCAAATTTGAATTTGTAGGGGGCAGCGGCGATATACCAGAAGCACCGCGCGGGTTCATTGGTACATTTGCGGTGCTATTCTAATGCGTCACTTGTCTGCGCCTTTTTCAACCGTATGCGTGCTGCTGGCACTGTTTAGCCTGCCGATTCCGCATGCTTATGCGGAAGACAATACGGTGATTGCCGTGATTGTCTCTAGCAACGCCGAAATAGCGCCTGTTTCCAGTATCGCTATCAGCGAGCTACGCCTGATCTATTGGCGCAAAAAACAATACTGGCAAGGCGGGCTTCCCATGCAACCGGTCAACTTGCATGCAGAGCATCCGCTGCGGCTACTATTTTCTAAAGCTGTACTCAATAACCTGCCTAGAGAGCAATCCGACTACTGGAATGAACAATACTTCCACGGCATCAGACCCCCGCGCAGCGTGCAATCGGAGGAGGCCATGCTGCGTTACGTGACTGACACCAAGGGCAGTATCGGCTATGTGGATGCCTGCCATGCCGACCACCGTGTACGCCCAATATTGTGGATAGCCAAAGATCAAATTTCAACAGATGCACCTGAGCGGCTTAACTGCAAATAAGTAAGTACGGTTACTTAAGGTTACTTTAAATGTTTGTTAGCAAACAGCACCTGTTTCTTAGCGTTGCATGTTTCCGAATCCAATTCATACGCAATCAACAAACTGCAAAATACATCATCATGGCTAAACGGGTAATCCTGATAAGGCCTGAGTTGGTCTAAGCTGTAATCAAACCCTTTGCCCATCCACATAATCGCCGGTACATGCGTTTGCTCTTTAGGTGCAATCATATACGGTGCCGCATGCAGGTAAATACCATGCTCCCCTAATGATTCGCCATGATCGGCCACATACAACATAGCGGTTTCGTAACGGTCATCATATTTTTTCAAAAACTGAATCACTTCAGACAAAAAGTAATCCGTGTACAAAATCGCATTGTCGTAGGCATTGTCAATTTCCTGCTGCGTACAAGTGCTCAGCTCACCACTCTGGCAAGCGGGTTTAAAGCGCTCAAAGGCTTTGGGATAGCGGCGGTAATATTCCGGGCCGTGATTGCCCATTTGGTGCAGCACGATCAAAATGTCTTTGTCTTTTTTAGATTGGATATACGCATCTAACCCTTTTAGCATACCCACATCTCGGCATTCAGAATCACACACGGTATTAAATGTAGGCGTCTTAAAATCCTCGTAGCGTATGCGCGTGGCCACGTCTTTAGAGTCAGAATTATTATCTCGCCACAACACCTCTATGCCATTGTCCGCCAACACATCCAGTGCATTTTCCATGTGTTTGGCTTTTTCTTTATCAAATTGCTTACGCGTGAGCACCGAGAACATGCAAGGCACGGATATACCAGTGGAGGTGCCGCAGGAAGTCACATTACGCAAACTCACCACATCCTCTTGCTGCAATTTGGGGTTGGTCAGCCGATGATAGCCATTCAGCGAAAAGCGATCTGCACGTGCGGTTTCCCCCACTACCATAATCATGAGCTCATGCTCACGTTTTACATCCATTTCCACAGCATCTTTCGCCACTTCTGTCAGTGTTTTCACTTCAGAAGACTGAAACGCCAACACGACATATTTAATGGCCGAATACGCAAAAAATGTGGGGTTTGCATACATACGCGTGACCTTATGCTCCCGAATAAACGAAGCGTAGTGCGCCGTGAGTGGTGCCACAACCACCACCAACAATAGCAGCAACATGCCCGATATTTTCAATTTAGCCATGCATTCTTGACGCAAAGACTGCGGACTAGGCATGGCTTTTAATACAAACCAAGCGGGGATTAGCCCCATCACCACTGTGTACATCAACAACTTGGCACTCAATAGCCCAGAAGCCTCCTGAGCGCTGGTTTGCAGAATATTGTCGATCATGACGGTGTCCACAATCACACCAAACTGATCCATGTAATAGGCCGCTTGCGATGCCAATAGCAATAGCAATGCAAGCACCCAGCGAGCAGCACGACCAAACGTGATCCACAACAAAAACAAGGCGGTGAGTACAGTAAAGAAAATCGCAACAGAAACCAAAAATGGCATATTCGCCGCTGTCAGCGGATAAATCTCTAACACATGGCTAAACAAGGCATGGTTGGCAAACAGCATTAAAAATATGGCCACACATAATGTGATGACTTGTGTAGATTGCAAGCGCCAAGTAATTGGCCAAAAGTGCGATGTGGTCCGTTGTATCAATTGCAGCATAAATGTCTATTTCTTATTGAGTGATGGAGTAAACATGAACTGGCAGAACAGAATGAAACAAGCTATCCAGACCGTCATGAGGGTGTGTGATAAAAAGTGGGCACCACGCATTTGCTGCACCCAACCCAAGGCAATGCCAACGCTCAGCCCGGCTAAACCTACGCGCCACGCAACCTTGGGTTGATGCGGCAACCAGAACACACAGCAAGCAGCCAACCAAAGCCCGGTGGTGGCATGCCCGGCAGGAAAGCAATGGCCTGCAAGGTAGTGCAGGGGTGTGGCATCAAAGAATGAAAGATGGTGGTAAGCACCCCCATAACGATCGATATCCCACGGGCAATGCAATACGGAGGTTTGTTTAAGCAAGGTAGTGATGCTAGAAATCAGCACTGCGGATAAAGCAATAAAGCGCAACCTGACACGTAACAATGGCGCATTCAGCCATGGTTTCACACCATCAGACAACACAGCTAAGCACACCAAAGCAGCCGCCACTTGCAATATGGTTTTCACATAGCCATGCATCAAGGTTTTGGCAAACCAAGTGTTTTTCCAAGGAAAAATCTGCTGCTGTGCATCAAAGTAATAATCGGCAAAGGCAATATCAATGGCATCAAAGCGCAGGGTGATGAGCACTAGCACACCCAATAACAGCAAACCCCAAAGTGCTTTGCGCTGCCACGCAGTGAGGTGGCGCATACCGCGTATATCAGTAGCTTGCACTCGCATAGATTTGGACTGTATTTGACTAATCGTAGTCATGGCGCGTTAATGCCTTGGTATCAACCAACTGTTGCAGCGACCTGCCATAAGGGTTGCCTACCAAGATGGGGTCTTCCAAAAATGCACTATTCACTACACTTTCATGCGGCATAAAGCCGTCATAGCGCAAACCAATCAGGTCAGAAAAAGCGTAAATAAAGTCTGCATTATCAAACTGGCGATGCAGTATTTCAGGAGAGGCTAACAAGGGTGCATTGACCCAATTAGGTGAGTGCCAAACCACAAACGGAATGGCATACATAGCGTAAGTCGGGCTGGCTTCATTGCGGCCTTGAAAATCATGCTGTGCAGAGTCGTAGACATCTTCACCATGGTCAGAAAAGTAAACCAGCAAACTATGCTGTTGCTTATGTTTCAGGCGATCAATCAGGGCATACACAATGCTATCGTTGTAACGCACGGCATTGTCATACGCATTAATGGTCTCCACTTGGTCTGCTGATAAATCTTTGGGCAGGCCTTTGTCATCATGAAAGACGTCATAAGCTTCCGGGTAGCGATACGCGTATTTCATATGCGTGCCCAGTAAGTGCACAACAATGAGCTTTTTCTCATCCTGCCGATTAAGAATTTCCGTATAAGGCGCCAATACTTTTTCATCAAAGCTATAGGCATTTTGTTGGCGTGAGGTATTTAAAAACACCTGTTGATCCGCCTGCTTGGCAAAGGTGGTGAGCATGGTGTTTCTGGCCGTGAGCGTTTGTTGATTGCTCACCCAGTAAGTGCGATAGCCGGCTTGCTTCATCATGGCCATCAACGATGGTTTGGTTTTGTATACATCCGGGTGATGCTGATTGGCAAAAGTAAGCACTTGCTCCAAGCTCTCAATCGTATTGGGGCGAGAGGCAAATACGTTATCAAACACACTGAGCTCATTCTGAATGCTGCTGAGCTTGGGATTGGTATCGCGATGGTAGCCATACAAGCCCATGTGCAAACGATTGGTGGATTCACCTATGACGATGACAACCGTGGTAGGTAAGGGCTTGGCCTGCTCCGTTAAATGCGTCAATGGTGGAATTTTCTTAAAACTCAGCAAATTACGCTCAATCTCGCCCAACTCACGCTCGTAATGCATGTATCCCAACAATAGCTGCCAAGGAGAAGACACAGCGAAATGGCGATCTATCGTGCTATAGGCCACTCCAATATCTCTGGCCTTGATGGCCTTAATCATGGGATATGCAAACACCACCAACAAAATACCTAGCACAGCCGCGTAGGCAGTGGTTTTCTTGATGGTGAATGCATCAATTTTGGACCATAGATAGACGGGGATAGCGGTAAATAGAATGAAGCCTAGCCCAATGGTCCAAGAAAAATAATTCTGGAAATACTCTCTGGACTCCGATTGATTCGACTCAAAAATAATAAAGATTAGGCTTTGTGTGATCTCTTGCCGATACACCAAAAAATAACCGAAGCCAGGCAGTGCCAGCAACCAAACCAATACGGCAAAAAGCCCAGTCACTTTTTTTGCATGCTTAGGTAACAACAATAATGGAATCAACCAAAGCAATGCCGTAATCGTGGCGTCCTTGAAGCCCTCAAACGAAGCGGTACGCGACATGCCTATTAATAGCTGCGTCACGCCAGTGAGATACCAGAACAAAACATAGGTCCACATCATGGACTGTTTGGCCTCACCCGGCTGGCTGGGCAAGTTGAATGTTGTTGCAGGGACAGTTGACTGCATAAGCAATGGGATTCTTCTTTTGTATTTGGAATAAACAAACACGCTGGATGCAGCAATGCTTGTGTGCAGATATTCGCAAGGGATATGCCAACTACTTGAAAAGCAAACAACAACCGTTTAAATATTAAAATTTATCTTTATTAAACAGTGAGTTATAAAAAATAGGCACGCCTTATGCGTACAAGCACTGCAGCATGTTTGTCATGCCTACTGCAAAAACCCTACGTTTTTTGCAGGCAATTAAAATAGCCTACCTGATGAATCGTGCAAAATTTGCATGATATATATGGTGAAAATAGGTTAACCATATGATTTATATCGACAAAAATAGATGGCACATGGCTTGCATCTATCCATTCAAGTCATTACTAAAAGGGCGCCTATGCTTACCACAGCCATTGCAACATCCACGATGTATACTGCTGATACTGCTTATCAACTGAGGGATTTCGCCCAGTCGAAACGCTATCAAGTGAACGAAATTACTGCACACACTGTTGCCCCTGATGCGCCATGCCGTGCCGAGGTAGAGCGCTTTATTCAAACAGTGTTTAAGCAAGTGTATGGCGCCAATATCACACAATTTATGCCGGATTTAGTCGCCCTACGCGATACCAATGGCGTGCTGATGGCAGCCTTTGGTCTACATGCTGCAGCGCATGAAAAATTGTTTCTGGAACAATATATCGATGTGCCGATTGAGCAACTGATGTCCGAACGCTTGGGTAGAAGCATTACCCGCCATGAAATCACTTGTATTGGTAATTTGGCTGTTGCCAATCCACGTAATGCAGGCGTACTCATCGCACACGTGATTCAACACAGTTTGAATATTGGTATTGAGTGGTGCGTGGCTACGGCGCATCACAGCTTACAAAATGGATTAATCAAAGGTGGGCGTGATGTGTATGCGTTAGCACCTGCCAATCCAAACCGACTCACCCCCGAAGCATTAAGCCAATGGGGTACGTATTATCGCCATCTGCCGCAAATCATTGCCATACGTGGAGTAGCTAATTCGCTTTAATCCAGCCTTATGATTCATTCAGCCATTATTCAACATGCAAGGCAAGCGCCTGACCGCGTTGCCTTGCATGGCCTAGAAAGCACGCTCACGTATGGCATGTTGAATGCCTGCATTATTAAAGCCAGCATTCATTTAGCCAAATTTGCAGACCATACACGCATTGCCATTGCGCTCCAGAACCAACCTGCCTGGGTAGTGTTGGATATTGCAGCGTTGCAGCTCAACCTGCCGCAAGTGCCACTGCCCGCTTTCTTTTCAGATGCGCAACTGCAGCATGCCATTCAAGATGCAGGGGTTAACGTACTGATCACCGACCAAGCTGCGCGCTACGATGCTATTTTGGGTGATCGCATCATCCATAAAACCACCACGCAAATTGCAGATGTAGAGCTGACGGAATATCAACTCATGACTGTTGACACACCTATAGCGGCAAATACCGCCAAAATCACCTATACCTCTGGCACTACCGGCGCACCCAAAGGGGTATGTTTAAGCCAGCAAGCCATGCTACAAGTGGCACAAGCCATTCAGTCTTCGGTCAAACTCACCCCAAATGACCACCACTTATGTGTGTTGCCACTGTCCACCTTGTTAGAAAATGTAGCGGGGGTGTATGCCAGCCTGATTGCGGGTGCGACCGTACATCTCTACCCTGCCGAGCAAGTGGGATTTGCCGGTGTAAACTTTGATGTGAAAAAGCTGTTTTCGGCACTGGCTTTAAGCCAAGCATCTACTGTCATTCTGATTCCAGAACTGTTGAACGCGCTGATTAAATTGTGCGAAACCGAAGCAGCACATGCCTATGCAACAGCGCTCATACATTTACGATTCATTGCCGTAGGCGGCGCGCATGTATCGAGCGCATTGCTACACCGCGCTGGCGCACTCGGCCTGCCGGTGTACGAGGGCTACGGCTTATCAGAAAGTGCTTCTGTCGTGACCCTCAACACACCAGAAGCAGAAAGAATCGGCAGCGTAGGTAAACCGCTGCCACATATCAGCATGTGTGTTGCCGATGACAACGAAATCTTAGTCAAAGGCTCAAACTTTCTTGGCTATACCCACGCACCCGCCAACTTTGAAGGCGACGGCTGGATGCCCACCGGAGACATAGGCTATTGCGATGCAGATGGCTTTTGGTTTCTACAAGGGCGCAAAAAAAACATGTTCATCACCTCGTTTGGACGCAATGTATCGCCAGAATGGATAGAACTTGAATTGCGCCACTTGCCCGGCGTTCAACAAGCCTGCGTATTTGGCGAAGCCAAACCTTGGAATGTGGCGGTGATTACCCTGAGCCAAGACTTTATCTCTCAGAAATCCACAGACAACACTACATTGGCGGGCAGCATTGCCGCGCTGAATGAGCAACTACCGGATTACGCACGGATTGGTCATTGGCTGATTAGCCGCGACCCATTTAGCGTGGATAACGGACAACTGACGCCCAATGGCCGCCTCAAACGTGAGGCTATTTGGCAGTCATACCAACACAATATTGAAGCACTCTATGCAGAAAAGGAATATCTATGACGTTTTATCATCAACTCATTGCCGCTACAGAACAAGAGCGCAATACCCTGATGAGTCTGCCCCTGATTCAACAAGGCGGCGCTGGCAATATCTCGTTACAAACCTACATTGCGTTTCTCACACAAGCGTATCATCATGTCAAACACACCACACCGTTGTTGATGGCATGCGGCGGTCGTTTAAACGGTCAATACGAATGGCTACGCACCGCCATTGGTGAATATATTGAAGAAGAGATGGGGCACCAAGAATGGGTGCTGAACGACATAGCAACATGCGGTGCCGATAAAGAAGCAGTGCGTAATGCAAGCAATGCCGACTCCAGCCCGAGCCAAGCGACTGAACTGATGGTGGCCTATGCTTACGACATGATTTACCGCGTTAATCCAGTCGGTTTTTTTGGCATGGTATTGGTGCTAGAAGGCACCAGCACAGCGGTGGCTACACAAGCAGGTGAACAGCTAATGTCCAGTTTAAATCTACCTAAAAAGGCGTTTAGCTATTTGCTGTCTCATGGCTCCTTGGATATCAGCCATGTTTCGTTCTACGAGAGTTTGATGAACCAAATCACGGATGAAAAAGACCAAGCTATTGTGATTCACGCCGCAAAAATGTTCTATAAACTGTATGGCGATGTATTTAGAGATGTTGCAGCCCGCACCATGTCATGATTGATGAAGGGAAACATTATGCAATTATCGCAACAACGCATCTTGCTCACGGGTGCAACTGGTGGCTTGGGCCGTGAGGTCGCTTTACTGCTAGCCAAAAAAGGAGCCATTCTCGGTTTAGTGGGGCGTGACGCGCAAAAACTCAACGCACTTAAACAGCAAGTTGAGCAAGCCGGCGGCAGGGCCGAATGCCTTGTGGTCAACCTGAGTGATGAAGGTGCCAGCACCGCACTCATTCAACAGGCCAAGGCTGCGCTGGGTCATATTGATATATTGATCAATAACGCTGGTGTACTGGATTTTATTGAGCTACAAGACCAAAGTGATGCGCGCATCGCAGAGATGGTCAATACCAATGTCACAGCATTGATTCAACTCACACGCGCAATACTGCCTGATTTTCAGTCAGCCAATAAAGGCCACTTTGTCTTTATCGGCTCTATTTTCGGCTCACTGGGCTTTCCGCACTTTGCCACCTACTGCGCCACCAAGTTTGCCGTGCATGGCTTTTCACAAGCGTTAAGACGTGAATTGGTTAATACCAACATTGGTGTCACTTACGTTGCCCCCAGAGGGATTGATACGCCTATGAATGCACCGAATGTAGATGCTATGTGGAAAAAATCCGGCAATGCGGTAGATAAGCCGGACAAAGTGGCCAGCTTGATTGTGAAAGCGCTAGAGCAAGAGAAACAGGAGCTGTTTATTGGGCAACCGCAAAGCTTTTTTGCTTGGCTCAATGGCGTATTTCCAAGCGCGGTGAATATAGGGCTTAAACAACAAACGGCATTGGCGGCAGAATTTCTAAAGAAACCGCACCTATAAAATAGGCTTCAAAAAAGCAAAAAACTTCGTTAAGAAGTTTTATAAGTGCGATTTGAGATCAGTTTTTTCTGTAAGAAATTACAGACTAAGAAATTACAGACTAAGAAACTATAGGATATATAAGCTATAGAATATATATACTCTAGAATTAATACGCTATAGATAAAGCACAGCTGGGAAAACAGTTGCAGCAAACACAAATACCAGCCATTCCATTCCCCAGCGCTCTAAGTGGCCGGTGAAATGCAGCGTTAGCACAGCAATAGCTAACAAGTAATAAATGGCGATTAAAATCATAAGTGATAAAAATGAATGTTCTGTTTTTTGTACAAGTGTATTTATATCATTTTTTACTAAAAAAGTATCTACTCTCTCCACATTCATAACGACAACACAATCGTATTCTTTAACGTAAATTCTTGCTTTTCAACGATTTTTCGCGTACATTTCGCCTATTGCTAGGGGTCTGTAAATCCTTATTTTTATATGGTTTTTGCAGTGAGAAACACCCTTCGAACCTGATGCGGGTCATACCGCCGTAGGGAAGCGCCTTTATGCTCCTTACGCTATTAATTTTTGGAGCATGCCTTGAACGCCACCGATAAAAATCTAGTTAAATTTCTTAACGAAACCGCCTCTGTAGATGAAGGCGCAACCAAACCTTTTGCCAAATCACGCAAAATTTATGTAGAAGGCAGCCGCCCAGATATTCGCGTACCGTTCCGTGAAATTTCTTTAAGCGATACGCCTTCTGCTTTTGGCGCAGAAAAGAACCCACCTGTCGTGGTTTACGATACATCAGGTCCATACACGGATCCAGATGTCAGTATTGATATCCGTAACGGCTTGCCTGCGCTGCGCGCTGGTTGGATTATGGAACGTGGCGATGTAGAACAACTGGATGGCCCAAGCTCAGAATTTGGTCACCAACGCTTGGTAGACCCAGAACTTTCTGAAATGCGTTTTAACTTGCACCGCAAGCCATTGCGCGCAAAAGCCGGCCAAAACGTCAGCCAAATGCATTACGCACGTAAAGGCATCATCACGCCAGAGATGGAATACATTGCCATTCGCGAAAATCAACGCCGCGAGAACATGAGCGAGTTGCTACAAACGCAACACCCAGGCCAACATTTTGGCGCCAGCATTCCTAAAGTCATCACGCCAGAATTTGTACGTGACGAAGTTGCACGTGGCCGCGCCATTATTCCTCTAAACATCAACCACCCGGAAATCGAGCCGATGATTATTGGCCGTAACTTCTTGGTGAAAATCAATGCCAACATCGGTAACTCAGCATTGGGTTCTTCCATCTCAGAAGAAGTAGAAAAAATGGTGTGGGGTACCCGTTGGGGTGGCGATACCGTGATGGATCTATCCACCGGTAAAAACATCCACGAAACACGCGAGTGGATCATCCGCAACTCACCTGTGCCGATTGGTACCGTGCCTATCTACCAAGCCTTAGAAAAAGTAAACGGCAAAGCCGAAGACTTAACCTGGGAAATTTTCCGCGACACTTTAATTGAGCAAGCCGAACAAGGTGTGGACTACTTCACCATCCATGCGGGTGTACGTTTAGCTTACATTCCGATGACCGCAAAACGCATGACTGGTATCGTGTCACGCGGTGGTTCGATTATGGCGAAATGGTGTTTAGCACACCATAAAGAATCTTTCTTGTATGAGCATTTTGAAGACATCTGCGACATCATGAAAGCCTACGATGTGAGCTTCTCATTAGGGGATGGCTTACGCCCAGGTTCTATTTACGATGCCAACGATGAAGCGCAATTTGCAGAACTCAAAACATTGGGCGAATTGACACAAATCGCTTGGAAGCACGACGTGCAATGTATGATCGAAGGCCCAGGGCACGTACCGATGCACCTGATTAAAGAGAACATGGACTTGCAACTTGAGCATTGCGGTGAAGCCCCGTTCTACACCTTAGGCCCATTAACCACTGACATCGCACCGGGTTATGACCACATCACCTCAGGTATCGGCGCCGCCATGATTGGCTGGTATGGCTGTGCAATGCTGTGTTACGTCACGCCAAAAGAGCACTTGGGCTTGCCAGACAAAGAGGACGTACGTGTGGGCATCATCACATACAAAATCGCAGCCCACGCTGCAGACTTGGCCAAAGGCCACCCCGGTGCGCAAATCCGTGACAATGCATTAAGTAAAGCGCGTTTTGAGTTCCGTTGGGAAGACCAATTTAACCTAGGCCTAGACCCGGAAAAAGCCAAGGAATTCCATGACGAAACCTTGCCGCAAGAAGGTGCAAAACAAGCGCACTTCTGCTCAATGTGCGGCCCGCATTTCTGCTCCATGAAAATCTCACAAGATGTACGTGATTACGCAGCTGAGCAAGGTGTTTCTGAACAAGAAGCCCTACACAAAGGCATGCAAGAAAAAGCCATTGAGTTTGTGAAAAAAGGCAGTGAAGTGTATCAAAAAGTGTAATCGCTTTTAGATAGCTTTAACCCATAAAAAAGCCAGCGCATGCTGGCTTTTTTATGGGGCTTGAGCCCAGTTAGGCTTATCCCCCAGACAATAATAACTGCTGTGGGTTATTCATGCTCTAAGGCATACCAATCGATAAGCCTAGGCACTGGCTAACGTGCGATTATTTTTTACCACATTTGCTTGGCTTGGCAGATTCAATCTCTTTCACCACACCTTTTTTGTGCTCAACCTCAACGCATGAGCCGACCACCAAAGGGCCATGATCATTATCAATGTCTGTTTTATCAGTGACTTCGACTTGCTGACCACTGATCACCCAAATACCAGGGTTTTCAGCAGGGCGGCTCTCAACCGTGCCGTAAAATTCTTCATCAGCAAACGCTAAGTTGCTGGATGCAAAACAACTGGTTGCAACAATTAATAGGGCAACTCTTAAAGTAACGAATGGTTTTGTTTTTGCGATATTCATAACATACTCCTCATGATTAATTATGTGTATTGGCTAGGATTTAAAATCAAGCCCATAAAAAATCATAACGAGTAATGTGTGCTTTACACATAGGACAAATGCTTATTGTTATGTAGGAATTGATGAAGAGATAAAACACTTACTTTAATGCATGGAGGAAAAAACCACCGACTTTATCTTTAAGTTCGAGCCCTGTGCGGCTCACCGATTCTAACAAAACAGAGAACTGGGTAGTAATAATTAGTATGTAGTGAATATGTTCACATATATAACTCAAACTTAGTTCTGTTTAATAATGTTTGCGCAAATAGTCCTTAATTCTTTCTTTCTTGATTTGGGTATCTTTTCCCAAAAAACCTTTGTAGATAACAGCTTGATAAGTTTCTCTAAGTCCTTAGATAAGTAACCATCTGGTAAATAGCTTTCTAAGTTGCCTTCTCTCAAAATATTCACGCCTACACTTCTTTGATTTTTTAGAAAAGCATCTAATTTATTGGATTCATCTTCTGACAAATCTTTTCGGACTATTTTTCGCTTAGATTTTATATATTCCCATACTTCGGCTGTGGTACCCCATTCTTTAGTTTTAATAGCTGTTTCAATAGCATTTACTAGTGTCTCTCCGTCAATCGATTTTATATTTTCAAGTACATCACTTTTTATTTCAACAGTGTTTGTTTTAAATAGTTTTTTGAGGTCGGCAGTTCCAACTTGTTCTATATAGTCAAAATCTGCAACTATGTAATAGCTAATTTTGCTTGCAATAAGAATTTTTTTATATGCCTCGAAAAGACCTTTCCCACCGACACTTATTACTTCAATTATTCTTCCACTAGATTCTGAGCGTCCAAAATGATCTAGTAATTTTTCAAAAAAAATACGATCTGACAATCCTTCAACCAAAACTACCTTATCAGCAAAGAATAATCTTTCGTTATTTTGACTATTAACTATATTTAAAAGATGTTTAGCCGATGGTAATGTTTCTGCGTCTAAGCGTGCTACATGACTCTTCTGATTTTGGTTATAAACTCTAGATACGTAACTTATAGATTCAGGCGAAATAAAAGTTGCTGAATGAGTAGCAAATAAAAACTGGTTGTTAGTTGATTTTGATAGCTTAATAAACAATTGAAGTAGTGTCTTTTGCCATTTTGGATGAAGATGTAATTCTGGTTCATCCACAATAATTAATGCATCTCTAACATTTAACGCAAAAATTGCAAAAAGATATGTAAGAAGCTCTTTTTCTCCTGATGAAGCATTGTTAACAAGAAATGTGGTGCCGTGCTTGTTTAATCTAATGTTGTAGCTATTTTTTAGAGCATTGATTGTTTCTAATGACCATTGATAACCCAGATCACTCAGAATATCAGTAAGCTTTTTAAGATTTGCATTTTTATAGAATTCAACCTTTGCACTTACATTATCTTTCTCTTGTAACAACCGAAATTTTTGAGCTAGCCTACCAATAGCTAAGCTAACTATAGATGTTTGATTCCTTGAGCTAGCTGCATTGCTATGTCTCTTCGTCTCAAAATCATTATAGCCCGCAAGTTCTACGTGTGATTGAAAACCTGAGGCTGAACGATTTACTGGAAGGTATACCAGCGGCATAGCTAAAGGTTCTAATTCATACTCTTCTCTCAGTTTATCAACCATTTCAAACATTCTAAGATATTGTAAGAAATAGTCAGCTTCAACTGACTCTGGATTTTGTATTCCTCCGTTCAATACTCTATACGTGAAGACTGTTTTTTCTTTAATCTTAGTCAAATCCCAAGCTAGTGAATTAGCTATCTGCAAATTGATATATTTTCTACTTGCTTTTTCAATAAGACTTTCAGCGTCGGTCTTTATGGTATTCATATTGTTCATATCTTTTTTTGTAACTTGAACACTAATTTCAACCAATTGCTCTAAGTTCATACCGTCAGTATGTTTATCCAAAACCATATTATTTAAGGCATCGTTATGCCTAAATTCGTACCTATCTGGATTGTCGGCTGTTGGCACATTTACGGCATACATGGATGAGAAAAGATGTCTTTGAAGCATTATGACTATGGTATCTAGTAGATTTGTTTTTCCTCCACCATTGGGCCCAATGATTATTGTTATGTTGTCATCGACCAATAATTCCTCTCGATCAAGAAAGCTTCTTACATTTTGAATGACAATTTTCTTTATTAGCATAGGGGGCTACATACTTTATTGGTTTACCCCGTTTATGTAACACGGGGGGCTAAAGTTACATTATCTTTGCAGATTAACAGGTATTTCAAATTGTGCAATTTTCGATACATTTAGCTTTTACTATCCATTATTAAAAATGAATTCCAGTATTGGATAGATACGCTTCCAGCATAGAAATAGTTAAGTGATTTCCAACCAGTCCGATATAACCATCCGGGCGCATCAAATAAAATGCTGGTGCTGAAACTCCCACACGCGCAAGCTCTTGCATGTTGTATGTGCCATCTGGAATCACGTGAATAAATATTAGGTCATTCAGCTGACCTAAATCAGCTGGCACTGGCTGACCAATTACAATCAGGTTGTAGCGCGTATCGTCCATTTTTTGGAATAAATCTTCGACAGGACCATTCGACTGAAACTTGAGCTGTAACCATGGAAAGCGGTCGCCCGCCTTTGGGGCATTGGGTGGCTGACTGGTAAGCGTTTGTGATAGAGGGCTTTGCCGATAGTGAATGCCGATTTGCGAGATGGTTTGGAAGGCAAGCCGCTTAGTCCACTCAAACGTCATGGCAAACGCGGCGATGTTAGCTAGAATACGCGTGCGGAAAATCCCTGCCAGCCAATGGTCGGAAACCAGCATGGTGAAGGCTCGGTCTGTGGTTTTAAGTAAGCGCTGTGCGACTGGCAGGCGTTCGGCCTCGTAACTATCTAGCAGACTTTCACTCGCTTGCCCTTTTACCACCAGCGCAAGTTTCCACGCTAGATTATAAGCATCTTGCAAACCAGTGTTCATACCTTGCCCACCCATAGGGCTGTGGATATGCGCGGCATCGCCCAGCAAAAAGCAGCGTTTATCGCGAAATTTTTCTGCCGCGCGGTGCGCAATGCGATAGGTAGAAAACCAACTACACGCTTTGAAGGTTAGATCAACGCCAGCCTCACGTTGGATATCGGGGCTAAGTTCGCCAAAGCTGACATCCTCTTTATTTCTCAACCATTTGGGCAGAATACCAATGACGCGCCAACGATTGTTACCCACCATGGGGAAAAACAGATGAAAACCGTCACGCCATAAATACACGTTGAGTTCATCTGGCACCATATTGCCGGTGGCTTCTGTATCTGCCACAAAAAATACGTGCTCGTACGGTGCGCCGGGAAATTTGATTTCACAGAACTCGCGCACTGCGCTATGTGCACCATCGCAACCCGCAACATAGGCGGCACAGATTTTACTATGGCTGCCATCTGGCAATTTGAGGGTTGCATAGACGCCATCGGCCATTTGTGCGAGCGCAATTAACTCGGTATTCCACTGTATTGAAATATTTTGCTGATTGAGTCGCTCACCCAGAATGCGCTCGTTGTCATCCTGACCGAGCATCAGTACAAAGGGGAATGGGCTGACAGTTTTGCCAATATCACCGAGCGGGATGCGCGCCATGCGCTTGCCTGTTGCCCACATATTGGCGCCATTGCCACGCCGACCCAGTGCGAGTGCGCGTTCTGCAATACCTAGTTTTGCATAGATTTCCAACGTGCGTGCGTGCACGGCCATGGCGCGCGTTTGCTGTGCGGGGCCAGAATGTCTATCGATAATCATCACTCGGATGCCGCGCCGCCCAAGTTGATTGGCCAGCATTAAGCCAGTTGGGCCAGCGCCTACAATAAGCACATCAATATCCATAGAAATGCTCCTTGCAATTACATAATCGAATAATACTCTTTTGCCACGGCGACCCAACTATGTTCGACAACACAAAAGCATCACCGTTAAGATAATATAGACGACGCTAATGCGTTATAGAATATGCATACTTAGCTAATGAGATTAGCGTCACTTACTTAAACAAGAATAACGGCACACCATGGTACAGCGCATATTAGTGATAGAAGACGAGCCGAGCATTGCGGAAACCACCACCTATGCGCTGAATACCGATGGCTTTGAAACGGTATGGGCAAGCACCGGCCAGCATGCCATTGATATTCTGCAGCAGCAAAGTTTTGATCTGGCGGTATTGGATGTTGGCCTGCCGGACATCAATGGCTTTGAAGTATTCAGGCAAATTAACCATTTGTTGCCGGTGATTTTTTTAACGGCGCGCTCGGGTGAGATTGACCGTATTGTGGGGCTGGAGTTGGGCGCGGATGACTACATTGCTAAGCCGTTTAGCCCACGTGAGTTATGCGCACGCATCCGTACGGTGCTGCGGCGTGTACAAAAGCAACAAACCCAAGCACAAGAGGCAGTGCCTACTAACCACACACGTGCCAATCACGCCAATAAGCAAAACAACTTTTTTATAGATGAAGAGCGCAAGTGCATTCAATACCTTGGGGTGATGCTGGAGCTTTCGCGCACGGAATACCGCTTGCTTAAAGTACTGTGCGAGCGACCCGGGCGTGTGTTCACACGTGAAGAATTGATGAACCAAGCTTGGGAACATCCAGACGTGAGTTTAGAGCGCACTGTGGATGCGCATATTAAGCTTATCCGCGCCAAGCTGCGCGTAGTGAATGCAGAGACAGATCCCATTTTGACGCACCGCGGCTTGGGTTATTCGCTTAAAGAATAGCCTGCACACATGAGCAAACGTAACCGTATTTTTTTAAGTGTGATATTGCTGTTTACGCTGGGCGTGGCTGCTCTGCTGTATACGGTGAGTTCGGGCTTGGATATTCGCTACCGCGAATCTGCAGAGGAAACCTTAGTAGACACCGCCTATATTATGGCGGCATGGATTGAAGCCGACGCGTCCGAGTCGTTAATTGATGCCTCGCGCATGAATCACGTATTCGACAACCTATATAGCCGCCGCTTTACTGCCAAAATTTACGCCATTACCAAGCACAACGTCAATTTACGCGTGTATGTCACCGATAGTAATGGCACCGTGGTGTATGACTCGAAAGGCGAGAAAACAGGAGAGGATTTTCGTGCTTGGCACGATATTCACATGACCTTGTCTGGCCAATATGGCGCACGCACCACACGCACGGACGAGAACGACCCCAAAAGTAGTGTGATGTATGTGGCCGCGCCCATCCACGATAGCAACAATCAAATTATTGGCGCAGTCAGTGTGGGTAAAGCGGTGTCATCACAACATGAGCTCATTACTTCTGCGCAACAAAAACTGGTGAATGTTGGCCTGATTACGTTGATGGCCTTTTTAATATTGTTGATTGTGATCACGGTATGGCTGGCCAGCCCCACGCAGCTCACGCACGATATTGTGCAGGTATTTAAGCAAGAAAAGCTCACCCACCCAGTGAGGATATTACGCAGATTACGCACCATTTTTAAAAGCGCATTTTTAGATATGCGCGATGCGATGGCTGGCCGCAGCTATACCGAGGAATATGTGCAAGCGCTTACACATGAGCTGAAAAGCCCACTGACAACCATCAGAGGCGCTGCCGAATTGTTGCGTGAACCGATGGCCGAAACGCAAAAAATACGCTTTGCCGATAACATTCATCATCAGGCGCTGCGCCTGCAAGAGCTGGCCGATAAGCTACTTGAGTTATCCAGCCTGGAAAAACGCCACACTTTAGAAGAAGCCAATGCTGTAAGCATGCTGCGTTTGACGCAAGAGCTGATGCAAGCGTTAGCACCGATGGCCGAGCGTAAAAAAATCAAACTGGAGTTGATCGCGCAAGAAGATGTCACCGTAATGGGCGACGCTTTTTTACTGCAGCGCGCACTTACCAACTTGCTGGCCAATGCACTTGATTTTTCACCTGCGGACAGCAGCATCACAACCCAGATTGAAACCCAAGGCAAGCAATGCGTCATCAGCATCCGCGACCTTGGGCAGGGTATTCCGGAATATGCGCTAGACCGGATATTTGAGAAATTCTACTCGTTACGTCGCCCGGATTCCGGGCAAAAAAGTACAGGCTTGGGCCTGCCATTTGTGCGTGAGATTGCACATTTGCATGGCGGCGAAATTGTGCTTGCCAATCATCCGCAAGGGGGCGCAATCGCGCGTTTGACCCTGCCAAAAATCAGCAATACTTAGCATTAAACCTCGTTTTTCAGTCAAATTTCACACAGATTTCACACGCATTTCTCACGGAGTTCCCAGTGAGTTCTCGCTAGCAGCGCATGCTTCACCTTGTGCAAATTGAGCACCAATTAACAGGAGTGAATCATGAATATACTAAAAGGATGCGCATTCATACTGGCATCCACCGCCTCAGCCAGCTTGATGCTGTTATCGAATACAAGCTATGCAGACACCAACCCCAGCACTGATACCGAAAAAACCTTATCTCCTTACTTTTTTGTCAAAAGCAACGACCCCAGCATTGATCAATTGCCGCTGAAATCCACCGACGTTAAAGTCAATATCACAGGGGTGATTGCCGATGTGGTGGTGACCCAGCATTACCGCAATGAGGGCACCCGCCCGTTAGAAGCCAAATATGTGTTCCCAGCCTCTACCCATGCCGCGGTATATGGCTTGCAAATGCATATTGGTGACCGCGTGGTAGAAGCAAAAATCCGTGAGAAAAAGCAAGCCAAAGCCGAATATGAGCAAGCCAAGTCTGAAGGCAAAAGCGCTTCTTTGTTAGAGCAGGAACGTCCCAATGTTTTCCAGATGAACGTGGCCAATATTTTGCCCGGTGACGATATTGCGGTGGTATTACATTACACAGAAACCATTATCCCAACCTCTGGCAAATATGAATTTGTGTACCCAGGTGTGGTTGGGCCGAGATATAACGGCGCCACGGAATCAAATAACGGCGAGGCTCCTAGCGGCGTAAAAGAGCCATGGGTGCAAACGCCTTATTTGAAGGCTAATGTGGCTAACAATAATACCTTTGCAATGGATGTGAATATTCATACGCCGATTCCATTGCAAACCATCAGCAGTAGCTCGCACCAAGTCACCATTGCGCAGCCGGATAAGCAACATGCCAGCTTAAAGCTAGCCGCTAATACCACCAATGGTAACCGCGATTTTATTTTAGGTTATAGCTTGGCTGGCGACAAAATTCAAACAGGCACTTTGCTCTACCAAGGCGCTGACGAAAACTTTTTTATGACGATGATCGAGCCGCCTAAACGCGTGACAAGCACGCAGATTGTGCCACGTGAGTACATTTTTATTGTGGATGTGTCTGGCTCGATGGGTGGCTTTCCTTTAGATACCGCCAAAACTTTACTGCGTAACATGGTCGGCAATTTACGCCCGACCGATACCTTTAACGTGATGTTGTTCTCTGGCGGTAACACTGTGTTAGCACCGCGCTCCCTACCTGCCAATGCCGACAATATCGAGCGTGCGATTGCTGCGATTAATCAACAAAATGCAGGTGGCAGCACCGAATTATTACCTGCGCTAAGAGCAGCCTTGAGCATGGATAAAACAGACACACGATCACGCAATTTTGTGGTGATTACCGATGGTTATGTCACCGTAGAAAAAGAAGCGTTTGATTTAATCCGCAACAACCTAAACAAAGCCAATGTGTTCTCGTTTGGGATTGGTTCGGATGTGAACCGCTTTTTGATGGAAGGCATTGCCCATGCTGGTGAGGGCGAAGCATTTATTGTGACCAACGATGCTGAAGCAAAATTAGCTGCGACCAAATTTAAGCAATATGTAGAAAGCCCGGTATGGACGCACTTAACGCTCAATATCAAAGGCTTGGACACCTATGACGTACAACCACAAAAATTGCGCGATTTATATGCAGACCGCCCGATTGTGGTGATTGGTAAATGGCGTGGTAAAGCGCAAGGTAGCATCTCTGTATCTGGCTTAACCAGCAGTGGTCAAGCGCACTATAGCTTAGATATTAAGGAAAGCTTAATTTCAAAAGACAACGCAGCATTACGTTATTTATGGGCACGCGAAAAAATCGCGGAACTGGATGACTACAGCAAATTATTTGCTGGGGAAAACGACCAAGAAATCAAGCAGATCACAGACTTGGGCTTGCAATACAACTTACTGACGCAATACACCTCGTTTATTGCAGTTGACCACATTGTGCGCACCAAAGACGCGGCTGATACGGTGAACCAACCATTGCCGTTACCGCAAGGTGTGAGTGAGTTGGCAGTTGGTGCCGAAGTGCCAAGCACGCCTGAGCCAGAGTTTTACCTGATGTTTGCCTTAGCCGGTGGTATGGGCGCTTATTTACGCCGCAGAAAACAACAAGTGCGTAAACATAACGACAATCAAACAAGTGCTAAATAAAGCCATGTTGACTCAAACTATGTATCTAAAAAACATGACATCCAAAAGCTGGCTGATTAGCGGGTTACTGGCGGCCACTCTCCTAGCCGCTTGGCCACACTGGTTATGGATGGTGCGCCGCAGCAGCGACGGCTCTGATGACCCTTGGGGTATCGTCGCGCTGCTTACCCTTGTCGCGCTGATCTATATCGACAAAGATAAGCTCCGCGCACCTCAAGCGTCTGCACTCAGCGCAACAGCGCTATGCATGATCACGGCAACCGCAATGTGGGGGTGGTTGCCACCCATCATTGCAACGGCTTTTGCACTAATTGGCATCAGCATGCTCATCGCAAACCTATTGCCCGCCAATCGTAAACTGATGCCTTTACTCACGCTAGCAATACTGTCGCTACCGCTTGTAGCCTCGCTTAACTTTTACTTGGGTTACCCATTGCGTTGGTTTTGCGCACAAAGCACCAGTGTGATTCTGTCTTGGTTGGGTACCGACACCACCCCTGCGGGTGCCAGCCTGTGGTGGAACGGCAAAACCATTTTGATTGATGCGCCTTGTGCTGGCATTGCCATGTTGTGGATAGGTTTATATTTTGGCGCGTTATTTTCTTATTTAAATAATGCCCGCACATTAAGAACGTGCATCAACTTGGGGTTGGCAAGCACCTTAGTCATCATCGCCAACGTACTACGCAATACCTTATTGTTTTATAAAGAATCCGGCATGGTGCACTTACCCCATTGGACGCATGAAGCGATCGGTTTAGTGATTTTTGCGCTGTTTGTGCCGAGTGTTTATTTTGTATGCCACGCCATGCAAACAAAGGAGGCAACATGAAAACGAGTCATGTATGTCAGGCGTTATTTGTAGCCATAATGCTGGCGTGCACTACCCGTCCATTTTGGCTGCCTGCAAATCACACCACCAACCAAGCAACAGCAAGCCTTGAGCAACACTGGGCATTTGATGCATGGCACACTAGCCACCAAAAATTGTATAAACTACCACTATCAGAAGTAGAGCAAAGCTTTGCCGCCAATTTTCCAGGCCATATTGCACGCTTTACCGATGGCAATACTGTGTGGGTGATTCGTTACACGGTGAAACCTACGCGCATGCTGCATTCCTCGATCGACTGTTATCGTGGCTTGGGTTATAACATCAGCATGCAACGCGTGGTAGAGAATGCACAACATCAACGTTGGCGTTGCTTTGATGCCACGAAAGGGCAGCGCTTGCAAGTGTGCGAGCGCATTGTGGATAAGCAAGGCAAGCAATGGACGGATGTGTCCGCTTGGTACTGGGAAAACATATTCAAACAAAACGATCACGCATGGTGGGCCATTACCCAAGTCAGCAGTATCGGGAATTAAGAGTTAACTTTAGCCATATATGATCACATTTAGACGCGTATTTTTTCTAGCATTATTGGGTTTGCTTGGCTGTGTGATTAGCGTCATTGCTTGGTTATGCAACCCATTTGATAAAACCGCCTGGCGCGTACCGCTACACTTGCCCGTTGTTGGCGTGGTGCATTTACGTGCCTGGCCACTCATGCAATTAGGCACCTCAAGTACGGGCCGCAAATTGCTCAACCATACCCAATGGCGCAGTAAACATGGGCTCGTCACAATAGAAAACCAAACTGGGCCGGAGAAAGCAGGGCAAGTCCAGCTGCGCTGTGAAACCTGTCTGTTTACTATCAAAGAATTGAGTTCAAAAGCCATTGTGTTTGATGCAGTCAACCTCACGATTGATCATGTGAATGACCACTTTACTGGCACGCTAGAAATGACGAGCGATCAAACCTCCATTCGCGTGTTATATAGCGCACATGCGCAGATGCAAGGCATTGATTTAGAGTGGTCATTGCCCACCACGGCCATTGCAGATTTGCTCATCCCACTTAAAACACATTCTGTCACCATCCAAACCGCGCGCGTGACTGGTCATTTATCTGCGAATGGCACACTACACTGGCCTAGCAAACGCTGGAGCGCAAAGCCGGTGATTCAACACTTTGATGTCACCGGGCTAGGCACAGAAAAAATCCGTACCGCGAATATACAATTTACCTGCCCGCAGCCAAATGAGCGTGCCAGCAATAATGAAGCCCCACCGCATATTTGGCTGGATAAAAAAAGAATGGGGCGCTGGTTGCCAATGGCGGTCATCATTGCGGAAGACGCTCAGTTTATGCATCACCACGGCTATGATTTTGAGACATTGAGTTATCTACTTGCACAGGAAAACCCCAACAAGCAACTGGGTGGCAGTACCATTAGCCAACAGCTGGCCAAGTACCTATTTACCGGCGGCGAGCGTCAATGGAAACGCAAAATTGAAGAGCTGCTGTATGCGGTGGAAATGGAAAGTACCTTAGGTAAACAGCGGATCCTTAACTTATATCTGAATACCGTCGATTGGGGGCCTGGCATTTGTGGCGCAGCCGATGCAGCGCAATATTACTTTGCATTGCCCCCGCAAAAGCTCTCCCGCACACAAGCGGCATGGCTAGCAGGTATTATCAGAAACCCTCACCGCGCTTGGCAGGAACAGTATTTAGCAAACAATCCCGATATGAAAAGAATCGCATCTATCACACGCTTTATGTCGACCAAAAGCAAGCAAGCACCGACCAAACTAGCGTTTACTTACGCGCATTAAAGAACAACCTGAAACTTTAAGTTAATTTGGTCATCAAGTATCATGGGGCTCAACCTCGTTTCAACACAATAATATTGGAGAATTGCATGCACGTATCTTTTGAAGAAGCACAACAAATTGTCGATAGCGCAGTAAAAAAATCCGTCGAGCTTGGCGTAAAAATGTGTATCGCCGTACTAGATTCAGGCGGCAACATCAAAGCGTTTGCACGCATGGATGATGCTTGGGTAGGCAGCAGCGACATTGCCATTAAAAAAGCAAAAACGGCTTGTTACTTTGCCATGCCCTCTGGCGAAATCGGCAAACTCTCTGTGCCTGGTTCACCGCTTTACGGTATCGAGCACTCTAACGATGGCTTAATTACTTTCCCGGGTGGCGTGCCTATTGTGGATAAAGAAGGCAACTTGATTGGGGCTGTGGGCGTAAGCGGTGATACGGTAGAAAATGACCATATTGTGGCAGTGGCTGGCGCTACACGCTGTGGTGAATGCGATATGCCTAAACACCCTTGGAGAACATAGTAAGCGTTAAGTTGCTTTAACTTTAAAAGCCAGCTTTGCTGGCTTATTTAATTAGACCCGAGCCCTATCTGCTTCACCAAGTTTAGATAATCGAGGTAGACCAATCAGAGGTTTTTGGCTTGAATTATTCAATAGGGTCATATGTAATTGTTTGTTAAAATAAGCACATTACACAAAACGCGTTAGCCTAATTTTGACCACAATTAAACTCAGCAAAACACCCATCAATACGCCATCTACTGGTAAAGCGCCCGTGCGCCGCGCAGACCCGACTAAACGCGATAGGACTAAAGCACCGCCAAAGCCAGTGATTCAGTCAGACAACGCAGAGGAAACGCCTCGCAGCAATACCGCAAAAGCACCGGGTAATAAGCCAACACGTGACAGCAAGCCAAACAACAGAACCACGCCATACACCAGCAACAAAGCACCTAGTACAGCCAAACCAGACAGCGCGCGCCAACGTAATCACAGGCATGACGGTAGCTTGCGTGAAGATAGTCAAGCACGCCCAGCGCGAAGCCAAGAAAGCACTGAAGCCAGACCAGCAAGATCCCCCAATGTAGACACACGCACCACACCGCGCGGAAGCCGTGAAGAACCGCAATATCGCCAAGCGCCACGCCGTGGCGGCAAGGCGCGCGATGGATATGATGCCAATGCACCTACTTACGGCGCGGCGGCCAAGGCAGCTTATAAACCTGCCGCAAGCACTGTAAGTGACGACTTACCGCGCTTATCTAAGCTCATGGCAGAACGTGGTTTATGTTCCCGTCGTGAAGCCGATGAGTGGATTGTGAACGGCTGGGTGAAAGTCAACGGTGAGATTATTGAAACACTAGGCACCCGTGTGGCGCCCGATGTTGAAATTGTGATCAGCGGCTACGCCAAAGAGCATCAAGCAGAAAACGTCACTATTTTGCTGCATAAGCCAGTGGGCTATGTTAGTGGTCAGGCAGAAGATGACTATGAGCCAGCCATCGTATTGGTACACCCGGAAAATCAATGGGAAGAAGACACTACCCAAAAAACTTTTCAACGTGGTTTTTTAAAAGGCCTTGCACCAGCTGGCCGTTTGGATATTGATTCCACCGGCTTGTTAGTACTTACGCAAGATGGCCGTGTAGCACGTCATTTGATTGGTGAAGACTCCACTGTAGAAAAAGAATATCTGGTACGCGTAGAAGGCGAATTAAGTCACGATGGTTTAACAAAACTTAACTATGGTTTAAGTTTAGACGGCGTTAAACTCAAGCCCGCCAAAGTCTCTTGGCAAAATGAAGATCAATTACGCTTTGTGCTAAGAGAAGGCAAAAAAAGACAGATCAGACGCATGTGCGAAATGGTCGGGCTAAAAGTGGTCGGGCTCAAACGTATTCGCATCGGCAGCGTCACACTTGGCAAGCTGCCTGTGGGTGAGTGGCGATACCTGCGTCCGGATGAACGTTTTTAGCGATTACTACATTTAACCTTGAGGATATAACATGGGATTATTAGATAACTTAGCAGGTGGCATGCTGGAAAAAATGATGGGCGAAAAAGGCGCCATGGCACAAGTGGCGATGGACATGCTCAACCAGCATGGTGGATTAAGTGGCGTATTAGACAAATTTAAAGAAAGCGGCTTGGCTGAGCAAGCGGCTTCTTGGGTAGGCAAAGGCGAGAACTTGCCGATTTCTGCCGATCAAATTGCCAGCGTGCTAGGTAATGGTCAACTTGCCGAGATGGCGGCAAAATTTGGCATTGATACCAATACATTAAGCGCACAAATTGCGGAACAATTACCCACGATTGTGGACAAACTCACGCCGGACGGTGAAGTGCCGACAGACTCAGGCAACTTGCTCAAGACAGTATTGGGCATGCTAAAGTAAGCATTGCTGACCATTCGCAAGGGGCTAGCAGCCCCTTTATTCATTTGTTAACCGTTAACATTTTCTAAGGCAACATGGACATACTTTTACTCCTTAAAGCTGCCATCATGGGCATTGTAGAAGGCGCAACTGAATTTTTGCCCATTTCTAGTACCGGCCACCTGATTTTGGCGGGCGATTTACTCAACTTTATGGATCACGACAAACGCAGTGTATTTGAAATTGCGATTCAACTTGGCGCGATTCTAGCGGTGGTATGGGAATATCGTCAGCGTTTTGTCAGCACATTTGCGGGGATCGGTCGTGACCCGATTGCCAACCGGTTAATCATCAATTTAGCCATTGCATTTTTGCCGCTGGCTATATTAGGCTTATCGTTTGGCGATAAGATTAAAGCCGCATTATTTAAACCGGTGCCGGTTGCCATTGCATTTATTGTGGGCGCACTGATTATTTTATGGGCAGAAAAACGTCAGCATACGGTGACCATTGAAACGGTGGACGAGATCAAGCCAATCGACGCATTAAAGCTGGGCTTGGCACAAGCGGTTGCATTAATTCCTGGTATGTCGCGCTCCGGTTCTACCATTATCGGCGGGCTATTTTTTGGGCTATCCCGCAAAGCAGCGGCTGAATTTTCTTTCTTTCTCGCAGTCCCAACCTTAGGTATCGCTTCCATTTACTCGATGTACAAAGACCGTGCATTATTAAGCATGGATGATATGGGCGCATGGATAGTGGGGCTTATTTTTGCGTTTATCAGCGCCATGATTGCGGTACGTGCACTGATTCGCTATGTGAGCCATCACGACTTTACGATTTTTGCATGGTATCGCATCGCATTTGGTGTGATTGTGTTGGTGACTGCCTATACAGGATTAGTCGACTGGACAGTACAATAGTGTTTAGCCCATTTTAGGGGGATACAATGAATAAATATTTAAAAATAGGGCTGATAGGGCTAGGCAGCATTGTCGGCCTAATGCTATTGCTTGCGGTGTACTTTGCGCTGACGTTTAACCCCAACGATTACAAACAGCAAATCATTGATTTGGTAAAAGAAAAAAAAGAACGCACCCTGACCATTGAGGGCGATATCAAACTCTCTTTTTGGCCAAAAATTGGTGCAGATTTAGGCAAAATTGCGATTTCTGAACACAAGGGCAGCGCAGAGTTTGCTTCTGTGAACAGCGCAAAAGTAGCGTTGGCCGTATTGCCGCTACTCAAAAAAGAGCTGGTGGTCGATACCGTGTATGTGGATGGCGCCAAAGCCAACATTATCAAATATAAAGATGGCACCACCAACTTTGACGATTTGCTGAGCAAAGACGAAGAAGAGTCTACCGAGATTAAATTTGATGTACAGGGCGTCAAGGTCACTAACTCCGCCGTGCAATATAAAGATGAAAGCACAGGCGCAAGCTACGCCATCAATCAATTCAACCTGACCTCTGGTCGCATTGCCTTAGCAGAGCCGATGGATATCGCCACCGACTTTAAAGTGAATGCTAACCAACCTGTGGTGGCCGCAAATGTAAAGGTCAAAGGCGTGTTTTTGGTGGATCCGGAAACCAAACATTTTAAAGTGTCTGGCTTAGATACTTTAATTACCGGTGATATGTTCAATGGCAAAAATGTAGAAGTGAAAGCCAGTGGCGATGTAGATGCCAAGCCGGAGAAGCTTGAATTTTTAGTTGATAGCTTGAAGCTTGCAGCAGCAGGCAATTTTGACGGCGCACAACAAACGGTTGAACTCAACGCGCCTGCGCTCAGCATTTTAAAAGATCAAGTCAGCACCAAAAAAATCACGATCAATGTCACACAACAAAAAACCGATGCCAACTTAAAACTGAACATGGTGTTGGCAGACATGAAAGGCTCGCCTAAAGCCTTACAAAGCAGCGGCATTAGCGGTGACTTGAATATGACGCAAGGTAAACGTGTGGTCACTGGGCAGTTTTCATCGCCCTTCAATGGCAATATCGATGCTTTGATTTTTGATATCCCCAAACTGGTGGGCAAGCTCAATATTCAAGACCCAAGTTTGCCCAATGGTGCGATCCAAGGTACGTTTAATTTGGGCGCGCATGCGGATATTAAACAAGAAAAAGCAGACAGCACATTTAGCTTAAATGTGGCAGAAACCAAGCTTAACGGCAATGTAGACGTAGCGGGTTTTAAAACGCCAAATATCAAATTCAATGTCAGTGCAGATAAAATCAACCTCAATCAATTACTCGGCAAGGCTTCGGCTGCACCAGCCCCTGCCAGCAAAAAATCCGCCAGCAAGCAGCCTACCGATTTATCTGCGCTTAAATCTCTACATGTGGATGGCAAGCTCAATATTGGCAGCATTATTTACGACCCATACCGCGTGACTGGGCTAAACGTAGGCATTAAAGCCGATGGACAAAAACTGTCACTCACAGGGCTAGATGTCAAAGTGGATGACAGCCGCATCAAAGGCAATTTTGCCATCAGCCAATTTAATAAGCCGTTGTACACCTTTGATATTGATGTAGACCAAGTGGATTTGGATAGATATGTCGGCGCTTCTACAGGCGATGCTAAACCAGCCAAAACCAGCACTGAGTCAGCCAAACCATTAGATCTATCTGCGCTGAAAGCATTGAACGCAGATGGCAGCATTCGGGTTGGACAATTGAAATATGGCAAAACCAAAGCCAGCAATATCAACATCAAACTCAATGCCAATGGCGAGAAATTAAGTTTAAACCCACTCAGTGCCAAAGTGGATGACAGCCAAATTAACGCCAGCTTGGGTGTGACACAGTTTAGCCAGCCAGCATTTAGTTTTAATGTGAATATCGATAAGTTGGATGCAGACCGCTATATCACCAAAAGCGAACCAAGCGCCGCCCCCAAAACCACGCAGGCCAGCGCAGAGACGCCGATTGATCTGAGTGCTTTAAAAAAGTTTAACGCCTCTGGCGAGGCCAAAATTGGCTGGCTAAAAATCGCCAACGTCAAAACCGAGAACGTGAATATTGGCCTGAACGCACAAAATGGTGTGGTTAACGTATCGCCATTTGCAGCCAATTTATACCAAGGCAGCATGAGTGGTGCGCTGAAAGTGGATGCACGCGCCACGCCAGTGATCACATTCAAGCAAGCCATGAAAAATATTTCCGTAGGGCCGCTACTGGTTGATGCAATCAACAATGACATGCTGGCGGGCAAGGGCTCAGTAGATATAGATGTAACTACACAAGGCAACACAGTGTCTGCACTCAAAAAAGCTTTGGCTGGCAATGCCGCACTTAACCTAGCGGATGGCGCTGTGAAAGGCATTGATATTGCCGGCACATTACGCGACATGAAAAACAAATTGAATGTATTAAAATCCAAAGATGCACTGGCCAGCGATAAAACCAAAAAGACCGACTTTAGCGAGTTGACCGCCACTTTTACCATTAAAAATGGCGTGGCTCACAATGAAGACCTAGAGATGAAGGCGCCAATACTGCGTTTAGCCAAAGGCGATAGCAAAGGCGATATCGACATTGGCAATGAAAAAATCAACTATCTAGCCAAACCCACAGTGGTTAAATCCTTAAAAGGACAAGGCGGCGCAGACCTCGACCAATTGAGCGGTTTATCTATTCCGGTAAAAATTACCGGCACCTTTGCTAGCCCACAATTTGGGATGGATTTTGCCGCGATTGGCGCTGCCATTGCTAAATCCAGCCTGCTAGATAAAGTAGGCGGCGAAAAAGGGGCCGCTGTAAAAGAACTGCTTGGTAACGAGAATAAAGCGGATGCACTGAAAAACATCTTGGGTGGCAGTAAAAAATCTACTGCCCCTGATGCAGACAAAGGGAATGCTGCCTCTAGCACAGAAGGTGCGCCTGCTGACGCAGCACCAGCAGAGAAACCTAAATCACTCAAAGAACAGGCAAAAGAAGAAGTCTTGAAAAAGCTGCTCAAGTTTTAGCATTACCGTTACATGCCACAATTTCAAACGCTTCCTGCTAATCTACCTGCGCCTGTAGACGATGGTGCTTGCCGACACTTGCTGCACGCCACGCTGCCTAATGTGGCACTAGCATCTACACAAGGACCCGCTGTTAACTTATACAAGCTGACAGGCTGGTCTGTGATTTATGTTTACCCAATGACTGGACAGCCAGATAAAGCGCTACCGGATGGATGGGATAGTATTCCCGGTGCCCGTGGCTGCACTCCACAATCCTGCGCATTTCGTGATCATTATGCAGAGCTACAACAACTAGGTACCCACGTGTTTGGTTTGAGCACACAAACCAACACCTACCAAACTGAAGCCGCTACACGTTTGCACCTGCCTTTTGCATTGCTAAGCGATCACCAGTTTGTCTTTGCCGAGACGCTCCAACTACCAACGTTTGAAGTCGATCAGATGCGACTAACGAAGCGCGTCACTTTACTCGTGCTGAACGGCAGGATTGAACATTATATTTACCCGGTCTTTCCACCAGACCAAAATGCAACGCAAGTGATGGATTGGCTGACACGCCATGTCTGATTTCGCACTGCGCATTATTGCTTGGCAAAAACAGCATGGTCGCCATGACCTGCCTTGGCAGAACACGCATAACCCGTATGTCATTTGGGTGTCGGAAATCATGCTACAACAGACGCAAGTGGCTGCGGTGATTGGCTATTACCAGCGTTTTATGACGCGCTTTCCAACCATTCAAAGTTTAGCCGCCGCTGAACAAGAAGAAGTCATGCAGTACTGGAGCGGCTTGGGTTACTACTCTAGAGCACGCAATTTACATCACGCTGCACAAACCATTGTGGATGAATTTGCCGGCGAGTTCCCACAAGATTTTACAGCCATGCAATCACTCTCAGGCATTGGCCGCTCCACTGCAGCTGCTATTGCGGCATTTGCCTTTAACCAAGTACACACCATTTTAGATGGCAACGTAAAACGCGTATTGGCGCGTCACTTTGCAATTGAAGGCTGGCCTAGCGCACCTAAAATAGAAAAGGCCATGTGGGTGCTGGCAGAATCTTTGCTACCCAACGCTGGCATGGTGGCGTATACGCAAGGGCTGATGGATTTAGGTGCAACGCTATGTACCCGCAGCAAACCCACATGTAACGCATGCCCGCTGAATACTAGCTGCTTAGCGTATGCGCAACATCGCGTGCACCTACTACCAACGCCTAAACCCAAAAAAATCAGCCCGCAAAAGTACACCACCATGCTTATTTTGCAACATGGCCAAGAGGTTCTGCTCGAAAAAAGACCATCTAAAGGTATTTGGGGAGGCTTGTGGAGCTTGCCTGAAATTGATATGCAAACCATTGCCACGGAAGCGGCGCAAGCCAAGTTTGGACTGACAGTTGAGACGCAAGAGCCATTACCATTGCTACAGCATGCCTTTACGCATTTTAAGTTAGAAATTTTGCCCCAACCATTAGAAGTCTTAAGCAAACCACCCAACCCCAATATCCCCAATACCATTTGGCTCCCCATCGAAGATGCTATTGGTGCAGCAATCCCCACACCTGTCAGAAAAATTTTGATAAGCTTGCGTAAAGCTTAACCACACACATCCATATGCTACAAACGCTTAAACAATGGCTATACAAAAAGCCCACAAAAATATTGCTGGGTGTATACATATTCTATGTGCTGTTCAGCTACATCGCCATTAACCCGCTCGCCAAGCGCCTTGTACCTTGGATTGCAGAGAAGCAGCTAGCAAGCCAAGCCAGCGTTGGGCAAGTCCGTTTCAATCCATTTATTCTGATAGCCACCATTGACCAGTTTCGCCTAAAAGACCAACAAGGTGCGCCGTTAGCTGGTTTTGATCAGCTCAAGGTAGATTTGGAGCTCAGTGGTATTTTTAACTTGGCGTGGAAGTTCAAAGAAATCAACCTGCGTGCACCGCAAGGGCTGATTGCCATTGACGGCAATGGCAAACTCAATTGGGATGATTTAATCGCCAAACTCAACGAAGACAAAAGTCCACCTAGCGATACGATGCCACGTGTGGCGATTGCGCATTTGGTGATTCAACAGGGGCAAATACGCTACAAAGACAGCCATCGTGCCAAACCATTTGTGGCAGAACTGACACCGCTTAATTTTGAATTAGATGGCTTTTCTACTTTGCCAAAAGACCGCGGCGATTATTTGATTGCAGCCAAATTTGCAAATAATGGCGGCACGCTCAAATGGAAAGGCAATATGGGCGTCAATCCGGTGGCCTCTAAAGGCGATGTTGCATTAGAAGGTATTGCACTACCCAGTTTATTACAAATCGTCAAAGACTCAGCGCTCCCCTTCAAGGTACAACAAGGGCAACTGCAAGCGCATTTTGGCTATGATTTGACCATGCCAAATGACCAGCCTAGACTTGCCCTTAACGGTATCACCGCTGAGCTGAATGCACTTGCGCTGACTCTCCATGCATCGAATACGCAAGGCACCCAAGGTACGTCTATCGCATTAGCAGAACTTACCGCCAAGCTACCGCAGCTAACATTTGCGCAACAACAGCAAACACAGCTGACATTTGAACAACTGGCTATTGAAGGTCAGCAGTTGCGTATCCAACATGGTGAACAAACCTTATTAAATGTACCCAATATTGCCATACAAAACATCGGCTTGGATTTAGCCAAACACCAAGCCACGATTGCACAAATTCAATTAAAGCAGGGTGCCATTTCTGCCAAACGCGCGCGCGATGGCAGCGTAGATTGGCAAACAGCATTTACGACGCCAGAAGAAGCCAAGCCTACAGAAACAACCACGGTTGAAACCAAAGCGGCAGAAACAACAGCGACTGAAACAACACCCAAAGAAGCCACGCCGTTTGCTGTCAATATTGCTGCTGTGCAGTTGCAAGATTGGTCACTCAATGTGGAAGATCAGACTTACACAGACCCACTCAGCCTCAACGTAGAAGATATTGATATCGGTTTTAGTGTCCATCATCCAGAAAGGCAATGGTCGATTCAGGAACTACAAACACAATTTAACGCTGTTGCACTGAAATCTACGGCCTTTAAAAAACCGGTGGCTACGCTCAAACAAATAGCGCTCTCGCAAGGTGATATCAGCATCGATAAACAGCAAGTCGCCATAGCGTCCATTGTATTGTCTGGGCTCAAAAGCGAAGTCATTCAACCCAAACAAGGTCCATTGAATTGGCTAACCCTGTTAGAGAACAAAGCTCCCAGCACCAGCGGAGCAAAACAAGATAAACAACAGACATCCTCTGATTGGGCCGTGAGTCTTGGCAAGCTGGTACTCACCAATAGCCAAATACATATTGAAGACCAAACACCAAGCAAAGCAGTACAACTGGATCTAGAAAAAATTGGCCTAGAATTACGCAACGTATCACTCAACATGAACAAAGCTGTGCCAGTCAATGCCAGCTTTAGCATTAAGCAAGGCGGCCAGTTTAGTACGCAAGGTACGCTCACGCCGGCGCCATTCAAAAGTACGTTGAATCTCAAATTAAGCAATGCTGCGTTTAGCCCTTTTGCCCCGTACATCAACCAATACGCCAAGTTGCAACTGGCCTCCGGCGCTGCAAGCGTAACCGGCAAAGTGTCTATGCAGCAACAAAAAGCCTTTGCGCTCAATTTTGATGGCGGCTTTCAGGTACGCCAGTTAGCGCTTAATGAAGAATCCAGCAACGCGCCATTTTTAACTTGGGAGCAGCTGGCGAGTGAGAATGTTGCATTCTCGCTATCCCCCAACAAGCTGCATTTGGGGGCGCTCAAAGTACAACATCCTGCCGGAAAATTTATTATTCATGAAGACAGAACGACCAATCTCAGTCGCATTTTGCGTAGTGCAGACTCAGCTGCGCCTGCGCCCATCGCAAGCCCAACAGAAAAAGCTGCTGAACCCAAAACAAACGCAGTAGCTGGCAATGCTATGCTGGCACAAGCAGCAACGGCAGTGCCAAAAACGAGTGAGTCAAAAAATAAAACCGTGCCGGTGGTTGCGCCAACTGCAAGCACGAGCAGTGAAGATAGCTTTCCTGTGACAATTGAAACCACACGCATTCAAGATGCTGAACTAGAGTTTGCCGACCTCTCACTCACCCCACAATTTGGCACCAAAATTCACTCACTGAACGGGGTCATCAATAATATTTCTACCAATCCGGAAGCCACAGCGCAGCTAGAGTTGGATGGTAAAGTGGATGAGTATGGTGCAGCGAAAATTCGTGGTGCGCTACAACCCTTTAAGGCCACAGAATATACCGATGTCAAACTGGCATTCACCAACTTGGAAATGAATAGACTCACGCCGTATTCCGGTAAATTTGCAGGCAGACGCATTGATTCGGGGAAGTTGTCGGTCGATTTGGAATACAAAATCAAACAGCGCCAATTGGCGGGTGAGAATAAATTTGTCATCAACAAACTCATTCTTGGCGAGCGCGTAGACAGTAAAGAGGCAGCAGATTTACCATTAGATTTGGCCATTGCCATTCTGGAAGACAGTGATGGCGTGATAGATCTGGACCTACCGATCTCTGGCAGCTTAGATGATCCGCAGTTTAGCTATGGCAGCATTGTGTGGAAAGCCATTAAAAATGTACTCACCAAAATCGTAACCTCGCCATTTAGAGCACTAGGGAAACTATTCGGTGGCAGTGCTGACAATCTGGATGCGATTGTGTTTGAGGCAGGAAATGCTGCGCTTGCGCCACCGGAGCAAGAAAAACTCAAGGCAGTTGGCGAAGCACTTGGCAAACGCTTAGGGTTAGCACTGTCTATTACGCCTGGCTACGATATAGCATTAGATACGCGCGCGATTCAAGAACAAACTTTACGGCGAAAAGTGGCTGAGGAAATGGGCGTTGTACTAGAGCCTGGACAAAAAGCTGGCCCCATTGATTTAACTAACCCCAAAGTACAAAAAGCGATTGATGCCCTGCACGACGATTTAACCAAGAAAGGCTTGCTGAAACGACTTGCCTCTAAGTTTGAAAAACCTGAAGCCGGGCATTATGAAACAGCACAAGAAAAACTCACCTTGAGTATCGAAGTAAAAGAAAGTGATTTACTTGCATTGGCGCAGGCCCGCGGAGAAGCCATTCAAGCATCTTTAACAAAAGCCGGGGTGGATGCGCAACGCATACATATTGCAAAAGCGACGGCACAAACCGGCAATGCAAAATCAAACGCAACGCAAACCAAACTGGGCTTGGAAGTCAATAAACAGGCACAAAAAACAGAAACCAACGAGACAAAAACACCATAGCAGTGACAATGATGAGTGCCCATAAAAAAGCCGACGTGATGTCGGCTTTTTGATTTAGTGCATTCTCGATTGTAAGATGCGGTCTGCGAGCATTTGAAAACGCGGCGATACAAACTCACGCGTTTGGTTGCCGGTATCTGCAATGTTCAGCAACTCTTCAATCGCAGATCGAAAACCCAATTCAAATAACCAGTAATCTTCTTTATTAATTTCTGATTTTTTATCAGAATTCACATCCGCACATAGGCGCTCGAACGCTTCCATACATACATTACGATCTGGCATGTTAGCCTCCCCACAACACACAATAATATTCATCATAGCAAATATTTGTGTCAGTGGGGAAATCTAGGCGATAAGACTACTTTTGATCCCAGCTATCTTCCCACATGCAGTGTTTGATTGTGTGACGGTTTGCAATCAACTCATCAATGCTAGGCTCGTCATTCAATGCACGTTTTAATGCTAACTTAATCGCATCGTAGTTGTTTTTGTATAGATCCGCTTTATCCAAATTGGCTTCTTTTGCACAGCCTGGATCAATCCACAACAAAGCAATAATACATAAATCGTTCACTTGGTCTTTAGGGATGATGCCTTCAATCACTGCATCCAAAATACCATCGGCTACACCGGCTTGCACCACACCACCAAACAATTCAATGTTGAGTGAGTCTTTTAATGTCACTTTTGGCACCATCATGCAAGCTGGGCGTACCAATTGGTTAATATCGCGCACAGCAAACATCGCGGTATGGCCTTTGGTTTGCGCCATCATGTTGGCAAATGCTGTACCTACTGGGCCATCCACTGCACCAATCAGGATTTCTGGCATGGCAGCAGTAACGTCTTTGCCTTCGCTAAATACAGTGGCTTCGCCTGCTTTAAAAATGATTTTTGACATGGTTTTTCCTTAATGAAGAATATGAAATGAAACGAGTTTGAGAGACATGAAAGCTAATCCAGCATTATACAATTTTAGGCATACAACATAAAGTCATCCCCATTTCAACACCATGTCCTTATGCCAAATGTTGGCATCAATATAGGCATCACTAGTCACCACAAACCCAGCCTTTTCATAAAACTGGATAGCATGCGTTTGCGACGACAATTGCAGCTGCGTTAGGCCCTGCGCTTTACAAATGGCAATCGCTTCCATTAATAGTGCATAGCCCACGCCCTTTCCACGCCATGCTTTCAGTACACCCATGCGGCCGACCCGACCTCTTTCTAATAAAATTCTGGCGCAACCAATCGCCTGTTGTACATCATCAAGAGCTAATAAGTGGATGGCAGATTCGTCATATTCATCCCACTCAATATATTCTGGTACAGATTGCTCAATGATAAACACTTGCTCACGCAGAGCTTTGAGCATGGCTTGTTTGGGGCTCTGCCAATGGAGTTGTTCAATATTAAACTTTGCCATCATCTCTCTAGTCTCTTAACAGTGCATGTGATTGCAATTCGCAAGCCATACAGGCATTATGCTCACTTACATTTTGTTTACATTTTATAGGGTTTTTTATGCAAAGTTATCAAACCGTCATTGCCAGAGTATTACTGGCTTTAGTGTTTTTAGGCCTCGTGCTATTGCGCTTAAGCAGCATCACGTCGAATCCCGATGGTTACTTACAATACCAAATGACATTAGGGCAATTTGGCTTGCCGGGCATCTTTGCACCGTTGTTGATTTTAGTGCAATTGGTGGGTGGCGTAGCGCTGTTGGTAGGTTTTAAAACAAAAATAGCGGCACGCGTACTGGCCGTATTGGCACTATTCTTAGCCGTAGTGCTTGGCCGTATGATTCCAGAAGTGTTCTTTTTATACTTAGGTATCGCGGGTGGCATGCTATTACTGAGCACTTACCCACAAACTGCATTCAGTGTAGATAACATCAAAAAGTAAGCTTATCCACATTATCAGCAGTCTCAAGCTGTTCATATCAACAGGTGAATTGCATCAGCACTTCACCTGTTTTTGTATCGGCTATTCCCACTCCAGCGCTGTAAAAATCGTATTCACATTCCTGCGGTTGGCAATATCAAACAGCTGCCACTTGTCTCGTTCGCTTGCAGCTGCTGTGCCCATCGTCTTTTCCATGCTATCACCTTTTTTAATGGCCGCTCGCACATCAGTCAGTACTGCGTTTAAATAACGCTGTTCGTTATCCAAGGCTTGTACCCAGTTTTTTGCCACCGGCCCATGCCCGGGTACTACTTGTTTTGCCGGATATGTTTTCAATGTATCAATCGCCGAAATTAAGCCTTTGATATCGCCCTCTACCACTGGTGTGCGCTCAATAAATAATAAATCGCCGGTAAATAATGTGGCGGTTTTGCTATCCAATACCGAGATATCGGTGTTGGTATGCGCGACCGTATACGGCACCACTCGCAAGGTTCTGTCGCCCAAATCCAAATCCACACCCTCTTTAACTGCCAATGTGGGTAGCACTTGTACGGTACCTTTGGCATCATTTCCCAAATATTGGGCATTGAGTTTGTCATAGGCCTCTTTGCGTAGCTGCATGGCAGAGGCAAGCTTGGCATGCCCTACAAACTGTGGCTTATCTTCTAAAAAAGCTGCATTTCCATAAATATGGTCAGGGTGCACATGGGTATTAATCACATACAGAATAGGCTTATCTGTGATTTGACGAATAGCGGCGCGTAACTCTTGGCCCACTTTCAAACTACCGCCAGTATCAATCACCGCCACGCCTTTGCTGCCCACCACAAAGCTTGTATTGCAGATGTCACCTTGGTAACCAGTATCAATATCCAAATGCGCTCCATGATGCACGTAGATACCATCGCCCACATTTTCTAACGAAAATGCAGGGTGGCTAACCTCTGCCTGCGCACAAGCAGCCAGTAATGATGCCAATAAATACACAAATAGACGTGTCATGCGTTTTCCTTTTTAATGATTTTACACACGGTATATTCCTGAGAATACGCTAATATTATGGGTGTTAGGCAACAAATGTGTGTGACCGCTGTCACACCAAAATAATAAGCCAAGAAAATAATATATTAGGAGTCATGCATGAATGTAAGTAATCGCTATACCAAAACCGCCATTGTGCTGCATTGGTTAATCGCAATCGCCATTTTCGCCATGTTTGCGCTGGGCTGGTATATGAGCGAGCTACCGAAAGAAGGCCCTAAACAAATGGGGTTCGATTTATTCGACTTAGGCATCTACACGTGGCAACTATCTGAAGAAGCTACCCTACGTACGTTCTACTTTAATTTACATAAATCCGTAGGCGTGACCTTATTAGCGCTGGTCATTTTCCGCCTACTGTGGCGCATTACACACAAACCACCGGCACTGCTCAGCTCCTATTCCGCCTTTGAGCGCAAACTGGCCACTGGTGCGCACCACCTGCTGTATTTACTGATGGTAGTGCTGCCTGTGAGTGGCCTATTGATGACGCTTTACAGCAAATACGGCCTTAAATGGTTTGGCTTGAATTTCCTCCCCGGCTTAGACAATAAAGATTTGCGTGATGTGTTCAAAGAATCACACGAAATCATTGGTATCGTAATCTTAGTGGTCATTGCTATCCATATCTTAGGTGCGTTGAAACATAAGTTTATTGATAAAGACACTACCTTGCAGCGCATGACTTTGAAGTAATAAGCATAACTTAACCGTACAGTGACGACCTGCATACAAAAGCCCGCAATCGCGGGCTTTTAATTTCCCCTTTGCCCCGCCTGAGGCTTGAACAGCAGGTGTAAGGTGACGAGAACTGTTTGAGTGCTGAAAACATGAGTTCCGCAGTCACCACGCAGATGCGGCGCTAAGACCGAAGGGAAAAAGCGGCAGGGGGTGCTCTTTTGTTTGGTTACTTTCTTTTGAGCAAGCAAAAGTAAAGTAACTCGCCTAGAGGCGAGACTTAATTTGATACATTGTCTCTTGGCTTGATTCTATTCAAATATTTTAGACAGGTTTCTTTATTGTAAGTGTAAACATAAAGCCCTTTATGACATCTAACACCAATTAACTCGCCTTTTGGGTCAACCTTCATCCCACAATTTTTACGTTTAGCCAACCTCTCAGGTGTATCGAAATATTCTGGTCGTTCACATACATAGGTATTGTTTTTGATTCCCATTAGCCAATATTTATCAGAGTAAATAGGAAAACCTAAAGCACTAGATAAAGTGGATGCTAATAACGGCAAGTGCCAGAGCCACTTAAACACATTAATAATGACAACTAATCTTGCAAGCCATTTCCAGTATCGGCTCCCAAGATAAAGTTTAGAAGCATTCCATACAGCAACTACAATTAGAACAAGATGAACTAACGTAATAGTTACAATGAGAACCACTTGCCAAAGTGTAGTCGCTTTTGAAGTTAAGAAATCTAGCGTTAATGCAATTAGAACGCCATATAACCAAAACGTAATAGGTAAGCCTAAGCGGCCTGAGATAAAATCTCGGAAGAATTTTCTTAAGCTTTCAACCAACGCGCCACATCCATCGCATAATACGTCAACACCCCATCCGCCCCAGCACGTTTAAAGCCCAGCATCGCCTCCAACACACAGGCTTTTTCATCCAGCCAACCATTTTGCGCAGCGGCTTTCAGCATCGCATATTCACCGCTGACATGATAAGCATAGGTCGGCACGCCAAACTCTTGTTTGACGCGACGCACAATATCTAAATACGGCATGCCCGGTTTCACCATCACCATGTCCGCGCCTTCTTCAATATCCAGCGCCACTTCTTTAATGGCTTCGTCCGAATTGGCTGGATCCATTTGGTAGTTGTATTTGTTGCCTTTGCCTAGATTGGCAGAAGAGCCTACGGCATCTCTAAATGGGCCATAAAAGGCAGACGCATATTTGGCAGAGTAAGCGAGGATGCGCGTATAGATATAGCCAGCTTCTTCCATCGCATCACGGATTGCACCAATACGGCCATCCATCATGTCCGAAGGGGCTACGACATCTGCACCGGCTTCTGCGTGACAAAGCGCTTGCTTCACCAGCACTTCTACCGTCTCATCATTGAGTACGTAACCCGTATCATCAATTAAGCCATCTTGGCCATGCGTGGTGTATGGGTCTAAAGCGACATCGGTAATCACGCCCAATTCTGGAAAGGCCTGTTTCAAGGCTTTCACTGTGCGCGGTACCAGCCCGTTAGGGTTATACGCTTCTTTGGCATCTAAACTTTTAAATTCCTGTGGCACCACCGGGAAAATGGCGAGGGCTGGAATACCTAAATTGACACACTCTTGTGCGGTCTTGAGCAATACATCAATACTTTGGCGTTGGACACCCGGCATTGAGCTGACCTCTTCGGTACGCTGCTCACCTTCCAGCACAAAGACTGGGTAAATGAGATCATTGGTAGTGAGTACATGCTCTCGCATTAAGCGCCGCGAAAACTCATCTTTACGCATACGGCGTGGGCGAATAGCTAAGAATTGATTACTCATAGTTACCTCTTAAGCAAACACTTTAGAAAGTTCAGCGCCAGGATCTTCCTGACGCATAAATGCCTCGCCTACCAAAAACGTATGCACCTGATGTTTGCGCATAAGTGCCACATCATCATGTGTGAAAATACCAGATTCTGTCACCACAATCTTGTCTTGCGAAATACGGTCAAGCAAACCAAGTGTGGTATCCAATGTCACCTCAAAAGTACGTAAGTTACGGTTGTTGATACCGAGTAATGGTGTGGTCAGTTGCAAGGCCAAATCCAACTCTTCGCCATTATGCACTTCTACCAATACAGCCATGCCAAGCGCATGTGCAACGGTTTCCAACTCTTGCATTTTAGGCAGGGTGAGTGCGGCAGCAATCAATAAAATACAATCTGCACCCATCGCGCGCGCTTCGTACACTTGGTAGGCATCTATCATAAAATCTTTGCGCAACACGGGTAACGCACAGGCCGCACGTGCCTGCTTAAGATAGTCTGCCGAGCCTTGAAAGTATTGCTCATCGGTCAGCACAGATAAGCATGCTGCGCCGCCCAATTCATAGCTTTGAGCAATGTCTGCTGGCTTAAAATCCGCACGAATCACACCTTTGGAAGGGCTGGCTTTTTTGATTTCTGCAATCACAGCCGATTGCCCAGCCGCAATTTTTTGACGGATACTGCCCACAAAATCACGCGTTGGCGCTTGTTCAGCTGCAAATTGTTGAATGGCTTCCAAGCTAATTTTGGCTTTGGCTGCGGCCACTTCAATTGCTTTGGTGGCTAAAATTTTATTTAAGATATCGCTCATGTTCTGTTACTCAAATGTGTTTCCTTGATGTTTAATCCAACCACCTTGGTGCTGCCCTTTGGGGTCACGATGTGTCCAATGCATCACACCACCCTTAGGATTAAATACATATTCACCTTTAAATTCAATGCTGTCGCCCACTTTTAACGCATCAATCCTCGGTGATAAATCAATATTATGTGCAAACAACAATGTCTGCGTTGCATTGATGCGCACCAAAAACTTTTGATGGCGTGCGCCGCGATTATCGTCCGGCAGTAATTTAGTCACTTCACCAGTGCCTTGCACCCACACATTACTTTGCTTTTGTGCAAAGGCCTGCTTAACAGCCGTATTGTCTTGCAGCGCAAGACCAGCAGATAGCGGTTTTAGGTCTAGCGTTTTAACCTGCGATTTTACTTCGATTGCTGATTGTGACGGATTGTTCTCGGCATCCTGCTGCGGCGTTTGCAGGCACGCTACTAAACTCATGGACAGTAGCAAAATTGATGCTGCAATCAACGGGTGGCGCTTCATGCTGCCTGACTCAATGCCTTTAGCTGTTGCAGTTTGTTCAGGGCAGCGCCAGAGTCTAGAGCATGCGCCGCTTGTGTTATCCCTGTCTGCAAATCACCCGCAAGGCCAGACACATAAATAGCTGCGCCCGCATTCAATAGCACAATGTCACGCGCCGGTCCGGTCTCACCAGATAGCAGCCCGAGAATAATCTCGCTGGAATGCTGCGCACTTTCCACACGGATGCTATTGATATCATGCAACGGCATGCCAAACTGCCTAGGGTTGAGTGTGTATTCATGCACTTCGCCATTTTTAAGTTCGGCAACGTAAGTATCTGCTGAAAAGGAGATTTCATCCATTTCATCGGCGCTGTGTACCACCATCACATGCTCACTGCCCAGTTTCTGCAATGTCTGCGCCAGCAAAGGCACCAAATCACGGTGGAATACCCCCATGACTTGTCGCTTGGCACCAGCAGGATTGGTCATCGGCCCTAATAGATTAAACATGGTACGTACGCCAAGCTCACGCCGCACAGGTGCTGCATACTTCATGGCAGCGTGATGATTGGGGGCAAACATAAAGCCAATACCCGCCTCATTCACACAACGTGCAACCTGTTCTGGCGTTAGGCTAATGTTGACACCCAGTGCCTCAAGCACATCTGCCGACCCACTTTTGGAAGATGCTGCACGCCCGCCATGCTTGGCGATTCTGGCACCTGCGCCAGCCGCCACAAATGCAGAAGCTGTAGACACATTAAACGCTTTGTTGGGTGCGCCACCAGTGCCACAGGTATCAATCAGGTGGCGCGTATCAGTGACCTCAACCTTGCTGGAAAGCTCGCGCATCACTTGCGCAGCCGCAGCAATCTCGGTCACGGTTTCGCCTTTTACGCGCAATGCAGAAAGAAAGCCGGCAATCTGTATCTGGGTAAATTCCCCACCCATGATTTGCTGCATGATTTCCAGCATTTCCTCATGGGTGAAATCGGCATGGTCAATCAGCCGTTGCAATGCCAACTTAGGCGTTATGCTCACTGTCATACTCATTAGTACGCTTTCAGGAAGTTATCCAGCAACGCATGGCCATGCTCAGTCAAGATAGACTCAGGATGAAATTGCACGCCCTCTACCGGCAAGGTTTTATGACGCACGCCCATAATTTCATCATCTTCGGTCCATGCCGTGATTTCTAAACAATCAGGAATGGTCTCACGCTCAATCACTAATGAATGGTAGCGTGTGGCCGTGTAAGGGTTAGGTAAGTCGCGGAATACGCCCACATTCTCGTGATGAATCAATGAGGTTTTACCGTGCATTAAGGTTTTTGCTTTGATAATCTTGCCGCCAAACGCTTGCCCAATACTCTGATGACCCAAGCACACGCCCAGTAACGGAATCTTGCCAGCAAACTCATGAATCAGCGGTACCGAAATACCGGCTTCATTGGGCGTGCAAGGGCCTGGAGAAATGACAATATGGCGCGGTTTTAATTTCGCAACGGTATCTAAATCAATTTCATCATTGCGGTACACCTGCACATCTTGGCCAAGCTCGCCAAAATACTGCACCAAGTTATAAGTAAATGAATCGTAGTTATCTATCATGAGCAACATGATTATGCCCCTTTACTATCTAGACCAGCTTGGACTAATTCAGCAGCACGAATCACTGCTTTCGCTTTATTTTGGGTCTCTTCCCATTCCGATTGCGGTACAGAATCTGCCACAATACCAGCACCGGCCTGCACATAGAGCATTTGGTCTTTAATCACAGCGGTACGGATCGCGATCGCTACATCCATATCACCATTAAAACCTAAATAGCCTACCGCGCCTGCATAGATGCCGCGCTTGCTTGGCTCCAGCTCATCTATGATTTCCATGGCTCTGACCTTGGGTGCGCCTGACACGGTACCCGCCGGGAATGTGGCTTTGAGTACATCAATCGCATCAAAACCAGGTTTGAGCTTGCCTTCTACATTGCTGACAATATGCATTACATGCGAGTAACGCTCAATCATCATATTGTCTGTCACCTTCACCGTGCCCACTTGCGCCACACGACCGACATCATTGCGCCCCAAATCCATCAGTTGCACATGCTCTGCACGCTCCTTCGGGTCTGCCAACAGTTCTGTTGCAAGGGCTATATCCGCTTCACGCGTTTTACCACGTGGGCGCGTGCCGGCAATCGGGCGTGATGTCACAGTATCATGCTCCAAACGCACCAAAATCTCTGGCGAAGCGCCCACCACATGATGATCGCCCATATCGTAATAGAACATATAAGGAGATGGATTTAAACTGCGCAAAGCACGGTAAAGTGAAAGCGGTGGCGCAGCAAACGATTGCGACATGCGTTGGCTCAACACCACTTGCATAATATCGCCTTCTAAAATATAGGCTTGCGCTTTTTTCACTGCCGCTTTAAATGCCTCTTCACCAAACTCTGAGGCGGCCTCTGTTTTAGGCAAAGGCAGCGATTCTGGAATCGCGACTGTTTTACGTAACATGCCCAGCAATGACTGAATACGTACACATGCATTGCTGTAGGCATCGGCTTCATCTGGATTAGCATATACAATAAAATAGAGCTTGCTGCTTAAATTATCGATAACAGCTATTTCTTCGGACACCATCAACAGCACATCAGGCACGCCCACAGCATCTGGCTTATTGGTATTGGCTAAGCGTTTTTCGATATAACGGATGGTTTCATAACCAAAATACCCTGCCAAACCGCCAGTAAATCTTGGCAGACCTTCGTAAGGTGGCGTTTTAAAACGTGCTTGGTAGGCTTTGACGAAATCCAGCGGGTTGACATCATCATGGGTTTCAATCACTTGTGTATGTTGGATCACTTGCAGTTGCTGCCCATTGGCAACAATTCTGGTTTTGGCAGGCAAGCCGATAATGGAGTAGCGCCCAAAGCGCTCGCCGCCTTGCACGCTTTCTAATAAATAAGAAAAAGGCTGATTGGCTAATTTAAGATACAGGGATAACGGCGTGTCTAAATCGGCAAAGGTTTCAAGCATCAGCGGTATGCGGTTATAGCCTTGTGCCGCTAAGGCATTAAATTCTGACTGGGAAATCGTGGTTAACATGGTTCTACACTTTCTACATAATTTTCTATTTTGGTCGCCCATCACAACCCGGTGCGATGGATAAGTCTGATGACTACACAGACATGAACAAGTCGTGTCTTAGCTTCGCCAAGAACTGCGCCAGCTTATTTGAGGCTGGAATGGAAAATTACTTTGTTGAGAACACATATCAATACACTTTAAGTTGGTTGAGTCAAAAGTTGGTTTAGTGAACTAAAAAATTTGCTATTACATCAGTATAGACGGCAATTCAGTTAAATCTCGAATCATCGCGTCCACTTGGCTTTCATCAATGGGTTTTCCTTGATTATACCCATACGGCACCGTCACAATAAAACAGCCGGCGGCTTGTGCTGCTGCAATGTCCGTGGCGGAATCACCCACTAACATCGCTTCCATCTCCATCACATCGAATTCTGCACAAATGTGATGTAATTGTATAGGGTCAGGCTTCTTCTTTGGCAAGGTATCGCCCGACACCACGATTTCAAAAAAATCAGCCAAACCACTTGCCTCTAACAACGGGCGCGTAAACTTTTCTGGTTTATTCGTCACGCAAGCCAGCTTTAAATTGCGCTGCTTTAAGACCGCTAGGCCATCTTGCACGCCATCAAACGGCAAACTGTCTGTCACGTTGTTAGCATAATGCGCAAAAAACAAATGCTGTGCTGTCGCCTGTAAAGTTTGGTCTGGTACATCATGCAACGCACCAGCCAAACAGCGCTGTATCAATACTTGCGCACCCTCACCGATATACCCTTTAATTTGCGCATAAGGCAATGGAGGCAATCCTAACTCCGTTAACATTGCATTCGCTGCGTACGCAATTTCCGGTGCAGTATTGAGCAAGGTGCCATCCAAATCAAACATCAATGCGCTTACTTTAAATTGCGACATTGAACGTTACCTTACTCACGCACTGCGAATAAACTACACGGTTGCCAATTTATACCGTGGCTAATGAAGCACGAATTTGACCAACGACCGTATCGTAACGGTTAGGGTCTGTGTCTTTTGGCGAACCAAAAATCGCACTACCTGCTACAAACGTATCCGCACCAGCACGTGCAATATCTGCAATGTTTGCTGCGTTCACGCCGCCGTCTACTTCTAACCAGATTTGGCGGCCAGTTTTTTCGTAATAAGCATCAATGCGTGCACGCGCCAATTTTAACTTTTCCAGCGTTTCTGGAATGAATTTTTGACCGCCAAACCCTGGGTTTACAGACATCAACAAAATCATGTCCACTTTGTCCATCACATGGTCAAGGTAGCTTAATGAAGTAGCTGGGTTAAATACCAAACCTGACTTACAGCCTAAATCACGCACCATGGCCAAGCTACGGTCAATATGATCGGATGCTTCTGGGTGGAAAGTGATGATATTGGCACCCGCTTTAGCAAAGTCAGGAATAATGCGATCCACTGGCTTCACCATTAAATGTACGTCAATCAACGCGCCCACATTTTTAGAGATTTCACGAATCGAATCACACACCAGTGGGCCAATGGTTAAGTTAGGCACGTAATGATTGTCCATCACATCAAAGTGCACGATGTCTGTGCCTGATTTAATCACATCTTCAATTTCTTGACCTAATTTGGCAAAGTTGGCTGAAAGGATACTCGGTGCAATTCTAAATGTTTTGTCCATGCTCATGATTCCGTCTGCTTAGTAATAGTAAATAGTGTCCATGGGAGTGTGTCATATACCCAATACATCATTAGGCATACCCTAACAACGCACTTCCATTTTGGTTTATAAGGATAATTTACTATTTTAACGCTATTTCTTGCCTAAGATAAGCCAATCCTTCAAAATTACGCATGCTTAATCTCACCAACACGCTTTCATGCATGCATTGCAGGCAAAATTGATCTTTTTTTGATGGTATTTCCTATTTCAATCAATGCCTTGGTAAAATAGCCACATGCAGCTTTATACCATTGGTGTGAATCACACCACCGCCCCTATCGCCATTCGCGAGAATGTTGCCTTCAACGGTGAAACATTACGCCATGCGTTGAGCGACCTCACCGCACGAAATGCAGCGGAAGCAGCCATTTTATCGACCTGCAACCGCACAGAAATTTACGTGCAATCTGAGCGACCTGAACCTGTGATTGACTGGCTAGCCAACTACCACAAACTGGCGCTGGATAAAGTACAGCCTTATACCTATACATTTTCCAACCAAGAAGCCGTCAAACATGCGTTCCGTGTCGCTTCTGGCTTAGATAGCATGGTACTGGGCGAGCCGCAAATCCTGGGGCAATTCAAGCAATCCATCAAAGTTGCGCAAGAGGCCGGCACGCTAGGCACCATGTTGCACAAGTTGTTTCAGCGCACGTTTGAAGTCGCCAAAGAAGTGCGCACCAATACCGACATTGGCGGCAGTTCTATTTCTATGGCGGCAGCGGCCATCAAGCTAGCGCAGCGTATTTTTGGTGATATTGGCCAACAAAAAGTATTGTTTATTGGCGCGGGCGAGATGATTGAACTGTGTGCAGACCATTTTGCCGCACAGCGCCCCAAATCTATCACCGTTGCCAACCGCACCATTGAGCGCGGCATGCAACTGGCTGAAAAAATGCAATCGCAAGGCGTCTACGCACACGCCATTCTGCTTAACGATTTACCGGATTGCTTTGCCGAGTTTGATATTGTGATTACCAGCACCGCCAGCCAACTGCCGATTGTCGGGCTAGGTATGGTGGAACGCGCGATTAAAACACGCCGTCATCGCCCTGTGTTTATGGTGGATTTGGCAGTGCCGCGCGATATTGAACCAGAAGTCGCACAATTGGATGACGTGTTTCTGTACACCGTAGACGATTTGGCACAAGTAGTGGCCGATGGCATGGGTAGCCGCCAAGAGGCCGCGGTCAATGCAGAAATGATTGTGGCCGCACGTGTTGAGCACTTCATGCACTGGCTTAAAAAACGTGAATCGGTGCCCACCATCAAAGCGCTGCGTGACCAAGTGGACGCAATGCGCCTAGCTGAGTTAGAAAAAGCACTTAAGCTGATTCAAAAAGGGGAATCGCCAGAAAAAGTGCTGGAAACCCTGAGTAATGCGCTCACCAATAAATTTTTGCATGCGCCCAGCCATGCGCTCAACCAATCACACGGTCAAGAACACACCCATTTAGAAGCAGTCTTACGGCAGCTTTACAATATTAAATCTTAAAGAAGTCAGCATGAAATCCTCCATATTACAAAAGCTCGCCAGCCTGAGTGAGCGCCTTGATGAAGTCAACCGCCTGATGTCTTCCGAAGACATCACCAGCAACATGGACAACTACCGCAAAATTTCGCGCGAGCACGCGGAAATCACGCCTATCGTTGAGCAATATCATCTTTACGTGCAAACAGAGGCCGACATTAAAGAAGCACACGCCATGTTGAGCGACCCGGACATGAAAGAGTTTGCGCAAGAAGAAATTGAAGCCGGCAAAAATAGATTAGAAGAAATTGCGCTGGAACTGCAAAAACTGTTGCTGCCCAAAGACCCTAACGACGAAAAAAATATCATTCTGGAAATCCGCGCCGGCACGGGCGGCGACGAATCCGGCTTATTTGCGGGCGACTTATTCCGTATGTATAGCCGTTACGCAGAACGCCAACGCTGGAAAGTGGAAGTGCTCTCAGCCAACGAAGGCGAAGTGGGTGGCTACAAAGAAATTATTGCCAAAATCGAAGGGCAAGGCGCGTATTCTAAAATGAAATTTGAATCCGGCGGGCATCGCGTGCAACGCGTACCCGATACCGAAACACAAGGGCGCATCCATACTTCTGCTTGTACAGTCGCTATCCTGCCAGAAGCTGATGAAGTGAGCGACGTGGTGATTAATCCTGCTGATATTCGCTTGGATACCTTTAGAGCAAGCGGTGCAGGTGGTCAACATATTAACAAAACCGATTCTGCCGTACGCATTACACACTTCCCTACTGGCATTGTCGTGGAATGTCAGGATGGCCGTAGCCAACATGCCAACAAAGCACAAGCGATGATGGTGCTGGCCGCACGCATTAAAGCCAAACAAGTGGATGAGCAAAACAGCAAAATCGCTTCTGAACGCCGCAATTTGATTGGCTCTGGCGATCGCTCCGAGCGCATCCGCACCTACAATTATCCGCAAGGTCGTATTACCGACCATCGTATTAATCTCACCTTATATAAGATTGACGCGATTACTGAAGGCGATATGGACGAACTGATAAGTGCGTTAGCAACAGAGCATCAGGCGGACTTGTTGGCGACATTGGGTGAAGAAGGTTAATTGTGACTGTCCAATACTCAAATGATGTACTGGACAGTCTTATTGCACCAAGTGTTTCACTTTTTGAGTCAGCAGAAATTCCTGACATGTCAAACTACGCTAAAGAGTCTGCTCATTGGATGAGTAATTACTTTCTGAACTCTTTATTGCGGGCAAAGTATCAATTTCCCATGAGCGCCTATGCCTATAATTTTCTTCGCAGGGCACAGTTCGCTTTTAGTGAGCATGAGCACGCTAGGCAAGCAACAGCAGAATTCCTTAGCAAAGGCAAGCAATCCCCAGCAATATATGCCAAAGCTTTATTCCATTGGGAATGTTTTTTAGGCCAAGCATGGCATGCTTATGCCTTACTAGTAACAGCATGGGAGGCCAGCGCTTTTAAAAAGAATGATGGCTCAATTGAGCAACGTCTAAATTCCATCTATAACCAAATGAAGCATGTCGAGTCAAGAATTGAAAATGGTCAAATATTAGCCAACGCTACAGTCCCAGTTTGGCTCGATAACAGTGGACTAAGAAGCATAGATAGCACGTTGTCATACGAAGAAACAGCCGAAATACTCAGAGACTTAGCAAAATATGCTGATGCACTCTCAGACCCATTTACTGCCAAAGACAAGTTGGATGAGTCTGATGAAGATGCAATTTAATGCAAACTCACAGCCAAGTAGGGTGGCAACTAGTTTGCCCACACGGTCAGCACCAGCTACTTAAATTCAAAAATGGATTCCCGCCTTCGCTGGAGTGACGAACATAACGGATGAAAATTAAAATCACGCTTGCTGATACCGCCTCTAAGCTTGGCTCAGACGAAGCTACGCTTGAAGCACGACTTTTATTGCAACAAGTTTTAAACGTTAATCATGCTTGGCTAATCGCCCACGCAGATGACACACTCACACCAGAGCAATACGCAGCCTTTGATGCGTTACTGCAACGCCGGCTAAATGGCGAGCCCATTGCCCATATTTTAGGCGAGCGCGAATTTTTTGGCCTGCCATTAAAAGTCACAGCAGACACCTTAATTCCACGGCCAGATACGGAAACATTGGTCGAGCAAGCCTTACAAACGATTCCAGAACAAGCAGTGTGTCAAGTTTTAGATTTAGGTACAGGTACAGGTGCAATTGCCTTGGCAATTGCCAAATATCGACCACAGGCAACAGTCACAGCTGTCGATGCCTCGAAAGCAGCTCTGGCTGTTGCTACCGAGAATGCAAATAATCTTGGCTTAAATAACGTCTCTTTTCAATACAGTGATTGGTTTAGCCAATTGCAGGTACAGCGCTTTGACATGATTGTGAGCAACCCGCCTTATATTGCCGAGAATGACCCGCATTTATCACAAGGTGATGTACGTTTTGAGCCAAAGTCAGCACTTACTTCTGGCGCAGATGGCTTAGATGATATTTGCCATATCGTATCGCATGCAGCAGGCTATTTAAAACCCAATGGCTGGCTATTGTTAGAACATGGTTACGATCAGGCACAGGCAGTGGCTGAGTTACTGACGCAAGCCAATTTCACACATATTGGCCATGCTTTAGATTTGGCAGGCATTCAACGCGTGACGTTTGGCATGGTTTCACCTATGATTTCCACTTAACATCACTCACTTAACACCGCTATACAACGATGGAGAATCTCATGGCCGATTTCTCAACCATCAAAGGCATCATGTTCGATTTAGATGGCGTGCTATATGTTGGCAGTACGCCTATCGACGGCGCAATCAAAGCCGTTCAGCAAATTCGGGACGCAGGTTATATTTGTCGGTTCGTCACCAATACCAGCACACTCTCTTTGGCATCGCTACAGAAAAAGTTGCACGGATTAGGATTTGATGTCGATCAATCTGAAATTTTTAGCGCACCGCAAGCCGCACTCCACCTACTTAAGCAACAAGACAATCCCATCTGCCGCCTATTGTTGGCAGAAGACGTCAAGCGAGACTTTCAGCAATTTCAACAATCCGATACCGATGCGCAGTGGATTGTGATTGGCGATATCGGCAATGCATGGACCTACGCCATGTTGAATGAGGTATTTCAGTGCGTGATGGGTGGTGGAAAATTGCTGGCGATTCACAAAAACCGATTTTGGCAAACCGAACAAGGCTTACAAATGGATATCGGCGCATTTATTGATGGCTTGGAATATGCCACCAATACGCAAGCCACGATGATTGGCAAACCTTCTGCGGATTTTTTCTCTGCGGTGCTGGCAGATATGCAACTGACACCAGAACAAGTGTTGATGGTTGGCGACGATATTGATGCGGACGTAGGCGGTGCACAAGCAAGCAAGATTCGCGGTGTGCTAGTGCGCACGGGTAAGTACCGTCAGGCGTATGCGGAGAGTTCTGCGGTTCAACCAAACGCCACGCTCAACAGCATTGCCGATTTGCCAGCGCTACTCAGATCAGCCTAGCCTTAGGTTTGGGCTTCATCTAAATACACTTGCTTGAGCTGTACGTACATGGCAGCAGATTGCTGCAACTGCCTGATTTCATCAATAGTGAGTGCACGCACCTGCTTGGCTGGCCGTCCCATATACAGGTAACCGCTTTCTAGCACCTTGCCCTCTGGCACCAAACTGCCCGCAGCCAATAATACATGACGCTGCACCACGGCTTTATCCATGACAATGCTGCCCATCCCAATGAGTGATTCATCTTCTATCGTACAGCCATGTAATATCACCATATGGCCAATGGTCACACGGTTACCGATCACTAATGGCGCACCTTGCGGGTCTTGTGGTGAACGGTGATTGACATGCAAGCTACTGAGTTCTTGAATATTCGACTCCGCGCCAATTTGAATAAAATTCACATCCCCGCGAATCACGACACCGGGCCATATCGAACTATCCTCACCAATCGATACTTGGCCAATTAATGTTGCAGAAGCATGCACGTACACTTTGTGCGCAAGTTGTGGCACATGTGATTGAAATGCCTGAAGATTCCGCATGTTGTCCTTTCGCACGAGAAGTGATTTTTTAAAGTATCACATAGTATAATCACGAAATGTCTGAAAATAACTCCGTAGGCCTTGTTGCCCCACAATCCGCGCATTTTGACACCCCGTTGCCGCTCAAAAGTGGTGAAGTGTTGCCGCAGTACCACCTCACTTATGAAACTTATGGCGAGCTGAATGCAGACAAATCGAATGCGGTGTTGATCTGTCACGCGCTGTCTGGCAATCACCACGTAGCAGGCAAATATAAAGAGTCTGACAAATCAGCTGGCTGGTGGGACAACCTAGTCGGCCCGGGCAGACCATTAGACACCAATAAATTTTTTGTGATTGGCGTCAATAATCTGGGCGGCTGTCATGGCAGTAGCGGCCCATCCAATACCAACCCAGCCACCGATCGCCCTTACAGCGCCACCTTCCCAGTCGTCACTGTTGAGGACTGGGTGCAATCACAAGCGCGCTTAATGGATTACTTGGGCATACAACAACTCGCAGCAGTGATTGGCGGCAGCTTAGGTGGTATGCAAGCACTGCAATGGGCGATTGCATTTCCTGATCGCGTAAAACATGCGCTGGTCATTGCCTCTGCACCCAACCTCACCGCACAGAATATGGCGTTTAACGAGGTGGCGCGCCAGGCCATTATCACTGACCCGGAATTTCACGATGGCGATTACTACAATTATGGGGTAGTACCACGCCGCGGCTTACGTATTGCACGTATGCTGGGGCATATTACCTATCTGTCCGACGACGTGATGGGTGCAAAATTTGGGCGAAAATTGCGTGACGGCACCATCAAATATAGCTTTGATGTGGAATTTGAAATGGAATCTTACTTGCGTTATCAAGGCGATAAATTCGCTGGCGAGTTTGATGCCAACACCTATTTACGCATGACACGTGCGCTAGATTATTTTGACCCAGCGCTGGATTATGGTGGCAACCTGTCTGCAGCACTTGCGCATGTCAAAGCCAAATTCTTGGTGGTATCGTTCACCAGCGATTGGCGTTTCTCCCCCGCACGCTCCAAAGAAATTGTAAAAGCACTGCTGGACAATGAAATTTCTGTGCGCTATGCCGAGGTCACAGCCGCACATGGCCATGATGCATTCCTCATGCCAGACCCACATTACCATGCCATTATGCGTAGTTATTTGGCGAAAGTGAAAGTGTAAACACCTATGAGCCAGCCCATACAATCGAGCACAGACCATACTGCAATTCGCCCTGACTTTGCCTTAATTAGCCAATGGATAAAACCACATGCCAAAGTACTGGATTTAGGCTGCGGCGATGGCGAGTTACTCACCCATCTGCATCATCAGCATGATATTCGCGGCTACGGCGTAGAGAAAGATGACAGCAACTGGCTCACCGCCATGGAAAACGGCGTAGATGTATTACAGATGGATTTAGAGTCTGGCTTATCCGGGTTTGAAGACCAGTCGTTTGATACCGTCATACTCTCGCAAACACTGCAAGCCATGCACAATACAGAAGGCATTGTGCAAGAGATGCTGCGCGTTGGGCACGAAGCGATCGTCACCTTTCCCAATTTTGGTTACTGGCGCAATCGTTTTCAAATCGTATTCGGCAATATGCCGGTTTCCAAAACCCTGCCATACCAATGGTATGACACGCCCAATGTACATCTATGCACGATTGACGACTTTGATGCATTTTGTACCAAACATCACATCGCCATTATTGAGCGCAGGGTAATTACAGACGGTCAAGATATTCAATTCTTACCAAATTTCCTCGGCAATTTGGCCATGTACCGGCTTAAAAGTGCCTAGCATCCTTTCAAAGCAGGATGCATGACCTCTCCCCGAAACTTTAAAGAAATCATCTTTAATAAGCGCATGCTGATATGCGTGTTCACTGGCTTTAGCTCTGGCCTGCCGCTGTATATTTTAATTAGCCTGTTACCAGCATGGCTACGTTCCGAAGGCGTAGACCTGAAAGCGATAGGCTTATTCTCGCTCATCAGCTTGCCGTTTACGTGGAAATTTATCTGGGCACCATTATTTGACCGTTACTCACCACCATTGGGGCGCAGGCGTGGCTGGCTACTCATCACACAATTGGCGCTTTTATTCAGCATCCCAGCATTTGGCTATTTGCATGCGCAATTAGATATTTGGACTGTGGCCTATTTAGCAGCAGTGGTAGCGTTTTTTAGCGCCAGCCAAGACATTGTATTAGATGCTTACCGCCGTGAGATATTGCCGGATATTGAGCTGGGCTTAGGCAATGTCATCCATGTCAATGCATACAAAATCGCGGGCTTGATTCCGGGTTCTGTTTCTTTGATTTTGGCAGATCACCTACCTTGGCACAGCGTGTTTGTCATCACCGCACTGTTTATGTTGCCCGGGCTTGCCATGACGCTGTTAGTGAAAGAGCCTCTACTTAAAGCTGGTGCGCCTAAAACGCTCAAACAAGCTGTGGTGGAGCCGTTTCATGAATTTATCTCACGGAATGGTATCCGCACTGCACTGACTATTTTGGCGTTTATTTTCCTGTATAAACTGGGCGATAGCATGGCCACTGCGCTGGCAACGCCGTTTTATTTAGACATGGGGTTTAGTAAAACCGAGATTGGTCTCGTTGCTAAAAACGCGGGGCTTTGGGCAAGTGTAGCTGGGGGCATTTTGGGCGGACTCTGGATGATACAACTGGGTATTAACCGCGCACTGTGGCTGTTTGGGTTGGTACAAATGGTGGCGATTTTGGGCTTTGCCTGGCTGGCGGTTGCCGGACACGATGTGCTGATATTGGCATTAGTGATTGGTTTTGAAGCATTTGGCGTGGGCTTGGGCACCGCCGCATTTGTGGCTTATATTGCGCAAACCACGCATCCGCTCTATACCGCCACTCAGTTTGCATTATTCACCAGCCTAGCCGCCGTACCACGCACTGTGGCCAATGCAGGTACGGGCTTTATGGTAGAGCGCATGGGTTGGTTTCACTTCTTTATTACCTGTTTTTTACTGGCGATTCCGGGCATGCTACTGCTGTACAAAATCGCCCCTTGGAATAGCATCAAAGAAAACGAACAACCGTTGTAAGCACAGCGTCACTTCTCCGACTAATGCATCACATAGTCAGGAGAATCGCCATGCGCCAAATTCAAGCTTTTAGCCTTGTACTTCCATTGTTATTTTCCAGCATTGCACAAACCTATGCAGCTGAATGTACCGCCAAAAGCGGCGAAAACATAGTGCCACTACTGGAGCTATATACGTCTGAAGGCTGCAGCAGCTGCCCACCAGCCGACAAATGGCTCAGCCACTTAGATACAGACATTACTAAAGTGACGCCATTGGCGTTTCATGTCGATTATTGGAACTACATTGGCTGGCAAGACCGCTTTTCCAAAGCAGAGTACAGCAACCGTCAACGCAAGACCGCTGCTTTTAATGCTGCGGGCTTTGTCTACACGCCGCAGTTTGTGCTAAATGGCAAAGACCTCAGAGGTTGGGAAAGTGGCCGGTTACGCAAACTCACCGAACAATCCAAAATGACACGTTCGTCCGCACAATTACAGTTAGACGCAGTGCAGTTAGGCAACGGTGAGATTACACTCAAGGCATCAGCAACGATCCCTGATAGCAAGTTGGCCAAGCATGCCGATGTATTTGTGGCTTTATATGAAAATAAATTGGTGAGCAAAGTGAATGCTGGTGAAAACAATGGCAGTGAACTCCACCATGATTACGTGGTACGTGAGTTATTTGGTGCATACCCTATGCATGCGCTCAACGCGTTCAGTAAACAGTTTAACTTAAGCCATCCTTGGAAAGAACGAAATGCTGGCGCCGTGATATTTGTACAAGACAATCAAACCGGCGAAATTCTACAAAGTTTGTCGTTGAAGTTTTGTAGTTAAGCTAGACAGATTTTACCGATGAATGTCGGCAATCATTTCCGTCTCTAACCAGCCGGCCAAATACTGCGCCGCTTGTAATGTGGCATCTTCGCCCACGGTCTCAAATAGCTTCTCACATAACGCACCAAAGCTTAGGCCGTCGCAAGCTTGTGCCAATAATGTTGCTTCAGTGTTATCCAGCGAGCGAAAATTCGCATCCATTTGCTGACGCCAAATCAGCCAATGTAGATGCTGTTGGTCATCAGGTTGAGGAGGCGCCTCATCGTCATTCAATGCTTTCCAAGTGGGCACAGCGTTAGTTTGTAAAGCCAAAAGTTGCAAGCCCGGTTGAAATACAAATGTTAACTCGCCCCATTGTGCAGGTGGAATCTCAGCCAAGTCTTGCAGTGTCACGACCGTGACATCAGGCGCATCAAACGCGGCAGCAAGTGCCCACTCAAATGTCGCCATTTCTGTCGCTACAAGATTGTGAGGCAACACCGTCTGCAAGTAGTCCGCCATCTTGCTGCCATACCAGCGTAGATTGGGGTAAGTGGATGGATAACGATTCAAATACCCTAGCGCGATGGCTTGAAATTGAACCGGACCTAGTAACTTTTTTAGTCCACCATACGGGCTTGCCAACGCTTCAATAATGCGCATGCGGTAGGCATTGTGATATATGCCCAAGCGTTTTGTTGCGCCAACTTTTGTATCATCCACAATCCAGTTGTTATCCAACGCATGACTATCCACCGCCTGGCTATCGTCCATCAAATAGCGCTGAAAATGTTGCTGTAACTGTGCTAACTGTCTCATGGTTTAAGCCGCATTTCGCTGTGAAAAATCTTGTGTATGTTTGGCAGCTAACTGCCTTGCAATGTCCAGTTCTTCTACCAATACACCCAGCGCAGGAATATCATCATCGCGCTCGATCATGGTCGACACTGCGCCAAACCGCTGTATGGCGTGGGCATACAAATCCCATACCGGGTCTATCACCGGTGCATCATGTGTATCAATAATATAATCACCATGATTGTGATGCCCCGCCAAATGGATCTGACGTACGCGCTGCTTGGGCACGCCATCAATAAAGGCTTTTGCATCAAACTGATGATTAAAACTGCTGACATAAATATTATTCACGTCTAATAACAGCAAACAATCTGCTGCGTCAGATACTTGCTGAATAAATTCCCACTCAGTCATGGTGGAATCCACATAGCTGGCATAGCTAGAGACATTCTCCAACAGAATTTGACGCCCTAAATAATCTTGTACAATTTTTACGCGCTCTGCCACATGCTTAGCGGCTTCTTCGGTATAGGGCATGGGCAATAAATCATGCATGTTTTGCCCATGTATGCCGGTCCAGCATAGGTGATCGGAAATCCAAGCGGGTTGTATGCGGTCGGCTAATTGCTTTAATTCTTTTAAGTAATCCAGGTTCACAGGAGCTGTCGAACCAATGGACAACGACACACCATGCATGACCATCGGGTAATCGGCACGAATCCGATCTAGAAAATAGAGCGGTTTACCGCCAGGCACCATATAGTTTTCAGAAAGCGCCTCAAACCAATCGACTTTAGGCTTGTTTTCTAAAATCTCATGGTAGTGCTCTGTACGCAGGCCCAAACCGAACCCTAAAAAACTAGCGTTATCTGTCATTTTTACCTCATGGCGTGATGTCATTGATGGGTATTTTTGAGTGAAGCAAGTAGAAAGCATATATAACCCATACACTTTCTACTTTACTTTGCATTACACAACCTAAGTATTAACCTAAGTATTAAAAACCATCACTAAACAGCATGTCCACCTTTAGCATCACACTCAGCGCCAGTTAAAGCCAAATGTCCATGGCCGGCACAATCATTTTGGCCTTTACATGCATTGGCTGGATTTGCACATGACCCTTGGCCTTTACATGCATTTTTTGCAGTTTTACATGCGTTGTGCCCTTTGCATTCGTTACCAGCAGTTTTGCAAGCACTAGTACCTTTGCATGAGTTTACGCCCACACAAGCAACCGTTGCCGAATTACCAGCAGTTTTTGCACCGCCACTGGCGCAGCCTGCCAAAATCAATGCTGCAGCCCCTAGTGCCAACATGGTACCTTTGCTCATTTTTGATGTTTCAATAGTCATTTTTATTCCTCTCGAGAGTCATGTGCGTCAATATGCGCCAAACAGAAAGTAACCATCTAGATGATTACCTGACTTAGTCGCGAGGGAAGAGGCTTCCTTACAAAAATAAGGAAGCCAGAGAGAAAAACTTTAGATAGGCGCTTGCGCGAGGTCGATGACCTGCGTATCCATAAATGTTGCTAGGCTTGTCGTGCTGGACTGCAAATCCTTTAGCCATGCGGTAGTGGCTGTATCGGCACTCGGCAATCCATCTAACACCATTTGCATGTCATAGCCCTGATACAACATCAGATTCAGCGCAATACGATCCGATTCAGCTAATTGATTTGGCTTTGCTTTTTTAAGCGCGACCTCTGAGCCCACAAAACTGGTCACAGAAGAAGCTGCGCTCGTCACAGCGGAGGTTGCTGTAGATGCTTGTGCTGCAGTGGATGAAGCGCTGACAATGGCCAACGCTGGAAACACAATACTGGCAATGGCTGTAATCATGAGTTTGGTTGCAATATTATGTGTGTGGTGCCGGCCAATCACATGCCCCATTTCACGTGCCAACACATAGCTTAATGCCTCATCACTTAATGTCAGCTGTTGCAAGCCGCGAAAAACCACCACACGTCCGTTAGCAGTAGACGTAGTGGCAGCAGCCACTTTATCTATTACCTTAAACTGAAATGCAGGAATACGCTTTTTCAAATCCGGATACACGGTATAGGCAGCCAAGGCCAAACGCTCACCTAATGTGACAACACGTTCGTCAAACTGCTGTCGTGCAACACATTCGTCCTCTACACACGCCTGCGCATTTTTCTGTGTAACCAGCCCCATGCGCATATCGACATCTGAATATGCTGCGCTAATACGATGTGTCACATCAATCAGCGCATTGCCTTCTGCATTGGCTATGCCAAGTGCAAACGGTGACAATGTCAACATGATGAAAATCGCCAATGCTTTCAATAAAAATTCCAACATCGCAACCCTTTCTACCGCTAGCATCAAGCTAGTCTCGGTAACCTAATCTAGGTAGTCAATGATGAGTGGCGCGTGATCGCTGAATCGCTCTGTTTTATAAATACTAGCTTGTGTTGCCTTGGCCGCAAATGCTGGCGTTGCAATTTGATAATCAATACGCCAACCCACATTTTTTGCCCAAGCCTGGCCGCGATTACTCCACCAGGTATAACACGCATCCGTTGTGTCTGGATGTAGCCTGCGATACACATCTACCCATCCCACGCGATTGAATAAATCGGTCATCCAAGCGCGCTCTTCCGGTAAAAATCCGGAATTTTTCCTGTTGCCCTTGTAATTTTTTAAATCAATTTCTTGGTGTGCAATATTCCAGTCACCGCAAATGACGACTTCATAGCCCTGACTGATGAGCTTTTCTAAATGAAGCATGAAGCGTGCCATTACACTGAACTTGAATTGCTGCCGCTCTTCGCCACTAGACCCACTTGGCAGGTACAAAGAAATGACACATAAGTGACCAAAACGGCACTCCAAGTAGCGGCCTTCCGCATCAATATCGGCCACCTCATGGGCGATTTCTCCCAAATGCGCGCCAGCTAAACCTTCTATCACCACATCCGCTTTCTGCTTGCTGTAAATGCCAACTCCGCTATACCCTTTCTTTTCGGCATAGTGAAAATAACCGTGATACCCGCTCGGCGTTAGCATCTCCAATGTCATATCCGCAGCTTGGGCTTTTACCTCTTGCATACAAATAATATCTGGCTGCACTTGCTGCAACCATGTGTAAAAGCCTTTATTTGCCGCAGAGCGGATTCCATTTAAATTCAACGTTATAATGCGCATTATCTATACTTTCTTATCGATTCCAATGAGTGACCTAAGCCAAGAGTTTATCGCGTTTTCTGTTAAAAAACAGGTATTAAGATTTGGTGAATTTAAAACCAAAGCAGGCCGTTTAAGCCCATATTTCTTTAATGCCGGGCTGTTTAACGACGGCGAGAGTTTATTAAAGCTGGGTGAGTTTTATGCAAAGAGCATTCAAGCCTCTGGCATTCAATTCGATATGTTATTTGGCCCCGCTTACAAAGGCATTCCACTTGTTGCGGCCATTAGCATTGCATTTGCGCGCGAAGGCAAAAACTACCCGTACGCCTATAACCGCAAAGAGGCCAAAGACCATGGCGAAGGCGGCACTTTGGTCGGTGCACCGGTGCAAGGCCGAGTATTAATTATCGATGATGTGATTTCTGCTGGCACTTCTATTCGAGAATCCGTCGACCTTATTGTGCAGCAGCAAGCTACCCCATGTGGCGTGAGTATTGCGCTGGATCGCCAAGAAAAAGGACTGACCGAACTCTCTGCAGTACAAGAAGTAGAAATGAACAACCGCATCCCCGTTTCCAGCATTGCCAAGCTGTCAGATCTACTTAAATACATTGAGAACAGCCATGATTTGGCACAGTACTTGCATAAAGTCGACCTATACCGACAACAATACTGTGTTTAACACATTGATACCACATGATTAAAACCATTTTATGCTGTATCGCAATGCTTTGTTTCAGCGCTGGTGTACAAGCCGAAGGCAAACGCATTGTGAAGTGGGTGGACAAACATGGTGTTACCCATTATGGCGATCAAGTACCGCTACCAGATAGCACCAACAAAACTAGCGAGCTTAACAAATCCGGCATGGCGGTTAAACGTGTTGAGCAAACAGCCACACAACATGAGGCCGAGAAAGTCTCCTCAGAACAGAATAGACGCGATTCAGCCTTATTGGCTTCTTATAACTCGGCTGAAGAAATTGATATCGCCTGCGACCGCAATACTAGAATTGATAAGTCGGCGCTCGAAAGTCTTGGTCAGAAACGTACCAACTTAAAAGATCAGCAGCAAAAAAATGCCACTAAAATGGCAGATTTGACCAAACGCAAACGCCCGATACCGCCACAATTAGTAGAAGACAATCAAAAATACCAGACAGATATTGCTGATACAGACAAGTTAATCGTTACCAAGCAACATGACATCGACAATATACGTAAACGCTACGACAACGACAAACAGCGCTATTTGGAATTAAAAGCGCAAGGCTATACGTTAAGCAATATCCGAAACGCGGCCAAAGCAGCGCCTTAATCCACAAGCTTTGCCAAGGCTTCCCAATCACCGCATGATTGAAATGCCTGTCTCGAAATCATTAACCCAGCTTTTTCTTCAAGATTTCGTTTACTTGCGCAGGATTAGCCTTGCCTTTAGAGGCTTTCATGGCTTGCCCGACCAGGGCATTAAATGCTTTTTCTTTGCCCGCTTTAAACTCTTCTACCATTGCAGGGTTTGCATTTAACACTTCATCGATAATGGCTTCAATCGCACCAGCATCAGACTCTTGTTTTAAGCCTTTTGCAGCAATAATCGTGTCCACATCACCTTCACCAGCCCATAACGCCTCAAACACCTGCTTGGCCGCATTGTTAGAAATGGTATTGTCTTGAATACGCTTTAATAACTGTGCCAATTGCGCCGCTGAAACGGGTGAATCTGCAATCACTTTTTCTTCCGCGTTTAATTTAGCGGACAAAGCGCCCATTACCCAGTTGGCTGCGGGTTTGGCTTCTGCGCCTGCCTGTACCACGGCTGTAAAATAATCGGCAGTGCCTCGGCTGGCCGTTAAGGTAGCCGCATCATAACTGCTTAAGCCATGCGCCGCTTCAAACCTTGCTTTCATCGCCTCAGGTAATTCAGGCATATGCGTTCTTACACGCGCCTTGTCTTCCTCGCTCACCACGAGCGGTAACAAGTCTGGGTCTGGGAAGTAGCGATAGTCATTCGCTTCTTCTTTAGAGCGCATCGCGCGTGTTTCACCTGTGTCTGGGTTAAACAAGACGGTGGCTTGTTGAATTTTTCCACCGTCTTCTAATGTATCAATTTGCCATTGTGTTTCGTACTCAATGGCTTGCTGCATAAACTTAAATGAGTTGAGGTTTTTAATCTCACGGCGCGTGCCTAGCTTCTCTGTGCCTTTGGGGCGCACGGACACGTTCACATCACAGCGGAAGCTACCTTCCTGCATGTTGCCATCACAAATTCCAATCCACTGTACCAGCTCATGCAGCTTTTTAGCATAGGCCACTGCTTCAGCCGCACTACGCATATCTGGCTCGGTCACAATTTCTAGCAAGGGTGTACCAGCACGGTTTAAATCAATGCCAGACATGCCTTCTACGGCGCCATGCACTGATTTACCGGCATCTTCTTCCAAATGCGCACGGGTAATGTGAATGGTTTTTTCGTAAGCCTCGCCATGCTTGCCTGCGGGCACTTGTATCGTTAGCTTGCCTTTGCCAACTACCGGCAATTCGTACTGGCTAATTTGATAGCCCTTAGGTAAATCTGGATAAAAATAGTTTTTACGTGCAAATACTGAGCGTGGTGCAATGTCCGCATCCACGGCCAGGCCAAATTTAATCGCGCACTCTACGGCTTCTTTGTTTAATACTGGCAGCACGCCTGGTAAAGCAATGCTCACCTCGCATGCTTGTGTATTAGGCTCTGCCCCATAGGTGGTGGAGGCACCACTGAAAATTTTAGTATTTGTTTTTAATTGAGTGTGGGTCTCTAACCCAATCACGACTTCCCATTCCATACTATTTCAAACTTTCCGGCATTTGCAGATGCCAATCTGTGACTTGTTGATATGCATGCGCCACATCCAACATGCGCGCCTCATCAAAGTAATTACCCACCAATTGCAACCCCACTGGCAACGCTTTGCCATCAGTACTTGGCGCAAAGCCGGCTGGAATACTCATGCCTGGCAGTCCAGCCAAGTTGGTGGCAATGGTGTAGACATCTTGTAAGTACATCGCCACTGGGTCATCCGCTTTCTCACCCGCCTTAAACGCAGTAGAAGGTGCCGTTGGCCCCATGATGACATCACATTGCTTAAAGGCTTCGGTAAAGTCTTGTGCAATCAAGCGGCGAATTTGCTGTGCTTTGAGGTAATACGCATCGTAATAACCCGCGCTTAACACATAGGTACCAATCAAAATACGGCGTTTGACTTCGGCGCCAAAGCCTTCAGCACGGCTCTTCATGTACATATCCAGCAAATCGTCGTATTCTGCAGCACGGTGACCGTAACGCACGCCATCGTAACGAGAAAGGTTGGAACTGGCTTCCGCCGGCGCCAACACATAGTAAACCGGAATCGATAACTGGCTGTTGGGTAGTGAAATATCTACGATTTCGGCACCCAATTTGCGGTATTCGGCGATGGCTGCTTGCACTACTTTAGCCACATCTGCATCCAAGCCATCTGCAAAGTACTCTTTAGGCAAGCCAACACGTAGACCTTTCAATGGCTGCGCACCCATCATATTGGCTAACCCACGTGTGTAGTCTTCTTTCGGGCGATTTAAACTGGTCGAATCACGTTCATCAAAGCCCGCCATCACGTTCATCATCAACGCACAGTCTTCTGCCGATTTTGCCATAGGGCCAGCCTGATCCAAGCTGGATGCAAAAGCGATCATGCCGTAACGTGACACCAAGCCATAGGTTGGCTTCAACCCTGTAAACCCACACAAACTGGCAGGCTGGCGAATGGAGCCACCTGTATCGGTACCTGTGGCGGCTGCACATAAACGTGCTGCCACTGCCGCTGCAGAGCCACCGGAGCTGCCTCCTGGCACACGGTCAAAATCCCAAGGATTTTTAACGCCGCCAAAGTAACTGGTTTCATTAGAGGAACCCATGGCGAATTCATCCATATTGGTTTTGCCCAAATTGACTGCACCCGCTGCATCAAATTGGCTAATCACATGGGCATCATAGGGCGCCACAAAATTGGCCAACATTTTTGAACCACAAGTGGTTTTCCAGCCTTTCGCACAGAAAATATCTTTTTGTGCGAATGGGATGCCCGTCAGCGCCTCTGCATTTCCGGCCGCAATCCTAGCATCGGCGGCACGTGCTTGCGCAAGCGTTTTGTCTGTATCCAACGCAATGTATGCATTAATGGCCGGATTGTGCTGCTGAATACGCGTCAGAAATGTTTGCGTCAGCTCCACGCTGGAGATCTGTTTACTTGCCAACATCTGGCTAAGTGTTTTTAGGCTACTATTAATCATAAACTTGTCTGAATTCGTTATTCGATGACTTTAGGTACCAGATACAAACCATGCTCGGTCATGGGTGCAATGGCTTGAAATACTTCGCGCTGATTGGTCTGCGTGACTACGTCTTCACGCAAGCGTTGTGCAAGGTCTTGTGAATGCGACATGGGCAAGATGCCTTCTGTGTTCACCGCTTGCATTTGCTCGATGAGCCCCAGAATGCCAGAGAGCTTAGTGAGAGTGGAGGCGGCTTCTTGTTCGTTAATTTCAATACGCGCCAAGTACGCAATTCGATGGATATCTTCTATATTGAGTGCCATACAATTTTCTGTCGTTTGTTTGTAACAATCTGTAATAACATCTTAAATTTAGATGTGATTTAAGCTATTATACCTTGATTTCAATCCACGCTTTTAAAAGCAAATCGATAAAATCGTGGGTCATCATTCGTCAATATCGGGATAAAACATGTTCGGTTCAATAAACAGTTACTTTTCTAATGATTTAGCCATTGACTTAGGCACCGCCAATACGCTGATTTACGCACGTGGCAAGGGAATCGTATTAGACGAGCCATCCGTTGTAGCGATTCGATTAGAGGGCGGTCCCAATGGCAAAAAAGTGCTGCTGGCCGTAGGTTCCGATGCCAAAGGCATGTTGGGTCGTGCGCCTGCCAACATTCAAGCTATTCGCCCGATGAAAGACGGCGTGATTGCCGACTTCACCATCACCGAGCAAATGCTTAAGTTTTTTATCCGTAAAGTACACGAATCTCGCTGGTTTTCGCCTAGCCCACGCATCATCATCTGCGTCCCGGTAGGCTCTACCCAAGTTGAACGCCGTGCGATTAAAGAGTCTGCAGAGCGCGCCGGTGCTAAACAAGTATTCTTGATTGAAGAGCCAATGGCCGCTGCAATTGGTGCTGATATGCCAGTTGCAGAAGCCACCGGCTCGATGGTGGTGGATATTGGTGGTGGTACCACAGAAGTGGGCGTGATTTCTTTAGGCGGTATCGTCTACGCTAAATCCGAGCGCGTAGGTGGTGACAAGTTTGACCAAGCCATTATCGATTACATCCGCCGCAATTACGGCATGCAAATCTCTGAGCCTACCGCCGAGGCCATCAAGAAAAAAATCGGCTCTGCATTCCCTGGCTCCGAAGTACTGGAAATGGAAGTCACCGGCCGCAATTTGGCAGAAGGTTTACCGCGTAAATTTACAATTTCCAGCAACGAGATTTTAGAAGCGCTGACCGAGCCATTGAACTCAATTGTGGGCGCTGTGAAATCTGCACTAGAGCAAACGCCACCTGAATTGGGCGCGGACATTGCCGAAAAAGGCATGGTACTCACTGGCGGCGGCGCATTGCTGCGGGACTTGGATCGTTTATTGATGGAAGAAACAGGATTGCCAGTGATTGTGGCGGAAGATCCGCTCACCTGTGTAGCACGTGGCTGTGGTCGCGCGCTTGAGGAAATGGATAAACTGGGTAACGTGTTTGCTAACGAGTAATCGTTAGTCAGCCTTTGTTGATCATTATTCATTCATAAATTGGCATGCTTAAGGGCGTACACCAGAAACTAGAGCCACAAGAATCCCCAGCGTTTTTTGTCCGTGGCCCCAGCCCGTTTTCACGCATCATGTTTTTCTGTGCGCTGTCGATTGTCTTGATGGCTGTGGATTCGCGTCTCGATTACCTTAGCCAGTTTCGTCAAACCTTTATTGCTGCCTTGCATCCGCTGGAAATGGTAGCCAACGCTCCCAGTGAGTGGGGGCTCAATATCCGCCAGTACTTTACCGCGCACAGCCGACTGCTGATTGAAAATCAAGCGCTCAAGCAGCAAGCGGTGGAACACAATGTCATGCTGCAGCGACTGGCCACGATTGAGCTTGAAAATGCGCACCTTAAAACGCTACTAAAAGGCAATGCGCCCATGATTCCCAAAGCCATTTTGGGTGAAATTCTGCACATGGGACGCGATCCATTTAGCAATGTTGTGGTGATCAACCGCGGCAGCCAGCACACGGTAGAAGCAGGTCAGGCCGTGGTAGACGCGCAAGGCGTGGTCGGGCAAGTCACCCGCGTGTTTCCGTTTAGCGCAGAAGTCACACTGATTACCGATAAAAATCTATCCATTCCCATTCAAGTAGAGCGCAATCAATTACGTGCGATTGCTTTTGGTGAGGGGAAAAGCAATACCATTGACTTGCCGTTTTTGCCCACGAGCGTAGACATTAAAGTGGGTGACAAGCTGGTGACTTCTGGAATTGATGGCGTGTATCCGGCCGGCTTGGCCGTGGCCAAAGTCACCGAGGTGCGCCAAAGCCCGGACTCTCCTTTTGCAAAAATCATTAGCACGCCGATTGCTGGCGTGAACAATCACTTACAGTTGCTGATTTTGAGCATGCCAACTCCGGCGGAACATATAGAGGCAGCTCCGGCAAGTGTTGGCGATGCAGCCGCGCCGCCAGCTACCGCAACTACTTCTATACCGCCAGCCAAACCCCGCAAAGAGAAGCCGCATGCGTCCCGCTAATCTCACCACCGTGTTACTGACGCTGATTGTGGCACTCACCTTCCAGCTCTACCCATGGTCTGGCCAAGGCGTGATTCTGCGCCCAGACTTTTTGCTGGTGATTACGCTGTACTGGGTGGTGCGTGCACCCCATTTATGCAATGTGGGGGTTGCTTGGTTTGCAGGGTTAATTGTGGATTTATCTACCGGCAGCTTACTTGGGCAGCACGCACTCGCCTTTGCCTTTACCGCCTTCTTGGCACTGTTGTATCAACGTCGATTAGTGTTGTTTAACCGTTGGCAACTATCGGTCTACCTATTTGCGTTGCTGTTTGTTGAGCGTACGCTGGTGTTAATCCTTAAGCTATTTGCCGACAATGAAAATCCTGGGCTTTCCTATTTCTGGCCAGTTCTCACTAGCATCATCCTATGGCAGTTTATGGTATTGATGTTTGGTGCGCCTACCCGACCCAGACATTAGGCAATCTATTGGCATGGCATATAGCGCAGAACTTAAAAATCACCAAAATGAACAGCATAATTTCCGTGTTAGGTTATTGATTGCTGGCGCATTAGCATTGTTGGCGTTTTGCGCGCTGGGCTTACGTTTTTATTATCTACAAATCAACCGTTACGATTACTACCATACACTGGCAGAAAGTAATCGCATCTCGATCGTGCCGATTTCACCTAACCGCGGATTGATTCTGGACCGCAACGGCGTAGTGCTTGCACACAATTTTTTTGTATACACGCTGGAAATGACCCCCTCAAAAATCACCGACCTTGACACCACGATTGGTGACTTGGCACAACTGGTGGAAATCAGCCCAGTGGACCTGAAGCGTTTTAAGAAGCTCAAAGCGCAAAGCCACTCGTTTGAGAGCATCCCGATTCGTACCCATCTGAATGAAATTGAAGCAGCAAAATTTGCGGTTAACCGCTACCGCTTTCCTGGTGTAGAACTTAAGTCGCGCCTATATCGTCATTATCCGCAAGGCAAACTCGGCACACACGCCATTGGCTATATTAGCCGCATTAATGAGCGTGATTTGAAACAGCTTAAAGACAGCAATGCCATTTCTAATTACAAAGGTACCGACCACGTGGGCAAGGGCGGCGTGGAACAAGCCTATGAAAGCGAGTTGCACGGCATTACCGGATTCCAGCAGGTGGAAATTGACGCCGATGGCAAAGCTGTGCGTGTACTTTCAAGTGCCGCACCTACTTCTGGCAATAACATTGTGCTATCTATAGATGCCAAGTTGCAAGCGATTGCAGAGAAAGCCTTTGGTGAGCGCAGAGGTGCTATGGTGGCCATTCAGCCAAACACCGGCGAAGTATTAGGCTTTGTCAGCATGCCAACATTTGACCCCAATTTATTTGTGGATGGCATTGATTACGAGAATTGGAACCTGCTCAATAACTCGCTAGACAAACCACTGATTAACCGCGCACTCAAAGGCATTTACCCACCCGGTTCCACCTTTAAACCCTTTGTGGCCTTGGCTGGCTTAGAGGCTGGCAAACGCGAGCCCCCCTTTAGCATTCAGGACAGCGGCTATTTCACTTTGCCCAACAGCCGACACCGCTATCGCGATTGGAAACCCAGCGGCCACGGCAGTGTGGATATGCGCAAAGCCATTACCATCTCATGTGATACTTTTTTTTATGGTTTAGCCATGGAGTTGGGCATCGAACGCTTAGCAGAATTTGTCAAACACTTTGGGTTCGGTCAAAAAACCGGTATCGACATTCACGGAGAAGTCTCCGGCTTAATGCCTACGCCGGAGTGGAAGAAAAAGCGTTTTAAACAGCCATGGTACATGGGCGAAACAGTGATTGTGGGCATTGGACAAGGCTATACTTTGGTGACCCCAATGCAGCTCGCCTACGCAACTGCCACGTTGGCCAATCAAGGTACCGCCATCCGTCCACACATGGTCAATGCCGTTGTCAACGCAACCACCCATGTGATGACACCTATCCCACATACGGTGCTGGATAAAATAGAGTTGAAACCACAGAACCTAGACATTGTGAAAGCAGGCATGGTGGATGTCACTCTGCCCGGGGGAACGGCGGTGGTGGTAGGCGCCAATGCTGGCTATAACATTGCTGCAAAAACCGGCACGGCACAAGTGATTGGCATTAAGCAAAACGAAAAATACAACGAACATAGCATCAATGAGCGCCACCGTGACCACGCCTTGTTTATTGCCTACGCACCGGCCGAGGCACCTAAGATTGCCATCGCAGTGATTGTAGAGAATGGTGGGCATGGCGGTTCCGCTGCAGGCCCAATAGCGCGCAAGGTGATGGACTATTTTCTGCTGGGAAAAGAACCTATTGAGGAAGCGCCAGCCGTAGCCAAACAACCAAGCACTGCCACTACACGCCCAGATGGCGCAACCATGCCGGAAACGCTTTTGGAAGAAGAACAGTATGATTAGCAAATTTATCACCAGTTTCTTTAAGCACATTGATTCCGTATTGCTGGCCTGTATTTTATTTGCCATGCTGGTAGGTTTATTGGTGCTGTATAGCGCATCGGGCCAGCAATTTAGCAGAGTCAGCGCGCAGCTGATTAATATGTCCGTGGCATTAGCGGTGATGTGGGCCGTTGCGAATCTTCAGCCACAACACATAGAACGTATTGCCGTGCCCGCCTATGTGATTGGCGTCCTGCTATTGCTGGCGGTGGCCTTATTTGGTGATATCAGCCACGGCGCCAGACGCTGGCTAAATATCGGCATCACTAAAATCCAACCTTCTGAACTACTAAAACTCGCCGTTCCCATTATGTTGGCATGGTATTTCTCTAAACGAGAATCCAATCTGACCGTAGCAGACTTCTTAATCGCAGGCGCCATTCTTGCCTTACCGGTACTATTTATCGTCAAACAGCCAGATTTAGGCACGGCCATGTTGGTGGCCGCCTCCGGATTTTATGTGATCTTTTTAGCAGGCCTAAGTTGGCGCTTTATACTCGGCGGTATCGCGCTTATTGGTGCGCTCAGCCCAGTGTTCTGGTCTTTACTACACGATTATCAGCGCCGTAGAATTGAAATTCTCATTGATCCAACACAAGACCCGCTTGGCTCCGGCTATCATATTATTCAATCGACTATTGCCATTGGCTCTGGCGGCCTCACTGGCAAAGGCTGGTTAAATGGCACACAAACGCAATTAGACTTTTTGCCGGAGCGCACGACTGACTTTATTTTTGCCGTGTTTGGTGAGGAGTTTGGCATGATTGGCAATGTGATGCTTTTAGCATTGTTTGCCATTATCATTGCACGTGGCTTCTACATTGCATCACAAGCCAAAAATACATTCTCACGACTACTGGCTGGGAGCATTGCGATGACCTTTTTCACTTACTGCTTTGTCAATATGGGCATGGTCAGCGGAATTTTACCGGTGGTAGGCGTACCATTACCGCTCATTAGTTACGGCGGAACCTCCATGCTCACACTCGGCCTAAGCTTTGGCTTGCTGATGAGTATACAAACGCATAAAAAACTGGTCGCGACCGGATAAACGTTAATGGCTAGACATTTTTAACAGCTAAGTATTTCTAATAGCTAGCGTATTTTAAACAGGCGGTACAATGAATCATTTTTTTTACATCGTAGTAGTCACACTCTTGCTTTCTGCTTGCGGTGGCCAACAGACGACACGCCCAGCACCGCCCAGCCCACCTGCAGAACAGCCGGATAACTCAACTGGTCAGCCTCCCACCAAAGCACCTAGTACACCACCTGCAGAAGTCGATACCCCTGGGGGTTACTATATGGATGACGGCCCAGAGGCCAATCCGCCAAGCAACTTAGACGACATTCCGGACGCAACACCCAAAGAGGAACCGATTAATCCTGCGGCCATGCGCCCCTATCAAGCACTGGGCGAGACTTACGTGCCGATGAAGAGTTATGCGCCGTTCAAGCAAGCCGGCATTGCCTCTTGGTATGGCAAACGCTTTCACGGGCGCAAAACATCTAATGGTGAAACATATAATATGTACGCCATGACAGCGGCACATCCCACACTACCTTTGCCTAGCTATGTCAAAGTCACCAACCCCAAGAATGGCCGCACCGTCATCGTACGGGTGAACGATCGTGGGCCGTTTAAGCATAGCCGTATCATCGATTTATCCTATGCCGCTGCATATAAATTACGTATCTTGGATCGCGGTAGTGCGCATGTGGAAATTGAAGCCGTCAATGCTGCCAGCTATGCCGCGCAAAATAAAAACGCTACGCCTGTACCCAAACCGGTAGAAACAACTGCAAACCCAGCCAATAGTAGCAGCGAGACTGTGCAAAACATCACCACTCCGTTCTTTGTACAGGTAGGTGCGTTTAAGCTAGAGGCCAATGCCAATGCGCTTAGGCAAAAAATCCAAAACCTAGGCATCGCCAGCAGCAAGGACATTAACCACGTGTATAATAGTCAACTATACCGCTTAAAATTAGGCCCTTACCCGTCAAGAAGTAAAGCCAGCCAAATTGCGGCGGACATCAAGCAACGACTCAATATCAACAGTATTATTCACACACAATAACGACCCAACCATATGATGCGCACACTGACCCAATCTTTACTTTTTACATTCGGCTGTTTGATTGCCGCTAGCAGTCATGCGGAAGTCACACCGCCACCAAACTTGGCTGTGAATGCCTACATTCTGAAGGACTTTAACAGTGGCAGCATCGTCGCTGGCTATAAAGAAAATGAGCGTGTTGAACCCGCATCGCTGACTAAAATCATGACGGCTTATCTTGCGTTTGAGGCGATTCAAAATAGATACTTAAAATTAGACCAGACGCTGCCTGTGAGTGAAAAAGCATGGAAAGTCGAAGGCTCCAAGATGTTCATTGAGCCTAACAAACCTGTGGCGGTTGATGAATTACTACATGGCCTGATTATTCAGTCTGGCAATGACGCGTCGATTACGTTGGCAGAAGGCATTGCCGGCTCTGAAGAACAGTTTGCCGACCTGATGAATAAAAAAGCTGCAAAATTAGGCATGAAAAATACGCATTATATGAATGCAACCGGTCTGCCAGACGCGCAACACTACACCACTGCGTATGATTTATCCTTGTTGGCCAGTGCGCTGATTCGCGATTTTCCTTTGGACTACAAACGCTTGTATTCGATGAAAGAATATACTTATAACAAAATCACGCAGCCTAACCGTAACCGCTTATTGTGGCTAGATGCCAACGTGGATGGCATGAAAACTGGTCATACCGAATCCGCTGGGTATTGCCTAATCGCCTCATCTAAGCGCAGCGATTCGCGTTTAATTTCTGTGGTGTTGGGGGCAGTGTCCGAAGCATCGCGTGCGATTGAAAGCCAAAAATTACTCAATTATGGATTTCAGTTTTTTGAAAGCACGCTCGTTTACAGACAAGGTCAGCCGATTAATGCCTTGCGCGTATGGAAAGGCAATGAAAAGTTAGTGAATGCGACTGTTGCACAAGATGTCTACTTCTCATTACCCAAAGGTGACTATGCCCGCGTAAAAGCCAGCATGACCAGTCAACAACCATTGATTGCACCGGTCAAAGCCAACCAAGTGGTCGGTAAAATCACATTCACATTAGATGGCAAGAAACTGACTGAACGCGCACTGATTGCGTCAAAAGCAGTAGAGAGCGGCGGTTTCTTTAGCCGTATATTGGACAGCATCAAACTGATGTGGCAATAATATGGCCGATATTGACCCATCCCAGCAAGAAACACTGATTGAGTTTCCGTGTGACTTTCCCATCAAAGTGATGGGAGAAACGCACCCGGATTTTACTACGGCTATTACAGAAGCCATTCAGCAACATATTCCCGATTTTGGCGCACATTTAATTGAGATGCGTGGCAGCGTGGGCGGCAAGTACATTAGCCTCACTTGCTTGGTCTATGTCACCTCCAAACCACAGCTGGATGATATTTATCGCACACTGACTGCTCACCCCATGGTGAAAGTGGTGCTCTAACCACATTGGGCTAGATGTTTTCATATTCCGCCACGATTCATGGATATCCAACTTAAACGTTTAGCACTGACCAATTACCAAAACACATTGCAGGCTATGCAAGCGTTTACTGCAGCCAGAGACGCGCACACTACTGATGAATTATGGCTGACTGAGCACCCACCTGTGTATACATTGGGGCTCAATCGTAAGGGCGTACGCCTACCGCATAACGATATCCCTGTCGTCATGGTGGATCGCGGGGGTAAAATCACTTACCATGGGCCGGGGCAACTCATTGTCTACTGTTTAATTGATTTAGCACGCCGCGGCTTGAATGTGCGACAACTTGTCACCATCTTAGAAACGAGCTTAATAGAAGTACTGGCATTGTATGACGTGTCATCCGTAGCTAAACCAGATGCTCCGGGTGTTTATGTCGATACAAAGAAAATCGCTTCACTAGGGTTACGCTTGAAAAATCAATGCTGTTATCATGGCTTGAGCTTAAATATCGACATGGATTTAGCGCCGTTTGAGGCCATCGATCCATGCGGGTATGCCGGATTAAGCATGACGCAAACCAAAGCGCTTGGCATTCAAGCCACACTTACAGAAATAGGAGAGGCTTTACTCTCCATATTAGAAAAGAAATTAAACGCATGGCCGACCCGATAAATCCAGTGACGCCGCCTGCTAGAAAAATTGCAGGGGTAAAGGAAGTAGATGCCGCTAAAACGGCGCGTATTCCTATTAAAATCGTGCCACAACCCATGTTGCGCAAACCTGAATGGATTCGCATGAAAGTGCCGGATTCGGCGCGTTTTCAAGAAATCAAACGTGTGCTACGTGAGAACAATTTACATACGGTGTGTGAAGAAGCCAGCTGCCCCAATATCGGCGAGTGCTTTAGTGGTGGCACTGCTACCTTTATGATTTTAGGCGACATTTGCACACGCAGATGCCCGTTCTGTGATGTTGCCCACGGCAAACCATTGCCACCCGATGTGAATGAGCCGGAAAACCTTGCCCGTACCATCGCGCAAATGGGCTTAAAGTATGTGGTCATTACCTCTGTAGACCGCGATGACTTAAAAGATGGCGGCGCACAGCATTTTGTGGATTGCATTCACGCTGTTCGCCAGCAATCCCCGCATATTAAAATTGAAATTTTAGTGCCAGATTTTCGTGGACGTTTAGACGTCGCACTAGAAATACTGCGCAAAGCCCCGCCAGATGTCATGAACCACAATCTGGAAACCGTGCCACGTTTATACAAGCAAGCGCGTCCTGGCTCAGACTATCAAAACTCACTGAACCTGCTTAAAGCCTTTAGCGAGATGTATCCGCATATCCCCACCAAATCTGGCCTGATGCTTGGCTTGGGCGAAACCGACGATGAGATATTAGCGGTGATGCGTGATTTAAGAGCACACCAAGTGAGCATGCTCACATTAGGCCAATATTTGCAGCCTAGCGTGCACCACTTGCCGGTAATGCGCTATGTAGAACCTGCCATATTTGACCACTTAAAATCACAAGCAGACGCCATGGGCTTTGATAACACAGCGAGCGGCCCGATGGTCCGCAGTAGCTATCATGCCGACTTGCAGGCACACTCAGTGGTCTAAACACAACAAAAGGAGTACGCTAAGCACGCTTGAATTATCGACGTGCAGTCTCCATCCATCATCAATAGATCAATTTTTTGGATTATCAACATTATGGTGCCTCACTTAACTACTGCATTAAACGGTCAATTGCTGGATTTAGAAAAACGCATGCTGGCGGCCATGCCGCAAATCGAGCATTGGTTTCGTAGCCAATGGCAAGAGTACGCCTCACCGTTTTATGCCAGCGTCGATTTAAGAAATGCAGGATTCAAGCTCGCCCCAGTTGATACCAATCTATTTCCCGGTGGATTTAACAACCTGAATCCGGAATTCTTGAGTTTAAGTGTGCAGGCAGCACAGGTCGCCGTAGAAAAAATCTGTCCGGAGGCTAGGCGTTTATTGATTATTCCGGAAAATCACACGCGCAATACCTTTTATTTACGCAACGTGTATGAGCTAAGCAATATCATGCGTGCCGCAGGTTTAGACGTCAGAATTGGCAGCATCTCGCCTGAGATTACGGCTATCACACGGCTCGAAACGCATGATGGCCATAGCATCGTGCTAGAACCTGTGGTGCGCGAGAAAAACCGTATCATGCTCAAACAAAGTACGCTGGATGGCGTGACTTATGAAGCATTTGATAGTTGTGCCGTGCTCTTGAATAACGATTTGTCCGGTGGTATTCCGCCAATTTTAGAGCACCTAGAACAAAACCTAATCCCACCATTGCATGCCGGCTGGTCTACGCGTCGTAAATCACAACATTTTGCAGCCTATAACCGTGTCGTGGATGAGTTCTCAACATTGCTAGACATAGACCCTTGGATATTAAACCCATATTTTGACACCTGCGGCGAAGTAGACTTTCATGCCCGCACCGGTGAAGAGTGTCTGGCGCAAAAAGTGGAAGAGTTACTGCATAAAATCAAACTGAAATATGCCGAATATGGCATTACCCAAGAGCCTTTTGTCATTGTGAAAGCCGATGCCGGCACCTATGGCATGGGCATCATGACAGTCAAATCACCAGATGACGTCCGTGATTTGAACCGCAAAACCCGCAATAAGATGTCAGTAGTCAAAGAAGGCCTGCAAGTGTCCGAAGTGATTATCCAAGAAGGTGTATATACCTTTGAGAGCATTAACGATGCAGTGGCCGAGCCCGTGGTGTATATGATGGATCACTTTGTGATTGGTGGCTTTTACCGCGTACATACCGGACGTGCTGTCGATGAAAACCTTAATGCTCCAGGCATGCATTTTGTGCCACTGGCCTTTGAGAAATCCTGTTCGTTGCCAGATTGTGCAGGTAAGCCGGACGCACCGCCAAATCGCTTCTATGCATACGGCGTGGTAGCACGCTTGGCCTTACTGGCAGCGGCCATTGAACTGGAAGAACAAGATCCATTGAATCAATAATCAGCGACATCTTTATGCAAGGCGCACAATGAAATTACTATTCATTATTGACCCGATTCAACAGCTTAAATCTTATAAAGATACCAGCATTGCCATGATGCGTGCCGCTGCGGCACGTGGTCATGCACTATTTGTTTGTGAGCAGCATGATTTTTATTTACAGCAAGCCACTGTGCACATTCGTGCCACCGCGTTGACGCTGCAAACAGGTGAATCATGGTATCAACTGGGTACCAGTGAAGACTACCTGCCGAGTGCCTTTGATGCGGTGCTGATGCGCAAAGACCCGCCTTTTGATAACGAATATTTGTATAGCACTTATTTATTAGAGCTCGCATCGCAACAGGGCGCACGCGTGCTGAACAATCCAACTGCGATCCGCAGCTGGAATGAAAAACTCTCTGTGGCCAAATTTCCGCAATTTGCACCCGAGTTTTTGGTGACCAACAGCAATGCGCGCATCCGTGATTTTTTAGCGCACCATCACGACATCGTCGTCAAACCATTAGATGGCATGGGCGGCAGTGGTATTTTTCGCCTGACTGAGCAAGACCCCAATATCGGTGCGATTCTAGAAACCGTGACCGAGTATGAACAGCGCACCATCATGGCACAGCGTTATTTGCCTGCCATCAAGCAAGGCGATAAACGTATTTTGGTCATCCATGGTGCACCAGCCCCGTATGCATTGGCACGCATTCCTAAGCCTGGAGAAACGCGTGGTAACCTTGCCGCTGGCGGCAAAGGCGTGGCGCAACCACTGACCGAGCGCGATTGGGAAATCGCACGTACTGTGGGCCAATCGCTGAAGGCAGAAGGCTTGTTTTTGGTAGGCTTGGATGTGATTGGCGAGCACTTGACCGAAATCAATGTCACCAGCCCAACCGGCATGGTGGAAATTGCCACACAAACTGACTGCAACCCAGCACAGCTTTGGATAGAAGCACTAGAAAGCATAGTTGCACTAGAGAAGATACCGTAGCGCTGGAAGGATTGCGTTAGTCCAGTTATCATAGCGCGCATGCGCTATTTATTTTTGTTACTCGTCAGCTTTACCCAGCTCAGCTGCAGCATTCAATTAGACCCGCTTTACCACACTCAAAGCTACGTCTTTGGCACGTTAGTCGACATCTCCATTTATGGCGAAAAAGAACCCGAAGCGCAATTCATTGCCAGTGAAATTACGCGCCAATTTCAAGCCATACACAATCGCCTACACGCATGGAAACCCAGCGAGCTCAATGGCATCAACAAGACCTTTGCAGAAGGCAAACCCAAACTGATTGAACAAGACATGGTGGACTTGATTGCAGACGCCTCACAACGCTCGCTACAATCGGAAGGGCTATTCAATCCAGCGATTGGCAACATCATTCATTACTGGGGATTCCAGAGTGATGACTTTCCTGCACGTACACCCGATGAAGCTGAGCTGTCCGCATTGCTTGCACAACACGCAAGCATGTCGGATATTGTGTTGAATCAACATCAAATATCGAGCAAAAATCCCCATGTAAAATTAGATTTAGGCGGCTATGCCAAGGGCTATGCGCTGGATGTCGGCTTGAAAATTCTTCAAGAATTTCATGTGCAAAATGCACTGATTAATATCGGTGGCAACGTGATTGCAGTCGGCCAACATGGTGATCGGCCATGGACTGTGGGCATTCAACACCCCAGAAAACCGGATGCTATTGCCACCGTTGCCCTTGGTAGTGGCTGGGCCATTGGTACGTCTGGTGATTATCAACGCTTCTTTATGTTGGATGGCAAACGTTACTGTCATATCATTGATCCACGTACCGGTTATCCGGCACAGGGCACGCAATCGGTCACAGTACTCATTCCCCCAAGTAAAGATGCTGGCGTACGCTCGGATGTCAGCTCCAAACCTATTTTCATCAGTGAGCCCGCTCGCAAAGCTGAATTTGCCAAAAAAATGGAGGTATCTCACGTGCTGATCATTCAAGAAAACGGTGAAATACTTGCCAGCCCAGCCATGCAAAAGCAATTGAATTGGCTAGATAAAGAGGCGCAAACGCGTGTTCGGACGCTTGAGTAATTTCAAGCATTTCCCTAAACCATTATGGGGAGATTGGCTGGTAATTGGCTTCAGTTTGGGCTTGGTCATACTGAGTTTTTTTACACTGTGGTCACAGCAACCCGCCACCACATTACGCATACGTACAGGCAGCACTGTGTTTGGTGAGTTCAGTCTGATGCAAACAAAATCATTGAAGATACTTGGCAAAATTGGCGTTTCCGCCATTGATATTCAGCAAGGTAAAGTACGATTTAAGCAATCCCCGTGTAATAGTCAGTACTGTGTACACCAAGGCTGGCTGCAGCATGCAGGGCAGGTGGCTATTTGCATCCCCAATCAAGTGAGCATAGAGTTAATTGGCGCAGTGCCAACCATGGACACGCTTAACTACTAATGGCTATCATCCACTTTCAGGCTTCTGAGGAAGACCACCGCATTGCAAAACTCACCGCGTTTGCCATTGGTTTGCATTTAATAGAGTCTGCATTTCCATCGCCCATCCCCGGCGTTAAACCTGGGTTAGCCAATATTGTGATTTTGTATGTACTCGCACGCTACGGTATTAAAACTGCAGCGTGGGTAAGCCTACTACGCGTATTCGCAAGCAGCTTATTGCTCGGGCAGTTTTTATCCCCCACGTTTTTGCTGAGTTTGAGCGGCGCAATCATGAGCCTATTGGTTTTAACACTGGCCTGTCGACTACCCAAGCAGCATTTCAGCGTGATCAGCTTAAGCATACTAGCTGCGTTTGCACATATTGGCGGGCAGCTTATTGTGGTCAGACAACTCTTGATTCCACATGCCAGCGTGTTGTACTTAATCCCTATTTTTGGACTGGCCGCCCTATTTTTTGGGGTGATTAATGGATTGATTACAGCAAGGCTACTATTTGCTGAACAGCAATAAAAAAACGCCTTGTTGCCAAGGCGCTTTTAAGTACTATATCTACGTTTCTTACTTTACGAGCTCTCGCCAAATAGAACGTCTGCCGTAAGTACCATCTTCAAATAGCTCAAATATAGTATCTCTAGATGCACTGGAATTGGCCGCTACATCTTTGTTTTTTAGATGATGTGGTGTTGGATCATTACTTTCCACCACTGACACCACCGGCTTTCCATTCTTGTCATACAGAATATTAAAGCCTACAGCTGGCGTGTTCAGTTTTTCAGACACAATACCACCTGCCAAGCCTGGAGAGCCACCTGTTTTATAGTTAAAGTAGTTAAACCAGCCATAGCCGCCGCCTAGACAACTCGTACTGTTAGGCACCGTTGTTGGCATCAACAACACACCATTTAACAAGAGCGGATCTACATTGACACGCTCGCCAGCAGGGAAATCCACCAACCAGCCATAACCCGTTCCAAAATCAACGCTATTGGAACTTGCCGTACGGAAATCTCCTGTCGAACTCAGTGTTTGTGCAACCAACCCACCGCTTCTTAAGCTAGTAATTTCAGCTGAAATATTGTCGTCTTTAATTGCATATACGGTTTGTACTTGCGTGCTAGTCAAATCAGTCTCTTCAAGATACTTGCCCGTACCTACAAATAGCACACGTTTTTTATTAATCAATCCAAGTTCTGGCATCGTAGTAATCGGCTGAGGAACGCCGCCACCATCTCTCAATGTCGCAATTTTTACTGCCACACCATCATCTAAATCAAAACGCCATAAACCACCTTCTAAGTCCCCACCATACACATATTTTGCAAAGTTATTTCTAAAAGTATCGTCTACATATGCCGTTATTTTTGCTAGTCCACTAGGGGATGACGAAGTACCAGCACCAGTACCGATCTTTTTGATGAGTACACCATTATAGGCATTCAGCGTATACAAATAGCTTTGTCCATTGCCCGTGGGGCTGTTGCTGGTGACGCCATCACTATCCAAGGTACCATTGTTATAACCTGAAGTGAGTAACACCACCCATTTACCAGCGTTGACGCCTGAACTGAGTTTTGTTACTACTGGCTCACCAAAGCTATAGCCAACACTACTATCTTGATCGGCAGTAAACTCCCATAATAAAACTGGGCTAGTCGGGCTGGTCACATCTAACGCATAATAACCACGTCCACCGCCGTTTAATCCACCAATCAAAATAGTTTTCCATATCGCACTTGCCGTATCACAACCCGATATGCAGATATCTGCTAAAGCGGGGTTGCCATTCACATAATTGGCATGTTTGATTGCATAATCTCTATCTGCAAGCTTTGGCAGATTTTTAATGACAGGGGTTGGAATATACGCCCACATCTCTATGCCAGTATCTGCATTAAATGCGTGCAACATACCATCATTGGCACCCACAAATACCGTACCTTGCCGACTGGCAGTAGCATCCTTAAACGCGGTATAGCCAGGATCCACATAAAGCGAAGTAGATTTCTTCAAGTAGGCCGGTTTAGATTGAGTAATATCACCCAACACCGCTTCACGTGGACGAAACAATTTTTTTTCTGGATCAGGATTTGATGTGCGATTATCGTACTGTGTTTGACCACGTAAATAACTGACCAAATTAGCCACTTTATTTGCATTACTTTGTTGTGTTGCGCTGTAGTCAGAGTACTGACTTAAAGCATTATAGCCATTTACAAAAGCAGTCTGAGCACTAGAGCTCAAAGCGCCCGCTGTAAAATTAGTTAAAGTGCCGCCGCTATTCACATAAATTTTTCGTGAATCGCTCGTTTGTGAGACTAATGAAGACATGGTGCCAGTGCAAATGGTTGGCACCTCCACATAGCACGCATTGGATGTTCCGCCAATACCAAGCTGTCCACCCAAGTCACCACATGTATCTGTATCAGATGATGGCGTCTCGCAATAGAATGTTTGCGTACTACCTGATGTGACTGCTTTTAAAACAGCTGGTGATGTGCACGTTCCGCTGGCCACGTTCTCTGCACACCAAGTCGCTTTTTGACTGGTTTTAAGCGTGTCCACATCAACCGTTCTAGCCTCTAAGTTACCCGTCCACTTTACAGTGCTATAGCTCGCGACATATTGAAAGTTATCGCCAGCAGTTGGTGCCAAGCTACTGGCAGCAGCAGCAGAACCAGCACCATACACGCTCTTAATTTCAGACAAACCTTTAATTAGTGAGTCTCTCAACAACTTAGGATTTTTTGCACTGTAATAGGTACCACCTGCATTCACTGCTGCATGCCACAGGTCATCAATGCGGGTACCATTTTCTGTTGGCATTGGGTTAGACCAATTGGCAGAACCGCTCTTGATATCAGCATAATTGCCGGATGTTTGCTCTTTGTAATCATCTGAATACAATAACGTACCATCAATTCCCAAGCCCAAGGTCAAGGTCACCATGTTTTGTTTGGGATGGTCATTCTCACTACCACAGACATTGCTACCTGCCGTGCCATTGCTGCAATTATCAAAATCCGCTTTGTTACGAATATCAGTATCGTAATAGTACTTGGCAACATCGGCCAAACTACCAGAGGTAGCTGTAGGGCCTTCGTATAGCGGTCTTGGAGAGGTCTGATCTAAGTTACCAACAGCATTGCCTTTAATATCTTTGACATCCGTTGCGGCATCGGTATTCCAATACCCATCAGTAGTCAGTAACGTAAAGTTTTGTTGACATGAGTACTCTACTGGGTCTGCTGTACCGACTGGCTTCTTGCCCGCGTAGATCCGCCCAACGATGGACAATGCTGACCTTAATGGCGTACCGCCACTTGGCGTAGTCGCATATAACTTTTTATACCAATTACTTTTTTGCCCAGTGCTACCAGATTCAAATTTGGCAATAGGCAAATAGTTATTCGACTGATTTGAAATGGTGATGAACCCAACGCGATAACGATTATCAATACCTTTAAAAGCAATGGTTGCAGCCGTTTTCATCGCTTGCATACGGATGCGATAATAAGTGTACCAGTTGGCGTAGTTAGTCATTTCTTGCTCATACGTACAAGTGCTTGAGCAGTCAGTACGGTCAGTTGCTTTTGTCGTTTGACCGGGTAACGGATAGCTATTATTAGTGGAAACGATATCTACATAAACCATTTTTCCTGGTGTACGTGTTGCAAAAGCTGCGACTGTCGCAGTCATTGAGCCTGATTTTGTCACGGCTGCTGATACTGGTACATCGACCTCCCCCCATGCAGACACAATCGTGACTATCGAACCAGAGCGAGAAGCACTGTAGCCAATCGTACTACAGTTACCTGTCACGGCCTTAGTACAAGCATTGATTGCATTGGCCACATTGGTAGCTACAGTACCGCTGTTAGTACTGGCAGATGTAGTCGCTGATAATATTTCCTTACCACTCACTTTAATGCTTGAAATGCTAGTACTGTTGGAGCCACTGAACGTAATTGTAGCTGTTGCACTTGGGGCGCGTAAATTAGTATAAGTGCCTTCGCGAATAGAGCGGCACACATCAGCAGTTGCTGGCTGTGCAAAAGTAATTGCTGCTGTACTATTATTACACCAACGGATAGGCGCAGCATATTTATAGGTTGCTGTGGCCGTAGCACTGGCAATACAAGTGGTGAGTGCCGGTGTCGTACAGTATTCACCCGGTATATAAGCATAATAATCTGCATTGCCTACTAAACTGACTGTGCCGCCCTTAGCCGCACCTGTTTCTGTCACATCATTTTTTACTGCTGTCCAAGGAGAGGCTTGGTTGCCCATCGATACGCCATCATATTTAACAGCTGCCGTATAGGTAATTGAAGGATTATAAAATTGCGTATTGTAAGCACCATTGTTAAACAACCATACTGGTGGTGAATTATCATCAACCCAGTCAGGTGTATAGTTATAGCCCATACTGCCAGAGTTATCGAGCACAAACATGATGTTAGGTAACACATCAGATGTCCCTGAATTCACCAAAGGCTTCTCAGCAATTTTTACGTTGCCCGCATAAACATTGGCAGACAGCACAATGCCGACAGCAATGCACAAAGGAATCAATATATGCTGTTTGAAGGAAAAACTCATGTTGTATACCTCGTTAAGAAACGAACGCTTGCACATAGGACACCGTATTTCTAGGCCCAACAATACGCACGGTGACACGATAAATAGGTAAAGGCTCAGCGACAGGCGGTAAAGTTAGACAAAAACCGCAACCTCTCTTAGTACTATCTGGATCAGGACTGGCGGCCATCATGCAGCGTTCTTTGCTTACATCGCCATTTTGGTTACACATGCGCTCAACCACATAGCGAATGGTATTGCCGTAGGGGTCTTTGCCATTCGCTATCCCAGCACCTGTCGCCAACTTACTGTTGGCATCAGACCATGTTGTGCTAAGCGTTAAATTTTCACCATTACACTGCCCAGTGGCGCCACTATCAAAGGTGGTACACACTGCGTAATAACCATTGCTAGGGTCATTAGTAAAAGCATACGATTTAAGTTGGCCACCAATGGTATCGGCCATCGCTTCTAAGCCATAACTTGAGGTAGTCGCCGTACTTTGTTTAAATGCCAAGTTGCCTGTAATTTGACTGCTGGTATCCACAGAGCGAATCAGCGCCACACTGGCTAAAGACATCACCACCAATGCAATCAATGCAACAAATAATACAAGCCCTCGCTGAGATGATTTAGATGCAACGACTAACATGGCACACCCCCGCATAACGCTTGCCTATTCCATAAGATGTTTCTGAGAGGCACCACCGTTTCATAGACTTTATAACGGTAGTTTTGCCAGTTGGCGTTAGCCGATAAATTTACATTGGTCGTATCACCCCATACACACACTCTGGCTAGCCCACTGACAGCGCCATCACAGTTTTGACTCACCACTACACGCTCTTGCAATGGGTTACGTGCCACCACTGCCACTCTTACCGCTTTAATGCGATTACGATTACCCACGCTCAGTGCAGCAGGCGCCCAGATACCAGTAGCATTCACCCACTCTGTGACCGTATTGCTAGACTGTATGGCTGACACGCCATATTGGGCTTGGATATTCACAATATCATTGACAACAGGAAAGGACAGCGCATTCGGCATGGCTGTCTCATCTAAGTTGGCAGTGGCTGAAAAGCCACCGGTTCGCATCAACTGATTACCGGATAACGTAAAGTTAGTCTCGTTCCATCCTCCCAAGCATGCCAACTTGAAACCGGGAGATACTGGCACCGCAGTCCCTGACGCAGAAATATTGGTGATTTTAATTCTTTGTGAGACCGCAGTAATGTCAGCAACCCGCCCCACTGCACACCTAAGAGTAGTAGCAGATATTTCTTGCATAATCAGTGCAGTATCGTTTTTTGTACAGCCTAGTGTTGTAGGCACTTGCACGGTTGGTGTCGGATCTGGTACCGAGATAATCTCGACGCTTGCTCCGCTCTTCATGGTCGAGCCAGAGCGCACAACCACACTATCGCTGTTGGTACCGCCGTCAGTAATGACCAGTGGTGACAGTCCAATTTCTGGCGTTGCCCCCACATTATCATGATCAAACGTTACATTGACAGGGCAGTTTAGAGGAGTAATTGCACTATCGTAAAAAGGTAATCCGTAACCCGCATTTTCAATTTCACGTCGCATAATATAAAGTGCGATTGCGCCATTGGTTTGCGCATCTGCTCCACCAGTAGTGACGCGCTTTTGTTGTTCAAACTTACTAAATACATTAGTAATGACCAATGTGGCTATCAGCCCAATGACCAAACCAATCATCAACTCAATTAAACTAAATCCACGTTGTGTATTTTTCATATTCGATGATCTTAGTTATTTTGCATCACTGATATAAGCAGAGGTCACATACTGATGCTTATCCATCCCCGGGGCTTCCCAAGTCACAGTTACCGTAGCAAACCGTCTAGGGCCAACTGTCACCGAACGTGTACCATTGGGTAGCTGTGTTATGGGAGTTGCATCCTCAATATAATTGGCGACATTGGTAGGATCTGTCCACATACGACCTAAACGTTCTTGCGCAATAAAACTGGCATCCGATCTGAATTTAGCATCCGAGCTATTTTTGATCATGGCGCCCTGTAAGCCCACTAATGCAAGAATACCCATCGAGAAAATCAAAACGGCGACCAATGCTTCCAACAGTACAGAGCCCGATTGTTTTGTTTTATATATAGATATGTGTTTGCTCATCATACCAACCTAACATTTTCTAGGGTCTGTCGGCGCGGTAATCGCCGGTTCGCACATACGAATCGTGCCGCTACCCTGCGGGAATCGCACACTAACTTCCCTTAAATCAGACCCACTTAAATTAGAATTTTTGATATCTAGTTGCTTCAATTGCCCGCTAGCACTTGTTTGCGTACCAAAACTATTGAATATGACATTATCATTACCCGTTTTAGTCACCACAATTTTGGAGCTGGATCCTTCTTTAGCGGCTTTCTGGCTGATAATTGCCGGGCAATCTTCCACCCCGTCTCCATCTGTATCACCTACTACGGTAACGCAGCCCACCTCCCAAGAGTTGTCTGCGTTTATCTTAAATCTAACTTGTTGATTACGTTTAACAGCTTCTGCGCGCGCTAATTGCAAACCATTTCTAAATGACTCTCCCACCGTTCTGATTTGTGCATTGCCTATCGTCGACATAAAACTTGGGAATGCAACCAAGCTGACTATAGCAATCACACTCATGACCACGGCCAGCTCAATCATATTGAACCCATGCTGTAGGTTTTTTGAACGCAGCATTATTAGCATGACCCGCCTTTTTTGGTAATCCAGCATGTACTGCCAACAGTGCCATCATATTTAGAGGTTTTAGCATTGCTTTGGTCAATCGTAAATTCAAAGTTATTTAAGCTGTGATTCGATTTACCAGCCGCTGTAATCTTAAATGTTGCAGCAGCTCTATCACACGTATAATCAAAATACTGTGTGGTACCTAAAGCTGGCGTACAAGGTGCATCTACATAGGTACGAGTATCTTGAAAATACTGCTCTGCTCTAATTTTCAAATCAGCCAGTGTAGAGGTTGCTTCTGCCACCTTGCCTTGTTTCACATATTCCGAGTAAGCAGGAATAGCAATCGTTGCTAGAATAGCGATAATTGCGAATGTAATCATCAACTCTAGCAAGGTAAAACCGCCTTCGACATTTTTGTTTAACATGGTACCTGCCAACATAGTTAGCCCCTCTCAGTTTCGCAAACTTATCATGCCAAACCCCTTCATTACATGTCTATCACTATCCGATAATCGGTGAATTAACGGGAGTAAACGGTTCTATTCTCGATATTAACCACCGTTTTTTGCATTAATGTTAAAATTCACGCTTGTTCGTTTGCCGTCAGGGTGTTTCTGCCATGCGTGATATTTATACCAAAATAGCCTGTTTCTCTGCCTTACTCATGCTGCTTACTGCCTGCGGGACTAAAGGGCCGCTCTATATTCCTGAGCAGCAATATCCGCAAGACACCCCAGAAACTGCACCTCAACCTGCAGCGCCGGCACCTGCTTCCAGCTACTAACCTCTATTTATATAAGCCATTATCGTGAGTTCATTCCATTTTAAAAACGGCACATTATGTGCCGAACAAGTTTCCTTAACTACCATTGCCGAGCAATATCAAACGCCTTGCTATGTCTATTCCAAAGCGGCTTTGACTAATGCATTCAAGCAATTTCAGGCAGGGCTGACGCAAGCGGACCATCTGGTTTGCTTTGCTGTGAAAGCGAACCCTAGTTTGGCCATTCTGAATTTGTTTGCCACATTAGGCGCTGGGTTTGACATCGTATCTGGTGGCGAACTCGCGCGCGTGCTAGCGGCTGGTGGCGATCCGAAAAAAGTCGTGTTCTCTGGCGTGGGAAAAAGTCATGAAGAAATGCGCGCAGCATTGAATGCTGGCATTTTATGTTTCAACATTGAATCCGAAAGTGAGCTGCACAGACTCAATGCCGTAGCAGGCGAGATGGGCAAAGTCGCGCCTGTATCTTTGCGGGTGAATCCTAACGTAGATGCAAAAACACACCCTTATATTTCTACCGGACTTAAAAATAATAAATTTGGTGTGGCGTTTGAGAGCGCAATTGCGCTGTATGAGCAAGCGGCAGCCATGCCAAACATTGCGGTGCATGGGGTAGATTGCCATATTGGCTCGCAAATTACTGAACTCTCACCGTTTTTAGATGCGCTGGATCGTGTACTTGGCTTGGTCGACCATTTGGAAAGCAAAGGCATACACATTACCCATATTGATGTGGGTGGTGGCATTGGCATTACTTATTCGGATGAAGCACCACCAGCGTTTGCTGAATATACGCAAGCTATTTTGCAAAAACTGGCTGGCCGCAACGTCAAAGTATTATTTGAGCCCGGTCGCGCATTAGTAGGCAATGCCGGTGTCATGCTGACCAAAGTGGAATATCTCAAAATGGGCAATTTGGACGACGCAGACAAGCCTAAAAACTTTGCGATTGTCGATGCTGCCATGAACGACCTGATGCGCCCAGCCTTGTATGATGCTTATCACGATATTGTTGCCGTCCAGCCGCGCGATGGAGAAGCACGCACCTATGAAATCGTTGGGCCAGTTTGCGAAAGCGGTGACTTTCTTGGGCGCGACCGCACACTCAATCTTGAAGAAGGCGATCTGCTAGCGGTCAAATCTGCTGGTGCTTACGGCATGAGTATGGCCAGCAATTACAACACGCGTCCACGTGCCGCAGAAATCATGGTAGATGGCGATAAACATCACTTGATTCGCGAGCGCGAACAAGTGAAGCAGTTGTTTTCATTGGAAAAATTAATCCCTTAACTCCAGATATTGCAGGTTTGGTGTGATTGGCGTAGATTTTACGTTTAAGCAATTGATCGCTTAAAAAACTATCAATGTTCATACTATAAACAACGGAGATAAAATGAAAAGTTTGCTCGTATTGTTGTTTGCTATCATGACATTTAACGCTTTACCTGCTTTCGCCGACGATGCGCCATTACCTGAAATTGCGCCTGTGGACGAACCAGCGATTCCACCATTGGATGCTCCAGCAACGGAATAACACAAAATAAAAAAGCGAGCATAAAGCTCGCTTTTTCGTTTTCATATCCACTCACACACTAATCAAAAATCACCGTTTTATTCGCATACAATAAAATACGATTTTCAATATGCCAGCGCACAGCTTTGGACAGCACCACACGCTCTAAATCCCGCCCTTTTTGAATCAAATCTTCCACTTGGTCGCGGTGCGAGATACGGTCAATGTCTTGCTCAATAATCGGGCCTTCATCCAACACTTCAGTCACATAATGACTGGTTGCACCAATCAACTTCACGCCACGTTCAAACGCGCGATGATAGGGGCGTGCGCCAATAAATGCAGGCAAGAATGAATGGTGAATATTGATGATTTTTTGCGGGTAGCGCGCCACAAAATCGGGTGACAAGATTTGCATATAGCGCGCCAATACGATTAAGTCGATATTGTAATCAGCAAACAATTTAAATTGCGCCGCTTCGGCCTCCGCTTTGTTTTCTTTGGTCACCGCAATATAATGAAAATCAATGCCATAAAACTTCACTAGCGCTTCCGTATCACGGTGGTTACTAATCACCAGCGGGATTTCACAGGCCAATTCACCGCTTTTGTGGCGATGTAGCAAGTCAGCTAGGCAATGATCGTATTGGGACACCATAATCGCCACGCGCGTTTTGTGCTGTGACAATTTCAATTGCCAAGTCATATTGAATCTGGTTGCAATGGGCGCAAACGCTTGGCCAAACGCAGCTTCGTCCACATTAAAATTGGCTAAGTCCCATTCCACGCGCATCAAAAACAGATTATTTTCTGCATCCTGATGCTGGTCTGCGTGTAAAATATTGGCATTGTGCTGGTACAGAAAATCAGCAATCGAGGCCACGATGCCTTTGGCATCTGGGCAAGTAATAAGCAGTGTTGCAGTGTTTTTCATCGCAATCGTAGGTCAGCCATCAATAAATTGGTGTGATTATACCCGATGCAACCGTACACTGATAAACGAGAGTAAACAAGCATGAGTCAAACGAGTCCATCAGAGCAGTCTAGCCAGCCTAATATTGTGCTCGCCAACCCACGTGGGTTTTGCGCTGGGGTTGATCGCGCCATTATCATTGTAGAACAAGCGCTAGAAAAATTCGGCGCCCCTATTTATGTGCGCAATGAAGTGGTCCACAACAAATTTGTGGTGAACCAGTTGCGTGAAAAAGGCGCTATTTTTGTAGATGATTTGGAAAAGATTCCCACTGGTAGCACAGTCATCTTCAGTGCCCATGGCGTCTCTAAAGCCGTGCGTGCAGAGGCCGAGGCACGCGGCTTAACCGCCTACGATGCGACTTGTCCATTGGTCACAAAAGTACATATCGAAGTGGCCAAAATGCGCAAAGAAGGCTTGGAAATCATCATGATTGGCCATAAAGGGCATCCGGAAGTGGAAGGCACCATGGGCCAAGTAGAGGGCGACCCCAGCAAGCAGGGCATGTACCTGGTTGAAACGCCCGAGGACGTTGTCGCATTAGCTGTCAAAGACAGTGAGAAACTAGCGTTTGTGACGCAAACCACACTCTCGATGGATGATGCGGCGCAAGTGATTCATGCCCTCAAAACACGTTTTCCTAATATCCAATCGCCCAAAAGTGATGACATCTGCTACGCCACACAAAACCGTCAAGATGCCGTCAAAATCATGGCCAAAGACTGTGACTTGGTGATTATTGTAGGTTCTCCCAATAGCTCCAACTCCAATCGCTTGCGTGAGGTTGCGCAGAACCAAGGTGTAGAAGCCTATATGGTCGACAATGCCAGTTACTTAAAACAGGAATGGTTGATTGGCAAGCAGAAAGTCGGTGTCTCTGCTGGCGCTTCCGCACCAGACATTTTAGTGAAAGAAGTGATTGCGCAATTGCAACAATTTGGCGCGCAAGGTGTCCATGAACTACAGGGTGTGGTGGAAAGCGTCGTGTTTCAATTGCCTAAAAACTTGGTGAATGCACCGAGCAAAGTGACGCAAAAAACGACTTAAGCCAGATGCATAAGATTCCCGTATCTGCACTTGTACTCATCCACACGCCTGCATTAGAGGTGCTGATCATGGAGCGTGCAGACAAACCGGGCTATTGGCAATCGGTGACAGGCAGTATCGAGTTAGGCGAGACACCAGAGCAGGCGGCGGTTCGTGAAGTGAAAGAAGAGACTGGGCTGGATGCATTAGCCTACAATTTTCAAGATTGGCACACTAGCAACGTCTACGAAATTTATCCGCACTGGCGTTACCGCTATGCTGCCGGCGTTACCGAAAACATTGAGCACTTATTTGGCCTGATGCTGCCGAGTGCTTTGCCGATTACACTTGCGCCGGATGAACACACGCAATACGTTTGGGTAGATTGGCGGGAGGCGGCGCAACGCGTATTCTCTTGGACCAATGTGGATGCACTGAAAAGATTAGGTGAAAGACATGGACTTAACTTGTAAAATAGACGGTATACATTTTTAATTGATAGATATGCAAACCGCCACTATTAAATTTGAGAAATTTCAATCCACTAAGGACGACGATTGTCAGGCCAGAATTCTGGCTGCGCGCGAAAAACTGGGCAAACGCTTAGTCATTCTTGGTCACCATTATCAGCATGAAAGCGTGTACCGCCATGCCGATTACACCGGTGATTCGCTCAAACTATCTAAGTATTGCGAGAGCTTAGATGCTGAATACATTGTGTTTTTGGGCGTGCATTTTATGGCAGAAGTGGCTGATATTTTGAGCCGCCCTGAGCAGATTGTCATCTTGCCTGACCTAGCAGCAGGTTGCTCCATGGCCGACATGGCCAACTTGGCCAAAGTAGAACGCAGCTACCGCGAGCTTAACAAAGTACTGAACTTTGATGAGGAAATCACGCCGATTACCTACATTAACTCTGCTGCAGATTTAAAAGCGTTCTGTGGCGAACATGGCGGCATTGTGTGTACCAGCACCAATGCGCCAAAAATATTGGAGTGGGGCTTTAAACAACGCGAGAAGGTACTGTTCTTTCCAGACCAAAACTTAGGACGCTGGAGCGGCCATAAAATGGGCATCCCCTTAGAGCAAATGCCTGTATGGGACCCAGACCAACCATTGGGTGGTTTAACGGTAGAGCAAATCAAAAATGCCAAAATCCTGTTATGGAAAGGGCATTGCGCAGTGCATCAAATGTTCCGCCCACAAAATATCGAGCATTTTAAGAAGTTGCATCCGGATGGCTTTGTCATCTCTCACCCGGAAGCACCGTTTGAAGTTTGCCTAAACTCAGATTATGTAGGTTCTACCGAGTACATTCTCAGAACCGTAAGTGAGGCACCACCCAACACCAAATGGCTGGTGGGCACCGAGTTAAATCTAGTCACACGTCTGGCCGAGCAAATGAAGCCGCAAGGTAAACATGTGCAGTTTATGAGCCACGTGGTGTGTGAGTGCTCTACTATGGCGCGTATTGATCCACAGCACTTGGCATGGTGCTTGGAAAATCTAGCAGAAGGTAACATCGTCAATCAAATCAAAGTACCCAAGCATGAAGCAGAACTGGCTAAACTTACGCTAGATAGAATGCTACAAGCCTCATAGTATGAGCGCTTGCCCGCTTTGCCAATCCAGCCCGCACGCCATTCTTTGGCAGGATGATTTTTGCCGAGTGGTATTACTGCAAGATGCAGACTATCCGGCTTATTGCCGTGTTGAACTGTTAGCACATGTGAAAGAAATGACCGACTTAGCGCCGCAAGCGCGTGCCCGCACCATGAAAGTGGTGTTTGCGGTTGAAACCGCCATTCGCGAAGTCATCCAGCCAGACAAAATCAATCTAGCCAGTCTAGGCAACAAAACACCACATATGCACTGGCATGTCATTCCACGTTTTGAGACGGATAAGCACTTTCCAAATAGCCATTGGGGCGAGGCAGTAAACAATAGCCAAGCACAGCCACTGACTGCATTACAAGTAGAAACGCTGACTGAAAAAATAAAAGCACATGTGACATGTGCTTTATCTTCTTAACGTTATCGCACTTACTCTATCACCAGCCGCTTAACCACTTTGCCATTGATTAAATGGCTCTCGATGATTTCATCCACATCTTCGTGGTCCACAAAGGTATACCAGACCGCTTCTGGATACACCACCATCAACGGCCCTTGCGCACAGCGGTCTAGGCAACCTGCACGGTTAATACGTACTTTGCCTTCGCCATTTAAGCCCAACTTTTTCACGCGCAATTTCATATGGTCAAATGCAGCTTCAGCGCCTTTGTTCATGCAGCAATCTTCACCGTTTTCGCGTTGATTCAAACAGAAAAATACATGGTGTTTAAAGTGGTTGGTCATGTGTTGATACCTTATTCGTGAACTCTATATGTTTGATTGAAAAATTATTCGCCATCAGCATCAGATCATTTAGCTTTTGTTTTTAGGCAAGGCGTTTGAGCGCAAACAGTGCAGCGAGTACGGTAAGCGAAAACAACGCAGCATAAAAGCAAAAACTAAATGACCTATTCGGTGGAGAGGGCGTCTTCTTGCGTAAATGTCCACGTCCTTGTCACACTTAAAATGTCAGCATCCCGCTTAATATCTGCCGGAAACGCAGAAAAAGGTGCAGATAACTCCACAATTTTCTTGGCTGCCAGATCTAATATTTTATGCCCTGAACTGCGGTTAATTTTAATCTCTTCCAAGCTACCATCGGCTCTAATAGAGACCGTCATTTGCAGCTGTCCATATAGTTTTTGATGTTTAGCTGCCTCTGGGTAATTCAGGTTACCGACACGCTCAACCTTTTGCCGCCAAGCTTCGATATACATGGCGTAACGGTATTCTTGCGTGCGTGCGCCGATGAATTTGCGCTTTGGCCGCTTTTGATATTCATCTTGCTGCTTGGCAATCAATGCCTCCAAGCGGTCAATTTCTTTAGCCGATGCCAATAAATCTTGCGTATTCAGTGCTTTCAGTTTGACGGATTGTTCGCCAGTCTCCGGCGTAGCTGCGGCCGCTTGCTGTGTGGGTTTGGATTGTACTTTTTGTAGCGCATTGATTTGTGTCATCAACTCTTGCGCCTGCTTCTCCAAGGCTTCTACACGCTTTTGTTCTTGTATTTGTTCTGCGCTCAATTTTGCCGCTTTTGATGCGCTGCGCGGCTCTGCGTGCTGTTGCAGTTTCACTTCTTGTGTTTTTTGATTAGGGGAAGGCAATGCCGTTTTCAGCTTGCGATTTTCATCGGTATTGCCGCCACGGTCTAAATTCGCTTGTGCTAGCACCTCTGCTTTTTTGGGTGCCTCTTTGGTTTTGGCGTTCACCAGCATCACTTCTAAAGCAGGCAAGCTATCTTTAAACTTCTTTAACTCCGGCTGAAATTTGATACTCAGCGCCACCAAATGTACCAGCACAGAAATCCACACAGCAATCATCAGTGGACTCTGTGAAGTCTTTTTGTTCACAATCGTCCTTGCTTTAGCTGCCTGTGGTTTTTTCTCAGCCAAACCTGATTACCTCTTTAGCGCATCGAGTATCTTTTGATGCACGCCACCAAAGCCGCCATTACTCATCACCAAAATATGGTCGCCCGCAATGGCAATCCCTGCGATGGCATTGACCAATTGATCTAAGTCATCAAAGGTGTGTGACTTATGTGCAATCGGCTTGAGTGCTTCGGCAGCATCCCAACCCAAATTGGCTCCGTAGCAAAATACTATATCTGCCTGTGCTAAGCTGGCTGGCAAGGCATCTTTCATTACGCCCAGTTTCATGGTGTTACTTCTAGGTTCAAGCACAGCCAGTATTCTTGCGACACCTACTTTGGCGCGCAAACCTGCTACCGTCGTTTCAATGGCGGTAGGGTGGTGCGCAAAGTCATCGTATACCGTGATTTGATTGACCACGCCTTTGGTTTCCATACGGCGTTTTACATTTTTAAACGCACCTAGTGCCTCAATACTAGTAGCAACAGCCACGCCTGCATGGCGTGCGGCAGCAATACAAGCCAGCGCATTCATGCGGTTATGCTCACCCAGCAAATCCCAAGTCACCCGGCCTTGTAACTGGCCTTGGTATAGCACATCAAAATGGCCATCACCGCTGGCATTGGTCGCTTGCCAATCAGCATCGGTACCAAATTGCTCTACTGGCGTCCAACAACCTTTATCAATCACGCGTTGCAGGCTCGCCTCTTTACCATTGCGGACGACCAAGCCTTGTTGCGGCACGGTTCTGACCAAATGATGGAATTGCTTTTCTATGGCAGCCAAGTCTTCAAAAATATCGGCATGGTCATATTCTAAATTGTTCAGAATGGCAGTACGCGGACGGTAGTGGACGAACTTGGAACGTTTATCGAAAAAGGCCGTGTCGTATTCGTCGGCTTCGATCACAAAGAAAGGGGAAATACTGCTTTTGTCTTGGGTCGGCACCTGCGGCAAACGTGCAGATACAGCAAAATTCTCCGGCACACCACCAATCAAAAAGCCTGGTGCTAAACCTGCAAACTCTAATATCCATGCCAACATAGAACTAGTGGTGGTTTTACCATGCGTGCCTGCTACCGCTAGCACCCATTTACCTTGCAGCACATTTTCCGTCAGCCATTGTGGGCCCGAAATATAAGGAAAGCCTTGATTCAGAATGGCTTCCATCAGCGGGTTGCCACGGGTAACGACATTGCCGATCACATACATATCCGGATTGAGTTTGGTCTGCTCCGCTGCAAAGCCTTCAATCAGTTGTATGCCCTGCGCTTCTAACTGTGTGCTCATGGGCGGGTACACATTGGCATCACACCCCGTGACGGTATGACCGGCTTGTTTTGCCAGCACCGCGATACCACCCATAAAGGTGCCACAAATACCTAATATATGAATATGCAATTGATAACCTTAATATATTTGCTTATAAAAACTGACCTGCCATGTAAACCCATTAACCCAAATTCGGTGCCAACCAACGCTCTAAATAAGCTTTTTCTAAGCCGCGCCGTTTGGCCATATCTTCTAATTGATCCATACCAATTTTATCGACACTAAAATATTTAGCTTGGCGATGCGCAAAGTAAAATCCACTCACCGCCGCCGCTGGCAACATAGCAAAGCTGTCGGTCAATTGCATGTCAATTTCCTCAGCCTGCAATAGTTTAAACATATCTGCTTTCACTGTGTGGTCTGGGCAGGCGGGGTAACCAGGCGCTGGACGAATACCAGCATATTCCTCTTTAATCAGTGCATCTTTACTGAGCGCTTCATCCGCAGCGTAACCCCAAAAATCTTGGCGAATACGCTCGTGCATATATTCGGCAAAGGCTTCCGCCAAGCGGTCCGCCAATGATTTAAACATAATGGCATTGTAGTCATCATGCTGCTTTTCGTACTCAGCCAGACGTTTTTCCATGCCTAATCCAGCCGTCACCGCGAATAAACCGATGTAATCCTCTGTATCCTTTGGCGCAATAAAATCGGCCAAACACTGGTTAGGTCGGGCCACACCCTCTATCACCGGCTTAACGGTTTGCTGGCGCATGCCGTAGTAGGTAAATGCCACTTCCTGCCGCGTATCATCCGTATAAATTTCAATGTCATCATCGTTGACTACGTTGGCCGGCTGCAAAGCAATCACGCCATTGGCGGTAAGCCAGCGCCCCTCAATGATTTTTTTGAGCATGGCTTGCGCTTCGGCAAACACTTTGGTGGCGGCCTCACCCACTACTTCATCGGTCAGGATTGCGGGATAGAAACCGGCTAGATCCCAAGTCTGAAAGAACGGACCCCAATCGATGTATTGCGCGATTAAGGCTAAATCGATATTTTTAAACACGCGGCGGCCAATAAACTTAGGTTTCACAGGCGCATACTCACCCTCAAAACTCAACTTGGTTTTGTTGGCACGCGCATCGGCTATGGTCAACATCGGCACACCTTTTTTATTGGCGTGTTGAGCACGTGCTTTTTCATAATCGGCCTGAATCTCCGCCAAATACGCACCGCGGGTTTCTGGCGTGAGCAGGTTTTGCATGACCGAGACTGAACGCGAAGCGTCAGGCACATAAATCACTGGGCCATCATAATTTGGCGCAATTTTAACGGCAGTATGTGCACGTGAAGTGGTCGCGCCGCCAATCAATAACGGTGTTTTTTGGTCATAAAAATGCGGATCCCGCTGCATTTCTTTGGCAACATAGGCCATCTCTTCAAGCGAGGGCGTAATCAAGCCGGACAAACCAATGATGTCGGCATTTTCCGCTTTCGCCATGGCTAAAATCTCGGCCGCGGGCACCATCACGCCCATGTTCACCACCTCAAAGTTGTTGCATTGCAGCACCACGCTGACGATATTTTTACCGATGTCATGCACATCGCCCTTCACCGTGGCAATCACCACTTTGCCTTTGGGCTTAGCGACAATGCCGGTGCGTTTTTCTTCTAACGCTTTTTCTTCCTCAATAAAAGGAATGAGATGCGCCACTGCGGACTTCATCACGCGTGCTGACTTCACCACTTGCGGCAGGAACATTTTGCCTTGCCCAAATAAATCGCCCACCACGTTCATGCCGTCCATCAACGGGCCTTCAATCACATGGATTGGGCGGCCGCCGTTTTGCATCACTTCGACACGCGCTTCTTCCGTATCTTGCACAATAAACTCGGTAATACCATGCACCATGGCATGCGCTAAACGCTTTTGCACCGAGACTGGGTGCTCTGGGGTGCCACGCCATTCTAAAGTGGCTTCTTCTTTCTTGCCGCCTGCTTTAAGCGTACCTGCGATTTCAATCAGGCGCTCAGTCGGCGCAAGCAAGTTATTTGGGTCGGTGACGCGGTTCAGTACCACATCTTCGACACACTGCTTGAGCTCCGGCGCCAAATCATCGTACACACCCATCATGCCAGCATTGACAATGCCCATGGTCATGCCCGCTTGAATGGCATGGTAGAGGAACACAGTATGAATCGCTTCACGTGCCGGATCATTGCCGCGGAAGCTAAAACTCACATTGGAAACCCCGCCAGAAATTTTGGCATGCGGCAGGTTTTGCTTAATCCAGCGCGTAGCTTCAATAAAGTCCACCGCGTAGTTATTGTGCTCTTCAATCCCGGTCGCAATGGCAAAAATATTGGGGTCAAAGATAATGTCTTCTGGCGGGAAATCCATGCCCACCAATAAATCATAGGCACGTTTGCAAATCTCAATTTTGCGTGCATAGGTATCGGCTTGGCCTTTTTCATCAAAGGCCATCACAATCACTGCGGCGCCATAACGACGACACAATGTCGCTTGGCGCAAAAACTCGGCTTCGCCTTCTTTCATGGAGATGGAGTTGACAATGGCCTTGCCTTGTACGCACTTTAAGCCGGCCTCAATCACATTCCACTTTGAGGAGTCAATCATGATCGGCACGCGCGCAATATCTGGCTCGGATGCGATTAAGTTCAAGAAATGCGTCATCGCTTTTACAGCATCCAACATGCCTTCGTCCATGTTGATGTCGATGACTTGCGCACCGTTCTCTACTTGCTGACGCGCGACACTTAGCGCCTCTTCGTATTGCTCGTTGATAATCATGCGCGCAAAGGCTTTAGAACCTGTTACGTTGGTGCGCTCACCCACGTTCACATACAGTGAATTTTCATCAATGATAAAAGGCTCTAATCCAGACAATTTGGTGACCGGGACCTGTGTCGGTACAGCGCGCGGAGGCAACGCTTTAATGGCGTTATAAATCGCGTTAATGTGGGGCGGTGTAGTTCCGCAACAGCCACCCGCAATATTCACAAACCCACTCACAGCAAATTCTTTGACTAAGCTGGAAGTGACATCCGGCGTTTCATCAAAACCGGTATCACTCATGGGGTTAGGCAAGCCGGCATTCGGATAAATACAGACGAAAGTATCCGCCACTTTGGAAAGCTCTTCTGCATAAGGCCGCATCAAGGTTGCACCTAGCGCGCAATTCAAACCCACTGTGAGTGGTTTAGCATGGCGTACAGAATGCCAGAATGCCGTCACCGTTTGCCCGGACAGAATACGGCCGGAGGCATCGGTCACGGTACCCGAAATCATCAAGGGCAGGGTATAGCCCACTTCTTCAAAAAATGTGTCGATGGCAAACAATGCCGCCTTGCAATTGAGCGTATCGAAAATGGTTTCCACCATCAGGATATCCGCACCACCTTCAACCAAGGCACGCGTTTGCTCCAAGTAGGCAGCCACCAACTGATCAAAGCTGACGTTACGTGCGGCAGGGTCATTCACATCGGGAGAAATACTTGCGGTTTTAGGGGTAGGGCCTAATGCACCCGCCACAAAACGCGGCTTATCCGGCGTGCTGTATTTAACGCACGCCGCCTTGGCCAGCTTGGCCGATTCCACATTCATCTCATAGACAAGATGCGCCATATGATAGTCGTCTTGCGCTACGCTGGTTGCACCAAAGGTGTTGGTCTCAATAATATCGGCACCAGCAGCCAAATATTTTTCATGAATCTCTTGAATCACTTGCGGTTGCGTCAAGGTCAACAGTTCATTATTGCCTTTGACAAACAACTCACGCTCACCAATGGGTGCTTTGAAGTCGACGAAACGCTCGCCACGATAATCGGCTTCGGTCAGCTTGTATTGCTGAATCATGGTACCCATCGCGCCATCCAAAATGAGAATACGCTCTGCCAATAATGCACGCAGCTGGGTTTCCGTAGCGCTGATTTTGTTTCCCGACATAAAGTGCTTTCAAATCCATATGACTAACTGCGCACATTTTAGCATGTTGGATTCATTTGCACTTTTACTGTGTGTGATTGCTGCGTGTGCTGTGTACTGTTTTCTGCGTGATTCTATGTAGATCTGCAATAAATTTCGCACCGCTTCAAAAATTCAAAATAAAAGTGTGATAACTTAAAACTTTGCATTCATCAAAGCACAGACATGATAGAAGGTTTAGTTCAGTTATTTTTATGGCAAGGCTTGGGCGAGTTGGCTTCTAAGTTTTTGCTACCAAGCATCCCCGGGCCAGTATTAGGCTTGGTTTTCCTGGTGGTATTTCTAATGATAAAAGGCGAGGTAAATCAACCGCTTGGCCAAGTAGCCGATCAGTTCAGACAACATCTGGGCTTGTTGTTTGTACCAGCCTCGGTAGGTGTGGTGCTGTTTTTGCCAGAACTCAAAGCCCATGCACTTGCTGTTTCTACCGCGTTGCTGGTCAGCGTGGTACTAACCATTGGTGTCACTGCCGTCGTACTCAAGGTGTTTTGGTATTTTTCACTCAAGTTCGGCAAGGGGCAACGCCATGAATAAGCGTATACCGATTTCCGAAATCTGGGTCTATCTGTCTGGAGACCCGCTGTTTGCATTGATCATCACTCTCGCCACTTATCAGCTTGGCTATATGCTGTACGTACGCGCTAAGCGTAACCCTGTCGTCAATCCGGTTGCCATTTCTGTGGTGCTGACTTGCTGCATCATTAGCGCGCTGGATATGCCCTACGAAAAATATTTTGAAGGCGCACAGTTTGTGCACTTTTTACTGGGGACAGCTACTGTTGCTTTGGCTGTGCCCATTTACAATGGTTTTAAACGCATGAAAGGCAAGATCTTTCATATGTGGGTGGCACTCACTGCAGGTAGTACCGTCTCCATTGTCAGTGCCGTGGCCATTGCGCAGTGGATGGGCGCAAGCAACAATATGGTGGGCAGCATGTATGCAAAATCGGTCACCGCCCCCATTGCCATGGGTATTGCCGAACGCATCAACGTATCGCCGACCTTAACAGCCGTGTTCACAGTCATTACCGGCATGCTGGGTGCAATATTGGCGCCTTATATTTTAAATGCACTCAAAATACAACAATGGTGGATTCGCGGCACAGCCATTGGCGTAGGGGCGCACGGCTTAGGTATTACCCGTGCCTTTAGCGTGAACGAGGAAGCGGGTATTTTTGCTAGCATGGCGATGGGCTTAAACGGCGTGATTAGCGCGATTGGTTTGCCGATTGTGCTCACGTATTTACGCCCACATCTCGGCATATAACCATTACTTTACGTAGGTTTGCAGCCAGCGCTCCAATACCACAACCACGTAGGCTTGCTCATCTAAAGTGAGTTCGCGCCCTTGTGGAATGGCATGCCACTGTTGCAAGCAGCCACGGCAGCAACAAGCCGTAGCATGCTGCGCTACAAATACAGGGTGACCACGCATCGGCGTTTGTTTGCCTTCATTTTCAATGACGGCGGGCGCCAAGCGTTTTTGCACAAAATCCTCGGCATGTGTCAGCACTTGCGCCAAACCTTTTTCTTGCAGATACGCTAAATCACGTGCGTTCAATTGAAAGCCCGCTCTGAATGTCGATTTTGCCAATACAGCAAATAATGTATCCAGATTGCGCATGGATTACTGCAGTTGCTTCAGCTCTAAATCGCGTAACTTGGGGGCAAGCTTAGCGGTAACGCCCACAATACCAATCGTCATCAGGCCGCCAAAAACCACGGAAGGCACTAGCCCGAATAGTTTTGCTGCAACACCAGATTCAAATGCGCCCAACTCATTGGATGAACCAATGAATATGCCATTAATGGCCGATACCCTGCCGCGCATGGCGTCCGGCGTAGCCAGTTGCAATATGGTTTGCCGCGTCACCACAGAGATGCCATCCAGCACACCAGAAACCATTAACAAAGCCACGGCCAGCCAAAAATAAGGACTAAGTGCAAACCCAATCATGCATAAGCCAAACCCTGCCACTGCAGCCAATAACCAGCGGCCTGCATGTAAATTGATGGGGTGCCGCGTAAGCCATAATCCAGTCAGTATCGCACCCACCGCAGGGGCAGCCCGCATCAATCCGAGCGTTTCTGGGCCCATATGGTAAACATCCTGAATAAAGGCGGGCAACAACGCAACCGCGCCACCAAACAATACGGCAAACATATCCAGCATTTGCGCGCCAAACACAATTTGGTTACTCCAGACAAAGCGCAAGCCTTCGCCAATACTTTTGAAAACCGGTGGGCTTTCTGGCGCAGGCGGCTCTTTCACTTTTAACATCCCCATTGCGACAGCCGCGCCTACGCACAAAGCGCTGGCTAGCGCATATGCCATGGTTTTACTGGCAAATCCCACTAACAAACCACCTAATGCCGGCCCCAATATCAACCCTATTTGGAAAATAGAACTGCCAATGCCTGAGCCACGCGCATAAGATTCCCTGGGCACAATAATCGCAAATAAGGTGGTATAACTGGGGGCAATAAATGCACGGGCAATGCCGGTAAATGCAATTGAGCCATAAATCCAGACACTGGGATTGCCTGTAATCCAGCCCATCGTCACACAGGTCAACGTTAAGGCATTTAGGCATAACAAAGTAGCGGCTAAGATGCCAAATGCGCGGCGCGAATAATAGTGATCGACCGCATGGCCAGCGAATAAAGTGCAGGAAAAGTAAGGGATCACTTCCGCCAAACCAATCAGCCCGAGCGCCAATGGATCATGAGTGAGTTCATAAATGTGCCAACCCACCACTACCGCCATAATTTGGTAGGCCAATACCATTTGAATACGAAACGCCAACAACTTTACAAAGGCAAACTGATGGTTACTGAATAACTGCTGAATAGAAATATGCATCACGCTATTATAAATTTAAATTCTGCCCAATATCTCTATGGATGTGTAAAGAAGCAGGCTCAGTTACAATGTGGCGTTAGTGCAGAGAATAAAGCAGTAAGCGTGTGCAAACATGCCGATGAGTCGTCGTTGACCTAGTGCGATTCTGCTGAAATAGATTAGGCGCACTAACCTTTTTTTGACGCGTTTTTTTTCCGATCTTGTACCTTTGGTATCACTCTTACCTAGAATTTAACAAGCATGGGCACAATCTAGCCACAAAAAATATTTATTTTATCGTCAACGTCATGCTTTGCCGTGGCGTTATCCCAGTAAGCTGAACAGAATTTCACAATTAACAATGATTGCCTAGTTACATTGTTAGGCAACTTGTGTAAGCTCTCGCAGCTATCCTAGAGCAACCATCAGCAAGCTTGCTGATATTTAAATAGCACTCAACAATTTAAGGAAAGTTATGAAAAAAGTATTACTAGCATCACTGTTTGCATTGTCTGTTTCTAATGCTGCTTTTGCAGATGATATTATCGACTCAGCCGCTGCTGATGGCTCACTCAAAACATTGCTGACAGCACTGCAAACGGCTGGTTTAACAGACACACTTAAAGGCGAAGGCCCTTTTACTGTGTTTGCACCAAGCGATGCCGCATTTGCCAAGTTACCAAAAGACAAACTGGAAGCATTGCTCAAAGATAAAGACGCACTCGTAAAATTGTTGAACGCACATATCGTTGCGCACAAAATCACTAGCGATGATGTTACAGCTGGTAAAGTAAAATCCGTTGAAGGCCATGAGTTGAAATTAGACGTGACTGCCGGCATCAAAGTAGATGGCATCCCAACAGTGGGCGGCGGCGATATCAAAGCGGATAACGGTATGATCTACGTACTAGACACGGTGTTGTTGCAAGAACACGAAGGCAAAAAGAAAGTAAGCAAAAAGAAAGCGGGTTAATACCCTGTTAGCATTCAAAAGCGGGCGCTATCACTAGCGCCCGCTTTTTTTGTGATGTGAATCTAAACTCAGTCTAAGCACAGATTATTTGGGCACACGCCATAAATACCAACTGGCTACCGTGCGATAAGGCTGCCAAGCCAAACCAATCTCTGCCAAGGCTTTAGGCGTTGGCGCATCCGTTAAAGACTTCAACCGCTTATAACCTTCACGCACACCAAAATCATCCACCGGCAAGATATCCGGACGTTGTAATGTAAAGATCAGCATCATTTCCACTGTCCAACGCCCAATCCCTTTTAGTGCAACCAAACGCTCAATCAAATCTTCATCGCACATGTGTTCAGCTTGCGCAAGTGTTGGCACCAATCCAGTCAGTGCGCCTTGTGCAATGCCTTTGGTCGTCTCAACTTTTCGGCCAGAGAACCCACAAGCACGCAAGGCATCAAACTCTGCATGTGCGAGCTGTTCTGGCGTTGGAAATTTGCCTCCAAAATGGGCTTTGAATTTTGCCAAAATAGCATCACCCGCTTTAGTGCTGAGCTGTTGGTAAGCCACAGCGCGGACCAATGCCTCATAAGGGTCACGCTCTGACTTGAGTATAAGTTGGCAATCGCCAATCTCAGCAATAAGCTTGGCAAAGTCTGGATCTTGCTCACTTAAAAAAGTTTGCGCTTGTTGATAACGGTGCATGCATTCATTATAACAGTGTGCATTTAAAAGCTAGTACCAAGAGCCGGGAAGCAAATAACACATCACCATGGATTTATTGAGTTCTCTTGAAAGCAGTCAGCGATTAGACTTAGATGGACTGGTCTATTTACGTGGTTATGCGTTGCCTAACCAAACACAATTGCTGGATGATTTACATGCCGTTATCTCCGCCGCACCCTTGCGGCAGATGATGACACCGATGGGATTTGCCATGTCAGTGGCCACCACCAGTTGTGGCGCATTAGGCTGGGTATCTGATCAGCAAGGTTACCGCTACTCGCCTATCGACCCAATACGCCAAGCGCCATGGCCCGCAATGCCAGAAAGCTTTTTTGTACTCGCTAATACGGCTGCTAATATTGCCGGCTACACTGATTTTGCGCCAGATGCTTGCCTGATTAATCAATACCAAATCGGCACCAAGATGGGCTTGCACCAAGATAAAAATGAACGTGATTTCACACAACCCATTGTATCCGTATCATTAGGCATTGCTGCGCGCTTTCAATTTGGTGGCAAAAAACGCACCGATAAACCCACGCAATTGCGCCTTGAACATGGCGATGTGATTGTGTGGGGCGGTGATGCACGTTTGAATTATCACGGCATCATGTCCATGCAATCCGGGTGTCATGCAATATTAGGTAACACGCGCGTTAACCTCACTTTTAGAAAAGCAGGTTAACGCGGCAATATAGAATTACAGTTTAAGCGCTGCTTTAATGCGGCGGAACGTTTGGCTGAGCAAATTACCATCCAATTTGTAATGCTTATGTAATGGTTGCTTCACTTCCCAACTGGCGGTCATGCCTGCTGGAAACGTCACCAAATCGCCCTTACCAAAGGACACAGATGCGCCGCCTGTAGGTGTAATCACGCACTCACCCTCTAAAATATAGGCAATTTCTTGTTCTAAGAATGTCCATGGAAAAGTAGAGACCTCCTTTTGCCAGGTTGACCATTTGCTCACCCCTAAACTGTCTAAATGGGCTTGGCTAGGATTTTTTTCTACGATAATTTGACTCATGCTTTTTCTTTAAAAATGATAATGGTCAGCCATTCTATACCAGTTAAATAATTGCAACTATAGCGGCTATTCCTTGTCTTACTTTTGAACGCAAAATTGTTAGCTTTTAAGGTTTGTCCATCTATTTTTAACGCCCAACGGGGCTTGAAAGCAGAAAGGAAGAACTATCATGAAAACCTTAAAAATCAACAAATTACTAGTAGGCGAAGCATTGGTCGGTGAAGGCAATGAGGTCGCCCATGTGGACTTAATCATGGGGCCACGTGGCAGTGCCGCCGAAACCGCTTTTGCTTTAACGCTCACCAATCAAAAACGTGGTGACAATGCGTTGCTAGCCGTAGTAGCACCCAATCTCATGGCAAAACCAGCCACTGTGATGTTCAACAAGGTCGATATCAAAGATGCAAAACAAGCGGTGCAGATGTTTGGGCCAGCGCAGTCTGGTGTGGCTAAAGCCGTGACTGACTCAGTCAAAGAGGGCACCATTCCGTTAAAAGAAGCCGATGATATATTTATCTGCATTGGTGTCTTTATTCATTGGGATGCCGCAGTTAGCACCAAAATCCAAGACTGGAATTATGCAGCGACCAAGCTCGCCATTCAACGCGCGGTGGCAGGCTTGCCAAAAGCAGCAGAAGTGATTGAAAATAGTGTGAAGACTTCTCACCCACTCGCGGCGCATGATTATAAAACTGCACCTGAAATACAGCCTTTACAAAAAGCGGCTTGATAGATGGCATGAGACAGTAAACCACGAGGTAACAAACCAGTAGTAAAATAGCACTTTTACTACTGGTTGGTATTGGCATGCAGGTCAATTTAGCAGACGCGATGACGTTACTTAACAACGGCGAAGTGGTCGCGATTCCTACCGAAACGGTGTATGGATTAGCGGCAGATGCTAGCAATGAAGCTGCTTTACTCAAGATTTATGCCACAAAACAACGCCCAGCCAATAATCCGCTGATTGTCCATATTGCAAACATTCATCAAGTGAGTGGCTATGCTGACGAATTTTCGGCTTTGGCCAAAAAACTCGCAATAGCGTTTTGGCCTGGGCCATTTACGTTGGTACTCAAAGCCAAACCGCATGTGTCTAATATATTGCGCGCCAATGCGCCGACTGTTGCACTGCGCGTACCTGCCCATCCGCTCACGCTGCAATTGCTCAAAGAAAGTGGCCTAGCCTTAGCCGCGCCCTCCGCCAATCGCTATACCCAGCTCAGCCCCACCACAGCAGCGCATGTCGAAAACAGCTTGGGTAAAGATATTCCGGTACTAGATGGCGGCCCATGCCAAGTGGGCATTGAATCTACTATTGTGAGTGTGGATGGCGACCAATGGCAGTTGTTACGCCACGGCATGATTACGGAAGCGCAAATTGAAGCCATTGCAGGCAAGCCAGCACAACCACTCACACAAGACATTCCCAAAGCACCGGGGCAACATTTATTGCATTACTCGCCACGCACACCCACGCGCTTGTTTGAAGCATTTGCCGACTTACAAAAATACGCGCAATTGCATCCGCACTGTGCAGCATTGCTAATCGGCCAAAGCAATACAGCACTCCATGCGCAGGTGCACAGCGCCCATTGCATTGCGCTACCCAGCACACCTGCGCAAGTGGCAGAACACTTATACGATGCGCTGCATCGATTAGATGACTTGCAAGCCAGTGCGATTCTCATTTTGTTGCCTCCAGACCAGCCAGCGTGGGCAGCTATTCGAGACCGCTTAACGCGCGCAGGCTATCAAGACGCACCTTAAACTAGAAGCATCCTAAATGAGATGAGTCATTGTCGGTCTTGGCATAAGATGGCAAAATGAACCCATTGAAATTTTTACCGTTAAGGCAACACATGAACTATCAGCACGTCACCGCCATTGCACTTACCTGCGTCATTCTATCGGCATGTAGCATGGTAGCGCCCCTTAAAGTGTTTAAGTCTGAAACCAAAGAGCGTTCTAAAAATCCGGAAAACGCCACCGAATATGTATGTGAAGGCAACAAACGCTTCTTTCTGCGTATGCTGAACAAGGACAACGATGCCTGGCTTATTTTTCCAGACCATGAAGTGAATCTGGCAAAATCCAGTACCGAGAAAAATCGCTATGTATCCGGCTCCATTACACTGGCATTAGAAGGCGACCAGACGACGCTGACGGACGGCGATGTATTGTCCTATACCGCATGCAAAGCGCAATTAAAGAAATAGTATTGGGTTCTACACTAAGCTGAATTACATCTTGCGATGCCCTTCAAAAGAGGGTAAGTTAAACACTTAAGCAGTTGCAATTAGAAATGGCTATCCCTGTTGAGAGGACCATACCCATGGACAACAAATACGGACTAGGCAGCACCAAAGTAGCGACAGAGCAGCATACCTTACACCACAAATCGGAGAGCTCGACACAAGCTGTGTGCAAATTCTGTAACAGCACACATCTTGTGTTTAGCCCCACCATGCATGACCACCGCTGTGACGACTGCGGCGAATGGCAGCAAGATGTACCACAAGGTTATTCCACGGGTCGCAGCAGCGATTACTGAGCTTGCTCTTTAAGCGCGAGATTAAACGCCTCGTCCAATTCCACATGAATGGCCTGTAACGCTGCGTGCATCCGCGCCACCTCATCCGAATTGCCGGCACGGCTAGCCAACAAACCCAATCCGATCAGACTACTCGGATGCTGCGGTTGCAATACTAATGTCTGCTGAAAACTCTTCTTAGCATCGGCATCACGGCCAAGCTTAGCTTGTGCCACAGCCAGATAATAATGTGCTTCGGCTGTGCTTGGTTCTTGCTTGACCCAAGCCTGAGCAACACGTGCTAATTCTGACCAATCCTCATTTTGGTATGGCAACACTACTTGCATAAAGTAAGGTGCTGCCTCGGGTGGTGCGTCCCAAAATGGCACAAGGTCTGATTGTAACGAGGTGGTTTCAGGCGTATCCAGCAATGCTTTGACCCAGTTGACCGGAATATTATAAAAATAAGCACCACGCCCTGGGCTCTTAAATGTACTAATGGCAATCAGCTTACCCGCTTCATCAAACACCGGGCTACCACTGGCCCCCATGATAAATGAAGCATCGGTACGTACAATGACGCTGTCGTCGAGCGGATAAAGCGCTTTGATTTTGCCATAGGTCACTTGAGGTTTGGGCGGCCCACCGGGAAATCCAATGGAGAACATCGGCTGTTCGTAGCGCAGCTGCGAAGCATCACCCAGTTCCACTGGTTTTAAATCTAGATATTGAAAACGTAGAATACATAGGTCATGTTTCCAGTCCGCTTTGAGGCCAACCGGCGCAAAGCTATCGCCAAATTTAGTGATATTGACCCCATTGGCATTGGCCAATACATGGCAGTTAGTCGCCACCATGTCTTTGGCCACCACCACACCGGTACCAACGCCATGCCCACCGGATTTAGTTACCACATGCACCTTGGCTACTGAGGCTTTAAGTTGATAAGTCAAGTCAGCACTTGGCTCTGCCGCCGCAATGCATGCAAAACCAGCCAGCCATATCATCAAGACGAATCGCATGATAATCCCCACATGTTTTGGTACTGAAGATGACATCATATCGCGCAAATAATTCTTAACATGCTGACTATTTGCATGCGCTGTTAAATAATTCTCAATTCGCCCACGATTTGAGATGAAAATGCCATTAAAGCACTGTAAAATATTGGGTTCAAAAATATATTTTCTGGATGCATGCCATGCTCATCAAAACTGAAATCGCAGATATCTCAACACCTACTGGTGTAATGCGGACTTATATCCATCGCCCGACACATACTCAAAAAGTACCTGCGATTTTATTTTATTCTGAAATTTTTCAGCAAACAGGTCCTATCGAACGCGCTGCCAGATTCATGGCCGGCCAAGGATACGCCGTCTTGGTACCAGAAGTATTTCATGAACTTAATCCGATTGGTACAGTCCTTGGTTATGATGATGCAGGACGTGATAAAGGTAACGCTGATAAAGCTGCCAAAGATGTGCAAGACTATGATGCTGACAATCGCGCCATGATTGAATTCTTAGGCAAGCAAAATTGGTACGATGGCAACGTAGGCGCTATGGGCTTCTGTATTGGTGGTCACTTGGCGTTTAGGGCTGCGCTACAACCGGAAGTTAAATCTACCGCCTGCTTTTACGCCACCGATTTACACACAGAAATCATCCCAAACAAACCTAACCAACACTCCATGGATCGCCTGAGCGACATTAAAGGCGAGTTATTGATGATTTGGGGCAAACAAGACAACCATATTCCTACCGCTGGCCGCAGCTTGGTGTATCAAAAACTGACAGATGCCAACCTGAGCTTCACTTGGCACGAGTTCAATGGGCAACATGCCTTTATGCGTGACGAAGGCGAACGTTATGACCCGCAACTAGCCATGACTGGCTATCAACTGGCCTTGCAAATGTTTGGTAACACACTGTAAATCGCCCAAATTGAACAGCATTGTTTTAGCAGTAGAAGTAGCGTAGTACGAGCTCTAGCCACAAGCCAAGGCTCTAATTTTTGATTTAAATTACCCATTTAAGAAAGCTTAAAGAGAGAGAAGCATGACCACCACAAAAAACGCTGACATTGGCCTTGTAGGCCTTGCTGTGATGGGCCAAAATCTGGCCTTGAACATAGCCGACCACGGCTACACCATCGCTGTTTACAACCGCGACCCGAAGAAAATGCTGAACTTTATTGAGGAATGCAAAAACAATGAGCCATCTCACGAGCGCGTGGTTGGTCATGCAGATTTGGCTTCTTTTGTACTAAGCATCAAACGCCCACGTAAAATTGTATTGCTAGTGAAAGCAGGTAGCGCAACCGATGTCACCATCAACGCGTTATTACCATTCCTAGAGCAAGGCGATATCATCATTGATGGCGGCAACGCATTGTGGACAGACACTATCCGTCGCGAAAAAGAATTGGCTGCCAAAGGCATTGAGTTTATTGGTTCAGGCGTTTCAGGCGGCGAAACTGGTGCGCGTTTTGGCCCATCGCTCATGCCATCTGGTACACGTAAAGCATGGTCTAGCTTAGAGCCAATCTGGCGTGATATTGCAGCCAAAGTAGACCCTGTGACCGGTACACCGTTAGAAGGCGGCACCCCAGGAAAACCAGTCGAAGGCGGCTTCTCTTGCGCAGAATACATTGGCCCGGACGGCGCTGGCCATTATGTGAAAATGGTGCATAACGGTATCGAGTACATCGATATGCAATTGATTTGTGAAGCCTACTGGTTGATGAAAAACTTGCTAGGCATGCCAGCCGATGAAATCGGTAAAGTATTTGCCGAATGGAACAAAGGTGAACTCTCTAGCTTCTTGATTGAAATCACTGCGGATATCCTGCAACAAAAAGACCCAGCAGGCAAAGGTTTCTTGGTAGACCAAATCTTGGATACTGCCGGCCAAAAAGGGACTGGCCAATGGACTGCAGCCAATGCGCTTGAGCTAGGTGCGCCTGCCAACGCGATTGCAGCAGCGGTATATGCACGTGCGCTTTCTAGCTTGAAAGAAGAACGTGTTGAAGCAAGCAGAATCCTAAAAGGCCCTGTGCTAGTGAAAGAAACTGATAAAGCAGCCATTATCGAAGCGATTAAAAACGCATTGTATTGCTCAAAAATCTGCGCTTACGCACAAGGCTTCCAACTGATTGATAAAGCACAAGTGGCTTATAACTGGAAACTGAACTTTGGTGAGATTGCACAAATCTGGCGCGGCGGTTGTATCATCCGCGCGCGCTTCTTGCAAAAAATCACCGATGCTTATGCATTGAATTCACGTTTGAAAAACTTGATGCTAGACCCATACTTCACCAATGCGATGAACGAAGGTCAAGCTGGCTGGCGTAAAGTGATTGCCTTGGCGGTGACGAATGGCATTCCAGCACAAGGTTTTGCGGCTGCGCTAGCATATTACGATGGTTACAGAAGTGCAGACCTGCCTGCAAACTTATTGCAAGGTCAACGTGACTACTTCGGTGCGCATACTTACGAGCGTAAAGATCAACCACGTGGTCAGTTCTTCCACTTGGATTGGCCCGAGGCTGGTCGTCCGCAATTGACGATTGAATAAGCGTTTTTGAGGAAGAAAACTCTAGAGAGAGGGTGGCCGATGCCATCCTCTTTTTTTATAGCTTGATGTTGTGGTTGCCTGATGATTAAACGTTAAAAACGCTTAATACCAGACGGTACTACATTAAACGCAATCGCAACTTGCTTCTAAAAATCTGTTTAGATTTTTATTTCTTTGCAATATCAACACACTGGCTTCTTGCTCTTTTACCTTTGCTGATTTCTCAGTAATTGAAGGGGCGTAGATTTCATCCAGCAAAGCATCTTGTTTCTGTACTTGTACTCGTTCTGTTACTTGCATCATCGTTTCCTTTTGGGAGTTAAAAACCGCACGAATTGTGTTCGTACGGGGTAGAGCATCAATCGTTAAAAAAATTCAATTTCCACATGCTTTAGTCGCACAATCATGAAAATCATGACAACTTAAATCAAGCGCTTAACACTTTGCGCTTACTGCTATTAACGCACAAATCAATTGCAAGATGACAAGCATAGACTGTGCCATACATAAATTTTCATTTAAATAATTCATTATTAACGCCCCATGTGACAGCATAATTACGTAAAATAGCACTCTTTAATGGCCGCAATATTTCGCTATGCATTTAATTATCAACGGTAAAGACAAACATTTTGACGACGCTGCACTTTCGGTCAGCGCGCTTGTTGTTGCAATGGACCTCGCTGGCAAGCGCATCGCTATTGAGCGCAATGGCGAAATCGTGCCGCGCAGCCTGTTTGATGCTGTACTATTAAACGAAGGTGACCAGTTGGAAATTGTAGGCGCAGTTGGCGGCGGCTAGGGTACAAACGAGAATATAAAGATGAATGATGCATTAGTGATTGCTGGAAAAAGTTACCAATCAAGATTACTGGTAGGTACGGGTAAATATAAAGATTTTACCGAAACACGTGCTGCCATAGACGCAAGTGGTGCCCAAATTGTCACAGTAGCAATCAGAAGAACCAATATTGGTCAGGTCGCTAACGAACCTTCGCTACTGGATTATCTGCCACCAGAAGAATTTACCTACTTACCTAATACCGCAGGTTGCTACAGCGCAGATGACGCTGTCAGAACACTGCGTTTGGCACGTGAGCTATTAGACGGTCACAAGCTTGTGAAATTGGAAGTGTTGGGTGACCCGAAAACACTGTATCCCAACGTCATTGAGACCTTGGCCGCAGCCAAAACGTTGGTCAAAGAAGGCTTCGATGTGATGGTCTATACCTCAGATGACCCGATTATTGCTAAACAGTTAGAAGACATTGGCTGTTGCGCTGTGATGCCTTTGGCATCACTCATTGGCTCTGGCATGGGTATTTTGAACCCTTGGAACCTGCAGATTATTATTGAGAATGCCAATATCCCCGTATTAGTAGATGCGGGTGTGGGCTGTGCGGCCGATGCTGCTATTGCCATGGAGTTAGGCTGTGAAGGCGTGCTGATGAATACAGCCATTGCCGCTGCGCAGAACCCAGTATTAATGGCGGGCGCCATGAAAAAAGCCATTGAAGCAGGCCGCGAGTCTTATTTAGCTGGCCGTATGCCGAAGAAACTGTACTCTGCCTCGCCCAGCTCGCCGACCACCGGGCTTATTTCAGGAAACGGATAATCCGCGTGGAAGAGAAAAAACGCTACGCTTGCTTGGTCAAGGTGAACACTACTTTTCTGGAAGATCAATCTAATCCCGGCGAGTCAAAATACGCGTTTGCCTATACGGTAACCATTACCAATACTGGCACGGTTGCCGCCCAATTAATTAGCCGACATTGGATCATCACCAACGCGCACCATGAAACTCACGAAGTGAAAGGGCTTGGTGTCATCGGCGAACAACCGTTGCTGGAACCTAATGCGCAGTTTGAATACACAAGCGGCACGATACTCAGTACCGCTAGCGGTGAAATGCAAGGTACCTATCAAATGGTGGCAGAGGATGGCACCTTATTCGAAGCCAACATTGCCCCTTTTCAGCTCTATCAACACAGGGTGTTACATTAATGACCACTTTACGCTTACGGCACCACTGGTTGATTATTTTCTTAACACTGATGATGATCACCGCATGCGGTAAAAAAAACATCAAAGATCCAATACCATGCCGTTGTGAGCCGACCACATCACAACCCAGCAAACCCATTCCCGAACTAGTAACACCGGAAACCAAACCAGAAGCGCCGGGCAGCAAAATTCCAGAATACGGCTTACTCAAACTTGCTAACTGGAGCGAGATAGACGCTTGGAAACAAGATAATTTGAGCGCGGGCTGGCCAGCTTGGCTGACCAGCTGCTCTACATTAAAAAACAAGCCTGAATGGCAACCTGCCTGCCAAGCCGCAGTGTCACTAAATGCTCCTGATAACACACAAATTATCGAGTACTTCACCCGCTACTTTAATGTCTACAGTACTAGTACTATTGCCGGGAGCAACACCGGACTAATTACTGGCTACTACGAGCCAGTGTTAAAGGGCAGCCGCACCAAGTCTGCACAATATGCCTTCCCACTCTATGCACAGCCTAAAGATCTGATTACGGTGGATTTAGGTACGCTGTTTCCAGAGCTCAAATACAAACGGGTACGCGGTAAACTAGATGGCAATCGCTTGGTACCTTACTTTACACGCGCAGAAATCGAATCGGACAAGCCGCCTTTGGCTGGCAGCGAGATTGTTTGGATTGATGATGCAATTGATGCATTTTTTCTGCAAATTCAAGGCTCTGGCCTAATCCAATTAGATACTGGCGAGCAATTACATTTAGGCTACGCCGATCAAAATGGACATGCTTATAACTCGATTGGCAAAGTGTTGATTCAACGCGGCGAGCTCAACGCCAGCCAAGCGTCTATGCAGGGCATTAAAGACTGGGGGCGTAAAAACGTTAGCAAGCTGCGTGAGCTGCTGAATACCAATCCTAGTTATGTCTTTTTTAGAGAGTTGCCTGCTAATCTACCCGGCCCTTTGGGTGCGCTGGGCGTTCCCCTTACTGCGGAACGTAGCGTTGCCATTGACCCCAAATATATTCCGCTAGGGGCACCCGTCTATTTATCTACGACCTACCCAAATACCACCAAGCCATTACAGCGATTAATGATTGCCCAAGACACCGGCGGTGCCATTAAAGACGGGGTACGTGCAGACTTTTACTGGGGGAGTGGCAATTACGCTGGAAAAATGGCGGGGGCGATGAAGCAATCCGGCACGATTTGGGTATTGCTACCTAAAGAATTCAAATTGCCTGTGCCTTAAATATTAAGACCAAGTAAGAATTAAGACTAATAAGAACCACAAAAACAAAAGGGTGCTATAAGCACCCTTTAGCATACGTTAAACAAAGATTATTTGTTCATTACGTACATTGTAACTTCAAAACCGAAACGCATTTCAGTAGCTGCTGGTGTTGTCCACATAATGATTCTCCTTTAGTTAGAATTCGTTTGGGTTACTTTGCATGACTGCCAGTACATCTCCATAACGTAGAGTTACTATACCTTGTGCTTTAAAATATCACCTGTCTAAACTGCTTAAAACTGTCTCATGGTTTTCATTAGATTACCCTGATGCAGCATGCGATGTGCCCACCCCTTTTAGCTTTTTCATCAGACGTTTCCAACCTTTGCGCCCAATCGTCTTTTTCAAACGTACTTTGAAATCGTACAAATGAAATGCTAGGCGATGACGCCAAGTGAACTGACGCCCAATCATGCCAAAATAGATTTGCATGACACGGTCACGACCTGCCCAATGCAGCTTGTGGCAAGCACGCGTCATGTCTGCCAGACGATATTTTTCCGGAAACGGCGTCAAAGGGAAACAACGCAAACGCGCGGTATCGATTAATGAAAAACCAAGCTGCTTATCAGCCCCAACATTGACTAGAATATTACCGCCGGAGAAGTCTCTGAAGTAAACCAATCGGCCATGCATGTCATGGCAAAATTGCGCAAATTGAAAATATACTTCTTCTGCCTGCAAGCCATTAAAGTGGCTTTCTCCTTGTGCAAAAGCAACAAATATTTGCCCGATGCTGGCCTCTGATTGCACATATTCGCACACATAAAAATTTTGCTTCAGACTGGTATCGCCCACTTTTTCAAAGTAAGCTACTGGCATGGCCGTGCCGATACCGCGACGCATAAGTTCCATGGCTCCGTTCCAGCTGCGCTTGGCTTTGCTGGGTTTGAAGCGATCTAAAAAAGCTTTGTGCGGATACATTTTGACTGGCTGCTTGATCGTCAGCTGTGCTGTTGGATTTCTAGGGTCGGGCACCGCCCAAATCGCATTACGGGCATGGCGCAAAGCACCTTCTTTTTGCGGTGCCTGTAACCGTGCCGGATGTAATTGCTGCGCCAATAATGCAGCTTCTTCAGCATTGCTGGCTAGTACCAAGCCTTGCCAACCATCTTCATCCAAGCGGAAATACTGCAAGCCCTGTTGGTGCGCGTGTATCGTCAGGTCTTTTGCTAAAGTGGGAGTGGCCTGCACAAGTGTTGTATTGTGCCAAATTAAATACATGGGCGATTCAGTCACAAACGCATGTGTGTTGGCCAACACTGTGCCATCTCGATGCACCATCACGGCTTGTGTCAAAAGCGCTTGTGTGTAGATTGCGTCCAAGAAAGCTACCTTGCCATTTTGTGTCCATATGGCATGAATGGTATGGCCATCTTTTTCAAAATGATGGTGCTCCAAGCCGTTACCAGTAGCCAGTGCACGCACATACTGCGCACCTTGAATTTGGGCAGCACACGTTTTTACCGCAGCAAAGCTTGGCTGAAGCTGGTAATGTTGCAGTGCGCCATCAGCATGCTGGTAGTGCGTCACACGCTCAAGCGCCGGGTAGTCATGCTCAGTCAAACCGTCGCTAATCAGGCCTTCACGCTGGCAAATCAGCGCACCCCAATTGGCTTGTTTTAATGCGCCAGAAGCTGCTAATAGCAGAAAGTAACGTGCAGCGTAATCGGCTTGTTTTTGCAGCGCATCGGGATAACGACGTTGCACACGAAATATTGCCCAAAATGCCACGGGTGAAATGAGCGCAGAAACACCGAAATCCTGATTGATTTTCTGTAGCAAACGCGCCTTTTTGATTAAGTTATAGTCAAACCAAGTCGTCCACTGATACTTAAAAATACGGTGGTCATTGCTTTCTGGCTCTGGTACGCGCTCACAAAACAAGTTGTTGCTAAAAACGTCCGGAAGCTGCTGGCGCGCCTTTAAATGCTTGAGCAAGCTCACGTTATAGAACGGCTCAAAGTCTTGTATATTCGGCCCTGCAATAGTGATATTGCGCGCTTTAATCAGCGTGTAAGCAATATCCCAGGTGGCAAGAAAACCATCAAATGTATAACCGCTCCAGCGTTTGCGGTTGATGGTGGAACCGATTTCAATATGGGCTAACTGATGACCAAAACGGTCTAGTAAATTGACAATAAACTGCCGCCAGATGACTTGCTCGGCAGCTAACAACATATGTTTGGCAGACTGAAAAGGTTGTACCAAATGCAAATTGACGCGAAAACCTGCTGCAATCAATGACGATAAAAAGCGTGCATTAGGTGCTTCCACCTCATCATTACCTAAGTCTCCATAGGTAAAATCTAAGCGCACACGTTTAACACCCAGCGCCTGCAACTGCGCAATGACATAGGCATCCACTGCCGGATCTTGCTGCGTGGCAACACACACGCCGATAAAGTCGTCGACAATGGTATGGCCAGAGACAGGCAAATGCGCATGGCGTAACCACATGCCGCCCCGCAGAAAATAACTTAACCCGTCACGGACCACCTGCTTGGTGAGCATAGAAGGCTGATACGACGCACCCGTCATTACGGCAACCGGTAGCGCTGTTCTGTATACAGCAAAGATGGCAACAGTGAGTTGGCCAATGCGCGCTGCTCAATTTGCACAGCATTTGCAGGAGAGGGTACCTCATTCAAATGCTTATGCTGTGTATCGTACTTACCATGTGCGGGCGCTTTGCCTTCACGCAATACCACCACCTGATTGGCTACCTCTTTATCTGCTTTTTGTTGGGTTTGCTCCATCCAACCATAGTTATAGTTGTACTGCATCATGGCGCGGCCCAGATAATCTGCCGGCAGATTGGACATATCGTGCCCTGTCATCGGGTGCTGTGCTTGCACGCCCATTAAAGACAATACGGTCACCGGCAAATCGATTTGGCTAGCAATGGCCGTGATCGTTTTAGGCTGAATGTCCGCACCCAAAATCAGGCCAGGGATGTGGAAATGCTCAATGGGCACTAGTGTCTCACCACGCACACGAATATCGTGATCGGCCACAATGAGAAACACTGTGTCTTGCCAATAAGGGCTGGCTTTGGCCTTTTTGAAAAACTCACCAATAGCATAATCGGCATATTTCACTGCATTATTATCGGTGGCTTTGGGCTGCTCATACAGCTCGATACGCCCATCCGGAAATTCAAATGGCGCATGATTAGACGAACTAAATGCAAGCGTGAAAAATGGTTTGCCACTGGCATGATGCGCCAATAACTGTTCATGCGTTTTATTCAGCAAATCCTCATCCGAGGCGCCCCAGCTCCCTACAAACACTGGGTTTTTATAGTCTTTTTGATCGACAATATGTTGAAAGCCGTTGCCCATAAAAAAGCCGCGCATATTGTCAAAATGAGACTCCCCACCATAGATAAACTCTGTGGAGTAACCTTGTTTTTCTAACAAAGCTGCCAAGCTAAAAAAGTTTTTCTGGCTAAGTGATAGCTTCACTGTACTGTCTGCCGGCGTAGGCTGAAAGCCTGTCACCACCGCTTCAATGCCACGTACCGAACGCGTACCGGTCGCATACAGCTGCTCAAACCAAATCCCCTCTGCTTTTAGTTTTTCAAGATTAGGTGTGACCGGTTTACCGCCTAAGGACTCAACAAAGCCTGCGCCTAAGCTCTCTTGCAGAATAATGACTAAATTCAGCGGCTTATCGCGTTTAACCGATGGCACCAAAGTAGTTAATGTCGGGATATCAGTATCTTTGGCCTGCGTCAGTTTAAATATGTCCGCTTTATCCATCTTGCCGTAGATCTCACTGGATTTGGCCTCATGCTGCAAACTATAAACAGCATAGATGACCGAATAGCCGGAATTTAAAATCAAGCTGTTGACCATGCTGTCTTGGGTAATTGCAAACAGCGCCGGGTTAGCAGGGCGGTGGCCAAGTGTGGAGCGGATACCAAACAGTGTGAGTACTAACACCAAAGGCCAGACAACCCACAAACGTTTGTTTGTCCAAGTCGATGTTGCAGACTGCCATGGTTGCAGCCAGTAACGCATGCCCACAATGGCCAGCACCGTAAAGCCAATACCAGCAAAGATATGTACTTTGAAACCACGCCACAGCATGCCCATGACCTCATGTGGATATTTCAAATACTCCACAAACAGGCGATTCGGGCGTACATCGTATTCCATGATAAAGCCAGGCGTAGCCGCTTCTAAAAACACCAACAGCACCACCGCAATCAACACCCAGCCGTAAGTAAACCACTTCCATGTGGTAAAAAACTGGCGTGTAGCCAATAGCGGTGCCAATAGTACTGGCACAAGCGCAATCAGCGCCAACTGAATGATATCGACACGCACACCTTGGTATAGCACGGCCAATAATTGCCCTGTGGATTCCACACGACCAAATTTCCATAGCACTAGACCCAACCGCGACAGTGACAACACGACCAAGCCCAGCAACAGCATGGAAAATAACGGGGCAAAAGGGCCTGCTTTATTGGCAACCTGCCAAACTGCACGGCGAAATGGATCGAACAAGGATTTGATTTGCATAAACGCAGATTAAAACATCAAGATGAAAGGGCTCATTATAACGATAAAGCCTGCATTGATAGTAGCGCGCTGCAAATTCCACTATTCAGCATTCAAGCATCTTTAGGGCGGAACCATGCCTTAAATGTTGTGTAGTAATTGGGCTGACGCATACACAAATAGCCCATGACCAACACATTGACAAGCGCAGTGATTAGAAACAACTGCGGGATACTGTAACCTAGCTTAAACAAAGCGATTGAAAATAGGGCAGAGACCACCATAAACAAAGCGTTCATAATATTATTGGCGGCTATCACACGTGAGCGATACGCGGGCTCCGACAAGGTTTGTATCAACACATACAAAGGCACAATGTAAAAACCACCGAATACGCCTATCAATGCAATGTCTATCAATAAACGCCAATGGTTAGCGTGACTTAGAAACTGATGATAATCATAAGGCTGCATACCACTTACCGTTGCAAGATGCGTGGCCACCCAATAAATATCCAACGTAAAGCAACTTAAGCCTATGCCACCAATCATCACCAAACCCAGCATGGCTTTGTTGCGTGAAAGTTTCTCGCAAAGCAAAGAGCCAATACCCACGCCAACAGAAAATACCGTCAACATCAAAATAAACACGCTTTCATCCCCATGCAGCACCAGCTTGGCCATATTGGGGAATTGCGCCAGCAATGTCGCGCCAAAAAACCAAAACCAAGAGATCGCCACAATGGCTAACCACAGTGGTTGCTGCGCCCAAATCAACTTTACATTGCGGCAAGTTTCTATGATCGGATTCCACTGTATTCGCAACGCGGCGGAAAGCGCTGGTGTCACCGGTATTTGTCGGCTCGATACATAACCAATCATAGCAATACCAATCACAGCAACGCTAGTCAGCAAAGCATAATCAGGCTGAATTGCTAGCCATGCCCCCAACACTTGGCCCAGCAAAATAGCCACAAAGCTGCCCATTTCTACCATGCCGTTACCGCCTACCAGCTCTTGTGCATTTAACTGCTGAGGCAGATAGGCGTACTTTACCGGACCAAATAGAGTGGAGTGGACACCCATCAAGAATAATGCTGTCGCCAATAGCCACAACTGATGCAGATAAAAGCCAGCGGCAGCAAATACCATAATCCAGATTTCCAGTACTTTGACTAAGCGAATAATGCGAGACTTCTCATATTTATCTGCAATTTGCCCAGCAGTTGCAGAAAACAAGAAAAAAGGCAGGATAAACAAACCCGGGAGCAGAGTCGCCATGGTCGCGCCATCTAGATTGCCCAGTGTACTGGCGTGAAAGGCAACTAAAGTAATGAGTACAGTTTTAAATAAATTGTCGTTAAAGGCCCCTAAAAACTGCGTTAAAAAGAAAGGCAAAAATCGTTTTTGTTTTAAGAGCTGGAATTGGTTACTCATGATGTGCTGCTTGCATGGGAATGATTAAAGAACTTACGTGTTTCAAACACGCTATTTGCAAAACTATTGTTTTTCGATCGCATTAATCTTTTGACTGCAAAATCAAACATCAGTGGATTATATTGTTTTAACGCGTGTAAAAATGGCAAGTGCGCATCCTCCAATAGACCTAGCTGATTTAATTGCCTTGTATTAATGAGCGGGAAAATACCGGGCAAAGGATAATCCGATCCATTTAATAAACGGCCATGCCAATCTGGACGGGCTAAAATAGAGTGAATTACCCAAGCATGATTGATTAATGTAATGGCAGAAATCTCGCCGAATACCAAGGACTGATACTCTGGTGCATCCATTAGCCGTTCAAACAGTTTGAAACTTTTGACGCGTTGATTGCCGTGATCTAAATCAACATCTTCACCATCGCTCGCACAATGCGCTAACACAACGCGTACGCCTGCATCCAGCGCACGACGCATTTTCAGCGGATTGCCAAACGATTGATCGCCGCCTTGCACGGCACTTTCTCGCCCAGTATGGCTGATGATGGGCATGTCCAATTGCGCGGCTTTTTTATAAAAAGTATCACATTTTGTTGACCCCGGATCTATGCCCATCCCAGAGGGCAGCCATTTGATTACACGGGCGCCTTCTACCTTGGCTTGCTCTAGCGCATCTATGGCATCTGCACGATACGGATGTATGGAGGCGACCCACTCAAAATACTGCGGATACAACTGAGCAAGCTTTGACGCATAGTGATTTGAAACATAAAAGATCGACTGCTCAGTCAGTGGCCGTCCCTGCGCATCTCGATACCAATCGAACGCAAACAACATGGATTTATAACCTGCAGGCATTTCAGCATGCAAGCTTAACAAACGCTCTACTGTGCTTGCGTCCACATTGCCATCTTCGGCGCACACGCCATTCATATAAAACTGTTTTTGTAACTTCAGTATCGGATGTGAGTAACTATCCATGTTTGGGTTAAACCATACACCACTGGCACTATCGCCCGTGCCGACTAGGTGCACATGGCTATCCCAGACCTTACTGGCGTCTATGCCATCCCAAATTTTTTGCATCAGTGGGTGTTGTGCTAGTGCATCTGGCATTGCGCTCAAGCAGGGATTAGTTAGCCCAGCATCTGGCCAGTACTTATAACCTGCATAACTTAAACTGCTGAGCCCGAACACACCCAACCCCAGCAAAAACTGTCTACGATTCATGCGCTTTATTGCCTTTTATTGTCTTGCGATAAAGCCATCAAAAAATTCTTTGTTTTGCTTTGCCGTTTGATTGCTTTCCGGCCGCACCAATGAGGCATAAAGCATTTGTCCATTCTGATTGGTTTGCTGATCCAGCACTAATTGTCCATCGTGCGCAAACACCACCAACTCCAGTGGGTACGACTCGGCTTCGCCTGCTTGCAGTGCAATGTCATCTGGCGAGATAGTGTAACTGTGCAGCACACGCTTGGTCACAAAATCAATATGTGGGTACACCATATACACCAGTTCAGAGCACACAATGGTTTCGGTTGTGTTTACATCAAAATTAAAGTCATAGTGTTTACCGATATTGCCCAAGGCAATTTTAACGGCTTTGACTTGTTGCTCTTTGGATAAGTGTTTAGGTCTTAACACCGCAATATCATCAATATTCATAAACGCTTGTAAGCTATTAAGCTGCACACCGCCTCTTAGCGCCTCTACCACACCTGCCCCGCTTTTAATGCTGGCGAGGTGCTTTTTTATTTCTGGCAAATCGTGCATACCTAATGCTTGCAGCTGTTCTGCCGTTCCTACATACACGGCGGCGTGCCCAAAATGCCCTGGAATGGTTTTATCCGTTAGCGTAAAAGGGGTTTTCTCTAACAAGATATCACCTGGTTGCAACTGTACAATCAAGTTCTGTACAAGCGCTGCATTGTTTTTTAATTTACCGTCACGCCAGCGCACCAGCCCCAGTGTATTACCCATTACTTTTGAGGAATTAAACTTGAGCTCTTTCAGGCCTTCTTTAGGCAGTTCGATGAGCCCAGTGACGGCTTTTTTTGGTAAACGCAACAGCTCGTTAAAGACATTAGCGCCTTGATAGCTTTGTAATAAACTGCTTTGTGAAATATAACGGTTTAACGCCTGCACAGTGTTGGAACTGATCGCCATATGTTGCTTAATTATGTCTTGGTTATCATTAAAAAACTGTATCGCATCGACCATCGCCTTACGGTATTCAAGATTGCCTGCACGCGTAACGGATGACTGATAAAATCCTGGTGCAATGCCTAGTTCTGGATAACCTTCATTCAGCTTTTCACGTAATAACGCATGCGCTTTGAAATTCTCTCGCATTACTTGATGATTTTCATACAGCAACACGGCTGCCGACATTGCAATCATAATTTCCGTTATTCGTTCTTGATCACTGATTTGACCGTCCACACGATACAGTGCCGAGCGATGATTCAAGGCCTGCTTAAACAATTGATTACGTATCGCATCGGCTTCATAAATCGTTTCAGCCATATTCAACGCTAATGCGGCGGGGATAGCGCCTTTGTGTTGCTTAATTGCAGCATTGGCTTCAACTATTAATACTGGGATTTTTTGCCTTAACGTCTCTGAGTGTTGAATATGCGCAAATACTTCTTGTGCATCAGCCTCAAGCTGCGTACTTAACGAAGTCGCCTGACGCTTGACGATGTCTACTGTCTCTTCCGCCGAGAGCAACTGTATTTGCATGACAACAAGTAGTGTCATCACGATAGCCGCATATGTTCTTCTCATCATTAAACTGCCTCTGCTTTTTCTTTTAACATCACATAATCGGTTTTACCTGTTCCCAATAACGGAATCTCATCTAGCCGAATGATTTTGCGCGCAATGGCTAACTCTGGCGTTCCCAAATTTTTGGCGACTATTTGTAAATCTTCTCGTTTCAGGGCGGGGTCGGTCGTGAACAGCACGATATTTTCACCACGCTGTAAATCTACTTGCGTGGTCGCGGCATGTTGATGCTCGGGCGCTGCGGTATGTGCAATTTTCTCCACCACCTCAAGCGATACCATTTCCCCCGCCACTTTGGCAAAGCGTTTGACGCGCCCCTTGATAAAGATAAATCCTTCATTGTCTACAGTGACCACATCACCGGTGTTGTACCAGCCTTGTTCTGGCACTTCCAGCTGTGCCGGCGCATCATACTTATAATAGCCCAGCATCACATTCTCGCCTTTTACATGGAACACGCCACCCTGTTCAATCCCAGGTACAGGCTCCAGTTTATAGTCAATTCCCGGCATCAATTGGCCTACACTGCCATGCCGATTGGCCATAGGCGTATTGGCTGAGAGTACCGGCGCGCACTCTGTAGTGCCATAGCCTTCTAAAATGCGTATGCCAAATTTTTCATGATAGGTTTTACGCACCTCTTCATTCAGTTTTTCAGCGCCGGCCACCACAAATCGTAATTTATAAAAATCGTAAGGGTGTGCAAATTTGGCGTAGTTTCCTAAGAAGGTACTGGTCGCAAACAATACGGTACAGCCTTTATCATAAATGACCTCTGGGATAACTTTGTATTGCAGTGGCGATGGGAAAATCATGATTTTGATGCCGCCTAATATTGGCAATAGCGAGCCAGTAAAGCCAAACGCATGGAACATGGGCAATACCATCATAAATTTATCGGTTGGATTAAAATCCAGCACAGCCATAATTTGCGCAATATTGGCCAAGATGCTTTTATGGGAATGCACAACGCCTTTAGGCTTGCCTTCCGAGCCTGACGTAAACAGAATGACCGCAATATCTTCTGGGCGCGTTTCATCCATAGCTGCTCTGGGATAATGCAGCGCATAGCCCATTAACCATGCGCGATCCCTCACGCCAAACTGACTTCTCAAATCTTCCAAATACACTATATTTAAGCCTTGGAACTGTGCTACTACTTGTTCCAGCGCGGCGGCTTCAATAAACTTTCTGGAGGTGATAATGGTTTTGATATTGGCTGCGGTACACGCATTTTGCATGCCCGCAGTGCCCGAGGTGTAATTGAGCATGGCTGGAATTCGGTTAAACGCGCTCATACCCAGTATCAGCGCCAGCGTGTTGGTCACATTGGGCATTAAGACGCCGACCACCTCTTTAGGTGTGCTGACTTTACAAGCAATGCGCCCTAAGGCCAGACTCTTTTTCAGCAACTCCTGATAAGTCTCTTCGACCTCATTCATGTCCTCTACAATTTTTGTGCTTCTACCAAACTTATCCACGGTATCTAAAAAAGCTTCAAAAAATGTGCGGCTTTTTTGCGCTTGAAACAGCATTTTTTGCATGACGCCACGCATGCCTTCGCCAGCAATGCGTCTGCGTTGCTTGGCAGATAGTGGCGCATGATTGCTTGGGTTTTCAATCACGATTTCCGTACTAGGCAATACCGTAAGCGTGACACGTGGAAATAGCTTTCTCGGATGCGCATCTGATAAGCGCCCAAAGTAGGATTGCGCCGCGCCTTCTACCCGCACTGGCAATATACGTGCGCCAGTTTTGGCCGCAACAAAGCCAGGGCCATCATAGACTTTCATTAAGCTGCCGGTCAGCGTAATTCGGCCTTCGGGGAAAATCACTACATTCTCACCTAAATCCAAACGACGGATGACCTGCTTCATGGCCAATGGGCTCACCGGATCAACCGCTAAATGGGGTGTTAATCTTAAAAACTGGCGGAATATTCTGTTTTTTAATACGCCTGTGTGCACTACAAAGGTAGCGCGTTTGGGCAAAAATAGCCCTAGCAATAGGCCATCCAAAAAGGATTCATGATTAGCCACGATCAACAAACGATCTTCTTTCGGCACGTGTTCTAAGCCATTGACCTTGACGCGAAAGATAATTTTACAAATGCTACGTAGTATTGCTGCCAGCATCTCAACCCCCGTTAAATCTATTCTTTATAGTTCTTGTTGGATGTAATTTAATACATTTTCTATGGCTAACGTGATTTGGCTTTTGTTCACCCAAAAGAACACTTCTTTGCCTATTTTTTCACTGTTAAGCGCACCACTATGCTGTAACGTTTTTAAATGGTGCGTTACCGCGGTTCTGCTTAGCTTGGAATGCTCTGCTATTTGCAAAATATTTAACCGCTCATCTTTATCGAATGCTAACAGAATTCGCTGCCGCTGCTCATCGCCTAACGCAACAAACAAGGCTGAGATAGCTTGCCACTCATTTGGTATGGATTGAATTGTTTTCATCACTATATAATTAGTTATGTAGTGATGTTTGTCAACTATTTTTTATTAAAACAATACGACGACGACTGAATTGTATTCAATGATAATAACGGACGTAAAAAAACGGCCCGCAAGCGAGCCGTTTTTTATATTACTATGACTGACAGATTAAGCGTGATATGCGCGCTCACCGTGTTCTGTTGTGTCTAAACCTTCACGTTCAGCTTCTTCAGATACACGTAAACCGATCAACACATCAACGATTTTCAGTGCGATGAATGATACGACTGCTGATAATACAATCGCGGTCACTACTGCTGTGACTTGTGCAGTCATTTGTGCGCCGAAATCATAAGCAGCCACACCATTTGCAACGTAATCCACAACACCTGCGCCGCCTAATGCTGGGTTTACAAACACACCCGTAGCTAAAGCACCGAAGATACCGCCGATCGCATGCACACCGAATACATCTAACGCATCATCATAACCAAGCATGTATTTCACTTTAGTTACAAAGAAGTAGCAGATTGGTGATACAAGTAAACCGATGATGATTGCACCTACTGGGCCTACGAAACCGCAAGCTGGCGTAATGGCAACCAGACCAGCAACAGCACCAGATGCAGCACCCAACATAGATGGTTTTGATTTACCAAACCACTCAACAAACATCCATGAAAGTGTAGCCGCTGCAGTTGCAATGGTAGTGTTTACCAACGCTAATGCCGCATAACCGTTTGCTTCTAAGTTTGAACCAGCGTTGAAACCGTACCAACCCACCCACAGTAATGATGCACCTACCATCGTTAATGTCAGGCTGTGTGGTGTCATGGCTTCTTTACCGTAACCAATACGTTTACCTAATACGAAGGCAGCCACTAAACCAGCAACACCCGCATTAATGTGCACAACAGTACCACCAGCAAAGTCTAGAGCACCTTTAGCCCACAACCAACCAGCATTAGCTACAACAGTTTCTAAAGAGGCTGCATCAGTGATGGCATCAGGACCGTCCCAGTACCAAACCATGTGTGCCATTGGCAAGTAAGCAAATGTGAACCAAATCACCATGAAAGCTAATACAGCAGAGAACTTCATACGCTCAGCAAATGCACCGATAATCAACGCAGGGGTAATAGCAGCAAACGTTAATTGGAACGCTACGAAGAGGTACTCAGGAATGTACACGCCTTTGCTGAAAGTTGCTCCCAGTGATTCTGGTGTTACACCAGCTAAGAAAGCTTTGCCAAGACCGCCAAAGAATGGGCTACCGCCAGTAAACGCGACACTGTAACCATATACAGTCCACAGCACCGCCATCAGTGAGAAAATCACAAATGTTTGCATGAGTACAGACAGCATATTTTTTTGGCGTACCAAACCGCCGTAGAACAGTGCCAAGCCTGGGATAACCATTAATGTCACCAATATAGTGGCCACGATCATCCATGCACTGTCACCCTTGTTTGGTACTGGTGCAGGTGCTGCTGCGGCTTCAGCTACTGGCGCAGCTTCTTCTGCAGCTGGTGCTGGCACCGCTTCAGCCACAGCCGCTGCTGTATCTGCAACCGCCTCTACTGTAGCAGCAGCCGCTTCAGGCAAATCTTCTGCAAAACTATATGGGGTAGCACCCAGACCAAGCACGGCTACTAATGATAAAACTGAAAGGAATTTTTTCATGTCCATGCCCCTCTTATAATGCATCTGGACCGGTTTCACCGGTACGGATGCGATAAACTTGTTCTAAATTGAACACAAAAATTTTGCCATCACCAATTTTGCCTGTCGCTGCAGATTTTTCAATCGCATCTACAACCTGGTCTAGCATGTCATCTTTAATGGCTACTTCCAGCTTCACTTTCGGCAGAAAGTCCACCACATATTCTGCACCACGGTAAAGCTCAGTATGGCCTTTTTGACGACCAAACCCTTTCACTTCGGTAACGGTGATCCCTTGTACACCAATGTTGGACAAGGCTTCACGCACTTCATCAAGCTTAAATGGCTTGATTATTGCGGACACAAATTTCATGTTTTTCTCCTGTTGGTAGGTTAGTCGGTAAGCCAATTAGTTGCTTGGCTTACCTTTTTGTAATGAAACTTAACTACTTAGAATGTACGGCCTAATGTAAAGACTAAGCGACCATCATTCAAGTCTTTACTTTGTGCTTTAGTAGCAGTGCCTTTACCGTTAAAGCTTGTACCGCCGTAGCCTCTGTCGCTCCAGTAGTCATCGTTACTTGCTTCTACGTAATAAACACCTGCATTCCAACCTTCAGACTTAGCAATGCTGAATGACTTGCTCAAACCAACTTTCCAGTCTGTGTAGTCTGGGTTTGTCTCGTTACTGATAGAGGTACTAGGTAAGTTACCGTTGCCATCAGCGTAAGCCAAGTTCAATTTACCCGCTACGTTCAAATGACCTACGTGACCAATCAATGTTAAACCGCCAAATGGCAATGGATAAGCAGCATTTAACTCAACATACGTAGAACCACTTGTGCCGCCATCCCAGCCTGTTTTTTTCTCAGCGCCAAACCAGTCACCTAAAGTAACGGATACTTTTGCACTTAACCATTTGTAAGATACGCCAAAGTTCGCCTCATAAGTATCCCAACGGCCGCCACGTGGTGTTAATACATCATTTGGGTTAACTGCGTTAGATGCTCTGTATTTTTTCCAGCTACCGCCCGGATAGAAATAACCAATCACGCCAGCTGAATAGCCTAAGCCTTCAACAGCTGAGATAGTACCGCTGTAGCCGCCATATAAATCTAGCTCAACGGTTGCATCTGGGAAAGTGTTAGGTGTTACGTTTGAACCCCAAGCACCTACGAAGAAGCCGCTTGAGTGGGCAATATCAAAACCACCTTGTAATGCTGGTTTATGCCAGTTTTGTGAGATACCACGTGTATAGTAATCAGATACGATACCGATGTTAGAAGTCGCCGTCCATGCAGACTCTGGCTCTGCTGGTGCAGCAGCCGGTGCGGCTTCTGCTGGTGCTTCTTCTGCGTATGCAATGTTAGCCATTGCAAGTGTGCTTAATACAGCGGTTAGTAAAATTGATTTGCGCATTATTCATTCCCCTCGTTACAAAAAATAGATACAACAAAAAAGATACAACATAAACGCTTGAGCAAAACGCATGCCAACAATTAAAATATATAAAAATCATATAGTTATACTAATAATATAAAGCTTTGTATTAATAAATATAATTAATTTATTGATTTATAATAAATATATGCACTATATTGATGCGTATAAGCACATTGCACCGTATATAAACGATGTTAAAATGCATCACATTCAGGAGATAAACCGATGTTAAATTCAGAGCTTTTTCATGATTTGTCTATTAAAATCAAAGAGTTAACTATAAATAGTCCGATTGCCGACCTAGACAAGAACATTCACGCACTAATTCAGGGCGCACTCACCAAAATGGAGCTTATTTCACGCGAAGAGTATGATGTGCAAACAGAAGTACTCAAACAGACGAAAGAGAAGCTGAATGCACTGGAAAAGAAACTGGAATCCATCGAAAATTTGTTGCAAAAAAGTCAAAAATAATCGCGTATGACGCTTGCAGTGTTGTATAGCCGTGCTTTAAATGGCATGGAAGCGCCGGAAGTCGTTGTGGAAGTGCATCTCGCCAACGGGCTGCCGAGCTTTACTATCGTGGGTTTGCCTGAGGCAGAAGTCAAAGAAAGTAAAGATCGGGTGCGGGCCGCCATTCAAACTGCACAATTTGAGTTCCCAGCCAGACGCATCACGGTGAATTTAGCCCCGGCTGACTTACCGAAAGAGAGCGGTCGCTACGATTTGCCTATTGCTCTAGGCATTTTGGCTGCCTCCGGTCAAATTCCTGCAGCGTCTCTCAACCGCTATGAAATTGCCGGAGAACTGGCGTTAACTGGCGAGCTCCGGCCGATTCGCGGCGCACTGGCGATGGCTTACCATATGACGCAACGCAAGCATGATGTACAGCGTGCGTTTATCTTGCCCCAAATAAGTGCACAAGAAGCGAGCCTAGTCAAAGACGCGATTATTTACCCGGCGAAATCGCTGCTAGAGGTATGTGCACACTTGAGCGATCACACCTTGCTGATGCCTCACACCGGAGACGCACCAAATCAAAGCGCCAGCTATCCAGACTTTAATGAGGTAAAAGGGCAGAGTAGGGCCAAGCGTGCGCTAGAAATTGCAGCAGCGGGTGGACATAGCGTGCTGATGAGTGGCCCGCCAGGTACTGGCAAAAGTATGTTGGCCAGCCGCTTTGCCAGCATTTTACCCAGCATGAGCGAGCAAGAGGCGTTAGAAAGTGCAGCTATCCAGTCGCTGAGTGGCCGTTACTCGTTAAAACAATGGAAACAGCGCCCCTATCGTGCGCCGCATCATACTGCCTCTGGCGTCGCACTCGTTGGCGGTGGCGGTATCCCGCGACCGGGAGAAATTAGTCTTGCCCATCATGGCGTATTGTTTTTAGATGAGCTACCTGAGTTTGATCGCAAAGTACTCGAGGTATTGAGAGAGCCACTAGAAAGCGGACACATCACGATTTCGCGCGCGGCGCGGCAAGCAGATTTTCCTGCTAAATTCCAATTGATTGCTGCCATGAACCCGTGCCCGTGTGGTTACCTTGGACACTATCACCATCAGTGCCGCTGTACGCCAGATCAGGTGTCGCGTTACCGTAGCAAGATTTCCGGGCCGTTCATGGACAGGATAGACTTATTGATAGAAGTCCCCGCACTGAAGGAAGATGAAATGATACAGGCTGCAGTGGCTGAGAGCAGCGCTGACATTCGTGTACGCGTAGAACAAGCACGCAATATACAGCTAGCGCGTCAGCAAATACCAAACGCCAGTTTAGGCAGCTTGGACATTGACCAGCATTGTGCTGTGGATGAGGCCGGACTCACGCTATTAAAAACAGCGGTGAATCGCATGGGCTTATCGGCACGGGCGTATCAGCGCATTCTTAAAGTAGCGCGCACCATTGCCGACTTAGCCAATGCGCCAACCATTCAATCTGCGCATATTGCCGAAGCCATTCAATACCGCCGCGTGGACTAACTCAGATGCTAGGGACTTGAGGGTTTAGCGCGCTTCTGTTGCTGCCGCAATCCTTGTACCAACGCTTCAGACTCTTTTTTACGAGTCTCCGTATATTGCAGCAACCCTTCCAGTTGTTGCGCAGACGGCAGCGCAGGGTCGTGCGGTAATTTGGATAGTTTTTCCAAATGCGCCTGATAAGGCTGAAGGATAGAAAAATCAATTTTACTCGCGAGTGCATCAAACGACTGGTTGCCTTGCTTACTCTCATGCACAATTTCCAGCCAAGAGCGGTTGATGGCTTGATTTTCATACAAAAACGCACTGATTTCGCTACGCAATAACAGCTCGTCACTCCAGCGGTATTTGGGCTTGGGAATATTATTGGCCAACACAAGGCAGGCAAGCACCAATCCGGCGATGGCCATACCGCGATATTGCAGTGGCATGACTCTGGCCGTTAATGATTGCGCTAAACCAATGCTCATTAACGACCCGGCAATAAAACCGCCAATATGCGCCGCATTATCAATACCAGGAATGACAAATCCCAAGATAATGGTAATCACGGCAAATACACTGCCGCCGCCAAACAGCCATCTAAACTCATGTGGTGCAATAGCGGCACGTTCACGCCATAAAAAAATCAGCGCCGCGCCGTAGATACCAAAAATAGCGCCTGATGCGCCACCGGAGACTGCGTTATTGCCCTGTATCACCAGCGAGAGCAAATTGCCGCACAATCCTGCAATCAAATAGATCGTCACGAAACGCCAGCGACCATACATGCGCTCTACTAACTGACCAGCATCCCATAACGACAAACTATTGAGCAGTAAATGCATCACACCAAAATGCAGAAACATGGCGGTGCCTAAACGCCACCATTCGCCATCTTGCGTGGCAGGGCCAAAGTTGGCACCCCAGCGTAATTGCACATCATTGGGAGAATGCCAAAAACCGGCGCCACCCACCAGCATGGCCACAAATATCAACACATTGAGCGCGATCAGGATATAAGTGACTGGCGTAGATTGGCTTCGTTGTGCCAAACGATCGTAAATAGACAACAAAACATCACCTTTTAATTCTTGATTCATCGTTATATGTAGTCGTGAGCGTCACTATTCAATATTAGCAACATACTAACCCGATTATTGGACATGGATTGAATGCGAGATATTGCGCGCCCAAAAAAATATTTGGCATTTAGTACGCAGGCCATGCTTGCACAGGTATTATCGTCGCAACCCATCATGAATGAAAAGGAACCACCATGTTAAGCATGTACGATATCAGCATTCCCCCGCTCAAAAGAACACTGACTAACTTGTCACAGTTGCTCAAAAAAGGCGAGGCATATGCGGCGGCCAAAGAAGCAGACCCTGCTGTGTTGATAGAAGCGCGCTTATTTATCGACATGTATCCACTAAAACGCCAAGTACAAATTGCAACCGATATGAGTAAAGGTGCAGCAGCCAGACTGGCTGGCGTGGATATTCCCGTCTATGAAGACAATGAAACTACATTTGAAGCATTGCAGGCGCGCATTGAAAAAACCATTGTCTTTTTAGACAGTGTAGACCCCAAGCAGTTTGAGGGCAGCGAGAGCAAGTCCATCACGATTACCATACGCAAAGTTGATATCCAGTTCATAGGCATCGACTATCTGCAAAAATGGGTACTGCCCAACGTCTACTTTCATGTCACCACGGCATACAACATCATGCGCCATCAGGGTGTCATACTTGGTAAATCTGACTTTTTAGGTCCTAGAAAATAAAATTTATATTGAATTTGCGCAGATAAGGTAGCGCCGATTTGTATTTTTAGTCACTATTTGATTTAACAGTTAACGCACGCTGTTTTTGTTTAAGGTGAGCCTATGAAACACATTTTGGTGGCAAATGCGAAAGGTGGCAGTGGTAAAACCACACTGGCCACCAATTTGGCGGGATACCTGGCATCTCAACAACAGCAGGTGATACTGGCAGATTTAGATAGACAGCAATCAGCCACACAATGGCTGAAACGCAGACCGAAAGATGCGCCAAAAATACTCACTGCGAGTACTGACCATGCCGCGCAATGGAAAGTGACGGATTCACCAGCCGGCTTGCGCGATGAGAAACTGGCAGATGCTGTGAAAGAAGCGGATTTGGTGATCGTGCCTATTCAGCCTTCCGCGTTTGATATTGGCGCAGCCGGGGATTTTCTGGAGGTGCTGATTGCAGAAAAAACCATACGCAAACATAAAACCTTTGTGGGCTTGGTGGGCTCACGCGTCAATAGTCGTACCCATGCTGCATTAGGCTTGGCAGAATTTATGACAGAAACTGGATTGCCCGTGTTAGCCTATCTGCGCAACTCACAGGTGTACACAACGGCTGCCGAGCAAGGGTTGAGTATTTTTGATATGCGCCCGTCATTGGTCGCACAAGATATTGAACAATGGTCAGTGTTGCTGGATTGGATTAACGAGAACAGCCAATCCTAATAGCACCAACACACCATACGTAGGCTATGGTTTGGCAGGTATCCAATACAAAGGGGTATTTGCTGGTGCATAAAACGTTTTCAATTGGCTTCTTCTCAAGGTTTCATAAGCTTCGTCCATTGAAATATGTTGCGCCTCAGCTTGTTTAGCAGCAATCGGTCTTGCATACTTAACCCAAGCTGGATTTTCTATATAGCCGCGATCATTCATGCAGGTTTGCAATACGCGCGATTTTCTCGCCAACTTTTCTAGCTTTTGAAATGGCAGGGCCTCAGGTAGCGCGATGGCCGCTTTTTCTGCAATCAATTCACATTCATCGCCCACATGCTCCAATACCGTCATTGCGCGCGGTGCTTGTTCCTGCTGGTTATTGGTATACCAATACGCCCCCAAGCCTAACAATATCAGCAATCCAATCACATAGTATGCGTATCGTTTCAATGCGTAATCCTTTGCGTTTTAGTTGATAGAGCATGCGCAATCACTGTGAATACCCATCCATGCACATATCGAAACGGTAGCACAATTTACATCAGAAATGCACGATTGGCTCACACTGCACGCTCTACATGTCATGAATGACATCCATCATCGACTAACCATCTGTAGATCATGAAAAGGAGCGTCTTATGTATAAAAGAATGAATGTCATGCAGCAAATTAAAACACATATCGTTGCGCTAATTAGCTTGGTGACCGCACTAAGCGGACTCCTTTATAACAACTGGCGCGATCACCAGAATGAGCTCAACCACAACATGCGTAACGCTGCGTTTGAGGTACTAAAAGACTTAGGTGAACTACAAACCATTGTTAACTATGCGCACTTTGAGGCAGACAGTACACGTGGCAATCCAATCGAAGGCTGGAAATACGCCATTCAGGTCAGAGATCTTAGCCGCTTACTTTCACCCGCCAGTCAACAAAAGGGCAAACAGTTGTATCTGGTATGGGAGAAAGACTGGGACACGTTAAACGAAGACAGTGTAAGTGAACAACGAATTAGCCAACAAATCGCTGAGACCAGAAGCGCGGTGCTCACTGCTATCGACACCCTACAGTAAGTCACTGCACGGTCTATTTTTCAATTACAGAAACTGCCACACCAACCCATGGTTGCTCTAAAGAATGTTTGCATTAGGCCGATGTAATAATTATCACAACACAAGCCAAAAAAGGGGGTGTGCGATGACAGTGTATCAAGTATTGAATGAAGAGAATTTAGCCTACGGTGAGTTCTTTGATTTGCAAGAAGCGATGTACAGCGCACAGGATTTTACGGTGTGGGACGACGAACACTACTATCATGTGGAAGAACTAGAGTTGGAAGTGGTCTAGCTGCTTACTGCTGTATTAAATAGAATACTCTGTGTGCTGATTTTGGTCTGCATTGGCATTCCAAAAGTAGTAAAAATCACGGGAAACCTGTACAAAAAATGCTTTTAAATCATGCTTGTTGATTAAGGCTTGAATTTTCTCAACCGTTAACCGATAGTCAAAGTGTGTTTTTGCTTGATGATTTCTAAGCTCAACCGTTAAAATTTTAGCGATTTTTTTGCGTGAATCTACCGCATCATTGGCAATTTCTTTTTCTAGCATATCCTTCGTAAAGTGACTTAACAGCATCATCTCTGCATCTGAAAGTAATTCAGACTCGGCTTTTTCCCATAAATCCAATAGTGATTTAGGTGTTTGCGTAAGATTCCTAAAGTCGATTGAGTGTATTGAAAGCTGTTGGCTGCCTTGATATGTGAACTCCGCCATCCAATAGGGGTAAAACGCCCGTATCATTTGTGTGCAGAAAGGGCGTTCCATTTCTTCCAACTGCGCTAAATACTGACTGACCGCACGTCGATATGCCACGCCTTCTGCCGGAATATCATAAATAAACTGTGCGAATTGATGCAGATAATATTCGACTTTGGCTAAGTCCTGCGTTTCTATATATTCATTCAAAAAGTGCTCAATTGCATTTAACAATTGATGATTGATATTGAGCGTCAGGCTTACTTTTTTAGCCAAATCTTTTAAGTCTGCATTTTTACTGGCGTGTGCACTCAAAATGGTTTGAATGGCATAGGCATGATCCGTAGACATTTTAGTCACATTGACCACGCCAATAAATCGCCTTGCTTGTGCGGCAAAGCGGGACAGCAACACTAATTTATTGTTATTCATTGTAAGATTTACTCGTTAATCACATCATGTATTTAACGCTGGAATTATGCTAGCACGCAAACTATTAACCTGCAAATATAGTCATCGTGAGTAAGTCGTTAGATTCCGCGCGTTGAAGCGCGGTTTTCTAAAGCAATCGCTAGTTTAACAACACACGTCCTGTATAGCGATTGATTGTATTAGGGTTTAAGTGATTAAATACAATTTCATCAAAACTTTACAATTGGTCATGTCTCTAGCTACTACATTGACACCCCCCGCATTGCAAGTCGCCAGCAATCAATACTGGCGTATAGGTTATCTATTATTGCTGGCATGTTGTCCGTTATCCGCATACGCAGAAATCACGGCCGAACAACTGGTCAACGATGCTTATGCCGATGGCGCATTGATTGCTACTGCAAACGCTTGCCGAATTGAAAAGGCGCAAATCAATCAGCTCATTTTTAAGCAGAAAAAAACTTCTTTAGATTTAGCCAAACAACACCAACTACCATTCGTGGCAAAAGATTACGATGACTATGTGGTCTCAGGGTTTGAGTCTGCCATGCGCGTACTATCGGATCAACCAGAAGATAACGATGCACTGGCGGCTATTTGTGCTGGTGTGCAAGAAAAAATAGCCAAAAAAATAGCGCCCTAAGCGCTATTTTTTATCACGTCTTTAACTCATTTACTCTTCATTCACTTACTTTTCTGTAGCAGGTGTTAAGCCCATTGCTACTTTTAGCTGCATCGCAGCCACTTCATCCAATTTATTCAACGCAGCCACATTCATCATCGCCTCGTTGTGCTTGCCGCTTTCTTCCGCAATCAAACCTAAATAATAAATGGCTTGGCTATGTTGCTCGTTCATCGCTACCACACGGTACATATGCTCTTCAGCTTTTTGATAGTTTTTAGCAGCGTACTCTGCAGCCGCTAAATAAAACCAAGCTTCTGTTGTATTGGGCTCTTTGGTTGCCCATTCACTCGCAATACTCAGTAGCGCATTCCAATCCTCAGTTAAATAAGGATGCACAATTTTCATGAAGTATGGCCACTGTTCTGGCGCTAATGCCCAAAATGGTAACTCGCTTTTTGCGTTGACGGTTTGTTCAGGTAATTTCAACGCTGCTTTTACCCATTCCACTGGCATGTTGTAGTAATAGCTATTATGACCTGGACTTTTTAACGTAATCACACCCACCAAATTACCTTCACGGTCAAATACGCCACCGCCGCTGGCGCCCATATTAAATGAACTGGTGGCACGCACAACCACACTACCATCCATAGGGTATAAGCCTTTTACCACACCAAATGTACTGGTAGGGATAGGTAAGAAGCCTGGATAACCGATGGTGAATACAGGCTGCTCGTATTTCAGCGCCTCGCTGGAGCCGATACGTGCAACTGGCGCATCTAAGCCTTCTGCTTTCAAGATACAAATATCATGGCGCCAATCTGGTTTGATTGCACTGACATTGAATGAGGCGCCGTTGCTGACTACGCTAATGCTGGCTGCATTGGCGACAACATGACAATTGGTCACAATTTCATCTTTGGCCACTACGACGCCTGAACCCAAGCCGTAGCTGCCATTTGCTAACGCTACTTGTACTCGTAATACTTGCGCGTTGAGCTGATGAAGCAATTCTTGTGAAGGTTCGGCCTGAGCAACCGAAGCTACTCCTAAATATACCAGTGCCGAATACAATATCTGAGCGTAAAACCTTGTCATGATAAATCTCCAATCTACAACTACATTAATCTACAACAGCATTTGATAAACCCCGCAAACCTAAAATTTTAAATAAACATGCTTTAGTATTTATAAAGCAATTCCCGTTCCAAGCCATTTGAGTGCACTTACTTTGACGAGCACCCAGTGCAAATAGCTGAGTAGGGCACAATGCAAGATTAATAGAAGACATCAAAAATCAATTGCTGGAAAACACTTAATAATATTGTTTAGTTTTCGCAATGACATGGTCACTCGGCAATTACCACGCGGGGAAATTTAAAATAAAATTCATTAAAAACAATAGGTTGGTAAATTAATGCTATTGCACTGCTACTGGCAATACAGCTTAATCTTATGCGTAGTATCAATATTTTTACAGGGGCAATGTTAAGGCGGTTGTACGTTAGATCACGTATTCAGCTACATAACGGTGCTAAGTGAATGCTAGGTGCACACATTTTGAAAATCGCATCGTCACACAATGCACACATTTGGTGCAAAAGTAAGGGTTGAAATTGCAATGAACCAATCATGTAGAATAAAAGTCACATCATTAAGCACTAAACTTTATCAACCAAGAGAAAGTGATTTACGATGCGTAAAAAACTATATATTGGAAGAGCTAAGCCATTGATTATTGCCGTTGCATTGATGGTGGGATTAAGTGGGTGTAGTAGCATGACCACACGTAACAAGAATACTGCAATTGGTGCTGGGGTAGGTGCTGTTGCCGGTGCAGTACTTACTGGCGGTAGTGGTATTGGTACAGTGGGTGGCGCTGCGATTGGCGGTATTATTGGTAATCAAGTCGGCAAGCATTAACATTCCTGTTACCCAATAAAAACGGCGTGCTAGCACGCCGTTTTTACATGTCATTATTATTAGTAGCGCAATCCAACTGCGCGAGATAGCAGATCTAGATAGCCAGATTAAGTGCCAATCACGCCACCATCGTCTTTCGTAATCACAATCACACTAGAACGTGGCTTCGCCACGCCTCTGCCACGGTAAGTTGTAGGACCGTTGGCACCGTTGTCTGGCCAAGTTGAATGATCGGTAAAGCTGGTTGCCCAATCTTCACCAGGGTGCTGAATACCCACAAACATCGTCTTACCATCTGGCGTGCCAATCAGCCCCGTGACTTCTGCATGCGGTGGTGCCGTTAAAAAGCGACGTGTTTCGCCAGTCGTCGGGTCTGCGCATAGCATCATATTGCCACCGATGTTGGCCCAATCGCCTTTTGCATCTCCGGGCTGATCCGTTTGAATCCATAGTCGGCCATGTTTATCAAACCATAAACCATCTGGCGCGCCGTAATCATCGCCATTGATATTGCCTTGATAACCCACGTTTTGGCCATCGAACTCTGCATTGGTATAAGAACCCGCCAATGCTTTGGTGGTGGCTTTGTCTCCGCATTGCACAAAAATATCCCAGACAAAACTCGTCGCGGTGACGGTGTCACCATCCTCACGCCAACGAATGATATGTCCATAATCGTTATCAGGTCTTGGGTTAGCTGCATCTACCACTGGGTTAGCGGTAGCAGCAGTGGTGGTCCCATCTGCTTTATTGGACGACACAGGCGTATTGCCACGGCGGCTATTATTGGTCAATGTTAAATAGACTTCGCCAGTACTTGGATGCACTGAAGCCCATTCCGGCCTATCCATCATGGTTGCGCCTAAACGGTCGCCGGCCTGGCGTGCTTTAATCAACACCTCAGCTTGGTCAGCAAAACCATTTTCCGTGGTTAATCCGTTTTGTCCCCAAATCAGGGGCAGCCAAGTGCCTGAACCATCGGCATTGAATTTTGCGACATATAGCGTGCCGTTATCTAACATATCTCGATTGGCGTGTTGATTACGCTTGTTGTATCTGCGTGCACACACAAATTTATACACATACTCGTTGCGCTCATCATCACCCATATATAAAGCTACGCGCTCGTCAGCATCTACAGAAATGGCGGCACTTTCATGTTTAAAACGGCCTAATGCGGTGCGTTTAATCGGCTTGCTTTTAGGATCCCATGGATCAACTTCAACTACCCAGCCAAAGCGATTTGGCTCGTTACGATTTGCGCTTAACTCAAACCTCGGATCGGCCTCATGCCAACGGTAGCCGAATCCGGCACGGCTTAGGCCATAACGATTTTCATGTGCGGTTGGCACAAAGCTAGCATCTACAGAACCAAAATAGCCATTGAAGTTTTCTTCGCAAGTCAGGTAAGTGCCCCAAGGTGTATAGCCATTTGCACAATTATTCAACGTACCCAACACTAAGCGGCCTTTGTTGTCGGCTTCTGTACGCAACATTGCATGACCCGCAGCCGGGCCGCTGACAACGATAGGTGTATTGCCGGTGATACGGCGGTTAAACGGAGAATTGCGACGGACTTCCCAATCTTGCTTTTTCTCCTGATAAATCTCCACCACGTTCACGCCATGGCCAGCCTGTTGCGCTTTGACCATTTCTGGCGTAATGGCGACTTTGGCATAATCAGCGGCCGGTGCAACGCCACTCAACAATGCTGGGTCGACGTACTCGCTATTGGTCACTAACAAACCTCGTTTGCTAGCTAACGCGCCATGTCCTGTAAAGGGGAATGCAAAGTAATGCATGCCATCAGTATGGCCGCCATAGCATCGCACTTGTGTGGCTTCATCCATAGGCGTAGAGGGATCCCAATGCGGCGCCTTGGTGAGAGAATCTCCCCATGACACTAGCACGCGTGCGGTATAGCCAGCAGGCACTGTCACCGCATCAGTCATTGGAATCACATTGGGCGCAACTGGGGTAAATCCAATGTCTGGTTGCTGATCAACTGGCTTGTGATCGCCTTTGTATTTGTGGGCAGAAGCATCATTGGCGACACAAGATAAAAGTGAACCGCCTACAGTAGCAAGCGCAGTAGCGCCAAGTGAGCCTTTGATAAAAGTGCGGCGTGTAAACAGACGCGTTTCGATCAAATCACGAATGGTCTCGTGACTGCTCGGGTTTGCAATGGTGTCGGCAGGGTTTAGCTTGCCATCCGGGTGTAGTGCACTACTCATGTCATCTCCTAACAATTTTAAAATTTTGTATTATTGTTAAGATTGTCTGCATTGAATATGACATCAGAATGACGTGGGCAAATAGCCCTGATGCGTCTAGCTTACACACTGAGCTAAGTGTATCAACCTAAACGATAGTATTTCTGCCCGCTTGCTTGGCTTGATACAACTGCTTGTCTGTTTTTTCAATAAACGCAAATAAGTCATCTTTTTGAGATGGAATAATCGTATTCACGCCTTGGCTAATGGTCAGGATATTGGCCACTTGCGATTGCTGATGTGGAATATTGGCCTGCTGTATTAAATGCTGACAGCGTTCTGCGATCGTTCTTGCCGCCACCGCATCGGTTTCTGGCAATACAATCACAAACTCTTCGCCACCAAACCTTGCAATCAAATCGCGTGAACGTGTCACCGCCTGACTCAAGACTTGTGTCACCTGCTTCAAGCAAGTATCGCCTTGCAGGTGGCCGTAACAATCGTTGTATTGCTTAAAGAAATCAATGTCTAAGATAATTAATGACAGGGGATGGCGATGCCGTTTTGCATTCAGCCATTCCAGCTCAATCACCGAATCAAACATGCGGCGATTCGGTAAATCGGTTAGCCCATCTTTAAACGACAGGTGCTCCAGCTCTTTTTGCAGACGCAGTATTTCCTCTTCGGATTTCTTGCGTTCGCTAATATCAAACATAAAACCAATCAGCGAGGTCACTTCACCTTGTTCATCACGCACCACATGCACCACATCACGAATCCACACATAGTGACCACTTTTGGTCAAGGCACGATAGTCGGCCTCGTGATCATGGCCAGCCTTAGATTGCGCGATACAATAACCAGGCACAATTTCGCGATCTTCCGGATGCATTCTGGCAATCCAATCTTCCGCGCTGACCCAGCTATCGACAGTCCAACCCAGTAGTTTTTCAATTTGCGGGCCGATATAACTGAACTGCATAGTGCGCCAATCGATTTGCCAAGGAATGGCTTTGGTGGACTCAAGCAAGGTTTTATATACGTCTTGATCGGTGGTTTGGTTCTGCGGTTGATTTTGCATGATGACTTTGTGACTCTTTATTCTTAAGCGATATTTTATACGGATATTTAAATCTTTAACGGCATGAGTTACCAATATATTTAATTATTCACGAATAAATTACTCGCGTAGCTTGTTTGTCACTGAAGATTTTTCTTGCCTGAGTGGTGTGAGTAAATCGCTTAACCCATTATGGTCAATTTCTTGCATCAATTGTAATAAGCGCCCTAGCTCACCTTTAGGAAAGCCCTCGCGTGCAAACCAATTTAAATAATGGCCGGGTAAATCGGCCAGTAAACGCCCTTTGTATTTGCCGTATGGCATGGGAAAAGTCACCAACTTTACTAAATCTTCATCGTGCATATGGTTATGTTAAAGCAATTGCTCTGTGAATCCACGTAATTATTTATTCACTTGATGCACTTTAAACATGGCATCATGGTCTCCAATATATAGGCACGATGAACGAAAAAGACAACAATGACAGAAACCAAACGCTCCTCCAATAACACGCAGACCAAAAACGTCGCTTCACTTAAAGATTTATGGCCTTTTTTAAAACCATATCGCCTGCAGGCCAGCATCGCCTTTGTGTTGCTGTGTTTAGCATCCGGCGCATTACTATTGGTGCCATTGGCGTTTCGCGATTTGATTGACGTGGGTTTTGGCAGTGCAAAAACCGCTAACCTAGCCAGTCATGTCAACCTTAACACACAGTTTGGCGTGCTGTTTGGCTTGGCTGCTTTCTGGGCGTTGATGGTCGCCTCGCGTTATTTCACAGTCTCGTGGATTGGCGAGCGCGTCACCGTTGACTTACGTAGCGCGGTCTACGGACGTGTAATGCACCAATCGCCACAATTTTTTGAGACATTACAAACGGGCGAGGTGCTATCGCGCCTCACCGGCGATACCACACTGATTCAAACGGTGGTGGGTAGCTCCGCATCCATGGGCTTACGCAGCTTATTCCAATTTATTGGCGGCATGATCATGCTGGCCGTCACTAGCTTTTACCTGTTCTCCATCAATATCGGGCTGATGATCTGTCTGATTCTACCAATCATGATGATAGGCCGGTCTGTAAAAAAGCTCTCGCGTGAATCGCAAGATCGTATCGCGGATAGCTCTGCCATGGCGGGTGAGATTTTAAATGCCATGCCCACCGTGCAATCGTATACCCAAGAGCAGCGCGAGATTAAACGCTTTACCGCCTCTGCCGAGCTCAGCTTCAAGACTGCTATCCGCAGAGTACGCGTGCGCGCCTTACTGACCGCCATCATTATCACTGCGGTCATGGGCACCATTATCTTTGTATTGTGGCTAGGCGCACGCCAAGTCAGCCAAGGGGTGATGACGGGAGGAGAGTTAGCCTCGTTTGTACTTTACGCAGCAATGGTAGCGGGTAGTGTGAGCACCATGGCCGAAGTATGGGGCGATATCATGCGTGCGGCGGGGGCAACGGAACGCTTGTTGGAGTTATTACACACTACATCCCTCATCCAGGCATCTGAAAATCAGCTTGCTTTGGCAAATCACCTGCAGGCGTCGATTTCCTTTCAAGATGTGCATTTTTACTATCCATCCAGACCATTAAGCCCGGCACTTAAACAAATCAACCTAGAAATTAAAGCGGGAGAAACGATTGCCTTAGTCGGGCCTTCTGGTGCGGGTAAAACCACCATGTTTCAACTGTTATTGCGTTTTTACGATGTCATTTCTGGCAGCATTCAGATCAATGGTCAAGATATTCGCCAGCTTTCACTGCAAGACTTACGCGGCATGATGGCGATTGTGCCGCAAGATCCCGTCATCTTTTCAGCCAACGTATTAGAGAATATTCGCTATGGACGTCAAAATGCGACTGATACTGAAGTGATGGCCGCCGCAGAAGCAGCACAAGTCGCACAGTTTGTGACACAACTACCTGAAGGTTACCAAACCTTTTTAGGCGAGCGCGGCACCCGTTTGTCTGGAGGTCAGCGCCAGCGCATTGCCATTGCGCGCGCCATTTTAAAAGATGCCCCCATCTTATTGCTAGACGAAGCCACCAGTGCATTGGATGCAGAATCCGAAATTTTGGTGCAACAAGGCTTGAACGCCGCTATGCAAGGCCGCACTACCTTGATCATTGCCCATCGTTTAGCCACCGTGCAAAAAGCAGATCGCATCATTGTGATGGGGCAAGGGGAAATTGTGGAAATGGGTAGCCCAGAACAGTTACGACTGCAGTCTGGGCTGTACGCCAAGCTGGCTAATCTACAGTTTGATGCAAGTTAGACTGTCAAAATTGACGACGCCAGCCCCTGCAAAGTAGTGGCCCGAGTGTCATGAATTAAACGTGGTACTGCTTACTGTGCTTGTGAACAGCGGCAATAAACGCTGCAGCATTTTCTGGTGGCGTCCATTGCGTAATGCCATGACCCAAGTTAAACACATGGCCATGGCCATGGCCGTAACTGGCTAAAATACTTGCCACTTCTTTCTCAATCGCTTCTGGTGTACTTAACAAAATGGCTGGGTCCATATTGCCTTGTAGCCCCACTTTGTTACCCACACGCTGACGTGCTTGACCAATATCCACTACCCAATCTAAGCCTAAAGCATCTGCACCAATGGCAGCTTGTGCTTCTAGCCACAGCGCACCGCCCTTGGTAAATACAATGCTAGGCACTGTTTTCCCATCTGCCGTTTTGGTTAAACCCGCCACGATTTTTTGCATATAATTGAGTGAGAACTGAACATAGGCGTTGTGCGATAGTGCGCCACCCCATGAATCAAAGATCATGACCGCTTGTGCACCTGCAGCAATTTGCGCATTGAGGTATTGAATAATAGTTTGCGCATTCACCTCTAAAATATGATGCAGCAATTCCGGACGCGCATACATCAGCTTTTTAGTGTTTAAGAAGTCTGTACCACCTTTGCCTTCCACCATATAGGTGGCAAGCGTCCATGGGCTACCAGAAAAACCAATCAGTGGTACGCGCCCATTCAAGGCTTTTCGGATGCTGCTGACTGCATCAAACACATACTGCAGCTTGGCCATGTCTGGCACTTCTAGTGCGCGGATAGAAGCTTCATCACTGGCAGTGCGCTCAAACTTAGGGCCTTCACCTTCGGTGAAATATAGCCCCAAACCCATGGCATCTGGCACCGTTAAAATATCCGAAAACAGAATGGCGGCATCTAATGGGTAGCGGTCTAGTGGCTGTAAGGTCACTTCTGTAGCAAAGCTAGGGCTTTGACATAACTGCATAAAACTACCAGCTGTTTTGCGGCTTTCACGATACTCTGGTAAATAACGCCCCGCTTGACGCATCATCCATACTGGCGTGTATGTAGTGGGTTGGCGCATCAGCGCTTTTAAAAAAGTATCATTTTGTAATGTGGTCATTGCTTATGCTCAAAAAACTTGGGGATACATCGTATCCCCAATTCAATTATCAAACACTGATGAATATCAATCTAACTTATCTTGCTATGCACTATCTAGGCAATGCAGAAGCGCCCATTAAAAACTCATCCACAGCACGTGCTGCTTGACGACCTTCACGGATGGCCCATACCACTAATGATTGACCGCGACGCATATCTCCAGCCGCAAATACTTTGGCTTTAGAAGTCTTGTAGCTGCTGTCACCCTCAGTAGCCGCTTTGGCATTGCCACGGTTATCTTTTTCCACGCCAAAGGCATCCAATACCTTTTGTAAGGGGGAAACAAAACCCATGGCCAACAATACCAAATCTGCTTTCATGATAAATTCAGAGCCAGGTACTTCAGCCATTTTGCCGTCTTTCCATTCTACACGTGCCGCTTTTAAGCCGACTACTTTGCCGTTTTCGCCAATCAGCTCTTTGGTGGTGACAGACCAATCACGGTTTGCACCTTCCTCATGTGAGCTAGAAGTACGTAGCTTTAATGGCCAGTTTGGCCATACCAGCTCTTTGTTTTCTTTTTCTGGCGGTTGTGGCATCAGTTCAAACTGGCTAATACTCAATGCGCCATGACGATTTGAAGTACCGACACAGTCAGAACCGGTATCACCGCCACCAATCACCACCACGTGTTTGTTAGTCGCCATGATGCGATCAGGGATCGTATCGCCTGCGACTACTTTATTTTGTGGTGTTAAAAAGTCCATGGCAAAATGTACGCCATCTAATTCGCGACCCGGTACTGGCAAATCACGTGGGTGTTCCGCGCCACCAGCCAAGATGACAGCGTCATATTGATTGACTACATCATCTGCGTTGACATTCTCACCTACGTATTGATTGACTTTAAACGTCACACCTTCGGCTTCCATTTGCGCCATACGACGATCAATATGGGATTTTTCCATTTTGAAGTCAGGAATACCGTAGCGTAACAAACCACCAATACGGTCATTTTTTTCTAATACAGTCACTGCATGACCGGCGCGTGCTAATTGCTGTGCAGCAGCCAAACCAGCGGGGCCTGAGCCCACGACTGCAATTTTTTTACCGGTTTTATTCGGGTTGATTTGTGGTGTGACCCAATCATTTTCCCATGCTTTATCAATAATCGCATGCTCAATGGATTTAATGCCAACTGCATCGTTATTGATGTTGAGCGTACAGGCTGCCTCACACGGTGCTGGGCAAATACGTCCAGTAAATTCTGGGAAATTATTGGTGGAATGCAATACATCAATCGCACTGTGCCAATCTTGGTTGTATACCAAATCATTCCAATCCGGAATGATATTGTTGATTGGACAGCCAGTAGTACAGAATGGAATACCACAATCCATGCAACGTGCACCTTGTTGCTTGGCTTGGTCATCGGTGAGATGTAATACAAACTCTTTATAGTTTTTAACGCGATCCTGTACTGGCAAATTTGCCTCAGACAGACGCTCGAACTCCATAAAACCAGTTACTTTACCCATATCTTTATTTTCTCAATCAATACGTTATTAGGCTGCTTGTTTTGCAGTGGCTGCTGCAAGTTCTGTCAAGGCGCGCTTGTACTCATTAGGCATGACTTTTACAAATTTTGTTCTCGCATTAGTCCAATCTGCCAATAACGCTTTTGCACGTGTACTGCCTGTTAACTGTGCATGGTTTTCAATCAAACCTTTTAGCGTTACTTCATCTGGCTGACCCAAATGCTGCACCTTGCCTACATCTGCATCGGCGGCTTCTACTTTCTCAAGTGTCACCATGCTCATATTGCAACGTTGCGCAAACATACCGTCTTCGTCATACACATAAGCTACGCCACCACTCATGCCCGCAGCAAAGTTTTGACCTGTTAAGCCAAGCACCACCACGGTACCGCCTGTCATGTATTCACAACCGTGATTGCCCACGCCTTCTACCACGGCAGAAGCACCTGAGTTACGTACACAGAAACGTTCACCAGCTACACCGCTGAGATAACTTTCACCTGTGGTTGCACCGTACATCACGGTATTGCCTACAATAATGTTCTCATGCGAGATACCACGGAAAGTCACTGGCGGTTTGATGATGATACGGCCACCACACAAGCCTTTACCTACGTAGTCATTACCTTCACCGGTCAATTCAAACGTAATACCTTTGGCTAAAAAGGCTGCAAAACTTTGGCCAGACGTACCTGTAAATTTCACATGGATGGTGCCATTTGGTAACCCTTGCGCACCATAGCGGCTGGCAATTTGGTTAGACAACATGGTGCCGACGGTACGATTCGTGTTGGTGATAGCAATATCAATATTCACTTGCTCACCTTTTTCTAACGCTGGTTTCGCTAAGGCAATCAGCTTGTTATCCAACGCATTCACCAAGCCATGGTCTTGCACATCGTTATTTTTGCGTGAAACGCTCGCTGGCATCGCTGGTAAGTGGAACACTTTGCTGAAATCCAAACCATTAATTTTCCAATGTTCGATACCAGCCTTCATGTCCAGCAAATCTGCACGGCCAATCAAGTCATCAAATTTCGCAACACCCATGCTGGCCATTAGCTCGCGCAACTCTTCAGCCACAAAGAAGAAGTAGTTCACCACGTGTTCTGGTTGGCCAGTAAATTTCTTACGTAATTCAGGGTCTTGTGTCGCTACGCCAACTGGGCAAGTGTTGAGGTGACACTTACGCATCATGATACAGCCCTCCACCACCAGAGGTGCTGTGGCAAAGCCAAACTCATCTGCCCCTAGCAATGCGCCTATCAATACATCGCGGCCTGTTTTCATTTGACCATCCACCTGCACGACTACACGGCCGCGCAGTTGATTTAATACCAGCGTTTGTTGGGTTTCGGCTAAGCCTAATTCCCAAGGCGTACCTGCATGCTTAATCGATGAAATTGGTGATGCACCCGTACCTCCGTCATGACCCGCAACCACGATGTGGTCTGACTTGGCTTTGGCCACACCTGCAGCCACAGTACCAATACCTGTTTCTGACACTAGTTTCACAGAAATAGACGCTTTTGGATTCGCGTTTTTTAAGTCGTGAATTAGTTGCGCTAAATCTTCAATGGAGTAAATATCATGGTGTGGTGGTGGTGAAATTAAACCAACACCCGGCACGCTGAATCGCAATTGTGCAATATAAGGTGATACTTTATGGCCTGGTAATTGACCACCTTCGCCTGGTTTTGCACCCTGTGCCATTTTGATTTGAATTTGATCGGCAGAAGCCAAGTAATTCGCTGTCACGCCAAACCGGCCAGACGCCACTTGTTTGATGCGTGAGCGCATAGAATCGCCGGCTTTGAGCGGAATATTGGATTCAACTAAGTCCTCGCCAATAACTTGCGCCATGGTCGTTGCATTCGCAACTGGAATAAAGCGTTTCGCATCTTCGCCACCTTCACCTGTATTGGATTTACCCCCAATACGGTTCATGGCAATCGCCAAGGTAGCATGTGCTTCTGTAGAAATGGAACCTAATGACATCGCACCGGTTGCAAAACGTTTCACGATTTCTTTAGCAGACTCTACTTGCTCTAATGGAATTGCATTGCCTAATGGCTTGATCTCGAATAAACCACGCAATGTCATATGACGACGTGTTTGGTCGTTAATCAGTTTTGCGTATTCTTTATAAGTGTCGTATTTGCCGGTACGTGTTGCATTTTGCAGTTTAGAAATAGACTCCGGTGTCCACATATGCTCTTCACCGCGTACACGGAAAGCATATTCACCACCAGCATCCAATGCATTGGCAAGCACGGGGTCATTGCCAAATGCTGAGTTGTGTAAGCGCAACGCTTCTTCAGCTACTTGCTCAATACCAATCCCTTCGATTTGGGTGGCCGTTCCAGTGAAGTATTCATTCACAAACGCAGTGTTCAAGCCAATCGCTTCAAAAATTTGCGCACCACAGTAAGATTGGTAAGTTGAAATACCCATTTTGGACATAACTTTATACAAGCCCTTGCCAATCGCTTTTACAAAGTTTTTCTGTGCTTTATAGGCATCATCGCTTAAGTGCTTGATGGTTTCAAACGTTAGCCATGGGCAAACGGCTTCTGCACCATAACCAGCGAGCAATGCAAAGTGATGCACCTCACGTGCTGAACCCGTATCAATCACCAAACCTGTACTGGTACGCAAGCCTTCTTTGACCAAGTGTTCATGTGTTGCAGAACAGGCAAGCAGTGCAGGGATAGCAACACGATTTTTTGCGATAGCGCGATCAGACAAAATCAACACGTTGATGCCGGCATGCACCGCTTTCACTGCTTGCTCATGTAGCGCTTTAATGGCATTGGCCATGCCGGCTTTACCTAAAGCAGCATCGTACGTAATATCTAACACCAATGATTTATATTGGCCTTTGGTAGAAGACTCAATATTTTTCAATTGCTCCAACTCTTCTAGCATCAATACGGGCTGGCTAGCTTCCAAACGCAACGGCGGATTGGTTTCATCCACGCTCAATAAATTAGGTTTAGGGCCAATAAACGTGACCAAAGACATCACCAACTCTTCACGGATCGGGTCAATCGGTGGGTTGGTCACTTGCGCAAATAACTGCTTGAAGTAGTTATAAATTTGTTTTGGTTTGTTAGATAGTACGGGCAGGGCAGCATCGTTACCCATCGAGCCGGCACCTTCTTCACCGTTAGCCACCATAGGCTGCAATACAAACTTAATATCTTCTTGTGTAAAGCCAAATGCTTGCTGCGTATCTAGCAGCGTTTCGTTCAGCGTTAAGTTCACTTCGATTTTTGGCAAATCGCTCAAATGGTAGCGTGACTGCTCGATCCATTGACGATATGGCTTAGCATTGGCTAACTGTTTTTTCGCCTCATTGTCGTCAATGATGCGGCCTTGCTCCATGTCGATCAGCAACATTTTGCCTGGTTGCAGACGCCATTTTTTGATAATTTTCTCTTGTGGGAAAGTAATTACCCCCATTTCAGAAGCCATCATCACGATGTCATCTTCTGTCACCAAATAACGGGCAGGGCGCAAACCATTACGGTCTAAAGTTGCACCAATCATCTTGCCATCGGTAAACGCTACTGCTGCCGGGCCATCCCATGGCTCCATTAACGCTGCGTGATATTCGTAGAATGCACGTCTATCTTCATCCATCAGTGCATTGTTATTCCAAGCCTCTGGAATCAACATCATCATGGCATGTGGCAAGCTGTAACCACCAGCCACCAACAACTCTAAACAGTTATCAAAACAAGCTGAGTCAGATTGGCCGTCTGCAATCAATGGCCATAACTTGTCTAAATCTTCGCCAATCACTGTGGATTTCATCGTCTCATGACGCGCAGCCATCCAGTTGACATTGCCTTGCACGGTATTGATTTCGCCATTATGGGCAATCATGCGGAAAGGATGGGCCAAATCCCAAGCAGGGAAAGTGTTGGTAGAAAAGCGCTGATGCACCAAGGCAAGTGCCGAAACGACTGTTTCATCTACTAAGTCTTTGTAGTACACGCCTACTTCATTTGCCAACAGCATGCCTTTGTAGACGATGGTACGTGACGAAAATGAAGGCACATAGAACTGTGCTTTGTCCTGCAAGTTGAGTGCACGCACTGCATGCTCAATACGTTTGCGAATCACAAAACATTTACGTTCAAAAACGTTGTTGTCTTTGGCTGCACTTGCCACGATCACTTGACGCATACATGGCTCTACTTCACGCGCTGCATCCGCAATATTGCCATTGTCGACCGGTACATCACGCCAGCCTAATAACGTTTGATTCTCTTCTGCAATGATCTTAGCGATGATCGCTTCACATTGCGTACGATTTTTCTGATCTTGTGGCAGGAACAAGTTACCAACCGCATATTGGCCGACTTCCGGCAATTCGATGTTCAGTTTAGCCGCCTCTTTACGCATAAACGCATCTGGCATTTGCATTAAAAGACCAGCACCATCGCCCAATTTAGGGTCGTAGCCAGTGGCGCCACGGTGGGTAAGATTGGTTAAGAGCTCCAAGCCTTTTGCGACGATATCGTGGCTTTTCTTACCTTTGATGTGCGCTACAAATCCAACGCCACAGCTATCTTTTTCATTGCGACGATCGTACAAACCTTGCGATTTTGGCGCCAATCCAGTGTGGGCCTGCATGGTTGCTTGAGTCTGCTCCAGGGTTTCGGGTGTGTTTACGGCTTGCATATTCTTTGCCTAATAATTCAATTACAAAACATTTAGCGGAACCTTCAATAATACCGTTAAACATGTGCAAGTTCAATCATTTAAGCATGATTATAGTGATAGTAGCCAAGTTTTTTATACGCCAATGTACGTATTTTGTTGACTCTTCAAATGAGAATGATTATCATTTGCAAACAGTGCATTTAATCTTAATCACTTTTTAGGAGTGGATGATGAACCAAACCCCTGATAATGCTGCTTGCGAAAAAATCATTTTGGCCGATAGTCTGGGCGTGAGATTGTACTATTGCCCCAATTGCGAAGTGGTCGAACTGGAGCTGGGCTCCATTTCAATCAGACTCAGTCCGAGCAGCATTCAAAGCATCGCTAACATCATGATGAAGGCCAGCTTGCGCCTAGATGCGGTCTACCAACATCCAAGACAAGCAAGAACGACACAAGTAGAGCGCAGGGAAGAGCCTGATCTCAATGAGGTGCAGCGCACCGTGACACCTCAGCTAGTCCATTGATTTCGGCAGATTAACGCAGTGATGCAAAAGCCTTAGCAGCAGCTTCGATGGTGTATGTGATGTCTGCATCGGTATGTGCGGCTGATACAAAACCTGCCTCGAACGCAGAAGGCCCTAAATAGACACCGCTATCCAGCATGCTGTGGAAAAACTGGTTAAAGTGCGCCTTGTTGTTGTCGCGCATAATTTCCGCATAGCTACTTGGGCAAGTCTGGCTGAAGTACAGGCCAAACATACCGCCTACACTCTGCGCAGAAAAAGTCACGCCTGCATGCTGAGCAGCTTGCATCAAACCATCCATCAATTTTTTGGTTTGCGCAGTGAGTTTGTCGTAAAATCCAGCAACTTGCACGAGTTTAAGCGTGGTCAATCCGGCAGAGACTGCGACAGGATTACCGGATAACGTACCAGCTTGATACACTTTACCTACTGGCGCTAGGCATTGCATGATGTCTTTGCGTCCTCCAAAAGCGCCAACTGGTAAGCCACCGCCAATGACTTTGCCCAGCGTTGTCATGTCCGGCTGAATGTTATAAAGCGCCTGCGCACCGCCTAAAGCGACACGGAAGCCTGTCATCACCTCATCAAATATCAACACCGCGCCGTGTTTGGTACATAGTTCGCGCAATGTAGTCAGGAATTCCATGTGCGGCACGATTAGGTTCATGTTGCCGACCACTGGCTCAATAATCACACAGGCAATTTCATCACCCATTTGTTTGAATATATCTTCTAATTGCTGCGTATTGTTGTATTCCAACGTGAGCGTATGTGCAGCCACACTTGCAGGCACACCGCCAGAATCCGGCTCACCAAATGTCAGCAAACCAGAGCCCGCTTTTACCAGTAAGCCATCAGAATGCCCATGATAGCAACCCTCAAACTTAATGATTTTATCGCGCCCGGTAAAACCACGCGCTGTGCGAATCGCACTCATGGTTGCCTCGGTGCCGCTGCTATTCAAACGCACTTGCTCCATGCTAGGCACAAGCTTATTAATCAGCTCTGCCATTTCCAACTCTAAGCCAGTCGGTGCGCCAAACGATAAACTATTGGCCGCCGCTGCCTGTACTGCTGCCACCACCTCGGGGTGCGCATGCCCTAAAATCATCGGGCCCCAAGAGTTGATGTAATCAATGTATTCTTTACCATCGACATCCCACAGCTTGGAACCCAACCCTTTTTTAAAGAATACCGGCGTGCCGCCTACCGAGCGAAATGCACGCACCGGTGAATTCACGCCACCGGGAATAAGTTGTTGAGATTTTTCAAACAGGGTTTGGTTAGTGGTTGTCATAGTAGAAAATGTTAAGCATGAAATAATTGGGTGTAACGTTGGGTTATGTGACGAATATCGTCGTCATAAAAAATATCCGTAATCACTGCAAGCGCATCTGCGCCGGCATCAATGACTTGATGAGCATTGTCGATATGAATGCCGCCTATGCCCACCAGCGGTAACTTTACCTTTTGCTTAGCCTCTGCAAACAAGCTCAGCGGCGCATGTACGGCATTCGGTTTGGTTTCGGAAGCAAAGCACGCGCCGAACGCCACATAAGACGCGCCAGCAGCTTCTGCCTGAATGGCTAGATCTAACCAGTTATAGCAAGACGCACCAATGATTTTATGCGGGCCCAGCAAGCGACGCGCTGCGCTTAAGTCACAATCTGAAGCGCCCACATGCAAACCATCCGCATCAATTTGCGCACACAAATCCAGATGATCGTTAATAATGAGTGGCACACCGAAGCTGCGGCATAGTGCCAACAGCGCAGTCGCCTGACGTAACAGTAACTGCTTGTCTGCAAACTTGTTTCGATACTGCACAAGTGAAGCGCCACCTTCCAGTGTTAAACGCACTTTCTCACACAGCAGCTCTACTTCCAAGATATCCGGCGTGACTGCGTATAAACCTTTAATGTTGTAGCGAGATGGCTTTGTCATTTGGATTGTCATCTTCACGCGCCCAGAAGAATCTATCTGGGATAAATTGCCCCATGCCTGGGCGGAATGCGTGTTTGAGCGTTTGCCATGTGTATTCTTGCGCTTCCTGCACCGCTTCTTCCATGGTCAAACCATGCGCCAAACAGGCAGCAATGGCACTGGTCAACGTGCAGCCGGAACCATGATAGCTACCAGCCAGACGCTCCCAATGGTAGGCTTTAATCAAGCCATTGACGCCAGACATTTGCATGCCATACAGGGAGTTCACCACATCAGTCGAGCGCTCATGTGTGCCGGTAATGAGCACGTACTCGCAACCCATTTCCAGCAAACGCTGCGCAGATTCATCCAAAGTAGTATGTTTGACCTCTTCGCCTTCATCGTAATAGGCCAGCCGACGCGCTTCCAAACTATTGGGCGTAATCAGGGTGGCTTGCGGGAACAATAGCTCGCACATGGCGGCCTGCATTTCCTCATTACTCAACTCATCGCCACGGCCAGAGGTCAAAATCGGATCTATCAACAATGGAATATCAGGATAATCCGCCACAATTTCCGCAATCACCGCTACATTTTCTACACTGCCGAGCAAACCCAATTTAAAAGCAGCCACCTGCACATCTTCCAAGATGGTGCGGGCTTGATCATTGATCCAATCTGCATCCAAAGGCATGACACTTTCCACGCCCACAGTATCTTGTACAGTAATGCCTGTGATGACTGACAACGGATGGCAGCCTATACTGGCCAACGCCAATACATCGGCTTGCATGCCTGCACCACTACTAGGATCTGTGGCGGCAAACGTCATAACGGTGGGAGGGGTAGGTGCCATAATGCTCTCTAACGAAGCGTAAAAATTAAAAAATGTATCGCAATAGACCAAGTAGCAATTGCTACAAAGTGCTTATTATCCTACATAAATGCAATTGACTCTAATGTTAACGCGCTGCGTATATTGGCTAAATATCGAACACCTGCTCGGTAATTGAAAAAGGCTGAATTGTGGTATGCATTTTTTTTGCTAGATTACGCTCTTGCTTGTAAAAAGCAGTAAAAATGTGATTCAACACACGCTCGTAGTTAATTTCTTGCGAAAGTGGTTTCCACTGCATATTGTCTAAACAATAATTGGTGTAGCGCTTATATTTTTGCGTTAAATCGTCATCGCCATGTTCCATTTGAAAATTGTACGAAGCCACGGTTGCACCATAGCGATTCGCCCAAATAAAAAAGGCTAATTCTGGAATCGATAAACTATTCGGAACAGTTAAGTTATTTTCGGCAACCGCCTGTGTAATACATTCTGCAATAAATGCAATCAGGTGATTAATCCTGTCGTCTAAAATACCATTCAGTTCCGGACTGACCGCCAACCTGTTCACTTCGGAATTTGCAATAAAGATACATTGATAATTAATGGGTTTGAGTCGGTGACACAACACATGTGTTGCGTACAGCACCAATAGGCGCTCCCTAGAAAGGGCATCATAGCCTTTTGCCAATTCCATCAGACCGGACCAATAGTTAAGCCCTTTGATGCCTAAATAAGTAATGAGCGTTTCTTTAGAGGGAAATTGTTTATAAAACGTCCCTCTGGAAACACTGCTTTGACTAATGACTTCTTGCAGCGTTAAGCCATTAATCCCTTTTTTGGCGACGATTTCCTCGGCGATCAAAGTGATTTCTTCTAACCGCTTTTCATCTACTTGCCGCTTGCGAGATCTTTTTTCCATGACCAAATCAACCTGAAGAATTTAACAAAAATATACAATTGTATAAATAGCTGTGCTAATATATACACATGTATAATAATGGCGCTATTTTTAAGCTATTAACAATAGTTTACATTTTAATGCAGATAACGGCACTAAGACCGATTAGCTTTTGATGATTAATTTGCACATACCAGCTATTGATTTATTGAAGAAATTTCCACTTGAGGGAGTGATTTTGAATAAAGTAATGACATCGCATACTCATACAGTAATGCATCTATCAGCATATACACGGGCTAATGGTTAGCCCAGTTCAATCAAAACATTTGCGCCTGCAAATAGCTTACTTGTTTACAAAAATCTCCACACTTTAGCAAACAACCATTTAAGATCAAGGACAATAGATGTCTAGCTCGAAAACGCCTTCTTTAGATGAAGTTACCATTGCGTACATCCGGGCAGGCAATGTGTATATCAACGCCAGAATTACCGGCGGATTTTTTGCTAATCTCAAAGGACTCTTATCTGGGCCGCCATTAAACGATAGAGAAGCGCTAGTACTTTCCCCTTGTAATAGCGCGCACACCTGCGGTATGCAATACGCCATTGATCTGATTTTTTTAAACAAACAATTCCAAGTACTTAAAATTGTACATGCGCTACAACCTTGGCGTTTTACTTATTGCAAAGAAGCCACCCACACCATGAAAATGCGAGGGGGCCAAGCCATCAATTTGGACTTGCAAATAGGTCAAACGTTTATTTTTTACCCGACGACGACTGATTGAAATCACTCAGCAGCTGGGCACAATCGGAGAATTTGGAGCGGCTGACGGGAATCGAACCCGCGTATCGAGCTTGGGAAGCTAGCGTTCTACCATTGAACTACAGCCGCAAAAATTGATTTTTTACAGGACGCTATTTTACTGTATTTTAGAGGTGCTGTAGCGGTCATCTATACAATTAAGTAGCAGCGTCGTTTGCTTAAAACTCTAGTGGATCGATATCCAGCGCCCAGCGTATTTTAGAAGATAACGGGTGCGCGCGTAATTGTGGTACCCACACATGCAGCAAACGTTGTAGGGTTTGGCGTTTTTCTGCCTGCAATAATACATAGGCTCTCTCCAAGCCTTTTAAGCGCTCCATCTGCGGCCGAACCGGATCATATAGCGTCACTTCGTTGGCATGTTGCCTTGCATAGGCGGCAGCACTGTTTAAAAACTGCTGTACCTGCTGATAATCGCTGGCTTCGGCTTTCAGCAGCACAAAAAAGCGGCTGGGCGGTAACTGCATGGCTATGCGCTCTTGTAGCAAGGTATTGGCATAAGCGGCATAATCTTGCGCACGCAATGCATGGAACAAATCATGCTGCGGAAACGCTGTCTGAATTAACACTTCTCCTGCCACAGCAGCCCGGCCAGCGCGACCAGACACTTGCATCAACTGCGAAAATAAACGTTCACTGGCTCTAAAATCAGGGCTGTATAGCGCAGTGTCTGTGTCTATCACGCCGACCAAAGTCAGATTAGGGAAATCATGCCCTTTTGCCAACATCTGTGTGCCCACCAAGATATCAATCTCGCCTGCATGTACCTTGCTCAATAATGTGGTCAAGGCATCTTTGCTACGCATGCTGTCGCGGTCTACACGCGCAATACGTGCGGTGGGGAAAAGTGATTCCAACGTTTGCGATAAACGCTGTGTGGCTTGACCAATGGGTTTTAAATCTGCGTTGCCACAGCTTGGACATTGCAACGGAATCTTTTGCTCGTGCCCACAATGATGACACTTTAATCGGCGCTGACTTAGATGGACGACCAGCTTGGCCGAGCAGCGTGTGCAACTGGAATGCCATAAACAAGCCGAACAATGTAGCACCGGGGCATACCCACGCCGGTTAATAAACAGTAAACTTTGTTCGCCCCTGGCTAAGCGCTTGCGCATGGCCTCTATCAGCAAGGGGGACAAGCCATTCTCGAGTGGTGATTTTGCTGAATCTATGCAGAAAATCTTGGGTAGCTGCGCCTGTGTAACTGCGCGCTGCGTTAAAGTCAGCAAGCCATAACTTTGTTTCTTTTCTGGCTGCGTGGTGGTATTGGAAGTTGTGGCGTTATACCAAGTTTCTAACGAGGGCGTTGCACTCCCCAATACAATCGGAATATTCAACTGCTTGGCGCGCACCATCGCTACATCGCGTGCATGGTAACGCATGCCTTCTTGCTGCTTGTATGAACCATCGTGTTCTTCATCCATCACCATCAGCTTTAAATGGGGCATGGGGGTAAACACGCTTAGCCGTGTACCAATCACAATTTTGGCTGCACCGGATTTTGCCGCCAGCCAATTTTGTAAGCGCTCACTCTCACTCAAATTACTGTGTAGCGTCACAAGCGGATATTGACTTAACCGACTCCTAAATCTTGCTTCTAGCTGTGGTGTTAAATTGATTTCTGGCACCAGCACCAGCGCTTGCGTATGTTCTTCCGCCAGAATATTGGCTAACAATTGAATATAGACTTCGGTTTTCCCAGAGCCGGTAATGCCATATAGCAACCATGGCTTAAATTGTTTGGGCGCGGCTAAAACCGCCTGAGTCGCATGCTGCTGTTCGGCATTGAGCGTTGGTGCCTGATGCGAACTTGGCACAGAAGGGCGAATAGCGATGACTTCTTGCGCTTGAATAAATCCTTCTTCGATGAGTGGTTGCACCCACTTGCGCCAACCTGTCGCAACCTCCGATAACTGTTGTTCTGACAGGCTGTGCTGTACAGTCAATGCAGTCACAATGCGCTGCAGTACAATTTGGCGCTTTTGAATGCGCTCCGGTGGAATCGGCTTTGCGTAGCTGTAAACAAAGGTCTTACGCGATACCGCAGGTTTAATTTGGCGCAAGCGCAGCGGCAATGCGCTAATCAGCATTTGACCTAACGGGTAGTGATAATAAGCTGCACAAAATTTCAGTAACTGATAGGTTTGCGTATCTAGTGCAATATCATCAAACACATGCAGCACGGTTTTTAGCTTATCCACCGGCACTTCGCTTTGTTGATGGATTGCCAGTACCACACCGACCAATTGGCGGCCGGCAAATGGCACCACCACGCGCTGCCCCACCTGCACCTGAAAGCCTGCATTCAGATAGTCAAATGTGCGGTCTAAAGGTACATCCAAAGCAACACTTATAATGTTGGGCTCGATTAGTGGTGCTGACATGAATTCGGACAAGTAGGATTAATCATAGGAAATGGAAAATAGCGTGAATCACTACTTAATTAAGGTTAAAATAACGTTTTCTACACCAAATATTGTTTAAATAGTCATTAAACAGCGAAATCACCCATCTTGAAACAAATTATCTCAGATTTATTACGCCAAGCAGCAAAATCTATTGTCGACGACACTGCCAATCTCACCATCACGCTCGATCGCCCAAAATCCAGTGAGCATGGCGATTTTGCCAGCAATTTGGCCATGCAATTGGCTAAACCATTACGCCAAAACCCACGCGCAATCGCCGAGCGCATTATTCAAGCGCTTCCTGCTAGCGAGTACATTGCAAAGGTAGAGATTGCCGGCGCTGGTTTTATCAACTTCTTTTTAAGCGCAAATTCCAAACAGGCCGTGGTCGTAGATATCTTAAAGTCTGGCACCGCATTTGGCACAAGCAACGCAGGGCTGGGCCAAAAAGTGCAGGTGGAGTTTGTCTCTGCCAACCCAACGGGCCCACTGCATGTTGGGCATGGCCGTGGCGCAGCAGTGGGCGATTGTTTATGCCGCTTGTTAGATGCCAATGGCTGGGCTGTGACACGTGAGTTTTATTACAACGATGCTGGCGCACAAATTGATAACTTAACCAAATCAGTGTTGGCCCGTGCACAAGGTGTTGCCACTGACAGCACGGAGTTTCCGGCAGATGGCTACCGTGGTGACTATATCATGGACATTGCACAGGCTTTTGTTGCAAAAAGCACTGTGGTTGCCGACGACATGGAAGTGACTGCTAGTGGCGATTTAACGGACACAGATGGTATACGCAAATTTGCAGTGGCGTACCTGCGTCACGAGCAAGACATGGATTTACAAGCCTTTCAAATCAAGTTTGATGTGTTTTCATTAGAAAGCGCCTTGTACACCACGGGTAAAGTTGAACATGCCGTCAGCGCTTTGATTCAGAGTGGCCATACGTACGAACAAGACGATGCGCTGTGGCTACGTACTACCGATTTTGGCGACGACAAAGACCGCGTGATGCGCAAAAAAGAAGGTGGTTATACCTATTTTGTGCCGGATGTGGCCTACCACTTAGACAAATGGAACCGCGGCTTTAAACGTGTGATCAACGAACAGGGCGCAGACCACCACAGCACCATTACGCGTGTACGCGCAGGCCTGCAAGCTTTAAATGTGGGCATTCCACAAGCTTGGCCAGACTATGTGCTGCACCAAATGGTCACCGTGATGCGTGGTGGCGAAGAAGTCAAACTATCCAAACGTGCAGGCAGCTATGTCACCTTGCGCGACTTGATTGAAGAAGTAGGCTGCGATGCCACGCGTTACTTTTTGGCAGCACGCCGTGCCGACTCACAATTAGTGTTTGATATTGATTTAGCGCGCGCACAAACCAACGACAACCCGGTGTATTACATTCAATATGCGCATGCCCGTATTTGCAGCGTGCTTGCACAGTGGGGCGGTGAAGTGAGCGCATTGCAACATGCTGATTTAAGCCCACTCGACACTAATAGCGAGACTACGCTGATGCAAAAACTGAGTGAATATCCAGAAGTAGTGAGTAATGCCTGCCAGGAGCTATCATCGCACAGCATTGCCACTTACTTAAAAGAGCTGGCGAGTGACTTACACAGCTATTACAATGACACCAAATTTTTAGTGGATGACGTGCCGACAAAACTAGCACGCATGGCACTGATTGCGGCCACCCAGCAAGTATTGCGCAATGGGTTAACCTTATTAGGTGTTTCCGCACCAGAAAAAATGTAGAGGAAATAGCATGAGTAGAGATTACAAACCAAGCCCACAAAAAAGCAACGGTGGCAGTAAAGGCAGCCCTTTCTTTTCTGGCTTACTGGTTGGCTTATTATTAGGCGTGGGTGCATCAGTTGCGCTCACCTTATATCTAAAAGGCGATGGCAATCCATTTGCCGAGCAAAAAGGTGATCAGGTAGTCAAACAACAAAAATCTTCCAAGCCTAAGATATCTGAAGAAACGGTGAAGCCTAATGCTGCTGATGGCCAAGGGTTACAAGATCCCAATAAATTTGATTTTTACACCATCCTGCCTGAGACCGAAAGCAAAGTGACTGAGCAGCAGGTCAAAGACAATACGACGATTAAATCCGATAGTTATTTCTTGCAAGTGGGCGCGTTTGAAAAAGAAGACGACGCGGACAATATGAAAGCAAAACTGGCACTGCAAGGGTTTGAAGCGGTAGTACAAACTGCGGAAATTCCTAGTAAGGGTGTTTGGCATCGCGTAAGAGTAGGGCCATTGAGTGATGTCGATCAAATCAATAAAATCCGTGGTGATTTAATTTTGAACGGATTTAATGCAGACCTTATCAAAGTACATACGGAAACAAAAACAGAGTAGGGTTGTCATCTAAACTCAACGAAGATACGTTACTCTGATGAACCATTTGTATTGACGATTTATTCATCTAACTATTAATCTTAGGAAAATACCTTAGGAAAACCCATGAAAACATTCCTCACCAGCTTACTACTATTATTAAGCACCCATGTAATGGCAGAAGAGCCGCAAACAGGCCAACAATTTGATGCCGTTGCCCAAATTATTCCAACCGATACACCAGCCAAAATCGAAGTGATGGAGATTTTCTGGTATGGCTGCATCCACTGCTACCAAATGGAAAAGCCATTGAATGCATGGGTTAAAAAACTGCCTGCCGATGTGTATTTTAAACGCGTACCAGGCTTACCTAATGCAAGTTGGGCGCCGATGGCCAAAGCTTTTTACGCCATGGAAACACTAGGCGTTTCAGAAAAATTGCATGCGCAGTTATTTGATGCCATTCACAAACAAAAAGTATTGAATCCTGCCGATGAAAAAGCAGCGATTGAGTGGGTAATCAAAGCCAGCGGTTTAGATCGCTTAAAAGTTGAGCAAGCGTTTAAATCTTTTACTATTAACACGAACTTGAACCGTGCTGCGCAGCTGTTCAGAGCCTCTGGCGCAACAGGTGTACCAAGCTTGATTATTGATGGTAAGTACATTACTTCTAGCACCATGAGTGGCGGCAATGAAGAAGCGTTGAAAACAGCCGACTTTATTATTGATAACGTACGTAAAGACCGCGCTGCTACAGCAAAGAAAAAGTAATGCCGCACCAGTTTAAGTGTGAATTATAAAAAAGCCCGTGAATACACGGGCTTTTTTATTGCGCTGAGATAGTCCTAGCCAATCCTAGTGCTAATGCTGCTTTCGCCTTAATAATAAACGTCCAATGTAAGTTTCCGGTAACTCTAAGCCCGTCACCAAATAGCTCATATTACGCATATCATTGAGCAAGAAATTCTGCGTGGATTTTGCACTGTCCTCGCCACAACACAAATAGCGGTCGCCTGGCTGCACTTCCATATTTAAATCCGGCAGCAAGATTTTTTCATCACCACGCACCAGCATAATCGGCACAATCGCTAAGTGCTCCGTACCATTGGCCGGGTTTAACAATAGGTGTTGCAAACGAATGGTGTGGCCTTGTTCTAGCAACTGGCAAATAGCACTGGCATGCGTAGGCAAGATACGCACCCCCCAAGTATCGGGCGCTTTTTCGCCTACCGCCATTACCAACCGGGCAATCACCGCATTGGCCCAGCTATTACTTTGCATACGCGATAAGTTTAAAAATGCGGCCAACATGGGCGATACCATATAAGACAAACAGGCATGCGCAATAATGTCACTGGGCTGCATGGTAATGTCCGCATTAAAATGTGAAAACAGCGGCTCGTTTAGGCGGCGATTTTTACGAATCACCACAAACAAATTCGGATTGATTTCCAGAGCGGTCATCACAATCGATAAATTGTTAATGTCATTATCCGTACCGGCCACAATGCCCACGGCATCCTCTATGCCTGCCTCTTGCAGCACATGCGCCTCAACGCCGCTGCCGACAATACACGCTTCACAATTGGTGCCCTTGGGGTCTGCCTCAATAATCCGGATATTCAGATTCTCTTGTTGCAAACTCTTGACGACCGCCTTACCAAAGCGGCCATAACCACACACAATCCAATTACCTACAGGCACCGCAGGTGGATTTTTGACAATATCGCCGGGCACGCTGGTTAGCCATTGGTGCAATAAATAAGTGCCTAGCGAATTCACTTCCATCGCCAAGTGCTCACCAAAAATCTTATAGGGATTAATAATATGATCCGTGCCAAATGAAGCCATATTGGCCGCCACTACATCGTTTTCTACACGCGCCAGCATCCGCAATTCCGGCTTAATCAATTTCACCGCGACTGCAATCGCTAAGTTGGCGTGATCATCATCGGTCAATGCAGCCACGCCCTGACACATCGGATTATTTAGTCCTGCGCACAATAACACATCCGGATTTTTAGCATCTGCGCATAAATTAGGCACATTGAATTGATAATCCGTCATCCCCAGCTCATGGATGCGTTCTTGGTTAATTTCTACCACCACTACACGCAACTCGTTTTTGTCTAAAGCGCGCACCAGCTCACTGCCGGTTTCTCCGTAGCCACAAATCAAATAAAACGGCTCATGCAAATGGGTGATTGCACGCTTAAAACTTGCCGCAGTAATCGCTTGTTTTAAGGCTGGGTCTTGAAACAAAGAAATAATAGTACCAATGGCATAGAACCAAGCCACGACTGTCAGGTAGATGCTGAAGGTCATCCATATGCGCTGATCATTGGTAAATGGATAGGGGATCTCCCCAAAGCCAATGGTGGTGGCGGTATAACTTAAAATGTAGAACGCTTGAAAGAAGGTGAGATGAATGGTTTTACCCACCTCGTTCACGCCGGGGATCAGCACAAAGCCAATCAGCGCAATGGCGTAGCTCACCACCAATAGCAATAAAGGCGCACGCATGCGCCTTAAAATTAAGAAGATGATGTTATTGAGATTCACGTCTCGCGCCGACTAAGCCACAACCATTAACGGCGTAACGTAACAGTCTCATAAATAAGCAATACCACTGAAGTGATATTGGCTAAAAACGCACCGCCAGAGAGCGATACAACGCCTACGATGACCTCCGGATTTGCACCACTATCACCTGCTGCTGCCCAGATAATAGCGGCGGCAATCAACTGAATATCCGCCACCAAGCTTGTGGCCAAATGAATCGCGCCAATCTGTGTTCTATCGCCAAATTTTAGAATGGTGGCAATCAGATTCACCACAATGGCAACGTATAGCTCATAGTGCAAATGGTGGTTAGGGTTATCAATATCCCCCACAAAAAAGCCAAAATTCAGCGTCATTGCTAAGATAATAAAAAACCCGAAAATGACTTTCTCTAAATTCATATTCTCCCCAATCTTTTTATCGAGACAGCGCGACTGTTTGCCACATTCTAACCCAAACCATTCAACTTACACACTCACCCATGTACCGTGCACTATCCCTTATACTGATGGCATGAAGAAAATATTTATCACAGGCGCTTCCAGCGGCATTGGTCAGGCGCTGGCTATCGAGTACGCTAAACGTTATCAGTACACAGGATTGACTATTGGGTTAGTTGCTAGACGTAGTGAGCACTTACAATCACTCACGGAACAGTTGACCAAACAATACCAAGCCAAGTGTTATCCTTATGTATGTGATGTACGCGATGCAGCTGCTTTAAGTACTGCCGCACAAGATTTTATACAGCAAGCCGGTGCGCCCAATATTGTGATTGCCAATGCTGGCGTGAGCGTAGGTACGCTGACTGAATACGCAGAAGACATCAGCGCATTTCAAGCTGTGATGGATATTAATGTGATGGGCATGGTGCATACTTTTCAGCCGTTTATTGCCGCTATGCAGCAAGCCCGTGCAACAGGCGCGCAAGCACAATTGGTGGGCGTTGCCAGCGTGGCCGGCATACGTGGCTTGCCTGGGGCCGGTGCTTATAGCGCCAGCAAAGCCGCTGCAATCACTTACCTAGAAAGTTTGCGCACCGAGATGCAACATCACGATATTGCTGTGACCACCATCGCCCCTGGCTATATCCGCACGCCAATGACCGATATTAATACTTACACCATGCCGTTTTTAATGGATGTAGACGTGTTTGCCAAGAAATTTGTAGATGCCGTGGAACAGCAAAAGCGCTTTACCGTCATCCCATGGCAAATGGGCGTGGTGGCAAGGCTGCTACGGCTTATTCCACCTGTACTATGGGATAGACTGACTAAACACGCGCCGCATAAAAGTCGTGCTTTATGAGTATAGTGTAAATAGATAGGGTTATGGATCGGTACATACGAGTAACATTTGCAGACGTCATCACTCTGGTTCCTAAGAGACCGGGTTTGTATGAAATATATACTCTAGATGGAATTGCATTGAAGGTTGGCATTAGTTCCAATCTGAGGAAAAGACTCATTCAACATGGAGAGTCAAAGCAAAAATATCTTCTCTGTACAAGTGGTGATTGGTCAGATCCTAATAGCGTGACTAGCAAGCGATCAATACTCACGAAGCATCTTTACTTCTCTCAAGCGGATGGATATGACCTCAAGCTGGAAAGCGACCGACGCCGATTCTTAAAACAAGAATGCTATATTTTGTTTCTTGCTACAGCTAGTCGAGAAGAGGCACGAGACCTAGAGCGGCGGTTAGAAGCCGAAGGGAAATTCCAGTTCGTAGGACGTGCTCGCAACACTGTTGTGGGTAATTTATAACTTTAATTTCCATTCCCATTTGCATAACGTACGTTTTAACGTACAATTACTTTCTGTTTTGGAGAAATCAACCATGCAAACTCTCACTGCTAGCGAAGCACGCTCTAATCTTTATCGATTAATGGACGAGACTGCTGCGTCACATCAGCCGATTACCATCTCTGGCAAACGCAACAATGCGGTATTGGTCTCCGCCGAAGATTGGTCTGCGATTCAAGAAACTTTATTTTTGTTATCCGTTCCGAATATGCGTGAGTCTATTAAACAAGGCATGGACGAACCCATAGAAGAATGCAGTCAGGTGCTCGATTGGTAGCTTGGACATTCGCTTTTACTAAACAAGCACAAAAAGATGCACAAAAGCTCGCGCAATCCGGTTTAAAAGACAAAGCGCAAATTTTGTTGGAAATCATTGCGCAAAACCCTTTTCAAAATCCACCACCTTATGAAAAATTAGTAGGTGATTTGTCTGGCGCATATTCTCGACGCATCAATATCCAACATCGGCTAGTGTATCAGGTGCTCTCTGAAATACACACTGTCAAAATATTGCGTATGTGGACGCATTACGAATAAAACAAACTGGACGTAGTTTGTCTCAAATAAGCTGAGTACTATGCATCCCGACGTAGACAGTACAATCAGTATGGCAAGTCGGGATAGCAATGTAATCAGCTTATCATCTAGCAATAGGTCTGTAGCGAATCCGTTTAGGCTTAGCCCCTTCTTCACCCAAACGTTTTTTCTTGTCAGCTTCATACTCTTGATAGTTACCGTTAAAGAAAGTCCACTGCGAATCGCCCTCGGCAGCCAGAATGTGTGTGGCAATACGGTCTAAGAACCAACGGTCATGCGAGATGACCATGACGCAACCAGCAAACTCCAGCAAGGCATCTTCCAGCGCGCGTAAAGTTTCCACATCTAAGTCGTTAGACGGTTCATCCAGCAATAATACATTGCCGCCGGAAATCAGTGTTTTGGCCAAATGCAGCCGTCCACGTTCACCACCAGACAGTTGACCGACGATTTTTTGCTGGTCGCCACCTTTAAAGTTAAAGCGGCCAATATAGGCACGGCTTGGCGTTTCGTATCGGCCGACTTGCAGAATATCGGAACCGCCAGAAATTTCATCAAACACGGTTTTGCTGTCACTCAAGGCATCGCGACTTTGGTCTACATACGCCAATTGCACGGTTTGGCCGATATTCACTTCACCGCTATCGGGTTGTTCTTTGCCCGTAATCAGTTTAAATAAAGTGGATTTACCCGCACCGTTGGGGCCAATCACGCCGACAATGGCGCCTGGTGGAATACTGAAATTGAGGTTATCTAACAATAAACGGTCACCAAAGGCTTTGCTGACGTTTTTAAACTCGATGACTTGATCACCCAAGCGCTCACCTACAGGGATAAAAATCTCCTGTGTTTCGTTACGTTTTTGGTATTCGGCACTAGCAAGCTCTTCATAACGGGCAATACGCGCTTTACTCTTAGCCTGGCGGGCTTTGGGGTTCTGGCGTACCCATTCCAACTCTGTATTCAAGGCTTTACGACGTGCAGATTCTGCAGATTCTTCTTGTTTTAAGCGTTCTTGCTTTTGGTCTAACCAGCTGGAGTAGTTACCTTTCCATGGAATGCCATGGCCGCGGTCTAGCTCCAAAATCCATTCTGCGGCGTTATCTAAAAAGTAGCGATCATGCGTTACGGCCACAACGGTACCGGGGAAACGCACCAAGAATTGCTCTAGCCATTCAACTGATTCCGCATCCAAATGGTTAGTCGGTTCATCTAGCAATAGCATATCTGGCTTAGAAAGCAGCAGTTTGCATAAGGCCACGCGACGCTTTTCACCGCCCGACAATGGGCCAATTTTGGCATCCCACGGTGGTAAACGCAGTGCATCCGCTGCGATTTCCAATTGATGCTCTACATCAGAGCCACTGGCGGCGATGATATTTTCATATTTGGCTTGTTCTTCTGCCAGCTTGTCAAAATCGGCATCGGGCTCAGCATATGCAGCATAGATTTCATCTAACTTTTGTTTGGCTTCCATCACGGCACCCATGCCGCTTTCTACTTCCTCGCGCACGGTTTTGTTGGGGTCTAGCTGTGGCTCTTGCGCCAAATAACCAATAGAAATATTGGGCAAATGCTGCACTTCTCCCTCAAACTCTTTATCCGCTCCGGCCATGATGCGCAGCACCGTAGATTTACCTGCACCATTCAAGCCGAGCAAACCAATTTTTGCACCCGGAAAAAACGATAAAGAAATATCTTTAATAATTTGGCGCTTAGGCGGGACGATTTTGCTCACACGGAGCATGGACATGACATATTGGGCCATCTATTTAATACTTTCTATTCAATTAACTACGCCATTACAGGCTTAGTAGCGTTAAGGTGTTTCTTTGGGTTTCCACAAATCCAAATATTGCTCCGAGCTATTGAGCAAGTTCTCTTCCATTTCTTCATAGCTATCGCTTGGCGCGGGTACATTGTTGCTAATTGCGCTGTAGCCTAAGCCTAAACGCCCGCCTATGATTTCAAACCCTAAAAACTCTATGATGGTGGGGTACATATCAAAATGTAGCACTTCGTCACGGTTTTTTTGTATGGGTCTGCGCGAGATAAATTGATTATAAATGTGGCGCTGTTTTATTGTATCAATCTTTTCAAACACAGGATTTTCCATGGCTAAATGGTCGCCCATAATCACCACTTGTGTATTTTTTAAATAACCGCGCTTTTTCATCCATTGCACAAACTCAGCCACGTTGCCCGATGTGCATTGCACAATACCAGAAAAATCATGCACGCCTTGTTTTATACAGGTGTTTGAATAATAACCATCCGGGCCATGTGTATCAATTGTGGTCAATACAAAGCTATAACGCTTTTTTGTGGCATGCAATTGGGCTAGCTTAGTTTTGGCATGTTTAAGCAAAGTATCATCGTACAAGCCCCAATAGTTCATTTGCTGCTTACTTAGCCTGCCCTTGAGCTCTTCCCGGCCATACACTTCATCGTAATGATGGTCTTGAAAGAACTTACCTTTGCCAGAAAAGGGCAGGGCATCGCTGCCCATATAGACATTGTAATACCCAAACTCATGCAAAATATCGCCTAAGCACACCGCGCGCGGTAAAAAGCTTTTGATGTTTTCACCCACGCCATTACCATCGTACAAGCTCACACTCTTAAGCGGCAGGCCACATTGCGTAGCGGTAATGCCTGCAATGGTCCACCCAGTACCTGGCGCTTGCCGGTATTGATTAAAACTCTCGCCGCCTAATGCATCTAGCTTTGCCAATAGGTTCTGCCCAAATAGCGCATTATCTCGATATGCATTTTCCAAACTTTCTACATAAATCAGTACGAGATTTTTAGGCGCTTTGGCTTGGATTTCGACCTTTTCCGGATACACATAGTGCGCAGAAAAGTAATCCTTACCAAATTGGTGATGAATAAACGCAAGGATAGAAAACTGCATAGAGAAATAAATAATGCCCGCCACCAACATATAAGCGGGCGCGCGATGCCCAATGACCCAATAGGTGCCTTTGAGTAAACGTAAATTAAGCTTGCCGGCCATTTGCGCAAGAAAATAATGCTGATGGTTTTGACTTAAAAATAAGGCAATCGCGGTGTCTATCAGTACAATCAATAGTGCCAGCCCGATAGGCCAGACTAAGCAGGTTTGGACAAAGCTGTGAATCAGTGCAGTATCGGTATCGACCAAGCCATCCAAGCCAAACTGCAGGTGATACAGTACTTGCTCCAAGGGGGGTGCACCGAAATTTTCGCTGACCCAATAGGCCAAAGCAGCCAAAAAGAACGCCACAAAATAGATGAAGAATCTAAACGATGACCGTAACGTATGCCTAAAACGTATATGAAATTGATGAATGAAACGCAACATAGGCGCTAGTGTAATGCAACTGTCATATTCGGTGTACGCATTTGTGCACATCGTGTTATGCAGCGCTTTACATGCAATAAAAAAGGGGCATTTTGCCCCTTTTTTTATCACTGCTGTGTAGTACGCAGTGGTACTAAATACCTAAAGACTCCGTCCATGCTAATGCCGCAATATGGCTTTGATTGACCTTGGAAGCATCTAATTGTAAAGACTCTGCCAACGCGAGAATTTCTGTGCTGTTAGCGCCTTCGCACGCTTCGGTCAATTTTAAAAATGGGCCATAAATACCTTCACGCGATGTCAGCGCATCGGTAATCGAATCGGTTAACTGCAGTTTTTCTAATACCGATTCCATCGGCATTTTTAAAATAGCATCTAACAATGAAAACACACCGACAATAAACAGGTTATCGCGATCGCGTTTTTCAAAATAGCCTTCGCCCAGCAGCTCGGTTAAGCGGCCACGCGTAATAGAAGTTTTCATCAATACCGGTGAGGTCGAATTGTCACCCGCAGTCACCATCAATAAAGTCAACCAGCGATACAGCTGATTTCTACCTAAGATAGAGAACGCATGGTTGAGCGACTGCACCTCGCATGAGAGGCCAAACCCAACCGAATTAATATAGCGCAGCAACTTGAAAGAGAGCGTGGCATCGCGTTTAAAACCCGCTTCAATCACATCATTGTCAGCATCTTGGCTCACCAAGTTTAAGATGTGCAAGACGCTATCAAACGATGGGTTAATGACTTTTGCCGTGATGGTCTCAGGCCTAGAAAAATAAAACCCCTGATAGCATTTAAACCCAATTTCTTGGCATGCTTTGAATTGCTCAAACGTCTCTAATTTTTCAGCCACTAACTTCACAGAGGTGTTGTTGTAGTGCATATAGAGCTTACGCGCATTGGCAATATCTACATTTTGGAAATCAATTTTAATAAAATCGGCCAATGGTGCCAGTGCATCTGGCGCATTACTTAACTGTGGGTTATCTAGGGCAATTTTATACTTTAACGCTTTTAATTCTTTGCAACGCGCAATCATGGCATCGTTAATCACCACGTGATGCAAAATCTCTAGCACCGTTTTTTGTGGCGGCATCAACTCTAACAACTCGCTGTTCAGCATTTCGGCATTGACGTTAATGAATGCCAGTTTTTCACCCAGTTTCCACTCGTCATGCATTTGATCTATGGTGGACTGCAGCACATTGGCGCAGTTTTTAATGTCCGCTTCAAACACAGCCGTTTGCGCATCCGCACTATGTCTAAAGAAAAATTCATAGCCGATAATTTGCTGTTTTGCATCCATTACTGGCTGGCGCCCAATAAATGTTTGTTCTTCCATATTCAACCCAATCATTACGCAAGTGTTTAAAGACTTTTACATAGCGTTATCCTACGCTTGCATACATACAATCACTTCTTTAAATAGAGTGGTTTTGCTGGCTTTATTCTTGGTTTATAACTGATGATTGGTTACAAATGGCGCATTGGCAATGTGTAAATTCCCTGTATCATTCCACCACTTATTTCTATCTACTTGCACACATATGGCACTCAAATCCACCATCTACAAAGCAGAATTACAAATCGCTAATATGGATAGGCATTATTACGCGCAACATAGTCTGACTTTAGCGAAGCACCCCTCCGAAACAGAAGAACGATTAATGGTGCGTTTAATTGCTTTTGCCTTATTTGCAAACGATGCACTGGCGTTTGGAAAAGGCTTGAGTGAAGATGATGAACCTGATTTGTGGCAAAAAGATCTCACCGGGGCGATTGAGTTATGGATAAACGTGGGGTTACCGGATGAGCGCGAAATCCGCAAAGCGTGCGGGCGCGCCAAACAAGTAGCTGTGGTGTTATATGGTGGCCGAGTGGCCGATATGTGGTGGCAGCAAAACAGCAAAGCACTACTTAAATTGCATAATCTATCCGTGATTAACCTGCCAGATACCGAAGCGCTGATACAAGCATGTACACGCGGCATGAACGTCAGCTCCACCATACAAGACGGCCAAATGCTAGTAGGGCACGATACCGGCAGTTTTGATCTCACCCCTGTATTACTCAAAGAGCCTAGCACTTATTAGACTTAGCCATTAAATCAAAAGCTTCGTATTGTCTGACAGACATATAGGACATACACCGATAATCAGTGCGAACAGAATCTTGTTTAATAGTGCCTAGGATATTTTTCCTGATCAATATTGGAGAAGCACATGATTAATACAAATGCGATTAAACCTGAAATGCCTGTGGTATGTTCATTGGATGGTCAATTTGCAACAGTGGACCATATGGAAGGTGCAAAAAGTATCAAGCTCAACAAAGATAAGAATGGTCAGCACCACTATATTCCATTAAGTTGGGTGGTTTCTACAGAGGATGGAAAAGTTAAAATTGACCGTCCTGGCGAAGAAGCCATGCAAAAGTGGTCAACAACACCATTGCATTAAACTAATGCATAAACTAAGCGTGAATGCATAAATAAAAAGCCTAGTGAATACTAGGCTTTTTTGTTTTATAGCATCAATTAACTACTCGACTGTCACACTCTTCGCCAAATTCCTCGGCTTATCAACATCCGTGCCTTTTAACAGGGCAGCATGGTACGAAAGCAACTGCACAGGAATGGTATGTAAAATAGGGGAGAGCACACCCACATGACGTGGCGTACGGATCACATGTACGCCCTCAGACTCTTTAAAGTGACTATCGGCATCGGCAAACACAAATAGCTCGCCTCCACGCGCTTTTACCTCTTGCATATTAGATTTTACTTTTTCCAACAATGCATCGTTTGGTGCAATCACCACCACAGGCATATTGTTGTCTACCAATGCTAGCGGGCCGTGTTTCAATTCACCGGCTGGATAAGCCTCTGCGTGAATATAGGAAATCTCTTTGAGTTTAAGTGCGCCTTCCATGGCAATTGGGTAGTGAATACCGCGCCCTAAAAACAGCGCATGCTCTTTGTCACCAAAGCGTTTGGCCCACTCTCTAATTTGCGGTTCAAGATTCAGCGCAAACTGCACACTACCTGCCAGCTGACGTAGCGCACTTAAATGGTCTTGCTCTTGCGACTGACTCAATAAACCTTTTTGCTTAGCCAATGTAGCAGCAAGTACAAATAACGCGACTAACTGTGTGGTGAAGGCTTTGGTTGAAGCCACACCAATTTCTGCACCGGCGCGCGTATAAAAAATGAGTTTAGAGGCACGCGGAATGGCGCTTTCTTGCACATTGCAAATGGCTAGGCTTAGTTCTTGACCCAAAGATTTAGCATGTTTCAGTGCCTCCATCGTATCCAACGTTTCGCCCGATTGAGAGATAGTCACAATCAATTGATTCGGGTTAGGGACCGATTCACGATAGCGATATTCACTGGCAATCTCTACATTGCACGGTATTTTTGCGATGCTTTCTAACCAGTATTTAGCCGTTAAGCCTGCATAGTAGCTAGTGCCTGCCGCCAAAATCAATACACTGTTGACTTGCTTAAACACTTGCTCAGCCTGATCGCCAAACAATTCAGGCCTAAAGGCACCGTCGTCAATCAGCGCCTCAATCGTATCAGTGAGCGCACGTGGCTGTTCGTGAATTTCCTTTTGCATAAAGTGGCTGTATGGGCCCAGCTCTAGCGATGCCAGTGAAACATCACTCATGTGGATTTTTCTTTCCACCTCTTCATCATTTTTTCCGTAAATCGTCACGCTGTCTGTGGTCAATGCCGCCACATCACCATCTTCTAAATAGATGACTTTTCTAGTCACGGACAACACGGCAGAAACGTCTGACGCGATAAAGTTTTCACCTTCGCCCAAACCAAGCAGCAGAGGGCAACCTAAACGTGCGCACACCATCAAATCTGGACGATTAACCGCAATCACGCTGATGGCAAATGCACCTGTCAGCTCAGCAACTGTTTTTTTGACTGCTGCAAGCAGATCTATCCCTTGTTTGGTGTGATAATGTACTAAGTGAGCAATCACTTCTGTATCGGTTTGTGAGGCAAACAAATAGCCTAATTTGATTAACTTATCACGTTGCTCATCATAATTTTCAATGATGCCGTTATGTACCACCGCAATTTCCGGTGCATCTTGTGAGGGTGAAACATGTGGGTGTGCGTTACTTTCTGTCACACCACCATGGGTTGCCCAGCGTGTATGGCCGATGCCAAGCAGCCCAGTCAGCTGTTCTGCAGTCGCCTTATTTTGTAATTCAGAAACGCGGCCAACAGCGCGTACGCGTTTTATTTCTGTGTCCAAAATAGCAACACCTGCCGAATCGTAACCACGGTACTCAAGACGGCTTAAGCCCTCTATCAACACTGGCACAATATTTCGTTTAGCAATGGCTCCAACAATTCCACACATAGGTGATTTCTTTCTACTGCATAGTGATTATTTTTTGATTTTTTGTGGTCGTTTCCAACCTACAATGGATTTCTGCTCTTTGGCACGGCACAATGTTAAAGCATCTGCCGGTGCATTTTTGGTAATGGTAGAACCTGCTGCTATGGTTGCGCCTCTGCCAATGGTGACTGGTGCAATGAGCTGCGTATCGGAGCCAATAAAGGCATCATCTTCGATTACGGTTCTAAATTTATTCGCACCATCGTAATTACAAGTAATCGTACCTGCGCCGATATTCACGTTTTTACCTACCGTACTATCGCCCACATAGCTCAAATGATTGATTTTGCTACCTATATCCACTTGCGCATTTTTGAGCTCAACAAAGTTGCCTACATGGGTATCGGCCGCCAATGTTGTGCCTGGACGTAAACGTGCAAAAGGGCCTATGCGGCTTTGCTCACCCACAATACTGTCATCGATATGCGTAAAGGGTGCAATCTGTGCACCTGTGTGTATGATTGCATTCTTAATTACACAATTGGCGCCGATACGTACGCGATCACCAATTGTCACGTTGCCTTCAAACACGCAATTGACATCAATTTCTACGTCACGGCCACACGTTAAGCTACCGCGGATATCAATACGGCTAGCGTCTTTTAAGGTCACGCCTTGCTGTAATAGCTTTGTGGCTAAACGTGACTGATAGACACGTTCGATCTGCACCAAGTCTGTTTTAGCGTTGATGCCTGTAACAGACCACTCGTCATCGGTGATCACCGCCTGTACTGCTACTTGATCCCTTACGGCAAAGCCTATGATATCGGTTAAATAATACTCACCTTGGGCGTTGTTGTTGTCTAATGTACTCAACCAGCTTTTTAACCGTGCTGTGGACATGGCCATAATGCCAGTATTTACTTCTTGTATTTTACGTTGTGCGTCTGTGGCATCTTTATGCTCCACAATCGCATTCACCTGATGGTTTGCATCACGCACGATTCGGCCATAACCTGTTGGATCTGCTTTGATAAAGCTCAATAGCGCTAGCGATTGCTGTGATTGTTTGAGTAATTGTGCACAAGCATGCACATCCACTAAAGGCACATCACCCAACAGTATCAATGTTTGGCCATCATCCAAGTAGGGTAGGGCTTGCTGCACGGCATGGCCGGTGCCTTTTTGCTCAGCTTGGTTCACCCAGACGATATTCTCTTGTGCGAATGCCTGCTTAACCTGCTCACCACCAAACCCATATACCACAATGATGTTCTGCGGTTGCAATGCCTGCGCACATTGGATGACATGTGCCAGTATCGGTTGGCCGCCGACATGGTGTAGTACTTTGGGTGTATCAGAATGCATACGAGTACCTTTACCCGCAGCGAGAATAACGATGTTAAGTGATGCCATGTTAATAATGTGTTGTATGAGTGGTGAATCGATGTGTAAACATATAGTGAAAGTATAAACAAAAAGGCAGCCAAAGGCTGCCTTTTATATACACAGATAACTTACTTAGTGTGATGTTTTACGTAATTTTTGAATTGCTTGAATTTGTGCAACTGCTTCAGCCAGTTCTGCTTGCGCTTTTGCATAATCCATATCTGAGCTACGATTTTTCATCGCTTCTTCAGCCGCTTCTTTTGCTGCGATTGCTTTCGCCTCATCCAAATCATGACCACGAATAGCTGTATCGGCCAACACCGTAATCATGCCTGGTTGCACTTCTAACATGCCACCAGAAATAAAAATTAGCGTCTCTTCAGCTTCTGAAGATTGTTTAATACGTAAAGCACCTGGTTTAATGGTAGTAATCATCGGTGCATGGTTAGGATAAATACCTACCTCACCACCACCCGCAGGCGCTACCACAAACTCGGCCTCGCCAGAGAATATGCTTGCTTCTGCGCTTACTACATCGATATGTACAGTATTTGCCATTATTTATCCTTAAGCTGTTGTCAATAAACTAACTTATAGTTTCTAACTACTAGTTTAAAGTTTTGGCCTTTTCTACAGCTTCTTCAATGCCACCCACCATGTAGAACGCTTGCTCAGGCAAGTGATCGTATTCGCCAGCAACAATCGCTTTAAAGCCTTTGATGGTTTCTTTTAATGGCACATATTTACCTGGTGCACCTGTAAACACTTCTGCCACGTGGAACGGTTGTGACAAGAAACGTTGGATTTTACGTGCACGGCCCACTGCCAATTTATCTTCTGGTGACAACTCGTCCATACCCAGAATCGCGATAATGTCACGCAACTCTTTATAACGTTGCAATGTTTGTTGTACTGAACGTGCTACTGAGTAGTGCTCTTCACCTACCACTAATGGGTCTAATTGACGTGATGTAGAGTCTAGTGGATCCACCGCTGGGTAGATACCTAAAGAAGCAATGTCACGTGACAATACAACGGTTGAGTCCAAATGTTGGAACGTAGTCGCTGGTGATGGATCGGTCAAGTCATCCGCAGGTACATAAACCGCTTGGATAGAAGTAATAGAACCTGTTTTAGTAGAAGTAATACGCTCTTGTAAACGGCCCATTTCATCAGCCAGAGTAGGTTGGTAACCTACCGCTGAAGGCATACGGCCTAACAACGCAGATACTTCAGTACCGGCCAATGTGTAACGGTAGATGTTGTCTACGAAGAACAACACATCACGGCCTTCGTCACGGAATTTTTCAGCCATGGTCAAGCCTGATAACGCTACGCGTAAACGGTTGCCCGGTGGCTCGTTCATTTGACCGAACACCATCGCTACTTTTGATTCTTTCATGTCGTCAAGCTTAATCACGCCAGCTTCTGCCATCTCGTGGTAGAAGTCGTTACCTTCACGAGTACGCTCACCCACGCCTGCAAACACGGATAAACCTGAGTGTTGTTTTGCAATGTTGTTGATTAGCTCTAGCATGTTCACGGTTTTACCTACACCCGCACCGCCGAACAGACCCACTTTACCGCCTTTAGCAAACGGGCAAACCAAGTCAATCACCTTGATGCCTGTCTCTAACAGGTCAACAGAAGGGGAGAGCTCTTCAAATGTTGGTGCTTTTTGGTGGATAGAACGACGCTCGTCACACTCGATAGGACCAGCCTCATCGATTGGGCGACCCAACACGTCCATAATACGGCCCAAAGTACCGGTACCTACCGGCACTTGAATTTGTGCACCAGTTGATTTAAACGCTGTACCACGTGCTAAACCGTCAGATGAACCCATGGCAATCGTACGTACAATGCCATCACCTAATTGTTGTTGCACTTCAAGCGTTAAACCTGCTTCTGCCTGTGAGTCTTTGTCATCAATAATCAATGCATCAAATACTTTAGGCATTTGATCGCGTGGGAATTCAACGTCAACCACCGCGCCGATACATTGCACTACTTTACCTACGATTGCTGCATTTGCTTTGCTTTGTGCTTTTGCCATTTTCTATTCCTAACTTCTTTAGTCAGATGTAATTAAATTCTTTTGGGCTTGGATTAAGCCACTGCTGCCGCGCCACCAACGATCTCTGAGATCTCTTTGGTAATCGCCGCTTGACGCGCTTTGTTGTAAACCAGTTTCAATTCGCCAATGACGTTTTTCGCATTGTCAGAGGCTGATTTCATCGCCACCATACGCGCAGATTGCTCAGATGCCATATTTTCTGCCACTGCATTATAAATAAGTGACTCGATATAACGCATCATCAACTCGTCAATGACTGGCTTAGCTTCTGGTTCGTAGATGTAATCCCAATGGCCTTTCGCGCTACCTAATTGCTCACCACTGAGTGGTAGCAATTGTTGCATGGTTGGCTCTTGCTTCATCGTGTTGATGAATTTGGTATAGCAGATATACAACTGATCAATTTCGCCAGTAGTATAGGCATCTAACATCACTTTGATGGTACCAATCAGCTTTTCCAAATGCGGTGTGTCACCCAAACCGGTGATGTGTGACTTCACGTCCGCACCCACACGGGTCATGAAACCAAAGCCTTTGTTGCCAATGGCACTCACTGCGATTTTCTTGCCTTCGGTTTCCCAAGTTTTCATTTGGTTCACAGACAAACGCAATACGTTGGTGTTCAAGCCGCCGCATAAGCCTTTATCTGAGCTCACCACAATCAAACCCACATTCTTTACCACATCACGTTTGATTAAAAACGGATGTTTGTATTCAGCTTGCGCGTAAGAAAGGTGAGCGGCAACGTTACGAATCTTCTCAGCATATGGACGGCTGGCACGCATTCTGTCCTGCGCTTTACGCATTTTAGAGGCGGCTACCATTTCCATTGCCTTGGTGATCTTACGTGTATTTTCTACACTTTTGATCTTGGTTCTAATCTCTTTACTACCAGCCATTTTGTGTCCTAGATAGTCGTTAAATTAGTAGGCGTTGGTTGCTTTAAAGTCTTGAATCGCTGCTTCAACTGCTTTTTCGTTATCGCCGCTTAAGTCTTTACTCGCTTCAATGCCATCCATCAATTTAGCGTATTTAGAACCCATGAAACCGTGCAATGCATTTTCAAACGCTAATACTTTATTGGTTGGTACGTCGTCAAAGTAACCTTTGTTCGCCGCAAATAAGGTAATCGCCATTTTAGAAACGCTTAAAGGTGCGTATTGCGCTTGTTTCATCAGCTCGGTAAACATACGACCACGATCCAATTGCTTACGTGTAGCTTCATCCAAATCAGAAGCGAACTGCGCGAACGCAGCCAATTCACGATATTGCGCCAATGCCAAACGTACGCCGCCACCTAATTTTTTGATGACTTTAGTTTGCGCTGCACCACCTACGCGAGATACTGAAATACCGGCGTTAATCGCTGGACGGATACCGGCGTTAAATAAGTCAGTTTCCAAGAAGATCTGACCATCGGTAATCGAAATCACATTGGTTGGTACGAATGCTGACACGTCACCAGCTGCTGTTTCAATCACTGGCAACGCAGTCAATGAACCGGTTTTGCCTTTAACAGCACCGTTAGTGAATTTTTCTACATACTCTTCGTTTACACGCGCAGCACGCTCTAACAAACGTGAGTGGATGTAGAACACGTCGCCTGGGTAAGCTTCACGGCCTGGTGGACGACGTAATAGCAATGAAATTTGACGGTAAGCAATCGCTTGTTTGGTCAAGTCATCGTATACGATCAATGCATCTTCACCGCGGTCACGGAAGTATTCACCCATAGTACAACCCGCGTATGGTGCTAAGAATTGCAATGCAGCAGAATCAGAAGCAGAAGCAGCCACCACGATGGTGTAGGCCATTGCGCCGTTTTCTTCCAGTTTGCGTACCACGTTAGCAATGGTAGAAGCCTTTTGGCCAATCGCTACGTAGATACAGGTCATGTTTTGACCTTTTTGGTTGATGATTGCATCTACTGCAACCGCTGTTTTACCAGTTTGACGGTCACCAATGATCAATTCACGTTGACCACGGCCAACTGGCACCATGGAGTCAACTGATTTCAAACCGGTTTGCACTGGTTGTGACACCGATTTACGTGCAATCACGCCTGGTGCCACTTTTTCAATCTTGTCTGTTAATTTAGTTTTAACTGGACCCTTACCATCAATTGGTTGGCCCAAAGCGTTCACCACGCGGCCAATCAATTCAGGGCCGACTGGCACTTCCAAAATACGGCCTGTACATTTACATACATCACCTTCGGTAATATGTTCGTAGTCACCCAATACCACGGCGCCCACTGAGTCACGCTCTAAGTTCAGCGCTAAACCGAATGTATTGCCAGGGAACTCAATCATTTCACCTGACATCACGTTGGACAAACCGTGAATACGAACAATACCGTCAGTCACTGAAATCACTGTGCCCTGTGTACGTGCTTCAGCTGTGGTAGAAAAATTTTCTAATCTGCTTTTAATCAGTTCACTGATTTCTGATGTAGATAACTGCATTGTGGCTCCTAATTTTCTCTTTGCCTAAAGTTTGCTTAATATCATGTGCCTTACGCGGTGAGCGAGTAGGCTAAATTTTGTAGTTGTCCTTTAACAGACGCATCGATAACGGTATCGCCAACGATGATTTTGAAGCCACCAATCATTTCTGGATCAACAGAAACCGTTGCTTCGATTTTTTTGCCAAATTTGGCTTCTAAACGCTTCACCAAGTCTTTGGTTTCTGCAGCACTTGGTTTTGCAGAAGCAATGATCTGTGCATCTAAAGTACCTTCTTCTTGCGCTTTCAGCGCTTCAAACGCCTCAGTAATCGCTGGCAGTACAGATAAACGACCATATTCCACCAATACCTTAATCAGGTTTTGACCATGCTCATTTAACTTATCGCCACACACTTTTAAGAAAGCAGCTTCCAAATCCGCACTCACCACTTTTGGGTCTTGAATGTAGGCTTGCATGTTCGCGTCATTGATGACGGCAGTTGCAAAACCTAACATTTCAGACCATTTAGCGAGCGCTTTTTTCTCTTTTGCCAACTTGTAAGCGGCTACAGCATAAGGTCTTGCGATGGTTGATAGTTCAGCCATGTTATATATTCCCCAAGTAGGCGCTTATAGTTCTGCTGCAAGTTTAGAAAGCATATCGCTATGCGCTTTGGCATCAATTTCTTTACGTAAGATTTTTTCTGCACCTGCTACGGCAAGGCTAGAAACTTGCGCACGTAAACCTTCTTTTGCACGGTTTACTTCTTGATCGATTTCAGCTTTTGCACCTGCAATAATGCGATCACCTTCAACCTTAGCATTGGCTTTCGCTTCTTCAACAATTTGCGTAGCACGTTTTTCTGCTTGACCAATGATCTCGCTCGCTTTTTGTTTAGCTTCTGTTAGCGCTGCTTCAGATTTCTTTGCAGCAACTTCCAAAGCACTTCTACCTTCTTGTGCTGCGGCTAAACCATCAGCAATTTCCTTTTGGCGTGTTTCAATCGCTTTTAACAGCGGCGGCCAAACGAATTTCACCGTGAACCAAATCAGCACAGCAAATGCGATAGCTTGTGCGACTAGTGTAAAGTTAATGTTCATTTTTGATCCAAATTAAATATCAATAAAGCATGCGTCATTAAAGTGGTTTAAGCCCATGCTTAAACCAAATCATTCACTACTTAATTATTGTGCAACTACGCTTAATAATGGGTTTGCAAACGCGAACATCATGGCTAAACCAACACCGATAATGAATGACGCATCGATCAAACCTAATAGCAAGAACACTTTACCTTGCAATGCTGGGATCATTTCTGGTTGACGTGCTGCGCCTTCTAAGAAGCTAGCACACATGATACCGATACCCACGCAAGCGCCTAAAGCACCTAAACCAATAATCAAACCAATGCCAACGCCTGTGTAAGCTTGAATCATTGCTAAAAGTTGTAAGTTTTCCATTTGTAATACCCTTATAAAAAAATTAAAAACAACTACTATTAAAACTAACTACAAAAACCTTGCTTCAATCACTTAGTGTGATTCATGCGCCATGGCCAAATACACCACAGTCAACATCATAAAAATAAACGCTTGTAACGCCACAATCAGAATATGGAAGATAGACCAGCCAGCACCCAAAATTGCTGCAGCTACTGTACCGGTTAAGCCTGTAGCAGCCCATAAACCCAGCAACAAGAAAATTACTTCACCGGCATACATATTGCCGAACAAACGTAGAGAGTGAGAAAGTGGTTTTGACACATATTCAATCATGTTGAATAAGAAATTAGCTGGCCACACCCAGACTTTGCTGCCAAATGGCGAACAGAATAGCTCGTGAATCCAACCACCCAAGCCTTTAGCTTTAATAGAGAAGAAAATCATCAAGAACCAAACAGCCAACGCCAAAGCAAAGGTTGTATTAATATCGGAAGTAGGGACTGCACGCCATTTTTCGAAACCCAAGCTATGCATGAATTTTGCAAAAATATCGACAGGTAAGAAGTCCATGGCATTCATTGCGAACACCCATAAAAAAACCGTCAATGCTGTTGGGGCAATAAAGCTATGACGGTCACCGTGGAAAATATTTTTAACTTGGTCATCCACAAAACCAAACACTAACTCAACAAAGGCCTGACGTTTAGTTGGCACGCCAGCAGTAGCGCCACGGGCTACCCACCATACCAGACCCATGACCACTAAACCCAGAAACACTGACATTGCCAATGTATCAATATGCAATGTCCAGAAACTACCATCGCCAACTGGCTGCGCATTAAAGCTTAAATGGTGGGCAATGTAACTAGATGGCGTTAGCGCATGTTCAGCTTGTTGTGCGTGTTCTGTCGTCATAATGTTCTTAAATAACCGTTAATTAATTCTTCGTAGATAAATCAAATCGATTTATCTGTTTTTGCTAATGCTGCACCAGAAAATATTGCTGCAGCCGCCAAACCGGCAATTAGCGCAAAAGGCACTAACTGCGCATATACTTTAAATACCACAAACAATAAAGTTGCAATCACTACAATCTTGACTGCTTCTGCTTTCAGCAAATTAACCAGCACAGAGGAGGGCTCTTGATTCCCCTCATTTCGCGCTAAAATTCGCGACGCAATGTAAGCACCCACTAACACGGATAAGCCGCCAGCAAGCACTGAAAAGAATGCATGCATCCCACTCAGCAATAAGGCCAGCACCGCCACCACTGCTGTCGCGGACATCTGCCATCGCATCATATTGCTAACCATATTATTTGTAGCTAAGCCGTTGTTCGTAGTGTTCATACTTTTTTCATTTCAATGGTATTGAAATGGGCTTTAGCCAAAGGAGCCGCGATTTTGAATTATTACAGCCTTTTAGTCAAGCATTTAATGTACGTTAAATAACTGAATGTACTAGCAAAATGAAATACTTAGCACGTGTTTTATACTTTCGTATTGCATTCACCTTATTTGCGCGAGAGTTTTGCTATGATGTCGTCCAGTTGGTCTAGGTGACTATACTGAATCTTCAACGTACCGGCGCCACTTGCTTTAGCTGCAATCGAAACCGTGGCGCCAAGCGCATCGCTCAAGCGCTCCTCCAATATCGCCACATCATCACGCACCTGTGCTTTTTGCTTGGTCGAGGACAATGCAGGTTGTTTTGCTGCACGTTCCACATCACGCACGGATAAATCATTTTGTATGGTCTTATTGGCCAGCATCACTTGCTGTGCTGGCTCCAAACCAATTAACGCACGCGCGTGGCCCATATCCAATTGATTGTGCATGAGCAACTCTTGCACTGGCTGGCTTAAGGTCAGTAAACGTAACAAATTAGAGACCGCAACACGTGAACGTCCAACCGCCTGCGCAGCTTGTTCATGCGTCATCGCAAACTCATCGATTAAACGCTTAATGCCCAAGGCCTCTTCTAGCGGATTTAAGTTTTCACGTTGAATATTTTCAATCAAGGCCATCGCCAGCGCGGACTCATCAGCGATGGCACGCACCAATACTGGCACCTCATCCAAGCCCGCCAATTGAGAAGCACGCCAACGACGTTCACCTGCAATAATTTCATAGCGCTCATCGGCAATTTCGCGCACCAAAATAGGCTGCATGATGCCTTGCGCTTTGATGCTCTCCGCCAATGTCTCGAGCGCGGCATTGTCCATATAAGCACGCGGCTGATACTTGCCTGGCTGCAACTGACTCACGCGCAACATGCGCAGCGCATCTGCCTCACCAACGGTGCCCATGTCACCCGCCAACAACGCATCCAATCCTCGACCCAAACCTTTAGGTTTTACCATCACACCGACCTTTTAAAATAGTTATTGTTTTGTATGAATAATTTCGTTCGCCAACTCTAAATAAGCCATCGCACCTTTAGAGGTTTTGTCATACATCAGCACTGGCATGCCGTAACTTGGCGCTTCTGCCAAACGAATATTTCTTGGAATCACTGTTTGATACACTTTTTTGCCGAAGTGACTCACTAACTGCGAAGACACTTGGCTGGCCAACATATTGCGGTTATCAAACATGGTGCGCAACAGCCCTTCAATTTCCAGCACCGGATTTAAATGCGCACGCACTTTTTTAATGGTGTTGACCAAATCAGACAAACCTTCCAGCGCATAGTATTCACACTGCATGGGGATCATCACTGAATGCGCTGCCGTCAATGCATTGACCGTGACTAAATTGAGGGCAGGGGGGCAATCCAACAACACGTAATCATATGCACCATCCAACTGAGCGATGGCTTGCTTTAAACGCGTCTCGCGTGCCATCTCATTTACCAGCTCAACTTCCGCACCGGCCAGCTCGCGATTGGACGGCGCAACGTCAAACCCGCCTTGCTCGCTAGGCACAATAACTTCCTGCAAGGTTTTATCATTAATTAACACATGATAAATACTATATTTCAAATGCGCTTTATCAATACCACTGCCGGTACTGGCATTGCCTTGTGGATCCAAATCCACCAGCAATACTTTTTTGCCGCGGTGTGCCAAGCTAGCCGCCAGATTCACGCAGGTAGTGGTTTTACCCACACCGCCTTTTTGATTTGTAATTGCCAGAATTTTCATGCATGACCTTCAAACACAACGCTATCAAATATAATCAGATGTCTTTCCGCTGCCAAACCCGCTACCCGTAATGGAATCACCGCCTTGGGCTGCGCAACTAACTTTTCCAGCTCAGGCGCGGGCATCAGGCCTTTCATGGCCAGCCATTCACCAGGGCTTGCAATTAAGTGTTGGGCGAGCTGAAACAACAACGCGATTTCAGAAAAAGCCCTTGAAATCACTTGATTGAACAATTGCTGCGGCTGAAATGTTTCTACCCGCGCATGCACAACTGTTAAGTTGTCCAAGCCCAACTCACCTTTGACTTGCCGCATAAAGATGGCTTTCTTTTGCACCGTATCAATAGTGGTCACTTGTAGGTCGGGTCGACAAATGGCCAATACAATTCCGGGCAAACCAGCACCACTGCCAACATCTAGCAAATACGGCCCTTTAACGTATGGCAGCACACTTAAACTATCCAACAAATGTAACGTCACCATTTGTTTGGGATCACGTACCGCGGTCAAGTTATATACTTTGTTCCACTTTTGTAGCAAAGCCAAGTACTGCAACAATGTGTGTTGCGCCTGTTCACTGACATCCAAACCCATCTGGCGGATGCCATCGGCCAATTGCTCCGCCTCTGTCATGCTGCTTCGATATTAGTCTGCGCTGCTTGCTTTTTATGTTTGCGCTTTAAATACACCAACAACAACGAAATGGTTGCCGGCGTAATGCCTGAGATACGGCCAGCCTGGCCAATCGTTTCTGGCTTATGCGCCACCAACTTTTGACGCGCCTCAATGCTCAACCCATGCACATCCGCATAGTCAATCTCGGCACCCAGCTTAATATGCTCACTGCCTTTTTGTTTGGAAATTTCATCTTTTTGACGGTCTATATACCCTTGATATTTGGCGGCAATCTCGACCTGCTCACGCACAGATGCATCAAGCTCACCCATGCCCAGTTCACCCAAGCTCAGCATGCCCTCGTAACTTACTTCTGGGCGACGCAACAATTCAAACAAGCTGTACTCATGCTCTAAAGGCTTACCTAAAATCGCCGCTTGTGTTTCACGTGAAACATCGTCTGCCGCCACTTGCACAAAAGTCTTTTTCAAGCGCTCTTGCTCACGCGATACAGCTTCTAGTTTTTTCTCAAAAGCCGCCCAGCGCGCATCGTCAACCAAGCCCAACTCTCGACCCTTAGCGGTTAAACGCATATCCGCATTGTCTTCACGCAGCTGTAAGCGGTACTCAGCACGACTGGTAAACATGCGGTATGGCTCAGTCACGCCCGTGGTAATCAAGTCATCCACCAACACACCCAAATATGCCTCATCCCGCGCAGGACACCATCCTTCTTTTTCTTGCGCATAAAGCGCCGCATTAGCACCCGCAAGCAAACCTTGCGCAGCGGCCTCTTCATAACCAGTGGTACCGTTAATCTGACCGGCAAAAAACAAACCTTGAACTGTTTTTGTCTCTAAGGTATTTTTTAGACCACGCGGATCGTAGTAATCGTACTCAATGGCATAACCAGGCCTAAGGATATGCGCATTCTCCAAACCCTTGATTGAGCGGACCAAGCCTAATTGAATATCAAACGGCAAACTCGTAGAAATACCATTCGGGTAAATCTCGTTAGTATTTAAGCCCTCTGGCTCCAAAAAGATTTGATGCGACTCTTTATCTGCAAAGCGGTGAATTTTATCTTCTACGCTCGGACAATAACGCGGGCCCACACCTTCAATCACACCTGTGTACATCGGTGAGCGATCCAAACCACTGCGGATAATGTCATGCGTGCGTTCATTCGTATGCGTAATCCAGCAAGGTAGTTGTGCCGGGTGTTGTGCCACATTGCCCAAAAATGAAAACACTGGCACCGGGTTATCACCAGGCTGTTCCGCCATCACACTATAATCAATGGTGCGTCCATCAATACGCGGAGGGGTGCCGGTTTTTAAACGCCCCGCTGGCAAACCAATCTCGCGCAGACGCGCTGCGAGAGAAATAGCAGGGGGGTCGCCGGCGCGGCCAGCACTATAGTTTTGTAAACCCACATGCACCAAACCGCCCAAGAATGTGCCAGCGGTCAGCACGACCGACTTAGAAGAAAAGCGCAGGCCGATTTGCGTCACCACGCCCACCGCTTTATCGCCCTCTAAAATAATATCGTCTACCGCTTGTTGAAACAGCCATAAATTGGGCTGATTCTCCAAGCGTCTACGAATGGCTGCTTTGTACAGAATACGATCCGCCTGTGCACGTGTTGCGCGCACCGCCGGACCTTTGCTTGAATTTAAAATCCTAAACTGGATACCACCTTCGTCAGTGGCCATCGCCATCGCACCACCCAGCGCATCCACCTCTTTGACCAAATGCCCTTTACCAATCCCGCCAATGCTAGGATTGCAGGACATCTGCCCTAAAGTCTCGATATTATGGGTAAGTAATAGGGTTTTTTGCCCCATACGCGCTGCCGCCAAGGCGGCTTCCGTACCGGCATGGCCACCACCCACCACAATCACATCAAATTTATCTGGAAATTGCATCATAAGCACTGCATTATCAATTCGGTTAAAGGTGGAATTTTATAGCAAAACAGATAGTTACGTCACTTATTTATCTATGTTTCACGTGAAACATACCTGCAAAGCATAATACTAAACATGGATTCAAGAAGTATAGACAACCTTGTTTGTTTCACGTGAAACAAACGCAGTGCGCGTTTGAACCGTTAAGTATTGACGAAGGCCCACCGATGCGCCTATAGTGATATCGGCGGCACGGTAGTTAGTGCGCTTCTTGCAATTGCCTCTACCGGCAAATCTGGGGCGCCAACTGGCACAACTGGCAGACCATTTCACCATTCCATAAAGGTGAAGATTAATATTTTTCAATGTACTGAGGAGATTAAAGATGGCAGATATTCAAGCGCATAAAGATTTCGTTACCAAGTATGCAAAAAATGTAAATACAGCAGCGCTAGATGGCTTAGCAAAAAACTATGCTTTGGTACTTTCAAACAATGATTCACAATACGTAGCTGCAAGTGACGAATCTGAAAGAGTCACCGTGCGTGAAAACTTTTTAAAGAAAAAACTGGGATTAACCGATTCTGATGCCACTTTAGATGCTGCAGTGGTTGCAGTGGGTGAAATTTTAAAAGAAGAGCGCTTTAAATCTCGCTTAGCTTACTACTATTTGTTAGCGGAGAAATTTAACAAACTAAGCGTGTTCGTCAAATAAGACCGTTAAATAAATCTAAACGATACACCCTAATCAAAAGACCATTTTAGCAAATGGTCTTTTTTATTTGCCGATGCAAAACTTACTGAATATCTCACCCAGCAAATCATCTGGAGTAAACTCACCAGTAATGGTGCTGAGCGCTGTTTGTGCTAAGCGCAATTCCTCGGCCACCAATTCGGCAGAGTGCATTTGACTTGCCGCAATCGCCAGATGTTCACGTACCGCTTCAAGCGCTTTTAAATGACGGGCCCGCGCCATGTAAACACCTTCACCCATCGCCTGATAGCCAGCAAAATGTAATAACTGTGTTTTAAGCAAATCTAACCCCAGCCCAGTTTTAGCCGAAAGATAAATATGGTGTTCACCATTCACACTTTCATTTTTAGGAGCTTCTTGCGACACATCAATTTTATTGTGTATCCAAATTTTGGCGATTTCTTGCGGCAAGCGGTCTAAAATCGATTTTTCCGTCTCAGTAATACCGTGAGTTGAATCGAGCAATAATAATGCGATATTGGCCGTTTCTGTGGCTCGCCAAGTTCTGGCAATCCCAAATTTTTCTACTTCATCCTCTGTTTCTCGCAAGCCTGCAGTATCAATCACATGCAAAGGTACACCATTGATTTGAATGGCGCTTTTAATGGTGTCGCGTGTTGTACCTGCAATCGGGGTGACAATCGCCACTTCCTCGCCTGCCAGTGCATTCATCAAACTGGATTTACCTACATTAGGTTGACCAATGAGGACCACATGAATGCCATCACGCAACAAGGCACCTTGCTTGGCTTGATTAAATACAAGCGATAATGCTTGTTGATTATGCGCAATTTTTTCAGCCACACGACCTTGCGTAATAAAATCAATTTCTTCTTCCGGGAAATCGAGACAAGCTTCTACATACATACGCAACTCAGTGAGTTGCGCTAGCAATGCATGTATGGTGTTTGAAAATGCGCCCGACAGAGAACGTATCGCACTTTTGGCAGCCTCTTGTGTGGCAGCATTAATGATATCGGCAACGGCTTCCGCTTGCGCCAAATCCAATTTATCATTCAGATAAGCGCGTCGAGTAAATTCACCCGGAACCGCCTGACGCGCCCCCAATGCAATGCAACGCGCCAACAACATTTGCATCAACGCCGTACCACCATGTGCTTGTAGTTCAAGCACATCTTCACCTGTGTAAGAGTGTGGGTTAGGGTAAAAAATGGCTATGCCACGATCAATCAACTCATGATCTGCATCTTTAAAATCTAGATAGGCGGCGTAGCGGGGAGGAGGGCAGTGGCCCAGCACCGCTTGTGCGATGCTTTGACTGAGTGGGCCGGAAACACGCACAATGCCGATGCCGCCTGCGCCACTGGCTGTGGCAATGGCGGCTATCGTATCGTGTGCGTGGTTAGACATATCTTATTTTTTTGCGTTGCCTTTTTTAGCTAAGGCTTCTGCGTGAATACTTTTGTTGATATACCACTGCTGCCAAATGGACAGAATATTATTCACCAACCAGTACAACACCAAGCCAGCCGGGAAGAAGAAGAAGAAAACACTGAATACAACCGGCATAATCTTCATCACTTTGGCCTGAATCGGATCAGTCGGCGCAGGGTTTAAGAAAGTCTGAATAATCATGGTAGCGCCCATTAACAGCGGCAAGATGTACCAAGGGTCAACCGCAGACAAATCCTTAATCCAACCAAAGAATGGAGCATGACGCAATTCAACCGAGCCTAGCAACACCCAATAAAGTGCAATAAAAACAGGGATTTGCACTAAAATTGGCAAGCAGCCACCCATCGGGTTGATCTTTTCTGTGCGGTACATTTCCAGCATCGCTTGCTGCATTTTTTGCTTATCGTCGCCAAATTTTTCTTTCATGGCTTGTAAGCGCGGTGCTAATTCACGCATCTGTGCCATGCTCTTATAGCTAGAAGCTGATAGCTTGAAGAAAGCGGCTTTGATAATCACGGTCAGTAAGATAATCGCCACACCCCAGTTTTTCACCAGTTCATACAGTTGGGATAACAACCAGAACAAAGGCTTCGCAATAATTGTCAAGATGCCGTAATCCACCACATATTCCAAGCCTGGTGCGGTAGCTTCCAAGTCTTTTTGCGTTTGTGGGCCCACGTACAATTCCGCAGGCACAGTCAAACTAGCGCCTGCTGCTACGCTGCCCAGCGGGCTCATGCTACCAATAGAGAAGTAGTGGTCTGTAAGTTGTGAGGTGTAAAACTTACGCTCCAAACCTGCTTTAGGAATCCACGCACCTACAAAGTAATGCTGAACCAAGCCGACCCAACCGTCTTTTGCTTTCACGGCCAAATCTTGTTTAGCCATTTCATCAAACTTCACTTTTTTGTACTTATCCGTCTCATTGTAGTAGGCGCCACCGGTAAAGGTTGGCATCATGGCAGAGCCCTGATTGGATTTATTGTCATGAATGATTTGGTAATAGACGGAAGGTGTGATGCTCGCGGTGCTATCATTTTTAATTTCGTAGCGCACATCAATCGCATAGTTGTTACGGTGGAAGGTGTAGATCTTATCCACAGCCACACCATTCTCGACTGGCGCACTGAGTTTCACTTCCAGTGTATCGGCACCTTCCGCCATCTGATAGCTGGTTTGTGCAGTGGTGAATACTGCGCGATGCGTCGGTAAATGATCGCCCTTTAAGCCAGTTTGCGCCACATATAGCATAGGCTTGGCAGCGTCACTTAATAACTCATACTGGCCATCCCCTGTATTTGCACGATGCTTACGCAAGGTAAGCTGACGCAAATCAGCGCCGTTGGTATCGATTTCCGCTTGAAACAAATCCGTCTCTACTTGTACGCGCTGACCACGTGCCAATGTAAACGCATCTTTTGCAACATCCGTAGGTGTGCTGCTATCGGCTGTACTTGATGCTGCAGCCCCTGCCTGCGTAGCCACCTGCGCAGAGGGTGCCACTGGCGGTGCATCTTTGCGTTGCCATGCATCCCATAACATCATGATAGAAAAGGAGAAAATGACAAATAAAATTATACGTCTGGTATCCATAACACTCTTTATACGTTAATGAAGATTAAAAATTGAATCCACTCAAGGGACTGGATCATGACCGCCCGCATGCCAAGGATGACAGCGCGCAATGCGTAGGATGGCTAAATAGCACCCTTTAAAAAAACCATATTTTGTAAAGGCTGAAATAGCGTAATGGGAACAGCTGGGCGAAAATCGACAATGCATCCCAACAAATGGGCTGAATATCCATTGATACAGTTTTACCAACATAATCGCCACATTACGCACACTGTTCTACCTTAAACATCATTCGCCATTTAATTTCTTCTGAATTTTATTCAGAATCACATTCAGCTCTTGATTCACTTGGCTAAAGTCTTGCTTAATAAATTTTTTCTGCACCTGAATCACCACATCTGCCGTCAGGCTCACTGTCAATCCATGGCGGCAGACCTCTCGCAATACACGCCGCATATAGTTACGCTCTACTGCGTGCTTGGCCACTTTTTTTGCTACCACAAACCCGATACGCATCGATGGCGATAAGCTCGGTCTGTAATGTACTACAAAAAAGTGTGAAGAAATGCGTTTTCTGAAACTAAAAACGGATGAAAATTCATCCGTTTTTTTGAGCATTACTAATGTTTGCATCAGCACTCAGCCTCTGCAAAGTATTTGTGTTATAAACCTAAGCGTTTACGACCTTTTGCACGACGTGCTGCAATCACTGCACGACCACCTTTGGTTTTCATGCGCACTAAAAAACCGTGTGTACGTGCACGACGTGTTTTAGATGGTTGATAGGTACGTTTCATTTAAATCTCCAAGCCACAGATGGCGTTTGTTTGACGTGTTTTACAAAGCCGTGTATTAGACCCCATTTCACTTATGTATGTCAATGATTTTTTTATTTATTTGGAGGATATATTTATTTGGCACAAGCTGTGGATAAGTCTGCATAAACGCGCTAAAATCCCATATGCAAATCACCACGCATAATAAACCAATTTTTTAATTAAATCAAATGGTTAGGTGATTTTTCTATTGAGATAATAATTCATCGTCTTGAATTCATTCGCTTTTTTAATTTTTGGGTATTCATGGATAATTTTTGGTCTACTTGCTTGCTGCGGTTTGAGAAAGAGTTGTCGCCGCAACAATTCAATACCTGGATAAAACCATTAAAAGTGGATGTGCAACCGGATGCTATTCGCCTGTTGGCGCCCAATCGTTTTGTGCAGCAATGGATCAAAGATAAGTTTTATTCCAAAATCCAGACGCTGGCTGAAGAGCTGCTCCCTGATAATATTCATATCGAATTAGACGTCCACAATGGCGATCAGACACCTACCAAGCCTATCAAAAGTGCAGGTAAATCTATCCACTCCGATGCGCCATCAACGGATATTATTCATACAAAATCCATGTCTGTGGCCCATGCACAAGAAGCGTTACCCAAACTCAATCAGCAGCGGAATAACAATGAGCGCAGATCCAATGAGCGTGCCTCCGGTTTAAATTTAGCGTTTAACTTTGATAACTATGTGACCGGTCGCGCCAATCAGCTAGCACGTGCAGCAGCCATTCAGGTAGCAGACAATCCCGGGCAAGCTTATAACCCCTTATTCATATACGGTGGGGTGGGGTTGGGTAAAACACATCTATTACAAGCCATTGGCAACCAGCTGAAAAAAGAGAAGCCCAATGCTAACATTCGTTACCTCCATGCTGAACGCTATGTGTCAGATGTCGTCAAAGCTTATGAGAACAAAGCCTTTGATGAGTTCAAGCAGCAGTACCATTCTCTAGATTTGTTGTTGATTGATGATATTCAGTTTTTTGCCAAAAAAACACGTACGCAAGAAGAGTTCTTTTACGCGTTTAATACATTGATCGAAGAAAAGAAACAAATCGTGATTACTTGCGATACTTACCCGAAAGAAATCATCGATGTAGATGAACGTTTGCGTACTCGATTCAGCTGGGGATTAACTGTTGCCATTGAGCCGCCGGAACTTGAAATGCGCGTGGCAATTTTGCTTAAAAAGGCTGAAAGCGTTAATATCCATCTGCATGAAGATGTGGCGTTTTTTGTCGCAAAACAGATTCGCTCCAGTGTGCGAGAGCTGGAAGGTGCGCTCAATCGTATTATTGCCATGGCTAATTTTACCGGGCATCCCATTGATATTCATTTGGCCAAAGATGCCTTACGTGACCTGATTGCGGTACGTGGTCGTCAAATTACGATTGAGAATATCCAAAAAACCGTTGCGGATTATTACAAAATTAAAGTGAGCGAAATGTATAGTAAAAAACGCGCACGTAATTTTGCCAGACCCAGACAAATTGCCATGAGCTTGGCGCGTGAGCTTACCAATCATAGTTTTCCAGAAATTGGTGAAGCCTTTGGTAGCCGTCACCACACCACGGTGATGCACGCATGTGAAGAAGTAGAACAGTTACGCTTAAATGACCAAACTATTGCGCGTGATATTGGTTTTTTAACGCAAGTCATACGCGATTAAAGGGTAGGTAGGGTTGTGGATAAGTAGTGAAATGTGTTGTGTATAAAATATGTATAAGTCTTGAATTTACAAAAAGTAAAATTTAATACACAAATGATGCACAGCAATATGAACAGTTTTACACAAGGTTAATATGGTTTAATTGATTGATTATATTGATAAATAAAAGCTATCAACAGATTTAGTCATCATTATTATTACTATTGTTTTATTTATATATTAAATTATTAATTAGATAAAAAATAAATTAGGTAACATTATGCAAATTAAAATAAACAGAGAAGTGTTATTAAAGCCATTAACGAACGTGACTGGTATTGTTGAAAGACGTCATACGTTACCTATCCTTTCTAACTTATTGTTAGAAGCTAAGAATAATAAAATCCAGCTCACGGCAACCGATCTGGAAATGCAAATTTCACTGACGATAGAAAATGCTTCTAGTGGAGATTTATCGACCACTATCTCGGCTAAAAAACTATTAGATATTTGCCGTTCTCTGCCAGACTCCTCAGAAATTGATTTAACTAGCAAAGATAGCCGTATTTTATTAAAAGCTGGAAAAAGCCGATTCAATTTGCAAACGTTACCGGCAACCGATTATCCGGTGATGACCAAGGCAGCAGGACAACATATCCAACTCACATTGTCTCAATTGGCGTTTAAAAAACTATTGAAACAAGTGGAATTTGCCATGGCACAACAAGATATCCGTTATTACTTAAACGGTTTGTTGTTAGAGGTGAATGGCCAACAGTTGAATATTGTGGGTACCGATGGCCACCGTTTAAGCTATACCTCTACCACCCTAGCGCAAAGTTACGAAAAAACAGAAGTGATTCTGCCGCGTAAAACCGTGCTGGAACTGATTAAACTACTGAACGATAGCGATGAAGAAATCAGCATAGAGATTGCTAATGGCCAAGTGAATTTTGCGTTTGGTGAAATCAAGTTGATTTCAAAAGTGATTGATGGGAAATTCCCCGATTACAACCGCGTAATCCCACAAGGGCACCAAAACACCTTCACCGTTAACCGCTTAGCCGTGTTAACGGCCATGCAACGTGCATCTATTTTATCCAATGAAAAATACCGTGGTATTCGCATGGTGCTCAGTCCAAATCATCTAAAGCTGATTAGCACCAATACGGAACAAGAAGAAGCCGAAGAGGAACTGGATATTGACTACGGCAAAGATACATTGGACATTGGATTTAATGTGACATACTTGATCGATGTGCTGAATAATGTCGCAGATGATGATATTGTGTTCTCCTTTGCAGATGCCAATAGCAGTTGTTTAATCACCACTTTGCATGATGAAAATTATAAATACGTGGTCATGCCGATGCGTATTTAATCCATTCATTTAATTAACACCTAGCAATTCATTAAGAAGGTCCTATGGCAGAGCAACAAGAATATAACTCAGACAGTATTAAAATTTTAGAAGGTCTAGACGCAGTACGTAAACGCCCAGGTATGTACATTGGCGATACTTCCGACGGTTCTGGACTACACCACATGGTGTTTGAGGTGTTGGATAACGCGATTGACGAAGCATTAGCAGGCCATTGTGATGATATTAAAGTCATCATCCATCCAGATAATTCCATCAGTGTTTCTGATAATGGCCGTGGTATTCCAACGGACATTAAAGACGATGATAAACACGAACCTAAGCGTTCGGCAGCAGAAATCGTGATGACGGAATTACATGCTGGCGGAAAATTTGACCAAAACTCTTACAAAGTGTCCGGCGGTTTACATGGCGTGGGTGTTTCTGTGGTCAATGCGCTATCAGATTGGTTACGCTTAAAAATTTACCGCAAAGGTAAAGTACACCAAATGGAATTTAAGCGCGGCGTGCCCGTTGCGCCTTTGGTTGTCACAGGGACAACCGAGAAAAAGGGAACAGAAGTTCACTTTTTAGCATCGGTAGAAACGTTTGTATTGGTGGAATACCACTTTGAAATTTTAGCCAAACGTATTCGCGAACTCTCTTTTTTAAACAATGGTGTGAAAATTGAGTTGATTGATCAGCGCAATGGGAAATCCGAAAACTTTGCTTATTCTGGCGGCATTAAAGGCTTTGTGGAGTACATGAACCGTAGTAAAACAGTGCTACACCCTAAAACATTTTATGCCAGCGGTGAAAAAGAGGGCATGACGGTAGAAGTGGCCATGCAATGGAACGATAGCTACTCTGAAACGGTGCAATGCTTTACCAATAACATTCCACAACGTGATGGCGGCACCCACTTAACTGGCTTACGTACGGCCATGACACGTACGCTGAATCAATATATTGAACAAAGCGAATTAGCAAAAAAAGCCAAAGTAGAAACCACCGGCGACGATATGCGCGAAGGTATTACTTGTGTGCTTTCTGTCAAAGTGCCGGATCCTAAATTCTCATCTCAAACCAAAGATAAACTGGTCTCGAGTGAAGTACAGCCTGTGGTGCAAGAAGTGGTGGCAGCAAAATTAGCGGAGTTTTTACAAGAAAACCCAGTGGATGCCAAAATTATCTGCGGCAAAATTGTAGAAGCCGCACGTGCGCGCGAGGCAGCGCGTAAAGCGCGTGAGATTACGCGTCGTAAAGGCGTGATGGATACCATGGGATTGCCAGGTAAACTGGCAGATTGCCAAGAGAAAGATCCAGCTTTGTGCGAAATTTACCTCGTCGAGGGTGACTCTGCGGGTGGTTCGGCCAAACAAGGGCGTGACCGTAAAAACCAAGCTATTTTGCCGTTGAAGGGTAAAATTTTAAACGTGGAAAAAGCACGTTTTGATAAATTACTTGGCTCACAAGAGATTGCCACACTGATTACTGCATTGGGCACCAGTATTGGTAAGGCCGATTTCAACGCAGAAAAACTACGTTATCACCGCATTATTATCATGACCGATGCGGACGTGGATGGTGCGCACATCCGTACGCTATTACTTACTTTCTTCTACCGCCAAATGACAGAGTTGGTAGAGCGCGGTCATATTTACATCGCCCAGCCACCACTCTATAAAGTCAAGCAGGGCCGAGATGAGCGTTACATCAAAGATGAGCACGAGTTGGATGAATACTTGTTGCAATCAGCGTTGAAGAATGCAGAGTTATTGACCAAAACAGATGGAGAAGTGATCAAAGAGCAAGCGCTCACAGCCATTGCCAAGCAAATGGTACTCACAGAAGCGGTGATTCGCCGTATTGCTGCGCTTTACGATGAAAGCGTACTGCGCGCGATGCAAGACTTAGGCGAGATTAGCATTGCGACAGAAGCCGATGCAGAAGCAGCAGCAGCAAAACTGCGTCCCATTTTAGGCGCTACAGGTTCAGAAGTGATCGTTGCGTTAGACCAAGAAACCAATAGCTACCGTTTAGAAGTGAACAAATACGTGCATGGCAACCTACAAAGCTGTGTTGTGGACGCAGAGTTTTTAGGCAGTGGCGATTATCGTCAAATCAGCCGCGCATCCGCTATGGTCAATAATTTGCTAGGCGCTGGCGCCATGATTAAACGTGGTGAAAAAGAACAAGCCGTGACTACCTTTAAACAAGCGCTGGACTGGCTATTAGCAGAAGCTAAACACGGCCTCAATATTCAACGCTATAAGGGCTTGGGCGAGATGAACCCAGAGCAATTGTGGGAAACCACCATGGATCCTAAAGTTCGCCGCTTACTCAAAGTACAGATTGATGATGCAATTGCCGCCGATGAAATCTTTACCACTTTAATGGGCGATAACGTCGAACCACGCAGAGCATTTATTGAAAGCAATGCCTTAGGTGTAGGTAACTTAGATGTATAGTTGTGTCGAATGCCACGATTAATGCAAAACTGTGCCAACTTAGTGAAAAATAGTGCCACAGATAATGCAAATTAATTGACAGAGTCAAGGAAAAGAAAGATTCACTAATACTGAAATTTTCGGATACTCAAGGAAGATAATAAAGGGCCATGGAGGCCCTTTATTATTTTATATCGATTGAGGATATAAATGTCTTAAGCTACTATATGTAAAAAATACAAATATAAGATAAGAATTTCAAAGGGATAATGGTTAAAAAGCCAAAATCAAACGCGCTGGTTGTCAAAAATGGCGCTCTTCCACCTGCTGCTCAAGTAATGCACTTTTCCGATGAGCAATGGGAAAATTTTATTGAGTTGTCATGCCTAAATCATGAAGTTAATGGACAAAAATACTTTCAAGTTAAACGCTTAGGTAATGCAGGCGATGCCGGAAGAGATGTTGAGGCAAGATTTCAAGCTGAATTAGTAGAAAGTAAATGGGATTTATATCAAGCAAAGCACTATGAAAATAGGCTAGCTCCTTCAACAGCATTCCCTGAGTTAGTTAAGTTTTTTTGTCATCTTGTAGCTAAAACTTATCCATGCCCAAGAAAATATTTTTTTTGCTCACCTAAAAATTGTGGTCCAGACTTACATGATCTGATAGCAAATCCTTCATTATTTAAAACCACCTTTATATCAGCTTGGGCTTCTGGTACCAATGGATTGAGTAAGCTTGGCGCGTTATTAACCGATGATGTAAGACAGTACGTTGAAAAGTTTGATTTTTCCAAAATAGAAGAATTTCTGGTACGTGACCTCATCGAGCTACATTCAAAAAACACTCAAGCTCATTATGAATTATTTGGCATCGAAACAGAACGAGGAGATGATCCTGAAATTCCAGATCTTCCGTCAAATGATGAGGTTATCTACATTACAGAGCTTTTGTCAGTATATACAGAGCACTTTAAAAGCACAGTAGATTTAAACAACATAAGCGCTTTAGAGGTGTATGTTGAACATTTGTCTGCTGCTAGAGCAAATTTTTATTGTGCTGAAGGATTGAAAAGATTTAGTAGAGATTTATATACTGAAGATGAGTTTAGTAACCTTCTTATCATGGTTTTAAAAGGTATTAGACCTCTTGTTTTAAGCCCAAAACTCCAAGATGGTTTTGATAGATTCGATGCGGCAATGCAGGCTGTATTAAGTATAAATATAAATGATAGTAAATTGAGTTCAAGAGTTAGAGGAGGGGATTTACCAGGTACTTGTCATCACTTAGTAAATGACAAAAAACTTCAATGGATAAAAAAAATATGAACTTGAACTCTATCCCTTTATTTAATTCTCCCTTCGAGCTTGGAATACGTATGGTGTATCTTCTAAGTTCATTGCGTCCTATAGGGGCAGACCTCCAGAAGCTAGTTTTACTTGATTATGCAATTGTTTATTCGGAGGATTTAGATGGTCCAACTAGCCTTCATACTCCAGTCCCATACAGAGGTGGTGAGCTATTAAGTCGCCGTGAATTGATCGAGCAAGGGCTATATTTAATGAGTACAAAGGGCTTAATTGATGTAACTATGGATGGAGAAGGAGTTACATATCATTCAGGATCTGCGGCGATGACGATGATTAAGTCTTTAACTTCAAAGTATTTCTTAGAGTTGGAAAATCGATGCAATTGGGTAGCAAAAAAATATTCACTTTCTAACTCAACAGAACTCACTTCAAGCTTTGCAGAAAAAGGTCATCTATGGGGAGCTGAATTGGAATCCTCAATGTCACAGGAAGGTTTCCAATGGCAACAATATTAAAACGATTGGCAGCCAGTGGACCAGGAAAAGACGTTGCAGAAATAACATTTAACAAAGATAGGTATTTAATACGTGGTCCTAGTGATACGGGTAAATCTTACATACGCGATTGTTTGTGGTACTTATTGGGTGGCGACAAAGTACCGAAATACCTACCAGAAGCGGAAGGATATGATTTATTAACTCTGGAAATAGAAAGTAAAGATGGTAGATCATTTGAATTTAAAAAAGCATTAGCTGGCGGAAGTACAGCCATCTGTGAGATTTTTACTAGTGATATAGGCATAAAAAGTTATGAATCGGTAAATATCGACGAAAATGAATTACTGGTTAAATTATCTGGATCTTCAAATAAACTTCTTTTACGTAGTAAGAGTAAAAAAGGACCAGTTACTAGTGGCGATTTGAGGCATTGGTTTCTCTTATCACAACCGAATATGATTAGTGAGGACGCAACTAGTGGCACTGGTTTTTCAGCTTTTCAACGTATTGGTGCGTTTAGCTTAATTCTAACGGGAAACGATGATTCAGCAATTCAAATTTCTAAGTCCTCAGCAGAGGTAGAAAGAATAAAAGGGCAGTTAGGTTCAGCTCAAGATGCACTTAAAAGAGCTGAATCAATTCTACCAAACGATATAACACGCAACGATGTTTCTGAGGCGATTGAAAGAGTCGAGTCAACACTGTCATCGCTAACTGAACAATATCAAGCAAGAGCATTGCAACTTAAAGAATTAAGAGTTTCGTTGAGAGTAGCAAATGAGGATTTAAATAAAGCTATGATAGATCGTGATCATAGCGCCTCTATGGTAGAGCGATTTGAATTGCTTGATATGAAGTATTCTAGTGACTTGGGGCGCTTAGTGGCAATCAATGAGGGAGTTGGGTTATTTCAAAATCTATCTGAAACACCTTGTCCTTTATGTGAAACACCACTTGGATCTCAATTGAATCCATCTCACCTCAATAATAAAACTCAACAACAATTTAGGATAGCTCTATTAGCAGAGGTTGAGAAAATTCGTCTTCTTCGTAAAGGATTACTCATATCTCATGGCAGTGAAAAAACACGATTAGCCGGATTAAATAAAAGGTCAAAAGAGTTACAAAATATTTTAAATGATTTAGAAAGTAGAGAGAAAATTACTTTGAATGCCACTAAAGTTGAATTTAGTGCTGATCCAAAGACGCTCGCTGTGAGATTGAGTGAATTATCCTCGCAATTAAATAGCTTTGATGAAATTGAGCGCTTAAAGCTAGAAATTGAAAACTTAAAAACTGCTTCGATAAGAAAAAAAGTTCCTTTGGATCGTAATGCGGGTGAGTCATTAGTTATGGTTTCAAATGCTGCAAAACGTCTTCTTAATAGTTGGGGTTTCGAAGAAGTTGAAAGAGTTACCTTAGATTTGCAGGCTTGTGATCTTATTATAAATGATCGTGCCAGACTTAGTTATGGTGCGGGTAAGAGAGCTATTTTTCTCGCTGCGTTATCAATTGCCCTTTTAGATCATGCAATGACCAAAGGACATCCCCATTTAGGATTTATTGTTATTGATTCGCCATTAAAAGCCTATTCTGATCCGGAAAGCTTCGAATTCGATTCAAAACATTTAAAAACAGTTACAGAAAATTTTTATGAATGGTTATCTACTTGGCAAGGCCCTGGACAAATTATTATTATCGAAAATGAACAAATATCATCTGAAACCGCAAAACGGTTACACCCACTTCAATTTACAAGAGTAAATGGCCAGGGCCGGCCAGGCTTTTATCCTGTTACTAAAGAAGAAAAGAACATTTAACATGGTGCTCCGTCTTGCTGGTAACCACTATATTAAATGTCCCATTTGGGTTGTTTGCAGCTATAAAATTCCAATTTTAGTGACAATCTGCTAAGACAAAAAGGCCCAATGAATCGCCACTAGTTTACTAGACGCCTTTGAGCCGTAATAATGGCGACCAAAGAAAGGCGACAAATGAGCGGTAAACGATATCCAGAAGAATTCAAATTAGCAGCAGTCCGTCAAATCACTGAAGGGGGGTATACAGTCTCCGATGTGGCAAAGCGACTTGATGTGACTGTTGACAGCCTCTATGCGTGGGTGAAGAAGTTCGGACCCGACGCAGCAACCCACCAAACCAAACATGCGGAACAAGCTGAACTCAACCGGCTACGTAAAGAGCTGAAACGTGTCACAGAAGAGCGTGATCTATTAAAAAAAGCCGCGGCATACTTCGCAAAGCAGTCCGAGTAAGGTATGCCTTTATCAAAGATCATCAGGACTGTTGGCCGACAAGATGGCTGTGTAGGATGCTAGAGGTGCATCCCAGCGGCTTCTATACCTGGTTAAAACATCCGCACTCAATTCGCCATAAGAACGATCAACGCCAAACAGGCTTGATTAAGCAATGTTGGCTAGAGTCCGGTGGCGTATATGGCTATCGTAAAGTACATAGTGATATGCGTGCACTGGGTGAGCGTATTGGGGTTAACCGCGTCTATCGCTTGATGCATGCACACGGCTTAAAAGCGCAGGTGGGCTACCGTAAGCCTAGGCATTATGGTGGCAAGCCTTATATAACCAGTCCCAACACGTTAAATAGGCAATTCAATCCCACATTGCCAGACCAATCATGGGTAACAGATATTACTTATATCCGTACCCATGAGGGCTGGCTCTATCTTGCTGTGGTCATGGATTTGTTCTCACGACGCATTGTGGGTTGGTCCATGCAATCGCGCATTACTAAAGAGCTGGTGTTGGATGCATTGCTGATGGCGGTATGGCGCAGGAAACCTAAACATAAAGTGCTGATACATTCTGACCAAGGTAGCCAATACACCAGCGAGGATTGGGATATATTCTTGAAGGCACATAACCTTGAGTCCAGCATGAGTAGACGCGGAAATTGCCACGATAATGCTGTGGCTGAAAGCTTCTTTCAATTATTAAAACGGGAAAGGATCAAACGCAAAATATACAATCATCGCGATGATGCAAGGCAGGATATTTTTGATTACATCGAGTTGTTCTACAACTCAAAACGACGTCATAATTCCAATAACTTGCTATCTCCGATAGACTACGAAAACCAATTCAAGAAAACGGCTGAAGAGTGTCTATAAAATTAGTGGCGATTCACAATTAAACCTTCTAATATCTCTATTTTTTGGCTGAAATGACAGTTACAACCCATATCAATCTTGATTAATCCAGATTTTGCTAATCTTCCATCTGGAAATAGAGCATGTCTAATATCGAGCTCTGAGTACCCTAAACACACTGAAAATATCTGCTCAACTGCTCTGGCAGATAGGTTTCCCAAAATATTAGTTGCTGATTCAAGTAATGAATCTATTTGAACTGTTGCGCAAAACAATAAAATATCAATTTCAACGTTGGTTAACCCAATTAAGCTTCCAAGACTTTCAATATTTTTTTTGAATACGATGTCTGTATATAAAGAGTTAACCCTATTTTTTTCTAGTTGTTCTGCTTGTTTGAATAATTGACGCTTTATTTCGGTTGAATTGAACACTATCGGCTCATCACTAAAAATATAATCGGCAAAACCAAGTCCTTCAGCTAACTTGTCATCCAAAAAATCATGTTGTCTAACAAAAGATTTATAACCTTCACCTCTAACCAGAATCCTATAAATCCAAAGTAATACAATATTTCGATTAGCTACTGTATGGGGTGTTAAGTTCATATCTTGTGATACTGCTCCGACAGAGCTAGGTATTTTTTTCATAGAATTTAACCAAAGAAATTATGTGTGAGGGCATATTACAATTACGTTGCGACAAATAGTGTCGCAAGTGAATGCTGGTATATTTCTAGGTAGAGGTTGGATATGTGTAGGCGAAATGTAGTTACTTAACACGACACCATTTGTCGCATCAGTAAATACAATGTTAACCTAATCAAATAATAAAGAATGGGTGATATGCGCATACTTTCAAAGTCAAAAATCATGGCGTTTAGACAATGTCCTAAGAGGCTATGGCTTGAGGTACATCAGCCAGATTTACGGATAGATTCTGATAAATCTGAAGCCAAATTTGAGGTTGGAAATCAGGTTGGGGCAATTGCACAATCAATATATGACCCATATTCCAATGGTGAAGTGATCGATATTAAAAGTGAAGGATTTGAACGAGCATTAGAGCGCAGTAAAGAGTTACTAAATTCGTCAAAACCAATATTTGAAGCTGGGTTTTCAGCTAGTGGGGCTTTAGCATTCGCAGATGTGATATTACCTGACCAAATTGATGGTATGCCTGCCTGGCGAATGATTGAAGTTAAGTCATCTACTAGCGTGAAGGATTACCATCGAGAGGATGTGGCAATACAAACCTATATTGCTAAATCTGCAGGCGTTCATTTGAAATCAATTTCCATAGCACATATAGATAGCTCGTGGGTATATCCGGGGAATTATGACTATGCTGGACTATTGGTTGAGTATGACTTAACTCAAGATACACTAGTACGTGAACAGGAGGTGATGTCATGGATTTCCGAGGCACAGAACGTGATCCAAGGGACTGAACCAGCAATACAAACAGGTGATCATTGCATTACTCCCTTTGATTGTGGTTTTTACGATTACTGTAGCCGTGATGAAATAAAAGCTGAATTCCCAATTAGCTGGTTGCCAAGACTTGGATCTATCAAAGCCAAAAAACTTGCAGAAAAGGGTATCCATGATTTGAGAGAGGTTCCAGATGACTTTCTGAATAAGACTCAAAAAATAGTCAGGGACTACACCAAAAGTGATTCAGTATATTTTGATAGTGAAGCTACTTTTAGAAGCCTTTCAGAACTCCCTTTACCCGCCTATTTTTTAGACTTTGAAACCATTCAATTTGCTGTTCCAATTTGGCAAGGAACACGCCCTTATCAGCAGATTACATTTCAGTTTAGTGTTCACGTGTTAAATCAAAATGAATCCTTAGACCATGCAGAGTTTTTAGACTTGTCATCTGAAGATCCCTCTCGAAAGTTTGCAATATCACTAATAAATGCCTGTGGTAAAGATGGACCAGTATTTGTCTATAACGCTGGATTTGAAACTTCACGTATACGCGAATTAGCAGAGAGATATCCTGAACTAAAAGATCAATTGTTGGCAATCAACGATAGAGTCGTTGATTTATTGCCTATCGCAAGAAATCACTATTATCATCCAAGCCAACAGGGCAGTTGGAGTATTAAAAAGGTATTGCCAGCGCTGGTACCTGAGCTTAGCTATCAAAACTTAGAAGGCGTAAAAGATGGGGGAATGGCAATGACTGCATTTTTAGAAGCAATACATCCGTCAACAAGTCTTGAACGAAAAGCGAACATTAAGTGCCAATTGCTGGATTATTGCAAACTAGATACTTATGCCATGGTTAAGCTTTGGCAAGTGTTTGCAAATCGAAATGATTTAGAACTATGATGTCCTCTAAATCCCTCAAAGAATAATTAAATTGACCATTGATAACCACACCCTTCTCAGACAATGGACCATGTTGAGGGCTATACCTCGTTATCCATTGAAAATCACAGCGAGTGAATTAACAGTTAAATTAATTAATGAGCAGTTCAGTGTATCCAAACGCACTGTACAGAGAGATTTGCTTGAGTTATCACAATCATTCCCTCTGACCTTGGACGATAGGAACAAGCCATACGGATGGAGCTGGTTAAGAGAGGCGCCAAGTTTTGATTTACCAGGACTTAGTGGTCATGAGGCATTAATGCTGGCTATGGCAGAGGAGTACCTTAAAGAGCTACTTCCAAGCATAACCAACGATGTATTAGATCCTCATTTTAAAGCTGCAAAACGTGCACTTAAAGAGCAATTTAATGCAAAGAAAATCAGTAATTGGCTTTTGAAAGTCAGATCAATTAGCGCAAATCAACCACTAATAAGCCCGAAGATACCACCCGAAATTCAAAAAGTAGTGTCCGAAGGACTGCTCACAGAAAAACAGCTCAATATCACTTACCAAAAACTTGGGGAAGATGAGAACCAAAAGTATCGAGTTCATCCATTGGCCATGGTGAATAGAGGCAATTTGTCATATTTAATGGTCACTTTCTTCGAGTACAAAGACATACGATTGCTCGCTATGCATCGAATTAAGTCTGCTGAGCTACTCAAGGAATCAGCAATAATTCCAATTGACTTTGACATAGATAAGGAAATTGCAAAAGGTCGTTTAAATTTTGGTGACGGTAAAACGATTCAATTAGTACTTGAGTTTAATCGTGAGGTTGGTGAATATTTCTTAGAGACGCCAATTGCTGTTGATCAAAATTATAGTGAAGATGATTCCAAAATTATAATAACTGCAACTGTTGCAGATACACCTCAGTTGCATTGGTGGATATTAGGTCTTGGCGCAGAAGTAAAAGTGATAAAACCAAATAGCTTAAAAAAACAAATTAATGATGAGGTTTGTAGAATGCATATAAATTATCAAAACAATAAATCCGAAACTTAATTCGTAGTTTTAATCAGGCGCAACAAGCACTTTTTGGAGACCGCCGATATTTTTGTTTAATAGGGGCTTTGAAATTCTTAAGATGAGAGATTCAACATGCTTTGGGTAGTCAACCCAAAGAGATTTACCGACATCATATGCCGAAATATATCTGACAATTTCATGTCTTTTATTTGGTTTGTTTTCAACACCCTTTGGAAAAGCAACATGGACCTCACGTCTTATTGCATCATATATTTCCGTTAGTAGATTTGAAGCCTTGCCTAAGTAAATTAAATTGGCTGCGGAGTCATAAAAAGCATAAATACCAGCACTTTTTTCATGTCCTTTGAGAAGATCTTTAATCTGAGTGAGAACATTCTTATCTTGGTTAAACAGCCCATACTCTATAATAACCTTAAACTCAGGAGTGAAAACGCAGTGAATAAAATAGTCAATAGTATCTTTTCTTGGCTGTATTTCACCAGTAAGCCAGTCATTGATTTGAGTGACAGAACATCCAGTAATGTCAGAGGCTAAACTTACATCACTCTTATAATAAGTTTGTATTAAATAGTTTAATACTTCATTACGTTTTGTCATTTTAAACTCGCTAATTGTTATACAAATAATTTTTGATAGATGCAATCAAATACTATATAAAGTTTAACTTATTGTTATGATTTATCTATATCAACTCTTACCTATTAAGAATTATTTTAGTTTAATTAAAAACACCCACTTAAACTCCAATAAGATGGTGAACATACTGAAAGTGATCAAGTAATTAGGATTACTGCTCTGGTTGCGGTTACTCCGCAATTAAATCAGTTACTACTAGGATTAGGTTCAGATATTAGTGTAATAAAACCTTACAATCTAATCGAATGTTTAACCAATCAGTCCAATAAGATGTATCACGATTGTCATTCGGAGAATTAATCATAGATTTTGTACTTCTAGATGTGTACCTGCAAGATTTTCACTAATCTTCATATCTGTATTTGTTTTCTTTTAATGTTTTTATAAAGGTTGTCATGGAAAATTCCAGTCTAAGCATTCTCTCCCTATTTAAACTGCATCATTTTCGCGTCCCTCAATATCAACGCGCCTATGCTTGGGAATCAGAGAGACAGGGAAACAATCAGGTCCCTATGTACCTTGAAGATCTTCGCCAGCAAATATCAGCACAAGCCTTTAATCCAAATAAGAACTACTACTTAGGTACACTGCTTCTGCACGAGCAAAGACTCAACGAGGAGACTTTCCTTGATGTAGTAGACGGCCAGCAAAGGCTGACGACAACAGTCATTCTACTCGCAGCAGCGGTTGCAAGAAGCCAGGAAACGAATGGCCGAATTTTCTCGAACGAAAATCTATATGCTCAGCTAAGACAATATTTCATCTTTAATGAAATCGAAAAGACGCAAAAATTTAGGACGATTAATGAAGATAACGCATTCTTCAGGTGTTATATACTAAAACTTGAGAATACCCAGCTCCAAGCTTCTTCTCCTTCTGCTCAGCGCCTAAAAGCTGCCTACGACTACTTCAAGAATGAAGTGAAAGATGATGAGTGGGAAAACCTCGTGAACTCATTACTGAAGACCACAGTCATGGTTTATTCGGTAACGAATGCATCCGATGCAACTCTAATTTTTGAGCTTCAGAATGATCGCGGAAAAAGCCTTACTAACTTGGAGTCACTAAAAAGCTATCTGATGCACCTGATTTATCTCAATACAGAGAAACCGGATGAGAATTTAGGAGTTATCCAGACACATTTTGCGGACATTTACCGAGACATCGAGCAACAGGCTACAAAGTACCGTTTACCAAAGGAAGATGCAATCCTAGCTTACCATTGTGCTGCATACATGAAATGGTCAGTGGACGAGTGGCGAAACCCTAAAGATCTTATAAAATCGGTTATTGCAAAGGTCAATAAAGATAGCCTGCGTAAATGGGTGCTGGAATTTGTTGCCCAGTTACGACTCACGTACAAGACTTTTTCGAATATATACAACGAGCTAGATAACTTTCCGGAATTCGCAAATCTTTACGTTTTAAACCGTATGGCAACATTCTGGCCGTTACTTATCCGTGCCTACACAGAAGATAACACTGAGAAAAAAGCTGAATTTCGGAAGGTTTGCCAGCTCATGGAGATCTATGCCTTGCGAGGCTATGGTATTGGAAATGTCAGGTCTGACACTGGCTTGTCAAATTATTATCGCGCAGCCAGAGATTTCAAAGGTAATTTCAACGACCTGCATAATTTTCTGCATAGCATGTGCTTCTATCGTGATATCGATGAGCGTTTTACTGCAGGGATAGACAAACCGTTATTGTTTTTACATAACAGAAACGAAGCACTATATATCCTATGGCGCTATGAAAATTATTTGCGAACTTTGCCAGGTAATAAGTCCCCACGGATCCAATGGCGCGATTTTGTATTACATGCTGATGTAGCAAGCAAACTTAATATCGAACATATCGCTGCACAAAATAACGCGCTCAGTTCTAAAGAAGTCGAGTGGGAGCCTGGTGTACCCAAGCTATTCAGTGAGGTTTGTCTACATCGTCTTGGTAACCTTGTTATCGATGCTACATCTTCAAATGCTAGCAAAGGCAAGAATGATTTCAGCGACAAGTTGGAGAACCTAACTCATTCGATTTACTTGAGCCAAAGTGAATTGATCAAGTGGGCAGAAAAAACAGAAGACAAGTATGACTGGACAATGTCATCAGTTAAGAGCAGGCATGAAAGACTCAAAGCCTTTGTAATGGAGTATTGGGACCCGACCAAATATCACAAGCCAACGAAAATAGTAGATGTAGATTCATTATCGGAGACTGAGACAGAAGAGCTGCAGCAAGAAGAAGTGGTAGTGGAAAACAATTAATCACTGAAAAATAGACGATTGATCTTAATCGTAATCATCCACTCTGCTAGACATGTAATAATTAAATCAATCGTCTAAGGTGATATTTCAGATAAAATTAATTTTCCTCACTAAAGGTGAACTACCTCCCCTCCAAAATAGGGGATTGATAGATAACGCTTGAATAATTAACCTATTAAAGCATTCTCTAAAATCGCAATTTGAATTTTGATGAAAAAAAGTCGCAAGTAAATGTTATTTATTTAAACTAAATGAAATTGAGACAATATATTGCTTTAGTAATGATTTAGTTTACCTGTTACAAAATTAAAAGGTTTTATGATTCCATTTACTATTTTCATAAGTTATCGACGACAAGATACCGCACCAATAGCATTATTACTTAAAAGTGAAATTGAAAAAAGATTGCAGTTTGTTAGGGTGTCAGTTGATGTAGAGGAAATAAAAGCAGGTGAAAATTTTCCAAATAGGATAAAAAGCATGATTGATGGATCGCATGCTGCCATAGTCCTAATTGGAAAAAACTGGATGTCAAAAAATGAGCTTGAAAGCTCACAACGCAAGGATTGGGTCGTTGAAGAAATCAGCTATGCTAAATCGGCAGATTTTACTTTTTCAGATTCAAATAGATTTGGCTTAAGCGAGAGAGCAATTATTCCAGTATTTGCTGATTGTGAAAATTATTTCGAAAATTTTGATTTACCCTCAAATATAAAATTTCTTGAAGAAATAAATGCTATTTCAATCAATTATGCAAATTGGCCTAGATTGATTGGATCTTTGCTCGACAACTTAGCAGTAAGGTTATCACTGAAAAAAAGACCAGATGCAGATGAGTATCCAAAACCTGATCTTGCAAAAGCAAGGACTCAACCATTATTAGATACAGAGTTGTTACAGACTCTAAAATACGATGATTTTGATGGTTGGTATGTGGATAACTTCGGGGTTGCTGATGTAAGGTACTTGGTAAAAACGTTTAAATTTATTGGCTTCAATCAAGCCGCTGAATTTATTGATCTTGTTTCAAATCACTGCAAAATTCTCGACCATCACCCAGAGTGGAGAAATGTATTCAATCATGTAACCGTTTCTTTAACAACATGGGATGCTCAGCGCAGAGTAACAATTTATGACTTAAATCTTGCTCTTTACATGAATATGGCATTTAAAAGTGTAATAAAGAAAAGTAGATGAGTACTATACAGATACATGTTTTCATAAGTCATGCATGGGCGTACTCAGCTGATTACGATACTTTAGCAAATTGGATATTTGAAAAAAATTGGTCTGTTGGTCAAGCCTCTCTAGATTTACGCAATTATTCTGTTCCTAGACATGATCCCATACATAACGCGGACAATGATTTACAACTAAAAAGGGCTATTTTTAATCAAATGGCAATGAGTCATGTGATTGTAATTCCTATGGGAATGTATGCTGCTCACAGCAGATGGATTCAAAAGGAGATAGAGGGAGCAAATCAATATAGAAAGCCAATCTTAGCTGTTGTACCGAGAGGTAGTCTAAGAGTGCCAGAGATTGTCTCCAATAATGCTGATTTAGAAGTTGGTTGGAATAGTGATTCAGTAGTAGACGGAATTTGGAAGTTATACAATTTGTGAAATTGTCAGTTTTAGTATCTTTTGAAAGTAATTAAGTAACAGCTATGAAGTAATTAAAAGTTTGAGTTATATCAAACTCAACACAATAAGGGGTTAAATAATGTGCAAGCATAGCGTCTCTGCAACAATAGTGTTTGTTCATGGTTTAGCGAAAAAACCTTCTCCGGATAATTTACGTAATTTATGGTTAGGAGCGCTTTCAGCACATAATCCTCACCCAGAAGTCTTTGGTAACAAGAATTCCGGCATTGATCTCAGCGATCAAGGAGTAAATTCTCTCTTCACCTATTGGGCAGATGTTTTTTATGGTGACGATTATGATACAGATTTCGCAAGTTATTTCGAATCAGTCAACTCTACAGAGTTGAACGATTTTATGAAAAAATCTGAGGGGCTGGGGGCAGAAACGTTACAACCTGAATTTATTAAACTGACTCCAAGAGAACAACGACTGATTCAACAAATTGAACGACAAATTGCCACTAGACTTTCCGAACTACCTTCAGACAACGCACAAAAAACGTTGCTAGTATCCTCTACTCAAGAAAGGTATGAAATAGCAAGCTGGTTACCAGAACCAATCAAACAAAACATCATAAAAAAAGCAACAATGGAAGCATACTACTTCTTGTTTGATAAGCCATATACCGTCCCTAATTCGAAAAAAACATATCAAGTTCGTAGTGAGCTTCGAGACCGACTAATCAAAGACTTGCAGAAGGCATCAAATAATGGGGGAAAAGTAATAATTGTTTCGCACAGTATGGGAACTATGCTTGCCTACGATGTTTTGCGGAACGTATCGAATTGTCCTCAAGTAGACACTTTAATTACCCTAGGCTCGCCTTTAGGAATTACAGAAGTGCAAGAGGAGCTTAAAGCATTGGACGCTGAGAAAATTGATTTCCCATCAGACAAATTAAATCATTGGATAAATATCTATGACCCACTAGATCCAATATGCGGCCTTGACCCTAGACTAAATAATGACTATCAACAAGTAAACAGTAAGTCAGTTATTGATATTAAAGAGAGCAACTGGGGCTCTTGGAGACATAATATTAGTCACTATTTATCAGGGAAATTGTTACGCGACCAATTGAAGTCTAATCTTGATATTTCTGAATAGGTTCGTATTAAGTTTGCCAATTAAATAAAACTTAAACTTCGGGGATAAATACTGTGCAACCTGCAGAAGAAATAGCTAAAAAACTAATCAATAATGAATGGCCAAATGTTTCCACATGGCGAATAAATGATGCTTACGTAATTATTGAAAATCTTATCAAGACCAAAAGTTATGAAATACAACTTCCGCATATAAGGTCTATTTGTCGAAGGTTAAATCAGCATCATCATTACGATATAACTTTGAAAGTATCATACTTGTGGTTAGAGATTAATGGTTTTGATGCAGAAATATCAAGACATAAAGCACAAGCATTAATCAATTTAAATCATTTAGACCAAGCAGAAAAATGGATACTAGAAACTATCGATATTGCTAGTCAAATTAAACCTGAGATTGGAATTAAAGAGTTCAAAGAACTTAAAGGGTTATTATGCAGAATAAAAAAACAACATTATGTTGTTCATCGCGAAGAGGAGCTATTAATTGATGCAATTAATGAATACTTGGCTTTGTATGATGATAAAAAATACTCAGATCCATGTTGGCATGGAGTTAATGCTGTTGCGCTATTGTCCGCAGCAAAAAGAAAAAATATAAGTCACCCAGCGCTTGTTAGGTTACCAACCATTATCGAAGAAGTAATAAATGAGGCTTTGAAAATAAGAGCACAAAGTCCAAATGACATATGGTCGCTTCCAACACTTGCTGAACTTTATTTGGCAAGTGGTGAAGAAAACCTTGCAGAGTGGAGTTTGTATAAGTTATTTGATCACCCTGAATTGTATCCATTTGTAACAGGCAGCCTAGAGCGTCAATTAAAAGAAATATGGGATGCAAATGCCTATTTAAACAATGGCGGTTTAGCATCAAATATGGCTGCAATGATTGCTAGAAACAACGATAGGGTTTCAGAGTTCAGGCAATTCAGTTTTGAAGAAATAAACACCTTAAGTTCACAGGCAAATACTAAAGGTGGGTTAGAAAAAAATTTCGGAAACGCTAGATTTTTTAGTGTAGCCACTATTAAGAAGATGTTAGAAAAATGTATTTCTGTTGGCTGTGTTGTAAGTGAGGATAACGGACGACTTGGTACAGGCTTCTTAGTAAAAGGCAATGCTCTTAAAATTGAATGGGGTGATGAGCTAGTATTTGTTACAAACTGTCATGTCGTAAGCGATGATTTACCAAATGCGCTTCCTGTTAACAGAGCATTCGTTACTTTTGATCTAGATACTGCTGAAAAAGGCGAGTTCGTTGGGAAAAAATATAAATTCACCGAAATTTTATTTTCTTCACCACCAGGAAACGAAGGGCAACTTCTACCAAAGACCGAAAATTTAGATGTTACGATATTACGACTAGATTCAACACCCAGAAACGCTGAGGGGCTCACTTGTTCCAATCGGCTGCCGATAGTTGATGGTTCAACTAAAGCTTTTGTAATAGGACATCCAAATGGATCATCATTACAAGTTTCATTACACGACGCACAGATATTAGACCTTGATCGTGCGAATGAGCGCTTAGTACATTATCGTACACCTACCGAACCTGGAAACTCCGGTAGCCCTGTTTTTAACGCGAACTGGGAAGTAATTGCCATACATCATGCGGGTTCGTCAGCTATGCCTAAGTTAAAAATAGAGCCTCCTCCTGAGTTCTATGAGGCGAATGAAGGGATTACGATATCTGCAATACGAGCTGCGTTATCTAAGAGTTGATTTCAATTTCTGTCCATAAATTAACTAAATATATAGTTACAGGAGAAGTTAAGCATGATGCTTGTAGAACGAGGTGCACGTAGAACAAGTAAACCAGATATATTCATAAGTCATTCATCAAAAGACAAATTAGAGGCGACTAGGCTAGCAGAAACTTTAAACTTTTGTTCAATTGATGTTTGGCTTGATGATTGGGAACTTGAAATCGGCCAAAGTTTGACTGAGGAGCTTTCAAAAGCAATGAATGAATCAAAATACATTGCGATATTAATTACTCCAAATTACAACAAAACAGTTTGGACGAAAACAGAATACAAGAAGGCACTTACACGAGAGCAACTTGAAGGAAAAGTAGTCATGCTTCCAATAGTAATTGGTGAGGCAGAAATCCCTGACTTTATCGAAGATAAGATATTCATAGATTTACAAAAGGATTATTACGCAGGGATAGTGAAAATTGTTGGACTAGTTCACAAAATTTCAAATTACCGTTTATCAAAAGCCTTGAAAGAAAATCCTCCTTATTGCGTTAGAGACATTTGGAGACTTTTGGAATCAATTGGTCATAATCCTTTCATAGTTCTTGGCCAAGACGATTTTCAAGAAGCACTAAAATATGGCGGTCAACTTGTTCGAGAAAATTATGCAACATTCAATCCTACTATGCTTGTTGATAACCCCAGAGTTTCTGAACATGTTCAAGATCTTTTGCGTGAAATTATGTAGATATCTAAGACTTTAGAGATTTCCAAATTGATAGCAATTATATTTCCATCTTAAGTTTCACATATAACTTTATATGAAAGAAATTTTTATATCTTATAGATCTGCAGATCTTGAAATTGGATGTATTAAAGTTTATGAGCATTTAGTGAGGGAATTTGGCTACGATGAAGTTATATTTGCACATTCAAACTTTAAATCTGGGACAGAATGGCTTCCACAAATTCGAGCTGGAATAGCAGGTTCAAGAGTAATAGTATTGATTATAGGGAAGTCTTGGGAGCAGGAAGAAGATAGTTTAAATATTGACCAAACAGATTATCTAGAAGAGGAATTAAAGTTAGCAAGTAAACTAAAGATACCAATTGTTCCAGTATGCGTTGGAATTGAATCAAAAAATCTAAAGTCAATATTGCCCTCTAAGTTTAAGTGGATTCATAAAATTCATGCATTGAATTTTGATATGAATACAATCTCAAGTACGAAGTTTATAAATGAACTTATTGAGATATTACACAAGTACAAAGTCAAACAGGGCAAGTCTGAAAGCAACTCTTTCGAGAGTGTCATTCAGTGGTTGTCATTATCAGCAAGTCAAATTTCTCGATTATGTTTTAGTCCAATTAGCGCAACATCTAGAATTCTTATAGTTTCTTCAAAAAGTATCGGTCTAGTTTTTGGTGAGTTGGTTCTATCATTGACCTTCTTTTTTCTATCTTTTAATGCCGTCACTAATCTGCGATTGGAGTATTCGTTTTTATACACTCTCTTTAAAGCTCAATCACTAGGATATTATTTATCATTTTTCGGAGGCTTAATCTACTGCTTTTCTGTTTATCTAAATAAGCAAACTTTTTATTTCACTCAATTAGTTAGCATATCAATACATCTTCTAGCCGCAAGTTTGATATATTTGTCACTATTACTTACTCTAATCAATTTTTCCATGTCTGAACGCACACTAGACATTCTTTATGAAAGTGTTCAGAGCAACCCTTATATTCAACCAGCTGTAGATGCCTTTATTGGCCAATTATCCAATTATGAGATTGTTCTATTTTTTTCAATTTTAGTAATTGGAAGCTATTTTATATTGTGGAATATTTCGGGGATTATTAGAGGAGTATCAATAACGCATGGTTATTATAAAGTATGGCCGATTTGGATTTTTGTGTATGTATCCAATCTACTTTTTACAGCACCAATATTATATTTGACTAATAACCATACAAACTTACCTCTCAAATTTAATTGGATTCATCAGGACGACAGAGTTACAGTAAGTGGTGTTACAACAGCAGCATTTTCAATTAAATTTAAGGGTGACATTACTCTAGGTGAAAACTTATTGGAAATTAATGCAGATGAGCTATTAATCGAAAACCGTGAGAAAAAAACATTAAAGGTACATATGGTTTGGTGTGGTTTAGGTTTCATGGAAAATAATCAGTTTCAGTGGTTTAAACCAATTCATGAGGGATACGTTAGAATCAACACGGATGTTAATTATAATCAAATGAAAAATTTTAGGATCTCTACTATAAAAATACCAGTCCCAGAAAGTGCAACTTCCGAAAACACAATTGTTTTATGCTCTGTTTATCTAAATAACTATTCATATAATATAAGCGGTCAGAATACTTTTTTGATTTGGTAACTCAAAAATTAAAAGTGATTTTGTTTTACCAATTTGTAAACCAAAACATGAAAATGTAAGTTTTTTTATTAAATTAAAAGCGATACTTACATCGCTATATTTACCTTCTGTTATTGCAGGATAAATGCATTCATAACTGATGATTACATATAACAATAAAAACTCGTGCATGGAGGTTTTGCCTATATTTAGCGTTATGAGAATTAGTAGGTTTTTTCAAATTAAAATGTGAAAAAATACTAGCCATTCTCATTTATGATTTTTAACCTACTATTTTATATAATCAGCAATTGAAATTTATAAGAGAACCTACATTGTGTCTGACCTGCTCCCCGCTTGCCATACCAATCTAAATTGAAATAAAGTCCACTTTCAGGAGTGGCGTAATGAAGAAGAGCAGATATAAAGAAGAACAAATCATTGGTTTTTTGAAGGAAGCAGAAGCAGGATTTCCAATTGCCGACTTATGTCGGCGAGAAGGCATCAGTGTTGGTACTTTTTATAGTTGGCGCGCCAAATTTGGTGGTATGGACAGCACCGAAGCACAACGTCTTCGTGCATTAGAACGCGAGAACGCGGATCTTAAGAAACTGCTGGCAGAAGCGCATTTGGATATCTCCGCACTTAAAGTGGCTTTTGGGGTAAAGCGCTAACCCCACAAGCAAAACGAGTAGGCATACAACGTATCCTTGATGCTGGCATGTTGTCAGAGCGTAGAGCTTGTAGCTTGGTGGGGTTATCTAGATCATCATGGCGCAACCCGCCGCAGGATGAAGAAGCAACAGTATTACTTCGGCAGCGTATTAAGCAACTCGCTCATGAACGTAAGCGATTTGGCTATCGACGTATCCACGATATGCTCAAGTTTGAAGGATACGCGGTGAATCACAAACGCGTTTATCGTCTTTACACTGAGCAAAAGCTCACGGTAAAGCGACGTAAGAAAGCCAAGCGACCCATCACAGAACGTGCAGAGTTGCTAATACCTGATGAGCCTAATCAAGTGTGGAGTATCGACTTTGTGATGGACAGCTTAGCTAATGGACGCAAGCTCAAGTGTTTAACAATCGCAGATGACAAGACCCATGAATGTATCGATATTGCAGTGGATCATGGCATCAGTGGTTTGTATGTCACCAGAGTCTTAGAGCAAGCGGCAATATTTAGAGGCTTTCCACAGGCGATTAGAACCGACGGTGGTCCCGAGTTTACCAGTCGTGTATTTATGGGCTGGATGCACACCAACGGTATAGAGCATTTACTGATTCAACCTGGTAAGCCAACCCAGAATGCGTATATTGAGTCATTCAATGGTAAATTTAGAGATGAATGCTTAAATGAACAATGGTTTGAAACATTGGCGCAAGCTAGGAAGGTAATATCAGCCTGGCGCAGAGATTATAACGAAGTAAGACCGCATAGTAGCTGTGGGCGCATTCCACCAGCTATTTATGCACAAAAACTTAGACAAGCAACATGATTTTTAAACGGACTTTTTTTCAGAATCGGTTGGTAGTGTTACAGGGGGCAGGTCACTGTATTACATGATGTAAGAATTTTATTTTGCTCTTTTATTGGCACACAATCTGAAAATTTGCATTTAACTGGCAGTATATTGATTTTGAGAAATCAATTAATTGAAAAAAGACTTAATAATCAGTAGTGTTTTTTTCACTTATTCCGGCATTCGACATTTGTCGAATGCCATGATTAATGCAAAATAATTGATAGAGGTAATTAAACCTTTAGGTTTCTACTAATATCTATATTTTAAGTAATCAAATATCAATGATTAACTCCAGCCAAAATGGAATACCAGAATCAGTTTTCTTAAATCTTTTCATTTACGATTAAATCTAGCCTTGACTAAATATTCATACTAATGCGATTATCATGCTCATGAGCTTCCCAATTATTCGCGTAACACTAATTAAGCACCGCGCCGCCATGGCGGGTGACTTTAATGCATTTATCCGGGGAAAAACTTGAATTAATTAGTGTTATAGATTTCATAAAGGCCGCGGACTAAACCCCGCGGCCTTTTTCGTTTATACAGTAAGAACATGAGGCAGAAACATGCAGAAAGAACAACATACAAATACTTTAGGACAAATAATAGGGCATCCGGTAACTGGTTGGACATCAGCTTATCAGCCAGTAAGAAAAGTACTATTGGGTAGATTTTGTCGATTAGAACCCTTAAATATCAATAAACACGCCAAAGAACTTCATGCTGCAAATGTATTAGATCAGGAAGGCAGAAGCTGGACATATTTACCATACGGGCCTTTTCATTCTTTCGCTGCCTATAGAGATTGGCTCGAGCATTTTTGTATGCATTCAGATCCTCTATTCTTTACCATTATCAGTAATGAATCAGGTAAAGCGGTTGGGCTTGCAAGTTACTTAAGAATAGATCCAGTCAGTGGATCAATAGAAATAGGTCATCTCAATTTTTCAGCGCTGATGAAGCGGACGACGATTGCTACTGAAGCGATGTGGCTTATGATAAAAGAGGCATTCGAGCTTGGCTATCGTCGCTGCGAGTGGAAGTGTAACGCACTTAATATGCCCTCACGCTATGCAGCGCAAAGGTTAGGTTTTTCCTATGAAGGTGTTTTCCGGCAGGCTACAGTCATTAAAGGACATAATCGAGATACAGCGTGGTATGCAGCCATTGACCAGGAATGGCCTGCACTGAATAATACCTTTGAGAGATGGCTGTCACCGGACAACTTTACTGATGATGGCAGTCAACTAGTATCACTTACAGATCTAACCAAATACCTACTTGTACAGCGTGGGTAGTTGTGAGGGTTAATGAATGGTGAAGAGTATACATATTCGGCGGCTCGTAGAGACTGATCAAGGCGTACATGCAGAGTTGTGGCGGGATGCACTGATAGCGCAAGACGAATGTTTTCGAATATCTATAGAAGATGAGTCTTTGCTGCAAATCCAAACAGTGTTTACAAATGAAAGTTTTACCTTAGGTGCCTTTATTGGTTCTAATTTGATAGGTACCGTAAGTGTTGAACGAGATTGGCGTAAAAAGTTAAAACATAAAGCGCTTTTATCACGCATGTACGTTCATAGAACTGCAGCTGGTAAAGGTGTTGGCAAGGCACTAGTAAACGAGGCTATTTCACAAGCAAAGTCTATCCAAGGCTTAAGGCAGTTATATCTCACGGTATTGGAGGTTAATGAAAGGGCTATACACCTTTATACTTCGGCAGGATTTGAAACATTTGCGCATGAACCTGAGTCGGTCAAAATAAATAACAAATTTATTGATGAGCTGCAAATGGTCTACTTTGTAACAACGCCTATTGTTAAGTTCTAGTTAGGGTGTTTGGCCACGAAATATATTCTAGAGCAATGCGATACGTCAGGAGAACACAAATCCGTGTCTGTTTTACCTCTTACAGCCATTTTATGGTTCCAGCTCACCGATATGGGGTAATGCCTATAAGGCAACCATTGTTTAAAGTAACCACTTAAAAACTTTTCTCCCATAATGAGCAAAAAAGCAATTACTAATCAAAGCGTTTGGTGGAAATATCATGCTGCCAGGGCAAGCAATCGAATATCTTAGGGATCGTAAATTGTAAAATTCTACGAAGTCAGCTTTTAGCATCTAAACCATTTGTACAATTAAATTCAATCCATGACACGTTCATGAGTTAGTAATGTACTGAGGTGGTTAAAATGAAGAATAATAAATTGGTGTTACTAGCGCGTTTTGCAACGCAAGCGAGGCGATTCATAGGTGCGGTGAACGTCACTAAAATGTCTACAGATGAGTCGTACGCACTTCAGACTATTTTGAATGCAAAAGTCAGCGATAATGCAGAATTAAAAGAACTGGCAAAAAAAATAAGTCAGTCACTCATTCTCAATCAAAAATTACTAGAGGCTATCGATCATTTTCTAGCTGGTTATATTGCAGTAGATGAGTTACCCAAAGTTGAATATTTTATACAAAGATTCGCTACCCATATTTATAAGATAACGCCTGAAAGTGGAGACTATCGGCACGCAGTGAGCGAGTTTTTGGCTGAAGTAGACGAACACTGTCATCCGTTCTGCACACAGATGATTCGATTATTTTATCCTTATTGGGCTGCCGAATTTGCATATCAAGGCAGTGCACAGTATCTGAATTTATCAAGTGACTTAACGAGCTTAACATCCTCACCCAAATCACTTCTGGATTTATGGGAGGAGGCAGAATCCAGCCTACTTTCAACCACTGAGCAGAGTCTATTGAATTACTTTATGACCGATATGTTGAATAAAGAAATATCGCAGGATGCAGTAGATGCGAGGCAAAAAATCGCAAAAATATTGACCGTTGAGCTCAGAAATAATCAGGCGGAAACACATTCGGATTATCGCAAAACGGTTGATAAAATTCGAGCCATCATTAATAAGCATGATTTAAAAACCTTATTTTTAGAGGTCTCTCGCGACTTTTATTCTTATTGGAGCCGTAGCATCCAGCAACATCAGCATCTGAAATAATAAGATCCAAGCTTCACTGGCTATTCATTTCATAATTGTTTACAGAACCAAATTTTCCTCTGAGATAGACTTCCGCGCTTGTTTATTTTAATAGCGGGAAGTAGTGAATGTTGAAGCGTTTTACTCCAATAATTTTGTTGTCAGCAATGAGTTTTTTATTACATATTTGCCAGGCATTCGCAATGAGTGATCAAGTAACGAGTTCTGGAAACATAGCCGTATCTCATCATAATTACAAAGCCGGTGCAGTAAGCTTTAGCGGCCCAGAAAATGTAGACGGTGGTGTAGGTGCCACTGGGCAATGGACAACCGCTATCGGTGAGGATTATGGCTTTCAGCTGGGTGGCTTTGTAGGTGGCACAGACGATCATGGCCTTTTTAATATCACTGCGCATGGATTTAAGCGTAACTGGGAAAAAGGCATTATCGGCATTGTCGGTAGCGTTAGCTCAGGCACAACCAATCATGATTTTTATTCAAATAATAAGAATATTGAAAACGGTAAAGTCATTGGTCGCTTAGGCATAGAAGGCAGTCAATATTGGCATCGTTTCAACATTGGCGGCGTGATGGGTGCTGAACATGATTATGAAACCTCATGTACAGGATTTTATGACAGGCTTGGTGTTGATTACTATGTGACTGACAATTTTAAAACGGGCATTTTTCATCAGTACACAGGTCACCGTCATGGTGGTGGATTAAAAGCAGAGTACTTATTCAAGTCTGCATCCGATACGCCGCTCTCTTTGTATGGCGAAGTAAACGACGGCAAAGATTATCCATTAACCTTTACCGTGGGAATGCGTGTGTTATTTGGCGCAGATGGGCATAGAAGTCTACAGACACGTGATCATCATGATTATGTAGAAGACTTCATTCCCAAGAAAATGGGAGATTCACATAGAAAATCACAGCTAATGATCACGCCTGCAAGCGGGGTGGGTGCTGGTAGTGCGGGTTCGGGTAGTGGTAGTCCTGGCGGCGGCGGATCAAGTGGTGGCGGTTGTACTGATCCAAGTTGCAGCGGCGGTTAAAAGATAGACTTATCATTGCGTTAGCGCTTCAGGAAAATGTCTACAACTTGTGAAGAGCATTCAGTAGCACGTATGGGATCAATTTGTTATCAATTGTAAATTTCATAATTAAATTGAATATCGGTGTTCCCCGCTTACCGCAACAATCTAAATTGAAATAAAGTCTCCTTTTATAAGCCTCGATAATGCTTCTGTTATTCCCTGTTATTTCGGCCAAGCCTTAAGTGCCAGATTAACCATTTCTAAAAGCTCTTCTTTTGTAGCGCCGCTGGTTGCTTGTACGGACATGCCTTGGTGCAGGGTAGCCAGATACTTAGCCAAATCCTTAGGATTAGCATCAGATGGTAAATCACCCTCTATTTTTGCTCTCATAAAACGTTCTGCTAATAAGTTTTCGTATGAGGCTCTTTGCTTAATTAAGACATTACGTACGACTTCAGCACTTTCACCACTGGATAGCGCTCCCTGAACAATCATGCATCCTTTGGGGTGCTGGGAATCAGTAAGAAATTCTGCAGCTTTAACTAAAAAGGTCTGTGCAACTTTATAAGCGGTCGGTTCACTCATGGCGACTTTAACAAACGCTACAGGGCCAGTTGCATATCTTAATAGTGCTTTTTTAAACAACTCTTCTTTATTTCCAAAAGCTGCGTAAAGGCTGGGTTTATTAATGCCTAATGTTTCGGTCAGTTCCGCTAAAGATGCACCCTCATAACCTCTTTCCCAAAAAATATTTAGCGCTTTATCCAGTGCTTCATCCATGTCAAACACTCTGGGACGACCTCGCGATTTTTTAAGTTCAGTTGTCATGAATAACCTTTTAAATTAATTAATATACCAATTGTTACAAAAAAAGATTGACATGGCAATAGCGATTGAATTATATTTATTTACCGATTGGTATTTAATTATCAATTTTCATTATATTTTTAATAGCAGAGGTGAATATGAGTTCAATACAAAAACAAGGCAAAGCGTTAATCACAGGCGCATCAACGGGTATAGGGGCTATCTATGCAGATCGACTGGCTAAACGCGGCTATGACTTGATTTTAGTCGCACGTGATGAGGCAAAGCTGAACGGGGTTGCCGACAAGATAAAAGCTGATCATGCAGTAAACGTAACAGTGATCTCGGCCGATTTGACGTTGAAAGAAGAGTTAGCGCGTATCGAAAGCATTCTTCGTGCAGACAGTAGCATTACTTTACTGGTCAATAATGCAGGGCTGGGTGCAGTAACAAAACTTGCGGAATCCAATATCGATGATATCGAAACCATGATTTCATTAAATGTCATTGCGCTCACACGATTATCAGCAGCTATTACGCCAGGGTTAATTACAAGTGGTCATGGCGCCATCATCAATATTGCATCCATCGTGGCACTGGCACCAGAGCTACTCAATGGCGCATACAGTGGTTCAAAAGCCTACGTAGTGAATTTCACACAATCCATGCATCTTGAGCTTGCTGATAAAGGTATCAGAGTACAAGCAGTGTTGCCTGGCGCTATCGATACGCCATTTTGGGATAAAAGCGGGTTGCCAGTGAATCATCTCCCAGCCCAAATCGTCATGAATCCAGAAGCATTGGTCGATGCGGCTTTGGCTGGCTTCGACATGGGAGAGGTCATCACCATTCCATCATTACCAGATTTGAATGATTGGCATGTGCTAGAAAGTGCACGCAAAGCACTAGCGCCCAATTTATCCCACACAACGCCAGCAAGCCGCTACTTAAGTTAGACCTAGCGTTAAACACTATTTTTGTAGTCCAAACACAAACCAAAAAGGAGTTATATATGCATACATTTTTAAAATCCCTACTGCTGATAGCCACCACGTTTTCAGTGGTCGAATCTGGCTCTGCTTTAGCTGCTGAAAAACTTGAAACAGCACCTACCAAATATATAGAGGCCAATGGCGTCAAATTTTCGTATCGCACGCTGGGACCAAAATCAGGAACGCCTTTAGTGTTGCTACAGCACTTTACTGGCAATATGGATGCTTGGGACCCAGCTGTAGTGAATGCTTTAGCAAAAACTCGCCCTGTTGTGGTATTTAATAACAGAGGGGTTGGCGCAACTAACGGCGTGGTTGCAGACAGCGTTGCACAAATGACAACGGATGCTTATGCGTTTATTCAGGCATTGGGGCATAAACAAGTCGATTTACTCGGCTTTTCTATGGGTGGCTTTGTTGCTCAGGAATTGGCTGCTCAACACCCTGAATTAGTCCACAAAGTCATTCTTGCCGGGACTACCTATCAAGGGGGCGGTAACAATTTGATGAAGGTACTTGGCGAAGCGTTTTCAAGAGCCAATGCACCTGATCCACGCGATTATTTATTCTTTTCGCAAACAGATGCAGGTAAGCAAGCTGGCAGTGAATTTTTGGCAAGAGTATATGCAAGAACAAAAGACCGGGATCCTGAGAGCGGTAAGGAAATTGCAGATGCTCATGGTAAAGCGTTAATTGTATTTACCAGTACACCAGACCCTGAGTATAAAACCTTAAAAGCAATCCACCAGCCTGTATTGGTTGTGACTGGTAGTAACGACACTATGTTACCTACCGAAGGATCAATCATGATGTATAAGCAACTTAAAAATGCGCAATTAGTGCTTTATCCTGATTCTAATCATGGTTCAATCTTTCAGTATCACGATGCATTTGTTAACTCAGCGGATTTTTTCTTGAGTCACTAATGAGCTGGCCACTTATAGAGGAGTGGCCAGTTTCACCCATTATTTAGACTGAATAGTGAGAACATAGATGAAACCAGCAGAGTTTGTATATACCCCAAGCGAGAAAGTAATGCCAGGGGCATGGCGCGTGTTTGCAATTGCATGCATTGCAGTCTTTATGGTGTCACTCGATACCACTATCTTGTATGCAGGGTTTAATAATATTCTGCAAAGTTTCCCAACCTCTACGGCTGCCGACTTATCTTGGGCAATGAATGCTTATTCGATAGTGTATGCAGCCATGCTAATCCCAGCGGGTGGTATTGCTGATAAATACGGTAGAAAAAAAGTATTTATGTTGGGAGTCACACTCTTTATTACAGCATCACTCGCTTGTGGCGCTTCTCCAAGTGTTTTTTGGCTGATTGTAGCTAGAGTCTTTCAGTCCATTGGTGCTTGTTTACTCTCGCCTGCAGCGTTAGCCATTGTGCTTGAGGCTTTCCCTAGAGAAAAGCGCATGGTTGTCATGGGTGCATGGGGCGCTGTGGGTGCTCTAGCTGCTGCATTAGGCCCAGGTGTCGGCTCATTTATCATCGATATCGGTGGCTGGCAGTGGGCATTTTTCATCAACATTCCAATTGGTTTGTTTTGTCTATGGCAAAGCATGTCCACATTGCACGAGTCAACGCAGCCTAGAGACAAAATGCGCTTAGACTGGGTTGGCATGTTGTTATTGATTACAGGAATTGGCGCGATTGCCTTCGGCATCGTCGAATTGAATTCAGCGCATTGGTCTACACCAGAACTGACTGGCATCATGTTACTAGGCTTGGCTGTGATTTTAAGCTACATCCCTTGGGCTAACATCAATCCAGAACCACTGTTTGACCTTGATCTGTTTAAGAACAAAACCTTTCTATTTTCCAACCTTGCCGGCATAGTTTTTGGCATTGCATTTTCCATTATGTTTTTTTCATTCTTTTTTTGGATGAAAAACATCTGGCACTATAGTCAGTCATTGGCTGGCACTGCCATCATGCCCGGGCCATTGGCAGTCGTGCCAACTGCGATTATCGCAGGCAAACTTGCTTCGAAAATTGGGCATCGACCATTACTAATCACTGGCTCACTCACTTATGCTTTAAGTGGTTTGTGGTTTATGTTAGTGCCAGATGCAAGCCCTGACTATGTGACCGAATGGCTTCCAGGCTTAATACTCAGTGGCATCTCTGTAGGCTTGGTCATGCCGTCGATATCGGCTTCTGCAGTCTTTGGCTTGCCTGCAAAGGATTATGCCGTTGGCAGTGCAATCAATCACGCTGTACGCCAGATTGGCACAGTGATCGGGGTCGCTATCACAGTGCTTTTACTCGCACAGGCTAAGCTGCAGATTACGGATTTTATACCGGTATATTCGATTCATATCGCTTTAGCGCTCATTACAGCCATGCTGTGTATTCCAGTGAATACGCACCCTAGACAGTTGTTGCCCGTAATCAGTCAGAAAGGTTAATTGCATAAAACGAATAGTCGTCATTGGCGTTGGGGTTGTAAGCTCACAATCGCGTTAGAATAATGCTTAATTCTTTCTTGAATGCGCAAAATATGCTTATACCCGAGTTTGAGCAATACTTATTCCGCGCGATTCCAATCACGCGCGCACTCGGCATAAAAATTGATGCCATTGACGCTAGCCGTGCATCAATATCCGCGCCTATTGCGCTGAATAAAAACCATCTCGATACTGTCTTTGGTGGAAGTTCATCGATGGTATGCATAGTGACAGCCTGGTCTCTATTCCAGCATCGTATTATTTCCAATCAACTGAATGGGCAACTAATGATTCGCCAGCAAGAAGTGAATTATTTCAAGCCGATTACAGGTGATTTTGTATGTCATGCTCATTTTAATGAGGATGTAAACTGGGACGCATTTTTAATGACATTTAAAAACAAACATAAGGCGAGACTAGGCATTACTGCGAGCATTTATCAGGACGATAAGCTTGCTGTCGAATTTAAAGGGGTATTTGTCTTACTTAATGCAGATTGAGAAAGAGTGATAAATGACGATCGAAAATAGAATGTAGCAATGCAATAAAAAGCGGACTCAACGTCCGCTTTTTATTTGATGACTACACAACACCATTTTCACGTAGAAATTCTATTTCTTCGATCAATGGTTGAATAATGCTATCTACTTCGGCCTTGCTATACCGAGGCGTAATGTGCTGCGGGCAGTTCCATTCAACAGCTTCAATATGAATAATAATGCCCCGCTCAATACGTGCCCGGTAACTTGGCACTTCTAAACGTGCAATGATCTCTGGCTCTTCTGACTCATGCACGATTCGTACAGTCCCCCACAGTTTTAGGCGACGACGATTGGGGTAATCCATGAGAATCAGTGAAACTCTAGGGTTAGCATTCAGATTACCCACACTCAGATATTGCTTATTACCACTAAAATCAGCATAGCCAATAGTCTCATGATCTAATACGCGTAAAAACCCTGCCGGACCCCCACGATGTTGCACATAGGGCCAGCCATTTTCCGAGATAGTGGCTTGATAAAAGCTGTCACGTGCTTCTATGAATTCAGTCTCAAATTCGCCTAACGTATTACGAGGGTCATCAGACAGCTCAAAATGCTGATTCCGTTCACGGCTACCGTAACGACTTTGTGCCGCTTTCACGCTATCAGTAAAACTAATGGTGGCAAATGCTTTTGACATGGTGGTACTCCTTTGCAACTTGTCATGACAACGACTCATTAACTAAATGCTGCTAGTAACGAAAACGCAATTAAGCAGCTACTTTTAAAGCAACCTTAGGAAAATCAATCTCTAAACGGCTCGCTTTACCTAGCATGTTGGTAAGAATATTGAGGCCAACATGGGTGATGATTTCAACAATATCCGCATCCGAATAGCCGGCTTCTCTGGCTTCTATCAGTTCCGCGGTTGTAATCTCACCCGTATGTTCAGCCAAAGATAATGCTAACTTCACAGCGATGGCAGCTTTAGCATCTTGGCTTTTCCCAGCGCGGTTTTCTGTCATTTCATCACCACTCAACCCGCTTTTTCTGCCGATGGCCGTATGTGCAGATACGCAATACTCGCAAGCGTTTTGCTGTGCTAATGCTAGTGCGATACGCTCACGCGTTTGCGGTTCTAAACTGCCTTCATTTGCAATGCCATGCAGACCTAAAAAGGCGCGTAAAGCAGCGGGTGAATTGGCAAACACTTTGAGAAAGTTGGGCACCATACCCAGCTGCGATTGAATGGCATCGAGTAATTCTTTTTGTTCTGTATTTGCAGTTTCATTGGTAATCGTTGTAATGCGGCTCATGATAGATCTCCTTTAAAGTTAACTGAATTTACACCGCTTAATTGATTGATTCAGCGGATGTATGCATTCTTTCACTTTACATTTACAATAAGAATACTTAAAAAATACAATAAACTATTTCATTTATAGGAATAATAAATGGACAGATTGAACATGATGGCCATTTTTATTGCGGTGGCAGAGCAAGAAGGGTTTGCAGGGGCGGCACGACTTTTAAATATATCACCCCCCGCAGTCACCCGTGCCGTCGCTGCGTTGGAAGCGCATTTAGGTGTTAAGCTTTTTAACCGTACAACGCGATTCGTCAGATTAACAGAGGCTGGTCAGCGGTATGCGGAAGATACCCGACGTATTATTGCCGCCGCCGATGAGGCCGATGAAGCGGCAACAGGCATTAACGCAGAACCCAAAGGCCATTTGGTCGTCACTGCGCCGGTCTTATTTGGTCGCTCATATGTCATGCCCGGCATCTCAGACTATCTGCAAAAGTACAAAAATACTGAGGTTACCGCGCTGTTTCTAGACCGTATTGTCAATCTGCTAGAAGAGGGGGTAGATGTTGGTATTCGAATAGGGGAGCTTCCTGATTCCAGCTATAAAGCGTTGCGAGTGGGGCAAGTAAGACGTGTGTTATGTGCATCGCCTTCCTATCTTGCAGAGCACGGGATTCCATCTACACCAGATGCACTTGTAAAACATCAGCTCATCGTGGCTGGTGCAATTAGCGCTACGGTAGACTGGCGGTTTGAAAACGATGGCTCACCAGTAAGCATTCGAATTAAACCACGCCTCAGAGTCACCAGTAATGACGCAGCGATTGAAGCTGCAGTGTTGGGATTAGGCATAACGCGCCTACTTTCGTATCAAATCGCAACACAATTAGCATCTGGCGAACTCATAATCATCATGCGTGAATTTGAGCCAAAGCCTATGCCCATCAACATTATTCATCGTGAAGGACGATATGCCTCTGCAAAAATACGGTCTTTTGTTGACTTGATGTCTACGAGATTAAGAAATGACCTTGCGTTAAGTTAAAGGCTTGTATCGTTTGTCTTTACCAACACTTGGGGTGAGTAAGCGTGTGACATTAATAAAACTCAGTTATTTATACGGGTTTTGCTTTACTAGATTTTGATTGTTGTTACAATAATCAAATGAAAATAGAAAATGAAAAAAAAGCGGGTGGATTACGAGCTGGTTCCGGACGTAAAGTAGGTACCGGAAAATTCCAAGAGCCAACAGAAGTTATCCGCATCCCCACAAGTCAAAAATCTGTGATTACAGACTTTTTAAGTGCCTATACACGCAAGCAACATGATAACGCTTTCAAAGTGGATTTAGATGCAGTGGGTGATTTCGAATTTCCCACGATGCATCACGTACCTTTGAACATCGCTTTATTCAATTCTAAAGTACCGGCGGGCAATCCTTCTCCTGCAGATGATCATGTGGAAAGCCGATTAGATCCCAGTGAGTTCCTGGTTGATAAAGTAGATGCGACTTTCTTTGTGACCATTCAAGGCTATTCCATGATTGATGCTGGCTTATTGCCTGGTGATAAAGCCGTAGTTGACCGTTCCAAATTAGCGGCCATCGGTGACATTGTGCTTGCCATGGTCGATGGTGATTACACGATTAAAACACTGGCTAGATCTAAAGATGGTCTACCGTTATTACTGCCTGCCAACAAGTCAGGGGAATACAAACCTATCGAAGTAAAAAAACATATGCAGGTTGAGATATGGGGAGTGGTAACAGGGTCGTTTAGACGTTACAAGTAATTGCTGGGGTGGTTTTTGTTTAAAAATATTGATGTTGAGGTGCTTTTATTCTCTTGGTGTACTAGCATCAGCAGCGATTAACCCTATACCTAAACCACCCGCGCCCGCTGCTGCACCGCCGCCCATTCCACCGCCACTATTACCACCACCTTTAGCTTCTCCGCGTCCGCCACCTTCGTCATCGCCACGCGTAGCACGTGTTAAACGTGCTGGACCTGATGCAGGCATGACTACACTACTTGGGATTTGCTCTAAACCCAATTGCGTACGTAAATCCGCACGTAGCGATTTAATCAGCGGCTGAAAATCTACATATTCATCATTTTTTAAGCCGTTTGCGCAAGCAACCGCTAACTCTACTTGGGCAATCGTGCCAAATAAGATGATATCCGCAAGTGTTTCTTCTAACTGGGGTGTGTGATCTTGTCTTGCTGGCGTAAATGATCCAGCTAGAGAGCGATAAGCAGCTACCAACGATTTTAATCGTTCTGACTCTTGTCTATTCTCGCGCTGACGCTTTTGTTGCACGCGTTGCATCACGAACACACGTATTGCCAACAGAATGACTGCCACGACTAGCGATGCAATCAGCGTTAATGGAAGTGGCCCAATATCAGTAATTTTCATCGCCCACCTTTTAAATAATGATAAAGATGATGCATGTGTTGGTTATCATTCCGTTGCATCAGAAATTTGTTCGGCTAACAATCTATTACGTACAAAGTTAATATGCCCGCGCAATCCATAAAACATATCGGCAAACGCTGCAGGTATTTTTATTTTACTTAACTTTGCTTCTAGCTCATCCAGATGACTCATGATTTCTTGACGTTTATTCACATCAAGTGTTGACCCAAATGCATCTTTCTCTAGCTCAAGCAGCGCTTTATAGAAAGGGTAAATAGAGAGTTGGATTTTCCAACGATAGATACTCGGTGCCAATTTTACTGCGGGTATCAATATCAACAATAATGGCACTAAAACGACGAGAATTCTGTTGATAAAACTGGCCATCCAAAATGGAAAGTCTCGATATAGAAAGCTTTTGCCAGATTTGTAATAGCGGGTCGCGTCTGGGCTGATTCGGTATTCCTGCGTGTTGAGATTAGGGAATTCACCGCTTTTAACAAACAGACTAGCAGAGCCATGCACCTCATTTGCCACATCTAGCAATAAATCAGATAGCGCCGGATGCAAGGTATCGCGCGCGATGAGTTCGACACTCGGTGCAATCAAGTTTAAATCATTGACGGGTATATTTTTGCCGAGATCAATAGAACCTTCAGGCAACACCAATTTGTGCAGATATTTAATGCGTCTGGTGTAACCATCTGCCTGATTAAAATTAAAGATATTGATACCTGGTGTTTTAACCAAGTCTTTAATCAATTGCAGTGATACAGAGTCGCCCATCACGAAGATGGCATCGATCTTGTTCTGCAATAAGTCTTCTACTGGATTAAGGCTTGGCTTTTCTATTAACTGGGTACGGCCGCCTAGCAATATCCCGTTTTCTTTCAACAAATTTAATGCCAAAGAGCGTGTACCACTACCGGGTTCGCCAATATTCAATCGTTCACCGGCAAAATCCGCAATCAAGCTTTTACTTTCGCCGCGATAAAAAATCATCATGGGTTGATAAGCAACACTGCCCAGCGACATGAGCTTGTCGACTTTCACATTGCCGACAACACCACTTTGTACGAAACCAATATCAACCTTGACGTGCTTGTCAGCCAACTTATTGAGATTATCGATAGACCCGTTGGATGGCAGTATGGTGAGTTTTACGCCTTCTCTTTCCAGAATAGCTTTGTATTTCAAAGCATTTTTCTGAAAAATGCTACCTTCCTCACCGGATGTAATTGTTAATGTTGTAGGTGCGGCTGAATTGAAGAATAAAAATAATGCCAGAGAAACAATTGCAAAAATCCCCAGCATCCAAGCCAGAAACAGAATGATGCTACCACCATAGATCGCAGCCAATTTTGCCCATATTTTTTTGAAGTGCGCTTTTAATTCAATCATAGTGTATAAGACACCATACACAGTGATTGATTACTATCTAGTTTTAAATTAAATAACATGATTAACGAAGTCAGCAAAAAATTCTCCAGAAACATCTAATTAGATGTCTGACAATACAGATTAGCAAAGTTTCTGACTACTCTTTTAATACACGCTTGTGTAGCAATGCTTCAAAGTCTGCGGCGGGTAACGGCTTAGAGAATAGGTAGCCTTGCGCATAGTCACACCCAATTTGGATTAATAAATCACGTTGTTGCTCTGTTTCTACGCCCTCTGCAATGACTTTGATATTGAGCCTGTGTGCCATGACGACAATGGCTTCACATAATGCAAACTCGGTAGTATCTAAGGACAAATTGCGGGTAAAAGAGCGATCAATTTTGATGTAATCCACATCAAACTTTTTGAGATAAGACAATGAGGAATAGCCGGTGCCAAAATCATCAATCGCCATTTGAAAGCCAGCATCACGAAAAGCCATCAATTTGTCCGGGACGTCGCCCACCACATCCATTAACAGGCCCTCTGTGATTTCAATCACCATATTATGGGCGGGTAAGTTGATTTCCTGAAGTAGTGTAATCCAGTTGTGAATGACTTCATCGTTACTTTTAAACTGAATGGGAGATTTGTTCACAGCAATCTGGAAATCAATCCCCACTAACGTTTTGATATGGCCGGCTTGTTTTGCGGCCTCTACAAACACCCAGTTGCCAATTTCATGGATAGTGCCGTTATCTTCAGCGATGGGAATAAAAATTTCTGGGCTTACAAGACCTAGTTCGGGATGTTGCCATCGTAGCAAAGCTTCTGCTTTGTGAATGTGCCCTGTGTTGAGTTCGACAATAGGTTGGTAATGCACGATAAATTGCTGGGTGTATAACGCTTGGCGCAGGTCGTTAGATAAGCGGATTCGGTAATCAGATTCTTGCTGCATGTGTTTAGTAAAAAAACGGTAACAGCCGCGACCAGCATTTTTTGCAACATACATGGCTTGATCGGCCACTTTGAGAAGTTCAATGGTGTTCTTCGCATCTTGCGGATAAAACGCAATGCCAATGCTGGCGGAGACAAAAGCTTCATGTGTATCTAGATGAAAGGACTCGGACAAGCGGTCAATGATTCTTTGTGCGGTATGTGCAATCGTCAGGTTATCTTTCATATCCCCCAAGATAATAGTGAACTCGTCACCGCCAAGACGCGCAACAGTATCTGACTCGCGCACGCAAGATTTGATGCGCGCCGCTGCTTCAATCAGTAGCGAATCCCCCATATTGTGTCCGAGCGTATCGTTGACTTCTTTAAAACGGTCTAAGTCAATAAACAAGAGCGTCGTCGAGCTAAACTCTCGCTGGGATTTTTTAATGGCTTGTTCAAGCCGGTCATTAAACAAACGGCGATTAGGTAGCTTGGTGAGTTGATCATAATTGGCCTGTTTTAAAATCAACTCTTCCGCTTTTTTAATGGCAGAGATATCTGAAAACAAAGCCACTCGTCGATGCACAGAACCATCATTGTGATAAGAGGTATTGATGGTCAACCATTCTGGAAAAACCTCTCCACTTTTACGTTTGTTCCAAACCTCACCTTGCCATTGACCAGTCGATCGGATTGAATCTGACATGGCTCTGTAAAAATCTGCACTATGGTAATCCGATTGCAAAATGACATAGGTTTTACCTTCTATTTCGTTAAGTTCATAACCAGTCATTTTGGTAAAAGCGGGGTTGATGGCAAGCAGTTGACCTTTCTCATCGGTCACTGCCATTGCCTCGCTACTGTTTTTGTATACCAAGCCTGCCAGTTTAAGCTCTTCTTCGGCAAGTTTTCGGTCGCCAATGTCTTGTACTGCACTAATAAAGTACAGCGGCACACCCTTATTGTTGCGCAATAGTTGTACGGAGAGGTTGACCCAAACAATACTGCCATCTTTATGAATATAGCGTTTTTCGGTGACATATTTGTCATCGTCGCCGTTGAGCAAGCGCTCAATACTTAGCATGTCTGCAGGCAAATCTTCGGGTAATGTGATTTGTTGAAATGTAAAATGCTGCGCCAGCACCTCTTCTTGCGAATAACCAATAATCCGGCAGTATTCTCGATTGATTTGTAAAAAGTGACCGGTGATAGCCACTTGTGCAATGCCTACGGCTGCATTCTCAAACACGGCATGAAACAAAGTCTCGTTATCGCGCAAAGCATCGCGTGCTTTGTCTCTTTGTCTAAAAGCAAGGCTGGATTCATAGATATTTTCTAAACTTAATTGAATGCTGTCACGAAACCGTTCCATTAAATCCATGGTTTTTTTGTTGTAAGCATTTTCTTTTTTATCGAGTATGCAGATCGTGCCGAACACATCTCCGCTGGGCCAACTAAGAGGAAGCCCATAGTAGGAGATCATCCCCAGTGTCACATCCGGATTGCTTACCCATTCTGGATCTGTAAGCGCATTGGGCACAAGCAGTTTGTGCTGAGTACTAATAACGGTTTCACAATAAAGCCCGGTATTGAGGCTGGCTTTTTCACCACAATGGTATGCGTTATCTTTGCTATGGCTGGAGACGAATACTTCAATTTCCGTATCGTGTACGCGCATGATCAATGCGGCTGGAATGTTGCTGATATTCGCCAGCAAATCGGCTGTGATTTGCCAGCTTTCCAGTACATCTTCAGGGACTTCAATATCATCTAAAATCGGAAATTTTGCTGGATGAGATGCAGGATCCATCATTTGACTTGCCCCCGATTTGAATGGCGATGTTATGAATTATGTTCTCTACATTACGCCTATTCAATAATGGGCACTAGGTGCGTGCTTGGGCCAACTCAAGCATTTAACAAAAATTTACCATCTCTTGTAAGTGGCTGTCACAAAGAGAAGCGGCGCGCATTTTCATTGTGTAAACAGCGGCTTATCTACTAAAGAATCTCCATTTTTAACCGTAGCTAGTAACATAAACGAGAATTACTTAGGGAATGGCAATTGAAGATAGCTAATGAACCAATGGCGCTGGATACAGAAATCGTAGAGATGTTGTATTCAAACAATCGAAGATCACTGATGGCAGCATGTGTGGTCATGATTGCATTGGTATTCATACAATATGATCTGATTCAATTGAACATATTAGCCATGTGGGCGGCAGCTTTTCTATTGGCTTACGGTGCACGTGCTTACATCACCTATCAATATTATCAAGACCGTAAAAGAGAGCATCATATCCAAAAATGGCTTAGCCGCTTTAGAGTAAATTCTGGGTTATGTGGAGCGATTTGGGGATTGGCGGGCATATTGCTTTTTCCTGTATCGGATACCGCACATCAAGCATTTTTGATTTTTGCATTGGTGGGCGTTGCAGGCGCAGGCATCGTCGTGTATTCGGTAGATAGTGTTTCCTCCAATCTGTTTATTGGCGGGCTATTAGCGTTAATGATCCCTCGTTTTTTAATTCATGGCAGCCAACTCTCTGTCGCGCTTGCAATCTTGTTCATTGTTTATGTGGTTTACGTCACCATTGCGGGGCGTAGCCTTGCCAAAAGTCTGCGCGAAAATATTACGTTACGCATTGCTTCCAACTTGGACAATAAAAAAGTGCATCAGCTGGCGTATTATGATTTTTTAACCAACTTACCTAATAGAAGATTGCTTGCAGACCGCTTGAATCAAGCGTTTGTGAGGTGTGCACGTAGCAAAGCCTATGGCGCAGTATTGTCTTTGGATTTAAATAATTTTAAAGGCTTGAACGACAGCAAAGGGCATTTGGCCGGAGATGAACTACTGCAGCAAGTGGCATACCGGTTGCAACATGCTTTGCGTAAAAAAGATACGATTGCTAGAGCAGGAGGTGATGAATTTATCGCCGTGCTGGATGATTTGGGCCGTGATAAAGAGCATGCGATCAGCGCAGCGCAAGCAACCGCAGAAAAACTCATGCAGGCATTTGCGCAGCCGTTTCAATTAAAAAACTGTAAATATCGCACCATCCCCAGCATCGGTATTTGCATATTTTATGGGGATGAGTCTAACGAAGCCGAAGTGCTCAGACGTGCAGATATCGCTATGTATCAAGCCAAGAAATCCGAAAAACTCAATAGCGTGCAGGTGTATGACGAAGCACAGCATCCGGCCATTGAATTACGCGCCACGTTAGAAAACGATTTGGCGTTTGCACTACAGGCCAATCAATTTTTACTCTACTACCAATTACAGGTAGATCAAGCCCAGCAACCGATTGGGGCAGAGGTGCTGCTACGCTGGCAACACCCAAACTTAGGTATGGTGCCGCCTAATCAATTTATCCCTATCGCAGAAGAGTCCGGAGTGATTGTATCCATCGGTAACTGGGTGTTGATGCAAGCGTGTTTGCAACTCAAGGCTTGGGAAAAAATACCGACAATGAACACGTTGAAACTATCTGTGAACGTGAGTGCATTGCAATTTAGCCAACCCGACTTTGTGGAAACCGTGACCCATACGGTGCAAGCCAGCGGGTGTAACCCAACATACTTAAAGCTAGAGTTAACGGAAAGCTTGATCGTCAAAAACATTGACGATGTGATCGACAAAATTAAGGTGCTGAAGAAACTAGGCATCACATTCTCGTTAGATGATTTTGGCATTGGCCAATCGTCACTGTCGGTCTTAAAACGGTTGCCACTGGATGAGCTTAAAATTGATAAAAGTTTTATTAACGATATTTTGCATAACAATTACGATACTTTTATTGTAGAAACCATCATCAATATGGGTAAAAATCTAGGGCATCACGTGATTGCAGAGGGTGTTGAGCTTAGACAACAAAAAAGCCTGTTAGAAAAATTAGGATGCAATGCCTATCAAGGGTTTTTGTTTTGCAAACCAATACCTTTGAGTGAGTTTGAAGCAAAGTTACTCCGACTTAGCACGCTTAAACCAGCGTAATGCTGTCATGCTTATCAAAGCTTTTTGCTGAGTAAGTCGGTGGCAATAAAGCTGTTTGAAGCGTAATTATCTGACCGCATATTGTTTCGACACGCAAATAATCAGACTGAAATAACGCACCATAAAAGCCCTGAAGGGCTTTTTTGTTTTATGATGTCCTTCAACATCACGCAACATTGATTTAGGCCATTATGGATTCCTCTGATTTTTTAGTACAAGCCACCATTTATCTTTCATCTGCCATTCTGCTGGTGCCCATTTTTAAACGTCTGGGCTTGGGTTCTGTGTTGGGCTATCTATTGGCTGGTATTTTAATTGGGCCATATGCGCTTAAACTGATTGCAGATTCGGAACATGTGTTGCACTTTGCAGAGTTTGGCGTGGTGTTGATGCTGTTTTTGGTGGGCTTGGAGCTGGAATCTCAAAAAATATGGGAGCTGCGCAAAATCTTGTTCGGCTTAGGCGGGCTGCAAGTCACGCTCACCATCTTGTTGGTCACGCAGATTGCACACCTGATGGGCTTGGCATGGCCAGTCGCGTTGGTGATTGGCATGGGCGTGGCCATGTCCTCCACCGCCATTGGTCTCACTACGTTGATTGAGAAGAAGCAGCTGGAGACTGCGGGTGGACAGGCTTCATTTGCAACCCTGTTATTTCAAGATTTATCCGTCATCCCGCTCTTTATGTTGCTTGCGGTGATTGCACCTAGCAGCACGAAGGAAGGGTTTGATTTCATGGCTGTGGTCAAAGCCATTGCCGTGATTGTCGCTATTATTTTCGCCAGCAGAATCTTGTTACGCCCAGTCATGAGAGTCATCGCACAAACCGGTATCCGGGAGATTTTTGTCGCCTTTTCATTACTGCTCGTCATTGGCGTTTCACTCGCCATGGAATCGGTAGGTTTATCCATGGCGCTAGGTACATTTTTAGCGGGTGTGTTGCTTGCCGACTCTGAATACCGCTACGAACTCAGGCTAGATATTGAGCCAGTAAAAGGTTTGTTATTAGGGCTGTTTTTTATTGCCGTTGGCATGTCGGTGGATCTATCACTGCTGACCAACTCGCCCTGGTTGATTTTTGGGTTTGCATTCCTGCTGGTCGTCACAAAAGCGCTTATTTTGATGGGTTTGGGCTATTTGTTTAAATACCCGTTTAGAGATAACTTGCTATATGGTGTGATGCTCTCGCAAATTGGTGAATTTGCCTTTGTGATTTTTGGCATTGCGCTTACACAACAAAGTATTTCGCGTGAGCTGTATAACATCCTTAATGCCATCGTTGCGGTTTCCATGCTCATTACCCCTTTGCTGGTGTTGCTGTACGACCGCGTGGTGAACATGCAGTGCAGCGAGCGACCCAAAGATACCATCACGGAAAATTCTGAGGTGATTATTGCCGGGTTTGGTCGATTTGGCCAAATTGTGGGGCGCGTATTATTAGCCAAAGGCATCAACGCTACGTTGATTGACAATGATCCAAATCAAGTCGATTTAATGCGTCAATTTGGCTGGCGTTGTTACTATGGTGATGCTTCAAGATTGGATTTGTTAGAAGAGGCTGGCATTGCCAAAGCTAAGCTGCTGGTGATTGCCGTGAATGATTCTACGGCCGCATTGGAAATGGCTAAGTTGGTGAAAGCGCGTTGGCCAGAACTTGCCATTGTGGCACGTGCGCGCAGTAGAACTGATGCATTTGATTTACGTGATGTAGGCTTGCAACCGATTCGAGAAACGTTCTATTCATCGTTAGAAGCTGCACGCCAAGCATTAATCGCCATTGGTGAGACAGCCGGCTCTGCCAGTAAAGCCATTAAGCGCTTTGAGGCGCATGATATAGAGCAGCTAGAAGCCACACGGAAAATCAGGCATGACATGACGGCTGTGTTGAGCCTGTCGCAACAAGGGCGTCAGGACCTTAAAACTTTATTTGAGTTAGAGCAGGCGGAATACGAAGGTAAGCCGCCCACCACGCCTGCATAAGATCTTATTTATCGGTTGCGTCTTCCACCTTGTCACCGGCTTGTTCTACCGCTTTGCTGGCATCATCGGTGGCGTCTTCAATTTTATCGCCTGCGTTTTCTACAGCATTATCAAGCTGCTCCCCAGCGCGTTCTGCCGGGCCTTTTTGCTCACATGCGCTTAATGCAAGCAGTGATAATAAAGCCGCCGCTGCTAATAAAGATTTATGTAATGTCATTTGTTGTACTCCCAAAATAAAGATAATAAACACCTACACTGTCAGTGTAGTAAAAAGATGCTGCTGCCAATAGTCTGGTTTGGCTGAATATGCTGTCAGTATTATCTGACAGCGCAAGCGATTAAATGGCTAATGGCATGCAAGGGTTTGGTTAAGGCGCAGCACACTTACAGATATTGTTGAAAAATGCGATAGAACTTTTCTTTTACTTTTTCCAATAACGGTCTTTTTCTAAACGTGGCCAAATCAATGCGCTTTACCTTTTGGATATCTTGGTTAAATTTTTGTTTAAGTGCTGTTGCCGTATCGGTGCCCAATATGACAACGTCGATTTCTTGGTTTGAAGCTGCACTCCGGTAATCAAAATTGGAGCTGCCCACGACAGACCATACACCATCTATGGTCACGGTTTTGGCGTGCAGGACTTCGGTATCGCTTTCAAAAATATGAATATTATTTTCTAGTAAATCTTCATAGTGGGAATGTTGCACACGCATGGCAACGGCTGAATCACTGACGCCGGGTAGCAATAAGTTGACATCCACCCCGCGCTTAGCTGCCTTGATCAGCATTTTTTTCTGATCAGACGTGGGTACAAAATAGGCAGAGCTTAGAAAAATCTCTTTTTCTGCTTGTTGAATGGCAGATACCAGCGTGGCGTAATACAAGGGCAAGCCTTTAGTCGGCGCGCTACCAATCACCCTGACCAGCTCTTTACCTTTATTGTCGATAACAGGGTAGAAGTGTGACTGATCAATGGACTGTTTTGAGTCCCAATGTGCAACGAACAGTTTTTGTACTTCTGCCACTGCTGGGCCTTGTATCACCATATTGGTATCTTTCCAATGTGCTTGCTGTACATCGGTGATGGATTTTTCCCGCATGCCCAAATTAGATTTACTTTGGTATGTGCTGCTTAAATTAACGCCGCCCACAATGGCAAGCTTCCCATCGGCCACTAAAATTTTTCTATGGTCACGTTGATTGATTTTAGATACATTTTCGATATCAAATGGATGAAATTCATGAATTTTAACGCCATGATCTTTTAACTCTTTAAAGAGTTCTGGTGGTGTAGTGACCGAACCAAATGCATCGTAAATCACACACACTTGCACGCCTTGCGCAGCTTTTTTGATCAGCAAGGTTTTCAGGTCTGTTTCCTTGAATTGAATATTTTCAAAAATAAAATATTCCAAATTAATTTGATATTTAGCATTGTTGATTGCACGGTAAATAGCATTGAAGGTTTGTTCGCCATCAAATACCAAATCCACTTGATTGCCTGCAACCAGCGGGCTGCTTGCAATGGTTTGCTCAATGGCCAAATGTTTTTTGAGTAAATCTTCTGTGTTTGTTTTGGTTGCAATGTTGTCGATGATTTTTTCTGCTTTTTTATCAGACACCGTCTGGTTGTTTGCTTGGATTTCAACGGTATCGGTTTGGGCATGTGCATCCTGAATCATTTTAGGTGCATCCGGCACTGACACACAGCCAGCGCAGCACATATAAGCAATCCACACGCACGCGTTCAAAAAAGTAAGTGGTTTCATCATGGCAACCTTCTATGGTTTAACTCTTGTATGGTTTAACTGCGTGATGGACGATGTCATATATTAATAGGTAAGTAAAAGGGTTTTTTATAGGTGAAATGATAAGGGGTATGTGGCTGCGGTTTTAGTGGAGTATGGCTGAATAGCTTGTAGGCGCTATCTGACTGTAATCCACATTGATAGATTACATTTTTGACAGTAATGTGAAAAGTTCACATATGATGCTAACAACATAAAGTGAGTCCCATCCTATGCCCTCTATTGATCAGCACAAACATGAAATGCCGAACCGTTATACGGCGCTTCTGCTTGCCATTAAACAAATTCCGCAAGCCTTTACAGCCAACAGAAAACTCATTGGATGGAGTTTGGTGCCACCCTTTATGGTGCTGCTGTTGGCGGTGTTGATTAATGTCTTTAGAGGCATCACGATTGGCTACCTGACACGTGACCCCAACGCGATTGGCGGTAATACTTACTATGCAGGATTTATTTCCCAGTTAGGCATTTTCTTTTGGGCCGGTACCGCAGCTATCTGCTGGTTTAGCTATTGGCTACTTAAACAAGCAAAGACAGCATCAGGCAACTTAGTATTCATCGCTTGTGCTGGCGCATTAACGCTATTGTTAGGCTTTGACGATGTGTTTCAATTACATGAAGGCTTTTTCCCCCATATCGGCGTATCGGAGAACGTCGTGCTAGCCAGCTATTTGGTCGTGATGATGTGTTTTCTTATTCGATTCCAGCACGTCATTTTGCGTTCAAATTATGTGTTGTTTGGTATCGCGCTGAGCTTTTTTGCGCTTTCGATGGTGGTGGATGTGTTCTCTTTGTTTGAACCAATCCGCCATCTACTGGAAGATGGTTTTAAGCTATTTGGTATTGTGGCTTGGTCAGCCTATTTTGCTGAAATATGTTGGATTGAATTAAGCAGAGCGAAAGCGTCATGACACCAGCAAGTTTTCCTCAATCAGACGATCAAAATGCACTTCTGGTAATGGCTTGCTAAAGTAATAGCCTTGCACTTCATCGCAACCTACTGATTTCACAAAGTCGAATTGAAACTCGGTCTCAACACCCTCAGCCACCACGCGCAGCCCCAAGCTTTGTCCTAAAATAATAATCGCTTTGAGTATCGCCATATTATTGGCATCTTCTTCAATCGCGTGTACAAAAGCACGGTCTACTTTCAGTTGATCGATAGGAAAGTCTTTGAGGTAGGACAAGCTGGAATAGCCGGTGCCAAAATCATCCAGAGATAATTTCACGCCAATTGCTTTGAGCTGTTGCAGCGTCTCAATAAACTTGGGCGTATCTTCAATCATGATGTTTTCAGTGATTTCCAGCTCTAATAATTCTGGTTTGAGATCACTCAGAATCAGCGCATCCTGCACAATTTCCACAAAATTGGGTTGGCGGAATTGTTTGGGCGATACATTAATGGCAATCGGGATGGCCTTGCCGGTGATCTGTTGCAGCTGTTTTGCTTTTTTGCACGCGGTGTTAAGTACCCATTGCCCGATTTTGACAATGAGCCCAGTTTCTTCGGCAACTTGTATAAACGTCAGTGGATAAATCGTCTCATAATCACTGGGTTGCCAGCGGATTAACGCTTCTGCACCACTGATTTGACCGGTACTCAGATTGAACTTAGGTTGGTAGTGCAATACAAATTCTTTGTGCTCAATGGCGCGCCTAAGTTTGTATTCCAAATTAAAGCGGTCGGTGAGCTTTTCGTTCAGCTCCGGCGTAAAAAACTGAAAATTATTGCGGCCGGTATGTTTGGCTTTAAACATGGCCGAATCCGCATTTTTTAATAGCGTATCCGGGTCTTTGCCGTCATCTGGGTACACGCTAATGCCCATGCTGCAGGTGATGCTGAAATTGAAATCATTGATATTGAGCGGAGCAGACATATGATTGAGCAGCCTGCCTAGGCTTAACTCAATGTCTTGGCGGGTTTGTACGTTTGGGATCAAAATCACAAACTCATCACCCCCCAGCCTTACCACGGTATCAATATCACGCACATTATTAGAAATGCGCTTGGAGACAGACACCAACAGCTGATCGCCCACGGAGTGGCCCATGCTGTCATTAATCAATTTGAATTGATCCAGATCGACAAACACAATAGCCAGCTTGGTGTTGTAACGGCTGGCAAAGTTAATAGATTGCTGTAAACGGTCGTTCAAAATATAGCGGTTAGGCAAACCCGTTAAGTTATCGTGCGTGGCTTGATACTCAATTTCCACCGCGTGATTTTTGAGCTCGGTAATGTCTTCAACGGTACCTTCGTAATAAATCGGCTGATTGTCTTTATCGTACACAAGGCGTGCGTTTTCCGAGATCCAGATGATGCTTTTATCTTTTCTATAAATTTGCGATTGGAAATTATGGACTTTGCCTTTGGTGGTGATTTCTTTGACGAACTCATCACGTCGTGTGGGGAGCACGTAAAGTTGGTGCTGTATGTTATTCAGCGCACTAATCAGTGCTGCGCTGGACTCGTATCCATAAATGGCGGCCAGTGCGGGGTTCGCCACCAAGTACTGTCCATCTAAGGTGCTTTGGAAAATGCCTTCAATGGCGTTTTCAAAAATCGAGCGGTAACGCGATTCTGCTTTTTTAAGCGAGGCTTCTACGTTTTTGCGGTCGGAAATGTCTTGTATATAGCCCTCAAGCGCCTGTACCTGGCCATGGTCATCGTAGACCGGGTAGCCACGCTCGCTCACCCAAATCACACTACCATTGGCGTGATGAATAGGATACTCAATCTCAAACGAGGTGTTTGTTTCAACCGCTTTAGCAATTTCTACGCGCACATAGCTACGGTATTCCGGCGCAATCACCTCTTCATAAGAGATGTTTTGATTATGAATCAATTGATCTGGCGAATAGCCAGTGAGCCCTTCACAGCCATTGCTGATGTACAACATTGTCCAATGCTCGTCATAAATGTTGCAATAGACCATGCCTTTTAAGTTGTCGACAAGGTTGTTGAGCATTTGCTGACGGTTATGCACAAAAGGCGTTGCTGGGCGCGCTTGAATGTTGGGTTGAGTAGAAATAACAATATCCTTAAATACCAAACGTACAAATCATAAGTACGTAAACCAAATTTTGAGTAAGCACTTTTCATGCCTAATTAAATGGTAATGAAAATACAGTGTGTTAGCGCGGTTAGTTGAGAGTTGGCTTAAGATTTTTAGGTGGCAATATGACGAAAACCACTGTACATATCTGGTGCAATAGGGTGTGAGCTCGCACCAAAAAGACTCAGGAAAAGCGATTTTTTCTATGAAACCAATCTTAAACAGCTATTTTGGGCTGGCGTATATTTTGCTGATAGTTATTTTATCCATACATATTTTACCCGCTATTTACTCAACGGAAACTTCATGACGCAAATCAACAGTAACCAAACAGAAAACTTTCTCCCTTACATGCGCGATGTGGTGAGATGCGAGCAGTCTTTACATGAACTCAATTTAATGTGGCGCATTATTGAGTCTTCCGCAAAAATGAATTGCAGTGAAGAGGCCAAAAGTATTTTGCCCACGATGGCAGAAACTAGGCTGGGATTTAATCGGTTGGAACGTGAGTTAGTCTTAAGTCTGGTGAGCGAAAAAGTATCGACGGTGCTAGAAGAAATTGGTACCAAAGCCCATTACGTGATTGATATTCTCGTGAGGAATTTATACGAACGAACCGCGGATGTTGGGTTTCTAGCCACAGACAATGAGCTATGTGCGTTTGTTGCTGGCCTGCAAGGTAATCAAGATGCCACTCGCTTAAGATTGCGCGCCTATGCGAGTAAATATACGGTCTATGACGAGATTATATTGCTGGATACCGACGGCAATGTGCTTGTACAGATTAACAATGAAACGCCGATTGAAGGCAGTACCGACCCACTGATTAAAGCGACACTTGAAACAGAGGGTTATGTGGAAACGTACCGTGCCACTGATTTGCGGCCCAACAAAGACAAAGCGCTGATTTACTCCAAGCGCATGCATCACCCAGAAACCGGTGCGGTGATTGGTGTGCTGTGCTTGTGCTTTAATTTCACGCAAGAAATGGCTGGTATTTTTCAGTCGCATGGCGATCCTACAGGCCGCTCAGTGATGCTATTGGTGGATGCCCACAATACTGTGATTGAGTCGAGCAACCATCGGTGGATTGCCAAAGGCAGTGAGATTACGAGCTGTGACCATCAGCAAGGGGCTATTGTTGTCTATTGTGGCCGCCAGTACCTAGCGTGCTGTTTCTACGCAGAGCAATATCAAGGCTACCAAGGGCCACCCGGCTGGCGGGGCATGGTGATGTCACCTATTGATATCGCATTTACCTCGCAAGAGACGGAAGCGTTAACAGGCTTGAACCCTATTATTGCAGAGGGTTTGTTATCGCACGCCAAATCATTTTGTCCGCCATTGTATGAAATTATCAATGCGGCAGAGGCCATTAAACGCGTGGTATGGAACGGACAAGTCACCACGGCAGGCCAGGGTGAAGATTCTTCCAGATTAAAGACCATTTTGGATCAAATTAGCGAGACCGGTGTGAGAAGCAATGAGTTGTTCTCGCAATCCATCAACGAGCTTTATGAAACGGTATTGGCTTCTAAGTTACAAGAGTCGGAGTTCGTGTCTACATTGCTGGTGGATCTGCTGGATCGTAACTTATATGAGCGATCGAATGATTGCCGCTGGTGGGCGCTGACGCCAGAGTTAAAAACTGCACTTTCTTCTGAGCAGATCAATCCCGCCGAAGTTGAAAAAATCACAGACATATTGGAATACATTAACCAGCTGTATACCGTGTACACCAGAATATTTGTCTACGATAAGACCGGTACCATTATTGCCAGCACAGGCAAAGCAAAAGAACATAAGTCGGTAGTTGGCACAACAATAGACGAGCACACATTAGACAATGTGCTGATGCTGCGACAAGAACAACAATATGTGGTGACTGCGTTTGAAGCATCGGACTTATACAACCAAGCGCCCACCTATGTGTATCACGCAGCCATTCGTGCGCCAGAAAATACTGCGGTGGTGGGCGGGATTGGCATTGTGTTTGATTCCACGCCAGAGCTATTGGCAATGCTGAATTCTGGCTTTAAAAGCAGCGATGTAGTCAGGGGCTTTTACGTCGATAGCACTGGAAAAATTATTTCGAGCACAGATCCAACGCGCCCCGTCGGCAGTCAATTGGCGATGGCACCGGAACTATTGACGCTAAAAAATGGTGAGAGTGCTTCTAAAATCATTGTGCATGACGATCACTATGCCATCATGGGATGTAGCGTTTCCAATGGATACCGAGAGTTCAAAGTATCGGATGGCTATCAAGAAGATGTCATCGCCGTGGTGATTTATATGCTGGGAGAGGAAAAAGAATTTAACGAGCAGCATGCCGGGCTCATCATTCAAGGCGCAGCCTCTAAAAACCAAACCATGGAATTTGCCATTTTTACGGTAGATGGCAGCTTATTTGCATTAGAAGTGGAATATGTATTAGAGGCCATCGCCGCGTCAGAAATATCGATGGTGTCACTGGGTGCAAGTGTAGAGCGTGTAGGCCTGTTGCCCACAGATACACAATCGGAAAGCAGTTATGTATGGGTCTATGATTTGGGCTATTTACTGACAGGGGTGCCAACGCAAATTAGCACGGCCAGCCAAGTGGTGGTGGTGAAGTTTGAAGGTCAGAAAATTGGTTTGTTGGTAAATGCTTTAAACTCAGTCACTGCGTTTGATATGAGCCAAATCTCTACTTCACCGCTTATTGCCGATGGTAAGCAAGTATTGATTAAAAAGATCATTCAAGCCAATCAAGGCAATGTGCTGATTCAATGGTTGGATATGCGTGTGCTGTATACATTTTTAAGAAACCATGTCGTCAGCACGGCTGTTGAATCAAGCGATTAAACAGACTGAACTATTGGTAAGCAAAAAGGCGCAAATTGCGCCTTTTTTTGTTGCCATTACTTGATAAGCTTTGCTGCGGTAATAAGCAAAACACCAATCACCGCGCACACTAATAACAATGTCCAAATGCCCCCTGCACCTAAAAAATCCATATTAACCCTCCTAAACAGTCTGTTTGACAAGCTAATAATTGTTTCTACTGCGCTTTAAGCATAGCACTAAGTGGTTGTTGCGCAAATCATTTTCTAGCTTTGTGTGGCATGAGATAACGTTAAATTAAGCGCGTTTTATCCCTCTTATTCATCAATGATTTACCCTCAAGTTTTTTGATAATGCTATAAGCGCAGGTTTGCCTGCCATTTGCTAACCACAATACTAACCATAAGCAAGGCTGTTGATGATTACCACACAAGAGCAACCCATGACATCCAATACGATGACGCCACACACGCTGACAAATCAGCCGATGGCTGCTGCAGGCAAATCAAAAGGTATACCTTCTTCTGTGGTATTGAATCAGCTCATTCAGCACTTTAATCAAGGCGCGCAGGTAGAAGCGCAAACCTTGGCGTTAGCGCTGACACAAGAATATCCCAAGCATGGCATGGCCTGGAAAATATTAGGGGTGATATATCAACAAGTGTCGCAATTAGAGGCTGCCGAGCAAGCCTTGAAACATGCTGCAGAATTGTTGCCCAAAGACCCAGAAGCGCAATACAACTATGCCAATTGCTTGTACGACCTCCGCAAATTACAAGCGGCACAAAGTTATTATCAAAAGGCCATCAAGCTGGCACCACAATTTGTACAGGCACTGTTTAACTTGGCCGATGTGCAAAAAGAACTCAAACAATGGGCGTTGGCAGAAGCCAATTACCGCAAAGCGTTTCACTTAGCGCCGCAACATGTACACATGCATTTTAATTTTGGTGTGGTGCTGCAAGAGCAGAGCAAGCACAAAGAAGCCATTAAACAATATGAAAAAGCACTGAATGCCGATGCTGACAATGCGTCGATTCACCTCAATTTAGGCGCTGCCTACAAGGCGCTGGGTGAACTAGCGCTAGCTGAGCAACATTACCGCACGGCCATCCGTTGTAATCCAGCCCATGTCGGTGCGCATAACAACTTGGGCATTGTGCTCAAAGCATTAGAACGTAATGACGAGGCGGAACAAGCCTATTTACAAGCCATTGCCATCGATGAAAGCTATTTACCTGCCTATAAGAATTTAGGCATGTTGTACAAAGAAACCGGCCAAGTGCAAGCCGCAGAACATTGCTATATCAAGGCCTTGAGTTTAGAGCCACCTACCGCAGAAACCCTCAACAATATGGGTGTAGTGATGATGAACCAAGGGCGATATGCAGAGGCTGAGGAAGCGGTGCGTAAAGCATTAGCAATTGCACCTAAGCTGGGGGATGCTTGGAATAATTTAGGCCTGATTTTACAAGCCAAAATGGTCAATGTGGAAGCCGAACAAGCCTTTGAACAAGCTTTAAAATTTCAACCGAATGATGCAAGAACGCTGAGTAATTATAGTGTGACGCTTAAGCTGTTAGGCAAGCTTAGCCAGGCAGAGGCATGTCTGAAAAAAGCCATTAGCAAAGACCCTCATTATGCCGATGCCTATTTGAATTTAGGCAATATTTATCTCGATCAAGGCATGATTGCAGAAGCCATTGCCAGCACGCAGCGCGTATTAGCGATTGCGCCAAACAATGTGAGTGGACATGACAACTTGTTGTTTGCCATGACGTACAGTGATGACTTTACGCCAGAAGCGCGTCTAGAAATTGCGCATCAGTATGGTCAGCTGACTAAATCGCTGGCACATACCCCTTATGCACAGTGGAATGTCAGTGCCCAAGACCAACGTTTACGCGTGGGATTGGTATCGGGCGATTTGCGTCAACACCCTGTGGCCTACTTTTTAAAAGCGTGGCTAGCCCATGTAGACCCCAACAAAATCGAGTTGTTTGCTTACTCTACCGATGGGCGTGAAGATGCCACTACCGCCACACTCAAACCGTATTTCGCTCATTGGCAATCGTTGGCTGGCCACAATGATCAAGCAGCTGCAGCCATGATTCATGCCGATCAATTGCATATTTTGTTGGATTTATCCGGCCATACCGGCGGTAATAAATTGCCATTGTTTGCATGGCAACCAGCACCAGTGCAAGCCAGTTGGCTAGGCTATTGGGCCACCACAGGCATACAAGCCATGGATTATGTGCTGGTGGACGCAGTGGGTGTACCCACCGAACATCAAGCCCAGTTTACGGAAACGATTCAATACTTGCCGGATACGCGCATGTGCTTTACCGCACCGGAACAAGCGCCAGAAGTGGCAGCATTGCCAGCATTGCACAATGGCTATATCACCTTTGGTTGTTTTCAAAACATGACGAAAGTGAGCGACGACGTATTAAAAGTGTGGGCAGAGATAATGCAAGCCTTGCCTACAGCCAAATTGCGTTGGCAATCCAAATCATTTGCCGATGCGCACATTGTGGCTGCCGTGCACAAACGCTTACAACAATGTGGCATTGCACCAGCACGCGTGACTTTACTGGGTAAAGTGAGTCGCCAAGACTATTTGGCCGGTTATGCGGATGTTGATATGGTGCTCGATAGCTTTCCATTCACCGGTGGCACCACCACGTGTGAAGCTTTATGGATGGGTGTGCCTACACTGACATTAGCGGGCAGTACTTTAATTGCGAGACAAGGCGCAAGCATGATGAGCGCAGCAGGTTTGGTGGATTGGGTAGTGAGTACGCCAGCGCAGTATGTGCAGCAAGCATTACACCTTGCAAACGATACCAGCCAATTATCTCAACTCCGAGCAGGGTTGAGGGCGCAGGTACAGCATTCTCCTCTCATGGATGGCCAACGTTTTGCCCACCATATGGAGACAGTATTGCGTGGCATGTGGGAGAGCAAAGCGCCGCAGTTGGCAAAATCTGCACAGATTAGTCATGTGGCTAGCGCAGCTGCACAAGATGATAAGCAAGCACTTACTTCTAATGTACAGCTTACTGTGGAAGTGATCAGCGCAACGCGCATGACAGAACAAGCGTTTTGGCAAGCATCCGCCCTTGGACAATCACTCAAGACGCATATGGCCAATGACAGCCGCATTGCTGTGCGTGTGGCGTATGAAAATAGCCGTGGCCTACCAGAGATTTTTAACACATGCATTGCACAAGCGGACGATGATGCCGTATTGGTATTTGTACATGACGATGTCTGGCTAGATCAGCCAGATTTTGTAGAGGCCGTATTGGCAGGTCTGCAACATTTTGATGTCATTGGCGTGGCAGGTAATAAACGTAGATTACCCAAACAACCGGCATGGCCGTTTATCAATACCCAGTTTGTATGGGATGACAGCAAATACTTAAGCGGTAAAGTTGGGCATGGCCAGCATGCCAATGGTGAAGTTTCAGATTACGGAGTGGTCCCTGCGGCTTGCGAGATGATGGATGGTGTATTTTTTGCCACCAAAAAAGCAACGTTAGCTAAGCACCAAGTCGCGTTCGATACGCAGTTCGATTTCCATTTTTATGATTTAGATTTTTGCAGAAGCGCACGCAATGCAGGCATGACCTTAGGCACTTGGCATATCCAACTTACCCATCAAAGTGGCGGTGCGTTTGGCAGTGAATCTTGGCAACGCCATTACCAAGGCTACTTACAAAAATGGCAAGAGCAGGATTTGCCGGACAATGATGTGGCTGCAGCATTGGATATTCATACGTTTGAATTGACGACGGTGGATGACACGGTGAAAGCATTCAAGGCAACGCAGCTTTACCCAGCGGCGGAATACACCACGCAGATTATCCCCATATTTGGTAAACCTAGCCCCAACCCGTTGGTGCAGTCTACCCACGTGTTGCAACACCCACCCATTTATATGGCAGAAGTCACTAACTTTAAAGTGATTGGCAGTGCTGCGTTTCCGATTGTGCAAGATAAGTGCATTCAACCGCAGAACTTTACGCCAGAGACTTGGGAAACCGCAGAGCAAGGCTTGGGCTATTGCAGTGTGCGTACCGATATCAATTTAGTGGGTTATGCCAACTTGGGTGAGCTTGTTGACCATGATTGCAAAGTGATTAGTTTAATTGGCAATGGCGCTATTAATTATGCGCATTGGCTGACTGAGTTTTTGCCACAAATTGTGGTGTTGCAGCAGGCTGGTGTGGACATATCTCAATATCATATCTTAGTGGATGCACAATCGTATCCAAGCCAGCTGGAGTCATTGTATTTGTTAGGGGTCAGCCCTGAACAACTTATCATGGTGGCGCCATTTTCATTGCATCACTTTCCACAAGCGATGTGGCTTAGCCCGATTGCCAATGTGGTGTTTCAACGTCCCGAAGCTTCTCAGGGGGTGGGCAAAGACATTACTTCGGCGCCAGACCGTGCGATTTATCATCCGGCTGCTTTATTGGCATTACGCAACGCCATGCTGGATAAAGTGAGCACTGAAATACGCACTACGCAACCACAAAAAATATTCATTCGGCGTACACGCGGCAATACTATTAATGCACGCTTGCTGGTGAACGAACAAGCAATAGAAGCATTATTGGTCGCGAATGGTTTTGTGGGTATTGACCCTAGTACATTAGGGTTTTTAGAGCAAGTTACCGCATTTAGTAATGCCAAATATATTGTGGCGGCCTCTGGTGCAGCCATTTTGAATATGTTGTGGGCACCGGCCGATGCGCACGTCTTGGTGATGATGAACGACACACGCTATGCCAACTACTGGTACTTTGGCAATGTGGCCTCGCCGATTGGGCAAACACTTACGTATATCTTGGGTGAAACGTTAGAGGCGCAATTGGACGCCGATGTTGTCCACTCTAATTTTAAGATAGACCCGCAAGCCGTGCTGGATGCATTGCAATACAGAGGCCTTACCGATGTCGTCCACCCAGCACAATCCCTACACGATGCGTTGCAAGAAGTATTGGATTTGGCGATAGAGCAACAAAACGCTGGTGATCTGGTGATGGCAGAGCAGCTGTATCAAGAAGTATTAAAAGTACAACCGCATCATGCGGAAGCCAACCACAATTTGGCAATCATTGAAACACATACTGAACGTTTAGCAGAAGCTATCCCTAGATTTGAGTTAGCCATTGCAGCCAATCCAGCGCATGAGCAATATTGGGTGAGCTATGTCGATGCATTGATGCTGGCAGGCAATGTGGATAAAGCCGTCAAGACTTTAGAAATTGGTCAGCAGTTTGGATTAAGTGCTGAGACAGCACAGCAACTGGCCGCAGAATTTGTTGCACAGTTAGAAGCACAACCACCGCAAAATGATTTCGTTTCTGGCGGGCAAGCAAAACCGATATTAGCGACCTTAGTCCCGGCCTATAAACATGCGTTTATTCCACAGCTACTAGTCAGTTTAGCCACGCAAAGCTACCCGGCTGGCCAAATCATTATTTCGGATGACAGTCCTAATGGCGAAGTCAGTCAAGTGATTGCAGACCCGGCGCTTGCGCATATCGTAGAAAAATTAGACATCACCATTATACCTGGGCCTAAGCAAGGCACCATGTCTAACGTGGTGCATTTGCTAGAGCACTGGCAACAATCTAGCCAGTTAGTACATATTTTGTTTGATGATGACATTTTGTACCCTACGTTCTATGCAGAGCATGTGCAAGCGCATACGCAAGAGGCTATTGGCGCATCGGTTAGCTATCGTTGGTTTACCAATGAGCTAGGGCAGCCGTATGCCGCCAGCGCAGTACCCGCTTTTGTACAGCAAAGTACCAATCAAATTGATTTCATTGGCGCAGACCAATTGTTTGCATCGGTAGTGCCAACTTGCGATAACTGGTTAGGTGAGTTCTCGAATACCGTATTTAGTGCCGATGCCGTACAACTATACAAACGCTCCCGCCTAGAAGACATTGCATACTATGGCTTAGGAGATGTGGGTTTGCTATTGGAAATCTCGCTACATACCAAAGTAGCCGTGATTAAAAACTACCTAGGTGGTTTTAGGCAAAATGCGCAACAAAACACCGTCAATTATGATTCACCCGTGTTCAAGTGTGGCACAGTGGCTTGGGTGGCGCTGGCGCTGGCTTCTTACAAGCTAGGCAAAATCAGCGCGCAACAATTGCAACAGTCCGTGCAGTTGATTCAAGGTGCGGTCAATGCACGTTTCCAGCAATCTGCAGACATGCAAGGCTTTATCCAACTGTTTAATACCCATGCGCCAGACAGTGCAGCATTTGAGCAAAATTTCTTGCCGTTATGGCAACAATTGTTAGCATGCAAAGATTGGCTGCATGCACAACAGATAGGGCAATTTGCATGAGCTTTACATTCAAACCTTACCGCCCCGAAGACTTAGAGACCTGGAATCGTTTCAACCAAGCCAGCCGTAACGGTACGTTTTTGTTCGACCGCGGCTATATGGATTACCACGCAGACCGCTTTACTGATGCCTCTTTAATGATTGAAAAAGAAGGGCAGTTGGTCGCTATGCTGCCTGCCAGTCGCGATGGCGATACCGTGGTATCGCACGGCGGGCTCACCTTTGGCGGACTTATGTTGGCGGATAAAACTGGCGCGGCGGATGTGAAAACCATCTTCGAGCAACTCAAAGATTGGCTCATTGCCGCCGGTGTGCGTAAATTAATTTATAAACCAGTCCCGCATATTTACCACCGCGTGCCTAGCGAAGAAGACTTATATGCATTACACCGCTTAGGTGCCAACACCACGCGGGTGGATGTATCAACCACCATCCAGCAATCTGCACGTTTGCCATTGGCCAAAGGTAGAAAACACGCCATAGGCAAAGCCAAAAAAGCGGGCATTACCGTACAAAAAAGTGAGGATTACGCCAGTTTTTGGCAAATGCTCACACAGAATCTGGAAGACCGGCATGCGGTAAAACCTACGCACAGCTTGCAAGAAATGCAGCTGTTGGCGTCACGTTTTCCTCAAATCCAATTGTATTTGGCTTACCTTGCTGACCAGCCGGTAGCAGGCGTAGTGGTGTACGACTATGCCGAGGTCACGCATACCCAATACATCGGCTTAACCGATGCGGCACGTGAAAACGGTGCTTTGGATGCGTTGCTGGAGCATTTGATTTCAGACGCCTTTGCGCATAAACCCTATTTTAATTTTGGCATTTCCACCTGTAACCGCGGCTTATCTTTCAATGAAGGCTTAGCGGCACAAAAAGAAATGTTTGGCGGCAGAACCACTATTTTGCAATGGCTAGAATTGGAGTTGGCATGAGTTTGACCACCAAACAGCAAGAGATCGAGGCATACCAAAGCGCGTATTCCGCCAGCAATTTTGAGGTGATACAAGCGCAGTATCGCAAACGCTTATTGTTGGAGTTATTAGAGACACATCAACCCAAACGTATCTTAGAAGTGGGTTGCGGCTGGGATACCATTGCCAATAGCTGGCAGGGCTTTGAGCATTTATGCATTGTGGAGCCTGGTAGTGAGTTTGCCGAAAAAGCCAGACAAGACATGGCGCAAAACAACAAGGTAAAACAAAACAATAAGGTAAAAATAGTACAGCACTTTTTGGAAGAGGCTACCGAGCAGTTGCAAGGTGATTACGATTTGATTTTACTCAGTAGCTTACTGCACGAAGTACCCGACGTTGAAGCGCTAATGCTCAGTGCCAAAGCGTTATGTTCTCCACGTACGCTGGTGCATGTGAATGTACCGAATGCGAAATCCATGCACCGCCTATTGGCCTTAGAAATGGGCTTGATTGATACACTGTACGCGCCTTCAGAGTTGCAAAAAACGTTTAAACAACCCCGTATTTTTGATTTGCAAAGCCTCAAGACATTGGCTGACCTCACTGGGTTTACAGTGGTGTCAGAAGGCTCATTTTTTATGAAACCGTTTACCCATGCACAAATGCACACGCTGGCGCAAACCGGTTTTGCCAACCAAGCCATGTTGGATGGCTTATGGGCATTAACCAAGCATTTTCCGGAAAACGGCTCCGAAATTTACATTAACCTTCAACGTAAGGAATCCTAATGATGACTAACCACACAGTAATTGTAGGCAATGCATTGGCCGGCATGATTGCCGCATTAGAGCTGGCAGAGCAGGGCAAACAAGTGACGCTGGTGAACCCGGGCGGCCCATTGGGTGGCTACTTTGCTGGTTTGCAGATTGATGGCGTGATGTTTGATGCCGGTTTGGTTAAGTTTGAGTTGGATGGGTATTTGAACCAAGCCAAATGGTCTGAGCTGGCAACCTACGATGCTACGGTACGCAACGATGTGGGCCGCTTTTTAAATATCGTGCATGAGTGGGCACTCAAGTACAGCACGCTCAATCAATTCAGCATGCCCAAAATGATGGTGGATGGCGCCGTGTACGACGACGTGATTTTGAGCAACGCTTACAACAGCTTTAGCCAGTTTCCTTTTGCAAAAGATTGTATTGCCGAATTACAGCAAGCGCAGCCAGAAGCCTCTATCCATGCGCGTCAAAAATCGAATGGCGATGCCTATGAAACCTTGGATTATGCCACGGCTTCCATCGCCAACCATGGTAAAACCATGCATGAAAAAATCATTGCGCCTTACTTGCTGAAAGCACAAGGCGTAACGGCAGATCGTATGCTGGCACGTTATCATCGTGTGGCATGGTTGCCCTTGTTTTATCCGGAAACCCTGTTGGAGAGCTACCAAGGTAAACCAGTGAACTTGGCACCTACCAAATTCCATTATCCAAAATTAAGCAGTGTGGGTGCGATTGTGACCCAAGTAAAAGCAGAAGTGCTGGCACACAAAAACATTCATTACGTGACGCAAGCCGTGCAACAAGTGACTAAAACAGAAACCGGCTGGCAAGTGCGTTGTGCTGACTCTGAACTCAATGCAACGGATTTGGTATGGACCTATCAGCCATCGCAGCTATTGAAATGCTTAGGCTTGCAACCTACACCAGTGCAGGAAACAAAGTCTGCCATTGCCGTGTCATTCTTCCGCATTAAAAAAGCCGATATCCGCAATGTGTACACGCTACTCAATGTGGTGGACTTGAATTGCAGCTTGTACCGCATCACCAACCAAACCGCTTGCGCGGAAGACCATGGCGACTTTATGAATATCGCGGCTGAATTTAATAGCGACTATTTCCGCAAGTTGTATGGTGATTCAACCGATGATGCATTCATCATTGAGAAACTATTGGCTGAGTTAGCGCATATGGGACTAATTGCAGCAGATACCGTACCTGTCATCGCCGCCATCAAACGTATTCCCGGTGGCTTTTTGGTGCCGGATGCTGCAGCACGTGACGCTTGGGAGCTCGACCAACGCACGATTATCCAGCACTACCCAGAGATTGCGTTGCTGGCCATGTCGAGTGGTTTCTTTGCGACTTCACTCAATGACCAAGTGGTGCAAGGCCTGCATTATGCTGCAACGAAACAGCATATCTTGCCAGTCGATATTTCTGAACAAGCATTGGCCATAAGTGCATAAATGCAAAAGCGAAATTTGACGGGATAAACGCCTTCTGATTACTAAAAAGTAGCGCTTGCACGTATGGCATGATGCAAACATAAGCCAAAGCCTATTGATATGTTGAGAAAGCGCGTTACACGCTGAGATGGAGTACCTATGCCACTAGAAGATTGCAGAATTATTGAATTGCCTAAAATTCATGACCCACATGGGAATTTAACCTTTGTGGAAAACAGCTCGCAAATTCCGTTTGAAATGCAGCGTGTCTATTACGTCTACGATGTACCAGGTGGCGCAGAACGTGGCGGTCATGCGCACAAAGGCTTGCACCAGTTTATTGTCGCCATGTCTGGTAGTTTTGACATCACCTTGGATGATGGCAAAAACAAACGCAAATTTCATTTAGCGCGCTCTTATTACGGCTTATATGTATGCCCGATGATTTGGCGCGAAATTGATAATTTCTCTTCCGGCTCTGTGCTCATGTGCCTAGCCTCTAACAAATACAGCGAAGAAGACTACTACCGTAATTACGATGATTTTATGCGTGCACGTTGGGCTGCAGCTTAATTCCGCACTATTGATTAGATATTACTGAAGTGATTCCCTTTTTAGATTTAAAAGCCGCTTATCATGCGCTGGCCAAAGAGCTGGATGAAGCGGTATTACGTGCCAGCCGCTCCGGTTGGTATATTGGCGGCCCTGAGGTTGAAGCCTTTGAAGCTGCCTTTGCACAATACACACATACGCAACATTGTGTAGGCGTGGGCAATGGCCTAGATGCGTTAACTCTGGCTTTGCGTGCGCTCGATATTGGGCCAGGCGATGAAGTGATTGTGCCTTCGCACACCTTTATTGCAACTTGGCTGGCAGTGAGTGCAGTAGGCGCCACGCCCGTCCCGGTAGAGCCTGCCTCTGGACAATATATTATTACCGCCACAGATATCGCGCCATATATTACCAGCCGTACCAAAGCCATTATGCCGGTGCACTTGTACGGCATGCCCGCAGACATGCCAGCCATTTGTGACTTGGCAAAACAACACGGTTTGTATGTGGTAGAAGATGCCGCACAAGCACATGGTGCAGCAATTCAAGGCCAACGTATTGGCAGCCATGGTGACGTAGTGGCATGGAGTTTTTACCCAGGTAAGAATTTAGGTGCCTTGGGTGATGGCGGTGCGGTGACTACACAAAACCCAGCTATAGCCAAACGTATCCGCCAATTAGGTAACTACGGATCCGCAGTCAAGTATTACAACGATGAGTTGGGTGTGAACAGTCGCTTAGATTCCATCCAAGCAGCCGTATTAACAGTTAAGTTGAAATACTTAGACGCATGGAATGCACGCAGACAAACCATTGCCGCACGTTACCAAGCTGCATTGGCTGATTTGCCGTTAACATTACCGATAACACCAACCGGCGCAAACCCAGTGTGGCACTTATATGTGGTGGCGACTGCGCAACGCGCTGCCTTACAACAACATCTCACACAATCTGGCGTACAAACCTTGATTCATTATCCAGTACCGCCACATAAGCAACAGGCATATCAACATAGCCCAGTGGCGCAAACCAATTACCCTTTGGCTGAGCAATATGCACAGCAAACACTCAGCTTACCTATCGGCCCTCAACTATCAGATGCCGAAGTAGAAACTACCATTGCTGCAGTCCGCGCTTTTTTCGCTTAAATAAGCACGTTTCACCCCTACTGTTTTTGTAATCGTATAGAACTCGCACCTATAGGCTTTGTCACATACGCAATTCTTTATAAGTGAGCTGATAAATGCGTATCAAACGTAGTATTTGGGTAGTACTGTTCAGTGGTTTATCGCAATTATCAGATGCCGCTTGTTTAAGTGCCTCTCAATTAAATTTGCTCGCTCAAAACGAGCAGACATTTTTGCTTAACCGTATTCCACCTGCATTTGCTCATGCCGTGAGTGATCAGCAAGTCAAATTCAACGTCACCGAGGTAAGCGCAGACTCATGCACCGCCGTGTTGGCATTGAGCGTACCGGCTCAACATCTGGATGAAGCCAACGCTATATTAGATGCCGACCCTGCAAAAAAAATCATGTTATCTGCGCAGGGCTATGTGATACCCAGAACTACCAATATAGAAGCAACGTTCAAAGTAGATCCTGCTACCTTGCATATTCCGGCAACAGAAACGCTGCAAACTTCAGCTTTAGGGCAGTTGCGTGCAAGTGTGGAAATGTTGTATTCGCTGATTACACAATCGCGAGCCAACATCACAGACAGCACAAAAAATACAACGCCATGGAGCGCTACCTATCAGCAAGCAAGTGTAAATCGTTGTACAGAAAAGTTGGTTGCACAAGCTGGTCAAGAGATTGCAACAGCTTGTGCCTGCCGTGTAAATCAATTGTCAGCGCAAGTGAGTGAGCGGCAAATGGCTTATATTGATTATGTGAGATCGAATCCGTATGCAGTCGCTACGGGTAGCAGTCAACGGTATGCCAGTTTAGAAAACCAAGCTAACGCGGCTTGCGGTTTAACTGCTAAATAAAGTGTTGATTAATAGCTGAATTGGCCAGATAAATACCAGGCCGTTTGATTGGTTTTATCTGCCACATCGCCCAAATCCACTGCCGCAGCTGTGATAGATAGGCGCTTGTGCGGAAACCAAGTCACAAACACATCTTTGGCATCATTTTCATTGAATGCAGATAAATTGTCGGGTTTGTAGCGGTACTCCAAGCCTAGCAGCAAGTTATCCGTCAGCATCACTGCAGCTGAGTACGAAGGCTTGATTTGATAGTCATCGCGTAAGTCGCCACCAAACCCTAGCAAGCCAAATTGATTGGCTTTGGTGGCAATCAGCGTGGTGCCTAAAATAATATTCCTACCAAACAGCGCATCTAAATACAGTTTAGACGCTGCTAAATAGTAATCCACGCCAGTGGCATCTTTTGCCCCAATCAGCTGGGGTACAAAATCAAAATCTTCATTGTGTTTAATCAGCGCGCCTACTGCCACTTGCGGCACCCAGCTATCTTGCTCATAAATAGCATCGCCAAACAAACGCAGCTTGATGCCCAGTGTGTTCAAGCGAATCGATTCATGTGGAATCGTGTTGCCTAGCTCAAATTTGGTTTGGCTCACGCTGAGTTCGATGCGATTGTAAAATCCCACCGCAACGCCGCCGGTATTCAATTCAAAAGCATCTTGTGTTCTGGCATGGGTATAAAAGGCGGAGCCGCCAATTTGGTCATCGGTACCATAGCCCGCAATTAGCGCCCAAGGCGTTAAACCACCGCCACCTGCACCTTCAATTTGCGATACGCCACCTGTTGCCAGTAAGCGATCGCCCGCATGTGCAGTCAATGCGCTTAAGCCAAGTATGCAGCTCAGCACGAATGCAGGTGATGTTAAATAAAAAATTCTCATGACAAATATCCTAAACCGATGCTATGTTTCAATTGTGAATGATTAATGCGCAAACTATTTGTAAGAGCTAAGCAATTATTAGGCCTTAGTTTGCGTCAATGAATTGCAGCTAATAGGCATAAGATGCCAATATCAGAAAAGTCTGGAGCACCAAATGAAAGCACATTGGTTATGGTTAAGCCTGTTACTTTGCATCACTGCCTGTAAAACAACCCATACGCAGGATGCCAGTTTGTACAGCCGCATTGGCGGTAAAGAAGTGTTGTATAAAATCTCTGCGCAAACGCTAGACATTGTGGCGACAAACCCAGCAACCAAGCGCTCTTTCGACGGTATTAAGATGCCTGCATTGAAACAATCATTGGCTGATTTTTTGTGCGTAAAAACCGGTGGCGATTGTGTCTATGAAGGTGAAACGATGAAAAATTCGCACGCTGACTTGCATATCACCACGGCAGAATTTGAGCTGATGGTACAAGCCTTGCGCGATACTTTGGACGCCAACCACATTGGCACGCGTGAAAAAAACGAATTACTGAAAATTTTAGCGCCAATGAAGCGTGATGTGGTGGCGAAATAATGACAACACTGGCTGACTATCGCACACTCGTTCCATGGGCGTTCCTTATCTTATGCGGCGTGCATCAAGGCCATGCCGCAGAGTTATTGGTAGAAGTACAAGACAGCAAAGGCGCCAAGCTAAAAGATGCGGTGGTGTTTGTTGAAAATACCAAGACCGCGGGCATTGCACCAACTGCCGGGTATGAGCTAGAACAAAAGTCCAAGCAGTTCAACCCGCAAGTATCAGTAGTGCAAGTGGGTACTAGTATCAATTTCCCTAATCGCGACAAAGTAAGACATCACGTCTATTCTTTCTCACCTGCCAAAAAGTTTGAGCTCAAGCTCTATTCAGGCGTACCTGCGAACCCGGTGTTATTTGACAAGGCAGGCACAGTGGTACTTGGCTGCAATATTCATGACACCATGCTGGCGTATGTTTATATTGTGGATACGCCCTATTTTGCTAAAACCGATAGCAATGGCGTAGCCAAGCTGGCCAACGTACCAGAGGAAAATTACACACTTAAGGTGTGGCATTACGCCTTGCAGCAAGAGAACAAGGTGGTTGAGCAGTCTGTTTCTGTCAAATCCTCTAATAAAGCCATCCCGGTAAAATTAGAGATTAATCATGCGAACCTCATTCAAGGGGAATAGCGCGCCATGAAATTCAGCAGCCTAAAACAGCAAATTATCGTCATTTTCTTGACGCTGATTTTAGGCATTCAGCTGGCCGGATTGATACCCATTCAGTACAGCGTGGATAAAAATGTACGCAAATTGGTGGGTAAAGAGTTAGACGTAGGTGAAAAGGTGTTCTTAAACCTATTAGAAAGCAATACAGAAAACATCACCAATGGCGCCAAAATTTTGGCAGCAGATTATGGATTTCGCGAAGCCATTGCCTCAAACGATCAAGAAACAATACTCTCCGCCTTAAATAACTTCCAAAGCCGTATCCATGCCGATATCGCCATCTTTTATGGGGTACAGAATGACAGCATGACCGTCTCTGGCAACCTGACTGAGCAGGAAGCCAAACCGGTGGTGAATCATTTGATTGACACACATTCGGCCTCGGCAAAAAAAATTGATTTTGAGATTTTTAATGATATGCCATACCAGCTGGTGGCGGTGCCCATTAAAGCACCGATTATTATTGGCTGGATGGTGGTTGGGTTTGAGATAGACGATGCGTTGGCTGAAAAACTGAATAAATTAAGCAGCTTGCAAGTCACGTTTTTGCAACGCGCAGAAAAAGGTGCATGGCTATCTAGTGCGTCTACCTTGAGTCGGGATGACCAGTTATCACTGATTGATTATTTTGAACATAAAGCAAAGCCAGACTTGGCCAACAATGAAGTACGTATCAATGATGACGTGTTTGATTCTAAAACGCTGACCTTGCATCACGATAGTGACAACATGCTATTGGCGGTATTACAGCGCTCTATTACTGCTGAGATTTCCAACTATCAAACCCTTAAATACACCCTGCTTATCCTCACCATTTTTGGGCTTGGCGTGTTTACTGTGGCCATTATTTATGTGTCTAACTATATTGCAGCGCCCATTGCAAAACTGTCAGAAACCGCCAAACAATTAGAGCAAGGCAATTACGATCTGACGATACAGACCGATCGCCATGATGAGATTGGTGATTTAAGCAAAGCCTTTAACTCCATGCGCGATGCGATTGCAACGCGAGAAGCCAAAGTCGCTCGTCTAGCATTTTGGGATGATGTGACTAACTTGCCGAATCGGGTTGCATTTATTAAACATCTGGGCGAAAAGATTGCAGCGCACCAACAACGTGGTTTATCGCTCACCATCATCGTGTTGAATCTGGATCGTTTTAAAGAGGTCAATAAAATTTTGGGGCGCGATTTGGGCGATGAGTTGCTTAACCGCGTGGCACAAAGCTTAAAGGCCATGGTCAGAACCGACGATATGGTGGCGCGGTTGGGCGCAGACGAATATGGCTTGTTGCTTGCCTCCGCTGGATTAGAAGAAGGCTTGGCGGTAGCCCATAAATTGCAAAAAATCTTTGATACAGCCATAGATCTGGCTGCGCAAAAAATTGATGTGACAGCAGGCATTGGGCTGGCAGTGTATCCGCAACATGGCGACAGTGATGAACAACTGCTGCACAATGCAGAGACTGCATTGCATGTCTCCAAAAGCAAACATTCTGGCGTAGTGCTCTATGACGCTGCGTTTGATTTAGGCATTCAAGAGAACTTGAGCTTAGCCAGCGAACTGAAAACCGCGATTCAAGGGCGCCAGTTAGCTTTGTATTTGCAACCTAAAGTCAATCTTAAAACCAAGCGTGGCTACGCGGCAGAGGCGCTGGTACGTTGGATTCATCCGGAAAAAGGATTGATCTTTCCGGATCAGTTTATCCCATTTGCAGAGCAGACCGGGTTGATTAAAGACATCACGCTGTGGATGTTGGAAGAGGCTTGCCGGGTGCATACAGAACTGAAAACAGAAGGTATTGAACTCACCATTGCCGTCAATATTTCTACACGCGATTTGATTGACTCGGATTTCCCCGACAAGGTAGAAGCCATTTTTAAACGCTTTAATATTGCGGAAAATGCGATCTCATTGGAAATCACCGAAAGTAGCATCATGGATGACCCAGTACGGGCGGAAGCCACATTGCATCGACTAGCGAACATGGGGTTGAAAATTGCGATTGATGATTTTGGTACAGGGTACTCGTCGCTTGGCTATTTAAAACGCTTACCGGTAAAAGAGCTCAAAATTGATAAATCGTTTGTGATGAACATGGAAAAAAATGATAACGATACGATTATTGTGCGCTCTACCGTTGATTTAGGGCACAACCTCAATTTGAAAGTGGTGGCAGAGGGTATTGAAAATATTGAAGTGTGGAATATTTTAGCCAAGATGGGCTGTGATTACGGTCAAGGCTATTTTATGGGCAAACCGATGCCGGAAAAAGACTTCAAAAGCTGGCTAGACAAGTGGGAGGCACAATCGCAAGACATGGCGCCTAAAAAATTGTCTGCATAAAAAAAGGCGCTGACGCGCCTTTGTTTTGGATAGCCTTAATCTTATTTGACTACTTTTACGCATACATAGAGTAATGCGCCAATGACTACCAATATACCAATCAACGTATAAATACCCACTGCACCTACCATGTCCATTTATCCTTAATGTAAAGTTAAAAAATTACGCATCTGCGAATAATAGAATATTCTGCGAGCAGCATTTTAACGGATTCAGCCATAATCTCAATAACGGAATCATCGCTTTGTGTAATACCACTTGCATCTCACTTGCAATTTCTAGAATTCAACCATTTCAAATTCTGCTTTACTCACACCGCACTCTGGGCATACCCAATCCGCAGGCACGTCCTCCCAGCGAGTGCCCGGGGCAATACCATCTTCTGGCCAACCTTTGTCTTCTTCATAAATCAGGCCGCATACGGTACACATCCATGATTTCATTATCGATTCCTTTCACGTTATATGGCATAAGCACGACATTGTTCTAATGTCGCTCTATGAAGAGAATCATTACACAAAGACGAAAAAAAAGCCCGCATAAAGCGGGCTAAAGGGAGGAGCCAACAACTAAACCTTCACTAAATTTTGCTGAGAGCTTGTTTCACACCTTCTGCATATGCCGGGTCTGCTTTGGCAAATTGCGCTAACATCCGTGCTTGAATATCTGCATTGGCTTGGGATAAACCACCGGCAATATTATTAAATAATTGCTGTTGTTGGCTATCGTTCATAATGCGGAACAAAGCACCTGCTTGTGAGTAATAGTCCTCCTGACTTTGGTCGTGGTAACCAATCCATGCGTCTTCCAATACTGGCATCGGCGGCACTGCAACTTGGGGTACCGGTACCGGTGCACCTTGGCCAACTCTATCGTTAGGATAGAAATTCGATGCACTCACATGGCCAGCAGCGTTGGCGTAGTTTGTATCGCCAGCACTATGTCCCACTGGGCATCCCATTCCCGCAAATGCGCCATCACGTTGATAATGATTGACCGGGCATTTGCCTGCATTGACCGGAATCTGGTTGAAGTTAGCACCAATACGATAACGGTGCGCATCCTGATACGCTAACAAGCGTGCTTGCAACATTTTGTCCGGTGATGCGGCAATGCCAGGCACAAAGTTGCTCGGTGCAAATGCCACTTGCTCGGTTTCGGCAAAGTAGTTATGCACGTTTTTGTTTAATTCCAACTGACCAATCTCTACCACCGGCACCTCTTTGTAAGGCCACACTTTGGTTAAATCAAACGGGTTGATGTGGAAGCTACGTGCTTGTGTTTCTGACATGATTTGCACTTGCACCGTCCAACTTGGAAACTCGCCACGGTGAATGGCATTCACCAAATCTTGTTGCGCACCATGTGCAGGCATCTTGGCCGCTTCTTCATTGGTCAAGGTTTTAATGCCTTGATTGGTTTTAAAGTGCCATTTCACCCAATGACGCTCACCTTTGGCATTATAAAAACTCAAGGTATGGCTGCTAAAGCCATGCACATGGCGGTATGAAGCTGGAATGCCACGGTCCGACATCAAAATCGTCATTTGATGTAAGGATTGCGGATGATTGGCCCAGAATTCAAACGCATTGGCTGGGTTGGGCGTATTGGTACGCGCATCTTTCTTCTGGCTATGGATAAAGTCCGGGAACTTGATCGGGTCATTTAAAAAGAACACCGGCGTATTGTTGCCCACCATGTCCCAGTTGCCTTGTTTGGTATAAAACTTTACGGCAAAGCCACGTGGGTCGCGTCCGTAGTCGCTAGAATCCTGCCCGCCACCTACAGTTGAAAAGCGCAAAAACACTTCTGTTTGCTGACCAACCACTTGAAGGAAGTCAGCAATCGTGACATCTTTTAAGCTCTTAGTGACCATAAATGTGCCGTAAGCCGCAGTACCACGCGCATGCACCACACGTTCTGGGATACGCTCGCGGTTAAAGTGCGCTAATTTTTCAAATAAATAATGGTTATCAAACGTCAATGGGCCGCGTGCCCCTACGGAAATACTATTGTTGTCATCGGCAACAGGTGCGCCAGCAGAAGTGGTTAATACAGTGTTTGTCATTGGTTGTTTTCCTTTAAGTCGTCTATGAGTAATATTTCAATGGTGTTAGTGGCTTAGTGCGTAGCCAGCTAGCAGTTCAATCACCACTTGACGATTCAGTTGTTGGCTGCCGATTCGATAGATGGTTTGCATTTTCTTCTCCTTAAATATGTCGTTGTCGCAACGCATGAGAAGCATTCTAAAAAGAAGGCGCTTATTTGTATAATTGTATGTTTTGATATTGTTGATAAATTAAACTTATCAGTTTATGATAAGTCATCTTCAATCATCACTAAGCCAGCAATGACACTCATCGAGCTCAAGTTTGTAGTCGCGGTGGCACAAGAACGTAACTTTCGGCGTGCGGCCGAAAAGTGTTTTGTGACGCAACCCGCCCTAAGTTTGGGTATTAAAAAGCTAGAAGAAGAGCTAAATGTCTCTATTTTCGAGCGTAGCCGTTCAGAAGTAACACCAACCGAAATTGGCGAAAAAATTATCGAGCAAGCCAATGTGGTGCTTGAGCAAGCCTCGCGTTTAAAAGAATTGGCTAAGCTTGGGACGAACCCCTTACATGGCCTGTTCAAATTGGGCATGATTCATTCGGTAGGGCCTTATTTGTTACCGGAGATTATTCCTATTTTGCGTGTTTCAACGCCGGATATGCCACTGGAAGTAGAGGAAAACCTCACGGCTAATTTAGAGACGCAATTAAGAAACGGGGTGATCGATGCTGCGATTATCGCGTTGCCGTTTGATGTGCCCGGGATTCAAGTGCACAGCCTATATGATGAGGAGTTTAAAGTGGTGGTGCCTTCAGACCACCATTGGGCTACACGCAAAGAAATCGATCCTGCCGAGCTTTCCGATGAAAAGGTCTTGTTATTGAACAGTGGGCATTGTTTTAGTAACCAAGTGACGCAAGCGTGTCCGGAACTATCGCGTAAGGGTGAGGTGCTGCAAGGTAACTCGTTGGAAACCATCCGCAATATGGTGGCCTCCAATTTGGGTATTACCGTATTGCCTGCTTCGGCTACCGTCGAGCGTTACCAAAACCCATTGGTAAAAGTGGTGCCATTTATTAAACCAGCGCCGATTCGCCGGATTGCCATTGCTTGGCGTAAAAGCTTTGTCAGGACGTCTGCCATCGAAAAACTAATCGAAGCGATTGAGTTAGCCAATCAAAGAATGTAGATGTCAAAGCGTGTGGGTGAGTGAATTTCGGCCCGGCAAGGTCTGTATTCAGCCAATAAAAAAGGCGCTGATAAGCGCCTCTTTTTACGAACACGTTAATTAGATTAACGGTTGCAAACGTACATGGTCACTTCAAAGCCAAAACGCATTTCTGTAGCTGCTGGTGTAGTCCACATCATCATTCTCCTTAAAAACTCACTTAGTTAATTCACTTTGGGTTCAAACTATGTATACAGTGTATAACGCAGCTGAATATTTAACGTATGGGTAATGCGCAAATTGATCTCAAGAAAATCATGAGAGTCAGTAGCGGATAGTGTAGAGGTTGTGGGAAATCGATTAGGGGTAGTGAAGTGCAACGCGATAGCCAGCTACGGCAATGTCGCTGGTATTCAACAGAAGCTTGATGCGCACCTCTTCTTTTGCTGCAATGCCGCTATCAGTGCTCGCCGCCTGATGAATATAATCAGCGGGCTTGAGTGTGCGCCTTAACACGGGCTCATCATCCACATTGGTCAAGGTCAGCTCGATGTTCGGGTAGGCTTGTGGAAAATCGGCATGGTTAATCAAGGTACTAGTGAACACCAGCACTTGTGCATAAGTGAGGTGTTCTTGCATGTCCGAATCATCAATGGTGAGTAAATCGATATTGTTTGGCAGGGCAATCGTGCATTTTGCATATTGGCATGCTTGTGTGAGCCACGGCTTGGTTTGCGGGTAATACGCAGCAATTTCAGTACGTTTAAAATAAATGCCTTGTACCAGCAATACCAAGAGCAGAAATAAGCTCAAGCCAAACAGCGGCCAGCTAAACGGTACGCGGCGTAGCGGCTTGGCAACAGGTTCATCAATCGCCAAGTCATTCAAAAAGCTAGGGGTATGTGCGGTGCCAGTAGCGGCTTGAGTTTCGGCAGTCGTATCTTCTTGTGTGGCAGGTTCGATTGGCGCGTCTTGATTGAACTGTGCCTGGAGCGCATCAGGTGCAGTCATTTCAATATGTTCGGTCGGTAGTGTTTGTGTATCGGGGTTGAGTGAAATATCGCTCAATACTGCTTCTACTTTGGTAGGCGTTACTTTTTTACTGCGGGATTGTTTAACCAGATATTCTTTTGCATTGAACACATGCTGGCATGTACCGCAGCGCACTTGCCCATCGTAAGCTTTAAGCTGTTCTTTTTTAACAACAAATTGCGTATTACATTTAGGGCAAGATGTAATGAGTGGCATGTTATCTTTTGGTTCCAGTGAGTAATACCCATCCATCTTTCACAACGGGGGTGTCGACATCAAACCACTCACTATACTGCGCTGTGAGTGCTTCTTTCTGGGTTTCAAGAATACCAGACAACGCCATTTTGCCGCCGGACTTACAAGATTTAGCAATGACGGGTGCCAACACCATCAGTGCACTGGATAAGATATTGGCGACCACAGTATCGTACTCATGATGTAAATACGCATTTGAATCATAAAACGCAATGTCGACTTGATTGTTTTCTGCATTGTATTTGCTGGCAATCACTGCCTGCGGGTCAATGTCTACGCCAGTCACTTCGCTAGCACCTAGCTTTTTGGCAGCAATGGCCAAAATACCAGAGCCGCAGCCGTAATCCAGCACGCGTTGTAAGGTAGGCTGTTGCGTTAACCAAGCCAGGCATAAGTGTGTGGTGGGGTGGCTGCCAGTACCAAAAGCCAAACCAGGGTCTAGGATAATGTTAATCGCATCCGGTGTCGGTGCTTCGTGCCAAGTGGGGACAATCCACAATTTGGGTGTGATCTGAATCGGCTCGAATTGCGCTTGGGTCAAGCGCACCCAATCTTGCTCTTCAATGGTTTCGGTGCTGTAGCTAAAGCCAGATATTTGTGTTTCTTGCTCCAGTGATGTCAGTAACTGCATCACATCGGCATCAGCTTCCAGCATAGCGGTGACCACGTTTTGATGCCAAATACCGGGAGGCGGATCTCCCGGTTCACCAAATATCGCTTGCTCGGCTTGCGTTTCAGCATTGGCATCTTCAATGCTTGCTGAAAGCGCTCCTAACTCCATCAATGCATCGCTAATCGCGTCGGCATTGGTGTCGTTCGCCTGAATTTTAAGTAATAGCCAACTCAAGATTTACTTACTGTGGATGCCCAGTTTTTGCTCTAGATAATGGATGCTGGTACCACCAAGGTGGAACGCTGCATCCGCCATCAAATCAGCATGCAATGAAATGTTGGTTTTAATGCCTTCCACATACATTTCCGATAAAGCAATGCGCATACGCGCAATGGCTTGCTCACGGGTATCCCCATAAGTAATCAACTTGCCTATCATAGAGTCGTAATGTGGGGGGACGATATAACCACCATACGCATGTGTGTCGATACGTACGCCTGGTCCGCCCGGCATATGGAATCGGCTGATGGTGCCAGGAGATGGTACAAAGTTGTAAGGGTCTTCCGCATTAATACGGCACTCAATGGCATGACCGCGCAACTGCACATCTTTTTGACGGAATTGCAGTTTCTCACCGGCGGCTACAAAAATTTGCTGTTGTACCAAATCAATGCCGGTAATCATTTCGGTCACCGTATGCTCTACCTGCAAGCGGGTGTTCATCTCAATAAAGTAGAACTCACCATTCTCATACAAGAATTCAAATGTACCAGCGCCACGGTATTTAATTTTGCGGCAAGCTTCGGCACAGCGTTCGCCAATCTTGTCGCGCAACTTAGGGTTTAATAAAGGTGAGGGCGCTTCTTCAATAATTTTTTGATGGCGACGCTGCATCGAGCAATCACGGTCACCTAAAAATACGGCGTTACCATGCTGATCTGCCAAAATTTGAATTTCAATATGACGTGGATTCTCTAGAAACTTCTCCATGTACACCATGGGGTTGCCAAACGCCGCTTGCGCTTCTGCTTTGGTCATGGATACCGCGTTAATCAAGGCTGCCTCGGTATGCACTACACGCATGCCGCGACCACCACCACCGCCCGCCGCTTTAATAATGACAGGGTAGCCAACTCTTTTGGCGGTTTTAATGATCTCGACAGGGTCATCGGGTAGTGCGCCCTCTGAACCTGGTACGCAAGGTACGCCCGCTTTACGCATCGCATCTTTGGCCGACACTTTGTCGCCCATCAGGCGAATCGTCTCAGCACGTGGGCCAATAAACACAAAACCGCTTTGTTCTACGCGCTCGGCAAAGTCGGCATTTTCAGATAAAAAGCCGTAGCCGGGATGAATGGCTTGCGCATCTGTCACTTCAGCTGCGCTAATCACAGCGGGAATATTTAAGTAGCTTTGACTAGAAGGCGCTGGCCCAATACATACGGATTCATCCGCCAATTTGACATATTTGGCTTCGCGGTCTGCTTCAGAATGCACGGCGACAGTACGGATGCCCAATTCACGGCACGCACGTTGCACACGTAGCGCAATCTCGCCGCGGTTGGCAATAAGGATTTTTTCAAACATAAGTCATTAACCAATCAAGAATAAAGGTTCACCGTATTCAACAGGTTGGCCGTTTTCAACAAAGATTTTCTTCACAACACCTGAGTATTCGCTTTCAATCTCGTTGAGTAGCTTCATTGCTTCAATGATGCACAACGTTTCGCCAGAAGAAACACTGGAGCCGATATCCACAAAAGACTTGGCATCTGGAGAAGAGGCGCGGTAGAACGTACCGACCATTGGAGATTTTACAACTTGACCTTCTTCGACTACTGGCACTGGTACAACTGGGGCACTTGCAGCTGGCGCAGCAGCAGCTTGTTGTTGGGGCGCGGAGACATAGTGCGTCACAGGTGCAGCGCTATGCATCAACGCTCGGCTAATGCGTACCTTCTCTTCGCCTTCTGTGAGTTCCAGCTCAGAGATGCCAGATTCCTCGACTAGATCAATGAGTTTTTTGAGTTTGCGTAAATCCATATAGACCTCGGTATTAACTGAATATAATTATAATAATGTTATGGTTTTGTGATGTAACGGTAGGCAGCAAAGTAACCTTCGGCGCCTAACCCGCTGATAACGCCAATAGCAATGTCGCTAAAAAACGAGTGATGTCTAAATTGTTCTCGTGCATATACGTTAGAGAGATGTACCTCAATAAAGGGAATGTTCACTGCTGAAATAGCATCTCGTATGGCAACAGAAGTGTGCGTGAATGCGGCCGGATTAATAATCAGGGCATCCACACGATTCACCATTAAGGATTGAATCTTTGTCACAATCTCAGCTTCGGCGTTGCTTTGAAACGCTTCCAGCATATGACCATCTTGTTTGGCCATCTGTGTTAAAGCCGTGTTGATATCCAATAAGGTCAGCGTGCCATAATGCGCAGGTTCACGCGTACCTAACATATTGAGGTTAGGCCCATGAATGACTAAAATGGATTTAGCCGACATTTGATACGCTCAAACAACAATGTAGACAGTTTTGCATAGCAGCAAGTTTGCCGAAGTTATGATTCTTTGTCCAGCTAAATCACAGCATTTGAGCGAAGATAGGCATTAAAAAATAGTTAACTTATTGATTGTTTTGGCTAAAGCATTACAGAAGCGGCAGCAGCGATTTTTCTAATAAATCTTTCGAAATACGCCCAAAATAGGTTTTGTGGACGGTGCCATCGGCCTTAATTATCACGGTATATGGCAGTACCCCTTTATTATTGCCTAAGTTGGAGGCCAACTCCATGCCCGCCATGTCGGCTGCAAACAATGGGTATTTCACTTGAGTCTGCTTGGTAAACTCGTTAATCGCGTTCACGTCATCAATCGCAACACCCAATACCACCACATTTTTATTGGCATAGGCCTCGTGTAATGTGGAGAGCTCTGGCATTTCTTCACGGCATGGCTCACACCAAGTTGCCCAAAAGTTAAGTACTACAATCTTGCCTTGATAAGCGTTAAGCGGCTTGTTTTCACCATGCTCATTGGGAAAGCTGGCCGCAAATAATGGGGCTGTCGATTGCTGTTGGCCGTTTTTTACTTCTTGCTTGTTTAAAAAAAAGTGAAATATCGCAAACCCTAAACTTGCAATGAGTATCAGGTAGATAAGGGGTGTTTTGAGCTTTGTAAACATTTAGGGTTGTACCGTATTGAGAATAGCTAAAAATTCATCGGCATTTTTATAGCCAACGACTTGGGCAGGGTTTTTTTTGCCATCTTGATTAAAAAACAAAATACCTGGTGGGCCAAATAATGCAAAGCGTTTTAATAGGGCAGCGTCGTCTGCATTGTTGGCGGTTACATCTGCTTGTAGTAATACGGCTTGTTTTAATTTGGATTGTACACGCGGGTCAGTAAACACAAACTGTTCGTATTCTTTGCAGGAAACACACCAGTCTGCGTAAAAATCAAACATGACATATTGACCTTTGGCTGCTTGAATCGCTTGGTCAAGCTCTGCCACGGAGCGTACGCGCTTGAAGTTTAATGCGTGCTGTGCGGATGATGCATTGGTGTTGGCAAGCACGCCACTTAATGGTTGTAAGGGCGATTTAGCACCAGACAGCGCGCCAATGAGCAGAGCAATGCCAGTAATGAGCATCATGATTGCCACGCCTTTCCACAATTTGAGGATCGGCTTGGCATCGCCTGGCAAGTTGTCCAGTGCATGCATATAGATGGCGGGGACAATCAACAAAGCTGCCCACAGTGCCAATTGTAGATTCATCGGGATAATGGGGCCAATCAACCATACAGCCACGCCTAACATCAATACGCCAAATAATTGACGCACAGCATTCATCCACGCGCCCACACGCGGAAGCAATGTACCGGCAGATGCGCCAATCAGCAATAGAGGGAAGCCCATGCCGAGTGACAGTGAGAATAAGGCGACACCGCCTAGCACCACATCATGGGTCTTGCTAATATAAAGTAGTGCGCCAGCCAATGGCGCAGCGACACAGGGGCTGATAATGAGCGCAGATAATACGCCCATTAAAAAATCGCCAAAAAATTGACCACCTTTAATACGATTACTTAGATTAAAAATACTGTTTTCTAAGTGGCTAGGCAATTTCAGCTCATAAAAGCCAAACATCGATAGTGCAAGTAACACAAAAACAATGGCGCCAAAGCTCAATGCCCATGGGGTTTGTAGCGCATTGCTCAATAGTTGGCCAGATAAGCCAGCTGCAATGCCCAATAAGGTGTAAGTGAGACACATCCCCAAGGTGTAAGCGAGTGAAAGATTAAAGGCATGCAGGCGTGAAACATGTGCGTTCTTGCCAATGATCATGCTGGATAAAATCGGAATCATGGGGAATACGCAGGGGGTAAAGGCAAGCAAGAGACCTGCACCAAAGAACCCTAATATAATCAACCACCAATGGCCGCTTTTAAGTAGATTGGAGGCTTGGCTGTCATCGCCACTTTCTGCAATAGGCTCAGCTCCGATTGGATTTGGTGTGGCAGCAGACGCATCATTCACCACACCAAAGGTGAAAGTCTTGGTTTGTGGCGCATAACACAGCCCCTTTTCACTACAGCCCTGATAGGTGACTTTAACCGCTAAGTTTTCGGTGCTAGAAACACCTACTTTGGTTGAAAAGTCATGGTGATAGACTTCCTGTTTACCAAAGTTTGGGTCGTCTTTAATTTCACCAGCCGGTAAATCCATTGCAGTAATCAGTGCGGTTTCTGGTGATTCCACATTCAATTTAATGCGTTGTTTGTATAAATAATAGCCGGGCTCTACTTTAAAGTTTGCCTGTAGCGTTTGTGCATCTGTAGGCGCAATAGTTACTTGGAATGCAATGTCTGGAGATAAAAAATCGTCTTCGCTGGTTTCTTCCGTAAATAGGTTTTTGATCGCGCTGCTGGTATTGCCAGCAACACTCATGGGCGAAAGCAGGGTAATCGTCCAAAAACTTATCAGGGTAATCAATACTCTTAGCATGGTGCTCCTAGTGCGGGATTTGTGCATTTACCCATTGTAAATAAGCAGGTAAACCACCATCTACATTGAGACATAGAATGTCAGGAAGTTCGTACGGGTGATGTTTTAAAATACAAGACTCAACTTCTGCATATTTTTGACGAATTGTTTTAATGGTCACAGGCCATTCGGTGGTGTGTTCAACCACGTTGTTCCATGCATATACCGATTGGCAAGGGCTTTGAATGTTAACACACGCTGCCAGTTGATGTTGAATGAGCATCTCCGCAATTTTATTTGCGCACGTTTCATCTGGCACATGGGTCAACACGATTATAATTTCGGCATTATCCATGGTGTGCGAAAGCGGTCTCCAATTAAAGGGTTAATCATGCGTTTATTTATTACGCTTATTTTACTTGCTTTTCCAATTGCAGAAATAGTGCTGTTGATCAAGCTCGCTGACCAATACGGTTGGTGGTTATTATTGTACTTAGTCGTCATCGGCTATCTTGGCTTACAACTGATTCGCGGTGAAAAAGTACTGATGGCGCCAAAAATGATGCAGAGCTTGGCTGGCGGCAATCCTGTTAAAGCCTTGTTGGGCACAGCCCGCAATATGGTGGCAGGTGTGTTATTGCTAATACCTGGTGTGATCAGCGATGTCATTGCAGTAGTATTATTGTTAATTCCCATTGAACAAAATAAGCCGCCAGTACAAGAAGAGGTTAGTGGAAAAGCTTATCGTAAGCCTCGCTATCAGCAATCCGCCAATGATGATGTGATTGAAGGTGAGTTCACGCATATTAGAGAAGATCTGGAAAAGAAATAATGAGCTTAGTAAATCATCCTACCGTGACCATTCAAAACAGTGGTCACCAATTCCCAGTACGCCCTAGTCAAACCGTACTAGAAGCCGCGATTGAAGCGGGTATTAACTTGCCATACGGGTGCAGGAATGGCGCCTGTGGTGCCTGTAAAGGTAAGTTGATCTCCGGCAAGCTGATGCATGATGATTTTCAAGGCAGCGCCATGACCGATGCTGAATTGGCGGCGGGTCAAGCGCTGTTTTGTTGTGCGCGACCGTTGGAAGACTTAGTGATTGAGTGTCGTGAACTGAGCGGTATCAATGGCATTAAACCTAGAATATTGCCTGTGCGTGTGCAGAAAAAAGTACAACTCTCTGGTGATGTGATGGTGTTGTTTTTACAATTGCCGGCGACCGAGCGTTTACAGTTTGTGGCCGGGCAGTATCTGGAATTTATTCTTAAGGATGGCAAGCGCAGAGCGTTCTCTATCGCCAATGCCCCGCATGATGACGCGCTGATTGAGCTGCATTTGCGACTAATCGCAGGCGGCCAATTTACACAATACGTGTTTGAAGAAATGCCAGAAAAAGCCATTTTGCGCATTGAAGCGCCCCTAGGCACCTTCTATTTGCGCGAAGAATCCAATAAGCCGCTAGTGTTTGTGGCTGGCGGCACAGGCTTTGCGCCGATCAAAGGCATTATTGAGCATATGATACATGTGGGTATGCAACGTGAAGTAGTGCTATACCGTGGCGGACGCACACAACAAGATTTGTACATGGATGATCTCTGTCGGCGTTGGGCAGCGTTTTTGCCTCATCTTAAATATATTCCAGTGCTATCAGAAGAGCCGGTAGACACAGATTGGCAAGGTAGAAGGGGGCTGGTCCATGAAGCCGTATTGGCGGACTATGCGGATTTAAGTGCACACCAAGCTTATGTATGTGGCGCCCCTGGCATGGTAGACATTGCGCATAAAACCTTTGTAGAACAAGGATTGAAAGCAGACGAATTTTTCAGTGATGCGTTTACGTTTGCGCCTAAGTAAACAAGCGCGAGTTAATGGAATGCGCTAAGTAACAGATTGAGCATGGCGTCATCACCAGGCGCATCTGCAATCGACACATGCAACCCCATGGCTAATGGTTGCTCGGCAATCCTTGCATGATTCACACAGATCGTTATATGTTTTAACCAAGTAGTATCCCGCGCTAAATCCAGCAAATGACGCATGGCCTCGGAGCTGGTGACCACTATTGCGTGTAGTTGTTGATTTAACCAAGCTTGGGTCAACACATCCACATTACGTTGAGGGTTAATCCTTTGATAACATTCCGCAAACGTGACGGACGCGCCACGTGATTTCAATGTATCTGCCAGCACTTCACGCCCGCCAATTCCGCGGACTATCATCACTTTTTTGCCCTGCATATCATGCATTTCTGGCAAAGAGAGTAAAGACTCACTATCAAACCTGCTCTTTGGGATTAACACTTCTTGAATGCCAAATTCCTGTAGCTCTTTGGCCGTGACCGGACCTATGGCAGCAAATTTCAAATGGCTGGGCAGTGTTTGTGTTAGTAGGCGTGGCATGCCATTCTGTACTGCGTTACTGCTGATAAAGATAATCCAATCGTATGCAGCAATATCGGCAATCACGTGTTCAAAGTCGCTGTAATTATCAAGAGAGGCAATTTCAATCAGCGGAAATGGAATGACGTGGCCACCCGCGGTTTCAATCAATTGCGAGAGTTTTTTGGCTTGATCGCTCGGTCGTGTGATGGCTATGCCGATGCCTGCGAGCGTTGGTTCCGACATGTTATTTGATGTGATCTAGCGCTGATAATATTTTATCTGCGCCCAGGCTGACCAATTTATCCGCCAAGGCTTTACCTACAGCCTCAGCATCCGTCAGGTTGCCTGTAATTTGCTGACGCAACATTTGTTGGCCATCCACGCTGGCCACAAAGCCCGTCATATGGATCTGCTCGCCGACCCGCGTAGCATACGCACCTAAAGGCACCGTGCAGCTGCCAGCTAATGCACGGCTAAAGCCACGCTCTGCTTCTACACATAATTGCGTATCTAAATGATTGAGTGGCGCTAGAATTTCAATCAAATCGGTTCTGTGCGCGTTAATTTCGATACCTAACGCGCCTTGCCCAACCGCTGGAATACTGTCTTCTGGCGCAATAAAACCGCGAATTCTATCGCCTAACCCTAATCGAATCAGTCCGGCGGCTGCCAAAATAATGGCTGCGTATTGGCCTTCGTCTAATTTGCGTAAGCGCGTTTGCACGTTGCCACGTAGAGACTCAATTTTGAGGTGCGGGAAGCGCGCCTGAATCTGGCTTTGACGACGTAAGCTAGAAGTACCAACTATGCTGCCATGGGGCAATACGGCGAGTGAATCAAACTGGTTAGATACAAAGGCATCGCGTGGATCTTCGCGTTCGCCGGTGGCTACTAAAGCAAAGCCCTCTGGCAAGTTCATCGGCACATCCTTCATGCTATGTACCGCTAAATCGGCACTGCCATTTTCAAGCGCAGTTTCTAACTCTTTCACAAACAAACCCTTACCACCAATCCGTGCTAGAGGTGAATCTAAAATCTGATCCCCTGTGGTGGTCATGCCCAATATCTGCACATCGCATTGTGGGTACAATGCTTGCAACTTGGCTTGAATATGTTTGGCTTGCCACATGGCAAGTGCGCTTTCACGCGAGGCGATGACGAGTTTTTGCGGTGCATTTTTCATAGCTTAAATTTTAGCACATGCGCTTATGAACCAACATTTGGATATGACTTTGCATTTGGAGTTAAGCTTATTTCTAAGTTATTATCCAGTGTCCTAGTGCTGAAAAGTGAAGTGTTGTATTACCAATTATAGGAGGTTACTATGCAATATCAGGTCGATATTTTTCTCGCATCTCTCAATCAATTTTGGCTACAACTGGTAAATTTTGTGCCACGTTTGTTAGCGGTATTGGTGATTCTATTTTTTGGCTGGATTATTGCCAAGCTTGTAAGAAGCGGCGTAAAACGTTTGCTAGAGTTGATGCAGTTTGATCAATTTGCGCGTAAATCTGGCTTAGAAGCCTTTATGAATAGTGGCAATATGCACGTAACCTTGAGCGGCATCATTAGCCAAGTCGTCTACTGGTTAGTCATTCTACTGTTTGTGATTACAGGTGCAAATGCGCTGGAATTGAGCGCAGTAGCTGGTTTGTTACAACAGTTAGCGGTGTATCTACCGCATATTATTGTGGCGATTCTGATACTGGTGTTTGGTACTTTACTAGCGCGCTTTATGAATCGTATTGTGTTTGCCTGGTTGCATAGCATTAAATTTCCTGAGGCTCTGGCGGTGAGCACTTCTACCGAGTATGGCATTCAAATTTTGGCGGTGTTTGTGGCGCTAGAGCAGTTGGGTATTGGCATGCAGCTCATTTACTCATTGTTTGTGATTGTATTTGGTGCTGTGTTCTTAGCGCTGGCGATTGCATTTGGTCTGGGCGGTAGAGATTGGGCCGCCAAAGTCATTGCGGACATGAGCGAAAGAAAAAACAAATATTGAAGCGTGGCGTTGCTAGATTGTTTTGATAAGGTGTTGCTGACGCCGGCTCACGGCTACTGTTTCCGGCACGCCTTTTAAAATAGCCACCCATTGTTGTTCCATTTGCGCATCATCGTTGACGATGGTGCGCTTTTCAAACCCTGCAATAAACGGCTTGGCCACCAAGCAGTTACGGTGCAAACGCAATAGCAGTTCACCAAACTCCACTTCTAGTTGTGTTAACGATTCCTCTACCAAATATTCGCGTACGGCAGTGCGCACGGTGACGTATTTTTGCTCTGCGCGGAAATAAATAATCTCTTGAATCGGCACCAGTAGTACACGTCCGCGCTCATGAATACTCAAATGTGAGCGCGTAGGTTGTAATGGCTTGATCGATGCTAGCTGTGCAGGTTGTAATGCGCGTACTTTATTCAGCGCGGTTTCTAAGCGTTCTTGGCGGATGGGCTTCAGCAGATAATCAATGGCGTTCAACTCAAACGCCTTAATTGCATAAGCATCATAGGCGGTAGTGAAAATCAACTTGGGGACTTGGGCTAGCAATTGCAGATGCTGCGCTGCTTCAATGCCATCCATCACCGGCATACGTATGTCTAACAATACAAGGTCTGGGCTATGCTCAGCCGCAAGTTCTATGGCCTCTTTTCCATTTTGCGCTTCAGCCACAACGCTGACATTGGCGATGTCGCCAAGCAAATCACGCAGACGGTTGCGCGCAGGTGTTTCGTCGTCGGCAATGATGATACGGAGTGTGGTCATGGTTTATTGATGTGGCACGCGAATATGCACGGTATAGTATTGTCCGGCAATGTCTGTTTTAAGCGATGCTTCTAAATCAAAGTGTAACAGGAGCCGTTCTTTAATATTTTTGAGCGCCATTTTGTTACCCGTATGGTGATGTTTATCGGGATTAAAAGGGTTGCTGATGCTCATCAGCACTTCTTTATGCTTACACACAATCTGAATAGTGATTTCGCCGCCGTCTGCCAACGGCTCTATGCCATGGTACACCGCATTTTCTAACAAAGGCTGCAAGATCAGGGGCGGAATCATTGCGTCGGGCGGCATGTGCTCTATTTGCCAATTCACGTTTAGACGATCTTCCAAGCGTAATTTTTCCAATGCTAAGTATTGGCGGCTCAGCGCAATCTCTTGTGCGAGCGGCACTAAATCGCGGTTATCCGCCATTAACACGCGGAACAAATCTGCCATGTCTTCCAGCGCGGTTTCAGCACGTTTGGGTTGGCTTCTGATGAGTGAAAGTACGGCATTGATACTGTTAAATAAAAAGTGCGGGCGAATACGCGCTTGGAGTGCTTGCAAACGTGCTTCGGCAATGGCGGGCGAGTAGGCGCGCTGTTGCAAGTTAAAGTAATACAACACAATGGCTGTCACGATGGTGGTGAGCAGGCATGCACGTGGAATGTCTGGAATGAGCTCCGGCGAAAAATACGGGCTGACTAAAGAAAAAGCCAAATAGGTGATGCCAATTTCTAGCAATATGATGACGGGCACACTAGCGCGATAATCCAGTTTATTGAGCCATGGATATAGGCCGTACAAACACAATAAGCTAATGATTAAGATGGGTTGAACCGCCGTAGAGAGCTCTGTAAACACATTAAAGAACTGCGATAACGGATGGCTTAGCAAAAGCGCCGCCAGCACTGCGAACAGGTTCACAATCAGCAAGATACGTAAATGAATGCCAAAATTATGTAAATTTGGAAGGCGGCTGTTTTTGCGCACGACATATAGTTAGTTATAATGATGCGATAAGTATATTATTATTAAAGAAAATTTTCATAAAAACTCTGCAGGCCGGAACATCATTGCCAGTAGAAAATGAAAAAGAACGACTACCAAAGTAAAAGGGATTGCAGTGCAAGCATCAGACGACAAAAAAACCTCATCACTTAACCATAAATCAGAAGCATGGTCTGGCCGCTTTGACGAGCCAGTGGCGGAGCTGGTGAAACGCTATACCGCCTCGGTCGATTTTGATAAGCGGTTAGCGCGTGTTGATATTCAAGGCTCTATTGCCCATGCGCGTATGCTGGGTGCACAACAGATTATCAGCTTGCAAGATGTGGCCGCTATTGAACAAGGCTTGGGTGAGATTCTGCAAGAAATTGAAGCGGGTAGCTTTGAATGGCTGTTGGATTTGGAAGATGTGCACCTGAATATTGAAAAACGGTTGACCGATAAGATTGGCGATGCAGGTAAGCGCTTACATACTGGCAGAAGTAGAAACGATCAGGTGGCGACAGATGTGCGCTTGTGGTTACGTGCCACTGTAGACGATGTACTGAGTGGCATCAAAGCGCTGCAATTATCCATCATAGACCTAGCGGAACAGCACGCAGATACCATCATGCCCGGCTTTACGCATTTGCAAGTGGCGCAGCCGGTGACGTTTGGTCATCACCTTATGGCGTATTTTGAAATGCTCAAACGCGACGCTGAACGTTTTGCCGATGCGCGTAAACGCATTAATCGCTTACCGTTGGGCGCTGCGGCATTGGCTGGCACCAGCTATCCTATTGATCGTAACATGGTGGCCGCCTCACTTGGTTTTGATGGCGTATGTGCCAATTCATTAGACGCAGTGTCTGACCGTGATTTTGCCATTGAATTTAGTGCAGCAGCTTCTGTGCTGATGATGCATTTGTCACGTTTTTCAGAAGAGTTGGTGTTATGGAGCTCACCACGCTTCGCCTTCATTGATATCGCAGACCGTTTTTGCACAGGTTCATCTATCATGCCGCAAAAGAAAAACCCTGATGTGCCGGAGTTAGTGCGCGGTAAAACTGGCCGTGTATTTGGACACTTGATGGGCTTGCTCACGCTGATGAAAGGCCAGCCATTGGCCTACAATAAAGACAACCAAGAAGACAAAGAGCCGCTATTTGATACAGCCGATACCATTGTCGTCACGCTGCAGATTTATGCAGATATGATGCGCGGTATTCGTGTCAATGCAGACAATATGCGACAAGCCGCGCTAGAAGGCTTTGCTACAGCCACTGATTTAGCGGATTATCTAGTGAAAAAAGGCATGCCATTTAGAGATGCGCATGAAGTCGTGGCGCTGGCAGTAAAGCATGGGGTGAATACGCAGCAAGATTTGGCCGATATGGCGCTGACGGAGTTACAACAATTTAGCAAAATGATTACAGAAGATGTATATTCTGTTTTAACATTAGAAGGTTCGGTGGCAAGCCGTCATCATGTGGGGGGCACTGCACCCGCACAGGTCCGCAGTGCCATACAGCAAGCAAGGGCAGCACTCAAATAAAAAAGATAGGCTTGAGTTTAAAGGGAAACTGGGCATTACTTTGTGTAGTGTTGTGCCTACTTTGCCCTTTTGCCTTAGCGCAATCTGCAGATTTACCCATTGAAACCAAACTCGATACGCTAGCAGAATCAGCACTCAGCACTAGCGCAGCGGAGTCAACGTCTCCCCCCGAAGTACCTGAAAGTATACCTGCGCAGACAGAAGACGGCCAATTGCTTTGGCCGATGATGCCACATGAGACTTTAGCGCAATTGGCCAAGACGTTTTATCCTGATAGCCCGATTCTAGAGCAGCGATTTATCCAGAAGACCATTCGTTTAACTAAGGCGTTGGGGGTCACGCTATTGCCAGATACGCCATTTAAACGCGTGCAAGTGATTGCGATTCCGGATGAGAAAGAAGTGCGTGCGATGACGCACCGTATCAAAAAGATGGAAGAAATCACGCATGCACAAAGTCAGCTTAAATTAAGTTATCAGCTGAAGTTAAGCGACCAACTCAAAAAAATTATTCCATCTGCACCCAAGCCAAGCAAAACCATTCCACACCATCCACAAGCACAGGCTAAATCTGTTTTGATTAAGCCGACATTGCCTGCGCCGGGGACTTCTTCGCAGTGGGTGCATATGTGGCAACAAACACAATCAACGGTGTCATCATGGGTAGTGACGGCCAAGACCTATTGGATGGTAGAAACCCCTAGCTGGATGCAACAATTGCATCATCCTCAATGGCGAAATGGCTTGTATCTCACGCTGTTGTTACTCATGGGGCTTGGGCTCTGGCGTTTACAAAAGCGTTATATGCGTCGGCAGATTGCGCTTTTGAATACCATCACGACAACTTTGGAAGATGCTGACTCAGATGCGCTATCGGAAACTGCGGCAGCAGAAGTACAGAATGCAGCAGTGTCCATGCTCACGCCATATCATCAGCACACACATGAAGAAGATAGATCCGCGGCTGCTTAGTGCCAATACTTAGCTTACTAATGCTTAGCTATCCGGCTAATCGTCCAGAAAAATTTCCAGTAAATTATTGAGAAAGCGGCGCCCTTTTAGCGTAGGTGCTATGCGTGATGATTGATGCGTGACTAGCCCTTGCTGAATAGCATCGGCGAGTGATTTTTCAATGCTGATCAGTGGTAAGCCGGTGCGTTGTTGAAATAAGTCTGTGGCAAATCCATCATGTAGCCTCAGCGTGTTCATCATAAACTCAAACCCCAGTGCCTCTTGTTCAATCACCCATTCTTGGTCAACCGCTTTGCCCTGTGGCACAAATTCCATATAGCGTTTGGGGTGTTTGTGGCGCGCTTGGCGAATCAGTTTGTCATGAAAACTCAGCTTGGAATGTGCGCCTGCGCCAATGCCTAAATAATCACCAAATGTCCAATAGTTTAGGTTGTGTTTGCACTGCATGCCAGGCTTAGAAAAAGCAGAGGTCTCGTAGTTAACATACCCCTGTTGCGCCAAATACTGCTCAATCTCTTCTTGCATAGTGGCGCTGGTGTCATCGTCCGGCAGGCTAGGTGGGGTGCGGTGGAACGGGGTATTGGGCTCTAAGGTTAAGTGATAAAACGATAGGTGTGCCGGGTTGAGTGCGCAGGCCATTTTTGCATCACTCAACGCGTCTTCCAGTGTTTGTTCTGGCAAGGCGTACATCACATCTAGGTTTACACGCTCAAACGTTTCTATGGCCAGAGCCGCGGCCGCTTGTGCTTGTGCCGTGTCGTGAATGCGCCCCAGCGCCTTCAGGTAGCGATCATCAAAACTTTGAATACCCAGTGAAACACGGTTGATCCCTGCATCTCTGTAGGCCTGAAAATGCGCAGTATCAACTGTGCCAGGGTTGGCCTCCAGTGTAATTTCTGCGCCATACTCTAGCGGTGTGAGCATACGTACATGACTTAGAATTCTGTCGATGGACTCGCCCGAAAATAGGCTGGGCGTACCACCACCAAAAAATACGCTGTGAATTTTTCGTCCCCAAATCAAAGGCGTGGCTTGCTCCAAATCTTGAATCAATGCATCCACATAGGCTGCTTCTGGAATCTCTTGTTTGGCCTCGTGCGAATTAAAATCACAATACGGACATTTACGCACGCACCAAGGAATGTGGATATAGAGAGATAGCGGTGGCGGGTTGCTCAGGCCGCTTAACGTCACATTGCCTTGTAGCGGCGCAGCACTCAAACTATTGGCAGGGTAGATTGGAATCATGCGGGTATTTTAACGGAATGTATTCACTATCACGTGTCGTTTTTATTGGCTATTACGCAAAGATGGAATAAGTCGCCGCAACAAAAAATGTATTTTCAAGCCATTTCCTCTAGTACCTGCAAAAACGCATCTCCATATTTCTGCAGTTTCGCCTGACCTATCCCGCTAATTTGCCCCATTTCATTTAAGGCTTGGGGTTTGCGGTTATGAATTTCCAACAAGGTACTGTCGTGGAAAATCACATACGGTGGCACGCCTTGTTCTCTTGCCAGTTCTAACCGTTTGGCTTTGAGCGCTTGCCAAAGTGGGTCGTCGCTAGCGCCTGCAAATGCTTCTTTGGCACGGGCACTACGTTCGGCTTTACTCATGCGTTTTTCTGGTTCGGCATCACGGCGTAGCCAGACTTCTTGTTCGCCTTTTAGCACTGGCCGCGCGGCTTCAGTCAGTTGTAAGCCGCCGTAGGCAGCCATATCGGCTTCCAGCAATCCAGATGCAATCAATTGGCGATACACACCGCTCCATTGGGCTTGATTGAGGGGTTTTCCTATGCCGAAGGTGCTCACTTTATCGTGATTAAAACGTTCGACTTGTGGTGTGACTTTCCCGGTAAGCACATCAATTAAATGGCCGACGCCGAATCTTTGTCCGGTGCGGTACACACAGGAGAGTGCCATCTGTGCAACTTGTGTCGCTTGCCAAGTTTCTACCGGATGCAGGCAGTTATCGCATTGGTCGCAGGCGCCGGGGTGGCTTTCGCCAAAGTAGCGCAAAATGGTTTGGTGACGGCAAGCGGTGGATTCGCAATAGCCGAGCAAGGCATCTAGTTTTAAGCGTTCCAGCCGTTTACGTTCTTCAGAGGCTTCGCCGCTATCCAACATCTGCCGCATGGAGACGACATCACCCATGCCGTACACCATCCAAGCGTTTGCAGGCAAGCCATCACGGCCAGCGCGGCCCGTTTCCTGATAATAACCTTCCATACTTTTGGGCAGATCTAAATGCGCAACAAAGCGCACATTGGGTTTATCGATGCCCATACCAAATGCGATGGTCGCCACCATAATGATGCCTTCTTCACGCAGAAAGCGGCGTTGATTGTGCTCACGCATTGGTGCAGGCAGACCAGCGTGATAGGGCAATGCAGACCAGCCTTTTTCGACCAAGAAGGCTGCTGTTTCTTCCACTTTTTTGCGTGATAAACAATAAATAATGCCAGCATCGTCAGGGTGTTCGCGCTCTAGGAATGCTTGCAATTGCTGGCGTGCATTGTGTTTGATACCAACATGGTAGCGAATATTCGGGCGGTCAAAACTGGAGACAAACTGGCGTGCGTTTTCGAGATTGAGCTGGCTGATAATCTCGGCGCGTGTCGGTGCATCCGCAGTCGCAGTCAATGCGATGCGTGGTACGTCGGGAAAGCGCTCATGTAATACGGTGAGCTGCCGATACTCCGGCCGGAAGTCATGCCCCCATTGCGATACGCAATGCGCTTCGTCAATGGCAAACAGCGCCAAGCCGACATGCTGGTGGATTTCATCAAGCAGACTTAAAAAGCTGCCAAGCATCAAGCGCTCGGGGGCGACATACAATAGTTTAATTTCACCACTGACCACCTCGCGAGTAATGCGGGCATTGTCTTCTGCGCTTAAACTGGAATTTAGAAAAGCAGCGTTGACACCAAGTTGCTGCAAAGCCTCAACTTGGTTTTGCATCAAAGCAATTAAGGGTGAGACAACGATTGCTAGACCTTCACGGGCCAAGGCCGGAATCTGGTAGCAGAGCGATTTTCCGCCACCCGTAGGCATGAGTACCAGCGCATCGTGTCCGCCAATTACATGCTCAACGATGGCTTGCTGCTGGTGGCGAAACTGGGTATAACCAAAAACCTGCTGAAGGATATGTTGCGGCGAGAGGCTTGCCATGCTTTAGATGAACAGTCCGACCAGCCTAGATTTTGTTGTATGGGTTAATGAGGCTATCCACCAGCGCATGTAATGCTTCACGCATTTGTGTCTCACTGACTTCCATCAACAAGCCATCTTCAAATGCGTCTTGCGTGATTTGCTTAATTTCATCAAAATTTTCGGTCATGACTTTGACTTTTTCTGTGCATGAGACGACCGAGCTATCATCACGCAGCCAAATGGGCCATGCTTTACTCATCATTGAGCCTTTCTAACTTTTGTAACAGTTTGGACATGGCGTGTCCGCGGTGGCTGATTCTGCTTTTAATCTCTAAAGGTAGTTCAGCAACTGTTTTACCTGTTTTCGCATCCAAGAATAACGGGTCATAGCCAAAGCCATCATGACCACGATACTCTTTTAAAATTTCTCCAACCCATTGCCCTTCAGCAATCAAAGGTTCTGGATCTTGCGCATAGCGCACCAGCACCATCACACAATAAAAGTGGGCGTTACGGTGAGGTGTGTCACCTAATACAGCGAGCAATTTTTGATTGTTCATTTCGTCTGATTTGGGCTCGCCAGCATAGCGTGCGGAGAGCACGCCTGGCGCACCCTGCAAGCTATCCACACACAAACCAGAGTCATCGGCCAATGCTGGCAAGCCAGTATGTTGACTGGCATGGCGTGCTTTGGCCAGCGCGTTTTCTATAAATGTGCAGTAAGGCTCATCGCATTCAGGTACGTTGAGGGCAGACTGCGGAATGACCTCCAGCGCAAGTGGCGCCAGCAGGTGCTGGATTTCCCGCAGTTTGCCTGCGTTACCCGTGGCAATCACCAACTGTTTAAACGGCAGGGCCATTATGCGCTCAATACTGCGTGCTGTTTCGCAGTCAATTGTTGAATACCTTCTGCCGCCAGATCTAACATCGCATTCATGGTGTCGCGGCTGAATGGCTCACCTTCAGCCGTGCCTTGAATTTCTACAAAGCCGCCGCTACCGGTCATCACCACGTTCATGTCGGTATCGCAATCCGAGTCTTCAATATAGTCCAAATCTAGTACCGGTGTACCTTGATACACGCCGACTGAAATGGCGGCAACTGTATCGGTGAGTGGCGAGCTGGTAATCAGCCCTTTTTCCAAGAGTTGATTAATGGCATCTTGCAAGGCGACAAATGCACCGGTAATACTGGCAGTGCGGGTGCCGCCATCAGCTTGAATCACATCACAGTCAAAGTGGATGGTACGCTCACCGAGTTTCTCCAAGTCAATCACCGCGCGTAAGCTGCGGCCAATCAAGCGTTGAATCTCTTGTGTACGTCCAGATTGCTTGCCTTTAGCAGCCTCTCTATCCATGCGGCTGCCGGTAGAGCGTGGCAACATGCCATATTCTGCGGTCACCCAGCCTTGGTTTTTCCCCTTTAAAAATCCAGGGACTTTTTCTTCCACACTGGCGGTGCAGATCACGTGCGTATCGCCAAATTTGACGAGTACAGAGCCTTCGGCATGTTTGGTGTAATGACGGATAATTTCTACGGTTCTTAAAGCGTTATTGGCGCGTTGGCTTGGTCTCATGGCTTGCTCACAACTTAAAAGGTTTTAGGTTTAGTCAATGCTGCTTGAATCTCAGCAATGGTTTTTTCAATCTCATCATCGGTTAAATCGTCCGGCGGTGCGCCCGGTAATTTGGCTGGACGGGTAGTGGGGTTCATAATCGTGGTGGTTTGATCCAGTGGCATGGTAATGGTGGAAACCGCTTGTGGATTCTGCTGACGGTCACCCCACTGTAAGCCAATCACACTCATGTTGTCACCGGTTTGGTCACTGTTCTTTTCTGCCATGTCTAACAAATGCACGACTGTTTCATCGATGACACCGGAGATTAAAATGTTTTTGATTTCGCGGTCATCAATCTCGTTCCAAATACCATCAGTACACAACATAATGATATCGCCATCCATCATCTCGTGGCGGTCGGCCAAATCAATTTGAGGGATGTTATCTCCCCCTAAGCAATTATAGATTTTGTTGCGGTAAGGATGCGTCGCCATTTCTTCTTTGCTAATCAATCCTTTACGGTACATGGATTGCACAATCGAGTGGTCTTCTGTTCTGAATAATAAATGACCGTCTCTAAAATGATACAAGCGTGAATCGCCCACATGTGCGCAATACAAGGTGTTGCGTTGAATAATCGCTGCCACGATCGTGGTGCGTGGCGATTCAATCAAATCATCCATTTGCCGTTTGTTTTCGATCATGTCATGGACTTGCTGAATATGATCGGTCAGAAATTTGGCAGGGCTAGGCAATGTTGGTAGTGCTAAGCGCTGAAACGCTTCGGTCAGTGTTTTGACCGCGAGTTGTGCCGCCACCTCACCATGGCGATGTCCACCCATGCCATCGGCCAACACCATCAACAGCGCGTCTTTACTGTAAGAGTACGCTAAGCGATCTTGATTGTAGGCGCGTGGACCTTGTCGGCTGCTTTGATAGATGGTGAATTTCATAATGGGGTATTCAGTACTTTTTTAATCTTGTTAACAATACTATTTTTGGGGCCGTCTTGCGCCGGGCTCAAGGCCATGATTTTCTTTTGTAGTGAAAACACACTTTGTGGCCTTGCCAAAAAGTCCATCTTCAAGCATTCATCAATCAACTCCAAAAGCTCGGGTGAGTAAATATTGTTGCCTAGCGATTTAGCGGGTTCTAAATTGTCTTTGGTCGCCCGTAAATTAGATGCTTGCGGCGTGGCGCGATACAAACAAGCGTACATGCTAGCGCCAATACTATAAATATCACTCCACGGGCCTAAATTCTGACGGGTGTAATATTGTTCCGGCGGCGCGAATCCAGGGGTGTAACTCAATGGAATGTTCGACTTGCTCTCAGACAGGGTTTGTCTGGCCGAGCCAAAATCCAACAGCACAGGCGAACCATCCAAACGAATATAAATGTTCGCAGGCTTAATATCCAAGTGCAGTAGCTTGTGCGTATGTACTTCTCGCAGGCCATTGAGCAACTCGGCAAACACACGGCGCACAAAGTTCTCGGAGATAGGCGCTTCATGCGCCAAAATGTATTCTTGCAACGATTTACCACGCTCATATTTCATGACCATGTACACTGTATTGTTGGCTCTGAAAAAATTGAGTACGCGGACAATGTTTTTATGGTCAATTTTAGCGAGCGATAAGCCTTCCTCAAAAAAGCTTTTTAATCCTTGCTTAAACACTGCGGAGTCACCGTGGTCATCTAATTGTACCGTCGCACCTTTATCACGTAAGGCCAACCCAGTCGGCATGTACTCTTTAATAGCCACTACTTTTTTGTTAGGGTCGTGTGCTAAATATACAAAGCTAAACCCACCAGAGCTCAGCACTTTGGTAATGGTGTAATCGTGTAATTTAAAGCCTATGTCGAGCGCTTGGTTTTTGTTGGTGACAGCCATTAAAAATGATCTTTTACCCAAACGGTTGAAGGTGTGGCTTTATTTTCTCATATTAACAGGTGCATTTGATACAATTGTTGAAGATTAGACGAGAGTAACCCCTATGATTTTAAGCATGACTGGCTATGCATCGCATGAGCTGAATACCCAATATGGTGTGTTGATGATCGAATTAAGGTCGGTCAATCACCGTTATTTAGAACTGCAATTAAAGCTAGATGACCACTTAAGAGTATTTGAAACCAGCGTACGTGAGCAGATGCAAGCCAAGCTGGGACGCGGCAAAGTAGACTGTCGCATCCATTTAAAGCAGGAGAATCTCACCACACAATTTGCAGCCATTAACCATCAGGCGATTCAGCAAATTGCTGAAAGCTTGCAAGCCGCTTCACAATACTTTGACGCGGTGCAACCGGTCGATGTGCTAGAGATTTTACGTATTCCTGGCGTGACGCAATCGGCCAAGGCTGACCATGACGTATTAGAGACGACGATTAAATCGACGCTGAGTGACGTGTTGGATGCACTGATTCACGCGCGGCAGCGTGAGGGCGAAAAACTAAAAGACGTCATATTGGCACGCCTGTCAGAAATTAACGCCTTGGTGATTCAGGTGAAACCTATGCTGCCAGTCTTGATTCAAACCTATCAGGATAAGCTCACCCATAAACTTAAAGAAGCGCTAGTGGGCGATGACGAGCGTGTGCGACAAGAGATTGTGTTGTATGCGCAGCGTATTGATGTGGATGAAGAGCTTTCTCGGTTGGATGCGCATGTCCATGAAGTGAGCCATATCCTTGCCAAAGGTGGCGCTGTAGGCAAAAAGTTGGATTTCTTGATGCAGGAAATGAACCGGGAAGCCAATACGCTGGGGGCAAAATCTGTTGCGATTGAAACCACGCAAATCTCAATGCAGCTTAAGGTGCTGATTGAGCAAATGCGTGAGCAAATTCAAAACATTGAGTAGATGCCTACTTTCTGTGCGTGATGGCTTTGGTGGTTGAATCAAAAGCGCAAGGTTGCACTTTTTTAGTGCGTTCTCAAACAGTGCAGACTTTGCGTATTTGTAAGATGCTGATTTAATTGATTTTTTAAATTGGTATGCAGTTTGCTTTTAATCGTATTATTAACGAAAGAATAAAAGCATGGCACACTCCGTCGAACAGTTTTTTGATGAAATGCAAGCCAATGTAGGTGATGTACGCAGTATTTACAAAGCCTATCAAAATTGGTTGAAAAATGTACCTACACAGCAATTGGCGGCTAAGCGAGCGGAAGCTGAGTTATTGTTTCGCCGTGTGGGCATCACCTTCAATGTGTATGGTGAGGCGGATGGCGCGGAGCGTTTGATCCCGTTTGATGTGATTCCACGCTTAATTTCGAGCAAAGAATGGGCGCATTTGTCTGCCGGGGTCGTGCAGCGCGTGCGTGCGCTCAATATGTTCTTGCATGATATCTATCACAAGCAAGAAATCATTCAAGCCGGTATTGTGCCGTATACCATTTTAAGTAATCCGCAATATCGCCCAGAGATGTTTGGTGTGGATGTGCCGAATCAGATTTACGCGCATATTGCTGGGGTGGATCTGGTGCGCACCAGCGAATCGCAATTTTACGTGTTAGAAGACAACTTGCGTACGCCTTCAGGTGTCTCGTATATGTTAGAAAACCGCAAAATGATGATGCGGCTGTTCCCGGATTTATTCCGGCAATATTCTGTTGCGCCAGTTGAGCATTACCCCCAAGTCCTACTCAATAATCTACGCTCTGTTGCACAATCTGGCGTGCAAGATCCAACCATTGTGTTGCTGTCTCCCGGTGCTTATAACAGCGCCTATTTTGAGCATGCGTTTTTAGCGCAGCAAATGGGGATCGAGCTGGTAGAAGGCCAAGATTTATTTGTGCGCAATAATGCGGTGTATATGCGCACCACGCAAGGCCCAAGGCGGGTAGATGTGATTTACCGTCGTATTGATGATGATTTTATCGATCCGCTCGTATTTAAACCAGACTCTATGTTGGGTGTGCCGGGCTTGCTGTCGGTGTATCGTAATGGCGGCGTGACCTTGGCCAATGCCGTGGGGACAGGCGCGGCCGATGATAAAGCTACCTATATCTACGTGCCCGCCATGATTAAATTCTACTTGGGCGAAGAGCCGATTCTGCAAAATGTGCCCACTTACGAGCTAAGCAAAGAAGATGATTTGACGTATGTATTAGACCATTTGGACGAGCTGGTGGTGAAGGAAGTGCAAGGCTCTGGTGGTTATGGCATGTTGGTTGGCCCTGCAGCAACCAAGCAAGAGTTGGCTGAGTTCAAACTGCGCATTCTATCCAAGCCTTCCAGCTATATTGCGCAGCCCACATTAGCACTTTCTACCTGCCCAACGTTGGTAGAAAAAGGCATTGCGCCACGCCATGTAGATTTAAGACCGTTTGTGCTGTCCGGCAAAACCGTCAGTGTGGTGCCAGGTGGCTTATGCCGCGTGGCATTAAAAGAAGGCTCGCTGGTGGTCAATTCATCACAAGGTGGTGGCACCAAAGACACTTGGGTGTTAGAGCGTGACGACACGCAGCCTGAAAAAGTCGCGCAATCGAATAAACAAGTAATGAAAGAAGAAGTGGCATGTTAAGTCGTACAGCAGATCACCTTTATTGGATGGCGCGTTATATTGAGCGCGCGGAAAATACGGCGCGTGTATTGGATGTGACCTACAACATGTCGCTGGTGCCCACCGCGACTGGCGACGATGCAGACTTATGGCAAGCCGCGATTGAAATTTCTGGAAACACCGAAGCGTTTGAACGTGATTATGGTCAGGCCAATGCAAAAAATACGATTCAGTATTTGACGATGGACAGTAATAATCCTTCCAGTATTTACAATGCGTTGCGTAGTGCGCGTGAGAATGCACGTGCAGTACGGGTGACCATGACGACCGAAACTTGGGAAAATATCAATGCGCTGTGGTTGGAGTTTGATCAGTTTTTGCGCAAAGATTTAACCGTAGAAGGCTTAAGCGAGTTTTGTGACTGGGTAAAAGCCAGATCGCACTTATTTAGAGGTGTGTGCTTTGGCACCATGTTGCGTGACGAAGCTTTTAGCTTTGTGCGTTTGGGTACCTTTATTGAGCGTGCCGATAATACGGCGCGCTTGCTCAATATTAAGTACGATTTCCTCATGCCGGTGCAATACCAAATGGGCGGTGCGGTAGATTATTACGAATGGAGCGCAGTGCTGCGTTCGGTCTCTGCCTTCCAAGCCTATCAAAAAATCTATAGTGATGCGATTGATCCGCTACGTGTGTCCGAGCTGCTGGTACTAAGGCACGATATGCCGCGCTCGCTACATGCTTGTTACGATGAGATCATGCCGATTATCGAGCAGGTGGCGGCTAATCGCCAAGGTGAGACCAGACGCTTGGCAGGCGAGCTGCATGCCAAGTTACATTATGGCAAAATGCAGGACATCTTTAAGCATGGCTTGCATGAGTTTTTAGAGAGCTTTATTCATTCTAACCATGTATTGGGCGAAGAAATTCAACGTAGTTTCTTGAGCGCAACCGTTTAATAGGTGTAGAGTAGCAAGCATTATGCGCCTTAATATTCAGCACCAAACACAATATGTGTACAGCGAAATGGTCACTTACACCATTCAACAATTACGCCTCACGCCACAAAATGGCTTTGGTCAGCATGTGCGGCATTGGGATATCAAAGTCAATGGCCAGTTGCATGAGGTGCAAGATACCTTTGGCAATATCGCACACACATTAGTCATCGATAATCCACATCACGAGTTGTACATTTCCGTATCGGGTGAAGTGGAAACAGGTGTGGGTGATGTAAGCCAGCATGAGGCATTGCCGATGCCTATTTACCTGCGCGAAACAGAGCTCACAGCGCCCAGTGTAGGCATTACTGAATTTGCACACGCATTCAAAGCGAAGCCGCTTGAAGAAATGATGCATGCATTGCGTGACAAAATGCAATATCTGAAAGGTGCCACACAGGTAGACACCACGGCAGCACAAGCTTTTGCGCTAGGCCAAGGTGTATGCCAAGATCATGCCCATGTATTTATTGCTTGCTGTCGTAGCTTAGGTTATCCGGCGCGCTATGTCAGTGGCTATTTGTTTACAGAAGATGGCAGTTTGATGCAAACCCATGCGTGGGCAGATGTGTGGTTGGATGATCGTTGGCAAAGCTTGGATGTCTCTAATGGTTGCGTTACTAATGAAACGCATATTCGGCTGGCCGTTGGATTGGATTATCGCGGCGCCAGCCCAGTAAGCGGCATGCGTATTGGTGGTGGGGAAGAGGGGATGGCCACCAGCGTTATCGTCAACCAGAATGGCGGACAGTTGCTGCAACACCAAAAAGTCAGCACAGCCACCTTGTTACAGCAAGCACAACAAGCACAGCAATAGCTTCCAAAACTAACTTTTCTTTAGCAGTTTCTACTGCTTTCGGACTATATTTTTTCAAACCTCTGCCATATGCAAAGCGTAATTTGGCTGCGTTAGATTACTGTTCTAACCACTACATCGCCAAATTAAAGGAAAAATCATGCCCCAATCATCGTTTAAGTTAAAAGTACTTGCCGGCCTGCTGTTGGCCTTCGCAGGTAGCGCCTCTGCCACCACCTACACCAATGTGCCATCTGGCGCCAACGCCAATCTACCATTTGCTTACTTTGGTAATGCAGCTAACCCTAGCGGCGATTCGCCGATGGTAGGTCAAGTGTTTGCTCTGACGCTAGATAGCCTGCTGTCATCCTTCAACTTCTATGCAGTCGGTAACACGTCAGCAACTTTTCAGCTGAATGTTGCGCAGTGGAACCCTAGCACAAACGCACAGAACCAAGCAGTCAATACAGTAGGTAGCAACCTGTTGCCTAGTACCTTTACAGCTGTTGATACCTATAACTCGACTGGTAATTACACCACCATCTCGTTTGACAATCTAGGCTTGAACCTCAACGCCAACACTAAGTACATTGCCTATCTGACCAGTAGCGATTCAACCGTGACAGGTGTTCAACTGTCACGCACCCAGACCGCGCAAGATGTTTCTGGCTTTGGTCTTGGTCATGCCTACCTGAGCACCATTCCTGGTCAAGGCTGGCAGCTTCCATTTAACGGCAACGGCTTCCTCAGTCTGCAATACACGGCAGTGACGGCTGTGGTGCCAGAGCCAGAAACCTATGCGATGTTATTTGCTGGTTTAGCGTTGGTTGGTGCAGCAGTTAAGCGCCGCAATGCTGTGTAACTTTAATCATCGCTTGATGTAAGAAACGACGGGGGCTTATGCCTCCGTTTTTGTGTGAAATAGCCATCTTTAATAGCGTGTGGTTCTCTGTCTAAATGCGGTAGATGGCACTTTGCCTAACTGCGCACGGCTGTTGTAATGATGATGAATGCTGATGCAATGTCTTTTGGATTGATTTGTCTCACTAAACGCTTAAGCTCAATCCCATCTTTCATAAAAATCAACGTTGGCCAAAGTTTAACGGAGAATGTCCTGCCAAGTTTGCGACCCTTGCCGTCTTCAATCTTGATATGGTGAATGTCAGGGTGCAATTTAAGTGCAGATGCAATAATGCTTTGTGCTGCTTGGCAGTGCTCGCACCACTCAGCTCCAAATTCCAGCATCACAGCACCTGTGAATTGATGGATTTCTTCGCGTGTAAGCTCTGATGTATGTTGAATGCTCATCTGCTTTAAGGCCTAAATAGACTGTTGATTCACACGTTTACTAAGCAACTCAGCTGACTCTTTGCGTTCACTGTATCGGTCAACCAGCAAGCTAGAAATATCTCGTGTTAATAACGTAAATTTAACAAGCTCTTCCATCACATCAACCACTCGGTCATAGTATGCAGATGGTTTCATTCTGCCATCTTCATTAAATTCTTGAAAAGCTTTGGCGATAGATGACTGGTTTGTGATGGTAATCATCCGCATCCAACGCCCTAATATTCGCATTTGATTGACTGCGTTGAATGATTGAGAGCCGCCTGAAACCTCCATGACAGCAAGTGTCTTGCCCTGTGTTGGTCGAATTGCCCCCATGGTTAAGGGTATCCAATCAATTTGCGCCTTCATGATGCCCGTCATTGCACCATGTCTTTCTGGTGAGGACCACACCATCCCTTCAGACCATAACGTTAGTTCTCGTAATTCCTGTACTTTAGGGTGGGTCTCTGGCGCATCATCAGGCAATGGCAAGCCATGCGGGTCAAATATCCTGACCTCACCACCTAATGCTTCCAGCAATCTAGCAGCTTCAAGTATCAGTAATTTACTGTAAGCACGTTCTCGTAAAGAGCCGTACAACAATAAAAAACGAGGCGCATGCGTAGATGGAACGTAATTGGTAAGGGTCGAAAGGTGCGTTCGGCTTAGTAGTGCACTGTCAAGGTTTGGCAAGCTGGCAACTGTTTCCATTTACCTAATCTCACCAATTGCATTGAGTTGAGCTTGAATGGCATTTTTATCTTCAAATGCTGCTGCTGGTAATTTCATAAATGCTTCAATACGTTTACGTAGTATTGAATAAGCCAATTCAAATGCAGCATCAATTTCAGCATCGGTCCCTGTTGCTTTTGCAGGATCTTCAACACCCCAATGCGCTCTTATCACTTTGCCTAAATAAGCCGGGCAAGTTTCTCCCGCGGCATTACTACAAACAGTAATCACAATGTCGGGTGTTACTGGTAGATTATCCCAAGACTTACTAACATAGCCTGCGGTTGCAATGCCTTTGGACGCTAGCAAAGCAATGGAATTTGGATGTACATATCCAGCCGGCTGGCTACCTGCACTCATGGCTTTCATGCCACTAGGTGCTAATGCATTAAATGTCGCTTCGGCTATGATGGAGCGGCAAGAGTTGCCCGTACATAAAAATAATATGTTCATTCATTGCTCTCAAAAATCAATTAGTTTCATACCAATGTTTACTACGATTGACGATAGATACCACAGACAGCATTACAGGCACTTCGATCAGCACACCGACAACAGTGGCAAGCGCTGCACCTGAGTTAAATCCAAATAATGCAATTGCGGTGGCTACCGCTAGCTCAAGGAAATTTGAAGCACCTATTAATGCTGATGGTCCCGCTACGCAATGCGCTACTTTAAGTTGCTTATTTAACCAATAAGCCAGCATTGAATTGAAGTACACCTGAATAGTGATTGGAATTGCTAGAAGTCCAATAATGATAGGCTGAGCCAATATTTGCTCACCTTGAAATGCAAACAATAGAACTAATGTAATGAGCAATGCTGAGAGTGAGATTGGGTGTAAGTGTTTTAACAAGTTGTCCAATGTACTCGGGCCTCTGGATAGTAGTAACTTACGTACTGCCTGACTCATTGCTACGGGCACAATAATATACAAGAATACGGATACAAATAGCGTAGCCCAAGGCACTGTGATACTTGATAAGCCAAGCAGCAAGGCTACTAATGGAGCAAATGCAAACAACATGATGGCATCATTAATTGCCACTTGAGAGAGCGTAAATTTAGGTTCACCACCGCATAGACCGCTCCATACAAACACCATCGCAGTACATGGTGCCGCGGCTAGTAGAATCAATCCTGCAACGTAGCTGTCAATCTGTTCTACAGGTAACAAGCCAGCAAATAAATGGCGTATAAATATCCAAGCAAGTAATGCCATAGAGAATGGCTTCACCACCCAGTTGATAAACAGCGTTACTCCTATCCCTTTGCGATGTGTTAGGACTTCCTTCATTGCACTAAAGTCAATGTTAAGTAGCATCGGAATAATCATCAGCCATATCAGCACTGCTACTGGAAAATTTACTTCTGCAAACTTTATGTTGCCTACTGACTGGAAGAAACTTGGAAAGACTTTGCCTAATGCGATGCCCACTACAATACAGCCAAGCACCCACCAAGTAAGATTACGTTCAAAAGTACCCATTGTTGGTTTGGTGATTTGCAATTCGCCAGACGCTATTACTTTATCCATAGTCTTTCCTACGCAGTTGGTTTGCATGTAGATAAAGGGGCGCATTCTTTTGTCCCCGCACAACAATTCTCAGTGAGATAAGCTAGCAAGCCATCCATAGCCTCATAGTTTGCTGAATAATAAATGTAGCGACTTACTTGGCGTGAATGAATCAATCCGGCATGACTTAACTCTTTAAGATGGAATGAAAGCGTGCTGGCTGGGATTTGAAGTGTTTCGCCAATATTTCCAGCAGACAGGCCTTCTGGCCCTGCCTGAACAAGTAGTCTGAATATCTCTAAACGCGCCTCTTGGGCGATAGATGAAAGTTGCAATACTGCTGATTTAATGTTCATATGATCTATATTTCCATAAATATAGAAATATAGTCAAGTGATATATTGCATTACGCGAAAAAACGTTTGGCCGATTGCTGAAGCCTGAAAAGATAATTGGAACGTAGGGTTGCTCTCAAGGCAGGTATCCATTTAAGACATACTACAGCTAGCCATAACGGTTGGCCCGGCATTCGTTAATTTTGGTGATGCAATACGCTTTTTTCTGCCGCAGCGCATGCCTAATGGTATGATTTCACCATTCATAAAATTGAGTTTTCCATGACTTATTGTGTCGGACTATTATTAGAGCAGGGCTTGTTGTTTGCCTCTGATACGCGCACCAATGCGGGTGTAGACCAAGTAGCCATTGCGCCCAAAATGCATGTGTTTGAACAAGCCGGCAAGCGTGTGATTGTGCTGTTAACCGCAGGCAATTTAGCCATTACCCAATCTGTGGTCAACCTGCTGACGGCACAACTTAAATCCAAAAGTAAATCGGCAAAGCACCTGTATAACGTAGACAGCATGTTTGATGTGGCGGGTTTAGTGGGCGAGGCCATGCGTACCGTGCATGAGCGTGACGGTGACCATTTACAAAAGCATGGCATAGAGTTTAGTGCTAGCGTGTTGGTGGGTGGGCAAATTGAAGGGGAGCGTCCACGCTTATTTAATGTATACGCCGCAGGCAATTTTATTGAGACCTGTAGCGAAACGCCTTATTTCCAGATTGGTGAAACCAAGTACGGCAAGCCGATTATTGACCGCGTGGTGAAACACAATAGTGAGATGATGGACGCGGTGAAGTGTGTGCTCATTTCGTTTGACTCTACCATCCGCAGTAATATTTCCGTGAGCGCACCGATTGATTTAATGATTTATCGTACCGATAGCCTGCATGCCGATTGTAAAAAACGGATCACCGAGCAAGACCCTTATTACGCAACAGTGCGCAAAGGTTGGAGCGAAGGGTTAAAATCCGTCTTTTCTGCATTACCTAGTCCGGATTGGTGTTAAACAATGTCACAAGGCAATTTATTTATTATTACCGCTGCTTCTGGCGCAGGCAAAACTAGCTTGGTGAAAGCCTTGCTGGCAAAAGATGCACAGATTAAGCTTTCCATCTCCCATACCACGCGTTTACCTAGGCCGCTAGAGCAGCAAGGGGTGCATTATCATTTTGTAGAGGATGCTACTTTCTTGACCATGCTGGAGAATGGTGAGTTTCTGGAATCAGCGCATGTGCATGGTGCACGATACGGCACTTCGCAAGCTGGTGTAGATGTGGCGCTGGCGTCTGGCCATGACGTGATTTTGGAAATTGACTGGCAAGGCGCTGCGCAAGTGCGTGAGATTTACCCAAGCGCCATCAGTATTTTTATACTGCCACCTTCAGTGGAAACCTTAGCAGAGCGTTTAAATAACCGCGGGCAAGACAGTGCGGAGGTAATTGCCAAGCGCGTGGCGGCGGCGCGTGAGGAGATGCGTCACTTAGTCGAGTTTGATTATGTTACAATCAACGATGATTTTGATGTAGCACTGCACGACTTACTGGCGATAGTGCGCACGCAACGACTAAAAATGACAGCGCAAGTCACGCGCTATCAAGCATTAATTCAAAAACTCACCTAAACTTACCCTGAGTTTGGGGTGGCTAACGTACATTTCTAAGAGGTTACATTATGGCGCGTATTACAGTAGATGATTGTTTAGATAAAATTCCAAACCGCTTTCAATTGACATTGGTGGCAGCTTACCGTGCACGCCAATTGGCCAATGGCTCTGATCCATTTGTGCATGGTTCTGCGCAAAAAGACAAGCCGACTGTATTGGCTTTGCGTGAAATTGCAGCAGGTAAAGTGGGTGTGGAAATCTTAAATCGCGGTCATTCGTAATTTAAGCATGTAGCCTATGGTCACCACCGCTAATTATCTTAAGGCGGAATCTCCAAAACGCAAATCTGACACCCTATTAGACGTGCCGGATTTGCTTCCTGCAGACACCGAGCACTCCCCGCTTACCGTTCTGCTCAAGCAGTACCTGACTCAAGACGAAATTGAACAAGTGTGGGCGGCATATCGCTATGCCGATAACGCACACCAAGGACAAACCCGTAAGACGGGTGAGCCTTATATTACGCACCCGGTTTCAGTCGCATGCATTCTTGCTAAATTACACTTAGATATCCCCACTTTGCTGGCGGCTTTGCTGCATGATGTCGTAGAAGATACGGGTGTAGTGAGTGCTGAAATTGGCGAAGTATTTGGCAAGCAAGTGGCGGATTTGGTAGATGGTTTAACCAAGCTCGATAAAGTCGAGCTACAAACCGCAACGCAGGCGCAGGCCGAAAACTTCCGTAAAATGTTGTTGGCCATGAGCCAAGACGTGCGTGTAATTTTGGTGAAACTGGCAGACCGTTTGCACAATATGCAGACGCTGGATGCAATGAAGCCGGAAAAGCAAAAGCGAATCGCGCGCGAAACCTTAGATATTTACGCGCCAATTGCTAACCGCTTAGGCTTGAATCCAATCTATCAAGAGCTGGAAGATCTAAGTTTTAAATACCTATACCCTACGCGATATCATGTGATTAACAAGGCTGTTAAGGCCGCGCGTGGTAATCGTAAAGAAGTCATCACCAAGATTTTAAACGCGATTGAAGATCAGTTAAAAGAAGCAAAACTAGAAGCGGATGTGATTGGCCGAGAAAAGCATATTTACAGTATTTATAAGAAGATGACGGGTAAAACCGTAAAATTGTCGCAAGTTAATGACATTTACGGATTTAGGATTATTGTAAAAGACACCGCCTCTTGTTATCTAGCATTGGGTGCTTTGCATGCGTTATATAAACCGATTCCCGGTAGATTCAAAGACTATATTGCACTTCCTAAGGTCAATGGTTACCAATCGTTACATACAACTTTGTTTGGGCCGTTTGGTACACCGATTGAAGTGCAGATCCGCAGTGAAGAAATGCATAACATCGCCGATGCCGGTGTGGCGGCACATTGGCTATACAAAACAACCGATGCGCATTTGACCAAACTGCAACAGCAAACGCATCAATGGTTACAGCGGTTGGTAGAGATTCAAACCGAGAGTGAAGACAGCTACGAGTTTTTGGAGCATTTTAAAGTCGATCTGTTTCCAGATGAAGTCTATGTGTTCACACCTAAAGGCAAAATTTTGGCTTTGCCCAGAGGCTCCAGCGCGGTGGACTTTGCCTATGCTGTGCACTCCGATGTCGGGAATAGCTGCGTTGCGGTGAAAATCAATAATGAGCTGGCGCCACTGAGAACGGAAATGCGTAATGGTGACAATGTGGAAATCATTACCGCGCCTTTAGCCAAACCTAATCCTGCTTGGTTGAACTATGTGGTGACAGGCAAAGCGCGTTCCCATATCCGCCATTATTTAAAGACGATTAAAGTGGAAGAGTCCGCGCATTTGGGCGAACGTATGCTCAATATAGCTTTGCGCGCACTGCATGTAGAGCCTAGTGAAGTGACCGATAAGCACTGGCAAAAAGTGATGCGTGACTATGGTGTGCAAACCAAAGCGGCTATTTTGACGGACATTGGCTTGGGCAAGCGTGTTGGTTTGATGGTGGCGCACCAGTTGCTTTCCAACAATAGTGAAGGCGCCGAGACAGAAAAAGAAAAAACCAGCAAACCATTAGACACGATTACCATTCGCGGCACCGAAGGTATGGCAGTGCAATTTGCGCAATGCTGCCGACCGATTCCGGGTGACCCGATTTTAGGCTTTATCAATAAAGACAAGGGGCTGGTCATTCATACGCACGATTGTCCGGCTATCCGCAAATTCAAGTTGGATCCAGACAAATGGCTGGATGTGGATTGGGATGCTGACAATAAAAAACTGTTCAAAGTGAACCTGCGCATTGCGGTAGCCAATCAGCGCGGTATGCTGGCAAAAATCGCCACGACCATTGCCAATGCAGAATCCAATATTGATAACGTCAGCGTGGAAGAGTCAGATGGCAGTCAATATACCAATGTCAATTTCACTGTGCAGGTGCACAATCGTGTTCATTTAGCAGAATTAATCCGTAATTTGCGTAAGATTCCTGATGTGGTGCGTATTAATCGCGTTAAAGGAAATCACGCCGAGCAAAAAATCTAGTGTATTCAGTTGTCTTCATTTTCAACACATCACTTATTAGCTGAGCAAAAAGGATTTACCCCTGCGTTGGTCAGCCATTTGGCCAAAATAGGTGTGCGTACCTTGCATGACCTGATTTTGCATTTGCCGTTGCGCTATATTGACGAAACCCGCATTACGGCAATACGTGATTTACGTTTGGGTGATGAGACGCAGGTACAGGGCGAGATTGTGCATGCAGAAGTCACGTACAAGCCACGCAAAGCATTGATTGCACGCTTGCAAGATGAAAGTGGGCAGCTCACGTTACGCTTTTTGCATTTTTATCCCAGCCAAATCACGCAGCTTAAAGAAGGTGCAAAACTGCGCATTTATGGCGAAGTGCGCCACGGATTTTTTGGTTACGAGATGGTGCATCCGCAATGCAAAGCGTGGCGCGAGGATACACCCATCAATGCAGTATTAACGCCGGTTTACCCCACTACCGCAGGTTTATCGCAAGCGCATATTCGTAAAGCGGTAATGCTCGCTTTGCAGCGCGATCTTCTATTTGAAACGCTACCGGCGTCCATCTATGCCGAGCATCGCTTGCCTAGTTTTGCCGAAAGCATACGCACCTTACATCAACCCAGTCCGGATGTTTCACTGGAGGCATTACAGGCACGTCGGTTGCCAGCGTGGCGTCGATTGGCGTTTGATGAGTTGCTGGCGCAGCAACTTTCCATGCGCAAACATCACGCAAAAAGGCGTAGTTTGGATGCACCCAGTGTCGCTGCATCCGTGAAGTGGGTGCCAGCACTGCTCAAGCATTTGGCGTTTCAGCTTACTGCAGCACAACAAAAAGTCACTGCGGAAATCGCGCACGATTTAGCACAACCGTACCCTATGCAGCGATTGCTACAAGGCGATGTGGGTAGCGGAAAAACCATTGTGGCATGTATTGCGGCACTACAAGCCATTGAGCATGATTGGCAAGTGGCCTTGATGGCGCCGACAGAAATTCTGGCGGAACAGCACTATAAAAAATTTATGCAATGGCTAGCGCCGCTGCATATACACATTGCTTGGTTGACCGGCAGCCAAAGCAAAAAAGAGCGCGCACAAGCGCTGGATAGCATCGCCAGTGGCCAAGCGCAGCTGGTGATTGGCACACATGCCTTGTTTCAAGAGGCCGTCGTATTTAAACGTCTGGGCCTGGCCATTATTGATGAGCAGCACCGCTTTGGCGTGCAGCAGCGCTTGGCTTTGCGCCAAAAAGGCCAGCCTGAGCCACACCAGTTAATGATGTCAGCCACACCTATTCCACGCACACTATCGATGAGCTACTACGCAGACTTAGATGTATCGGTGATTGATGAGTTGCCACCGGGCCGTACACCCATTGTCACCAAGCTAGTCTCTGATCAACGGCGAGACGAAATTTTACAGCGCGTGCGTGATGCCTGCCAATCAGGACATCAGGCGTATTGGGTATGCCCGCTGATTGAAGAATCAGAAGCGCTACAATTGCAAACCGCTAACGATACCTATGCTTACATGCAGGCGCAATTTCCTGAACTGAACATAGGCTTGGTGCATGGCCGCATGAAATCCGCAGAAAAACAGGCGGTCATGGAAGCCTTTAGCCAACACCAAACCCAGCTATTGGTTGCAACGACGGTGATTGAGGTGGGCGTGGATGTACCCAACGCAAGCCTGATGGTGATAGAGCATGCAGAGCGTTTTGGACTCAGTCAATTGCATCAGTTGCGCGGTCGGGTAGGGCGCGGCGCTGCCAAAAGTACCTGTATCTTGCTGTATCAGGCTAAGTTATCAGAGGCTGCGCGTGAACGTTTAAAAGTCATGTATGAGTATACGGATGGCTTTTTGATTGCACAGGCCGATTTACAATTGCGTGGGCCGGGTGAGTTTTTAGGTACGCGCCAAAGTGGTGTGCCCATGTTAAAAATCGCCGATATTAACCGTGATGAAGATTTATTGATGGCGGCTAAAGCAACTGCAGAGCAATTATTAGTACAGGCGCCGCAAGCGGTAGACGCACATTTGGCGCGGTGGATGTACCAAGTTGATGAGCTGGTGAAAGTATGACGGGCTGTGTATTAAACCATCACCACAATACAATGTGATAAACGGCTATGCCATAATCTGCAGCTTGAATAAGCAGTCACTTTGAAAATAATCTTAACTTGAAAATATACCCGCATACCGTGAATCAAAGGCAACGTTGGTTACATAAACCGTTTGCTTGCCGTCGGGATCATGCCTGGCTGATCAATCACGATTCGCTGACTGCGCGCTTACAGCAACGCTATGTGCAGTTTTCCGTACAAACGCAGTCCATGCGTTTGGCGCGCGCCATGCAAGATGAAATTCAGTTGCTTGGGCTCAAGCCGCATCAATTGGCGACTGTGCGTGAGGTCAGATTAATCGGCAATCAGCAGGCAGTGGTGTTTGCACATAGCGTGATTCCGAGAAAAGCGTTGAGAGGGCAATGGCATCGACTTGCTCGCCTAGGTAATCAGCCTTTGGGCGCGCTATTGTTTGCCAATCCGCAAGTAAAACGCACGCCGTTACGTTATAAAAAGCTGACACAGCAACATCAGCTATACCAAAAAGCGGTGGCGCACCTTAATCATGCGCCCACTTACCTTTGGGCAAGGCGCTCTGTATTTTACTTAAATTGCGCTAGCATCCATCGTGCTAGTATCTTAGTCACAGAGGTTTTTTTACCGCAACTTTATGAATAAACAAACACTGATGTTGAAATTGGATGCTTATGAGCGCTTGATGCGCTTAGATAAGCCAATTGGTATTTTATTGTTATTGTGGCCCACGCTATGGGCATTACTCATAGCGGGGCGTGGCTATCCAACTCTTTCTATCGTACTTATTTTTGTGACAGGGACTGTGCTGATGCGCAGTGCCGGCTGTGTTTTAAATGACATGGCTGATCGCCGCTACGATGGATTGGTGGAGCGTACCAAATTGCGTCCATTAGCCACGCAAGAGGTGAGTGTAAAAGAAGCGGCTTGGCTGGCACTAGGGCTGTGTCTAATCGCCTTTATGCTCGTGTGTTTTCTAAATCGGCAAACCGTGTTGCTTTCTGTCGCCGCTTTATTTTTAGCCGCTACCTATCCACTCACCAAGCGTTTTTTGGCGATTCCACAAGCGTACCTTGGCGTTGCTTTTGGCTTTGGTATTCCCATGGCGTTTGCAGCCATAAATGATTATGTGCCGCCACTGGCCTGGCAACTGCTGCTTGCTAATGTATTTTGGGCGATTGCCTACGATACAGCGTATGCCATGGTGGATCGTGAAGATGATCTAAAGATTGGCATTCGTTCTTCCGCGATATTTTTTGGGCGCTACGATGTGCTGGCGATCATGGTTTGCTTTGCGGCCATGCAAGGCATATTGATTTATGTCGGCATGTTTATGCGGTTCGGGCTGTTCTACTACGCAGGTTTACTGCTGGCGTTATTACTGATGATGCATCAATACTGGCTCATTAAAAAACGCCTTAAGGCAGATTGCTTTAAGGCGTTTTTGTGGAATAGCTGGATAGGTGGGGCAATTACGTTGGGCTTGTGGTTAGACTTGGTCTTCTACAAAGCCTCACACCTACTATTTTAGTTGCGTGCAAGATCCAATAATTCAAATTCGAAGTGCTCTTCGTTTGCAATTTCCACATTGTCTTTGCTTGTTTCTAGCGCAAGTTGTTTGAATGCTTCTGAGGTTTCGATTTCAGGTAAGTTAATGGTCATGGTTTTTTCCTTTTTCTGTCTACGTGATGTTTTTTCTTCATGCAGTGAAATAACCTCTGCAAGTTTGACTTCTTCTTCTGCAATTTCGCGCAATAGCACAAGCTCTTCAAATACAGGTTTATCAAAGCCAGCACGTGGCTCTAAGCGTGTGTTGTAAATCAGTTCATCTAAGAACACCAAGGCTTTTTCTGTGCCCCAGAGTTTTTGCAACTCTTTAGAAATGCGCTCAAAAGACTCTAGGCTGTTACTGTCAGCAAGCGGTCTTGAAAAGTCTTCAAGCTGCACGTTAAAGTGTTTTTTGCATTCGGTAGCGGCTACTTCAAACTCTTTTTGCATGCCTTCTTTGGCCAGTAAATCTAATAAGAATAACCAGGTGGAAGCTGAGTCTTTCGGGGTTTCGATTAAATGGTTTTGCAGCAACTCAATGGCTAAATGGATGCGGCCGTGTGAAATCAATAACTCGGCATCTTCGGTAATGTGCGTTTCTTCCTGAATGATTTCAGGCATAGCTTGGCTTGGATAAGTGCTATTAAAAAGCGGCGCATTACCCATGTCAGATAGTTCTTCTTGCGGTTTGGTAGAAGCGACAGAAGTTTGTGGCTCAAATGATTCATCTAAGCCAAATGTAAGATTGCTTTCGGCGGCATGCTGCTCGGCTTGCAAGCTTACCCATAAGGCTTGTTCATTTTCTGCGCGCGCAACAGCATTTCTTCTTCTTAACCAGTCTACAAAAAAGTAGCCAGTGGCCAATAAGCCGCCGCCTAAACAAAAGGAAAGCATGCGCAATACATCATTTTGTTGTTTAAGTGTAGTGAGCTCAGCTTGTGTGTTGGTGTTGGCTTGTTTAAGGCTGGCGTTTTGTGCGTACAAGCTATTTAATTGCTTGTCTAAATGCGCCAAGCGGTTGTTCATCACGGTGACTTCATCGGCAAATTCTGCTTGTTCAGAATATGCCTGTGGGTTGGTTTCACGGCTGGTGTTGATACGTTTATCAAATGCCAATTTCATAGGCACATTGGCAAGTTCCCTAAAGTTGACATCGCCACTGGAAATAGACAATCTTGGTTTTGATTCCACAGGTGCAGCAACGCTGGATTTAGGGGTGTTGTAAACAACCTGTGCATTGTGTGCTGCGTTGTTGCTAGTGCTTACTACAGCAGCAGAGTCTGGGTTTGATGCTTTTACTTGTTTTGTGGCTGAGGCTTGACGTTTGCTTTTGCGTGCTGTTTTGACAGTAGCTGCGTTTGTGCTCAATGTACTTGCTGTTTCAGTTTCGGCCTCACTAAAGCTGCTTTGTTCGGCGTTGTGGCTTATGGTCATTTCGCCATTGGTGTCGGTGTCTACATTAGAGATAGTGCTGGCCGGATCAATCAATAATTGATATTGGCGTGTAAATATAGCATCGCAGTGGCCTACCACAGTCAATGAAGCAATCGGTTCCAATACCGCTTTGTTAGAGGTCAAAGACAGAATGCCAGTTTCATCGGAGGTACGATTGAGCTTGAAATTGACGTTGCTGATGGCATTGGTGTCGTCGCTCGCAATTGAAAAGCAGCGCTCATCCATTTTTTTGTCTAGCCCGCTCACCTTAATATTAGCTAGTAAGGGCTGGCCTAAATAAGACTTCACTTGAATATCGCTCAGGCCAATCGCTTTAGAATGCAACGAGTAACCGGTGCCCATCAAGGCAATGGCGATAATGATTGCTTTTCTAAGTTTTAAATTGTTATCCATATCCACCTCTTCATCACAATTGATGAAAACTTCGTCATCATTGTCTGTAGTATAATGTACTCAACTAAGTTGATAATTTTATTAAATATTAAAAATCAATAACTTACGTATTTCTCTGCGTCGTTGTTAACTGCTTTTGATTATATATAAGCAATCGGCATGCCAATATGTGTAATGTGTGTGGTAGACGGCAAAAAAATACTTTCTTAAAATAAGCAACTCGGCGTTGACAAGCGTTAAGGCAAAAGCATATAATCCGCCCTCTTGAATTTATAAGCTATGATTTGGTAGTTATAAAAAATGAAAACATTTTCAGCAAAAACACATGAAGTACAACGTGATTGGTTTGTCATCGACGGCACCGATTTAGTATTGGGTCGTTTGGCGAGTGCTATTGCACACCGTTTACGTGGTAAACATAAAACAATTTACACGCCGCACGTAGATACAGGTGACTACATTGTTGTCATCAATGCGGACAAAATCAAAGTGACAGGCGCAAAAGCGACTGATAAAGAATATCATCGTCACTCTGGTTACCCAGGTGGTATCAGCACCACTACTTTCTCTAAAATGCAAGACCGTTTCCCAGGCCGCGCATTAGAAAAAGCAGTAAAAGGCATGTTGCCAAAAGGCCCATTGGGTTATGCCATGATCAAAAAAATGAAAGTTTATGCTGGCGACAAGCATGAACATGCTGCGCAACAACCGCAAGCATTGACTATCTAAGGATTGCAAAATGATTGGTAAATATAACTACGGTACAGGTCGTCGCAAAAGTTCAGTGGCACGTGTATTCTTAAAATCTGGCAAAGGCAACATCATTGTGAATGATAAGCCTGTAGATGAATATTTCTCACGCGTGACTTCACGTATGATTTTGCGTCAACCATTAGAGTTGACGAACAACACAGCTAGCTTTGATATCATGGTGAATGTGGTTGGCGGCGGTGAGTCTGGTCAAGCCGGTGCAGTGCGTCATGGTATTACTCGCGCTTTGATCGATTACGATGCTGCATTGAAAAGCGCATTGTCACACGCAGGTTTCGTAACACGTGATGCACGTGAAGTAGAACGTAAAAAAGTGGGCTTACGCAAAGCGCGTCGTCGTAAACAATTCTCTAAACGTTAATTGCTTACTACGCTTCATTGAGCGTCTAAGTACAAAAAAAGGTCGCGCTAGCGGCCTTTTTCATTTAAGGTTTCATTTTTAGGGCAAGCACTTATTCATGACACAACAAGTTAAAGTCGGCATTGTAGGTGGCACAGGGTATACCGGTGTGGAGCTTTTGCGTTTGCTAGCAGTGCATCCGCATGTTGAGCTCACGGTGATTACCTCACGTGGCGATGCAGGAACATTGGTAGCGGATATGTTTCCAAATCTGCGGGGATATGTAGATTTGGCGTTTAGCGATCCGGCTACTGCCAATCTGGCTGCCTGTGATGTGGTGTTTTTTGCAACGCCACATGGTGTTGCTATGAGCCAAGCGCAAGCTTTGGTGGCTGCTGGTGTCAAAGTGATTGATTTGGCGGCAGACTTTAGATTGCAAGACACTGCCGTGTTTGAGCGGTGGTACAAAATGCCGCATAGCTGCCCAGAGATTTTACAGAATGCCGTCTATGGTTTACCAGAGCTGTTCCGCACACAGATTAAGCAAGCACAAGTCATCGGTAATCCAGGCTGTTATCCGACCACGGTATTGTTAGGCTTAGCGCCTTTGCTAGAAAAAGGACTGATTGATTTCTCAGCCCCCATCATTGCAGATGCTAAATCGGGCGTATCCGGTGCAGGCCGTAAGGCCGAAGTTGCAACGCTGTTCTCTGAGTCTAGTGACAATATGAAGGCGTATGGTGTTGCTGGACATCGCCATCACCCGGAAATCGAGGCGCAATTAACGCAGTTGGCACATCAGTCACTGCAATTTATTTTTGTGCCACATTTGATTCCAATGATACGGGGCATGTTGTCGACGTTGTATGTCAAGCTATCGGTCGCCGCACAAGACGTGGATTTGCAAAGATTGTATGAAACACGTTATGCGGATGAGTATTTTGTGGATGTGTTGCCAGCTGGGAAACTTCCGGAAACACGTTCGGTCAGAGGAGCAAACCATTTGCGCATTGCCTTGCAGCGTCAGAGTGCAGACTATCTCACATTGGTAGTAGTACAAGATAACTTGGTGAAAGGCGCAGCCGGCCAAGCTGTGCAAAATATGAACATTATGATGGGGCTGGATGAGAAAACAGGCTTACAGGTATTGCCCTTACTCCCCTAATACACTGGTATGAAACCGATACGACGTAAATTTCGCAGTAACTTTGGCTTAACCGCTAAGCAAGTAGCAGTGCGTTCACGTCGTCCCTGGTATTTTCAGTGGCTGTCTGCGTTTATATTCATGTGTTTAGGGGTCGGTTTGGCATTTTGGGCGCTGCACGATAGCGAAAGAGAAACGATTCGTGTACGTTTACAGCAAACAACACTTGAAAATAAAGACCTGCAGACCAAACTAATAGGGGCGCAGCGTGAGTTACAGGTGGAGCTTGCGACAAATAATAACCTTGCAAAAGAGCTAGCAACCGTTCAAGATGAGAACTTGAAGGTCAAAGAAGAGTTGGTGTTTTATAAAAACATGCTGAGTAGAAGAACTGGCAAATAACCAACGTCATGCAGTTTCAATACCGTAGCGTTTTGTAAGGATTGGCAATGTTTTTCAAAAAAAGTAATAAGATTGATAGCAGAATCGATACATTAATCGGCGCGGATACGCGTGTAGAAGGCAATATTTATTTTAGCGGTGGCCTGCGTATTGATGGCGCAGTGTACGGCAATGTAGCAGAGCCAGTGGATTCGCCCAGCACCTTGATTTTAAGTGAACATGGGCGTGTAGAAGGCGCGGTTGCTGCAGCAAAAATTGTATTAAATGGTAAGGTGGTCGGCCCGGTCAAAGCTGGACAATTTATAGAATTGCAGTCGAAGGCACGTATTACGGGTGATTTGCATTACAAATCACTGGAAATGCATACCGGCGCAGTGATTGAAGGTCGCTTGATTTACATTGGTGAAGAGTCCGTAGACTCCGCGGTGTAGCTGGCGGCGCAAGAAATAAAATTTAAGTATTAAATCGTCGAACGTTTGCATGGGGCGGTCGTCGAACACATTATTGTAAGCAACTCAGGCACGAAAAAGGAGCGCACATGAATACAGTTGCAGAATTATCTACAGAGAGTTTGGCCAACATTGAGATGCCAGCACCATTGGTGTTTACCGACAATGCGGCAAAAAAAGTAAAAGAACTGATTGAAGAAGAAGGTACGCCAGATTTGAAGCTGCGCGTATTTGTCAGTGGCGGTGGTTGCTCAGGCTTCCAGTACGGTTTCACTTTTGAAGAGGAAGTGAACGAAGATGATACGCAGGTGCAAAAAGACGCGGTCACCTTACTGATTGACCCAATGAGCTTACAGTATCTTATGGGTGCGGAAATTGATTACCAAGATAGTTTGCAAGGTTCACAGTTTGTGATTCGTAACCCGAATGCACAAACGACCTGCGGCTGTGGGTCCTCATTTTCAGTGTAAGGTATGCAGTTGCACACAACTAAAGCCAAGCATATTGCTTGGCTTTTTTATTGGCTGTGATGAGTGGTATAGAGCATATGAAAAAACTAGTGTTGGTGATTTTTTTGGTCTTGTTGGCATGTGCGGAAAAGCATCCGCCGCAACCTGCAATAGCGCAGGGGGCAACGGTATTGATTCTGGGTGATAGCTTGAGCTATGGCACAGGGGCAAAGCCAGAAGAGGCTTATCCTGAACTATTGGAAAAAGCCACTGGCTGGCATATTGTAAATGCGGGTATTCCTGGCGATACCACCAGTGGCGGCTTACAACGCTTGCCTAACCTGCTGGAGGAGCATCAGCCTAAACTGCTCTTGATTGAATTAGGGGGAAATGATTTATTGCGTCAGGTGCCGACTAAGCAAGTAGAGGAAAACTTGAAATCTATCATCGCACAGGCCAAAACACAGGGTGTGCAAATTGCGTTGGTGGCGATTCCCGAAATCAGTCCGTTGATGGCGGCGGTGGGCAATTTGTCAGACCATCCGCTCTATGCGCGTGTGGCGGAAGAAACCAAGGTGCCTTTAATCACGGATATCTTTTCAGATGTACTGTCCAGGCATGATCTCAAGGCAGATCAGATACATCCGAATGCACAAGGCTATGTGGAGGTGGCTAAGACGATGCAAGAAGCATTAAAGGCGCTTGGATTTGTCCAAGCGCCTTAATTAAGTGAATGGGAAGTTGATTGGCTAGCGTTTGTTAATGGGCACAAACTCACGTCTGTGGTCGCCGGTATATAGCTGTCTTGGCCGACCGATTTTGTGTTCCGGGTCTGCGTTCATCTCGCTCCATTGCGCAATCCAGCCTGCGGTACGCGCTAAGGCAAAAATGGCGGTGAACATGCTATTAGGAATGCCCATTGCACGCATGACGATGCCGCTGTAAAAATCTACGTTTGGATACAGTTTGCGTGAAACGAAGTAATCATCCTCCAGCGCAATACGTTCCAACTCCATCGCCAGTTTAAACATTGGGTCATCATGCAGACCTAATTCGTTTAGCACCTCATGGCAGGTTTTGCGCATGATGGCTGCGCGCGGATCCATATTGCGATAGACGCGATGGCCAAAGCCCATCAGACGGAAGCTGTCGGTTTTATCTTTTGCACGTTTGATAAACTCACCAATACGGCTAACATCACCCATCTCCTCTAGCATTTTAAGCGTGGCTTCGTTAGCGCCGCCGTGGGCTGGCCCCCACAGTGATGCAATGCCTGCGGAGATGCTGGCAAACGGGTTGGCACCGCTAGAGCCTACCAAGCGCACTGTGCTGGTGGAAGCGTTTTGCTCGTGGTCGGCATGTAAGATCAGGATTTTCTCAAATGCCTTAGCCAATACTGGGTTGGGCTCGTATTCTTCACACGGCGTTGCAAACATCATATGCATAAAGTTTTCTGCATAATTGAGTTTGTTTTTTGGGTACATAAACGGTTGACCCAAGTTGTACTTATAACTCCAAGCAGCAATCGTCGGTACCTTGGCCAATAAACGGTAGGCTGAAATTTCGCGATGCTGCGGGTTATATACATCCATTGCATCAAAATAGAACGCTGACATCGAACCGACCACGCCGATCATGACTGCCATAGGGTGTGCGTCGCGTCTGAACCCGCGGAACACATTGCTTAGCTGGTCGTGCAGCATGGTGTGCGTGCCAATCAGTTTGGTGAACTCTTCCCTTTGTGCCGCATTGGGTAACTCACCATGCATCAGCAGATACGAGACTTCTAGAAAATCACAGTGCTCAGCCAATTGCTCAATCGGGTAACCGCGGTAGTAGAGCAGGCCTTGCTCGCCATCAATAAACGTAATATTGGATTGGCAGGCTGCTGTAGACATAAAGCCAGGGTCGTAGGTAAATACGCCATGCTTGCCTAGCGAGCGAATATCAATGACGTCATTGCCCAAAGTGCCAGACAGCACGGGCAATTCAATCGGGCTGCTTTGGTTGTCAAATGTGATGGTTGCTTTGGTAGGTTTTGTTGCCATAAGTGACTCTTTATTAACGTTTATGATCAATTATACGCAATCGAAAGCTGAAATGTTGATAGAACCGGGCACAAATGCCATTGCATGGCAAAAACTGGCAAATTTATTGCACAATTAAAGTGCGCACTGTTGGTGCATAAGCTCAGGCTGGGTAAATTGCACCCAGTACTCTCGGGCCTTTGGCGCCGGTCACGCTAGGCAAGTTACCGGCTTGACCAGTCATGGTTTGTTGCGCTAACCATGCAAAGGCGGCGGCTTCAACCCAATCCACGCCAACATGGAGTGTATCTGTTGTATGCACTGGTGTGTGTTTGAACAAGCCACGTAATGTGTCGACCAGCAAAGTGTTGCGTGCACCACCACCGCACAGATAAATTTCCTCGGTTTGGCTGCAGTGGTCTTGAATCGCTTGGTAAATCGTATGTGCGGTGAACGCAAGCAGGGTGCGTGCAACGTCTTGAGGTGCGTACTGCTCATTGCCCAATTGCGTAGCTAGCCACGCATCGTTGAATAAATCGCGACCGGTGCTTTTTGGTGGCGGTGCTGAAAAGTAAGGGTCGTTCAATAAGGCAGACAGAAGGGCAGGAAGTACTGCACCAGATGCGGCCCAAGCACCATCCGCATCATAATTTTTCTGTAGGTGTTGTTTAATCCAAGTATCCATAAGCATATTGCCTGGGCCAGAATCAAAGCCCAATATTTGGGAGTCTTTGGCATTTGCTTTGGGCAGATACGTAATATTGGCAATGCCCCCAATATTCACCAGTGCCCGACTGTAATCAGCATGGCTAAAAATGGCTTGGTGGAACGCGGGCACCAATGGTGCACCTTGACCGCCCGCCGCAATGTCGCGGCTTCTAAAATCCGCAACCACTGTAATATGGGTGAGCTCCGCCAATAATGCGGCATTGCCGATTTGTAATGTAAATCCCATCTTGCCATCTATCACCGGGCGATGACGGATAGTTTGCCCATGACAACCGATGGCGGCAATTTGATTCGGCAGAAGTTGCTGCTCAGTGAGCAACGCATTCACTGCTTGGGCGTACAAGGTAGCCAAGTCATTGGCCACCATTTGGCTGTACTCTAGCTCGTTATGGTTTGGGGTATGTAATGTTAGTAATGCCGATTTGATCTGTTCTGGATAAGCCAAAAAATGCGTGGCTAAGACCTTGAATTGCTGTGGCCGTGTATCGACTAGACAGACATCTATGCCATCTAGGCTAGTGCCAGACATAATGCCAATATATAGATTAGATGCGTTCATAGGACTCAATTAATGCGTTAGCTGGGGCGACGGATAAGCTGCCAGTTGCGCGCGCTGTTTTAATAATGCCAGTTTGGCCATTAATTGTATGCTCTGTGCGTGAAAAGCGGTTTTAAAATTTCCATCCATCGGCGCGCTGGTCGGCAAGGTAATTTTCATTGGGTCGCGATGGCTGCCATTCACCAAAAACTCATAATGCAAATGTGGGCCAGTAGCCATACCTGTCATGCCTACGTAGCCAATAATATCACCTTGATTTACGGCATCCCCTTTGCGAATGGCGTCTGAAAAGCGCGATAAATGGCCATATACTGTACTCACGCCATTGGGGTGGCTCAGAACCACTACATTGCCATAACCGCCTTTTCTACCCATAAAAGCCACTACGCCATCACCTGCTGCTTTAACGCGGGTGCCGGTTGGCGCGGCCATGTCAACGCCTTGGTGCGCGCGGATGCGTTGTAATATTGGATGGTAACGCCCTGCGCTGAATGAGGAGCTGATGCGCGTATATTCTAACGGGGAGCGTAAAAATGTTTTGTGCAGGCTTTTGCCTTCCGGTGTGTAATAAGCGTATTTGCCGGAGGCGTCACCGTAATGAATGGCTTGATAGGTCTGGCCATTGTTGACAAACTCCACTGCCAACACGTTGCCGGTTTTCATCATTTCGCTGGCATTGTAAAACGCTTCGTAAATCACATGAAAGCGGTCACCCGGACGCAGGTCCTGATAAAAGTCGATTTCTGAAGAAAGAATATCTGCAATTTGAATGGCAATCTGATCGGGAATACCTGCGTCGTCCGTCGCGCCAAATAAAGTGTCTCGAATCACCGCAGATTTTAATACCTGTTGGCTTTCCAGCAACAGTTTTTTAGTGGCAATCACATAGCCGGTGTTGGTCAGGCCAGCGACCAAGATATTTTCCTCATCTAATTCATACTCTAGATAGAGCAATTTCCCCAGTATGTTCGACTTGATTTCCACAATGTGCCCGGGTAGCAGTTGTGTATTCAACGCATGTGCATCTGGGCTGAGTAACAGAAATTTAATGGCCTCATCATCGCGGATATTCATGCGTCTAAGCAATGTTTGCAGCGTGTCATCTTGCCGCACTTGCTCTAATTGCCAGAACGACTCATTGGTATCCAACGTTGGGCTGGGCAAAGGCAGGCTTACTTCTTCTGTAATGGTTTTGAGCGTAAGGAGTTGTGTTTCTGCTTGAGGGGCTGCATTGAAGGCCATACATAAAACAATGGCTAACACTGCGCTGATTGCAATCAGCCATTGAAACTTGGTTTTGTGGCGTGAAAATTTGCGTTTAGAAAACATAATGTTTGCGTTAAAATGTGGGCGATGCTTTGTGCAATATGCATTGAATCAACAGATAAACACGTCAAATGATTAGGCGTAGAAAAGCATACTAACAGAAAAAAATGATTATTAAAAAATCAAGGTATGCAAGCTCACATCAACCTGAATATATCGGAATCCGCAGTGAATACAGACATAAACCAAACCTTAGCGATCATCAAACGTGGTGCTGATGAGTTGCTGATTGAGCAAGAGCTGATCGAAAAGTTAAAGGCTGGTAAACCGCTCAGGGTAAAGGCTGGCTTTGATCCCACTGCACCGGATTTGCATTTGGGTCACACGGTATTATTGAACAAACTCAGACAGTTTCAAGATCTAGGGCATCAGGTGTTGTTCCTGATTGGCGATTTTACCGGCATGATTGGTGACCCGACTGGCAAAAGTGCAACGCGTCCACCGCTCACTAAAGAGCAGGTGGCGGAAAACGCACAATCTTATGCTGAGCAAGTATTCAAGATTTTAGATAAAGACAAAACAGAAATCGTATTTAACTCGGCTTGGCTAAATGATCTGGGCGCGGCGGGTATGTTGAAGTTGGCGGCCAGTCTCACCGTCGCACGCATGCTAGAGCGTGATGATTTCAGTAAGCGTTTTAAAAGCAATCAGCCGATTGCTATCCATGAGTTTATGTATCCTTTATTGCAAGGCTACGATTCAGTCGCGCTGAAAGCGGATGTAGAATTGGGTGGTACCGATCAGAAATTTAACTTGCTGATGGGGCGTGAGCTGCAGAAACAAGCAGGTCTTAGCCAGCAGTGTGTGTTGACCATGCCATTGTTAGAAGGCTTGGATGGCGTGAATAAGATGTCCAAGTCACTAGGTAACTATATTGGTGTGGCCGAGGCGCCTGAAATCATCTTTGCCAAACTCATGTCGGTTTCTGATGTCTTGATGTGGCGTTATATAGAATTGCTGTCGTTTGAATCGTTAGAGACAATTGCGCAATGGAAAGCGCAAGTGGCCGCTGGCGAAAATCCACGCAATATTAAAGTACGTTTTGCGCAGGAAATTGTCACGCGTTTTCATAGTCGAGCGGATGCTGAAAAAGCGTTGGAAGATTTTCAAACACGCGCAAAAGGAGGGGTTCCCGATGAAGTGCCGGAGGTGCGTGTTGATCTGGATGGTGCCAGCGTGGGGATTGCGCAATTGCTAAAAATGGCAGGGTTGGTAGAGAGTACCAGCGAGGCGATACGTGCGATTCAGCAGGGCGGTGTCAAATTAGATAGTGAGAAGGTCACAGATAAAAACTTGCAGATTCAAAAAAACACAACAGTCATTGCGCAGGTAGGTAAGCGTAAGTTTGCAAAAATCGAACTACGTTAATGTGTTAGCTTCATGTACAGTATGACTGGTCATCAGTCATACAATGTAATCAAACGATAGGCATACAGTTTTGCTTTAAGGAAAAGAGATGAGACGTAAAATCGTAGTGGCCAATCGCAAAATGAATGGCAGCTTACCGTCCAATCAAGCTTTTTTAGAAACACTGTTGACCGAAACCCGCGACTTTCAACGCGCAGATTATGTGGTGTGTATGCCACATCCTTATTTATTCCAAGCACAGTCAATGCTTCAAGATAGCCATATCCAGTGGGGTGGCCAAAATATGAGCCGCTACTTATCTGGTGCCTACACCGGCTCAGTTTCACCCACCATGCTGACCGAATTCGGATGTACTTACGTCATTATCGGACACTCGGAGCGCCGCCAACGTGGGCATGATACTGATTTATCTACAGGCGAACGTTTTGAAGCTGCGGTGCAGTGCGGCCTAACCCCTATCTTTTGTATGGGTGAGACTTTAGAAGAATACGAGGATGGCACTACGGACATTGTCACCATTCGCCAGCTCAATGCAGTCATTCATGAAATCGGTATCCAAGGGCTAGCTGGCGGTGTGTTGGCGTATGAACCGGTATGGGCCATCGGCACTGGGCGTGCAGCCACGCCGGAACACGCGCAAAATGTATTGGGTTTCCTGCGCGGGCATATCGAAATTCTCAATCCGGAAATCGCGCAAAACATACGCATACTATATGGCGGTAGTGTGAACAGTACCAATGCCGCAAAATTATTCGCCATGCCAGACATAGATGGCGCCTTGGTGGGCGGGGCTTCACTCAATACCGAAGAGTTTGTTGGCATTTGCCTAGCAGCCGATAGCGCATCCTCTGCTATCTAACTATCTGTAAAGCATGTTCTTCATCTTGTTTACAGACGCACTAATTAGACCTCTATTAATTTAGATATCTGTCAGCTCTATATTCAATTTGTAATTAAATTGTAAAAACTTCGATTAGTGCTTGACCAAAAATCTAGCCTCTGTAAAATGCGCGCCTTCGCTAGCAAAATACCGCAGTGAAGCGCAGCAGGTGGTTGGAAAATGTATCGTATTTATATTAATTTAAAAAAATTCAAAATTAGTATTGACGATAATTAAAAGCCCTGTAGAATGCGCGGCTCGTTAGCAAAACATCGCAGCGATAAGTAGTAAATTGTGTTGCAAGAAATACCGTTTATATTAATTTAAAATTGTTTGAAAATTAGTATTGACGCCGCTGAAAAGCTCTGTATAATGCGCACCTCGTTAACGCAAAGCGCTAACGAGAAGCTGAAAAGCAAACTGTTCTTTAACAAACTGAATGACTGATAAGTGTGGGTGTTTGTGGTGATGGGTTAAGAGACTTCGGTTTCTTAGAGACTCAGAATATAAACGCTTACACTTAAATTTAAGACAAGTATGTACAGGTTACTTTAAGTAGTAACACATACCTTGAAATGAATTTGAGAAATAAAGCAAAGCGAAATAACCACCTCGAAAGAGGTAAACAAGTAATAGTCAGAAATTAAACTGAAGAGTTTGATCCTGGCTCAGATTGAACGCTGGCGGAATGCTTTACACATGCAAGTCGAACGGCAGCACGGACTTCGGTCTGGTGGCGAGTGGCGAACGGGTGAGTAATATATCGGAACGTATCCAATAATGGGGGATAACTAGTCGAAAGATTAGCTAATACCGCATACGCCCTGAGGGGGAAAGCTGGGGATCTTCGGACCTAGCGTTAATGGAGCGGCCGATATCTGATTAGCTAGTAGGTGAGGTAAAGGCTCACCTAGGCTTCGATCAGTAGCTGGTCTGAGAGGACGACCAGCCACACTGGAACTGAGACACGGTCCAGACTCCTACGGGAGGCAGCAGTGGGGAATTTTGGACAATGGGCGCAAGCCTGATCCAGCCATTCCGCGTGAGTGAAGAAGGCCTTCGGGTTGTAAAGCTCTTTCGCAAGGGAAGAAAACTTAGTCTCTAACATAGGCTGAGGCTGACGGTACCTTGATAAGAAGCACCGGCTAACTACGTGCCAGCAGCCGCGGTAATACGTAGGGTGCGAGCGTTAATCGGAATTACTGGGCGTAAAGCGTGCGCAGGCGGCCTGATAAGTCAGATGTGAAATCCCCGAGCTCAACTTGGGAACTGCGTTTGAAACTATCAAGCTAGAATATGTCAGAGGGGGGTAGAATTCCACGTGTAGCAGTGAAATGCGTAGAGATGTGGAGGAATACCAATGGCGAAGGCAGCCCCCTGGGATAATATTGACGCTCATGCACGAAAGCGTGGGGAGCAAACAGGATTAGATACCCTGGTAGTCCACGCCCTAAACGATGTCTACTAGTTGTTGGTGGAGTAAAATCCATGAGTAACGCAGCTAACGCGTGAAGTAGACCGCCTGGGGAGTACGGTCGCAAGATTAAAACTCAAAGGAATTGACGGGGGCCCGCACAAGCGGTGGATTATGTGGATTAATTCGATGCAACGCGAAAAACCTTACCTGGCCTTGACATGCCACTAACGAAGCAGAGATGCATTAGGTGCTCGAAAGAGAAAGTGGACACAGGTGCTGCATGGCTGTCGTCAGCTCGTGTCGTGAGATGTTGGGTTAAGTCCCGCAACGAGCGCAACCCTTGCCAATAATTGCCATCATTTAGTTGGGCACTTTATTGGGACTGCCGGTGACAAACCGGAGGAAGGTGGGGATGACGTCAAGTCCTCATGGCCCTTATGGCCAGGGCTTCACACGTAATACAATGGTCGGTACAGAGAGTTGCCAACCCGCGAGGGGGAGCCAATCTCAGAAAGCCGATCGTAGTCCGGATTGCAGGCTGCAACTCGCCTGCATGAAGTCGGAATCGCTAGTAATCGCGGATCAGCATGTCGCGGTGAATACGTTCCCGGGCCTTGTACACACCGCCCGTCACACCATGGGAGTGGGTTTTACCAGAAGTAGGTAGTCTAACCGCAAGGGGGACGCTTACCACGGTAGTATTCATGACTGGGGTGAAGTCGTAACAAGGTAGCCGTATCGGAAGGTGCGGCTGGATCACCTCCTTTCTAGAGCAAAACCTTTTGCTGCAAGCATTCACTCTTATCAGTCATTCAACAGTAGTACAACAAAGATTGGCCACAGGTAATATTAGAAACTACCTTATTGGGTCTGTAGCTCAGCTGGTTAGAGCACCGTCTTGATAAGGCGGGGGTCGTTGGTTCGAGCCCAACCAGACCCACCAGATTCACCTCGTAATATATGGGGGATTAGCTCAGCTGGGAGAGCACCTGCTTTGCAAGCAGGGGGTCGTCGGTTCGATCCCGTCATCCTCCACCAAGCTTTGTTGAGTAGAAATTAGAAGCAAGTATTGCTTAAGGATTGATTTAAACAATACTTGCTTCTAGTTTTTAACTAGACTGTTCTTTAACAAAATGGAAGAAGTAAAGAGAATGCACATTGTGTGATGACAATGTTGTATTCAAATGGGCAATATTATTTTTTAACCGGAGTAATATTGACTGATTGCAAAATCGAACATTTTGCTTGGCATGAGTTTCTGGAATGAAAGTTCTTGAAATAAATGTAAGTGAAATAAAAACCATCTTAATTTGTACAACCTTGCAGATTAAGAAAAGTTGCTTTAGAAAAACTATAACGCATGTCTCATGCATGATGAAATCTGGATTTAAAAAGGGTTTAGGTTTTAACGTTATAGGATCAAGTGAATAAGTGCATATGGTGGATGCCTTGGCGATTACAGGCGATGAAGGACGTGATAGCCTGCGTAAAGGTTCGGGGAGCTGGCAAATAAGCTTTGATCCGGACATATCCGAATGGGGAAACCCACCCGCAAGGGTAACCGCTCCTGAATATATAGGGAGATGGTGGCGAACCGAGTGAACTGAAACATCTAAGTAGCTCGAGGAAAAGAAATCAACCGAGATTCCGTAAGTAGTGGCGAGCGAACATGGAACAGCCTGTTATTTTTAGCACATGCGATAGTAGAACGGAATGGAAAGTCCGGCCATAGAGGGTGATAGCCCCTTATACGAAATCCCGTGTGTGGAACTAGGGTAACGACAAGTAGGGCGGGGCACGAGAAACCTTGTCTGAACATGGGGGGACCATCCTCCAAGGCTAAATACTCGTAATCGACCGATAGTGAACCAGTACCGTGAGGGAAAGGCGAAAAGAACCCCGGGAGGGGAGTGAAATAGATCCTGAAACCGTATGCATACAAACAGTGGGAGCCTCGTAAGGGGTGACTGCGTACCTTTTGTATAATGGGTCAGCGACTTACATTCAGTAGCAAGCTTAACCGATAGGGGAGGCGTAGCGAAAGCGAGTCCGAATAGGGCGTCTAGTTGCTGGGTGTAGACCCGAAACCAAGTGATCTATCCATGGCCAGGATGAAGGTGCCGTAACAGGTACTGGAGGTCCGAACCCACAAATGTTGAAAAATTTGGGGATGAGCTGTGGATAGGGGTGAAAGGCTAAACAAACTTGGAAATAGCTGGTTCTCTCCGAAAACTATTTAGGTAGTGCCTCGTATATCATTCTCGGGGGTAGAGCACTGTTATGGCTAGGGGGTTCATAAGAACTTACCAAACCATTGCAAACTCCGAATACTGAGAAATGCAATTACGGGAGACAGACCATGGGTGCTAACGTCCGTGGTCAAGAGGGAAACAACCCAGACCGACAGCTAAGGTCCCAAATGACGTGCTAAGTGGAAAACGAAGTGGGAAGGCATAGACAGCCAGGATGTTGGCTTAGAAGCAGCCATCATTTAAAGAAAGCGTAATAGCTCACTGGTCGAGTCGTCCTGCGCGGAAGATGTAACGGGGCTAAGCACGTAACCGAAGCTTCGGATACTAGTTTACTAGTATGGTAGGAGAGCGTTCTGTAGGCCTGCGAAGGTGTTCTGTGAGGAATGCTGGAGGTATCAGAAGTGCGAATGCTGACATGAGTAGCGATAAAGGGAGTGAAAAGCTCCCTCGCCGAAAGCCCAAGGTTTCCTGCGCAACGTTCATCGGCGCAGGGTGAGTCGGCCCCTAAGGTGAGGCAGAGATGCGTAGCTGATGGGAAACAGGTTAATATTCCTGTACCTCTATACAATGCGATGTGGGGACGGAGAAGGTTAGGTCAGCCGGGTGTTGGATGTCCCGGTTCAAGCGTGTAGACAGATTCTTTAGGCAAATCCGGAGAGTCAATGTCAAGGCGTGATAACGAGTCTACTTGTAGACGAAGTGATTGATACCATGCTTCCAAGAAAAGCCACTAAGCTTCAGTTGTATAAGACCGTACCGCAAACCGACACAGGTGGGCAGGATGAGAATTCTAAGGCGCTTGAGAGAACCCGGGAGAAGGAACTCGGCAAATTAGCACCGTAACTTCGGGAGAAGGTGCGCCTCGGTAATGTGTAGAGATTTACTCTCGAAGCATGATGAGGTTGCAGTGAAAAGGTGGCTGCGACTGTTTAATAAAAACACAGCACTCTGCAAACACGAAAGTGGACGTATAGGGTGTGACGCCTGCCCGGTGCTGGAAGATTAAATGATGGGGTGCAAGCTCTTGATTGAAGTCCCAGTAAACGGCGGCCGTAACTATAACGGTCCTAAGGTAGCGAAATTCCTTGTCGGGTAAGTTCCGACCCGCACGAATGGCGTAACGATGGCCACACTGTCTCCTCTCGGGACTCAGCGAAGTTGAAATGTTTGTGAAGATGCAATCTACCCGCGGCTAGACGGAAAGACCCCATGAACCTTTACTGTAGCTTTACATTGGACTTTGACAAGATTTGTGTAGGATAGGTGGGAGACGTTGAAGCGGAGTCGCTAGATTTCGTGGAGTCAACCTTGAAATACCACCCTGATGTTGTTGAGGTTCTAACCTAGGTCCATAATCTGGACTGGGGACCGTGTATGGTGGGCAGTTTGACTGGGGCGGTCTCCTCCCAAAGAGTAACGGAGGAGTGCGAAGGTAACCTAGGTACGGTCGGAAATCGTACTGATAGTGCAATGGCATAAGGTTGCTTGACTGCGAGACGGACAGGTCGAGCAGGTGCGAAAGCAGGTCATAGTGATCCGGTGGTTCTGTATGGAAGGGCCATCGCTCAACGGATAAAAGGTACTCTGGGGATAACAGGCTGATTCCTCCCAAGAGTTCATATCGACGGGGGAGTTTGGCACCTCGATGTCGGCTCATCACATCCTGGGGCTGTAGCCGGTCCCAAGGGTATGGCTGTTCGCCATTTAAAGTGGTACGTGAGCTGGGTTTAAAACGTCGTGAGACAGTTTGGTCCCTATCTGCCGTGGGCGCTGCAAGTTTGAGGGGACCTGCTCCTAGTACGAGAGGACCGGAGTGGACACACCGCTGGTGGACCAGTTATCATGCCAATGGTATCGCTGGGTAGCTAAGTGTGGAAGAGATAAACGCTGAAAGCATCTAAGCGTGAAACTCGCCTCAAGATGAGACTTGCCGGGGGTTTAACCCCCCTAAAGGGTCGTTCGAGACCAGGACGTTGATAGGTCAGGTGTGGAAGCGCAGTAATGCGTTAAGCTAACTGATACTAATTGCCCGTGAGGCTTGATCCTATAACCTTAAGACTTGACCAAAAAGTTAAGATTAACGGTTTGTTTTAAAGCACGATATGTAATCACCCCATTTAAATTCTTTACTTCTTCCAATTTGTTAAAGACGCCTCATGAAAATGAGACGGCAACACAGCATTTCTGCTGATGAAAACTCGTAAGAGTCAAAACATCAGTGATACCAGTTATGCTTGGCGGCCATAGCGGTTTGGAACCACCCCTTCCCATCTCGAACAGGGCCGTGAAACGAACCAGCGCCAATGATAGTATGCTCTTCGCATGCGAAAGTAGGTCACCGCCAAGCTATTTATATTGAGTTACTTAAGCTATATTAGCTTTAAGTAACTCTCAATAAAGCCCTCTTGTGAGGGCTTTATTCGTTTTAGCTACCGTTAATACATGCGATGGAAAGCATTCCAATTGCTTGAATTAATTGGTATAATATGGCAATAATTTGAATGGGCTTTGTGCCCATTTTTTGTTTCTGCTCGTTGCGTAGTAGTACAAATGACAGCTGGAGTAATGATTGATGCAAGACTTGCAAACTTTGATTGAGAAAACAGTGAATCAACTTGGCTTTGATTTGGTTGATTTGGAAATGTCAAACAGAGGTAAATTGCTGCGGGTGTTCATTGATAAGTTGAACCCAAAAGACAATAAAGACAGTGTGAATATTGACGATTGTGTACTGGTCAGTAATCAGTTGGGCAATGTACTTACCGTTGAGCATGATATTGATTACGATAGGCTGGAAATTTCTTCTGCAGGACTAGACCGTGTGTTGAAGAAGTTAAACGATTTTGTACGATTTACAGGCGAGCGTGTGCAAATTAAGTTGCGCATGGGCGTCAAGGATATGGGGCCTAAAGCCACGGATACGACCTTGCCACGCAAAACATTTTTGGGCATTTTGCGCGGTACGGAAGATGAGTCTGTGCTGTTGGAGTTTGAGGGGCACGTTTACAAATTGGCTTTAAGTAATGTTGATAAAGCCAGATTAAGTCCGGTGTTTGATTAAGTAAGCTTTTGCTTTGAAGCATTTAAGTATAATTTGAGTTGGAGATTGCAATGAGTCGTGAAATTTTATTATTAGTAGACGCCTTAGCTCACGAGAAAAATGTGAGTAAAGAGGTGATTTTTACTGCTTTGGAACTCGCATTAGCCTCTGCAACGAAAAAAAATCACGAAGAGAACGCGGATATTTGTGTGACCATCGATCGTGAAACTGGCGATTATGAGACCTTTAGACGTTGGCAATATGTCGAGTACGACTTATTAGAGAATTCAGCCTATCAATTTGATGAGGAAGATGAGCGCGCAAAAGATCGCAATATTGGCGATTACGTGCAGGTACCGTTAGAGTCGATTTCATTTGGACGCATTGGCGCACAAGCCGCTAAGCAAGTGATTTTACAAAAAGTGCGTGAAGCAGAACGTGAGCAAATTCTGCAAGACTTCTTAGGCCGTGGCGAGAATCTAGTCACGGGCGTTATCAAACGTATGGAAAAAGGTAATGCCATTATCGAAGTAGGCCGTATTGAATGTTTGTTGCCACGTGAATCGATGATTCCAAAAGAGAATTTACGTGTGGGTGATCGTGTGAGAGCTTATTTGTCACGTGTTGATCGTGGTGGTCGTGGTCCACAACTGGTGTTGTCTCGCGTTGCGCCTGAGTTTTTAAAGCGTCTATTTGAATTGGAAGTGCCAGAGATTGAAGAAGGCTTGCTGGAAATTCGTTCAGCCGCGCGTGACCCTGGATTGCGTTCAAAAATTGCAGTAAAAACCAATGACCAACGTTTAGACCCTGTAGGTACTTGTGTTGGGATGCGTGGATCACGTGTGCAAGCGGTGACTTCTGAGTTGGCGGGTGAACGTGTAGACATCGTCCTGTGGAGTATGGATCCAGCACAGTTTGTCATCAACTCTTTGGCGCCAGCTGAAGTGTCCTCTATTGTGGTGGACGAAGATGTGCACAGTATGGATGTGGTGGTGGATGAAGAGCAATTAGCAGTTGCGATTGGCCGAAATGGTCAAAACGTGCGCTTGGCCTCTGAATTAACCGGCTGGACGTTGAATATTCTGACCGAAGAAGCTGCGGCTAAGAAAAATCAAGACGAATACGCCAGTGTCAGTACCTTGTTTATTGAAAAACTGGATGTGGATGAAGAGGTGGCCGATATTTTAGTGCAAGAAGGCTTTAGTACACTGGAAGAGATTGCCTATGTTCCATTGGCTGAGATGGCAGAAATTGATGCGTTTGATGAAGACACCATCAATGAATTGCGTTCACGTGCACGTGCAGCCTTATTGACAGAAGCAATTGCCAAAGAAGAAAAAGTGGAAGAAGCCGCAGAAGACTTATTGGCGATGGAAGGCATGGACGACAAAACGGCGCACTTGCTTGCCTCAAAAGGCGTAGCCACGATGGATGACTTAGCTGAACTCGCAGTGGATGAATTGGTTGAATTGACCGGTATGGAAGAAACCCGTGCAAAAGAACTCATCATGACAGCGCGTGCGCCTTGGTTTAAGTAATCAGGTTTAAATAATCGGCATTGCAATCAAGCATTTGATCGAATAGTAAGTGAAAAAGAATAGTTAAGAGACTGGAGCAGTAAATGGCACAATCAACCGTTGCACAATTCGCCGCAGAGTTAGGGCTGCCAACGACTCTATTATTGGAGCAGCTTAAAAGTGCGGGCGTGAATAAAACAACAGTAGAAGATCGCTTGGATGAGGCGGACAAAACTGCATTGTTGGAATATTTGCGCAAAGAACACGGTGCTGCGCAGACGCCAAAAAGTAAAATCACGCTTACACGTAAACAAAATACAGAAATTAAAAAAACAGATAGCTCTGGCCGTGCGCGCACCATTCAGGTGGAGGTACGTAAAAAACGCGTGTTAGAGCGCCGTGAAGACGAGGATGAATTGCCAGCGATGGAAGCTGAGATGCAGACTGAAGTGGTCGAAGTGCCAGCAGAAATCACGCCAGTGGTGGAAGTGGTTGCAGAGCCCGAGGTCATTGTACCTGTAGTGCAAGAGGCGCCTGTAGTAGAGCCTGTGGCTGCGGTGGTAGAGCCAGCACCAGTAAAAGTAGAGCCGGTTTCGACCACAATCAAAAAACAAGTGCTTTCTCCGGAGCAAATTGCAATCCGCGAGCAAGAGGCAAAACGTCACGCAACTTTACTCGCGTTGCAAGCCGAAGATACGCGTAAAAAACAAGAGTTGGTCCAGCGCCGCGCCGATGAAGAGGCGAAGCGATTGGCCGAAGCTGAAGCAGCGAAAGCAAAAGCAGCCAAATTAAGCGAAGGTACGCTGCATAAACCAGTTGCAAAAGAAGGCGCTAAACCTGAAGCAAAAGAAGCTAAAAAAGGTAAGGGCGGCAACAACAAAGATTGGAATGATGCAGAGAGCAAGAAGCGTGGCTTGAAAACGCGTGGTGATGTGAGTGCGAATCAGGGTTGGCGTACACCTAAGAGCAAGCATAAATCACACAAAGATGATGATCAGCATGCATTTAATGCGCCAACCGAGCCTATTATCCATGAAGTATTAGTGCCAGAAACCATTTCAGTGGCAGATTTAGCGCACAAAATGGCAGTGAAAGCGGCTGAGGTAATTAAAGCCCTTATGAAGATGGGCATGATGGTCACGATCAACCAAGTACTGGACCAAGAAACGGCCATTATCGTCGTCGAAGAAATGGGTCACAAAGCACAAGCAGCGGCCGCCAACGACCCCGAAACATTCTTAGAAGAGGATGATTCAACTGAAGCGGTATTGGAAGAGCGTCCGCCAGTGGTCACTGTGATGGGTCACGTCGACCATGGTAAAACATCATTGCTGGATTATATTCGCCGTAGCCGTGTCGCTTCTGGCGAGGCCGGCGGGATTACCCAGCATATTGGCGCGTACCATGTGGAAACGCCACGTGGCATGGTCACTTTCTTGGATACGCCAGGCCATGAAGCCTTTACGGCAATGCGTGCTCGTGGTGCCAAAGCCACGGATATTGTGATTTTGGTGGTGTCTGCTGATGATGGCGTGATGCCGCAAACGATTGAAGCGATTCACCATGCCAAAGCCGGTAATGTGCCGATTGTGGTTGCGATTAATAAGGTGGATAAACCGGAAGCACAGCCAGAGCGCGTGAAGATGGAATTGGTCAATCACGAAGTTGTGCCAGAAGAGTTTGGTGGCGAAGTGATGTTCCGTGAAGTGTCTGCCAAAACAGGTAAGGGTATTGATGAATTGCTAGAAGCTGTGTTGCTACAGGCTGAGGTGTTGGAACTAAAAGCATCCAAAAATACACCGGCCAAAGGTTTGGTGATTGAAGGTCGCTTAGATAAAGGGCGTGGTTCTGTCACTACCGTATTGGTGCAATCAGGTATTTTACGCCGCGGCGATATGTTATTGGCTGGTAGTTCTTACGGCCGTGTACGTGCGATGTTAGACGAGACAGGTAACGAGATTAAAGAAGCAGGCCCATCGATTCCAGTCGAAATCTTGGGTTTGTCTGATGTGCCTAGCGCCGGCGAAGAGGTTATTGTATTGAACGATGAGCGTAAAGCACGCGAGATTGCGCTATTCCGTCAAGGTAAATTCCGCGATGTGAAATTGGCCAAACAGCAGGCGGCCAAGCTTGAAAATATGTTTGAGCAAATGACCGAAGGTGAAGTACAAACGCTGAATATTATTATCAAATCGGATGTACAAGGTTCTTTCGAGGCCTTGTCTACTAGCTTGCAAAAACTCTCTACAAGCGAAGTGCGTGTGAATATCATTCACTCGGGCGTCGGTGCAATTAGCGAGTCCGATGTGAATTTGGCAGCTGCATCTAGTGCTGTATTGATTGGCTTTAACGTCCGTGCCGATGCTGGCGCACGTAAGTTGGTCGAAAATCTTGGTGTGGACGTACGTTATTACAACATTATTTACGAAGCAGTCGATGAAGTGAAAGCTGCTTTAGGTGGTATGTTGGCGCCAGAGCAAAAAGAACAAATGATTGGTACGGTAGAGATTCGTGAGGTATTCCGCATTTCTAAAGTGGGTTCTATTGCTGGTTGTTATGTGCAAGATGGTCTGGTGAAACGTAATTCTAAAGTACGTGTATTGCGCAATAACGTGATTATTCATACTGGCGAACTGGACTCTCTCAAACGCTTTAAAGATGACGTTAAAGAAGTGAAAAATAACTTCGAGTGCGGTTTATCACTGAAAAATTTCAATGACATTGAAGTCGGCGATATCTTGGAAATTTACGAAGTCGTTGAAGTGGCGCGTACACTTTAGGATACGAATCAACAATGGCAAAAGAATTTTCAAGAGCAACCCGCGTTGCAGAACAAATGCAGCGCGAGTTGGCCGATTTGCTTCAATTTGAAGTAAAAGATCCGCGCGTTGGCATGGTGACAATCACGCAAGTGGAGGTCACTGGTGATATGGCCCATGCCAAGATTTTTTACAGTGCCGCAAAAGCGAGTGATAGTACTCAAAAAGGCCTTGAAAAATCAGCAGGGTTTCTACGTACGCAATTAGCCAAACGCATGCTGTTGCGCACAGTGCCACAATTACATTTTGTGTACGATGCCTCTATCGACAACGGCATGAAAATGGCACAACTCATTAATGAAGCAATTGCTTCGGACAATAAATCCCACTCTTAGCGCGTGCAAGTATCACCCTCTACACCTAAAAAAGCGCAAGTCAAACGCATCAAGCGCCTTGTGGATGGTGTGCTCTTATTGGATAAGCCGCTCGGCTTTTCTTCCAACCAAGCCTTACAAAAAGTGAAATGGCTGTTTCAAGCAGCAAAAGCCGGTCATACCGGCACGTTAGACCCATTGGCAACGGGCGTTTTGCCTATTTGCTTAGGTGAGGCGACTAAGTTTGCACAATACCTGACAGATGCCGATAAAACTTATGTTGCAAATGTGCAATTTGGTGCAACCACGACCACTGGCGATGCGGAAGGCGAAGTGCTATCCACACAGCCCGTCACCTTTAATCGTGCACAACTAGAGAATGCATTAAAGCAGTTTGAGGGCGAGGTTAGTCAAGTGCCTCCCATGTATTCCGCGTTAAAGCACGAAGGCAAAGCACTCTATGCCTATGCGCGCGAAGGCCTTGAAATCGAACGTCAGGCGCGCACCGTCTATATTCGTCAGATAACATTAAATAGCTATACAGAAGGCGGTAGCATTGCAGAGCTCAGCGTTACTTGTAGCAAGGGTACTTATATTCGTACCTTGGCAGAGGATATAGGAAACGTATTGGGCTGTGGTGCACATTTAATCGGCTTACGTCGCACCGCAACAGCAAGTTATGATATCCACCAAACGATTAGTCTAGAGACGCTGGAAAGTATGACGCAAGTGCAACGCGATCAGCTGCTATTGCCAGTGGATTCTGCCATTGAAAGCATTCCTAAAGTTGTGCTGAATGCAGAGGCTGCATACTACCTATTGCAAGGTCAACCGATTTGGCAATCTGGCAAAATTCCAGATGGTGATTTACGTTTGTATGATGCGCAACATCATTTTTTGGGTTTGGGTTTTTTGCAGAGTGACGGCAAGATTGCGCCCAAGCGGCTGTTACAAACCAAGCAAGTACTTGCCAGTCAATAACACCAATAAAAACAGACATTTAATTCAATAATTGCTTGTGAAGCTAGGCAAATACATATAAAATGCGCGGTTCATCGTAAATGAATGCTTTCGCGGGGCGATGATTGAAAAAACCTGCTTCTGCATTGACGCTAACTAAAGGAAAAAAGATGGCAATTACAGCACAAGATACAGCAAAAATCGTTAAAGAATATCAACGCGCACCAAACGATACAGCAAGCCCAGAAGTACAAGTGGCTTTGTTAACAAGCCGCATTACATATTTAACAGAACATTTTAAATCTAACAAAAAAGACAATCACTCACGTCGTGGTTTGTTGGCATTGGTAAGCCAACGTCGTCGCCTGTTAGACTACTTAAAAAGCAGAGATGTAAGCCGCTATCAAACATTGATTGAGCGCTTAAGCCTCCGTAAGTAATTGTTATAGAAGTGCCTATTATTTTAAATTTTGGTTCACTTTTATAATTGATAAAAGCCGATTGCATTGTGATATGCATCGGCTTTTTTTATGGCAAACGTTCCTATCGTGTATGCCATGGGTAAAAATATCACAAAGAGTAATAACATAAAACGTAATAAAAAGTAGTGCTTGCTATTGGGTAGTGAATAGTAAGTTATTGAGATGAAAAGGAAAAATAATGTTTAATATTGTGAAAAAAAGTATTCAATACGGTGCGCATACGCTCACCCTTGAAACAGGTGAAATCTCACGTCAAGCCGATGCGGCTGTGTTGGTGAGCTATGGTGATACCGTAGTATTGGTAGCAGTAACAAGTAAGCGTGAAGTAAAAGAAGGTCAAGATTTTTTCCCATTGACTGTAGATTACATGGAAAAAACCTATGCCGCAGGCAAAATCCCAGGTGGCTTTTTCAAACGTGAAGGCCGTCCTTCAGAAAAAGAAACACTGACGAGCCGTTTAATCGATCGTCCATTGCGTCCGTTGTTTCCAGAAGCGTTCTATAACGAAGTGCAAGTCGTGGCAACTGTGTTGTCATCTGACCCAGAAATTGATGCAGATATTCCAGCCATTATCGGTGCCTCAGCTGCCATGTCTATTTCTGGCATTCCATTCTTTGGTCCTTTAGGTGCTGCACGCGTTGGTTATATTAATGATGCCTATGTGCTTAACCCAACCGCTGCGCAGTTGAAAGAAACTAAATTAGATTTAGTGGTCGCTGCAACTGAAACGGCTGTGATGATGGTGGAATCTGAAGCGCAAGAGTTATCAGAAGAAGTGATGTTGGGTGCAGTGGTCTATGGTCACGAGCAAATGCAAGCTGTAATCAAAGTGATTAACGAGCTGACTGCAGAAGCGGGTAAAGATGCTTGGGACTGGGTTGCACCAGAGCCAGATACTGCCTTGATTGAAAAAGTTGCACAATTGGCTGCTGCTGATGTGAACGCTGCGTTCCAAATCAAAGCAAAAGGTGAGCGCTCTGCTAAATTAGACGAAATTAAAAACCGTGTAATGGCTGAGTTAATTACTGAAAACACATCGACGACTGAAGCCAATAAAATTAAAGGCGAGTTCTTTAATCTAGAAGCCAAAACAGTACGTAGCCAAATTTTAAATGGCGAGCCACGTATTGATGGCCGTGATACACGTACTGTGCGTCCAATCAGTATTCGTACTGGCGTATTGCCACGTACACACGGTTCAGCATTGTTTACCCGTGGTGAAACGCAAGCATTGGTGGTGGCGACATTGGGTACAGGCCGCGATGAGCAAGTAATTGACGCGTTGCAAGGTGAGTACACAGACCGCTTTATGTTGCACTACAACATGCCTCCGTATGCTACTGGTGAGACAGGTCGCGTTGGTACACCAAAACGTCGTGAAATCGGCCATGGCCGCTTAGCTAAACGTGCATTGATTGCTGCGTTGCCAGCCAAAGAAGATTTTGATTACACCATGCGTGTGGTGTCTGAGATTACAGAATCTAACGGTTCTAGCTCTATGGCGTCAGTATGTGGCGGCTGTTTGGCATTAATGGACGCTGGTGTGCCGATGAAAGCGCACGTGGCAGGTATTGCGATGGGCTTAATTAAAGAAGGCAATCGCGTTGCTGTGTTGACTGATATTTTGGGTGATGAAGATCACTTAGGCGATATGGACTTTAAAGTGGCGGGTACCGAAAATGGTGTCACGGCATTGCAAATGGACATCAAAATCACCGGCATTACTGCACAAATTATGCAAGTGGCTTTAGCGCAAGCGAAAGAAGGTCGTGCGCATATTCTAGGTTTAATGAAACAAGCTGTGTCTGGTGCAAACACTGAGATGTCTGCATTTGCGCCACGTATTATTACCATGAAAATCAATCCGGACAAAATCCGTGACGTGATTGGTAAAGGCGGTTCAGTCATTCAAGCGCTGACTAAAGAAACCGGCACCAGCATTGATATTGAAGAAGATGGCACAATCAAGATTGCTTGTACAAGTGCTGAGCAAGGCGAAGAAGCACAACGCCGTATTGCACAAATCACTGCTGAGGTAGAAGTGGGTCAAATCTATGAAGGTCCTGTGGTCAAAATCTTAGATTTTGGTGCAGTGGTGTCGCTATTGCCAGGTAAAGATGGCTTGGTGCATATCTCACAAATCGCGCATGAACGTGTAAAAGCGGTAGGTGATTTTGTGAAAGAGGGCGATGTCGTTAAAGTGAAAGTAGTGGAAATCGATGACAAAGGTAAAGTGCGTTTAAGCATGAAAGCCTTGATTGATGCGCCAGCAAAAGAAGAAGCACCTGCTCAAGAGTAATCTTGAATATAAAAAAGCCCGCGCAAGCGGGCTTTTTTTATTAGGGTTACTTTGACTTCTGACTTATATCGTTACACGACTTAGCCCTTGTAGACAACAAGTTGTAAATAGTGTGCTTTTAGTGCCAACATAACCTGAAGCTTAGTCTTTGCCGAAAAAAGTAGCGATTTGCTTAGGTTATTTTTAGCTACAACATAACATGCTGCGCATGTTGGTCTTCACTGAAAGCAAGTTGCCAATTACTTGGCTACTTGCTTTTCACGCATTTCGTCTAGGGTTTTGCAATCAATGCACAATGTTGCAGTTGGACGTGCTTCTAAGCGTTTTAAGCCAATCTCTACACCGCAACCTTCGCAGTAACCATATTCATCCGCATCAATATTGCGCAGGGTCTCATCAATTTTTTTGATTAGTTTGCGCTCACGATCACGGTTACGTAACTCTAATGCCATGTCCGATTCTTGGCTTGCGCGATCATTCGGATCTGCAAACATGGTGACTTCATCTTGCATCGTATGCACAGTTTTGTCGATATCATGGCTGAGTTCAGATTTCCAACCGTTTAAGATTTTACGGAAGTGATCTTGTTGCTTTTTGTTCATGTACTCCTCACCAGGAGCTACTTGATAAGGGGTAAAGGTTTTGTTGAGTGTTTCTGCCATGTTGTTTCCAGCGACTATATTGTCGTTAAATCACAGTTAATAAGAAAAGAGAATTGCCAACCAAATCTATAACAAAAACAAAAAATTTAATCGCGCGAGTTTACACCGAATGACACAGATATGCAAAAATCATTTGCATGGTCATTTACGCACGAATATCCTGCTCGCTTTGCTCTCGTAATTCTAATCCTAACAGCGTGTTTTCCATCAGGGTTGCAACCGTCATTGGGCCCACACCACCTGGTACCGGCGTAATATAGCCGGCACGTGTTTTGGCGGCATTAAAGTCCACATCACCACAAATCGTGCCATCCGCAAGCCGGTTAATGCCAATATCAATCACAATCGCTCCCGGCTTAATCCAGTCCCCTTGAATTAAGCCCGCTTTACCCGCGGCAGCAACCACAATATCTGCTTGCATCACATGTTTGGCAAGGTCTTTAGTATGGCGATGACAACTGGTGATGGTGCAGCCAGCAAGTAGTAGCTCTAATGCCATTGGGCGGCCAACGTGATTGGATACACCCACAATCACAGCGTCTAATCCCATCAGCTCAATATTGCTCGCTTGCAGCATTTTAATCACGCCAAACGGCGTGCATGAGCGTAACGTAGGCTGGCGCACAGCCAAGCGACCAATGTTGTAAGGGTGGAAGCCATCCACATCTTTAAATGTGCTGATGCGCTCAATCAATAAATCTTCATTAATATGCTCTGGTAAAGGCGATTGCACCAAAATGCCGTCTACATTAGGGTCCGTGTTAAGAGCATCCACCAGTGCCAAAAGCTCGGCTTGACTAGTTGTGCTAGGTAACTGATGGGCAATTGATTGTATGCCCACCTTTTCGCAAGCAAGGCGCTTATTACGCACGTAAATGGCGGATGCGGGGTCTCCGCCGACCAGAATCACTGCTAGGCATGGCGCGCGCTTACCGGCATCTATGCGTTGCTGCACTCTGATTTTGAGGTTGTCGAGTAATGCTTCGGCAATTGCCTTGCCGTTAATAATCTGCGCTGTCATGCTTATTTTTTGAATAATTATTAAAAATAAAACGCAATTTTAACATATTAGAATTGACCGACAGGCAGTATTGCGCTATATTTCTGCCTCTTCGGCGTGTAGCGTAGTCTGGTAGCGCGCCTGCTTTGGGAGCAGGATGTCGGGAGTTCGAATCTCTCCACGCCGACCAAATATCTTTGGTTTACCCGTTAGTGTCAACATGTAACTAAATCTGCCCGTAGCTCAACCGGATAGAGCACCAGCCTTCTAAGCTGGGGGTTACAGGTTCGATTCCTGTCGGGCAGGCCAATTTGTGCTCAATGGTGGCTGTAGCTCAGCTGGTAGAGCCCTGGATTGTGATTCCAGTTGTCGTGGGTTCGAGCCCCATCAGCCACCCCATTTTCTTATTGCTGTTTAAAATTATACACTTAGCTGTGTATCTATTCTGTAAACAGTAGCACCAAGGGTAGCACTTCCAAGTCATTACTTGGAGAAAGTGATGCCCACACCCTCAAGAACCTACCAAAAAGCTTCAGGCATCTATTACATACGCCTGCTAGTGCCTAAGAAACTGATTCCTTACACTCGCCATCAAAAAATCATTTATAGTCTTAAAACCAAGGATAGAAGCGTTGCTTACATTCTGGCATTAAAGATCAATCTTGCATTTGAGGAATGGCTAAAAAGTATGGCGATAGGTGATAACAACAGATTTCCTGCACTCAAAGTTGAGCATGAAGGTACTTCCTATGACTTTAATCTTGATAGTCCAGCAGAAAAGGCTGCCTATGATGATTTAGTCGACCGTATAGGCATGAAAGTATCCAAGCCTATAGTAGTCCCTCCAAAATTGTATTCGTTGGATGACGGCTTTAAAAGCTGGAAGGATGCGACCTATAAAGTTTATTCTGAAGCTACACGAAATGGCTACTACCCACGAGTAAGTAAATTCATCGATTATGCTCGCTCAAAGAAAGTCACTGAAGTAGAGGCAGTTAACCTGGATTTTGCAAAATCTTATCGAGGCTATATCAGCACTAAAGAAGCTAGTCCACTTACGGTTGATAATCACACCAAATCTATTAAGCTGTTTTTTGATCACTTAATTGAAATCGAAGAATATAAATTTAAGAATCCGTTTGCAAAACTTAATTTGATAAAAAGTAAAGCACAGAAGCTGTCAGTCACAGATAGTTATGTGCCATTTAGGCCATACGAAATTAGTAGACTGTTCGAGGTTGAGGCTTATTTCAAACGTTTCAAAAAACCTGATTTATTCTACTCTCCCCTAATCGCACTAACGATGGGCTTAAGGTTGGAGGAAGTTGCACAGCTTCGTGTGACCGATATCTATGATAGTGGTGGTACCTGGGTGATTGATATTAATGAGTATGGGGATGACAAAGAGCTAAAAACTGAGTCATCAAAACGCATTTTACCAATTCCTAGATTTATCCTTAAAACTAACTTTTTGGATTATCACGCCTATGTTATGAAAACTTATGGTGAGGACTCCCATTTATATCCGTATCTCATCAAAACAAAAAATGGATACGGTAAAAATGTAGGCTATAACTTCACAGCGCATAAACAAGAATTGATTCAGGTGGATCAAAAGCTGAAAACGTTTCACAGCTTAAGAAAAACCCTCAGCGCTAAAATGGATGCTGCCAAATACCCCTCACTTTTACGCAAGTCTATTCTTGGGCATCATATTACCTTCGATGTAACTGACGAGATTTATGGAAGTGAAGAAGAGGGGGCTAAAAGTAAGGAGCATCTTTCATTAAGTTATATGCTGACACACCTTAATCAAATTGAGCACGATGTGGATTTTGGTGAGTTTCATTTTGACTTTGAGTCAGACAACTTTATGTATGAGTTGGTCAGAAGTATGAAAAGAAAAGAAGCCAAAAAGGCATATAACGCAGATCAGAAGGCTGCCAGCCAGCAGCAGTAGTCTATGGTTTTAAGCGAAGATAGAGTTTTTGTATGGTTTCCAAGATCATATTTCTGTCTTCGCTATTCAGCTTTGCCAGCATGTTTTTAATTTGCTCGGCTTGTTCATCAGGTCTATCGCTAGACTCGATCAAAAGTTCTTGAATACCACAGCCGAATATCTCGGCTAAATCAGCCAGCCTAATCACGGTAGGTATCGTTACCCCGCGCTCCATTCTAGAAACGGCCTCATAGCCTATTCCAAGCTTTTCAGCGACCTGATCCTGAGTAAACCCAGCAGCAAGCCTGCGTTTGGCTATGCACTGGCCGATCTGCTCTGCTAAATATTTATTAGATTTTGTCATCATAATTAACTCAACCTATATAGTTGACTATCAACCTGTTGACATGAAGTGCTTAATACGTTGAAATACAACCTTTAAGGTTGAATAAGGGGTGTATGTGAGAAAAATATTTGTATTAAGTATGTTGTTTCTATTGTCGGCCTGTGGTTCAAAGTTAAGTGGTGAGTATGCAGATAAGACAGGCGCAGTAAGTTATACGTTTGAATCTGGCGATAAAGTTTTGATGAGTGCAATCGGTATTGAAACTGAAGGCAAGTACGAAGTAGATGGCAATAAGGTCAAGGTAGAAAACAATGGGCAGAATATTATCTTCACAATTCTAGAAGATGGTTCACTAAAAACGCCGTTTGGTAATCTTAAGAAAAAACAATAAAGGGGCAAGCTGTGAAGATATTCTTTGGTGTGATACTTATTTTAATTGGCTATGCTTATTATATAGAGATGCATAACTCAATTTTTCTTTTAATTGGAGGTGGGTTAGGTGGCTGGTTAATATGGCTACCTATTTACGCCAGCATGCAAAATGCTAGCAAGAAATCAGAGTGGTCTGGGTTAGCTGAGGGTTGTGACTATCAACATTATCATAAACTTACTGGTATTGGTGTCAACACAACAACACGCCAAGTTCACTTACTTGATGGAGACAAGTTTAAAAAGTATGACTTCAGAGATATTCGTGACTGGTCATATAGTTTGAAAACTGGTGGTACTTCTATGAGCAATAGAACGTTAGCAGAGGGCGCACAAAATCATCGACAGAATAAAGAAAATGAAGCTGGCTCAGGATTTTTTCTGAAAGTGAAAGACATTGACAATCCTGAGTGGCGAGTAGCTTTCCCTTGGCGTGAGAGTAACAATAAAAAAACTGAGATAGAGCTTAAAAGATGGATGGAAATATTTCAGCAGAATATCAACGAAAAATAGTCAATAAGCCAATAGCTGGCTGGTGGATATTATCAGTCCAGCTATTGAATGTTTGTAGCCCTATTAATCTTTAAGAGAGTAATGTTTGGGTTCTGGAAATAAGAATAGCAAGTCACGCTTATTAATTTTAAATAATGGACCTTTCTCAGCTGCACTATTTCCTTTACGTTTAATTAAGTGATCCATAGTAATTACTCCTGCCTGTATTAACGGCAAAAGTTGACTGACTAAAGGTCGCCTTGTATGCGTTACTGAATGCAGATCAAAATGTTCAACACCATCAATTTTTCTGCTAGTAGCTTGTATCCAGAAAGTCTCATTATGTTTTTCAAGTAATCTTGAGCGCAAAATGTTACCGGGCCATACCGCAACAGTATTGTTGTCTCTGTCTTTTTCGATTAGCAAGTCTGCAGCCTCATCATATTGAAAACTTAATCCCTGACTATTAGTTTTCTGGGTTGATAGTGTGCAGTAGAGCTTAAACTCTTCACCACGAGCATAGCCATATTTCTCTAAAATTTCGGCACTACTTTTTAATGGGCTAATATTCCAGTCAGCAACTTGCGCGAACAAATTGCTTCTAGTTTTCTTACCACGCCCACCTTTTAATTCTATGCCTTTGTAATCTGGTTTTTTACTACTGTTTGCAGGAATTCCCAATGCAAGCTCAATAGCCATTCCAATAGCCGTATCTCCAACAACAGTGCATTTAATAGGAGCTTTGGCTATTTCTTTCAGTTTTAGAAGTAACTCATCCGCAATGCTATTTTTGCTAACTAGGTATTGCGATAAGAAGATTGAAATGTTGGACGTTGAGCTTAAAGACTCAATATCACATTGTGAAAAGTTGAAGAGATAAAGTGCATCTTTAAATATTACTATTGCAATTTGGTCTGCGGGGTTGGCAAAATCACCAAGACCTCTAAACCACATGCGTGGATCACCCTTTTTAGTTTTAGGGCGATAAAGGCTAACTCTAGATGGTGTTGTTGAGTCGGGAAATACAAAAAATGCCTCTTTAATAATTTTGTGATCATCGCCCTGACCTTGCTTATCAAAGTTATGGAAGGCCTCAATTTCAAAGTGGCTTCTTACAGGTCGTGTTGCATCTAGAATTGATTTCTTAAGCCCTGTGACTGTGGGTTCAAAAATTGAGTAGTCAATACCGAGAGATGCAAAATAAGCTTTGTTTTTAGCTAACTTTATCTTGGTTTCTGGGTCTAGATCTGCATCTCGCTCATTAACTGCTAAATCATCAGCAAGTAAAGCAGCTTCATCATCATTAATGAAATTATTGGAAATTGCTGGAACTGGTTGTTTTAAAGCGCGAGCATTTTCATCTGCTTTGAGTATGGCTTTCCAATTTGCAAAACCATACTGTTTCGCGATTTCTTCTAGAGCTGAAGTATGTGAAATTGCTTTTGTTTTGGAAAGTGCTGAGGCTTCTTGTTTGAGGCGACCAACGGACTTAGGTAATGTATTCATTCTTATCCTTAACATTTATCGTGCTGAATTTACTGCCCACTAATAAATTCAAGCACGGATGCTTAGAATAAGAACTGCTACAGAGTTGACCTTAGGGCCTTTACCGCGATGGGCTTGAAGGCTTTCTCTAAGCCCAATGTAAAGTTAACATAATTATTTACAAAAGCAAAGTTCTTGATAATTGGGTTCAGAAATAGCGAATGGCCCTGGACTTTTTGTAGCACATGGACTAAAATTGGAACTTATAAATTTAGATTAAAAAATCAGAGAAAACTAGTGAAATATATTGAGCTATTTGCAGGGTGTGGTGGCTTGTCGCTTGGCTTAAAATCCGTTGGCTATGAGCTTGTGATAGCTAATGAGCTGTCACCGATGGCTGCCGAATCTTATGCATATAATTTTTTTGATGAGAATCTTCAAGAGCAAGCTAGTTTAAAATCACCTAAGCTTAAAAAGACATACTGGTTAAGCAGTCAATTCCCTAAAAGTAGTTTAAGTAGTCGCTTACGTGAAAATCCTTATAATTTTCCAGCTCTTGGTTCTGGATATTCAGACATTAATCCAGATAGTACAAATTTAAAGGGTAGCTTAATAGTTGGTAGCATAGTCGACCTGAATGTATGGTTGGAGCAAAACTCTAAGGTTACTGCAAATCTCAAAGCGGGATTTGATGGTGGTGGAGTGGATCTAGTGTCGGGTGGGCCACCTTGCCAAAGCTTTAGTATGGCTGGGTTACGAAAGCAGGATTGTGCAAAAAACTCACTACCGTGGGAGTTTGCTAAATTTGCGAAAACAATTAACCCTAAGATAGTTTTGCTAGAAAACGTGACAGGTATTCTTAGACCGTTCAAAGATGAGAATGGTAAAGAATACTATGCATGGTTTGAATTGGCTAAAGCTTTTGCAGCAATCGGATACGTTCCACTTTGCCTACATGTAAATGCAAAATTTGCAGGGGTACCACAAAACAGGCCACGCTTTATTTTAATGGGCGTTCGTAAGGACTTTTTTGATCAGTTATCACAGACATTTAATGCGTCAGAAAAGAGCTTATTTAGCCAGCCTCTTAACTTTTACAATCTTACAAAACACGACCACGATGTTGATTTAAGTTCTCTTAAATATTTTGATGTTTCTAAACAGGATGATTTCAAATTGTATAAGGATTCTTTTCTAGCTCCTTTGGTAGCGCATAGCGAAAGTTTAGTGAGTGTATTTGATGCAATTGATGATCTGCGATTAAATGGAAGTTTGAGTTCTAAATTTGCACAATCTACTTTTAATGTCTTCCAAAAGACACTTAATAAGTGTGCAATGAAGAACCATGATTTAAGAAGCAATAATGAATTAGTTAAAAGAAGATTTCGTATTTATCAAGTCCTACAAAAAGTTACTAGAAGTACACAAAAACAAGTTAGTTCAGTTATGAAAGGTGACTCAGATAGCATTTCAACTGATAGCTGGAAAGAGCTTGCTAACTTTGATTACCTTATTGAATCTGGCAAGCTAATAAAATTTAAGCTGAAGAAAGATTTTGTAGAGTATTTGAAGGGCCATAAAACTAAGAAGCAAACTCAAAAGGCATTAATAGCTAACCAGCCTGCTCCTGCAGCTTTGTCTATTCCGGATGATGCTTGTCATTATGAAGAGTTGAGAACTTTAACGGTCAGAGAAATGGCCAGAATTCAGTCATTCCCAGATAACTTTGAATTTAGATCTAAAGTGACCACTGGTGGCAAAATGAGGTCATTTGAAGTTCCTCAATATACACAAGTAGGTAACGCAGTCCCGCCTTTGTTAGGTCGAGCACTAGGTCTGGCGATATCTAATTTATTGTCACGCCACTTAACTAGTCACTTAGACCAACCCACAAAAGTATCAAAAATTGAGTTTGAGGCTGCTTAATTTAGATTGTTATTTTGGTTTTGGAAAACTCACGCTTAGTCCAAATTTTATCTGAATAGCCCTCATCTCAGCATATAGCTTTTCAAGCTGGATTTTAAGTTGGATAACACGTTGCTGTAGTTTTGCTGCTTCAATCGGGTTTTTCGTATTACTCATTTCTCCAATAGCTTTATGCATGTTAGTTTCAACTTCTGCAATGGTCATTTTTAATGCATCCAGATCAAGAGTTTCTGGAGATTTCGTAACCCCCAATGCTTTACTTCTGATGCTTGCCACGTTGCTCATGGTCGTTTTCATATCGGGCATAGCTATTACAAGATTTTTTGGTGTAGGTTTAATCCTTGTAGCCATTAAAGCTTCACGAATGATTCTTTTAATGATTGGTAGGTAGTCTTTTTTTGCCATTTTCATTCTCCTTGTTGTAGTTGTTAGTGTTGGATTTATTTGCTTTGCAAACCTTCTCATGGGTCTTGGTGTTAAGTAAGCTTTGATATTGAATTGCTCGCGTGCTTGGATGTAATCATTAAGTTTGATTTGCTCTGCTTTAAACTCTGAGGGGCTTAAGTAATAGGGTTGTTTAGATGCTATGGATTGTTTAATCAATTCTTGATAGCTGGCATCTTCACTGTATAGCGCACCACGCAATCTTTTAGCTTTTAATGCTCCAGGTAGCTTTACAGACAGATAGTCTTTGCCTTGCCGGGTAACTGTTACTCCTAAGTTTTCATCTAAATGTTTGCAAAGGTCATCTCTGTTCTTGATGTCGCCTTTTTGAATCGCTTTGATAATGCTTTGTTGTATCCAACGTTTATTCGACTTGTCTTTTCTGCCCTCTGGGGTTTTACGCTCAAAATCAGTAAATGCAATTTTAAGTGGGTCTGGAATTACTTGTGCATAGCCTAATTTCTGATTGGTGACTTTGACGAAAGACTCAAAGAATTGAATGTTTTGTTTGCCGGGTGGGTGGATGTTAAATCTACGATTACTTTTTAACTCTTGATTAGCAAAAACAAAATGCACCTCAATGTTGCCCTTGTCCTGATGAAGAACAAACAAGCTATTGAAATTGTCACCATTAAGCTTGGGACAAAATGTCTTTTTAAAATCATCAATAATTTCGTAAAGCTGGGATCTGGTTGGCTTTTCTGAATCTCTAAAGCTTATGCAGCCTGATATGTATTTATATTTGCGCTGGATTGAATTGATGACATCAATCGTAGTTTGAGGATTGCCTTCTAAAACTTCAGGTTTTACCGCTCGTTGATTACCAGTATGGTCTGTATTACCGAGCAAATACTTGACTGGCGACTCGCCATTTGACACGCCTGATTTGAAGATGCGTACAATCATACGGTGTCCTCATTATCTGATTTGAGCGCTTCTTTAAGGGTGTCTTGAGCCATGTCTTGTATTTGCAATAAAATCATCAGCATTTCTTCATCTAGTGAATTGCCTTGGTTTAGGTGCCTTGCAATCTGATTGACGTTATTCCCTATGCGATTGATTTCATAAAGCCATTGATTTTTCTCTTTTTGCTTCGTAGATGGGGAGGTAATTTGCTTACGGGTCAAACCAGACTCACGTAAATATTGAGCTACATTTAAATAGCCAGCTTCTAAAGCATGCTTTTCTAGCTTTTCATACTCTTGCTGACAGACCCTAATCTCCACCCTTTTGTCACGTAAGAAGTGATTGCCATCAGGTCCTGCTTGCCCATTTTTTAACTTAACTCTACTTTCCATCTTCGGCTCCTTATTATTTTTATACCGATAGACGTGTCAAACACTGGGATTGGGCAGCGCCCAAATTAACAATTGCCGATATTTAATACGGGCAATTGGTTAACCTTGCTTGATCTTAGCCTTAGTCTAGTTGTAATAGGTTTTGAACGAAAAGCAAGTCTGGGGGCGCATTTAAATGAAAATAAAGGCTTATGACGGGTGAATAGAAACCATGCACAGAGAATCTTTGATGAGGGTATCGCTTGAGCAGTAGGCTAGAAACAAAAAATTTAAATAAATATCTTCATGGAAGCTGAAGTTGAAAAAAACTCGTATAAGTCGAGGCCCAAAGCAGGCATTCAATATTGGGTGGTAATATCTATAAAATGTGAGTAAAAGCGTCTATTAATACGAGTGAAGTTCAGGAGGTGGCACAACATGAAACAAGATAAATATAAAACATTTGCTGAGCTTGCATTCAATGAACCACCAGAGGCCTATAAAATTGAGTTGCAACATAGAAATACACGAACAGCATTTATTGCACCACATGGGGGGAAGATCGAGCCTGGTACTTCTGAAATTTGCAAACAATTAGCTGGCGAGTATTATTCATACTATTTATTCGAGGGGTGTAAGAGTGCAAATAATCGGGATTTACATGTTACTAGTTCAAATTTTGATGAACCTCAAGCCTTAGAATTTGCAAAGTCTGCAGAGTTAATAGTTACGGTTCATGGGCTCGCTGGTGATGAAATGCTTGTTGAGGTTGGAGGTTTGGCCGTCTTGTATGCAAAAGATCTTATTGATTCACTAAATTTAAACGGGTTTAATGCATTACGGCCAACGAATACTTTGACAGGCACTGATAGAGATAATATCTGTAATAAAGGACAATCAGGGAAGGGTCTGCAACTTGAGATATCTCGTGGACTTCGAGATCAATTGTGCTCAGACCCAAAAATTATGCAGATGTTTTCTTCCATAGTTTTAGCTGTACTGCCTCAATAATGTTTTAGGCGTAATTTTTAGAAATTATAGGGAGTTAAAAAATGAATAATATAGGCTCCGAATGGGCAAAGTGGGATCTCCATTTTCATACCCCTTCGTCTCATGATTACGGCGACAAAACAGTTACTAATCAAGATATTGTCGATGTAATGAGCAGTAGAGGTATTGCTGCTTTTGCTGTTACGGATCATCACGTCATCGATATCGATAGAGTCAAAGACCTGCAGAGATTGGGTAAGGAAAAAAATATCACAGTTTTGCCTGGTATCGAATTCTTATCAGATGCTAGGGGAGGTGAGGCCGTTCACTTTATTGGGATTTTTGCCGAAGATTCAAATATTGCATACATATGGGGTCAATTAGAGAATCAAACAAATATTAAAGATATTAAGGGGAAATCCAGAAAGCCTGATGAGGTTTATTGTGATCTCGCTGACACTATCCAATTAGTAAAAAGTTTGGGCGGAATAATTTCTATACATGCAGGCCAGAAAAGTGGTTCCATCGAAAATATCACTAATTCCTTGCCGCATTCAATGGCTCAGAAAACAGACATCGCTTACAAAGTTGATATTTACGAGTTAGGCAAAGAGTCAGATCAGGAAGGGTACAGAAAACATGTATTTCCTTTTATCAAAAAAATTATCCCAATGATTATTTGCTCTGATAATCACAACATAAAAAAATATATTTTAAAGCAAAATTTGTGGATTAAAGGTAATTCGAATTTCGCTGGACTAAAGTATGCACTCAATGAACCGGAAGACCGATTTTTCATAGGGTTTGAGCCCGAAGTTTTAAAAAGAGTGAGGGATAATAAAACCAAATATATTGATAAATTAACTATCAAATTAACTGGTGCGCACGATCCATCTAATATTTGGTTCGAAGACATAAATATCCCCTTGAATAAGGAGCTCGTAACTATAATAGGAAACAAAGGGAGCGGTAAGAGCGCTGTGTCCGACATCATTTCGCTCTGCTCCGATGGCGATCATTCTGAAGATTATCTTTTTCTACATAGAGATAAATTTAAGAAAAAAGGATTGGCCGGTCGGTACTCTGCTTCGCTTACGTTTGGTAGTGGGCAAACAACTCCAGATCGAGTGCTAGATTATGTCATTCAACAATCAGATCAACGCAAAGTAAGGTATTTGCCTCAAAGTTATTTTGAGAAATTATGTAATGAGATTGGCAAGGTCGAAGCATTCAGAGAGGAAATTGAGAAGGTTGTGTTTCAGTATGTTCCTATTGAAAATAGGCTGAGACGTGGCACTTTCAAAGAGCTAGTTGATTTCAAAAAAGATTCTGTTGATAAAGAGATCTCTAACTTACGTGATAAAGTCTATGAGGTTAATACGGCTATCATTGACCTTGAAGATAAGGCAAATCCAGAACACAAAAAACTATTATCAAGCAAGCTCAGAATCAAAAATGAGGAGTTAACGGTTCATGAGAACTCTAAACCAGTAGCAGTGGCAGATCCGGATATGAATACATCAAATCCGGCTCAAACCGAAAGACGTGCTGAACTGCAGGGCTGGCAAGATAAAAAGATAGCTTTGGAACACCAATTAGAGGCTGTAAAAAAGGAAATATCTGAGAAATCAATAGCGGTATCCGAACTACAAAGCATAAAACGCGATTTGACCAATCGAGTAAATGATTTAATAAATTTCGTTGAGAGCAACATCGAAATCACTTCGGCTTTAGGTATAGATCTAGACAAGGTTATTAAAGTCGATTTCAATTCAGAGACCTTAGATATCAAAATCGTTTCTATTGAACAAGAAATCAGTAAAAAACGTGCAGAACTTGAAGTCGATTTGATTGGAGATCTGATTGGGTATGAAGAGTTAAATCTTCAATCTAAATATGATTTTTCTGTCAACAAAATCTTGGAGATACAAAGTAAATTCAGTGGAGATCAGAAGGTTTATCAAGATTATTTGACTGCACTTTCCGCGTGGCAAGAAACAAGAGCATTGATTATTGGAGACGCAGATACTCCAGAAAGTCTTAGTGCACTAAAAGCTGAAATAAATTACATAAACCAGAATCTAGAGACTGACCTCAATAGATTGCGGTCGGAAAGACTTGAACATTCAAAAGAGATTTTTGAGAAAAAGCTGGAAATCAAATCCTTTTACGATGAGATAAAGTCTGCTATTGATAAGCAATTATCAACTTCTGAAGTAACTGGTTTGAAGATTGTGAGTTCTTTCTATGCTTCCTCTGTTTTTGAAGAGTATTTACTGAGAGAAATTAAGCAAAATAGATCAGGCTCATTTTATGGGCTAGAGGATGGTAAAGCACTGCTACACAATGAATTGGTGACCCCAACTGATTGGAATGATTTGTTGAGTTTTGAAGTCTTCCTGACCAAATTCATAGATTTTTTAGAAGGTGATAAACGGCTTGGTCAACAAAACGCAAAAACATATATCGGCGATATAGTTAGGGATAGAAGAAATTTATACAATTATCTGTTCTCTTTAGATTATCTTGAGCAGCATTATGATCTACAGCAGAACGGAAAGAGCCTTGAACAACTCTCACCTGGTGAAAAGGGAGCGCTGTTACTGGTGTTTTATCTGGTACTCGATAAAGAAGATATACCGTTAATTATCGATCAACCTGAAGACAATTTAGATAATCACAGCGTAGCTAAAATATTAGTGCCATATATAAAACAAGCTAAGAAGAAAAGACAGATTATTCTTGTAACTCACAATCCTAATCTAGCTGTTGTTTCAGATTCTGAACAAGTTATCAGAGTAAAAATTGATAAACTCAATGGCAATAAATTTGAATTTATTTCTGGTGGCATTGAACAGTCTCCCATCAATGAAGCCATCGTGGAAGTATTGGAAGGCACATTGCCAGCGTTTACAACTCGTAGAGACAAGTACCTTTTTCCGCCTACATCATAGAATATTCAACAATGGTTCAGCAGAATTGTTACTTAACAGAATGGTAATGTTATCTAGGGCGCCGATCCTCTGAATGTTTGAAATTTGGATTTTAAACATTCAGAAACTCTAGTGCCTTCGGCATTGGCTATGAAATGATCAAATCCATTATTTTGCTCAAATTCAAAAGTTTCACTTCCATCTTTGTGTGAAATGAGATTTGGGCGTGCTGGAATGTAGTCGTTGAATTTGTTAACAACCTCATTAAATCTCTGCACTTTTGGCGAATCTAGGTTTATCAAGTGCTGCAAAAAGTTTCTATAAAAACTTGGATATTCGTTTGTCTTCTTAGGTTTTTCAATTTTATTAGTCGCTCGGTTTTTGTTTATTTCTGTGAGTTTGGGAGCTAGTGGTGATACCAAGTCCTCAGCAGCCTTATCTAATAAACCAATCATCATATAATCGGCTAAATGAACGCTATCCTTCATAAAGTTAGCAAGTCTCCATACTGCAATGACGGCTGTCAGCAATCTTAAATCCACAAGAATTTCTCCACGGCGGTAAGCTTCAGCAACAACGTTAGGCCGATCTTTTTGAAGCCATTCAGCTTGTGGTTCAGTAGTATTGAATAATCTTGCAATGATGAGGCTAATCTTGACTTTAAAAGACAATCCTAGCTCGTGTTGTAGCTCTGTAGAAAAGTCATACCAAAACAATATCTCCCAGAGGCCTTCAATAGGACCTGCCAGTGCATCCCATAGCCTAATAAATTCTAGCTCTCCTTCATCATCCTCAACAGTTGGGCCAATGAGATAGAAGTCACTGGCTTTTAGAGATTCAAAACCATATTTGGTTTTTAATTCTTGATCAACTAACTTTCTTGTTGTTGAGTTAACGCCTGTGCTGCCATTTGCATAATCAGAACTGTAATTTGTATTGAGTGCTTCAAATTTTTCATTCAGTTCATAAAAACTCTTGGCATCCATTAGTTGTTTTAATTGATGCACCCATAGTTGCGTTCTCATGGTGTCAATCAGTGTACGTGGTTGCCTACCTCTGCCTGCCATTATCAAACTCCAGTCTCGTATTAATAAAACACTAACAGCTTTTTGATTGGATTTTAAAGGTTTTATTGAGCTAAAAGTATTTCATTAAAATCCCCTCAAGAAAAATTGATGTTGATTATTTTTATCAGTAAACGTGGTTATTAAGATTTTCAAAGAGCATAGCTTTTTAATCCTAATTAAGACCTATTAATCTCAACAGCATAATTTTCTAAGATAGATACATCTTGAATCAGTTAACGCCATTCAAGCTTTTACTAAATAAGGAGAATTAAAAATGACAGAAAAATATAACGTGAATAGTAGTTTGATGGGCTTAGAAAGTGATGTGTTGGCAAACGAATTAAAAATTCATCCAATAGCAAACCTATTTCCAGAGATGTCGGACTCTCAGTTTGATGAACTCAAACAAGATATCGCGCAAAATGGATTGCAAATGCCAATCCTTATGTATGGTGGCAAGGTCGTAGATGGGCGACATCGCTTGCGTGCATGTTCAGCATTAGGCATCATCCCCAAGTTTGCAGAGCTAGAGGCAGCGAATGATAAGTCTGTAGAGCAATCTGTAATTAGTATCAATTTGCACCGACGTCACCTGACAGAAAGTCAAAAGGCAATTATTGCAGCAAGATTGACCAATTCATCCGTTGGCTCAAATCAGCATACAGCTGGAGCAGTATCCCAAAGAAAAGTGGCAGAAGAATTGGGCATTTCAGTTGACTCAGTTCAGCGTGGGAAAAAAGTGTTAAACAATGGCACTCCAGAACTTATCGCTGCAGTCTCTGAGGGAAAGCTTGATATCAGCAATGCAGCAAAACTTGCCCAACTTGCGAAACAAGATCAATCACAACTTAACTTTGATGACATCAAAACAATTCAAGAAGCCAGCAAAGCCATCAATAAAGCTAAGTTTGAAAATCGCCGTATAGAGCGTATTCAAGAGATCGAAGCTAAACGAGCTAATAACAAACCTTTGGAATCTTCACTAGGTACTTTCAGCGTAATTTACGCGGACCCACCTTGGGATTATATGGGCGAGCTGGCTGTGGGATATCCATGCATGTCGGTGAAAGAAATCTGCGAGATGCCAATTAGTCAAATATCTACTGATGACGCAGTTTTGTTTATGTGGTGCTCATCCTCACTATTACCTGAGGCTGTGGAAGTCTTGAGTGCATGGGGTTTCAAATTTAAAACGAGTGCTGTATGGGATAAGGATTTTACTGGTCAAGGCACGTATTTTCGCCAAGGCCATGAGGTTTTAGTGATTGCTACCAAAGGTTCTGTGCCAGAGGTGCCATACGATGCACGCCCATCTTCAGTATTGAAGTTCAAACGCCGTGAGCACAGTCGCAAACCTGATGAAATGTATCAAATCATTGATGGTATGTATCCAGAGCTTAGTAAGGTTGAGTTGTTTTGTAGAGGTGAGCCTGCTCAAGGGTGGGTAGGTTGGGGTAATGAATGTGTTCAGCAAGCTGTGCAATCAAACAATCAGGAGGCAAGTAATGACGAGTAATTCTAATGATGATTGTATTGAGTTCGATAAATTAGTTACGCGATTCTTGCTGATGATTGAGCATGAGGAGTATCGAGAGGCTAAGCAGGTTTATGATCAGCTAAGAATTGAATATAAAGAGGCAGAAGATTTTCTTGATGAATATATTTCCACTATCTATGAAGGTTGCTCTGATTTTGAATTTGATAACATTGCTCAAAATTTAGCTAGGCGAATCGAAGCTTTGGATTTATACGAATTACTCCTTAAAGTTATACCGAGAAAAGCAAGTGTGAAAAAGATCAAAATTTAATCACTTAGCTAGTCTTTTAGCTCAAACATTTAACTGATGGTTTATATCAGTTCTTTGCGTTAGTGTAGGATTTATGTGACTAGCTTATTATTGAGATGAGAATTATCAGTTGAGTTGTTACTCATTTCCATTTAGCCTGTAAGGTCGTAATTGACTCTAATTGGTTGATATAAACATTAAAACAACTGGTCCAGAATTTTGTGCCATTTGTGGGGTCGATCTCATCTTTTTTCCAGAACACCGCACGTTTATCAAAACTCTCTAAATCAATACCGCCCAAAATAAATCCCCTTGAGTACCTATCAATATCATTAGCAGCACCTTGGTACTTTGAATCTCTTTGAAGAGAGACAAAGATATAGTAATTTGGGCGCTGATGTGCGTGGTTGTATTCAGGAACTGAACACTCATAATTATCACGAGGTTCTACAGTCCTATCTTTCGTCTTGATATCAATCGTAAGCTTTTCACTGCTGATTCGATAGTCATGAGTTGTTAGGTTGGTCTGATCTTCAAAAGTAAGATTTTGAGATATGAACCAATCAACAGCAATTGCCTCACCTAAACAACCAACCTGATTAGCTGCTAGTCCGCGATGAGACCCCGGTAAAATTGGCAATGATCTAGCCTTCTTGTCGGCAGCATTCCAAATTTTTGGATCATGTTCTTTGATTATAAAGTCAGTAAATTTAGACATTTTATTTTCTTATTATAAGTTTATGTACAAATCATATCATTTATCTATACTTGACTCCTGTCTCAAGCTTAATCCTAAGTTATCAATGTGTAATAGTTCCCTTTCAATAATATCTAACGCCAAGCATCGCTAATTACCTGATGTACGCCGTTGTGGACATTCCAAAAAATACAGCAAAAACATTAATGTTTGATAGGGTGTAAATTAATTTTAGGTAGATATTTTCTGATGGTTTTAATATTTAGACCTGATCTGATTTGCACGGACATTGGGCTGATGGTGTGCCCAGAGGCGAGCATTTCATTGACCGTATCTTGTATTACTTGAATTGTTTTCTTTGTCCTTATGGCATTGGTATATTCTGCACCTTTGCTCATACGCTCATGGGCTGTTTCATTTGTAAAGCTAAGTACCTTTTCTCTGCCACCTAGACGATGACGATTTTTCCAAATCCATTTTGATGTGGTATTTGCTGTATCACGTACTTCCTTGTAGGGTAATGGGGATGTGAAGCTATTATTGATTTCTAAGGCCTTATTTTGGGCTTCCTGGCGCCAAGTTTGCTCATTTATAAAACTATGGACCGCACGGTAGCCCCACAATCTTAGTGTGTGGAATAGTTGATCATTACGCCCACGGCAATTCATATCTTTTATGAGAGGTTTGTATGGCGAATGCTTGGGTAGATCAATATATTCTAAAAAATCACCTAGGTCATAACTAGCTTTATTTGTAATGACTTGCCACCTGTCATGCAATGGATTTTTAGTTAATGTGTGTGTGAATGCTTGATCTGCATTTAGGCAACTTGTCATGGCATCTTGTATTGCATCAAAATATTCCTGCGGTTTGCTGCGACTATTTTCATGATAAGCAACAGGTGTTTTTAAATGATAAAGATAGTGGCAATGGCTGTTTTGTTTGTTGATAGTAATGATCGTGGGGGCTGGAAGATTTACATCTTCAAATTTAAATGCTGAACCCTGTTCATCGAGATCAAAACTTAGATAATGGCGATACATAGGATTGAGACCACAATACGCGAATTGATTTACTTTTTCACGTTTGCGAAACTGGCTACCTTCTTCAAAGTCGTTAGTTGTTATGACGGCTTCATTGAGGTGAGAGTAAAAATCATCTAGTTGTTGGTTCATCCGTTGTGTCGTTAGTCTTGCGACACAAGTTAATAGAAAAATTAGCTAAGTCAAGTCATTGAGTTGATTTAATTTATAATGATTTTTAGTAGTGAAGATAGAGCTAAGTATTCACGAAATTTGTGGACTTAAACTATTATTTAACTTGCATGAATAAACTAAGGTGACGACAAGTGGCAGAAGAAAATTCAAACTCATCCAGCAATAAAAAAATAGATATCTCTTTTTTGATGAAACAAGCATTAATTCCCATCAATACTTCGCAGGGTGTTTTATATGTGCGCCATTTATCTGATGGAGACTTAAAAAAATTTAGTGGTGTTTTTAATGAGAAGAAAGATAAGAATGAAACAAATCTAAAAGCCTTGGGGGAGTTTGCAGTCAAGATATTAGTAAGTACAGATGATGGTTTTGAAGACACTTCCGAATTAACAGAGGATGATTTTTCTCAACTCAATGAATATGATATCAGGAGTTTAGTAGAAGGGATTATCAAGGCTAGTAACCTTCCAGCACTGTCTGGTGGTGAAATCCTACAAGACTTAGGTTCGCTTATATTCGATTGGTTACTAGATCAGATTAAACGGGTGCGAGAGACGAACGAAAAGATGAAAAATACGCTAAATAGTGCTTTTGGTTCAATCTCACATGGAGCCATGAAATCTCTTCAAGATAGCATGTCAAGTTTAAATGCAGTGAGAGATAGCCTAAAGCTGTCCCCAGCAGTTGAGGCTTTTAAAAAAATTCAAGAAGATCAAGAGCGTATGTTTGGAGGGATATCTAGTAAGGATTTGCTAGCACAAGTAAATATTTTGGATATTCCCAAGCCTAGGATGCCTGAGTTGTATATGCCTAAGTTTGAAGAAACGCCAATTGGACGTGCTGCAATTGCAAGTGAAGATTCAGCAATTCAATTACGAGAGGTTGCTGGTTTAGTTGGGGACATGGCTGATAGGCTGGCTGCTTTACACACAGTTTTTCTTACGGAAATTATTCCACAGTGGGTCGACAGCCTTGAAAAAAACTCAGGCGCAATTAACACTTCACTATCACAAACCGAAAAGAGCTTATTTTGGGCGAAGTGGGCGTTGATTGCTTCTGTATTTGTGACAATTGCAATGACTGGATGGCAAATTTGGATCGCTAGTGATTACAAGCTAGACAATGATAAACAGCAGAGTGTTTCACTGTCGATAATGGAAGCGCAGTTAAAAGCCTCACAAGACTTGAATAAGCAACTAATGACAAATTCAATTCAATTAAAAGAAGATTTGTCTAATCTGCAAAAATCTGTTGAAACGCTGAAAGCAGCAAAAGCTACATCTTCAAAACAGACAAACAAATAATGCTATTAGTCTCAATAAGGGTAGCACTAACGGTAGCACTCTTTTATGGGGATATACGCTATACTAGATTTGTAACTTGTTGATTAACCTCGACTTGGAATTGCATGGGGTAGAACCCCATCAGCCACCCCATCTATCTCTCTTAAGATTCAATTAGTTAGTAATTCTTATAGTCAATCTATATAGTGAACTAAGCTATTTGTCCTTCTCTTGTCCTTTTGGAAGGCCTGTGAATACACTTCACTTGCATTCAGTCTCAACACATATAATTTAAGTTGTAAGAAAGAAGTTAGTTTTTTTCTGGATTATCATTTCTAAGCCCAGTGTATCTAGTACATCAAGTACTTTTTGAAGCTGCACTGTTGGTTTGCCATTTTCAAGCTCAACGATGAAGCGATTTCCTGTATTGGCTAACCCAGAAATATCTATTTGAGTCATTTTTTGTGAGCGCCTATAAACTCTCACTGCTTGACCTAGGTCTTTAGTCGTATCGATTTTGACTGGCTGATTCATGATGTCTTTATTCATTGCCACAATAGCACCTTCAATTATTACCTAGCGGTAATATATCACGCGATTTATTAGTTTTGGCTATAAATAATTACTGTTAGGTAATTTTTAACTAGTAGTCTAGCTCGGACTAGTTTTTTTAATCTGCACTAAAATGTTACTATAGACCGTGCTGTATACTTACGCAGTTTCGTTGGTACCAATAATAATAATATTGCTAAAACTCCCTTGAGTAAGATTGTTCAATTGTTATTATTTAAGTTGGAATACCGTGAAAGAAAAAAGATCAAGAGCGCGTTTATCTGATGATAAACGTATCAAAGAAGTTACCCTAATTGCTGAGCTTATTATTGTTAAGCGTGGTTTTAAGGAGCTAACGCTGCAAGAGATAATTGCGCAGAGCAGCATATCTAGAGGTACGTTTTTTAAGCTGATTCCCAATAAAGAGACACTGATTACGCATTTGGGTATTAAGGGTATTAACTATTGGTTGGAGCTTATCAACAAGGCCGGTGATTTTGAGGGCTTGGCGAGAGAGAAGATGCTGGTGCTGCATGCATCGCAAGTGATTGCTAATAAGCTCAATCGTATTATTTACCAGAGCATATTTATGGCGAATGCTGCGCTTAATAGATTAGCCGTTACGCCAGAGTTAAACTTGATATTGGATGACCGCATTAATGAGCTGATTCAGTTTTACAATAACTGTATACAACTTGGTCTGAAAGAGGGCAGCTTTTCTGCAAAAAGTTACGCCATGAGCACTGAGGAGTTGGCTTATTTTATGTGGGCTAATCGATATGGCGCCACAGTGAGCAGTATTAATTATATGCCTTACAACAATATCAGCGATTTGACGGAGAAGTATAAAAAGTTTGTGGATGTTCATTTGGATTGTATGGGATGGAGGCCGTTGTCTAGTGAGCTAAACTACAGCCGTGTGCTGCTGGATATTTATACTAAGTACTATAAAAAAGAAATTGCACAGATTAAGAAAAGTGATTGGCGCGATGATCAACCTTCAATTACTGAACAAGAATTTTAGGGTAAATCTTATAGTTTTATCACTATTAGTTACCTCGTTTCTCCCACGCTTTTTTCTGTAATTGATACGCGGTGCAAGCTGCGCCGTTGCGTTGTGTCCATTAGAATTAGCGCCATTTCTCCACGTTGTTTCTCACATCAAAAGTGATGCATTCCCGTTATGATTGATCTTAAATAGGGTTTAAGGCTTTGTTAGTTTAAGTCTTGAATAATCATTATGTGATATCGGTTCGGTGTGTGCCAATACTTTGCCAAATGCCTTAGTCAATCCGTTTTTGGAGTCTCTCATTGCGCTTACTAAAGAGCGCGATGCGTTTACGCTTGAGCAGATGCTGAAGCAAGCCATTGTGAATTTGATTGATATGTTTGTGCAGCAAAAAACGCAGTCTATTCATGTTTATCGATTAAAAGATATTTCCAAGCTATTTCTCTCTGCAATTTCGTTAGAGCACATTGCTGGTGGTGATGATATTCCAGAGGTGTTGTGTCAAAAGCTGCTGGATTGCTACAACGGCGGTGAGCGAGACGTACTCACTTTGGATGATGGCCGCATCTTTCATTTTTTTCCGTTAAAGCAAGCGGTGGCTTATCGCAACTCGGTCATTGTGATTGAGGCGCAATATAGCAATGCTGACCTTACGCAAGCCATTATTAATTTGCTGGATATTTATCAAAACTATAACGGTTTACTCAATGATAATGAGCGTGACACGCTGACAGGATTGCTGAACCGTAAAACATTTGATCAGAAAATTAATAAAGTATTGTCTACCGTGCACTCTAAAGCCATGCGCCAGGATGACCATGGGCATCTGCATTATTTTATTGCGATTTTTGATATTGATCACTTTAAGCGAGTCAATGATGAGTTTGGCCATTTGATTGGTGATGAGGTGTTGTTGTTAATGTCTCAGTTGATGGGAAAATCGTTTAGAGAGTCAGACCCGCTATTTCGCTTTGGTGGTGAAGAGTTTGTGGGTATTTTTGGCTGTGCACAAGAAGAGGATATTCAACTGGTGCTCCATCGTTTTGCAGAAAAATTACACGCTTATCAATTTCCGCAAGTAGGTAAAGTCACGGTGAGCGTGGGCTATGCCAAATTAACCATAGACAGTACACCGACACAGTTGGTGGACCGCGCTGACCTTGCTTTATATTACGCAAAAAACCATGGGCGCAATCAAATCTGTAGCTACGAGCTTTTGAAAGCGGCAGGCTTGTTGACCGAAGACATCAAAGAAGGCGAAATCGAGTTGTTCTAAAAAAGCTGCGCGCAATACATCCACGACATTTAGCACATAAAACCGATATATTTCAGCTATTTATTTTCTTTTACAGATTCCCTGTAGCTCTCTGCGCCAACCTGAGTTTTTTCCGTTAAACATTGATGGCTAAGCCATGTCAGGCTATAGTATCTTTAATCAATTAACATTAAGAATAAAATCGATTAAGGGTGCAAGTATGGCTGAAACACGTCCAATATTAATGATCATCGACGATGATCCTTTGATCACCGATACACTCCATTTTGTATTGAGCAAGCATTTTGAAGTGTGCGTGGCCGACTCACGTGCGCAAGCCAAAAGTTTGTTGCGACAATTGGATGAGCCTCCGGCACTGGCCTTGGTTGACTTAGGGTTGCCGCCATCCCAGCATAAACCGGATGAGGGTTTTAAAATGATTGGCGAGCTGCTTGCGCATTCACCGACCATGAAAATTCATGTGCTTTCCGGGCAAAGTGATGATGTGAATGTGAAGCATGCGCTAGCTTTAGGCGCGCTAGATTTTATTCCCAAGCCATGTGATGTAGAGCGTCTAAAAGACCTGCTGATTAGCTCATTAAAAGTACAAAGTGTTGAGTTAACCGAGCAATCTGAAGATAAAAATGGCGGTATGCTGGGGCAAAGCTTGCCTATGCAGACACTCATTATGCAAATTCGTCAATTTGCCGATTCGCCTTTCCCTGTGCTGATTGAGGGCGAGTCTGGTGCTGGTAAAGAACGTGTGGCCAGCAATTTCCATCGCTTTAGTAAACGTAGTAAGCAAGAGTATCTGTCAGTCAACTGTGCTGCTATTTCACCTATGTTGGCAGAATCTATTTTGTTTGGGCATGCCAAGGGCGCATTTACTGGCGCAGCGGGGTCGCACACCGGCTATTTTGAAGATGTGGGCGATGGCACTTTATTTCTAGACGAAATTGGTGAGCTGCCATTGGAAATGCAAGCCAAATTACTGCGTGTGTTAGAGAATGGCGAATACGCGCGCGTGGGTGAGACGCAGATTCGCAAGAGTAAGGCGCGTATCGTTGCCGCTACCAATCGAGATTTGCGTGCGGAAGTGCGAGCTGGTCATTTCCGTTCTGATCTATACCATCGTTTAAGCGTGTTTGCTGTCAAAGTGCCGCCATTGCGCGAGCTAGGCGAAGATAGCATTGTGCTGCTAGAACACTTTAATCAGTTCTACGCGCGTGAGACCGAGCAACAACCCTTTAAGCTGGATGACCGTGCAAAAACGCGCTGGCTCAGCTATCACTTTCCTGGCAACGTCCGCGAGTTGCGTAATATCATCATTCGCCTGATTGCAAAATATGCAGGCCAAACCGTGACTGAGCAACAATTGTCTGCCGAGTTAGATCTATCGCGTCAAAATGAGCTGAGCGAAGGTCCAGTGGTTTCCAATAATGGCGATTTGTCTGGCTATGCCATGCAACATCTACAAACAGAGGCCAATGTGAGTTTGGACCAAGTGCTGAAATCGTGGGAGAAAGCGTATATTGATGCCGCAATGAAAATCACACATGGCAATTTGAGCCAAGCGGCCAAGTTGCTAGGCGTCAATCGCACCACCTTGTATAGCCGTATTCAACTACAAGAGCAGGGCAGCGCATAATGATGTGGGTGCTTTAACATGTATTACGCACACTTTGGGCTAAAAGAGCCCCCGTTTAAAATCACCCCCAATACCGAGTACTTTTACAACGGCAGCAATCGTGGTGCCGTATTGGATGCTTTGCTATATGCCATTACCAGTGGCGAAGGCATTGTAAAAGTGGTGGGCGAGGTGGGTAGCGGCAAAACCATGTTGTGCCGCATGCTGCAGAACATGCTGCCGGAACAGGTGGAATGTATCTATTTGGCTAACCCAAGCGTGGCGCCAGAAGATATCTTGCACGCCATTGCGTTTGAGTTGGGCGTCAAGCTCCCCAAAAATGCCGATAAATTAAAGGTGATGCAGGCACTACAATCCTATTTGCTGTCGCGGCACGAGGCCGGTAAGCAAGTGGTGATTTTTGTAGAAGAAGCACAAGGCATGCCGCTGGCCACGCTGGAAGAAATCAGGCTGCTTTCTAACTTGGAAACCAAGCATCACAAATTGCTGCAAATGGTATTGTTTGGTCAGCCAGAATTAGATGTGAATTTAAATCAAACGCACATTCGCCAGCTTAGAGAGCGCATTACCCACAGTTTTAACCTCACGCCGTTACGGCCAAAAGAAGTAGGTGAGTACCTGATTTTTCGCTTACGCGCGGCGGGCTATTTTGGCCCGCATTTGTTCAGTGATAAATCCATTGCAAAAATCTCTGCTGCGGCAGAGGGTTTGATTCGGCGCGTGAATATTCTGGCGGATAAAGCGTTATTGGCCGCTTTTGCCGATAACGTATACCTGGTGACGCCTAAGCATGTAAAAGCCGCCATTGCTGATAGTGAATTTGGTGCAGAAAAAGCCAAAAAAGCCAACCGCAGATTTTTGCTGCTGGGCTTGCTGGGTGTGTTGTTCTTGGGCTTGGCGTTGGGCTATTTAGCACACAGGCTGTATCAGGCACAATTTTCACGGTCATCCAGCCATGCCGCGGCACTGGCGGTTACTCCGCCAGTTGCACAGCCGAAAGTGCCAGTCGCTCCAACTGCTGAGTCTGTGCCGCCAGCTGCAATTATTGCAACTGCACCGCAAGCTGTGAATACACAGGCCGCTACAGATACGCAGGCGATTACGGCCGAAGTGGCTGCTGTGCCTGCATCTGATGTCACCACTGATCTTTTACAAGCACGGTTGCAAGCCACGCAGCAGTGGATGCGCATGCAGCCCAAAGATACGGTCACCATTCAAATACTGGGGGCATCAGATGAGTCGCAATTAAAAAATCAATTGACGCTATTGGCCCAAACCATTGAGCGGGATAAGATTTATGTGTACCAAACCAAAGTCAATCAGCAAACGTTTTATACGGTGTTGTATGGTGGCTTTGTGGACAGGTTTTCAGCGAACGAGGCGCTGAAGCAATTGCCTATGAGTTTGCAAAAAAACCGGCCACAGTTACGCACGATTGGTGGGATATTGGAAGAAACCAACAAAAGTACTTAGTAAATTAATTGCAAAGCAATTTAGTAAAGATAACAAAGTAGCTGGCAAAAGGGATGCATAAGGAAAATTAACAGAACTTTCAATAAGTTAGTATTGCAATTTAACCCCCATTGTGCGATAAACTCCAAGAGAAATTATTAGTTAAATTAAGTGATGGGGTTAGTCAAACGTGTTTAATAATAATCACCCGTTTAAATATTTTATTTGCTTGCTGGTGACCATGCTATCGGCATGTGCGCATCAGACCAAGGTTACGCCGTCTACCGGGCATATTGAATCTTCCAACGCGCCAAAATCCACGCCAGAAGTTGCACAGGCGCCTATTCCCAAGCCGGTAAGAAGCCAAACACAGTTGCCACCGCCTAAAGCCATTCTCAAATCACAAACCTACAGCGTGGTGGTGAATGAGGTGCCGGTGAAAGAGATTTTGTTTGCGCTGGCGCGCGAAAGCAAAATCAATATTGATATTCATCCTGCAATACAAGGCCGCGCAACACTCAATGCGGTCGACCAAACGTTGCCTTCCATATTGGAGCGCTTAGCCAAGCAAGTCGATTTGACGTATCGCATGGATGGCAATGTGCTTTACATTGCACCGGATCAGCCAGTGCTTAGAACCTACAAGGTGGATTACGTGAACATGAACCGCGATACCAAGGGATTTATTGGCGCGGCAGCAGAGATTTCTAGCACGGGCCAAAGTGCGAGCACCGGTGCAAATGGCAGCACGACCACCACCAATACCAGCGGTAACGGTAGCAAAAACAGCTCAAGTACAGCAGTAGACAGTACTTCAAAAAATCATTTGTGGGAGTCGCTGATTCAAAACCTGAAAGAGCTGTTGGCAGAAACAGACAAAGAGGTCATTGTGACGCGCTATGGTAGCGTTGGCGATAAAGAGACAGACACTTCCAAATTGAAGACAGAAGATATCAAATCACAAACAGATAGCAGTAAAGCGGAATCCGATCAGCGCAAAGAACAGCGTTCTGAATATAAAACCTTGTTTGCCGCCAATGTGATTGCCAATGCGGAAACGGGTGTGATTAGTGTGCGTGCCACCAATAAGCAGCATGAAAAAGTGCAGGAATTCATTGATAGGGTAATGGGTAGCGCAAGACGTCAAGTGCTGATTGAGGCCACGATTGTGGAGGTGCGCTTGAGTGATAGCTTTCAGGCCGGCATAGATTGGAGTCGTCTGAATAACGGTGCAAATAATAGCGGGTTTATCTTTGGTCAAACACTAGGATCCAAAGGTGTGATCTTTAACCCGAACGTCAACTTTAACCCGAATACGGGTACAGGAGTGAATGCACAGTTCTCAGCTGGAGGTACGAATCAACTGAATGTACGTAATACGGCAGGGTTTGTCGCTGGGTATCTAAACCCGACCAGTGCAATCGGCAATATTGCGGCATCGATTACCTTACTTAAACAGTTTGGCGATACTAAAGTACTGTCTAGCCCAAAACTCATGGTGCTCAATAATCAGACAGCTGTACTCAAGGTGGTAGATAACTTGGTGTACTTTACGGTGCAAGCGCAACAGTCTACTGTAGGCGGTAGTGTTGGTGGTACATTAAATAGTATCACCACGACACCCAACACCGTACCTGTGGGGGTGGTCATGAGTGTCACTCCGCAAATTAATGATACGGACAATGTGAATATCAATGTGCGCCCCACTATATCTAGAGTATTGAGCTTTGTGCAAGACCCTAATCCTGTACTTACGGTACAGAGTTTAATCCCGCAGATTCAGGTACGGGAAATGGAGTCATTATTGCAAATTGGCAGTGGTAACACAGCGGTGCTAGGTGGGTTAATGCAAGATGAAATTTACAGAAATACCGATAAAGTCCCCGGTTTATCTGATGTGCCTGGCGTGGGTGCTGTATTTAAGGGTAAAAACGATGCCACGCGCAAAACCGAGTTGGTGATTTTTTTGCGTCCAACCGTCATTCCATTTGCCAGTCTAGAGTCAGATGAATTGCAAACATTTAAACAGTATTTACCTGCCCAACAATTAGAAAAAGTGCTTGAAGAAGCGAATCAGTAATTGATGCATTACCACTATTGCGATGAGTTTATTAATTAAAGCATTGGATAAAGCCGAAAAAGCGCAAGTTGAAAAAGCGCAGGCTGAACAGCAAAAAGTTGAGCAGCAGAAGCTTGCGCAAGAAGCTGCCACTTCGCCGCAAAATACAAGCAGAAGAAGTGCAGGTAATATTGCCAATGAGCAAACGGAAAGCACGATTGATGCGCCATTTATTCTGGAGCTGACTGAGCCAGAGCAGGCACAAGCTCAAGCAACACAAGCATTTGCACGTACCAATTACTCAGAAGAGCACACGTCAGAACGTGCAAATAATGTATTTGCATCTAAAGCTGCGCCCACAACAGAGATCAAGCCGATTGTTTGGATTGTGTTATTTGGGTTGTTTGCAATGCTATCCATTGCTGGTTATTTTTATTACCAGCTCAACCAAATGCAAGCCCCTATTGCTTCGCCTGTGGTGAGTCAACAAAATACAACGGTCAATCCAACACAGTCAGCGGTTGCTCAACCGCTGACTGCAAACGCGCCGCCTGTTGCGGAAAACCCTCCTGCGGATGCCCCAGCTTTAACTGAACAAGAAAAAACGGTGGAACTGTCACCAGCAAAATCCGTAGCAAGCAAGACGCATGTTGCAACTGCTACACAGCAGCCGGAGGCACAGTCTGCAGAGCCGCGCGCAATCAATGTAGTGAGCAGTGGTGATATCAAGGTTAGGCGTTCTACAGTGTCACAGTCGGTGCCGACAATCGCTTCAGAAAGTGCTTCGATTAGAGTCTCTCGGAGTGCTTCTGCACCCGCCGTGAACCCTGTGCTGATGAGCGCTTATAACGCTTATGTTGCCGGCAATGATAGTGAAGCGCAGGCTTTGTACAAACGTGTACTACAACGTGAAACCCACAATGTAGATGCGCTACTTGGCATGGCGGCCATTGCAGAGCGTCAAAATCGCTTGGACGATGCGCTGGGCTGGTACCAAAAAGTATTAGAGGCAGACCCTAAAAATACAATTGCGCTGACGGCTACCGCAGGCAATACGGCGGATCGTCAAACGCAAGCATTACAACTCAAGAACCTAATTGCACAGCACCCTAACGACGCGAATGCTTATGCTAACTTAGGTGCCTATTTTTCAGAACAATCACAATGGCCAGAGGCGCAACAAGCATATTTTGAAGCATTTAGATTGAATGCCAGCGCAGAAAATGCATTGAATTTGGCGGTGAGTTTAGATCAAATGGGCAAGCCAATGCTTGCGCTTCCTTATTATCAACAAGCACTGGCGTTAGTGGCCTCCTCTCAGTCAAGTATGATTGATGTTGCAGCATTACAAGCACGCATGGCTGCAATTCAAGCGCAATAAATAACTATGGCAGAACAAAGACGTAAATTAAGACTAGGTGATTTAATGGTGCAGCAAGGCCTGATTACTCAGGATCAGTTGCGCATTGCCTTGATCGAGCAAGACCAAAACAATTTGCCGCTTGGTAAGCAATTGGTACGCTTGGGTTTTGTGTCTGAATCCATGGTGCGTGATTTGGTGGCACATACCATTGGGCAAGAAAGTATTGATCTGAGTGCAGTGGTGGCCGATATCGATGCGCTTAGCATGGTGCCGGAAGACTTCTCCAGACGTTATCACGTATTGCCCGTCTCTTATGACGACGCCAGCAAGATCATGGTGGTGGCCATGGCGGACATGTTTAACGTGGTAGCGCTAGATCAGCTCAGAGCGATGCTTGGTGGGCAAATTCAGCTCAAACCGGTATTGGCAGCAGAAGCGCAACTGGAAGAGTTTATAGACCAGTTCTATGGCTACGAACTTTCGGTAGATGGCATTCTGCGGGAAATTGAAACTGGCGAGATTGACTATCAAAGCTTGTCTGAAAATGGCAACGAGTACACACAGCCAGTGGTGCGTTTAGTGGGCGCCTTGCTTATGGATGCCGTGAAGCGTGGCGCATCGGATATTCACTTTGAGCCCGAGTATGCGTTTTTACGTATTCGCTACCGCGTGGATGGCGTGCTGCAACAAGTCCGTAGTTTGCATAAAACCTATTGGCCGGGGGTAGCGGTGCGCTTAAAAGTGGTGTCCGGTATGGACATTGCTGAGACGCGCTCACCGCAAGATGGCCGATTAAATATGAATTTATGCGGCCGTCCGATTGATTTCAGGGTGTCCACACACCCCACCATCAATGGCGAGAATATTGTATTAAGGGTGCTCGACCGCGAAAAATCCATCATTCCGCTAGAACGCATGGGGCTGAGAACCAATACGCTGGATGAGCTCAAATTCATGATGACGCGCCCGGAAGGCATCGTCATTGTCACAGGGCCGACCGGTAGTGGTAAGACCACTACGCTATATTCATTGCTTTCACATTTGAATACCGAAGCCGTGAATATCATGACCCTGGAAGACCCGGTGGAGTATCCGGTCACCATGATGCGTCAAACCTCGGTGGCGGAAGTGAATAAAGTAGATTTTGCCAACGGTATTCGCTCTATTATGCGGCAAGACCCGGATATTATTTTGGTGGGTGAGATTCGTGACGAGGATACGGCCACCATGGCGTTTCGTGCCGCCATGACTGGTCACCAAGTGTTCAGTACCTTGCACACTAACTCTGCCTTAGGCACCTTCCCGCGCTTGCTGGATATTGGTATTTCGCCGGAAATCATGGCAGGCAATATCATTGGTGTAGTGGCGCAACGTTTGGTACGTGTGCTCTGTCCGCATTGTAAAGAGGCAGTAAAGCCCAGTGATGATGAGCGCAAAATTTTGGGCGTAAGCCAGTCTGAGGCAGTACAGATTTTTAGGCACAAAGGCTGTAAACGCTGTGGGTTTACTGGCTTTAGAGGCCGCATGGCCATTATTGAGTTATTGCGTGTAGACAGCGATATGGATGCGCTGATCGCGCGACGCGCACATTTGGATGAGTTGCGTAAACTTGCGCTGCAAAAAGGGTTTGTCACATTAGCGGATGATGGCGTGCGTCGTATTTTAGAGGGCTACACCAGCATCGACGAAGTGATGCGTGTGATTGACTTAACTTCAAGAATTAAGCATTAACTGCTAACGCACTGTGGCTACCTACAATTACAAAGCAATTGATAAGTCTGGTCGCTACGCACGTGGTCAAATGGATGCGGTCAATGAGGTGGATTTGGAAATCCGCCTTGAACGGATGGGTTTGGATCTCATCACGTTTAAGTCTTCCGGTAAATCAAGCCAAGTGTTGTCTGGCAATCGTGTCAGTAATCGCGATTTGGTGATGTTTTGTTTTCAGCTAGAACAACTCACCAGTTCCGGCGTGCCACTGTTAGAAGGTTTGAATGACCTGCGTGAAAGTACCACTAACCCTTATTTTCAAAAAGTCATCGGCGGTTTAGTTGCAGATGTAGAAGGCGGTAAAGTGCTATCGCAAGCGCTGGCAGACTACCCCAATGTGTTTAGCGAGGTGTTTGTTAACTTAGTGGCGGCGGGTGAGCAAACTGGGCAGTTGCCTTTGGTATTCAATAACTTAAGCGATACCTTAAAGTGGCAGGATGAGCTGTTTGCGCAAACCAAGCGTTTATTGATGTACCCATTGATTTTGCTGGTGGTAGTATCGGCAGCGGTGATTATACTGATGGTGTATTTGGTGCCGGAAATGGTGAAGTTTCTCAATAGCTTGGGGCAAGAGCTGCCCTGGAATACCAAATTATTAATCGCCATCTCCGACGCATTTGTGCATTATTGGTGGCTGATATTGCTGCTCATAGCGGCCGCAGTCATTGGTGTGTTCTCTTTATTGAAGTCTAGTGAGAGTGCGCGCTATCAATTTGATTACCTGAAATTGAAATTGCCGTTAACGGGTGAGATTTTGCATAAGATTGTAATGGCCAGATTCTCGCGTTATTTTGCATTGATGTATCAAACCGGCATTCCAGTATTGGATGCCATTAAAACCTGCGAAAAAATTGTAGGCAATCGTGTCATTGCCGATTCGTTAAACCGGGTGCATGGGCAAATCAATGCGGGCGATAGCATGAGTGAAAGCTTTCAGAATGCAGGCTTATTCTCACCGCTGGTGGTGCGTATGATTAAAATTGGCGAGAACACGGGCGCTCTAGATAAATCGCTCATGAACGTGAGCTATTTTTATGACCGTGACGTCAATGACATGATGCAAAAAATGCTCAAATTGCTAGAGCCTGCATTGACCATTATTCTGGGCTTAGTATTATTATTCATCATGGCATCCGTATTGTTGCCGGTGTATGACTCATTTAGTGCGATGAAGATATAAATGGCTATTTCTAAATTGATTTTATGCGCATCTAACCACCACCTGACAGCAGGGGTATGGTTTGGCACGCGCCTGCACTACTACGAGACCTTTGCCAACACCGAAGATGGCTATCAAGCATTTGATGCGTTTATCAAAAAAAATGCAAAAATGAATGTGTATTTGATCGCGGATGCCATTGAAGAGGAGTATCGCCTAGAGAGTCTGCCGCATACCACTGGTGGCGCTAGAGCCGAGCTACTTGAGCGCAAGCTGAATCAGTTTAATCGTAATAACCTGTTTAGAACTGCCCACTTTATCAGCCAAGATAAAGACAAGCGACGCGATGATAACTTCCTATTTGTTGCACTGAATAACGCCGACTTTTTACAAGGTTGGATGGGTGTCATTCAAGGGAATCAAGTGCCGCTGGTGGGCCTGTATTTGCTACCGATGATTAGCCAATACACCGTGCAGCAAATGAAGTTAATGGCGCCCAATATTTTGCTATGCGAGCGATTGTCTTCTGGCCTGCGCCAAACCTATTTACACAATGGGCATTTGCGCATGAGCCGTTTGGCGCCCATTGTGGATGTGAAGCCTAATCAAATGGCTTATTTCTACTTGGTGGAGATAGAAAAAACACGTTTGTATTTGCTTAGCCAGCGTTTTATCACCGATCACACCGAGCTACAGTTGGTCATGCCTTCTTCGGATAATCAGAGTGAGGTAATCGGTAGAAGCATTAGCCAAGAGCAGGGCATGGAATGCAAAATTGTGGATTCTTTGGCTTATGCCAAACATATCAATATTGCGCCAGATCTCGTACTTAAACACCCAGAGCTGCTGCACATGCAGCTGTTGGCCAATGGCAACATTCCCGCCAATTTAGCACCAGATCAATTAACCAAGGCCTATCATCTTAACAAGTTACGGCAGGCGATTTATATTGCTGCCGCTGCAGTGGCGCTGATTGGCATAGGCATTGCCAGCTATAGTTTTCTGCAAGCCAATTGGGATGCGCGTGAAACTGAACAGCTTGCACTACAGACACATGCGCAACAGCAGCGCTACGAGGAAGTGGCGAGTAATTTCCCCACCACGCCTATCCCTAGTGCCGAGCTAAAAACGGCGGTGGATTTGGCTGCAAGCGTGAAGCAATACAACATTACGCCGGAAGAAATGATGCGTGTGTTGAGTGGGGCGCTAGAAACGTCGCCAGAAATTGCCATCGAACGTCTGCGTTGGATGCAAACCGACAACGTGGAGGTGCAGGATGCAGAGAAAGCGCGTGAGCCTAACGCCAACAATGCGACTTCTCAGGCCGCAACGTTACGTCAAATTGCATTTGTCAGTGCATCGCTCAGTAACTTTAACGGGGACTACCGTGGTGCGCTCAACAGTGTGAATCAATTTGTTGCGCAGATTAAAAATAACCCCAAAGTAGAGCAGGTAATGGTGTTGCAAGAACCAGTCAATGCCAGTTCATTTGCCAGTTTGCAAGGGAGCACGCTGGATGAAAATACATCCGAACAAGTGCCCGCCATGTTTAAGTTGAAAGTGGTATTAAAGCCAATGGTGGAAACAGGGGTGGCCAGATGATGCTCAATCAACAAGATTGGAAACGCTTACAAGCTCCAATATTATGGCTAGGGGTTGCGTTAGTCGTTGTAGGCTTACTGGCGTTTTATGCCAAGAATTATCATGATGAAAAAAGAGTTGCACTTGAGCAGCAACGCACTCAACTAAATCAAGCACGCCAAAAATACTTATCATCTGGGCAAGAGCGGGAAATGATTGTGCAGTATCTTCCGCTGTATCAGCAGTTGATCGCTACAGGATTTATTGGAGAAGAGCGACGAATTGAATGGATAGAAGCGTTAAGGCAGATTCATCTGCAACACAAACTGTTTAGCATTGATTACAACATCAGCCAGCAAGCAACAACGCACCCTAGCTATTTGTCTAACCTGGGTAGTTTTATCTTGCATAGTTCCACCATGCGTTTAAATTTCGGCTTGCTGCACGAAGGCGATTTACTGACGTTGCTGGACAACTTACGCGCGCAATCCACTGGCTTTATCGTACGCGAATGTACCGTGACGAAACTCTCTAGGGCAAAAATCAATCCCACCATGCTCACCGATTACTTGGATGCAAGTTGTGATATTGATTGGATTACGTTGCGAGACCCACAGCTAAGGACGCCGCTATGAGGCTACTTATTCTCTTAATGTTGCTGTTTAGCTGGCATGTACAGGCCGCAGATGCTGGGCTAGGGCGTTTATTCAGCACACCAAGTGATCGTATAAATTTAGATCGTTTACGTCAAACCAAAAAAGAAATTGTGCCGCAAAAAGTGGAAACACCGACCACGCATACAATGCTGCCTGCGGTTGCGCCAAACGCGGTAGAGGTGCAAGGGTATGTCAAACGTAGCGATGGAAAAAAAGGCACGGTATGGGTAAACCGTCAGGCAGTGCAAGAAGGCACGAAAAATGATGAGGTGACGGTTGGGCATTTACCAACGCAGCAGAATCGCATTCCTATCCAAATCAATGCCACTGGCAAAGTGCTGTCGTTAAAGGCCGGGCAAACTTATGATCCTGAATCTAATCGCGTGAGAGAAATACGATACTCAGTGCAAGGTGACTCTGGCACAATCGGCAATGCTGATTAAGTATGAGTGTATCTAAATCTTATACAAAACAAAAAGGCGCGATAGTCATCTTAGCTGCTTTTATTCTTGGATTAGCTGCAACCGCGTATTTGTTAAAAGTATTTAACCCAGAAAGTCTTAGAGTAGAGCAAAACAGGAAAACTAGTTTGGCATTGAACGAAGCGAAGCAGGCTTTAATTGCGTTGGCTGTTAGTAATACAATAAATCCGGGGCAGTTTCCATTTCCTGATAGAAACAATGATGGCAATTATGATGGAAGAAGCGACTGTCCTTCTCCAGTTTCTGCATTTTCTTACGCATTCTTAATTGGGCGTTTGCCAATCTATGGCCAAACCAATCCGTGTGTTAGTCCTCAAACTGGTTTAGGGGTTAATGTACAAGATGGGCAAGGTAATCAGCTATGGTATGCGGTTTCGCGTAATTTGGTACATAAATACGATGCTCCAACCTCTAATCCCGCTATCAACCCATCTATTATTTTAACCCCTACCTACCCTTGGCTTAAAGTGTTTGATGGGAGTGGGGTGCTAATCTCTGACCGCGTAGCTGCAGTTATTATTTCGCCAGGAAATTCAATTGGCGCCCAAGATAGAGCAGCAGGCGTGGCGGACGCTAATCACTACTTAGATACATTTTTAATAGGCGCTACGGTTTTTAGTAATAGTGATTACAATAGTGCGGATGAGGATTTTGTGGTGATCCAAAGTAATGCAGATGTGAATGATCGGCTTACATATATCACTGCTGACGAGTTGATCTATGCTTTAGAAAAAAGGGTGCTGCAAGAGGCGAAGAATAAGCTGACAGCATTTTACGCAGCTAACAGTTATTATCCCTTTGCAGCAGGCTTTGGCTCAGTAGCTAATCAAAATCAGTGCATCCAAGGCAATCTTCGAGGATTACTCCCGGTAAATGCACCGAATAATCATGTATGTACTTGTGCAGCTGCAGATAAAACCTGTCATTGCAGCTTTAGCATAGTAAGTTCGGCCTCGTTTACTAGAAATGATGATAGTTTTGTTCCAGATGGTGCGGGAGTAAATAGTCCGACAGGCGCTTGCTCTGTGAGCCTTGCTGATACTAAGACTTGTAGTTGTAAAGGTGCAGGCGGTTGCAAGAGCTTAACTGGCACAACCGATTACCAGTGTGATGCTTGTGGGGCTTGTGTTGCTACTGTGGACGGTATAAATAAATTTACTACCACAGGCGCATTTGCGGGTGATGCCGGCGCTTGCATTAGCAGTGCTAATCAGGCGAGTTGTGTGAGTGGCTCAGATGGTAGTTTTGCCCTTATAGCATGCAATGGTAGTCAACTGATGGGTGGGTTGTTGCCTGCATGGTTTACATCAAATCAATGGGAAAAATATATTGTTTACGCAGTATCAGGTGATTGCGTTTCATCCTCCACTTGCCTTTCAAATACCTCACCTCCTAAAATAACAGTTGGGATAAATCCTAAGATAAATGCACTAGTTGCAGGATCCTTGGCCAATCCTAATGCTAGTTGCAGTATAGCGAGTTATCTTAATAGTGGCGAAAGTAGCAATATAAACGTAAGTAATGGAATACAAGATTCTCTATATCAAATGACGCAGCCTAGAACCTTGACCAACGGTGATCAGATAGTGGTGATCCCATGACATCTTTACGTTACAGAAGTAGTGGTTTTACGCTTGTAGAGATTGCTATCGTATTGGTTATCTTTGGACTGATTATGTCTGCGCTATTTGTGCCACTACGCGCCCAACGTGAGCAAGCTGCATTAACGCAAACTATTAATACTATGGATAATGCCAAACAGGCATTGCTAGCATTTGCACAAGTTAACGGCAGGCTGCCATGTCCAGCTACTGCTACCAATTTCATAAAAGATACAGATGCTGGTAGCTTTGGAATGGAAAACCCATTAGGTGGTACAAGGAACATCACACCGCCATTGCCAGCAGTGCCAAATTGTGCTGCGTATGTTGGGTTTTTGCCTGCAGCTACACTAGGTTTGCAACCTGTGGATGGTAGTGGTTTCGCGCTAGATGCTTGGGGCAACAGAATTAGGTATGCAGTTACGTCTGTTGACAGCAGTGCTACTTGTGGAGGCGACACCGCACCTGATTTTACTACTGCTGGTAATATGAGTGTAGTTGGCTTGAGTTGTTTAGCTCCAAATTTAAGAGTCTGTAGCACGTCAGTTGTGGCTAATTGCTCAGTTGCTGTGAATTTAATTAATAATGCTGTGGCTGTAGTTTACTCAACAGGAGCAACGGCGGTATTAGGTAGCGCAGGAAAAGCAGATGAATCAGAAAATTTAAATATCGATACTATTTTTGTGAGTCACGATATTTATCAAGGCGATACTCCCAACGAGTTTGATCATATTGTCACTTGGATATCGCCTTATATGCTCTATAACGCTATGATTCAGGCAGGTCAATTGCACTAACTCCTATGAATGATCTTCAACTACTACGTTACAGCCGTCACATTCTATTGCCGCAAATCGAATATGATGGTCAGGAAAAGCTCGCGCAAAGTCATGTGTTGATTGTGGGAGCCGGCGGGTTGGGCTCGCCAGTGGCCATGTATTTGGCAGCCAGTGGGGTGGGTACACTCACCATTTGTGATTTCGATGCGGTGGATTTAACCAATCTGCAGCGGCAGATTATTCACACCACGCAGTCTGTGGGTACCAATAAGGCAGTGTCTGCGCAACAAGCGATATTTGAAATAAATCCGGATGTGCTGGTGCACACTGTCCAGCAAAAATCCACGGAATCTGAAATGGCGGCACTAGTTGCACAAGCCGATGTTGTTGTTGATTGTTCAGACAATTTTGCTACGCGTTACGCACTCAATCGTCTATGTTTTCAGCACAAAACACCTTTGGTATCTGGTGCAGCCATTCGGTTTGAAGGGCAGATTACTGTGTTTGATTTCCGTCATGCTGCAAGCCCGTGTTATCACTGTTTGTATCCGGATACAGGCAGCGATCAGGAAATGCGTTGTGCCGATAACGGTGTATTTGCGCCGCTGGTGGGTATGATAGGTACCGCGCAAGCGGCAGAAGCATTAAAGTTGTTGCTGAATATTGGTGAATCGCTGCAAGGACGTTTGTTGCTATTGGATGCGCTGACGGCGGAATGGCGTACGATTAAACTAGCACGCGATGCTGCTTGTACAGTGTGTGGCTAAATCTAGATGCTTAGCCACACCTTATAGCGCTACTACTTACCGCCACCCACTAGATTTTTCACTGCACTGATAATATCTCCGGGGACAACAACCAGTTTGCTATTGTTGGATTCCGCCATTTTCTGCATGGTCTGAATATAGCGGTCGCCCAATAGAAAAGTCGCCGAAGTATTGTTTTCTTTGACAGCGTCAGTAATCAGTCGGATTGCTTCAGAGGACGCTTTAGCTGCCACTAGTTGTGCTTCCGCATCTTTACGCGCTGCTTCTAAGCGCGCTTCTGCATTTAAAATCAGCGATTGTTTTGCGCCTTCGGCTTCTGTCACGACTGCCACACGCTCACGCTCTGCCGCTGCTTGTCTTTCCATGGCTTCTTGCATGTTGGGGGAGGGTTTAATGTCTTGAATCTCGACAGATTTTACTGTGAGTCCCCAGTCCAATGCTTCATCTGCAATCGCCGTTTTTAATTCAGCTTTAATGCGATCACGCGAGGTGAGGGCTTGGTTTAAATCCATGCCACCAATAATAGAGCGTAAGGAGGTTTGCACCATATTGCGCATGGCTTCGCGAAAGTTCTCAATGCCATAGACTGCGCGTTCTATGCTCGATACTTTAATAAACGCCACGGCATTGGCCAAAATCACAGCGTTGTCGCGCGTAATCACTTCCTGCTGTGGCACGTCTAAAATGATGTCTTTGGTGGTGACTTTGTAGCTTACCTTGCTGAATAACGGATTAATCACGTGTAAGCCTGGGCTGAGTACCCCGGCAAATTTACCTAAGCGCTCTACCACCCACTCTTCACCTTGGGGCACAATGCGTACGCCTTTGATGATGGCAACAATCACTAGAAGTATAAGAATAATACTAAATTCTGGCATGACGAGATTCCTTATAAGAGATGCAGTAATGGGTTACGAATGTGCGATGACTCTGAGCATATTGCCTTCAACCGCAGTGACTTGCGCTTGCTGGCCGACTTCTAATGACACAGTGCTAATGGCAGTCCATTCACGGCTGCCCATCACACCTTGTGTAAACTGAATCACCCCATTTTGGGTTGGGCCACATGCTTGTGTAATCGTACCAATCCGTCCGATTTCTTCGCCCTGAGATTGTCCCACACGTGAGTGTGTTTCGGTTTTTTTATAATAGCGCTTCCAAATGACCAGCGCGGTGACGGAAAGCAGTGCGTACATGGCAAATTGAATACCATAATGCAAGTTAGGGTATGCCCAAACTGCAACGGCCATACATAAGGCGGAAATGCCAAACCATAATAAATAGATAGTGCCTGTAGCCATTTCTGCGGCAAGTAGTGCAAGGCCCAGTGCTCCCCATATCCACATTGTTTCCATTGCTACATTCCTTTTCAGCAGTAAAAGCACATGAATCTTAGCATTATTTTAAATAGGCTTGCCGAGATGCAGGTTTATTTAATGAATTAATTTGAAATGGTTGCAAATTACGAACGATATGTGGACAATGGATAAGATTCTCGATATAACTCACTCATTTATAACGAATAAAAAATTAATGGCGACTTCTTTCAAGCTTATATTGCCCGACGATAGAATTGAGCGTCTACAGTACATTCGACGCATGTTTCCACAAGCCAAAGGTAGGAACCTGATTGATGCATGGCAAGGCGGTAGAAAGCAAGCTTTCGCGCGCCTGCAAGCAGTAAATGCCAGTGCTTACGGGCGTAACCGCAATTTTATCAATGGTGCCGTCACCCGTTTATCCCCTTATTTACGCCATGGCTGTTTGACGGTAAAAGAAACCGTGGATCACATTCAACAACATTTTGGTAAGCAGGGTGCCAAGCTGGTGGAGGAGTTGGCCTACCGGGATTTCTGGCGTCAAAACTGGTACCGACATGGCAATGCCATCATGAGCGATATGGAAGAGCCGAAAGTTGCGCTTGGAAATAATATGCTGCCCGCGTTTATTCCACAGGGGATCACCGGCTTGCCCTGTATGGATGAAGTGGTGCGTGAACTGCTCAACGAAGGCTATGTGCATAACCACGGGCGTATGTGGTTTGCCGCATATATTATTCACTGGTTAAAGGTAGATTGGCGTAGAGCTGCCGATTGGTTTGAAGCACAATTACTGGATGGTGATAAGGCTTCGAATCACTTGTCTTGGCAATGGGTAGCCAGCACGTTTAGCTCAAAACCTTATTATTTTAATAAAGAAAACCTAGCGCGATTTACTGGTGAAAAATACTGTGCCACCTGCAAAATAGAGTGCCCATTTGATGATAGTTACGAAAATCTTCATCAAAGGATTTTTAACGATGATGGGCCTATCGTCACCAAAACTTATCCGGTCAACATGCCAGAGAAGGCGCCTATTTCTAAACACTCCTCGGTGAGTGTGTATGTGCACGATGAAATGCTTTCGTCCACTAATCCGCTGACCAAATTAGCCATGCCTAAAGTCTTTGTTTTTGATGAGGCGCTGTATGACCATTGGCCCCTCAAGCGCATTCAATTTATGGCAGATTGCCTGAGTGAAATGCCCAATGTGGATGTTTGGCTGGGCGATACGCGCACTGTGCTGCAAGAGTTGGGCGTAGGGCAGGTGATTTCACAAAATACGCCCAACTTGCAGGTCAAAGCGTTATTGGCGCCGTTTAATCCTATCTGGCAAGAAGAGGAAAAGCTCACGCATGTAGAGCTCAGTTTAAAACGCCTAGCCAGATTTACCCGCTATTGGGAAAAAGTGCAGCCGGATATCTTGGGCGAGCAAACTGCTTAATCGTTAACATAAAGGGGATTCGGGATGCCGATTGTATTGCTGGTCATTGGTGTGATGGTGCTGTTGTATATTATTACGGTGTACAACAGTTTGATTACCATTCGCCACAATGTGGAAAAAGCATGGTCGAATATTGATGTCCTATTAAAGCAGCGTAACGAAGAGCTGCCTAAGTTGATTGATACCTGTAAAGCCTATATGGCGCATGAATCTCAAACGCTAGAAAAAGTGGTGCAAGCGCGTATGGGTGTGACTCAAGCGCTCAAATCACACTCGGCAGCGGAGTTAAGTCAGGCAGAATCGTCTTTACTTTCTAGCATTGGTGGGCTTTATGCAGTGGCCGAAAACTATCCAGATTTAAAATCCAATCAAACATTTCTCAATCTACAACAGCGCATTACAGGTCTAGAAAATCAAATTGCAGACAGACGCGAGTTTTACAATGACTCTGTGAATGTCAATAACGTGCGTATCGCACAGTTTCCAGATTTAATCGTGGCAAGATTGTTCAACTTCCAGCGTGCTGATTTATTGCAGTTTGCGGCAGATGAGCTGAAAGATGTCGATGTCAGTGCACGTTTTAACGCCTAGCATCAGGCGTTAACTGGTAGTGTTTCAGCGCCTTAAAACGCAGCGTTTCAATTTGATTTGCCTAGGGTTGATGATCGCCGTGGCAATGCTAGGCTATGTCAACCATGTGCCGCGTATCTATTGGCTGTACATCGCGCTCTTTGGCATATTGGTTTGTATGTTGGCCAGTGTATTTCATTATTGGCGCTTTCTTAAGATGAGCGAAGCGCCAATTTCAAGTATCGCCAGTGCCGCACAAGGCTATGTTGAGCTATACGGTCAAGCCCGTACAGAAAAACCATTGAAGACGCCTTATCATGGCATTCCCTGTGTCTGGTTTCGTGCTTGGGTATTTTCAAATCAGCAGGGCAACCATCAACCCCATCAACTGCTGGATAATCGCCTGCTTGATTATCAAGAAAGCCGCTCTCCTTTTGTATTAGAGGATGAGAGTGGTCAATGTGTAGTAAACCCTGATGGTGCTGAGGTCATTTATTACGAGGCGCGCACGTGGCGTAAAAATAATCACCGCTATGTGGAAGAGTACTTGCCCGCCCACCAGTCTATTTATGTGATCGCTGTGCTAGACACACGAAAAGACATGCTAGATTCAGCCAAGCTAAATAAGGAAGTAAGCGCACACTTAAAGGCGCTAAAACAGCAGCCATCACGCCTGTTGAACCTATACGACCATGATTTAAATGGTGAGATCGATCTGCACGAGTGGGAGCTGGCGCGGCAAGATGCGATCCGGCAAGTGCAGTCAACGCATGCCATGCAAGCGCATACCGCTGGTTTTGAATTGGCCAAGCCAGCAGGCCAGCAATTGTTTTTAATTTCTGCAAAATCTCCATTACAGCTACGTAAAAACCATCTGCAATGGTTGGGCGTGTTTATCTCGCTGCTTACATTTTTTGTTGCGGCCTACATGAAGCTTGCATAAAAGACTTTAGCGCGCCTATGTTAAAATGGCGGCTATGAATACAACCACACCAACCCCCGAACTCGCTAAGTCATTTGATCCCAAAACCATTGAAAGTAAATGGTATGCATTTTGGGAGGGCAAAGGCTACTACGCTGCTGGTTTAAACCCAGAAGTGAACGATAATTTCTGTATTTTGCTGCCACCCCCCAATGTCACAGGCACGCTGCACATGGGGCATGGCTTTAACCAAACATTGATGGATGCGCTCACGCGTTACCACCGCATGCGTGGTGACAATACGTTATGGCAGCCAGGCACAGACCATGCCGGTATTGCCACGCAGATTGTGGTAGAGCGTCAGTTAGATGCACAAGGTGTGTCGCGTCATGATTTGGGTCGTGAAAAATTCCTAGAAAAAGTGTGGGAATGGAAAGAATACTCCGGCGGCACCATTACCAAACAAATGCGCCGTTTAGGCACCTCGCCAGATTGGTCACGCGAGCGTTTCACCATGGATGCAGGGTTGAACAAAGTGGTGACAGAAACCTTTGTGCGTTTGTATAACGAAGGCTTGATTTACCGTGGAAAACGCTTGGTGAATTGGGATGTGAAACTGGGTACGGCGGTCTCTGATTTGGAAGTAGTGCAGGAAGAAGAAGACGGCTTTATGTGGCATATCAACTATCCACTTGCGGATGGTTCTGCTAGCTTAACCGTTGCGACAACGCGCCCGGAAACCATGCTGGGTGACGTGGCCGTGATGGTACATCCTGAAGATGAGCGCTATGCACACTTAATCGGTCAACAGGTCAGTTTGCCATTATGCAACCGTGAAATCCCGATTATTGCTGATGACTATGTGGATAAAGAATTTGGTACGGGTGTAGTGAAAGTGACGCCTGCACATGATTTTAACGACAATATGGTCGGTCAGCGTCAAGGCTTGGATAAGATTGTGATCCTCAATCTGCAAGGGTTTGTGCCAGCAGCAGCAGAAGTTTGGGGCGCAGATGGTGCAGGCAAGCAGTCTATCGGCTTGCCACAAAATGTAATTGGCTTAGAGCGTTTTGCTGCGCGTAAACAAGTGGTGGCTGACTTGGAAGCTCAAGGCTACTTAGTCAAAGCCGAGAAACATAAGCTCAAAGTACCCCGTGGTGACCGTACCAATGTGGTGATTGAGCCTATGCTCACGGATCAATGGTTTGTAGCCATGAGTAAGCCTGCTGCCGATGGAAAATCCATCACGCAAAAAGCCTTAGATGTGGTGGCGAGTGGTGAGATTAAGTTTTACCCAGAGAACTGGGTGAACACTTACAACCAATGGCTAAACAATATTCAAGATTGGTGTATTTCACGCCAACTATGGTGGGGACATCAAATCCCAGCTTGGTACGATGAATGGAAGCAAGAGTATGTGGCACACTCTGAAGCAGAGGCATATGTGCAGTTCGAGCAAATGCTAAAGAGTTTGGAGTTAAAGGGAGATGCTGAAGCAGTAAAACTATTGCGTGAAAGAGGATTAACTCGTGATCCTGATGTATTAGACACTTGGTACTCCTCTGCTTTATGGCCATTCTCCACGTTAGATTGGACGGGTGATGAAGCGGTTGATGCACAAAACCAAGCATTGAAACAATTTTTGCCATCTAGCGTATTAGTCACGGGCTTTGACATCATCTTCTTTTGGGTGGCGCGTATGGTGATGATGACCAAGCACATCACTGGTCAGATTCCGTTTAAGCATGTCTATGTGCATGGCTTGATTCGTGATGCCGAAGGCCAAAAAATGTCTAAATCCAAGGGCAATGTGCTGGATCCCATTGATTTGATTGATGGTATTGGCTTGGACGATTTAATCAAAAAACGCACGACGGGGTTGATGAACCCGAAAGATGCGGAAAAGATTGAGAAACGCACGCGTAAAGAGTTTCCGGAAGGCATTTCTGCGTATGGTACGGATGCGTTGCGCTTTACCTTTGCAGCTTTGGCCAGCCCTGGCCGTGATATTAAGTTTGATTTGCAGCGCTGTGATGGTTATCGTAATTTCTGCAATAAATTGTGGAACGCCACACGTTTTGTGTTGATGAATACAGAAGGCCAAGACAACGGTTTTGGGCCAGAAAGTTGTGAGGCGGGTGGGCGTAAGTTTAGTCAGGCAGATCGCTGGATTGTGAGCGCACTGCAACGCACAGAGGCAGAGGTGGAACGTGCCTTTACCGACTACCGTTTTGATTTAGCCGCGAAAGCTATTTACGAGTTTGTGTGGGATCAATATTGCGATTGGTATTTGGAAATTGCCAAAGTGCAAATTCAAACAGGCGATGAAGCTGAACAGCGTGCTACGCGTCGCACCTTGTTACGTGTGTTAGAAACTATCTTGCGTTTGGCACACCCGATTATTCCGTTTATTACCGAAGAGATTTGGCAAACGATTGCCCCGATGACTGAGCTTAAAAACAAGTCGCGCGGAACTGAAAGTATTATGTTGCAGGCTTATCCAAAAGCGGATTTGGAAAAAGTGGATGAGCAAGCGGAAGCGTGGGTAGCAACACTTAAAATAGCGGTGGAAGCTTGTAGAAGTCTGCGTGGTGAAATGGGAATTTCTCCAGCATCTAAAGTACCGTTGATTGCGGCGGGTGATGCTAAGCAATTAATTGCTTATGCCCCGTATCTCAAATCGCTTGCTAAGTTAGAGAGCGTAGATGTAGTGGCAGACTTACCAGAGGCGGATGCGCCAGTGATGTTGGCGGGTGATTTTAGGTTGATGCTGAAAGTAGAAATTGATGTCGCTGCTGAAAAAGAGCGTTTAGGTAAAGAGATTGCGCGTTTGCAAAGCGAAATCGCCAAAGCCAACGGTAAGTTGAATAACGAAAGCTTTGTGGCAAGGGCGCCTGCCGCAGTGGTGGAGCAAGAAAAAGCACGTGTGGCTGAGTTCAGTGCAAGTTTGCAAAAGCTTGAGACACAGCTGGTTAAACTGAAGTAGCTGGCAGCGCAACGCAGGCGTAAGCAAAAGGAGGGTTGCATGAACACAGAAATCGTAGCTGATGTAGCGCGTGCAACGCTAGCTGGTGAAATTGCTTTCCCTGAGGTGGTGCGCCAGTTGATGGAAACAGGCGTTGAGTATTATCACGTGGACTACGTTAGCCGGAGCAAGTCTTTTTACAGCGCTAGTGGAGATGTAGTCACCACACCGATTAGTTATGAGCATCTACCGGCTGTTGCCGCCAATTTTGATTTGGCAGGGCTAAAAGCAGCCATTTTTGATAGTCAGCACAATCATCAGCATTATCGCGACTTTACCCGACGTGCCATGGAAGCTGGCGTACAAGGTTATATGGCTTTCTTACGTGGTCAGCGCGTCACCTATTGGGGGCGTGATGGCGAGCAGCATACCGAATGGTTTCCTGGTGCAGCACCAGCCCGTGCTGACTAGCGTATGAGTACAGACGACGATATCACGAATGAGGTGATGTGCGCCTGTAGTGGCACCACCCGTGGTCAAATCTATGACTTGTTTATGCAAGGCCTCGATCAAGAGGCTATCTCAAGGCGGACAGGCGCACTTTCTGGATGTGCCGGATGTGAGTGGGATGTCGCACAGTTTTTGAAAGCCCTTGCCGAGCAACAAAAAACATAATCAGTGACTTCATGAAATCACTTTCATCACTTTCAAGTGAAGCGAATCGCTTGAAAATGCGCTATCTAATTATTTGCCTGTGAAAGATTAGCGCTTGCACCACAGCCTTGGCAAAACTTGCTAAATGCACTTTTGCGTGTGCCGCAGCTGCTGCATTTATTGTGCAGGCCAATGCCGCAGTGCTGGCAGAAGTCATTTCTAGCATCTTTTAAATCAATGCTGCGTTCGCACCCCGGGCATACACCTTTATTAAGCAAAGTCAGCGCGGTATCGTAATTCAACTCTTCACGGCGCACTAATTGTGGTTGCGCTTCTGCCAACCGTTGTTTTTCCAAATATTTCTGTAGGGCGGAAATCGCGTACTTGCCTCCCAGCACCGTCATGATAATGCCGACTAAATAGCGGACATAACCACCGTAATCGGGCAAATAGGGCACAAGCTCAACAAAAAAAGTAATCAGCGCAAAAATAATAAAGCCCCATACAAATGGCCAGTAAGGCGTTTTACGTTTTTTGGCAAAGAGCCATGCGGCAAGCGCAAGCAGCGGTAAAGCAAGCAATAAGCGATAGAGAAATACGCGCGTCGCTTGTTTTTGGTTGGCGTCATACAGTTGTTGATAGGCGGTGTCTTCAAGTGCTTTTACTTGATCGCGCACTTTTGATTCGGATTGGTTCTGGTCTAGCTGTGTTTTGGAGAGTGCTTCTACGGCTTTTTCAGCATCACGTTCCAGTGCTTTGAGTTGGTCGAGTGCTGCAGTGCGTTTGACTAACTCGTCATCTTGCTGGTTTTGCTGGGTGACATCACGCGTGGCTAGCCAGTTTTCAAAGGTACGTCTGGTCGATTGGTAATCATTGCGACGCGTATTCAGCGTGAGCTGCGCTTGGTCTAATTTGTCGCTGGTTTCTCTATGTTGTGGTTGGAGCGCATCTAACTGCGCGCGCAGTGGATCAATTGTCGCGTGGTCGACAAAATCCTCTATTGAATATGTGTGCTCTACATGTGGTAAATCGTGGATGACGGCTGAGCCTAAACCCAGCAAAAACCAAGCAAATACGAACGCGACTAGCCATAATGCACGGTTAAACCATTTTTCTGAAAGTCTTGCACCTTTGCCCATGGATTACTCCTATATAAACAAACTGACATCCGAATTGCCGGCAAACTCAAAGAACGTTGCGGCGCCTCCGATTTCAATGCCTTCAATAAAGTCACTGCGTTTAAAATCAAATAAATCGACTGTCATTTGACAGGCAATCAGCTTGACACCACTTTCTAAACAAGCGCGGCGTAAGTCTTCGATCGATGCCACGCCTTTGTCTGCAATCTGTTGCTTCATCATCTTGGTGGCCATGCTCTCCATCCCCGGTAGCATTTGCACAAAATTGGGCATGGGTACAGGCATAGGCATAGCTGGGTTACCAAGGGGCGAGACTTTTAAATCTGAAATGTCTTTTTTAAGTAGGGTAAGCCCATAAAAAGTGAAGAAAATACAGACTTCATAATCAAGGGCTGCTGCGGTAGAGGCTAAAATAAAAGGTGGGTAAGCCCAGTCGAGCGTACCTTTGGAGGCGATGAGGGCAAGTTTCTTTGCCATGATTTAAAGCGCGTCGTTGCGCTTTTTAATATAAAAAGTAAACACTTTGTCGGTTTGGTCCAGCTGCAATAGTGTGTGACCGGTTTGCTTACAGAAGGCTTCGAAGTCTTTGACTGAGCCTGGGTCAGTCGCCATGATTTTGAGCACTTGATTCGCCTGCAGCTCGTTGAGCCCTTTTTTACATCGCAAAATAGGGAGCGGGCAATTTAAGTTTTTCGCGTCTACTTCTTTATCAAAGTCCATATTTTGTGCCTGTTATTTTATTGGTTGACGAAATCATAGCCCGCTCTTGCCCATGCAATCACACCACCAGTCAAATTGTACACATGTGCAGACCCTTTGCTTGCGGCAAAATCTGCTGCCAGTGCTGAGCGTACACCGCTATGACAGTAAAAGACTACATGGCTTGCATCTTCTAATTGTTGATATTGCACCGGTAACATCGACAACGGAATATGAATGGCGTGAGGAATTCGCCCACGCATCACCTCATCCTCATTGCGTACATCGACCAACAGCACACGGTGCTGCGTCATAAGTGTTGGTAATTCTGTGGCTTCAATGTGTTGGAATTGGCTCAAAATGATGTCCCCTGGATGCATTAGATTGTACACAGGATTTTAAATTGATGCGATGGCATCGCAAGCCGCAATGTGCGAATTTGCACAACGCGTGAATACGCTGCCAAACCTACACGCTGGGCGTTACAACATGTAAGAAAAAGAGCGGCATAAGTGATCTACATTGCACCATGCCATACAAATAAAGTATGTATTAATGATATATACGTGAATAACTGCCTAAATTGAAAGGGTAATAGGATGAATAGATTGCATTTTTTGAGTAGAATTAAGTCGTGTAGCGATAATTTAAGATGAAATTTTGTGTCGACCTGATATTACGTTGAATAGAAGGCTAGATAAGATTGCAATCAGCTCCCATCCCGCATAACGAGCAAGCGCGCATTGAGGCGCTACGCCAGTACCGTATTCTGGATACGTTGCCTGAGCCTTTGTTTGACGATATCACCCTACTGGCCTCACAAATATGCGAAACACCTATTGCCTCTATCACGCTGGTAGATGCGCATCGGCAATGGTTCAAGAGCATACGCGGTATTGATGCCACAGAAACATCACGAGATATTTCTTTTTGTGGCCATGCCATTCTTGGCCATGAACTATTTGAAGTCCCAAACGCGACAGAGGATATTCGTTTTTTTGATAATCCACTCGTTACAGGCGACCCTAATATTCGTTTTTATGCTGGTACGCCGCTAATCACTGGGCTTGGATTTAGCTTGGGTACTTTATGTGTGATTGATTCGGTTCCGAAAGCCCTCACGGAAAGTCAGCGCAATGCACTCAAAGCCTTAGGGCGTCAGGTGGTCTCGCTGATTGAGAGCCGTCTTATTGCACAAGAAGCCCTACAAGCATCCGAGTTACTCGAACGCACTGGTGAAATAGCTAAAATTGGTGGGTGGCAAATGGATGTCAACGGTACGCATGTTGAGTGGACAAAAGAGGTGTTCCATATTCATGAATTGACACCACCACATTTACCTACGCTGGAGGAGGCTATTCACTTTTATGCACCAGAAGCGCGGCCTGTGGTTCAAGCAGCTGTGGAGCGTGCAATTGTTGATGGCTCCGGCTGGGATTTAGAGTTGCCGTTTATTACCGCAACAGGCCGTTCTATTTGGGTGCGCGCCGTGGGCATGACGACAATGGTGGGTGGAAAAGTCGAGCGCCTATTCGGCACGTTTCAAGACATCAGTGAGCGCAAACTAGCGCAGCTGGATCTGGCTTGGCTGAATCGTGCACTGATGATGTTGGGCAAGTGCAACGAGACCTTGATTCATGTGGCTGACGAATCGAGATTAATTGTCGAGATTTGTCGTATTGCGGTCGATGTTGGAGGTTATCGCATGGCGTGGGTGGGCTATGCTAACGATGATGAGAAAAAATCGATTACGCCTAGAGCCTACTTTGGTAAAACACACGATGCACTGAAAGACGTAGCGCTCAGTTGGTCTGAAGAAACACAAGCAGGCAGAGGCCCTGCCGGCAAAACCATCCGCAGCGGCGAGCCGATTACCGTAGAAGATATGGCAACATTGGATTTGGATCCTGCATTAAAAGCCTTATTGGTAGATTTGGGCTATCGTGGGCTGGTGTCTTTGCCACTTAAATATAAAGGTAAAACCATTGGTTTGTTAGCGATGTATTCAGGGGAGATGCGTACATTTGCTGCCGATGAAGTCAGGTTGCTACAAGAAATCGCAGATAACCTTGCGTCAGGGGTTGTTAAAATCCGTGCAGAAATAGAGCGGCAACGGCTACATAACTCTATGCTAGCGGTGGCAACCGCAGTGAGTTTGCATAGCAGCGAGACGTTTTTCCCCGAGCTGTTGCGTAAGATGATTCAAGCTATTGGTGGGCAAGCTGGTTATATCGGTCAATTTACCAGCCAAAAACCTTGGGCCGCTAAAACCATCGCGGTACAGGTGAATCAGCAGATTATCAAAAATTTTGACTTTGCCATTCCAAGTACGATTGCAGATACTCTGTTTTCCAGTGCAGAGGTGCGGATAGTGCCAGCCTTTGCTGCGCGAGATTACCCTGAGCTTGTCATGATGCGCTACCACCCGTACCAGGCATTTGCCGCGTTGCGTTTGATAGACTCTAATCACCACCCGATAGGCTTGCTGTTTGTACTATTTGAAGACACGATTGCAAAAGATGCGATCGCGCTGATTTCTTCTATATTAACAATTTTTGCAGCCCGCACCGCAAATGAGCTGGAGCGGTTAAAGGCCTTGTCGCTCATTTCTGAGCAAGCCTCTCTGTTAGATAAAACGCGTGACGCGATTGTCGTCCGAGATATGCATCGTCGCATCACTTATTGGAACAAGGCAGCAGAGACCTTATATGGATGGACCGCCGCAGAAGCGCTAGGCAAGGATATTCACAAGCTCCTCAAACATGTGGCGTCCGATGTTCGTCAGACCGAAAAGAACGTGCTCAAACATGGTGAGTGGTCGGGTGAAATGACCAAACGACACAAGGATGGCAGCCCGCTGATGATTGAAAGTCGACTGACCTTGGTGCGCGACAAAGAAGGTCATCCGGTTTCTGTATTCTCGATTCATTCTGATATTGCGGATCGTAAGCTGGCAGAAGCCGAGATTAGGCGACTAGCGTTTTATGATCCGCTTACCAATCTTGCTAACCGTCGTTTGTTGATCGAGCATCTGGAGAAAGCGCTTAAAGTTGTCCGTCGTAAAAAGAATGCGGGCGCCGTGCTGTTTATTGATTTGGATAACTTTAAATCGCTCAATGACACCTTTGGCCACGATAAAGGCGATTTGCTACTCAAAGTTGTTGCGGAACGCCTCAAGCGGTGCGTGAGAGATTGCGATACCGTTTCGCGCTTGGGTGGAGATGAGTTTGTGATTTTGCTGGAAGACTTATCGGGTGTGCAAGTGCAGGCAGCCCATGTTGCGCGTATGGTGGCAGAAAAGATATTGGTGGAGTTGAATCAACCGGCAGATTTAGCAGGTCACATGCACAAGATCACGCCTAGCGTCGGCATTGCGCTGTTTGATCATCAGGCCAAAGATGTCTCCAGTGTGCTTGCGCAGGCCGATGCTGCTATGTATCGGTCTAAAATGGGTGGGCGTAATCAATATCAATTTTCGGCAGACTTGGACTAGCGAGGTACACAGACAAAACGCACCTCCGGCTTGGTGAACGGTCTAATGAGGGTGCACAGTGGATAGTACATAGTATCAAGTGCGAACAAATCGTCACTAAGCAGCAGTGGCAGTAGCTAAGCTTAACTTTTTAAATTTATTAGATTTTTAAATTGATTGGTTTTGCAATGAAGCTCACTCAATTAGAAAAATGGTTTAATCAATTATTGAATGAAGCAGGGATTAGCCTCAACGGCCCTAACCCTTGGGATATTCAAATCCATCATCCCGCAGCCATTCAGCGGATTGTGGCAGAGGGCAGCCTTGGTTTGGGCGAATCCTACATGCAGGGAGATTGGGACGCAGCGCAGCTGGATGCGTTCTTCTATCGCCTGCTGCGTGCACAACTGCATGAGAAAGTGAAGCCGATAGGCTTATGGTTTCATACCCTTCAACACACGCTGATGAATAAGCAAAATAGTCGGCGTGCTTGGAGAGTGGGGGAATATCACTATAACCTCGGTAATGCGTTTTATCAGGCCATGTTAGATAAGCGCATGACATATACCTGCGCGTATTGGCAGGATGCACTGGATCTTGATCAGGCGCAGGAAAATAAACTGGAGATGATTTGCCAGAAATTAAGACTACAACCTGGCATGCGCTTGCTTGATATTGGCTGCGGCTGGGGTAGCCTCATGGGATATGCCGCAGAAAAATATGGTGTGGAATGCGTAGGTATCACCGTATCATCAGAGCAAATGAAGTTTGGTCAGCAACGCTACGCACATTTGCCGGTAGCGTTTAGATTGCAAGATTATCGTGAAATGGATGAGCCATTTGATGCGGTCGCCAGCGTGGGTATGTTCGAACATGTGGGTAGAAAGAATTACCGCACATTTATGCAGGTGGCGCATCGTTGCCTAAAAAGTGATGGATTGTTTTTATTGCATACCATTGGTAAAAACCTCACCCATTTAATGCCAGACCCCTGGCTGGATCGCTACATTTTTCCTAATGGCGATTTGCCCTCTATTAAGCAGATTGCCCAAGCAGTGGAAGGCCAGTTTGTGGTGGAAGACTTACATAATTTTGGCGCGGATTATGATCGGACATTGATGGCTTGGTTTGACAATTTTAATCACCATTGGCCGGAGTTCAACACCGAGTATGGGGATGAGTTTTATAGAAAGTGGAGCTACTACTTGTTATCTTGTGCAGGTGCTTTCCGCGCGCGTGATATTCAGTTATGGCAGTGGATATTGTCTAAACAGGGTATTGTGGGTGGGTACCAACGCCCTGTTTTGCCAAATATTGAGACATAAAAGCCAGCAACTCAATGCGCACGATTACTGGTTTTCAGCCAATTGCAGTGCCGTCTGCACATACTCTTGTTTTGGGGAGCATGCCCGGCGTGCTTTCTCTCAAGGCCAATCAATATTATGCCCATCCGCGTAACGCATTCTGGCCCATCATGGCCAGTATTTGCGGATTCAGCCCTGAGCAGCCATACCTGCACCGGGTGGAACAGCTGCAAGCCGCGGATATTGCGCTTTGGGATGTGCTGCATACTTGCGTGCGTCCCGGCAGCCTTGATAGTGCGATTGAAGAGGGGTCGCGCGTACCGAATGACTTTGCGGCATTTTTCCAACAGCACCCACATATCAGGCTGGTGGGGTTTAACGGTGCAGAGGCAGAAAAAAGTTTTAACGCGTATATATTGCCCCAATTAAACGTCAGCGGTATCCGTTTTGTCCGGCTTCCATCATCAAGCCCAGCCCATGCTGCACTCACTTTAGCGCAAAAAATCACAGCATGGCGGGAGGCGCTTTGCATCAAGCCTTAGTCAATGCGGACTGAGGCCTTGCAATCACAGGAAATGCGATACCAATGATGATGGCGAGAAGATGGTAGCTGGAAGATACGTATGGGATCGCGCTTAACCTAGGGATGAATTCAAAAGCGATAGCAACCGCAGGTAACGCTACCAGCCACTGCTTGCCGATCAGTGCGCCTCTTACTACGCATATCCAACATAGCGCTAGCAATGCGCACAGCACCACCATCCACTGTATATGCAATATATTGGGCGAGTGTGAGGCAGATGCTGCGCTGGCCAGCGGTAAATAATAGGTAGGTAACATCAACAAAATGTATGACACGACAAATGTTGTATTGTTGGCGAATGCTTTATTCATGGTTTACGCTTCCTTTTGATTGGGTATGGCAACACTTAACACTCTTAAACTTCTGGATCGATTATTGGGGAATGACCAATCGATGGATTGGCCTTCCCTTAAGCCCAATAGCGCAAGACCGACTGGTGAAAGTACAGAGATTTTTCCATGCTCCACATTGGCATCTTCTGGAAACACCAGTTCCACCTCTCTCCTAAGGCCGTTGCTTTCATCCAAGTAGGTCACGCGCGCATTCATGCTAACAACGTTGGTGGGGACTTGATCCGCTGGCACTACATAGGCGCGGCTGAGTTCATAGGCCAATAGCGCACTATTTTCTAGCCTAGCTAGGCGGATATAGTCTTTATCTGAAATGATTAAATCTTCTGGTTCCATTGTCATCTCTATCGTTGTGTTACAAGCAATTTCCCGTATGGGTTGGTGATGGCTGAATCATAATGTGTTTACATCAATATAATTAGCCCTTGCAATCGCACATAATTGTTTCCTATGGCGCTACAATAGCGCTATGTATGATTTAAATTTAATGATTATTTTTGCGCAGGTTGTGAACGAGCAAAGCTTCTCTGCGGCCGCCAGAAAGCAGGGTGTTTCCAGATCGTCCGTCAGCAAAGCGGTTGCAAAGTTAGAACATGCACTGGGCGCAAGTTTGCTTAACCGAAGTACGCGTCACTTGAGTTTGACCGAGGTGGGCACAGCCTTTTTTGATTACTGCACACGCATTAACTATGAGGCGGATCAAGCCCATAAAATGATAGAAAGCCTGAATGCGCAGCCACGCGGAGTGCTGAAAGTGGCCGCTTCAGTTGCTTTCGGCACGCTACATATCGCGCCGGCAGTCGGGGATTTTATGCGGCGCTATCCGGAGCTGACCATTGATATGACGATTACCGATAGAGTCGTCGACTTGGCAGAAGAGGGATATGACGTGGTGATTTGCGTGACGCGCGATTTGCCTTTGGCCTTAGTGGCAAGAAAGTTAGCGCCAATCCGCCGCAAAATTTGCGCAACACCTACTTACTTTGATGAGTTTGGTGTGCCTACTTTCCCGCAAGATTTAGTGCATCACAACTGTCTGGATTATATTCACTCTGGTGATAGGGGGCTGTGGCGCTTACGTGGCCCTGAAGGCGATGTGTCTGTGCCTGTCTCTGGCAGGTTGCGCATCAACGATGATGAAGCCTTATCGCAAGTCGTGTTGGGTGGGTTCGGCTTAGCGTTACTGCCTACATACATTATCGGTAAAGATATTCAGGCCAAGCGCCTCAAGTCGGTGTTATCCGAATATATTCCGGTGGAGCAGCATGTCTATGCGATGTATCTGCCCAAGCGTAATTTACCGTTGAAAATTCGTGTGTTGATTGATTTTTTAATAGAGCGCTTTGGCGCGGAGCCATATTGGGATAAAGAGTAATGCTTACGCACTGAGTCGGCTAACAACAGATTCTCAGCCTGCTGCCAATTTTAAGCTTGTATTCAGGTTGGGGGCGTAGAGTGGGTCTCACGAATCACTCAATGGAGAACTAGTATGAAAAAATCAGTGCAAACCCTTTTGATGGCAACCGCCATTTCTTTTGCCATATTTGGCCCCGCCCATGCGGATGACGATGATTTGCAAGAGATGGAGTCTATATCAAAATCGTTTGGCTTGATCCCTTTAGAGCAAGCCAAAGCGACTGCATTACAAGCCAAGCCAGGCGTGATTAAAGATGCTGAACTTGAGAACCGCACCTTTGAAAAAGGCTGGGATTATGAGTTTGAAGTGGTCGATGCCGATGGTAAGGAGTGGGAAGTCAATGTGGACGCAAAAACCGGTAAAGTGCGCAACATCAAACGCGATTGGTTCTAGCCGAACATTTTAACGCTCAACCTTCATGCGCGTTAAATCTAATTTCCACCCGTAGGCCGCCCAGTGCGGCCGATCTGCCAAAGCTCAAGTGTGCGCCATAGCTATCGACAATATCGTGTGCGATGGCCAATCCAAGACCGCTGCCTGGTATGGATTCATCTGCACGAAAACCACGACGCGTCAGTAAATTAAGCTCATGCTCGGCACATCCCGGCCCATCATCTTCAATGACAAAAATCGTGGTATTGCTCCCGCTGATGGTCAGCGATACGCTGCTGCGGCACCATTTGCATGCATTGTCGAGCAGGTTCCCCAATATTTCTAACAGGTCTTCCCGGTCACCATGAAAACGTGCATCCGGTGTGATTTCCCACATGATATTGACCGCTTTGGCCTGATAAATTTGCCGTAGGGTGTGCACCAGTTGTGCAATTTCTGCTTTCAAATCTACTCTGCGTGCAGGGTGCGTATCGCCTAGTAAACGTGCACGTTTGAGTTCATGCTCAATGGTGTGGCTAATGGATGTGGTTGTGCGATAAATGTCGTTGCGTATTTCCGGGAGCATTTCCATCTCCGGTCGTTCCGCCGCCTGATTCAGCAGTGTCAGCTTGGTTTTAAGCGCATGTGCAAGATTGCCTAACGATTCTCTGGAGCGTCTGGATTTATGTTGCACGGCGATCAAAAGGCGATTCATCTCTTCAATCAGCGGGGCTACTTCTTGTGGGCCATTGTTGTTAATCTGACTTTCTTCGCCACTGGTCAGCTTGGCTATGTTGTCCTTGATTTGCTGCAAAGGTCGCAATGCATTCAGTACTACCAGCCGTTGTATGGCCAGCAAAGCAAATAACCCTAATAAAGAAACGACAGCATAGAGTATTTGAAAACGCATCACGCCAGCTTTGAGCGTTGCCAAGTTTTCTGCCACCGCAATGGTGATGACCCCTTGTTGTTTTTGGTAACCGTGCACGACAACGAGCAAAGGTTGTTGCTCAGGGCCATTGATATAGCGCTTGGTATGGGCGCCGGTGGTTAACGGTTGGATAGCCAAATCGACATCCCACAAAGAGCGGGAGGTGTGGCGCTGCTTGCCAGAAAATATCACATAGTAATGACCAGAAAAAGGCCGCTGATACACCGCACTGACATGTTTTGCATCCAGCAATAACTGTCCTGAAGCATCGAATTCTGTGCCCGCCAGCAAGCTTTCGCCCTCTCGCTGCAGGCGCTCGACCAATTGATCTTCAGTGAGCTTATTGATGGCATAAGTCACAATGGCCCATTGCAATGTCAGCAATGCAACCAGACTGATAATCAGCCCCCAAGAGAGGTGGCGCTTGAGAGAAATCATGTGCGTTTGGCCCCAAATACATAACCTTGGCCACGCTTGGTTTGAATTAAATCATTGCCGATTTTTTGGCGTAAACGATTCACGTACACTTCAATCACGTTACTGTCTTTGTCTTCGTCATATTCATACACATGGGCGGTGAGTGCCGTTTTGGAGAGCACGTGACCGGGGTGCAGCATAAAGTAGCGTAATAATCTGAATTCGGTGCCTGTGAGGTCGTGACGCTCACCATTCTCCAGTACGACTGCTTGCGATTGTTCATCCAAGCTAAAGTGATCATGTTGCAACTCTCCGCTGACCACACCAGCACTGCGCTTCAACACGGCACTGATACGGGCTAATAGTTCTTCAATCTGAAAAGGCTTGCTAATGTAATCATCTGCACCTGCATTAAAGCCCGCCACTTTTTCCTGCCAACTGCCGCGCGCGGTCAAAATAATGACCGGTATGCGGCAATCACCGTTGCGCCAGTTACCAAGGACTTCTAGCCCTGAACGCTTTGGCAAACCTAGGTCCAACACAATCAAGTCATAGGGCTCTAATGTCCCCTGTATTTCTGCCTCTACGCCATCGGTGGTTATATCCACAGCATAGCCGGCTCTTTGCAACGCAGCCTGTAGCTGTGGGCCCAGCGTAGGGTCATCTTCCGCTAAGAGTAAACGCATAATCAGTCGTCTTGCTCCATCTTGATCAGCTTGCCGGTTTTGGCATCAAGTTTCAGCTCCCACACCAGCCCTTTGTCATCGAGTATTTCTACCTCGTACACATATGCGCCATGTTTGCGTTCAAGCTCGGTTTCCAAAATCTCCCCGGGCTTGAGTGCTTTGGCTGCTTTGGTGATTTTTTCAAGCGAAAGAATTTGCCCGGAGGCTGACAGCTTACGAGCAGTCGCCGGGCTTTCTCCAGCGCTGATGGGCTGAACGGTAAACCATACTAACGCGATAGCTAGCGGTGCTATCACGAGTAACACGCGCACTGATAGCGCCTTGGCGCATGCAGATACGCATTTGTTAAAGTAATAATTGTCAGTATTCATAACGTCATTTTAGACCGTTGTTCACAACGCGAGAAGGTTTAGGGATGATGCTTAATGTTAACGCCAGAAACTTAATTCAAGCTGAATATTGGGACTTGGTGTTTAAAGCGGACATCTCTATATGTTGTGATCGAATAGAGGATGAATTAATTCAAAAAGTATATGCCTAAGTTGTATCTGATTCATCTACACTGACTTAATATAGCTAGGATATTGATTGATGGAACTGCAAAAGCACCGAACACCTGAAGATCTACGTGACCATATCGCGCTTAGTTTCACTAAGTTTTTACGCTATTTTGCAGACACGTTTTTTAGTGGACGCTATGGTCACCGTGCCGTTGTACTAGAAACTGTAGCCGCCGTGCCAGGTATGGTAGGGGGTGCGCTGCAACATTTAAAATCTTTACGCACCATGCAGCCGGATCGTGGCTGGATAAAAACATTGTTAGATGAAGCTGAAAATGAACGTATGCACTTGATGACGTTTATTGAGATTGCCAAGCCCAATGGATTTGAGCGTTTTTTAGTGATATTGGCGCAAGGTGTTTTTTACAATTTCTTCTTTGTGCTGTATGTGTTTTCGCCTAAAACCGCACATCGCGTCGTCGGATATTTTGAAGAAGAAGCAGTGATCAGCTATACCGAGTATTTGGCGGGTATTGAAAATGGCACTTACGAAAATGTTCCAGCACCACAAATTGCTATTGATTATTGGAAGCTTGCGCCAGATGCGCGCTTGAAGGATGTAGTGATAGTTGTCCGCAATGATGAAGCCGGACATCGCGATGTGAACCACGATTTTGCCAATCAACTCAGTTAAAACGCTTGCGTTACTTAGTCTTTTTAGGTGGCTTTTTAGTATTAATCCAACGCAAAAACGTATCAACAGGCATCGGCTTGGCAATCCAATACCCTTGTGCGATATCACAGCCTAACTCGACGAGTCTGTCCCACTGTTCCTGTGTTTCCACGCCCTCTGCAACTACTTTTTTATCCAGCGCGTGCGCTAAATCAATAGTGGAACGCACAATCATCAAAGACTCTTTGCTCAACAACATATTGCTCACAAACGATTGATCAATTTTAATGAACTGCACCGGGAGTCGTTGCAGGTAGCTGAGCGATGAATAGCCCGTTCCAAAATCATCAATACTCAGGGGAATGTCTTGCTCACGTAATAGGTGCAATATCTCCAAGGCATGCTGCGCGTCATCCATGACGGAAGTTTCCGTGACTTCAATCTCCAAAAGATTTGCGCCTATGTTCCACTTGGTTTTTAAGTCGTGGATTCTCTCTACTAGATCTTCCTCGTGTAAGTTGCGTGCTGAGAGATTGATGGCGATTGGCATCACAAAACCAGCGCTTTCCCAAGTATGCATCAATTGCATCGCTGTATCGATGACCCATTGAGTGATGGGCTTAATCAACCCGATTTGCTCAGCCAGTGGAATAAATTCACTGGGCGAGATCAACCCACGTTCAGGGTGGTTCCAACGTATGAGTCCTTCAACACCACATGTCTTACCCGTGTTGAATTCCACTTTGGGTTGCAGGTAAAGCGCGAGTTGGTTTTGATCGATGCCACGCCTAAGTTCTGCTGCCAGTGCTAAACGATGCGGTTTGTCTGAATCCTGCGTGTGATCAAACATTTGGTAGCGGACACCTTTTTTCTTAGCCTGACGTACTGCAAAATCGGTATGTCGATATAAATCATGAGGTGTTAACCCGTGCTCTGGAAACATGGCGATGCCGATTTTTGCAGAGATATCGAGTGCAATGTCCGAGATCACAATCGGCTGCGCTAATAAAGATTCAAGCTGATTCACCAATCTCACTGCATCATCGGCGCTGCTATTGTGCAATAAAATCCCAAACTCATCACCGCGTAGTCTGGCTATGTTGCTTGTAGCAGGTGCTACTTGCTTTAATCGCTCTGCAAATTCTTGGAGTACTTGGTCGCCTTTACTAAACCCTAGCGCATCGTTGATTTCACTTAATTTTTCGATATTGATCTGCACGAGCGGAAAAGACTGATTCGTGCGTTTTCCTGATTCGATGGCTTCAATGAGCAGGTCGGTAAACTGAGTTTCATTGGGTAAGCCAGTCAGGGCATCAAAATGCGTCAGTTTGTAAAACGCTAATTCAGCTAATTTTCTATCGGTGATATCAGCAATGAGCACATAATAGCCGCCAATCACGCCATCCATATTGGTGGTGGGTACATAGTTAACCATCTGCCAAACATTCGGGAACGGCTCCCAATCATAGTGAATAGATTTACCTAGTAGCGCCTGAGCTATATGCGGGGCCGCCTTTTGGTAACGCTCATCGCCAAGCGCTTCTTTTACACTTACCCCTTGAATGTTACTCGTGCTCGGTGTAAAAAACCGATCAATATATCTTTGATTGGCATAGACATATCGCTGCTGCGCATCCACGTAAGCAATGAGCGCAGGCACATTGTCCGTCACTTTACGTAGATTTTCTGCGCTAGCTTGCAACTCAGCTGTGCGTGTTTCAACCTCTTTCTCAAGCCGATTGTTTTGCGTTTGAATATCACGCTCGGCCTCACGCTCTATGCTGACATCTCTAAACACAAGTACAACGCCAACCACCACTCCAGAGGAATCTAGTATGGGCGCCGCACTGTCGGCAATTGGACGCGTAATACCATGACGGTCAACTAGTACGGTGTTCTTTTCTAAGCCTTGCACCGCTTTAGTTTCAATGGCGGTTTGGATAGGGATAGAAGAAGGACGGCCAGTGAGCTCGCTAAATATTTTAAACACCTCTTCAATCGGGCGGCCTTCTGCGGCAGAAAAATGCCAGCCAGTTAATTGCTCTGCAATGGGATTCATGCGGGTGATACATCCATTGGTATCTGTCGCGATTACACCGTCTCCAATAGAGTGGAGCGTTGTGGACAGTCTATTTTCATTTTCGGCTAATGCTTTACGGCTTGAATAGAGATCTTTTAGCTGTTTTAAAATGAGGAAAAATGTAGAAAAAAGCAGCGCTAAAAGCAATGTGCCGGAAAATAAAAGGGCAGCGATACTCAACTGCCGGGTTCTATCCTGTTCAATCAAGCGTTGTTTTAATAACTGCCGCTCTTCGTTCTCCATGTCTCGCCACAAATGGTAGATACGATCGCGTGTCTCTTGCAAGGGAGTTCTCGCGATATAGGCATTAGCAGCTTCCAAGCCTTGGCTTTTTCTCAGATACACCATGTGCCTGGCAATTGTTAGGCGCTCATCGATCACCTCCCGGATTTGTTGCCAGCGAAGTTGCTGAATGGGGTTATCAACAGTTGCTTGCTTGATGAGGTGTAGGGATTTTTCTCTTGATTGGATGACTTGATCGCGCTCGGCAATGCGCTTTTCATCGCCGGTAATTCTGTAGGTTTGCGTGCTTAACTCTATTTGAATCGTGTCAGACTTGGCTTGCACAACATTATTGAGCACTTCGTGTGTGTGTTGCACCCACACCATTGCATCTGCAGCGTTTTTGGATAAGTGCAATGCCGCGGCTATAATTGCAAGCACGATAAAACAAGCTACACCGAACACTGATAGCAATTTCTCATGAAATGCGTAATAAGCCTTCAATATAGTTCCAAATTAACAATGGTTATTATTTTGTTTTATTGTAAATGAACTTTTACAAATATTGAAAATTGTCCATTAAAATTAATTGCTTAGTTTAGGTCGGGCCTTTTTCTGATGTTGTTGTACGGATTTCCTGTTTTTTACGCAACGGCCCGCGCGTATTGTTTGATGCCTAGTATTGCTGAAAATTTAATCGCTGACATGGGTTTGCCAAATAAGTAGCCTTGGCCCTCACTACATTTCTTTTGCATCAGATGCTTACGTTGCGCTTCAGTTTCAATCCCTTCAGCAATCGCTTCAAGATGGAAGCTGTGCGCCATGTCCAACGTTGCGCGGATCACAGAGGCATCCTGCTCATGTTCCAACATGCCGTGAACGAATGATTGATCGATTTTGATACGGGTCAACGGATAAGTCTTGAGTAGGCTTAAAGATGCATACCCTGTACCAAAATCATCAAAAGCAATACCAACACCATGTTCACGCAAGTGATGCAATGAGCGGAGTACCACGTCATCATGGTTCAGCGCAATATTCTCAGTAATCTCCAGCTCTAGTGCTTCAGGGGGTAAGCCATGCCTGTCTAATGTTTCCATGACTTCTGAGACTAGATCGCCCACTCTGAATTGTGCTCCAAACAGATTAACGCCCATACGCAGATTGGCTGCACCGTTACGTCGCCAGTATGCGGCTTGTGCACATGCTTCATCTAAAACCCAAGCGCCAACTGTTGCGGCAAGTGTGCCGCCCTCTAGCGCAGGGAGAAATGAAGCAGGCGTCAATATGCCTCTTTGTGGGTGGTTCCAGCGGATGAGTGCTTCTGCGCCGGTAATTTCGCCAGTCAATAAATTCACCTGTGGCTGATAGAAAAGCAGAAACTCTCCCTCATCGACAGCGCGATGCAGTTCCAGCGCATACAAGCGCCTAGCGTCTGCCTCCATGCGTAAAGCCGTGACAAATAGAAAAACACGCCCACGTCCTAGGCTTTTAGCTTTGAATAAGGCAAGGTCAGCGTTGCTGACCAATTCCAACGCTTCATGTGCCTGAAGTGGGGCGAGTGCTGCGCCACAACTTGCTGCGATCCTGACTTCCTGACCACCCATCACAATCGGTAATGCAATGTGTTGAATCACTGATTCGGCGACTTCTTTCACCAATGCTGTGTCCGTCATAAAAGGCAACAAAATCGCAAATTCATCCCCGCCAATTCTGGCTGCAACCCCAATATGTTCCACCAATTTAGCAATGCGAACCGAGACTTCTTTGAGTATCGTATCACCAACGATATGTCCCAAGGTATCGTTGATGTCCTTGAAGCCGTCCAGATCGATCATTAACACAGATGCTGGCTTAGCGGCGATGAGCGTGTCTTCTACACTGCGATAAAAGCTTGCTCTATTGGCAAGACCCGTGAGCGGATCAATGTTGGCTTGATGGCGTAACTCCATTTCTTCCAGACGTTGTGCGGTGATGTCTTTAAGCACTGCTTCAAACTTCATTTGGCCGGCTTCTTTCCAACCAAATAGTGAGAATCCGAGCAGAAACTCGGTGCCATCTTTACGCAAGCCTCGTACTTCCGAAGGGATGCTGAGCTGATCCAGAGAGGCTGTAGCAATTGCATGGGCGACGGAGGCTTGGAACTGTAAATGATGGCGTTCTGGAATCAGCATTTCAACCGGTTTACCAAGCCCTTCTTTAAGGGTATAGCCATGAGATTGTGCGGCTGCTGCGTTCCATGCAGTAATACGGCGGGTCTCGTCAAACCACACTACAGGCGTATTTGAACTGCCTGCATATTCTTCAAAGTTAGGTCTGGTGCGGTTAGCCGCTACTTCAATGCGCCTTAGTTCAAGACGGTCTGACACCATCTTGGCAAGCTCTTGTAACCGTAAATGATCATCTGCAGAAAAATCCAAGTGTGGCTTATTATCAATGACGCACAACGCCCCCAGTGCGAGACCTTCCGGAGTGCGCAATGGAACCCCAGCATAAAAACGAAGATTTGCCACGCCGGTGACTAAAGGATTATCGTGGAATCGATCATCCAGCGTAGCATCTGGAATCACCATGCCATTGACTTCATTGATGGCATGCGCACAAAAAGAGACATCGCGACTCATGTCCACCGTACCAACGCCCACACTCGCGGCAAAGAACACATGATCACTACCAATCATGTTGACTGCAGCAACAGGCATATTGAACATGCGCGCTGCAATCTGAACTGCAGGTTCAAGGCTAGGGATTAACTTTTCATCGTCTAGGCCATGATTGGATAAGGCAATCAATCGTTCTGATTCAGTCGAAAGTATCGCTGGACACTTCATCAAACCCTCCTTGTTTTTACGTAGATTTTTAGCGGAGATAGATCGAGACTGTTGATTCTATTAAAAAATTACGTGTTTGCATACCCATACAAAATTGTATGACGCCAGATTTTTAATAATTCAATCTGTCATCGCTGATGTAACGAGAAGGCGGCTATCATCATTGATTGCCATGTGCGCGAAGTATATTAGACAAGGAGTACTTTTCACTTATATGAATAATGACTATTTGGACATGATTCCAAGCGCTTTTAGTAACGTCTCCCTTTCCAAAAAAGTCACAGCTATATACATGCAAACGCAGTATCTGTTATTCAGGTGCAAGCTGGAAAACATGCGAAGTTTTCTTTTACACATATCGGTGAGCCTACTCGATACAACTTGGCTAACCATGCTGGGGTGACTAGTATGCTTTTATTGGGCATCATCAATGTCGATTTTAGATTTTACAACGGGTTCCGGTTGCGGCTTAACTCAGTTCACAAGGTTGAGCGGCGGCCACAGAGAGGATTAAGTGGTCACGAGTCAGTAGAACTTGTTCCACTTGAATTCTCCACATTCATCCCAATATAGGTAAAAGATAAGAATGCGCCTTGTCTATTCCCTTTAAACAATAACAACTCAGGAGCGCAGGCAATCAGTATCCTGTTTTTAGTAAAGGGATAGATATGATTGCATACCTCATTCTGGTACACCGGTATCCAGAACAATTCAAGCGCATGTTCAAAGCAATTCACCACCCTCTTAATCATTATTTAATCCACATAGACAAAACTTCAGGTCCAGAAATTTCTAAGAACATTCAAATGTTTTTAAATGACTACCCTAATGCAGAGTTGCTTAAGCCAGAAAAGGCACTATGGGGAGGATATAGTCTAGTCAATATTGAGTTGCGTGGAATGGCCAGGCTTTTACAAATCAATCAAGAGTGGACGCATTTTATTAACCTTAGTGGGCAGGATTTTCCATTAAAAACGCAAAAGTTTATTCGTAGTTTCTTAACTGAGAATCCTAATAAAGAATATATTCAGGCGCTGGATCAACTTCAGCACCGGCCAGATACGATGCATAGAGTGCTAGATTTTTGTTATGAATTAGGAAGCAAAATTTTTAGGCCTAATATTCGCCGCAAATTTTTGAAAGGAGTAACGCCCTATATAGGCACTCAGTGGATGATTGTGAGCCGAAGATTTTGTGAGTTTGCTGCCACTTCAAAAGAGTCTCAACGATATAAAAGTTTTTATAAGAACAGCTTTATTGCAGATGAAGGGTTCTTTCAAACTGTAATGATGAACAACAATTGTCATGGGGACGTTATCCAAGATGATTTGCGTTTTATAGATTGGATTCCTGATGGAGACATCAAATTACGCCCTCGGACGTTTACCTATGCGGACTCGAAGCAATTAACTTCTAGCCATAATTTGTTTGCGCGTAAATTTGACTCTACAGAAGATGATGCAATATTGGATGAAATTGAATCCTATCTAAGCAACTCTCCTAATAACATCACAACAGCCTGTGCCAGCAGTACAAACTGACATAACGTGGCTGATTGCTACACAAAACTTAATTTGTTGGTGTTAAAAACGGCTTAGCTTTTAACTAACCCATTATTTTAATTGGTGGCCGGGGGCAGAATCGAACTGCCGATACGTGGCCGTGCGGTATTCCACTATTCAAAATACCGCTTGCTAAGCACTCAATGGTCTAGTTGGTTGCTGGTGGCGCGCTTTCAGGCTCAGATGGCTGCACTGGATTACCTTTCGTCGTCCCTGCGTTTTCATCTTTAGACTTTAAAACTTTATTTTTCGATTTGTGATGGCGAGGTTTGGGTGCTTCGGATGCACCTTTATCGGTTCTCTTGTTTTGCTGAACATGCTGGGGAGATTCTGAATTGCCTAAGTTTTTTGCATCATCATGCAAGCTATCTTGATTCACGTCAGTAGGGCCTTTATCGGTGCGGCTTTGCTGACGTTGATGCTGTGGCGAGTCGGCAGTACCAATCGCGCTTCCATCATCGGTATTATTTTCTGTGGTAGCCGCATATACAGAATATGAGCTTAAAACAAGAGATGCTGCAAATAGAGTGTTGATGAGTTTGTTCATTTTAAAATCCTAAAAAGACTTGTGATATTGCATTAAGCGCTTTAGTGGAAAATTAAAATGTCGGTTAAATCCTAAATTAATGTAGGACTAAGCCGACCAATAAACGTAAGTACCTGATCGCATGGCAGTTGCTGGCTTACAGCCGAGCTATATAGGCCATGAAATGAAAAAAGCCCACATTTCTTTGAGCTTTTTAAGTACTGGCTGCCGGGGCAAGTGAGAATTCGGCAGCTTGATAAGCAATAGGTTATTTTGTTGCCTCACCTTGGCTGCGGGCCCAAGCCATCACTTTCAATACCTCGTCAGGCGACAAGCCATTGCTTTGGTTGCTTGGATCCATCACGCCTTTGCCTTTACCGCTCATTCCGCCGTTGGTGCCGGCCCAAATGATTTCAAACATACCTTTATCGGTGCTGCTTTTGGCATGGTTAAAGCGAGGGCCAATTAAACCGCCTGCCGTCTGACCTTGTGCTTGCGCACCATGGCATTGCCCACAAGAGTAGCTTTGATACAGCTTTTTGCCACTGGCAATAGCTCCTGCATTGCCGCTATAAGGGTTGATTCCGGTGCTCAGAAATTGCTTAGACTCAGCCGTATCGAACAACTTAGCATCAATCTTCAATGCTTGACCGGATTTGGTATCTACAAAATTTTGGTCGGAAAACGATAGGTTACTAAAGAATAACAATGAAACGCTGGCTGTGATTAACGCTACTTTGGTTGGGTAGTTTTGCATCATAAATCTCCTCATCGGATAATGAATCAAGCATCCCTTACTGTTGTGAGTTTGGCCGGGTAATGAAAGTTCCGTAGGATGTTTTGAGACGAGTGCTTGAAAAGGTACTGAGGCGTAAAAGTCAGGCGAGTTTGTTGTTGAGCCTGAACAGTAAGATTTGAACAATAAAAAAGCCCACATTTCTGTGAGCTTTCTAAATGCTGGAGGTCGTTGGAAAAATCACCCAACTTAAATTTTGCAAATCTGCTTACGCATCTTCGCGAAATTTGGTGGCCGGGGGCAGAATCGAACTGCCGACACGCGGATTTTCAATCCGCTGCTCTACCGACTGAGCTACCCGGCCAGCGTTGCAATTGCACTGATGTGAATTGCAAGCCGCGCATTATAGCAAACAAACTCTGTTTTGTAATAAACCTTTACAAAATTAATTAATCGGCAGGTAGTCACCGCAAAACAATTGCACTATGATGGTCTTGTAGTCATCCTGATTTACAACTTACTGCGATTACATTTTGCTGCAGGCATACACAATAAGGAGAAGCACATGGGTTTATTTGCATTTATTAAAGAAGCTGGTGAAAAGTTATTTGGTACGGGTGAGGCAAAAGCCGCAGAAGTAGTGGCGAAAAAAGAGCCTACGCCTGTCAATATAGACGCCGCTAATCGTGCTGCCGCCAATGCGATAGCGGAATATGTTGCCAAAATGAATCTATCAGCGGATGGACTCACTATAGGCTTTGATGGTGCTTCAGGAACGGTCATCGTACAAGGCATGGCAGAGACGCAGGAAATCAAAGAGAAAATATTATTGTGTTGTGGTAACGTTGCAGGTGTGGAACACGTGCAAGATCAGTTGGGCGTGAAAGAGGCGGCGGCTGAGCCACAGTTTTATACGGTGGTACGTGGTGATACTTTGTCTAAAGTGTCGAAAGAGTATTACGGCAATGCCAATGCTTACATGAAGATTTTTGAGGCGAATAAGCCCATGTTAAGCCATCCCGATAAAATTTACCCGGGCCAAGTATTGCGCATACCACCACAATAATTTTTAAGAGGAGATTGAGAATGAATGCATTATTACGTACGTTGTTAGTTGGTTTGGTGGCGGTTACATTGACTGTGGCTTGTAGCAAAAAAACAGAAGAGGCCGCTGCTGATGCAAAAGCAGAAATGGGCGAAGCGATTGATGCCACTAAAGATGCAGCTGCAACGGCAGCTACAGAGGCTAAAGATGCAGTGGTAGAGAGTGCAGAAGAGGCCGCAGCAAAAACGGAAGCCGCTGCAGCAGACGCTAAAGAATCTGCTGTAGATGCAGTTAAAGCAGCTAAAGAAGCTGCACATGAAGCAACTGCACCTTAATTCGCGCTATCTGAATTAACAAAACAGTATCTATCATCCCGCACAGCATACGTTGGGCGGGATGAATTCTATTGATGTCATGTAAAATATGGCATGACACAATTTTCTATTACGCCACTCAATACAACGCTTAAAGATGCGTTGACCCATAAGATCAATTACAAAACCAAACCGCAAGGCGCGCTCGGCCAGCTAGAGGCTATTGCCTTACAAGTGGGGTTGATTCAACAAACCTTAACGCCGCAACTCAAGCAACCGACGATGCTGGTATTTGCCGGTGATCATGGCATTACTCAAAGTGGTGTGAGCCCTTATCCGCAAGCAGTGACTGCCCAAATGGTGTTGAATTTTCTTGCCGGTGGAGCTGCGATTAATGTGTTTAGTCGCCAAGTTGGGATGCAGTTACGTGTGATCGACGCAGGGGTGAACCATGTTTTTGCATCGGATACATGCTTGATAGACGCCAAGATTGGCATGGGCACGGCCAATTTTTTAGAGTATCCAGCAATGACTTTAGCGCAATGCGATGTTGCTATGACACGCGGTGCCGAGTTGGCGCGTTCCGAAATCGCAGCAGGATGCAACATCATGGGCTTTGGTGAGATGGGCATAGGCAATACCTCTAGTGCCAGCTGTTTAATGAGTGTGCTCACAGGCATACCTATCACCCAATGTGTGGGTCGTGGCACAGGGTTAGATGATGCAGGATTAGCCAATAAAATACATGTATTAACGCAGGCAATTCAGCACCATGCACTACAAACAACAGAAGCTCATATTGTGCTCAGTACATTTGGTGGTTTTGAAATTGCGATGATGGTAGGTGCAATGTTAGGCGCAGCTGAGCAGGAAATCGTTTTATTGATTGATGGATTCATTGCCACGGCTGCATTGTTGGTGGCCAGTAAATTGGAGCCGGCCGTGTTGGATTATTGTATTTTTGCGCACCGTTCAGATGAACATGCCCACAAAGCGCTGTTGGATTATTTGGGCGCAACACCTTTGCTGGATATTGGCTTGCGCTTAGGCGAGGGCACGGGTGCAGTACTGGCTTATCCGCTCGTGCAAAGTGCTGTGAATTTCCTCAATGAAATGGCAAGCTTTGAGAGCGCTGGTGTTTCTGAAAGGGAGTTGTCATGAAGCAAGAGTGGCGTCACTTGCTGCTGGCGCTAGGTTTTTTTACGCGTATCCCGGTGCCTAATTTACCTGATTTCAAAGACGCTGATTTGAATCATGCTGCCAAGTATTTCCCTCTGATTGGGATTTTGGTGGGGTTGGTTGCTGCCCTTGTGTATTTTCTGGCGCACTTCATATTGACGCAATCGTTGGCAGTCCTCATCAGTATGGCCGCGACTATTTATCTGACAGGTGCTTTTCATGAGGATGGATTGGCCGATAGCGCAGATGGCTTAGGCGGTGGTTGGAATAAAGAGCGAATACTTACTATCATGCAGGACTCGCGCCTTGGCACCTATGGTGCTACCGCACTATTTTTGATGTTGTTTGCAAAATTTCAAACGATAAACGCAATGAGTCCGATTGTAGTGCCAGTCGCATTGATTAGCGGGCATGCCTTGAGTCGCCTGGCTGCAGTGTGGGTCATGCGTTGCTTGGTGTACGTGCGGTTTGAGGGTAAATCGAAACCTTTAGCCACAGCAATCTCAACAATAGATACCTTAATCGCACATATGTTTGGCCTAGCGCCTTATCTAGTTGTGATTGTGTTGTTGGTGTTGAGTCAGCATGCGTGGCAAACCATAGCGTTATTTATATTGCTTACCAGTTTGCCTGTGCTGTGTGTCTGGTGGTGGTGGGCGCATAAAATCCAACGTTGGCTTGGGGGCTATACGGGGGACACTTTAGGCGCCATACAACAAATGACAGAGCTGGCATTTTATTTGGGTGTATTAGTGTGGAGTTTGCACGTATGAGATTGACCTTAATCCGCCATACCAGTTTACAGATTCCAGCTGGTGTTTGTTATGGGCAAACTGATGTCGATGTAGCTGCGACTTTTATGCATGAAGCAACCCAAGCCAGAGATAAACTAAAGCATTTGGCGTTTGATGCCGTGTTTTCAAGCCCGTTACAACGTTGTGTGAAATTAGCCCATGCGTTAGTAACAGACAACATTGCGCATGATGAGCGGCTCAAAGAGCTGCATTTTGGCGATTGGGAGATGCGCGCTTGGGATGATATTCCGCGTGATGTGTTTGATCACTGGGCACAAAATTACGCAGAATTGGCACCGCCCAATGGCGAGACATTTAGCCAGCTACAACAGCGTGGCGTGGCTTTTGTCGAAGAGATATTACAGCAGCATCCGCAAGGGCATGTGTTGGTGGTCACGCATGGCGGTATGATTCGTGCAATATTGGCGCATGTGTTGAATATGCAATTAAAAGGGTTGTTCCGGTTTAATATTGATTATGGCAGCGTCACGCAATTAGACTTTTGCGGCACAGTGCCAAAGATTGAGTATGTAAATCGCTAGACGCTAGGTAGTGTTAGCGCACTTGTATGGTTTGCCCCATACATTCTACAGTTTGCCCGGCGCGGATTTTAGCGGTTTTGCGCAATTCAATTTCACCGTCTACTGTCACCATGCCTTCAGCTACCATGGCTTTGCCTTGTCCACCGCTATCGGCAATGCCCACGAGTTTAAGCAAATCGCACAGTGCAATATGCTCACCTTTTAATTCAAATATCTCCATTATTATCCCTTTAATTGAATCGGCAGGCCAGCGGCCACAAAACTCACGTGATCTGCAATGGCCGCAATGGCTTGGTTAAGTCTGCCTTGTTCGTCTTGAAATTGGCGATTGATTTCGCCGAGTGGCACAATGCCCATGCCGACTTCGTTGCTGACCAAAAATACCTTGGCCTGCAATGTAGGCAATACCGCAAGCAGCTGATCACGTTCTTGTTGCCAGTCTACGCCTTCCAGCGGTGCGCAATCTGGGCATATGCATTGTGCCAACCACAGGGTTAGGCAATCTACAATGATGCAAACATCCGGCTGGTCTTGGGCAACGAGACACTGCGCAAGGTTAAATGGTTGTTCAATCGTGGTCCAATAGCTTGGTCTTGATGCCTTGTGGTGTTCCACGCGTTGCTTAAATTCTTGGTCATAGACTTGCGCAGTTGCAATATAAATCACTGGCAGTTCTAGTTGTGCTGCCAGCTTCTCTGCATAACGGCTTTTGCCGGAACGTGCACCGCCTAGTATTAAATGTAGCGCCATATTATGTTGCCTCTGCAGTAAGTTGGTTTTGCATGTGATTGGCGTGGCTCCATTGTCGAATAATTGTTTGCAGTTGTGTCAGCCCGTATGTAAATACGGATGGGCCGGGCTGTAAAATATCAGCTGATTTTATCTCAAATACCATATTGTTTTTAATGGCGGGTATGTTGTGCCAACCTTCGCGTGCCGCCACTTGTTCTGGTTGAAATTTTTTACCACACCAAGAGCCAATAATAATGTCTGGCATGCGCGCTAGCACTTGTGCTGGGGTGACTGTACGATCTTGCGCGCTGTGATATTGGCTTAACTCAGGAAAACAATCTTCACCGCCCGCAATCGCAATCAACTCAGCTGCCCAGCGAATGCTACACATCATGGGCGCATCCCACTCTTCAAAATATATCTTGGGTTTGCGTGGTAAATTGGCAGCTGAGTTGCGTACTGTTTCAATTTGATGCTGAATATCTTGCACAATGGTTTCAGCTTTATCGGTTGCGCCAACTAAGCGGCCAGTGGTCAGTATCATGCGTAAAATATCGTCAACAGATCGTTGGTTAAACACATGTACCTCTATGCCAGCTTGAATGAGCGACGCAGCAATATCGGCTTGTAGATTAGAAAAGCCAAGCACTAAATCGGGAGCTAGCGCTAAAATCTTGTCGATTTTGGCAGTGGTAAAGGCTGAGACCTTGGGCTTTTCTTGGCGTGCAATTGCTGGGCGTGTGGTGTAGCCGGAAATGCCGACAATGCGATCTTGCTCGCCTAATAAATAAAGCACTTCTACCGTTTCTGTAGTTAAACAAACAATGCGCTGGGGTAAGGCTTTCATTTGGACTCCACATCATTTTGCCATTGATTCTCCATGAGCATCTCAGCAAGTGGTTTTTCTTTGGCCCAGCCTTCCTCAACCAGCATCGGCGCTTTGTAAAAGCTATTGACATAACCTAAGCATAAAATAGCAATTGGCTTTGCGCCATCGGGCATATTAAGTAGTTTAGCGAGTTTCACAGGGTCAAACATCGATACCCAGCCCATGCCAATGCCTTCGGCTCGTGCGGCTAACCACATGTTTTGGATAGCGCAACTGACGGAGGCTATGTCCATTTCGGGTAGTGTGCGGCGGCCAAAAATATGTTTTTCTCTGTGGTCACATAAAGTGGCAACGAGCACCTCGCCGCAGTCCAAGACGCCCTCTACTTTTAAGCGCATAAACTCTGCCATGCGAGCAGTAGTTTCAAACTCACCAATGGCTTGCGCAGTTTTAATACGTTCTGCGTCCACTTGTGCATGAATGGCTTTGCGTAAAGAAGGGTCACTGATACGAATAAAACGCCAAGGCTGCATCAAACCCACGCTAGGCGCATGGTGGGCGGCTTGTAATAGCTTAGTCAGTAGTTCTGGCGCAATAGGCGTAGGCAAAAAATGCCGCATATCGCGTCGCTCCGCAATGGCTTTGTAAATAGCGGCTTGTTCGGCTTCGGTATAAGCGTGTCGATTAGTCATTTGAGCGATAAAAAAAGCCGCTTAATATGAGCGGCTTTTTGTACAAACATAGCGCATTACACTTTCGAAGTTTGAAGTGCTTTGATATTGCGAAAAGCCAAGACAGTAAGCCAAGCGATGGCAAAATACATCATCGAGAAGCCCACCCAGCTAGGCAGATATTCCCAACCATGTTGCATAGATTCGATCACACCGTTCGCTGGAAAGCGACCAGAGAATAGATAGTAGGTTTGTGTGGAAATCACAAAGGCAATAAAAGTGGTCACCAGGCTTACCAATACATAAGGCAGAAGGTTGAATGCGTCATTTTGTTTGGCTAACCATACACCACCCAACCACATCGCGCCATAGGCTGGAATCAATCCCCAATAGCCATTGGTCAAGCAAAAGCCTTGTGCTGGATCAAATGCGGCGGCACCAAAATCAATCACCGTTGCTAACGTAAAAAAAGCAGCAAACCACAGCAAGCGGCTAGATAACTTGCTGCCTAAATATATACCACCCAACAAAAACAGCGCTAAGCTTGCATCTGGCAGTGCAACACTAGTGAGCACGTGGCTACCGCGTGTAAGTAGCATAAAAAAGCTAATTGCCGCAGCAACTAACAGTTGGGTTTTAACGCTTAAAGCCGAGTTTTTTGACATAGTATCTCTTATTGCAAGTGCACATAGTGGTAAAAATCTAATCATACCACTATGTCACTTTAATCATAAATCCCTGGTTAAAAATCTGCCTTCATACCAATACGCCATGTACGCACAAAGTCTACTGGGTAGATAGAGTCATCAGCGACTTGTATGGAGTTTTCATGTTCAAACAGATTATTGATAGCCGTATATAGCTGAATATTTTTGAACTGGTAATTTAAAGCAATATTCGTTGACTCATAAGCACTCTGTCTTTGATCAAAATTATTTTCAAGATCATTAAACGCATAGGCACGTGAACGCCATGTGTGATTTAAGTTGAGATGTGCATTTGTGAAAAAATTCCAATTTAAATTCGCGACGACAGAATGCTTCGGCACACCTGGTAAGTCTTTGCCATTGTAGGCGCCAGCACCACGATCTTCACGATCAATTTTAGCGCGCGTGTAGTTATAAATAAGCGATGTACTCAATTGCTCATTAATCTGGAAATAGTCCTGAATCTCAAATCCATATTTGTGGGATCTATCAATGTTGGTATTCAAGAAGGTAGCAACATCGAGAAAAATCTCGTCATCTAGTTTGGTGTAGAACGTAGTCACTTTTAAACGATTTTTATCACTGATGTGATTGAGGCCTAGATTGAGGGTTCTGGTTTTAGCGGGCTCGATAAAACCATTAAAGCCAAATCCAAAACCGAATAAACGGTCAATGTCAGGCGCTTGATAGGCTTGGTTGTAATTGGTGAAAATGGATAAGCTTGAGTTAACTTTATAATTCACGCCAATATCCCAAGCATCAATATCCTGTTTTTCTTTGGCTGCTGCTGTGCCAAATGGGTTGATGACGGGTTTGAAATTGTAGCGCACACTTTCATCGCGCGCCCCCCCAGAGAGGGTCCAATCAGCTAACTTTACTTCACCTTGTATGTACACAGCTTCGTTTTTCTTGGTGGTTTTGTCAGAGGTTACACCAAAGAAATCACTAAAACGGTTACGCTCACCATCAAAGTTCTGATAACCGGTAATCAGGCTAAAGCTGTCTGTCTGATAGCGTAAGCTGATGTCGTTGCTCTTGTAGATGGAGTTTGCAGTAGAGGGGGTGGCAGAAATAAACTCTGAGAACTTGTCCTCGTTATAGTGCACTGCACGCAATTGCAGGTTTTTAAGAATGTCCCACTCAGCACCCAATTGCCATTGGTCGGTATCGAATGATTGATGATTGTAAGTGCCGTTAGCTTGCTTAGGGTCATCTTTAAATTGTGCTTTCGTCATTGGGTTCACATAACGAATATCATTGCGTGAGCTGGTACCCTCCGCAAAGAAGCGTAAAAAATCGGTAGGCTTAATCTTGAGTTTGGCGTTTTGACTGTTACTTGTGAATTGATCTTTATGGCCAGAGGCGTCTTTTTTGCTAAAACCGTCATAGCTGTCATGGGCTAGGTTAGCTGATAAATCAATGTACTGCTCTGAAATGCCTGCTGAAATAGCATGGTTTTTTTGTCCAAAGTTACCTAAAGAGGTATTCACGGTTACCCCAGACTTAGCTTTAGTGTAGATTTGTATCGCACCAGCAGTTGCTCCATCGCCATAAATAACAGAGCCGCTGCCTTTGCTGATTTCAATACGCTCAATATTACTTAATGGAATGCCTGCTAATAAAGCAGGTTGTAGATCGATATTGTTTAATCGCTGGCCGTCCACTGTGATGACCACATTTTGATAGCCATTCTCATTGCCAAAGCCACGCATGTTAATCGCGGGTGTTGCACGGTTGCCAATGTTAGGTGACACATTTAAGGATGTTTGTTGTGTCAGATAATCGTATAACGTAGGTGCGCCAGATGTCTCAATTTGTTTTGCAGTATGGATTTCTGAAGCATAAGTGGTTTCAGATTCTTTGCGCTCAAAGCGGTTGGCTTTAACCGTAATCTCGTCTAAGTCGATATTTTCTGCCGAAAAAGCAGTATTGCTGAAAGCCAGTCCAATCAGACTGGCAATAATAGTTTTGTTCATTCTCTTTTCCCTGATGTACACGCGTCCCCGCATGCAAGATGCATTGTATGAATGGGAATACATTGAGATGAACAGACCGCAACGGGGGCAATAACGCATGGCACTCGTTTTGATGTACCGTCACCCCGCGGCATTTCCAAACTTTGCCCATGATTGAGCGTATGTTGTGTAGGCCGGTCTCCGGGCTTGTGACAATCTGATTTACGCCTTCCCAAGCGAATGTAGCTCAGTGGCATGTGGTAAATCTCAAATCACTTACCGTTGCGGGGGCAGCACAGGAATAATTGCGTAAAACACAATGCACCTGTTTCCCAGTTTCACCGGATTGCAGAAATGCAATGCCAGCACCTAACAACAGGCGTTATTATAGCGAAGTAACCGCTGACTTAAAAATTTTTATACAACAGAAATTTTGAAACATGCTAATTCACTTTGAATAGTGAACGTTAGCTATTGACGCTAATGAATTTTTTCAATTATAGTGGGCGCATGGAGATTGATTTAAAAAGTTTAGAAGACAAAGTGAGTAAACTCATCGGCGTTTGTGCAACGTTGCGCGATGAGAATCAGCAATTGCGATCTGAACTGACCAAAGCGGCGCAAGACTCTGCACGTCTTAAAAGCAATATGCTGCAAGCCAGTGACCAGTTGGAAACTTTACTTGGCACTTTGCCGGCTGAGGGGCAATCTTAATGGCTTCAAAACCAATTGATATTGAGATTCTGGGTCGTGAGTTCACAGTATCTTGCACAGACGATGAGCGTCAGGGCTTGCTGGAAGCGGTGGATTACTTAGACCATAAAATGCGCGAAATTCGCGATGCGGGAAAGATTGTGGGCGTGGAACGAATTGCTATTATGGCAGCTCTGAACATTTCTCATGAGTTGCTGAATACTAAATCTGGTGGAGTTGACGTGGGTGATATTAAGCGTAGGATGTTTACTATGCAAAACCAGATTGATGAGGCGATTTCTTTGCAAAATAAGCTGTTGTAGCCAAATCACTTCATTTCAACGTCACAAATACGTTTTAACATCCTAAAACATAATCTTTTGGCGTAACGTTTTCTTTGGTGTTGCCTGAGTCTAAATTCCTTGAACTAGTCTTTGTTATAGGTTTCGGCTATTCGGGTGCGGTGTGATCGCTCTAAATTGGGTCTGCTTTTAAGTAGCCCTTGGTGAGTGAACCTAAAGCGCTTTAGGCTGTTACCACCTGAACTTTTTTGGTTCAGGATTAACGGCTCAGGTAACACCAAAGAGAATTAACCTTGTTGAAGTCTCGCTGACACTGCGTTACTTTCGTTCCTCGTACTTAGTGTATTGCGTTCGCTCAAGTGCCTTGTTTTAGATTCGCTTGAACAAGGTTGCTCAAATGCCTCGTCTCAATTGATGTTATGCAAAGCACCACTCAAACACCTTAAATTTTGATGTGTAAATTCAAAACTTTCTGAATTTGTTTTTATCTTTATCTCAGTGCGTGATATTTCAAATCCGCCAGACTCACAATGTCTAGGCATCTTTCGTGACAAGCTTCCAACACCACAGGCGGGGCGAAGCCTGCTTCTGAAGCTTCCAGCCAACGTGCAGCACACACACACCAGCGATCTCCGGCTTTGAGTCCGGTAAATCCAAACTCTAATCTTGGGGTGGAAAGATCATTGCCTTTGGAGAACGAAAATGCCAAGAACTCATCTGTCATTTGTGCGCATACGGTGTGACTGCCATTGTCTTCCGGGCCGGTTTCACAACAACCAGTACGTGTAAATCCGGTCATCGGGCTGGTGCTACACGTTTGTAGTGGTGTGCCAAGTACATTTTTTGCCATTGCTATTCCATTTAAAACTAAGTCCATCGTATGATACGAGAAAATGATTAGACGAGATATAGAGATGCGTTATTGGTTAATGAAGTCTGAGCCGGGGGATGTTTCAATTGATGATTTGGCGGCCAGACCGAATCAAACGGTAGATTGGTATGGTGTGCGCAATTATCAGGCACGTAATTTTATGCGCGATCAGATGCAAGTGGGTGATGGGGTGTTGTTCTATCATTCTAATTGCGAGGAGCCCGGCGTGGCTGGTATCTGTGAGGTCAGTTCATTGGCGTACCCGGATCGCCTACAATTTGTGCAAGGTCATAAGTACTTTGACCCGAAAGCCACGCAGGAAACACCGCGCTGGTTTAATGTCGATGTAAAACTAGTACGTAAAACACGCTTGCTCAGCCTAAAGGAGATGCGGGAAACGCCGGCATTAGAGGGTCTACGCATTTTGCAGCGCGGTAATCGGTTGTCCATCACGCCAGTAGATCCCAAAGATTGGGCGTATATTCTGGAGTTATTAAAGTAGGGCACGATGCATTATTTAAACTAAGTTACAACATTACAGGGGTAGCGCATGTCAGATTTATACGGACCGCAACATCGGGCATTGCAGGCGGATTTCGATACCACGGCTTTGGCCGATGCAGTCAATAGCATTATTGTCGTGCCAGAGGTATTGCCGGAACATCAGGCGTTTATTGAAAGCCGTGATATGTTCTTTCTGACCACCATTGATCATCGTGGTTTCCCAACTTGCTCTTATAAAGGCGGCAATCCGGGAATTGTAAAAGTGGTGGACAGTAAGACCTTGGCTTTCCCCAGTTATGATGGCAATGGCATGTTTTTATCGATGGGCAACATGACACAAAACCATAAAGTCGGCATGCTATTTATCGATTTTGAAACGCCGCATCGCGTGCGCGTGCATGGTACTGCCAGCGTGCATAAGCAGGATCCACTGCTGGTGGAATACCACGAAGCACAGTTGATTGTGCGAGTGACAATAGAAGAGATGTTTATCAATTGTCCGCGTTATATTCACCGCTATACTCGTCAGCAAGCCAGTCAATACGTGCCGCAAACCCACTGTGAAACGCCCATCGCGCAGTGGAAGCGCATTGAACCGTTGCAACCGGTATTGGATGCAGATACCCAAGCCAAAGCGGCGCAACAAGGCTTAATCTCGCCGGAGCAGTACGGTGAGTTGGTGCAGCAAGGTAAGGGCTAACTTGAAAGCATGTAATAAAAAAGGCGCATGAAGCGCCTTTTTTGTTTAGCTAAACGAAATTACTTTTTAGTATCTAAGCTACCCATGGCTTTCGGATAAGTGACCAAACCCCAAGGCATATTTTTCACTTCTATTTGCTTGGTGACTTCAAGCTTCTCTGCATCAATGACAAATAGAGCATCTGACTTACCGCACGCTAACAGAATTTGTTTGTCATCCGGCGTAAAGCTAAAGTGCCAGCAACGATTGCCGGTTGGAATGTCTTTGATTTTTTCAAAGGTTTTAGCATCAAATACTTGTAGGGCTTTTTCTTTATTGGTGGCCACAAAAATGCGGTCGCCAGCATGGTTGAATGCAATGCCGTAAGGCGTTTGACCAGTATCAACCGTACGCAACACGTTGTAGTCTTTATCCAGTACTAAGAACTTATTGCCGAACTCCAATGTGGCCACATAGGTATTGCCATCGGGCGAAACTTTGATGCCGCGTGGACGGTCGCCATACTCGTGCGTGTGAATGGTTTTTACCAATTTACCATCTTCAATATTGTGGACAGTAATGGTGTTGTCTGCTTCATTGGTAATGACCAATTGTTTACCATCAGCGGAGAATTCGATGCCTTCGGTTTCTGGGCCGCCGGTGATTTCACGTACTTTCTCACCTTTGATTAAATCCACTACCGCAATTTTGGCTGGGATTTTTTCTTCGTCATCGTCATCATCTTCTTCCTCTGCTTTTTTTGCACCGGGTGCTGGTGGTGGTCCACCTTTTGCACTTGGCTCAGAAGAAACATAAGCAAAATCACCTTTTATCCGTACGAACTCAGGATTTTTACCCACGGGGATTTGTTTTAACACTTCACCTGTGACTGTATCGATGACCGAGATACTCGCATTGCCACGGGTTGCAACAATCAGCTTTTTGCCATCATCTGTTACGCCTAGCCCACGTGGGCCTTCTGCTTTCACATCGAATTGTTTTACTACGGACATTGCGGTTAAATCAATCACGCTGACGCCAGCATCTTGGCTGGTTACATAGGCCAAGTTAGTGCTGCTAATGGTGGTGGCGTCAGGGACGATAGGCTTTGCAGTTTCAGCTGGAATGGTTTCCGGGATGTTCTCTTGCTTGTCACAGGCGCTTAATCCGATTAACAATGCCATCATTAATACGTGCGTGCCTGTTGGCAATCGCGCAGAAGATAATTTCATTCATATTCTCCAAAGTTGTTGTTATGCATCCTTATAGTTAAGGATTGCTTATTTTTGATTTAGTTTACTATTCAAGCAAAAAACATACTGGCTTGATATACGTAAAATAATGAATTAAATCATGTGGTTAAAATATGGGCTGGTTGAAGTGGCTCAAATCAGCCTAAATATGGTTGATTTGAGCCACTGGTGTTGGTTCAACCGTCAATCATTAACCTAAAAATAATCGATATGCTGGATTCTGCGATTCATCCCAATACGGGTAGCCCAATTGCTTAAGGAATGTATCGAATGCAGTTTTTTCCTCTGGCGGCACTTGCATGCCAACCAGTACGCGACCAAAGTCTGCACCATGGTTACGGTAATGGAACAAGCTAATATTCCAGTTATGCCCCATGGACTCTAAGAAATTCATCAGCGCGCCCGGTTTTTCCGGAAACTCAAAACGGTACACTACTTCGTTAGTGGCTTGTGGTGCATGGCCGCCCACCAAATGGCGTAAATGCAGTTTGGCAACCTCGTTATGAGTCAGGTCTAACGCTGGTAAGCCTTCATTTTGTAACGCTGCGACCAATTGATCTGACTCTGTGGTGCTCTGAATTGCCACGCCCACAAAAATATGCGCATTCACCGGATCTGAGTAGCGGTAGTTAAACTCGGTAATATTGCGATTGCCCAGTAAGCGGCAGAATGTTTTAAACGCACCCGGTTTTTCCGGAATCGTCACTGCCAGCACGGCTTCGCGCTGCTCACCTAACTCGGCGCGCTCTGCAATAAAGCGTAAACGGTCAAAATTCATATTCGCGCCAGAAGCAACCCCAATCAGTGTTTTGCCAGTTAGGTTGTGGCGTTTTGCATACTCTTTTAAACCGGCAGTGGCGAGTGCACCCGCGGGTTCTAAAATACTGCGCGTGTCTTCAAACACATCTTTAATCGCGGCACAAATCGCGTCGTTATCGACGACGATCATTTCATCTACATATTGCTGACACAGTGCAAACGTGTGTTCACCTACTTGTTTGACCGCAGCGCCGTCTGCAAACAAGCCCACTTGCTCTAGCATGACGCGTTTGCCCAATTTAAGTGACTCGGTCATGGCTTCCGCATCTTTGGCTTCTACGCCGATGACTTTGATTTCTGGGCGCACAGCTTTGATGTAAGCGGCAATCCCCGCTAGCAAACCACCGCCGCCTACGCAGCAAAAAATGGCTTCGATGGGCTCGGGGTGATCTTTCAGAATTTCTAGCGCAATGGTGCCTTGACCGGCAATCACATCGGGGTCATCGTAAGGGTGCACAAATGTCAGGCCTTGGGATTTCTCCAGTTCCAGCGCGTGCACATACGCATCGGAATAACTGTCACCAAATAGCACGACTTCTGCGCCACGTGCTTTTACCGCGCTAATTTTGATTTGTGGCGTGGTGGTCGGCATGACAATCACCGCTCTGCACCCCAATTTTTGTGCGCTCAATGCAACGCCTTGTGCATGATTACCTGCGCTGGCGCAAATCACCCCGCGTTGTAACGCATCTGGCGACAGATTGGCCATTTTGTTATAAGCACCACGCAGTTTAAAAGAAAATACCGGCTGCATATCCTCACGTTTTAGGAGTACGCGGTTATGGATGCGGGCGGATAAATTTGACTGAAACTCTAAAGGCGTTTCTTTGGCAACGGCATACACTTTGGAATGCTCTATTTTTTCACGGTAAAGGGTAGCGGGTGTCTGCATGCGAAATTTAAACCGTCATATTTTTATAAGCGGCTTTTGCGGTGTATGATATGAAATTATTTGTATTATAAAAGAAATAGTTAAGGATTTACTGAAAATGGCTTATACGCAAGACGAATTAAAGCAACAAGTAGCAAAAGCAGCAGTGGAATATGTCAAAGAAGGCATTATTGGGGTGGGCACAGGGTCTACTGCCAATTTCTTTATTGAAGAACTGGCGAAAGTAAAACACAAAATTGAAGGTGCCGTTGCAAGCTCAGAAGCCACTGCGCAGCGTTTACGTGGTCACGGGATTCAAGTGTTCGATTTGAACAATATTGACGGTATGGATATCTATGTGGATGGTGCAGATGAAATTACTGAACACATGCACATGTTAAAAGGTGGCGGCGGCGCACTGACACGTGAGAAAATTGTGGCGGCAGTGGCTAAAACATTTATCTGTATCTGTGATGAAACCAAATATGTGCCGGTGTTAGGTAAATTTCCGTTACCAGTAGAAGTGTTGCCAATGGCGCGTAGCCAAGTGGCGCGTGAGCTGGTAAAGCTAGGCGGTCAGCCAAAGCTGCGTGATTTCACGACAGACAACGGTAATGTGATTTTAGATGTGTATGGGTTGACGATTTCTGATCCAGTAGCGATGGAAGCCAAGATTAATCAAATCGTGGGCGTAGTGACCAATGGCTTGTTTGCAGCAAGACCTGCGAACGTATTGTTACTTGCAACGTCTGAAGGTGTGAAAACCTACAAAAAGTAATTAGGTAAAAAATAACAAAAACTATCATATTGTTGTCACAACTCTTTGATAAGTTTGCAAGATAATAAATTAGGATACACATATGCAATTTGAACACACCTCAAAACAATACGATGCCGAACTAGAAGCGGTACGCGCCAAAGTACTTGAAATGGGTGGCTTGGTGGAACAGCAAATTGTAAACGCACTCGAAGCTTTATTACGTGCTGATTTAAAGTTGGCTAGAGATGTGATGCAAAGTGATGCACGCGTCAACGCATTAGAAGTGCAGGTAGATGAAGACTGTAGCCACATCATTGCGCGTCGTCAGCCAGCTGCCGGCGACTTGCGCATGATTATGATGATGGTGAAAACCATTACTGATCTTGAGCGCATCGGTGACGAAGCGACCAAGATTGCGCGTACGGCGCAGCGTATTTATGAAGAAGACCGCATGTTTAAACCGCGGTTTACTGAAATCAAAACCATGGTGAAAATTGTGCGTGAAATGCTACGCACTTCTTTAGATTCATTTGCCCGTTTGGATGTGAGTCAAACCCTAGAAGTGGCTAAGCAGGATGAGCAGGTGGATGAGCAATTCCGCGCTGCCATGCGTCAACTGATTACGTTTATGCTGGAAGATCCACGCACGATTTCGATGTCACTCGAAGTATTGTTTGTGGCCAAAGCGGTAGAGCGTATCGGTGACCACGCCAAGAATATTTCCGAGTACGTGGTGTACATGGTCAAAGGCAAAGATATTCGTCATACCAGCTTGCAAGATATCGAACGCGAAACGCTTTCTTGATTGCTTAGCTATATAAAAAAAGCACCTCATGGAGGTGCTTTTTTTATATACGTACCGCGGAGATTTTTAAATGAATACTTTTAAACAAGGTGTTTCAAAACTTAGGTATTTAAAAATCTAGGTATTTAAAGTCTAGGGTTTTTCTGGGACATAGCCGCTAGCAGTATCGGCGCCATCCCCAAAAAAGTATTTTTCTGTTTGCTCGGATAAATACTTACGTGCGGAAGGGTCTGCTAAACTCAAGCGGTTCTCGTTCACCAGCATGGTTTGTTGCTTGAGCCAGGCGGCCCATGCTTCTTTGGAAACTTGCAGGTAAATACGTTTTCCAAGCTCACCCGGGTAGGGAGGGAAGTCCATTCCATCCAAATCTTTACCTAACTTAATACAATGTACTGTGCGTGCCATGTTGTGCCCTAACTGATTACGATTCATCACAAAACAATATGATAACGCATGTTAAAATAGCAGGATAACTTTTTGACCATATGATGCCATGAACGACTCAAATTCTAACTCTACCAGCCACCAAGAAAGTCCTTTTAAAGGTAAAACTGGTTTGCGCCGCTTGTTGAATGCCTTTGGTTACTCACTCGATGGCTTTAAGGCAGCTTTTAAGCATGAGGATGCATTCAGGCAAGAAGTATTTTTAGCGTGTGTGCTGATCCCACTGGCTTTGTATTTGAGCCACGAGCCATTACATCGCGCTTTGATGATCGGCAGTGTTTTTTTAGTGTTAATCGTCGAGTTGCTCAACTCTGCGGTTGAAGCGGTAGTGGATAGAGTTTCCATTGAGCGCCATGAACTGGCTAAACGTGCCAAGGATATTGGCAGCGCTGCGGTGTTCATCGCACTGCTCAATACTGTGGTGGTTTGGGGTTTGGTGTTACTAGGCTAGGTGATTAGTCGTTGGCCAAATACGCTTTAAACGCATTGTTTAAATAATCTAATAAGGCATGCGCTGCCGGCATCGTGCTCACACGTTGTGCGGTGATAAAGTGCAGTGGCACAGGCTCCGCGGCATAATCTTCTAGTGCGAGGATTAGTTTGCCAGCGCGCACATCGTCCAAGACATCGAGCTTGGATTTATAGGCAATACCTTCGCCGTCTACCGCCCATTGACGCACCATATCTCCATCGTCCGATACCTTATTGCCACTGACCGTGGCAACATATTTATCATTGGCTTGTGCAAACTGCCATTTGTTGTGCACTACATTATTCAGCATAAAACATAAGCAAGTGTGCTGTGAGAGATCCTCTGGCTGCAAAGGCTTTCCATGCTGGTTAAAATACTCTGGTGAAGCACACACCACACGGTGGTTATCCGCGACAAGAGGGATGGCATATAAGCCGGAGTCACTAGGCGTGCCGTAGCGTATCGCCACATCCACCGGCATTTTGTATAAATCGAAGATGCGGTCACTCGGCATCATCTTGATTTCCAACTTGGGGTGTAAGCGCTGAAATGCATTCATGGCACTCCGCAACATGCCGCGCCCTAAGTCTGAAGGCATGGAAATGGATAATCGGCCACTGATTTCCCCTTGTTTCAGCGCAATCGCAGACTCACCTTGTTTGATTGCTTGCAGCGCAGCCTTGGCATGTTCTAAATATAGTTGACCGGCCTGCGTCATGCTTAAACTTCTGGTAGTGCGTACAAATAGTGTCGTGTTTAAGCTTTGTTCCAAGCGTTTAATCGCTATGCTCGCTACAGCAGGACTAATTTCCAGCGATTTGCTGGCTGCTGAAAATCCCCCGTGTTCGGCAACACGTACAAAGATTTGAATGTCATCTAGTCTTACCATACGATGTGATTATCAAAAAAATATTGAAAGTAAATTCGATAATACCATGTTTATTGTTAATAATTTAAGCCGTAGAATGCACGAACATATAGGAAAGGATGCGGTATGAAAGCGGTTGGCTATTATCAAAACCGAGCAATCACAGAAGCGGATGCGCTGGTGGATTTGGAACTGCCAATGCCACATGCGGAGGGGCATGACGTATTGGTGGAAGTGAAAGCTATCTCAGTCAATCCGGTGGATACCAAAGTCAGAAAAGGCATGGCGCCAGAGAGCGGAGCTGCGAGAATATTGGGCTGGGATGCTACTGGCGTGGTGGCATCCGTAGGCAGTGAGGTCATCCAATTTAAGGCGGGTGATCGCGTCTGGTACGCAGGGTCACTTGCCAGAGCTGGTAGCAATAGTGAGTACCAATTGGTGGATGAACGCATTGTGGGCCATATGCCTAAGTCACTGAGTTTTGCAGAGGCGGCCGCTTTGCCATTGACCAGCTTAACCGCTTGGGAGCTTTTGTTTGATCGATTAGAAGTGCAACGCGCGCAGAGACCAGCATCGTTGCTGGTAATTGGTGCATCCGGTGGGGTCGGCTCAGTATTGGTACAGTTGGCTAAGCAGCTCACATCGCTGACGATTATTGCCACAGCTTCAAGGCCGGAGAGCACTGCATGGTTGCAAAGCATTGGTGCGCATCATGTCATCAATCATCATCAGAATATGCAAAGCCAGCTGGCGGCACTTGACATCACCGCCGTGGATTATGTGATTAGCCTGAATAAAACGGATCAGCACTTTGCGCAAATCGTGGAAATCATTCAACCGCAAGGCAAGTTTGCCTTAATTGATGACCCAGAATTGTTTGATGTGAGAAAACTCAAACGTAAAAGTGTGTCCTTACATTGGGAGTTGATGTTCACGCGCGCGTTGTTTAATACGCACGATTTGATCAGACAGCAAGAGATATTGAATCAGGTTGCGCAATATGTCGATCAAGGTCTCATCAAGACGACACTTAATCAACACTTAGGGCGTATCAATGCGGCGCATCTGAAACAAGCGCACGCCTTGCTAGAAAGCCAGCAAGTGATTGGCAAGATTGTATTAGAAGATTTTTAATTTAAATAAGGAAAATACGTATGGACTTACAACTTAAAGGAAAGCGCGCATTGGTCAGCGGTTCTACAGCAGGCATTGGTTATGCCATCGCCGTGGCACTGGCAAAAGAAGGTGCACACGTCATCGTCAATGGTCGTACACAGGCAGCTGTCGATAAAACGATCGAGAGTATTCGCCAAACCACAGGACAAACTGTACAAGGCTATGCTGGCGACCTAACACAGGCGAGTGTGGCCAATGCATTATTGGCGGCTTATCCCCAAGTGGATATTTTGGTCAATAATCTGGGCATTTTTGAACCCAAAGCCTTTGAAGAAATCCCGGATGAAGACTGGACACGTTTCTTTGACGTGAACGTGTTGAGTGGCGTGCGTTTGGCGCGTCAGTATTTGGCGGGGATGAAGCAAGCAAACTGGGGGCGTGTTATTTTTATCTCCAGCGAGAGTGGCGTGCAAATTCCGGCAGAGATGATTCATTACGGCATGACCAAGTCTGCACAAATCGCAGTGGCCAGAGGGTTGGCCGAAGCGGTAGCCGGTACCGGTATTACCGTGAATAGTGTATTGCCGGGCCCGACCAAATCACGCGGCGTGGAAGATTTTGTAGATGCGTTGGCGGCAGGCAAGTCGTTCGAAGCGTTTGAGCAAGAGTTTTTTGACAAGGTGCGCCCAACTTCGCTCATTAAGCGTTTTGCCACGCCGGAAGAGGTCGCTGCGATGGTGACTTATATTGCTAGTCCACTCGCGTCAGCCACTACGGGGGCTGCGCTTAGGGTAGATGGTGGTGTAATTAAGAGTGCGTTTTAAAGCGCAGAGGGCGTGATGCCCTCTGCAATGCGATGAGATTAGAAGTCTGCCCGTACGCCCATCAGTAGTGAGCGCTCACCTGCAGGTGAAATGTCTTTCAAGAACGAGGCGTGTTCGCGAATCTCTTGGTTGAGTAAATTGTTGGCCTTGGCAAATAATTCCACATGCGTTTTTACCGGTAGCTTATAGGTCAACAAGGCAGACACATTGGTGTAGCCATCCGTGGCTAACTCATTGTCTGCCGTGTTGTTTTGTTTAAATGCGTGCAAGACATCAATACGTGCGCTGAAGCTGCTAAATGCATATTGCAGGCCAGTGCCTAAACGTAATGGTGCAATGCGTGGCAGGTAGTCATTAGTATGCGTTTCTTTGGCGTGCACATAGTCACCACGCACTAGCCATTGCAGGTGATCGGTCAGTGTAAATTTTCCTTCCGCCTCTAAACCTTTAAACACGGCGGGCACTGCACGGAACTGGGCTTCTGGTAAGAACTCACCCGGTTCGACTTCGATATCGTTCCCCGTGCTGAATAGGCCGATGAAATTGCTGAAGCGTGTGTAGTAAGCGCCAATGCTAAAGCTATGCAAACTATTTTTCCAGCGTAATTGCGCATCCACGCCGTTGGAGCGTTCGACATCAAAATTGGTATTGCCTACCTCAAATTGACCGGTCGCTACGTGCGCGCCGTTGGCGTATAGCTCGAAATAACTGGGTGCACGCTCATTGTGCGAAAGATTGCTGGTCACAGACCATTGTTCATTCAAGCTATATAACCCGCCCAAAGCAAAGCTGTGCGGGTTAAAGCTATTCTCCTGCCCAGCACCAAAGTTGGCATTGGTTTTAGAATCTACCGTGGTATGGCCCAGACGACCACCAAACGTGATTTTATGTTTGGCTTCTGCAGTGCCTAGTGGTAGTTCTTCATACACATAAAGTGCTTTGTTTTGCGTGTTCACGCTGGGCACAAACGCCTCTTCGCCAAGCGCCTCAAAATTAGTGTTGCTAAATTGGTAGCCAATCACGCCGTTTAATCCAGCAATCGGCGCATGTCCCGCTTCAAAACTTCCCTCAATGCCGCGATTTTTGAAAGTGGTGCCAATCTCACCATCTTCCAGTTCGCTATGCTCATAATCGGTATGTGCCAAGCGGAACTTCACGCGGTGAACGACAGGGCCTAGGTCGGTAAACTCGCTGGCGATGTCCCAACGTTGGCTTTGCATATCAATGCGCACCGCTTCTTCCGCCACCACGCCGTAGTTATTATTGAGTGTAGAGACGGAGGCGCCGATATAGCCATTGTCAAAGGTCAATGCTGCACCCAACGCTGCGCCATCGCCATCGGCACTACTATTCACAAGCTTGCCCTTGTTTTCACGAGGCGTACCATCGGCCTCACTTTTGCGGCGGGATACAGCAAAGCCGGGAATATCCAAATCATCGGTCTTGCGATTGTATACATCGGCATGAATGGCAAATTGACCGTTACCAGCATCCACGACTGCGGCTGCATTGCGTGTGCTGTCAGCCCCTCCGAATCTTGCTTCGGCACGTCCGGTCACACCGTCTAGTTGCTCCTTGGGAATGCGATGATCAATCGCATTGACTACGCCACCCACCGCGCTACCACCGTAGAGCAAAGCAGCTGGCCCACGCACTACATCAATTTGTTCGATAATCAGCGGGTCTATTCCTACCGCATGATCAAAACTAAGGCTAGATGCATCCAATACACCAATACCATTTTGCATAATGCGTACGCGCTCGGCATCCAAACCGCGGATCACTGGCCGTGAGGCATTGGGCCCAAACTGCGTAGCGGTCACACCGGGAATACCGTTGAGCGTTTCACCTAGGGTACCCTCACGGCGTAGGCTCAGCTCACGGCCATTGAGTACAGAGACTGGCACCACTAGCTCATCTGAAGCCACCCCCAGCGGATTGCCTGTCACAGGAATACTCTCCAAATGAATGGCATTAGCGTCATCGGCGAGTGCGGCATGACTAATCAGACAACTCACAATCAGTGGTATGGATTTTAATTTTAAAGCAGTGGGTGCGACATGAGCACGCGTATAGGGTGAGTTTGGCAACATTGAAACATCCTCAAATAAATAGCAGAAAGCCAACCAATTTTGGTTGGGAGCATTAAGATTTAATTGAGATAAACAGGGGGTGCGCGGGCGCGATAAGTGGCAGGTGCAGTGGATAGATGCGGTTGGACAAATGCGACAGCAAGCTGAAACGTTGCCTGCAACAAGGGAATAGTAAATGTGTGTACCAATGTGCCAGCTGCGGATTGTGCATAGGCTAAACACTGGCTACATTGATCCGGGCTTGTGTGCTGATCGGGTAGTGTCTGTTGTGTAGTATTGCTGAAATGGCTGATTTCATGCGTAGCTGCGCCTATTTGCGTGAATGCAAATAGGACAACGAGTACGACATGAAGGACTAGCTTATGCAACATAATTGCATTTTAGCAGGAGAATGCTCAGATTCAAATAGGGAAAGTGAGAATGAATAAGGCTACCCTGAGGTAGCCTTATTCATTACAAAGTTAGAGCAGTCTAATTGCTAGCGTCAGATAACCTAGTATTAGGCGAATAATGCGGCGGCAAAAATAATGGCGGAGAGTGCAATCACCGTGAGGCTTTGCCAGTCTTTGGCGGCAAACACCACTGGGTCATCATCTACCTGACCACGGTGCGCTTTCATCCACATACGGCTGGTCCAGTAAAGAATAATGGCCGGAATCAGCCATAGCCACATGGTGTTGGGGTACATTTGGCTGGTTTCTGGGCTATTGATATACAGTGCCAAAATAAGTACCGAACCTAAGCCAGCACTTACTCCAATTGCCATCAGCACAGGTAAGTCTTCAACCGAGTAGCCACGGCCGGCTGGTTCCTTTTTATTGGCTTGTAGCGTAATCAGTAGCTCCGAGTAGCGTTTGACCATCGCCAAACTTAGGAAGATAAACATTGAGAATGCCAGCAACCAAAATGAAGGCGTAATGTTGGTGGCGGCAGCGCCGGCAATAATGCGCATGGTATATAGCCCGGCCAACATCATCACATCCACAATGACTTGCCGTTTTAAGCGGATAGAGTAAGCCAGTGTCATCACAAAATAGGCCAACAGCACTAACATAAACTGCATGGGCAATAAGTAAGCAATCGCAAAAGCCAGAGCCAGCAAAGCCGGTACCATCAATATACCTTGCCAGAGTGGAATAGTGCAGGCTGCAAAAGGACGTTTGCGCTTACGGATATGCTGTCGATCTGATTCTAGATCAAGTAAATCGTTGAGCACATAGACGGCAGAGGCACATAGGCTAAATGCCACAAACGCAAGGCCAACTTGCGCTAAGCCTTGGATAACGCTCAGTTGATGGGCCGCTAATAATGGGACGACAATGAGCAGGTTTTTAAGCCATTGGTGTACGCGTAAAGCGCGCACATAGACTAGCAGGCCGGCAGATTTGGGTTGAATATGCGCAACAACGGGTATAGTCTGTTTGGCTAATTGCTGCACTAAATGTTGCTGTGCGGAAACTACGATGGCACCGGAGGTGTGAGCCCACACTTGCATGTCTACCTGCGTATCTCCTGCGTATTCAAAGCCTTTTTCGCCAAACAATTTAACCAAGTGATCCGCTTTGCGATGACCGGAGAGATTGACTGTTTGTGAGGTGCCGATCACTTGATCGAAACAGCCTAAATGGTCGGCAATGCCATCTGCCCATACTTGTGGCGAGGCAGTCGCCAGCACCGTTGTTCTGCCCGCAGCTCGCGCATCCACTGCCAATTGCACCACTTCGTCTCGGTAAGGCAGTGTGGCCCAGTTAAATTCTACTTTTTCGGCAATGCGGTTTTTTAAATAGGCCTTGCCTTTGAGTAACCAAAAAGGCAGAAATAGCAAACCGATAGGATATTGTTTGAGCATAAGAAAAAACGCTTCATACAGTAGATCCGTTGCGATCAGCGTACCGTCGCAATCAACGCATAAAGGGTGCTTATTGTTATTCATGTTTATCCTTGTGCCATGATGGCGACGCCAAGCGCAATACATAAAGTGCCAATGACCTTAGCGGTGCTGAGCACTTCACCATTAATAAAAAATGCCAGTAGCATGGTGACCACAAAGCCCAAGCCCACAAATGGGTAGGCAAAACTCACATCAACTCTAGCCAGTACCAATAGCCAAACCGCAGCACTGGCAAAATACAGCGTCAATCCGCCAATCACATACAGGTTGCTACAAATAGACTTGAACATGGCAAGGCTATCTCCCAATTGAATGGTGGCCAGTACGTTGGGGCTGCTCATGCCTGTTTTGAGCACAATTTGTGCGATAGACGAAAGCAGAACACTGCATAGAATAAGAAGGATCAGGGTGGTGCTCATGTCGGAAAGCTTTCTCATAAAGTTGGGGTATTCAATAGAGGTGGGGAATGTCTGCGTTTAAGGATTTGCTCAATGGCATAGGCTGCAAAAATGGCAATAAACGGGTCAAGTGGCAAATGGTATCGATCCTGTGCCACGGTGAATATGGGGAGAACAAAGAAAAAAGCGCTGACCGCGAATAGCACATGGTGCCAAGGCAAGGGTTTGCGCTTGCATAGGTAATAGAAGCCCAAGAGCGCGCAGCTTATCATCAGCCACCAATATAAGGTGGATAGCAGCTTGAGTACGAGCAGGCTGGTGCTATTCAGATGCTTATATAAATCGCCGTTCCAAACAATGCCGATTGTCTCAGATTTATACGTAGTGATCGCCCGTTTCACCATCAGCTGCAAATAACTGAGCGGATTATGTGCGATGAAATCGACGGCTTGTTGCTTAAAATAACGGTCTCTTGCGACTTCATTCTCAAAGGCAATTTCGGGCAGTTCCATGTAGCCGCCATTGGATTGCGGGTTGTTGCCCATCCATAGATTGACCCCACCATTGGCTGAGACCAGTACAAACTGGTGAAATAAAGTATGGTTACGATACACCCAAGGCGCGAACAGGATGGCGGCAGTGATCACTGCGATTGCGCCATGCACAATAGCATGCCGTAGTTTTTCGCCTGAAAACCAGCTGAGCGCTGGGAATAGAGCCAACAAGGGTAGCGCAGTGGGGCGAATATACGTGGCGGCACAAATGCATGCACCCCACAGAATTGCCCGAAAGGTCGGTTGGAGTTGTTTGGAGCCCCATACATAAATAGCGGCCAGAATAAAGAAAATAAAAATAAGCTCACTGGCCAGAATGGTCGTAAACTCAATCAGGATAGGCCAACATGCAATGAAGATGGCAGTGAGGTTGGCTGCGACTTTACTTAAATAACGTGCTGCAATGGCATGTGCTAACCAGACAATGGCCGTACCAATCACAAGATTAAACAGTACGATAGGCAAGAACGATTTGCCAAACAAGAAGTAGAGTGCGGCATAGATGGCTGAAGTGCCGACTGGCCAATACACAGTAAGGTTGCCTGCCGGAAAAGCATAACCGTTGCCTGATGCAATACTATGTGCAAATGCGTTATACAGGTAAGAATCGGCGACAGGATCTACTGCCACTAAAAATGCCCATACAGCACGCACTACAAAAGCAATGATGCAGATTGACAGTATGTTAAATCGAGCAAGGCTATTGAACGCAGTCATGCAATACATGAGTCTGGAAGAGTTAATAAGAGATTAACAAATTTTTACGCCCATTTGTTGTTCTCTCGCGCAATCTATGTAGATTTTGTACGATTTCCCCCCAAATGGGGAGGGTGTGCTTACCGCAATACCTCAAGTTTAAGTGGTAGCGGGGTGCCCAGCCATTTTGCCTCTGCCGTATGTGCCAGATAATCATCTGCCAATAATGGGTGAATCAGCACAGATAGGCCTTGCCGTAAGGTGTCTATGCTGGCCATGGCGTAGTTGATGCAATCTGCGGGTATATGCAGCTCAAACATAGGTTTGGGGTGTGGCCCAATCGACATGGGAATGAGCTGGCCGCGGTAAGTCAGCTGCGGAATATCTTGGATAATCTGTTCACGCACTTGGGCTGCCAGCACTGTTTGCTGTATATCAAAGTAAACATGGGCATGAAACGTGTTAATCGCGTAAGTGGTTGTCTTTTGCATAAACTTGCTTCAACAGGGCGCGGCCCTGTATTCCTATCAGTAGACCGATGAATATTGCCAGCATGGCATACATCATGGTGAACAATACCTCATTGTAGGTTTGTCTATCAATACTATCCGCATAATTAAACAGCGCGATGATGCATAAGGCCAAACCAATCAGCGTGGCCCATGTGGCGATGAGCAAACATAGCAGGCCGAAAAACTTTTTAAGTCGACAATTGTGGATGTGATGGTAATGGGGAAGCATGGCGCAAGAACTTAACGATGCATGGCAAGATGACTTGATGAAAAGATAGTCAGCTAGTGTAGACCCATGACTAGACCATTGAACACACGCATGACACGATGTTTTGTAAAAAATTATTGATATACTTACTCATCAGCCATTGTTATCGTTTAAACATCACTCAAGGAGCCCGTCATGATCTTGCATCAAAAAGCCGTATTTAAGTTTATTGTGGCCGCATATTGTGTTTCAAGTATCAGTTTAAGTGTGGCGGGTGAGGCCATACCCGAGAGCAGCAAGCCGGTTACGGAGCAGCTAGTCAATACGCTGACTAAGTTATCTGGCGGCCCACATGCAGGCTATCGTGCTAATCATGCAAAAGGCTTGGTGGTCAAAGGCGAGTTCACGCCTGCAACATCCGCCGCTAGCGTGACGAAAGCGGTGCATTTGCAAAGTGCAGCTACGCCAGTGATTGTGCGTTTTTCCAACGCTACAGGCGTGCCTAATATCCCGGATGCCGACGGCAATGCTTTTCCCAAAGGGATTGCCATACGTTTTCAATTGGCCGATGGTAGCTATACCGATATCGTGAGTATTTCTGTCAATGCTTTTCCTGCCGCTACGCCAGAGGATTTTTTAGGCTTACTCAATGCGGTGGCCGCGTCCGGTCCAGAGGCAGCCAAACCAAGCCCGGTAGAACAGTTCTTGGGAAGCCATCCGGCAGCGTTAAAGTTCGTCACGACACCTAAACCTGCGCCAGTGAGTTTTGCCACACAAGCGTTTTATGGCGTGAATGCGTTTAAATTTACCAATGCCAAAGGCGAGGTGAGCTATGGCCGCTATCGCATAGAACCCATCAATGGACAGCAATTTTTGAGTAAGACAGAGCAAGAGAAAGCTGCACCGGATTATCTGATGCAAGAGCTCCCAGCTAGATTAATGAAAGAGGCCGCGAGTTATCGTATTTCTGTGCAGCTGGCCGATGCGGGTGACGAAGTGAACAACGCCACTGTCATTTGGCCTGATACTAGACGTGTGGTGGAGTTGGGCACGCTGACTATCCGTGCGGTGGATCCGGACGGCAAGACCTTTGAAAAAAACAATATGTTCAATCCGCTTGTATTGGTAGATGGCATTGAGCCAAGTGCCGACCCTATCTTGCTAGCGAGGCCATCGGCATACGCAGTCAGTTATGGCCGTAGGTTGAGTGGGCAATAATCAGTATGCAATAAAAAAGGCGCTACAGAGCGCCTTTTTTATCATTCACTTTACAGATTAAGCAGCAAAATTAGCAGCAGCAAAATCCCAGTTCGCTAATGAAGCTAAGAATACTTCAACGAACTTAGCACGCGCATTGCGGTAATCAATGTAATAAGCGTGTTCCCACACATCAATGGTCAATAATGCGGTATCGCCAGTCGTCAATGGTGTGCCAGCTGCGCCGGTGTTGACGATGTCTACTGAGCCATCGGCTTTTTTCACTAACCATGTCCAGCCAGAACCAAAATTGCCTACGGCTGAAGCTTGAAATGCTTTTTTGAACTCGTCAAAAGAGCCCCATTTTTTGTTGATCGCATCGGCCAATGCGCCAGTAGGTGCGCCGCCACCGTTTGGTGTTAAGCTGCTCCAAAAGAAGGTGTGGTTCCAGATTTGTGCAGAATTGTTATAGATGCCGCCGGAAGATTTTTTGATGATGTCTTCCAAGCTGCTGTTTTCAAACTCTGTGCCTTTGATCAGGTTGTTCAAATTGGTGACATAAGTTTGGTGGTGCTTACCGTAGTGAAACTCTAAAGTTTCTTCTGAAATATGCGGCGCTAAAGCATTTTTAGCATAGGGCAGTGCTGGTAGTGTATGTTCCATGGTTTTTTTCCTAACAGGTTAAAAATTATTATTGGCACGTCTGAATGGTCACGTCTTAATCATATAGATGCGCCCAATGGGTGACAGTTTCAAGGCCTAAATCAAATTTTTATTCATTTCTTTTTCGCGCGCGGGTGTGCGGCGTCATACACCTTGGTGAGATGTTGGTAATCTAAATGCGTATAGACCTGCGTGGTGCTGATGTTGGCGTGCCCAAGCATTTCTTGCACTGCACGCAAATCTCCACTGGATTGCAATACATGTGTGGCAAAGCTGTGACGTAACATATGCGGATGCACGGCAGTATGTAAGCCTTGTTTAATCGACCAGGCTTTCATGCGGTATTCAATATTACGTCCAGAAATACGTCGGCCTTGCTTGCTGATAAACACCGCTTTTTCGCTGGGGTTGCGCATGAGCATGCTGGCGCGCAGTGGCAGCCAAGTTTGAATGGCCTGCGCGGCATGTGTGCCTATGGGCACGATGCGCGTTTTATTGCCCTTACCTGTGACCAGTACCGTGCCTTCAGAAAAGTCGATATGGTCGATATTCAATCCAACCAACTCGCTCAAGCGCAGCCCGGAAGAATAAAACAACTCCAAGATGGCATGGTCACGTTGGCTTAGGACATCATCCTCTTGAATATCCACCAGTTTAGTGGCTTGCTCAATGGATAGTGCTTGCGGTAGCGTTTTGGGGGATTTCGGCGCGCGCATGCCAATCACTGGGTTATGCTTAAATTGATGGCGTTGTACTAAGTAATCAAAGAAACCGCGCCAGCTGGACAACATGCGGGCAATGCTTTTGCCGCCGAGCCCTTTGCCGTGCAATGTGGCCACGTATTTGCGCACTTGTGCTACTTGTATGCTGCTCAATGCGCTAGGCTGGCTAAGTGACAGTAACTGCTGAATGTCACGCGCATAGTTGTTGCGCGTGTTGTCGCTCAAGCCGCGCTCAAAATGTAGAAAGTCTAGGTATTGATTGAGGTAATCCAATGTTGATGAATATAGTTTAATTGATATAGCGTAATAGGGATGCGCTCACCAACTCACCTATACGAGATAAAAACAGCGTGCCCATACCTGGGTAGAAGCGGGTTGCATTGGCGCTCGGTAATACCAATACGCCAAACGTGTCTTTGCCGCGCATCGGAATAATCGCGATAGAGGCAGGCGGCTCGCTAAACCAGCCTGCAATATCCACACTGGGCATGGGGCCACAATAAGGCTGCGATAAATCTTTTGCCCAGTTTTTCAAGGCGTCGTCCGCCACGATAAAAGCGCTGATGCTATCTGCCAACAGGCTAGAGCTAGACCAAAGCTTGAGCTGGCTGTCAGGTAAGTCAAAGTAATCACGTAAATAAGCCGTCAGATGTGCGTTTAATTGCTCAAAATTGGGCGCGCCCAACAAGCCAATGGTGAGCCTGTGCACTTTGTCGGCAGTCGCTTCATTTTCTTCCGCATTCAAAATCAATTCCGTGAATTTAGATTCCAGAATGCGGATTTTGTCGCGTTGTGCCAATTGCTGGCGTTGTGCTAGCGAAATCGCGCCTTCGCCATGCGGGCTGGGCAAAAAGATTTCGGCGAGCAAATGCGCGTTGTGCTCAAAAAACTCTGGGTGCGCTTTTAAATAGGCTTTGATTTCATTTTCCATACGTGACTTTCTGGTGCTTAAGTTAAATATTATGCGTTAAATATTGATTTCGCCATCGAATACGATTTCTGCGGGGCCGGTCATCATCACAGGTTTTCCTTCACCCTCCCAAGCAATGTTGAGATTGCCGCCCCGGGTGTTGACCAGTACCGGAGAGGACAGTAAGCCAAGCTGAATGCCACTCACAGCGGCAGCACATGCACCGGTGCCGCAGGCCAAGGTTTCGCCACTGCCACGCTCATACACCCGTAAGTTGATTTCATGTGGACTTACGACTTGCATAAATCCAGCATTCACGCGTTGTGGGAAACGCGGATGCGCTTCGATTTGCGGGCCATACTCAGCCACAGGGGCTGAGTTCACATCGTTCACGACCGTCACCGCATGGGGGTTGCCCATGGAGACTGCGGATATCTGTATCTCCGCTTGTGCCAGCGCTAGCGGGTACAAGGTTTGTTGTGCAGCTGCGTCAAATGGAATTTGCGCGGGCGCAAATTTTGGTGCGCCCATGTTCACGGTCACTTGGCCATCGTCTTGCAGTTTGAGCGTGATCACACCACTGGCAGTTTCGACCGTGATTTCATGTTTTTTCGTTAAATGCTTATCCACTACAAAACGCACAAAACAACGTGCACCATTGCCGCATTGCTCTACTTCGCCACCATCGGCATTAAAAATGCGATAACGGAAATCGACATTGGGCGTAGCGGTTTTCTCTACCATCAGTAATTGATCGCAACCCACGCCAAAGTAACGATTAGCGATGTGTCGGATTTGTGCTGCAGTGAGTGAAATGGGCTGGGTATAACTGTCAATTACAACAAAATCGTTGCCAGCGCCCTGCATTTTTGTAAAGTTAAGTTTCATATTGCCGATGATAGTGCATAGTGTTGCGTGGAAGTTAGCACGCCCGTACAAAATAATTTTTATGGGGTGCGAACTTAATTTCCACTACAATACCAAATTCGTTGTCCTGATGCACTTGCTTTAGCCTTTAGTCGGTGCGTCATTTCAAACTTTTTTTATTTATATTTTCAAGGCGCATCATGACTCAATATCTTTTTACTTCCGAATCTGTTTCTGAAGGCCATCCAGACAAGCTGGCTGACCAAGTATCCGACAGCATTTTAGACGCAATTTTAGCGCAAGACCCTACCGCACGTGTCGCTGCGGAAACCCTCGCCAATACTGGTTTAGTAGTGTTGGCCGGTGAAATTACTACCACAGCCAATGTGGATTACATCAAAGTAGCACGCGATGCGATAAAACGCATTGGTTACGACAATACTGAATATGGCATTGATTACAAAGGTTGCGCCGTGCTGGTGGCGTATGACAAACAATCGCCCGACATTGCACAAGGCGTGGATAACGCTAACGACGACCCGTTAGACCAAGGTGCCGGTGACCAAGGCCTGATGTTTGGCTATGCCGTGAATGAAACACCACAATTAATGCCATTACCGATTTGGCTCAGTCACCGCATTATGGAACGCCAAGCGCAGTTGCGTAAAGATGGCCGTTTGCCATGGTTGCGTCCGGATGCCAAATCACAAGTGACTATCCAGTATGTTGATGGCAAACCACATAAAATCGATACGGTCTTGGTATCCACACAACATGCGCCAGAAATGACGCTGGAAGCCATTCGCGAAGCAACCATTGAAGAAATCATCAAGCCCATGTTGCCGCAAGAGCTGATTAAAGGCGAAATCAAATATTTGGTGAATCCAACCGGTCGATTTGTGGTGGGTGGCCCGCAAGGGGATTGCGGTTTAACTGGCCGCAAAATCATTGTGGATACTTACGGCGGCGCAGCGCCACACGGTGGCGGCGCATTCTCGGGTAAAGACCCTTCTAAGGTAGACCGTTCTGCTGCTTATGCTGGGCGCTATGTGGCTAAAAATATTGTCGCAGCGGGGTTGGCTGATAAGTGCTTGGTGCAAGTGAGCTATGCGATTGGTGTAGCACAACCGACCAGCGTGATGGTGGAGACTTATGGCACAGGCAAGGTTTCTAACGAAGTATTGACTGCGTTGGTGCGCGAGCACTTTGATTTGCGCCCGAAAGGCATCGTCAAAATGTTGGATTTACTACGCCCTATCTACGCAAAAACCGCAGCCTATGGCCATTTTGGTCGTGATGAGCCAGAGTTTACATGGGAAAGCACGGATAAAGCTGCAGCGCTTAGGGCAGCGGCTGGTTTGTAAAGAATTTACACTCTTTTTAAGTGAGATAAAGGGGGCTTTTTAGCCCTCTTTTCTTTGCATCTAAGGCTTTGTTTTTAAGTAAAAATGCTACTTACTATGCTTAAGACCATTCCTACAAATCAAGTGATCGTTGGTATGCATATCCATGCGCTCAAAGGTGCGTGGGTAGACCATCCTTTCTGGAAAACCAAGTTTATCCTGGACGATATTCAGGACTTGAAAAAGTTGCAGGCCAGTATCATCAAGGAAGTGGTCATCGATACATCCAAAGGATTGGATGTGCCTGAAGTCCATTCAGCCGAAGTCGTCAATATTGACCAAGCCGAATCGACAGTGCAGATAGAAACGGTGTCTGCAAAAGAGGCTGTGGCGACTAAGATTGAAAAAAACGCGATTGAAGTAGAGTTGCTGCAAGCGTCAAAAATAATTAAAGAATCTAAGCGTGCAGTCGCTTCCATGTTTAAAGATGTGCGATTAGGTAAAGTGGTGGATTCCACAGCGGTAATACCTTTGGTAGAAGAAATTGCGGCCTCCATTAAACGTAATGAGGGCGCACTCATTAGTCTGGTCCGGTTGAAAACACAGGATGACTATACGTATATGCATTCGGTGGCCGTTTGCGCCATGATGACAGCATTAGCAAAAGAATTGGGTTTGGGTGATACGGAAATCAGGCAAGCGGGGTTAGCTGGTTTAATGCATGACATTGGCAAAGCGGCAATACCACTGGAGGTGTTGAATAAGCCAGGGGCGCTGACAGAGCAAGAGTTTAATTTGGTCAAATTACATCCGGAAAAAGGGCATGCATTTATGCTGCATGCGCAGATAGAAGACGATGTAAGTTTAGATGTTTGCTTGCATCATCATGAAAAAATCGATGGTTCCGGTTACCCCAAGCAGCTAAAAGGCGATCAAATTAGCATATTTGCCAAGATGGGAGCGGTGTGCGATGTGTATGATGCGGTGACATCTAACCGACCTTACAAGGATGGTTGGGAACCTGGGGTCTCGCTCCAACGTATGGCACAATGGAAAAATCATTTTGACGAAACCGTATTCAAAGCCTTTGTAAAAAGCGTCGGTATTTATCCCATCGGTTCGGTAGTGCTACTTAAGTCCGGTCGTTTAGCAGTGGTGATTGATCAATCGCCAAAAACACTGTTGCAGCCGATAGTGAAAGTGTTTTTTTCTACTAAATCTAGAGCACGTATTCAAATTGAGATTGTCGATCTATCCAAACCCAGTGCCATGGATGAGATTGTGGGTCACGAGTCTGCGCATACATGGGGAATTGATGATGTGCATGAACTTTGGACGCCGGTGGACGCCTAACTTGGTAACGCTTGGGTTTTGGCAAATAATTGATTTAACGATATAATGTTGTCCTTCTGAGGAACGCTGCGAGAGCAATTCCCAAGCTCCCAGGCTCAGAGATGTTGTAAACGGCGTTCACTTTTAATCACTGTGCGAGCACGGAATATAAAGGTGAGCGTAGGCCTCCAGATTGTTTCCTTGCTCAGTTTTCATTCATTTAAGGAAGATTATGAATACTGTAGCTGACTTCAAAGACTATGTAATTGCAGACTTAAGCCTAGCAGGCTGGGGTCGCAAAGAAATTGCGATTGCCGAAACCGAAATGCCAGGCTTAATGGCGATTCGCGAAGAGTACGCAAAAGCGCAACCGCTTAAAGGTGCGCGTATTACTGGCTCATTACACATGACCATTCAAACCGCAGTGTTGATCGAAACACTGAAAGACTTAGGCGCCGATGTACGTTGGGCTTCTTGCAACATCTACTCCACACAAGACCACGCAGCAGCGGCCATTGCAGCAACAGGCACACCTGTGTTTGCGGTCAAAGGTGAATCACTAGAAGAGTATTGGGATTACACCCATCGTATTTTCGAGTGGACCGATGGTGGCTACACCAACATGATTCTGGATGACGGCGGCGATGCGACATTATTATTGCATCTTGGTACGCGTGCGGAGAAAGATTTGTCCGTAGTGGCGAATCCAACCTCAGAAGAAGAAATCTGCCTGTTCAATAGTATTAAAGCCAAGCTGAAAACAGATCCAACTTGGTATTCCACACGTTTAAGCCAAGTCAAAGGCGTGACGGAAGAGACGACGACAGGCGTACATCGTTTGTATCAAATGCATAAAGAAGGTAAGTTGGCTTTCCCTGCGATTAACGTGAATGATTCTGTCACCAAGTCTAAATTCGACAATTTATATGGCTGCCGCGAATCATTGGTCGATGGCATCAAACGTGCCACCGATGTGATGATTGCCGGTAAAGTGGCAGTGGTAGCGGGCTATGGCGACGTAGGTAAAGGTTCTGCCCAAGCATTGCGTGCTTTGTCTGCACAAGTGTGGGTGACTGAGATTGATCCAATTTGTGCGCTACAAGCGGCGATGGAAGGCTATCGCGTAGTGACCATGGATTACGCGGCTGAGCATGCCGATATTTTTGTGACGGCAACAGGTAACTACCATGTGATTACCCATGCCCATATGGCAAAAATGAAAGACCAAGCCATCGTATGTAATATTGGCCATTTCGATAATGAAATTGATGTTGCCTCACTCGAAAAATATCAGTGGGACGAAATCAAACCACAAGTAGACCATGTGATTTTCCCGGACGGCAAACGCATTATCTTGTTGGCAAAAGGACGTTTGGTTAACTTGGGTTGCGGTACAGGTCACCCAAGCTATGTGATGAGCTCCAGCTTTGCCAACCAAACTATTGCGCAGATTGAGCTATTTACGCAAACAGCCCAATATCCAGTAGGTGTGTATACCTTGCCTAAACATTTGGATGAAAAAGTGGCCGTACTACAGTTGAAAAAACTCAATGCGCAATTGACAACGTTGACCGATCAACAAGCGGCGTATATCGGCGTGGCAAAAACCGGCCCTTATAAACCAGACCACTATCGCTACTAATATCACATGTAGCTGCTAGAAAAAGTGGTGTAGTCAGTGCTACACTGGCTGCACCATTATCTTTGGGAGTGTGTGATGTTGAAGCTATTAATTGGTTGGGTGCTCAGCGGGTTAGCTTTAATGGGTGTGACGTACATCGTACCCGGTATTCAGGTAGCCAGTTTTACCACGGCGCTGATTGCGGCAGCAGTGATAGGCTTGGTCAATATGTTAATTAAGCCGATTTTGGTGGTGTTAACCTTACCTGTAACTATCCTGACGCTGGGGCTGTTTATCTTTGTGATTAACGGCATTTTATTTTGGGCTGTCGGTCATTTTCTGGATGGCTTTGTCGTCAAAACCTTAATGGCTGGCATTATCGGTGCGCTCGTTTACAGTGTGATTTCATGGATATTGAGTGCCATTGTGATCGATAAAGATTGAACAGTTTAAAGATTAAATAGATAAAGATTAGAAAAAGTGAATCAGCCTGTTGCTTATAGTTTTGAATTTTTTCCGCCCAAGACCGCGGAAGGTATTGCCAATTTGCGCGAAGCGAGAAAATCGCTTGCGCAGTTTAAGCCGGAGTTTTTCTCGGTGACTTTTGGGGCGGGTGGTTCTACGCGTGACCGCACCATGGATACCGTGTTTGAAATCCAAGACGAAGGCTATGCGGCTGCACCGCATATCTCCTGTATTTCCTCAAGCAAAGAAGAGATACGTGAGTTGCTCAGCGCGTACCAAGCCAAAGGCATTAAACGTTTGGTGACCTTGCGTGGCGATGTGCCCTCGGGCGAAGTCAGTGCGGGCGATTTTAGATACGCCAACGAGTTGGTCGCGTTTATTCGCCAAGAAACTGGCGACTGGTTTCATATCGAAGTCGCTGCATATCCTGAGTTTCATCCAGAAGCACAGTCTGCTGCCAAAGATATTGCCAACTTTAAACGCAAAGTAGAGGCGGGTGCTGATTCAGCCATTACACAATATTTTTATAATGCGGATGCCTACTTTCGTTTTTTAGAAGCCTGTGAACAAGCACATATTGATGTGCCTATTGTGCCGGGCATTATGCCAATTTATAACTACACGCAACTTGCACGCTTTTCTGGTGTGTGTGGTGCAGAAATCCCGCGCTGGTTGCGCTTACGATTGGAAGCTTATGGCGATGATATGGCTTCATTACGGGCTTACGGTGCAGATGTAGTGACTGAGATGTGCGATAAGTTGATTACATCCGGGGTAAAAAATATGCATTTTTATACCTTGAATCAAGCCGGTACCATTAGCAAAATCATTCAAAACTTGCATGGCTGATGTAGATAAGTCATTTGTTTTAGAAAATAAAAAAACCTAGCTAAGCTAGGTTTTTTTACGCATCAATTAGTTTATTACTGTAGGGTTAATCCCTTTGGGTTGAACACAGCGTCTTCAACAAACAAATAGTCTTTCTTGCGGCTATCATTCCACAGCACCATCATGGTAATCCAGCGAATCTCTTCAATGCTGATGTGTTGATTTTTGAGCGCTAGGGCGCGATCAATCACTAAATCGCGTTCATTCGGTTTAATGACACCGGCGCGCTCCAAAAAGCTTAGAAACCCAAAGCTCTCTGTATCAATTCTCTCAAGCTCATGTTCAACGTAGACGCGGAACGAAGAGGGGTTGGATAAATATTGATGGTAAGGCTGGCTGATTAAACAGCGCAATTGTTTGTACCAATCAAAAGCCCCCACAATGTCGTGATGATCAAAGCCGGCTTGTGATAGCTCTTGCGCTAGAAAGTCTTCCTCAATATCCATGGTATGGATTTGAGGCTGTGTTCCAAAATAATTTTGAAACATAAAAATTAACACTTCTAACATGTTATCTCCTCTAATAATCCATTATCATTGTGCTGGCGGTTATATGTGTTGTGATCAAACAAGACGTTGAAACTTTCCCCCATGTAGCGGCGATATTTTCCCATCTAATTCCAGTAACGTTAGCATCGTGGAAAGCGCGCTGACAGTCAAGCCGGTAGCAGTCAGCAATACATCAAAATGAATAGGATCAACCCCCATGGAATCCAGCACTGTATTGGCTTCTGGGGATGCATTAGCCCGTTCGGGTAGTGACCCGATTGGGCTAGTATTAAAGTGCGGTTGCAGCGGCAAAATCGGCTGAATTTCACTGAGAATATCTTCCGTCGATTCCACGAGTTTGGCACCTTGTTTAATCAGCTGGTGACAACCTTTGGCTACTGGTGAATGAATGGAGCCCGGAATCGCAAACACTTCCCGTCCTTGTTCTGCTGCTTGCCTAGCTGTGATGAGTGATCCACTGTCTAGATTGGCTTCAATCACTAGACAGCCTATGCTGAGTCCGCTAATAATGCGATTTCTTCTAGGAAAGTTCTGTGCCTTGGATGGCGTACCCAATGGAAATTCTGAAATGATAAGCCCGCGATTGACAATACGGTGCGCTAAATCGCGGTGTTTGGCTGGGTAAACAATATCTAGACCGGTGCCGACTACCGCAATGGTAGGTGCGTTGGCTTTGAGTGCGCCACGATGGGCCGCCCCGTCAATGCCTAATGCCATGCCACTCACAATACACAAGCCATGGCGGCTTAGGTTTTCGGCAAAGTCTTCCGCATTTTTTTCGCCTTGTGGGGTTGCATTGCGGCTACCGACCACCGCCAAACATGGCAGACTCAAGCAATCTGGCTGGCCTTTTGCGTACAATAGCGCGGGTGGGTTGGCAATCTCCAATAACGCTTTAGGGTAAATGCTATCCGCGAGAGTGATGAGGTGGTTGCCGGGTTGCGAGAGCCACTCTAATGTAGGGGCAATGGTTGCTTCATCTACGCCAGCACAGATGGCAGCAGTGATGTTGTCGCTGACGATGTGACGGAGTTGCGATCGGCTTGCGGCAAACACGTTTGCAGGCGTACCAAACTGACTAAGTAGCTGACACAGCGTGGCGCTACCCACGCCATCAATTAAACTTAAAGCAACCCACTGTGCTACGTCTGGCTCAATATGGACAGAGGCTTCTGGCACGTTTATAACTTATGGAGTATGTACCGTATCTAATGTATAAATCGCATCGGACGTTTGCATAATCAGCCCGTAGGAAACGCGATCAAACGTTCTAAATACCATCACCAAACCCACGCGCTCATCAGGCAATTGCACTTCATCGGGTTTGAGTTTGGCTTTTTTATCGACAGGTTTGGATTTGTCTTCTTTATATTCCGGATCTTTGATGATGCGGCCATGGCGGCTAACCGCCAATACGTGACCATCCTCTACACCGTCTTTACTACCCAAGTTAATGGATACCACGGTTTCTGGGCCAGCTTCTGCTACACCGCCGTAGATTCTAAGAATACGACCTTTTACTTCAGATTCTGGCGCGTGTGGAATGAAGCTTTCTTTAAAGCCTTCTGATGCCACGACTAAACGGTCTTTGGTAAAAATCTCTTCTTTGGCTTTGACAATATTACCGGAGGCTGGCTTGCCGAATTTGGTAATACGGGTGTCTCCTAGATAAATCGCTTCCGTGCCTAGTACTTCATTGGTGTCAGGGTCTTTGAGCACATCGCCAGGGCGGTAAATATTCCAAAACGTTTTATCGGCTTCTTCTAAATTATTGATATATATGCGTGTGCCTGGACTTAGAATGAGGCGGTTGTCTTGTGCGCCGATGATGCGTGGGGCAGTATCCAGCTCATCGTTCTCAATTAACAAAGGCTGACTTAAGAACGGGCCGATGATATTCGGTGGAATGGTGTAAATCGCTTCTTTTTCTAGGGGTTCTTCCACCACGCCAGGCTCTAATGTTACAGTTTGACGTAGTAATTTGAATTCCGGACTACCGTTAGATGTGTCTAGTACAACTACATCGCCTGGATAAATCAAATGCGGATTTTTAATTTCCGTACGATTCATTTTCCACACTTTTGGCCATTGCCAAGGGTCTTTTAAAAACTTGCCGGAAATGCCCCATAGCGTATCGCCTTTTTTGACGACATAACGTTCTGGGTGGTTTTTTTGTAGTGTAATTTCGTCTGCATGAACAGATAAGCATAAACAACTTAGACTCAGCAGCGTTATAATAGAACGAAACATACAGTTGACCTCGGTCAAAATGAGCGGAAAAATCCGCGAAGTTGCATTAAATTTATCACGTAATTCATTCAACAATCAAGCTTTTTTGGCAAATGCAATAGCATCCAAATGGCGGCTGTTGATATAAAGACAACACTTTTAGTTTATGGCGCTATTATCAATACTTAATTACCCAGATCCACGTCTGCATACCGTGGCAAAACCAGTGACAGTGTTTAACGCGGATTTAAAGCGTTTGGTGCAAGATATGCGTGACACCATGTACGATGCCCCCGGCATCGGATTGGCTGCAACGCAGGTGGATAGGCATATCCAATTGATTGTGATTGATACCAGTAAAGAGCAAGATGACTTGCTGGTACTCATTAATCCTAAAATTGTTGCGCAAAGCGGCACACAAACCTACGAAGAAGGCTGTTTGTCGGTGCCCGGCATTTATGAAACGGTGACGCGTGCAGAGAAAGTTACAGTTGAAGCACAAAACGTAGAGGGGGAGCGCTTCACGTTAGAAGCTGAAGGCTTGCTCAGCGTATGCGTTCAGCATGAAATGGATCACCTAAAAGGTAAAGTGTTTGTCGAATACCTTTCTCCACTGAAACGTAATCGTATTAAGAATAAAATGGTAAAACATGCGCGTGAGATCACGCGCAATAACTACTAGCTAGGCTATATCCACTACGCCTCAACGTTGGACAAGCTGATGGCCATCCGTATCAAAAAATAAGTCATCTTTAAGGTAAGCGCTATGAACATTATTTTTGCAGGCACACCGGAATTTGCAGTGCCTGCATTGGCCTCATTGATTGCTGCTGGGCATCGTATTGTGATGGTGCTCACGCAGCCGGACCGTCCTGCAGGTAGGGGTATGCAGCTGCGTGCTAGTCCAGTGAAACAGTTGGCATTGCAACATCAGCTCAATGTGTTTCAGCCTGCGTCACTTAAACCAGCAGAAGTACAGGCACAGATTGCGGCATTGCAAGCTGATGTGATGATTGTGGCGGCTTATGGGTTGATTATTCCAACGCCAGTATTGGCGATGCCATCCAAAGGTTGCTACAACATTCACGCGTCACTGCTGCCAAGATGGCGCGGCGCGGCGCCGATTCATCGTGCGATTTTGGCTGGTGATGTGGAAACCGGGGTCACCATTATGGAGGTGGTGCCTGCATTGGATGCTGGCGCGATGGTGAGTAAAGGCACAGTGCCAATTACCGAGCGCGATACCACGCAGACGTTACACGATGCCTTGAGTGAGCAAGGCGCAGCGTTGATGGTCGATGCCATGCAGACATTAGAGCAAACCGGCAAGCTTGCGGCCACACCGCAAGATGAAGCGCTAGTGACCTATGCGCACAAGCTGGAAAAAGCGGAGTCAGCCATCGATTGGACGCAAACAGCAGAGGCGTTGTCACGTCAAGTGCGTGCATTTAATCCTTTTCCCGTAGCCAGTGCACAGTTTAGAGGCGAGACGTGCCGAATCTGGTTTGCCACCTCTCGTGACGGCAAGGCTGCACCGGGCGAGATCGTTGCCTTGGGCGACTACATTAGTGTTGGCTGTGGGGATGGTTTGCTCGATATTGCTGAGTTGCAAATGCCGGGTGCAAAACGCCAATCTGCACAGCAATTTATTCAAGGACAGCATGTCAAACTAGGCGAAATGTTTAGCTAATGCTATTGAAACTCACGAAGTGGACAGCATATTAGTGCTAAGAGTAACTCGACAGTAGTTGCGGACTTAAGGAGAAAGCAATGTTTGGTAATTGGATGAAGACCTTTGCGCTGATGGCAGCGATTGTGGCGCTGTTTGGTAGCGTAGGCGCTGCCATGGGTGGGGCTGGCGGCATGATGATCGCACTATTATTGGCGGCTGCCATGAATGTATACGCCTATTGGTTTAGCGATAAAGCCGTGTTGAAAATGTATGGGGCGATGGAAGTCACGCCCGACAATACCCAATTTAGAAACTACTACAGCATGGTAAAAGAGCTGGCAGAACATGCTAGTTTGCCAATGCCTAAAGTGTATGTAATCAATGAATCGCAACCCAATGCATTTGCCACCGGCCGTAACCCGGAAAATGCAGCGGTAGCAGCCACCACCGGTATTATGCAAATATTGAGTGAACGTGAGTTGCGTGGTGTCATGGCGCACGAGCTAGCGCACGTTAAAAATCGCGATACCTTAATCTCCACAATCTCTGCGACCGTAGCGGGGGCAATCTCGTCTATAGCGCAGTTTGGCATGATGTTTGGTGGTGGCCATAACGCCAATGGCGAGCGTAATGTGAACCCGATTTTAGGCATTTTGATGATGTTTTTAGCGCCTTTGGCAGCATCATTGATTCAAATGGCGATTTCACGCGCGCGCGAATTTGAGGCAGACAGAATGGGCGCAGAGATTAGCCGCGACCCTAAATCATTGGCCAGTGCACTGCAAAAAATTCATCATTATGCGCATCAAATCCCCAATGAGACGGCAGAAGCGCACCCAGAAACCGGGCAAATGATGATTATCAATCCACTTTCTGGCGGTAGCTTGAGAGGCTTATTTAGCACCCACCCGCAAACCGAAGACAGAATTGCAAAATTGATGGCATTGGCAAATCAATATTAGTTTTTAACGGCGCGTAACAAGCTGTGTAAAAAGGCGATGGAGACATCGCCTTTTTTATTGTCAATTGCGCAATAGCGCGCCTAGCAACAAGGGAATCAAGTAAAATCAACGCTCTTTAACATGTAAAGCTTATTCTGTGTATATCGCCCAACAAATCTCAGCCAATGCGGTGCATCAAGTGTTATCTGGTAAAAATCTAACACTGGCATTGCCATTGGCGCAGCAGCGCTTTACACAGGCTACGCCACAACAGCGTGGCGCCGCGGCTGATTTAAGTTATGGCACATTGCGTTTTTATGGTGAGTTGGAGATTTATCTGAATCAGCTCTTAGATAAACCGCTGGCCGATGGGCATGTGCATGCGTTGCTGTTGGTGGCGTTGTATCAGTTATTGCATGATAAAGCGGATGATTTTACGGTGGTCAATCAAGCGGTTAAAGCGGCTAGCTATGCAAAGCCTAAATGGGCCAAAGGCTTGGTGAATGGGGTGCTGCGTAATTTCTTGCGCCAACAAACAGCGCTGATGCCAAAGGTGATGCAGCATGAGGTCGCACAGTATGCCTACCCACAATGGTGGATTAATAAGCTTAAACAACAATATCCGCAAGATTGGCAGGCCATGCTTCAGGTTGGCAATATGCATCCACCCATGACCTTGCGCGTGAACCGGCGCAAAATCACCACGGCGGACTATGTGCAATTACTAGATCGACATGGTATTCAAGCCCAACAAATAGGCAGTTTTGCTGTGAGGCTAGACCGACCGATGGCCGTGGGCGATATCCCTGGTTTTAATGAAGGTGTGGTCTCGGTGCAAGATTACGGGGCACAATTGGCGCCGCATTTATTAGATATCAGTGCTGATATGCGTGTGTTGGACGCATGTTGTGCACCGGGTGGCAAAACCGGACATGTGTTGGAGTTTGCAGATGTGCAGCTGACTGCGCTGGATAATGATGCGAGCCGTTTAGATAGGGTGGCGAGTAACTTGCAGCGTTTATCGCTGAATGCCACGTTAAAAGTGGGGGATGCAGCCAATGCCAAAGGCTGGTTTGATGGGCAGTTGTTTGACCGCATTTTAGCCGACGTGCCTTGCAGCGCATCTGGTATTGTACGGCGCCATGTGGACATTAAATGGCTTCGCCGCGAGGCAGATATTGTCTCATTCACGCAACAGCAGTCGGCAATTTTGTTGAATTTGTGGCAAATGTTAGCAAAAGGCGGCAAATTGCTTTATGTTACATGTTCGGTCTTTGATGAAGAAAATCAACAACAAATTGACGCATTTTTACGACAACATGTAGATGCAAAGCAGTTGCCGGTTCGTGTAGAAAGCAATCTTGATGAGCACATGCGATGTTTAAATGGTCAGTTAATTCCTAGCCCGTTACATGACGGATTGTTTTATGCGCTTTTGCAAAAAATTTAGTATTTTTTTTAGCCTGCTCGCCGTATCTTGGTATGCGTTTGCTGCCGCCAATAGCATCAATGTAAAAAGCGCAGAATTAACTTTTTCTGAAGACGTTATTCTTCTCAATGCCGATTTTGATATCAGCTTTGGACCATCGATTGAAGAGGCGATTAATAAGGGTGTTCCGCTCACTTTTTTAGTGGAATTTCAAATTGTAGAGCCGCACCAATATTGGTTTGATGATGAGATTGTCACTGTCAGCAAGCCCATTCAACTAAGTTACCATGCACTGACACGACAGTATTTGGTCAGCTACGATGTGCATCAAAAGTCGTTTGAATCGCTACACGAAGCGCGTCAGCAGCTAGCGGTGGTGCGAGACTGGCGTGTGGCTGTGAAAAGCCAGCTAGAAAAAAGCGAATTCTACCGGGCAGCTTTGCTGATGCGTTTGGATAAAGGCAAGTTGCCTAAAGCGATTCAAGTGGATGCGATTAGTTCTGAAAATTGGAACCTAGCATCTCCTATTTATTCTTGGCCGGTCAAAGACCTCAAGTAGGGCGCCATGCGGTTTATTATTTTCATTAGCATCGGCATGAGTTTAGTGCTGCTGTATTTGCTTTCTGTTGCAAGTTCTAATACCTCCATCTCTGGGGATTACTACAAATATCTGCTTTACATTAACATCGCGCTGGCTATTTTGTTGGTAGGGGTGATTGGTTTTCAGGTGTGGCATTTGTATAAAAATGCAAAGGCTAAGGTGGTTGGTAGCCGCCTAAACCTAAGGCTGCTCACTGCGTTTGCACTCATGGCTATTTTGCCTGGGATGGTGGTGTATTTAGTCTCGGTAAATTTTCTTACGCGCTCCATTGAATCTTGGTTTAATGTAAAAGTAGAGTCTGCGCTGGATGGCGGCCTGAGTTTAGGGCAGCGTGCTTTGGATATTATGTTGGTCGATATCGAAGAAAAAGCAGAGAACATGGCAACCAGCCTTGCGTTCCAGCCCACGCGTGCACATTACGCGGTACTGAACGATTTGCGCGAAAAGTCTGGGATTCAAGAGGCCGCGTTATTGACACCGCAAGGCGGTATTTTATCTGTCTCCAGTGGGGATCCTAGTAGCTTCTTACCGGAGCTGCCGAGTATTCCCCAGCTCAGACAGGCGCAGCGTCGTATCTACGGCAAGATTGAGCCTATCCCAGGTAAAGGCTTGTATATGCGCGTGCTCGCCCCTGTGGAATTGCAGGGGATGACCAGCGAAACGCGTATTTTGCAGTTATTGCAGCCGGTGCCGAAAGCTTTATCAAATACTGCAGAAGCGGTGCAAGAGGTTTATCAGGATTACCAAGAGCTGTCTTATAGCCGTGGCTCGCTTAAAGATGTGTTTGCACTGACCTTGACCATGGTGTTGATGCTGGCCATGCTATCTGCTTTGGCCATCGCCTTTTTGTTGAGTCGGCGTTTGTCTCAGCCCATCAGTGTGCTGGCAGAAGGTACACGTGCCATTGCCAGTGGAGATTACAGCAATGTGTTGCCACAGTTTGGTAACGATGAGCTAGGGGTGTTGGTGAAGTCATTCAACAGCATGACGCGCCAATTAGACGATGCCACTAAGGCCACCGAGCAGAACCGTATTCGGGTAGAGGCGGCGCGTGCCTACTTAGAAACCATTTTGGCGCATTTGTCCTCCGGCGTATTGGCCATTAATGCACAATTTGAACTGCGCACTTTTAATCACACCGCTACCAATATTTTGGGCATTGATTTAGTCCCCTTTGAGAATCGCGCCTTTTCGGAAATCACTGCGCAACACCCATTTTTACAAGAGTTTGTAGAGATGGTCAGCGTACATTTTGAAGACACAAAACAAAAAGAGTTAGCCAGATTAGAGCTGAATCGCCAAATTGAAGTCACCGGTAATCACGGCAAGCAATATATTCTGGTGCGTGCAACACGTTTGCCAGCCGGTACCGGAAACGGGTTTGTAGTGGTATTTGATGATGTGACGACCATGGCGCAAGCGCAGCGTGACGCAGCTTGGGCAGAGGTGGCACGTAGATTGGCACATGAAATTAAAAACCCACTCACGCCCATTCAATTGTCTGCAGAACGCTTACAGCACAAACTGCATAGTAAACTAGATGAAACAGATGCCGCCATGCTGAAGCGGGCTACAGATACCATCGTGAATCAAGTGGGCGCCATGAAATCGATGGTGAATGAGTTTAGTGAGTATGCGCGTACGCCGGCGCTGAATTTGGTCAGTGTAAAACTGAATAGTTTGATTAAAGATGTTTCGAGTTTATACGGTGAAGAACGTGTGCAACTGACGTTAACGCTTACGCCTAAACTGCCTGCGGTGATGGGGGATGCCACCATGTTAAGGCAGGTGCTGCACAACCTGATTCAAAATGCACAAGATGCGCTGGTACAACAGACGCAGCCTATTATCGAGGTCACCACAGAATTGGATGGTGATAAAGTCAAACTCACCGTGTCCGATAATGGACAAGGCTTTCCAGTGGAATTGCTGACGCATGCATTTGAGCCTTATGTCACCACCAAAGCGCATGGCACGGGGCTAGGACTTGCCATTGTCAAGAAAATGATAGAAGAGCAGCGTGGACAGATTAAAATAGAAAACAGAGAATCGGGTGGAGCTTGTATAATCATTTTATTGCCCGTTGAAAAACGCTAGCAATATCGTGAAACAAACACCACGCACAGAAGCAAGTTGAGGGAAGTATAACAATGGCATCACGTAGCATTTTGGTAGTAGATGATGAAATCGGGATTCGTGAACTCTTAAGTGATATTTTGCTGGATGAAGGGCACCATGTGCGTTTGGCAGAAAATGCGCACATTGCGCGTGAAGAGCGTCTTAAAGAACGCCCGGATTTGGTGTTGCTAGATATCTGGATGCCAGACTGCGATGGCATTAGCTTGCTAAAAGAATGGGGTAACTCTGGCTTGCTGACGATGCCAGTCGTCATGATGTCTGGACATGGCACCATTGATACTGCGGTGGAAGCTACCCGCATAGGCGCCTTTGATTTTTTAGAGAAGCCTATCGCACTGCAGAAATTACTCAAAACAGTCTCTGCTGCCTTAAAGCATGGTGAAACACTCCCACACACTGAAATGAATCTGGCCAGTTTTGGTAAGAGCATTGTCATCAATGAGTTAAAACAGCGGTTAGAGCAAATATCCCGCAGTAAAAACACCTTGCTGTTGGTAGGCAAAAAAGGCGGTAGTGTTGAGCTATGTGCACAGTTTTTACGTGCACCCGGCACGCCGTGGATAGCGTTAAATGAATATGAAAAACTAGCGACCTCGCCATTGGAAGTGCTGGATCAAGTGCGTGATGGCGTATTGTTTATAGACGAGGTCACTGCGCTCAATAAGACAGAGCAAAAAGGGCTTAGCTTGATTATTGCCAAAGCCGAAAAATTGGGTACGCGCGTGGTCTGTGCCACCACGTTTGGTATTCCGCAACTGATTGAAAATGGTGCACTGGAGCAGGGCTTACTACAAGTGCTCGCCAGCGGTGCCATTCGTGTGCCTTGCTTGAATGAGCATCGTGAAGACATTCCCGATTTGGTGAATGCCATGGCTACCCTGTTAGTCGAGACCATGAATCTAGGTTATAAATCGTTTGATATAGCCGCACTCAATGCGCTGAGAAATGCCGAGTGGCATGGCGATTTATCTGAGTTGGAAGCGGTAGTGCAAAACCTGATGTTATCTACCTTGGGTGAGGTCATCACCTTGGAAGATGTGCAACGCGTGTTAGACCAGTTTAAGCAGGCGCCGCAACATGCAGCACTTGCGCCGTTACCGATAGATTTAACGCGTTCTTTGCGTGAGGCGCGAGATGATTTCGAGCGCTTTTATTTTCAGCATCATATGAAGCTGATTCACAACAATATGAGTAAACTCGCTGAGATTTCTGGCTTGGAACGCACGCACCTTTACCGGAAGCTGAAGCAGCTAGGTATTAAAATCAAGGGCTAACAGTTTAGACGTTTAGCTCAAGCACGACTGGTGTATGGTCGCTTGGGCGCTCCAGTTTTCTCGGTGCTTTATCAATCACACATGTGGTGCACGCAGATGTTAACGGTGTGCTCACCAAAATATGATCTATCCGCATACCTAAGTTGCGCCTAAACCCGGCCATGCGGTAATCCCACCAAGTAAACTGTCCATCTTCATTGTTCAATAACCTAAAACTGTCGTGCAGGCCTAGCGAGAGCAATTGGTTAAATGCCTCTCGCTCGGGCGGGCTGACTAGTACTTGCCCTAGCCAAGCTGCCGGATCATGGCAATCCCGATCTTGCGGGGCAATGTTGTAGTCCCCCAGCACAGCTAGGTTAGCATGCTGTTTTAACTCATCGATCAACCATGCATGAAACGCTTGTAGCCAGCGTAGCTTGTATTGATATTTATCAGAATCTACGGCTTGCCCGTTGACCACATACGCACAAATCACGCGTACCCCTTGAATCGTGGCAGCAATCACACGTCTTTGTTCGTCTGCAAAGTTTGGCATATCACGCTGCACATTTTCCAACGCATGCGGGCTGAGAATCGCCACGCCGTTATAGGTTTTTTGCCCATTATGGATTGCGTTATAGCCGATTTCTTTTAAAGCCTCGTATGGAAATTTGCTGTCCTCTTGTTTGGTTTCTTGCAAACACAACGCATCTGGTTGGTTGGTATTAAGCCAATCCAGCACATGAGGCAACCGTACGTTTAAAGAGTTAACATTCCAAGTGGCGAGTTTCAAGGTGCGGTCTCGTAAAAAAATAAGGTTGATTTTAGCATGGTTGACTTCGTCAATCAGCCTGAGCCAAGCAGTGATGGGGTGGTAGAAGCCTTGTGTGATTAGGTCTTGATGCTGCTAAGTAAGTGATTGCTTCGCTTACCAGCCTTTGCCACCACGCGAGCCGTGCTTGAGTGCCGGGTCATCGTTAGCAATGCAGCGGCCTATACCAAAAAAGCTTGCACGTGTGCCACGTGGGCAGCCTTCTTCACGTGCGATTTTCTCTACCTGAGTTTTGGCCACAGCTGCTTTCTGTGCATCAACAAACTCCCAATAACCGTTTGGATGCAAAATAACTTCATCACCGTTGGCCGTTTTGGCCACGATATCTTCCGTGCTGGTTTCCTCCGCATGAGCAGCGGTGCTCAAGTTGATACAGGTGAAACAGAAAAATAAGATGAAATATTGCCGCATGGTGACCTCAAAAAATGGTTGCTAGAGAATACGTTTAGATTAAGCGAATGCATATAAAAAGTATAGGCTTAAGCGCGTGAATCGAACGGTTGCACGCTATGTATGCGGCAGATTGTCGGTGTGTCCACTATGTGCTTATAATGCCGATACTTAGAATAATATTATTTAATATGATAATGATATATGCGTAACTTTGTTGATAACCAGATTGCTTATTTCTTCAACCAATTTGTGCACCGCACGCCAGTGGTGGATGCCTTGGTTTTTCAAGTGTCGCACAATCATTTGTTTAAAGGGGCAGTGTTACTCAGCATCATTTGTTATGTCTGGTTCAAAAGCAATATTGAAGATTTAATCAGTAAGAAAAAAGGCTTTCTGCTGATTTTTATTGTGGCAGTATTTGCAGAGTTTATCGCGCGCGCGATTGCGCTACTCTCTCCCTTTAGATATAGGCCGATTTATGACCCTGAGCTCCATTTACAAGCGCCGTATAGTGTCAATGAATGGATACTGAATGGATGGAGCTCTTTTCCGAGTGATCACGCCTCTCTATTTTTCGCAATTTCATTGTCCATCTACTTTTTACACAAACGCTCTGGAATGGCTGCGCTGGCATACACTATTCTGTTTATTGCTCTGCCTAGGTTATGGCTGGGCTTTCACTTTCTGACTGACGAGTTGGTGGGTGCGGCCATTGGCTGTTTCTCTGCTTGGGTAGGCTACACCTATCTCATTCATACGCAAGCCGTAGATAAATTGGTGGCTTTCTCTGAACGAAAACCAGAGTATTTTTACCCGCTATTGATGTTGTTTGCTGGTCAACTATATGAGATGTTTGAGAGTGCGCGCGACTTTTTCCCAATTTTCCGCTGGGCCATCAAAGTACTGTTATTTCAATCCTAGTTTCTGATGACATTAGCGTAGGCATATTGTAGATAAGCGCTCGCTATACCAAACACCTGCCTTTGCGAAAAAGATAATCAACGTGATAAAAGCTGCAATATTTGATATGGATGGCCTGCTGATTGATTCAGAGCGTATCATCATGCAAGCCTGCATCCAGGCTGCAGCGCAAGTGGGGATTACTTATACGCAAGCCGAATATGTGGAACTGATTGGCCGCGCAGGGCCTGATTCCACACGCATTATGGTGGAGCAGTTAAATGGGGTGGAAAATTTTAACCTTGTGATGCAGGGGTTAGATGCGCTGTTGGCTCAACGCAATCATATGTTTCCGCTCAAGACAGGCGCACAGGCTTTGCTGGAGTACTATCAAGCCAATCAGATCATCTGCAGCGTAGCCTCTTCCTCACCCATGCATCACATTACACACCGTTTAAATCATGTGGGCGTGCTCAATCACTTTAGCCATCTTACCAGCGGGCAAGAGGTTGAACGCGGTAAGCCCAATCCTGATATTTATTTGCTGGCGGTTAACAAGCTAGGGCTAAGTCCGCAAGCATGTATTGCGTTTGAGGATAGTGAGATGGGTGCGCGCGCTGCTATTGCAGCTGGGTTAAAGGTAGTGGTAGTACCAGATTTATTGCAACCGAGCGATTACGTACGTGCACATTGCCATCAAGTGGTAGAGAGTCTGCAAGATTGGCTCAATGCGATTGCGCCGCTTAACACAATGGCCTAATGGCGCAGCGGTTTAAGCAGCCACACTTGTTCGGTGGCCGGGCATACGCCTTTTAAGCCACCATCCACTTGCTCGGTGGCTAAGAGCATTAAGTCGTAAAGATTGTGGTAATGCAGCTTTGCTTCTTCAGCACTTACAGAAAACGGCGGGCCAGCTTGTAGGCTTTGATCATACACAAAGCAAATCAGCAACTGCGGTGCATGTTGCGTAATCGCGCCTATGTGCGTGGTGTAATTGCCACGTATCTCATTCGGTAGCGCTACCAAAGCTGCACGGTCATACACCGCATCTACTTTACCCAGCATCGCAGGGGTGACTTTAAATATATCGCCTACAAATACATCTATATTCGGCGCACTGTAATGCATGATTTCACCGTGGGTGGTGATGGTGGGTATTAAATTCAGACTGTTAAATAAATCCTCAATCGCAATTTGGCTGAGTTCCGCACCTGCTACGCAGTAACCTTGCGTTAGCAGCCAAGCAATATCCACGGTTTTGCCGCACAATGGTAAAAATACACGTGCACCTTGCTGCAAATTCAGGCTAGAGAAATATTTAACCAGTAGCGGATTGGCTTCGGCTAAGTGAAAGCCAGTTTGGTTGTTTTGCCAACGTTCGTGCCAAAAGTTGTGTTCCATGCCTGCTCCATTTCATCGATAAGTGCTAGATTCTCTAATCTCAAGGCCTAAGTAGCTAGCATTTGTTTGTAAAGTCTGGTTACTATACAACTTCAAGCCAACTTTAAGTCAAGTGGAATCGTGAGGTAAAAGATGGATATTGTCGAAGTCTCTCAAAAAACAGGATTTGCCTCATCTACATTGCGATATTATGAAGAAAGGGGCTTGATACAATCCACAGGTCGCCACGGCTTGCGCAGATTGTTCGATTGCAGCGTACTGGAAAAGCTGGCGCTTATTTCTCTTGGGCGTAGCGCCGGGCTTACGTTGGACGAAATCGGTACCATGTTTACCAGCGATGGTCCCAAAATAGACCGTGCGTTACTAGCCGCCAAGGCTGATGAAATAGATAGAAAAATCCACCAGTTGACAGCTATGCGTGATGGCTTGCGTCATGCTGTCGCTTGTAAAGCTGCCACACATTTTGAGTGTCCAAAATTTCAGCGGTTGCTAGGTCTTGCTGGTAAACATCAGCTGATAGCGAAGAAAAGTGTATAGGCAAATGTATGAGCAAGTAGGGTGGGTCACTTGTTACTCACGCAGTCGGTGTTGCCAATGGTGTTACGCGTGAGTTCAAGAATCCACCCTACCTAGCTAGAACAGTGAGATAATTTTTCATATGAGCTCCAAAATTATTTTATTGATTAAGATTTTCGATAAAGAAGAGTATGCAAACTCTTTTATCAATAATGGAGAGATGTTTTGTAGGACGCTTGGGGCATATAAGCGGATTGAGGGTGATACTGAAAGAGGAGACTTATTCGAAGGTGCCACTGATTGGCATCAGCCTGACAAAGTATCCCTTACCATTTCATTTAAAGATAAAAATGGTATTGAAAAATCATTTCCAATTCAAAATCTAGCTGGCCCATTAATTATACAAGCTAACAGTTTTAATTGTTTAAATCTGTATTGCATGTATGCGGTGAAGATTCCAAAGTTCGAAAAAACATACCGTACAAAAGATGAAAGAATTAAGGCCGTTAAAGAAATAAACAAATTGCTTAAAGCTTGCTCTAAGATTAGTAACGAAGCTCTATTGCTTGGTGAATTGGCAGTTGTTATTTACAAGGTTCAAGAGTTTATAGATAAGGTTAAAGTGACAGCAAAAAAAAGTGATATGGCGTGTTCAAGCGGATTGGTTAAATATTATGATTCAGACAAATTTCATGGTAGTTTCAATGGTCTCGAAGCTGTATTTCATAAAAGAGATAATTACCAACATCAAAAAGAGTATAGATTTGTTTTTGGCCCGCATGAGACGGAAGCTGATAAAACAATATTTCTAGGGACTTTGAATGGCATGGCCTTTAAATTGCCTACCAAAAAGTTAAATGAGACATTGAAGCTACGTCTGTTAAATAAGAAGTAGGTAAAAAGTGTTAGTCTCAGGACTGATAAAAAAACTAACTTCGTCTAGGTGTCTGCTATCTTTGGATGCAACTCGATAATCTAGTGTTGAACATTTTGTCTACAGTGCTGGAGCCTTTCTTCTAGGTGGTAGGGTGGGGAGCCGTTACACACCCTACTTAGTACGAGGCTATACGCTCATCCCATTATGGCGTAATAGCGCATCCATGCTGGGTTCTCTACCACGGAAAGCCACAAAAGATTCCATGGCTGGGCGACTACCACCTTTAGCCAACACTTCGTTTTTAAAGCGAGTGCCAGCTTCGGCAGATAGCGTACCCATTTCTTCAAACAAGCTATAGGCATCTGCAGACAGTACTTCTGCCCATTTGTAGCTGTAATAACCCGCAGCGTAGCCACCGGCAAAAATATGGCTAAAGCTATTGGGGAAGCGATTCCATTTAGGTGGGCGTACCACCGCGACTTCATCACGCACTTGTTCGATTAAATCGAGCGCTGTTTGTTTACCATTGGGGTCAAAGTCGCCATGCAAGCGCATATCAAATAGTGAGAACTCAATTTGACGCACGGTTTGCATGCCGGCCTGGAAGTTTTTGGCAGCAACCATTTTGTCGAATAACTCGCGTGGTAACTGCGCGCCAGTGTCTACGTGTGCAGTCATGTGGCGTAACACATCCCACTCCCAGCAGAAGTTTTCCATAAATTGGCTGGGCAACTCAACGGCATCCCATTCCACACCTTTAATGCCAGATACGCCATACTCGTCCACTTGCGTGAGCATATGATGCAAGCCGTGACCAAACTCGTGGAACATGGTGATGACTTCATCGTGTGTGAACAGTGCTGGTTTGCCCCCAACTGGCGCGGAGAAGTTGCAGGTAAGGTAGGCCACTGGTAGTTCTACACCATTCGCTTTTTTGCGGCGGGTGATGCATTCGTCCATCCATGCCCCGCCACGTTTGTTATTGCGCGCATACAAGTCCAAATAAAAGTAGGCGATAGGTTTGTGTTGCTGATCACTGATTTCATAAAAAGCAGCATCGGCATGCCAAAGTGGCGCTTCGGCTTTGCGCACTTGTACACCAAAAATAGTCTCCGTGACTTTAAACAAGCCAGCCAATACTTTGCTTTCGGGGAAGTATTGTTTCACTTCTTGGTCTGAGAACGCGTATTTTTCTTCACGTAATTTCTCGCTCACGTAAGCCACGTCCCAAGCTTGCATGTCATCAATGCCCAGCTTTTTAGCATAGGCTAACAGTTCTTGCATGTCTTTTTCAGCGTATGGCTTTGCGCGTATAGCCAGCGTATCTAAAAAATCGGTGACTTGTTTTGGGGTGTCTGCCATTTTGGTGGCAAGAGATAGCTCGGCATAATTGTTGAAGCCCAATGTCCGTGCTTCTTCTTGCTTGAGTTTTAAAATATCGCTAATCAGCTGTGTGTTATCCCACTCCGGCTTACTTAATTCCGATGCGCGCGTGGCATATGCACGGTACAAGGTCTCGCGTAAGGCGCGGTTGTTTGAGTATTGCAATACAGGCATATAGGATGGAAAGTGCAGGCTAAATTGAAAGCCTGTTTTACCGTCTGTTTTTGCAGCTTCAGCAGCAGCTTCAATCGCGTCTTCCGGAATGCCCGCTAAATCAGCCACGTCTTCAACGATATGCTTGAAATCGTTGGTGTTATCCATGATGTTTTCTTCAAACTTGCTGCCCAGTCTAGATAACTCTTCGCTCACGATTTTAAAGCGCGCTTTTTGTTCTGCTGGGAGTTCGGCGCCGCCTAGTTTAAAGTCACGCACTTCGTGATTAATAATGGCCTGTTGAGTCGGGGTGAGTTTTGCAAAGTTTGCACCAGATTGGATGGCTTTAAATTTTGCATATAAGCGCTCATCTTGCGAGATGTCGCTGCCATAATCGGTTAACTTCGCCAAATTGTCATTATACGCTTCGCGTAATTCTGGGCTGTTCACCACTGCATTCATGTGGCCTACTTGGCTCCAAGCACGGCCAAGCTTCTCGCTATGGTCTTCTAACTTTAGTGCAAAGTTTTCCCATGTTGGCGGTTCACTAGCAGTGGCGAGCTGCTCTACCAATGCACGACCTTCGGCAATCAGGCTTTCAATGGCCGGGCTAATGTGTTCAGGTTTCACTTCATTGAATTTAGGTAAACCAGAAAAATCGAGTAATGGGTTGGCAGTCGTCACGTTGTTTCCTTAAAACGCTATATGTATCAGTAGATGGTGATTATCGCCTAAACGTTCTGCGCGTTGGATTGAAGTTTTTAATCGCGCCAATCAATTTTTATTATCAGGGCGACTAAAAACGGATTGGGCTTGCGGCTAATTCATCAAACGTAAGCAGAATGGGTAGCGATAAGTTTCACCCTTACTACTAGAGATGGCGGCAACAATGCAAAAAACAATATTCAATAACCAGATAATGCCCATTAAGACAAAGCCAATCAGTATTATCGCCAATATGCCTGCTACAAACTGAGCAATCAAAACCGTAATTTGGAAATTCAGCGCTTCTTTGGCTTGATCTGCAATAAATGCGTTGTCATCTTTTTTGAGTGCCCATACCAGCAAGCCTGGGATAAATGAGAATACGGTACCGCCCAGATGGGTGATGGTGGCAATGTTTTTGTCGTCATTATTGGGGATAGTAATTTCTGCCATGGATGTCTCCTGTGCGATAAAAATAAAAGCGTGCTTAATTGACAGACGTTAGAACTCGGCGTGCAGTTCCATCACTTGTAACTCAATCTTTTCGATTTCTCTTAAATTCAGTAATTTCTTTACCTGCTTATTCAGGCGTTCAATTTGGCTATGCAAGATTTGCTGCTTCACACTCAAAATATTGGAAGGGTGCATAGAAAGCTGGCGCATGCCCATGCCAATCAGTAGCCGAGTCAGTTTGATATCACCCGCCATTTCGCCACAGATTGAGAGGCCGATGTTGTATTTTTCGGCAGCTTGAATCGTCATTTGGATGAGTTTAAGCACAGCCGGATGCAATGGATTATATAAATGTGCCACGGCGTCATCGGTACGGTCGATGGCCAATGTGTACTGAATCAGGTCGTTGGTACCAATCGATAGAAAATCCAGTTCTCTGGCAAACGCATCGGCATTAATAGCAGCTGCAGGCACTTCAATCATGCCGCCGAGCGTGATTTGCTCATTAAACGGCGTGCCTTCTTTGCGCAGAGACTCTTTTGCACGTTCAAGCAGTATTTTGCTTTGGCGTAGCTCAGTCAAGTTAGAGAGCATGGGAATCAATATCTTAATATTGCCATAGTGCGAAGCGCGTAATAGCGCGCGGAACTGGGTATGAAATACTTGTGGCTCAGACAAACAGAAACGTACAGCACGCAAGCCAAGTGCAGGGTTTGCACAGTTAGAAACGGTGTCCGGGTTCATCTGTTTATCTGCACCCAGGTCCAGTGTACGGATCGTCACCGGCATGCCTTGCATGGCTTCTGCCACATGCTTGTAGGCAGTAAATTGCTCTTCCTCGTCCGGCATTTCGCGACGGTTCATAAACAAAAACTCGGTACGGTATAAGCCAATGCCAGTAGCGCCAGATGCTTTGACGGTAATCACGTCCTCCGGTACTTCAATATTGGCATACAGATCAATACCAGTGCCGTCCATGGTCACCGCTTTGGTGGATTTGATGCGTTGTAATTTTTGTTGCTCAAGCTGCCACTGGTCTTGCTTGAGTTCGTATTCCGCCAGTATTTCTTTGCTCGGGCTGACGATGACAACACCTAAGGTGCCATCGACAATGATGATTTCACCATCGTTAATCAGATCACGTGCGCGTTGCAGCGCTACAATGGATGGGATGTTCAGGCTACGTGCCAAAATGGCGGTATGCGAGGTAACGCCGCCTACATCGGTAATAAAAGCAGCAAATTGGTGTTGCTTAAATTGAATGGCATCTGCCGGTGAAATATCATGTGCTACTAAAATAGTCGCATTTTCCTGCTGTTGCTTTTCTTTGCTCTGGCTAGGCGATTGGCTAGGGTGACCCAACAATACCTTGATAATGCGCTCAACTACTTGCACCACATCGTGTTTACGTTCACGTAAGTACGCGTCTTCGATGGCATCAAATTGCTCAACAATGTCATCCATTTGTTGTTTGATGGCCCATTCCGCGTTGCATTGCTCGTTACGGATAATGTCTTTGGGCGCTTCGGACAGGGATTTGTCATTGAGCATGGCCAAGTGTGTGCTGATGAATGCGGCCAACTCTGCCGGTGCATTTTTGGGTAACTGCGCGCGCACCTGCTCTAAATCGTGCTTAACTGTTTGAATAGCTTCGCTAAAGCGTTTAATCTCATCGTCGATCAGATTGGGTGTGAGCTGATAGTGCACCACTTCCAGCAGTGCGTTGGAAACCAAATGAGCGCGACCAATCGCTATCCCACTGGAAACACCAACACCGTGTATGCTAAAGCTAGGCAATTACTCACCCTCTCCAAAGTAGTTGTTAATCAATGTTTTAATGGCGTTAATCGCTGCCACTTCATCCTCACCATTGGCTTCAATTTGAATAATAGTCCCTTTAGCCGCTGCAAGCATCATCACGCCCATGATGCTTTTTGCATTTACACGGCGGCCATTTTTTTCTACCCATACTTCGCTTTTAAATTGGCTGGCGGTTTGGGTAAATTTGGTAGAGGCGCGCGCATGCAGGCCAAGTTTGTTAATAATCTCTATGGATTCTTTGATCATAAATGCATGTTTTCTTGGTTATGTTTTTGGTTGGGTAAGATGGTTACAGCCTTCTTTAGTAAAGTGCACAACGCCTTCTCGTCCGCCTGAAATGGCTTTGTCTATGCACACTTCTAAAGACTCTTGCCGGTAGTTCAGTACGCGCACTAGCATCGGTAGGTTAACCCCAGCTACGCCAGCCACGCCTTCTTGGTTGACCAATTTGGTGACCATATTGCAAGGTGTTGCGCCGTAAATATCAGACAATACCAATACGCCTTGGCCTTCATCCAGCTTGGTTACCATGGCTTGCGCCGTGAAAAATAATGAGGATGGGTCATCCTGTATGGAAACCGCAAGGTATTCAAGTTGATGAGGGCGTTTGCCCATCACATGGCTTGCGCATTGAATTAAACTCTCACCTAGTGAGCCGTGCGCAATAATCAAAATTCCAATCATGTTGCAGCCTTCAAAAAAATATTTCCGTTAACTGAGCTCACGATGGCGCACGATGACTTTGTACTCTTGCTTAAAGTGTGCGCTGAGTTGCTCTACAAAATAGACCGAACGATGCTGACCACCGGTGCAACCAATACCAATCGTGAGATAGCTGCGATTGTCCTGATTAAAGCTAGGTAGCCATTTTTCTAAATATTGCTGAATATCGCCTAACATATCAACCACCATGCGTTCTTTTTCAAGAAATGCCTGAATTGGTTTATCTTTTCCGGTCAGTGGTCTTAATTCCGGATCGTAATGCGGATTGGGTAAGCTGCGTACGTCAAACACAAAATCCGCATCCAGCGGAATGCCGTGCTTAAACCCAAATGAAACAAACAGCACCACCACACTATTGTTGATGTCGCTGTTGGGCTCGGCAATCCAATCACGGATATGGTTGCGTAGCGCATTGGCACTTAAGCTGCTGGTGTCGATATGGTGACCCAAACTGGCGAGGCCCGCCAATAACTCACGTTCTTCCAGAATGCTTTCTGCAAGCGTTGCTTTTTCATTGCTGAGAGGGTGTTTGCGTCTGGTTTCAGAAAAGCGCTTTACCAAGCTTTCTAAGGTGGAGTCTAAATACAAGACGCTGACGTCGATGCCCTCGGATTTCAACTGTGTAATGGCGTTGGGTAACGCTTTTAATGCGGCGCTGCGGCTATCAATGCTGATCGCCACTTTCACTTTCTTGTTGGCTTTGCGCAGGCTGTCAGTATCTAAATGTTGCGCGATTTGTGGCAGCAAGGTTGCAGGTAAATTATCAATGCAATAAAACCCGCTGTCTTCGAGCACGCGCAAAGCGATGGTTTTGCCGGAGCCAGATAGCCCAGTGACAATAATCAGTTGCATTTATGATTTCTTGCTTTCTTTTAGCATGATTTGCTTTTGACGCTTGGTAAATTGCTGCGTTGCATTAATACCGCGTAATAATAGCATGTGATTGCGCACGGCTACCTCCACCAAAACCGCAATGTTGCGGCCTGCCGCAATGGGAATCACCACTTTGCTGATATCTACTTCCAATACGCGCTCATACTGTGTTTTAGCATTTAGGCGGTCTAGCGCAAGTGGGTTAAGCGTATCAGCCAATTCCAATTGAATCATCAAATCTAAGGGCTTGGTAGGCTTGACTGCATTATCGCCAAATAATGCCCGAATATTGAGTATGCCTAAACCGCGTACTTCTAAAAAGTCTTGCAACAGTTCTGGGCAGCGACCTTCTACCCGCTCTGGGGAAATACGATAAAAATCTACAATGTCATCGGCCACTAAGCGATGCCCGCGCGAGATCAATTCGAGCGCTAACTCGCTCTTACCAATGGCAGCATTGCCTTTAATCAGTACACCAAAGCCTTGCACCTCCATAAACACGCCGTGCAAGCTGGTCGATTCTGCGGTCGCAATGGCCAAATAGTGGCCGAGCAACTCCATCAACTGTGGGCTGGGCAGGGGGGAGGTGAACAGCGGAGTTTGCGAGCGATCAGCCGCTTTTAATAATTCCTCTGGCGCTTTTTCGCCATTGGCCACTATCACGGCGGCAAGGTCAGTCGCAAATAAATTACTGACCGCCTGTTGCATGGCAATTATGCTGAGATTGTGTAAATAGTCCATCTCAGCACAGCCTAATACCTGTACCCGGTTAGGGTGCACAAAATTTAAGTGGCCAACAAGTGCTAGGGATGGTTTGGTAACAGTACCGGAGGTGAGTATTTTATTGCCGCCTTCAAGCCCTGCTACCCATTGTAGTTTGAGCTTGCGGCGGATTTGTGTGAATAGCTCGTCAACGTTAATTTGAGCCATAGATTAAAGAAAGATTAATTAGGAAGCTGGTGTTGGTCAACATTCTGATGTTTCACAGCACCATTGGTTTTGTGATGATCGCCATGTTTCTCTTTGTGTTTTACCACTTGACGGTCCAGTTTGTCCGTCAGCATATCAATGGCGCTATACATATTCTCATCGGCACAAGCAGCGTGTAGATCGTTGCCTGGTACATGCAGTGTAGCCTCAACCTTTTGGGCGAGCTTTTCTACAGACATCGTAACCTTTACATCAATCACATGATCGAAGTGATTGCTGATTCGCGTGAGTTTACTTTGCACGTACTCACGTAACGCAGGTGTAATTTCTAAGTGATGCCCAGTTAATTGTAAATTCATGACTTGCTCCTTTTTGAAATTGCTCCAAGAAGAAAAAGCATCTCGGAACAATTTCAGTTTACTACTTTGGCGTTGGCTTGCAACTATCCAATTGCACTATTCGGTAAGAAAATTTCCTGTATGGGAATTTAGTTGAGGGAAACTTGCGCTAAATCAAATCGTTAGCGTGACCCTACAGTGATTTCCTCAAATTTGCAGGCGGGATATTGAGCGATTCACGATATTTGGCAATGGTACGGCGTGCCACCACAATGCCTTGGTTGGCCAGCGTATCCGTAATTTGATTGTCGGAAAGCGGTTTTCTGGGGTTTTCTTCGGCCACCATCTGTTTAATCAACGCACGAATCGCAGTGGCAGAACACGTGCCGCCCACATCAGTCGCTACCGAGCTACCAAAGAAATATTTAAGCTCATATACACCACGTGGAGTGAGCATATACTTATGCGTAGTCACGCGTGAAATGGTGGATTCATGCAATTCTAACTCTTCAGCAATCTCGCGCAGCACCAATGGGCGCATGGCAATATCACCATGCTCAAAAAAGTTGCGTTGTCTATCTACAATAGCTTGCGAAACGCGCAAAATAGTAGAGAAGCGCTGCTGAATGTTTTTAATCATCCATTTGGCTTCTTGCATTTGGCTCTGTAAATATTGCCCGGAATTTTCGCGGTTGCGTTTTAAAATATCCGCATATAGTTGGTTAATACGTAATTTTGGAATAACGCCATCATTCAGTGTGGCGACCCAAATGCCTTTGATCTTCTTCACAATCACATCATGTTGAATGTAATGATCGTGCGACAAAGTCACAAATTGGCTACCCGGTTTTGGGTTTTGTTGTTTGATAAGCGTCTGCGCGCCTTTTAAGGTAGCTTCATCGCAACTCAGTAGTTTGCGCAGCTTGCCAAAATCTTTGTTAGCCAATACCGGTAAATGGTCTTGAATAATGGCGATGGCTTGTTTCAGGTAGGGCGTGTCTGCATCTAGTGCATTGAGTTGCAAATACAGGCACTCTTGCAAGTTACGTGCACCTACGCCAATAGGATCCAAGTTTTGAATCAGCTTGAGCACCGTTTCAAGCTCAAGCATATCAATTTCAAGCTCGAGCGGCAGGCTATCTGCCAGCTCATCTAGCGACTGCTCAAAGTAACCATCATCATTGATACAATCAATCATAATAGAGACCAGCGTTTGGTCACGTTCAGACAGCGGCACTAATTTCAGTTGACCCACAAGGTGATCGCGCAGGCTGATGCTAACGGTGTCTTGTCTGGTAAAGTCGCCGTCATCATCGTCCGAATTGTTTTGGCGTCCACCTTCATCCCAGTTGCTGGTGCTGCCGTACTCATCAAATTCATCTTCAAACTCAGGTGCTGAGAACTCTTCTGAAGTGGGCGCTAACTCATCGTCACGTTCAGCCGTGCTCTCAGCAGGCGCGCTAATTTCAGAGGTGGTGGCGTTATCAAATACATTGGCATCTTGCTCTTGCTCAGAAGCTTCGCTAGAGGCCTGGCTGTTATCAGCGCTGGGGGCTTCTGCACTGCCGCCACCATCGTCATCACCATCGACTAACTCCAACAATGGGTTGTCTTGTAAGATGGTTTCTAGCTCTTGGTTGAGCTCCAGTGTAGACAGCTGCAATAACCGGATGGATTGTTGCAGCTGCGGGGTGAGCGCTAAGTTTTGAGAGATGCGGAGTTGTAAGTTTTGTTTCATAGCATTCAAAGTGGTTAAAGTCTAAAGTCCCGGCCTAAATACACTTCGCGTACGGCTTCATCTTTTACAATTTCATCTGGGCTACCTGAGGCAAATACAGTCCCATCGTTCACAATATAGGCACGATCACAAATGCCTAAAGTCTCACGCACATTGTGGTCTGTAATGAGAATGCCAATATTTTTACTGCTTAAAAAGCGGATAATTTTCTGAATATCCAGTACCGCAATCGGGTCAATCCCGGCAAATGGTTCATCTAACAAAATAAAGCTTGGGTTGGTGGCTAGGCAACGTGCAATTTCTACACGTCTGCGTTCACCGCCAGACAAGCTGACGGCCATGCTGTTGCGAATATGCACAATGTGCAGTTCTTGCAATAGAGATTCTAATTGTGCCTCGCGCTCTTCTTCGGTTAGGTCTTGCAGCTCTAGCACCGCCATGATGTTCTCAGTGACGGTCATTTTTCTGAAAATAGAAGGTTCTTGCGGCAAATAAGACAGCCCCATGCGCGCACGGCTATGGATAGGCAGGCGGCTTAAATCTTTGTTGTTCAGCAAAATCCGGCCAGCATCTAACGGCACTAATCCTACCATCATATAAAAGCTGGTGGTTTTGCCGGCGCCATTGGGGCCAAGTAAGCCGATGATTTCACCGCTTTGGATGTTTAACGAAATATCTTGCACTACGGTACGCGTGCTATACGATTTTCTTAAATTTTCGACGATTAATTCACTCATAAATACTCAATACTATTGATTCTCTTCTTTAGGTTGCAACCCAAGCTGAAGTGTCTTGTTGAGTCTTAAGTTATTCACTGGTACTGTGTTCGTGCTATTTTTTGCAGGGGCCGTGGCCGCAGGTTGTTTGTTTTTGGGTTGAATAATGGCTTTAACACGCCCAGTATTGCCGCCTTCGGTGTTGGATTTTACCCCGCCAATCACTTCTGCATATTCGGCATTGGCGTCGTAACTAATAAAATCACCATGCACAATGTCTTCGCCACGCTTGACCCAGGCTTTGGTATAAAGCTGTACTTTGTCCATACGGCCATCGTACTCAATACGTTGCGCACTGCCTTCCATGTATTCATCTTTGCCCTCACGTTTTTGTTTAAACGTGGTGGGGTTACCGGTGGATGTGCTGTGCTGAAAGCCCTCTTTGTCTTCGCGTACCACTAGTTTATCGGCATGGATGATCAATGTGCCTTGGGTCAAAATCACGTTGCCGGTATAGGTGCTGGTTTTTTTTGCATCATTCACAGTGACTGTATCCGCTTCCAACTCAATGGGCTTATCGCGGTCTGCCGCCTCTGACCAAGCCTGTAAAGGCAGGCACAGTAAGCCAAGTAAATATGCGCTGGTGTAAATACGTTTCAACATTGAATCTCCCTACGGTTTCTTATTCACACCCGCTGGTTTGGTACGTGCGGTGCTGGTTTTACTATTCGTTTTGCTGTTAATACGTTTGTCGATATTCGGCTTAACTGCTTGGTTTGGCTTAACTGCTTGGTTTGGCTTTGCCAAGGGGTTGTTTTTTGGCACAGGCCGTTCATAGTGCACGCGTACTTTATTCAGTAAAGTCATGGTTTGGTTTTTTTTATCAAACACCATGCCTACTGCAGTGACTTTGGTTTTAGGCGCCTGCGTAATCACGACCGGACTTTGCGTGGTGGCTAAATCCTTGTCCGGTTCTATGGTTAATTTTTCTGTAGTGAGTTGCATTTCGCCTTTGTCTGCTGTGGCTTGGCGCACTACTTTTACATTGTCTACAAACTCTACAGTTTCACCGTTACTGGAGACATACCCGCGCAAGCCCTGAATTTGCGTGTAAGGCTTATTCACGGCAAATTGTGTAAAACGCGGGCGCTGTAACACGGTGGTGTCGTCATCCGGAAAGTGGGACATCTCTGCCGCCGCCAATACATAGCGTAATTTACCGCCAACGTCGGTTTGCGTTGTAACAAAGTTATGTAGTTTATAGTCAGGATCATGTCGATTGCTGCCATCAATGCTCGGGCCTTGTTCTTGCACGGTCTGGTTAATCCAAAACGTAATCACCGCTAGCATGAATGCAAGCGTGAGAGGGAACAAAATAGCATGGCGGTTGTACATGAATCCGTGGCTTTAGCATTGAAAAAAAGGCGCCATTTGTGCCTCTAATGTATTTTGGGCCTGCATAATCAACTCACACACTTCGCGCACTGCGCCGCGACCACCTTCTTTTGTGGTGACATAGTGCGCGCGTTCCTGTACTGATTTTGGTGCGGCGGGGACGGTAATGCTGAGGCCACAACGCAACATAGGCGGCATGTCTACAACGTCATCGCCCATAAAAGCAGTTTCCTCTGGGCGTAAGTTAAGTTTGGCAATCAGCTCGTTAAATGCCACTAATTTGTCTTCTACCCCTTGGTAGAAATGTGCAACGCCCGTGCTTTCTGCGCGCTGTGTCACCACTTTAGAAGTGCGCCCGGTAATGATGGCCATTTGCACGCCGCTGTTTTTGAGCAGTTTCATGCCCAAGCCATCTTGGGAGTTGAATGTTTTGTATTCTAGGCCATCGTCACCAATGGTCAGGCCGCCATCCGTCATGACGCCATCTACATCAAAAATCACCAATTTAATTTGCTTGGCACGTTGGAGTACGTCTTGATTCATTAAACAACTTTCGCTTTGAGTAAATCGTGCATATTAAATGCGCCGACTAGTTCGCCCTGACGATTTATGACCATCAGTGCATTGATTTTAAAATTTTCCATCAGCTCGACTGCTTCAACCGCCATCTGATCCAAGTAGATGGTTTTGGGTGCCGTGTGCATGACTTGTGCGATGGTGGTATCGCTAGGTGACACGTTATTGCAGAAGGCACGGCGCAAATCCCCATCGGTAAATATGCCAACAGGGTGTTGCTGCGCATTGGTAATTGCAGTAAACCCTAGGCCTTTTTTGGTGATTTCCAATAGCGCATCGGTCAACATGGCGTTGTCTTTTACACTGGGGATAGCATCGCCCGTACGCATCACGTCTTTTACACGGGTGAGTAGTTTTCTACCCAAATTACCGCCAGGGTGGGAGCGGGCAAAATCTTCTGCGGTAAATTCACGCAAATCTAATACGCATAGCGCAAGGGCGTCACCCAAAGCCAATGCCGCTGTGGTGCTGGCCGTAGGCGATAAGCCCAATGGGCAAGCCTCTTGAGATACTTTTGCGCTTAAATGCACATGAGATTCTTTGGCTAGCGTAGACGTATCGGTGCCGGTAATGCTGATGATTTTGGCACCTAAGCGTTTGATGGTGGGCAAAATGGTGAGGATTTCTTCACTTTCGCCAGAGTTGGAGAGCGTAATCACCACATCTTCACCGGTAATCATGCCTAAATCGCCATGGCTAGCCTCGGCCGGATGCATAAAAAAAGCGGGTGTGCCGGTGCTGGCAAGTGTTGCCGCAATTTTTCGGCCGATGTGCCCGGATTTTCCCATGCCGCTCACCACAACACGACCATGGCATTGTAGAATGAGGCTAACAGCGCGCTCAAACTCTGCATCTAGGCGCCCTGCAAGCATTTCAATTTCATTCGCCTCGAGCAGCAGCACTTTTTTAGCCAAGGCTAAAGAAGGTAACTTCTCGCTGATGGCTGGCTGAATGTGTAGGTTGGGTGTTGACATAGAAGTTAGTATAACAAGGTAGTCTGCTCTGAATAAAGTAAAAAACGTAGATTCAGGGTAAAATTTTAAAAGTAGGCACATTTTTTGCCTTGCTTGCGTTTTAATCAAGGCAATTTCTAAAAATAAAAAGAAAGCGTTGTACCAGCAAAATTTGCTAGTACACCATATTGAATGTAGAGAGGCCAATGTTTAACTCACTTACCACCGTCTTGCTATTACTCATCGGCTCTGTGTTTGCCGTTGGTATCTTTCGTGCGTTGCGATTGCCTGCGATGCTGGCCTATTTTTTGGTAGGCGTCTTGCTGGGGCCATCTGCCTTTGGTTTGATTCAGAATACGGAGTCTAGCCGTCACTTTGCCGAGTTTGGTATTGTGTTTTTAATGTTTAGTATCGGCTTGGAATTTAGCTTGCCTAAGTTATACGGCATGCGTAAAACCTTGTTTGGCTTGGGCGGTTCACAAGTAGCCATTAGCATGGCCGCTGCAATGTTGATTGGGTGGCTATTTGGTCTATCGCCCGCCAGCGCATTTGTGATTGGTGGCGCACTGACCATGTCTTCTACAGCGATTGTGTCCAAAATACTGATGGAGCGGGTGGATTTAAATTCCAGACATGGTCGGTTGAGTATCGGGATTTTGCTATTCCAAGATTTGGCGGTCATCCCTATTTTGGTGTTGATTCCTACGTTGGGCTCACATACCGAAAACTGGCAAACCGTACTTGGCTTGTCGTTAATCAAGTCGGCAGTGCTGCTGTTTATACTATTTAAGTTTGGCAAAAATTTGCTTAACCATTGGTTTGATTTAGTCGCCAAACAACGCTCACGCGAGCTGTTTGTGATGAACGTATTGATGGTGACATTGTTGTTGGCTTATGCCACCAACACTGCTGGGTTATCTTACGCATTGGGCGCGTTTATTGCAGGCATGCTGATTTCTGAAACACGCTACCGTTATCAGGTGGAATCAGACATTGCCCCTTTCCGTGACATTTTGTTGGGCTTGTTCTTTATTAGTGTGGGCATGTTGCTCAATATCGCACAACTGTTCGATCATATTGGGCTAGTGCTGGTGTTGCTGACAGGCTTTGTTTTATTTAAAGCGCTGGTGATTGCAGTGCTAACCCGTTATTTTGGCTTTGAGACCGGCGTGGGCATTCGTACCGGTGTGATTCTGGCGCAAGCGGGCGAGTTCAGCTTTGTGATTCTGGCTTTGGGCTTACAAAACGGCCTGATTAACGATGCCGACTTGCAGTTGGTGCTGGGGGTATCATTGCTCTCCATGATTGTGGCACCGTTCATCATTCAATATAACGGCAAAATTGCACGTGGCTTGGTCAAAAGTTATACCCGTAACAGTAGCCAAGTGGTGGAATCTATTGGCAATGTAGGTAAAGAGCTTTCAGAGCATGTGATCATTTGTGGTTACGGGCGTAGTGGCCAATATTTAGGCCGCTTTTTAAAAGAAGAAAGTATCCCGTTCATTGCACTGGATAATGACTCCGCCCGTGTCAATGAGGCCGCAGTGGCGGGTGAGCATGTGATGTATGGCGATGCTGGTCGTAGCGTGGTGCTGGAAGCCGCTGGCGCAGCGCGCGCAAAAGCGCTGATCGTCAGTTATTCCGATACGCGAGCATCAATGAAAGTGCTACATATTGTGCACGAGCGCTACCCTAATTTGCCGGTGATTGTGCGCACCTATGACGATATCGATATGGATGCGTTTAGAGAAGCCGGCGCGACCGAAGTGGTGCCGGAAGTGCTGGAAGGCAGTTTAATGCTGGCCTCACATGCGTTGGTGTTGTTGGGCGTGCCGTTGAATCGGGTAGTTAAACGGATTCGTTTGTTCCGCGAAGAGCGCTATAAAATGTTTAAAGGCTTTTTCCGCGGTATTTCCGACTCGGATGCTGAAACCACCGTATCTCGTCAGCAACGCCTGCATTCCATTGAAATCAGCTCCAATTCGTTTGCGCATGGCATGCGCTTGGATACGATTCCATTTGAAAAACTCAAAGTCGAGCTGAAAAAAATACGTCGCCCGAATATGTTGGAAGCCATTACACCAAGGCCGGATATTGTGATTGGCGAAGGGGATGTACTGGTGTTGTTAGGCAATAACGAGAGCCTAGTAGCAACCGAAGTATTTTTGGTTTCTGGCAAGTAGAAGGGCGCGCATTTGTCTGGCAATCATGTCGTTGTTGTTGGCGGTGGCATTGTGGGCTGCACCACTGCCATGCTGCTTAGGCAACAGGGGTGGCAAGTCACAGTGGTGGAGCGTAACGTCATTGCCGCCCAAACCTCTGGTGAGGCTTCTTGGGCGGGCGCCGGTATTATCTTTCCGTTATTGCCTTGGTTTTATCAAGATGCTGTTAACGCACTTGCTATGGAAGGCGCTGGCCTGTACCCAGCATTGGCCGATCAGTTACACCGCGAAACTGGTATAGACCCAGAATGTATACGTAGTGGCATGATGATTCAACCGCCGTTTGATTTAGAGGCCGCACTGGCATGGTGTAGCGCCAATCGCGTGCAAGCTGATCTCAATGGCGAAGATCTATGGTTGCCAGAGGTGCTGCAAGTGCGCAACCCTAGATTGCTGCAAGCACTCAAAGCATGGCTAATACAGCATCAAGTTAGCCTTAAAGAACAAACGCAATTAATGCCGTTGCCAGAGCCAGAATTTGGCGAGCAGGGCGTGCTTAAACGTTGGCAAACCACAAGCGGGGAAACGCTAGAAGCCGATATTTTTATTGTCACCTCTGGCGCGTGGAGTTTCGATTTACTCAAACAGACTGCGCTGAGCCTAGAAATCAAACCCATGCGCGGACAAATGCTGCTCTACCAACTTAGCCAGCCTGTTTTAGATCATATTATTTACCGGGATGGTTTTTATATGGTGCCACGCAAAGATGGCTACCTGCTGGCGGGCAGTACGCTGGAAGATGTAGGCTTTGATACAGGCGTGACCGAAGCCATGCGTGTAGAAATGCAGGCCAAAGCAGAAGCGATATTGCCGCAACTCAAAAATGCGCCAGTGGTTAAACACTGGAGCGGCTTGCGGCCGGGTACACCGCACAATATCCCCACCATTGGGCAACACCCGCATATCAGTAATTTATATCTGAATACTGGCCATTTTCGTTATGGCGTCACCATGGCACCGGCAAGTGCGAAAAGGCTGGTAGCGTTAGTTTCTTAGATGGCTGTAAATAGTTCTTCCAACGTTTGACATAAGGGGCGCCGTTAGGCGCCCCGCTTGAATGATGGGTTGGGCATTATTGCTTGACCAGTTTAGGTGACCACGTATTAGCCTCTTGCTGGCAAGTGGTTAAATCTTTACCAGAAAGATTATTTTTAATTTGTGAGTAGGCTCTGTCTAAATAGGACACTAGTTGTGGGTCTGTATTTCCTACGTATTTTTGCGCGCGCACTGTCCAAAAACATGCCATAAGCATATCGGGTTTTCCAATTTGTCCGCCACCATACATAATTGCAAGGTTCCACATTGCTCTTGCGTGACCAAGGTCTGCAGAACGTGAATATAACTCAAAGCCTTTGTTACGGTCTTGTGGAATACCAAGACCGAGGTCATAAAGTTGTCCTAAGCTATTTGTTGCCATTGGGTGGTTTTGTGCAAAGGCAAGTTCATACCATGATTTAGCTTCTAAATAGTTTTTCTCGGCTTGATGTATGCTTCCTAAGCTGTTTTGAGCTTCCGCGTGACCTTGCTGTGCTGCCATACGATAGTATTTTTTTGCATTATCGCTGCTACTTGGGGCGCCATTGCCTGAATCATAGGCGTATCCAACTTTAAACTGAGCATCTTTATCCCCTGCATCTGCTTTAGTAATTAGTTCTTTTGTTTCAGAAGAAGTGAACCAGTCAGCTACGGAAAAGCTTGAGTAAGTGAAAAGCAACGTACTTAATAAAAAGAGCGTAAATTTTTTGTTCAACATTAAGTTATCCTTGTTTTTGATTGGCCTTTCATATGGCTATATGAAAGGCTGCCACTACAGCGAGGGCATTTAATAAAGAAATTGGAAAGAATGAAAGCATAGGCAAAAAATACCCCAGCAATTGCTTTAAACAATACTTTTATGCTCGATGATTCAATTGAGCTATAGATAAAAGCAAACAATACACCTAGGCCAAAACCTAGAAATGTGGCGATTATTTTTTTCTGAATTTTGTCACGAATTTTCATAAGTCCTAACGATAAGTTAAAGGGAAGCGTAAGCGTGTCCCAGCGGAACGAAGTGGAGCGGTTTTGAACGCTTTGTTATGTGTGGCCATTGATTTTTACCGGAATCAGGTCAAATGCTAGTTTATAGCCAATATTATTAAGGTTTTGTTCGAGTTCTTGAAGGCTAGATCTTGAGTGCTTATTTGCATCGATAACCTTTAGGCGCCACCTATCCCAATTTGAAACAATGCCATCAGATGCTTCTTTTGATGCAAGGCTTGAGTCATCAAAACCAAATTCAAAGCCACAAGAACACAACTGAATAGAAGCAGAGCCATTTTCATAATATGGTGGTTCATTGAATTCTGCACTACCGCATACAGGGCAAAGATACGCGCCATCATTATTTTGTAAGATGATAAAATGTTCGCCTAGCTGATTTACGCAGTGATGTTCTTTCATCTTTTACACATAACGTTTGAATTAAGGGGCGCCGTTAGGCGTCCCGCTTGAATGATGGGTTAGGTGTTTTAAACACCACATGCCTTGCGATAATACCGATAACCATAGAAGCCTGAAAATACTGTTGTACCTGCTGTACCCAGTAAAACAAAAAGTAAATATAACATTGCTCCCATGCTTGGTGCAGCTTCAGTTCCGCTACTGGGGGAAAGAGCACCAAAAATATAGATTAAACCTATGCTTAATGATAAAAAAATAACCCCACCAAGAAGTGCACTTGCCAACACAATACATGCCGCATGAAAAAGGCGGTATTTTTTCATAAGCTAACTCGATACCTAACGCCCGCGGTAAGCCGCACCGGAGTGCAAAGCACGGAGGGCACCAACAAGCGCAGCTTGTTGGTGTCGGCTTGACCAAAATGTTAGGCTGGTGCGCGTAGGCAGGGTATTGCACTTCACAATTAAGCCCCTCATTTAATTAATTCATCAAGATTTATATCAAAGTATTCTTTGATCGCAAGCAGGGTTGCCTCTTGGTTCTGTAGAGACGCTTTTACCTGCTGCTTTGCATACAGCCCGGCTCTCCAGAGTGCTGAATCGGGATTTTTCTTGCTCAGCCATTCGACATGACACATGTATTCGCTATTTTCAGGAACACCATCATCCCTCGTGTACACGCCTCTTGTATTGGTTTCTGATAGCACCACTCCATTTATTTTGAATGCATCTACAGGAACGGCTGCAGAAATTATTTTGCAAACACCGACGTAGCCTTTGCGTGACAAATAAACGCACGCAATATCGCCAGGGGTGAAAGATATTATTGCATCTGAGTACTTTTTGCCGCCACCTGCCGTAAGGAAGTTGAAGTTAAAGAAATCCTCTAGGTGCCGTTCATTCTTTCCTTTGTCTCCGCAATTGAAAAAGTAGATGCCATTTTTGAAGTCGAAGTCGTGCAGCTCTTTGTAGAGGGTTTTGTTTGGTCTGAAATTATTTGAAAATGCTCCTGTTGCAATATTCGATAGGTTCTTGCCAATCTTCCATATGAGCGTTTTTTCCACCAACAATGCCTGATCTTCTGTTAGATCTTTTGCAACTACGCGAATAATGGGCTCAAGATTGGCTTTGTTTATGTCGGCAATGATTTTTGATTTTTCCGTGCTGCCATTATCCTTGAGGTGAGCATACCTTCTGTTTCCTTGGCCTTTGCCATAGTAAAACTCTGTGAAATCTCTTGGGTCTATGTATACATAAACATAGTAATTATTCGATTCTTCCACCTTTGCCCCCTAGTATTAAAAGCCTAACGTTTGAATTAAGGGGCTGGCTTTAGCGCGTCCCGCTTGAATGATGGGTTAGCCCGCATGCCTAGCCTTAAGCAAGCCACGCACACCCAGTATAGCCAAAGCTGCTAAAGCAGAGAATACACAAAACAGATGTAACTCTCTGAGTGGGACAAGCTGATAAAGGGCGTTGGTTTCACTGAACGGTGAAAGTGGGGCGATATCAGAGTGCATGACACTATCTAGCACGATATGAGAGTAGCTACCTGCTGCTGCACCTAGCCAAATGGGTATTGGCTTTAAGCTTTGCCAATGAAATAAATTAGGTAGCTTTAAACGGGAGGCCAGTTTTAGGGAGAGCATGAAAATAAGGGCTGTAAGCACCATGATGATGGTAGCGCCAACATAGGTATGAAAGAACCGATGCAGCGGATATTGATGAGTAAGCATGTAATAGAGCGGCTCAATATCAATGAGTATATTGGCTGAGCAAAAAGCAAGAAAACTGACATGCTTAGGTGCAACAGTATGAAGTGCAGCACCAGGACCAAAATGAAAAGGGGTAAATGGCATCGTTGGTTTTATAGGGCTAACGTTTGACATAAGGGGCGGCGCTGTAAGCGCAGTCCCGCTTGATGGATGGGTTAGGCTTGACGGTGATACACACATTATTTTGGGTCATAACCATGCTAGTTTCCCACCTGGACAAGGCAAAACTTTGTGCTCCCGGACACCGGCAACCACGATGCTGTGTACGAGCCAGTGATTGTGACCTTAGAGTCTTTGGCTCCTGTCGGCTTGGAAATCATTCCAGTGATGGGCGTCCCACTGCGGAACAACCCATAGATTCCTTCGGTTGCTCCCGAGTAGAACAATTTGTGATCTGCAACGGCGAGAAAATACGCAGACTGGAAGCCTGCCGACACGAGCTGCTCTAGGAAGGCAATGTCTTTGCAGAAACCGTACATTGACTCTGGGACTTGACCGTTGCGTGGGTACTTCAGCTCAATCGCGCTCAAGCGCTCACCGGAAGAAGACGTTACGGCAATGTCGATTTCTCTCTTTTCAAAGTTTGCTTTCATTAGGTTGAAGTGCGAGACATTCCGTTCGAACTGCACTTTGCAGTCGACAAGCTGTGAACGTAGATAGAGCCCAAGCTCATGCTGCAGGCTGAACTCATTGTAGATTTCAATTGCTCCGGTGCCAACGGCTTGAGCAAAGGCTGCGATGTGGTCGTTGAGTCTCATGGAGCCTAACGTTTGAATTAAGGGGCACGCTTTAGCGTGTCCCGCTTGAATGATGGGTTAGCCTTTTGCATTTGGTAAAATTACTGGCACAGAAAATTTGATGCGAGAGTGTGTTGATGCCTCACCGTGAGATGCGCCTTGAGATCCTAAACCAACAGCACCTAAATAAACGCCAATGCCTCCCTTGGTGTCTTTAGAGTTTGCTTCAGCAAGTGCAATATCAAATTCGACTGTAGTAATTGGCTGACCAGTTTCATTGGTAAGAATTTTGTTGTCTTTTAAGTATCCATAGAGCTTCATAGAGCCGACACTGCCGCCGTGTTCTTGAGCTGCGTTGCTAGCATCTGCTACGCCAGCAACAATTTCGGTGAGTGCTGTTTTAATAAATTCTTGAAGATTCATTTGCAATTCCGATAAGAAGGCTAACGTTTGAATTAAGGGGCTGGCTTTAGCCAGTCCCGCTTGAATGATGGGTTAGGCATAATTTTGATTAGTATGGTTTTTGATAAACATAAAAACTATTTAATATTGCTCAACTTATCTTCTGTATTCTTTAGAAACGTTTCCACTACCTCGCAAATGTCAATGTTCATTCGCTGTGATAGCACTATTAACCACCAGACACTTTCTCCAAGCTTGTGTTTGAGTTGCGATAAGTCTTCGTCTCCAGATGGCCAGCGTCCCTGCTGGGACATAGTGAGACGACCGACTAAGCTAGCGTCAGTTAAGAAAGCCAGTGCATCTTCTTCAATAGTCCACTCACTTCCATGATGCTTTTTCTCCAACAGATGGTATTTTTCTCGAATTTTCAGCGCGAGTTCAGCTATTTCATTTAATTGCATATTTTTCATTTCCGTGTGTATCTATTAATAGCCTAACGTTGGAAATCAGCCACACCGGTACGGTGTCGGCTGCATTGACTTGTTATGCGGCTGCTTCATATGCATCTGCCAGCCGGTAAAAAACAGATAGCTCACTTGAGGAAGGGGAGCTCTGCTCTAGAAGATCAATTTGGTGCCGAACAATGTGCCATTCGTTTTCACCTTTTATTTTTCCCCGCGCGACAATTTTACTTAGATGCTCTGCCTCTGACCGGAAGAAGGAGTTGGCGTTAGCTTCAACCGCGTGTCGATAAAGCTTGTATGCTGCTAGGCGCTCCACCTTTGGAAGGTGGCTTAGGCTCATGGGAATTTCTCTTAGTCCCTGCTCCAAGCCGGCTACTAGGGCTGATGCCTTTACGCCTTTTATGGCCTCAAGCTGGTCTATGCCGTTGGTTAGAGCTTCAGCTAGTTGAGTAAGGCTGGGGGAGTTGGCGCCCTTGAATTGGATTGCCAGTTCCCTGTATGCCGAGGTGAGCTCATCAAGCTTGCTCATCTATTGTTCTCCGGTTTCTGAGAAATACTCTTATGCAGCATAACGTAAAGTAGACACCAAATCCGTCCCTAAAAATTTAGTTGGACAGGTGTCTAATCTGTTGTGAAGTAATAAATTTATCATTAAATCAATGCGCTATTCATTTTTATTACACCTGAATAATCGGTTGTTGCAATCACAAACACACCTTGTATATAGCGCAGGTTTTGTTGAGTTATCTTGGCATGGTTGTGATTACTTGGCAACCCAGTCCCCACTCTTGCCGCCATGCTTTTCCAGCAATTTGATATCGCGCATCACCATGCCTCTATCCACCGCTTTGCACATATCGTAAATCGTTAGCAACGCCACTTGTACTGCAGTCAGTGCTTCCATTTCTACGCCAGTGGGCCCCACCGTTTCACAGGTCACCTGGCAGCGGATGCTGGATTCGTTAAAAAATTGTTTTCCCCAATATTCTGAGTTTAAATTGGACGTAAATTGGACGTAACAGACCAATTTTCGTCCTTACAATTGTAGTTTATTTCCAGTTACTCCCAATTTAGTTCGTTAAAAAAATATTGTGTTAAACCAGGATGGGCTTTACCTAACACAGCTTGCAAAAGTTTAATGTCCTTAATTGTATGAAAAACACTATATGTTGTGGTTACTATTGTATAGTGGCACTAGTATAATCAGTTAGCTATTGATTTTATTAGGAGAGGTTATTGGAATCCAACTATGAAAATGAAGCTCCTTTGATGTTTTATGACTATGCAGAAGTTGCTAAACGGCCTAATTTCAGACCCGAAATTGACACTTCAAAACATAAAATTGAAAAGATAATCTCAAAAAGCATTTTCCCCGATAAGCACCCTTGTGGCAAAAAAGACTGCCATCAACCTCACAAAAATGGTTGGGTTGTCGAAACAGTAGATAATCTTGAAACCTTAGTGGGTAGTAAGTGCGGACTTGAATGGGGTGGCGATACCTTTTTGTCTCAAATTGCTGCATTAGATAAGCGAATTAAAAGAGAGTCTAAGCTTAAAATTATCTCAGAATTTATCCAAAACACAGACCTTTTAATCGAAAGGGTACATGAGATTAAAACGCGGACGAATGGAGCTCTTTGGTTAAGCAAAACAATTACTAGACTTGAGACAGAGTGCACTGAAGACATTTTTAGGAATTTAAAGCGGAGGGCTGCCAAAGGTGAGACCTCAGTAACAAAAGATGTCTTAAAAACTAAAGAAGAACGAGAGCTTGAGTCGTCCATGAATGTAGGTGTTTCATCGTCTGCTTACAAAACTTTAATAATCGGACATTTAGACGGTTTGGAAGTCCTTAATTTTGACATAAGGCAAATCCTAATCCAAAAAATCTATTCGACCGTAATCTCATTAAAACATGTAAATCCATCAACTTTATCCACTCCAGCTCTAAATAAGCTTTCGCTAGAGCTGGGTGAAATTGACACATTATTCCTGCAGGCAGAGGATATATTGGGCTATGGAAAAAAGTTTTTTTCAAATGAAAGCAACTTCAAACTTATTAAGGCACTTGATATTGAAAATAAGCATGGACATCTAACCAAAATTAACTGGATGGATAATACATAAAAAATGAAAAATTTCAGAAGACATTCCAAAGGGTCAATTACAGAGAGATTAAAAACCTCGACTATTGATTCTTTGCTATCACGAGCAAGTCATATGTCACAAGTCGGTCTATTGGCAGTCACAATTTTCATATACCTATATACAGTTGTACCAGTGTATGAAAAAGATAAATTAACTAAGGAGATAGCAAATAAAGAAAAGCAGTTGGCTATTATGAAAACCGAGCTTGATAATAACTACGAGCAGTTAAGAAGTCGCCTAATAGGTGATTACATTTATCTTGTGAGCCTTAGATGCAATGCAATCCAAACAAATATGCCTCCCCCTATAAGGAACGATAGGCAAGAAATTAGACAGCTTGGTATTACAAACATTTTTCATATAGATATTCCAAATTGTTTATCAACGCATATGAGTGCAGCAAAAGCATTAAGAAAGCTAAGGCCTGCAGATTATGAGCATTTAAAAAAGAAAGTGGCAATAGTAAGTGAAACTCTAGAGTTAAAGAGAAACCAACGTATTAAAGAGTATATTGATTATCCAAAAGTGGTTGCAAAAAATCCTAACTTACTACCAGAACTTTATGAATTTAGTTACCCGGCATCTTGGTTAAAGCAGTCAAAAGGAAAAATTAGTGATGAGGAGTACACCCGATATGAAAATGATGCAAAAGTTAAGCAAGGTTTACTCGCAATAGAGGGAAATTTTATGAAAGATATAGTAGAAGAAATTGCTAGTATACAGAACAAATCTTTTTCTAATTCTGAACAGTTACCATTCGCCGGACGCTTCCCTTTCCAATTCAACCCTTAAATGTCTTTATTATATTTTCGGTAACTCTAAATTCATCCATCCCACTAATGGCCTGAGTTTCAACATGAATTTGAAAGTTGTTTAATCGAATTTATACAAACAGATTGATTTTATAAACCATGCTGATTATTTGGTATATGGATGACGCTAGGATATTATCTGTTTTGTAATTAAGTACTTAAAATAAAATCAATTGTATTTCCTATTCACAATAAAAACTTTAGGGAAGCAAAATGTCATTTACAAAAATTCTTGAGTCACATTCTCCGCTGAATAAACGTCGACAATGCTCACTTGAAAAATTAGATATCGTTAAGAAGTTGGCTAATGAGGATGACACATTGAAGGATGATTCTCTTTCAATTTTTTGTGCTGGTTCACTTGCTAGGCTTGAAACGGGTGAGAAATCTGATTTGGATGTTTTTGTATTAGCGACTAAAGAGGAAAAGTTAGAAAGTAGATTATTTGAGTACACACTTTTTTCAAGGCTAATCAGCCTAAACGAACAATTAAAATTCCCTCCATTTAGTAATGACGGTGAGTACTTAAAGATACATTTTCTTGATGAGCTAAAGAATAGGACGGGTTCAAGGAGAGATGATGTTGAAAATTTATTCACTGTGCGGATGTTGTTAATGTTGGAAAGTAAGCCGCTGGTCAATGAGGTTTTATACAACCAACACTTAACAAGCATTATTGAACATTACTATAGGGATGGGAAAGGTAAAGCATCATTTCGACCACTATTTCTATTAAATGACCTTTTAAGATATTGGCGGACTTTATGTCTTAATTACGAGGAAAGGAGACACGAACCTCAAAGGCCATGGAGGAAGAAGAATATTAATCTTAAGTTTAGTAGGATGCTTACAGTGTTTGGTACAGTGTTGCCTTTGGTTACCTGGCCAGTAGGCAAAGTCGAAGAGCTTGTTGAGTTTTGTAACAAAACACCCATTGAAAGACTCGCTGCAGGATTAGAAAGACTTGATGACAATCAACTTCTTGATGAATGGGAAAGCATATTGGATGTATATGAGAGTTTTCTAACATGGAAGGATGAATCGCCACTAGTTTACTAGACGCCTTTGAGCCGTAATAATGGCGACCAAAGAAAGGCGACAAATGAGCGGTAAACGATATCCAGAAGAATTCAAATTAGCAGCAGTCCGTCAAATCACTGAAGGGGGGTATACAGTCTCCGATGTGGCAAAGCGACTTGATGTGACTGTTGACAGCCTCTATGCGTGGGTGAAGAAGTTCGGACCCGACGCAGCAACCCACCAAACCAAACATGCGGAACAAGCTGAACTCAACCGGCTACGTAAAGAGCTGAAACGTGTCACAGAAGAGCGTGATCTATTAAAAAAAGCCGCGGCATACTTCGCAAAGCAGTCCGAGTAAGGTATGCCTTTATCAAAGATCATCAGGACTGTTGGCCGACAAGATGGCTGTGTAGGATGCTAGAGGTGCATCCCAGCGGCTTCTATACCTGGTTAAAACATCCGCACTCAATTCGCCATAAGAACGATCAACGCCAAACAGGCTTGATTAAGCAATGTTGGCTAGAGTCCGGTGGCGTATATGGCTATCGTAAAGTACATAGTGATATGCGTGCACTGGGTGAGCGTATTGGGGTTAACCGCGTCTATCGCTTGATGCATGCACACGGCTTAAAAGCGCAGGTGGGCTACCGTAAGCCTAGGCATTATGGTGGCAAGCCTTATATAACCAGTCCCAACACGTTAAATAGGCAATTCAATCCCACATTGCCAGACCAATCATGGGTAACAGATATTACTTATATCCGTACCCATGAGGGCTGGCTCTATCTTGCTGTGGTCATGGATTTGTTCTCACGACGCATTGTGGGTTGGTCCATGCAATCGCGCATTACTAAAGAGCTGGTGTTGGATGCATTGCTGATGGCGGTATGGCGCAGGAAACCTAAACATAAAGTGCTGATACATTCTGACCAAGGTAGCCAATACACCAGCGAGGATTGGGATATATTCTTGAAGGCACATAACCTTGAGTCCAGCATGAGTAGACGCGGAAATTGCCACGATAATGCTGTGGCTGAAAGCTTCTTTCAATTATTAAAACGGGAAAGGATCAAACGCAAAATATACAATCATCGCGATGATGCAAGGCAGGATATTTTTGATTACATCGAGTTGTTCTACAACTCAAAACGACGTCATAATTCCAATAACTTGCTATCTCCGATAGACTACGAAAACCAATTCAAGAAAACGGCTGAAGAGTGTCTATAAAATTAGTGGCGATTCATACATCGTTTTATAAAGAAACTCAGGGATAATGTGAGAGTTTTTGAGTTCTGCTTCAGATTTACATAGCGAACAAATCATGATTTGCTTATTTGAACTAGGCTAAAGTTAAGTCTATAGGTAATGTAAAGCGAGCGTTAGAATTTATGTCATCAGCATAGCTATCCCAATTACCGCGCACAACTCGTCTAGATATGTAATGAGCTGACATGTTAATAAAAGCTTTTGATACCGTTGCTAAATCTTCTGTGAGTTGAGTAAGGGCAGCCGTTCTGTCTGCACCATAAGACAAATATATAGCATCTCTGTAGTTTGCTTTACCACGATACCTGAATGCCTCTAAAAGGAAGTTCACATACGCTGGTGATAACTTGTCATCTCGAAGTGCTCTAGCAGCTTTAGTTCTAAAGTTTGTAACACCCAAAGCCCTAAATTGTGCCGTGTCTCTCACTTTCTCTTCTATTTCTTCCTGCCTATATTTTGCTGTTCCATTTAAATACGATAGAGCTCCACCAAGAGCTTCAGCAGTATTTCTAGGAGACTCATTCAAGTCAAAATTATTACCAGCTCTTAGTCTGGTAATTTGTGAATCAATATTTGCAGTTGTTAAATCTTTAATGCTGAAATGAAAAGGGCTAACTACAAAACCTCTATCAACAATTGCCGATTGGAACATCTTTGCAGTATCACTGTGGCTCTGTGGGTCAGCCCCATTAGTTGCAGCAATCATTGCTTTACTTGCATAGTAAATTGAGTAATACCAAGATACTATTGCAGACCTTACGCAAGAGTATGGTTCATCTAAATCACTGAGCTTGGCTAATGAAGCAGCATTGTGCAGCGCCATTAGTAGACATTCAAATGCTAAAGTATCAGCCTCTTCATTAGGTGCACGTCTTGCCTGACCTGCATAAAATGCTCGCAAAGAATTGTTTTCAAACGCGTTAGTGTCCACCAGAATGGCTAGAGCTCTCATCCAATTAGTAGTGCCTTGGAATGCAAACCTTGCGATTGGTAGCTCATATTGGTCGTATAAGCGGTCAATTAACCAAGACATTAAGAGCTCCTAAACTTTTCAAAAGCATAGCTTAGTTGAGGTGTGCATTTAGGTCTACCCTGTAACTGGCACAAAGTATCAATTCACATCCGAAAATTATGATATAACTTTCTCATCGTTGATTTGTTCGCTGTTGCAGGGGGAGCTTGGTATGGAACTTCATTCTTTTGATGAGCACTGTTTAGACTTACTTGAAGCCTTGCCAAACGGACACGCTAGGAATTACTTTAGGTCAGCTATCAATCACCTCAGACTCGGTGAGAAGCTTTACCCTGTTGACAGCTCAATGGGTGTATTCAGATACATAACCGCCGAAGAGGAAGCAGCTTCAGGATTGATGCAATGTCTCAAAGATAAGGGATATACAAATGCTCATAATCTAGACCCTTGGAGACACCAACATAAGCATGCTGTAATTCCAATGTTTTCTGCAATTTCTGGATATTTACAGACGATGACTACAGACCTTGGAATAGTAATTGACCTTTCAATCAAGGAGCTTAACAAAGTAAAGAGTGTTGCTTTAAGTGTGACTCAAACGATTAACGGCAACAAAATGACATACGAGCCAATTCCACCACTAAATTTTACTTTTACCAGTGAAGGGAAGCGACTATCTTACAAAAAGTACTTAGATGAGTTTGCAAGCTCTAAAGGTGTTAAAGATGTTGTTAAACATATTCAGCAAACAGCTAATCAGCGGAATAAAATACTATACGCCAGCCCTGTAGGGTATCCGTCTCAAGTTGAAGTTGAGCCTTACTTCTTCACTTCCTATCAAAGCAGAGTATTCAGCATGCTTAGGGCTTACTTATTAATTGTGCCTTATAACGAGAAACTGCCATTTGTTCAGGATGTCTTGGATGCATTTTTGAGTATGCTAGGAAAAATCAAACTAGATGACATACACACTGAGATTTAGTAAGAGCCTAACTCAGGAAAGGAATATTTTGCTATCTCTAAAACCATGCTTCAAAAATTAAAGGTATGAATTAAGAAAAGACATCACATGAAAATTGAAAGAGTATTTTAGAAGCCAATCTTTTAACCAAGTTTTTTTGCGATTTCTTCAACATTAATATGAGTATATCTCTTGAGCATAGATAGGGTTTTATGCCCAGATATTGCAGATAACTCAATGAGATTAGAAACTTTCCCCATCAAGTTAGTTATAGATGTATGCCTTAAGTCATGAAAATGAAAATCTTCAATTTCAGCTCGCTTTGTGGCTTTCATGAAGTATGCCGCGACACAAAAATCATTAATTGGAAAAACTCGCCCATCAATGCTCTTCGGTAGGTCTTGTAATATTTTGACTGCATATTTCGATAAGGGTACATATCGACTTTCTCCATTTTTGGAGTCAGCAATAAATGCAATTTGTTTTGTGTAGTCGATATTCGACCATCTCAATGAAAGCATTTCTCCTCTTCTCATGGCTGTTTCTAATGCAAACTCGACTAATGGTTTCATCCAAATATTTCTACGGTTCTTTTGAGTGGCGGTTAATGCTTCAAGCAAATATTCTTTTTCACTTGGACTAAGTATTCTTGAACGCCCTGCAGGGGAAGGGGGTTTTCTGACCAGAGAAACTGGGTTATCAATATTAATGTTCCACTCTCGTCTTGCGTGATTAATAATGCTTGAAAAATAGCTTAGCTCTCTAATTACTGTTCCAGCAGAGACAGACTTAAGTCTTTCATCTCTGTAATCTGCTATCTTGGATGGTGATAGAGAAGTCATGGACAATTTTGCTATAGATTTTCTACAGATTGCATTTAATCTGATAGTGTCCTCAGTATTACTTTTCATGCTGGGAGTAACTTCACGTATATATTTTTGAATGATTTCTTTGAAAGTTGTTTTTTCAGCAATTGAAATATTGGTATAGCTTCCCTTATCGATGTCTCTTTCAATTTGCCTAGCCCATTTCTCAGCATCACTTTTAATTAAAAAAGTTTTTGCTATCGTGGGTATACCTTTTCGAACAACTCTTGCCTGCCATTTACCATTTCTATTTCTGATTGAAGCCATTTCTAATCCTTTGATTGGACAGAAATTGGACAAAACTTTAAATTTAACTTTTACCGAAGCATGTGATGTTAGTAGTTACTTACCCAGCAACCCAGTCCCCGCTTTTGCCGCCATGCTTTTCCAGCAATTTGATATCGCGCATCACCATGCCTCTATCCACCGCTTTGCACATATCGTAAATCGTTAGCAACGCCACTTGTACTGCAGTCAGTGCTTCCATTTCTACGCCAGTGGGCCCCACCGTTTCACAGGTCACCTGGCAGCGGATGCTGGATTCGGCTTGCAATACATCAAAATGTACTTTCACGCTGGTGAGGGCAATGGGGTGGCACAGTGGAATTAAGTCAGATGTTTTTTTACTGGCTTGAATCGCGGCAATGCGTGCAATGCCTAGCACATCGCCTTTTTTAGCATCGCCTTGGGTAATGAGTTGTAGCGTGGCCGGTAGCATGGAGATGTCTCCGCTAGCCACCGCAATACGTTTGGTAGAAGCTTTGTCGCCAATATCTACCATATGGGCTTGCCCCTGTGCATTCAGGTGCGTTAACTTGCTCATGGATTACCTTCTATTTTGAAATGTGCGTGAACTTGCTGATTAAAGTCATTATCATAATAACAATGAGTAGATATATTTCAAATACAAGATTACGCCATACGGCTTGGGTATGCATGTTAGCGGCGGGGTTGACCGCCCCAGCAGTACAGGCGGCAGAGCAAAGCAAGCAACCCACACTTACAGGCAAGCCTTATCAGCCGCCTAGTACGCTGGATACCAACTTGCCACGTGATTACACTAGCGACCTGCCAGACTTGGGTGATGTTTCGCAAACTGTGCTTTCGCCGCAAGATGAGCAGCGGATTGCTGATCAAATCATGCGCGAGGTGTATGTGAGTGATGAGGTACTGCAAGATTCTGAAATCACCGACTACTTGCAGGCCTTAGGCAATAAACTGGCCGCAGCCAGCCCAGATAAAAGACAAGTATTTAACTTTTTTGTGGTGAATGACAACAGCATTAATGCGTTTGCGATGCCGGGCGGTGTGATTGGTGTGCACACTGGTTTGTTTATCGCTGCCAATAACGAATCGGAACTGGCCAGTGTGCTTGGGCATGAGATTGGGCATGTGACACAACGTCACCTAGCGCGTATGCTGGCCTCGCAAAAGTACGATACCTTTAAAAATATTGCAGCCACTGCGCTGGCTTTACTGGTGGCGAGATCAAATCCGCAATTGGCGACGGGTGCCATGGTGACTGCCTCTGCGTCTACGATGCAACGTCAATTGGACTATACACGCGAACATGAGCGTGAAGCTGATAGGGTGGGCTTAGCCATTTTAGATGGCGCTGGGTTTGATGTGCGTGCGATGCCTGCTTTTTTTACCACCATGCAACGTGGTACACGCTTTGTGGAGGGCAGTGCGCCTAGCTTTTTACGTACGCACCCGTTAACCGCTGAACGTATTGCCGATGTCTCGAATCGTGTACAGAACTTGTCTTACAAGCAAGCAAAAGATAGTCTGGATTTTTATCTGGCGCGTGCAAAAATTCGTGCAGGCTTGGGGTTTCCCCAATCCGCGATTGACGAGTTTGAAGAGAATATTCGTGAGCGGCGCTTTAATAGCGAGGTAGCCGAGCACTATGGTTTAGCCTATGCCTATCTGCGCAAAAACGATGGCGTGAACAGCGCGCGCGAAATGCAATGGTTAAAAACCAATGCGCCAGCGCACCCCAATTTTGAAACCTTAGCCGCAGCCATTGAGATAAACAATAAGCAGCTGGCAAAAGCACAAGCTATTTATGCACAAGCACTCATTAAGTATCCGCAGCATCGTGCGTTGGTGTATGGTTATGCAGATAGCTATTTGGAGAGCAGGCAGCCCGATAAAGCAGTAAAGTTGATTAACGAAAAGCTGCGTTTATTTCCGAATGATGCGCATTTTTACGATATGCTGGCCAAAGCCTACACCATGAAAGGCCAAGTGCTGTTAAAGCATCAGGCTCAAGCCGAGGCGTATTATCGTCAATATGATGTGAACCGTGCCGTGGAGCAAATGGAGCTTGCCGCTAAAGCAAAAGATGGCAATTTTTATGAACGCTCTATTGTGGAAGCAAGGCTCAAAGAGCTGCGCCGTCAACAAAATATTGAAAAAGAGGCAAAAGGATAACCATGCAACGTCGTACGTTTCTGCAATCACTGTTTGGTTTAATGCTCTTGCCCGTGAATGCCATTGCCGCAGCTTGGAATAAGGCTGCTTTTGAAGCGAGCACGTTACAGCAAGCCACAGCAGGGCTTTCTATTCAGACGGAAGTACCCAGTGACCAGATATCACTGCTTGCGCCCGATAAAGCTGAAAATGGTGCCGTGGTGCAAATCGAAATGGTAAGTCGTATTCCTAACACCGAAGCACTGGCATTGTTTGTGGCTGACAACCCCACCCCGCTGATTGCTAATGTGATGTTTGCCGCTGGTACGCAGCCCAAGTTGGTCACACGGATTAAAATGGCGCAAACTTCACAAGTAAAAGTGGTGGCCAAAGTAGGTGATCGCTATTTCACGACAAGCAAGCAAGTAATTGTGCTAGAAGATGGCTGTGGCGGAACGGACACCGATGCAAAGTTTGAACCTAGCATGAAAATGCGCGCTAGGCTGGTGGGGGAGGTGACAGAAGTGAAGCTGATTATTGTGCACCCCATGACCACCGGGCGCAGTAAGAATGCCGCAGGAGAAATCATCCCAGCGCATTTTATGCAAACCATCACGGCCACCTTACATGACAAAGTGGTGCTTGAAGCGCATTGCAGTACAGCGATATCCAAAAACCCCTATTTTACGTTTTATGTGACGGGTGCCAAACTAGGTGACCAAATCATGGTGAAATGGCAGGATAATATGGGATATGCAGGTCAGGGGCAGATAGCGGTCGCTGTTTAACTCACTAGCCGAGCTTGGGCAGTTCGAGCTTCGGGGGTGTAAAACTGTCATATCGAGCAGCGTACATTTGTTATGCATAAATTAAATTTATCACACCAATTAATACAATCAATTTTACTTAACTATCACGCATCATTACAATGCGTACATAGATTTTATAAACCACTAGAAAAAAGGAAATAACCATGTCACTGATCAACACACAAGTACAACCATTTAAAGCGCAAGCGTTTCATAACGGTAAATTTATTGAAGTGACGGAAGCTAGCCTAAAAGGCAAATGGTCTGTGATTATTTTTATGCCTGCAGCGTTTACATTTAACTGCCCTACAGAAGTAGAAGATGCAGCGGACAACTATGCTGAATTCCAAAAAGCGGGTGCAGAAGTATACATTGTTACAACCGATACACACTTCTCACACAAAGTGTGGCATGAGACTTCACCAGCTGTGGGCAAAGCAAAATTCCCACTGGTAGGTGACCCTACACACCAATTAACACGTGCATTTGACGTGCATATTGAAGAAGAGGGTTTGGCACTACGTGGTACGTTTGTGATTAACCCAGAAGGCGTGATTAAAACACTGGAAATCCATAGCAATGAAATCGCACGTGATGTAAAAGAAACATTACGTAAATTAAAAGCAGCGCAATTTACAGCTAGCCATCCAGGTCAAGTATGCCCGGCTAAATGGCAAGAAGGCGCACAAACATTAACGCCATCATTAGATTTGGTTGGTAAGATTTAAGCGACTGCCTGTAAGTGAGTAATCACGGCCACTTTAAGACACAATCTTAGAGCGGCGGCAAAAGAGAAGGGCATTATTCAAAAGATAATGCCTTTTATTTTCCACGCACCTTTTACGGTGTTATTGATTGAAGAGAGTCATCATGGCATTAGAAAACAATATTAAAACGCAATTACAAGGTTATTTGCAGATGCTACGCGAGCCAATTGAATTGGTCGCATCATTAGACGATAGCGCTGGCGCAAAAGAAATGCAGGAGCTGTTGGAAGAGATTGCCAGCATGTCTGACAAAATTACGCTGGTGCATGAAGCAGATGCGCGCAAGCCCTCATTTGCCGTACGTCGTGCTGCCAACCACAAAGATGCGGCGAAAGCGGTAGGCGTTCGTTTTGCTGGTATCCCGATGGGGCACGAGTTTACCTCGCTAGTGTTGGCGTTGTTGCATACTGGCGGGCACCCGATGAAACTGGAGCAAGAAAAAATTGACCAGATTGCAGCGATTGAAGGCGAGTTCCATTTTGAGACTTATATCTCATTAAGCTGCCATAACTGTCCGGATGTGGTGCAAGCGTTGAATATGATGTCTGTGATTAACCCGCATATCACCCATGTGATGATTGATGGCGCTTTATATCAGGATGAAGTCAAAGCAAAAGACATTATGTCTGTACCCACCATCTTTTTAAATGGTGAGGTATTTGGTGCTGGCCGTATGGAGCTTGAGGAGATTTTGGCCAAAGTTGACACTGGCGCGGTAGCACGTGCGGCGAAAAAATTAGATGCAAAAGCCCCTTATGATGTATTGGTCGTGGGTGGTGGTCCAGCCGGTTCGTCAGCAGCGATTTACTCTGCGCGTAAAGGCTTTAGAACTGCCATTGTGGCAGAACGCTTTGGCGGACAAGTGATGGATACGCTTGGCATTGAAAACTTTATCTCTGTCAAAGAGACCGAGGGGCCAAAACTGGTGGCTGCGTTGGAAGAACATGTGAAATCGTATGATATTGAGATCATTAACTTGCAACGTGCCAATGCCCTGAGCGAGCCAGGTAAAGACGGTAATAAAAATCACGATTTGATTGAGCTGAAATTAGACAGCGGTGCTACGCTCAAAAGTAAATCGGTGATCTTGGCGACCGGCGCGCGCTGGCGCGAGCTGAATGTGCCAGGTGAAAAAGAGTACCGTGGTAAAGGTGTAGCATACTGCCCGCACTGTGATGGTCCTTTGTTCAAAGGTAAGCCTGTAGCTGTGGTGGGTGGGGGTAACTCTGGTGTAGAAGCTGCGATTGATTTGGCTAATTTTGTCGGCCACGTTACGTTATTGCAGTTTGATACGACATTGAAGGCCGATGCGGTATTGCAGAAAAAATTGCATACACTCCCTAATGTCACGGTGATTACCAGCGCCCAAACCACAGAAGTGACGGGCGACGGCACTAAAATGAATGGCTTGACCTATACCGACCGCGTCACGGGTGAATCCAAACATTTGGCGTTGGATGGCGTGTTTGTGCAAATTGGCTTAGTGCCCAATACCGATTGGTTAAAAGGCACAATCAATTTGAGTAAGTTTGGTGAGATTGAAGTCAATCACCATAATGCAACCTCATTGCCGGGCGTATTTGCTGCGGGCGATGTGACAACCACACCATATAAACAAATCATCATTGCCATGGGCGAAGGCTCTAAAGCGGCACTTGGTGCGTTTGATTACATGATTAGGCAGTAGTTAAGAAGTAGTAAAGCAGTAGTGAAGTAAGCGTAAGCGTTAAGTTCCAAAGAAAAAGGGTGGCGTGATGCCACCCTTTTTTACGCCTAATCTATGCTTAAGTTGAACCGCCTGTCAGTAATACCCAAGCAATGAGTACCGAAACAAATTAAAACCATGTGATTTACTTCCCAATTGCAACATATTCTCTTTTGCACTGTGATACAACTGCATTTGCTCAATAGAACGTGAGAACTGATGCTGGTTTAGAGACTCTGAATTTATAGAATGATGTCTTTGACGTGGTGAGTAAAAGCTGGAAGGGGTAAAGACAAAGGCGGCAATCTACTCATTATTGTGACTTAATTGAGATTGAGCTTTATTGTGACCTTGATTGGCAGCAAGTAAATACCACTTTAGTGATTCAGTAAGGTCCTTTTTTACGCCCTGTCCATACTTAAATGCACCTCCTAGCTCATAGCTGGCCTGTGAGATAAACGAAGGTAAATCGGTATCATATTTGCCTGAGTAAACAAGCTGTGCTCTTGGATGGTCGAATTTATCCCCACGCACCCAACTTTTACTTTCTCGCAGAAAGACCCTCATGCCAGCACCATGGGCTGCACCACCATGTTCTATAGCAACTAAAATACATTCATCGCTAGCCGCCGCCATTATAAGTCTCAATGATGCTTCATTTCCAGAAGGAGAACAGCTTGAAGAAAATGGGCCACCTCTATCTGAAATGCCTAGATAAAGCTTACCTGATTGAAGTTGCTCTTTTTCTTCTTTAGCTAAGGCGTTTAGATTCCAATCACCATGACTATTTGCGTAGACCAGCCCAATAACGTCTGGCGGCAAATCTAATATACGATCAATCTGCGTGAAATTAGCTTGATAACAAGCATCCAATTCGCCTGCTTGCGAATAACCACTCATGAATACAAGACATAAAAAAAGATTCTTAAATACATGTAACATAAAATATAAGCCTTATATTTGATTTACACCGAGGGTAGTCGCTGTCATCTTAAAATCAGCAAACATGTCAGTCTATTTCGGTGGCCTTATCACAGGACAGTGTGACTGCTAAGACTTTAGTATGCTTGAGTAAACAACTTAAAGAAACAAGTCAACTCATCAAACTCAGCACCACCGCTTCTGCCACTTTAATCCCGTCCACCCCGGCAGATAAAATACCGCCGGCATAGCCTGCGCCTTCACCACATGGGAAAAGGCCCTTGGTGTTGATGCTTTGCAGCGTGTCGTCATCACGTTTAATACGAATAGGTGACGAAGTGCGTGTTTCCACACCTGTGAGTACAGCATCGGGAAAGTCAAAGTCTTTGATCTGCTTGGCAAACGCTGGAATGGCTTCGCGCATGGCGGTAATTGCAAATTCTGGCAGCGCGGTATCTAAATTGGTCAGGTGCACGCCAGGTGTGTAAGACGGCATCACTTCGCCCAATTGGGTGGATGGACGGTTTGCCAAGAAGTCACCAATCAGTTGTCCTGGCGCTTTGTAGTTGCTGCCCCCCATTACATAGGCATTGCTTTCCAACTGACGTTGCAACGCCATGCCAGCTAACGGGCCATAGGGGCTTGATTCTGGCGGGAAATCTATCTCTGGTGTAATACCCACCACAATACCAGCGTTAGCATTACGCTCGTTGCGGCTGTACTGGCTCATGCCATTGGTAACCACACGTTCTGGCTCTGAGGCTGCCGCAACCACGGTGCCACCGGGGCACATGCAAAAACTATAGACACTACGTCCATTTTTGGCGTGATGCACTAGCTTATAATCGGCTGCGCCCACCTTGTTAAGTAAGTCGGAGCTCAAGCTCTTGCCATAGCGTGCTTTATCAATGAGTGATTGCGGATGCTCCATGCGGAAGCCAATAGAGAACGGCTTGGCTTCAATATAAATACCACGCTTGTGTAGCATCTCAAACGTATCACGGGCGCTGTGTCCCACAGCCAGCACAACGTGTTGGGTACTAATGGTTTCGCCACTATGGAGTGTCAGTCCCTGCACTTGTCCGCGTTCAATATGAATGTCGTCTACGCGGCTTTCAAAACGAATCTCCCCACCCAGCGCAATAATGCTGCGACGCATTTCTTCTACCATTCCCACCAATCGGAAGGTGCCAATATGCGGATGGCTCACATATAAAATCTCTTCCGGCGCCCCAGCTTTCACAAACTCTTGAATGACCTTGCGCCCATAGTGCTTAGGGTCTTTGATTTGGCTATAGAGCTTGCCGTCAGAGAATGTACCAGCGCCACCTTCGCCAAATTGCACGTTAGATTCAGGATTTAGCACACTTTTGCGCCACAAACCCCAAGTGTCTTGCGTGCGTTTGCGTACCTCTTTGCCGCGCTCCAATACAATAGGCTTAAACCCGGCTTGTGCAAGAATGAGGGTAGCAAAGATACCGGCAGGGCCAAAGCCAATCACCACGGGGCGGGGCGTGTTGACATGGCTGTCTTTGGTAATCGCTTTGTATTCTGTATCTGGCGCAGGTTTGATGTGCGGGTCTTTTTTAAACTTGGCCAGAATTTTGGCTTCGTTTTTAACTTGTACATCTAAGTTATACACATACAAAATCGCATGCGATTTACGTGCATCTACGCCGCGTTTGAAAATAGAAAATTGGATTAAATCAGAAGCCGGGATATCCAAGCGTTTAAGCAGCGCAGCTTTGATTTGATCGTCTTGGTGTTTGAGCGTATCGGCTTGCTCAATAGGGAGTTTAATTTCTGTAATACGTAGCATGGTTAACCTTGAGGATAGTAGTTATCTATCAAAACGACATTTTACTACAGGGCATGCAATCAGCTAAATACCTAAATCCAGTTGTAATAGTTTTTTAAGCATGGGGATGGTCACCGGTTTTTTTTCAGTCAATGACCATTCATCTAAAGCGTCTAGCACTGTCATCAGTGTGGGTAAATCACGTCTTAAATAGCGTAGGCAGTAATCGACTACTTCATCCGGTAGCCGCATGCCACGTTCTTGCGCATGCGATTTCAGTGCTTGCGCTTTTTCTTCATCGGTGAGGGGGTGTAATTGGTACACCAGTCCCCACGCCAATCGGGTGGCTAAGTCATCGCGCAATCCCATTTGTGTGGGTGCGTATAGCCCAGCCGTAATCAAGGTTTCGCCTTGCTCTTTAAGTTGATTGTAGCGGTTAAATAGTGCGATCTGCGCTGTCTCGCTTAACAAGTGCACATCGTCCGCAATATGCGCGCCGAGTGTTTGTGCTGCTGCAAGTAAATGCGATTTTCCGCTACCGGGCTCGCCCCAGATATACACAAATCGACTAGGTGCCGTGCCTTGAATGGCTGCATATAGATTGCTGATGGCTTCTTGATTATTGCCCGCCACAAAGTTGTGCAGGCTAGGCGGCGCTGGGGGTTGAATATCCAGTAATAGTTGCTTCATGGTCGTTGCAACTTATTTTAGATAGGCATCGCTATTCAGGTAATTGTCTTTGGTGTGACGCAAACCGACAGCAATCGCTGCGCTGACAGGTAGCGCCAACAATACACCGGCAAAGCCAAACAGCTGACCACCAGCCAATAAAGCCAAAATCACAATCACCGGATGCAGACCGATACGCTCACCCACCAGCAGCGGTGTTAGGAAAAAGCTCTCAATAAACTGGCCTAATCCAAACACAATCAATACCGGTACAACTTCTGCAAAAGAGCTGAACTGCAAAATGGCCAATAGCACGGCCAAAATAAATGCAAGTGCAAACCCTAAATAAGGCACAAAACTGAGTAAGCCAGCAATCAAGCCAATGGAAAGTGCCATGTCTAAGCCGACCAGCCATAAACTGATGCTATAAAATACGCAAAGCGCCAACATGACAGACAGTTGCCCACGCAAAAATTCGGCCACCACTTGGTCGACCTCTTTAGCAATGGTGGTGACGCCATCAATCCAATCGCGCGGAATCAATTCACCTACATGGGAGACCAGTTCATCCCAATCGCGTAATAAATAAAAGAACACGATAGGGAATAAAAATAAATTAGCCAGCAAGCCAATAAAAGCCAAGCCTTGCGTGCCTGCCGTTTTTAATATTTCGCTGACGATATCTCCAGTGGTTTTCCAGTTTTTGGTGATGATATCTTGCAAATGGGAGCTGTCTATCGCCATGCTAATGCCTAGTTTAGACTGTAGCCAAGGCTCTACAGAATGACGTAGGTTATCCACCATCACGGGTAAGCGTTCTACAATGAGTAACGATTGTTTTTGCAATAGAGGGACTAAAATTAAAAACAAGATAACGATCGCAAGCAAGAATCCCAATAACACTAAGGTGGTGGCGATGGTACGCCCCATGGAATACTTGCCCACTTTTGTGTCACTTAGCCAGTCCACCAGCGGGTCGCAAATATAGGCTAAGACAGCTGCAATCAGGAATGGCGTCAGAATCGGGCTAAGCAAATAAACCACAAAAGCGATGAGCCCCATAAACACTAACCAACGGTAGTCACGTTTGTGTGGCGCGTTTTTGCTATTTTCTGCGTTGTTTTTTGGTTGATTAGCCATAGTGAGTTAAAATTACGTTTTTAAAATTATACTGACATTAACTTAGTTTAATTCAAAGTTCCCGCAATAAATTGAATCGAGACGCATTTTGAGCACACCATCAGACCAAAACACCTCTATTACCTACCGCGATGCCGGCGTAGATATTGAAGCAGGCGATGCTTTAGTAGAGCAAATCAAGCCCTTTGCCAAGCGCACCATGCGCCCGGAAGTATTGGGCGGTATTGGCGGGTTTGGCTCTTTGTTTGCGGTACCCAAAAAATTTAAAGAGCCGATTTTGGTGTCTGGCACAGATGGCGTGGGTACTAAACTTAAATTGGCATTTGAGTTAAATAAGCACGATACAGTTGGTATTGATTTGGTTGCCATGAGTGTCAATGATATTTTGGTGCAAGGGGCTGAGCCATTATTTTTCCTCGATTACTTTGCTTGCGGCAAACTAGAAGTCGGTACAGCAGCCTCTGTGATTAAAGGTATTGCACAAGGCTGTGAGCAAGCAGGTTGTGCTTTGGTGGGTGGTGAGACTGCAGAAATGCCAGGCATGTACCCGGCCGGTGAATATGACTTAGCCGGTTTTGCCGTAGGCTGTGTGGATAAAGCCAACTTGATTGATGGCAGTACGATTGCCGAAGGGGACGTGGTGTTGGGCTTAGCTTCAAGCGGCGCGCACTCCAATGGCTATTCATTGATTCGTAAACTGATTGAAAAATCCGGCATTGATTTCGAGTCGGATTTTCATGGCAAACCATTTAAAGATGTGGTGATGGCGCCGACTAAGATCTATGTGAAATCCTTGCTAGCCTTGTTGGAAGCGATGCCGGTGAAGGGCATGGCGCATATCACCGGTGGTGGTATTACGGAGAACGTGCCGCGCGTATTACCGGAAGGTTTAACGGCAGAAATTCAAGCCAGTAGCTGGACGCTGCCACCATTATTCCAATGGTTAAAAGCGCAAGGCAATATTGCAGATATTGAAATGTATAAAACCTTTAACTGCGGCATTGGCATGGTAGTAGTGCTTGCACCTGCTGATGCAGAAAAAGCTACGGAAATTCTGACTAAGGCTGGAGAGACTGTGTATTCGATAGGCCGCATTCGCGCGCAGCACGTGGGTGAAGCACCGACATTAGTAGTTTAATCGGATGATGGTGTAGCTTGTTGTCTAAATCGCTGACCATGCGTTATCCATGTTCATCATGCTAAGAGTTGAGAGTGATTAAATGAATAATGGAAATTTATATATCGCAAAACAAATGCGTATCTGGGTGTGTGTCATGGCGGTGTTGGTTGGCACGGTGCAAGCTGCGTATGCGGCGCCCAAATCGGTCAAGCTGGTTTACGAAGTAAAACGTGATGGGCAGAGTTTTGGTCATGTGACAGAAACCTATACCCAAAGTGGCAAGCAATACAAACTAGAATCCATCACCAAAGGTAGCGGCGTCTATGCCTTACTGGGCGAGCGCAAGTTGCTAAGCCAAGGTGATGTGACCAAAGAGGGGTTGCGTCCCAAACACTTTGAATCGCTACAAAGTACCAATGCTAAGAAAACGCTGATCAATGATTTTGACTGGCAAGCACGTATGTTAAGCATGCAAGTTAAGGGTAACAAAGAGCAGGTCGCATTGGTGCCTGGCACACAAGATTTGCTAAGCGTGATGTATCAATTTATGTTTAAGCCGCCAGTAGTGGGCCAGCTGAAACTGCCGGTTACCACTGGTAAGCGTTTAAGAACGCATCAATATCAAGTGAGTGCGCAGAGCGCAAAACTGGTCACGCCCGCTGGGGAATTTAAAGTATTGGAGCTGACTGAAATAGATGATGCCGATGCGAAGAAGATTTATCTAGCCACAGAGAAATACGCGTTGCCCGTCAAAATTGTGGTGCAGGACGATGGTGCGACTATTGAGCAACTGTTGACGAAAATGACTATTGAGTAAATTGAACTGGCATAGCATCAAGGCTTGGTGGTTTGATCCAACGACAAAGCGACTTGGATATGCTGTTCTGCTCTCTACGCTACTACATTTTTTATTCATAGACCAGTCTGGCTGGGTAACGCTATCTAAATTTCCCAGCCCATTTCAGTCGATAGATGCCGAGCTAGTGGCGTTGCCTCCTCACCCAGTTGCTGCGCAGCAACAGTCGGAAACTGCACTCAATGAGCAGACGCAGGCTGAACCAGCAGTGAAAGAACTGCCAGAAGCAGTGACAGAAAATGTAGCAGAACCTGTGCCGGAATCTACCACTTATGCGCCAGCATCTTCTGAACCGCTGGTGGATGAAGCTGTGGTTGAAGTAGCGTCGTCAGAAGTAATAGCGCCGGAGGCAGCAGGTGCTGAAGCAGAGCAAGCGCTCACTTTGCCGGATACGACTGCTGATGTGAAGAAGCCTCAGCCTTTTACCATGGTTGAAACAGATTTTGATGTGTTGGTGAATCACAGTCCAGAGCGGGTGGGGACGGCTAAAATTCGCTACGCTAAAAGCAATGATCAACGCTATGAACTGACTTGGAGTGTCAGTCTGACAGGGTTAATTAGTCTGGTCTATCCGGATTTATTGCAAACCAGCCAAGGTAAAGTGACCGAGGCTGGATTATTGCCAGATTATTACCTATACAAATTTGGTGCGCGTGAAGAAAAATCCTATCAGGCCAGTTTTAATTGGGTAGATAAAGAGGTGGCGCTACAAAGCACCAAAGGTACCAAAAAAGTACCTATTGCCGACAACGTAAAAGCAGGGCATATACAAGATTTTTTGAGTTTTATGTACCAATTTATGTTTGCACCGCCATTGGAGGATATGCAAATGTATTTAACCAATGGCAGAAAATTAAGTCTGTACGACTATGGATTTGAAGGCGAGGAATTACTGGAACTGAAATTTGGCACGGTAAACACTTACCATATTCAGCATGCCAAAGCAGATTCCGAAGATAAAACAGAATTATGGCTGGCCATGGATTATCAATATGTGCCAGTAAAAATTAGAAAAACCGAAAAAGATGGTACTGTGATTGAGCAGATTGCGACCAGATTGAAATTTGAAACGATAGAAAACGAAACCCTTTTACCATGACCCCGAATTTATTGCGCCAAGCGGCGATGTTACTCACCAATTTGCTGGATTTTAACAGCCCGGCCGATGCCAAGTTAGGCGAATTTTTTCGCAACCACCGTGAGTTAGGCACTAAAGAGCGCGCCTTTGTCGCCGAGAGTGTGTATGGCGTCTTGCGCCGCCTGCGTTATTTGAGTGTGGTTGCGGCTAACGAGGAAAATGACCCCGATGATGCACGTAAATTGATTTTGGCGTGGTTGTTGCGCGTACAAGGCAAAAGCCTGCGCGAGTTGGACGACATATTGACCGAACAGCAAAAAGAGTGGGCAATTGCGATTAAAGCGAAATCTACCGACAATTTGCCACTTGCCGTACAGGCCGATGTGCGCGATTGGTTCTGGGATAAATTGGTAGCACAATATGGCGAGACTGAAGCTTTGACCATTTGCCGTAGCATGTTTGAGCAAGCCAGCTTGGATTTGCGCGTGAATACCATTAAGGCGACACGTGAAGAGGTGCTGGCAAAAATGCAGGCCGAAAATACCGTGAAAGATAATGTGATTGCGACGACGCCATACTCTCCCATTGGTATTCGTATGGGTGCCAAATTGAATATCAACCGCCATGTCTTGTTTACCGAGGGCAAGATTGAAGTGCAGGATGAAGGTAGCCAATTACTGAGTTATTTGGTCTCGCCTAAGCGCGGCATGATGGTGGCCGATTTTTGCGCGGGTGCTGGTGGTAAAACCTTAGCCATCGGCGCATTGATGAAAAATACAGGGCGTTTATATGCGTTCGATGTGTCAGAAAAGCGTTTGCATAACTTGGGCCAACGCCTAAAACGTTCAGGCTTGTCTAATTTGCATGCCCAAGTCATTAGTAGTGAGCAGGATCCTAAGCTCAAACGCTTGAATGGTAAGTTTGATCGCGTGCTGGTGGATGCACCGTGTAGTGGGTTGGGTACATTGCGTCGTAATCCAGATTTGAAATGGCGCCAAACCGAGCAAGATGTGCTGGAGCTGACGCAAAAGCAATCGGCTATTTTGGCCCGTGCCGCTAAGTTAACTAAGGCGGGTGGACGTTTGATCTACGCCACTTGTAGCCTATTGCGTGATGAGAATGAAGCGATTGTGGAAGCGTTTATAGAGGCGAACCCAGAGTTTAGCTTGATACCCGCTAACGAGGTGTTAGCGCATTACCATATTGCACTGGATACTGGCCAATATTTGAAATTACTGCCACACCTTCATCAAACCGATGGCTTTTTTGCCGCCGTGTTTGAAAAACGTGCCGCCAATCCAGAAACAAAAGCCGATACTCAAGCAGATAAGGCGAGTGACTAAGCCATGCGATTCCCCAGCCTCAATATGCAAATTCTGTTGGGTGCATTATTGGGTGTTGGGGTAGGGGTCTATTTTCATGGCTTGGGTGCGCAGCACCCTACTGTGAGCACAGGCTTATATCTGTCTAATTTGGTTGGTACGCTGTTTATCGACTTACTCAAAATGGTATTGGTGCCGTTGGTGTTCTGTAGTATTGCGGTGGGTATTGCTAATTTACGCAAGCATCAGCAAATTCATAAGGTGTGGGTCAGCACACTGCTGTTTTTTACGTTCACTATGATGATTGCCATTACGTTGGGCATGGCAGCTAGTCTGTATTTCAAACCAGGTGCCGGCTTGCATATCGATATGTTTGCCAATGCGATGCAAAGCTTCGAGGCGAAGCAGATGCCTTTGTCCGAGTTCTTTACCCAATTTTTGCATGGCTTATTTGTCAATCCGTTTAAAGCGCTGGCCGATGCAAATGTGCTGGCAGTAGTGATGTTTGCGCTGATGCTAGGGGTTGCATTGATAATGGGTGGCGAGCGCTATCAACATCTGCTCAAATTGCTGGAAGAAGCGCTAGAAATCACCATGCACATTGTTGGTTGGGTCATGCGCCTTGCGCCATTTGGCATAGCTGCTTTATTAATCAAACTGGTCAGCACGCAAGATTTTGCCATGCTCTCTACATTACTCACTTTTGTGTTAGTGGTAGTTAGTACCACCTTACTGCATGGCGTGGTGATTTTGCCCGGCATCATGTATGCAGTGACAAGGAAATCGCCCTTATGGTTTTGGCGTGGCGCGCGTGAGGCATTGATTACTGCATTTGCGACCAGTTCCAGCTCTGCCACCTTGCCGGTAACCATGCGCTGCACCACGCAGCATTTGCATGTGAAGCCTGAAATTGCTGGATTTGTAGTGCCACTGGGTGCGACCATAAATATGGATGGCACCGCATTATATGAAGCAGCAGCAGCGTTATTTATTGCCAATTTGGTGGGGGTGGAATTAACGTTTGCACAGCAACTGGTTGTGTTTTTCACCGCTATGCTGGCTTCCGTGGGGGCGCCTGGCATTCCCAGTGCAGGCATGGTCACCATGGTCATGGTATTGCAGTCGGTCGGTTTGCCTGCGGAAGCCATCGCCATCCTGCTACCCATTGATCGTTTACTCGATACATTGCGCACAACGGTGAATGTAGAAGGCGATATGATTACCAGTGTGGTGGTGCAAAAAATGACAGCAGAAAAAATCACATAGTAGGCATCGTTATGTTAGAAATAAGACGTGCGCAGCTGGCAGATGCAGAGGCTGTTGCCCAATTAATTAATAGTGCTTATCGAGGAGAGTCCAGCCGCGCGGGGTGGACTACCGAAGCAGATTTAGTGGATGGATTACGGACGACTGCGCAAGAAATCGTGCATCTCATTCAGCAGCCCGATTTATTTATATTGGTGGGAGAGTTGGACCAACAGCTAGTTGCGACTATTTGTTGTGAGTGTATCCAAGATGCCGGCCAACAAAAAGCCAAATTAGGCATGATCGCGGTTAAACCCAACATACAGAATCAAGGTATAGGCAAGCAAATCATTCAGGCTGCAGAAGCGCATGCGTCTGCGCAATGGTCAATCCAAGCTTATTGTATGACGGTAGTGACTGTGCGAGATGCACTCATTGCATTCTATAGGCGGCAAGGGTATCAGCCTACGGGTATAGTGCACCCGTTTCCTGAAGCCCCGGACTTGTGGCAACCAAGAGTTCACGGGCTTCAGTTTGAGTATTTTGAAAAATCTATCTTACCAACCTAAGGCATTGCGCTAGTACGTTTTATGCAAAACGCTTGAATTTGGCCAAGCCACCCATCATCAGTGAGTAAGCGGCGGGCACCACAACTAAGGTCAATAATGTGGATGAAATCATCCCACCAATAATGGCGATCGAAAGCGGTTTGTTGGTTTCTGAGCCAGCCCCCAAGCCAATCGCTGCCGGTAATAATGCCAAAATAATAGTCAGTGATGTCATCAATACTGGGCGTAAACGCACTGGACAGGCCGTACTTAACGCTTCTTGCACACTGGCACCTTCTGCACGTAATTGGTTGGTAAGGTCTACCAATAAAATAGAGTTTTTAGCTACCAAACCAATCAGCAATACCAAACCAATCATAGAGAAAATATTGAGCGAATTGCCTGTTACTAGTAAGGCAATCAGCCCGCCAATAATGGCTAGCGGTTGCGCCAGCATGATAATGAGCGGCTGCAGAAATGAGTTGAACTGACTGGCCAATACCATGTACAACAACACAAATGCCAACACGAAGACAAATTGGAGATTTTGCATGGTTTTGCCTAGCTCTTCGGCTTGGCCGGTATATTTGAGATGGTAGCTGACCGGTATTAACTTACGCGCCGTGTCATTGACAATAGTGACCGCATCACCCAGCGATACATTGGGGTTGGCGTAAAAATTCACCGCATATTGCAAATCATAGCGCCCAATCACAGCAGCGCCCAAGGTTGGCTTAAAGCGCGCCACTGCATCAATTCGCACCAGTTCACCATTGGCGCTGCGCAAGTAAATTTTGCTTAAATCTGCGGTCTGCTGTAACTCGCCATCAGTCGTTTTTAGACGTATATCATAGCGTTGACCATCGCTGATTTTGTCGTTGTATTTGGCTACGTTAATGCCACCCACATATAAACTCACGGCGGTGGCAATTTCGTTGGCATCCAAGCCCAGTGTGGCTGCACGTACGCGGTCAATGTCAATTTCTACCTGTGGTAAATCCAGCTGTACATCCACATCTACTTTGCCAATACTGCCATTGGCACTTAGCGTACGTTGCAGGTTTTCAGAGAGTTTGCCTAACTCTTGTAGATTAGTACCAGTCAGGTTGAATTGCAATTTCTCAGAGCGCTGGCCACGTACAATCCCACTGGCACCGGGAATCGCACGTACGCCAGGAATCTCATCCATCTCCGCTTTAATTTCACGCGTGAGCTGTTGTTGGCTTTTACTACGTAATTCCTTGGGTTTTAGGCGCACATTGATGTTGCCTTGATTGACCTGACCGCGTGAGCCAGCGCCAATGGTTGAGAAGTAACTATCAATCTGGTCGGTATGCCGTGCTAGCACGTCTTCCAGTAACTTCATGCGTGAGTCGGTGTAATCCAAACTAGAACCCAGCGGTGTTTTTACGGTAACGGTAAAGCTGCCTTCATCGGTTTCCGGCACAAAGTCTTTTTTAACGTACTTGAGGGTATAAAAGCCGGAAGCGCATACAAATATTACAGTCACAATCATCACCAGACCACGGTGCAATAAGGTGTAATGCAGAATTTTCTTGTACGCTTCATCAAGACTGCTCAATACACGCCCAAAGAATCGATACAGCGCATTTTCTTTGTGCGTCACGCTTAAATAACGTGAGCACAGCATGGGTGTAAGTGTGAGCGACACAAATAAAGAGACCAGCACGCCAAATGTGACCACCACGGCAAAGGATTTAAAGAACATACCCATGATGCCGTCCATAAAAATCACAGGGGCAAAAATACACACCAGCGAGAACGAGGACGCAAGCACCGCAAAAATCACTTCATTGGTACCAGCAAGCGTGGTTTCCCTGCGATAAGCATCGACCGCACGCGGGTCATTCAAGTTGAGGCCTTGCTGGCCTATGCCTGCTTCGCCAGACATGTGGCGCAGAATACTTTCACGCACCACAATCGCGTCATCCACCACCACGCCAATCAACAGCAATAGTGCCAGTAGGGTCATGCTATTAAAGGTATAGCCAGAAAAATACATTACGGCAATCGCGCCTAGCAATGACACTGGAATTTCTAAACAAATCATCACGGTAGAACTAAAAGAACGCATAAAAATCAGCACAATCAGCGCAGCAAACAGCGTGCCTTCCACTAAGTGTTCTTTGAGCGAGGCCACCAGTTGATTAATGAAAATCGAGTCATTGGTAGAAATTTCCAGTGACAGACCTGGCGGCAAATTCGGGCGTACCTCAGTCTCTAATTTCTTAATCACATCATTGATAATTTCCACGGTGTTGGCGTTAGCAATTTTCACCATGCCCACACCTACTGTAGGCTTGCCGTTGTAGCGTGCAACTTGGCGGTTGTCGGTAATGCCGTCTTCAATTTCGGCAATGTCTTTCAGGTAAATAGGGATGCTGTTTTTAGTAGTGACGACCAGGTTGGCCAGTTCTTTGGTGGTGTGAAACTCCAAGTCTAACTTCAGCAACTGCTCGGCCTGTTGGCTGACCAAAAATCCACCAGGTAATTGCACGTGCTCACGTTTAAACGCATCGACCAAATCTGTGGCGGTCAGCTTGTAGGCAGCCATGCGCTCGGGGGAGACATTGACGCGAATCACACGATCACGACGACCACCCAAACGCACCTCACCCACGCCATTGATGGTTTCAAATTTTTTCTTCAGCACGTTATTGGCATACAGATTCAGCTGCTGAATGGTGCGGTCACCACTCAATGCCAGCCATATCACTGGTGAAGCGTTCGTGTCTACTTTCTGCACCACTGGTGGGTCGGTATCAGTGGGCAAGTTTTTGAGTACCTGATTGACCTTGGCTTGTACTTCGTTGTACGCCACGTCCACATTTTTTTCGATATTAAACGTAATGCTGATACTGGAAACGCCAGGTGATGAGGCTGATTGAATATGCTCGATGCCAGGCGTGGTGTTGATGGATGATTCAATGACGCTGGTAATGGAAGTATCTACCACATCCGGATCGGCACCACGTAAGGTAGTCGTGATCATGATGACCGGAAAATCAATCGAAGGGATGCGGTCTACGCCGATGCGGTTGTATGCGATGATGCCAAATAGCACAATGACGCCGGATAGCATCCAGGCAAGTACGTGTCGTTTAATCGATAGTTCAGGCAAGCTCATTTAAAAATCCAAATGTCGTCATCATGCTGGGTTCATCACAAAAAAACTGCGCCTTACCTCATTAAACATAGGCGTTGGCGCAATTGTTTGATTGCGCCTTGCTTTATATAAGGCTTTGAATTTTTAGTGGTTATTATTTGTTGAAAAAACGTTATTTGCTAATCGTTACTGGTGTTTTATCGGTTAAAAAGCCTGCACCGTCTACCACAATCGTTGCATCGGGTTGCAAGCCATCAATCAATTCAATCAGACCATTTTTTTTGTACCCTGTTTTAACCACGGCTTGGTAAGCAATGCCATCGCGTACCACATAGACCACTTCGCCTGCTGGGCGCAGCACTAAGCTTTGTTCGGGAATCATCAGCGCTGCGGATTCTTCACCAAGCACCACGCTTCCATTGACGGTTGCGCCAGGTTGCCAGCCCGGTTCGTTCACAACATCAGCAATCACATCTATAGTGCGGCTACCTTCTGCAATCAAAGGTTTTAGTTCATGGATGACCGTTTCTACCGTTTTGCTACTGCTAGGCGTGGTTAAGCGTACTTTTAACCCTGGTTTGAGCTTGGCACCGATATGTTCCGGAAAAGGCAAATGGGCGCGCAATTTTTGTCTGGAGATAATTTGCATGATGGGGTCGCCCACGCGCAAATAATCACCATCACTCACCACTCTGGTTTCTACTGTACCGTTCACCGGGGAGACAACCCGTGTTTTACTGCTATTGTGGTTGATGCTGCCCACTCTGGCTTTGGCGGCTTCCAGCTGTTGCTTCAATACATTTTGCTGTGCTTTGTCATTATCCACCGCTGTTTGCGCAATAAAATTTTTATCTACCAACGCTTGGTTACGCGCCACAATTTTGGCTTGATTTTCCAGCAATGCCTGAATGCGATTAATTTCTGCTTGCGCCTCATTGCGCTGCATGGCGAAGTCGGCTGCATCTATCGTCGCCAGCAATTGACCTTGTGTCACATGCTCGCCCGGGCCAACGTGTACTTTGACGACGCGTCCTGCTACTTCTGCAGCCACGGTGGGATCAATCAAACCTTCTAGCGTACCAACGGTATCTTCTGTAAGTTCGATAGCTTGTTTTTTGATGGTAGTGACCGTCACCAAGGTCGGTTTCATGCCATTTTTATCGGCTGCTTTTTCTTGCTGGGTGCTGTCCTGATTGCTGCATGCGCTAGACAGGATGACGATGGAGGCCAGTATCAGGCGCGAATAAAATGTGTGCATATGGATGATTTAAATTTTTATTAAAGTATTTACTTTGTCCCAGTCAAAATAAGGGCCGGGGTCTGTTTTACGTCCCGGCGCAATATCTGCATGGCCTACCACATGTTGAATGGGATAACGTGCTATCAGTGCTTGGATCAATTGTACCAGTGTTGCGTATTGTTCCGCCTCAAATGGTGTAATGTCGCTGCCTTCAAGCTCTATTCCGACAGAGAAATCATTACAACGTTCCCTGTTCTGCCAAGTAGATGCACCAGCATGCCACGCCCGTGCCAAACAAGAGACGAACTGCATCAGGCTTCCATCGCGGCGAATAAAGAAATGAGAAGAGACTTTGAGTGCCTGAATCTCAGCATAGTAGGGGTGTTCATCAGGGTTTAGTTGGTTGGTAAACAGCTCAATCACACCGGTACCACCGTATTCAAACGGCGGTAGGCTGATGTTATGAATGACAATCATGTCAATCGCACACTCTGGACGCGCATCAAAATTGGGTGAGAGAATGTGCTGTATGCCATCATCGTCATCTTCACGAACGATCCAACCAGCTTGGTCAATTTCCAGTGCTTTCATGCAGCTCACTCTATTGAAATGTTATGACATCCGTTTAATACGTTAAAATACAGCACAATTTAAAATTTAAGGTCAATTGCCATGGTTTTTTTACAGTTATTTCTCATGCTCATTGTCATTTTAATCGCTGCCGAGGTGTTTACCAATGCGCTTGAACATTTAGGCGAGAAGTTGGGCATTTCCGAAGGGGTGACCGGTTCCATTTTTGCTGCCGTGGGCACCGCATTGCCGGAGACCAGTGTACCTTTGTTGGCTATCTTTGCCGGCACATCCAATATGGAAACCAATCATGAGATTGGTGTGGGGGCGATTTTGGGCGCACCTTTAATGCTGGCCACTCTCTCTTTGTTTTTAATGGGGATGTCTGTATATAAAAGCAGAACCGCGACCGGCCATTTGCGTCCGGAACGTACGGGTTTGGTACGTGATTTAAACTATTTTATCGTTGCCTTTTTACTGGCAGCCGTTGCGCTTTATATTCCACACGAGAAAGATCTGTTCCGCTACATGCTAGGCTTTGGCATGGTGATGATTTATGTGGTGTATGTATGGCAAACCATTCGCGCCTCTAAGGGCTTGGTAGCAGAAGGGCACGCCACCGAGGCCGAGAGCGATATGTTTTTATGCAAAGTTGGATTGCCTAACAACATGGTGGTGATCGTCCTGCAATTATTGTTAGGTCTGTTATTACTACTAGCTGGTGCAAAAGGCTTTATCAACGGGGTAGAGTCTGCGGCCGAGATTCTTGGTATTTCTGCATTATTGCTGTCTTTGTTGATTATCCCAATTGCGACTGAGTTGCCGGAAAAAGTGAACAGTATTTTATGGATACGCAAGGGTAAAGATACGCTGGCATTTGGCAACATTACCGGTGCCATGGTGTTTCAGGGCACATTGCTACCGGCCATTGGTATTATGCTCACGCCATGGGTGCCGCGTAAAGAAGTGCTGATTGGGATTGTGTTAACGCTATTGGCGGCCGTTTGGTTGCGTATCATGGCAAGCCGCAAAGGTGGCTTACGTGTTTGGCATTTGATGCTCAATGGTGCTTTGTACGTGACGTATTTATTTATTGTATTGAGCTAACCTGCAGCGTAGTGTGAGGCAGTTAAGACAATTCGTCTTCTGCCTCGCCGTCTTCCTCTTCTCCATCCTTGGCTAAGCCTAGTTTAGACAAGCGGTAGCGTAATGTACGGAAACTGATCCCCAATAGTTTGGCGGCAGCCGTTTTGTTGTTGTTGGATTTTTCCAACGCTTTCAAAATAGCATTCTTTTCAATGTCTTCCAGATAATCTGACAGGCTGATGTCGAGTGATTTTCCAGGCTCAAACCCTACTTTTTCGGTAGCGCGCATTTTCAATTCGTTGCCCATGGATAAATCATCCACGGTAATCTTTTCGCCGTCACATAAAGCCAAGGCACGCTCCAGCATGTTTTCCAGCTCGCGCACATTACCGGCATAGTGCAGATTTTGAATGAAGGTATTAGCGCCCGCATCCACTGCTGGTACGTCTGCCCCTTGTGCGGCGCATAGCTTATGCAATAGCTTGTGCATCAACTCAGGGATGTCTTCTGGTCGATCACGCAAGGCAGGCATTTTGAGCTGGATGACATTAAGGCGGTAATACAAGTCTTGTCTAAACTCACCTTTTTCCATCATCTCATTCAGGTTTTTGTGCGTGGCCGAGATAATGCGTACATCGACCGACTCTTCGGCAGTGCCGCCTACCGTACGTACTTTTTTCTCTTGAATGGCGCGTAGCAATTTTACTTGCATGGCCAATGGTAAATCGGCAACTTCATCCAGAAATAATGTGCCGCCGTTAGCCGCTTGGAACAGACCTATGGTGTCTTGTGCGGCACCGGTAAATGCACCTTTTTTGTAACCAAAAAATTCGCTTTCCATCAGATTTTCCGGAATGGCGCCGCAGTTGACGGCAATAAACGATTTGTCTCGGCGGGAACTGTTGCTGTGAATCAGGCGTGCAGCCAGCTCTTTACCGCTACCGGATTCGCCGCTGATGTAGACCGGTGCTTGGCTTCTGGCCAGTTTGCTAATCATTGTCCGTACATACTGCATCGCGGGCGATACGCCAATGAGATCGACAGTATTGGTGGTTTCCGATTTAGTCGAGCTGGATAATTTAAGCGCAGACTCCACTAAGGGTCGGAGTTGGCTGAGTGAGATAGGTTTAGTTAAATAGTCAAACGCGCCTGCTTTTAACGCCGACACTGCATTTTCTGCGCTGCCGTAGGCGGTAATCACAGCCACTGGTAGACCGGTGTGGTTGCTGGCAATGTACTCGACCAGCTCTAATCCCAGCCCGTCTGGTAAGCGCATGTCCGTCAGGCACAAGTCATATTCTTTTTGGCCAAGCATATGCTTGGCATCGGTGATGTTGCTAGCACTGTCTGCTTGGATATTCATGCGTTCCAGCGTGAGTACTACCAATTCACGGATATCGGTTTCGTCATCTACAACTAAGCAGCTATGAGGTTGTGCCATGATGTTTATTACACCTTATTAATATTGAGCGTAAACACAGTGCCTGTATTCGCTGTAGTAAAGTCAAGTTTAGCGCCATTGGCTTCGGCAAGCTCTCTGGCAATATACAATCCTAATCCTGTACCGCTTTTTTCTGTCGTCATAAATGGCTCAAATAAATGCGATTGTATGCTCGGCGCAATGCCTTCACCATCATCAATGATTTGAATATTGACAAATTGCGATTGTCGACCGGATTTAATGGCTAATACTAAGCTCCCTTTGTTTTTTTGGCAGTGCCGCCAACCATTCTTACATAAATTCCACAAAATTTGATTGATATGGCGGCGGTCAAAGAAAATGGCAGGGTCATCTTTGCCAAGTTTCAGTGTAAATGTCGCCGGATCAATTTTCTCCACGGCGCAGAATTGCTGGTAAAACTCGGTGATGAAGTGCTGCAGCTGAATGCTCTCTTGGTTGGTGCGGTCGCGTCGGTTGAGTTCCAGTACATCCTTGATGATTTGATCCAAACGCTGCACATTGTCGCTGATGATTTGCAACATTCTCAATGTGGTTGGATCAGAATTGTCTTCTTGCAGTAATTGATTGGCATGGCTAATTGCGCTGAGTGGATTACGAATTTCATGTGCGATATTGGCAGTGAGCCGGCCAAGTGCTGCCAGCTTCACTTGGTGTGCTTGTGTTTGTACCTGCGACCAGTCCTCTACAAAAATAATCGCACCACTGGCCCTTGATTGCGAGGTTGGTAAAAAACGTATGCCTAAATCCCGATGTGGCAGAGAAAACTTGATCGCATCCGCTTGTTTGTTTTCTTGGCCCTTGTTCTCTTGTTCTGCGGCAGCCCATTCGGTCAGAAGTATGGACAGCGCAGGGGTGAGTGCAGAGAGTGGTTTTTTCTGCGCAATCGCATCAGACAAATCTGCATCTGAAAGACCGGTAAGCGCAGTGAACTGTTGATTGTAATGGTTTAGCTGTTGTGCCTCTCCCACTACCAGCACGCCATTCGGCATTTCTTGGGTAATCAGTGCGTTGATTTTAGCTAAGTTAGCAATGTCCACGCCGCGCTCTGAGGCCAAGCGTTCGCTGGTTTGCATGCGTCTGGCCAGTGTATGCGCCAACCAAGCGGTAGCAAAACACGCTACTGAGAGTAACACCGCATTGGTGTAATTGCCATTGAGTGATTCATCGAGATTTAAATTGTAGGTTTGCTCCAATAACACCCCAATACTGGCGATGGACGCGTAAAACAAGGCATAACGCCCCTCACTGATTAGGCTGGCAAATACAATGGTGATGATAAGCAATAAACCAACACCGGTTTGGTTTTGGCCAAACAAGTGCATCATCAGTAATATAAAGCCGATATCAATAATGACTTGCGTGGTGAGACTGATTTGGAAGCCAGTTTTCTTTAGCCAGTTCAGCACAACAAAAATCACGCTCAATACAAAATAAATCAGCAGAACTTTGGTAGTGAAGATTGGCTGCTCTAGGCTGAGGCCACCGCCACGCATGAGTATTTGCGTGAACAGTAACACTGAGGCAACCGTTAGCCGATAAAAATTAAATAGTTTGAGATTGCGTCGTTTGGACGAAGTGAGCCAATCGTTAAAGCTGGGAAGCGTTTCTAATTGCATATGGATTTAAACGCTAGTGTTTACAAGGCTGTTGTTTGCAAACGGTTTTTGCATCAAGCTGCGTGCTTTCACTTTCTGGGATATGTGTTCCACACAAAACGCATTGCACGATGCGCTCTTCGCCAGACTGCGTAGACTGCTTTGATTGCGGATGTTGGCTATTCCCTAAAAAGGCCGAGAACCGTTTGATGATCACGTACAACAGTACAGTCAACACAATTAAAAACAAAATTCTAGCCATGGCATATCCCTAATCGAATGTAATGATTGTAACGAAAACCTTACAATAGAACAAAAACTAAAACTGATATACTAACGAACATTGCAATTAGCGAACATTGTATTTAGTCCTCACACAACCAATCCCCATGGCGAGCTCCCAAGAATTATCTGATTTTCTGCGCGATGTAGAGCGCCGTGCCTATAAGCAGACGGTGTATGCCGTGCGCGACGAGCACGCAGCACTAGACATTGTGCAAGATGCCATGCTTAAATTAGCTGAAAAATACGCAGCCAAGCCGTTAGAAGAATACCCCATGTTGTTTCAGCGTATCTTGCAGAACACCATGCGCGATTTTTGGCGTAGACAAAAAGTACGTAATTTGTGGACTACGTTACTCTCCTCTTTTGGGAGTCAAGAAGACGGTGAAGAACGTGATCCATTAGAAACGATTGATGTTGAAGACGACACGGATAATCCGGTAGAGCAGTTGCAGCGTAGCCAGACCATTGCCATCATTGAAAAAGCGTTAGAAAAGCTTCCACCACGTCAACGCGAAGCCTTTGTGCTACGTTATTGGGAAGATATGGATGTTGCAGAAACAGCGGAAGTCATGGGCTGTTCTCAAGGCAGTGTAAAAACACACTGCTCGCGTGCCGTGCATGCGCTAGCGCAGATGCTGGAAAAGCAAGGGTTAGGAGCAAGAGTTATTATCAATTTAGGAGTAGAGTCATGAGCCAAATTCAAGACAATACAGATCATTCACCGTCAGAAGAGATGCAAGGCAAAGCGATAGCAGGCTTGTTAAATAGCCGTGCGCAGCAGCTAAGCATGCGTACGCTCAAGCGATTGGAAGAAGCGCGCATGGCTGCTGTACAGCAGCATGCCAGCCAGTTGTCCGGGTATTCTGTGCACCAGAATGGCACGCTCTCGACTTGGTTCTCATGGTCGCAACATCCAAGACTCATTAGCGCAGGTGTGCTGTGTGCAGCTTTAATCGTCGGGCTGACATTGACGCAACACATGAATCGACAAATTGAAAATAGCGATGCGTTTTTATTGGGATCGGAATTGCCACCGGAAGCGTTTGTAGATAGGGGATTTGAACCATGGCTCAATGCCAAAGTAGAACTTTAACTATTCAACATAACCAATTAAAACAAAATAAAGCACACATCGTCGTTGGGTTGTTTGTCTCATGGTTATTGTTATCGCTGATTGCGTTTCAACACGCGCATGCTAATGATGAAGGCAAAACCTATGTGGCGATGGGTGATATTGGTGCGATTAAAACCAATATCGCGGACAGTTCCGGCGCTAGCAAAGCGACATGGGCACAATTGACCCCAGAACAAAAGAAGGTACTGGCGCCGCTAGGCGCTGAGTGGGATACCTTGCGCCCTTGGCAACGTGAGAAAATGCTAGACATCGCACGTGATTATCCCAAAATGGATACGCAAAAACAGGAGCGGGTACAGAAGCGTTTGGTGAGTTGGAGCCGTATGACACCGTATGAGCGTGAAAATGCACGTAAACGTTACCAGCAGTTCTATAATTTGAGCCCGGAAAAAAAGGATGAGCTCAGACAGAAGTGGGCAGAGCACCAAAAACTACCGGAGGCGCAACGGGAAAAGTTACGGCAAGGCTCATCTGAAATCGAATACGACCCAGAGTTTGATTAGTCCAAGTGATAACGCTAGGCGATAAAACCCGCATCATGCGGGTTTTTCTATTCACACTATATAATTTTTGATATACAACTCAATATGCAATTAATTCTGAAAAGACTCATGGCCTGCGTATATGAGCTCCTTATCCTTCTAGCGCTATGGATGCTACTGACGTGGCTGTTTGTCAGTGCTTTCGGTGATGCTACACATGGCCTAAAACATCTGTTATTACAGGCTTTGTTATGGCTAATGACCGGATTGTATTTTGTAGTTTGCTGGGTAAAAACTGGGCAAACACTGGCCATGCAGGCCTGGAAAATGAAGGTCGTAGGGTCGGACGGTCAGTTATTGACCTTGCAGCAAGCCAGTGTCCGGTATCTTTTGGCTAGTCTATTGACGATGGCATTTGGTGTTGGTTTGCTCTATATGTTGTTCAATCAAAAGCGCTTATTTTTGCATGACCGCATATTACATACGCAATTTGTGCTGCTAAATAAATAGCTAGCAGACTGCAAGGTTAACGGTGTTCTATCCACACAATCATGGCGAGGCCCGCCGCCAAAAATAGTAGTGTGGGCGTAATGGCGCTGACCATTGGTGACCAGTCATTCAGTACGCCCAAATGCACAAACACGCGGTTCATGATTTGATACAGCACACCCAATAAAATACCAATAAAGATTTTGGTGCTGGTGCCGCCGGCGCGTTGCTGCAAAAAGCCAAATGGCAATGCCAAGATAACCATGACCACGCAAGCCAACGGGTAGGTCATTTTTGCCCACAAGGCGACTTCGTAGCGCGTGGTTTTTTGATTATTACGGCTTAAATGCTGGATGAACGAATACAGGTTCCACGCCGACATTTTTTCTGGCAACACCAGTAACACGTTGAGTAGTTCTGGGCGAATGAGAGACTTCCAATTGGCTTTGTCAAAAAATGCGGTTTGTACCGAATTTTCTTCAAGCTTCTTTTGATAATTAAACTGCGTTTGTGTGACTTCCTTTAAGCCCCATTTGTCGTCTCTGTAACTTCCTTGCTTGGCATTGCTGATGCTACGTAACCTAAATTTCTCATCAAATTCATAGATATGCACATTGAGCAGAGTCGCATCTGGCAACACAGTTTCTACGTTGACAAAACTTTTGCCGTCTTTAATCCATAGGCCTGACTTAAAGTCTTGTGCCACAACAGAGTCGGTCGCTTTAATGCGCATGCGCTGCGCCATTTTTTCGCTAATCGGCGCAATGAGTTCACCGACTAAAAAAGTGATGACAGTAAACAATAGGCCAATTTTAATCAGTGTATAGCCAATTTGCTGTAATGATAAGCCGCTGACACGCATGACAATGAGTTCGGAGTTGCCACCCAAAGTGCCTAGGCTATACATCATGCCAAGCAGTACCGCGACTGGCACTACTTCGTAAATATGGCCTGGTACGCTCAGCAATACAAACACCAGCATATTGTTAATGCCGTAATTGCCGCGCCCAAGACTATCAAGCTCTTGGATCAAGTCAAAGAATGAAAACATGGCGAGTAGCCCGAGCATAATCATCAAAATGCTGAAGCTGGTTTCTTGCCAAAAATAACGGTTAAAAATATTCATGACATTAATTAATGGGCAGAGCTAAGCGCGCGCTTTTTAAACCATTGTGGTAATAATGGCAATAAATGGTTGCGACGATAGAATAAATAAAAAGTGAGTGCCAGAAATATGAGATGCACTGGCCATAATCCAACAATGTGCGAGATTCTGTCTTGTGTAATCCAGGCTTGGAAAATACTCAGTATGTTGTTGTATACAATAAAAATCAGCAGCGCAAACATAATGTTCAATGAGCGACCGGCGCGTGGATCTACAAAGCTCAGTGGTATGGCAAGCAATACTAAAATAAACGCAGAAATCGGGATCGCTAATCGCCACTGCAATTCTGCTTTGTCGGCAGATTTATTGTCGGTGAGCAGAGATTGCGTGGACTTGCCTTGGGTGGTGTTGGGTTCCGGTGCCGATTCTTTGGTTTCGATACGGATGGCATAGCGTTCAAATTCTGTGGTGGAGACTTCTGCGCTATTAAGCTTGCTTTCGTAGCGGCGGCCTTTTTCCAGCACTAAAAAGTTATCTCCATTTTTGTCTTTTTCGCGGTTGCCTGAGGCTGCTACAATGACCCCGGTTTTTTGATGCTGTGTGGTTTGCGCAAAAATGTTTTTAACTTCAAATCCAAGCTTATCAAAGCTCTCGACAAAATAGATACGGTCACCATTGCGCGATTCTTTAAACACTCCAGGGCTGACCGAAGACAGCTCATCGCGGTTTTTAAGCTGCACACGATACTCTTCCGCTTTTTGCGTGGCCCATGGCATAACCAGTAAGCTAAGCAGCGTAATAATTAAAATGACAGGCAGTGCAAAGCTGAGTATGGGGCGCACCCATTGGTTAAGCCCCAACCCGGCGCTAAACCAGATCACCATTTCGGAATCGCGATGCCAGCGCGTGAGTGTAAGCAATACAGCCAGAAAAATGGCCAATGAGAGAATCATCGGCAAGAATTTAATCATGTTAAACCCAAGCAAAGTGCCAATCGCGTCGTTAGGGATAAAGCCCTTGGCTACAGAGCGCACCAAGAATCCGGCACGTTGCGCAATCACAATGCCTAGGAGAATCAAGAAAATGCCACCGGCTGTGCTAATCAGCTCTAACGACAATGATTTTTTAAATATTTTCAATTTGAACGCCGCGCTTTGAATTCAAGTCAAAACGCTAGATAATTAAGGTTGATGATGAATAATTTAATGGATTAAGGATAGATATGGAATTTAGCATAAAAAACGGGAATCCTGAAAAACTGCGTACGGATTGTTTGGTAGTGGGGGTGTTTGAAGGGCGTAAATTATCCGACAGTGCAAAGCAGGTGGACGAAGCCGCTAACCAGGCGATTAGCACAGTGCTGAAATCCGGAGATATGGAAGGCAAGCTGGCGTCTACGCTGGTGTTGCATCAAGTACCCAATGTGGTGGCTACCCGTGTGTTGCTAGTGGGCTTGGGTAAAGCGGCAGAGTTTACAGAGCGTCATTATCGCCAAGCGGTACGTGCTGCCGTTAAGGCGTTGCCTAAAGGCGTACAAAATGTGGGTTTCACTTTAACCGAGCTCAGCATTAAAAAATCAGACATTCAAGCCAAAGTGGCGCATTTGGTAGAGACCGTGCTGGACGCGACCTATATAGTGAATGCCATTAAAGAGAAAAAGCCACAAGAGCACGCGTTGGATAAAGTGATTGTGCAGGTAGAGAAAGCGGAAACTACAGCTGCTGAACATGCCGTGAATAGCGGGCTGGGCATTGCCAAAGGTGTGCGCCTAGCCAAAGATTTAGGTAACCTGCCCCCGAATATTTGTACGCCTACCTACTTGGGTGAGCAGGCCAAAAAACTGGCCAAAGACTATGGCTTTAAAGTAGAAGTATTGGATAAAGCGCAAATCGAAAAATTGGGCATGGGCTCATTTTTGGGTGTGGCGCAGGGTAGTTTAGAGCCGCCAAAATTAATTGTATTGCAGCATCTCAAAGGTAAAAAGAGCGAGAAGCCAGTGGCGCTAGTGGGCAAAGGCATCACCTTTGATACCGGTGGCATTTCACTCAAGCCAGGTGCGGAGATGGATGAGATGAAATATGACATGTGTGGCGCTGCCAGCGTGTTGGGTACGTTTAAAGCGATTGGCGAGCTGGATTTGCCGTTGAATGTAGTCGGTATTATCCCGACTTGCGACAATATGCCGAGCGGCAATGCATTGAAGCCGGGTGATGTGCTCACCAGTATGGCTGGCCTGACCATTGAAGTATTGAATACCGATGCCGAAGGACGCCTGATTTTATGTGATGCATTGACCTATGCTGAGCGTTTTGAGCCAAGCGCAGTGGTGGATATTGCTACATTGACTGGCGCTTGTGTGATTGCATTAGGTAACCATGCTAGCGGTTTATTTAGCAACAATGATGGCCTTGCCAAAGAACTATTGGACGCAGGCGAGAAATCGTATGACCGTGCATGGCATATGCCGCTTTGGGATGACTACCAAAGCCAGTTGGACAGTAACTTTGCCGACATGGCAAATATTGGTGGACGTGCCGGCGGTAGCATTACTGCGGCGTGTTTCTTATCACGTTTTGCCAAAAAGTACGATTGGGCGCATTTGGATATTGCTGGTACCGCATGGAAATCAGGTAAAGAAAAAGGCGGCACCGGCCGTCCAGTACCTTTGCTGACGACTTTTTTGATGCAACGAGCACACAAAACAAAATAACCGCGTACGCAAAATAAATCATATAGGCAGGTAAGTGAATGACGAGTATCGGGTTTTATTTTAATGTGGCGGATAAGCCCTTGCTCGTCAATCAACTGGTGCAAAAAGCGTTACGGCAACACCGTCAAGTCACGTTATTTACGGCCGATGAAGCGACCGCAAATGTGTTAAGTGATCAAGTATGGCAGTTTGAGCCAACGGCTTTTAATGCTAATGTGCTGGCAAACCATGCACTGGCACAAGCCACGCCAGTATTGTTGGAGTGGCAAGCACAGCGGGTGCAACAAGATGACCTATTAATCAATTTACAACCCATGCAGTTGACGATGTTCAGCCGCTTCAAACATTTATTCGAGTTGGTGGGATTGGATGAGCTGGATAAAGCTGAGGCACGTAAGCGCTTTGCCTTTTACCGTGACCGTGGATACGACATTAAATCAGTTGATATGTTGAAAAAATCCATATAAATTGAGTACATTCAATGAAGTGTGTAAGAAAGTAATGTGTGGATACTCAAGAGATTCCCGTCTTAACGGAAGTGTATAAAACCAAATCGGTCAAATCAGTGCCAGATGTGATTGAGGTCACGCCAGAACTGCGTCAAATGATTGCGAATGAGCTGAGGCCGCTCATTACACAAGAGGTGATTGAGACACTTACCCCTATATTAGAAGCGCGGATTACAGAAACACTTAGCCAGCAATTGTTGGCAATCTTATCAGCACAACTCAACACACAAGCAACGGCAATTACACATCAGGTGTCTGATGATGTGACGGCAGAGGTCACCAGACAAGTGGCCGAGCAGCTGCAGCAAGAGGTGATTTTGCCTATGCAAGCTACGTTATCGTCTAGCTTAAGTGAGCAACAACACGCCAGAGTTGCTTTCGAGCACACGCTCACTGAAAAGCTACAACACGACCATGACGAGTATGCACAAGCCTTGACGACGCAATCGCAAACATTGTTAGCGTCTGCAGAAGATGCGTTAAGCCATAAAGTGACGGAGCTGGGTGAGGCAGAAATTCTGCGTGTTGAAGCAGCCTCACGTGCGCAGATTGTCGCGCTGCAAGAAGAGGCCACGGCTAAGCTGAAAACGCAGATTGCAGATAGCGAAACAGCTTCAGAAGATATTTTTAAATATGCCGTGAATGCCTATTCAGAGCAAACACAAACTCGGTTATTTGAAGAGATTGCTGCGCAACAAGAAAAATTCACGCAAGCGCTTGAGCAGTATGTGCAGCAAGCGCAGTCTGAGATGCAAACGACATTGATGGCTGTTGTACAAACGCATGTAGGCACATTCATGCAAGAAGAGGTTTCACAGCATCGACAAAGCGCCATCAGTGAAATCAATGTGTTTTACCAAGATAAACTGGCTGAGTCGCAAGAAAGTGCCTCACAGCTAGCGCAGACTTTAGGGCAGGAGTTAGTGCAAACGCTATCGACCTATGCCAATACGCTGACTGAAGACGCCAATCAGCATTTGAAAGTTTCTCAAGAAACACTGATTGCCGAGGCATCTGAGCGTATCCGCATACAGGTAGAGCAAGAGCTAAGACACAGTGCTGATACGGTGCGCCAAGATTTTAACCATGCCTTAAATGCAGATTTGCCTGAGATTCAATTGCTATTGTCACAACAGGTAGAGCGCATGCTGGATGTGGAGTTGCCAGTGTTTGAAAAAGCGTTGTTGGTCAAAGCAGAGGAAGAGCTGGTCAGCATGTTGGCGCGCGTCACACTGACCCTGCCAAAACAGGGTTAATTCAAAACGGCCTGCGCACTAGGCCGTTTATAAATCGTTAAGCGTCAACCAGTGCTTTGTAAGCGGTCGCCGAGAGTAATGTGCTGGCTTGCGTGGCATCGCTGGTCTCGAACTTAAAAATCCAATGCGTATATGGCTTGTCGTTCAGATTTTCTGGCGATTGCAGTACGCTTTCATTGATTTCAATGACTTTGCCATCTAATGGCGCATGTAGATCCGAGCCTGTTTTGACGGACTCCACCAAGCCGCAAGGTTTGCCTGCGCTAATCGCTGTGCCTACCTTGGGTGGATCAACAAACACCACATCACCCAGCATGTCTTGCGCATAATCGCTAATGCCAGCCAGCCAAGAGCCATCGGGTTGTGCTTGTGTCCACATATGTTCGTTGGTGTATAGCAAATGATCAGGAAATTTCATGAATTTATTTTTCAAATGAACGGTCTGATAATTTTGCCATAAAGCAACCTACATAAACATAGCGTTGCTAAAAAACAAAAAACACTCATTACTTAATAATAATTTTACAAATCACATGTAAAGTATTGACAATAAATGAATTTTGATTAAAATTAGACTCAAGTTGATTGACTGTATACGGTGCCGTAATGAAATATTTTCTCAAACATTTAACGTTGCTATACATGGTGGTTGGGCTAGCGCTCACACCGTTACAAGGTGAGGCTGCAAGTAAAAAGCACCGTAAAGCTTCTACAGTCTCTTCTGTAAAGCATAAAGTATCATCCAAATCTTCGCGTGCTAAAGTGCAACGCGTTACCCGCTACAAAGCTTCACGCGTGAATGTGAAGTTACGTAAGTCTTATTCTATTAATCAGGCCTATGCGTATGCGCCTGACAATTACGATGGTATTAGCCCGCTGAATTTAGCTTCAGCCAAAGCATTGGTCATTAATCAGAATACCAATGAAGTGATTTATGCCAAGAATACCAATGCGCCAACGCCGATTGCTTCTGTTACCAAACTGATGACGGCAATGGTGGTATTAGATTCTGGTGCTAATTTACTGGAAGAAGTGGCCGTTACCAATGAGGATGTCGATTACTTAAAAGGCACTTCTTCAAGATTGCCTATTGGTACACGCTTGAGTCGCCATGAGCTGATGCACCTTGCCTTGATTGCTTCTGAGAACCGCGCTGCCTCTGCGCTCGCTTCTACTTACCCAGCGGGTCGCGCACAGTTTATTCGTGACATGAACCAGAAAGCCATGAGCTTGGGCATGGTCAATACACATTTTTCTGACTCAACCGGTTTGGATAGCAGTAATGTCTCTACGGCTGAGGACTTAGCGAAAATGGTCAATGCGGCTTACCATTATGATGAGATTCGTAATATCAGTACGATGTCCTCTTACGATGTGAATTTGTCCAGCCGCTTAGCGCATTTTAACAATACCAATAGTTTGGTACGCAATAGTGATTGGGTGATTGGTCTATCTAAAACTGGATTTATCAACGAGGCAGGGCGCTGTTTGGTCATGCAGGCGCAATTGGCAGGTGAGCCGGTGATTATCGTGCTACTGGATTCTTATGGAAAATATTCCAGAATTGGTGATGCAAACCGTGTGAGAAAATGGATTGAGCATAATACCGAAGCAAAACCTACGCAGGCGCAAGATGCGGATGTGGTGCCCGTGACTTTAGGTCAAACAGCTACTATCTCAACCGATATTAACTAGAGAGATTTATTGGCGGGCGACTTTCATTTAAGTATGGTTGATTAAACTAAGCTAGGGATATCTCTATAAAAAGACCCATAAAAAAACACGCTTAATAGCGTGTTTTTTTATGGGTGAAAGTGATGTGCTAGCGAACAGTTAAGCTGCTGCGCCCGGTTTCTTAGTGGAAAATTTCTTAGTCGCGGTTTTCTTAGCACTGGCTTTTTTTGCGGTTGATTTTTTAGCAGCCCCTGCTTTTATGATTGTTGCAGTTTCTGTTTTGGTGGTTTTAGCCGCCGTTGTTTTCTTAGCCGTCGTCTTTTTGGTACCGGTTTTCTTCGCAGGTGCTTCTTTAGCCGCTTTTTCTGTCAGCAGCGCTAATGCTTCTTCCAAGGTTAACTCTTCTGGTGTAACGCTCTTAGGCAGTGTGGCACGTACTTTGGCATGCTGTACATATGGACCATAACGTCCTGCATATACTTCAATACGCCCCTCTCCACTTGGATGTGGGCCTAAGTCAGCGATAGGTGCAGGGCCAGTGTTGGCCGCTGCAAGCAATGTCACAGCACCGGCTAAATCAATACTAAATACGCTTTCTGATTTTGGAATAGATTTGAATTTGCCATCATGGTTCACGTAAGGGCCAAAGCGACCAATGTTAGCGACAATCTTTTTACCCGTCTCCGGATGTTGTCCTAGATCACGTGGTAATGACAGAAGCATATTGGCAATATCAATATTGACGTTGGCGAGTGGCACCTCTTTAGGAATGCTGACGCGTTTTGGTTTTTTCTTTTCACCTTCGACTGCAACGCCCACTTGTAAATAAGGGCCATAAGGGCCATTCATTAAGTAAATCTCTTTGCCTGATTCAGCATCCGTACCAATAGTCACAGGATCAGAGCCTGCTTGTGCGGCACCATTCATGCTGCGTTTATAATCACATTTCGGTTCTGCGTTGTAGCCGGTACAGCCAATAAATGTACCAAATCGGCTAAGCTGCTTTTGCAACTGTCTGCCACATTTTGGGCAAAGCTCATCAATTAGCTCATTGCCCGGTCTGTCTACATCGGCTTTATTGATGATTTGTTGGTTGAATCCTTGCCAGAATTTATCCATGACCGGAATCCAGTCACGATTGCCTTCGGCAATTTCATCTAGCTCATTTTCTAGTTTGGCCGTAAAGTCGTAATCCACATATTGCGTAAAGTGTTCAGTCAAAAACTTGTTCACCACACGACCCACATCGGTGGGCGTAAAGCGTTTTTTATCCAGCAATACATATTCACGGTCTTGTAATGTGCTGATAATACTGGCGTAAGTGGAAGGGCGGCCTATGCCATACTCTTCAAGCGCTTTCACCAAGCTGGCCTCTGAGTAGCGGGGTGGTGGCTCGGTAAAATGTTGATCGCCATAGATTTTTTCGACGTTGAGTACTTCACCAGTTTCAAGATGCGGTAATTTGGCTTCACTTTCTTCTTCAGCGTCATCGGTGCCTTCCATGTACACCGCAATAAAGCCAGGGAACACTAAGGTTTGGCCAGATGCACGGAATAATGTGGCATCGGTACCCACGGATAGGTCTACGCTCACTGCATCATACTTGGCCTGTGTCATTTGGCATGCCAACGTACGTTTCCAAATCATTTCGTACAATTTGAATTGTTCATCATTCAAGTATTGACGCACACTAGCTGGGCTGCGGAAGATATCAGTGGGGCGAATCGCCTCATGCGCCTCTTGTGCATTTTTGGCTTTGGTTTTGTACATGATGGGCGATTTTGGTAAGTAATCCGCCTCAAAATTTTTCTTCACATAATCACGGATTTGCATCACCGCTTCTGCAGCTAAGCTGAAAGAGTCAGTACGCATATAAGTAATTAAACCTACAGTGCCACTGCCTACATCAATACCCTCATATAGTTGCTGTGCAATACGCATGGCGCGGCTAGTGGTAAAGCCCAATTTGCGCACCGCCTCTTGTTGCAGTGTAGATGTGGTGAAAGGTGCGGCAGGGCTACGGCTACGTTGTTTTTTCTCGACACGGCTGACCGTGGTTTTACCAGCAGAGGCGATGAGTAATTTGCCCACAATATCTGCTTGTTGGTCATGATTGATAACGCTGAACTGCTCGATTTTTTCGCCATTTAGCTGAATCAACTTAGCATTAAAGCGGTGTGCGTGCTTAAGCGCATCCAAGTGAATAGACCAATATTCTTGCGAGGTAAACGCTTCAATTTCTAGCTCGCGCTCCACTATTAAACGCAAGGCTGGACTTTGTACGCGGCCTGCAGATAATCCACGGCGGATTTTTTTCCATAGCAATGGCGATAAATTAAAACCCACCAAATAATCCAATGCACGGCGTGCTTGTTGCGCATTGACCAAGTTCATGGCGATATCGCGTGGATGATCAATCGCATATTTCACGGCCGTTTGTGTGATCTCGTTAAATTCCACACGTTTGAGCAGCTTGTTCTTGAGTAATTTTTTATCTGCCAATATCTCTGCGATATGCCATGAAATGGCTTCCCCTTCGCGGTCCGGGTCGGTTGCCAGGTAGATGCTGTCTGCAACTTTTACCGCTTTGGCAATGGCGTCTACGTGTTTGCTATTTCGGTCGATGATGTCATATTTCATCGCAAATTGTTGTGTAGGATCCACCGCCCCATTTTTTGGAATGAGGTCGCGCACATGGCCATAAGAGGCCAGTACTTCAAAATCGCTGCCTAAGTATTTTTTGAGCGTTTTTGCTTTGGAGGGAGATTCAACAATGAGCAGTTTAGACATTTAAACCTAGGGTGTAAGGGTTGTGGTAGATAATAGCAAGCTAACTGCCGGATAGACAACATCAGGCGGGTATAAAGTCTATAAAAACCAATGAAGCGATAAAAAAATTAATTAAGATTGTATCTTTCTAGCAAATTCAATGCGTTTGCCGTCATCAGTCGCAATGTTTAGGGCAGCGCCTTCGTTGGCAATATCGCCAAATAGCGGGTCTTCGTCCTCTGGCTTGGCTTGGCTCAGGTTTTTAAAATCATACAAATCAAAATCGGTGAGGTGCGATGGCTCTACATTACCAATCGCACGGAAAATATTGTTGATGCGACCAGGTTGCTCACGCTCCCAAAGGTTAAGCATGTCTTTGACTTTTTGGCGTTGTAGATTTTCTTGGCTGCCACATAAATCACAAGGAATAATTGGGAACTCCATTTGGCGTGCATAGCTCGCAATGTCTTTTTCAGCGCAATAAGCGAGCGGGCGAATCACCATAAACTGGCCGCGGTTAGTCGCAAGTTTAGGCGGCATGGCTTTCATTTTTGCACCAAAAAACATATTTAAGAACAGCGTTTCTACAATGTCATCACGGTGATGGCCTAGCGCAATTTTGGTTGCACCCAGCTGCTGCGCAGTGGTATAGATAATGCCGCGACGTAAGCGCGAGCAAAGGCTGCAGGTGGTTTTGCCCTCGGGAATCTTTTCTTTGACGATAGAGTAAGTGTCCGCTTCCACGATGCGGTACTCAACGCCTAGTTTTTCAAAATACGCAGGCAGAATATCTGCTGGAAACCCAGGTTGTTTCTGATCCAAATTCATGGCAATCAGCTTGAAGTTGATCGGTGCGCGCTCTTGCAGTGCTAGCAGAATCATCAACATGGCGTGACTGTCTTTGCCACCGCTCATACAGACCAGCACGGTGTCGCCTTCCTCAATCATGTTGTAATCGCCAATGGCCTTGCCGGTGGCGCTGATGAGGCTGTTGCGTAACTTAATAAAGTTATTGGAGTGGTTGTCTGGTAAGTGTTTAATCATGTGCGCTAATTATTACTGTAGTTACTCATTATAACGTGCGGAGGCGTTAATAGAGCTTTTGAGGGCTATATTTTACGCTGTTGTGGGTGTTTAAAGCTTAACAAGTGCTTGAATTGCCTCAAATATTTAAAAATTAACAATCATTTACTTTTGATTCTGAATAAGCAAGCGTTTAATGGGCAGTTAAATTGCGTAGTAATGATGGTAGGGGTTGGCAATATTCACTCAACGCACGCCATGGGTTTGTGTGGCGACTTTAAGAATAAAAATATTATGGTGAGTTGGAAGGCGTACTTAACACTAGGCGCATTGGCTACTTTATTGATACCGTTCTCGGCTCAGTTTGGTATGCGCGATACCTTGTATTTTACGATTGTTTTCTATAGCTTACTTTGCGCTGGCTGGGGCGTAAACCATTATCAGCCAAAAGTGCGTAGCCCGTGGATCTATTATGTAGTTGCTATCGCATCACAATGTCTTGGTGCGTTGATTCAAGCCAATAGCGACGCGAGCGGTGCATTTGGTACACACATTTCAATTGCGGATGGCTTTCTCTTGCTAGGTCACCTGTGCATGGTTGTTGCGCTTTGGCAATTTGCCAGCAAACGGCATCGAGAATTTCCAAAGTACGGATGCTTCCAAGGCTGGATTTTGGCCACCAGTTTGATTCTGATCGGTTGGCAGTTTCTATTTTTACCTACCATTGTCCGCTACGGATTTTCGATTGATCGCCCGCAGATTTTTAGAATGGTGTACCCCACCCTGTCTTATGTGGAAATTGGCATGTTGCTTTGGGTGTGGATCAGTAGCCATGCCAATCAATCAAAAGCATTTATTTTACTGGTCATGGCGACATTTTTTTTTGCCGCTGGGGAGTCTTTATTTCACGGAACCAGCCATAGCCTAGCTGTGCCCAATGATTTGAATTTAATGCTGTGGTTATTTGCTTATGTCATGTACGGTGCAGTAGCGCTGCACCCGGAAATGAAGCAATTGGCGGTGCCCAAGCGGAGCGAGGAAAGCAGCCATGTCAGCAATGTGCTAAGCCTGTTATTGCCTTTGGTGTTATTGCTCCCGGTCACATTGCTCATTATTTACTTTAAGGCGCTACATCCGGCCACTATTGGCATATTGGGTGGTTTCTTTTTAGTCATTGTGGTTGGCTGGTATCAGCTGAGCACCTCCATGCAAAACATCATCCATGTGAAACGGCAATTAGAACAACAAAATAGAACGGACTACCTCACGGGTATCCCGAATCGTAACCATATGGAACATGTGGTCGGCGCTAGTCTTTATCAGGCAGGTAAGCGCCATTATGGTGAAAACGGATTGCTGTTGATTGATATTGACGGCTTTAAATCGATTAATAATATTTTTGGATTTGGTATAGGAGATGCGATTCTCAAGCACATTGCAAGGCACCTGTACGCTGAGAGTGTGAAGCGCGAGCACCACTTTGCCAGGGTGGATGGTGATGAATTTACACTGCTGATGCTGAATGTAGACAATAGATGTGCGATTGAGGCGCAGGCGTGGCAGATTCATCGCTTGTTGGATGACCCGATTAACATTGATGGCGTGACGGTGAAGGTGACATGTAGCATTGGTGTGTCGATTCACTATGCACTCAAGCAAGCAAACTTTGCCACCATGCTCAAAGAAAGCGAGCGCGCCTTGGTGTGGGCAAAAGAGAATCAGTCCCAAGTGGAGATTTACGATAAACGTAAAGATATTGTTGAAGATAAAAGCTGGGTGTTAACCGAGTTTCGTCATGCGATTGCTGCGCATCAGCTAGAGGTGTTCTACCAGCCTAAAATTCAGGTTGATAGCCAAACCGTGATGGGGGTAGAAGCGCTGATTCGCTGGCATCATCCTGAACGGGGATTGGTCATGCCATGTGTATTTATGCAGCAAATCGAGGCGACAGACCTCATTCATCATCTGTTTACATTGGTGCTCAATGACACCACCAAGCAATGGCCGGCTTGGCAAGCGCAAGGATTGTGTATCAGCATTGCACTGAACGTGACAGCGAGAGATCTGATTAATTTTGATTTGGTCCATGAAATTAAAACAGCGCTTGAACAAAATCACATGCCGGCAAATTATCTAGAAATTGAAATTACTGAATCGAGTGCGCTTTCTGATCCGGCACGTGTCAAACATGTGTTGTCAGGTTTAATGGCATTGGGGATTAAAATCAGTATTGACGACTACGGCACCGGCTATAGCTCCCTGCTGTATTTGCAGCAGCTTCCATTGCATTTTCTTAAAATTGACCAGCAGTTTGTGCGGGAGATGCGCCATGATCAGGCCAGTGCGGCAATAGTGCGATCTACCCTAGAGTTAGCAAAAAATCTCAATATAGAGGTCATTGCCGAAGGGGTGGATGACGTTTGGGTCTATCAGCAACTCAAAGCATTGGGTTGCTATGGTGTGCAGGGGTTTCTATTTTCGCAAGCAGTGGCCGCTGCAAGGGTAGTGGAAGTTGTACAAGTCATTCAGGCTGCAGAGGTTTAAGCGGATGCAGGGATGTTTACAAGTTTAAACTTCGTCCGCCATCCACAGCTAATACGTGGCCGGTGACAAAAGGCGCATCATAAATTAAAAATTTAACGGCTTTGGCAATGTCGCTAGGGTTGCCAATACGTTTTAATAAAGTCTGAGAGATCACGCGCTGCCGATACACTTCATCAAACTGCGGATTATTTTCGGGCCATTGTACTGGGCCAGGTGCGACTGCATTGACGCGCACCTCTGGGCTCAACTCCAAGGCTAATGATTTGGTTAAGGTCACCAACCCTGCCTTGGCTACGCTGTATACCACATAGCCTTTTTTCGGGCGCTCAATGTGCATGTCGGTAATGTTCACAATGGTGCCACCCTGTTTGCGTAACTCCGGCGCTGCTGCTTGTGCAAGAAACATCGGTGCTTTGAGATTGCTACCAATTAAATCCAACCAGTTTTCCTCATTAATCTGACCGATTTCCGTGGCATAGTAACTGGAGGCATTGTTAATCAATACATCTAGCCGGCCAAAATGACGGATAGTCTCACTGACTAGGCTGGAAACAATTGCGGCGTTGAGTAAATCGCCCTGAATAATTGCGGCACTGTTAGGGCGCTGTAGATTAAACTCTGCTTGTAGTGCACGTGCCTCGGCCTGGCTTTGATTGTAGTGAATCATTAACAGCGCACCTTGAGCATGCAGTTCGCGGCAAATGGCTGCGCCAACGCGTTTGGCGCCACCGGTAATCAACACCACTTTGCTTGTTAAATCCACTTGGTTTTCTAAATTAGAATGCACGGTTTACTCACTTCTTAATCACTCACATTATAATAGGGAATGGCTTCTCTACCTATTCCGCCCGCGCAGGCGCAAACACAAAGCGCACAACTGCAATCACGCATTCGCAATACGATCCACGCACAGAATGATTGGATAGATTTTGCTACCTTCATGCACATGGCGTTGTATACACCTAACCTAGGATATTACAGCGGCAGCGCTAAGAAGTTCGGCATTGGTGGAGATTTTGTGACTGCACCGGAAATTTCTCCTTTATTTGCACGTGCACTTGCTAAGCAAGTTGCACAAGTGCTGACAGCTACACAGGGCGATGTACTGGAGTTAGGTGCTGGCACTGGTAAATTAGCAGCCGATTTGCTGCTGGCCTTACATGCGCTACAGGTACTGCCTCAGCGGTATTGTATTCTTGAAGTAAGTGACTACTTGCGTGAGTTGCAGCGTAAAAACTTGCAACTCTGGTTGCCAGAAACGCTGTTCAATCGTGTGGTGTGGTTAGATGCTTTGCCTAATCAAATACGCGGTATGGTAATAGGGAATGAAGTGCTAGATGCGATTCCCGTGCATTTGGTAGGTAAGCAAGCTGGCGTCTTAATAGAGCGCGGCGTCAGTTGGCAAGATGATTTAGGTCAGCAAAGTCACTTGGTTTGGCAAGATCAACCATTAACAATGGGCGCGCTATTTGAAACGGTGACCAAGCTGGATTTTCCCGACAATTACATGACTGAAGTAGCGCCAGCCGCAACGGGTTTGATGCTCAGCATCGCTGATCGATTGGAACATGGTGTCATTTGCTGGGTAGACTACGGTTTTGGTGCACGTGAGTACTATCACCCACAACGCAGTACAGGCACATTGATGTGCCACTACCAGCATTATGCGCATAGCGACCCACTGATTTATTTGGGGTTGCAAGACATTACCGCGCACGTTGATTTTACAGCGATAGCCGAAGCGGCTGTCTCGCGGCAGTTGGCTGTCATGGGTTATGTCAATCAAGCCAATTTTTTAATTAACTGCGGCATATTGGACTTACTTGCCGAAGTTTCTCCCAGTGATATGGCCGCTTATGCGCCGATGGTGTCTGCAGTGCAAAAACTGCTCTCGCCTGCAGAAATGGGAGAGTTATTTAAAGTGATGCTGCTAGGTAAGGGTATGCAGATGCCGTTAATAGGTGCCACACAAGGCGATAAAAGGCACATGCTCTAGTATAATGTGCGCCATGACGCAAACACCCAATATCCCCAACACCCCTGAATCCACAGAAGAACAGGCATCGTATCGCCGCATCCGTAGCTTTGTGCTGCGCCAAGGGCGGCTGACCAAAGGTCAAGAGCGTGCGCTGGAAACAGGCTGGCCAGTTTTTGGCATTGATTACACGCCGCAGCCGCTGGATTTAGCGCAAACGTTTCAACGTGAGCACTCCCCTAAAATTCTAGAGATTGGTTTTGGCATGGGTGAGAGCTCGGCCAAAATTGCACAAACCCTGCCGGAGCGTGATTTTTTGGCCGTAGAGGTGCATACACCTGGCGTGGGGAGTTTGCTTAAACTGATTCAAGAGCAGGCCATTGCTAATATTCGTATCGTGCAACACGATGCAGTTGAAGTGCTACAAAATATGCTGGCTGAGCAAAGCTTGGATGGTGTGCATATCTTTTTTCCAGATCCATGGCATAAAAAGCGCCATCACAAACGCCGCTTAATTCAGGCTGAGTTTGTTAAGCTACTGTGCAGTAAGTTGAAAGTGGGTGCTTACATTCATGTGGCAACAGACTGGCAAGAGTACGCAGAGTGGGTATTGGAAGTGCTAAACGCAGAGCCGATGTTGAAAAACACGGCGGAAAGTTACGCAGAAAAACCTAGTTACCGGCCTTTGACCAAATTTGAAAATCGTGGCATTCGATTAGGCCACGGGGTTTGGGATTTGATTTTCAGACGCATCTGAATTGTCTGAAAAAAACCAGTGCCCCAATACTTTTTCAGCTTCTTCCACGCCCTGTTTTTTCAGGCTGGAGAATAATTGCACGGTGATATTGTCCCCCCAGCCTTCTTTGAGCTCTTTACGCACCTTGTTCAAGGTAAGCGTTGCTTCGCTGCGGGATAATTTGTCTGATTTTGTTAATAGCACATGCACGGGCCTTCCGCTTGGGGAAAACCAATCCAACATTTGACGGTCTAGTGGCGTGAGTGGATGGCGGCTATCCATGACTAGTACTAATCCAGCTAGGCTGCTACGCTCACTTAAATAGCGCGATAATACGCTTTGCCAGTGGTTGCGCATGGCTTCTGGTACTTTGGCATAACCATAGCCGGGTAAATCCACCAAATGCTTATCGTTGCCTAGCGTGAAAAAATTGATCAGTTGTGTGCGGCCAGGTTGCTTACTCACAAACGCCAAACGGTTGTGGTTGGCCAGTGTGTTTAACGCGCTCGATTTTCCTGCATTAGACCGGCCAGCAAATGCCACCTCTATACCACTTGCGGGAGGTAAGTCGCGTAAGTGATGTGCGGAAATAAAAAAAGCAGCGTTTTGAAAAATAGGCATGATAGATAAGCATTGTTTTAAGGCCGAATGCTATCACGAACAAGGGATTTTTGATAAAATATTCAATTAATTAAAACAGTTATGCTATTCAGAATAATCGAGAAAGTTAGCAATGAAAAATTTATTCAAGTTAGGTTGGGTAATCAGTGGGATGTTAGTGGCAGTAATGGCGGTTGCGGCAGAGAAGGCAGCAGTCAAGCCAGAAGCTAAAGCAGAAGCGGTTCCAGTTGCGGTAGAGAAAAAAACAGCAGATCAAATTGTGCAAAACGTATGTGCGGCATGTCATGCGCCAGACGGTAACAGCGTGATTACGTTGAATCCAAAATTAGCGGGTCAGCATCCGGAATACTTATTTAAGCAGTTGAATAACTTTAAAGAAGGTAGCCGTGCTAACGCGGTCATGTCTGGCATGGTGGCTAATTTATCGCCAGAAGATATGCAAAGTTTAGCGCAATACTTCTCTCAACAGACCATTACATTAGCGAAAGCAAAATCGAATGGTAAGGGTTCCTTGGGTGAGAAGATTTACCGTGGTGGTATTGCCAAAACCAATGTGCCAGCCTGTGCGGCTTGTCATGGTGCCAATGGTGCCGGTTTGCCAAAACAGTTTCCACGTCTAGCCAGTCAACATGCAGATTATACTTACCAACAACTGAAAACTTTCCGTACCGGTGAGCGTGCCAATGCGCCGATGATGATGGTCATTGCTGCAAAAATGACAGATGCAGAAATGCAGGCAGTTGCCGATTACATACAAGGCTTGCGTTAATCGGCGCAAAATATAAGGTGGCTACGCCACCTTTATTTTTATAAATACTTTCTATAAACATTTATTCTGTCTTGTAGTCCAATCCAAACTTCATTCGTTAAATTTCTATCTTGAAACCGCCCAATACTATTCCTTCCAAGCTGTATGAGTTGCTAAGTTCTATGCGATTCGCCGTGAGTATGCTCAGCGTACTGGGCATTGCTTCTATCATCGGTACCGTGCTTAAGCAAAATGAGCCGTATGAAAATTACATCATCAAGTTTGGCCAGTTTTGGTTTGAAGCCTTTGAAAAACTAGGTTTATACGATGTCTATCACGCAGCATGGTTTTTGCTGATTCTATTGTTTTTGGTGATTTCCACCAGTCTATGCATTTATCGCAATACACCGCTGATGCTCAAGGAATGGAAAACATACAAAGAACATGCGGCAGAAAAGTCATTACGTGCATTTAGTCATCAAGCCAGTTATGCCGTGCAAGTGTCTACTGAGCAGGTACAAACCAAGCTGGCGGATTATCTGGGCGGGCAAGGCTTTACCTATAAGCTTAAACTGCAAGACAACGGGGATGTGTTGATCGCAGCAAAAGCCGGAACACACCAACGTTTGGGCTATATTTTTACCCATGCCGCCATCGTGATTATTTGTTTTGGCGGGATTTTGGATGGTAACCTGCCGTTCAAAATCCAGGAGATGTTAGGCCATAAAAAGATCGAAGTGCTGGATATCCCGGAAAGCCAAGTGCCGGCAGTCAGTCGCTTGAGTATAAGTAACCCATCCTTTCGCGCAAATATGACGTTGCCGGAAGGCGTGAGTGATGATGTAGCATTTGTGCGTGTACGCGATGGATATTTGGTGCAAGAGCTGCCGTTTCGGGTGGCATTAAAAGATTTTCGTATTGAACACTATGCCACTGGGCAGCCTAAGTCATTTGAGAGTGATATTGTCATTACTGACCCTGAACTCGCAGCGCCATTGGAAAAAACCATTAGCGTCAATCATCCGCTTATCTATAAAGGCATTGCCATCTATCAGTCGGATTTTCAAGATGGTGGATCTGAGCTCAAGTTTAAAGTGTGGGATCTTGCAGCTAATAAGCTGGTGAGCGGGCACATTGATGGTGTGGTAGCTAAAAAAGGCACCTTAGGCACGGGCGACCAAGCGATAGCCGTGGAGTTTAATGAGTTCCGCAAATTTAATATCATGAACTTATCGCCAGATGGTAAAGGCAAGCCGCGCAACGTAGGCCCCAATACTACTTATAAATTGCGTGATCAAAGCGGGCAGGCACGTGAATATGTCACCTATATGCAGCCGCTAAAGTTAGATGGTAAAACCTATTTTGTATCCGGTATGCGTGAAACAGTACAAGAAGATTTCCGTTATTTGCGCATTCCGGCCGACGAAGATTTCAGCATTGATGGGTTTATGCAGTTGCGTCAAGCCATGCGTGACCCAGCCAAACAGTTGGAGATTGCCAGACATTTAAGTAAGCAATCGCCCACTGCTGACCCTAAGTTGCAACAGCAATTTGAGCAAAGTGTGCAACGTTTGCTTAGCACGTTTGCCAGTGGCGGCTTTACCCAGCTATCCCAAGTGATTGAAAAGGCCGTGCCAGAAGCTGAGCGTCAAAAGGCTGCAGATACTTATTTTAAATTGTTGAATGCAAGTGCGTTAGAAGCGTATAACCTTAACCTTGCTGCACAAGGTAAGCCAGCCATGCCATTGAATCCACAGACCTTGGCTTTTTTGCAAGACGCATTGAATGCAATGAATGATTTATTTTATTACGGTACGCCGTATTATTTTCAGTTGGATGATTTTAAGCATAAAGAAGCCAGTGGTTTGCAGCTGACCAAATCTCCCGGTCAAAAATGGGTGTATTTGGGCTCTGCGCTGCTGGTGTTAGGTATTTTTTCGATGTTTTATATACGTGAACGTCGTGTGTGGTTGCTGATCAAAGCCAATACACAAGAGGTATTATTCGCCATGTCTTCGAATCGTAAAAACTTAGACTTCGATCAGGAATTTGATCGTACCCAACAGCAGTTAGGTCAGTTATTGTCTTAATATAGACAAAAGGAAATATCATGAATACACAGACTTATGATTTTAAACAAAAAGCCATTTGGCAGACCTTGCGCGTACAGGATTGGCTGTATGCGTTGGTGTTGATGGCCGGTGCTATTTTTGCCTATAGTCGCTACTCGCAATATATGGATGCCTATGAACTTGGCTTCTTGTTTGGTGCAGCGGCCACGTTTAGCTATTTAGGCTGGCGCTGGAAAGGCCTGGCTAAACTGGTGATAGGCATCGCTGTGTTAAGTCTGTTTGCCATTAATTTGTATCATGGTAGCCAAGCCCGCGCTGGTGAAAGTTTCTTTCTTAAGTACTTAATTTCAAGTCAGTCCGCAGTCATGTGGATGAATGTGTTGTTTATTTTGGCCATGTTGACTTACTGGTTTGCATTGTTCAAGCGTAGTGAGTTTATAGGGCGCGTGGCATCTGCACTCACTTGGGCTGCGGTGCTGTTTGGTTTTGTTGGGCTAATGGTGCGCTGGTACGAGTCTTATCTGATTGCGCCTGATGTAGGCCATATTCCTATCAGCAACTTGTATGAAGTCTTTATTTTATTCTGCTTGATTACCGCATTATTGTATTTGCATTACGAATCTAAATTCAATACCAAGCAGTTAGGTGGTTTTGTGTTGCTGATTATCAATGCTGGTGTAGGGTTTATTTTATGGTACAGGTTTGACCGTGGTGCAGATGCCATTCAGCCGTTGGTTCCTGCATTGCAAAGTTATTGGATGAAAATCCATGTGCCGGCTAACTTTATTGGCTATGGGTCGTTCTCATTGGCCGCTATGGTCGCTGCTGCCTATTTATTGGCAAAACGCGGTATCTTAGCAACGCGTTTGCCAAGCTTAGATGTGCTGGATGATGTGATGTACAAAGCCATTGCAGTGGGCTTTGCTTTTTTCACCATCGCCACTATTTTGGGCGCCATGTGGGCAGCTGAAGCGTGGGGTGGTTATTGGTCTTGGGATCCTAAAGAAACCTGGGCGCTCATTGTGTGGTTAAACTACGCGGCTTGGTTGCATTTGCGTATGGTCAAAGGCCTTCGCGGTCCGGTATTGGCATGGTGGGCATTAGTCGGTCTCATCGTGACTACCTTTGCGTTCTTAGGCGTCAATATGTTCCTAAGTGGTTTGCATTCGTACGGCGAACTCTAGGGTTGCGATTAAAAATAGGGTTTAATGATTCGCGGTAGTGTTATCTGTTGATAATGCTACCGTAAACTTAACCGCACCATTCAGATTGCTGCTTAAACTAAGCGTGTAACCCGCCTGCCTCGCGTCCTGCGCTGCATGGTACAAACCAACCCCTAAGCCATTTTGTGATTGAATGTGCTTTTTAAATAATTCAGCAGCGGTTTGTTGCGGCATGGCTTTACCGGTATCCGTCACTTCAATGCAATACTGGTTAGATGAGAGTTCAGTAACTTCTACTTTGATGAGCGTATTGGGCTCATATTTGGTTTTCTCAATGGCATTCCCTAGCAAGTTATCCAGCACGCTGTCCAGCACCTCTGCATTGATATCGTGCTTGGGTAAATGTGACGCCACAAACTCCACTTGCGGCTGTGTATAGCGCAACCGTAGATTTTTCCACCATGCAGATATTTTCTCTTGCCGCTTTTTCTCTTCACTTGGCGCTTTGAGCTTGTCTAGCGTTGAGGCAATACGCTGATTGAGCACCGGTAGCTGCTTTTTAATTAGCTTGAGTAAAGCGTCGGTGTCGGACTCATGCGTTTGCTCAGCTGCCGTCACCAAGGTGCCCACCGATTGCAGAATATTTTTAATATCATGCGTCAGGCGCGAGCCTGTCTCATAAAAGGCCTGCATGTAAGTGTTTTGGCGCAAGGTCTCTTCACGGCGTTTGGCTTCGTAGAATTCGCCCATAATTTGGGTGAGTAGCTTCACGTGCACATACAGCGCGGGTGACATTTGCCAACGCGTATGCAGGGTCATGTAAAAGTCTTTAAAGTTAAAGTCAGTAGAGTAATTGGTGTGATGACCAAGCTTGCCTTGCGTTTCATCTGCCAGCCAAGAAATGCCGGAAACCCATTCCAGTTTCATCATCTCGTTCATGGCGGCCTGGGTAAAGCCGTTGGGTGTGGATTCATGTTCGGCAAGGGTGGCAATGTTTTTAACCCATTGCTCAAAAGGCATGCCGATACTTAATAAGTAGCGCGACATCAGCAACTCTACGCCAGAAAATTTGGTGCTGGGGCGCCATAAATAGCTTAAGCCAAATAAAATCACAGACAGGCCGGATATCGTATAAAACATCACTTGTATGTAATTGACGTTTTGCAACGTACCAATCGCATAGCTGCCTAACACAATAATAATCGCCAGCATAAATAGCACAAGCGTGTAGAAAAAGTCGACTACCGGCGTGTTGTCAGTTGGTCCGGCGCTATTTTTTATAAACAGAATGGCCACAGGCAATAATGGCATAAAGTAGAAAATGACAAACTCAGCAGCTAATAAATCGTTAGATGCATTCAGTAGTTTTGGTACCACCCAAAGTAAGAGCATGGCGAGCAAATAACTCGCAGCCAAAATATGAATCAGTCGATTCTTTTTAGAATCACCCGAGAAAATCCGGCCGCCCAATAAGCCAAATAATATGGCTAACCAAATGGCGGTAAGCCACCAATTAAAGTATAAAAATCCTAATAGCCCCACTCCAACCAGTGCAATAGAAGCAATGATGGAAAGTTTTTGGCTGCCGCGCCAAATCGGCTGCCAAATGAGAAAGATGCCAAACGATAAAAAGTAAAACATTTGCCGATACACTTCATCTTGGTCAAAAAAGATGAGGAATGCATGCAGTGATAGCAACATCAACGCCATGACACGGTGAGAGTTTTTGAGTAGCTGTTGACTAATATTGCGTTTATTTAGAAAATTCATCATAGTGAAAGTGTTATAAATTAAAGTAACTTACGGTCAACAGTTAAAGTTCGGTGTCATCAAGTCAACACTATTGACGAAATTTCAACAAAGCCTGTCATGAAATCTGCGATTTAAGTCCTAATTTTATGCTTTATTTGGTTTTTTGATTGGCATAAAACTTGCAAGTTACGAACTAACAATAATAATGCTTTTAAGTGACATAACTAAAAAAACAAACAATTAGGATACCACAATGAAAAAACAAACAGGGTTTACCTTGATCGAGCTGGCGATTGTGCTAGTGATTATAGGTTTGCTACTAGGCGGAGTGCTGAGGGGGCAGGAGCTAATTAATAGTGCTAAAGTTAAAAACATGGCACGCGATTTTCAAAATGTCCAAGTATATATTTATGGCTATCAAGATAAATATAGAGCGTTACCTGGGGATGATGCAGCCGCTAAGGCGCATTTAGGTACAGCAGCCGATCAAGCTGGTACAGGTTCTGGAAACGGACAAATAGGTGGAAATTGGGACTCGACGACAATCACTGATGAGTCTGTAATTTTTTGGCAGCATGTAAGGCTGGCCGGATTGGCTCCAGGTTCAACAGTGGTGGGGGCTGGTGGGTATTACCCAACTAATGCCGATGGTGGTAAGTTGGGGGTTCAAGGTTTGGCTTCCGCGGCGAATATACCAAGCGGATTGAGCGGTTCTTATGTAGTTTGCTCCGGCGCTATATTGGGGAAATTCGCTAAGCAGTTAGATACTACTTTGGATGATAGTGAAACATCAACTGGATCAATGAGGATTTATGCTGCAGGTAGTGCAACAACTTGGGTTACATCGGCAAATGCTACTGATTCAAGCGTTTTTAATGTTTGCATGGCTTTCTGAAAAGCATAGCTTTTAAATTTAACAAAACCCGCGTAAGCGGGTTTTTTGTTTTCCGAACCTATTTATATTTTTGCGTGTCAGTCATTTTGATTTAGAATAAGTCAAATTCAAATTAACGCACAAATGACTCCCAATATCGTCGAAATAGATAATCTTTCCTTTGGTTACAAAGGACGCATGTTGCATCAAGGCATCAATATGGTGTTCCCACGTGGTAAGGTCACTGCCATTATGGGCGGTAGTGGCAGTGGTAAAACTACGTTATTGCGCCTCATTGGCGGGCAAATCAGACCTACTAAGGGGCAGGTGCGTGTAGATGGTGATGTAGTACATCAGCAGGATCGCACCGGAATTTATCGTATACGCCGTAAAATGGGCATGCTGTTTCAACAAGGTGCTTTATTCACAGATCTGTCTGTGTTTGAAAACGTTGCTTTTCCCATGCGTGAACATACCGATTTACCGGAAAGCATGATTCGCGATTTGGTGTTGATGAAACTGAATGCCGTAGGTTTGCGTGGCGCGCATCAACTGATGCCTACTGAATTGTCAGGGGGAATGGCTAGACGCGTGGCATTAGCACGGGCGATTGCATTAGATCCCAGTATTATTATGTATGATGAACCATTTGCCGGCTTAGACCCTATTTCAATGGGGGTGATTTGTCATTTGATTCGTACACTGAACGATGCGCTTGGAGCAACCTCTATCATTGTCACGCACGATGTTGAAGAAACCTTCCGTTTTGCTGACTATATTTATTTTGTGGCCAATGGCGTGGTAGCGGCAGAGGGTACGCCGGATGAACTCAGAAACTCTAACTTGCCGTTTGTACATCAATTTGTGTATGGCGAGAAAGATGGTCCGGTGCCATTTCACTACGCAGCAGATGATTACGCACGCTCTCTATTGGAACACAAAGCATGATTAAATCAGGATTGTTGATCGGTTTAATCCGGGTGTTCAGAAACATAGGCCACAGATTTGTAGATGGTATTTGGCGTTTAGGCGCTGGTATGCGTTTGTTTTGGCTGACGCTAACATCATCTGGTGAAAGCTTTAGACGTTTTCACCTGACTATTCGTGAAATTTATTTCACTGGGGTGATGTCGCTCATTATTATTCTTGTTTCGGCTTTTTTTGTTGGTATGGTGCTTGGTTTACAGGGATATCATACTTTACAAAGATACGGCTCATCCGAGGCAATTGGTGTGTTGGTAGCATTGGCGCTGGTGCGCGAATTAGGCCCAGTAGTGACGGCTTTATTGTTTGCTGGCCGTGCCGGTACTGCAATTACTGCTGAAATTGGGTTAATGAAAGCCACAGAGCAGCTTTCAGCCATGGAGATGATGGCAGTGAACCCGATTGCGCGTGTGATTGCGCCGCGTTTCTGGGCTGGCGTAATCGCTATGCCAATCTTAGCCACTTTGTTTTCTATGGTCGGTGTTTTGGGCGGCTATCTAGTGGCTGTGCCTGTCATTGGCGTAGATGCGGGTGCATTTTGGTCGCAAATGCAGGCCAATGTGGATTGGCAACATGATATTTTGAATGGGGTAATTAAAAGCATGGTGTTTGGCGTAGCCTGCACCATGATCGCCTTATTTGAAGGATATGATGCACCCCCCACTGCGGAAGGTGTGAGTCACGCCACAACAAGAACAGTAGTGACATCTTCACTCGCAATATTGGGTCTGGATTTTATATTAACCTCATTTATGATCAACGTATAAGCAAGCAGGAGCAGCAATGGATAGAACAACAATTGATTTATGGGTGGGTGTGTTTGTAGCGTTAGGTGTTGCCGCGTTGCTTGGTTTGGCCATGAAAGTGGGCAACCTAACCACTGCTAATATTGGGGAAACCTATACGGTAACAGCCAACTTTGAAAATATTGGCGGCTTAAAGCCAAGAGCCCCAGTGAAAAGTGCGGGCGTGGTGGTGGGGCGCGTAGCGGGGATTACTTTTGATTCTGCAACTTATGAGGCAGTAGTGAGTCTGAACATCGACAAACGATATGCTTTTCCTAAAGATACCTTTGCAAATATTTACACTGCAGGCTTGTTGGGCGAGCAATATGTGGGTCTTGAGGCAGGTGGAGATGACGTACAATTAGCCAATGGCGACAAGATTACACAAACGCAAGATGCCGTTGTGTTGGAAAAAATGATTAGCCAGTTCTTGTATAACAAAGCTTCTGAATCGACAGACGACAAATCTAAGACGTCTTCCGAATCAACCAAATCGGAAGAAGATACGTTAGGTGCAAGTCCATTGGATAAGATTGGCAAGTCTTCTGCAGATAAAGCCGAAAAATAATAAATTTACAGAATCAATGAAAAGGAATTAAACAGCATGAAACAATTAATAGCAGCATTTGGCCTGTTACTGGCCAGTAGCTTAGCAATTGCGGGCGAAGGCCCTGATGAGTTGGTCAAAAGAACTGCAGATGATGTACTTGCGGTAGTAAAGTCCGACAAAGACATTCAAGCAGGTAACCAAGACAAGATTTTCAAATTGGCTGAAGAGAAAATTCTGCCTAACTTCAACTTTGAAAAAGTATCACGTTTGGTATTGGGTAAAAACTGGACCAAAGCGACGCCAGAGCAGCAAGCTGCGTTTCAAAATGAGTTTAAAACCTTATTGTTACGTACTTATGCAACAGCGCTTTCTAAATACAAAAATCAGGTGATTGAGTACAAGCCTTTGCGTTTACCTGAGGGTTCAACTTCTGCAACAGTGAAGACATCCATCGTGCAGCAAGGCGGTCAGCCGATTGCTGTAGATTATGCGCTGGAAAAGAAAGCAGACGACTGGAAAGTGTATGACATTGTGATTGAAGGCGTGAGCTTGGTCACTAACTATCGTAGCCAGTTTGCACAAGAAATCCGTCAAAATGGTTTGGATAGTTTAATTAAAAAGTTGGCCGAGAAAAATGGTGCGTCAGCTGCAAAATCAAGTTAAATGCATTCACTTGATTTGTCGCGCTTAAATTACATGTTTTGGGAGCCCTTGTTTTGATAGACATCACACAAGAAGCCAATCGCTGGCAATTGTCTGGCGATTTGGTGATTCAGAATATCAGCCAGGTATTGGATGCCAGCAGAGCGCTTACCTTAACGGATGCTACAGCGTTGGATTTTGCCAAAGTGACCGATGTGGATACTTCGGCCATCAGCTTGATTCTAGAGTTGAAGCGCCGTGCCAGTGCTGAACATGTAGCGTTGTCATTGGTCAATGTGCCAGCAAATTTGGTGAGCTTAATGCAACTGTATGGTGTAGATGATTTTGTATTGCCAAATTAATTGTAACTGAGTAGTTGTTTTGGGTGACCCCAGTCCTTATTTAAAGGGTTGGGGTTTAGTTTTTTTATCTATGCTTTAACTTTATTAACACCTAAACGGATGAACGTTTGTTTTGAAAACACCAGCAATACAAATACATGATGTACATAAGCAATTTGGGCAACTCAATGCGCTGAATGGCATTGACTTAAGCATTGAGCAGGGCGAGTTTTTTGCACTGTTAGGCCCCAACGGGGCAGGCAAATCTACGCTGATTAATATTATGGCAGGTCTGCTTAGGCCTACTATAGGTCACGTAAGTATTATGGGGCACGATGTTATAGCCGATTATCAACAGGCGCGCATGGCTTTGGGCGTGGTGCCACAGGAGTTGGTGTTCGATCCCTTTTTTAATGTGCGAGAAATGTTGCGATTTCAGGCGGGTTATTTCGGCCACGGTCCTGAAAATGATGCCTGGGTGGATCAGGTGATTGAAGGGCTCGGCCTGACCGATAAAGCACACACCAATATGCGTAAACTATCAGGCGGGATGAAGCGGCGCGCACTGATTGCGCAAGCGCTTGCGCATCGTCCCCCAGTCATTGTGCTAGATGAGCCGACCGCGGGTGTGGATGTGGAGTTGCGTCAAATGTTGTGGGGCTTTATCAAGCAACTCAATCGCGAAGGGCACACCATTATTCTCACCACGCATTATTTGGAAGAAGCGGAAACCTTGTGTGAGCGCGTGGCGATGATGAAACAAGGCAAAATAGTCGCGTTGGATACTACCGCTAATCTACTGAAATCACACGCAGGTAAAAATCTGCGCTTGACGCTCAAAGGCGCACATTTGCCGCCAGCTTTATTGCCTATGCTTAAACACGGCGAGCTTGGCGTGTTTACACTCGCGTTATCAGATTTGACGCAAGTGGAATTTGCCTTGGCGGAGTTACGTAAAGCCAATGTTGACATCGAAGATATGCAATTGATAGAAGCGGATTTGGAAGATGTGTTTATGTCGCTGGTGGGAGGGGTATGAAACTGATTGATGCAAATATTCCGTCTGCTTGGCGCGGCCCTTACACTTTGTTTAAAAAAGAATTGCTGCGTTTTTGGCGTGTTGCGTTCCAAACTGTCGCTTCTCCGGTACTTACGGCGCTGCTGTATTTGCTGATCTTTTCGCATGTACTGGCTGATCATGTGCAGGTGTATAAAGGCGTGCCTTATACCGCATTTTTGGTGCCGGGTTTGATTATGATGTCGCTATTGCAGAATTCGTTTGCCAATAGCTCGTCTAGCCTTATTCAATCTAAAGTAATGGGCAATGTGGTGTTTATTCTGCTCACGCCACTGACCTATCTGCAGTTTTTTTCAGCATTTCTAGCAGCATCTATTATTCGTGGTCTGTTTGTAGGTTTAAGTATCTATCTGGTGTCCATCTGGTTTGTGGATGTGCCACTGGTGCATCCGATGTGGATATTCGTATTTGCCTTATTGGGCAGCGCCTTGCTGGGTACCTTTGGTATTATTGCCGGCATTTGGGCGGATAAGTTTGATCAAATGGCGGCGTTTCAGAACTTTGTTATCATGCCGCTTACTTTTCTGTCGGGCGTGTTTTATTCGATTCACTCTTTGCCGCCATTTTGGCAGGTCGTATCAAAATTCAATCCGTTCTTTTACATGATTGACGGATTCCGCTATGGTTTTTTCGGTCAAGGTGATGTGTCACCATGGATTAGCCTAGTCGTGGTCATGGCATTTTTAATCGCATTAGCATGGGCATGCCTAAAAATGTTAAAATCAGGCTATAAATTGCGCGGCTAATACGTCGCCAAATGTAAATAAATTGAAGAGGTTAACGCGTGTTAAGTGCACAGCAATTAGAAAGTTATATACAGCAAGGCTTGTCCTGTGAGTTTATCCGCGTGCTGGGCGATGATGGCACCCATTTTGAGGCGGTGATTGTCAGTGCCGCGTTTGAAGGTAAACGCATGGTGCAACAACATCAGTTAGTTTATCAAGCCTTGGGCGATCGCATGCGTGCTGAAATTCATGCGTTATCCATGCAAACCTATACCCCACAACAGTGGCAACAATTAAACGCAACCGCATAAAAGCGATTGCGTAATATCAGATTCAGTTCGGAGAGTAAGTAAAAATGGATACACAAGCAAAAATCAAAGAAACCGTTACCACCAATGATGTGGTGCTATATATGAAAGGGAGCCCAAAGTTCCCACAATGTGGCTTTTCTAATTTGGCCACGCAGATTCTAGATGCATGCGGTGCACAATATACTGCGGTGGATGTGTTACAGGATCAGGAAGTTCGCGAAGGCATTAAGCAATATGCTAATTGGCCAACAATCCCACAGTTGTACGTGAAAGGTGAGTTTATCGGCGGGGCTGATATTATGCGTGCCATGTACGAGAGCGGTGAATTGCAAACCTTGCTCGGCGGCACACAAAGCTAAATATCGGAACGGATAAAACATTTTGGATAAACTCATTATTGAAGGCGGCGCCACATTAAACGGCGAGATCGTCATCTCCGGTGCTAAAAATGCAGCATTGCCTATTTTGTGTGCTGCTTTGTTGGCAGAAACACCACTGCACTTAACCAGTGTGGCTGCACTGAAAGATATTGATACCACGCTTAAATTGCTCGATACCATGGGCGTAAAAGTGACGCGCAATGCAGATAAAGTGAGTTTGGACGCAAGTGATGTGACCTCGTTTGAGGCGACCTATGAAATGGTGAAAACCATGCGCGCTTCTATTTTAGTGTTAGGTCCTTTGTTAGCGCGTTTTGGCAGTGCACGTGTGTCTTTGCCAGGCGGCTGCGCCATCGGGTCTCGTCCGGTAGATTTGCATATTAAAGGATTGCAGGCCATGGGTGCCGCGATTCATATTACGCATGGCTATATTCAAGCCAGCACCTTGCATCTGCCTAACCGCAGGTTGCAAGGTGCCAAATACTATATGGATCTGGTCACGGTGACTGGTACAGAGAACTTGATGATGGCGGCGGCGTTGGCACAAGGCACGACCGTGCTAGAAAATGCTGCTAAAGAGCCGGAAGTTGTGGATTTGGCCGAATGCCTAAATAAAATGGGTGCCAACATCAAAGGTGCGGGTACCGACACGATTACCATTGAAGGTGTCGAGCGATTAACCGGTGCAACCCATAATATTGTCTGTGATCGTATTGAGGCGGGCACTTATATGGTGGCTGCTGCCATGACTGGCGGCGATGTGACTTTGCGTAATGCACGCCCTGACTTACTGGAAGCGGTGATTGAAAAGTTGCGCGAAGCAGGGGTAACCGTGACTCAGACGGCTGACAGCATTACGGTAAAAGGTAACGGTAAACTCAAGGCAGTCAATATTCGTACAGCGCCGCATCCAGCCTTCCCAACCGATATGCAGGCGCAATTTATGGCCATGAATACTATTGCAGAAGGCGTGTCGACGGTGGTGGAAACTATCTTTGAAAATCGTTTTATGCATGTGCAAGAGTTGCAACGCATGGGCGCAGATATTAATGTAGAGGGCAATACCGCACTGGTCAAAGGCATTCCACAACTAGAAGGCGCGAATGTGATGGCCACTGACTTGCGCGCCTCTGCTGGTTTGGTATTGGCTGGCTTAGTGGCGGATGGTGAAACGGTGATTGACCGTATTTACCATTTAGACCGTGGCTACGAATTCCTAGAAGAAAAATTAACTAAACTTGGCGCCAAAGTGCGTCGTTCTCACTGATATGATTACCATCGCCTTAAGTAAAGGTCGCATTTTTGAAGAAACCACGCCACTGCTAGCAGCGGCGGGTATCCATGCATTGGAAAATCCGGAATCTTCGCGCAAACTGATTTTACCTACCAACCGTGACGATGTACGCCTGATTATTGTGCGTGCTACCGATGTCCCTACCTATGTGCAATATGGCGCAGCCGATATTGGCATTGCCGGTAAAGATGTACTGGATGAGCATGGTGGCGAAGGTTTGTATCAACCATTGGATTTAAATATTGCCAAATGCAAGATGATGGTCGCGGTGAGAGAAGGCTTTGATTACGAGGCCAGTATCCGTCAAGGTGCACGCCTAAAGGTGGTGACCAAGTACGTGAAAACCGCACGCGAGCACTTTGCAGCCAAAGGCATGCATGTCGATTTGATTAAGTTGTACGGCTCGATGGAATTGGGCCCCTTGGTAGGGTTGGCTGACGCGATTGTAGATTTGGTGAGTACTGGTGGTACTTTACGCGCCAATCATCTACAAGCAGTAGAGGAGATTGGCGCAATCAGCTCACGCTTGGTTGTCAATCAGGCTTCACTTAAGCTCAATCGCGCACAATTGCAGCCGATTATCGATAGCTTTGCACAAGCTATCCAGTAGATTTCGAAAGTAAATAAGCATGAACATCAGACGTTTATCGACCTTAGACACCTCTTTTGACCAAGATTTAAAAGCCTTGCTGGCGTTTGAAACCGCACAAGACGACAGTGTGGATACAGTTGTAGCCAATATCCTAAAGGATGTAAAAGCACGCGGCGATGCTGCGGTGTTGGAATATACCAATCGCTTTGATAAAACCAATGCTCAAGGTATGGCTGAATTAGAGCTATCCCAGGCTGAATTAATTGCGGCGTTAGAAGGTTTGCCCGCAGCGCAGCGCGAAGCTTTGCAAGCGGCTGCAGACCGTGTACGTAGCTATCATGAGAAGCAAGTGATGCAATCATGGAGCTATACAGAAGCCGATGGTACGCTGTTGGGTCAGCAAGTGACTGCATTAGACCGGGTAGGCTTGTACGTGCCCGGTGGTAAAGCGGCATACCCCTCTAGTGTATTGATGAATGCCATCCCTGCCAAAGTGGCGGGCGTAAAAGAGCTCATCATGGTGGTGCCAACGCCTAATGGTGAAAAGAATGCGTTGGTACTAGCAGCGGCAGCTATTGCTGGCGTAGACCGTGTATTCTGTATCGGCGGTGCGCAGGCGGTAGGTGCGTTGGCGTATGGTACAGAAACAGTACCGCAAGTCGATAAAATCACAGGGCCTGGCAATGCCTATGTGGCCGCGGCAAAACGTCGTGTGTTCGGCGTGGTGGGTATTGATATGGTAGCGGGTCCGTCTGAGATTTTAGTCATCTGTGATGGCAAGACTAATCCGGATTGGATTGCGATGGACTTGTTTAGTCAGGCTGAGCATGACGAATTGGCGCAATCCATATTGCTATCACCAGATGCAGACTTTCTGGATGCGGTAGCGGCGAGTATTGAAAAACAAGTGAAAGAGATGCCGCGCCAAGACATCATCCGCACTTCTTTGGAGAATCGCGGCGCACTGATTTTAGTGAAAAGTTTGGAAGAAGCGGCAGACATCAGTAACTACATTGCACCTGAGCATTTGGAGTTGTCTGTGGAGGAGCCATATGCGTTTAGCCAAAAAATCAAACACGCCGGTGCTATCTTTATGGGACGTGATACCTGTGAAGCGCTTGGCGATTACTGCGCTGGGCCTAATCACGTGTTGCCTACTTCGCGCACGGCACGCTTTAGCTCACCGTTGGGTGTATATGATTTCCAAAAGCGCTCAAGCTTGATTATGGTGTCATCTGCTGGCGCACAAACGCTAGGTAAAATCGCCTCCACACTGGCTTATGGTGAGGGCTTGCAAGCGCATGCCCGTTCTGCTGAATATCGTTTGAAGTGAGTTGTGTGTAATGAGTAAGTATTGGAGCCCAATCGTACACCAGCTGACACCTTATGTGCCAGGCGAGCAGCCTAAACTCACTAACTTGGTCAAACTGAATACCAATGAAAATCCTTATGGTCCAAGTCCTAAGGTGATTGCTGCATTGCAGGCAGAGGCGGCAGAGACACTGCGCTTGTATCCGGATCCAAATTCTGACCGGTTAAAAACCGCGATTGCCGAATATCATGGACTGCAAAACAATCAAGTGTTTGTGGGCAATGGTTCGGATGAAGTGCTCGCACACGCTTTTCATGCGCTGTTTCAGCATGAGCAACCTCTATTATTCCCAGATATTACTTATAGCTTTTACCCGGTGTATTGTGGCCTGTATGGTATTGAATATGCGCCAATTGCGCTGAATGAGCGCTTTGAAATCAACATCGACGACTATTTGCGGCCTAATGGTGGCATCATTTTCCCTAACCCGAATGCACCTACTGGCATCCCGCTCGCATTGTCAGAAATAGAGCGCTTACTTAAAGCGAATCAACATTCGGTAGTGCTGGTAGACGAGGCCTATGTCGACTTTGGTACAGAGTCTGCGGTACAGTTGATTCAACAATATCCAAATTTGCTGGTAACACACACGCTTTCTAAAGCGCGCTCGCTTGCAGGTCTGCGGGTAGGTTACGCACTTGGCCATCCGGATTTGATTGAGGCGTTGATTCGAGTAAAAGATAGCTTTAACTCCTACCCGATAGACCGTTTTGCCGAAGCCGGTGCCGTAGCGGCGATGCAAGATCATGCCTATTTTAACCAAGCTTGCGCGCAGGTCGTGGCTACACGCACCCATTTAATTAAAGAACTGCAAGCCTTGGGGTTTGAAGTGCTACCATCGGGCGCTAATTTTATTTTTGCTCAACATCCTGCGCACGCAGGTGAGGCACTCACCGCCAAACTGCGAGAGCAAAATATCATTGTGCGGCACTTCAAAAAACCATCACGTATTGCACCATATTTACGGATTACCATCGGCACCGATGCGCAATCAGAGTATCTAGTGAATGCATTAAAATCAATTGTTTAGTCAAACTGGTCCAGTAAACCGGGCTTTTGCCTTCTATTTGTAACAAAATCTTAATTTGACGTGACTAAATTGTTGAAAAAACACATCAATTGCGGTTATGATGCGAGAATGTACAAAACGTGCAAATGGTATTTTGTAAAATTTAATTCTACATACTACAAAATATTAAATTTTTAATCGAATATTGAGCGAGTTCGGAGGAAGAAGCATCATGGCACAAACCCAAATGGCATTAGATTCACTAGATTTTGACGCAACAGTTGCATTAGCGGCTAAAGTTGCTCCACATGTGGACATTTTAGAAATCGGTACACCTTGCATTAAGCATAACGGTATTGAATTACTTAAGACTTTACGCGCTAAATTCCCAAACAACAAAATCTTAGTTGACTTGAAAACAATGGATGCTGGTTTTTATGAGGCTGAGCCTTTCTACAAAGCTGGTGCAGACATCGTGACAGTATTGGGTACAGCAGATATCGGTACAATCAAAGGCGTAATCGACGTTGCTAACAAATACGGCAAACAAGCACAAGTTGACTTAATCAACGTTGCTGACAAAAAAGCCCGTACATTAGAAGTTGCTAAATTAGGCGCACACATCATTGGCGTACATACTGGTTTAGACCAACAAGCTGCAGGTCAAACACCATTTGCTGACTTAGCATTAATCACTGGCTTGAAAACAGGCGCTAAAGTATCTGTTGCAGGTGGTGTAAAAGCCGCAACTGTAAAACAAGTGGTAGATGCAGGTGCAGATATCGTAGTAGCAGGCGCAGCGATTTACGGTGCAGCAGATCCAGCAGCTTCAGCAAAAGAAATTACTGGTTTAGCACACGGCGCTAGCGCATCAGCAGGTGGTTTTAAATGGTTGCCTTGGGCAATCGCAATCGGTGCAGCATTGTTAGTGTTGTCTTTATTGAACAATAAAGCACCAGAAGAAGCAGCGGCAGAAGCGCCAGCAGCAACTGAGCAAGCGGTAGAAGCAGCTCCAGCTGAAGCGGCACCTGCAGAAGTAGCACCAGCCGAGGCTGCGCCAGCAGCTGAAGCGGCTCCGGCAGAGGCAGCACCTGCAGAAGCAGCAGCACAATAATCGATTATTCGATTGAAAAGCCGACCGGTGGTCGGCTTTTTTATTTGCATTTTGCCAGCGTAGCGCTGTTTAGGTTAAAATGCTGTTAAATGATTGATTATCATAATTTTAGTTTGTAATTTTTTATAAAGATGACATGGCTATGCGTCAAGCAGAAATATCCCGCAATACCTTAGAGACACAAATCACGGTTTCCATTAATCTCGATGGGTCGGGCGTTTCGCAATTTAATACTGGTTTAGGCTTTTTAGATCACATGCTGGACCAGATTGCGCGTCACGGCATGATGGATATTCAAGTGCAAGCGAAAGGTGATTTGCATATTGATGCGCATCACACGGTAGAAGACATTGGCATCACATTGGGCCAAGCTTTCTTAAAGGCATTGGGAGACAAGAAAGGCATTAACCGCTATGGTCATGCCTATGTGCCATTGGATGAAGCATTGAGTCGCGTAGCGTTGGATCTGTCAGGTCGCCCCGGCTTGGAATTTAGCTGTGAATTTACGCGCGCCGCCATTGGTGAGTTTGATGTGGATCTGATTCATGAGTTCTTCCAGGGCTTTGTCAATCACGCACTGGTCACCTTGCATATTGACAATCTCAAGGGGCATAACTCGCACCATCAAGCGGAGACGATTTTTAAGGCGTTTGGCCGTGCTTTGCGCATGGCAGCGACGCATGACCCACGTATGGCAGGCATTATGCCATCCACCAAAGGCAGCTTATAACACTTGTTGCTACTGAAATGAAAAATATCGATATCGCCGTAGTGGACTACGGCATGGGCAATCTGCGTTCGGTGTCTAAAGCACTGGAACATGTAGCGCCTGATTTGAATGTGGTCGTCACCAGTGACCCACAGCAGATTCACCAAGCGAATCGCGTCGTGTTTCCGGGACAAGGGGCGATGCCTGATTGTATCCGTGAGTTGGACTCGCGTGGCTTAAGTCAGGCTGTGATTGAAGCGACGCAACAGAAACCATTTTTAGGTATTTGTATCGGCCTGCAAATGTTGTTTGAGCGCTCAGAAGAAGGGAACGCAGCAGGGTTGGGTGTGTTTGCAGGGCAAGTGAAACGTTTTGCCGCAGTAGATATGCATGATACAGAAGGCCGCAAGCTGAAAGTCCCGCACATGGGATGGAATCAGGTGCAACAACCAAATCAGCACCCTTTATGGCAAGATGTCGCAGACAATGAGCGCTTTTATTACGTGCATAGCTACTATGTATGCCCAGATGAATCTGGGTTGGTCACGGGTATCACGGACTACCCTAAGCCATTTACCTGTGCCATTGCCAAAGATAATTTGTTTGCAGTACAGTTTCACCCTGAAAAAAGTGCAAAAGCGGGGTTACAATTATTACGTAATTTCGTACACTGGAACCCTTAACCGTTTACGCTTGTTTTATTGATTTTTCTAACGCCTATTTATCACTACCATGCTTATCATTCCCGCAATCGATCTCAAAGACGGCCACTGTGTTCGTTTAAAACAAGGTTTAATGGAGGAGTCCACAGTCTTTTCTGAGGACCCCGGCGCTATGGCGCGACACTGGGTGGATCAAGGTGGAAAACGCCTGCACTTGGTGGATTTAAACGGTGCCTTTGCAGGTAAGCCGGTGAACGAAGGGGCGATTAAGTCCATCGTTAGTGCAGTGGGCGGTGACATTCCTATCCAGTTGGGTGGCGGTATTCGCGATTTGGATACGATTGAGCGCTATTTGGATGATGGCATTAGTTACGTCATTATCGGTACTGCGGCTGTCAAAAATCCTGGCTTTTTGCACGAAGCCTGCTATGCATTCCCCGGCCAAATTATGGTAGGGCTAGATGCAAAAGATGGCAAAGTTGCTGTGGATGGTTGGTCCAAGCTCACTGGGCACGATGTGATTGATTTAGCCAAGAAGTTTGAAGATTATGGCGTTGAAAGTATTGTCTATACCGATATTGGACGCGATGGCATGTTGACGGGCGTCAATATCGAAGCGACTGTCGCATTGGCGCAGGCCCTGACGATTCCGGTGATTGCCAGCGGCGGCGTGACCAATTTGGATGATGTGCGCAAATTATGCGCCGTGGCTAAAGAAGGCATCATTGGTACCATCACTGGCCGCGCCATTTATGAAGGCACTTTGAACTTTGCTGCAGCACAAGCCTTAGCGGACGAGCTGAGCGCCTAATGGGATTAGCCAAGCGCATTATTCCTTGTTTAGATGTCACCAATGGTCGTGTGGTCAAGGGCGTTAACTTTCTAGAGCTACGTGATGCAGGTGACCCGGTCGAGATTGCACAGCGCTATAACGATCAAGGTGCGGATGAGCTTACCTTTTTGGATATCACTGCGAGTTCTGATGATCGTGATTTGATTTTACATATCATTGAAGAAGTTGCTTCTCAAGTGTTTATTCCACTTACGGTAGGTGGTGGTGTGCGGCAGGTGGAGGATGTACGTCGTTTATTGAATGCTGGTGCAGACAAGGTCAGTATTAACACGACTGCAGTATTGAATCCCCAAGTGGTTCAGGATGCCGCCAGTCGCTTTGGCTCGCAATGTATCGTGGTCGCCATTGATGCGAAAAAGGTAGATAATCAACCGTTCGAGTGGGAAGTATTTACCCATGGCGGGCGTAAGGCAACAGGCTTGGATGCGGTGAAGTGGGCACAGCATATGGTGAGTTTGGGTGCGGGCGAGTTGCTGGTGACCAGCATGGACCGCGATGGCACCAAAATTGGATTTAACAATCCGCTAAACCGCGCCATTTCAGATGCGGTCGATGTACCGCTCATTGCATCAGGGGGTGTGGGTAACTTGCAACATTTGGTTGATGGTGTCACGCTCGGTGGTGCAGATGCCGTACTTGCTGCCAGCATCTTCCACTATGGTGAATACACAGTAGAGCAAGCAAAAACCTATATGCAGCAACATGGTATTGAGGTGCGATAATGGCTTGGCTGGATGAAGTAAATTGGGATGAAAGTGGCTTGGTGCCTGTGATTGCACAAGAGCACGACACCGGTAAGGTGCTGATGTTTGCTTGGATGAATCGCGAAGCGCTAAGACTCACCGAAGAGACGCAACAAGCAGTGTATTGGTCACGCTCACGTCAAAAATTATGGCATAAAGGTGAAGAATCTGGCCATATACAGAAAATTCATGAAATTCGATTGGACTGCGATGAAGATGTTATTCTGATACGCGTTGAGCAAGTAGGTGGTATTGCTTGCCATACCGGCCGTCATAATTGCTTTTTCAAAAAACTAGATAATCAAACTTGGTTGATTGACCAAGCGGTGAAAAAAGACCCTAAAGAGATTTACCATGAGTGATGTCTTGAATCGGCTGGCAGAATTACTGGAACAGCGGAAATCTGCAGATCCAACCACGTCCTACGTAGCCAAACTGTATACCAAAGGTTTGGACAGCATTCTCAAAAAGATTGGTGAGGAAGCGACCGAGACTGTCATCGCCGCCAAAGATGGACAGCGTGAAGCGATTGTGTACGAAACGGCAGACCTCTGGTTTCATACATTGGTAATGCTGGCGCATCACAATATTCAGCCGCAAGAAATTCTAGATGAGTTGGCGCGCAGAGAAGGGTTGTCCGGCATTGATGAAAAGAATGCCAGACCTAAAGACTAGGTAGTCAAAGATTAAATGTGATTGGTTGTGACTTAACCACAATTGTTTGGCATTAACGGGGTGTAGGACATGGATGAAGATTGCATTTTTTGTAAAATATTTGCGGGTAGTATCCCATCAAAAAAAATCTATGAAGATGAAGACGTAATTGCGTTTTTTGATATCAAACCCATGGCCAAAGTACATTTTTTAATTGTGCCGAAATTACATGTGCCTAGCCTGAAAGAGTGTGATGCAAGTCATCAAGCCTTGTTGGGCAAGATGTTGCTACTGGTGCCCAAGTTGGCAGAGGCGCAAGGCTTGGCAGGGTTTAAAACGCTCATCAATACTGGCCGCGAAGGTGGGCAGGAAGTTTTTCATTTACATATACACGTATTTGGTGGCGGGCCTGCAGGCAGTTGATGCCTGCGCCTAGACGTTACACAAATTAAGGAGATTATCATGGGTTCTTTTAGTTTATGGCACTGGTTGATTGTGTTACTAATTGTTGTGCTGGTATTTGGTACTAAAAAACTACGCAATATTGGTAGCGATGTAGGTGGCGCAGTAAATGAGTTTAAAAAAGCCGTGAAAGATGGTCAGTCACCTGAAGTTGCTGATGAAAGTGCTGGCAAGACGATTGAAGGCGAAGTCACACATAAAACTAAGCAATAGTCGCCGTGTTTGATATTTCATTTTCGGAGTTGATTGTCATTGCAGTTGTGGCACTGTTGGTGATTGGTCCGGAGAAATTACCAAAGCTAGCGCGTACATTGGGTGCTTATACCGGGCGCATGCAGCGATTTGTTGCGCAGGTAAAAGATGAAGTGAATCGCGAAATGCGTTTTGAAGAGTTGCAAAAGCTCCAGCAAGAAGTCAATAGTGCTGCTTTGCAAACTGAATCCAGCATTATGGCGGGCGTACAATCTCTGCAAGACACCACTATGGATGATGGTGTAGCCCCTGTTTCCAAGCCTGCCACTAAAAGAAAAGCAAGCCCCAAAATCAAAAAATCCCAACCTGCCGCCGGTGATGATGCGTTGTCTACGCCTAAGGTAAAACGTGCGCGTGTCAGCAAGAAACCTGCGCAGCCAGAATAGCGCATTAGCAATAGACGCCGATATGACCCCAACAGAATCCTTTATTTCACATTTGATCGAACTCAGAAACCGCTTGTTGCGGATTGTGCTAGGGTTTGTACTGGTGTTTATTGGGCTATTTCCGTTTGCAAACCGTATCTACAGCCTATTGGCAGCGCCCATGCTAGCCAAGCTGCCTGCAGGCGGCCAGATGATTGCCACTGCAGTGACAACACCGTTTTTTGTGCCGATGAAAGTGGCCATGATGGCGGCTTTTGTGATTTCGTTACCGCATACCATTTATCAAGTGTGGTCGTTTATTGCGCCTGGCCTGTATGCGCATGAAAAAAAGTTGATGTTGCCCGTGATTGTTGCCAGCACACTATTGTTCATGCTTGGGATGGCGTTTGCATACTTCTTGGTGTTCCCCGTGGTATTTGGCTTTATTGTGGGGAGCGCGCCAGCCGGGGTCGCGGTGATGACAGATATTTCCGAATATCTGGATTTTGTCATGACTTTGTTTATGGCGTTTGGCCTGGCGTTTGAAGTGCCGATTGCTGTCGTGCTGGTTGCCCGCTTTGGTTGGGTAACGGTAGCTCAGTTACAAGAGGCGCGTGGTTATGTAGTGGTGGGCGCGTTTATTTTAGGCGCTATCTTTACACCACCGGATATCATCTCGCAGTTTATGCTGGCAGTACCGCTGTGGTTGCTTTATGAGTTAGGCGTATTGGTAGTGAAATACACGCAACCTAAAGCCAATAGTATACAAGCTTAACTTACTATCTTTTTGCCGCTACTGGTCTGGGGCGTTTTCCAACCAGCAACTCCACTTCAATCAATTTGCCCGTTCTGACAATGCCTAGCGTTGCTTTCTGCTTTGGCTGTAATACCGCAATCAGATTCAACATAGACTCGCTATCCGTCACCTTGTTGCCATTGATGGACACCAAAATATCGCCGGGCTTTAACCCTGCCGCATCAGCAGGGCTGTCACGCAAAATGCCAGCGATCAGAGAGCCTTCCGCTTTGTCCAGCTTAAAAGACTCAGCCAATTCCGGTGTAATGTCTTGCGCTTCAATCCCAATCCAGCCGCGGGTGACGCTGCCGGTGAGTGTGATTTGCTCCATGACCTGCTTGGCGATGCTGACGGGGATGGCAAAGCCAATGCCCATACTACCGCCGCTGCGAGAGTAAATCGCGCTATTAATGCCGATTAAATTACCATCGGCGTCAATCAGTGCGCCACCAGAGTTGCCTGGGTTGATGGAGGCATCGGTTTGAATGAAATTTTCAAATGTATTAATGCCCAAATGGTTGCGGCCAAGCGCGCTGATAATACCTTGCGTAACAGTTTGGCCAACGCCAAACGGATTGCCGATGGCTAATACCACATCACCCACTTTGAGTTTTTCGCTATTGGCAAACGTAATCGCAGGCAGGTTATCTGCGTCCACTTTGAGTACGGCCAAATCCGTTTCCGGATCTGTGCCCACTACTCTGGCAGAAAGTTTGCGGCCATCGGCTAGTGCAACTTCAATCTCGTCTGCAGTATTGACGACATGGTTGTTGGTCATGATCAGGCCCTGCGCGCTGACAATAACGCCACTACCAAGGCTGCTTTCTGGCTGGGCTTCCTGATTATTCAGCTGATCGCCAAAAAAGTGCCTAAACAAGGGGTCGTCCAGATATTGTTGGTTAGGGTCTGTGCTGGCTACTTTGCTGGAGGTGAAAATATTGACGACGGTGGGCATGGCTTTTTCAGCCGCTAGACTGTAGCCTCCTTTAGTTTCTACTTTTGCTGTAGGCTCGACTTGTTTGATAATGACGGGAGCAGACTTGATGGCAAGCAGTTCCGGGTAGAACATTCTTAATACAAACAAAAGGCCCAAGCAGGCGGTCACAGATTGTGCAAAAATAAGCCAAATTTTACGCATAACACCTTCAGGTAAATAAAGATAACTCAGTATATTGGAAATGATATGAAATTAAGCGCACTTAACTTGTATTTGAAGGATATTTTACAGCCCGCTCGCTTTAATGACTACTGCCCAAATGGTCTGCAGGTAGAGGGAAAATCCGAGATACAACGTATTGTGACTGGGGTGACCGCTTCGCAGGCGCTGATAGATGCGGCGGTTAAGAGAAATGCAGATGCAATTCTGGTGCATCATGGCTATTTTTGGCGCGGCGAGCCGCCAGAAATTTTGGGTATTAAAAAGCAAAGAATCCAAACCCTGCTTCAGCACGACATCAATCTGTTCGCCTATCATTTGCCGCTAGATGCCCACCCACAATTTGGCAATAACGTGATGTTGGGACAGCAACTGGGATTTGATATAGAAGCATGGCTGGATGATAAGCAGATGATCGCCAAAGCGACGCTGGCGCAGCCGCTCTCTATTCAGCAGCTTAGCCTGCATGTGGCTGAAAAATTGGGTAGAGTGCCACAAATTATTCCTAGCACCCGATCTTTAATCAAGACTGTGGCGTGGTGTACCGGGGCGGCGCAGCAGTATATTGATGTGGCGATTGCCGCCGAAGTGGATCTGTTTATCAGTGGTGAGATATCGGAGCAAACCGTCCATGCCGTGCGTGAATCCAATACGGCGTACATGGCAGCGGGCCATCATGCAACCGAGCGATATGGTATTCAGGCCTTGGGCGTTCATTTAGCCAATCAGTTTGGTTTAAGTCACGAATTTGTCGATATTGATAATCCTGTTTAATTGATATTTATCAAATACTTATCCAATAAAATTTGGATGTGCCAATAAAAAAATGTATAATCCTGTTTTTGTTTAACCTGTAAAAATTGCTCCAAAAGAGCAAGTTAAGGAAGCCAATGTCAGACACCAAACATGACGCCAATGGGCTCTCGTTTCAGCCGCCCTCCGAAGTTGATGTAGAAAAACGTAAATTCCTCATTCAGGCGACTGCTGCCACTGGTGCAGTCGGTGTTGCTGCCGTGGCCGTACCTTTTGTTGGCAGTATGTTGCCGAGTGAGCGTGCAAAAGCAGCAGGCGCGCCAGTTGAGGTGGATATTAGTAAAATTGAGGCTGGTAGCATGATGACGGCTGAGTGGCGTGGCCAACCGGTGTGGATTATCCACCGCACTGAAGAAATGCTTGCAAAGTTAGATGCGCACAAGAATCAGTTGTCTGACCCTGACCTGGATGTGCCGCAACAGCCTGAGTATTGTAAAAACAAAGGCCGCGCGATCAATGAAAAATACGCAGTGATGTTGGGTACCTGTACCCATTTGGGCTGCTCGCCTAATGCTAACTTTGCGGAGACGGCAGACTGGGATGGCGGTTTTGTCTGTCCATGTCACGGTTCTAAATTCGATTTATCCGGCCGTGTGTTTAAAGGCTCTCCTGCACCGACTAACTTGGTGGTGCCACCACATCAATATCTCACTGATGCTACATTGTTAATCGGCGTAGATAAAAAGGCGGAGGCCTAGAAATGAAAAATAGTCCTATGGCAGAGCAAAAAGTCACCGCCACTACTACAGGCGGTCTGGCAGGTGTTGTGGATTGGGTGGATGCGCGTTTCCCACTCACCAGTAACATCAAAAATCACCTCACCGAATATTACGCACCTAAGAATTTTAACTTTTGGTACTTCTTTGGTTCGTTAGCATTGTTAGTATTGGTCATGCAAATTGTGACCGGTATTTTTCTGACCATGCATTACAAACCAGATGCGCAACAAGCGTTTGCCTCTGTTGAGTACATCATGCGTGATGTGTTTGGCGGCAATATTATTCGTTATATGCACTCCACCGGTGCTTCCATGTTCTTTGTGGTGGTGTATATGCATATGTTCCGCGGTTTGATCTACGGTTCATACCGCACACCCCGCGAATTGATCTGGTTGTTCGGTGTAGGCATTTTCTTAGTGTTGATGGGTGAGGCATTCTTTGGCTACTTGTTGCCATGGGGTCAAATGTCCTATTGGGGTGCGCAAGTAATTGTGAACCTGTTCTCTACAGTGCCATTCATTGGTCCGGATTTGTCTGAGTGGTTGCGTGGTGACTATTTGGTATCGGATGCGACATTGAACCGTTTCTTTGCCTTTCACGTCATTGCTCTGCCATTGGTGTTGTTGGGCTTGGTAGCTGTGCATTTGATTGCCTTGCATGAAGTGGGTTCAAACAACCCGGATGGTGTAGAAATCAAAGCGCACAAGGATAAGAAAACAGGCATTCCATTAGATGGTATTCCATTCCATCCTTACTACTCTGTTAAAGACTTGGTGGGTGTGGTGGTGTTCTTGATGGTGTTTGCAGCCATTGTGTTCTTTGCGCCGGAGATGGGCGGTTACTTCCTAGAGGCCAATAACTTTGTGCCGGCAGATCCATTGAAAACGCCTGCGCACATTGCCCCTGTTTGGTATTTCACACCTTACTACTCCATCTTGCGTGCTGTGCCACCAATTGGTATCTCACAGTTCCCTGGTGTAGTCGCCATGGGCTTGTCAGTTGTAGTATTTGCATTCTTGCCTTGGTTAGACAGAGGTGCGGTCAAGTCGATTCGCTACCGTGGTGCGCTCTACAAACGCTGGCTAGCTGCATTTGTCGTGAGCTTCTTGATATTGGGTTATTTAGGTACCGTGCCCGCAGATGTTTGGGGTCAGTTTGGCGCGTGGATGGGTAAGGCTGATCGTGCAACCGTGGTCGCACGTATTTGTATGACGGTGTATTTCCTGTTCTTTGCGTTAATGCCTTGGTATACCAAACGTGATAAAACAAAGCCAGTGCCAGAAAGGGTAACGCATTAATATGAAAAGCATTTTATTAAGTTTGTTGCTGTTGCCAGTATTAGCGTTAGCGAATGAGGCTGAAATTACCGTTAAAGCACCTGTGGACTTAGGTAATCATGCGTCTTTACAGCGTGGCGCAAGAACGTTTGTGAATTACTGCCTCAATTGTCACAGTGCCAACTACATGCGTTATAACCGTTTGCAAGATATTGGCTTGTCTGAGAAGCAAATTAAAGACAATCTACTGCTGGCGGGCGATAAAGTAGGCGATACCATGCAAGTGGCGATTGACCCGAAAGACGCGAAAAAGTGGTTTGGTGCAACGCCGCCGGATTTGTCGGTGGAGGTGCGTGCACGCGGTGCAGATTGGCTTTACGCTTATTTACGCGGATTCTATAAAGATGATACGCGTCCTACCGGTTGGAATAATACGGTATATGACAAAGTGGCCATGCCGCATGTGTTGTATGAGTTGCAAGGCGTACAAGTATTGAATCACGAAACCCATGCCTTGGAATTGGTCAAGCCGGGTAAGTTGAGCCCTGCCGAATACAATGAAATGGTAGGTGATTTGACTAACTTTATGGCGTTTATGGCGGAGCCCGCCAAACAAAGCCGCCAGTTCATTGGTATTTTTGTATTGCTGTTCCTTGGGGTGCTATTTGTACTCGTGAAGAAAATTAAAACCGAGTATTGGAAAGACATTAAATAAGATGGAAGGCTGCTCAGTCCTTGAGTAGTCTATCTGTTGATATGAAGAGAGAAGCATAAATTATGATGAAATTATATTCGGGGACAGTTGATCCCTATAGCCATCGCTGCCGTATTGTATTGTTTGAAAAAGGCATGGACTTTGAAGTGATTGATGTGGATTTGGCCAACAAATCCGAAGACTTGGCTGTGCTTAACCCTTACGGTAGCGTGCCAGTGTTGGTGGAGCGTGACCTCATTTTGTCGGAGGCAAACATTATCAATGAATATATTGATGAGCGTTTTCCACATCCACAACTTATGCCTGCAGATCCAGTGATGCGTGCACGTGCAAGATTGTTCTTGTATAACTTTGAAAAAGATCTGTTTGACCACATCAAAGACATTGAGTCCGGTGACGACGCTAAAGCGGATGCTGCGCGTAAAACTATCCGTGATAACTTGACGCAAATTGTGCCGATTTTTAGCAAGCAAAACTATTTGCTGGGTGATGAGTACTCCATGTTGGATGTGGCGGTGACACCATTGCTTTGGCGCTTAGGGCACTACGGTATTGAGTTGCCAAATCAGGCGGCACCATTGTTGAAATATGCTGAGCGTTTGTTCTCACGTCCGCTGTATGCAGATGCGATGACACCATCAGAAAAAGCAATGCGTAAATAAATCGACGTGCTGAATGGAAATGATAAAGCGAGTGCATTGAAAGATGTGCTCGCTTTATACTTTCTGGCTTACTGTCGTACGCAGTAGTATGATCAATAGCAATACCATAGGACACCCTCATGACTGAACTTATTCCCACTAAACCTTATATGATTCGCGCCATTCACGAGTGGTGCGTGGACAATGGCTTGACGCCACATTTATTGGTGGTGGTAGGGCCGCAAACGCGCGTGCCTATGGCCTATGTCAAAGATGGGGAAATTGTACTGAACATCAATTATTCGGCCACCAAAGATTTGCATATCGATAACGAAGCAGTTGTGTTTTCCGCGCGGTTCGGCGGCGTATCACAACATCTCTATATTCCGATTGGCGCTGTCAAAGGCATATTCGCGCGTGAAAACGGACAGGGGATGTTCTTTGAGGTGGAGGATATTGCTGATGCCCCACAGGTGCCAACCCTCGAGCCGCAAGGTCAAATAGACAAAGTGGATGCATCGCCAAATGACAAACGTAAACCCACGCTTAAGATAGTCAAATAGTATAGATGCAGGCCTAAAACGCATCGCTTCAAAAAATTGCAAAAAAATTAAGTTTTTTTGTAAAAAGGGCTAGTCGAAAATTTAAAAATAGTGATATAGTCACGCCTTCAAGAAAATGCCGGGTTAGCTCAGTTGGTAGAGCAGCGCACTTGTAATGCGAAGGTCATCAGTTCGATTCCGATACCCGGCACCAGATCTATACCATTCCAAATGTAAAAAACGCAGTCATAATAAATTGCGTTTTTTTAATGTGAGCATTTGACAGAAAGTTGAAATGTAAGCATAATCGCGGGTTCGGTTAGGAGGGGTGGCCGAGTGGTTAAAGGCGACGGACTGTAAATCCGTTCTCTCAGAGTACGAAGGTTCGAATCCTTCCCCCTCCACCAAAAATAAAGAAGTAAAGTTGTAGGGCTTGTTGGCTTGGCTTCAAGTGATTAAACCGGCGAACAAAGTGTGAATGATGGCGTCGGATTAGTAACGCGGGTGTAGCTCAGTTGGTAGAGCTTCAGTTTTCCAAACTGAATGTCGCGAGTTCGAGCCTCGTCGCCCGCTCCAGATATAGGGCGTTGCCTTAGTTGTGGAAGTAACGGGCCCATGTGGCTCAGTGGTAGAGCACTCCCTTGGTAAGGGAGAGGTCGCGGGTCCGATTCCCGCCATGGGCACCATGTAAAGCGAATCAAAAAGTATGATTTGGGAAGATAAAGTTTTATTAAGTTGAATAAAGCTTTTACAAAAAAACCAATTTTTAAGTTGAAAATTAAGTTAATAAAATTTTAAAGAAATTTAAAGACATTAAGGTAAAGGAAATCAATCATGGCAAAAGGCAAATTTGAACGTACCAAGCCACATGTGAACGTCGGTACGATTGGTCACGTTGACCACGGTAAGACGACATTAACAGCGGCGATTACTACAGTATTGACCAAGAAATTTGGTGGTGAAGCCAAGGCTTACGATCAAATTGACGCGGCGCCAGAAGAAAAAGCACGTGGTATTACCATTAACACAGCACACGTTGAGTACGAGACAGCCACACGTCACTACGCACACGTAGACTGCCCAGGCCACGCCGACTATGTTAAAAACATGATTACCGGTGCTGCACAAATGGACGGCGCAATCTTGGTATGTTCAGCTGCTGACGGCCCTATGCCACAAACACGTGAACACATCCTGTTAGCGCGTCAAGTAGGTGTGCCATACATCGTTGTATTCCTGAACAAAGCAGACATGGTAGATGACGCTGAATTGTTAGAGTTGGTTGAAATGGAAGTGCGTGACCTATTGTCTAAATACGACTTCCCAGGTGACGACACCCCAATCATCAAAGGCTCAGCTAAATTAGCTCTAGAAGGTGACCAATCACCAATCGGCGAACCAGCCATCTTCGCATTGGCTGACGCACTAGACAGCTACATCCCAATGCCAGAGCGTGCAGTTGACGGTACATTCCTGATGCCAGTAGAAGACGTATTCTCTATCTCTGGTCGCGGTACTGTAGTGACTGGCCGTATCGAACGCGGTATCGTTAAAGTAGGTGACGAGATCGAAATCGTTGGTATCAAAGACACATTAAAAACAACCTGTACAGGCGTTGAAATGTTCCGTAAGTTACTTGACCAAGGTCAAGCAGGCGACAACGTAGGTGTATTGTTACGTGGTACAAAACGTGAAGAAGTGGAACGCGGTCAAGTATTGGCTAAATCTGGTTCTATCAAACCACACACAAAATTCACAGCAGAAATCTACGTGTTGGGTAAAGATGAAGGTGGTCGTCATACACCATTCTTCCAAGGTTACCGTCCACAATTCTACTTTCGTACGACAGACGTAACGGGTGCTGTAGAATTGCCAGCAGGTACAGAAATGGTGATGCCAGGTGATAACGTATCTATCACTGTGACATTGATTGCCCCGATTGCGATGGAAGAAGGCTTACGCTTCGCGATTCGTGAAGGTGGTCGTACCGTTGGTGCTGGTGTGGTCGCTAAAGTCATCGCGTAATACGCTTGATATGAAAGCCATGCCAGCAACCCGGTGTGGCTTTTTGAACAGTTAAAGTTGTATAGGCCAATAGCTCAATTGGTAGAGTATCGGTCTCCAAAACCGAGGGTTGGGGGTTCGAGACCCTCTTGGCCTGCCAAATAACAATGCAAACCATTTGAAAAAATGGTTTGCTTTTATAATTAAGTGAAACACTTATGATGGATAAATTAAAACTAGTAGTATCTCTGTTGTTGGTTGTGGCGGGGATTGCTGGTTTTTATCTTTTGGAAGACAAGGCGCTCGTCTTACGCATTTTGGCGGTAATGGCGGGCATCGCGGCGGGCTTGGCAGTGATGTGGACATCGCCGCTGGGTAAGGACGCGCTTGGCTTTGTCGGTGATTCGGTTGCAGAAGCTAAACGCGTGGTGTGGCCGACACGTAAAGAAACGATTCAAACCACCATTGCAGTATTTGTGTTGGTGCTGATTATGGCTGCCTTTTTGGCGGTGGTGGATATTGGCTTCGCTTACATGGTGCAATGGTTAATGGGACGGAGTGCTTAATGAGTATGCGTTGGTATGCAGTCCAAGCCTTTTCCGGAATGGAAAAATCTGTAAAGGCCGGCCTTGAGGAGCGTATTGCGCGCTCAGGCTTGCAAGATCAGTTTGGCGATATTTTGGTGCCTGTGGAAGAAGTGGTGGAAATGAAATCTGGTCAAAAGACCATTTCAGAGCGTCGCTTGTACCCAGGCTATGTGTTAGTGCAAATGGATATGACGGATGAAAGCTGGCACTTGGTGAAAAGTACGCCACGTGTGACTTCTTTCATTGGAGGTACTGCACAAAAGCCAACACCGATTAAAGATAAAGAAGTAGAGATTATTCTGAGACGTATGGATGACAGTAAGTCGAATCCGACGCAAAAACTGACCTTTGAAAAAGGTGAGTCTGTACGTGTGATTGATGGTCCGTTTAAAGACTTCTCTGGTGGTGTGGAAGAAGTGAACTACGAAAAAAGCAAATTGCGTGTTTCCGTGGTCATTTTTGGTCGCGCAACACCAGTAGAGTTGGACTTTAGTCAGATAGAAAAAGAAGTATAGTAAGTAGATTGCCTGCATTAGCGGGCAATTTGTGTTTAACGGGGAGCTTAAGTTAAAGCGTTTGTACCCATTTTAGGAGTGTTGTTATGGCAAAAAAAGTCATCGGCTACATTAAACTGCAAATTCCTGCAGGTAAAGCCAACCCAAGTCCACCCGTAGGTCCAGCATTGGGTCAACGTGGTTTGAATATTATGGAATTCTGTAAAGCGTTCAACGCTGCAACACAAGGTGTTGAGCCAGGGCTTCCAATCCCAGTAGTGATTACAGCGTTTGCGGATAAGAGCTTCACGTTTGTGATGAAAACACCGCCAGCGACGATTTTGATCAAAAAAGCGGCTAAATTGGACAAAGGTTCAGCGCGTCCACATACCGATAAAGTAGGCAAAATCACACGCGCACAAGCGGAAGAAATTGCTAAAACTAAAATGCCTGACCTGACTGCAGCCGACATGGATGCAGCGGTGCGTACGATTGCAGGTAGTGCGCGCAGTATGGGTATCGAAGTGGAGGGTGTATAACATGGCGAAAAGAATTGATGCATTGCGCGCAAAAATTGACCGCAATAAATTGTATCCAGTGCAAGAAGCATTGGGTTTGGTAAAAGAGGGCGCAACTGCCAAATTTAACGAGTCAGTTGATGCTGTGGTTAATTTGGGTATTGACGCACGTAAATCTGACCAATTGGTACGTGGTGCTTTGGTATTGCCAAACGGTACAGGTAAAACAACACGCGTTGCGGTGTTTGCTCAAGGCGCGCAAGCCGAAGCTGCAAAAGCAGCGGGTGCGGATATCGTGGGTTTTGAAGATTTGGCTGAGCAAGTCAAGGCTGGTATGTTGGATTTTGATGTGGCGATTGCCACACCAGATGCGATGCGTATCGTAGGTGCTTTGGGTCAAGTGTTGGGACCACGTGGTTTGATGCCAAACCCAAAAGTGGGCACAGTGACTCCAGACGCGGCAGCTGCAGTTAAAAACGCAAAAGCTGGTCAAGTGCAATACCGTACTGATAAAGGCGGCATTATTCATTGCACCATTGGTCGCGCTTCATTCACATTAGAGCAATTGCAAGGTAACTTGGCTGCATTGGTGGAAGCGTTGAATAAAGCAAAACCAGCCTCGACTAAAGGCGTGTACTTGAAAAAAGTATCTGTCTCTAGCACGATGGGTCCTGGTGTGCGTGTGGATCAAGCCACATTAGTGTAATTAGTAGTTAGGCAAATATTGCCTTAAAAAGAACTTTGGGACTGCTGCATGTTTAAGTTGTTAAACGTGCGGCAGGAACATCAAAGACCGTTGGTATCCTTAGGGATTTAATCAATACGGAAAATAAATGGGTGACGGGGCTTCTATGACCATTTCCTCTGTTTATTTAAAGTAAAGACCAACGCAGATGGCGAACCCGATACAGGATATGAATATGCCCTGAATAAGGACGCCGTGAGCGGTGCAACACAGTCGTGTTGTGCTTTATTAACGGAAGGAGAAAAGACCTTGAGTCTCAATCTTACAGAGAAAAAAGAAGTCGTTGCCGAAGTTAGTGCGCAAGTTGCATCAGCGCAAGCAATTGTTCTTGCTGAGTACCGTGGTATTGGTGTGGCAGATTTGACAGTATTGCGTGCGGAAGCACGTAAAGCTGGCGTTTATTTGCGTGTGTTGAAAAATACACTTGTACGCCGTGCGGTAGAAGGTACGCCATTTTCTGCTTTAGCAGACCAAATGGTAGGTCCATTGGTGTTTGGTATATCTACCGATCCAGTGGCCGCAGCAAAAGTGTTAAACAATTTTGCTAAAACTAACGACAAGTTCGTGATCAAAGCGGGCGCAATGCCAAATCAGGTGATGGATTTAGCTGGGGTACAAGCCTTGGCATCTACATTGGGCAGAGAAGAGTTGCTTGCGAAATTCGCACGTACACTCAACGAAGTGCCAACCAAATTTGCGCGCGCACTTGCAGCGGTTCGTGACGCTAAAGAAGCAGCTTAATTCATACGCAACATTATTAAATTTTAGGGAATATTCAAATGGCAATTTCAAATGCAGATATTTTAGACGCAGTTGGTTCAATGTCAGTGTTGGAGCTTTCAGCACTGATTAAAGAAATCGAAGAGAAATTTGGTGTATCAGCAGCTGCAGTAGCAGTAGCAGCTGGTGGCGCAGCAGGTGCTCCAGCAGCTGCCGCAGCAGAGCAAACAGAGTTCAACGTGATCTTGTTGGCAGCTGGCGAAAGCAAAGTGAACGTGATTAAAGCAGTTCGCGAATTGACAGCTTTAGGCTTGAAAGAAGCGAAAGACTTAGTTGACGGCGCACCAAAAGCAATTAAAGAAGGCGTAAGCAAAGCTGACGCTGACGCAGCATTGAAAAAATTGATTGAAGCTGGCGCAACTGGCGAAATCAAATAATCCTATTTTAGGACTAGGTGAGGCTGACGGGAGACCGTCAGCCTTCGCCGTTTGTAGGTAGGTACTATGTAACAAAATGTAACCTCCACCATATCAACGTATGGGCGGGTCGCATTAGAAGTCAATAATTTCTATTTCACTTAAAAAAGAAGTTAGAAATCAAAACATTGCAGTGGATGAAAAGTGTTTTGTCTTCTACCCTCAAAATTTCAGGAGACGCTATGAGCTATTCCTTTACCGAAAAAAAACGCATTCGTAAAAGCTTTGCTAAACGAGAGAGCGTTCAAGAAGTTCCTTATTTACTCGCGATGCAATTGGAGTCCTACAAGGCCTTTTTGCAGGCAGAGATTCCAACAGACAAACGTACCAATGATGGCCTGGAGTCAACATTCCGTTCCGTATTTCCTATTGTGAGCCACTCAGGTAATGCACGTTTGGATTACGTGAGCTATCAATTAGGCGCAGAGCCATTTGATGTCAAAGAGTGTCAACAACGTGGCTTGACTTACGCTGCACCATTGCGCGTAAAAGTGCGTTTGACCATCATGGACAAAGAGGCTTCTAAGCCGACCGTGAAAGAAGTGAAAGAGCAGGAAGTGTACATGGGCGAATTGCCTTTGATGACTGAAAATGGCTCGTTCGTGATTAACGGTACAGAGCGTGTGATTGTTTCACAATTGCACCGTAGCCCAGGTGTGTTCTTTGAGCATGACCGCGGTAAAACACATAGCTCAGGTAAATTGCTGTTCTCAGCACGTATCATTCCTTACCGTGGTTCATGGTTAGATTTTGAGTTCGATCCTAAAGATTACTTGTACTTCCGTGTGGATCGTCGTCGTAAGATGCCAGTGACCATTTTGCTGAAAGCATTGGGTTACACCCCAGAACAAATTCTGCAAACATTTAACGATACCGATACGTTCCATATTGGCCCGAAAGGCGTGGAATTTACATTGGTGGCTGACCGCTTACGTGGTGAAGTGGCTAAATTCGACATCGCTGATAAAGCAGGTGAAGTACTCGTTGCTAAAGACAAGCGCATTACGGTGAAACACATCCGTGATATTGAAAAAGCTGGCGTGACCAAAATTGTGGTGCCAACTGACTTTATTTTGGGTCGTGCAATCGTTGCCAATATCATCGACAAAGAAACTGGTGAAGTCATTGCGAATGCCAATGATGAAATTACAGAAACATTGTTGGATAAACTGATTGAAGCAAAAGTGTCTGAAATCAACACGTTATATACCAATGATTTAGACCACGGTGATTTTATTTCTCAAACATTGCGTATTGATGAAATCCCTGACCAATACAGCGCGCGCGTAGCCATCTACCGTATGATGCGTCCAGGCGAACCGCCAACCGAAGAAGCTGTAGAAGCGTTATTCAATGGCTTGTTCTTCTCTGAAGAGCGCTATGACTTGTCAGTGGTAGGCCGTATGAAATTTAACCGTCGTGCCTATCCAACCAAACAAGAAGAACGCAGTGCTAACTGGTTGCGTAATTTCTATGCCATGACAGGTGAGCAAGGCGACACAGGCGCTAACATCCTCAATACACACGACATTCTTGCTGTGATTGGCGTATTGATTGAATTGCGCAATGGTCGTGGCGAGATTGATGATATTGATCACTTAGGTAATCGTCGTATCCGTTCAGTAGGTGAGCTTGCTGAGAACCAATTCCGTGCCGGTTTGGTGCGTGTGGAGCGTGCTGTAAAAGAGCGTTTATCACAAGCTGAATCAGACAATCTGATGCCGCACGATTTGATTAATGCGAAACCAGTGTCTAGCGCGATTCGTGAATTCTTTGGTTCTAGCCAATTGTCACAATTTATGGACCAAACCAACCCATTATCAGAAATTACGCACAAACGTCGTATTTCTGCATTAGGGCCTGGCGGTTTAACGCGTGAGCGTGCAGGCTTTGAGGTACGTGACGTACATACAACACACTATGGTCGCGTATGTCCAATTGAAACGCCAGAGGGCCCAAACATTGGTTTGATCAACTCACTAGCGCTGTATGCACGTACTAACCAATATGGTTTCTTAGAAACACCATATCGCCGTGTAGACGACAATAAAGTCACAGATAACATTGAGTTTTTATCTGCCATTGAAGAAAGCCAATACATGATCGCGCAAGCGAATACAGCATTGGATGCCAAAGGTGGCTTTAAAGAAGAGTTAGTGTCTTCACGTCATCACAATGAGTTTACGATGACGCAGCCTGAACGTGTGCAGTACATGGACGTGGCGCCAAGTCAAATTGTGTCAGTGGCGGCTTCATTGATTCCGTTCCTAGAACACGATGACGCGAACCGTGCATTGATGGGTGCCAACATGCAACGTCAAGCCGTGCCATGTCTGCGCGCTGAAAAAGCCGTGGTGGGTACAGGCATTGAGCGTACGGTAGCGGTTGACTCCGGTACGACAGTACAAGCACGCCGTGGCGGTATTGTGGATTACGTGGATTCAAGCCGTATTGTGGTCCGTGTACACGATGCTGAAGCGCAAGCTGGCGAAGTAGGTGTAGATATTTACAACTTAATCAAATATACGCGTTCTAACCAAAATACCAATATTAACCAACGTCCGTTGGTGAAGGTGGGTGAAGTGATTTCACGTGGTGATGTGGTCGCAGATGGTGCGTCAACAGACATGGGTGAGTTAGCACTTGGCCAAAATATGTTGGTAGGCTTTATGCCTTGGAACGGTTACAACTACGAAGACTCGATCTTGATTTCAGAGCGCGTAGTGGCTGATGATCGCTATACTTCAATCCATATTGAAGAGCTGTCAGTAGTAGCACGTGATACTAAATTAGGCCCTGAAGAAATTACGCGTGATATCTCCAACTTGTCAGAGCGCATGCTCGGTCGTTTGGATGACTCAGGCATTATTTACATTGGTGCTGAAGTAGAAGCTGGCGATGTGCTTGTAGGTAAAGTGACACCAAAAGGTGAAACTACACTGACACCGGAAGAAAAATTGCTGCGTGCGATTTTCGGCGAGAAAGCCTCTGACGTAAAAGATACTTCATTGCGTGTGCCTTCTGGCATGAGCGGTACAGTCATTGACGTGCAAGTATTTACGCGTGAAGGTATTGACCGTGATGCACGTGCACAACAAATTATTGATGACCAGCTTAATGATTACAAACAAGACTTGGCTGACCAAATGCGTATTGTGGAAGACGACACCTTTGGCCGTATCAGTCGTTTGTTAGCGGGAAAAGCCGCCACTGGCGGTCCTAATAAGCTAAAAAAAGGGGATGCATTAACACCCGAGTATTTAGCCTCTGTCGGTCGCTATGACTGGTTTGATATTCGTTTAAGCGACGAAGATGCAGCACGTCAATTAGAGCAATTGAAAGACAGCTTAAGCCAAGCACGTATCGAATTTGACAACAAGTTTGAAGAGAAAAAACGTAAATTGACGCAAGGTGACGAATTGCCACCAGGCGTACAAAAAATGGTAAAAGTATACTTAGCCGTTAAACGTCGTATTCAGCCTGGTGACAAAATGGCCGGCCGTCACGGTAACAAGGGTGTGATTTCAAAAATCTGCCCGGTAGAAGATATGCCACACATGGCAGACGGTACACCATTGGATATCGTGCTGAACCCACTAGGTGTTCCATCACGGATGAACATTGGTCAAATTTTGGAAACCCACTTAGGTTGGGCTGCCAAAGGGTTGGGCAAACGCATTGGTGATATGTTGCAAGCTGAAACCAAGGTGGCTGAGATTCGTCAGTTCTTAGACAAAATCTACAACAGCAGCACAGGGAAAAAAGAAGACATTGCATCATTCACGGATAAAGAAATATTAGAACTTGCGCAAAACTTGAAATACGGTGTGCCATTTGCAACGCCAGTGTTTGACGGTGCAGCCGAGTCTGATATTAAAGCGATGTTGGATTTAGCATTCCCTGATGATGACGAACACACGAAGAAACTGCAATTCCACGCGGGTAAAACCCAAGTGAAATTATTTGATGGCCGTACTGGCGATGCGTTTGAGCGTCCAGTGACTGTAGGTTACATGCATGTATTGAAATTGCACCACTTGGTGGATGACAAGATGCATGCACGTTCTACTGGTCCTTACTCACTTGTGACACAACAACCATTGGGCGGTAAAGCGCAATTCGGTGGTCAACGTTTTGGTGAGATGGAGGTTTGGGCATTGGAAGCGTATGGTGCGTCATACACCTTACAAGAAATGCTGACCGTCAAGTCAGATGACGTCAACGGCCGTACCAAAGTGTATGAAAATATTGTGAAGGGCGAACACAAAATCGATGCTGGTATGCCAGAGTCATTCAATGTGTTGGTGAAAGAAATTCGTTCACTCGCTATCGACATCGATTTAGATCGTAATTAAGGAGAATTCAGATGAAAGCTCTATTAGACTTATTTAAACAGGTAACACAAGAAGAAGAGTTTGATGCAATTAAGATTGCATTGGCTTCGCCTGAAAAAATTCGCTCATGGTCTTATGGTGAAGTTAAAAAGCCAGAAACTATTAACTACCGTACCTTCAAGCCTGAGCGTGATGGTTTGTTCTGCTCAAAAATCTTTGGCCCGATCAAAGATTACGAGTGCTTATGCGGTAAATACAAACGCTTAAAACACCGTGGTGTGATTTGTGAAAAGTGTGGCGTTGAAGTCACGCTTTCTAAAGTGCGTCGTGAGCGTATGGGCCATATTGAATTGGCTTCACCAGTTGCGCATATCTGGTTCTTAAAATCACTCCCAAGCCGTCTGGGTATGGTGTTAGACATTGCGTTGCGTGACATTGAGCGTGTGCTTTACTTTGAAGCATTCATTGTGATTGACCCAGGCATGACACCGCTGACACGTGGTCAATTGCTGACGGAAGATGACTACCTTGCTAAAGTAGAAGAGTACGGTGATGAGTTCAATGCAGTGATGGGTGCAGAAGCGATTCGTGAATTGCTCCGCACTATGGACATCAATGACCAGATCGAAATCCTGCGCCGCGATCTAAGCGAAACTGGTTCAGAAGCGAAAATCAAGAAAATCGCTAAACGCTTGAAAGTGCTAGAAGCCTTCCAAAAATCTGGCATTAAACCAGAGTGGATGATTCTTGAAATCTTGCCAGTGTTGCCACCAGAGCTACGTCCATTGGTACCATTGGATGGCGGTCGTTTTGCAACGTCTGACTTGAACGATTTGTATCGTCGCGTGATTAACCGTAACAACCGTTTAAAACGCTTGTTGGAGTTAAAAGCACCTGAAATCATCGTACGTAACGAAAAACGTATGTTGCAAGAAGCGGTGGACTCATTATTAGACAATGGCCGTCGCGGTAAAGTGATGACAGGCGCTAACAAGCGTCCGTTAAAATCACTCGCAGACATGATTAAAGGTAAAGGCGGTCGTTTCCGCCAAAACTTGCTTGGTAAGCGTGTGGACTACTCAGGTCGTTCAGTGATTGTGGTTGGTCCGCAATTGAAATTGCACCAATGCGGTTTACCGAAAAAAATGGCGTTGGAATTATTCAAACCATTCATCTTCCATAAGTTGGAAGTGTTGGGTTTAGCGACCACCATTAAAGCAGCGAAGAAAAAAGTAGAAGAAGAAGGACCAGAAGTATGGGATATCCTCGAGGACGTGATCCGCGAGCATCCGGTACTATTGAACCGTGCGCCTACTTTACACCGTTTAGGTATTCAAGCGTTTGAGCCAGTATTGATTGAAGGTAAAGCCATTCAATTGCACCCACTCGTGTGTTCAGCGTTCAACGCCGACTTCGACGGTGACCAAATGGCGGTACACGTGCCATTGAGCTTAGAAGCGCAAATGGAAGCACGCACTTTAATGTTGGCATCCAACAACGTATTGTCTCCAGCCAACGGCGAACCAATCATTGTGCCTTCACAAGATATCGTGTTGGGTCTTTACTACATGACGCGCGAAAAAGTGGCGGCACGTGGCGAAGGCATGATTTTCAGTGATGTGAAAGAAGTGCAGCGTGTATTCGATCAAGGTTTGATTGATTTGCATGCCAAAGTCACTGTACGTATCCGTGAATTCGAGATGGACGTAGAAGGCAATAAAACTGAAAAAATCAACCGTTATGAAACGACGGTGGGTCGTGCCTTATTGTCACAAATCTTGCCTGCTGGTTTGTCTTACAGTTTGATTGACAAAGCATTGAAGAAAAAAGAGATTTCAAAACTGATCAATGCGAGCTTCCGTAAAGTAGGTATTCGTGAAACTGTTATTTTTGCTGATAAATTGATGTACACAGGCTATACCTATGCGACTAAAGCAGGTATCTCCATCAGTATTAATGACATGTTGGTACCACCAGAAAAAGGTCAATTGATTGCTGCTGCAGATGCAGAAGTGAAAGAAATTGAAGACCAATACGTGTCTGGCTTGGTCACGCAAGGTGAGCGCTATAACAAAGTGGTCGATATCTGGGGTCGTGCAGGTGATAAAGTGGCAGATGCCATGATGAAACAACTGCGTGAAGAAGATGTGTTAGACAACGATGGCAACACAGTCAAAAAAGATGGTAAAGCCTTACGTCAAGAATCATTTAATGCGATTTACATGATGGCTGACTCAGGTGCGCGTGGTTCTGCAGCGCAGGTACGTCAGCTGGCCGGTATGCGTGGCTTGATGGCGAAACCAGATGGTTCGATCATTGAAACACCGATTAAAGCGAACTTCCGTGATGGCTTGAACGTGTTGCAGTACTTTATTTCAACCCACGGTGCACGTAAAGGCTTGGCCGATACTGCGTTGAAGACAGCGAACTCTGGTTACTTGACACGTCGTTTGGTGGATGTAACGCAAGACTTGGTGGTGACTGAGACTGATTGTGGTACGGTTGAAGGTTTAGTGACTAAAGCCTTGGTAAAAGGCGGTGAAGTGGTTGAGCCATTGCATGACCGTATCTTGGGTCGTACAGCCGCTTTAGACATCATCCATCCAGAGACGCAAGCTGTGGTATACCCAGCCGGCACACTGTTGACTGAAGATGAAGTAGAGAAAATCGATGCGTTAGGCATTGATGAAGTGAAAGTGCGTACAGCGCTGACTTGCGATACACGTTACGGTATTTGTGCAACATGTTATGGTCGTGACTTAGGCCGTGGTAAGTTGATTAGCATGGGCGAAGCGGTAGGCGTGATTGCAGCACAATCTATTGGTGAGCCTGGTACACAGTTGACCATGCGTACGTTCCACATCGGTGGTGCTGTATCGCGTGCAGCTTCAGTATCACAAGTAGAAAGTAAATCTAACGGTATATTAAGCTTTACCTCTACGATGCGTTACGTGACTAACTCACGTGGCGAGCAAATTGTGATCTCACGTAATGGTGAAGTCATTATTGCGGATGATAATGGTCGTGAGCGTGAGCGTCATAAAGTGCCTTACGGTGCTACATTGACAGTGACCGATGGTAAAACAGTCAAAGCCGGTCAAGCGTTAGCAACATGGGATCCACATACCCGTCCAATTATTACGGAATATGCGGGCCGCATTAAGTTTGAGAACGTAGAAGAAGGCGTGACCGTTGCGAAGCAAATTGATGATGTGACTGGTTTGTCATCCTTGGTGGTGATTGATCCGAAACAACGTGCTGGCCAATCTAAAGGCTTACGTCCACAAGTGAAATTGCTGGATGCTGTTGGTAATGAAGTGAAGATTGCCGGTACAGAGACAAGCGTGAACGTGACGTTCCAACTGGGTTGTATTATTACGGTGAAAGATGGTCAAGATGTAGGCGTGGGTGAAGTATTGGCCCGTATCCCACAAGAGTCATCTAAAACGCGTGATATTACCGGGGGTCTTCCACGTGTGGCTGAGTTGTTTGAAGCGCGCTCACCAAAAGATGCCGGTATGTTGGCGGAAGTCACTGGTACCGTATCGTTTGGTAAAGATACCAAAGGTAAGCAACGTTTAGTGATTACAGACTTAGATGGTCAATCTAGCGAATTCTTGATTGCTAAAGATAAGCACGTGACAGCACATGATGGTCAAGTGGTGACTAAAGGTGAGACGATTGTGGACGGCCCAGCTGATCCGCAAGATATCTTGCGCTTACAAGGTCGTGAAGCATTGGCGCGTTACATTATCGATGAAGTGCAAGACGTATATCGCTTACAAGGCGTAAAAATTAACGATAAACACATTGAAGTGATTGTGCGTCAAATGTTGCGTCGTGTACGTGTGACAGATGCAGGTGATACCAGCTTCATTCAAGGTGAGCAAGTAGAACGTGCAGACTTGTTGTCAGAGAATGAACGCGTGATTGCGCAAGATAAACGCCCAGCAACGTTTGAGTATGTGTTGTTAGGTATTACTAAAGCATCGTTGTCTACAGATTCATTCATCTCAGCCGCATCGTTCCAAGAGACTACACGTGTCTTGACCGAGGCAGCGATTTTAGGCAAACGTGATGATTTGCGTGGCTTGAAAGAGAACGTAATTGTGGGTCGTTTGATTCCAGCCGGTACCGGCTTGGCCTACCACGAAGCGCGTAAACGTGCGGCGATTGCAGCGTTGACGCCAACAGTAGCAGAGCCGTCGGCAGCAGCGATTGCAGCGGAAGCCCTGTTCACTGGAACAGATGAGGTTGTAGAAGAAACACAAGTGATTGAAACGCCAGCCGAGTAATTGAATGTTTGGGATGTGTTTAGTGGAATTAGCGCTTGACACATCCTGCTGCACTAAATAGAATGCTTGGTTTTTTAGAATAGCCTTATTGTCCGCAATGAGGCCGTTCTGTTTTGATTTAAATATATTTTTTGTAAAAGTTATTTTTATAGATATTCATAGAGGTTATAGGCAATGCCAACCATTAATCAGTTAATTCGCAAACCACGCGTTCAAGTGGTCACCAAAAGCAAGGTGCCTGCATTAGAAGCGTGTCCGCAAAAACGTGGTGTGTGTACCCGTGTGTATACCACAACTCCTAAAAAGCCTAACTCTGCGTTACGTAAGGTGGCTAAAGTGCGTCTTACCAACGGCTACGAAGTCATTAGCTATATCGGTGGTGAAGGCCATAACTTGCAAGAGCATAGCGTGGTGCTTATCCGTGGTGGTCGTGTAAAAGACTTGCCGGGTGTGCGTTATCACATGGTGCGTGGTAGTTTGGATACGGCCGGTGTTAAAGACCGTAAACAATCACGTTCTAAATACGGTGCTAAACGTCCAAAAGCTGCTAAAGCAGCATAGTTACTGTTTGTGTAGTGTTATTACATTGAAAGCGGCTGAGATGCCTTGCTAAAGCATTTGCTAGCAAAACTTATTAAATTGAATAGAGAAAATTATGCCAAGACGTAGAGAAGTCCCCAAACGTAACATTCTTCCGGATCCAAAATTCGGTAGCCAAGAAGTGTCAAAGTTTGTCAATGTGCTGATGACTGGTGGTAAAAAGTCAGTTGCAGAACGTATTTTATACGGCGCATTTGATCAAGTGACCGCAAAAAGTGGTAAAGACGCGTTGGAAGTGTTTACAGTTGCATTGAATAACTTGCGTCCATTGGTTGAGGTAAAAAGCCGTCGCGTAGGTGGTGCTAACTATCAGGTGCCTGTTGAGGTGCGTCCAAGCCGTCGTAGTGCGTTGGCGATGCGTTGGTTACGTGATGCTGCACGTAAGCGTGGTGAGAAATCAATGGGTCTGCGTTTAGCGGCTGAGTTGGTGGAAGCTTCTGAAGGTCGTGGTTCTGCAATGAAGAAACGTGAAGAAGTTCACCGTATGGCAGAAGCGAACAAGGCGTTCTCACACTTCAGATTCTAAGTGTCTAAGTGTGGTTGAAAATTGGTTGTTCGCTCTTTAAGAATTTAGATTGAATTGATAGCAAAGGTATAGAATCGTGGCTCGTAAAACCCCTATTGAACGCTACCGTAATATTGGTATTTCTGCACACATTGACGCTGGTAAAACAACGACAACTGAGCGTATTCTTTTTTACACAGGCGTAAACCACAAAATTGGTGAAGTGCATGATGGTGCGGCCACCATGGACTGGATGGAGCAAGAGCAAGAGCGTGGTATCACGATTACCTCTGCGGCCACGACCTGTTTCTGGAAAGGGATGGCTGGTCAATTCGATCAACACCGTATTAACATCATTGACACCCCTGGGCACGTAGACTTCACGATTGAAGTGGAGCGTTCTATGCGTGTACTGGATGGCGCATGTATGGTGTACTGTGCGGTAGGTGGTGTGCAGCCACAATCTGAAACTGTTTGGCGTCAAGCCAACAAGTATAAAGTGCCGCGTTTAGCGTTCGTCAACAAGATGGACCGTGCTGGCGCTAACTTCTTCAAAGTGTACGATCAAATGCGTGCACGTCTTAAAGCTAATCCTGTGCCGCTTCAAGTGCCTATCGGTGCTGAAGACAAATTCGAAGGTGTGGTTGACTTGATCAAGATGAAGGCCATCTTCTGGGATGAGGCTTCACAGGGCATGAAGTTCGACTATCGTGATATCCCTGCCGATTTAAAAGCAGATTGCGACAAATGGCGCTCAAATATGGTGGAAGCGGCAGCGGAAGCCAATGAAGATCTGATGAATAAATACCTAGAAGAAGGTGAGTTATCAGAAGAAGACATCTTGCTGGGTTTGCGTACACGTACCATCGCTTCTGAAATCGTACCAATGATGTGTGGCTCAGCCTTTAAAAACAAAGGCGTGCAAGCCATGTTGGATAAGGTGATTGAATTGATGCCTGCGCCAACCGATATTCCGCCAACACGTGCAGAAGATGAAGATGGTAAAGAAATGTTCTTGAAGGCGTCTGATGATGAGAAATTCTCAGCATTGGCTTTCAAAATCATGACAGACCCGTTTGTTGGTCAGTTGATCTTCTTCCGCGTGTACTCTGGCGTGGTGAATGCTGGTGACACTGTATACAACCCGCTAAAAGGTAAAAAAGAGCGTATTGGCCGTATTGTGCAAATGCATGCGAATACGCGTGAGCCGCTTGAAGAAGTGCGTGCGGGTGACATTGCAGCTGCAGTTGGTTTGAAAGAAGCAACCACAGGCGATACCTTGTGTGCATTGGGTCAAGAAATTATTCTTGAGCGTATGATTTTCCCTGAGCCTGTGATTCACGTTGCGGTTGAGCCAAAAACAAAAGCTGACCAAGAAAAAATGGGTATTGCTTTAAACCGTTTGGCACAAGAGGATCCTTCTTTCCGTGTGAAAACAGATGAAGAGACTAACCAAACCATTATTTCTGGTATGGGTGAGTTGCACTTGGAAATTCTGGTGGACCGTATGAAGCGCGAGTTTGGCGTGGAAGCTAACGTGGGCGCACCACAAGTGGCTTACCGTGAAGCATTCAAGAAAACGATTGAAATCGAAGGTAAATTCGTTAAGCAATCCGGCGGTAAAGGTCAATACGGTCACGTTTGGCTCAAAATGGAACCAAATGAAGCTGGTAAAGGCTTTGAGTTCGTGGATGCGATTAAAGGCGGTACCGTGCCGCGCGAGTTCATCCCGGCAGTTGAAAAAGGTTTGCGAGAAACCATTCCTTCAGGCGTGTTGGCAGGCTTCCCGGTTGTGGATGCAAAAGTCACCTTGTTTGACGGTTCTTACCATGACGTTGACTCGAACGAAAACGCTTTCAAAATGGCTGCTTCGATTGCATTTAAAGATGGTATGCGTAAAGCAGACCCAATCTTGCTTGAGCCGATGATGGCGGTTGAGGTGGAAACGCCAGAAGACTACATGGGTGATGTGATGGGTGACTTGTCATCACGTCGTGGCATGATTCAAGGGATGGATGACAGCGCCTCTGGCAAAATTATCCGTGCAGAAGTGCCATTGGCTGAGATGTTCGGTTATTCAACTGTAGTGCGTTCATTGTCGCAAGGTCGCGCAAGCTACAGCATGGAATTCAAGCATTACTCTGAAGCACCAAGAAATGTGGCTGATGCCATTATGAACAAGAAATAATTTAATTTTAAAGACATCAAGGTAAAGGAAATCAATCATGGCAAAAGGCAAATTTGAACGTACCAAGCCACATGTGAACGTCGGTACGATTGGTCACGTTGACCACGGTAAGACGACATTAACAGCGGCGATTACTACAGTATTGACCAAGAAATTTGGTGGTGAAGCCAAGGCTTACGATCAAATTGACGCGGCGCCAGAAGAAAAAGCACGTGGTATTACCATTAACACAGCACACGTTGAGTACGAGACAGCCACACGTCACTACGCACACGTAGACTGCCCAGGCCACGCCGACTATGTTAAAAACATGATTACCGGTGCTGCGCAAATGGACGGCGCAATCTTAGTATGTTCAGCTGCTGACGGCCCAATGCCACAAACACGTGAACACATCCTGTTAGCGCGCCAAGTAGGTGTGCCATACATCGTTGTATTCCTGAACAAAGCAGACATGGTAGATGACGCTGAATTGTTAGAGTTGGTTGAAATGGAAGTACGTGACCTATTGTCTAAATACGACTTCCCAGGTGACGACACCCCAATCATCAAAGGCTCAGCTAAATTAGCTCTAGAAGGTGACCAATCACCAATCGGTGAACCAGCCATCTTCGCATTGGCTGACGCACTAGACAGCTACATCCCAATGCCAGAGCGTGCAGTTGACGGTACATTCCTGATGCCAGTAGAAGACGTATTCTCTATCTCTGGTCGCGGTACTGTAGTGACTGGCCGTATCGAACGCGGTATCGTTAAAGTAGGTGACGAGATCGAAATCGTTGGTATCAAAGACACATTAAAAACAACCTGTACAGGCGTTGAAATGTTCCGTAAGTTACTTGACCAAGGTCAAGCAGGCGACAACGTAGGTGTATTGTTACGTGGTACAAAACGTGAAGAAGTGGAACGCGGTCAAGTATTGGCTAAATCTGGTTCTATCAAACCACACACAAAATTCACAGCAGAAATCTACGTGTTGGGTAAAGATGAAGGTGGTCGTCATACACCATTCTTCCAAGGTTACCGTCCACAATTCTACTTCCGTACGACAGACGTAACGGGTGCTGTAGAATTGCCAGCAGGTACAGAAATGGTGATGCCAGGTGATAACGTATCTATCACTGTGACATTGATTGCCCCGATTGCGATGGAAGAAGGCTTACGCTTCGCGATTCGTGAAGGTGGTCGTACCGTTGGTGCTGGTGTGGTCGCTAAAGTCATCGCGTAATTTGTAGTTTAATTAAAGCGGCAGGCTGAAGTCTGCCGTTTCGCTCTTTATAAGGAAAAAACATGGCTGCTCAAAAAATTCGTATTCGCTTAAAAGCATTTGACTATCGTTTGATTGATCAATCTGCTCTAGAGATTGTTGAAACTGCTAAGCGTACTGGCGCTGTGGTAAAAGGTCCTGTGCCATTGCCAACACGCATTGAACGCTTTGATATTTTGCGTTCACCACACGTGAACAAAACATCGCGTGACCAATTTGAAATCCGTACCCACCAACGTTTGATGGATATTGTGGATCCAACAGATAAAACTGTAGATGCTTTGATGAAATTGGATTTGCCAGCAGGTGTAGATGTAGAAATTAAGCTGTAATTACAACTAAATAATAGTTGTAAAATTTATGGGGGTTCGGTATAATCCGGCCTCTTTCATGGAAGTCGGTCAATTGTAATCGGCTTTTTTAACTAATAAATAAGGAATCGATCATGAGCTTAGGGCTTATTGGTCGCAAGGTGGGGATGACCCGCATCTTTACTGAGGAAGGCGCAAGCATTCCAGTAACGGTGCTAGAGGTTGTACCTAACCGTGTGACACAGATCAAGACTGTCGAAAGCGATGGCTATACAGGCCTTCAAGTTGCTTACGGCGAACGTCGTGCAAGCCGCATCAACAAAGCGCTAACTGGGCATTATGCCAAGGCTGGCGTGGCTGCTGGTGCAGGTATCAAAGAATTCAATGTTTCAGCAGATGTGCTTGGCAACTATCAGGTTGGTGGCAACGTCACTGTTGAAATTTTCTCTGCCGGCCAAATGGTGGATGTGACTGGGACATCGATTGGTAAAGGGTTTGCTGGTGCTATCAAGCGCCACCACTTTAGCTCTAATCGTGCGTCACACGGTAACTCACGTTCACATAATGTGCCTGGTTCTATCGGTATGGCGCAAGATCCTGGTCGAGTATTCCCAGGTAAGCGTATGCCGGGTCATTTAGGTGACGTTAAAGTGACTACACAAAATCTAGAAGTAGTACGTGTGGATGCTGAGCGTAACCTCTTGTTGATTAAAGGTGCAATTCCTGGCTCTAAAGGTGGCGATGTTATTGTTCGCCCAGCTGTTAAAGCGAAAGGGGCTAAATAATGGAACTGAAATTAATCGATCAAAACGGTAAGGTTGCTAAAAAAGGCGTCGCTGTTTCTGATGTGACTTTTGGCCGGGAGTTTAACGAAGCTTTGGTGCATCAAGTGGTAGTAGCCTATATGGCGAATGCCCGTACAGCAACACGTGCTCAAAAAGGCCGTGATACTGTGGCGCATACTACACACAAACCTTATGCGCAAAAAGGCACTGGTAACGCACGTGCGGGTATGACTTCAAGCCCGATCTGGCGTGGAGGTGGTCGTGCATTCCCTAACTCCCCAAATGAAAACTTCAGTCACAAAGTGAACCGTAAGGCTTACCGTGCTGGTATGCAAACGATTCTGTCTGAGTTGGCACGTCAAGAGCGTATCGTTGTGGTGGAAGACTTTAAAGTCGAATCACCAAAAACCAAACAGTTCGTTGAGAAAATCAAAGGTCTTGGTTATGCGGAAGGTGTACTTCTGTTGACGGATGGTTTTGATGAAAACTTATATCTGTCATCACGTAATTTAACTAACGTGATGGTGGTGGAAGCGCAATATGCTGACCCAGTGAGCTTGGTGCGCTTTCCAAAAGTATTGGCCACTGCTGGTGCAGTGAAGAAACTTGAGGAGCTGTTAGCATGATGAACGCTATTACGAAAACTCAAGACCGTCTGTTGCAAGTGATCTTAGCGCCACAAATTACTGAAAAAGCAACTTATATTGCTGATAAGCATCAGCAAATCGCATTTAAAGTGCGCACAGATGCAACTAAAACTGAAATTAAAGCGGCTGTAGAGTTGGTCTTTAAAGTAGAAGTTGAAAAAGTTGCTGTGATTAATGTTGCAGGTAAGACAAAACGTGCCGGCCGCCGTATGGGTCAGCGTAGCGACTGGAAAAAAGCTTATGTAAGCTTGAAGCCAGGTCAAGAAATTAACTTCGCAGCGGGCGAATAAGGAGAGAAGACATGGCATTAGTTAAAGTCAAACCAACTTCCCCCGGCCGTCGTGGTGTATTGAAAGTTGTTACACCAGATTTGTACAAAGGCAAGCCGCACGCGCCGCTGTTGGAAAGTCAAAGTAAAAACGCAGGCCGTAATAACAACGGTCGTATTACTACACGTCATCAAGGTGGTGGTCATAAACAGCATTACCGTTTAATCGACTTCCGTCGTAACAAAGATGGCATTCCGGCAACAGTTGAGCGTATTGAGTACGATCCAAATCGTACGGCTAATATTGCTTTATTGTGCTACGCAGATGGTGAGCGCCGTTACATTATTGCGCCGCGTGGTGTAGCTGCTGGCTCACAATTGGTGAGTGGTGCTGAAGCGCCAATCAAAGTGGGTAATGCATTGCCGTTGCGTAATATTCCTGTAGGTAGCACGATTCATTGTATTGAATTGCAGCCTGGTAAAGGTGCGCAAATTGCGCGTTCTGCAGGTACTTCTGTACAGTTATTAGCACGTGAAGGTGCCTATGCGCAGTTGCGTTTGCGTTCTGGTGAAGTGCGTCGCGTACATGTTGACTGTAAAGCAACATTAGGCGAAGTGGGTAATGAAGAGCATTCACTACGTTCAATTGGTAAAGCTGGTGCAATGCGCTGGCGTGGTGTTCGCCCAACCGTTCGCGGTGTGGTGATGAACCCGGTTGATCACCCGCACGGTGGTGGTGAAGGTAAAACAGCTGCTGGTATGAATCCAGTAAGCCCATGGGGTCTTAAAACTAAGGGTTATCGTACACGTAGTAATAAGCGTACTGATAACATGCGCGTTAGTCGTCGTCCAAGAAACGTAAGGTAATCGATATGGCACGTTCAATTAAAAAAGGCCCATTTGTAGATGGGCATTTGGTAAAAAAAGTAGAAGTTGCTGCGGCAGCTCGTGATCGCAAGCCAATTAAAACTTGGTCACGTCGTTCTACCATCTTGCCAAATTTTATTGGTTTAACCATCGCAGTGCACAATGGTAAGCAACATGTGCCTGTGTTGATTTCTGAAAACATGGTTGGTCACAAGCTCGGTGAATTTGCGTTAACACGTACATTCAAGGGTCACGCGGCTGATAAAAAAGCGAAGAAATAAGAGGCTAATGATGCAAGTAACTGCAATATTAAAAGGCGTTCACCTCTCTCCGCAAAAAGCGCGTTTGGTGGCCGATTTAGTACGTGGCAAGAAAGTAGATCATGCTTTGAATATTCTTAACTTCACCCCTAAAAAAGGTGCTGAGATTATTAAAAAAGTAGTGGAATCTGCAATTGCTAACGCTGAACACAATAATGGTGCTGATATTGATGAATTGAAGGTCACTTCAATTTATGTGGATAAAGGTATTGTGTTGAAAAGAATCCGTGCTCGCGCAAAAGGCCGCGCTGGGCGTATTACTAAACCAACCTGTCACATTCATGTGACAGTCGGCGACTCAAAGGCATAACATGGGACAAAAAATTCATCCAATTGGGTTCCGTTTGAGTGTTCAAAAAAATTGGGCCTCACGTTGGTACTCTAATAGCAAAAACTTTCCAGCGATGCTGCAGAGTGATATCAAAGTACGCGAATTCTTAAACAAGAAATTAGCAAGTGCAGCAGTGAGCAAGATTATTATTGAGCGTCCTGCAAAAAATGCAAAAATCACCATTTACAGTGCACGCCCAGGCGTGGTGATCGGTAAAAAAGGTGAAGACATTGAGTCATTGCGTTCTAGCTTGCAAGGTTTGATGGGCGTACCTGTTCATTTAAATATCGAAGAAGTGCGTAAGCCGGAAATTGATGCGACATTGATTGCACAATCGATTGCACAACAACTAGAAAAGCGTGTGATGTTCCGTCGTGCCATGAAGCGTGCGATGCAAAATGCAATGCGTTTAGGCGCACAAGGCATCAAGATCATGAGTTCTGGTCGTTTGAACGGTATCGAGATTGCGCGTACTGAATGGTATCGCGAAGGTCGTGTGCCACTTCATACATTGCGTGCTGATATTGATTACGGTGTTGCTGAAGCGTCAACAACATACGGTATTATCGGTATTAAAGTATGGGTATTCAAAGGTGAAATTTTTGGTGATAACGCACAAGCACAAGCTGCGCAAGTGACTGCTGATGCTGAGCCAGAAAAAAAAGTAAGAAAGCCGAGGGCTAAAGATGCTACAACCGTCTAGACAAAAATACCGCAAGATGCAGAAAGGCCGTAACAAAGGCATTGCAACAACCGGTAATAAAGTAAGTTTTGGTGATTTTGGTTTAAAAGCCATTGGCCGCGGTCGTTTGACTGCACGTCAAATTGAGGCTGCACGTCGTGTGATGACACGTCACATTAAACGTGGTGGTCGTGTATGGATCCGTATTTTCCCAGATCAGCCAATTTCTAAAAAACCTGCTGAAGTACGTATGGGTAACGGCAAAGGTAGTACCGAGTACTACGTAGCACAAATCCAGCCAGGTAAAATGTTGTACGAAATGGATGGCGTGAGTGAAGAGTTGGCGCGCGAAGCGTTCAGACTGGCTGCTGCAAAGTTACCAATCGAAACGACCTTTATGACACGTCAAATTGGTAGTTAAGGAAAGGTAAGCTAAGATGAAAGCCACCGATTTAAGAGCAAAAAGTGTTGATGAGTTAAATGCTGAGTTGATTGAGTTGCGCCGTGCACAATTCTCTCTACGTATGCAATTGGCAACGCAACAATTAAATAAAGTAGATCAGCTAGGTAAAGTGCGTAAAGATGTTGCGCGCGTTAAAACTGTATTGGCTGAGAAAGCGAAACAGGCATAAACATGACGGAAACAGCAAAAGTTGTACGTAGCTTAAGCGGTCGCGTAGTCAGCGATAAAATGGATAAAACCGTTACCGTGTTGGTTGAGCGTAAAGTGAAGCACCCAATGATTGGTAAAGTGGTTGTGAAATCAAATAAATTTCATGCCCATGATGAAAATAACGAGTGTAAAGAAGGTGACCTCGTGACTATCGTTGAGAGCCGTCCATTGTCTAAAACAAAGACATGGGTAGTGAGTAAAGTAGACGTAAAGGCTTAAGCCTTGAATGCCTAAAAATAGTTAGATATTCATCTTGCTATAGATGAAATCTATCAGTTATAATGTTGGACTTTTCGGCGCTCGTGTAACTTAATTTTAAGAAGCACATAAAGCAAGCGCCCCAATACTGACCGTGGTCTACTGGCCGTACTAAGATGCTAAGTCTTGTAACGGCCGGTGTTGGTTAAAACGGATTAAGTTGGAGATTATTCTCATGATTCAAATGCAGTCTCGGTTAGAAGTGGCCGATAACACTGGTGCGCGTTCAGTACAGTGCATTAAAGTGCTTGGCGGTTCAAAACGTCGTTACGCTAGCATAGGTGACATTATCAAGGTCAGCATCAAAGATGCTGCGCCGCGTGGTCGTGTAAAAAAAGGTGAGGTCTATAGTGCTGTAGTTGTACGTACAGCCAAAGGCGTGCGTCGTCCAGACGGTTCACTTGTAAAATTTGACACCAATGCCGCGGTTTTACTAAACAACAAATTAGAGCCAATTGGCACACGTATCTTTGGGCCGGTCACACGCGAATTGCGTAGTGAGCGTTTCATGAAGATTGTGTCTCTTGCGCCTGAAGTGTTGTAGTTCTAGGCATAAGGATAGTTAAGATGAGCAAAATTCATAAAGGCGACCAAGTAATCGTCAATACAGGTAAAGACAAAGGCAAGCGCGGTACAGTATTGCGCACGCTCGATTCTGGCCATGTGGTGGTTGAGGGCATTAATGTTGCAAAAAAACATGCCAAGCCAAATCCGATGAAGGGTATCACTGGCGGTATCGTTAGCAAAGAAATGCCGATTGATGTTTCAAATGTTGCATTGTTCAATCCGGCGACGCAAAAAGCGGATCGCGTGGGTTTTAAAGTGTTAGAGGATGGCCGTAAGATTCGTGTTTACAAATCTAATGGCGAATCAGTGGACGCATAGGATAAATTATGGCGCGTTTAAAACAATTTTATAAAGACTCAGTTGTAAGCAAGATGACTGAGCAATTTGGTTACACTTCAGTGATGCAAGTGCCTCGCATTGAAAAAATCACCTTGAATATGGGTGTTGGCGAAGCGGTTGCTGATAAAAAAGTGATGGAACACGCAGTAGGCGACATGGAGAAGATTGCTGGTCAAAAAGCGATCGTGACCAAAGCTAAAAAATCAGTAGCTGCATTTAAGATTCGTGATGATTATCCTGTCGGTTGCAAAGTGACTTTGCGTCGTGAGCGTATGTACGAATTCTTAGATCGTCTGATTACTGTTGCTATTCCACGTATTCGTGACTTCCGTGGTATTTCTGGTAAATCTTTTGATGGCCGTGGTAATTACAACATGGGTGTAAAAGAGCAGATCATTTTCCCTGAAATCGAATACGATAAAATCGATGCCCTTCGCGGTATGAATATTACGATTACTACAACGGCTAAAACTGACGAAGAAGCGAAGGCATTGCTTGCTGCGTTTAGTTTCCCTTTTAGAGGTTAAGACATGGCTAAAACATGTATGACAGAACGCGAATTAAAACGTCGCGAAACCGTAAAGAAATTTGCAGCAAAGCGCGATGCTTTGAATGCCATCATCAATGATCAGCAAGCAAGTGCTGAAGATCGTCGTGATGCGCGTTTGAAATTGCAAGGTCTGCCACGTAACTCAAGCCCTGTGCGTTTGCGTAACCGTTGCGCATTAACAGGTCGCCCACGTGGTGTTTTCAGTAAATTTGGTATTGCGCGTAGTAAATTGCGCGATTTGATGATGAGTGGCCAAGTGCCAGGCGTCACCAAAGCTAGCTGGTAACGGAGGAGTAGATTTATGAGTATGAGTGATCCGATTGCCGATATGCTAACGCGTATTCGTAATGCGCAAAGTGTAAACAAATTAACCGTTTCTATGCCAGCATCAAAACTCAAAGGCGCTATTGCTAATGTGTTAAAAGATGAAGGTTACATCGAAGATTTTGCTGTACAAGCAAACGATGGTAAACCGGTGTTGAATATCAGCTTGAAATACTACGCAGGTCGTCCCGTAATTGAGAAGATTGAGCGCGTAAGTAAGCCTGGTTTGCGTATTTACAAGGGTAGCCAAAACATCCCTAAAGTAATGAATGGTCTTGGTGTGACAATTGTGTCTACATCCAAGGGTGTAATGACAGATCGTAAAGCACAAGCAGCCGGTATCGGTGGCGAAGTGTTGTGCGTAGTGGCTTAAGGAGAAGCAAATGTCTCGTGTTGCTAAGAATCCTGTCGCCATTCCTGAAAAAGTGGAAGTGGTGTTAAATCCAACTCAAATTAACGTGAGTGGTCCATTGGGCAAGTTGTCTCATACGTTAACAGATGTGGTGACATTGACGCGTGATGGCGATGTGATCACAGTAAAAGCAAATAATGATACGCAGCATGCGCGTGCAATGTCAGGTACTTTACGTGCTTTGGTTGCCAACATGGTGCAAGGTGTGTCTGTAGGCTTTACTCGCAAACTAACTTTGGTTGGTGTTGGTTATAAAGCAAGTGCACAAGGTGCTGTGTTGAACTTGGAATTGGGTTATTCACACCCGATTAACCACAAGATGCCAGCCGGTGTCACCGTGCAAACGCCAACAGCAACAGAAGTTGTGTTGACTGGTGCAGACAAACAAGTGGTTGGTCAAGTAGCTGCACAAATTCGCTCATACAGAGCACCAGAGCCTTACAAAGGCAAGGGTGTGCGTTATGCAGATGAAGTGGTAGCTATTAAAGAAACCAAGAAAAAATAAGTAATTAGACTTAAAAACCTAAATTTAAACTAGGGCTTAGAAAATGAATAACGTAAATAACCGCTTGCGCCGTGCACGTAAAACCCGTGCCAAAATCGCCGAGTTAAAAGTTACACGTTTGAGCGTGCATCGAACAAATACGCATATTTATGCGCAAATTATTGCTGAAAGTGGCGATAAAGTGATTGTCAGTGCTTCAACAGTTGAGGCAGATGTGCGTAAAAAAGTTAAAAATGGTGGCAATGTAGAAGCTGCCGCTTTAATTGGCAAGCGTATTGCAGAGAAAGCAGTCAAAGCTGGTGTTACCACCGTTGCTTTTGATCGTTCAGGCTACAAATATCACGGCCGTATCAAAGCGTTGGCAGATGCTGCACGCGAAAACGGTTTGTCATTCTAAAAAGCGAGACAGATAATGGCTAGAGAAGTTGAACAACAACAGCAAACTGATGGTTTGCGTGAAAAAATGATCACAGTCAACCGTGTAAGCAAAACGGTTAAGGGTGGTCGTATCATGAGTTTCGCAGCATTGACTGTAGTCGGTGACGGCGATGGTGCTGTAGGCATGGGTAAAGGTAAAGCGCGTGAAGTGCCGGTTGCTGTACAAAAAGCAATGGACGAAGCACGTCGCGGCATGCTGAAAGTGAACTTGAACAACGGTACATTGCATCACGCAGTGACTGGTGTACACGGTGCGGCAAAAGTATTTATTCAGCCGGCTTCTGAAGGTACAGGCATTATCGCTGGTGGTGCAATGCGCGCTATCTTTGAGGTGATGGGTGTAACTAACGTGGTTGCTAAATGTATTGGTTCTACTAACCCTTACAACTTGGTGCGTGCGACTTTGAATGGTTTAGAGTCTATGAATACGCCAGCTGAAATTGCTGCTAAACGCGGTAAGTCTGTTGAAGATATTAGAGGTTAATCATGGCTAAAGCAAAAAAAGAAGTCTCCACTATCAAAGTGACGTTAGTACGTAGCTTGATTGGTCGTATTGAGGCGCATAAAGCCACTGTAAAAGGTTTGGGTTTACGTCGTATGCACCATACTGTGGAAGTTCAAGATACTCCAGCAATTCGCGGCATGATTAACGCCGTTAGCTATCTCTTAAAGGTAGAAGCATAATGCAATTAAATACGATTAAGCCTGCAGAAGGCGCAAAAAAAGAACGTCGCCGCGTTGGTCGTGGTATTGGTTCTGGTTTAGGTAAAACCGCAGGCCGTGGCCATAAAGGTCAAAAATCACGTACAGGTGGCTTTCATAAAGTAGGTTTTGAGGGCGGTCAAATGCCATTGCAACGCCGTTTACCAAAGCGTGGTTTTAATTCCCTGACTAAAGGCAACACAGCGCGCGTACGCACTAGTGAGCTGTTGGAATTGGATGCAGACGTCATTGATATGTTGGCATTAAAAGCCGCTAAATTGGTATCTGGCAGTGTAAAAGCTGTCAAAGTATACCTGTCTGGTGAACTCAACAAAAAAGTGAAAGTACAAGGCTTGTTATTGACCAAGGGTGCACGTGCAGCCATTGAGTCAGCTGGCGGCCAAGTGATTGAAGCGTAATTAAAGAGACTCAGCTTTGGCACAAGACGGTATTTTAAGTACGATGAGTAAAATGAGTGAGCTGAAAAGCCGCTTATGGTTCGTGTTGGGCGCATTGGTTGTTTATCGATTGGGCGCCCATATTCCAGTGCCAGGTATTGATCCAACAATACTTAAGCAGCTGTTCGACTCTCAAAAAGACGGTATCTTGGGCATGTTCAACATGTTCTCGGGTGGTGCGTTGTCACGCTTTACCGTCTTTGCGTTAGGGATCATGCCTTACATTTCTGCATCTATTATCATGCAGTTGCTAACGGTGGTGTCACCTAAGTTGGAGCAGTTAAAAAAAGAAGGTGAAGCTGGCAGACGTCAGATTACTAAATATACGCGTTACGGTACTGTAGCGTTAGCAACCTTTCAGGCCTTGGGTATTGCCATTGCTTTGGAAGGTCAAGCTGGTCTTGTGTTAGACCCTGGCTTTAGTTTCAGATTGACTGCAGTGGTTACTTTAGTATGCGGTACGATGTTTTTGATGTGGCTGGGCGAACAAATTACTGAGCGTGGGATTGGTAATGGTATTTCTATTATCATTTTTGCCGGGATTGTAGCGGGCTTGCCGCATGCAGTAGGCAGCACATTGGAGTTAGCCAAAACGGGTGCGTTTTCAATCCCATTGGTGATGTTCTTGTTTGTGGCTATTTTATTGGTAACGGCGTTAGTGGTGTTTGTGGAACGTGGTCAACGTAAGATCACTGTGAATTACGCTAAACGTCAAGTAGGTAATAAGGTATTTGGTGGGCAAACAACACATTTGCCATTGAAGCTGAATATGGCAGGTGTGATTCCTCCAATCTTTGCTTCAAGTATAATTTTGTTCCCAGCCACACTTGCTGGTTGGTTTGGTAGTAGCGAAAGTATGTATTGGTTGAAGGATATCAGCAGCAAGCTTGCACCTGGGCAACCGATTTATATTTTACTGTTCGCAGCAGCGATTATATTCTTCTGCTTCTTTTATACGGCGTTGGTATTCAACCCAAAAGAAACGGCAGATAACTTGAAGAAAAGTGGTGCTTTTGTACCTGGTATTCGTCCTGGTGAGCAGACCGCCAAGTACATCGATAAGATTATGGGGCGTTTGACTTTGGTAGGCGCGTTTTATATCACTTTAGTATGCTTGTTGCCTGAGTTTTTGATTTTGAAATTTAATACGCCGTTTTATTTTGGCGGGACGTCGTTGTTGATTATCGTTGTGGTAACGATGGACTTTATGACGCAAGTGCAATCTCATTTAATGTCTCATCAATATGAGGGGTTGCTCAAAAAAGCTAATTTTAAAGGTGGCGCCACAGCGCGTTAGCTAGAAGAAATATGGCGAAAGAAGACCGTATTGAGATGCAAGGTGAGATTCTTGAGAATCTCCCAAACGCCACTTTCAAGGTAAAACTAGAAAATGGTCACACAGTATTAGGTTATATTTCCGGAAAAATGCGCATGCATTACATTCGCATCCTACCGGGAGATAAGGTGACAGTTGAAATGACACCTTATGACTTAACAAGAGCGCGAATTACATTCCGCGTGAAGTAACTAAATTGATTTGGTAGCGAGAGGTAAATTATGAGAGTTCGTGCATCAGTAAAAACATTATGCCGTAACTGTAAAGTTGTGCGTCGTCGTGGCGTAGTACGTATTATTTGTACAGATCCACGCCATAAACAACGTCAAGGTTAATTGATGGTAACAGGCTGTTGTTAAGAATTGAATTATTCGTTACAACCTGTTAAAATTTAAGGCTTTTTATTTGGTCGCTAGACATTGCGATTCGTTTTGGAGTTAAAGTATGGCTCGTATTGCTGGGGTAAATATCCCTAATAACAAACACGCAGAAATCGCGCTTACCGCGATTTATGGCATTGGTAGAAACACTGCTCAAAAAATTTGTGCGGCAGCAGGTGTTCTGGCAACTACTAAAGTAAAAGATCTGAATGACGCAGATGTTGAGAAACTTCGTGATGAAGTGGCAAAAGTTAAAGTTGAAGGTGACTTACGCCGTGAAATTTCTATGAATATCAAACGTCTGATGGACTTGGGTTGCTACCGTGGTGTGCGTCACCGCCGTGGGTTACCAGTACGTGGTCAACGTACTAAAACCAATGCACGTACACGCAAAGGCCCTGTTAAAGCTATTAAGCAAGCTAAATAGTGCATACATTAATCGTATAAATTTAAGTTAGATACATAGGTAAGGACAGTACAACATGGCAAAAGCTAATGTACGTGTAAGAAAAAAGGTTAAAAAGAACATTGCTGAAGGCATTGCCCACGTGCATGCTTCTTTTAACAATACAATTATTACAATCACTGATCGTCAAGGTAATGCGCTTTCATGGGCAACTTCAGGCGGTCAAGGCTTTAAAGGTTCACGTAAAAGTACGCCTTTTGCAGCACAGGTTGCGGCAGAAGTAGCTGGTAAATCAGCACAAGAATCTGGTGTTAAAAACTTAGAAGTGCGTATTAAAGGGCCAGGCCCTGGTCGTGAGTCAGCCGTGCGTGCATTAAATGCAGCAGGATTCAAAATCACGAGCATTACCGACGTGACACCTGTGCCACACAATGGCTGCCGTCCACCGAAAAAACGTCGCATTTAAGCGAATAAAGATTACTGGAGAATATTTTGGCTAGAAATTTAGACCCTAAATGCCGTCAATGCCGCCGTGAAGGTGAAAAACTGTTTTTGAAAGCTGAAAAATGCTTTACAGACAAATGTGCAATTGAAAAGCGCAATTTTGCCCCTGGTCAACACGGTCAACGCCGTAACTCACGTTTGTCAGACTACGGTGTGCAATTACGTGAAAAGCAAAAAGTACGTCGTATCTATGGTGTATTAGAAGCACAATTCCGCAGCTACTACGCTGAGGCAGATCGTAAAAAAGGTATTACAGGTGAAAACTTGTTGCAATTGTTAGAGTGTCGTTTGGACAACGTTGCATACCGTATGGGTCTAGGTGGTTCACGCACTGAAGCGCGTCAAATTGTGCGTCATAACAGTATTTTGGTAAATGGTAAACGTGTCAATATTCCTTCATACCAAGTAAAAGCGGGTGATGTGGTGTCTGTAGCTGAAGCGTCTAAACAACAGTTGCGTATTAAAGCTGCATTAGAAGCTGCAGAACAACGTGGTTTCCCTGAGTGGTTAGAAGTAGATGTGAAATCATTAAGTGGTAAGTTTAAAGCTAAACCACAACGTGATGAATTACCTGCAACCATCAATGAATCATTGGTTGTCGAGTTGTATTCTAAGTAATTTAGTGGTGTTCGTACTTAGTTATTACTCTTAACCTATTCATTCAAGGAAGTTTATGCAAAATAGTCCAACAGAATATTTGAAACCACGTGTTGTTGATGTAGAAGTGATTACACCTTTACGTGCTCGCGTTACGCTTGAGCCGATGGAGCGTGGTTTTGGCTATACATTAGGCAATGCGTTGCGTCGTGTATTGTTGTCGTCCATTCCTGGCTTCGCCATTACTGAAGTGAAAATTGATGGTGTGGTACATGAGTACTCAACAATTGATGGTGTGCAAGAAGATGTTGTAGACATCTTATTGAACCTTAAAGGCGTGGCACTAAAACTCAATACTAAATCAGAAACGATTTTGGTATTGAACAAGTCTGGCGAAGGCGTTGTTACAGCTGCCGATTTTGAAACTGGCCATGATGCTGAGATCGTGAATCCGAACCATGTTATTGCCCACTTAACCAAAGGTGGCAAGCTGAATTTGGAGGTGAAAGTGGAAATGGGTCGTGGTTATCAACCTGTTCCAGCACGCCAAAAAGTGAACCAAGAAGACCGCGTATTGGGCTTCATTATGGTAGATGCATCGTTCAGCCCAATCAATAAAGTGAGCTATCACGTTGAAAGTGCGCGTGTTGAGCAACGTACCGACTTAGACAAGTTGATTATGGATGTTGAAACCAATGGCATTATTGAGCCTGAACAAGCGATTCGCGATGCGGCTCGTATTTTGATTGGCCAATTGTCTGTGTTTGCAAACTTAGAGGGTGCACCTAGCGAAGTGGAAGTGAAATCTGCTCCGCAAGTAGATCCAATCCTGTTGCGTCCAGTAGATGATTTGGAATTGACAGTACGTTCAGCCAATTGCTTAAAAGCAGAAAATATTTTCTACATTGGTGATTTGATCCAACGTACCGAAAATGAGTTATTAAAAGCGCCTAACTTGGGCCGTAAATCACTCAATGAAATTAAAGATGTGTTAGCTTCTAAAGGCTTAACACTTGGCATGAAGCTTGAAAACTGGCCACCAGTTGGCTTAGAAAAAGCTTAATCCGTTTATTTGCAGTTAAAAGTTTAAGGAAGTTACTATGCGTCACGGTAATAGCAATCGTAAGTTAAATCGTACTAGCAGCCATAGAGCCGCTATGTTCCGTAACATGTCAGTTTCATTGTTGCGTCATGAAGTGATTAGAACCACTTTGCCTAAAGCAAAAGAGTTGCGCAAATATGCTGAGCCGCTCATTACTTTGGGTAAAGATGCAACATTGGCAAACCGCCGTTTGGCTTTTAGTCGCTTGCGTGATCGTGATATCGTTACTAAATTGTTCGGTGAATTAGGTCCACGTTACAATGCACGCAATGGCGGGTACTTACGTATCTTGAAATGCGGTTTCCGTAATGGCGACAATGCGCCGATGGCCTATGTTGAGTTGGTTGATCGTCCAGACAACACGACAGAAGCAGTCACAGTAGAGTAACTGTTAAATTGCGATGTCAGTAAAAAGCCAGCCTATGCTGGCTTTTTTATTTTATACGCTAAGGTTTATTCTATTAACTTTAAAATATCTGAAGTGGTAAACGGCCAGTTTAATTCGGCCTGAGTGTCTAGACGTTTTAACACTGGGATAGTTGTGCCGTAGCGCGTGACAAGGTCGTCATCGTTAGCAATTTCAATCATTTGCACTGTAAGATTTATTTCATCTAGCATGGCTTCTGCCAGCTCACATAAGTGGCAAGCAGATGTTGTATAAAGTTGAATCATTAAATGTTGTGGGTTGTCCAAATTGATGCATTATTTCTAGTGGTTTTCATCGATTTTAATCTAAATTAAATCATAATAACGTATTGAGAAAAATAATACCTATCCTGGGATTGTGATGTCAGACAAACAAGAAATCAAAGAAAGCTTAAGCGAGAGCCTGCAACAGGTGATCTCGTTATTAGAAAAGCACAAGTTGGTGGAAAGTCTTGTACATAAGCAGGATATGCCTAAGCACGATCTGGTAGAAAGCTTGGTACATAAGCAAAATCTCAGCGAGCTGCAAAAAAAATTAGATGTACTCCACCCGGCAGACGTAGCCTATATTCTTGAGGCGCTACCCCTTGACGACCGCCTGAAAGTCTGGGATTTGGTCAAAGCTGAGCGCGATGGTGAAATTCTGCTGGAAGTGTCTGACGCAGTGCGTCAGACCTTGATTGCCGACATGGATAGCCAAGAATTGTTGGCAGCAGCAGAGCAGCTAGATACCGATGAACTGGCTGATTTGGCGCCGGACTTACCGAAAGATGTGTTGCAAGACCTGATGTTCAGCTTGGATACGCAGAACAGAGAGCGATTGCAGTCCGCGCTGTCATACCCGGATGATGCCGTGGGCGCGTTGATGGACTTTGATATTGTGACCATACGTGAAGACATCACGCTGGAGGTTGCATTACGTTACCTCCGTAGATTGGGCTCACTGCCAGACCATACTGATAAACTGTTTGTGGTCGATCGCTCTGATATCTTGCGCGGCGTGTTGCCACTCAAACGTATGGTGGTGCACGAGCTAGATGTGAATGTTGCGGATGTGATGGCTGCCGATGCTGTCGTGTTTCATCCAGAGGATGTGGCGGATGAGGCGGCAAAAGCGTTTGAGCGTTATGACTTGGTGACGGCGCCTGTTGTGGACAGTAATAATAAGTTAGTTGGGCGTATCACGGTGGATGCGGTAATGGACTTTATCCGTGATGAAGCGGAATCCGACAAGCTCTCGATGGCGGGTTTGCGTGAGGAAGAAGACTTTTTTGCTTCAGTGTGGAAATCTGTGCAGAACCGTTGGGCATGGTTGGCCATCAATTTAATTACAGCATTAATCGCATCGCGTGTGATTGGCTTGTTTGAGGGGTCTATCGAGAAAATTGTCGCGTTGGCCGCATTAATGCCAATCGTGGCCGGTATTGGTGGTAACTCGGGTAACCAAACCACAACGATGATTGTGCGAGGCTTAGCGTTAGGGCAAATTTCATCGCACAATATGAATTCGCTCATTCAAAAGGAGTTAGGTGTAGCGCTATTGAATGGTTTGATTTGGGGCGGTGTACTTGGGTTGATCGCCTATATTCTTTATGGAAATTATGAGCTCGGCCTTGTGATGATGAGTGCAATGACACTCAATTTATTGCTGGCGGCCATTATGGGCGTCATGATTCCATTGGTCATGAATAAGTTTGGGCGCGATCCTGCAGTGGGGTCAAGCGTATTGATTACCGCCATGACGGATAGTGGCGGATTTATGATCTTTTTGGGTTTGGCCACCATCTTTTTGCTATAAATAACTGATATCACCTTTATGACGAACCCAGAAATAGAACTGATTTGGCAAGAAATTATGGCGGATTTCTCATCGCCAGCAGCGCTTTGGCAGTTGCTAATTATTGTGCTTGCCGTGGGGACTGCATTTGCAATCAATGGTGCATTACGTGCCTATTTCATGGATCGTTTACATGACCACACTAAGCCTGTGCTGGGGGTTGTTAATCGTATTCTGTTCCCAATCAGCGCATTAATCATGGTGGGGCTTGCACGCTACATTTGCGCAGAGTGGATGCATGTCGGCATGCTTAGAATCGCAAGTAGGCTATTGTTAGCAATGGCGGTGATTAGGGTGCTGGTGTATGCACTACGCTATATTTTTTCACCTAGCGGTTGGCTTAAAACATTAGAGCATGTGATTGCATGGGGGATCTGGTTACTGGTAGCGCTGCACTTGAGCGGTATTCTGCCGGAAATCGCTTTGGCGCTAGAAGATGTGAAGTTTAATATTGGTAAAAACCCGGTCAATCTATTGGTGGTATTACAAGGGATGCTCACTGTGGTGGCAACTATCTTTGTTGCGTTGTGGTTAAGTCGGCTCATTGAAAATAAGCTGATGCGTGCAGACCAAATCAATATCAATATGCGCGTAGTGCTCAGTAAGCTGGTACGTATTGTATTTATCTTTCTAGCAGTGTTAATCGCCTTATCAGCCGTAGGGCTCGATATCACACTGCTTTCCGTATTTGGTGGTGCTCTAGGTGTGGGGCTTGGTTTTGGCCTGCAAAAAATCGCCAGCAACTATGTGAGCGGATTTATTATCCTGGTCGACCACTCGGTGCAGATTGGCGATTTAATTACGGTAGCTACGCATTACGGTGTTGTTAAAGAGCTGCGTTCACGCTACATGACACTGCGTAAGTTGGATGGCACAGAGGTGATTATTCCAAATGAGATGATGATTACTGAAGTGGTCATCAATCATACCTCGGCAGAACATAAGGGCCGGATACAAATGCCGATCCAAGTGGCTTACGATGCTGAGCTAGATCAAGTCATTAAGCTCATGCGTAGTGTTGCAGAACAGCATTCGCGCACGCTTAAAACCAGTAACGTGGATGTGCATGTGAAAGGGTTTGGTGAAAGTGGTATTGATATGATGCTTTCATTCTGGGTGGCCGATCCTGAAGAGGGTTCTTCGGCATTGCAATCCGAGCTATATCAGAATATTTGGAAGTTATTTAAAGCCAATGGGATTGGTATTCCATACCCACAACGTGAGATTCGCTTGCTGAATACAAGTGTCTCACCAGAGTAATCTGGTGCGTGCGAATTGCTTGAATAGTGCTGGATATAGATAATAAAAAAGCCCGTTAATTTAACGGGCTTTTTTATGACTTAAATAATGATTATTTAAGTTTAGTTTCCTTATACATTACGTGTTTACGTGCCACTGGATCAAATTTTTTGATTTCCATTTTTTCTGGCATTGTACGTTTGTTTTTAGTAGTGGTATAGAAATGACCAGTACCAGCACTTGATTCTAATTTGATTTTTTCGCGCATTGCTTATGCTCCTTAGATTTTTTCGCCAGCAGCACGCAATTTTGCGAGCACAGCGTCAATGCCGTTTTTGTCGATAGTGCGCAAAGCCGCATTGGTAATACGCATGCTTACCCAACGGTTTTCACTCTCAACCCAGAATTTACGGTTTTGTAAATTTGGTAAAAAACGACGTTTTGTTTTGTTTTGTGCGTGAGAAACATTGTTGCCCACCATTGGTTTTTTGCCTGTTACCTGACATACACGTGCCATAATGACTCCTGAGACAAAATTGTCTTCAATACTTTGCTTTTTTAGAAAGACGGCAATTATAGTATGAAAACGATAATGTTTTCAAGCTAAATAGCTTAATTTGCTAATTATTTTCGTTGCTAGAGTTAATGTTTACCGGTACTACCAAAGCCACCTTCACCACGATCGCTTTGCGCAAACTCATCTACGATATGAAAGTCGGCCTGCACCACAGGCACAATCACCAATTGAGCGATGCGTTCCATCGGGTTCAGAATAAACGCCTCTTTGCTGCGGTTCCAGCAAGACACGAGCAATTGCCCTTGATAGTCTGAATCAATCAGCCCAACCAAATTGCCAAGCACGATGCCGTGTTTATGGCCTAAGCCGGAGCGTGGTAGAATCAGTGCCGCATAGTAGGTGTTGTCGATATGAATCGCCATGCCTGTTGGAATCATGATGGTCTCGCCCGGTTGTATGCTTTGTGTATGATCAATACAGGCGCGCAGATCCAAACCGGCGGAACCGGGAGTGGCATAACTGGGCATCATATGGTGGAGGCGATTATCAAGAATTTTTAGATCAACGGTAATGGACATAACGATGGTTTTTGTTTGAGCTGATGAGAATGTATTATTAAACACTAATTGCCTGTGAAAAGCACTAGACAATAAAAAAGCCAGCTTAACAAAGCTGGCTTGATACTAGTACATATGTCTAAAATTTGTAGCTAGCGCTTAATCCTAGTAGGTAGTTTCTATCTGCACCTGGTTCAAAGAATAAAGCATTGCCATCGTTGACGCGTACTGAACCAATATATTCTTTATCAAACATATTCTCCACGCGAAGGAACTCTTTGAAGTTCCAATGCGCGAGATTTTGCTCAAATCCAGCGCGTACATTAAAGATAGTGTATGAAGGCGCTTTATCTATATTGATGTCGTTGACATATACTTGGCTGCTATGCCTGCCTTCTAAAGCAGAAAAGAAGCCAAAGGTTGGATAGCTCCATGCAACTTCACCGTAAATTTGTGACTTGTAAGTACCAGGAATACGGTTGCCTGAATTCACTGTGCCTGTGGTGCCCGCTGCGTTAATGACGGTAACGAACGGATCCTCGAATTTGGCATTGAGCAATGTATAGGATGCGAAGACATTAATGTTGTTATCAAAGCTGGCATCTATTGAAGCCTCGATGCCTGTGCGTTTTGTGTCCCCTGCATTTTGAAAGCTGGATCGCCCAGCAACAGTCTGCCGAGTCACGATTTCATTCTCAGTATCTATTTTAAATAAAGTGAGGTTAGCTCTAATGTTGTCAGTAACAAATGCCTTTGCACCTATCTCAAAGTTGCGACTTTCCGCAGCCTTGAGCGATAGGTTGGGTTTGCTGGCTACACCGCCAGCGACATTATCAAAAGCAGCCTCAATGAAGGTTGGTGTTTCAAAACCTTTACCAAAGTTGGCATATAGATTTAACCTGTCAGTTGCTTTCCATGTGAGCCCGATAACAGGCGTGGTTTTTTGGTATTCCACAGCGCCGCTATTGTTACCGTTACTGCCTGTCCCAGTTAAAAAGTTATCCTCTACTTTGAGTCTTACTTTGGTATGCCTAGCGCCTGCATGCAGGTCTACGCTGTCAGAAACGCTTAGTTTACCTTGTACATATTGATCAAAATTGGTGGCGATATTCTCTTCATCGCGATTTTTAACGTTAACACTTACGCCACTCGCTAGAACATTGGTATCCAAACGACCATCTTCGAGCTTGCCATACGTTATGCCTGCACTAATGTTATAAGGTAAATTGCCTAAAGTGCCTTTGTTATCCCAGCGAGCATCCATGCCATAAAAATCACGGTCAATTTCGCTGAGTCGTGCATTAGTAGTGGCTGGTGTGAGGGCTGTGGCTGTCGTAGTTAAAATCTGTGCGTTTTTACGGTTACCTACATATGGCACAACACTTAGCTTATTATTTTCATTGAATGCATGCTCAAAATTAAAGCCAACTTGTGTGTGGGTACGGCTGACGCTGGTATTGGCGTTGATAGCAGCCGGTACCACAGAGTCTCGGGTGCTGCTGTTAAAGGCACGTGCACGGTCCAAGCCAAGCGGGTCTTGCGCATCCTGATCAAACCAATTAATCAAAGTGGTGAGTTTGGTATCTTCACTGATATTGAATTTAAATTTGGCGGTGGCTTGCTGTTTATCGCTCTCGCTATTATCGCGATAGCCATCGCTCTCAAAGTTGGAGCCATTTAATAAGTACTCAACACCGTCTGCAATACCCGCTGCATTGATGACTTGGCGTTTGGTGTTGTAACTGCCAAACATCACTGTGCCACCTATTTCAGGGGTTTTCGGTGCGTCTTCTGTGAACATTTGAATCACACCACCGGAAGAGTTGCCATATAGTGCGGAGAACGGGCCGCGTAATACCTCTATACTTTTGATTGCGGATAAATCCACAACACCAGGCTGACCTTGGCCATCCGGCATAGTGAGTGGAATGCCATCAACGTAAACTCGGACACCACGCACACCAAAGCTAGAGCGTGAACCGAAGCCGCGACTTGAAATTTGTGGGTCTTGGGCTTGTTGTGTTCTATTTTGTGCGGTGATGCCAGGCACTCTAATCAAGCTTTCCGAGAGCGTCATTTGTAGCTGGCCGTTTTGAATATCCTCTTGCTTGACCACGTCAATGGCAATGGGAAGGTCAAAGCTATTTTGCAGCGTGCGGGTGCCAGTGACAACAATCGGTGCGATATGCAAGGTTTTCTCATCCTCCTCTGCATAGGCATCGAGCGCCGGTACCATGCCTAATGCGCTGGCAACAGCCATCGGTAATAGTTTAAATTGGACTGTTTTGTTGTTTGAAATCATGTTGGTTTCATCGGTAGTGAATTAATCGCGCGATAATAACCATAATTAGAAGGATTGGCATCAGCAATATCATGATTTTATGCGATGCGCTCAGAGGGATTGACTTGCATTTGATGCAAGTCAAACGGGCAGGCTATTTAAGCATGCTGGCAAGGTGCTGCAATATTAACAACGCTACTTCTGGCTTTGTACTAAGTGGCAATGTGTGAGTGCCGGCATCATCAATCAGCGTGACTTGATTATGGTCTTGCCCCATGGCGATGCTGACATCATTGGCAACGATAAGCGGGAGTTTTTTAGCGATACGTTTTTGTGTTGCATGTTTAATCACATGCTCGGTCTCGGCAGCGAATCCTATGCAAAACGGTGCGTTGGGCAAGCTAGCAACATCAGCCAGTATGTCTTTATTTTTTAGCAAGGTTAAGCTAAGTGTGTCTTCACTTTTTTTGATTTTTTGTGTAGAAACTTGTGCCGGACTGTAGTCTGCTACCGCAGCAACGGCAATCAATACATCTTGATGATGCACTTGCTGCATCACTGTTTGATACATACTTTTTGCATCCAGCGCTTTGATAAAGGTAAGGTTGCTTGGAGGTGTTTGCGTGCTATGCCCACTCACCAAGGTGACTGCTGCACCCATGTCAACTGCTACTTGTGCAATAGCATAGCCCATTTTACCGGAGCTTAAATTGGTGATGGCACGGACCGGGTCAATCGGCTCTAGTGTGGCACCTGCAGTAATGAGGATACGTTTTCCTTGCAGCAACTTGGGCGTAAAGTGCGTAGTCACAGCTTGCATCAGTGCCTCAGGTTCCAGCATGCGTCCTAAGCCAATTTCACCACAGGCTTGCTCGCCGGCAGCCGGCCCTAATATGCTAATGCCATCCGCCTTCAGTTGGCTGATATTGCGCTGCGTTGCTGGGTTCTCCCACATCTGTTTGTTCATGGCTGGTGCAACGAGCAACGGACAGTTTCTCGCTAAACATAGGGTAGACAGTAAATCATCCGCACGACCATGCACGAGCTTTGCTAAAAAATCTGCGCTGGCAGGGGCAATCAAAATAGCATCGGCTTGGCGACTGAGTTCAATATGCGGCATACCATTCGGAATAGCGTTATCCCACATATTCATATACACCGGGTTGCCCGAAAGCGCTTGCATCGTCACAGGTGTAATAAATTGACAAGCGGCTTCAGTCATCACAACTTGTACACTGTAACTCTGTTGAATCAGTAGGCGCACCAGTTCGGCCGCTTTATAAGCTGCAATACCGCCTGTGATACCCAGTACAATCGCGCGTTTTGAAGATTGAGATGCCATGCGCGAATTCTATCTGAAACAAGGTGCAATTGCGATGATTGCGCGTACGGCATGAAAGCGGCATAGATTGCTGTTAAGATAATAGAAAAAACAGGTGCCTTATGTGGAAAAAAATACGCATTATCATTCTGCTGTTGATTCTTGCAACGGTGATTCAGCAGACGTTACAAGAAGATGCGGATTTGGATTGGAATAAAAATTTCTATGTAGCGGTATATCCTATCAATGCAGATAATAGCGCGGTAGTAAGCACTTACATTAACACACTCACCCCCCAAGATTTTGAGCCGGTGGCAGAGTATTTTGCAGAAGAAGCACAACGTTATCAGTTAGGCTTGCGTCGCCCATTTGAGATTCGACTCGGGGATAAAATCAATCAAATTCCTCCAGCACCCCCAGTGGAAAGTGGCGTATTGAAAGTCGTGCTATGGAGTTTACAGTTTAGATATTTTGCCTGGAAAAACTCACCTAGCATGTCGGTTAAGCCGGATATCCGGCTGTATTTGCTATACCATGATCCTTTAACTAGCCCTCGCCTTACGCATTCAACGGCTTTAAATAAAGGCAGAATAGGGCGTGTGAACTTGTTTGCCGATGCAGCGTATGCCAAAAAGAATTTGGTGATTCTGGCGCATGAACTGCTACATACGGTCAAAGCAACTGACAAGTATGACTTAGCGAACGGATTGCCTAGTTTCCCCGACGGTTACGCCGAGCCAGAGAAACAGCCCAGATTGCCACAAGATTATGCAGAGCTGATGGGTGGCAGAGTGCCACTGACCGAAAGTACTGCAGAGGTACCTAAGAGCTTGCGGTTAACTTTGATTGGACGCAAAACTGCAAGAGAAATTGGCTGGGTGCGATAATCATCAGATGGTCATTTCAATATAAGAAAGAAAAGAAAGCACAGCATGGCGATTACAGATTGGCCTGAAGGGGAGCGCCCAAGAGAAAAGCTGATGCAGCAGGGAGCAGCGGCATTGTCAGATGCGGAGTTGCTTGCCATCTTTTTGCGCGTAGGGGTAACAGGTAAAAGCGCAGTAGACTTAGCGCGTGATCTTTTGCAACAGTTTGGCAGTTTAAATGGCATTTTTTCGGCGTCGCTAGTGCAAATCAACCAAGTGCATGGCATGGGTGAAAGCAAGTATTGCCAGTTACAAGCAATTTTTGAGATGAGTCAGCGGGCATTGGCAGAGCAAATGCAGGTACGCGATGTGTTGTCCTCGCCTAAGCAAGTACGTGATTATTTGATGCTCAAGCTAGGGATATTACCGCGAGAAGTGTTTATGCTGCTGTTGCTGGATGCGCAAAATCGGGTATTGGCGCAGGAAGTGTTGTTTGAGGGCACGTTGACGCAAACCAGCGTCTATCCGCGTGAAGTGGTGAAGCGCGCGCTGCATCACAATGCCGCTTCTGTTATTTTTGCACATAATCATCCTTCTGGCATTGCTGAGCCTAGCCAGGCGGATGAAAGCCTGACACAGGCATTAAAGCAAGCATTGGCCTTGGTGGATGTGCGGGTGTTGGATCATTTTATTGTGGCGGGCAATAGTACCTGTTCGTTTGTAGAGCGCGGTTTACTTTAAGAGCGAGGAGCCTGAGATGTCTTTGCAAACTTGGGAATTGTTAAGTTACATTGTGACGGTGTTTGGTTTGCCGTTGGCAATCCTCTCATTTATGCTAGAGCAGCGTAAAGAACGTGAGAACGAAGAAGAAGAGGTGTATCAGTTATTGTCGGATGCCTATACCGATTTTCTTAAGCTGGTGATGGCGAATCCAGACCTTAAATTGCGCTCACAATCCAGTATTGAGCAGCTAACAGAAGAGCAACTGGAGCGTATGTACGTGATGTTTGAAATTTTGATTTCATTATTTGAACGTGCCTATTTACTTGCTTACGAGCCCAATATGGCGGGCAAGCAATTGCGGCGTTGGTATTCATGGGATGACTATATGCGCGAGTGGTGCGAGCGCGATGATTTTCGGGAGTGGTTGCCAAGGCTGTTGCAAGGTGAAGACCCCGATTTTGCCAAGTACATCACAAAAATCGCGAAAGAAAAAGGCCGGGTTGGTACGCCGACCTTGATTGAGGTTTAACCTACCTTAAGTGTGCTATGTGCTTTCACTAAACGTTTGAGTTCTGGCACACAAGAGCCACAGTTGGTGCCGCATTGCAACTTGGCTTGTAGCGTTTGCAAGTCTGCCCCAGCTTCACAGGTGTCGATAATTTCATTCTCTGACACATCAAAGCAGTTACACACAATTTTGCCACGGCTTTTTTGACCGCTAGGTGGCGCACTTAATGGCGCAAGTGCCCAACGTCTGAGTTCATCGGTAAATTGGCCTTGTTGCATCACTTGTTTCAGCCAGTCTGCTGCCAATGTTTCACCAATCAGTTTCACGCCAGTCACTTGGCCTGATTCTACCAAGATGCGTTTATGGATACCGCGTTTGGCATCGTCATAATTTAGCATGGGTGCGTCTTCCACCATGCCAAGCATTTGGTCCAAACGTTGAATAATCGCGGCATCAGGCGCAGTATGATGCGATGCACGCAATACGACCATGCCGTGGTCACGACCATACAATCCGCAGGTGGCGTAATCAAACTCTTTAAGTAGGGGGCGAATGTTTTCAACCAAACTTAGATTACTGCAAGTGCGCATGACCGTCATTTGCCAAGGCAGATCCAGCTTTTCAATCTTAATGGCCGTGTGCTTTAACTCTGGTTGCTTGGAGGTCTTATCAAATGCTGGCGGCATCAAGGCATTGACACCCAAGCCACTCATCGTTTGGCTTCCCCAGTGCATAGGGATAAAGGTTTCCGCCGGTTTGACTTCTTCGGATTGCTGCACACGAATATTCAGGCTGCCGCGTTTATTGCTCAGTTTCACAATGTCGCCGGACTTGAGCTGCCGGCGCGTCATGTCATCCTGATTCATGGAAACGACCGGCTCTTCCACATGGTTATAAAGCTGCGCAATGGTGCCAGTGCGGCTCATGCCATGCCACTGGTCACGTAGGCGACCTGTCAACAGGTGTAGCGGATGGCGTGCATCGGTTTTATCGGCAGTACCTTTATATACCGCGTTGTGGAACTGCGCTTTGCCGTTAGGTTTTTGGAACACGCCATCGGTATACAGGCGTGCCTCACCTGTCGTTGCACCTTCTTTAAATGGCCATTGTTGCGGACCTTGTTGTTCCAGCAACTGGTAGCTGAGTCCGGTAATGTCTAAATCGCGTCCGCGTGTTGTTTCACGGTGCTCGTTGAACACGCTTTCCGTGGTGGGGTAATCAAATAACGATTTACCCGTAATGGATTTAGATGCGAGTTTTTTCTCTAAACGTTGTGCAAAGTCTACCGCAATTTCCCAATCGTGGCGCGCTTCACCCGGCTTGGGCGATGCACTTTGCAAGCGTGTGATTCTGCGTTCCGAGTTGGTCACGGTGCCTTCTTTTTCACCCCATGTCGTGGCTGGAAAGAACACATCGGCGTATTGGTTGCTGTCGGTGTTGTTAAAGGCATCTTGCAGCACGACGAGTTCGGCAGTATTCAGCGCTTCTAGTACATTATTCAGGTCCGGCATCGAGTGTGCTGGATTGGTGCAGGCAATCCATACCGCTTTGATTTCACCTTTTTTAATGGCATCAAACATTTCAACCGCAGTTTTTCCGGGCTGGGCGGGCACATCATCAATGTCCCATAGTTTCGCCACTTCTGCGCGGTGCTCGGCATTGGCTAAGTCACGGTGACCAGAAAGCAAGTTGGCCATGCCGCCGACTTCACGGCCACCCATGGCATTGGGTTGTCCGGTGAGCGAGAATGGGCCAGCGCCCGGTTTGCCAATTTGGCCAGTGGCCAAGTGTAGGTTGATGAGTGCCGCATTTTTATCCGTGCCGTGCACCGATTGATTGAGCCCCATGCAATACATGGAGAGCGTAGGGCCAGCACCAAACCATTTAGCCGCTTGAATAATATCTTGCTCACTGATGCCGCAAATATCAGCCACCATTTTAGGGGTGTATTCGCGTACGGTTTCTTTTAAAGCGTCAAAACCTTCGGTGTGGTTGCGGATATACTGCATATCCAACAGCCCTTCCCAGAGCATCACGTGTAATAGACCATTGAATAGTGCAACATCGGTGCCCGGTAAAATGGCCAAATGTAAATCAGCAAACTGTGCCGTATCGGTGCGACGCGGATCGACCACCACCACTTTCATGTCAGGATTTTTAGCTTTGGCATCTTCGATGCGGCGGAAAATAATCGGATGTGCAAAAGCGGTATTCGACCCTGCAATAAACAAACACCCGGTATGGTCGATATCTTCATAACAGGCGGGTGGGGAGTCTGCACCCAATGTGGCTTTGTAACCAGTCACAGCGGAGCTCATGCATAGGCGTGAATTGGTGTCGACGTTATTGGTGCCAATCAAGCCTTTAGCCAGCTTGTTGAACACATAGTAGTCTTCGGTCAGCAATTGGCCCGAAATATAAAAGGCCACGGAGTCCGGACCATGTTGTGCAATGGTGTCGGCGAATTTATCCACCACATAATCCAGAGACGCATCCCAAGTACTACGCTGACGCTCGGCACCGCGCTCGGTACGCAATTCCGGATATAGACCGCGTGCATCCAATTTGGCCGTGAGGTGTAGGGTTGAACCCTTGGTGCATAGGCGTCCGAAATTGGCAGGGTGGTCGGGGTCACCTTTCACATCAATAATACGTTGATGCTCTGTTTTAATAATCACGCCACAACCCACGCCACAATAGCAACAGGTAGCCTTGGTCTCTTTGACCGCAGGATTAATAGGGGATTGCACTTGATTTGCCATTTGCTACTTTGTCCGTCTTTAAATTACTAACTTCAAACTTCTAAATACACCATACCATCTTCTACTTTGACTGCATAGCAAGCGGTTTGACCAACATCTGGCTCTTCCGCTTTGCCGTCTACCAAGCTGATTTTCCAGCTATGTAGCGGGCAGGCTACTTTGTCACCATAGACAATTCCTTGCGAGAGTGGGCCGCCTTTGTGTGGACAGGTATTGTTCAGCGCAAATACACGGTCATCTTCGGTGCGGAAAATACCAATATCTGTTTTTTCAGTACGCACCAAGCGTGAACCCAGTTTAGGGATTTCGGTTAAGGGGCAAACTTTTGTCCAGCTCATAAAAACTCCAAAATGATATGAAATGCAGTCAACGGTTAGGAGACTATTAGTAAATAAATAAATAAAAAATTAAGAATCAGAGAGAAAATCGCCAGCCACTGCCATTTGAGTAATCGGGCTCTTGCAATCAGTGGTGTGCGTTGCAATGCAATGGGTTTGAGCTCGCCGTATTCCAGCGCATGTAACATCTCGTCTGCTGTTTCAAAGCGTTTATCGCTATCTCGTGCAACGGCTTTAAGAATAATATTTTCTAGCCATGCCGGAATATCCGGACGGTAGCGTGTGGGGCGAATCGGCTCGCCAAAACGTGGCGCTTGAAAAGGCTCGATCTCGCCATAAGGATATTTTCTGGTCAGCAAGTAATACAGCGTGACGCCTGCCGCATAAATATCGGTAGTGATGTCTGCAGAATTACCTTCAAACAATTCCGGTGCCATAAAGCTGGGTGTGCCCGGGTTACTCATGGTTTCCGGTGTGCCGATGGTGGTATTGAGTGCTACCCCTAAATCTAAAATGCGCAAACGCTGGTCTGACCCAATATGAATATTGGCTGGTTTGATGTCGCGATGAATAATGTTTAAGCGGTGCAACATGCTGATGCCTCGCATCAGGTCTTCAGCGGTCTTGGCTACGCCATTGACCGTAAAGTGATGTCCATGTTCAATGCGCTGCTGCAAGGTCGCACCTTCGTGCCAGGTCATCACATAATACAAATGCTTACGTTGTTCAGCCGTTAACGGCAGCACTTGTGGCACGCATTGCGATACCACGCGTTTAGCCAGCCATTCTTCATTCAATAGCGCTTGGCAACTGTCTTTATCATTGGCCATGATAGGCTGCAGTGTTTTTAATACAAACAATTGCTTGCTCTGGTTTCTGACTTTGTACAGTACGGTAGCGCGTGAGTCATGCAAGATATCCTGCACTTCAAAGCCATCCAGTGTATCGCCCACTTTTAGTTTGGGTGGCACGGCTAAGTTCTGTGCATCCGAGAGTAAGTCATTCAGGTTATCGGTGCCAATCTCATCGATGCGCACAATGATTGCCGTTGCATTGTCTTGCCCACCTTTTTCCAGCGCCGTTTTGGTGAGGTGGTCACTGATCATTTGCGGGCTGTCGTACAGCATCATCGCATGATGGATCGCTTTCTCACCTAAAGGCTCCCATACGCCATCACTCATCATGGCAAAGGTGTCGCCTACTTCTAATAGGCCTTCGGAAAAGTCTACATTAAGCGTGCTATCTAACCCTACAGCGCGCTTGAGCACGTGGCGCATGTCGGGTCTGTCCCATACATGATCGGTCGTGAGTTGTGTGAGCGTTTTGTTGCGAAGGCGATAAATACGTGTATCCCCCACATGCGCCAGAATATAACGCTGCCCTTTCAATACAAGTAGCGATAATGTTGTCGCCATGCCAGACATATCGCGATTAGCTGCGGCCTGTGCCAGCACCCAACGGTTGGCGGCACTCAACACTTTTTCTAACGAGATATGGATTTGCCAAGTATCAGGCGTTGCATAGTAATCGGCAGAGACTGTACGCACTGTCATTTCAGCGGCTTCGCGCCCGCCCGCGTTGCCACTGACACCATCAGCCACCGCAATGAGCGCGCCTTTGGTGGCGAGCACCGCGTGGTTTGGCGTGACCACACCCGCGTAATCTTCATTACGTGTGCGTGGCCCTACTAGGCTGCTTTCGCCAACGCTAAATTTCAGTGACATGACAATACTTAACGATTAAAACAGCCACTATACCTTAGCGGTGGTAGCCGTTGCAGCACCCCAGGTAGTTCTCCAGCGTGTTTTCACACCCATTAATCCCACCATGGCTAAGATGGCCAATCCGGCAAATATCAATAAGCCAATTTGATAGCTGCCAGTCACTTGTTTAGAGTAGCCCAAGCTGGAAGCAAGATAGAAACCACCGATGCCGCCCGCCATACCAACCAACCCAGTCATGACGCCAATCTCTCTGCGGAAGCGTTGCGGCACCAATTGGAACACTGCACCGTTGCCCATGCCGAGTGCTGCCATAGCCAGAATCACAACCGTTAAGCCTAAGGCTTGAGTTGGAATACCAAAACTTAAGATAAATAAGAACAAGGCCGCCAAGATGTACATGATGGTGAGTGAACGAATGCCGCCGATACGGTCTGCCAATAAGCCACCAAATGGGCGTACCAATGAACCAGCAAACACGCATGCGGCCGTAAAGTAACCAGCATGGACTGGCGGTAGACCATATTGGTCATTGAAATAAATAGTCAATGAAGAAGCCAAGCCAACAAAGCCGCCAAAGGTCACGCTATAAAAGAACATGAACCACCAAGCGTCTTTGTCTTTTAATACAGCAAGATATTGCCCTAAAGATTTGGCTGCGGGTGCGTCCGGTGCGTCTTTGGCAAAAATCACATACACCAACAAGGCAATGCTGAGTGGGATGAGCGCTAAACCAAACACGTTGTTCCAGCCGAATGCAATCGCTAAGCCTGGCGCAAATAACGCGGCTAACGCTGTACCAGAGTTGCCTGCACCCGCAATGCCTGCACCCGCAATGCCTAATGCCGTGCCTTGATGCTCTGGCGGATACCAGCGTGAGGCCAATGGCAGTGCCACGGCAAACGCTGCGCCGGCAAAGCCCAAGAACATGCCTAATAACAAGGTATGTTGATAAGTATGCACACCATGTAGCCAAGCCACCAGCAGTGCGGCAATCACAATAAACTGGCCCACTAAACCCGCTTTTTTAGGCTTGATTTGATCAACCAACACGCCCATAAAAATACGCAGCAAAGCGCCTGTCAGCACTGGTGTGGCGACCATTAACCCTTTTTGTGCTGGCGTTAGATTCAGGTCTGCCGCGATTTGCACGGCGAGTGGGCCTAACATGACCCACACCATAAAGCTTAAATCAAAGTAGAAAAAGGCAGAAAATAGAGTGGGCTTGTGGCCGACTTCCCAAAAACTTTTTTGCATGATCATCTCCTTGGTGAAGCATTTTGCTTCACCTGTATATTGTTGAGCGTGAAACGGTTAGTCTCACGGGCACTTGATTGAAAAAGAAGCGGTATTACACTATGTGGTATTACGCCGTGCGGCACTACACTGTAATAGTGTCGAACTCTTTGTGCTCGGCGCGTTTTTTCACGCGATCTGCCCAAGGGTCTACAGAACCTTGTAAGGCGTACAGCAAGCGCTCATAAGCGGCGGTACGGCCTTCGGCATCTTCTAGAATACGTTTCTTCACGTAATCCAGACCTACACGTTCAATCCAGTGCACGGTACGGTCAAGGTAACGCGCTTCTTCGCGGTAAATTTGGATAAACGCACCAGAGTACTCAATCACTTCTTCTGCCGTTTTCACTTTGCAGAGGAACTGGGCGACTTCGGTTTTGATACCGCCGTTACCACCGACATAGATTTCCCAGCCAGAATCGACGCCAATGATGCCGACATCCTTAATGCCAGATTCCGCGCAGTTACGTGGGCAGCCAGATACCGCAAACTTCACTTTATGCGGTGCCCACATGTGGTCAAACGCTTTTTCAATATCAATGCCTAGCTGTGTAGAGTTTTGTGTACCAAAACGGCAAAACTCAGAGCCCACACAGGTTTTAACAGTACGGATCGATTTGCCGTAAGCGTAGCCAGAAGGCATATCTAAATCTGCCCACATGCTGGTGAGGTCTTCTTTTTTCACACCGAGCAAGTCAATACGCTGACCGCCAGTGACTTTCACCATTGGCACATTGTATTTGTCGGCCACATCGGCAATTTTGCGCAATTGATCAGAGGATGTAACGCCACCATACATCCGTGGAATCACAGAGTAGGTACCATCTTTCTGGATATTTGCGTGCACGCGTTCGTTAATAAAGCGTGACTGCGGATCATCTTTGGCTTCATGTGGCCAACTGGAAATTAGGTAGTAATTCAATGCAGGGCGGCAAGTTGCACAACCGTTAGGTGTGCCCCAGCTCATGCCTTTCATCGCATCTGGAATATTCAGGTATTTGTTTTTGCGAATTTCTTCACGGACGACCTCGTGGCTCTTATCGGTACAACCGCAAATCGATTTGCTGCTAGAAGGCGGTGCATAACCACCCCCTAAAGTAGAGGCTAAAATTTGCTCGACCAAGCCTGTGCAAGAGCCACAGCTTGAACCCGCTTTGGTTTGTTTTTTAACGTCGTCAATGGTGAACAAGCCTTTTTCTTGAATGGCTTTGACGATCGTGCCTTTGCATACACCATTACAGCCACAGACTTCCATTTCATCTGTCATAGCGGCTGCTTTGTCTTGACCTTGGTGCCCGGTATTGCCCAGACTATCTTGCCCGAACATGAGGTGATCACGTATCTCATGAATCGGTTTGCTATCACGCAACATCTGGAAATACCAAGCCCCATCCGTCGTATCGCCATAGAGCACGCTGCCGATGATTTTGTCATCTTTAATCACGAGTTTTTTGTACACCCCGCCTACTGCATCGTGCAACACAATTTCTTCGGTATCTTCACCGCCAGAGAAATCTCCGGCAGAAAACAAATCAATGCCTGTGACTTTTAATTTTGTTGAAGTCACGGAGCCTTTGTATAACCCAATACCAAAGTTGGCCAAGTGTGTGGCGCACACCTTAGCCATTTCAAATAACGGTGCGACCAACCCGTAAGAGGTGCCGCGATGTGAAACGCATTCGCCCACTGCATACACGCGCGGGTCGTAAGTTTGCATGGTGTCGTTGACTACAATGCCACGGTTACAATGGATGCCAGCCGATTCAGCCAATGCATAATTCGGGCGAATGCCTACGGCCATGACGACTAAATCGGCAGGGACTTCTTGGCCGTCTTTAAATTTGACTGCCGTCACGCGGCCATCTTTACCAATCAGTGATTCGGTATCTTTTTTCAGTAAAAAGTGCAGGCCTTTAGACTCTAGTGATTTTTGCAGCATCACGCCTGCAGTTTTGTCTAGCTGGCGTTCAAGTAACCACTCGTTTTTATGGACGACAGTGACATCCATGCCCTGGATTTTCAACCCATTGGCCGCTTCTAAACCAAGCAAGCCGCCACCAATTACCACTGCATGTTTATATTGTTTAGCAGTTTCAATCATGTCGTTAGTATCTTTAATGTCGCGATACCCCAGCACGCCTTGTAAATCGGCACCGGGAATTGGCAACATAAACGGCTTGGAACCTGTGGCCAACAACAAACGGTCGTATTCTGCACTGGTGCCATCTTCCGCATACACCACGCGATTTTTACGATCAATCTTGTTGATGCGTGCGTTAGTGTAGAGCGTGATATTGTTTTCTGCGTACCATTCGCGTGTATTTAAAATGATGTCATCAATCGTTTGCTCGTTTGCAAGCACCGGCGACAGCATAATGCGGTTGTAATTGGGATAAGGTTCATCGCCAAACACTGTAATGTGATAGATATCCGGCGCTATTTTGAGCAGCTCCTCTACCACGCGCATCCCTGCCATCCCGTTCCCGACCACCACTAAATTCATTTTTTTCATAGTACACCTACCTTGTTTAATCTATCGCGTTTAAGCAATTTACGAGCCATGTATATAACCATAGCGGAATCAATGCATTACATATCGTCTATACGTCATTTAACGTAGTGATGACCATTAATAGTGCATATGCACCAAGATGTGATTTATCTTGGTGCATGCGCAAAAACCTATCTCGCTACCCACTTTTTGTGGGTAGTGATGTTAGTTAAAATGTGTACATGGCAGTGAGCCATAGTTTTTCTGTATCTCTAAAACGATTCGCTTGAGAGGTAGTGGCTGTCGGTTGATAATGATCACTTTCCGTGAATTTGCCGTACTCCAGTTTAGTCATGATATTTTTATTAACGTTATAAGTTACGGCAGCGTTCCATTCTTTACCATAGCGGTTACCGTTAGTGCTTGCGCCGTTACCTACGGTATTGAAATCTTCATCCGAGTCGATTAAATGATAGTCGGCAAAAAATAAGAAATCGTCATAACGATAAGTGGCAGTCACAAAAGTATCTTTGATGCCTGATCTTGGCGTCACTAAAAACTTATCTACCCAACCTTGGAATAAGTGGTTGGTACCATAAGGTGTTTGGAAAGCATATTTGTTATCGTTACTAGATAACAACTCTTGGTCGATACGCATATTGAAGTTATCCCAACCCAAGCCGCCACCCAGTTTGTAGTAGTGTGCATCAATACGACTGTCGCCATCCGCATAGTCACTTTGTTTGGCATATTCGGCCGTGTAGTGCGCTCTGAAATTAGGGTTGAATGGGTGTGTACCGTCTAAACGTAACCCAAAGGTTTTATTGGATTGATCAGCAGTTAAATTAGGACGGCCGCTATTATTCAAAGTACCTGCACCAAACCATGCATTGCCAAACCCTAAATCGTTCACATTTGATAAATAGCCGTAACCGACTAAGAACTCAGTAGGGGATATACGGTAGCGTATATTTAAAATATCTAAATCACCGCCACGTTGCACGCTAGTAATTTGAGTGACTTCCTCGAAATGAGCTGCAAAAATCTCAGTTTCTGGAAGGCTCTTGTTCAACACGGATACACCATCAAATACTTGCATCACTTGGCGGAAAGCAATATCGCCAATAAACCGTACGTTATCTAAATTGACGGCTTGGCGGCCTAAACGGACGCGCGTGTTCTTCACGCCAGTCCAGTCGATGTAGGCTTGGTTGATGTCCGTAAAATCAGGGTCTACGATTTTGGCGTATTGGATTTTACTGTTTTGATTAGAGGCACCATTGATACGGAAACCGTTCGTGCCATCATTAAAGCTATCATCTAATTTGGAAACGTTAATAAACTGCACTGCAAAACTAAAGTTCTTGTATGGAGCCGTTTGCCAACCTACCAAGCTACGTAATGTAATACCATCAGCATCTTTCAAATCGTTGTTTCTGGTTGGATTGAGTGTGTTAGCCGCGTTGCTATAGTTAGCAGGTTGCAAACCATCTTGCTCTACGTGTTCATAGCGTAGTCTAAAACTAGTCATATTTTTACCGGTTTTAATCGCATCCATGAAGGTATATTCTGGCAAGGGCTCTTCCTCTGCGATTGCGTAGCCTGATACTGCAGAAAAACACAACAACACTGCAAATGAAACTTGACTCAGCTTAGACTTGGTATTACTTTTCATTCTGTTACTCCTTTTCACAAGATGGGGTGATACGTACTTAGGTACGTGGGTCTGTGGCTAAACTCCCATTTAGCCGCAGATCCTTTTTTTATGTTTATGCTGCTTTTTTCGCGTGGCGCTCGTATAAAAACTTCAGGACTTCGCTGCGTAAATGGTTGTAGTGCGGATCTTCAGCTAAATCCAAACGCTTTCTTGGGCGTTCTAAATCTACCGTTAATATTTCACCTATCGTCGCAGCCGGGCCATTCGTCATCATGACGATTTTGTCGGAGAGCAACACAGCTTCATCCACATCGTGTGTGACCATGACTGCGGTACAGCCGGATTTCGCCATGATTTTCATCAGCTCGTCCTGCAAGCCAGCACGTGTCAACGCATCTAATGCACCAAACGGCTCATCAAGTAATAACACTTTGGGTTCCATCGCCAATGCTCTGGCAATGCCTACGCGTTGTTTCATGCCGCCGGAAATTTCGTTAGGACGTTTTTCCGTTGCATGGGTGAGGCCTACCAGCTCCAATGCAGCTTTGGTGCGTGCTTGCAATTGTGCTTTGCTTTCAGTATTCCCAAATACGCGGTCCACCGCTAAATAGACATTCTCAAAGCAAGTCAGCCAAGGCAGTAACGAGTGATTTTGAAATACCACAGCACGCTCAGGCCCCGGTTTGGCAATTTCTCGCCCGGCACAAAATAAATGCCCAGCCGTTGGGGTAAGCAAGCCGGCGATCAAATTCAATACCGTGGATTTACCACAGCCGGAGTGGCCGATAATCGAGACAAATTCGCCTTCTTTGATATTGAGGTTAATGCCTTTGAGTGCATCAAACGTGCCTTTTTTGGTGACAAAGGTCATGTCTATATTCTCTAGTTGCACATAACGCTCTTGCAATGGTCTTTCTTGCACCGGTCTCTCTTGTAATAGTGTTTCCATATTGTTCTCCCTAAAGTCCGTGCGTTATTCGTAACTAAAACGTTTAGCTAGCAATGTCAGGCCTTGCTCGAGCAATAAGCCCACCACGCCGACAATCACAATAGCGATGATGATGTGTTCCACATTCAGGTTGTTCCATTCATCCCACACCCAGAAGCCAATGCCCACGCCACCGGTCAGCATTTCTGCTGCCACAATCACCAGCCATGCCACGCCGATAGATAAGCGCACACCAGTCATCATGTAAGGCAGTACGTACGGGAACAAGATTTTGGTCACGACTTTCCACTCAGATAAATTCAGCACTTTGGCCACATTCATATAATCTTGCGGCACTTTGCTCACGCCCACAGCGGTGTTGATAATCATCGGCCAAATAGCGGAGATGAAAATCACCCAAATCGCTGCTGGGTTGGCGGCTTTGAATACCAGCAAACCAATCGGCAGCCAGGCTAAAGGTGACACCGGTTTAAGTAGACTGATAATTGGCGCAGTCATGCGTGACATAAACTCATAACGGCCAATAATAAAGCCCATCGGAATGCCCACTAACGCAGCCAATCCAAAGCCGGTCGCTACACGCTGCAGTGAATTCAGGATGTTCCAACCAATGCCCACGTCATTCGGGTTGTTGATGTAGAACGGATCGCTGAACAAGATGGTCGCCGCTTTAAAGGTAGAAATAGGACCAGGTACGCCTTGCGATTGGTGGGAGATAAGTGTCCATACGACAATCATCAGTGATAAGCCAATCATGGGTGGAATGGCCCAGGCAAAAAACTGGCGCGCTAATTTAACCAACTTGCTGTCACTGCGGGGTGCAACTACCGCGGGTGTTTGCAGCATGTTGTCAGCATTTGCGGCTGGCATGGCCACCTTGTCGGAAGCTTGTACATCCATGGTGTTATCCTTGCTTTCTGCTAAGGGTATAGGGGTATCGCCGGAGGTATGCGCACCTCCTTTAAGGGGGGCGATATTCTTGATAGTCAATGTGCTCATAGGAATGTCTCCAGTAGGGTTGATTACACTTTGACTTTGAATCCGTTAGCGTAGGCAGCAGGATTGGTGCCGTCCCACACTACGCCGTCCATTAATTTGCTAGCACGCATTGGGCTGCTTGGTACGCTTACACCAAGTGATTTTGCAGCTTCGGTGTAGATATCAATGCGGTTCACTTTTTTGGCCACGGCTAAATAATCTGGATCTGACTTGAGCAAACCCCAACGTTTATGTTGGGTGAGGAACCACATACCGTCTGATAAGTACGGGAACGTCACTTTGCCGTCGTTAAAGAACTTCATGTAATTCGGGTCTTCCCATTTTTTGCCAATGCCGTTGTCGTAGTGGCCAACAAAGCGGCCGGCAATCACTTCTTCCGGTGCGTTCACATAGGCTTTGCCGGAAATGAGTTTGGCGACTGCAGCACGGTTAGCGGTGGCATCAATGTAGCGGCAAGCTTCCAAAATCGCTTTGGTCATGGCCAACGCAGTTTTTGGGTTTTGCTCAACAAACTCAGCAGTACAGCCTAATACTTTCTCAGGATGGTCCACCCAGATATCTTGTGTGGTAGCAACGGTAAAGCCGACTTTGTCGTAAATTGCACGTGCGTTCCAAGGCTCGCCCACACAGTAGCCATCCATATTGCCGATACGCATGTTGGCCACCATTTGCGGTGGAGGCACGACAATGGTTTTCACATCTTTCATTGGGTTAATGCCGTACGAGGCTAACCAGTAGTACAACCACATGGCATGGGTGCCGGTAGGGAAAGTTTGCGCAAAGGTAAAGTCACGGTTTTCGTTGTCGATCAAACGTTTCAGTGTTGCACCACTGGTCACGCCTTTGTCTTTTAGTTGGCTGGCCAAGGTGATGCCTTGACCGTTATTGTTCAATGTCATCAGCACATTCACGTCTTTTTGCTTGCCGCCAATGCCCATTTGTACGCCGTACATCAAACCGTACAGTACGTGTGCTGCATGTAATTCGCCGTTGACTACTTTGTCGCGAATACCTGCCCATGACGCTTCTTTGGAAGGCAGAATTTTGATGCCGTATTTTTTATCAAAGCCCATTTCAGCAGCAACCACAATCGGTGCGCAATCTGTCAGTGGAATAAAACCGATTTTGACTTCTTTTAATTCTGGCTCATCGCTACCTGCTGCCCATGCATTGGTGCTGACTGAAGGTGGAACAATATTCATCATCGCGGCCGCTCCTAGTGTCCCTGCTACAGCATGTTTAAAAAAGTTACGGCGGCTAGCATTGATGCCGGATTCAGCCGTATTGGTTGGCAAGGGGTCACTCAACGGTGTGTTATCCAACTCTGAATTACGCATTAAAACTCCTTCATTCACATAAAAAATAAACAATAAAAAAGGCGTCTACCGGGCAAGATAAATCTTGCTGGTAAGACGCCTTTGTCTTTAATTTACTGCAACAGAACTACCGACTTTGGTACTCTGTTTTAACTAGCAACGTTCCGCCGTTGGAGGCTGCTATGGGTTGTCTCTAATACTAACTGTTAGTGTGTACTGACTACACAATCAACATTTTTGCTGCTTCAATCAACTGGTTAGATAAATCCGCCAGCTTCATATTTCGTTTCATCGCCATCTCACGCAACATCGCGTAAGCATCTTCTTCATCCAAATTACGTTGACGCATCAAAATGCCTTTTGCCCGCTCTACCAATTTGCGCTCTTCAAGCTTCAAATTGGCGACACTCAACTCTTCTTTAAGCTGCTTTGTTTCTTCAAACCTGGCAACTGCTGCATCAATCACTGGCGTTAACCTTTCACTCGGAATCGTTCCTACTACGTAAGCACATACACCTGCTTGCGTTGCGGCTTTAATCTTTTGTTTGTCACCATCATGCGTAAACATGACCACCGGTCTGGGGTTATGTTGCGACAACACACAGATGTTTTCTAGTGTATCTCGGTTGGGCGACTCGGTATCGATAATGACAATATCGGGTGACATTTCACAACACACATCATGTAGGTTTACTCCATCCTCCACATGTGCAATCACATCAAACCCATTTTCTATCAATGATTGCTTCAATGGTTTGCTACGCGATAAATCATTGTCCACAATCAATACCTTTAACATGGTTGAGCTTTAGCAAAGGTTGTGCCAATAAATTAAGTATTTTTAACTGTTTGATTTTAAATGACTTGTTTAATAATGTTAAGGGGCGTTATTCAGTTTTATGAAATTCATTCCTGCACAATCGCGGTGCGTGTGCACCAAATCTATCATATGCAAACCTGCAATTTCCTGAGTTTGAATGTTCAAGCAGTCACTTAACGCAAGCAAAGGTATAGTTGTCAGCCAGCGAAACACAGCATGTGATGTTTGCGTTATATCAGCAGTGTTCATCTTTGGTATGTCGTGATTTATACTGTGATGCTTATTCATACATCATTAAAAGTGCATCATGTCGATCAATAAAAAAATCATGTGGGGGTTGGTGGCAGTGTTGGGTGCTTATGCCATGAGTACCATTGCTACATATCGTGGTGAAACCATTAATGCGTTGTGGTTGATAACCGCTGCTTTGTGTATCTATGCCATTGCTTATCGTTTTTATGCCGCATGGATTGCCGCCAAAGTATTGGTGATTGATGAAACGCGCGCTACACCTGCAGAACGTTTAGATAATGGGCGTGACTTTATTCCTACGAATAAGTGGATTGTGTTCGGTCATCACTTCGCCGCCATTGCTGGTCCTGGCCCGCTGGTCGGCCCAACCCTGGCAGCACAGTTTGGTTATTTACCCGGCACGTTGTGGATTTTGGTGGGTGCGGTATTGGGTGGTGCAGTGCAGGATATGGTGACCTTGTTTCTCTCCATGCGTCGCAATGGTCGTAGCTTAGGCCAAATGGCACGTGATGAGATTGGCGTAGTAGGAGGCTCTGCCGCGCTGGTAGGCACATTGATGATCATGATCATTTTGATTGCCGTGTTGGGCTTGGTGGTGGTCAATGCCATGAAACATAGCCCGTGGGCAACGTCTACCGTGGCGGCAACTATCCCCATTGCCATGCTGGTGGGTGTGTATATGCGTCATATCCGTCCGGGACGCGTGCTTGAGGCATCCGCTATTGGTGTCGCGCTGCTGTTGTTTTCTGTACTCGCAGGTGGCTGGGTCGATCATCATGAGACGTTGCGGGTGTGGTTTGATCATGATGGCTTGCCATTGGCCTACGCCATTATTGTGTACGGCTTTGCTGCCGCGGTATTGCCGGTGTGGTTGTTGTTAGCCCCGCGTGATTATCTCTCTACCTTTATGAAGTTGGGTACGGTGCTACTGTTGGCGGTGGCCATTGTGATTTTGAGGCCCGACATTCATATGCCTGCCATCACCCAGTTTACCGATGGCACTGGGCCGATTTTTGGCGGTAAGTTATTCCCATTTGTATTTATTACCATTGCCTGCGGTGCCATTTCAGGCTTTCATGCGTTGATTGCCTCCGGTACCACACCCAAACTGCTAAGCAATGAGCGTGATATTCGCATGATTGGCTATGGCGGTATGTTGCTAGAAAGTTTTGTGGCGATTATGGCGATGATTGCCGCCACGGTATTAGAGCCCGGTGTATTTTTTGCCATCAACAGTCCGGCTGGTGTGGTGGGCAAAGAAGCCATTGATGCTGTGGCCAAAATCAACAGCTGGGGATTTGCCGTGACGGTAGAGCAAATGGAACAGCTGGCGAAAGACATGGGAGAAAGCACCTTGTTTGCTCGTACCGGTGGTGCGCCAAGCTTGGCAGTGGGCATGGCCAGTATTTTTGGGAGTGCATTCGGTAAGCATTTACTTGCACTGTGGTACCACTTTGCCATTATGTTTGAAGCAATATTTATTTTGACCACACTGGATGCCGGAACGCGCGTGGGGCGCTTTATGCTACAAGATATGCTGGGCAACTTTAATAAGAAGTTAGGTGAGACGTCTTACACCCCTTCAGTGATTCTCACCAGCAGTATTGTGGTGGCAGGCTGGGGTTACTTTTTATATATAGGCGTGATTGATCCCAACGGCGGCGTGAATATTCTGTGGCCACTGTTTGGCATTGCCAATCAAATGTTGGCAGCCATTGCATTGAGTGTGGCGACTGGCATTTTGGTGAAATCCGGTAAATTAAAATACGCATGGATTACTGCATTGCCGCTGACATGGCTGGTGGCGATCACCACGGCGGCGTCATACCAGAAGGTGTTTTCTGAGGATGTGCGGGTAGGGTTCTTTGCCGCCGCCAACGATTTAAGCACTAAATTGGCGAGCGGTATCCTGCCTGCCGATAAAGCCGCAGTAGCGCCGCAACTCATTTTTAATCAGCATTTAGATGCGTATCTCACCTTGTTTTTTGTGGTGGTGTTGTGGGTGGTGGTGATTGATATGCTGAGAGTCACTAAGCGGTATATACAGGGTAAACCTACCTTGCCTGTCAGCGAAACGGCTTACGTGAAAACTAATTTACTCACTTAACGTCAAACGGATATGTTTAAAAAACTAACGCAATTTTGGTCTGCTATTCGCCAGCTTTCTGGTGATGACGCCTATGAGCGTTATTTGCAGCATCATGCCGAGCATCATGTAGAAACGCCACCACTCAGTCGAGAAGCATTCTTCAAACAATGGCAAGATGGTAAGTGGAAAGGTGTTAAGCGTTGTTGCTAACAGAAGCGGACGTGGCACGTGTGATTGAAATGGCTTGGGAAGATCGCACGCCATTTGAAGCAATTCAATATCAGTTTGGTTTGAGTCAGGATGGTGTGATCAGGCTCATGCGTGATCGGTTAAAACTTAGTTCGTTTAAACTTTGGCGCAAACGCACACATGGCCAGAAAACAAAGCATGGTCAGCTGCGGTCATCAATGGTCGTTAGGCATCAATCAAAAGAGCACAATAAAGCAAACCGATTAGCTAATTAGTTGTTTTGGTGCAAACGGTCAATTTGCATATATTCACCAGTGGCGTTTTTGTCAGTCTCAAAGTCGTTCTCAATCGGATCGTCTTTCACTGAGCGTCTCTTTTTGGTGGTTGCATGGTATTCCGCAATAATATAGTTAACTTGATCGTCGTGATCGGTTAATTTTTGAAACGTATTCATAAGCCAGTTAATCATTTTGCGTCACACATCACTAGGTTGTAGATGATTTGAGATGTGCAACTTGTGTGCCAATCAGCGCAACAAAATTTTACTTTATAGCTTGTTGATTTTTATGGATTTTTTGTAGCTTTGTTTTTGTTTGAAGAAAAACTGGCGTTGGGAATTAGAGCATCTCGTCAGCTTTTCAACAATGGACAGTGATTTATTTGACGCTTGGCCGTTTTGTTGCCAAAAAGAGTGCAATGCCAATCAACACCATGGGTAAGCTTAACCATTGCCCCATGCTCAAGCCTAGCCCTAACAGCCCTAAATGCGCATCTGGCTCACGTGTAAATTCCACTAAAAAGCGGAAGCTGCCGTACATGATTAGGAATAGTGCTGAGATTTGGCCGACAGGCCTTTGTTTGCGTGAGAACCACCATAGTACCGCAAACATGACGATGCCTTCCAACATGAATTCATAGAGTTGCGATGGGTGGCGGGCAATCGCATCTACTTGTGGAAAAATCATGCCGTAATCACTGCCGGTCGGTCGCCCCCACAACTCACCATTGATAAAATTGCCCATGCGCCCAGCGCCCAAGCCCAGCGGTACCAAAGGCGCTACAAAATCCATGATTTTGAGCCATGGCTGCGGGTGTTTTTTGGTGAAGCAAAACATGGCGACTAGCACCCCTAAGAATCCGCCATGGAAACTCATGCCGCCTTGCCAAATTTTCAATAAATTAAGTGGGTGCGCAATGAGATCAGGGAACTGATAAAACAGCATATAGCCAATGCGGCCACCCAGTATCACGCCCAATGCGCCATAAAATAGCGCGTCATCCAGCATTTGTGTGTTCCAGCCAAACCACGGTTTGTGCTTAATTTGATATTTTCCTAGCAACAAAAACGCAACAAAACCAATCAAATACATTAAGCCATACCAATGAATGCCAAAGCTATCGGTGATTTGTATGGCTACGGGGTTAAATTGTGGGTGGGTTAACATGAAACGCCTTAGAATGCGGTAAAATAATATTATACGTTTTAATTGCTTTGAGGTTATACATGCCAGTTTATCGTTCTCATACTACAACACAAGGCCGCAATATGGCGGGTGCACGTGCGCTATGGCGCGCTACGGGCATGAAAGATGAGGACTTTAGCAAGCCTATCATCGCAATTTCCAACTCATTTACACAGTTTGTACCTGGCCATGTGCACTTAAAAGACTTGGGCCAATTGGTCGCGCGCGAGATCGAGCGTGCAGGCGGCGTCGCCAAAGAATTTAATACTATTGCGGTCGATGATGGTATTGCCATGGGGCATGGCGGCATGTTGTACAGCTTGCCTAGCCGCGACTTGATTGCTGATAGCGTGGAATACATGGTCAATGCACACTGTGCCGATGCGTTGGTGTGTATTTCCAACTGTGACAAGATCACCCCGGGCATGTTGATGGCCGCTTTGCGTTTGAATATTCCGGTAGTGTTCGTGTCCGGTGGCCCAATGGAAGCCGGTAAAGTCAATTGGCAAGGGACGACACATAAGCTGGATTTAGTCGATGCCATGGTAGCCGCGGCTGACAGTAAAGTGTCTGATGCCGAATCCGACGCTATTGAGCGTTCTGCTTGCCCAACGTGTGGTTCATGTTCGGGTATGTTCACTGCCAACTCGATGAACTGTTTAACCGAGGCTTTGGGCTTGAGCTTGCCTGGTAATGGCTCCACTTTGGCTACCCATGGTGCGCGTAAGCAATTGTTTTTACAGGCGGGTCGCTTGATTGTGGATTTGGCTAAACGCCATTACGAGCAAGATGATTACACGGTGTTACCACGTTCAATTGCAAATTTTAAAGCGTTTGAAAATGCCATGAGTCTAGATGTGGCCATGGGCGGCTCAACGAATACAGTGTTGCATTTGTTGGCAGCTGCGCATGAAGCCGGCGTGGATTTTACGATGAAAGACATTGACCGTATTTCTCGCCATGTGCCGTGCGTATGTAAAGTAGCGCCTGCGACAGCGAAATATCATATGGAAGATGTGCACCGCGCGGGTGGTGTGATGGGGATATTAAGCGAGTTGAATCGTGCGGGCGTGATTCATGGTGATACGCCTACAGTACACAGCCCAACATTAGCCGCCGCACTCGAAAAGTGGGACATTACGACCACACAAGACGAAGAGGTGAAGAAATTCTTCCGTGCCGCACCGGGTGGCATTTCTACCACCATTGCATTTTCACAAAGTATGTTATGGCCTGAATTGGATATAGACCGCGCCGAAGGCTGTATTCGCGATAAAGCGCACGCTTACTCGCAAGATGGCGGCTTGGCTGTACTTTACGGCAATATTGCACTGGATGGCTGTATTGTGAAAACGGCCGGGGTGGATGACAGTATTCTTAAATTTACAGGACGTGCCCGTATTTTTGAAAGCCAAGATGCCGCAGTAGAAGCGATTCTTGCGGATAGCGTTGTTGCGGGTGATGTAGTGGTGATTCGTTATGAAGGTCCACGCGGTGGCCCTGGCATGCAAGAAATGTTGTACCCAACCTCTTACCTGAAATCTAAAGGACTTGGCAAGGAATGTGCTTTGCTTACAGATGGTAGGTTCTCAGGTGGTACATCAGGGTTGAGTATCGGTCATGCCTCACCAGAGGCTGCAGAAGGTGGGGCCATTGGCTTGGTAGAAGAGGGTGATACGATAGAGATTGATATCCCTAACCGCACCATCCACTTGAATATCAGTGATGCAGAAATGTCGGACCGCCGTGCGCACATGGAAGCCAAAGGCAAGGATGCCTGGAAGCCGCAAAATCGCGAGCGTTATGTCTCACCAGCATTACGTGCTTATGCCGCCATGAGTACCTCTGCCGCCAAAGGTGCGGTGCGTGATGTCGCACAAATTGAAAGAAACTAATACTATGGCCAAAAACAGTATGGAAAATATTTTGCTAGCCACACAAGCTAACCTAGAGGGTACGGTATCACATCCGCATCTTACATTTACAGAAGATGAAAATGGTTTGCAGTATATTGAGGTAGATAATCAATATGCAAAGGCTAAAATTGCATTACAGGGTGGCCAGGTCATTCAATGGCAGCCAAAATCAGAAAAGCATCCTGTATTATGGCTATCCGATCATGCAAGATATGTAAAAGGCCGTTCCATCCGTGGTGGCGTACCTATCTGTTGGCCGTGGTTTGGTGCACACCCTACCGATAGCACTTTATGTCCACATGGATTTGCGCGCGTGATCCCTTGGCAATTCATTGATGCAGATACTACTTATTCCGGTGCAACGCGTATTGCATTACAGATGCAACACACGCCAGAGGCACAACGTCAATTGTCTTACCCTTATGTGCTGACCTTGATGTTGACGATTGGCCGTCGCCTTAAAATCGATTTGGCGACTACCAACAAAGCGGCACACCCGTTCATGATTGGCGAAGCATTTCACACTTACCTTAATGTCAGCGATATTGAGAAGATTAGAATCACAGGCTTGCAAGAGTGTTTGTATGCCGACAAAGTAAGGCAGTATGAGCGCCATGTAGAACATAGCCTGCTGAAATTTAATGGTGAGTTTGACCGTGTTTACCTTAACCACAGTGCTGACTGCATTGTGCACGACTCTGACTATAACCGATTGGTACGTGTGTCCAAATCCGGCAGTAATACCACGGTGGTATGGACGCCTTGGGAAGAAAAAGCGCATGCACTTGGCGATATGGGTAATGACGATGAATGGCGTAAAATGATTTGTGTAGAGTCCGCCAATGCCATGGAAAACTCGATTGTGATTAACCCTGGTAGAACACATAATTTCTCTGTGGAATACAGTGTCGAGTCTCTCTAGATCTTGATATCGATGGCTAGCGTTGTCCAATATTTTAATGTTGGGTCAACCTAGTCCCTTGGTATCACGTTAAAGGTTTGCAACCCAAGTGTTTAGCGCATGCAGCCGTTTAAAAACTCCAATAGACTATTGTGGATTTTTAAATTATAGGTATGATGCTGCATGCAAAAAATATTGCAGATGTAATATAAATTTAACGGTAATTCAAGGAGATAGCATGAAAGTTTTATTATCAACAATCGCGGCGGCCACCATGTTATTAGCTGGTCAGGTCAATGCTGCAGATGCAGAAGCCGCTAAAGCACTTGCACAAAAAAGTGGCTGTTTAGCTTGCCATAGTATCGATAAAAAAGTATTAGGCCCATCTTACAAAGATGTTGCTGCCAAATACAAAGGCGACAAAACTGCAGAAGCTAAATTAGTAGAAAAAGTGAAAAAAGGTGGTAGCGGTGTTTGGGGTCCTATGCCTATGCCAGCCAATAGCCCACAAGTGAAAGACGACGACATTAAAACAATCGTACAATGGGTATTATCACTGTAATTTAGCACGACGAATTTTAAAGCCAGCTTTTCAGCTGGCTTTTTTATTGTCTATTCACTTAACTCACCAGCCCGAGTAGGTAGATAAATACGGCAAAAATGGCGATAGGAGCAACATAGTTATTGGTGACTGTCCAGATTTGATAGGCCTTCCGCTTCAGGTTTAGCTCATCTTGTAAGTGGTTTTTCTTCATTACATATCCAGCAAAAATGGCCATCATTAATCCACCCAGTGGCAGCATGATGGTCGATGTTAATTTATCTAACGTATCAAAAATACCTAAGCCAAATATGATGGTGACTGTTTTCCACGTGCTAAAAGAGAGTGATACCGCGATACCTAATAGCCAGATGGCAATACCCAAGACCAATGTAGCATGTGTGCGTTTGACTTGCGTGTTCTCCACAACCCAGGCAATCGTTGGCTCTACTAAAGAAATGGCGGATGTCCACGCTGCAAAGGCCACCAGCGTGAAAAACAATACCGCGATAAAACTGCCACCGGGCATATGACCAAATGCGATAGGCAGTGTTTGGAATATCAGTCCGGGCCCCGCATTAGGCGCAAGATGATTTGCGAATACAAGTGAATAGATCGCCAGACCAACCAATAACCCTAGCATGGTGTCGGCAATCGCGATGTAGATGGTGGTTTTGGCAATAGAAACATTGCGTTGCAGATAGGAACCGTACACCATCACAGCACCCATGCCTAAGCTTAATGAGAAGAATGCGTGTCCGAGTGCAGAAAGCACTGCCACGGGTGTGATTTTTGTGAAATCAAAGGTAAACATAAATTGATAAGCTGCATGCATATCACCCACTGACATACTGTACCCAAGCAATATGAGCAGAATCGCAAATAATGCAGGGATTAAAATATTATTGGCTTTTTCTAAACCAGCGCTTACTCCCCGTGCAACGACGCTCATCGTCATTACCATAAACAGGCTATGCCAGAAAATGAGCGTGATTGGGCTGTTAAGGAGTACTTCAAAATTCTGAGCGGATTGTGTGGCAGAAATATTGTGAAAAGTACCTTGCGTGGAAACAGCGATATAGCTGAGCACCCAGCCCCCAATTACGCTGTAAAAGCCTAATATCAGCACTCCGGCTAGCATGCCGGCAGCACCAAGGTATTTCCAATAGGTAGAAGCATTCGCCTCTAAGGCCAATTGTTGCATGGCATTAAACGGGTTTTTTTGTGCGCGGCGACCGAGCATGATTTCGGTCATCATCAGTGGGATACCCACAAAGAAAATACAAGCAATAAACACCAGCACAAATGCGCTACCACCGTTCACACCAATCATATAAGGCAGCTTCCATATGTTGCCTAGCCCAATGGCAGAGCCAGCGGTGGCGAGCATAAAGGTCCAACGGTTTTTCCATGCACCACGATGCTGCATTAAAAACTCCTTGTTACTTTTCCTTACTTGAGAAGTAGCGGTCTGTTTCTTGTTTAATGATTTTTGATAGCAACAATAAGCCGATGAGGTTAGGAATCGCCATCATACCGTTCATCAGGTCTGAGAAGTTCCACACGAATTCCAAGCTGGTGACAGCACCTACCATGACTGCAATCGTAAATACCACGCGATAGATTTTAATCGCGCGTGGCCCAAACAAAAATTCAATCGCTTTTTCGCCATAATAATTCCAGCCGATAACAGTGGAGTATGCAAATAACGCAATAGAGATAGCAACCAGCACATTGCCGGCAGGGCCTAAGGTTTCAGCCATGCTGGCGCTGGTGAGCTCAGCTGGGCCAACGCCTTGTGTCCAGCTATTGGCCGTGAGGATGACCAAAGCGGTCATAGAACAAACCACTAAGGTATCAATAAACGTTTGTGTCATGCTCACCAAAGCTTGCTTGACTGGGTCGTTAGTGCGCGCGGCTGCGGCTGCAATTGGAGCCGAGCCTAGTCCGGACTCATTGGAAAAAACGCCACGAGCAATACCATAACGCATGGCAGCGGCAATAGTGGCACCGACAAATCCGCCAGTGGCTGCAGCAGGATTGAATGCATGGTAAAAGATTAAGCCAAATGCATGTGGAATTTCACTGGCATTGAGTGCCAACACAAACAAGCTGCATCCCACATAAATTGCAATCATGACCGGAACTAAGTACGACGTAAATTTACTGATGCTGCGGATGCCTCCTAAAATCACTAGTCCGGTCAATAATGTCAACACAATGCCGGTAGTGACTACGGGGATATGAAATGTAGCCTCAAATATTTTGGCAGTGGCATTCACTTGCGTCATGTTACCAATGCCAAATGCGGCACAGGCTGTGAATATCGCAAATAATGTGCCTAGCCAAGGCAGGCCTGCTCCATGTGTAAGGTAATACATGGGGCCACCACGCATGCCATGCGGGCCTTTTTCGCGGTATTTTACTGCCAACACAGCTTCGCTGTATTTAGTGGCCATGCCAACCAGACCTGTGACCCACATCCAAAATACGGCGCCTGGGCCGCCCATGGTAATGGCGGTTGCTACACCAACGATGTTGCCAATACCGACAGTCGCTGCCAGTGCAGTCATCAGCGCTGCAAAATGGCTAATATCACCTTCATGGTGATGATCTTTTTGGAAAATCAGGCGAAAGGCGTGGGGCAGTGCGCGAAATTGCATGCCTTTCAGCAGGATGGTGAGATATAAGCCAGTGCCGACCAATAAGGTCAGCATAACAGGCCCCCATACAATACTAGATAACGTGGCGACGAGTTGTTCAATAGCTTGCATGGATGGCTCCCTTTTTAACGGATTATAGTCACAAATGGCGCCAGATTGATAGTGAATGCTGGTTTAGCTCTTAAAGTGATGTGTCAGTACGGTCGTCATAGATAAGTGATCGGCCACGCCAGCACTTTCACGCACGCTATGCATCGCCCACATGGCATTGCCTACATCCACACTGGCAACACCTAAGCGAGAGGCGATGATAGGGCCAATCGTGCTACCGCAACCTAAGTCAGTGCGATGTGCATATTGCTGGTACGGCACGCCTGCGCGCTCACATAGCTGGATAAAATGTGCAGCGGTATCTGCGTTGGTGCTATAGCGTTGGTTGACGTTGGTTTTAATGACAGGGCCTTGATTCACTCTGACATGGTGGCATGGTTCGTACACGCCAGCGTGATTCGGGTGAAAAGCGTGTGCCATATCGGCACTAATAAAGAAACTATTGGCTAGTGCGCGCAATCGACCCTCTTCATTGGTATCGGTAGCGCTACATATGCGCTGGATAATATCTTGCATGAAGCTACCACCAGCGCCGGTTGCACTCTCACTGCCTACTTCTTCATGGTCAAATAAGGCGCAGATAGCGGTGGCCTCTTGATCGTGGGTGTCCAACAACGCACATAAAGCGGCATGACAAGAAGCCAGATTGTCTAATTGGCTGTTGGCAATAAAATCTTCATCCACGCCCCAGAAACTGCCTTTTTGGGTGTCGTAGACATTCAAATCCCAGGTGAGAATATCCTTGGCTGCAATGTTTAATTGTTGCGCGATTTTATTGGTAAATAAGGCATAGGCTTCTTCATGATTAGGCGATAAGCCAAAAATCAATGGTAGGCCGGTTTGTTTATTGAGCACTAACCCTTTATCGTTTACTTCCCGATTCATATGAATGGCTAGGTTGGGTAAGCGCACTACAGATTGGTCAAATTGAATCAGATGGGTATCAAAGCCGTTGCCATTTCTTACATTCACACGGCCTGCCAAACTTAAATCACGGTCGGTAAATGTAGCGAGAATCGGGCCGCCATAGACTTCCACCCCAAGTTGCGCGATACCCTCATTGCTTTGCGCTGCTTTTGGTTTGATACGCAACCCCGGGGAATCGGTATGTGCGCCCACCATGCGAAAGCCTGCCTCGGCGGTAGGTTGTTTGCCGAGCACAAAAGCAATGATAGACGCGCCATCACGTACTACAAAATAGCGTCCATTTTTTTTAAATTGCCAAGGTTCGTTTTCACGTAAGGACTTAAAGCCGTTGGCTTTAAGCATGGCTGCCGTGGTTGCCACTACATGCCATGGGCTTGGGCTGGTGTCGATGTAATCGAGAAGCGCTTGCGCGGAGGCCTTGGCTTGGGGTGTGATGTTAAGTTGAAGCGTCATGGCTGCACCCACTGTTTGTCGATGAGGAAATCTGTATAAAGTTTGGCTTCTGGTGTGCCAGCTTCTGGCTTCCAGTCGTAACGCCACTTCACAATCGGTGGCATAGAAAGCAGGATAGATTCTGTGCGTCCATTCGACTGCAAACCAAATAAGGTGCCACGGTCGAATACAAGATTAAACTCGACATAACGCCCACGGCGATAGGCTTGGAAGTCGCGCTCACGCTCACCATATGGCGTATCTTTTCTGCGTTGTGCAATCGGTAGATAGGCGTTTAAAAATGCATCGCCCACCGCTTTCAGCATGGCAAAACTTTGCTCAAAGCCCAATGCGTTGAAGTCGTCAAAGAAAATACCACCAATGCCGCGCGGCTCTTTACGATGTTTCAAATGAAAGTACTCATCGCAATGCTGCTTAAATTTTGGGTAGAGTGCTTCGCCAAAAGGCGCAAGTGCATCGCGACAGGTGCGATGGAAATGCACGCAATCTTCTTCAAAGCCATAATAGGGTGTGAGGTCCATGCCGCCGCCAAACCACCAGATATCTTCTGTTGATTGTGAGGCGGCTTCGTTGTTTTCACTCGGAGCTTTTGCCACAAAGAACCGCACATTCATATGCACTGTAGGAATGAATGGATTACGCGGATGAAATACCAAAGAAACACCCATGGCCTCCCATGTTCTGCCCGCTGCTTCTGGATGTGCCAAGCTGGCAGATGGCGGCAGTTTGTTGCCCATTACGTGAGATAAGCCTACGCCGGCGCGCTCAAATACATTGCCTTCTTCTAATAGACAAGAGTTACCACCACCGCCTTCTGGGCGCTGCCAGCTATCTTGCAAGAAGTTTTTACCATCGACTAGCTCAATGGCCTCTACAATTTTGCTTTGTAGGCTTTGCAGATATTCAAAAACCGCTTGCGGATCAATCATAGCGTGAGTGTTTTTCTAGCCTTTGACGGCACGATAGCCGATATCTTTACGGTACTGTGCGCCCTCAAAGTGAATACCTTCTGTAATTTGATAAGCGCGTTGCTGCGCAAACTTAACGGTTTCACCTAATGCTGTGACACACAATACGCGTCCGCCACTGGTCACGGCTACGCCATCTTTTAAGGTGGTGCCTGCGTGAAATACATAGGCATCTTCCAGTTGTTTGGGCAGGCCGGTAATTTCATCGCCCAGTTTTGGCGTATCTGGGTAGTTGGCGCTAGCCATCACAACGCCTAATGCAAAGCGTCTGTCCCACTCTGCTTCTGCTTGGTCCAGCGTACCGGCAACGGCATGTTCAGCCAGCGTTAAGAAATCAGACTTTAAGCGCATTAAAATAGGTTGAGTTTCCGGATCGCCCATGCGGCAGTTAAATTCAAGCGTTTTCACTTCGCCATTGGGGCTAATCATTAACCCTGCATATAAAAAGCCAGTGTAAGGAATGCCATCTTTGGTCATGCCTTCTACGGTGGGTTTAATGATTTCACGCATCACTTTGGCATGAATGGCTGGTGTAACGACAGGTGCGGGTGAGTAGGCACCCATGCCTCCGGTATTGGGGCCAAGGTCAGCATCTAACAAGCGTTTGTGGTCTTGGCTGGTGGCTAACGGTAAGATGTTTTTGCCATCGACCATCACCATAAAGCTGGCTTCTTCGCCGGTTAAAAACTCTTCAATCACCACGCGCGCGCCAGCGGCGCCCAGCTTATTGTCACCCAGCATCATATCAATGGCAGCATGTGCTTCATCTTCATGCATGGCGACCACTACGCCTTTACCAGCCGCTAAACCATCGGCCTTAATGACGATAGGCGCACCTTGTTCACGCACATAAGTATGCGCAGCTTCAGCATCGGTAAATGTGCCATAGGCTGCAGTAGGAATGTGATGGCGTATCATAAATGCTTTGGCGTAATCTTTAGAGGATTCTAACTGTGCCGCAGCTTTGGTTGGGCCAAAAATTTTCAGGCCTTTGGCGCGAAACGCATCGACCACACCTTGTGAAAGCGGGGCTTCCGGTCCCACTACTGTAATGGCGATATGTTCTTGAATAGCAAAATCTACCAAGGCATCTACCGCAGTAATCGGTACATTCACCATATCAGGATTAGTGGCTGTGCCCGCGTTGCCAGGCGCCACATACACGCGGCTGACCTCTTTGTTTTGCGTGATTTTCCATGCCAATGCATGCTCACGACCACCGCTACCAATGACTAATACTTTCATAAATTTATTTTAATGGGCAAAGCACGTTGTTGCGTGCTCGCTCACTCCTTGTCTATCCAACACGATATGCCTGCGTCGTTCGCTCCGCGGCGCCTAGTGCTTTATCCCATAAAATGTATTTATAAGGTTCAGCAATTGTAACAACAACTAATACAAAACCGTTGTGAGCACTTTCAATGCAAGGCGCACGGAACAGAGCAACCGGAGCGTACATATGGTACGTGAGGATTGCGAGTACCGCGCAACACCGTAGTAGAAGTGCGCAGCAGGGTTTTTAATGTCTAAAGTGGCGGATGCCAGTCAGTACCATCGACAAACCACGTTCATCGGCTGCGGCAATCACTTCATCATCACGCATGCTACCACCTGGGTGAATCACGCAGCTCGCGCCTGCATCGGCCAGCACATCTACACCGTCACGAAATGGGAAGAAAGCATCGGAAGCGACCACAGATCCTTGCAGGCTCAAGCCAGCGTTTTGTGCTTTGATGGCGGCAATTTTTGTACTGTCCACGCGACTCATTTGCCCGGCACCTACACCTAAGGTCATGCCATCTCCACAGAACACAATTGCATTCGATTTCACATATTTCGCCACATTCCACGCAAACAATAAATCACTGAGTTGCTGTGGTGTCGGCTGCTTTTTGGTGACGATTTTTAAGTCGGCTTGGCTAAGCTCGTGATTGTCTGCGGTTTGCAATAATATGCCGGAGCCAATGCGTTTAGAGTCCATAGCGTTACGGCCATTTTCCCACGCACTTTTCCCACCTTTTGGCAGCGCGATTTTTAATACGCGTACATTAGCTTTGGCTTTAAATATGGCTAAGGCTTCAGCCGTAAAGTCGGGCGCAATCAGTACCTCAACAAACTGTTTGGCAACTGCCTCTGCGGCAGTACCATCCACCGTGCTATTAAACGCGATGATGCCGCCAAAAGCAGAGGTCGGGTCAGTTTTAAATGCTTTTTGGTACGCCTCAAGTGTAGTCGCACCTAAGGCAACACCACATGGATTAGCATGTTTGACGATTACGCAGGCAACACCAGTAAACGATTTAACGGTTTCCCAAGCGGCATCAGCATCTGCAATGTTGTTATAGCTGAGTTCTTTGCCTTGCAGTTGTTCCGCAGAAACCAGTGAGCCGGGCGCTGGATACAAATCGCGATATAACGCAGCCTGCTGGTGTGAGTTCTCGCCATAGCGTAGATCTTGCACTTTGACAAAGTGACCGTTCACTTGGTTTGGGAAAGGGTTGCGTGTGCCATCTGTATTGAATGAAGACAGGTAATCTGAAATTGCACCGTCATAATTACTGATGCGATTAAACGCGGCAACGGATAAAGCAAATGTGGTTTGTTGCGATAGCGCACCAGTAGATTTGAGTTCGGCCAATACATCGGCGTATTGGTTGGCATCAGTGAGCACAGCAACGTCTTTCCAGTTTTTAGCGGCTGAGCGCACCATGGCTGGGCCGCCAATATCAATGTTCTCAATCGCATCTTCTAAGGTGCAATCAGCCTTGGCCACGGTCGCCTCAAACGGGTAGAGGTTCACGATGACCATGTCGATATTTGGAATGCCTTGCGTTTGCATGGCTTGCACATGTTCTGGTAAATCTCTGCGGCCTAAAATGCCGCCATGTACTTTCGGATGTAACGTTTTAACGCGGCCATCCAGCATTTCTGGGAATCCGGTGTAGTCACTCACTTCGATGACTGGGATACTGTTGTCACGAAACAACTTGGCTGTGCCGCCTGTAGAGAGTAACTCTACGCCCAGTTGGCTAAGTGCCTGTGCAAATTCAATAATACCGGTTTTGTCTGATACGCTGATGAGCGCGCGTTTAATAATCGCCATTGATGGATTCCGTGAGACTAATGATAAATGGGTGTTTGCTTGCCTGAATCATCGCAGCTAGGTATTGGCTACCAGCCGTGTGTTCATGTTCTTGGTTTTGCGAGTTTGTGTTAATTACAGGCCGTATTCCGCCATTTTTTTACGTAAGGTATTGCGGTTGAGCCCTAGCATCTCAGCGGCTTTGCTTTGATTGCCCCCCACTTTGTTGAGGACATATTCAAGCATCGGTTTTTCAACGCAGCCCAGTACCATCTCGTAGATCGCGTGTGGCGGTTGGCCATCCAAATGCACAAAGTACTCATCTAGCGACTCGTTAATCGCGTCACTCAGTTTGCAGATATTTGCCATTATGCCGCTATTGCCTCGCTAGATACTGTGGTGTGCTCGTCGGTATCCGTGTCTGCGTATACCAAGCGCTCGTGTTTTGATTTGAGTTCATTAAAGAAATCATCAATTGCATTTAACTGCAACTCGATGGTTTGTAAGGTGTTCATGTGATGGCGGAAGTTGGCTGAGCCGGCTAGGCCCTTTGTGTACCAAGAGATATGCTTACGCGCCACACGCATGCCAGTGAGGTCGCCATAAAAATCATACAAATCATGTATATGCTCAAGCATGACTGTGTGAATTTCATCTACGGTAGGCGCCAACATGTGTTCGCCTGTGAGTAGGTAATGCTCTATTTCACGGAAAATCCAAGGGCGTCCCTGCGCGGCGCGGCCAATCATCACGGCATCGGCGCCAGTGTAATCTAAAACGAATTTGGCTTTTTCTGGGGTGGTAATGTCGCCATTGGCGATGAGTGGAATGTTGATGGCTTGTTTAACGGCGGCAATCGTATCGTATTCTGCATCGCCCATATATAAGCATGCGCGGGTTCGGCCATGCATAGCCAGCGCTTGAACGCCAATATCTTCGGCCATTTTGGCCACGGCAATGGCATTGCGATTTTGCTTGTCCCAGCCGGTGCGGATCTTCAGCGTGACGGGAACATCCACAGCATTGACTACTGCTTTAAGGATTTGCGACACCAATGGCTCATCTTTTAATAGCGCAGAGCCTGCCATCACATTACAGATTTTCTTGGCTGGGCAGCCCATGTTGATATCAATGATTTGCGCACCGTTATCTACATTGTATTTGGCTGCTTCGGCCATCATTTTGGGGTCAGCACCAGCAATCTGCACAGAGATTGGGTCTACTTCACCTTCATGATTGGCGCGGCGGCGTGTTTTTTCGCTGCCATATAATAAGGAGTTGGACGTCACCATTTCAGACACGGCCAAGCCTGCGCCCATTTTTTTGCACAGCTGGCGGAAAGGGCGATCTGTCACGCCTGCCATGGGGGCAACGACTAAATTATTTTTAAGGATGTGCGAACCAATTTGCATACAAATTTGGCAGTGTGGAAAAGCTGCCTATTTTATACGCAATTGCGGGGTGTGGAAACCCATTCTAGTGATTATTGTGACGAAATTGTTGAGTGGCCGTGACAGAATGCAACTTTAAAAAACATTTAAAATTCAATCAGTAAGGACTTACTTTCTGCGGAGATTAACGTGCGAGCTGATGAGGGTGTGTGCTTGGTTTCTGAAACGGGAGCCATCAGTATCTTTGACCCACATATGTAATAAGCCAGAAAAGAACAAATGCGTATCCATGGCAAGTTGGATTGGGCTATGTGTTGGATTGATTAGGTCTTTTTGTAATGCTCTTGCGTATACCTGTTCTAGTTTATCTACCATACCAGAGCAGTTATTCAAGATTTGTTGCAATACCGTGGCAAATTCATCCACATATTCGCACTTAGTCATCATAATTTCGTAGGTTTGGCGAGTTTCTTGGTGATCGTTGAGAATTTGAATAGTACCTAGAAGAAAATTTTCAATACGTTTCAACGGATCCGCCACTGGATCATTTGTTTTGTCGATATCTGCGAGCAGCGTATCGTCCATACGGTCAATCAGTGGTAGAAACACCTGCTCACGCAATGCATAGAATAGTTGTGACTTGTTTTCAAAGTGCCAATAGACCGCGCCGCGTGTAACGCCGGCATGCGAGGCAATTTGTTCTAGACTGGTGCGACTCACACCCTTTGTCAAAAATACTTCACGGGCAGCGTCAATAATACGCTGGCGAGTGATTTCTGCGTCTTCTTTCGTTTTTCGTACCATAATATACTGTGTGCTCGATATTAAAAATGTGTACGTTTTGAGTGGCTTGCGACACTTTTTTCAAAATACGTACAAAAACTTATTTACATACATTCATGTTTGTATATAATATACATTCATGCTTGTATGTATGCAAGCAATTTAATTAAACTAATATTTTAAACTTCATCAAGGCATTCACCTAGAGGCAGCTATGGCAAAAAGAACAATGCAATACACTCACACACTACTGGCAGTCATGCTCAGCACGCTGATTGCAGCATGTGGTCAACAAAAACAAGACGCTGCTGCTGGTGGAATGCCAGCCTTGCCTGTAGGTGTCATTGAAGTGCAACCGACTTCTGTGCCAATTCGGGCGGAAGCTGTGGCACAGACTGAAGGTGCAAAAGAGGTGGAAGTGCGCCCAAGGGTAGGCGGCATACTGCTGAAGAAGATGTTCCAAGAAGGTGAGCCGATTAAAGCGGGTCAAACCATGTTCTTGATTGATCCGGTGCCATTCCAGATTGCGGTGCAACAGGCTGAAGCGCAATTAGCGCAACAAAAAGCACGTATTACACAAACGCAACGTGAAGCAGACCGTTTAAAAGGTTTGTTGGATACGCAGTCGATTAGTCAGCGCGAGTATGACAATGCGCTTTCTGATAATTCTGTCGCTTCTGCGACATTACTGCAATACGAAGCGATGTTGCGCGAGGCTAAGCTCAACCTTTCCTATACCAGTGTAACGGCACCCACCAGTGGTATCGCGGGGCGTTTCGAGTTTTCAGAGGGTGCATTGGTATCAGCGAATACAAGTCTGCTCACTACAATCGTTCAATTGTCTCCAATTTGGGTACGCTTTAGTTTGTCCGATTCTGAATTAGCGTCATTGGGCGGTCAATTAACTAGCCGTAACGTAAAAAACATTCAATTAGTGTTGCCTGATGGCACTGACTTTCCTGAGTCTGGAAAGTTAAACTTCTCAGCGAGTGAGATTGACCCGGCATTAGGCACGCAGCAACTGCGTGCGGTATTTGAGAATGCCAACCGTAGTCTATTGCCAGGTCAATTCGTGCGTGCACGTGTGACCACTGGTACACGTGATGGTGTATTTATCATCCCGCAAACAGCGGTATTAACTGGTGACCAAGGCAAGTTTGTCTATGTGGCAGAAAAAGATGCTTCAGGCAAAACAATTGCAGCAGTAAGACCTATCCAAGAAGGCGGCTGGGAAGGTAAAAACTGGGTGATCTTAAGTGGCCTAAAAGCAGGCGATAAATTATTAGCCGATAATTTAATTAAGGTACGACCAGGTGCGCCTGTGGACCCACATCCATTGGGTGAGCCTCCTGCGGCAAATCCAAAAACTTCAGCTAAAGCACCAGCTAAAACTTCAGCATAAGGTAACGATTCATGACCAAGTTCTTTATTACAAGGCCCATTTTTGCCTCGGTGCTGTCGATTATTATCGTACTAGCAGGTTTGGCAGCATCATTCCAATTGCCGATTGCACAATATCCACAAATTGCACCACCTACGGTAATGATTACGGCCACCTATCCAGGGGCAAGTGCCGATACACTCACTAAAACTGTTGCGGCACCGATTGAAGAGCAGCTCAGTGGCGTAGACAATTTGCTGTACTTTAACTCTAGTGCAGACTCCAGTGGTACGTTGACAATTACTGCGACCTTTGAAGTAGGTACTAACGTGGACCAAGCCACGTTTAACGTGAGCAATCGTGTGAATATTGCTTCACCGCGCTTGCCAGAAGAGGTGAGAAGAAACGGCGTAGTCGTACAGAAAAGATCGAATGATATTCTGCTCGTGACGATGTTCACTTCTAAAAATCCAAAACACGACCGCTTATTTTTAAGTAACTATGCCACGCTAAATGTTGTGGACGAATATAAGCGTGTAAAAGGTGTTGGCGATGTCACCGTATTTGGTGGTCAAGATTATGCGATGCGTATTTGGTTGCGACCAGATCGTATGGCACAACTTGGCGTAAGTACAAGTGATGTAGCCGCGGCGATTAACGCACAAAACAATCAGTATGCGGCGGGTAAAATTGGGCAAGAGCCAGCACCTGCCGATCAACAAATCGTCTACACAGTGACAGCCAAAGGTCGTCTGGTGGATCCTGCTGAATTTGCCAATATTATTGTGCGTGCCAATGGCCCGAAAGGTGTGTTGTACCTTAAAGATGTTGCACGGATTGAGTTAGGTGCACAAACCTATAATGTAGCCTCTGCGCTTAATGGTAAACCAGGCGTGGCAGTGGCCATTTTCTTGCAAAACGGTGCAAATGCGTTAGATACTGCTGCAGCGATTAAAGCGAAAACTGAAGAGTTAAGACCGCGTTTTCCTGAGGGGATAGAAACAACAATTCCTTATGATACCAGTGACTTTGTGAAGGCAACGATTGAAGAGGTATTCAAAACCTTTGGTGAAGCTTTGGTGTTGGTGGTATTGGTCGTGTTCCTGTTCTTGCAGAGCTGGCGCGCAACGTTAATCCCGTTGATTGCGGTGCCTATCTCGCTGATTGGTACATTCGCTGGCCTATATATGTTTGGTTTCTCCATTAACTTGCTCACCTTATTCGCCATGATTTTAGCCATTGGTATTGTGGTGGACGATGCGATTGTGGTGTTGGAAAACACGGAACGCCTGATGTCCGAGGAAGGTTTAGATCCATTCCCAGCAGCGGTTAAGTCAATCCAACAAGTGTCAGCTGCTGTGGTGGCGATTGTGCTGGTGTTGTGCGCAGTGTTTGTGCCTGTGGCGTTCCAAGGCGGAATTGCTGGCGAGTTGTATCGTCAGTTTGCGGTAACCGTTGCCATTGCAGTGGTGATTTCTGGCGTAGTGGCTTTAACGTTAACGCCTGCACTGTGCGCGATGATTTTGAAAAAATCGCATGGCGAAAATGCCTTCTTTAGAAAGTTTAACCAAGGTTTTGGCGGGCTGACTAAGTTTTATACAAACACGGTTAACCTGACGTTACACCACAAAATTATCGGTGCCATTGTATTTTCTGCGATAGTTGCAGCGGTTGTATTTTTGTTCAGAATAGTGCCAGGTGGCTTTGTGCCTGCGGAAGATCAGGGCTATGTGGTGACAGTCGTGGTCATGCCAGATGGTGCAACCTTGGGGCGTACAGTTAAAACGACTGAGAATATTCGTGCGGAAATTGCAAAAGACCCTGCGGTGGCACATGAGTTTGCAGTGAATGGATTTGAGTTGCTCACAGGTGCCAACAAAACCAATGCTGCAACGATGTTTGTGCGTATGACCGATTGGAAAGAGCGCACATCTTCGGCTAATGACATTGTGGGTAAGTTATTTGGTATTGGCATGAGTCAGACAGATGGTATGGCGTTTGCCGTGAACCCGCCTGCGATTCGTGGTTTGGGTTCTGCAGGTGGCTTTGAGGTCTATGTACAAAGCCAGCGCGATACTGATCCAATTAAGTTGGCAGCTGTGATGAACAACTTTATGGACGCGATGCGTGCTGATCCAACGCTGACTGGTATCAACAGTTTCTTTAGACCGACAGTGCCGCAATTAATGATTGAGGTGGACGAAGCTAAGGCGATTTCACAAAATGTGAAAATTGCAGATATCTACACGACATTGCAAAGTACGATGGGCTCGTTTTATGTGAATGACTTTAACCGTACAGGCCGTACATATCGTGTGCAGCTACAAGCGGAGCCTGAGTTTAGGATGAAGCCGGAAGACTTAGGCAAAGTGTATGTGCGTAGCCAGCCAACTGCTGAGAGTCCTAATGGCAACATGATCCCGTTGTCTGCGCTTAGCACGGTCAAAAACATTGTGGGTGCTGAGCAATTAGAGCGCTATAACGGTTTGTTATCTGCCAAAGTGTTTGGCGGTGGTGCTGCAGGAGTTAGCTCAGGCGATGCGATTGAAACAGTAGAACGTATTGCCAAAGCGAATTTGCCAGATGGTTACCAAATTGCGTGGACAGGCCAAGCGTACCAAGAGAAACGTACGGGTTCAGCGGCACTATTTGCCTTTGGCTTTGCCATCATCATGGTGTTCTTAATTTTGGCAGCACAGTTTGAAACATGGGCGTTGCCACTGGCTGTGATTATGGCGGTACCGTTTGCGCTAGCGGGTGCTTTAACTGCAGTGCTTACACGCGGCATGACCAATGATATTTACTTCCAGATTGGTTTGATTACCTTGATTGGTTTGGCGGCGAAAAACGCGATTCTGATTGTGGAGTTTGCGAGCCAAAAAATGGAAGAGGGCATGCCGATTGCAGAAGCTGCACTAGAAGCCGCACGGTTACGCTTTAGACCGATTGTGATGACGTCAATGGCCTTTATCTTAGGGATTATCCCGCTAGTATTTGCAACAGGTGCAGGTGCTGCAGCAAGGCAATCTATGGGTACCGGCGTGTTGGGTGGGATGTTGTTGGCTACGTTTGTGGCTACCATTTTCATCCCGTTGTTCTTCACGTGGTTAAGTAACCAAAATACAGTGAGACACCATGGTGATGTTTAGAGAACAGGTGATGTTTAAAAAACAAGTGATGTCTAATAACAAAGGAAACGGTATGCAACCGTCAAATATTATGAAACCAACCATGAGAACCATTGCGCTATTGGTGTCGATGACATGGCTAGCAGGCTGCACTTTGCTTGGCCCGATGTATCAGCGTCCGGAAGCCAAAGATGTGCGCTTGCCTGAGCAGTTTAGACAAGCGGATGATGCTAGTGCGGTACAAGCACCCAACCAATGGTGGACGCTGTATCAAGATGCGCAGTTGAATGCGCTGATTGAGAAAGCACAACAAAACAATACCAATGTGCAGCTGGCGGTAGCTCGTATTGAAGAAGCCGATGGCTATATGCGTGAAGTAGGCGCTTACTTGCTGCCAACTGTAGACTTAGATAGCTCAGGTGTGCGTAATCGCGTGACACAAGCTGGTATTTTTCCGGTATTTGGGCAAAACCCGCGGAGTACCTATAAATTGGCGCTTAACTCATCCATAGAGCTGGATTTTTGGGGTAAGTTAAGACGTGCCAAAGAGGCGGCACGTGCAAGTTATCTCTCTACCCAATACGCTAAAGAAACCGTGCTATGGTCTTTATCTAGTTTGGTCGCCAATAATTACTTGATTATCCGCAGTTTAGATTCACAACTTGCGGTCAATAAAAGTAATCAGGCCATTAGTGAAGAGAGCTTGGCGCTGACAAAACGTCGTTTAGCGGGTGGGGTGGTGTCGGTGCTGGATGTACACCAGGCGGAACTGGCGCTAGATAACCTAAAATCACAGCAAGTGGAATTGCAGCGTCAACGTGCAATCAGCGAGCAACAATTGGCGGTGCTCACGGGTGAGCTTGACACTCAAATTGCAGCGGCTGATTTGTTGACGTTGCCAATTCCGCCGATTCCGCCCGCTGGTTTGCCATCCAGCCTAATGGAGGCAAGGCCGGATGTACGTGATACGGAGCAGCAACTGATTGCCGCCAATGCCAATATCGGTCTTGCCAAAGCAGCGCTTTACCCTAGCATCACTTTGACCGGTGCCTTCGGTGGTGAAAGTGTAGAGTTGGGTGATTTGCTGAAATCAGCTGCACGCGTGTGGTCGTTGGGCGTAGGCTTAAACTTGCCTATCTTTAACGGTGGTAGGTTGAATGCCAAAGTAGACCAAGCCACAGCTAAGCAAAAACAAGCGTTAGCAAGCTATCAGGGTGCTGTACAAACAGCTTTCCAAGAAGTGAATAATGCGCTGGTCAATTTGCGTCAGTACAAATCGGTAGAAGCGATTGCGCAATCTAAACAAGAGACAGCCAAGAAAATTTTAGAGGTTTCACAAAACCGCTATAAATCTGGTTACTCTGCTTATTTAGAAGTGCTGGATGCGCAACGTAGTTATTACGAAGCCACGCAAAGCTTTGTACAGAGCCGTCAAAATGTATTGACCGCATCGGTGGATTTATTCAAGGCATTGGGCGGTGGTTGGCAGCCAGTAGAAAAAGCGGCTAGCGCAGAGCCAGTTAAGAAGGCTGAGTAAGTTGTTCTAATCGGGTCAGCCAAGTGAGTGCTTGCACTTGGCTGTTTCCACACATTTCGGTGCTGGGTTGTAACCCGGCACAAAACACGGGCCGTTCTGGCCGACCAAAAATCATACACCGATTGTCTGCATCTAATTGAACACACCTAACACCCGCGGGCTTGCCATTGGGCATGCCGGGAATCGGGCTGTTAATGGAAGGTGCGATGCAACATGCGCCACATCCTTCTCGGCACGCTAAGGCAGCGGTGACCAAGGGAAACCTAGCGCAGAAATGTGTTGTTGGATATCGTGCATGGCACGTGTGACCGATTGGTTGGCGCCTTTGACGCCTAATTCGATGGTGCGACGCGTATCTAGCTTAGGCAGGCTAAATAATTTGATGTCCGGATATTGTGCCAAGATCTGGTGCATCATATCCAATAGCTGGCTTTCGCCTGCATCCAATACCAAAATAGAAGACTCGAGATAATCTTGCTGATGAAATAGATGTGGGTAATAGGTATCGAGCACCCATTCCACCATAGGGTGTGCCATTTCTGGAAACCCCGGTACAAAATAGTGTTGCTGAATGCTAAAGCCAGCCACGCGATTAACTGGGTTAGGAATCAAATCGGCGCCTTGCGGAAAGTCTGCCATCAATACACGTTTAGGGTAGGCCGCCTCACCAAATCTGGCTTCTAGCTCAGCCACTGCACCTGCGTGACGCTCAATAGGCACACCGAGTGCATCCGCCGCGCATTGACGCGTGTAATCGTCAGGTGTTGCGCCGATACCACCAAAGCTAAACACAATATCACCGCGCGCCATGCTGGCACTTAAGGCTAGGGTAATCTGTGCCGGAATATCGCCCAAGTAGTTAGCCCAACTAAGCTGTAAGCCACGTGCCGAAAGCAATTCAATCACTTTGGCCAAATGTTTGTCTTGGCGTTTTCCGGAGAGAATTTCATCGCCAATGATGTAAATGCCAAAATTTTGCATAAAAATTGCTTAAAAATACTTTGATGCGACGTATTTTAACTGTTGCACTAATAGTTGTCCTATTGAATAATTAAGGTGAGGGTAGGAAAAGTGAATGCAAAAAAATAATGGCATACAGGTTTGAGTGTCTTTGGAAAATAATAATGTAGCAATTCAATCAGCACAATTAACGCACTTACTGGCAGTCAGTGCGCGGACAGTCTTTGCCAGTTGTTTGCTGGCTATCGTCCTTGTCGTGATGCAAGGTGACGAGATTCCTAGGCAAATTCTGCTAGGTTGGCTGTGGATTATGCTTGCCGTAAGTGCCACCAGAATTTTGGTGACTCGCTTTCATGCCAAGCACCATACGGACGATCCGCATGAAATTAGACGCCGCTTGACCATGTTTAGAAGCGGCTTAATATTGAGCAGTATGATATGGGGTGCGGTGGGGCTGCTGATGATCCGTTATGGCCAGCTCGAGCAGCAGCTGTTTGTGAGTTATCTAATTGCCGGACTGTCGGCTGGCTCAATCGTCTCCTATTCTATTGACCGGATTAGTGCGATGACGTATATCGCATTTGCGGTATTGCCGACATTATTAGGGTTTGCCGTGCTCGGCCATAGCATTTCGGTGCCGATGGCTATTGCTGGTATTGTCTACGTCATTTTTTCTATTTTTAGTATCCAATCGTTTTATCGCAATTTGCTGGAAAGCGTTTTATTACGACAACAAGCAACTGAACGTGAGGAAGAAATTAAGCGATTGGCTTTTTATGATGCGCTGACCAATCTGCCCAATCGCAGGCTGCTCATGGATAGATTGCACCATGCGTTGGTGCTGAGCCGTCGTTCTGGCAAGCGTGGCGCGTTGCTGTTTCTGGATTTAGATCACTTCAAAATGCTCAATGACACGCTAGGTCATGATATGGGCGACTTACTGCTTAAACAAGTGGCTGAACGTTTGAAATTGAGTGTGCGCGAAAGTGATACGGTTGCACGTTTAGGCGGCGACGAGTTTGTAGTGATGCTAGAGGATTTGAATGAGGAGCAGCTTGCTGCGACCAAGCAAGTTGAGCATATCACCAGTCAAATGATTGCTAGGCTTAACGCGCCTTACCAATTAAATCAGTTTGAATATATCAGCACCCCCAGCATCGGCATTGCTATGTTTGGAGACCATGGTGAGTCGCACGAAGACTTGCTTAAACATGCAGATATTGCCATGTACCAAGCCAAGAAAGCGGGACGCAATATCATCCGCATGTTTGATTTTAAGATGCGAGATACTTTGCATTTGGAACGTGAGCATTAGTATTAGCCTGCAGGCTGCATGTGCTGTAAACGCTGTGTGTAGACGTTGCGCAATAATGGCGGTAAGTGCTCAATGCGCAGCGCATACTCCAGTGTGCTGGCATCGCCTTCTTCCAGCTTTTGTAGACCCAATGCCATTCTGATGCTGATGCTTTGCGATTGACGTTCTACCAGTGCAATCGAATCACCAGCAGCCACGTCACCTTCTTGAAGTACTTTGTGATAAAAACCGCTGCGTCCACTGTGTAAAAACATGGATAAGATATCCGGTTTGCCCACTTTGTGTCCAAATTTAAAACAGGGAATCCTAGGCATGGTCGCTTGTATCACTGCGCTGCCTACGGAAAATATATCCCCTACATAGACTTCATCCTCTAGCAAGCCTGAGACAGTAAAGTTCTCGCCAAACGTACCAAAGGGCAATGCAGGTTTGCTCAAGACTTTTTGCCAGTAAGCATAATGCTCAACAGGATAGCTATATACCGCCTGAAATTCACCACCATGTACTGTTAAGTCGGCTTGACCATCTCCGGCTAGGTTGGTTTTGCTTAGCCGGACCTTTCCGGATTGTGGGGTTTTATAAATGCCAGTGTTGACCGAGTTTCCGTTGATTTCAACGACGGTGGGCATGGCCGTATTGACAGAGATTAACTGCATGAGATGTACGCTCGCTCAAGTAACGATGAGTGCTATTTAACCGTAAAAGCGCCGCTGACCATATGCGTTAATTTGCGTATGTGCTTGGGATTAGTGTGCGCTTTCCCAGTTATTGCCTACGCCTACTTCTGCTAATAGTGGCACATCAAGTGTCGCTACGCCCTGCATCAGTTTCGGCAGTTCTGCTTTTACCAGCGCCAGCTCATTGTCTGGTACTTCTAATACCAATTCATCGTGTACTTGCATAATGAGTTTGGTCTGTAGTTTTTCTTGTGTCAGCCAGTCTTGTACTGCAATCATGGCGAGTTTGATCAGATCTGCCGCAGTGCCTTGCATAGGCGCATTAATAGCAGCGCGTTCTGCGCCGTTGCGTCTTTGTACGTTAGGGCTATTAATTTCTGGCACCCATAAGCGTCGTCCAAAATAGGTTTCGACATAGCCCTGCGCCTTGGCAAGCTCGCGCGTGTTTTGCATGTATTGTTTTACGCCGGGGTAGCGCGCAAAGTAGCGTTCAATATAGCTAGCGGCAGCGCTGCGCTCAATGTTGAGGTTCTGCGCCAAGCCAAAGGCGCTCATGCCATAAATTAAACCAAAGTTAATCACTTTGGCGTATCGGCGCTGTTCGTTATCGACTGCACTGCGTTCTACGCCAAAAATCTCGGCAGCGGTAGCGCGGTGAATATCCTCATTGTTGGTAAAAGCTTGCAACATGCCGCTATCTTGCGACAAATGCGCCATAATGCGCAGTTCTATCTGTGAATAGTCGGCAGAGACAATGTGGCAGCCTTCACGCGCAATAAATGCTTCGCGGATACGGCGACCTTCGGCCGTGCGTACTGGAATGTTCTGTAAATTGGGGTCGGAGCTGGCTAAGCGCCCCGTGATGGCTACAGCTTGGTTATAGCTAGTATGCACACGCCCGGTTTTGGCGTTAATCATTTTTGGCAGCTTGTCGGTGTAGGTGGATTTGAGCTTAGCTAAGCCGCGATACTCCAGCAACACTTTGGGCAACGGGTAATCTAGTGCTAGCTCTTGCAAGACGTCTTCATCGGTACTGGGGGCGCCGCTAGGCGTTTTTTTGGTGGGCTTGATGCCCAGCTTGCCAAACAGAATCTCTTGTAGCTGCTTAGGTGAGCCTAAGTTAAATGGTTGGCCGGCTAATTCGTACGCTTGCTTTTCCAGTGCTACCAGTTTCAGGCCAATTTCATTGCTCTGACGGTTGAGTTGATTCGCGTCAATCAGTACGCCATTGCGTTCGATAGTGAATAAAATCTCCATCGATGGCATTTCAATTTGGCTGTAAATAAAGTTGAGTTTGGTGTCTGCTTCCACTTGCGGATGCAGTGCCTGATGCAGTTGCAACGTAATGTCAGCATCTTCTGCGGCGTATTCAGCGGCAGTTTCTACTGTCACCTGATTAAAGCTGACTTGCTTGGCGCCTTTGCCTGCTACCTGTTCAAAACTGATGGGCGTGATGCCCAAATGGCGTTCACTTAACTCATCCATGCCATGACCGCGATGGCTTTCCAATACGTAAGATTGCAGCAACGTATCGTGCGCAATGCCGTTGAGTGCGATGCCATGATTGGCTAACACGTGTTTATCGTATTTTAAATTTTGCCCGACTTTTTTGAGCGCAGGGTTTTCTAAAATGGGCTTGAGTTTGGCAAGCGTTGTATTGCATGGTAGCTGCGTCGGCGCATCAAAATAATCGTGAGAGAGTGGCAAATAAGCTGCCTCTCCCGATTGCACGCTAAACGAGACGCCCACGATTTGTGCGGTCATCGGGTCAAGCGAAGTAGTTTCTGTATCGAAACAAAACAGTGAGGCTTGTTGCAGCTTGTCTAGCCAAGCATTCAGGTCGGTTTCGTTCAAAATCGTGTGGTAGTCACGGCGCGTATCCGCTTGATAATGAAAGTCAGTGTCAGCTTTAGTAACGGGTTGACTAACAGGCGGATGCCCAGAAGAGGCGTTGGTAGTGTGGCTAGGCATATTGTCCAATTCACGCTTCCAGCTTTTGAACTCAAAGTGGTCAAATAATGCAGTGAGTTTCGCTTTGTCTGGCGCTTGCGCTACCAGCTCATCAAAGTGTTCGCGGATGCCGATATCGCAGCGGATAGTAATCAGTTCGCGCGCAGTGGGTAGCCAAGGCAGTGCTTTACGCAAGTTCTCGCCCACCACACCTTTGATATTGTCTGCATTGGCTACGATATTTTCCAATGTACCGTATTCCTGCAACCATTTAACCGCAGTTTTGGGGCCGACTTTTTCTACGCCGGGCACGTTATCCGAGGTGTCGCCGATGAGCACTAAATAATCAATGATTCTTTCTGGCGGCACGCCAAATTTGTTTTGTACACCAGCAATATCCAACACATCATCGGTCTTGCGGAAGGCGTCACGCATGGTGTTGACCACGGTGATATGTTTGTTGACCAATTGTGAAATGTCTTTATCGCCAGTGGAGATAATGGTGTTGATGCCTTCACGTTCCGCCTGTTTGGCCAGCGCACCAATCACATCATCCGCCTCTACGCCATCTTCAATAATCAGTGGCCAGCCCATGGCGCGGATAGTTTCAAACAGTGGCTCAATTTGCACACGTAAATCATCTGGCATGCTGGCGCGGTTGGCTTTGTATTCCGGGTAAATATCATCGCGGAAGGTCTTACCCTTGGCATCAAACACGCATGCACTATATTCGGCCGGATAATCTTTATGTAGACGGCGTAGCATGTTGAGCACGCCCTGAATGGCACCTACCGGTTCGTTTTTGCTGTTACGCAAATCCGGCATGGCGTGAAACGCGCGGTACAAATAAGAGGAGCCATCTACCAGCAATAATGTTTTCATACGGGTTCCAAAAAGCGAGCAACAAAGTGACTAAAGCAAACTTAGTTAAGTCGGTTATTCTAGCTTTTATCGCTATAAAACACATGGCGTTGTTTAAAAATTGTTTTACTGTTGTGTTCCGCCAATTGAATTTAGCTGTGCATGGTAGAATCAAATGCATATATTGAGTAGGGCGAGTTTGTAAGATGACGACAAGAAAATTACCACTAGTGACAGCGCCTGAGCTATTGAACGGCGATTCTGCCAGTTATGGCTCTTGGCATGCATTTGAAATCATGGCCGAGTTTGTAGGGGCGACCGAAAAACTCAAAGAAATTACCCCGGCCGTTTCTATTTTTGGAAGCGCCCGTACCAAGCCGGATCATCCTTACTTTAAGCTCACCGAAGAGATTGCCCGCCTGCTCTCAGACTCCGGATTTAGTGTCATTTCCGGTGGTGGCCCAGGTATTATGGAAGCTGCAAATCGCGGCGCATTTGCTGGCATAGGCCCTAGTGTCGGCTTGAATATCGAGCTGCCGTTTGAGCAGAGTGGCAATCCGTATCAAGACATTAGCCTGACGTTTAAATACTTTTTTATGCGCAAGGTGATGTTTGTAAAATATGCATCGGCCTATATTGTGATGCCGGGTGGCTTTGGTACTCTGGACGAACTCATGGAAGCGATTACACTGGTGCAGACTGGTAAATCTCGCAAAATTCCTATTATTTTGGTTGGCACCAAATTTTGGGCTGGCCTGATCGATTGGCTGAAAAATACACTGATTGCTGAAGGTATGGCGTCGCCAGAAGATATGTTGTTGATTCAGTCTATTGATGACCCCAAGCAGATTGTGGAAACCATTTTTAGACATTATGAATCTACAGGGTTTGAGCTCACACCGGCAGAGCGCAAAATCCAATTATATTTGTAATGCCCAGCATTTTATTTATCGTGCCCAGCACTTATGGCCGGTGTAATTTGTTAAAATAATTAAAACTGTTAAGGAGAAGAAAAGTGCACCGTTTAAAGTTACTGTCTCATGTGATGTGCATTTTCTTAGTCAGTGGATTTGCAATGACCAGCACGGCTGCTGAGCCAGCCAAAGCGCCGCAGCGTGAATTGTTAGAAGAAGTGCCGCCACCTCCCAAAGTAATTGAGGGTGAGCCGATGGAAGAACCACAAATCACCATCCGCAAAAAGGGCACAGAGACCATCGAAGAGTACCGTATTAACGGTGAGCTATACATGATGAAAGTCACACCGCAAGGCGGCACGCCTTATTTTCTGCATAAAGATGATCCTAACGGTGGTTGGGTGAATATCGGCCCTAACCCACCTTTATCTGTACCGCATTGGATACTATTCCGCTTTTAACCTGAAGAGGGCCATGCCCTCTTTATTATTTTGGTGATTTTTGTTTAACCAACATGTCTGTTTTTACCACACTCACATCTGACGATGTTCGCGATTGGCTAACGCAATTTAGTATCGGCCAATTTCAGTCACTTAAAGGGATTGCTGCTGGCATTACCAATACTAATTATTTTGTGACAACAGATGCTGCGCGCTATGTGCTGACCATTTTTGAAAAAAATGATTTTGATGAGCTGCCATATTTCGTCAATCTGATGGCACACTTGGCGCAACACGGGGTACCGTGTCCAGCACCTATTATGGATAAGCAGGGAATCGCGCTGCATCGCCTGAAAGGCAAGCCTGCATTGATGGTGAGTTGCCTGCAAGGTCGGGATATTAGTACACCGAATGTTGCACAATGCCAGGCAGTGGCAACTACGCTGGCCAATATGCATTTGGCTGGGTTAAGTTTTCATCAACAATCACACAATCAACGCGGACAGGGCTGGCGCACCATGACCGCGCAGCAAGTCATGCCTAAAATGCAAGCCGATCAAAGCGCTTTGTTGCAGGCAGAGTTGGATTATCAACATGGTTTAGATCTGACAGCACTGCCTCATGGCGTGATTCATGGCGATTTGTTTAGAGATAACGTGTTGTTTGATGGCGACCGGCTTGGCGGCTTTATTGATTTTTACTATGCGTGTCATGATGTGCTGGCTTATGATGTTGCGATTGCTGCCAATGAGTGGTGCATCAGTGAACATGGCAGTTTTGATACAGCGAAACGCGATGCATTTCTAGCGGCGTATCAAGCAGTAAGACCGTTTGAGCTGGCGGAACAGCAGCATTGGCAAGCTTTATTGCGTCGTGCGGCTTTGCGTTTCTGGTTATCGCGTTTATACGATTATCATTTTCCTGTAGCAGGCGAGTTAACGCATGCTAAAGACCCCATGCATTTTGAGCAAATCTTGAGACAACGCATTCAGAGCGTATAAACTAGCAGCAAGCACATCATTAATAGAAATACATTGGCAAGGTACCTATGGCAATTTTAGAATCTCGCACCAAAACCGGATTAAGCTGGGTCAAAGAAAGTCTAGAGTTGTTTAAAACACAACCATCCAGATGGATGCTATTGGCCATCGCTTATGTCGGCATTTTTATGATGTTGCCTTCTATTCCGGGCTTGGGTATTTTTGCCTTGCTCACAGTATTAATTTGGCCAGTATTTATTGCATTTGCCGTGATGATGTACCGCAACGCAGAAATGGGCAAGCAAGAAACCGTACAAGCTGTACTGGCAAAAATTCAACCTAAATTCACGCTGCTGATGTTATTGGGGCTGGCCTGTTTGGTCTATGCCACATTGGCTACTTTTCTATTGAATTCTGATATTCAAGGGCTAATGAGTTTTGCGGATAAAGGCGCGCAGATGAGTGAGTCAGAATATGTAAAATTCATGGATAAATTTATGCCGTTTATCCTCAAGCTGCTGTTGCTGTTATTCCCTTTGTTTATTGCCACCTGGTTTTCACCAGTGCTTATCGTTATCAATAACTACACATTGGTCAAAGCCATTAAATCCAGCATCGCTGGTGTGTTGCAATACACGGTAGCCATGGGTGCCGCGTGGTTAGTGCTATCAGCTGGCGTGATGGGCTTGATGTTAATCGTAGGTCTGGTGATTGGGGTGGTAGGCGCGCTGGTGCCAGCATTGGCACAGGCGCTGATGCCCATGTTGGTATTTGGCTGCTTACTGCTTGCTACAGCGCTCATGTTTGCGTTTCAATACGTCAGCTATCGCGATGTGTTTAGAGCAGCACCGGTTGAGTTACCCTAAACCTTAACTGCATTATCCTAATTGAGTAATCTTGAGCAAGCTGAGACTGGCTTGTGTTAAATCTTTTCCAATTTAGCGTATTCCATCATCAACGTCTTTAAGCCTTGGCGGCCAAAATTGATTTTGATGGCTAGGTCACTGGCATTGCCTTCGTAGCTCACCACTACGCCATCTCCAAATTTTGCATGCCGCACACTTTGCCCGATTTTAAACGGGTACTGCTGGCTTGCGGAAGGCTTGGCTTGGTAGTTACCACCAGTCGCATAAGCTTTAGGCGAAGGCTTGCTGTTTAGCCGTTTGAGCAGTTCGTCCGGGATCTCATCCAAAAAGCGTGATGGAATGCCATAGCGCACTTGGCCGTGCAACATGCGGCTTTGCGCATGGCTTAAATACAGGCGTTGACGCGCGCGCGTCACCGCCACATACATCAAGCGGCGTTCTTCTTCTACGCCGCTGTTTTCATAAGTACTTTGTTCGTGTGGAAATAAGCCTTCCTCTACGCCGCTAATAAATACCGCTTTAAATTCCAAGCCTTTGGCAGCATGCACGGTCATCAACTGTAGCGCCTCACGCCCAACGTCTGCTTGATGTTCGCCGGCTTCTAAACTGGCATGGTTTAAAAACTGTGTAAGTAAATCGGCATCTTCTTCTACGTTGTTGTGGTTACCAAAGTCTTGGTTGCTAAAGGCTACCGCCGCGGTGACCAACTCTTCCAAGTTGGCAATGCGGTCTTCCCCTTCTTTATCGGCTTGGTAATGCGTTTTTAAGCCAGACATTGTAGTGGCTAACTCTGCTAGCTCTGGCAACTTAATGCCATAAGCTTGATTCACCATCTCACGGATTAATCCAACAAAACCATCGATACCTTTACCGCCTAATGTGCCATTGCCCACTTTATTGATAGCGGCTTGCCACAGGCTGCAGTTTTGCTGACGCGCTGCTTCTTGCAGTTGCTCTAAGCTGCGGGCGCCAATACCACGTGCCGGAAAATTGATGATACGCAACAGAGCCGTATCGTCATTGGCGTTGGCAATCAAGCGCATATAGGCCAATGCATGTTTGATCTCTGCACGTTCAAAAAAGCGTAAACCGCCATATACGCGATACGGGATATTGGCTGAAAATAGGGTGTGTTCCAAGATGCGCGATTGTGCATTACTGCGGTAGAGTAAGGCCATATCCCCTAAGCTGGTGCCTTCGTTCTGCAGCATATTCACTTCATCCACAATAAACTGCGCTTCGTCCGTATCGTTATAGGCATCATACACACGCACAGGCTCACCTTTACCGGCGGTGGTCCATAAATTTTTGCCTAAGCGATGTTTGTTGTGCGAGATAATCGCATTCGCAGCATCCAAAATATTGCTGTGCGAGCGATAGTTCTCTTCCAGCTTCACAATATTTTCTACATGAAAATCAGATTCAAAATCACGCATGTTGCCCACACGTGCACCGCGGAAACCATAGATAGATTGGTCGTCATCACCTACTGCAAAAATACAATTGCTGGTGCCGGCTAACAGTTTTAACCATAAGTATTGTAGACGATTGGTGTCTTGAAACTCATCCACCAGAATGTAGTGAAAGCGGTTTTGATAATGCTGGCGAATATGCGCATCGCGCTCCAGTAGTTCGTAACAACGCAATAGCAATTCGGCAAAGTCGGCCACACCTTCGCGGTTGCATTGTTTATCGTATTCCTCGTAGATTTCTCGCAATTTTTGCGAATGTGCATCGTAAGCATCTACTGCATGCGCGCGCAGACCTTCTTCTTTGCAGCTATTGATATAGCCTTGCACTTGTTTGGGCGGATATTTCTCATCGTCCACATTCATCAGCTTAATTAAGCGCTTGATGCTGGACAATTGATCCGCAGTATCTAAAATTTGAAACGTGCTGGGTAAGCCAGCCTCGCGATAATGTGCACGCAATAGACGATTACATAAGCCGTGAAAGGTACCAGCCCACATGCCACGCGTGTTGATCGGCAACATAGCGGTTAGGCGCGTCAACATCTCTTTAGCCGCTTTGTTGGTAAAGGTCACCGCCATCAATCCCATGGGCGATACCTGTCCGGATTGAATCAGCCAAGCAATACGGGTGGTCAGTACACGCGTTTTTCCACTGCCTGCCCCAGCTAAAATCAGCGCGGATTGTCGGGGGAGGGTAACGGCTTCCAGTTGTTTATTATTGAGGCCGGATAAGATTGAGTCGGTGTCCATAGCGGTATTATCGCATGGCTACCGGTTTCAATTAACTGTGATAATAAAAATAGAAATTTAGACTAAAAAAGTTGGAACTAAGCCCGAAAAGGCTTAGTCATAGAGTACATGATGTGCAAGTTGACGCTTGCCATCTTTCCGCTTCTTTCCTCCCTGAGCGGAAGCCTTAGACGATGAGGCTATTTGCCCCGATTTAATCCCCTTAATCGGGGCTTTTTTTGTGCGGCGTTTATTTGTAAATAAATCTTAATTAAGTGTAAACAAGTTGTAATGCCATGACAAGCGGTTTATGTGCGTGCGCTCATGACACACACCACTCACAACGTTAAAGCTGCCAATCAATAGGCGCTTGTCCATGCTCAATTAAATATTGATTAATGCTAGAAAACTGGTGGTTGCCAAAAAAACCACGATGCGCAGAGAGTGGCGATGGATGCACAGATTTAAGCACCAAATGGCGTTTTGCATCAATCACATCGCCTTTTTTCTGTGCGTAACTGCCCCACAATACAAACACCAAACCTTCCCGATGCTTGTTCAATGCAGCAATCGCTGCATCGGTAAACTGCTCCCAACCTTTGTTTTGGTGTGCACCTGCTTTGGCTTGTTCTACTGTCAGCGTGGCATTGAGCAACAACACACCTTGATCTGCCCACGGCGTTAAGTCACCATTTCTGCTCATCTTAATATTTAAATCGGCTGAGATTTCTTTGAAAATGTTGAGGAGGGAAGGGGGTAAATCCATGCCTTGCGGCACCGAGAAGCTTAATCCATGCGCTTGTGGCTGTCCTTTATTATCTTGCCCATGGTAGGGGTCTTGCCCAATAATCACCACGCGCACTTGATCAAACGGCGTGTGATTAAAGGCATTGAAAATCAGCGGGCCTGGGGGAAAGATGATTTTCCCAGCCGCCTTTTCTTGCTGAAGAAAAGCACGCAAGGCTTCCATATAAGGTTGATGGAGCTCGTCACCAATGACGGCTTGCCATGAAGGGTGGAGCTGTCCGGATTTTTGGAGTGCTGTCAAAATAATACTTCTTGGGTTAGACGTGAATAATGTTTTGCTTATTGAACGCGTTTAAGTGTGCCCAGCTCGGTCACAGCAGAATCGTCGCCAGTGATGGTGTATTTTACAACGGTGCCTTTTGCTACCCCTGTTTTGTAAGTCACCAATATATCTCGCCCCTTGGCTTCATAGGTGACTTTCTCTGTGATATCGAGCGCGGTTACTTCACCTTGTTTGAATTCCATGGGGATGGAGATCAATCCATCCAAACGCCACTTACCTGCTAACTCTCCAGGGTTATCCAGAGTATTGTTTGCGCAGCCAATGAGTAGCGCAATGCAATAAAACGTAGTGAAAAAATATTGTTTGAATGGCATAGTGCCGAGCCTTAAATGTGTGGAGACTGCAATAGATGCCCGTATCGTAATTGACGCTGTATTAATCGTCAAACTTAACGGTTTGGTAGGTTTATGTATATTGCATGCGGCGCACTGAAAATGAGTGCGCCTAAAGTGCTACTGTTTTAATTGCCAATTACCCCGCACGCCACGCGCGCGCCACCACCGCCAAGAGGCGCAGGGTGATCGGAGTGGTTATCACCACCGGCATGAATCATCAACGCGCGGTTTTTGACATCTGCCAGCTTTAGTCTTGGTGCAAGCACCGCATTGCTTGCGCTTCCATCAGTAGCTACGTATAGCGGCGGAAGGTCGCCAAGATGTCCGTCACCCCAAGGCTCGCCATGACGCTTGGTTGCTAGTGGGTCAAGATGAGCGCCCGCACCCAATGCGGCTACTGGAGCGCCATCTTTTTCTGCTGCTGCACACGATGGTTTCTCATGCACATGAAAACCATGAAGCCCAGATGGGAGGCCTTTGAGGGTCGGGTAAAAAGCAAGGCCGTAAGGCGTTTCAACAATACGGATGGTGCCTACATCTGCGCCTGTTCCTTGTGTTTCTGCTATGTTTAAACTAACGGTTATCTCGGCAGCGGTTGCTAAAGAGCTAATAAGCAATAATGCAGCAAGTATTATTTTGTTTTTCATGATGTTTCCTTGGCGATGACTATTGAAAATCGGAGACTAATGTTTGAGTTAAGGAGTGTCCTTAGACGCTCCATTTGAATGGTGGGTCAGGGGTGTTTTAGGCTGCCCTTCAGCTTTTGAGCCTTTTATTAGGTACCATAAGCCTATAGATAAGAGCATAACGATGCCCAATAAGGCTTTGAAGCTAATTTGCCAATTACTATCATAAGCCATATATAGGCCACCAAGCCCTAATGATAAAGCTATTGAGCCCATAACTCTGTTACGTAAGTCGAACCACTTTGACTGATGTATTTCAATTTCTCGCAACACGTCTTTGTCACGCACATGCTGTGGCGAAAACTTCGTCACCCAACCCATTACCCATAAGCCAAGTGAAGCAAACACCATAGTAAAAACCACCATAAATGGAGACTCGAACCACATTGGAATTGTACAAACCGCCAAGCCAAGAAACATTAGTCCGATGACACCACGTACAAACCACATAGACTTGAGCCTTAACGTAAAATAGCCATCCTAATTGACGGATTACTTCGCGTCAAATAGCCAGTTGCAATAAAAAAACCTCGCCGAAGCGAGGTTTTTTATACTACGGAGTAGCAAGTTTGCACTTCGTGATTGCATCAACCCGCCATAAGCGGAAAGTTGATGCAACATTAAAGAGCCTACATCATACCGCCCATGCCACCCATGCCACCCATGCCGCCCATATCCGGCATTGCTGGTGCGTCATCTTTTGGCAATTCAGCAACCATACAGTCAGTCGTTAACATTAAGCCAGCTACTGAACCCGCATTTTGCAATGCAGAACGGGTGACTTTAGTTGGGTCAAGAATACCCATTTCAATCATATCGCCGTAAGTTTCGTTAGCAGCGTTATAGCCATAGTTGCCTTTACCAGCCGCAACGTTGTTGACTACTACAGATGGCTCAACACCAGCATTAGCAGTGATTTGACGTAATGGCTCTTCTACCGCGCGCAATACAATTTTAATGCCTGCTTCTTGGTCTAAGTTATCGCCTTTTACTTTGCTGATTGCATCACGTGCACGGATCAATGCAACGCCACCGCCAGCCACAATGCCTTCTTCAACCGCTGCACGTGTTGCGTGTAATGCATCTTCTACACGTGCTTTTTTCTCTTTCATTTCGATTTCAGTCGTAGCACCCACTTTAATCACTGCAACACCGCCAGCCAATTTAGCTACGCGCTCTTGTAGTTTTTCACGGTCGTAGTCGCTTGAAGCTTCTTCGATTTGTGTTTTGATTTGTGTAATGCGTGCTTTGATGTTTGCTTCAACGCCGTGGCCATCAATGATGATGGTGTTTTCTTTGCCCACTTCAATACGTTTTGCTTGGCCTAACATTTCAAGCGTTACGTTTTCAAGTTTCAAGCCAACTTCTTCAGCAATCACAGTGCCGCCAGTCAAGATAGCAATATCTTCTAACATAGCTTTACGACGGTCACCAAAACCAGGTGCTTTCACAGCAACAGTTTTCAAGATACCACGGATGTTATTCACTACCAATGTTGCCAGTGCTTCGCCATCTACATCTTCTGCAATGATTAGTAATGGACGACCTGCTTTAGCCACTTGCTCTAATGCTGGTAATAAATCACGGATGTTTGAGATTTTTTTGTCATGCAACAACACAAATGGATTGTCCATTAAAGCGATTTGACGTTCTTGGTTGTTGATGAAGTATGGAGATAAGTAGCCACGGTCAAATTGCATACCTTCTACTACGTCTAGTTCGTTGGTTAAGCCTGAACCATCTTCTACGGTAATCACGCCTTCTTTACCTACTTTGTCCATTGCGTCTGCAATGATTTGACCTACTGATGTATCTGAGTTTGCTGAAATTGAACCTACTTGTGCAATTTCCTTGCTTGTCGTACATGGTTTTGATTGTGCTTTTAAATCAGCAACAGCAGCTTCAACAGCTTTATCGATACCACGTTTTAGATCCATTGGGTTCATGCCGGCGGCTACAGATTTCATGCCTTCACGGATGATGGCTTGTGCTAGTACGGTTGCAGTGGTTGTACCGTCACCTGCGATGTCATTGGTTTTAGAAGCCACTTCTTTTACCATTTGTGCGCCCATGTTTTCGAATTTGTCTTTTAATTCGATTTCTTTCGCTACTGAAACGCCATCTTTAGTGATGGTTGGTGCGCCGAAAGAGCGCTCTAACACTACGTTACGGCCTTTAGGGCCTAGTGTTACGCGTACTGCATTGGCTAATACGTTTACGCCATTTACCATTTTTTGACGAACGTCATCGCCGAATCTTACGTCTTTTGCTGCCATGTTAAATTCTCCTGAATACTATATTTGATCAATAGATGTTTTAAATTTGATTATTCAACCTTAAATTTCCGTTGAAATTATTCAACAATCGCCATGATGTCTTCTTCGCGCATCACCAATAATTCTTCGCCATCCACTTTTACAGTTTGGCCAGCGTATTTACCAAATAACACTTTGTCGCCAACTTTAACGTCTAAGGCATTCAATTTGCCGCTGTCGTCGCGTTTGCCATTGCCTACTGCTTGTACAATGCCTTGATCAGGTTTTTCAGTTGCGCTGTCTGGAATCACAATGCCAGAAGCCGTTGTACGTACTTCTTCAGAACGTTTAACAATCACACGGTCATGTAGTGGACGAATTTTCATTAGTTTTCTCCTTGGTGTATGCTTAAACTATCAAAAGTTTAAAAACAATAGTTTAAAAATGCGTTAGTAATTACGGTGCGTGATTTTAGCACTCACCTACCTTGATTGCTAATTTTGGGATGATTTTTATAAATTCAAGTGTAAAACTTAAAAAATCAGCCTTCTTTTTTGAGGTTGGAACATTATTTTGTCGATAGAACCAAGTGAACAATCCCCAGGCGCAGAGATTGCGGTACAGCAGTTAAATTTGAGCTATTCGCAGGAGCAAGATCGCTTGCTGCTGAAAGTGGGTTTAAGTGACCAGACTGAAATCTTATTATGGTTAACGCAACGTGTTGCACGCATGATTTGGCAGCTGTTAAGCGCGGAATCGCATTTGCCTGCTGCGGTTGTCAGTCAAGCATCCTCAGCAAATATAGCGCCGCAACAGGCAGTGCAACAATTTAAGCAAGAAGTCAAAGCAGTAGAAACCTTGCAAAAGCTCGATTTTGAAACTGCGTACCAGCCCAGAAAAGAGGCATTGCAAGCGGGTGGTACGTTAATTAAAGAGGTACAGTTACTGCAGGCAGATGCTTCAACACATCTCAACACGCAAGCCTTGGAAATGCAAAGCGTTGATGGGGTGAATCTGCGTTTGAATCTCACCAGCGAAACCGTTGTGGCAATATGCAATATGCTGCAACTCAGTACAAAAGAAGCTGGGTGGACGTTGAGCGCATCGGCCAGTGCAACTGCATCCATCGCTATCACTTCAACCGATCAAAAACAGGTATTACATTAATGGACTACACCTTACTCGGAAACACGGATATTCGCGTGTCTAAAGTATGTTTAGGCACCATGACCTATGGTGACCAAAACACGCAGGCCGATGCCAATGATCAGCTCGATTATGCGCTTAGCCAAGGGATCAATTTTATCGATACGGCAGAAATGTATCCGGTGCCGCCGCGCGCTGAGACGGTGACGCGTACCGAAACCATTCTCGGCCATTGGATTAAGACCAAGCCGCGGGATAGCTTTATTTTAGCGAGTAAAATTGCCGGGCCCAGACGCGGCATGCATTGGATACGTGGCGGCCCCAGTGGGCTGGACAGAGACAATATTCGCGCTGCCGTACACGATAGTTTGCAGCGGCTGCAAACCGATTATCTGGATCTATCTTATTTGCATTGGCCCGAGCGCAATGTGCCGATGTTTGGCCAATATCAGTTTGACCCCCTGGCAGAATTAGACAAAGACGGTAACCCAATCGCTTGGGTCAGCATGCAAGCGCAGTTAGAAGCGCTAGATGAGCTGATTAAAGAGGGGAAAATCCGTGCGATTGGCTTGAGCAATGAGCAGCCGTGGGGATTGATGGAGTTTTTACGCATTGCCAAAGAACGTAATCTACCAAGAGTAGCCGCGCTGCAAAACTGCTATAACTTGATGAATCGCGGTATGGAATTTGGCATGACAGAAGTGCTGTACCGTGAGGGCATCAGCCTCATGGCGTACTCACCACTTGCATTCGGTCATCTCACAGGTAAGTATGTGGATGATCCACAAGCGGTGGGCCGTGTAACGCAATTTTTGGGCTATGCCCAACGTTACAAAAAACCGGGTGTGCCCGAAGCCAGCAAACGTTACACGGCGCTTGCTCGTGCGCATGGTTTGTCACCTACTCAGCTTGCGCTGAGCTTTGTCTATCACCGCTGGTTTGTTGGCAGTACTGTGATTGGCGCTACCAGCATGACGCAGTTGGCAGAAAATGTATCGTCTTATTTTGTGAAGCTAAATGCAGATGTGCTGGCAGAAATCGAACAGATTCATCTGACCATGATGAATCCTGCACCGTAGCGCGCAGATGACGTGGTTACATTAACCCTGTAAAGTATAGGGTTTTGTCGTCGCTGCTTGTCAGCCAAGAAAGTTCTGCATGTCACAACTGCCCAATTGCCCGCAATGCCAATCCGAATACACCTATGAAGATGGTGACCAGTATATTTGCCCCGAGTGTGCACATGAGTGGAGCAAAGCTGCGCGTGCTGATAGCGAAGACACTGCGAAAGTAGTGCATGACGCCAATGGCAATGTGCTGCAAGATGGCGATAGCATTACCGTGATTAAAGATTTGAAAGTCAAAGGCTCTTCATCTGTGGTGAAGGTGGGGACCAAAGTCAAAAATATCCGCTTGGTAGAAGGTGACCATGACATTGATTGCAAGATTGATGGGTTTGGTGCGATGAAATTGAAATCTGAGTTTGTGAAAAAAGCATAAAGTTAAATCCCTTTGTAGGATAAGCACTGATAGTGCGTGTAGGCGCGTGGTGATACATTCTTAACTATCATACTGGTAGTACTTTTGTCGAATAGGGATGGTCATCATGCAAGGAATTAAAAATAAAACGGCTCAAGCATGGGCTGTAGTAATGCTTTGTTGGCCAGCGCTATTATTTGCACAAACGCCCGTCACGGTTGAGCAAGCACTAATCAATTGCAAAAAATTATATCCCTCTGAATTTGAATCAAAAAAGCGCTTAGCTTGTTTTGATAGCATCAGTACACCAACAGAGTTTGTAGCAGAAACCACGCCAACCAACACTGTTACTGAAGGGGATGGGGATGCACCCAACGCCATTGCAAAAACAGCACCGCCTATTGCCATTGAAAAACCCAGTACGCTTAGTTATTTAGAGAGAAAGTGGCGGTTAACATCTCAGGGTGATTGGAGCATCAGCGATTTTGAAACGTATAAATCCAATTATTTGTTGGTGACCAAAACGAATAATACGAACGATACACCGCAATCCCCAAGCTATATCAATACAGAAGATCGACATTTGGATGATAAAGACTTGCGGTTTCAAATCAGCTTAAAAACGGAGATGATGAACAACATTCCCATCGTGCGTGAGCTGCCATATGTCACCAGCTCCCGTATCTGGGCAGCTTATACCCAGCAATCTAATTGGCAGGTATTTGATTCTGCAGCTTCAAGGCCTCTACGTGAGAATGTGTATGAGCCAGAGATTGTGTTGTCATTGGGTATCGATAACGAAGTGGATGGCGAAAAGAAACACTATATTCCCAGGATGCTCAATGTTGGCTTGGTGCACCAATCCAACGGACGTTCAAATCCAACGTCTAGAAGTTGGAATCGTTTTTATTTGGAAAGCGGTTGGGAGCTGAGCGATAGCCTCTCGTTAATGGTGCGCCCGTGGTGGCGCATTCCTGAATCAGAAGACGATAACCCAGACATTGAAAAGTACATGGGTTATGGTGATATGAGTATTCGCTGGGAAGACCGTAAGCGTAAAAACGCAGCGACGCTATTGCTACGAAATAATTTACGCAGCGACAATAAAGGATTTGCGCAATTGGATTTACAGCGGCAAGTGATGAACAACCCTTACCTCAAGTTGCATCTGATGGCTTCTAGCGGCTACGGTGCTAGCTTGTTAGATTATAACCATAGCCAAACTATATTGGGTGTGGGTATCTCTTTAGGGGAGTAGGTCACGGTTAAACTTAAATGAGATAAGTTTAACTGGGCGTGTATGCGCCTTTGGGGAAAAAGTTGATCGCTTGCGGCGGCCCCAATTTTAAAATGGGTTTTCTAATCTGACCCATCACGTGCATCTCGCACGGTTTGCAATCAAACTTCAGAGTGTAACGATCGTTGCCACTAATCAACGTCATGGGTTCTGCCGTGACGGTGCCTTGTACACCAATCACGCCTTTGGCCTCTTTCGGGCAAAGCCCGTGGCTAAAACGTAAGCAGTGTTTGGTGATCATCACTGGCACTTCGCCTAATTCTTCATTGGCCTCGTACGCTTTGGCGATAATTTTTACGCCGTGCTTGTGGTAAAAGTCACGCGCTTTTTGGTTATAGACATTGGCTAAGTAAGTCAGGGTGTCCTCTGGATAGATTGCAAGCGGCACATTGGATGGGCGACGCAGCGGGCGCTGATAACTTAATGCACGCGTCTGAATCAGCTGTTCAATGGCTTCACGGCGAAGATTGTTGATAATTGAAGCAGGGATAAACCAAGCTTGTGCAAGCTCCAAGTGTATGTCTTTGGCTATAAAGTCAGTGTTGCCGAGTTTGCCTAGATTCTCACGTACGCTTGTTTCTGCTTTTGCAGTGTCGTTAGCTGCTTGTTTTTCCGCCGTAATTTGCGCTGTTGCACTCAAGCCCTGTGCATCCGTGACGGTGAGTGCAAAGCCATCGCGTGTTTCATAAACAGTCATGCTCACTTCAATTTTGCGTACGGCAGAATCTTTTTCGAGTAAACGCATAAACGCGTGGTCGCGATTTCTATACATCAAGGTGTTGTTACGGATATCGACTGGCATTTCATTTGGAAAAATACGCTTGCCTTCCACCGTGTTGACTCGCAACCCCACCAACTCTTTATGCACATCAAAAAAGCATACGCCATCACCGTTATGTAACTCAACGTCGGTGGATATTTCAATAAAGTCTTTGCCTACTTTAGTGACTTTACCTAGTACTTCACCCGAAAATTTTGGCGTATCAAATGCACCAATATCGGCCTGACGGCCATTGGCAAAGTAGTCGGTGGCGCTACGGTTAAACGTCTTTTCTGGTTGCGGGGTAAAGGTATAAGTGGTATTGCCCGCTGAGGATTTTTGATACTCAGGATAATGATCTAGGATTTCATCCAATAGCTGGCGGTAGTGTGCGGTAGCATTTTTAACATAGGGTAAATCTTTATAACGGCCTTCAATTTTGAAAGAGCTCACGCCTGCATCAATCAGGGCGCGCAGATTGGCGCTTTGGTCGTTGTCTTTCATGGATAGAAAGTGTTTATCTTTGCCCAAGATACGACCTTTTTGGTCCTCTAGTGTGTATGGCAAGCGGCACTCTTGTGAGCACTCACCACGATTAGCGCTACGCCCGGTATGCGCGTGGCTGATAAAACATTGCCCGCTGAATGCCACGCACAATGCGCCGTGGATAAAGTATTCCAAGTTGCAAGTGGTGGCTACTGCAATTTTTTTGATGGTAGGAATATCTAGCTCGCGCGCCAACACAATTTGACTAAAGCCGACTTTATCTAAAAATTGAGCTTTTTCTACCGTGCGGATATCCGTTTGCGTGCTGGCGTGGAGTTGGATAGGTGGTAAATCCATTTCCAATAAGCCCATGTCTTGCACAATCAGTGCATCCACTTCTGCATCATAAAGCTGATGCACCAACTGACGTACGCCCTCTAATTCGTTATCGTGAAAAATCGTGTTCAGCGCGACAAACACTTCTGCATGATAGCGATGCGCATGTTTTACTAATCGCGCAATATCGGCCACCGTATTGGGTGCTTTTGCGCGCGCACCAAACGCTGGGCCGCCAATATAGACAGCATCGGCGCCATGGTTGATGGCTTCAATACCGAACTCTGCATTTTTGGCAGGGGCAAGTAGTTCTAAGTGGCGACGCGTTTTTAGCATGTGGAACAAAAAAATATTTAAAAAACAGCATTTTAGACCAAAGTACTGTTTTGCACGACATTTTGCATGAATGTACGTGTGAAAACATCGTACAATTTGCGCATGAGTGAAAACCAATCTTTAATTGCGCGTAGCTTGCAAGCAGTGTGGCACCCCTGTACGCAAATGAAACATCATGAGCAATATCCGCTTATACCCATCGCGCGTGGAGAAGGGGTTTGGTTGTATGATACAGAGGGCAAGCGCTACTTAGACGCAGTGAGCTCTTGGTGGGTCAATTTGTTTGGACATAATCATCCCACCATCAAAGCCGCTATTAAACAGCAGCTAGATACGTTAGAGCATGTGATGTTGGCTGGTTTTACGCATGAGCCGGTGGTTGCGCTGTCTGAAGAGTTGGCCAAGCTCACAGGTTTAGGCCATGCGTTTTATGCCAGTGATGGCGCGAGCGCTACAGAGATCGCGCTCAAGATGAGTTTTCACTATTGGCGCAACAGTAGTAAGTCTAGTAAAACCAAGTTTATCAGCCTGCAAAACAGTTATCACGGTGAAACATTAGGTGCGCTGGGCGTGACCGATGTGGCGATTTTTAAAGACACATATGCGCCTTTGCTCATGCAATCGGCACAAATGCCTAGCCCGGATTTTAGGTTGGCCGAAGTTGGGGAGAGTGCCGAGCAGTTTGCGTTGCGTTGTGCAGATACGTTAGATACTTATATCTCAGCACACCATGATGAGTTGGCGGCATTTATCATAGAACCAATCGTGCAATGCGCTGCTGGCATGGGCATGTATCACCCCGTGTATTTGCAACGTGCTAGGGAAATTTGCACGCAGTACCATGTGCATTTAATTGCAGATGAAATTGCGGTGGGCTTTGGGCGTACCGGAACGATGTTTGCCTGTGAGCAAGCCGCGCATCAGGTGAGTGATATTGCAGATTTCGTATGCTTATCTAAAGGCATTACTGGAGGCTATTTGCCATTATCTGTAGTGCTCACTCAGGATCATATCTATCAAGCTTTTTATGATGACCGCACGGTAAAAGGGTTTCTGCATAGCCATAGTTATACTGGCAACCCCTTAGCCTGTAGTGCTGCGCTCGCAACTTTGGCTATTTTTGAGCAAGAGCAGGTGTTGCTCAAAAGTCAGGCCACTTCACAGGCGATACAAGCGAAAATGCAAGCACTTACTCACTTGCCTATTCAATATCTACGTCATCAAGGTATGATGCATGCGTTTGATGTGCAAACACATAACCCACAGTTCTCACGGGATTGTTACGCAGGCGGATTAGCCCATGGTTTGTTGTTAAGGCCTATCGGTAACACCCTTTACTTTATGCCGCCCTATGTGATCTCCGCAGATGACATTGATTGGATGGTGACGCAGACCGCATTGGTAGTGCAACAAGCTTTATGAAACGTTTAACCCTATTTTTCGTCCTCAGCTTGCTGCATGTATTGGCCTATGCAGCATTGCCAACCGCGGTATCCGACGCATTAAAACATGCAGGTATTCCACAAGAAAATGTGGCTGTTTATGTACAAGCTGTCGATGCTAATATGCCGGTACTCAGCCTGAATGCAGATAAGCCGATGAACCCTGCGAGCGTGATGAAGCTGGTCACGACTTATGCTGCTTTAGAAAAACTCACGCCTGCGTATCGCTGGAAAACAGAAGTGTATCGTGATGGTGAGGTGAAGCAGGGGGTGTTGTATGGGGACTTGGTCATCAAAGGCTATGGCGATCCTGATTTTCAACCCCACCATTTTTGGCAATTGCTGATGCAATTACAACAGCTAGGGATTCGCAAGGTTACTGGCGATTTGGTCATTGATAAAACCTACTTTACTCCACAAGCAAACAACATAGCTTTCGATGATGAGATCTGGCGTGCCTACAACGCCCCGCCTAGCGCATTCTTGGTGAATGGCCGTAAAACTAGCTTGCAATTTCAGGTGTTGGACAATCAGGTCTATGTCCATCAAGAGTTTCCATTGCCGCAAGTCAATGTTGAGCAACATCTGACATTACGTGCGGGCGAGTGTGGCGATTGGCGCAGCAATATCGACTACAAAGTGGTGCCGGAAAAAAGCCGTGTCAATGTGTATATCACAGGTAGCTACGCTGCAAGTTGTGAGTCTCGTTATTTGGAGTTGAGTTTGTTCAATGATGAGGAGTATGCGCTTTATACATTTAAGACTTTGTGGAAAGAGTTGGGCGGTACCTTTGGTGGAAAGCTTAACATCCGCCCAACCCCAGAACGTGCAGTCAAAATGCTTGAGCACTGGTCAGCGCCTTTGGGCGAGCAAGTGCAAGACATCAACAAATGGAGCAATAACTTAATGGCTCGGCAATTATTGCTCACTTTGGCGGCGGTGGATGATGCAACCTTGGCTACAGAGCAACACGGCGCTGAAGTCATCAAGCAACAGATGGTAAAGCTGAATATGCCGATGGGCGCATTGGTGGTGGAAAACGGCTCTGGCTTGTCAAGACTAGAACGCGTGAGTGCAGGACAGTTAGGCGGTATGTTGGTGCGTGCGTTTCATCGCCCGGTCATGCCTGAGCTGATGGCCTCGTTACCCATTCTGGGTTTGGATGGTACAGTAAAAACTAGAATGCAAGCTTCTGATGTGCAAGCAAAAGCACACCTTAAAACAGGCTCTATTAATGGTGTCAGTGCAATTGCGGGCTACATACTGGGCCAAGATCAGCGCCGGTATGTCATGGTGATGCTGGTGAATGATGCAAAATCTGCGCAAGCGAGAGCCGCCCAAGATGCATTGATCACATGGGTCTATCAGCATTAAAAAACATGCCAGTCTCATACGTCAAAATTGACCCACACGGGCTATTGTGGCGTGGTCAATAAAGTCCTAAATTGGTTTATGCGTTAAAGGTTAATCGAATCTAAATCAGCATAACAATAATCAAAAATAAATATAGTGTTGACGCCAAATAATCTGATTATTCGGGAGGAGCTATGTTTAACAATGTGTTTCTTCGTATCGTACTTCTTTGCGGTTTACTACTTGCATTCACCGCCCATGCGGCAATCGATGGGTTTGTAAACGCGTCAAAGCCTCGCCCGGCAAGTATTCAAGTGTCTAGCAGTGACAATGTCGGCAATGATTATTATCAAGTAGCGCTTGCTGTAAAAATGATGGATGTGCGTACTGACGCCAATGCTTATTTGGCTACAGCCAGTATGCAAGACCAAGGCTTACCTAGACCAGTTTGGGCGCTTGCCTGTGGCTTGGCTTTTCTGAGTGTAATGAGGCGACGTTTGAGTAGATAGAACCTACAGATGATAAAAAAGGGACTAAGATAGCTCCCTTTTTTATTGTGAATTATCAGTCAATTCCGAATTTCAAGTATCATATTGGATTGCTTATTATTCAAGTGAACTCTCGTATGAAACGCATTCAAAGTAGATGGTTCTTAAGCTTATGTGCAGCCCTTGTTGTCTCTGGCTGCCAAGCAGAGACAGCTCCCACCAATAACACTCAAGAAGGAAAACCTGCGATGACAACGCAAATTACAGAACTACAGAAAATTGATACACAAGTGGGCACTGGCCGTGAAGCTGAAGTTGGCTTCAACGTGACTGTGCATTACACCGGCTGGTTGTATGACCCAGCGGCAGAAGACAAAAAAGGTAAGAAATTTGATAGCAGTGTCGATAGAAAAGAGCCGTTCAATTTCTTTTTAGGTGGCGGACAAGTGATTCAGGGCTGGGATGAAGGCTTTGCCGGCATGAAGATTGGTGGTAAGCGTACGCTTATCATTCCACCAGAAATGGGCTATGGTGCACGTGGTGCGGGTGGAGTGATTCCGCCGAATGCTACTTTAGTATTTGATGTGGAACTGCTCGACGTTAAATAAAGTCAACACTTTGCGAGCACCCGCTTTGCGAATTGCTTGCTTAAAGCATTGCGTTGCCATATGGCGTTGCTAGGTCAAAAAATCCTGGTTACATACTACATGTATGCCGCGCAGGCTTTTTCGATCTCGTGTCTTATCTGGCTTAGAAATTGATGGTTTTGCGGCTGGAGACAGTCATCAATAGATTTAGGGTTCAATCATGAAAGTAAGAATCAAATGGGTGGAAGGCGTGAGTTTTGTCGGTGAATCCGAAACTGGTCACGCGGTGGTATTGGATGGCGCGCCAGAGAATGGTGGCCGTAATATCGGCATGCGTCCCATGGAAATGTTGCTGATTGGGATGGGTGCTTGCACCTCATTCGATGTAGTCGCCATTCTAAAAAAAGCAAGACAGCCCATTGTGGATTGTGTGGCGGAAATTCAAGCTGAACGTGCAGCGGAGATTCCCAAAGTGTTCACCAAAATACATGTGCACTTTGTGATCACGGGCGATGGCTTGAATGAATCCCAAGTGGAGCGTGCAGTTAAACTATCTGCCGAGAAATATTGCTCAGCGTCCATTATGCTGAGCAAAAGTGTGGACATTACACATGACTTCGTTATTCAACCAACGACTCAACAGGGCGCATAATGCATAGACCATCCGGGATGGTGGGTATTCGCCATGTCGCCTTGTTTGTGCAAGACCTGGAATCAGCCATTGATTTCTATACACGCATAATGGGGATGCATATTGAGTGGCATCCAGACCCAGACAATGTGTATCTGACCAACCAAGGGGATGTATTTGCGTTGCACCGTGTGGATTACACCCCGCAAGCGCAACAGCGCTTAGATCATATTGGGTTTGTGCTAGATAGTCCTGAAGCCGTCGATACTTGGCACGACTATTTTTTATCGCACCAAGTACGTATTACTGAAGCGCCCAAAACACACCGTGATGGTTCACGCGGTTTTTACTGCTTGGATAGCGTAGGGCACTTACTTGAGTTGATTTATCATCCGCCTATCATGCGCAGCTTGATAAAATAGGGATCGTTTAGTTGGATAGATTGTCTGTGATTTTGACAGTCAGCGGTGCTTCGTTTTCTAGAATATTTAATAAACGGTCTACATTAGGGTGTTTGCCTGGACAGTTTTCCGCATCCTCGGTGTGTTCTGCATACAATGACAATCCCTCTACCGCAGCATCTAGCGTAATTGCCCCGTACATCTTGTAAAGATGGTGATAGACCTTGAGTGAGCCTAGGCTACCAGGCTTGTTCTCAATGACGCCCGCCGGCTCGTTATTTTCGTCAAATAACTCAATGCGCTGCACATGGTCGGCACTGTCAAGCGTTAATAGAATGTCGCTAAATTTTTGCATGGTTTACCTAAATCTTGTAGAAATAAAATTAAACATAATAAGCAGTTTTGGTCATGATTTTAGAGGCGAATTTCATACCAAACTGTACAGGAATCGGCAGTGCCACGCCGCCCAATTGATGCGCAGTATCTGCATGCTCGCGTTCGTCAGCTTGCATTTGTGCTACGATTTTTCGCGTTTTGTGGTCTGCGGGTGATAGTACCTCCAAGTGGCTTGCCAAATGTGCTTCCACTTGTTTTTCGGTTTCTGCCAAAAACCCCAAATTCCAACGGTCACCTAATAATCCTGCTACTGTACCCAAGCCAAAACTGCCCACATACCACAACGGATTTAACAAGCTTTTGCGTCCGCCCAGTTCATGAATGCGACCTTCACACCAAGCCAAATGGTCGGTTTCTTCGGTTGCCGCTTGCTTTAACGCATTGACGATGGTGGCGTCACGCGATACAAAGGCTTGGCCGCTGTACAGCGCCTGTGCACACACTTCGCCTACATGATTAATGCGCATTAGCGCCGCAGCTTGATTTTTTTCTGCAGTTGAAAGTGGTGCTTCTTCGGTATTGCCATCTGGTCTGGCACGTGAGGCAACTGGCTGCGCAAAGAGCGTACGCAATCCAGTGTCAAATGTAGTAATCAATCGATCTATCATCATATGCGTAGTTTAATCTAATTCGGATTTAAACCCCATCTGTTTTGCAATCAGCACAACGGGATGCAGGATTTTAATCGGCATCGCTTGTTGGCGAATACCCGAACCTAGCTGCATGGCACAGCCAATATTCGAGGTCGCTAAATAATCGTAAATATCCCCCTCTAGCGCCACCATTTTGTCTGCCAACAGCGCTTGCGCCATTTCCGGTTGTTGTAGCATGTAAGTGCCAGCGCCGCCACAGCACTGCATATTGCCTTTTATCGCAGACACTTGAATCTGCGGAATGCGATGCAGCAATGTGGTTACGGATTTTCCGGATTTCATGACATTGCGTAAGGTACATGGCTCATGTAATGCAACATGGACGGGTAAGGGGCTTAACGCGACGTCATTCCAATCGCATTGCGTCAAAAAGTCACTGATGTCTTGCACAGGTAGCTGTGTGTAATCTTTTAAGCCAGCCCCACATCCGCTGGCTGTCGTGAGTACAGGTAGACCATTCTCAAAAGCATCCACGTTATTGGCGATCAATTGCTCTGCAGTTGTACTCTCCCCTTGTTGGCGCGCAATGCCCCCACAACAGCTTTGTGCTGGTGGAATGTGTACGTCATGCCCAAGGCGTGTGAGTACATGAATGCTCGCCCTTAGGGTTTCGGCATCAAAAGCATTGGTGATGCAACCTAAGAACAAATTCACAGCCCCACGTTTGGTCTGCGTTGCAGGGTAAAAAGCTTGCCAAGTTTGTGTGTGTGTCAGTGGCGGCAGCAGTGCAATCTTGTGTGAAATATTTACATTCAGTTTACTTAATATTGCTAAACCGCCAATACGCTGCACTATTCGTAATAGCTGGCTGCTAAGGCGCAAAGCGAATGGCTTTTGCGTCAACCAGTATAGCCAATTCGCGAGTGTATTCGGCTGTTGGGTAATGCTGCGTGTACTATCAATCAGTGCGCCATAATGTACGCCATTGGGGCATGCTGTTTCACAGTTACGGCAACTTAAACATGCGTTGATATGCGCTTTAAAGCGTGCATTGTTGGGGATGATTTCTTTGGCAACGGCACTGATGAGTTGAATGCGTCCGCGTGGCGAGTCTGCTTCTGAGCCGGTTTTAAAATATGTGGGGCAGTGTGGCAAACACAGTCCGCAGGCGACACATCGATCGGCTTCCTGAATGGTGTGTTGGATAGATAAGGTCATGTCTACTTACAAAATAAAGCTTGCTACCATAGTAAAACAAAGCCCCGCAGGTTTCTACTTGTTAAGTGAAAAACATGCAGGGCATTGTTCAGTCCAGCCGGATATCAGTCCGGTGTAATCATTGAGTGAGCCGATTATTTTTTGGTGTCGCTCACTTTTGCCGGCTCTGGGGCTTTTTGTACTGGTAAGCCTTTCAATACGTTCATGGCTTGATTAAATTGGAAGTCATCTTTGCTGGCAGGCTCAATCGGGCCTTTAGCTTCTGCAAATTTTTTCTCATTCAATTTTTCTTTGGCTACAGGCGCTTTAGCTGCATCTTCCTCTTTTTTAGCAGCATTATTATCGGTTGGGTTAGATAAGTGCTTGCTCAAATCTGCCTCGTGCAGGCTGAGAGAAGGGTCAGAGCCATCTTCTACCACAATGTCCGGCACAATGCCTTTGGCCTGAATAGAGCGGCCATTTGGCGTGAAGTAACGTGCAGTGGTTAACTTGATTGCACTACCATTGTTCATCGGCAAAATCGTTTGCACGGAACCTTTACCAAAGCTTTGAATGCCCAAGATCGTGGCGCGTTTGTGATCTTGCAATGCGCCCGCCACAATTTCAGACGCTGAAGCAGAGCCTGCATTGATGAGCACGACCATTGGAATTTGTTTGTATTCTTCAGGCAAGTCTTTTAAATAGTCCGTTTTTCCGCGACGTGCATAGTCACCCGGCGTGGCAGATAAGCGCATTTTAGAATCCGCTACACGGCCTTCTGTATATACCACTAAATCATTTTTTGGTAAGAATGCCGCAGATACACCGACCGCTGCATCCAGTAAACCACCTGGATTGTTACGCAGATCAAGCACCAAGCCTTTAAACGGGCCTTTGTTTTGTTCACGTAATGTTTTCAGTGTTTTGGCTAAATCTTCACCGGTGTGTTCTTGGAACTGGCTGACTCGCACATAACCGTAGTCTTTTTCAATCAGTTTGTTTTTCACGCTTTGTGATTTGATGATGGCGCGGGTCAATGTAAAGCTCAGCGGCTTTTCCTCACCTTTACGTATCACAGTCAGCGTAATTTTAGTGTCTGGGGTGCCGCGCATTTTTTTTACGGCATCATTTAATGTCAAGCCCCGTACTTGCGTTTCGTCCAACTTCATAATCAAGTCGCCAGATTTTAAGCCTGCTTTGTAAGCTGGGCTGTCTTCAATCGGTGTGACTACTTTGACTAAGCCGTCTTCCATCGCCACTTCAATGCCTAAGCCGCCAAACTCGCCTTGTGTACCCGCTTGCAAGTCTTTGTAGGCATCTGCATCCATAAACGTAGAGTGCGGGTCTAAGCCTTGTAGCATGCCGGACAACGCTTCGTTGATGAGTTTTTTGTCTTCAACGGATTCGACATAATCGGATTTTACTTTGCTAAACACTTCTGCAAATACACGCAGTTCATCAATGGGTAATTGAGGGGCTAAGTTTTTTTCTGCCCAAGCAGAGATATTTAAACTCACCAATACGCCAATGAGCACGCCAGAACCAATCAGACCGAATTTTTCTAATGAAGAACGCATGTAAAACCTTTATAGTGAATAGGTAAATAGAACAGCTAGAGTAAGAGTTGCTTACAAAACAATAGGTTCATTTTCCGCTATTTCAATATAATTGCATATACCCAATGCGCAGAATTTAATGAATTTTAAGGTGAGACATGCAAAAACATGTAGTAGAGATTGAGTTTTGTACCCAATGCAGATGGCTGCTACGCGCGGCTTGGCTGGCTCAAGAACTATTGACAACATTTGAACAGGACTTAGCTTCTGTGAATTTAGTGCCGGGCACTGGCGGCATATTAGAGGTGCGTTTAAATGGCGCAGTGTTGTACTCACGTAAAGCAATGGGACGGTTTCCAGAGGCCAAAGAGCTCAAGCAATTGATACGAGATGTGATTGATCCAGAACGCAGTTTGGGGCACAGCGATGGCCATCAGGCCGATAAACCGGGTGCTTCTTAACTGAGACTCGCAATGTGAACTATTCTCAATTCTGCAAGGGTTGAAAAGTTTGGTTACACTGCGGTTGTCGTATCGAATAATCAGGTGCAAAGGAGCATAAAATGGCAACAGATCACGCAGCAAGTACCCCGGTAGTCAAAGCATTGAATACTATTTTAGAGTTTGAATTAGCCGGCGTAGTACGTTATACACATTACGCATTGATGGTGTTTGGTTACAACCGTATTCCAATTGTATCCTGGCTGCGTAGCCAAGCAGCAGAATCGCTCACACATGCCGATAAAGCAGGCGAACTCATTACGCACTTAGGTGGACATCCCTCATTATCGATTGGGCCTTTGCTAGAAACGCATAATCACGATATCGGCGATATTTTGCGCGAATCATTGGCGCATGAAACCGCTGCACTCAATAGCTATAAAGCTTTGCTGAAGCTGGTAGAAGGCGAGTCTGTCATGCTGGAAGAATATGCGCGTGAAATGATTTATCAAGAAGAATTACATTTGGGCGAAGTGGATAAAATGTTGCGTAAGCCAGGTGAAATTGCAAAATTTCATGAGTAAGTGGTGAATGCAAGGCGTTATTCTAGGCACAATATTTTTCCGTAATATTTTTCTAGAAGCAATACTTAAAGCCTAATAAAAAAAAGCAGCTTCAGTTGGCTGCTTTTTTGTTGCGTGTGGTGTCTTAATGAGGGTTTTCCGGAGCGGCTTCAATGCGCTGCGCACCGTTAAAACGCTTGTTCCAGTATGCGCTGTCCATACTTTCCACGCGCACGCTGCCACCAGCACTAGGCGAGTGAATGAATTTGTTGTCGCCCATATAAATACCTACATGTGAGAACGCAGTTTTTAATGTATTAAAGAACACTAAATCGCCGGGCTGCAATTCATCTTTTTTAACGGTCTTACCCATTTGGCTAATGGCGCGCGCGGTTGGGGGAAGTGTGATTTTGGTGGCTTGGCTAAACACATAGCGCACAAAGCCACTACAATCAAACCCAGTTTCGGGCGATTTTCCGCCATATTTATATTGAATGCCGGTTAGGCTAAGCGCTTGCATCAAGACTTCTTGTGCTTTATCCGACCAAGTTGGTGTGGTGTTGACTGCCTCTGGCGTTTCTTCAGCCATCGAGGCGTGGCTTGCAGCTTTAATCAGATCATCTGCAAGACAGATGTTGCTGCATAACAAGCTCATCAGAAAGAGTAATTTGTACATAGAAACTGATCAATAAAAAAGCCTATCTGTCATTGTCTGCAGATAGGCTTGAGTGATTGATTATTGTTTTGCCATTGCGTTTTTGACTGCGCCGACAATAGCGAGTAATACTGCGCCACCCACTCCGCCACCTGCCACTTGAGTGATGATGGTGCCAATATCCATGCTACCAGCTGCAGCAGCACCGCCAACGCCTAACATGCCGAGTAGCTGACCACCAATACCACCACCTAAAATACCCACCAATGAGTTACCAAGCGTGCCTAAGCTTGCATTTTTCATTAGATTGCCTGCAATGTTGCCACCTACTGCACCACTAATTAACTGAATAATAAGACCTAGATCCATACAACCTCCCAAAATAATATTGATACAAGGTACAAAAATGTGATTTGGTGAAACGTACAGCATGCTTAGGCTAACAGGCTATTATTCGTATGACAAGATTATTTTTGCAGATTAAATGTGAAAAAGCCTTAAATAACAGGATGTTTGCGGAAAATTTACATATTCATGGGATAATTTTGGGATGTCAGTTCCATCATCATTACACGACGTTTTTAAAACGGGTGGTGCATTAGCACAAGCAATCGAAGGTTTCAGCGAGCGCACGCAACAGCTTGAAATGGCGTTGGCGATTGAGTCCGCAATTCAGGAAAACAAGCAATTGGTAGCAGAAGCAGGCACCGGTACCGGCAAAACCTTTGCCTATTTAGTCCCTGCGCTACTTTCCGGGGGTAAGGTCATTATTTCCACCGGGACGAAAACCTTACAAGACCAATTATTTAATCGTGATTTACCCAATGTGCGAGATGCGCTCAAAGTGCCAGTCACGGTAAGTATGCTCAAAGGCCGTGCCAATTATGTCTGCCATTATCATTTGGCACGGGCCAGCCAAGAAGGGCGCTTTGCCTCGCGCGAAGATGCGCAATATCTCCCAATCATTCAAAGTTTTGCAGAAAACTCACCCACTGGTGACAAAGCTGAACTAACAACTGTGCCTGAAAACGCGACAGTCTGGCAGCAAGTCACCTCCACCCGTGATAACTGCTTGGGGCAGGAGTGCCAATATTACAAAGAGTGCTTTGTGATGGAAGCGCGTAAACAGGCGTTGGCTGCGGATGTGGTAGTGGTCAATCATCATTTGTTTTTTGCCGATGTGATGTTGCGTGATGAAGGCGTGGCCGAACTGCTGCCTAGCGCCAATACCGTCATTTTTGATGAGGCACACCAGCTGCCGGAAGTGGCCGGCTTGTTTTTTGGTGAGGATATTTCTACCAGCCAGTTGATGGAGTTAGCGCGCGATTGCATGATGCTGTACTTGAGTATTGCCAAAGACTGTGCAGCGTTGGGTGATGCTGTGCCTGTGCTGGAAAAAGCATGTAAAGATTTTAGGCTGGTGTTCCAATACGAAGGCTCGCGCATGCCGGTGCAAAAAGCATTGGCATTGAAAAAATTTGAAACCGCTTTTAGCGATATGCAAGCGGCGTTGCGCCAACTCAATGCCGTGCTAGATACGCAAGCAGCACGCGACCCGGCGCTGGAAAAATGCTGGCAACGTGGTGAGGCCTTGTTAGCGCAACTCGAAAGTTGGCTGAAAGCCAGCAATACCAATTTAGTGCGCTGGGTTGAGGTGTTTACGCAAAGCGTGCAATTGCATGCTACACCGCTGAGTGTGGCAGAAAGTTTTGGTAAACAATTGAATGCGCAGCCGCGTGCCTGGATATTTACATCGGCTACGTTGGCGGTGAAAAGTGATTTTAGCCATTACATTGCCCAAATGGGCTTGCATGATGCGGCTACTGGGTTTTGGGAGAGCCCGTTTGATTATGGCAACCAAGCCTTATTATATGCACCAGCCAATATGCCGGATCCGAATAGTTCTGCCTATACTGCCGCCGTGGCTGCAGTCAGTTTGCCTGTGATTCAAGCCAGCCGAGGGCGGGCGTTTGTATTATGTACCTCACTCAAGGCCATGCGCGAAGTACACGCGCTACTAAAAGAAGCTTTTGCCGAACAGGGCATGGAGTATCCGTTGTTGATGCAAGGCGAGAGTACGCGTACTGAGTTGCTGGACCGTTTCCGTACACATGGTAATGCCGTGTTGGTCGGCTCTCAAAGTTTTTGGGAGGGCGTGGATGTGCGTGGCGAAGCACTGAGTGCAGTGATTATTGATAAGTTGCCATTCGCACCGCCCGATGATCCCGTACTGTCTGCGCGCATTGACAAAATGAACGAGGAAGGCAAAAACGCCTTTATGGAATATCAATTGCCGTATTCCGTGATTACCTTAAAGCAGGGTGCCGGCCGATTGATTCGAGATGAACAAGACCGAGGCGTATTAGTGATTTGCGATCCCCGCCTAATTACCAAACCCTATGGCAGACGCATCTGGCAAAGCTTGCCGCCGTTTAAGCGCACTAAAGAGTTGGCGGACGTAGAGGCATTCTTTACTGAAAGTGATTCACAGTAAATGTTATTGATACCTGAGTTTGAATACGAACTCACCGCCATACGTGCACAAGGGGCGGGCAAAATGTGAATAAAGTATCGAGTGCAATTCACCTGCGATTTGATATTCAGGCTTCATCTTTAAGCGACTGGCTGAAGACGCGTTTACTAGAGAGCAAAGATAGCCGGATTACGGAACAGGGCGTGTTGATTATTAAGGCACAACAATACCGCACGCAGGAAGCCAATAAAAAAGACGCGATTAAACGCTTGCATGAGATAGTGAATGCCGCGAATTTTGTGCTGCCAACACGTTATGCCACGCGCCCTACACGTGCTTCACAAAAGCGCAGAGTCGAGGGAAAAGTACAGCGCGGTAAAATCAAGCTAGGGCGCGGTCGTGTAGATTATGGCAAAATAGGCGAATGATTTTTCACATCTGTTTTGCAGATGGCACAGCCCACACATACTCATGAATTTACTCGCTTTTGATACCTCTACTGAATTTTTGTCTATTGCCCTACAGGTAGGTGTGCAGTCTTGGGCGTTTGATGTTGAGGCTGGTGCAACCGCCTCTCAGCGTATTTTGCCGGAGATTCACGCCCTATTACAAAGCGCTAATATTGAATTAACCGCGCTGGATGGTGTTGCATTTGGCGCCGGGCCTGGTGCATTTACCGGTGTGCGTGTTGCTTGTGGCGTCGCCCAAGGCTTGGCATTTGGTGCAAACCTGCCAGTAGTAGGGGTGCACACCTTAATGGCAGTCGCGCAGGCCAGCGGACAAGATAAAGTGATTGTTTGTCAGGATGCGCGCATGGGTGAGGTGTATTTTGCGGCCTATGAGAAAGTAACGGATGTGTGGACAGCGATCTCTCCGGCGATTGTATGTAAGCCAGAGCTAGTGCCAGCGCTCACAGGCAGCGATTGGGTAGGCGCGGGCAGTGGTTGGGGGGTGTATGCGCCACAATTAACGGCTATATATGCAGATCAGTTACGTAAAATACTGCCAGCCGTGACGCCGAATGCGCAAGCTATTTTGGCATTGGCGCAACCTATGTTTTTGGCTGGATTAGCACAAGCGGCAGAAGACATTGCACCGATTTATATTCGGAATCGTGTTGCTTTAACCACGCAAGAGCGTGCACAGGGGTTGCGTATATGAGTGCGGTATTAGCGCAAGCATTGGCATTGCGGCCCATGCAGATGGAGGATATGGAGGCTATCATGGTGATTGAGCCTACTATTTACTCGCATCCGTGGACACGTGGCAATTTTGTAGATTCGCTTAACTCAGGATATAGCGCTTGGGTGCTGTTACAACAACAAAAAATCATTGGCTATGCTTTAATGATGATGGTGCTGGATGAAGCGCATTTGCTCAATATTAGCGTGGCTAAGCCCCAACAAAAACAGGGCTTAGGCCGCTATTTGCTGACGCATATGATAGAGGTTTCTAGGCGTCACAAGGCCGCCAATATGTTTTTGGAAGTGCGCACGAGTAATCTTTCTGCCATCACTTTGTATGAAAGTATGGGTTTTTGCGAGATGGCGATACGCCGAGGGTATTATCCTGCTGACCCGGTTATCTTTAAATCGGGGCGTGAGGATGCGATGTTAATGGGGCTGGCCTTATGAGTGTAACGCGTGAAGATATATTCCGTGAGTTAGAATTACTGCCGGTATGGCAATTGAATTCTGCACAGGTGGCGGCACCTCTGCCTGTGTCTCAATCTATTGCTACACCTAAAGTGGCTGATGTGCCTGAACCCCCGCAAATCATTTTGCCACCGGAAATTGAAACGCCTCATTCAACGCTGTCTCCAGTATCGGCAGAACCACCGTTAGAAAAAGTGGCGGTGACATGGCTATTGTATTGTCCGTTACCAGATACCAATATTGAAGCGCCTGCCAGTGCAGACATGCTGACGTTATTGAAGAATATGATCAATGCCATGCAACTATTGTCTACTGACTATCAACTGGTACATGATGAGCAAGTGTTGCTGCGCTATCAACCTGAGTACGCACTGCTGTTTGGTTTGGCCGCCGCCAATACTTTTTTGGGCACGCAAGCGCCAGACGTGGAAACTTTAGGCAACCAACCTGTTCTACATGCACAAAGCAATTGCTGGGTGATCGATCATCCAGCAGATCTACTGCAAACCCCCATGCTTAAACGCAATGCATGGCGTGTGATGTGTGATGCTAAAGCGTATGCAACGCAGAAAAATACGCAGTAAACGCGTATAGTGCATCATCAGGCAATATAGCTTAGGCTTGAAATTGCTAGCTTAACCGCCATCTTTTAATCAACGATCATTGCACAAACATATTCCACACTAATTAAGGAGTGAATCATGCGTCAACTTTATACCAAACTACTTCCGTTGTTACTGGTGCTGGGTTTGTCCGGCTGCGGATACAATGCATTTCAAACGCTGGATGAAGAAACCAAGGCCAGTTGGTCAGAAGTGCTCAACCAATATCAACGCCGTGCCGATTTGGTACCAAATTTAGTGGAGACTGTAAAAGGGTATGCTGAACACGAAAAAGAAGTGCTGACTGAAGTGGCCGATGCACGTTCTAAAGTAGGCAGCATTCAAGTGACCCCAGAAGTGCTGAACGACCCGGAAGCGTTTGCTAAATTCCAAGCGGCTCAAGGTCAATTAACAAGCGCACTATCACGCTTAATGGCGGTGGCTGAGAATTATCCTAACTTGAAAGCAGACCAAGGCTTTAGAGATTTACAAGCGCAGTTGGAAGGCACGGAAAACCGTGTGACCGTGGCACGTAATCGCTATATTGAATCAGTGAAAGAATACAATATTTCAGTGCGTAGCTTCCCCAATAACTTAACGGCCATGATGTTTGGCTACAAAGCAAAACCTTCATTTACCGTAGAGAATGAAAAAGCCATTTCCTCTGCGCCTAAAGTTGATTTTGGAAACACTAAATAATCTACGTGATGGTAGTGAAATACACGGCATTATGCAGGTGAACGTCATGTTGAAACTAGTGCAGTGGGTGCTGCTAGTGCTGAGTTGGATTGCACTGCCGGCATTTTCTGCGCCTATGGCAATCCCGGCAGTGATTTCACCGGTCACGGATTTAACACAGACCTTATCCCCTCAATCGCAGCAGTCGCTTGCACAAAAGCTTAACCAATTGTCGAAAGAAAAAGGCAGTCAGATCGCGGTGCTGATAGTGGATACGACACAGCCAGAAGACATTGCCCAGTTTGGCATACGTGTCGCTGAGGCTTGGAAAATCGGGCGTGACAAGCAAGATGATGGTGTGATTATTATTGTGGCCAAAGCGGACCGTAAAATGCGCATTGAGGTAGGTTACGGATTAGAAGGCGCTATCCCGGATTTAACTGCCAAACGCGTGATTAGCGAGACCATGGCACCGCGTTTTCGCCAAGGTGATTTTGAGGGTGGCCTCAACGCTGCGATCGATCAATTAACAGCGTTGATTGCAGGTGAAGCGCTGCCTGCGCCACAAAAAAAATCGTCGCAAGGTGGTGGGTTGTTAGAGTGGTTGCCTATTTTGATGTTTGTGGCCATTTTTACCGGTATGGTGCTGCGCAGTATATTTGGTACCTATGCTGGCAGCGCGCTCAATGGTGGCGCGCTCAGTGTGTTGGTGTGGGTGTTGGGCGGTGCATTGCTCACGGTAGGATTAGTCTTTATTGCCGCATTTATTTTCACACTAGCTATGGGTGGTAATCGCGGTGGTGGTTATGGCGGTTACCCAACTGGCTATGGTGGCGGCTATGGTGGTGGTGGTTTGAGTGGGCGTGATATTTTTAGTGGTGGCGGTGGTGATTTTGGCGGCGGCGGCGCTTCTGGAGATTGGTAATATGAAGAGACTGCATCCCATTCTGCGTTTTATGCGACACGCACTGAGTACGCCGTGGCATGTGTGCCGCCATTTCTCGCCACAAGCGCTTCGGCGCATTGAGGCCGCCATTGCCAATAGTGAGCGCCTGCATGCAGGGGAGATGCGCTTTGTTGTTGAAGCTGGCTTGCATCCTATGGATATTATTTGGAAGAAAACTCCCAAGCGACGTGCGCTGGAATTATTTGGGCAATTGAATATTTGGGATACCGAACATAACAATGGGGTGCTGATTTATCTGCTACTGGCTGACCGTGATGTGGAAATCGTGGCCGACCGTGGCATTCATCGCTTGGTGGGAGATGATGGCTGGGAGTCAATCTGCCACCATATGGAACAGCAGTTTAGACAAGGTGCTTTTGAGGAAGGTGTTGTGAGTGGCATCGCCGAAATCGGCGCATTATTGAGCCAGCATTTTCCCACGCAGAATGAGCAGCGTAATGAGCTCTCAAATCGTCCAGTGGTGCTGTAGTTTATATTGTTTAGTATTGGCGCTCGGCGCACATGCCGATATGGCCGACATTAACCGTATTTTTCGCCAGTCTCCTAGTTTGGATCGTATGGAGATTTGTCATGGCGGCGGTTGCGCAAAGTTATCGCTGACCCAACTCTCGCAAGCGGAGTGGGATCAAATCACGTATTTATTTTCACCAATGCCAGAAGACGCGCAGCAAGAACGTTTGATGATTGCGCGCGCAGTAGGCAAGTTGGAGTCACTGATAGGCGTCAATATTGGTACCGCTGGTGATAAAGCAGGTACTTTTAATAACGCTAAGTTTCCTGGTCAATTGGACTGTAATGACGAGTCCATCAATACCACCACTTATTTGCGCTTGCTCGTCCAAGCTGGGTTGGTGAGGCATCACACAGTGGAAGATACCCGCACTCGACATTTCTTTTTTTCTGGCTGGCCACATACCACTGCGGTGATTCGCCAAACCGATACTGGGCAGCGCTATGCGGTGGACAGTTGGTTTTATGATAATGGGCAGCCTGCGACGATTATACCGTTTGAAGTTTGGAAAGATGGGTATGTGCCGGAGGATAGTCCGGTACCGCGCTAACGGTCGTCCACAAACTCTGCTGACTAATTGATCGATTCCCTATAAAATTCATCCTTCTCAAGATTTGCTAGTTAAAGGCTATATTCGCTATGCGCGCTTCAAAATTTTTTATTGCCACTCAAAAAGAGGCACCTGCCGATGCAGAACTCATCAGCCACAAATTGATGGTACGTGCAGGCTTAATCAAAAAGCTAGGCAGTGGCCTGTATAACTGGATGCCGCTTGGCTTGCGTGTGTTACGCAAAGTTGAAAACATTGTGCGCGATGAAATGAATAAAGCCGGTGCGTTGGAGTTGCTGATGCCTGCCGTACAACCTAAAGAACTGTGGGAAGAGACAGGTCGCTGGGCAGTATTCGGGCCACAAATGCTCAAAATTCAAGATCGCCATGAACGCGATTTCTGTTTTGGCCCAACGCATGAGGAAGTGATTACCGATATTGCACGTAAAGAAATCAATAGCTACAAGCAATTGCCATTGAATTTTTATCAAATTCAAACTAAATTCCGTGATGAGATTCGCCCACGTTTTGGGGTGATGCGCGCCCGTGAGTTTTTGATGAAAGACGCGTATTCGTTTCATACCAGCTACGACTGTTTGCAGAACACCTATAGCGAGATGCACCAAGCCTACAGCAATGTATTTACGCGTTTGGGGCTCAAATTCCGTGCGGTCAAAGCAGATTCAGGCGCCATTGGTGGTGATGGCTCACAAGAGTTTCACGTGCTGGCCGATAGCGGTGAAGATGCGTTGGCTTACTGTGAGCAATCCGATTACGCAGCCAATGTGGAATTGGCTGAAGCTGTGACGACGATAACCCGCGCAGCGCCCAGTGAATCCATGCGTGAAGTTGACACCCCTAAGCAAACCGCCTGTGAAGATGTGGCAAAACTGTTAGGGGTTGGCATTGAACGCACGGTGAAAGCGGTGGCCTTTGTTGCACAAGAAAAGTTTTACCTCGCATTGTTACGTGGTGACCACATGCTGAATGAAGTAAAACTGACAAAATTGTCAGGTTTGGCCGATTTTAGGCTGGCCACTGAAGAAGAGATTCGCGCCAATTTAAATTGTCCACCCGGCTTTATTGGGCCGGTCAATGTAGGTGCAAACGTGCATGTGATTGCAGATAGCACGGTTGCAGCCATGAGCGACTTTATTTGTGGGGCGAATAAACCTAAATTCCATTTGGCTGGCGTGAATTTTGCTCGTGATTTACAGGAGCCTAGCGTGGTGGCCGATATCCGCAATGTAGTTGCGGGTGATATCAGCCCAGATGGCAAAGGCACATTGTCTCTTTGTCGTGGTATTGAAGTCGGGCATATCTTCCAATTGCGTACCAAATATGCCAAGGCCATGAATGCGACTTATTTGGACGAGCATGGACAATCGCAAGTCATGGAAATGGGCTGTTATGGCATAGGCGTATCTCGTATCGTGGGTGCTGCCATTGAGCAAGGCAATGATGACAAAGGGATTATTTTCCCATTGAGCATGGCACCGTTTGAAGTGGTAATTTGTCCAATTGGGATGGATAAAAGCGATCAAGTGAAAACAACGGCTTTACAGCTTTATGCAGATTTAACAGCGGCCGGTGTCGATGTGTTACTCGATGATAGAAATGAACGCCCGGGCGTCATGTTTGCGGAAAGCGATTTGATGGGTATACCACATCGGGTTGTGATTGGTGATCGCGGTTTGGCTGAGGGTAATGTGGAATATAAATCACGTAAATCGCCTGATGCACAAACGATCGCGTTACCAGATACTTTAAATTTTATTCAACAGGTATTAATCAGTTAAAAAAGTGACTTAATATATCCATGCGTAAAACTCTTTTCATTGTGCTGATGTGTCTCGTGGCTACTTGCTTTGCAGGTGGTCAGCGTGAAGAGCCGCTATCGAATAGTGTGAAGGCGGTGATGCAAAAATCCATCAGTGATTTGGCGGCACCGCAGTTGATATTTGATAATCCGGCAGAGGGTGAGGCTTGGCTTGAGCAAATGTCAGTGAGGCTGCAAAAGCGCATTCCTGATGAGACATACAGAAGAGATTTCTTGAGATCAGTCCATTACGAGGCCACGCGGGCAGGGTTGGATCCGCAAGTGGTATTAGGGTTAATCCAGGTGGAAAGTGGGTTCAAAAAATATGCGGTATCGAGTGTGGGCGCGCGTGGTTATATGCAAGTGATGCCATTTTGGGTGCGTAGTATCGGCAGTCAAGATCATAATTTGTTTGATATGCGCCTAAACTTACGCTATGGATGCACAATTTTAAGGCACTATTTAGACATTGAGCGTGGTAATTATTTCCGTGCACTAGGTCGCTACAATGGTAGCCTTGGTAAGCCCCAATACCCTAATTTAGTTGTCAATACTTGGCGTAAGCACTGGGATTACGTAACCGCATCACGTTAAACACCTCGCTTCAAACTCTCCAACTCGCCCTAGATTGGGGCGGTCAAATTTAAAAAAACTTGCAACATGCACCAAAATGAGACTAGACTGCGTTTCAGTTAGCGCATGGCGTTCTTGTGCTTAAAGTTTTAAACAAGGGCTGTATGCACTAACGATTTAGCATAGAAGACTTTTTTAAAAATGAGCAGGACCAAAACAAAGGGAGAACAGAATGTCGAAGTTAACAGCATTGGCAGTAAGTATCGCGGTTTTAGGGGGCGTTTGGGCATTTTTAGCTTTTAATCCATTGGCAAGTGTTGCGCTGGTGTGGGTTGGGTTTATTGCATGGGGGTGTTTTTTCCATACGGGTGGAGACACCGCAGCATTACAAAAAACAATCGCAGGCATGGTGTATGGTGCAGTGATTGCCGGGGTTGCGCTGTACTTGGTGAACTCAGGTATGCTGGCTGGTTTGGGTGTATTGGCAGTGCCAGTCATTATTGCCGTCACTGTATTTTTGTTGGTAATTGTGGCGGGCTGTAACCTTTTGTCTGTTGTGCCTGCTAATGTCTACGGCTATGCAGCTGCAGCTGGTTTGGCGTTAACCGCTGGCTCTGCTGCCAATGTGACTGCATTAGATGCTACTAACCCTGTGATCATGGTGATTATTTCAACTGTCATTGGTGCATTGTTCGGGCTGGCCTCCGGTAAGCTTGCAGGTGCGCTTGGTAAATAGCTTGTTCCTGTAACAAAAGAAAAACCGCATCTCGATGCGGTTTTTTTGTATCTGTTGCGATTGCATTTTATTTGACGACTTTAAACCCACAATAGGTGCCAAACTCGCCTTCGGTTTCGTGATACACAAACAACATATCATTGGTATAGCCGAGTCCGTTGTAATGGTTTTGTGCACGCAACTTCATGTCTTTGGGTAATTCGCTTTTGGCAATAAATTTCCCGGTCAGGTCAAACACCAGCGCTGCTTTGTGATCGACATCCAGCAACACAAGCTCATGGCCTTTGACGCCGGTATACGCAATAAAATGATCGCTGATATCATCGTGCAGAACATTTGGGGTTTTAAAATCCAAGCTAATCTCACTCAGTTTTTCGCGATTCTTTGGATCTACAATCCACACGATATTGCTGCGCTCTTGTTTGGCAAAGTAGCGCTTATTCTCAGCGTCGTAGGTGGGCATGGTAGCAGCATCACCAAACGCAGGGTTAAATTGAATCACTTCGCCAGAGGTGTCTTTGACTTCACCGGTCTCAGCCAAATCGATCGAGTAAATGCCGGTGTTCGGTGAGAAGCCAACACTACTGGAAATATTGTAGGTCACCGTTTCTAGCTTGCCAGTATTGGGGTTGAAGTAGATCGAGCGATTGTCATAGCCTGGCTTGGCCGAGTTGATGTATTTGCCCTCTTTGGAGTATGCATGAATCTCAGACTTGGAGCTGGGTGCTTCAAACTCAGAGCCTATCGGCGCCAATCCGCCATCGGCAATGTAGTAAGTCTGATTGAAAGGGACATAGGCAACGGTCATCGGACGTGTGGTTGGTTTTTTAACCAATGGAATCTTAATGCCTAGTTGCGCCTCGGAGATAACTTCAGCTTGCAGAGACGGCGTGCATAGCGCGCCTGTTGAAATGAAGATAGCCATTAGGCTTGGCTTGAATACAGAGTGGCGCAATTTGAATCCCCGTGTAATAAATACGTATGATAAATAAATGATTGTGATAAGTAGTAGTGCAATCGAATAGTCAATCGACATGGTTTAAGTCAACATAGTTCCTACAGTGTTGCACGCTCAATCAGCATGGCATCCCCATAACTAAAAAAGCGGTATTGTTGCTTAATAGCATGTTCATAAGCCGACATGATGTGGGTGTAGCCAGCAAAGGCTGACACTAGCATCATTAAGGTACTTTTGGGCAGGTGAAAGTTAGTCAGCAAGCGATCCACCACATTAAAAGAATAGCCAGGCGTAATGAAAATATTGGTTTCGCCACTGCCGGCTGACAGTGGTCCGTGTTGTGCTGCGCTTTCTAAAGCTCTCAGCGCGGTAGTGCCAACGGCCAAAATGCGTCCGCCATTTTGACGAGTGGATTGAATCAAGGCCACGGTTTCTTCTGGAATTTGGTAGCGCTCACTGTGCATTTTGTGGGCGCTAATCTCATCTACCTTGACTGGCTGAAAGGTGCCTGCCCCTACGTGTAAGGTCACATAAGCAATACGAACACCCATCGCCTGTATATTACTTAGCATGGTTTCATCAAAATGCAGACCGGCAGTTGGTGCGGCGACTGCGCCAGCATGTTTCGCATATACGGTTTGGTAGCGTGTTTCGTCTTCAGATTCGGCTGCATGTGTAATATAAGGTGGCAGTGGCAAATGCCCATACTGATCCAGCAGATTAAAGATAGACGATGCGTGATGAAATTTGAGTAAAAATAAATCATCTTGGCGCGCGGTGACTTCTACTTCAATGGCATTCTCTAACAGTAGTCGCGCACCGGGTTTGGGTGCACGCGATGCGCGGACATGGGCTAGCGCTTCGTGGTCATTCAGTACACGCTCGATCATGACTTCCACAGCACCTCCTGTCGACTTTTGTCCAAACAGCCGCGCTTTGATCACGCGCGTGTCATTGAAGATAACGAGGTCATGCGGAGATAACCAGTCTGTCAGGTGTGCAAATGTACCGTCCACCAGTTGACCGGAATTGCCATCCACATGTAACAGACGGCTACCATTACGTTTTTCTGCCGGAAATTGTGCAATTAACTCAGAAGGTAAATAAAAATCGAATTCTTGGGTTCGCATAATGCGAATAGCTTGTTATAATAGCGAAGTTGCACATTATATACCTCCTGCCGGGATGGCGGAATTGGTAGACGCACGGGACTCAAAATCCCGCGTTGGAAACAACGTGCCGGTTCGATTCCGGCTCCCGGCACCAGCAATCGTAAAATACATCTGCGATGGCTAGATATTAAGTAAATATAACCGCATAAAATCATCATGGTACGACGCAAGGGCTTGAAAAAGCCCTTTTTTTGTGCTATTTTTCACGGGCTTGTAACAGTTTGTAACAAGTCTTAAGTGTGTTGTTACAAGATTGGTTGTCTGTCACTGGGATTTGTTCCATGCTATCAGTGTTTGATTACAAAATTATTGCGCGACCAAATAACTCCCTGACTTCTGAGGGTGCTTATAAGTTGTTAGCGATTCTTGCAGTGATTGCATTGATGGTTGCGGTGGGGTTTACGCATATTGGGGCATGGTTAGTGTTGCCGTTTGCTGGGTTGGAATTGTTGGCATTTGCGTTAGCGTTCTACTACATTAGGTTGCATGCTGCTGATTTTGAGAGCATTACAATCGATGGTGACCAAGTGCTGGTCGAAAAAAAACACAATCGAGATGTGAGTGCGACAGTGTTTCAGCGTTATTGGACACAGGTCAGTGTGAAAGAGTCCGCAGGCGGTAAGCATGCTCTAATGATTGGATCGCACGGCAAAGAGGTGGAGTTTGGCAAGCATTTTATCGACGATGAGCAGCGACTTGCTCTGGTGCGAGAACTAAAAAAGAAATTAAGAAACATTAACTAAATTTGATTTTGGAGTAATGGAGATGCAAGTGTTTAAAAAAATTGGGGTAGGTTTAGCTGCATTGCTGGCTTCGCTCAATGTATATGCGGATTACAGTTGGAACTTTCCTGAGCCAGTGACCCCAATGGCGTTGGATACATTGCATGTGCATAACAAATTCATGATTATTACTGCGATTATTTTCTTCGCAGTGCTCGCAATTATGATCTATTCAATTTTTGCACACCGTAAAAGCAAGGGTTACAAAGCCGTTGCAGACAAAGCGCCATCTACAGCCGTAGAGATTTTTTGGACACTGATCCCTTTTGCAATTCTGCTCTTAATTGACTTTGTGATCATGGGTATTCCGGCGTACCACAGTGTGGTGATGATGGAAGACACGCGTGATCAATCGAATATGGTCATTAAAATTACCGGTTCACAATGGCGTTGGCAATATGAGTACTTAGATGGTGACGCAAAAGGCATTAAATTCGTCAGCAACTTAGTGACGACAGATGACCAACTGCACAATAAAGCAGAAAAAGGTGAGCACTACTTATTAGAAGTGGATAATCCTTTGGTGTTGCCAGTGGGTGAGAAGGTGCGTATTTTGATGACAGCATCTGATGTGCTACATAACTGGTGGGTGCCTCAGTTTGGTTCATCACGTGTGGCAGTGCCTGGTTTTATTCGTGAAACATGGGTGCAAGTGGAAAAAGCTGGTACTTACCGCGGCCAATGTAAAGAATTGTGCGGTAAAGGTCATGGTTATATGCCTGTAGTGGTCAACGCAGTGCCGATGGAAGAATACAAGGTTTGGGTTGCTAAAAAGCAAGAAGAACAAAAAGCGGCAAGCGAAGTCAAAGAAATGACTAAAGAAGACTTGGTTGCGCAAGGTAAAACTGTATACGAGAAAAACTGTGCTGTATGTCACCAAGTGACGGGTGCTGGTTTGCCTCCTGCTTTCCCTGCACTGACAGGCAGCAAAATCGCAACTGGGCCGATTTTTGGCGCAGATGGAAAATATTTAAAAGACAGTCATCTGGATCGTTTGTTAAACGGTAAAGGTGTCATGCCGGCTTGGAAGGCAACGTTGAATGATACTGAGATTGCTGCAGTCATTACTTACGAAAGACAAGCGCTAGGTAATGCAGCAACTGTAGACCCAATTGTTCAGCCTACGCAAGTTAAAGCGGCACGTGAATAATTAGTATTTTTTTAAATAGTTCTAAGGCGATTAGGAGAGCATTATGAGTACTACAACTGTAGCGCATCATGAAGAGCACAGCGATCACCCAACCGGTATCATGCGTTGGTTGACAACAACAAATCACAAAGACATTGGTACGATGTATCTTACCTTTTCTTTAATTATGTTCTTGGTAGGGGGCTCAATGATTTTGGGTATCCGTGCCGAGTTATTTAAGCCAGGTCTTCAGTTGATGAACCCTGACTTTTTTAACCAGTTGATTGGCGTGCATGCGTTGATCATGATTTTCGCGGCCTTGATGCCTGCAGCCACTGGGTTTGCTAACTGGATGATCCCGTTGCAAATCGGTGCACCAGATATGGCGCTTCCGCGTTTGAATAACTGGGGCTTCTGGTTACTTCCTCCTTCAGCAATTCTGCTTACCCTACCATTTACCTTGGCTTTATTTGGCATTGGCGATGGTGCACTAGCAACAGGCTGGACATTCTATCCACCACTGTCTGTGCAAGGCGGTATTGGTGTAGATTTCGCTATTTTTGCCGTTCACTTATTGGGTATTTCATCTGTGATGGGTTCTATCAACATCATTGTGACGTTATTCAATATGCGCGCACCTGGCATGACGTTGATGAAAATGCCAATGTTTGCATGGGGCTGGTTGATTACTGCATTCTTATTGGTTGCGACTATTCCTGTATTGGCTGGTGCAGTGACCATGTTGTTGACAGACCGTCACTTCGGTACGCACTTCTTTGATGCGGCTGGTGGTGGTGACCCAATCATGTTCCAACACTTATTCTGGTTCTTTGGTCATCCTGAAGTGTATATTTTGTTATTGCCAGTTTGGGGTTTCATTCCACAAATCTTACAAACATTCTCACGTAAACCAATGTATGGCTACAAAGCACAAGTGTACTCACTTTGGGCAATTGGTGCGTTAGCTGTGGTTGTTTGGGCGCATCACTTCTTTACAGCGGGTATGCCTGTGCCTGCATTGCTCTACTTTATGTATAGCACGATGGCGATTTCACTCCCATTGGCCGTGTTGTTCTTCTGCTGGATTAAGACCATGTGGAAAGGCTCCATGACCTTTGAAACACCGATGTTGTTTGCGGTGGGTTGGATTATCTTGTTCGGTATCGGTGGTTTAACCGGCTTGGTATTGGCGGACGTAGCAGCTGATGCGCAATACCACAACAGCTATTTCGTTGTAGCGCACTTCCACTACACACTGTTTGCTGGCGGTATCATGGGTATCATGGCAGGCGTGTACTACTGGTTGCCAAAAATGACTGGTCATATGTACAACGAGAAGTTAGGTAAACTGCATTTCTGGTTAACTGCTATTTCTTTCAACGTGACTTTCATTCCACAATTCTTTGTTGGTTTAGCAGGTATGCCACGTCGTATTCCTGACTATGCATTGCAATTTGCTGAGTTCAATATGATCTCGACAATAGGTGCCTTTATCTTGGGTCTATCGCAATTGTTGTTTGTGTATAACATCATCAGTTGTGCTCGAGGCGGTCAAAAAGCAACAGATAAAGTGTGGGAAGGTGCAGAAGGCTTGGAATGGACATTACCATCTCCACCGCCATACCATAGCTTTAACGAACAACCTGTTATTAAGTAATTTATTGTTGAGTAACTAAGGAAATATGGGGCTTGGTACAGCCAAGTCCTGTTTTAAATGGAACAAAAAGAAGCTTTAAAAAACGCACGCAACAAAAAAATTGCCATCATTATTGGTGCCATTGTGTTCGTTTGGTATGTGGTTTCGATATTTACTGTTTGGCATCAGTGATTTTGACCGGTAAATGTCATTGTAGGTGTGGGTTCAATGGCTGAGCATCATTCGACAGAGCAGAAAGCTGCCAACAAAAAATTGGCCATCAAAGTACTGTATGTGGTCATTGGCTCGTTGCTGTTTGCTTTTGCATTAGTGCCTTTGTACGATGTGTTGTGTTCGATTACCGGTTTAAATGGTAAAACTGACAATACCGCGGCGACGTTGGCAAAAGCAAAAGTAGATGCTTCAAGAATGGTGACGGTACAGTTTGTGTCTGCAGTGATGCCTGGTTTGGGTTGGAACTTTTATCCCAAACAAACGAGTGTGACGCTACACCCTGGTCAGATTGAAACGGTATTGTTTGTGGCAAAAAATACGACCAGTGAAACTGTGTCTGGTCAGGCGGTGCCAAGTGTAACGCCAGGTAAAGCATCAACGCACTTAAAGAAAATCGAGTGTTTTTGTTTCGTGAATCAGGCCTTAAAGTCTGGTGAAACAAAAGAAATGCCGTTAAGGTTTTTTATCAGTCCTGATTTGCCAAAAGATGTGAAGGAATTGACGCTGTCATACTCATTCTTTAAAGCACCGGGTAAGTAATGAAGCAGTAAAGTAATACGCAGTTTAATCGTTGTTAAATATAAATATTAGTATGCTTGGGAGTTAGCGCATGGCAACACATTCTGAAAATCAATATTTTGTGCCACACGGAAGTATTTATCCTTCAATACTTTCTGCTGGTTTGTTATCAATGGCTTCAGGATTTATATTTTCTGTCGCAACGGATCGTGGCGGCAAGTCGCTGGCTTACCTTGAGGGTCCTGGCCACTGGATGATGTACTTTGGTTTAGCCGTTGTGGTATTCATGATGTTCAAGTGGCTGGGCACTGTGATTACTGAGAGTATGACCGGTAAATACAAGAGCTGGGAAGACAAGTCATTCCGCTGGGGTATGGTGGTCTTTATTGCTTCAGAAGTGGCATTTTTCTCAGCCTTCTTCGGTGCTTTATTCTACATGCGCGTACTGTCTGTACCCGATTTGGCGAGTTACGCACCAGACATCACGCCCTACAAAGACTTTTTGGCTGTTTGGCCTTCACAAGGTCCGGGTGGTCATGTACTAGGTGCAGAATACACACCAAACCCTGCTTTTAAACCAATGCACTGGTCTGGTTTGCCACTGATCAACACCATTTTGTTATTAACTTCTGGCGCGACCATTACTTGGGCACATTGGGGTTTGATTAAGAACAATCGTACGCAATTAATTATTGGTATGTTCTTAACAGTAGCATTAGGGATAGCCTTCTTGATTTGCCAAGGCATGGAATACCATCATGCGTATACTGAAATGGGCTTAACGCTTGGTAGCGGTGCTTATGGCGCTACATTCTTTATGCTGACTGGCTTCCATGGTTTCCATGTGACCATTGGTACAATCATGTTGATTGTGATCTTATTACGTTGCATGAAAGGCCACTTTACGCCTGAGCATCACTTTGGTTTTGAAGGTGTGGCTTGGTACTGGCACTTTGTGGATGTGGTGTGGTTAGGCTTGTTTATCTTTGTTTACATGCTGTAATCGGTAGAATGAAAAAAGGGCGATGCAATGCATCGCCCTTTTTATTTATGTTGGCATTTGCGTTAAAGCGAGTGTCCGATAAGCCCAAAATAAGCGGCGATAATCAATGCAGCAAATAAGGTAATGGATAACCCAATTCTCACAGTTAGCGCTTTTACTGTACGGTCATTGCCTCTTTTGTCTTTCATTAAAAAAAACAGTGCCGAGAACAGGCTGCTGACAATGATGATTAACACGAGTACGGTTGCAATTTTAATCCACATGATAATGTCCAATATGTTTACTTTAAAGATTATGCGACTGGCTAATTAAAAATGCAATTTAACTTTCTGTACAATTCGTTTAAGGGCAACTGGCGGTTTGAAACAAATTGGATCAGCATACTGATTGTGCTGGTATGTATTCCACTGTTTATCAAACTTGGTTTATGGCAATACCATAAAGCGGCGACTAAACAGGCGATTCAAGACCAATATCAAACCAGCTTAACGAAAAAAATTGCCCAGTTAACAGATCATTTGAATGCGCCTGAAGCATTACAGTTTCAGCAAGTGCAGGTTTCCGGCCATTATGAGACGCAGTATCAGATACTGATTGATAATCAGGTTGAGGATAGTCAGGCCGGTTTTCATGTCGTGACGCCTTTTAAAATAGAGGGTACTGAGCGCTATGTGTTGATCAATCGTGGCTGGGTTGTAGGCGCTGCTGATCACCAAGCCTTACCTGTATTTGATACATCGACAACAACACAAGAAATTAAGGGCATGGTGTGGATTCCTTCTAGTAAAATATTTACGCTTGAAGAAAAACCGAATACGGCGGCTGAACAGAATAAACCATGGACGCTGGTGTGGCAGCATTTGGATATGAAAAAATATCATCAGCTGGCACCCATTCCGATATTGGATGTCATTATCAAACTGGACCCAACCGTGGCAAAAGATGGGTTTGTAAGAAACTGGCAAATGCCACCCAGTAAAATCATGACCAATCTGGGTTATGCCTATCAATGGTTTGGATTTGCTTTCGCTACCCTAGCGATTTATTTATATACCAGCGTGAAACGCGTGCAAACAAAAGAGTAGATTATGCAAAATGAATTGAATATAGAGGCTGCGCAGCAACGTCGCGGCCGCATGATATTTTTGATGATGGCGGTTTTCTTTATCGTGCCCATCGTTGTGGTCGTCACCATGATTAAAATGGATTGGCGACCTGGTGGCCAAAGTCTTGGTGAGTTAGTGCAACCACCACGCCTACTTCAGGCCGATGCACACTTATTGGATGTGAAAGGTACGGCGCTGCCCAAGTTTTGGGGCGACAAATGGAATATGGTGTATGTGGCCAATGCCTGTGAGCAATCATGCTTAAATAAACTGCACGATATGCGTCAAATCCATGTGTCGACGTATAAAGACATTATCCGTGTGCAACGCGTACTGATAACGCATCAAGCTGATGTGAATGCAATGCAGACGATGTATCCGGATATGCTGATTTTGAATCAATCCGTAGAGAGTATCGATGCGCTGGCCAAACAATTTAATATTCAGGCCGAAGATGCGCTAGTGGGCAACCGCATTTATTTTGTGGATCCGCTAGGTCATCTGATGATGAGCTATCCGCAAACGACCCCAGCAGCCAATATTCGGAAAGATTTGGTTCGACTACTCAAATTCTCTTGGGCGGGATAAACGTATCATGATATTTAAACGATTAAGTCTTATCGCTATGCTCACTGCTCTGTGTTTAGTGTCGTTGGGGGCGTATGTTCGATTGTCTGACGCCGGACTGGGTTGCCCGGACTGGCCAGGCTGCTATGGTGCTTTGACAGTGCCACAAAGTGTAGACGCTATTGCGCAAGCGCAGACGGTGTACCCCCATGCGCCGGTAGAGGCTGGGAAAGCTTGGAAGGAAATGGCACACCGTTATGTTGCTGCTGTATTGGGCTTGATGGTGCTTGCATTGTTTATATTGGGCTGGAAAAACAAATCATCCATTCGCACCTCGCCTTGGGTGACCACTGGCTTAGCTGGCCTCATTGTGTTTCAAGCCTTATTGGGCATGTGGACAGTCACCCTATTATTAAAACCAGTAGTGGTCAGTGCACACTTATTAGGCGGCATGAGCACGTTGGCCATATTAGTATGGATTGCGCACCGGCATTGGGGGACGCAAATTGGACGCCATATGATTCCAGCCAGCTATTACTGGCTGATACGGGTTGCCTTATTGGTCTTGTTTGCCCAAATCTTTTTGGGTGGATGGACCAGTACTAACTATGCAGCATTGGCGTGTACTGACTTCCCTACCTGTCACGGACAATGGCTGCCGGCCATGGATTTTAAAGATGCGTTTCACTTGCATCGCGAATTAGGTGAAAGTGCGGATGGTGGAAATCTTACCTTGGCATCCCTCACTGCGATTCAATGGACACACCGTATCGGTGCAGTCATTACATTGATTTATTTAGGTTTTATGGCAGTAAATGGTTTAAAATACGGCCAATTAAAAACATTAAGTATTGCGTTGTTGTGCGTGCTGTTAGCCCAGATTAGTTTGGGTATCGCTAACCTGTTATTGCATCTGCCTTTGGTGCTAGCGGTTGGCCACAACTTTGGTGCGGCGTTACTCGTTGTGATTGTCGTATTGTTGAATTCAAAAATTACCGCGCAGTCGCGTTAGTGCAATGCGGCATTAAAGACAGAAAAGAGTTTGAATTGAGTGTGAGTTTTGCAAATCAGTTAGATGCGTTTGGCGTCAGTGTTAAAAATTTCTATGCGCTATGCAAGCCACGTGTAACAGCGCTGATTGTATTTACCGCACTCATCGGCATGTTTATGGCCACACCGGGAATGGTGCCGTGGGATATTCTTATCGCTACCACCATCGGCGTTGCATTTTCATCCGGTGCTGCCGCTGCTTTTAATTGTTTGATTGAACACAAAATTGATGCAGTGATGGCGCGCACACGTGGCCGACCTTTGCCAACTGGACAGGTTTCCAATAAAGAAACTATGGTATTTGCCACCATTTTGGGTGGTGTAGGCTTGGCAATTTTATATCTATTCGTGAATCCACTGACCATGTGGCTCACCTTTGCCACCTTTGTTGGCTACGCAGTGATTTATACCGTGTTTCTTAAGCCCGCAACGCCCATGAACATCGTGATTGGTGGAGCATCCGGCGCGATGCCGCCGATACTTGGCTGGGCAGCGGTGAACAATAACGTATCCCCTGAATCACTCATTATGTTCTTGATTATCTTTGCTTGGACGCCGCCGCATTTTTGGGCGTTAGCATTGTATCGCCGTGAAGAGTACGCCAAAGTAGGTATGCCGATGCTTCCGGTCACCCACGGCGAAGCATTTACCTTGCTGCACATCCTGCTCTACACCATTATTTTAGTGGTGGTTTCACTGATGCCGTATGGCTTAGGCATGAGTGGTCTGATTTATTTGGTGTCTTCACTGGTATTGAATGCCGTATTTTTGGCTTATGTGATTGGCTTGTATCGTCAATATTCGGATGATCTGGCTAAAAGAACATTCAAATACTCGATTCTTTATTTGAGCTTGATCTTTGCTGCCTTGTTGGTGGACCACTACTGGAAATATTAATTCTGTTTGATTTCATACGATACAAACGGGCTATGGTAATTCAAAACAATTACTTGTAAGCTTTTGATTACTTATTACTAGAATTAGCATTTATCTATGACCGTATTAGTCACCGGCGGCGCCGGCTACATAGGCTCCCACACTTGCCTGCAATTGCTACAATCTGGCCAAGAGATTGTCGTATTGGATAACTTCTCTAACAGCCAATCCACATCGCTGGCGCGCATTCAACAGATATCAGGTGTCGAGTTCCCAACGATTATCGGCGATATTCGTGATAAAACCGTCCTGAGAGACCTGTTTAGCAAGTACTCGATTTCAAGTGTGATTCATTTTGCAGGCTTAAAAGCAGTGGGCGAATCCACTGAAAAGCCCATGATGTACTACGATAATAACGTGGCAGGTAGCTTGAGTTTATTGCAGGTCATGGCTGAGTTTGATGTCAAAACCATCGTATTTAGTTCATCTGCCACCGTGTATGGTGACCCCGCTTCGGTGCCGATTCGTGAAAATTTCCCTTTGAGTGCGACTAACCCGTATGGGCAAACTAAGCTGATGATTGAGCATATGCTCCGGGATATTTATCAGGCTGATAATACTTGGCGTATTGGGATCCTGCGTTACTTTAACCCAATAGGCGCGCATGAGAGCGGCATGATTGGGGAAGATCCCAATGGGATTCCGAACAACTTGCTACCCTATGTAGCCCAGGTTGCTGTGGGTAAGTTAAAAAAATTAAGAGTATTTGGCAATGACTATCCCACCCATGACGGTACCGGCGTGCGTGATTATATTCATGTGGTGGATTTAGCCGAGGGGCATTTGGCAACGTTGCGCTACTTGGAAAAAGCGCCTAACTTATTGACGGTGAATTTAGGCACAGGTCATGGCTACAGTGTATTGGACGTGGTGAACGCATTTTCCAAAGAATCTGGCATTGAAATTGCTTATGAGTTCATGCCGCGTAGAGCTGGAGATGTTGCGTTGAATTATGCTGATCCAGCATTGGCAAAAACTTTGCTGGGATGGACTGCATCAAGAGATCTCGCGCAAATGTGTGCTGATACGTGGCGTTGGCAATCTCATAACCCATTAGGATATAAAACAGAATAATTGAAGCGGTGCGCGTAAAATAGATTCAACCGCACCAACTTGTTACTCAATAATATAATGAAGTCATCACAGCCGTTAGTTTATAGTAAAGAACTGACTATCCAGTCTTTGATCAAGATGCTGGCAGACCCAGTATTGATGATTGCTTCTCTCGTCATGCTCAGTGTGTACTTTGGCGAGGAATTGGATGAGAAATACTATCTGATCGCCATGCTGATTTTTGCCATTAGCTTTCCTGGCACTTGGTATAAAAACACCTCCATCTGGCAGCAGTTTATAGGTATCCTCACCGACTGGTTTTTCATCGTTGCGGTCATTTTATTCTTCGGTTATTCCACCAGTTACCTCAATGTATTTCCACGCAATATGATTATGTATTGGGTGCTCATCACACCCATACTGATTTTATTGGTACATATTGCGGTCGATAGCTACCTGACCAGTAACCTGTATCGCGAAGCTGTCACGCGCAATGCGGTGATTGTGGGTGTGGGTAATCAGGGCATGCAATTGCGTGATCGCATGGATAGTGATTTGGAACTAGGTCTACAATTCAAAGGCTTCTTTGATGACCGCGATCTCAGCCGTACTGTGCTGGAAGATCATAATAGTTTGCAGCTGATGGGTAGAATCAGCGAGCTGTCTGACTATGTGCGTAAAAACAGCATTGATATTATTTACATCGCGTTACCAATGACTTCGCAGCCTCGGGTGCTCGATTTACTGGACGGCTTAAAAGACACCACAGTGTCTATTTACTTTGTGCCGGATATTTTTGTGTTTGATTTGATCCAAGCACGTATTGACGATGTCGGTGGTATTCCTGTGGTGGCGGTGTGTGAAACACCATTCTCTGGCTTCAACGGCTTTATTAAACGCGCGAGTGATATTGTGCTATCACTGATTATCCTGTTACTGATTTCACCCGTTTTATTGGCAGTGGCGATTGGCGTGAAACTAAGCTCTAAAGGGCCGGTGTTGTTCAAGCAGCGCCGATATGGCTTAGATGCCGAAGAAATTTTGGTCTATAAATTTAGATCCATGACGGTAGAAGAGAATGGCGATAAAGTCACACAGGCCACTAAAAACGATGTACGCATTACACGGTTTGGCCGCTTTATTCGTAAGACTTCTTTGGATGAATTGCCGCAGTTCATCAATGTGTTACAAGGCCGCATGAGTATTGTCGGGCCAAGGCCGCATGCGGTTGCGCACAATGAGATGTACCGTAAAGTGATTAAAGGCTACATGATTCGCCACAAAGTGAAACCGGGCATTACAGGCTGGGCACAGGTGAATGGCCTGCGCGGCGAGACAGATACTGTCGATAAAATGGAAGCGCGTATTGAGTTCGATTTAGACTACTTGAGAAGCTGGTCTTTGTCTTTAGACTTGAAAATTATCGTGCGTACCATCTTACTGGTATTTAAAGACAGAAACGCTTATTAGCGCAGTATTTTAGCGCTCTACACGTTGTTGGTATAAACGTTCGTAAGTATCCATTTCTGCATGTAAACGCACAATGTCATATACCGTGACAGTGCCTAAACCAATCGCCTCATGCGCATAATTTGCACGATGCATTTCCATGGCTTGTATGCGTTCATTTCTTAAATCACGTAACTTATTCAATAATTTCATCGTATTCTCCTGTGAAGTTTTCTTGTTGAATAGCGCCAGTCTACGTATCAATTGTTTCAGTTTGATGAGCATTTCGTCGATAGTCCGCTCTGTACTGCCTAAAAATTCTGCAAGACTTGATTGCATCGTATGGCTTGGCGTATGCTCATTGCATGACTGAACGAGAGCGATGATGTTGACTTGTATGAAAGATAAGCGTTGAAACCTCACCCTAGGCTAATTCAGTGGGCAGCCATATGCCTATTGCTAACACTCGCTACTTGGGTTGGCCATCATTACCAACAAGTGTTGAGTACCACAGGCGTGGTCATGATCTATTTACTTGTGGTGGTGGTCGCGGCTTATTTCTTTGAAATAGCCCTTGCACTTATCTCGGTTGGCGCCGCTTTTGTGGCGATTAACTATTTTTTCATTGCGCCTACCTATACATTCCAAGTGGGGAGTGTGGCGTCATGGGCAAGCCTCATCAGTTTTCTGGTGGTAGCTGTGGTCATTGCTTCTTTGGTTAAGCGGTTACAGTCTCAAACCGCCTTATTTATGGCAGCTTCTAAGCATGCGGAGTTTGCGAGAAAGTTATCTGAGCGGCTAGCGGTGATGGATGATCTGCAACTGCTCGCGCAAGAAGCCTGTGAGCTGCTATCAGGGCAGTATCACATGGCATTTCAAGTGGTAGGCGCACAGCACGCACTCGCTGATGTACTGCAAGGGCCAGATCCGCATGCATTGGCTTGGGTGACTTCGACTGGGCAAACGATTGGCCCATTTACACAAAACTGGCCAGAAAGTCGTTATTGGCTGATTCCATTTAGCCGATTGCCCAGTACCTTGCCGAGTATGTGGATTGCACATGAACAGCTCCCCGATGTGGCGGCGCTGAATAAAAGCACATTGGCTGCTATCCAGTCCCATGTCGAGCAAGTGTCACAAGCATATCAACGGGTGCAACATCATGCACGTGCAAAACAAGCGGAGTGGCAGGCGCAGCAAGAGGCGATGCAAAATGCACTGCTCGCCTCTATTTCGCACGATATGCGTACACCATTGACAGCCATTTTAGGCGCATCGACCGCATTGCAGCAGTTTCCGCTGATTCAGCAAGACAAGCAGATCAGCCATTTGGCTGCGATGATTGCCACGCAGGCGACGTATTTAAGTACCACGACAGAAAATATCTTATCGCTCATCCGTTTAGAGGCTTCTACGCCATTGAGTATTCCCATGGATTGGCAATCGCCGGAGGAAATTATTGGGATTGTAATGACCCATTATCAACAGCGTGGCGAGGCTTTGAATATCCAAACGCGCATAGATGTCAGTGATGCACTGATCAAAGCCAATGCCCATTTATTGACACAAGCGCTTATTAACCTGATTGACAATGCCAAGCAAGCCAGCACGGTGGACGCGCCAATTGTGCTGGAGGTGAGTGCAGAAGATGCATGGTTAGATGTGTCTGTAATAGACCAAGGCCCAGGCTTTGCTGCAGGGTTTGAAGTGACGCAGATTAAAAAATTTTCGACCAAGCGCGCGCACGGGTTAGGCTTGGGCCTGCCGATTGTACAATTGATTGCAAAGTTACATGAGGCACAGCTCATCATTGAAAACCATCCGGAGGATTCAAGCCAGTCTGGCGCGCGCGTCACGCTGCGCTTTCAACGTATGCGGTTTGAGGCTTGACGATGCGACCTATAGTAGAGACTGAATGGCTGCTAACATGTTAGAAAAACCATTGATCCATGTGATTGAAGACGATGTACAAATCAGTGATTTTCTACAGCTCAGTTTGCAGTCGCAGGGGTATGTTGTGAAAACCAGCCGCACGTTAGCGCAGGCGACCGCCGCATTTTTTGAAACCAAACCCGCGCTGGTGATTTTAGATTTGAATTTGCCGGATGGCGATGGCCGCCAGTTTATCCGTGAAGCGCGACAGCAATCAGATATTCCCATTTTGGTGCTATCGGCAAGGCAAATGGAGCAGGAAAAAGTAGATTGTTTTACCGATGGTGCAGATGATTATTTAGCCAAGCCATTTGGGGTGCATGAGTTAGTCGCGCGCGTCAAAGTAGCATTAAAGCGCAGTACCATGATGTCTTTACGCGATCATATTGTGCGCATAGGTCCTTTGATGATTGATCGAGAGCATCAAGCGGTCACGCTCAACGATGAAGCCTTACACCTTACGCCGATAGAGCTGAAGCTGTTACTCATTTTGGCTAGAAAACCGGGTAAGGCTTATTCGCACCGACAACTGCTCACGGAGGTGTGGGGTGCAGAATATGTGGATGATACGCATTACTTACGAATACACATGGGGCGCCTGCGCGCGCGCATAGAAACCAATACGGCAGCGCCTAGTTTTATTCTGACAGAAGCGGGCGTTGGCTACCGGTTAGCGTCTGCCTAACGCACTTTAAAATATAGGCAATGTTTATGTGATTGATATATCTCCACTGATTGAATGGCATGGTCATCATTCATCAAGGAAATATATGCATACACAAACCGCATCCAAAGGGCTTGCCGGACTGACCTTAGGCGCCATTGGCGTTGTTTATGGAGATATCGGCACCAGCCCGCTGTATACCATTAAAGAAATCTTTAGCACATCGACCGGCATCGCCCTTACACAAACCAATATTATTGGTGCCATCTCAGCCGTGTTTTGGGCATTGATGCTGGTAGTCACGCTCAAATACGTGGTGCTGGTGTTGCGCGCAGATAATCGTGGGGAAGGCGGCATCATGGCGCTGCTGGCACTCGCCGTATCTAGTGCTAGTCAGACGCCACGTAGTAAAAAGCTCTTGCTAGGTTTGGGCGTGTTTGGGGCTGCCTTGTTTTATGGCGATAGCATTCTTACCCCGGCAATCTCTGTGCTATCTGCCGTAGAGGGGTTGAGTTTAATCACACCTAATTTAACTACCTGGGTAATGCCGATATCGATTGGGATATTGATGGCCTTATTTGCCATTCAACGGCACGGCACGCATACGGTTGGCAAGTTATTTGGCCCCATTATTGTGGTTTGGTTTGCTGTGTTGGGCGCGGTTGGGGCTTACCACGTCATGCAGAATCCTGTGATATTACAAGCACTGAATCCGTTGTATGCCGTACAATTTTTAGCAGCACGTGGCGCAGGTGTGTTTTTAGCAGTAGGGGCTGTGGTGTTGGCCATCACTGGGGCAGAGGCCCTGTATGCGGATATGGGGCATTTTGGCAAACCGGCCATCCGGATTGCTTGGACCGGCTTGGTGTTGCCAGGTCTTGCCCTTAATTACTTAGGCCAAGGGGCGCTGCTGTTAGCCAATCCGGCAGCAGTGAGTAACCCGTTCTATTTGGCATTTCCACCATCGTTACTTATCCCGGCAGTGATGCTGGCAACAGTCGCCACCATCATTGCATCGCAAGCTGTGATTTCCGGTGCGTATTCCATCACGCAGCAAGCCATTCAATTGGGCTTTTTGCCTAGAATGAAAATCACCCATACCTCTGCCAGTGCATCCGGTCAGATTTATATTCCTATGATCAACTGGCTGTTGTTGATTGCAGTGGTGGTCACTGCAATTGCCTTTCAAAATTCATCGGCGATTGCTGCTGCCTATGGCATTGCGGTGACCGGTACCATGCTCATCACCACAATCCTGACGTATTTTGTGTTACGCCATCAGTGGCATTATCCACTGTGGCTGACATTGAGCGCTACCAGTCTATTTATATTGTTAGATGTGTTGTTGTTGGCATCCTGTTCGGTTAAGTTTTTCAAGGGCGGTTGGTTTCCGGTGGCGCTCGCCATGTTGCTGGTACTGGTGATGTGGACATGGAAACAAGGGCGTGAGATATTGTTTCAACACATGCATGAGGGTGACCCAAAGCTAGAAGATTTTGTGCGCATGATTACACAAGATAAGCGGGTGAGAGTTGCACGCACAGCTGTGTTTTTAAGCGCCGATGTAGATGTTGTGCCACAAGCGTTGCTCCACAATATGAAACATAATCAGGTGCTGCATGAGCGTAATATTGTGTTGACCGTGCTGTTTAAAGACGTGCCCAAAGTGAACCCTTTACAAAGGATGCAGATACATGGCTTGGGTAATGGGTTCTGGCAAATTAAATTAGCCTATGGCTTTATGGAAATTCCGGATATTCCACAGGCGCTGGCAGGCTGTGAAATAGGGGATTATCGTTTAGATGCTTTTAACACCTCTTATTTCGTGAGTCGCGAAACGGTAGTGCCTGGCCCTGGTGGAAAAATGGCCCATTGGCGAGATCAACTGTTTGCGACTATGTCGCGCAATGCAGGCAGTGTAGTGAGTTATTTCAATATCCCTAGCAACAGTGTGATTGAGTTGGGCACACGCATCCATATCTAACACATCTCTGATCTAATCACTCTCTAGGCTCAGACTTAAACAATTGGCATGTGTTGTTGTGGCACATGCCAATTGCATTCACATATCGGTTTCTTTGCCAAATTCTCATGATACAAAGTAATGCCAATAAATGACTTGTACGGTAAACTATTTGCGCAATAGCTATATTAAGCAGGTTTTTCTGTAGCTATTCGATAAGACTTTGTGATGGAATACGCGTAAAGTCTTCACTGGTATAAGCGAATGGTTGGGTATGCCTGTGGGCAATGGTGGTGGCGTGTTTAATTTATATCGTATTACATGTGATCAAAATTGAATGTACATCATTCATTAGGGTGCCTGAATCAATGCGCGTGTTGCAATTTAAGCTTTATTTAACTACTTGGTGTGTGGGTTGTCTGCTTATGGCTACTGGCATGCAAGCGGACGCGCGCAGTCAAGTGAAGCTGCAATTAAAGTGGCACCATCAATTTCAGTTTGCTGGTTATTATGCTGCCTTAGAAAAAGGCTACTACCGGCAAGAAAATCTAGATGTGGAGATTATTGAAGGTGGCAAGCAAAGGCCGCCTGTCAAGCAACTGCTGGCCGGTGCTGCAACCTATGCCATTGGCGATTCCGATATTCTCATTGATCGTGTGGCAGGCAAGCCGATTGTTGCAATTGCCTCTACTTTCCAACACTCTCCTTATGTGCTGTTGAGCTTGCGCGAGCAGCAAATATTTAGTCCTCAAGATTTAATTGGCAAACGCATCATGCTCTCGAATGGTTTGGGCGAAGCGCAGTTTATAGCCATGATGAATAAGCAGGGCATTGATATGAAGCTGCTGAAGATCGTGCCTCACACTTGGAACTTGAATGACTTAACGCAAGGTAAGGTGGATGTCATGTCTGCTTATGCTTCTGTTGAGCCGATACAGCTGGAATTACAAGGTTATTCGCCTGCCATATTAAGTACACAAAAGTTTGGGGTGGATTTCTATGGCGATATTCTGTTTACCACTGAGCAAGAAATTCGCACCCATCCTGAGCGTGTAGAAGCATTTTTGCGCGCCACCAAAAAAGGCTGGAATTATGCATTTAGCCATCCGGAGGAGTTGGCTGACCTCATTCTCAAAAAAGAAAGTGTTTCAAAAAACGGTATCACCCACGACACCTTATTGAGAGAGGCTTATGCCATGAGGCCCTATGTGATGTCTGACATTGTTGAAGTGGGGCATATGAATCAAGAGCGTTGGGCGCATATAGCAAAAACACTGTCAGACCTCAACATGATCCCCAAACGCTATGTGTTGGATGGCTTTATCTATCACCCCAAAAGCAATATGGATGCAAGTGCTGCACGCTGGTTAGGTGGGTTAGGGCTGGCGTTACTTGCATTGATAGGTACTGTATCGGTATGGAATTTACAAATTCGTAGAAAAGTACGTATTAGAACAAAAGCCCTTCAAGACGAAGTCCTAAGGCGAGAGCACGCGGAGGAGCTGCTCAAAATTGCCGGTGAGGCGGCAAGGTTAGGGGGGTGGATTTTAGAGCTAGAGGAACAGCGCGTGCTGTGGTCGGATGAAGTCGCGGCCATTCATGATTTGCCGGCCGGCTATACGCCCAGTATTGAAGAGGGCGTAAGTTACTTTGTGCCAGAGCATCGCCATATCATTCAAAAAGCTGTGCACGACTGTATTCATCAGGGCGAGCCATACGACTTGGAGCTGGAAAAAATCACGGCTTTAGGTCGCCGAATTTGGGTGCGCACTATTGGGCAACCAGTGCGCGATGCGTATGGCAATATTGTCCGATTGCAAGGTGCTTTTCAAGACATATCCGAACGTAAGAAATTAGAAGCATTTAAAATGGGGCAACGTGCCATTTTAGAAAAAATTGCCGTCGATGCAACTCTGAATGAGATATTGCATGCCGCAGTAGCATTGATAGAGGCGCAGTTCCCACACTGTTTGTGTTCTGTCATGTTGCTGGATCATGACGAAATGCATCTGGCGGATGGCGTCTCGATTAAGTTGGACTCTCGCTATGTGACACAACTGCACGGACTCACCATTGGTGCGCGGGCAGGCTCGTGCGGAACTGCCGCATATGAAAAAAGACGGGTCGTTGTCACTGACATTGCACAAGACCCGCTGTGGGAAAGTTACCAACACTTGGTGACAGACTTTGGTCTAAAAGCCTGTTGGTCCTCTCCTATCTTTTCGAGCAAACAAAAAGTACTAGGCACGTTTGCCGTGTATTACCAAACAGTGGCGGGGCCAACCGATGCTGAGCTGGAGTTAGTGGATGCACTTTCCCACTTGCTTGGTATTGCCATCGAGCGCCACCAGTCGCAACAACATTTACGCTTACTGGAGACCGGGATTGCCAGACTGAATGATGTTGTGATGATTACCGAGGCTGAGCCGATTGACGCTGGTGGGCCGCGTATTCTTTTCGTCAATGATGCCTTTGAGCGGGTGACCGGATATAGCCGCGAAGAAGTGATTGGTAAATCGCCACGCATATTGCAAGGCGAGCATACGCAAAAAGAAGAGTTAAGAAAAATGAGGCAGGCGCTTGAAGCTTGGCAGCCAGTACGGGCCGAGGTGATTAACTATAAAAAGTCCGGCGAAGAGATTTGGCTGGAGTTGGATATTGTCCCAATCAGCGATGACACTGGCTGGTATACCCATTGGGTAGCAGTCGAGCGTGATATTACGCAGCGTAAGCAGGCCGAAAGCAAAATTCAGCAGTTGGCATTTTACGACCCAATGACCAACTTGCCCAATCGGCAATTGTTGCTAGATCGCCTAGAGCAGCGCCTTGCTTCCAGCACACGTACACATCACGCTGGCGCGGTTATCTTTATTGATTTGGACAACTTTAAATCACTCAACGACACGCACGGGCATGATGTGGGTGATTTATTACTGATTGAGGTGGCGCAGCGCGTGGTGGCGTGTGTACGGGAAACCGATACCGTGAGCCGGTTGGGCGGCGACGAGTTTGTGGTGATTATTGACGAGCTTGATGAAAACCTGCAAGAGGCGGCAGTACAGGCCAGCGCAGTGTGTGAAAAAATACTCAATAGCTTTAAAAAGCCGTTTCATTTAAAGCAATATGTGCATCACAGCTCGCCTAGTATTGGCGTTACGCTGTTTAACTACCAACAGCCCACCACTGTGGATGAACTATTAAGGCGTGCAGATTTGGCGATGTACAAAGCCAAAAGCTCCGGCCGCAATACCTACCGATTCTTTGACCCGCAAATGCAAGCCGTGGTCAATGACCGTGTATCTCTTGAGGGAGATTTGCATTTGGGGATTCGCTATCAGCAGTTTGAGTTGTATTACCAGCCACAGATGGATAGCGCACGGCATGTGATTGGCGCAGAAACTTTGATTCGCTGGCATCATCCTGACCGTGGATTGGTGATGCCCGGCCAGTTTATTCAATTGGCCGAAGATTCAGGCCTGATCTTGCCGATTGGCCAGTGGATACTTGAAACCGCCTGTAAACAGTTATTGGCTTGGGCCGCACAGCCGCATACTGCACACTTGGTGCTTGCTGTGAATGTGAGCGCGCGTCAATATTTACAAGCGGATTTTGCAGAAAAGCTGATTGCACTGCTAGATAGAACAGGTGTAGACCCTACGAAGTTGAAGTTAGAACTGACGGAAAGTATGTTGGTGGAAAATGTAGAAGACATCATTGTTAAAATGTCTGCACTCAAAGCCAAAGGCGTGGGCTTCTCTTTAGATGATTTTGGTACGGGTTATTCTTCGCTTTCTTACTTAAAACGTTTGCCACTCGATCAGCTAAAAATTGACCAGTCCTTTGTGCGTGATGTGATGACTGATCCCAATGATGCTAGCATCGTACGCGCGATTATTACCCTAGGGTTAAATTTGGGCTTGGATGTGATTGCGGAGGGCGTGGAGACAGAGGCGCAATTACAAATATTGCTGGCCAATGGATGTAAAGCATTTCAAGGGTATTTGTTTAGCAAGCCTGTGCCTATTGCACAATTCGATAGCTTACTAAATGCAGCCACACTTCCAGCCAATTAATTTAGGCACACTGCTTAATCACTGAAATCACTATTGCAGCCGTTTTGTATCAGCACAACAATGCAATAATTTATACGGTAAATAAATAGTGAGCGAATATTTGATGGGCTCGCTAAAAATGTGTAAAGTAAAGCCATCAGCCGCGTCTGCGTTGGCTCGCACGCTGTTAAGTCTTTGTGACTGTGTTAAGGAGTGCTTTCAATGCGCCAATCAGTATCATGTCCAGTACCTGCCAATGAGCCTCAGCGCGTTGCGTCATTGTATGCGTATGATATTTTGGATTCGTTGCCAGAAATGGACTTTGATACGCTAGCCAGTGTTGCAGCCAATGCTTTGAAAATGCCAGCCGCCGTGATTGGGCTGATGGATTCCGAGCGATTATGGTTTAAGTCACAAATCGGTTTGGGTGTCACACATCTTGATCGTAGTATTGCATTTTGTGCGCATGCCATTATGCGACCAGATGAGGTGCTGGTCAGCGAAGATTTAACAAAAGATGCTCGGTTTGTGCATAACCCGCTGGTGACCAACGCCCCCAATTTAAGATTTTATGCGGGCGCGCCACTCATCAATCAACAGGGCTATGCGCTTGGGACCATTGCCGTAGCCGATACAAAACCCAGAACACTGTCCGATGCAGAAAAGCAGTTGTTAAAAGACTTTGCCAAACTTGTGATTCTGGCAATAGAAAGCCGTAAAACTGCCACGCAGCTGCAAAAATTGGCCATGACAGATCAATTGACCGGCTTACCTAATCGTGTGCACTTTGAGCGTGTGCTCAATGCGGAAATCTCACATGCCAAACGTAGCAAGATTGCCTTTAAGTTGTACTTGATGGATTTGGATAATTTTAAATGGATCAATGATACCTTTGGGCACCCCGCAGGAGATGAGGTGTTACAGGAAGTGTCGCAACGCATGCTCAATGAAATTAGGGCAGAAGATTTGCTAGCGCGTTTAGGTGGCGATGAGTTTGGTTTGATTGTGCGTGGCGACTGTAGTCAGTTTAAAGATACCATCACCTCGAGGATGGCCTATGCGGTATCTGCGCCACTGACGTTATCCAATGGCAACGAAGTGAATATAGGTATGTCTATTGGCAGCGTTGCGTTCTCTGAGTCTGTTGATTCTATTGGCGAGCTGCTGGGTGTTGCAGACGAGTTGCTGTACCAACAAAAGCGAAAGTAATCCGCTGTTAGGATGACAAGCCCAGCGTTCTGAGGTTGGCCAATCGCCCGTGATAGAGCGCAGAGACCAAATCTGACTGCGTGACGATACCCACAAGCCTCTGCTCACTATCGACGACCGGAATATGGTGCAATACTCGGCCTTGCGTCATCAGCGGAATTAGCTCAATGATATGCATATCGGCGCTCGCCGTGACTACGGGTGAGCTCATGATTTGACCGACGACTTCTGGTTTGTCTGCATGATGGCCAGCGGTGCGTCGGATGAATTGCTTGAGTTTGACTTCAAAATTATCATACACCTCAAGGTTTGCATTTTTCATAAAATCAATTTGCGTGATGATACCAATGACCAAGTTGCTTTTATTGACCACGGGCAGCGCCTTGATTTTATGCTGGCGCATCAACGCCCAAGCCTCTTCCAGTTCTGTACCAAACTCTACGCTAATTACCTCTGTCGACATGATGTCGCGGCATTTGATTTCACCAAAGCGTCTGCGATACGCATGCATCTCGGTTTGTTGAAACAGTTTTTCCAGATCATCACGGCTGATATACAACAGCTCGTTATTTTCTTTCAATACTTCATTCAAGTCATCTGTGGTAAACCCAAACCGCAATTCCGGTGGAATGGTTTCGTTGGCAGCCTCTTTTTTTCTATGCCGAGCATGGTGTGGGTATTCGTGCCGGGTGGTGGTATGAAAAACGATGGCGGTGATAATCAGAATGACAGAATTCAGTGCTACCGGCGCAGCTACAAACCAATACCCTAACGCATGAATGGCTGGCCCGCCCAACACTGCGGTGAGTGCAACCGCGCCACTTGGGGGGTGCAGGCAACGCATGCATAACATCAGTAAAATGGAGGCGCCCACAGCAATCGAAGCTGCCAACATGGGATTGGGAATCCATATGGCGCAGGTGACGCCGACTAATGCGGCAACCAGATTGCCACCTAATAATGACCATGGTTGTGCTAATGGGCTGGCTGGTAATGAAAACAGTAGTACCGCGGAAGCCCCCATAGGGGCAATCAAGTAAGGGACACTGGAGAGTTCGCCGGTGATAAGGTATGTAGATACGGCTGTTAGCGCGATACCTGCAAATGCACCGATAGCAGCGCGCAAGCGCTCACGGTTGGAAATGACGATGGCTTCCGGTACAAAGCCAGACAGCCAATCATATAGTCTGATCATGTAAAGCTCGTTGGATTCAATAGACGCTGATTTTACACTGTGCACTTTTTCAGTGCATGTGTTATTTTCTGCGTCAGTTGATCTCCTGATTATTTTTCAACGAATGCGCGCTCAATCACATAGTCTGCCGGGTCGCCAATACGTGGCGATACACGGAAACCGCGTGCATCCAGTAGCGCTTCTGTGTCTTTGAGCATTTGCGGGCTACCGCATATCATGGCTCTGTCATGTTCAGGGCTTAATGGCGGCAGGCCAATATCGTCAAACAGTTTGCCACTGTTGATCAGATCGGTAAGTCGGCCTTGATTACGGAAAGGTTCTCTGGTGACGGTTGGGTAGTAAATGAGCTTTTGTTTGACTTCATCACCAAAAAACTCGTTATTGGGCAGTACGTTTTCAATAAAGTCTGCGTAAGCCAGTTCATTCACATTCCGCACACCGTGAATTAACACCACTTTTTCAAAGCGCTCATATACTTCAATGTCTTGAATCAAACTCATGAAAGGCGCCAAGCCAGTGCCGGTAGAAAGAAAGTAAAGGTGTTTGGCAGGCGTTAAGTCATGAATCACCAACGTACCGGTCGGTTTTTTGCTGACGAGCAACTCGTCACCGACTTTCAGGTGCTGGAGCCTTGAAGTGAGCGGGCCATTGGGCACTTTAATGCTAAAGAACTCTAAATGCTCTTCATAGTTTGGGCTGGCAATACTGTAAGCGCGGGTGAGGGGGATGCCATCCACCTCAAGCCCAATCATCACAAATTGGCCATTTTCAAAACGCAGGCCAGGGTCACGCGTCGTTGTAAAACTAAATAAAGTATCGTTCCAGTGGTGAACGCTCAATACGCGTTCAGAAGTGTATTTGCTCATGAATTAAATTCTTATGGTTGTGATTGAATGGAGGCAGTGAGTGATGGCACGACTTCAAATAAGTCACCCACCAAGCCGTAGTCTGCTACTTGGAAAATAGGGGCATCAGGGTCTTGGTTAATCGCCACGACCACTTTGCTGTCTTTCATGCCGTATGTGTGTTGTACGGCGCCAGAAACGCCAACCGCAATATATAACTCTGGTGCTACAGTCACGCCAGTTTGGCCGACCTGAATATCATTCGGTGCAAAACCTGCATCTACTGCGGCGCGCGTAGCGCCGAGTGCAGCGCCTAATTTAGAGGCCAATGGCGCAAGAATTTGCTCAAAATGTTCTGCGCTACCCAATGAGCGGCCACCAGAAATGACCACTTTAGCGGAGCTGAGTGGTGGGCGTTCTGATTGGCTACGGAATTCAGAAACCCAGCGTGATGCAGGTGTGGCGGGCAGTGCTGCTATCGTATCGATTTCAGCCGGTGCTTGCGTACGGGCAGCCTGCGGAAAACGGCTGCTATGTATCGTCAGTATCTGCAATGTATCGCTACTTTGTACGGTGGTGTAAATATTGCCTGCATACACGGCACGTACATACGTTTTGTTCGCTTGAATTTCCAATACGTCAGAGATCATGGCGACATCCAGCAATGCGGCAGCACGCGGCAGAATATTGCGGCTAAAGGCAGAATGCGCAGCAAGGATAACGGAATAATCACGCCCTAATTGTGAAATCAGCTTGGCTGCATCTTCAGCGAGCGTGTGCGCAAATGCTGTGCTATCGCTGTAGATAACGTGGCTTACGCCTTGAATCGTGGCGGCGGCCTGTGCAATAGAGTTTGCATCATGCCCCAGTACCAATAACTCTACAGGCTGGTTCCAAAAAGCGGCCGCGGCCACGGCGTGATATACGCCCTCTGATAAGGAGCGGCCATCATGCTCTGCCAAAATCAATGTTTTGTTAGCGGTAGTGCTCATAGTGATATCCCTTCATGCGCGCGCAATTTTTCTAATAACTCAGTCACGCTATTGACCTTAATCCCCGCTTTTCTTGCAGGCGGTTCGGCAACACTTAATAAGCGTACGCGTGGTGTGATGTCGTCTGACAGCGTATTCGCTGCAAGCGTTTCAATCACTTTCTTTTTCGCCATCATTAAATTGGGCAGTTTGACAAAGCGCGGTGCGTTCAAACGTAAATCTGCAGTGACAACAGCGGGCAATTGCAAGGCCAGTGTTTCCGTGCCGCCATCTACTTCGCGTGTCACAGTCGCTTCATTGCCAGCAATCTCAATGGCTGAAGCAAATGTACCCTGTGGATAATCCAAGAGCGCGGCAAGCATTTGACCCACTTGGCCAGCATCATCATCCACAGCTTGTTTGCCCAGTAAAATCAGCTGCGGTTGCTCTTTTTCTACCACGGCTTTGAGTAACTTAGCGACAGCTAATGGCTGTACCTCGCTATCGCTTTCCACCAATACGGCACGGTCAGCCCCCATCGCGAGTGCGTGTCTGAGCACATCTTGATGTGCAGCATTGCCGATGCATACTGCGACAATTTCGCTGGCGATGCCTTTTTCTTTGAGGCGAATTGCTTCTTCAATAGCATTTTCATCAAATGGATTGATGCTCATTTTTACGCCCTGCGTATCCACATCAGAGCCATCTGCTTTCACGCGTACTTTGACGTTATAATCAACCACACGTTTGACTGCGACCAGTATTTTCATGTCAGAAATCCTTTGTAATTGCTGCGTATTTTACAGTAGCGTATAATATTTACCAAATGGATTGTATTGATAAAATGTATCTACAAAATAGATACAAAGGACGATGAAATTTAGCTTAAGACAATTAGAGATATTTGTGGCGATTAGCCGCACTGCCAGTGTGTCACGCGCTGCAGACGATTTGTCATTGTCTCAATCAGCGACCAGTACGGCATTAAGCGAATTAGAACGCCAATTCGATTTGCAACTATTTGATCGTGGAGGTAAAGCGCTGCGCATCAATGAAACGGGATTGCAGCTATTACCACGCGCTGTGGAGCTGTTAGATCGTGCCAAAGAGATCGAACACTTACTACAAGGCCATGCTGGATTTGGCCATATGCGCATTGGCGCGACACTTACCGTGGGCAATTATTTGGCTACCATATTGGTTGCCAAGTTTTTACAAGATCATCCGGAAAGCCGTATTCAGTTGCAAGTGCACAATACGCAAACCATTGTGCAGCAAATTGCTAACCACGAGCTAGACCTAGGCTTGATCGAGGGCGATTGTAATCATCCGGATATTGCTGTGCAGCCATGGATCGCCGATGAGCTGGTCGTGTTCGGCGCACCCAATCACCCATTGGCCAATCAGAAACAGGTGAGTGTGGAGCAACTATTACAAGAGCCCTGGATTTTGCGCGAAAAGGGATCTGGGACGCGTGAAACGTTTGATAAAGCTTTTCACAGCATGCATTCCAGACTCAAAATTCGATTAGAGCTTGAACATACAGAAGCGATTAAGCGCGCAGTTGAATCTGGCTTAGGCATTGGCTGTATTTCGCGCTTGGCGCTCAAAGATGCATTTAGACGAGGTAGTTTAGTGCCGATTGCCACGCCAAGTCTGGATCTCAGCCGCAATTTTTATTTTTTGTGGCATAAGCAAAAGTATCAAACAACTGGCATGCGCGAGTTTTTAGCGTTGTGTAATGCGTTTACCGCGGGGGTAACGCGCAGCGATCTAGTGAACTTGCCGGATGTAGCATAACGGTGATAGAAATACGGATATAGAAATAAGGAACAGCGATGGAACGTGATGTGATGAATTATGATGTGCTGATTGTCGGTGCAGGCCCCGCAGGGCTATCGGCTGCGATTAAGATCAAGCAGCTGGCACAACAACAAGGGCAAGAAGTCAGTGTGTGTGTACTTGAAAAAGCGTCAGAAGTCGGTGCGCATATCATGTCCGGCGCCGTCATCGATCCCATTGCACTGAATGAGTTGATTCCCGATTGGCAAGAGAAAGGTGCACCACTGAAAACTGCGGTGCAGGATGATCAATTCTTGATTTTGGGTAAAACCAAGCACTGGACGATTCCACACTGGCTATTACCACCGCTGATGAAAAACCACGGTAACTATATTGTGAGCCTTGGCGATGTTTGTCGTTGGTTGGGCGAGCAAGCTGAAGCACTTGGCGTGGAAATTTATGCGGGCTTTGCTGCGCAATCTATGTTGTACGATGAGAGCGGCGCAGTGGTGGGGATTATCACTGGCGATATGGGGCGTGATGCACAGGGCGAACCGACTGCACAATTTACACTAGGCATTGAAATCAGAGCTGCGTACACACTGATTGCTGAAGGTGTGCGTGGTTCGCTGACACGTGAGTTAGAAACCAAGTTTGATCTACGTAAAACAGCATCGCCACAGAAATATGGATTGGGCTTTAAAGAAATATGGCGTGTGCACGTGGAACAACATCAGCCAGGGCTAGTGCAGCACAGTTTGGGCTGGCCACTCAACGCAGATACTGGCGGCGGCTCGTTTATCTACCACTACGGCGAGCAATTGGTCTCGATAGGCTTTGTTGTGCATTTGGATTACACCAATCCACATTTATCTCCGTTTGAAGAATTTCAGCGCTTTAAAACGCATCCGGCCGTCAAGGCACTATTAAAAGAGGGTAAACGATTAAGCTATGGTGCTAGAGCGATTAGCGAAGGTGGCCTACAGTCATTGCCTAAATTGATTTTTCCGGGCGGTGCCTTGATTGGCTGCAGTGCTGGCATGGTGAATGTGCCACGCATCAAAGGCAGTCATAACGCAATGAAGTCCGGCATGCTTGCCGCAGAGGCTGTATTGGATGCTATTCAATCGCCAAATACGGCGGGTGAACGTTTATTGCATGCCTATCCGCAAGCGTTGCAAGATTCTTGGGTATGGCAAGATTTGGATGCCGTGCGTAATGTAAAACCTTGGTTATCTAAACTGGGGAGTTGGGGTGGCATGCTGATGGGCGGTATGGAGATGTGGTTGCGCGCACTGCACGTGCGTTTACCGTGGACCTTACAGCATCAGCAGGCCGATCATACGTGCACACAGCCAGCCAACACAATGCCCGTCATCTCTTATCCAAAACCAGATGGTGTGTATAGCTTCGATCGATTGACTTCCATTAGTTTAAGCAATATTGCGCATGAGGCGAACCAGCCTTGTCACTTACAGCTACTAGATAACACTGTGCCCATTCGTATTAATTTGGCAACCTATGATGCGCCTGAGCAAAGGTACTGCCCAGCTGGTGTGTATGAAATTGTGCAGCAAGCATCAGCACCGGTATTGCAGATTAACGCGCAGAACTGCATCCATTGTAAAACTTGCGATATTAAAGACCCCACCCAGAATATTGTATGGGTACCGCCGGAAGGTGGCAGCGGCCCGACTTACACAGGCATGTAGTTTTCACTGGTATATAACTTCGTATTCAAGTAAAGCCGCCCCGATTTGGTGTTGAGCTTGTGGCTCAATACCTAGAGTCATGTAGGGGGGATGCTTGAATGCGAGAAACAACCCCATATTTTGCATCTCACCTCGCTTTTGAATCCATGGAATATAGAGTAAAGTGGCTTAACAAGATTCACCATGAGAGAGATGTGATGGGGTACTGATCGGCTTATGAAAAATCTTTCATCATTTTCACGCAACATTTTACTGACACTGATCTGGTTTGTTTTTGTGGTCATTGCATTCTCTGTGTATGTGTACGCAGAGAAAAAAGTGGACAGTGTCAACGCGTTGCGCGTGAATTCCTTTAAGTTGGCAGAAGAGTTACGTCAATCATCGGAAGACCTTACCCGTATGGTGCGTGCTTACGTACTCACGGGCAACCCGGATTATAAAAAGTACTTTCAAGAAATTGTCGATATTCGCAATGGGGATGCGCCGCGTCCGGTAAATTACCAAGGGATATACTGGGATTTAGTGTTGAAGAACGACCAGCGCCCACGCCCCTATAGTCAAAAAAAAATCCCATTATTACAACTGATGCGAGAGCAGGGTTTTACTGACGCAGAGTTTTCTAAATTGACAGAAGCCAAAGATAATTCTGATTTCTTGGTCAAGTTGGAGTTGGATGCGATGGCTTTGGTGGAAGCCAATCCGAATAACCCCGACAGCAAAGCACAAGCAGTGCAAATGTTATATAACGACGCTTATATGCAAGGCAAAGCCAATGTCATGCGGCCGATTGACGCGTTGAATCAAATGGTAGACAAGCGTACGCAAACTGCAGTTAACCAAGCGATGCAAGCGGCAAAGTATTTCAGGTGGATGTTTATTTTGTTTGGCGTGGTGCAGCTATGGATGCTGTGGCGTACTTACCGCTTGCTTGGTAACACCTTGGGGACTTCTGTTGACGCCTTGCATGAGCATATTGCGCGATTAGGCAGAGGCGATATTCATACGCCGATTCCTGTACCGGAGGATAAGGCAGGAAGCGTCATGGGTTGGTTATCTGAAACGCAAGTGAATTTAGCAAAGATAGATGCCGAAGAAAAGGCTGCGAGAATCCATAATGAGCGACTCACGCAGTTGTATGCTGCTTTAAGTCAATGTAATCAGGCTATTGTGCGTTGCAATAACGAGTCCGAATTGTTCCCGCAAATATGCAATGTGGCGGTGACGTTTGGTGGTGTCAAAATGGCTTGGATAGGTTTGGTGGATACGCATAGCCAGGATAGCCAAGTCATGCCAATTGCCTGTTATGGAGAAGGCGTTGAGTACTTGGAAGGGCTGCAAGTGTCTATCGATAGGCATCACCCTGCTGGGGGCGGCCCCATTGGTCAGGTGCTAAGAGAAGACCGTGCCTATTGGTGTCAAGACTTTATGCGCGACCCGGCCACTGTGCCTTGGCATCAGCATGCCGAGAAGTTTGGTTGGGGGTCGTGTGCTTGTTTGCCACTACATAAGCGTGGCAAGGTGATTGGCGCATTTACGTTGTACTCTGCAGAAATCGATGCGTTTGATGATAGTGCGCGTAAGTTGCTTGAGGAAATGGCATCGGATATTGATTATGCGTTAGACCGCTTTACGGTAGAGGTTGAGCGTGAGTTGTATCGAGAACATTTAGCGCATAGCGAAGAAAGTTTTCGCTTGATGTTGGAAAACTCCCTAGATGCCGTCATTAATATGGGCGTCAATGGCTTAATCAGTGAGTGGAGTGGCGCTGCAGAAAAGATTTTTGGTTATCGTCGCGAAGAGGCTGTAGGCAGGCCATTGGGTGACTTAATTGTGCCACCGCAGTATCGTGAGGCGCATGCCAAAGGTATGCAGCGCTTATTGACCACGGGCGAAAGTAAAATCATCGGGCAACTTATCGAAATCATCGCCATACGGCGAGATGGCACAGAGTTTCCGGTAGAGATGTCGATTGCACAAGTGAACCGTGGTAATGAAGTGTTTTTTAGCTCATTTATACGAGACATTACCGAGCGTAAAAAATCTGAAGCACGTATCCAATATCTCGCTAATCATGACGCCTTGACCGGATTGCCAAATCGCAACCAGTTACATGAGCGTGTGAAATACTCTATTAGTTTGACCCATCGCACGCATGAAAAAATTGCGATCATGTTCTTAGATATTGATCACTTTAAAGATGTCAACGATACCTTAGGGCATAGCATTGGCGATTTGTTATTGCTTGAACTTGCTAAACGCTTGAAATCAATTTTACGTGAAGAAGATACCGTCTCACGTTTGGGCGGCGATGAGTTCATCTTTATGTTGCCTAATTCGGACGAATATGCGGCGGCACAGGTAGCCCAAAAGCTATTGCAGGTGATAGATCGGCCGATGCTGATTGAAAATCACCAACTATCAGTCACGGCTTCTATAGGCATAGCGCTGTATCCCAATGATGGTATGGATCTAGAAACCTTGCTGCGAAATGCTGATGTGGCGATGTATAAAGCCAAGCAAGAAAACCGCAACGGCTATCGTTTCTATACGGCCAAAATGCAAAGCCAATCGGCACGTAATCTTTTATTGGCCAGTGCGTTGCGGCAGGCGGTAGAGTTGAACCAGTTGGAAGTGCATTACCAGCCGCAGATGTCGCTCAAAGGCCAGTGTGTTATTGGCGCCGAAGCATTGCTACGTTGGCATCATCCTGAGTTTGGGTTGGTCATGCCTTCTGAGTTTATCCCAGTGGCTGAGGCCAGTGGTGTTATCTTGCCGATAGGTGAATGGGTGCTCAGGCAATCGGTGCGTCAAGCCAAGCACTGGTTACAAGATGGTTTTTCACCGCTGGTGATGGCAGTTAACTTATCGGTTGTGCAGTTCCGTGATCCGAATTTGCCAGATTTGGTGACGCGCATTTTGGAAGAAGAAGGCTTACCGCCGGAATATCTAGAATTGGAGCTGACCGAAGGCGTAGCATTGGCTGATCCACAAGGCGCTATTGCATTGATGGATGCGCTACACGCGCGAGGCGTACGTATGTCGATTGATGATTTTGGCACCGGTTACTCTTCATTGAGCCATCTTAAAAAATTCAAGGTCTATAAGCTTAAAATTGACCAATCGTTTGTACGTGACATCAGCACAGACGAAGAAGATAAGGCGATTGTCACGGCCATTATTAATATGGCACGCAGCCTCGGTTTAAAAACAATTGCAGAAGGGGTGGAGACTGCCGGTCAGTTAGCTTTCTTACAAACGCAGAACTGTGATGAAGTGCAAGGCTACTACTTTAGCCGGCCATTGACAGTGGAAGCATTTGAAGCGTTTTTACGTAAGCAGCCATCATCGTTGAGCTAGGGCAATGCACTAAGGTATTGAACCAAGGTGTTGAACCAAGCAAGGCAATGAACTAAGGCAATTGACGTATTGTCAACTGCATGTGGATGGCTTTCAATGCATCATTGTAAGAACAGTTTATTTCAGATAGCATACGGTCCGGTTTGCAACCACTTGCGAAATAAGCAAGTACTTGATTGCAAGCGATAACTGGAATTCTGCGTAAATAACCCCTTGTTAAAGCCTATATGAAGCACAACTTCAATTCAGTGACACTCCAAATCAGACTGTTAATATTAACAGCGCTGATTAGTGTACTTGGATTGGCGGTGTTCTCGCATTATTCAGAAAAAACCTCCTACAGTGATGATACCGCGCGAGTGCGCGTGGCTGAAATACAAGAGATTTCCGGCGATGGTGAGTTGCCGCAGTATGATGGCTATACGCCCGCTGCCATACTCAGCAGTGTCTTAATTCTTAGCATCAAAACGTTCATCACGCTGGTGCTGTTTCGCAGCAAGCGTATTGCACGTTATTCTTTTTTACACCATATCCGTCCTCGTTCTCCCCCGCTTTAATTTCGCTTCTACGCGTTTTGCCTAAGAGTGCATCACATCACCAAGGTGCGCTCCCTCATTTGATTGCCTTATTCAATACCAGCTGTGTTGCTAGCCGCAATACAAGGTGTTATCCGGACATCTGTGATATTCAAAAAGATATTCAGATGTGACGGGTTAACGGTAATCGATGTGCGCCCAAGCAACGCGTTAGATTGATATTTCAGCGAAATACCATCTGCTGCACCTTGGCTAATGATTGTCGTGTTGTAAGCACCATGTAAGGTATATGCGCTCAAAATATCAATCGTGTTATCACTTCTTTTATATTTTTACAGGCATTACGCACACTTATGATCAATAAATTAGTTACAGTTTTAGGCTTAACGACGATCGTGTTGTTAAACGGTTGCCACAAGACAGAGGCACCAAAAGAAGAGGCCCCCAAGCTTCAGGTCAGTTCACCACTACGCAAAGATACTGTCATTACCAAAGAGTACGTGTGCCAAATACATGCGTACAGACACATCGAATTAAGGGCGTTAGAAAAAGGCTATCTACAAAGTATTTTTGTAGATGAAGGGCAAACGGTGACGCAAGGCCAGCCCATGTTCAAGATCATGCCTAATATCTATCAATCTGATTTGCTGAAGGCCAAGGCTGAGGCCGATGTGGTTTCCATCGAATATCAAAATACCAAAGCACTGGCCGAAAAGAATATTGTTTCCGCCAATGAGCTAGCACTCGCAAAAGCCAAGCAGGATAAAGCGTATGCCGAAGTGAAGTTGGCTGAGACGCATTTGGGCTTTACCAATATCAATGCGCCATTCGGTGGCATTATGGATCACCTCAACGCCAGAAACGGCAGCTTGGTGGATGAAGGTGATTTGCTCACCACATTGTCTGACATCAGCAAAATGTGGGTGTATTTTAATGTGCCAGAGGCCGAGTATTTGGACTACAAAGCTAATAAGGGCGATCAGTCTTCCACAAAAGTACAGTTGAGAATGGCCAATGGCGAGGTGTTTGACCAAGCTGGCGTGGTGGAAACTATCGAAGCGGATTTTGACAACAAAACCGGTAATATCGAATTCAGAGCCACTTTCCCCAACCCTAATAAGGTACTCAGGCACGGGCAAACCGGCAATATCTTAATGGCTAAGCCGTATAAAAATGCCTTGATGATTCCGCAAAAAGCTACGTTTGAAATTCTCGACAAAACCTATGTATATGTGGTGAATAAAGACAACAAGCTAGAGCAACGGTTAATCACAATTGCTGCCGAACAGCCGCACGTGTTTATTGTGAAATCTGGCCTCAAAGACAAAGACAGAATTTTGTTAGAAGGTTTACGCCGTGTACATAGCGGTGAAGAGATCGAGGTCAATTATCAAGCGCCGGAGAAAGCCATGGCATCACTCAACCTTTACGCAGAATAGTCGCGCAGAAAGTACACAGAGAGTACCTACATTATGCTGAATATTTTTATCAAAAGGCCGGTGTTGGCGATTGTGTTATCGCTGCTCATCGTCTTTTTAGGATTTTTATCCATCCGTACGCTGGCAACTTCACAGTTCCCAGATATTGCGCCGCCACGCGTGATTGTGTCACTGGCTTACCCCGGGGCAAGTGCCGATGTATTGGTGCAGTCTTCGCTCATTACCATTGAGCGTGCCATTAACGGTGTGCCGGGCATGAAATACATTGTGTCTGACGCCACCAGTGCCGGTGAAGCGACCATTCAGGTGATTTTTGCCTTGGGTACAGACCCCAATCAGGCCATGATTAACGTGAAAACGCGTATCGACCAAGTGATGAGCCGCCTGCCAGAATTGGTGCAGTTAGAGGGTGTAGTGGTTGAGCGTGTGCAGCCAAGTATGCTGATGTACATCAACTTGTTTAGTAAAGATAAGAACGCGGACGAAAAGTTTTTATACAACTATGCCAACGTCAACGTGATTCCAGAGATACAACGTGTGAACGGGATTGCCAGTGCCAAGATTTTGGGTAGCCGCCAATATGCGATGCGTATTTGGTTAAACCCAGACCGCATGCGCGCTTACAAAATATCCATTGAAGATGTGATGAAAGCGATTAGCGAACAAAGCATTATTGGACGTCCTGGTCGTTTAGGGCAAAGTTCCGGTATTTCTGCGCAATCTAAAGAATATGTATTGGTATACAAAGGTCGCTACAACAAGCCGGAAGAATACGAAAACATTATTATCCGTGCCAATTCAGAAGGGGAAATCCTAAAACTGAAGGATTTGGCCAAAGTGGAGTTGGGCAGTGAGTTCTTTGATATTTACTCCAATAAAGATGGCCTCCCGTCATCTGCCATTATCTTGAAGCAGAACTACGGTAGTAATGCGAGTGAGGTGATTGAGCAAGTGAAAGCCAAAATGAAAGAGCTGAAAACTTCTTTCCCAGAAGGCATGGAATACGAAATTGATTACGACGTTTCTAAGTTCTTGGATGCTTCGATTGACAAAGTATTACACACCTTAGTAGAGGCATTTATTTTGGTGGCCTTGGTTGTATTTATCTTTTTGGGCGATTGGCGCTCGACGTTGATCCCGATTTTGGCGGTACCGGTTTCGTTGATTGGCGCATTCTTTTGTATGCAAATGTTTGGTATCACCATTAACTTGATTACCTTGTTTGCGCTGGTGCTGGCGATTGGTATTGTGGTGGATAACGCGATTGTTGTGGTTGAAGCCGTACATGCTAAGTTTGAAGAAGATGCGCATATCACACCGTATCGTGCCACGCAGAAAGTGTTGGGCGAAATCGGTGGTGCGATTGTGGCCATTACCTTGGTGATGACCGCGGTATTTATTCCAGTCGCCTTTATGTCAGGGCCAGTGGGTGTGTTCTATCGCCAGTTCTCGATCACGATGGCTTCTTCTATTGTGATTTCCGGCGTGGTTGCGTTGTCACTGACGCCGGTGTTGTGCGCAATGTTGCTGAAAAACAATCACGGAAAGCCGAAAAGCAGAACGCCGATTAGCTTTTTCTTAGACAGGTTTAACCGCATGTTCGACAAAATGACCGGTGGATACACGCGTTTCTTAAGCAGTATTGTGACCTTGCGTTCAGTCACCTTTATTGCGCTGGCAGCGTTTGTGTTTGGTACTTTTGTAGTGAACAAAACCTTACCTGCAGGCTTTATTCCAGGTGAAGACCAAGGCCAGATCTATGCCATTATCCAAACGCCGCCGGGTAGTACCTTGGAAGCGACAAATCAAGTAGCACGTGCCTTGCAAAAAGAAGCAGAAAAGGTTGAAGGTGTTGCCTCAGTTTCTTCACTGGCGGGCTATGAAATTCTGACCGAAGGGCGCGGTTCAAACGCAGGTACTTGTTTGATTAACTTGAAAGACTGGTCAAAACGTAAGAAATCCGTGCATCAGATTATTGAAGAGTTGGAAGAAAAAACCAAAAACTTTGGTGCTGTGATTGAGTATTTTGAACCGCCAGCGGTACCTGGTTATGGTGCAGCTTCTGGTTTGGCCTTGCGTTTATTAGATAAAACCAATGGCACCGATTACCATGAGTTTGACAAAATCAACCAAGAGTTTATGGCGAACCTGGGCAAACGCAAGGAGTTGACTGGTTTATTCACGTTCTATGCTGCCAATTATCCGCAATATGAGCTAGAAATTGACAACAAATCAGCCATGCAAAAAGGCGTGTCTATCGGTAAAGCCATGGACAACCTGAATATCTTGATTGGTAGTACTTACGAGCAAGGCTTTATTCGCTTTAATAACTTTTTTAAAGTGTATACACAAGCCAGTCCGGAATTCCGCCGTTATCCAAGCGATATTCTGAATTATTACGTGAAAAATGAAGAGGGTGAAATGGTGCCTTATTCTGCCTTCATGAAGCTCAAAAAAATCCAAGGCCCTAACGAGATTACACGTTATAACTTGTACAACTCAGCCACGATTCGTGCAGTTCCTGCCAAAGGCTACACCACGGATGATGCGATTAAAGCGGTAAAAGAAGTGGCCAAAACTACCTTGCCGCATGGTTACGATGTGGGTTGGGAAGGGTTGTCATTTGACGAGGCACAACGTGGGAACGAAGCGGTAGTGATTTTTGGCATCGTATTGATTTTCGTGTACATGGTATTGGCTGCGCAGTATGAAAGCTTCTTATTGCCATTGGCCGTGATTCTATCGCTCCCTGCTGGTGTGTTTGGTTCGTTCTTATTGCTTAAAACGCTTGGGCTTGCCAATGATATTTATGCACAGGTCGGGCTGGTCATGCTGGTCGGCTTGCTGGGTAAAAACGCGGTGTTGATTGTGGAGTTTGCCGTGCAGAAACATGAACAAGGCATGTCGGTAAAAGATGCGGCGATTGAAGGCGCTAAAGCGCGGTTCAGACCAATTTTGATGACATCGTTCGCCTTTATTGCCGGCCTCATTCCATTGGTGGTTGCCACTGGTGCGGGTGCTGTCGGCAATAGAACAATTGGTACGTCTGCGTTGGGCGGCATGCTGTTCGGTACCGTATTTGGTGTGATTTTGATTCCAGGTCTGTACTACGTATTTGCCAAAATGATTGAAGGTAAATCATTGATCAGACACGAAGAGTTTGAGCCATTAACCGAGCTATATCACTATAGTAGTAAAGAAGAAGATGACGATGAAGACAAATAACCACTATGTAAAATTAATCGCTTTGGGGTGCCTAAGCATGATGTTGCAGTCATGCGGCATTCCAACGCTGATATCCAAAAAAGCGGATACGCATCTGCCTGAGCAATTTACGAGTACTGCACAGCAGGCTACTAGTGCGCAGGACACTACCAACGCTGCAGATGTGAACTGGAAAGATTTTTTTGACGACCCTAATCTGGCTAGCTTGATAGACACAGGCGTTGTGAACAATAAAGAGGTCAATATATTGTTGCAACGCATCAGTGTGGCGCAGAACGAGATCCAAGCACGCAAAGGTGAGTATTTGCCTTTTGTGAATTTTGGCGCCGGGGCCGAGATTGAAAAAGCTGCACAGTACACACGTAACGGTGCGGTTGAGGAAAACTTGGAAATCAAAGAGGGTAAGAAATTTCCTAAGTATCTTGGCAATTATCAGTTCGGGCTCTACTCCTCTTGGGAGCTAGACGTTTGGAAGAAACTGAGAAATGCGACCAAAGTGGCGACGCTGGAATACATGGCATCCATCGAAGGTAAGAATTTCCTTGTGACTAATTTGGTGTCGGAAATTGCGCACGCCTACTACGAGCTGATCGCGTTGGATAATCAGCTGGAGAACTTGGATCAGAATATTCAGCTGCAACAAAACGGTTTGGATATTGTGAAAGAGCTGCAAAAGTACGCTAGATCCAATGCTTTAGCGGTGAAACGTTACGAGGCTGAGGTGAAGAAAAACCAAAGCAAGCGCTATGTGCTCAAACAACAAATTGTTGAGGCAGAAAACCGCATCAACTTTCTGCTGGGTAGAACGCCACAGCCTATTCAACGTGCATCTATTGGGTTTATGGAGTTAAAACCTAAACTGATGCAAGCGGGTATCCCGTCGCAGCTGTTAGCCAATAGACCAGATATCCGCAAAGCAGAGCTGGAGTTAAAAGCGGCGAGTCTGAATATTGATGTGGCCAAAGCCAACTTTTATCCTTCATTTGCCATCAAGGCCGGGGTAGGATTCCAAGCGTTTAATCCTAAGTACTTGCTGAGCACACCTGAGTCTTTGGCCTTGTCTTTGGCTGGCGATGTCATGGCACCGTTGGTGAATCGTAATGCGATTATTGCGCAATATAAAAATGCCAATGCGGGACAAATTCAGGCGGCGTATGATTATGAGCAAACCATCATCAACGCCTATGCTGAAGTGGCTACCCAGTTGTCTAATATCGATAATCTGGATCAAAACTTCCAACTTAAAACCAAGCAGGTAGATGAATTAACACAGTCTATTGATGTAGCCAACCAGCTGTTTAAATCTGCCAGAGCGGATTATTTAGAAGTGCTGTTGACACAACGTGATGCGCTGGAAGCCAAAATGGAGTTGATTGAAACCAAGCAAAAACAGATTGTTGCCATAGTCGATCTGTACAAAGCACTAGGCGGCGGTTGGAAATAAATTAGCTTTTTGTTTGCTGAATAAAACAATCTCAAATAAGGCGGATTTTCCGCCTTATTTTTTGATTAAAGCATGTTTGTATGCTTTGTTAAAATGTTACTCCTTCCTATATTTACATATGTTGCATATAATATGAAACATATGTAAGATGCACCTATGCAGATCAATAAATTCACCGATTTAAGTTTAAGAGTGCTGATGTACCTTTCCAACGAGGAAGCAGGGCATGTCATCACGATTAGTGAGATTGCAGAGAAGTTTGATGCACCGAGAAACCACCTGATTAAAGTTGTCACCAATTTGAATAAACTAGGATTTATCTTAGCAACCAGAGGCCGGAACGGTGGATTGAAGTTAGCTAAACCATGCGCAGACATCAAGCTTGGCAATGTGCTGCAACTGTTAGAGCACGTGACGTTGATTGATTGTAATCACCCGGTTTGCCCCATTAGAGGCGTGTGTAATCTGAAGCATATTTTAGATAAAGGTTTAAGTATGTTTTATCGTGAAATGGATCAATATTCTCTCAAAGATATTCTGGATAATCAGACAGAAACTGCGCTGATTGCACTACATAGAAAGTAATGCAAACTGGTAAGAAACGGTTTGCTTTTTTTTAACCATAAAGTTTCATTTAATATACAACATAAAAGGAGATCAACATGTTATCACCTGCTGCAAAACCCTATATCGAAGCCAGTGTCCCAGTATTGAGAGAGCATGGGCTGGCGATTACCACCGTGTTTTATAGCAATATGCTTGCAGCGCACCCTGAGTTGTACAACCTGTTCAACTTGGGCAATCAGGCCAATGGTTCACAACAACAATCGCTGGCTTCCGCTGTGTTTGCCTATGCAGCCAATATTGATAATCAAGCAGCGTTAACCCCAGTAATAGAGCGGATAGTACATAAGCACGTGTCGATTGGGATATTGCCAGACCACTATCCCATTGTCGGCAAGTATCTACTCGGCGCCATTAAGCAAGTGTTGGGCGATGCAGCCACGCCAGAGTTAATGGCTGCATGGGATGAGGCCTATTGGTTATTAGCTAGCGCGCTGATTGCAGCAGAGGCACGACTTTACGCAGCCAATGATGGTGTAGAACAGCAGTGGATGCAGATGGTGGTGACCCATAAAGCACATATTACGGAGGATATGATTGCGATTACTTTAGAGCCGGAGCAGCATCAAAAGTTACCTACCTTTAAACCGGGCCAATATGTGAGTGTGGCTGTGCATCTGGATGCGCTTAATGTGCGGCAAATCCGGCAGTATAGTTTATCGGATGTGGACGATGGTCAGCGTTACCGCATTACCGTTAAGCGAGAAAAAGGCGACGAGTTTAAACCCAATGGCATGATCTCACATTGGCTACACCAGCATGTGCGTGTCGGTAGCAAGTTAAATGTCAGCCACCCTTACGGCACATTTGTGCCAGATTTAGATAAAGTGGAACCCATTCATTTGATCTCAGCGGGGGTAGGCATTACGCCTATGATTTCTATTTTAAAAACATTGGCAAGCAAGCAAGCTAAACGGAAAGTGGTGTTTGCGCACGCAGCGAGAACGGTACACCACATTCCACATTTAAGTGAGATAGAGCAGGCTAAGACGAACAACCCTCGGCTAGCGCTTGCTATATTTCTCAACCAGCAGACGGATCATCAATACATTCAAGGCAGAATGGATTTAAAGACAATCGTGAGTAAGCGTGATTTGGAAGGCGATTACTATATTTGCGGGCCGATTGCATTTATGAATGACCAATGGAAAACATTGGTGGAACTAGGGGTGGATGCAAGCCGCATCAACCGTGAAGTGTTTGGGCCGGAAAGCTTAAATCATCTGCTTTAAGAACGGCTATGGTTACGCATCTATAGTCCAAGCGGACTAGATGCTATAACTTACTGAGTAATATTGGCGCAGTACATTCAGCTGTTGAATCATCTTAATCGATTTAATCATTCAACAATTGGAGCACATGATGAGAAAAGCATTACCTTACCTATTATTAGCATTCACGACGACAGTTTCATTTCAGGCCAATGCGGGCGTTGCCATTACAGAGGTAGCAGCATGGGGCAGCGGTAATGCGCCTTACGAGGCTGACTGGTTTGAATTGACCAACACCGGTACTTCAGCCATTAATCTCTCAGGATGGAAAGTCGACGATAGTTCTAATGCATTTGCTTCTGCATTGGCACTGAACGGGATTACCAGCATCAGCGCCGGTCAGTCTGTTATCTTTATTGAAAGCGCAGGCGGCAGTGCAATTCCTTCGTTTATCAGTACTTGGTTTGGTAGTGGCGCAGCACCTTTGGTTGGCTACTATAGCGGTAATGGTATTGGCTTGAGCACATCGGGCGATGCAGTGAATGTTTTTAATGCAAGTGGTGTAGTACAAGCCAGTGTGACATTTGGCGCATCTGACGCAACTTCACCTTATCAAACGTTTGATAATGCCGCAGGGTTGAACGGTGCAATTTCTACACTGAGCGTGATTGGCAAAAATGGTGCGTTTGTTGCGGTCAATGATGCGACTGAAATTGGCTCGCCAGGTACGATTACAGCAGTACCAGAGCCAGAGACTTATGCGCTGATGATCGCTGGCCTAGGCATTATGGGCTTGTCTGCACGCCGTAAACAAGCATAGTGGTTTGCTAATTAGATGAAGTAGCTGAGTAAATAACTAAGCAGGATAAAACGATAAGAATGAGGTAGCGTTGCTACCTCATTTTTTTACTATATTCATGATAGCGTTTACTAAACACGAGGCCAGCATAGGGCTTGTTGTTAAATTTTATACAAAAGCACGTTTTAGCCGTTGAATGCCCGTTGTAAGTTCAACTGCATTAAGGCTGCCAAACCCAAGCCGGATAGCATGAATGTCTAGAGGTGAGTCTGAAAATAATGACGCTGGTAGCACTCTTACTTTTTCAAGCAAAGCATGTTGAACGATTTTGTTAATTTCAATGCCGTCATTCAACCGTAACCAAATGGCCAAGCCCCCGTTGGGCGAGTCAAAGTTTACAAACTCGCCCAATTCACTGCGAAGTAAATCTATTAAGATATTTCGGCGTTCATTGTATGTTTTTAAGATTCGTCGGATGTGGCGTTTGATTTCACCGGAATCCATTAATGCGGCAACCGCAAGTTCAGTCACAGAATTGCCTTGTCTATCAATAAGCATGACTTCAGCTGCGCATTGATCGATGATTTCTTTGGAGGCGACTAAGTAGCCAACGCGCAGGCCGGGCGCTAATACTTTGGAAAGCGACCCCACATAAATGACTCTACCCGCATGGTTAGTACTGGCAAGTGGAAACACCGGATGATTTTGGAAATGAAATTCATGGTCGTAATCATCTTCAACAATCACAAAATCATATTGTTGAGCCAACATCAATAATTTTAATCTACGTTCTGCTGTCATCATCACCGTGGTCGGAAACTGATGATGCGGGGTGACATAAATTGCGCGGATAGGATATGTTTTACATAACTGTTCCAATTCAATGACGTTGATTCCGTCACGATCTAAGCCTACCGTCAGGATTTTTGCTCCGCATGATCTGAATGCTTCACGTGCAGGAGGATAACTCAGACTCTCCACCACCACATATTCGTTTGGTTTAGCTAGCACACGTGCAGATAAAAATATCCCCATCTGGCTACCCCGAGCAATACATATATTGTCGACCTCTACGCTTAACCCTCTTTCCATGTTAAGCATTTCTGCAATCGAGTGACGTAAACTCAGTACGCCTTTGGGGTCACCATAGCCCAATTTATTGCTTCTGATTGGCTCTATTAGCGCGTGTCTAAAAGCTTTTGATAGCGTTTCAAATGGGATTAAACGTGTGTCCGGTATGCCGTCATTAAAGTCAATGATATGGGGCTCAGCGTTAGGCTGCATGGTTTCTGCATAGTGATCTAGTCTAGACGTTGGTAGTTGGCTTACCTTGGGCTTTAAGTAATTGGGCGCTAAAAAAAGCGGGAGTTTAGCTGACACAAATGTACCGCGCCGATTTTCTGTAGTCAGCCAACCTTGTGCAATCAGCTCATCATAAGCCAGCACAACAGTCTTTCTGTTGACACCAAGGTTTTCCGCTAATTCTCTAGTGCCTGGCATGGCCGTGGATGGGGGTAAGCGTCCACGTTGAATTTCATCAATAATTTGTTGTGCAATTTGTAAATAGACCACTAAGCCAGATGCTTTAGTGATATGCAGTTTGAGATCCCATGAGCGTAACATTTACTCTTCCTAAAGATTTCTGGATTATTAAAACGCATTATTACACCAAATTTTACTGGACCACTAGAATTGTTCAATCTGGATGGCCAGCATTTAATTACACTCTGTTACATTTCTGTAAAGATTTGTTGCAACTCACAGTACATCACTACGAATAGTCGTGTGTCATTCAATAAATCAGGTTGATTCATCCTTCAAAACGATTAGAGATTACAGAGGAAATTTATGTCACCACCACTAGATCATCAATTAACGGACTGGCGTAGCCATGCATTAAAGCTAGAAAAAGAAGTTAAAAATGTCATCGTAGGCCAAGATAAAGCGATTCGGCTCATGAATATCGCCATTTTTGCACGCGGGCATGTATTGCTTGATGGTGGTGTGGGCGTAGGTAAAACGACATTACTGCAATCCATTGCGCGTGGCATTGGTGGGGCCTATGAGCGTATTGAAGGTACGGTCGATTTAATGCCCAACGACTTGATTTACCATACTTTTCTGGGGCCAGATGGTCGCCCACAAATTGATGAGGGCCCACTGTTGCGCGCTGGCGAAAAATTATCGGTGTTCTTTTTTAATGAGATTAATCGTGCTCGGCCACAAGTGCATGCGCTGATGTTACGGGTCATGGCAGAACGCCATCTCAGTGCTTTCAAAAAAGAATATCGCATGCCGCACATGATTGTGTTTGCTGACCGTAACCAAGTAGAAAAAAATGAGACATTTGAAATTCCTTCAGCTGCGCGCGATCGTTTTATGATGGAAATTCCGATTGAAATTCCAACGGATCGTGACTTAAAGAAATCTCTGATTTTCAATACTAAATTCCAACATGCAGAAAAACTGACTCAGCAAGTTGAAAGTGGGATTCTACAATTTGATCAACTGAATGCTTTCTCTGACCTGTTACAAAACCACATCAAATCAAGTGATGTATTGGAAGAGTATGCCCTAGATTTATGGGATGCAACTCAACATCCTGAGAAGTTCGGCGTGACAATGGAAAGTGTCGATGTTTTGCGTGTTATTCAAAACGGTGCAAGTCCACGTGGTATGGGTATGCTGCTTAAAGCCGCGCGCGTAAATGCTTGGTTAAATGGACGTGACAGTCTGTTTCCAGAAGATATCCATGCAGTATTCCATGAAGTGATTTCGCACAGGTTGGTATTTAACTCCATGTATGAAAACCGTAGAACCGCTCTGGCAAGGGAGCTCACGGCCAATATTATGAGTACCGTAGCTGTGCCTAGCACTACTTTTAGCAAAGCGGCTTAAGCCATTCTGGTAAAAATAGGGCAATCAAATGAGCTTATCTATACGTAATGCAGCAGACCCAACTTATGCCAAACCTTTTGAATATGTAGTCTCCTGGAAATCCACAAGCATACAGTTGGGGGACCATCGCGGCACTCAGCGCGGTCTAGGTTTGGAGTATCGCGGCAACGTTAACTTGGTGGATTACCCCGATGCAAGGCGTATGGATATCAGGCAAACGCTACGAGACCCTTTTGAGCAAGTGCAGGTACGGCAGTTTAATCAAGAGAGCACCACGCCGATCTATGCTGTTTGTGATTTATCTAGTTCCATGCAATTTAAGGGGCGCCAACGCAAGCTGGATAAAGCGATTGAGGTTTCGACAGCAGTTGCAACCTCGGCCTATCAAACGGGCGACTTATTCAGTTTTATTGGTTACAACACCCATGTGCTTGAAGATTTCACGCTCCCTTTAAGTCGTAACTTGCATCAATCAAAAGAAGCAATTGCGCAGTTGCATCACTATCAAACAATGCGCGTTGGGGTAGAGGGTTTGAACGATGTGCCTAATTTTATCGGACAAAGCCGAGGCTTGGTGTTTTGGATATCAGATTTTCACATGCCACTGAGTTTGATTGAGAAAACACTGACTGCTATGTCCGCACATCAGGTGATACCAATCGTGCTGTGGGACGATGAAGAGTATAAAAAATTACCCAAGTTTGGCTTTGGCACCATGATAGACCCAGAAACTGGCCTGAACCGTACGTTGTTTTTTAGAGCTGAAGTCAGAGCAAAATTTATTTCAGTATTCAATGCACGTAGACACGCGCTGGAGGCTTTGTTTTTGAAATTTGATAGCCCAGCGCTTTTTATGCACGGTGATTACAAGCCAGAAACCATGACCCATTATTTTGAACAAAATATGAACCTATGAAATATAACCTGATGAAAAAATTGATGGCAACCATTCGCAATACAGCGCATTTGCTAGCGTGTCTATTAGCTGCAAGCTTGGTATTTAATGTATCTGTAGTCAGTGCAGAAAATAGCGTATCAGAACCAAAAATACGCTCGCTAAGCAATCCAAGCAAAAATTATAGTGTGCATATTGGTGATCAATTAAACCGAAAAATTGTGTTTGATGTGCCAGCGCCTTACCAACTGGTCAGTACTGCTTTACCCAAAAAAGGCACTAAAGATAAAGGGATTGAGTTGGTCGCAATCACGATAGAAACTGAACAACAAAAAACTAGCACCACCTATACCGTTGACCTCAGTTATCAATCTTTTATCAACGCCAACTCACCAACAGTCATGCAATTGCCAGCAGAGAAATTCACGTTTACAGGTGCTGGGAAAAGTATGGCAATAGCGCTACCAGCTTGGGGTTTTTGGTTCTCGCCGTTAGTTACTGGCGGCATTGAAACCGCTATTAAGAGTATGCAGCCAGAGTTTAGGCCTCCACTTGTCGATATCAGCACACATCAAACTCGTCTCACTATATTTGCTGGCATGTTGATCATCAGCTTACTCACGTTGCTGTATATAAATGCCGATGGTCAGTGGTTACCATTCATGGGAGGCGCCTTTGCAAAAGCGCATAGACAATTAAAGCGCTTATCCAGAACATCCGCTGTGAAAACGACAGAAGATGAGAAACAGGCATTGGTTTATATCCACCAAGCCTTTAATCAGCACTATGGTGCAAATATTTTTGCACGTGATATAGAGCGGTTCATCACGTTACGTCCAAGTTTTAGGAAAATGAAAAATGACATTGAGCAGTTTTTTAATGACTCCAATCAATCCTTATACGCAGTAGAAACACGTGATAGTGCAAAAATCATCACAAATCTAGTGCTATTAAGTAAGCAACTGCGTGATTGTGAGCGAGGCATTTAATGGAAATTCTTAACCCTTGGGCTTTTGCGCTCTTACCCATTGCTCTGCTGCCGTTTTGGCTTAAAGGCCATCAAGGTAAGATATACACGTGGCTGGAGATGCTGCCTGAAGATTTGCTTTCAGACAGGCTAAATCTAGCAGTGAAAGTCATTACCGCCTTGCTTCTGGTGACCATTGTCATTGCCTTGGCATCACCTCGTGGCCATGATGAAAAAATACAGCGCACAGGTAAAGGTGCGCAAACAGTCATGGTGATCGACCGCAGTGTGAGTATGGACCACCCTTTTGCTGGAGACTCCTCAGGCAATGCAGCGGAAATAAAATCTGACGCTGCACGTCGCATCATCACGCAGTTTATTGATTCTCGCCCAGTGGACATGATGGGGGTCGTTGGGTTTACAAACTCTGCGCTGTATGGCATAAAAATCACTACCAATCGTGATGCAATTCATGCCGCTATTCTAGCGGCTACTAGTCCATCGCTTAACCAAACCAATATCGGTGCAGGGTTGACTGAGGCCGTAGGCTTGTTCGATAAAATTCAAAGTTCTGGTTCTAGGGCCATTATTTTGCTCTCAGATGGCGCAGGCAAGCTGAGTCCGCGCGTTAAATTTTTATTAAGCGAGCGTTTGAAAAGCCGTGGTTTAAGTATCTATTGGATTATGTTGCGTGAGCCAGGAGAGCCCAGCATTTTCACAAAAGAAGAATATGAGGAGACGCGCGTACCCAACTCTATCGTGTTACACAAATACTTTCAGTCATTAGGTCTTAAGTACAAAGCTTACGAGGCAGATAACCCTGAAACCTTGCAATCGGCCATTAGCGATATTGATGCGCGTGAGAAAAAAGCCATTAAATACAATGAAACAATCGCGGGCTATGATTATTCAAGGCTGTTCATCATCATAGCGTTTGTATTGGGTTTACTTATTGTAGCAATCAAAAACTTGAGGGTGTATGCATGACGAATAGAATAAATCGTAAGAATCAGCTGCTAGGGTTGGTATTGTTGGCAGGGTTATTAGGCACTGCCTATGAATGCTATCAAATCAATAAAATAGGTAAAGTGAACCGTGCATTACTTTCGGGGGAAGTGGTAAGTGATGAAAGTTACCCATTTCATAAAAAATTCTCAGATGCCTACCAGCAAGGAAAAACGGGCCATTTTAAACATGCTATACAGGGGTTTGGTCAGTTGCTTGCACCACCTAAAATGCAGCAAGAAGACACATTTGCCATCAATCAAAATCTAAAGTCACAGATTCATTTCAATATAGCCAACAATCTATTTCGCTCTGGTTTACAGCGGTTAGTGACAGCAGAAGGTGAAATTCAAGAAGAGGCAAAGTTTGATTATATGCAGGCAAAAGCCTCTTATGAGCATGCGTTAAAGCTAAACCCTAATGCACAGGAGGCCAAATTTAACTTAAGTTTATTGCTCTCCGTCATTCCAGGAAATATAAAAACAGTCGCTCAAGATCCATCCGGGATGGAGATTAGTAATTTGCCACAAGGTTTGCCATGAAAAAACTTGTTTCCACGTTAAAAGAAAATTATGAAACAGCGCTGTTGGTGTTGGCTTTACTGTTCTTGTTGCTTGCGCTCATTAAGCCGCAGATACAACTGAAGCAAGCCGTACATAACTACTTGTTAGTTGCCGATATATCGCAAAGCATGAATGCAGAAGATATGAAGGTCAATGATCAGCTAGTCAGCCGTCTGGCCTACACACAACACCTCATGAAAGAGGTTGTGAAAAGCTCACCTTGTGGTACTTATGTCAGTGTTGGTGTATTTGCTGCTGAAAATGTGGCCTTGCTATTTATGCCGTTAGAGGTATGTGCGAATTTCGATATCATTACTGACGCTATAGAGCATCTGGAATGGCGGATGGCGTGGAGTGGCAATAGCCGCATGACTTTTGGGGTAAAGGCAGCTGAGGCTACTTTTGAGTATCTAAATATCCCGGCACAAATGCTCTTTTTTACAGATGGCGACGAAGCCCCTAAAGCCAACGGTATTAATCGGCTGGATATTAGCAATGTGCGTATTGGTCAGCATGTTATTTTTGTGGGGGTAGGTGGCCATGAACCAGTGCCGATTAAACGGTTTAACGCCAATAACAAATTTGTAGGGTATTGGGGTACAGATGCCGCGGCTGAAAGTGCTGGTGGGGGCATTATGTATAACGATGCAAGTAAAGATGATCCGGATCCGCCAGTTGCTTATGCAGAGTTTGATCGCTTTCTATCAAAACTAGATGTAGAACATTTGAAAGATATGGCGAGTGAAATTAAAGGTCAATATATAGAAGCAACAGATAAACCAGAGTTTTATGCATTTGTTCAATCACAAACGCCCGCCGCAAAATTTGTAACGGGGTATTCTGTGCGTTGGATATTTTTATTGTTAGCTGCATTGCTGGTGATTGCTACTTATGTACCGTATTTACTCTCACATCACTTTGGTCGGCGCTAACCATCTATCAAAAGTAGGAGACCTGATCACTGACTAGATATCCCAGAATAAAAAAATGCATTTTATAGCGATTGGTAACTAGGTTTTCTAACTTAACTGCTTGAAATCTGTGTGGGATTTATATCACTAAGGGCCTGGCCTGACGGTATTGCAAATCATCAAGCGTGACATCCATACCACCCACGCGGATACCTAGCAGACTGAGCAGGGGGTCTAGCAACACCCGTCCTATCTCTGACAATAGCGGCCTGACAAGCGTAGAAACAACATTATTGATCAGCCCTAGATTCAATACACTCAAGACAGTCACATTCACCGCGCTAGGCTGCCCTAATGCGTTTTCCAGGCTGCTGCCAACTGGGCTGGCAACTGACTGTGTTTGTGGCAAATGATCTTCCACCGGGTGTGCGACGGAATACTCAAGCGTTTGTGGCGTGGGTGGCTGAATAGGCAGGTTCAATCCAATATCTGCAACTGGTAGGTTCAACAGCGTTGATACTCTCGCTGGCCCCGTCCCGGCATTATTGGTGAGTGTGAGTGCAGCAATGCCAGGGCTAGCCTCTATTTCGACATCCGTTTCGCTACCATTTTGCTGAATGGAGCGCAGCCCGGCGGAGCCTTGTGCAACCTCTGCATTCAGCGCAAGGTCAATACGCGCAAGCAATGGAATGCTGACTAGCACACCGACCCGCGTTCTGATTTGTGCTGTCCGCGCGATGGTGCATAAATTGCCATTACCCGCTGCAGGGCCGACCGTGAGTTGTGGTGGTTCAATGACGGTCACTTGTGCATTAATACTGGTGATGGAGGGCAGGTTAATCCCCAACGGTAGGTTTATGGCATTGGTGCCATTGGCAATCATTGCTGTCGTAGTAATCAGTGATAACGCATTGAGACCTACCGTGGCAGCGGCACTGGTATCAGGCGTGGTCACGGCAAGTACATCCCCTAGTTTTAGCGTCGCATTTTTTACGGCTACAGCCGCAATACTTTGCATCGCTGACACTGCTTGTACATCAGCCGCACCACTTTGCCCTGCGGCGTTGGCAAACAGTTCGAGCAAGTCTGCAACTTGCATATTGGCATCTAATAAATCCTCTAAGGTGCCAACCTGCCCAGAAACAGCCAGCATGTCTTGCAATGTGATTTGGGTGCCTGCGATTCCGCGATAGCTCAGCACATCCAAGTTGAGCGGCCCACCCAGCATGCCACCTAACAGCCCATTCAATAGCACGGATTGTTGACTGCTAAGACTCACAGTAAAACTACCCACACCAAAAGCTGCCCATGGTGCATCTGCTACTGACACCGCCTCGGCACGCAAGGTGACTGTGCCACCCATCAGTCCGCCGGCAATCAGGCTACTGGGCACCTCTGTTGTTGTTCTAACGTAAACGGCTTCACTGCTACCATCAGCGGTAAACTGCCGTATGCCTTGTACTGTATCGAGCCTGCCTAGCAAGACTTGATTGGGGTTGGCAGAAAGTTGCCCACCAAAGCCGTTATTGCTGGCCGCTAGCTGCGCCATTTGGATGACATTTTGCAGGTTGGCGTTACAGCCAAGATGGCGTGAAGCATGGATGGCAGCCATGTCCGCGATGGATTGCAGATGCCTTTGTTGCATCCAGAGGCGTCCACTGTCTACTACTAAGGCAGTTAACAGCAATACCGTCAGCAAAACCAATATCCCCGCGAGCCCAATAGCGCCGCGCTGATACTGGTACTTAGCGGCTGATCGGCGTCTCATGCCCGTAAAACTCCGGAATCGGTTTTTCAAAGCTCTTGAGGTAGCGTTTATGTACTTTATCCATCACCTCACCCGAGATTGGCTGTGCTTGGGGTGAGGCGGATTTTCCTGAGCGTTGTAGCTCCAACCATTGTTGCGTGGACGATGGCGCATGCGCTTCTATCGATGGCGTTAGCGTTGTCTGCACATCGTCTGCCATGGCGTTGTTCATACTGAACAATCCACTTAGCATGAGCATAATGATTCGTTTCATGATGACCTCCGTGCCGTTTAGGGCATTGCTTCGTTGTTTTCTTGCGCTAGTTTTTTCAATTGTTGCATTGCTTCCGAGGCGACCCCGAACTGCTTGGCAAACGCCTCAGCCTTGGCAGTGTCTCCCTGTTGGTAAAGCAGCATCACTAGATTATTGGCAGCCTGTCGATAATCCGGCGCAAGTTCCACAGCAGTAAGAAACTCATGCAAAGCAGCTGTGGATTCGCCAGATTGCATCAGCACATACCCATAATCATTGCGGATGGTATGTTCGGTTGGCAGGGCATTGCTGGCGGCCTTGAGATGGCGAAGCGCCTCCTGTTGATTGCCGGTTTCGCTGGCAATCAACCCCAGACCACGGTACGCATATCCGGATACGCAGCTATTCACCAACTGCGCATAAATGCTCTGTGCCTGTAACGCACGCCCGGTTTGGCGTAAAGCATCTGCACGCAGTAGTTCTGCGTGTTCATTTTTGATGTTGGCTGCATCAAGGTGTGCAATGGCGGCATGTGGCTTGCCTTCTGTTAGCATCTGTCGAATCAGCGCAAGTCTGGTCGCTTCTTCCGTAGAGATTTCTGCGCATGCCTTACCAGTGCTGCCTTTTGTCTGCTGCACGGATGTTGTCTTATTATCGGCTGCCATTGCATGTGGCAAGCCATACGTCAATGCCCATGCGAGCGCCATCCATAGTGTGATAATTTTCATAAGCCACTCACTCCTTTTAATGCTTTGGCCAAGCCCATAAATCCGGGGCCTGCCAGAAATATCATCAGCGCCGGGAACAAGAATAGAATCATGACAACCGTCATTTTGGCAGATAGCTTGCTGACATATTCACGCAACTCCGATACTTGGCGTTGCTCCACCAATGTCGTATATTCTGCTAAAGAGTCTCGGATGTTACCGCCATAACGCGTGACCTGTTTAAGCATTGCAATCGTGTCATTCAGCTCAGGCACCTCCAGTGGTGCGGCCATCTCAACCAATGCATCTGCTCTGTCCTGACCAGTTTGTATGCGTTTGATGACCAGATGTAACTCATCCGCGAGATTCGGAATTAGATCTTTTCCCTGTTGCTCAATCACCAACAATATATGCTCCATCGATAGACCTGCTTCAAATAGCATACGCAGTAGATGCAGAAATGGAATGACTTCTTTGCGAATAGCATCACGCCGTTTTTGCGCTTGCCAACGTAGCAAGCGACGAATGGCTACGAACGTGGCTGCGAACACAAACAGAAAATGAAACAGCACATTCACCCAAGTGTCCTGATTCAAGACGGCATAAAACATTGCAATGACGCCAAGCGCGACAGGCAGTACCCATGCCATCAGTAGGAATATTAACCTTGCCTTTGCGCCATGCCACCCGGCTTGCACTAGTAAGCGATGTATTTCCGCCATTTCACTTCGGGACACTTTTTCTAAGACATCATGCAGCGCTTCTTCAAGGTCTAGCGGCCCGAGATGCGAGATGTGTATCCCTTCTTGCTGCAAGGCTTCCCGAAAACGGCGCTGAATATGCTTTGGATGGCTGTTCTGTTGTGTGCTGTATAGCAAGAGTCCTGCTGCCAGCAGCATGAGCGTTATGGTGATCCACCACAAAAGGCTCATCTTCAAACGCTCCGCAACATCCGCCAAAGAAAGAATGCACCGAAACCTTGCAGTGCCAGCGCGGTAATCATCATGGTTTTGCCTGTCTCGTCATGTAGCAGCATGTTCAAATAACTAGGGTTCATCACCATGATATAGGCCGCAATTGCAATCGGCGTTAATCCAAGCACCCATGCTGATATTCTGGTTTCTCCTGTCATGGCTGCCAGTTCTCGACGCGCCAGTTCCTGCTGGCGCACCATTTTTACCACGCTATCTAACATGTCACGCGGGCTGCTGCCGTAGTTGTTGCTGATACGCATGGCCAACGCAATCAGGTTAAGCTCACGTAGGCTATGTAGTTTGGCAGCCTCGGTGAGATTCTCCACCATGTCGGCTCCTAAGTCTGCTGCCCGAATCACGCGATCCAACACGTAGCGTAGCGGAGGTGGTGTTTCATCCGAGGCAAAACGAATGGCATTTTCTAAGCTGCGACCGGTACTGAGGCTACGTAATATCTGATCAATAAACAGGGGGACTTGGGCAATGATTTGCATCTGACGGCGATGTAAGCGGCTGTATGGCAGCAAAAATCCAAAAATAAATATCGCCATGCCAGAAAACAGGACAGCACCAATCACACCATAAACAAGCCAGCCCACTATGCCAATAGAAACAAATGCAAGCGAGATGGTAATGACATGTTTTTTTTGTAATTCAAATCCAGCATAGATAGAGGCGCGCACTTTGAATCGATGCCAGTGACTCTGACGAATGCCCGGTGCTACACCTGATACAGTAGCACCTAGAGGTAGCACCTCCATGAAATGGCGCATCATACGTTCTCGCAGGCGCCTTTCCTTAATGCGACTATGTACGCCAATGGACAGTAGCAACATCACTGCTGCTACCAAAATCAATGATACTGCCATCGTATTCATAGCAGCCCTCTGATGGGTAAGTCCTGCAATTTTTGATTGCATGGGCGAACCCCAGGGTGTGCAAAACGCCCTGTCGTTGCGTCATAGGCATATAGCTCATTGAGTACAAAATGGCCATCGCGCACACCCACAACCTCAGTAATCGAAATGACTTTGCGCTGCCCATTGGGCATGCGGGAAATTTGCACGACTAGCTCAATCGCGGCTGCAATCATTTTGCGCAAGGTGCTTTCTGTACCTTGAAATTTGGCTAATCCAGCCAGCATTTCAAAGCGTAGCATGGCATCTTCGGGGCTGTTTGCATGCACCGTACTCATACAACCGTCGTGCCCAGTATTCATTGCCTGAAGCACATCCATCACTTCTTCGCCACGCACCTCGCCCAATATGATACGGTCGGGTCGCATGCGCAAAGAGTTTTTTACCAGATCGCGCGCAGTAATTTCGCCACTGTCATCTATATTGGGTGGTCTAGTTTCAAGCCGCACCACATGGTCGTGTTCCAGTTGCAGTTCAGCCGCATCCTCGATAGTGACAATACGCTCAGTATGCGGAATGAAACGGCTCAATACATTCAATAGTGTTGTTTTACCTGCACCCGTACCGCCACTCACAATGAGATTACAGCGACGATTCACTGCAGCTGTCAGAAAAGCCAGCATGTCATTGTCAAGCGTGCCGTACTGCAATAAATCGCCAGAAAGCAAGGGCTGCTTGCTGAATTTACGAATAGATAAACATGGGCCATCTAACGCCAAGGGAGGAATAATGGCATTCACACGGCTACCATCTGGCAAGCGCGCATCCACCATGGGGCTAGCTTCATCTATACGGCGCCCCAAATGGGCAAGAATACGTCGGATAACGCGCAAGACATGCTCATCATCAATAAATCGCAGTGTGGTGGTTTCAAGCCGTCCATCCCGCTCTATAAATATCTTTCTAGGACCGTTCACCAAGATGTCATTAATGCGATCATCCCTGATCAAGCTTTCCAGTGGGCCATAGCCTGCCAGCTCATCTACCACATCTTCTACAAGGTTTTCTAGATCGTAGCCACTGATCGGTAGATGCCGTTCTGCAATATACGCAATCACCTTTTCTCTTACATAAGCCGCTATTTCACCGCGCGCCAGATCAAGCAGCCCAACATGGTCGCGCTCAATTTCTGCAATCAAGTGCTGATGTAGTTGAAATTTGAGCTCTTGATAGTCCTGTGCTTCTTTCAGGCCATAATCAACACCCTTTAGCAGAAAATTCATCATAAGCCTTAATGCCTTTCACTCGTGTGAGTGACTGCGGAAATCAATTTGTGAAGTAGGCCGTGTTTTTTCTCTGTATGCGAGGTAGGGGCATCCAGCAGTTTTTCTGCCAATTTGCGCACACTTAAGCTATAGGGATCATTGGGCGATAGATCAAACATGCTCTCGCCAGAGTTCATGGTGGCCAAGCGCGCCATACCGGAGGATGACAGGGTAGTAAGCAATGGCAGACCAAACGATTGCGCAATACTCTCAGCGTCTGGCGGCATTTTGGATAAGTAATGATCCACCACCACGCCTGCGTTATTCAATAGCACTTTTTCCTCGCGCAGATGCTTGATAAGGTGCATATTTTGGCGGCAACTGGGTACGCTTTGCTCAACAAGTAAAATGACTTGATCCACATTGCCCAATAACAGCAGTAGGAAATCAGAACCAGCCATACCGCCAAGATTTACGATGATTCTGGAAAAATGTCGGCGCAAACTGCGTAAAAGCACATAGACATCTGCTGCGGTAAATTGTGCGCCCGTCCAAGGATCTTCCGGCATGGAGAGCACGGTTAAACCACTTTTGTGTTTACCAAAGCCGTTTTGAATAAGCGTGGAATCGATTCTTCGCAAGCTACGAATAGCATCAATAAAACTGTAAGAAGCAGTTAAGCCAAGGTATAACATGGCATCACCATGTGGTATGCCTAGGTCTAGCAGAAGTGTAGGTTCTGTCTCTTGCACGGCTAAGGCAAGGTGTAGCGCAAGCATGGGGGAGTCGCTACCTGGTCGCGCGCTAATCACCGCAGTAATCTTACCTCCCTGATCTGCTTGCGTTGCATGCAGGGCAGCATCACGTGGAATCAAGCGTTTGACCACAGCGGACACTTCGCTTACTCGCGTGCCGATTTTGATAAAGTCACGCGCACCCAAACGCATCACGGTGAGTAGCAAATTCTGATCAAAAGAATCAGCAACAATAATCACCGGCAGAAAAGGCTTAGCTGCAATAATGCCTTCTATCAGTAATGTTTCTTGTCGGTAGTCCAGCGGGTTAAGCTGCACAAAAATGGTAGAGGCACCAATGGCATCCGAGAGTTGTACCACGCGCTCTATGGAAGGTGCGTCAGCGGGAATCACCTCGCCCTCATCCTTGAGCGATTGGCTTAACCATTGCATGCATTCCTGCGTACTTGTAATGGCAATAAAGCAGTTGCGTTCATGTTCGCTCATCTTTATTACCTCGAAAAACCCGTGGCAGGGGTTCCAGTATCCGGTTTGATGCCTTTTTGAAAGAATAAATCACTAAAGCTAGGGTTGTATTCACGCAGATTTCCACCCGGCAATGCAGGCATCGCTGCGTCTTTGGCAATTGGCTTCACGAGATGAGGTGTCACAATCATCAGCAATTCCTTATCCTCACGATCGAATCGGGTAGAGCGGAAAAAAGCACCGATGATGGGCAAGTTACCTAATCCCGGAAACTTATCTACGTTCTGCAATGTGTTGCGACTGACCAGCCCACTGATGACAAAGCTTTCGCCATCGCCAAGCGAGACACTGGTGTCGGTTCTACGTACACGCAGGCCCGGCACTGCAACCCCGCCGCTTTGCACCGCATTAGAAAAATCTATTTCACTGACTTCAGGCGACACTTTAAGGAAAATTCTGTTGGTATCTAATACTGTGGGGGTCAACATCAGGCGCACACCATATTCCTTGTAGCGAATCGTGACGGTGCTGTCACCACCGGCGCCTGCGCGAATCGGTACCGGAAACTCACCACCGGCCAAGAAGCTAGCACTTTGACCAGAAAAAGCAGTAAGACTTGGTTCTGCCAATGTGTACGCAAACCCGTTTGCCTCCAGTATGCTCAACGTGCCGAGTAATCCTCGGCTTGCATTGCCTGCTACAAAATTAAATGCACTCGCATTAGGTAAAAATCCTGAAGCACTATCTAAGATAAATCCACCACCCTCGCTATGTACACCGCTAAGATTGCCTGGAGACCCAATACCAAGCGTTGTATTTCGACTATTTTTTCCCAAGAAAAAGCCAGCGCGCATCATATTTTGGCGGCTGACTTCCACCACTTTGATATCAATCTGCACTTGATTGTCAAAGCTGCTCAAGGTCGCATCCATAGGGACTGTGCTCGCTTTATCAATGGCTTGGCGCGCTAGGGCGTGGTCTTCTAAAGACTCGGCCTCACCAGAAATGGCCGCCTGATTGCCAGCCGGTAGCAATTTGATTGCTTTTGAAAACTGTAGGCGCTGCTTTTCAAGTGCAGTATTGAGGCTGACCGCCACCTTAATTTGTCTTGCAGGCGCTGCCGCTTTTTCACTCTCCCAGATTGAAATCTCGGTCACGCCCACTTGCTTGCCTGTAATCATGATATTGCGTGATGTCAGCATGGTGATGCCTACAATATCTGGGCTTCCCACTGCAACGCGCTTAACTGGTTTGGCATGTACATAAACATGCTGGTCACCAGTCACCAGCTGTAGTTCATCCGCATCTCCGGCCTGCGCATCCAGCGCAAAACTGCCTATGCAGGTAAACAGTATTAACCAAACATATTTCATATTCGACATGTTGAGCCCTTATTTTTTTTGTTGTTATCTTGCCACGTTGACGACTTCTACTTGTTCGCCGCGATGCACAATGACGCGCGCGCGTTTAGTTGCCGATGTGGTTGTTTTCTTTTTCACCACAGGCACTGTGGCGGGTGATAACGTGGTATTGGCTGGGGTTGAATGCTGGATGCTTGATGAATGAGAGATATCTCCCAGACGAATAAACTGACTATCTGATACGATATGAGCGTTAGGCAATGATTCACCGCGCAGCGCCAAACGCAACACGCCAGTGCTTTCAGCCAGCATCAGTGTCGAAATGTGCTGCTCCGCTACCGCCAAGATGGCAGAACGGCTGTCTTTTTCTTTATTACTGTCAGCGCGGCTATTGCTGGTGCCCAGTTTGTTTGGGGCAGATGGCATCAACTCATTCTCTTGGCTGGGCTCCGTTTCAGTTGTTAGCGCGCCGTAGGCAAGCACTTTCACATTGGTGAGCACAACTTGGGCTGAACTGATATCACCAGTCTCGCGATCAGCACGCAAATACAGCAGTACATCCACATGGTCTCCTGGCTTGATAAACCCGCCGACCCCAATCACTTCATTTACCTTAATCGCTACTGCACGTTCATGGGGTGCAAGTCCCTGTCCCAGCAAACTGTAAGTAGGAAAATGCGATGTTTTGATTGGGGTGCCTTTTGTCACAGCCACAGATGTGACTTTCCCAACGAGATGTTGTGTGTCGCTAAAGGTCCGCTTATCTGGTTGTTGTGTAGTGACGCGCTCTAAATCTTCCGCAGTCAGTAGATGGCCAGCCGGAATATCATTTCGCGCGACAACTTGTGAAAAAGTAGGCACCACAACTTTTAATGTGTCCACAGGCTTTTTGTTGCTTATCTGATAGCCTAAATAGGCAGTCACAATGGCAGCAATCAACATCAATACTGCTAATACACGTAGAAATGTACTGTTCATGATGGCTCCGCTCTTTGATATTCTTCTTATTTATTTTTCTAAAGCTCAATCACTGCTGTGCCCGTCAAATCGGTAGGCACCTTGGGGATTTGCCCAATGATAGGTAATGTCAGCATCGGTATCAGTGGATCGTTCGCATAACCACTGTAAACAACGCGTACCGTGAGTTGATTACCATTCATGGCCAGTTGTACTTGGCTGTTACCGGCGCCAAGCACTTTACTTTTTGGTTTGGCAGGCAACCAGTTCAGCGAACTGCCAACAACACTGCGCACCCTCGGATCCACGCCATTGCTAAGGTAGGCCACATTACTGGCATACGCTAGGCGGTCTACAGCAATCGCAGCACGTGCACCTTCTTCAGCCGCATGGATAAATGCAGATTGCATCAGCATCACAACCGCATAATTCACCATGGCATAGAACAAGCCAAAGAACAGAAGGAATAGCATCACAAACTCAATCGCTACCGCGCCTTGTTGTGACCGTGAAAGCGGTTGACGATCAGTCGGCTTCACTGGCGTGATCATGTCGCCATCCCTATTGCGCACAGTAGCCCGGTACTTAGGGCTGCACCAAAAGGAATCCATCTTTTTGGCTTGTTTTGCTGTGTGTTAAATCGGGTGAAGAGGAGGTGAGCAACGCTTAATAGCATGGCTAAGATAGATGCAATCACAAAGGCAAACAGCGTTAAATACCAGCCCCCGATAAGTGCAATGGCCAGTATTATTTTGACGTCAGCAGCACCTAGTAGGCGTGCTGCATAAGCGGGTAATGTTAAAAGTAGGCTGACACCTACGCCAATGGCTACAGACTGCCAGTTTGCACCGAGCAATGTATGCCCCGTAATCAATAAGCAAATGATGGCAATCAAGCAAGCCCCAAGTGCCAAAATATTTGGGATACGTCTTGCGTAGAGATCGGCTAGGCCAACACTTAGGCACCAAGCGACCACGATCAATTCTACGGTGGTAATCATCATATGCATTCAACAATCAATCGCCTAATGTTGGTGGCGATTGCATGAGCGCTAGATTACGTGAGCGCACCTTGAATTTGTGTAAAGATGGCGCTAATGGCGAGATTGATAGGCTGGACGAATGCGACAAGTGCAATCGCCACCATCGCTGCAATCAATGCGTATTCGATGGCACTAGCCCCTTCTTCGTCACGCAAGAAGTTTAAAATAACTGTTTTAATAGAGTGGTTCATTTTGATTCCCCTGTTGTTAATAGGGTGGTAGCCTTGATTAATTATCAGCTCAGCCCTAAATTAAATTTACCCATCACAAACGGTATCACCTCAAGAAGTATTTCAATCACTCAAGTAGAGCGCTAAAAGCAAGCTAATTCGCCTTGCTAATGTTGTCTACCAAGTATTTATTGCTTTTGTAAATTTATGTTAAGCAACTAGCGTGCCCACTATCTGCTATCCATTATTATGACTTTTTATTTAGCAAAAAATAATTATAACTGTTTGATTTTAATTGATTTAAATTAAAACATACGCTTGTATGCTCAGAAAGAAACATTACCACTGTATTCGCATGATTGTCTAAAGTAAAACAAAATATGACAAAATTCGGCAATGATGTATGTATAAGTTGTATATAAGTCGTCGTGATGTTTGGCGTTGTTTGTAAGTGCTGTAAAAACCTCAATCCTTTCTTACATTACCCAATATTTGCCACTCCGCACGATTGCGTCCATTCTCCTTCGCGCGATAAAGGGACTTATCCGCTTCTTCTATGAACTGTTGCACATCGTCATCAACCGTAGGCACAATAGTTGTAATGCCCATCGAAATGGTGACGATTTCATGTGACGATTGTTCGTGCCGGATATTGAGTTTTCGAACGGCTGCCAGCATGTTCTCACCGATATTCCGTGCCTCGTTCAGTGAGGTATGAAACAAGACCGCGGCAAACTCCTCGCCGCCGTAACGGGTAACCGAATCGCCAGCCCGGCGCGCGCAACCATCCAGTGCTGTTGCAACCTGCCGCAAGCACTCGTCCCCTGCCTGATGGCCATAGGCGTCGTTGAATTTCTTGAAAAAGTCCACATCCACCATCATGAGTGAGAGCGGCACTTTGGCGCGCGATGCTTGCGCCCAAGTAGTAGCCATATTGGCATCAAAGCTTCGGCGGTTACCAATGCCGGTCAAACGATCCTCCCAAGAAGCCTGTTCTGACGAAACCTGCTTGAGCAGTACATCAATCAGAATCTTGCGTATCTCTCGTGCCGTAGCCCACAGAGTAGCGCCAACCAACACGAGCATGAACAGCACCATGTGCAAGGTTTCATAATCCAAAAACGGGGTAGTCAGCAAAAGGGGGATGTATACACCAGCCGCAAAGGCAAAGAAAATAGGTAAAAATACCACCAGACGCGGCAGCGCCATAATCACGCCGATCAGCATGATCATAAGAACGGCCGCCTTACTCGGGCGGCTCAGTAAGGGCAGGGCAATTGAGAGGGCACCCCAGCCCAAGCCGGCAATGGCCGCAGCCATCACATGGCGATTGATACGCGCCAACTCGATACTGACATTGGCAGATGCCCAATCTAGGCGACCTAACCACCAGTGCCAGGCATGTGCGATTAACAGCCAGGCATACCAGACACCAGCATAAAACCAACCGATATCCCATGCCAACATGCCAGCGACAATAGCCCCGCTAAACAATACAATCAGCTTGCCGCTACTTTTGCCCCGGTAAACATGTCGTAACTCTTCGCAGGCAAGATCGTGCGGATCAAACTTCAGATCTTTGATGACGTTTTCTCTTATTCTGTTGATCAAGTTCAATCCTATCCCAGTACGTTCACTGTTTGAAAATCGATAGTACACGCTGCTGAATACTGCCTAATCTGAATGAGACTCGATGTTGTAGCAGGGCAGGTTTGATTATTATGCGGTATTTTGCGTCGTTGCGACTGTCAAGCTGAAGCGAATTGTGCAGGTATTTGAGTATTGATGTTCGTATGACTACAAAAGCGTGTGATTGGCACTTGGGACTGGGCACTGGATATTGGTCGAATCAATTACAATTGAATCGATAGTCTCAAAAAACTTTATCAGCTGACATTGTTGCTTGGCGAAGCCAACCTAAAAGTGGCATGGATGCTCCTTTAGATTGGCTAGGTGTGTTGGTAAAAGCCCAAATTACTTTCTGTACTAAATGCATATTAGGCTTTTTTAGCGGCATCCTCCATGGCTGCACGTAACACTCTACGACGCCCTGTTAGCCAATAAAAGAAACCTGCCGTAGCTGCTAATGGAATAATCGAACTGCCTATGCTTCCACCCAATAAACTAAATGCGCCAATTACACCCACAATTACAAATACGATAATCAACATGTTGTATAAATGCGGGCCGCATAAATCATTCACGGATTTTGCAATATGCCCAATATTACCGGTGTCATGGTTGTAAACAGTGGTATATGGCCCCTTGTCTTTGTTGCCTAAAATTCCCCATAATACAGTGACCGTATTGCCCGGCCGCACCGGTACACCGGCAGAAGCCACCTCTACGGAAATTTCCTTACCGTCTTTATCACGTAAAAATATCTCGTTATAGTGAGAGGTATAAGAGCTCACTTGGCCATTACTATGAGAGGTAATGCTGGTTTCAGATGAACGCTGACTATCGATAACCTCTCCAGTAAAGCGATATATGCTAATGCTTCGCCCACCCACGCTTACATTATTCACTGCTGCCATTTTCTTCTCCCTTGTTTAAAAAAGCTGAATGGACACGCAGATTCATTCTAATGATTGTGATGCGTGTGATTTTAAAATGTGCATTTAGCGCTCACATTTTTTATAAATATCGTATTGGGTTCCGTTCCAGCGCCAAATTGGAAAGCAACTGCCTGGACCACCAATTTCGATATCCGGGTAACCTTTATTTCGTGTCTTTAGGATGGAGTACGTCCCTGGAAATCCAAACTGTGCTATCCATTTCCCAGCTTTATTTTTAATATACAAGTCAACCTGCACTCCAGCAGCGCCGCCTATGCAAGTGCCATAGTAATTTGTAAATACTTCAGGTGTTCCATCTTTATTCAAGTCGATGACTTCTGTATCAAATGCTATTTCCTCGTTGCAGGATGCCTCAAAGAACTTTCCTTTCGTGCTTTTTAACACACCATTGGTGGCTTGAGCGACCACTTGGCTATTATCACTAGTCAATCTAGTCAATGGATGTGTTTCTGCAATAGCGGAGCTCATAAGCGTTAGCATGCACACACCACAAAAATGGTGCATGAGAGATTGATTCAAGCGGGTGTTCATCCTAGGTTAAGTTTTACAAGAAACAATAAAGTTAGCAACGCCAGATTTACTGCCCGCCACTTGCGTAATGCTATTCAAGGTCAATGCGCAATGCTGATTTTTTTCATTCGTGAAATAGGTGCCTTGTCCTGCTGTAAGATATTTATTTTTGGTATTGTCAGCTTGGTTAAGCGAAGTCAGCGTGACATAACTCCCCTTGCGGAAAATTGAATGTCCAAAGGACACCTGACTATCAATCTTAAAGCCAGATTTGTCTGGCACCATCAAGTCTACGCCCCCGTAAACACCTTTTTGCGACTTGAGCGTTTGCTTGAGTGATGCATTCTCTTCCTGCAGTGCCGCTAGTTTGATGGACAGATTCTCACTATCTTGCTTGATGCTACTCACTGCGTCTAATGCAGAATTTAAATAAGCTTTGTCCTGACCGCTGATGGCACTTTGTAGCTTTTTAAGATTTTCTTTCACTGCATCAAACTGCTGATTTTGATTCGCAATAATGGCGGCAGAATCATCTAATTGAGGAAAGAAATATTCGGTTGCTCTGCCAATTAAACTTTCGGCAATAGCAGCAAAGGAGAAGATAATGCCGGCGAGCAGTACCGTTATCAGCCTATTTTCTTTGATAACGGCGATGAATGCTTGTAAGCCTCTGATTTTATGACCACAAAATGCAATGATTTTTTTCATTTTATTGCAGACACCCTATCATAAGGCCTTGATAAAACAATAAACTAAATCATTCTGCATTTCAAGTTTGTTCATAACTTACATCAGATAAAACTGCTTCAGCACAGAAATCACCAAAGCGGATGTTCAAGGGTAAAAATTTATCTGTGTGAATTTAGTTGCTTCCAATTAATGGTTAGAAAAATAGTTGGACTTCACCGCCAAAATAGATATTTGAAATGCTTATCAAATATTTTCTATTGACTAAGCTATTTTACTTGCTAATTATGATGGTCGTCATATATGATGATCGTCATGAAAAAATCTATTGGCAAACAAAATACTTCCAGCCGTAAGGAAATTACGCATATGCGAATTGTGGAAACTGCTGCTCGGGCTATCCGTAGAAGTGGTTATGATGGCACAGGCGTAGCCGATATTATGAAAGAAGCAGGCCTCACGCATGGTGGTTTTTACGCACATTTCGCATCTCGTGATGCAATGCTTGCGGAGGCTGCTGATAAAGCCGGTGAAGAAACGGTTGCTATTGCTGAACATATATTCGCTAATGTTCCTGAAGATCAGGCACTGCAAGCTTTGATGCATGCATATTTATCAAATGAGCATATGGGCAACATTGAAAAAGGATGTTCCTTCGCAGCGCTAGGTTCTGAGATGCCGCGCCAAGCCCCTGAGGTGAGGAAAGCTTCTACTTGCCGCATCAAGGAAATGATAGGTCTAATTAAAAGTAAACTAGCAGACGAATCGAATCCGTATGAAAAAGCATTGGTCATGATGTCCACCATGGTAGGAGCATTACTATTATCTCGTGCAGTCGATGACAATACACTTAGCGAAGATTTCCGCCAGGCAGCGTTAAAACACTACGATGCCAAATTGTGATTAATTACTTACTAAGCACTTAGGCTTTTTTTTGACCATAAATATGATGATTATCATATTTAAGCAACATGTTTTTATTCACTGAATTAAAAGGAGAGACATATGAAAAGCAAGATCGCAATTGTGACAGGTGCATCATCAGGAATCGGTGCGGCAACAGCAGCGTTGCTCGCAAACTCTGGTTATAAGGTCTATGGGACGAGCCGAAAAGGACCACAAGCCGCCCAACGCGCATACAAGATGATTGCGCTAGATGTAAATAGCGAGGCATCTATAGAAGCTGCCTTAAAAGAAGTAGTGCAAATTGAAGGCAGGATTGATTTGGTGGTGAACAATGCAGGCTTCGGTGTAGCCCCTGGTGGTGCCGAAGAGAGTTCAATTGAACAAACCAAAATGATTTTTGATACTAATTTTTTTGGGATTGTCCGCATGACGCGCGCTGTTGTGCCCTATATGAGAAAGCAGGGCGAAGGACGCATCATCAACATCGGCTCGATACTAGGACTGATACCTGCACCATATATGGCAACTTATGCTGCTACCAAGCATGCAGTAGAAGGCTTTTCAGAATCGCTAGATCACGAGTTGCGAACAAGAGGTATCCGTGTTTCTGTGGTAGAACCCGGTTATACCAATACGCATTTTGAAGCCAACACACTAGAAGTAGACGCAAAAATAGATGAGTACAATATTGCGCGAAAAGCGCTCGCAAAATTAATGAAAGTAGCTGTGGCAAACGGTGATGATCCAAAAGTTGTTGCCAATGTGGTATTGAAAGCCGCCAATGCCAAGCATCCAAAGCTCCGATACGCTGCTGGAAAATTAGCTTGCCGCTTGAGTTTTTTGAGAAGATTTGCGCCTGCTGTATTAGTTGATGGCGGCATTCGTAAAGAACTGAAGCTTGATTCTCTCGATAAAGTTGCTAGTCAACTATAGGAGACAATCATGAACCAATTATCTTTTTACCGACTTTCAGTGTTCAGTTCAATCCTGTTTACAGTATTGTCTATTATCTTGATGTTTGCACCAGTTGTTATGCTATCAGCCTGGGGCGTGGAGTTAACAGATTCGGTAGGCTTGGTTGCTAGACGAATAGCAGCACTCTACGCTGGTATCGCTGTGATGTATTTTTTTGCAAGGAATGCTGAGTATTCAGCAACCCGTACAGCGCTCATCGTGGGCACCATCACCGCCTGCTTAATATTGGCGCTACTTGGCGTTTATGAGTTTGTTGCAGGGCATGCGTCGGGTGGCATTCTAGGATCTGTACTGATCGAAGTCGCTCTTGTACTAGCATTTTTATATGTTGGCGCGCGCAAGAAATAAGCATTATCAAAACATCACCAAAACACTGGGAAAATATGATGAAAGCACTTATCTTAAAACGTTATGGAAAATCCGATCAACTTGCGTTCGCGGATATTCCCAGTCCTACAATTGAGCCAAACGAAATGCTCGTTCAGGTACATGCCGTCGGTTTGAATCCAATCGATTACATGATTCCGAAAGGAGCGTTTAAACCCATTCTCAAGTTTAAGCTACCGGCAACAATGGGTAGTGATCTGGCCGGTGTCGTGGTGGAAGTGGGAAGTCGCGTGACGCGTTTTAAGACAGGCGATGCCGTTTTCGCCAGCATTTTCGACCTAGGCACGGGATCGCTCGCAGAATTGGCTGTCGTACCCGAGACTGCGGCCGCGATCAAACCAGCGAATCTGGACTTTGTACAAGCTGCTTCAATCCCAATGGTCGGGCTCACATCATGGCAAGCACTTAAAGAACGGGCACATCTCAAACACGGCCAGAAGATATTCATCCCAGCTGGTTCTGGAGGCATTGGCACATTCGCAATCCAGCTTGCAAAATATCTTGGCGCAAAGGTGGCAACAACTACTAGCGCAGCTAATGTCGGCTTAGTGCAGAGCCTTGGAGCCGATGAAGTGATTGATTATAAGAAGCAGGAATTTGAAGAGGTGCTACGGGACTATGACGTAGTGCTAGGTACTATCAGGGGTGACGGAATCGAAAAATCTCTTCGGATTTTGAAACCCAAGAGCAGTGTCGTTTCACTCATCGGCCCGCCGGATGCTGCGTTCGCTCGCGCTAGAGGCATGAACTTTTTAATGACGTTTATATTCGGGGTGATTAGCAGCAAGATCATTCGCCAAGCCGGGAAGCGCGGTATCCATTATTCGTTCTTATTTCTACATCCTGACGGCCATCAGCTTGCAGAGATTGGCAAGCTTCTCGACGCGGGTCACATCCATCCGGTGATTGATAAGGTGTTTCCGTTCGATGAAACAAAGAATGCACTTGCCTATCTCGAAGCAGGTCGAGCCAGAGGTAAGGTGGTAGTAAAAATCATTTGATTGCTACTAAACAATCAAACTAAATTATAAGGAGCTGTTGATATCCAAGGTATGCTTCGGCCGGTAACTTAATTCTGCATGCTGGATCTGAACGGAACTTTGTCCCTAAGTTGACTGTAATCTTTGTAAAAGTGCCCAAATTCATCACTTAGGGTGGCAAATAAAAAAGGCTGAAACCCTGATGGAATCAACCTCTTCAATTTGTGGCGCGCTCGGCGGGAGTCGAACCCACGACCTTTGGCTTCGGAAACCAACACTCTATCCAGCTGAGCTACGAGCGCAACCTGCGGATTATAACAAAATAGAACTGTATACATCGCCAATCTTTTATGCATTTAAAGTTAAATGTATAATGGGTGCTTATTTTAATATTCAACTTAATATTTATACGGGGAAGATAGGCGATGGCAAAAAAAGAAGAGGGTTATTCAAGTTCAAGTTTTTGGCAGTTAATGCTTGTCATTCCGGGCACTATCATTGGATTTACATTGCTAATTTCAATACTTGCTCACTTTTTTGGTAGTGGTGAGTCAGCGGCGCCAGCACCTGCGGCGGCTGCACCAGTGGCGGCTGTTGAAACCAAAGTGGATGAAGCGATTAAGCCAGTGGCTGAAGTGCAAGTAGCTGATACTTCTGGTGCTAAAGTTGAGAAAACTGGTGAAGAGGTCGTGAAAGCCGTATGTTCTATGTGTCATGCGGCAGGCTTAATGGAATCTCCGAAACTGGGCGATAAAGGTCAATGGGCACCACGTATTGCACAAGGCTATGAAACCTTAGTGAAGCACGCGATCGAGGGTATTCGTAATATGCCAGCACGTGGCGGTAACCCAGATTTAAGCGATACTGAAGTGGCGAGTGCGGTAGCGCATATGGCTAATGCAGCGGGTGCAAATTTTGACCCAGCAACACTTAAAAAGTAATCAGTAAGGACAGTGAATTGAAAAAGCCGCTTAGCAACTAAGCGGCTTTTTTGTGGGCAGATTTCCCCACGGTATTACTTTTGGATTTACTATTAACTATGGCAACTTATGCAATTGGTGATGTACAGGGCTGTTTTTATGCGTTTCTGGCCTTACTTGCCAAGCTAAACTTTGATACTCAGCGTGATAGGCTGTGGCTGGTAGGCGATATGATTAATCGCGGTACAGGCTCGCTTGAAATGCTGAGGTGGTGTGTGGAGCATCAACACGCCATTGATGTGGTATTGGGTAACCATGATTTGCATGCTATTGCAGTCGCACATAGCGTGCGCCCACCTCACCGTAGTGATACTTTGCAACCGATACTTAATGCGCATGATGGCCCGGATTTGCTGGCATGGCTGAGACATCAGCCGTTGATGCTGCAAAAAGAGAATGTGGTGATGGTGCATGCAGGTTTGCTTCCGCAATGGACAATAGCAGATGCGCTCGGGTATGCAAGGGAAGTCGAAGCTGTACTGCAACATGCTGAGTATGAAAAATTTCTCCATCAGATGTATGGGAACTACCCAAGTCTTTGGCAGGATGATTTAGGTAGTGTAGACCGACTACGTCTGATTACGAATGCATTTACCCGTATGCGTATATGTACACAAGATGGCGAGCTGGACTATGCGTTTAAGGGTGAACTTGGTGATATCCCAGACGGCTATATGCCTTGGTTTACCGTGCCTAGTCGTCAATCAAAAGAGGCTACGATTATCTGCGGGCATTGGTCTGCATTGGGTTTGTATCAGCACAATAATATCCATGCATTAGATACCGGCTGCTTGTGGGGTGGGCAATTAACGGCAATGTGTCTAGAGGATAAGACCATTACTCAGGTCGACTTTGATCCGAGGGATAAAATCTAAGAGATAAAACCTAGGAGATAAAACTTAGCCATCATGGTTGCTGGTGGCTCAATCGCTGGTTAAAGGCTGCAGAAATTATCTGATATGCAAGCTGCGTCACATGCTGGCGCGTGTGCCCGACACAGGGGATAGGTGTGAGAAAGTGCAATTCCACCACTGGATTTTTTAAGCGCAAGATTTGATCCATCGATTCGATCATGCTGGTTTCTCCCGCATAGGCCATGGTTAAACTAGGCTGCCCATTTGGCTGCGGATAGTAAATGGCAATTGGCCACAACGTGGCTTGCGCATCTACGGCAGCTTGAACAATGCTGCTTTTAAATGGAAGCATGTGCGTCCCGTCTGTGGTTGTCCCTTCCGGAAAAAAGCAGACATTTTCTAAATTACGCAGACTTTCTGAGGTGATTTCCACAATCCTAGCGGCATCTCTGCGGATGGTCCGATTAATAAACAAAGTGCCGGACTTGGTCACCAAATAACCAAACACTGGCCAAGTCCTGATTTCTAATTTTGCAATAAACCGCACGGGTATCAGGCTATTTAGGGCATGAATGTCCGTCCACGAAATATGATTTGCAACAAACATGGTGCTGTGGGTTGTGCTGTCTGGGCGTACGCCAAACACACGTACTTGTATGCTAAAACACTTGAGTAGCGATTGACACCACCAGCGTATGATACGGCCACGCCGATACACACTCACCAAAGGCAATACTGCTGCGGCAATGGCGAGACCTAATAGCGTGTGAACAATCACCCGTGCAATACGGAAATAGCGAATAAGCGTTGGTGTTTGTTGCAAATTTATTTTAAGAAATGCGCGGCATATCTTTTGTTGATTCTAGATAATGGCAACATTACCAGCATATCTGCGGTATTGAAATAGGCATCCCATGCTGGCTCGCTACAAATGTAGGCGCCCAGTCTTAAATAGCCTTTAATCAGCGGCGGGCACGCTACTTGAATGTCTTGATTCAAGGCTTCGATCGGTAATGGATTGTGTGGGAACACGCGATATTCTGGTGGTGATAGATAGTCATCTTTGAGGCGATTAAAGAGTGACGCGGCAGCATGGCCACCATCGTTCATCGGCACGCTAGCGCATCCAATCATATACTCGTAATGATGCATTTGCATATACTTGGCCAAGCCCGCCCACAACATTGTAATGGTGCCGCCGCTGCGGTAATCTTGATGCACGCATGCGCGCCCGACTTCTACAGTGCGATCAAATAAATGTGTAATCCGGCTCAAGTCAAATTCGCCGGCAGAGTAATAACCGCCAGCTTGGGCAGCTTGATGTGGATTCAATATACGGTAAGTGCCAATTACTTGATGAGTGCTGCTTTCACGCACCAATAAGTGATCGCAGAAGGCATCAAATCCATCAATATCTAATCCACCGGTACCACTGACTTGCGCGCCCATCTCTTCGGCAAATACTTTGTAGCGTAAGCGCTGGGCTTCTGCAATCTCTGCAGAGGTGCGTGCAATAGATAGGTATAAGCGGCTTTGCGCTTGGCTGGATTCTTGATTGAGTGCTTTTTGAAACATATCATCTCTCCGTGAATTTGAAGAGATGATAGGTAGGCTAGATGAAATTTAAATGACGGCGTGGTGACAGTTTAATGAAACGCTATCACCACTGTTTGCTGTGTCACTGACGATTAGTGGGAGACTCTTGAAGTCTCGCCATTCTCTACGATGCGTACTTTCTCGCCCGGACTAAATGCTTCATCTGCTTCTTGCACAATTGCAATCAAGCCGCCGCCATCCAGTTTTACCGTGATTTCAATGCCGTCTTTGCGGGTCACGACTTCTTCAGCAGCTGAGCCGGCAAGGCCGCCTGCCACAGCACCAATCACGGCGGCAATTGCGCTGCCACGGCCACCACCAATTGAGCTACCAGCGATACCGCCGATGGCACCACCTGCAACCGTACCCACAGGGGATTTAGTGCCTTCCAATTTCACTTGGCGCACACTTTCTACAATGCCGGTTTTAACGGTTTGTACTTTGCGCGCATCGTCACGTTTATATACGCTACCAGAGTTTGAGCTTGCACAAGCAGCAAGGATGCTGGTGATGACGATGAGGCATGCTAATTTAATGTAACGCATACAGAACTCCTTTAACTATTGTTTCATTATTGAGTGAGTTTTTCTTTTGCTGCCACTTCTTTGACCAGTGCATGGCTATAGACGTTCTCAATTTCTTCGCGTGTTGGTCGATGATTTTGTCCGCCTCTACTTGCGATTTTAATTGCCCCCATAGTGGACGCCAGTCTGCCGCACGTTGGCCAATCCCAGCCTCTTACCATGCCATAGAGCAGCCCGGCACGGTACGCATCGCCACAGCCAGTAGGATCTACAATCTTATCTGCGTTAACGCATGGAATCTCAAACAGTTGACCATCGGCATAGATTTGGGAGCCGTTGGCGCCTAATGTCACAATCAGCGCCTTCACTTTTGCCGCCAGCTGCTCTAGGTTCAAACCGGTTTTATCTTGAATGACTTGTGACTCATAATCATTGACGGCCAAAAAATCGGCCATGTCGATAAAATGTAATAACTCTTCACCGTTGAACATGGGTAAACCCTGGCCAGGGTCGAACATAAACGGGATGCCGGCTTCAAAACACTCGCGCGCATGTTGGAACATGCCGTCTCGGCCATCTGGAGCAATAATGGCAAGGCTCACATCCTGAGTGTCTTTGACACTGTTTTGATGTGATTCCACCATTGCACCCGGGTGGAACGCTGTAATCTGATTGTCTTCAGTGTCGGTCGTAATAAAAGCCTGCGCAGTAAAGCTATGATCAATGGATTTCACATGGGCTTGATTCAGCTGATTTTGCTCAAGCCATTTGGCGTAGGGTGTAAAGTCTTCACCCACGGTTGCCATAATGAGAGGGTTGCCTTCTAGCAATTGCAAGTTGTAGGCAATATTGCCGGCAGTACCACCAAACTCTCTACGCATCTCCGGTACATAAAAAGCGACGCTTAATTTATGAATTTTGTCCGGCAAGATATGGTTTTTGAATTGGTCTTGGAACACCATGATGGTGTCGTAAGCAAGTGAGCCACAAATAAGAATATGCATGATAAACGTACGGAATAATAATCCGTCATTATCGTGTAGCTTAATGGCGTAAAGCAAGCATTAAGCATTTAGTGTGGAATTATTTGCGTGCGCCGTCGATTAGAATTTTGGCAGCTTGTTTCGCGTACTTGATGGCGCCAGAGCCACGTTTCATTTGCTCCGCTTGTACAGCGCCTTCAAACAGCAGTGAGAGCTGCAATGCCAAGCCGTCTGCATCCTGAATACTGGCGTCTGCTGCTAGTTTTGCAATATACAGTCTGAAATCTCTGGATTGTTGCGAAGAAAGTTGATGAATAGGGTTCTGCTCATCTGGAAATTCTGCAGAAGCTTTGATAAAGCCCATGCCTAAAAAGCTAGGAGAGCTGACCCACTCTTCAATGAAGTCAAATAATTGCTGTATTTTTTCTGTGGGTTTTTGATTGCTTGTGCTGAATTTAAGATCTAGCCAGCTTTGGAAATCAGACTGGCTTTTTCTTAATACTTCTAAAATCAACTCTTCCTTGGTGCGGAAGTATTTGTACAGTGTCATTTTAGTAGTGCCAGCTTCGGCTACAATGGTGTCTACGCCAGTCGAGTTAATCCCTCTCGTTTGAAAAAGATCGGTTGCCGTACTTAATATTCGTTCGCGTAACACAGACATAATTTCATTATACTAATCTGTATATATAGTGCAAGTGTAATTTTTAAGAGTGATTTTAGGGTTAGTTTTTGGAGTTGGCCATCAGCATGGGTGTGTAATTACACCTCACCATGTCGAGTAGCTGGTTGGTCAGTCGTTGATCTTCACGGTTCACGGAAATTTGGCCTAGTATAATATTTTCAAAATACACTTTTTTATAAGAATCAGGCAGTTGCAAAGCCTCTATTAATTGACAATTGCCTTTACGCATTTGTTCAATCCGGGCAAATAGTGCTGCCGTTTGCTCCGGGCTGGCGGTGAGGTGGCTGGCATCGGCCACCATGCCAGTGGCTGGACCCATGTTTGGCATGGTGTCACTTGCAAATTGCGCTGTGTGTGCAACTGGGTCAATGGCGTTGTATTTCCAGAACTGGTACCCAATCATGCTGCTAATAATGAGTATGGTGCTGGCCGCTACCGCATAGGCTGGTTTTTTAGGTACATGAAATTCACGTTTGGTCTGCGCTGCGATCAAGGCCTTCGCCGCGTTTTTTGCATGCGATAAGCTAGCCGGGTTTTGGTGATGCAGCTTTTCTTGTGCGGCAGCAATCGCCATAAAATACAGTTGGTTTGCCAATAGCTCAGGCATGGCTGCACCTGCCTTGGCAGCTTCTAGCGTAAGGTAATGTACCAGTGGTGAGTCGCCTTGAGATGGTTTGAAGTCAACACGGGGCTGCATTTTGGGCGCATCCAGCCAGTCATCAAGCAGATCGAATAAATGCAGTAGACGGCTGTGTGGTGTGCTGCCCGATTTTTTGAGCATGGCGATTAACCATTCGGAATTGAGTATATCCATGCTGTTCCTTTCACCTAAAAAGGTTTGACGACCACTAGAATCACGATTGCAAATAATACTAACACGGGGATTTCATTAAACCAGCGATACCACATATGGCTATGCTGATTTTTGCCAGCGGCAAAGTCTCGCATCAGTTTGCCACAGTATAGATGATAAGCCACTAAGCCTATTACCAGCGCCAGTTTGGCATGTAGCCAGCCGCCCGTGATGCCAAAGCCTAACCATAGCCATAGCCCAAATGCCAATGCAAGCACTGCAAGCGGCAGCATGAATCGGTATAGCTTCTGTTCCATCAGCGCCAATCGTGCTTTTGTATTGGCATCATCTACCATGGCATGATTCACAAATAGGCGTGGCAAATAAAACAGGCCGGCGAACCAACTGATCACAAAAATAATATGGAGTGCTTTAATCCACAGCATTAGTGCAGTTCTTTATCTAGTAGCTGACGCAATTCTGCAAAGTTTAGCTCGCCAATAATGCGTTGCACGCGATTTCCCTGCTTATCGTAAAGAAACGTGGTGGGGGTTAGGTTAACACCGCCAAACGCATGCACCATTTCGCTCAGTCCATCGTGCATCACTGGGAAAGGTAGCGATTTTTGTTGCGTATAGTTAAGTACTTGCGCGGGCGGATCGTATGGCATTGCCACTGCAATCACTTCAAACCCTTTTTGTTTGTATTCATTGTATGTATTGATCAAATCTGGCATTTCTTTGATGCAGCCTGGGCAATCAGTGGCCCAAAAATTAACCAGTACCACTTTGTTTTTTAATGCGGCCATGGGTATCTTTTCACCACGAATGGTCGTGAAAGTGACATCCGGAGATTGTGCTGTTTGCGATAAGCTGAATATCAGTGCACCCAATAACGCAGCCAGCGCAAGTGGGATAAGAATTTTTTTAAAATGTGTCATCATAAAATTGTAACGTTTTTTGCTGAAATGGTGTCAATAACCACAGGCGGTTAGTAGTTTTTGTGCAGTCTACAGCATGCTATAATTGGTTTTTGTTTGTAATGAACTATCAATGAACGCACCGACACCTGCTGCTTTTCTTCAATCTGACGCATTGCCTGTCACGCGCTTGCGCGAGATCCCCTATAACTACACCTCATTCTCAGACCGCGAAATTGTCATTCGGTTTCTTGGCGAGGAAATTTGGGAAATCCTGAATACATTACGCGAGCAGCGTAAGACTGGACGTAGTGCGCGCATGTTGTTTGAAGTGCTGGGTGATTTGTGGGTAGTGAGTCGCAACCCCTATCTACAAGATGACTTGCTAGATAATCCTAAGCGTCGTAAAGCCTTGATTGATGCGCTATATCACCGTATTGCTGCCATTGATGAGCGTAGCGCGGGCAATGCTAACGTACAAAAGCTGGTGGCAGCTGCCAAACAAGCAGTACAAAAATTTAGCGATGACTTCCGTCAAACGTACGATTTGCGTAAGAAAGCGTTAAGTAAGCTAAGCAAATATACCCGCAAGGACAATATCCAATTTGATGGACTGGCGCGTGTCTCACACGTGACCGATGCGACTGACTGGCGTGTGGAATATCCGTTTGTCGTATTGAATCCGGATACCGAAGCGGAAATTGCCTATTTGGTCAGGGCTTGTGTCGAGCTCGGGCTAACCGTGATTCCACGCGGCGGTGGCACTGGCTATACCGGTGGCGCAATTCCGCTCACACCACTGTCAGCGGTAATTAATACAGAAAAATTAGACCAGCATACTGGCGTGCAAATGCGCACCTTGCCTGGCGTTGCGCGTCAGGTGGCGACCATTGAGTGTGGCGCCGGTGTGGTGACACGTCGCGCCATGGAAGCGGCGACGGATGCTGGACTTGAGTTTGCATGTGACCCGACTTCTGCCGATGCTTGCTGTATTGGCGGTAACGTGGCCATGAACGCTGGTGGTAAAAAAGCGGTGTTGTGGGGTACTGCGTTGGATAACCTAGCCTCATGGCGCATGGTGACGCCCGATGCTACATGGATGGAAGTTGAGCGCTTAGACCATAACTTGGGCAAGATTCATGATATTGAAATGGCGCGCTTTAAAATTAGCCGTTACGACATCGACATGAAAACTTTGTTGTCTGAGCCGGAAATCATTGCGATTCCTGGGCCAAGCTTCCGTAAAGTAGGCTTGGGTAAAGATGTGACGGATAAATTCCTGTCAGGTTTGCCAGGCATTCAAAAAGAAGGCTGCGATGGTCTCATCACCAGCGCGACTTTTATTCTGCACCGCATGCCTAAACATGTGCGTACGATTGCCTTGGAGTTCTTTGGCAATGTATCCCATGCAGTGCCTGCGATTGTTGAGATCAAAGATTATTTAGACGCGACTGCCAAGCAAGAGCCTGCTGTCATCATGGCTGGCTTGGAGCATATGGATGAGCGTTACATTAAAGCCGTAGGCTACGCTACTAAAGCCGCGCGTCAACAACGCCCTAAAATGGTGTTGTTATGTGATATCGCATCGGACGACGAAAACGCAGTGGGGGAAGTCGCCTCAGCCGTGGTGCGGATGTGCAACGCACGTAATGGTGAGGGCTTTATTGCTGTTTCTTCTGAGGCGCGTAAAAAATTCTGGTTAGACCGCTCACGTACGGCTGCGATTGCTAAGCATACTAACGCATTCAAAATCAATGAAGACGTGGTGATTCCATTGCCAAAACTGGGTGAATACTCAGATGGTATTGAGCGTATCAACATTGAATTGTCAATTCAAAACAAGCTCAAACTGGTGGATGCACTAGAGACGTTCCTGCAAGGGGATTTGCCGATTCAGCCAGACGAAGAGGGCAATGCGGATGCTGAGAGCGTACAGTCTAAACAAGTGATTGCTTTGCAGTTGTTGCGTGATTTGCGTGCCAAATGGCGTTTAATTTTAAATACGCTGGATGAGCCTGTTGCTACATTGGGCGAGTTGGGCAAAGGCCACGCGCAATACGACAATGTATTCCGCGCGGTACAGTCTTACGATTTGCGTATTTCTTGGAAGCGCGAATTAAAGCGCCCCATGGCCGATATTTTTGCTGGGCGTGAGTATCAAAAGATATTGAATGAATTGGACGTCATTCATAAAAAAGTGCTGAAAAGCCGCGTGTTCATTGCGTTGCATATGCACGCGGGTGATGGCAATGTGCATACCAATATTCCGGTCAATTCAGACGATTACGGCATGATGCAAGACGCACATGCTGCGGTTGCGCGCGTGATGGCATTGGCTAGACACTTGAATGGTGTGATCTCTGGTGAGCACGGTATCGGCATTACCAAAATGGAGTTCTTGGACCAATCCACTATTGATACTTTTACTACCTATAAAAATAAAGTGGACCCCAATGGTCACTTTAATAAAGGTAAATTGCTGGCTGGCTCTGGTTTAGACAATGCCTATACGCCAAGCTTTGGTTTGCTGGAGCAAGAGTCCATCATCATGGAGCAATCAGCCATTGGTGAGATTGCCGATGATATTTCTGACTGCTTGCGTTGTGGTAAGTGTAAGCCCGTGTGCTCTACGCATGTGCCACGCGCTAATTTATTGTATTCACCGCGCAATAAAATTTTAGGCACTTCATTGCTGATCGAGGCATTTTTGTACGAAGAGCAAACACGTCGCGGTATCTCACTCAAGCATTTTGATGAGTTTAACGATGTGGCGGATCACTGCACGGTGTGTCATCGTTGCGAAAAACCGTGTCCGGTCGATATTGATTTTGGTGATGTATCGATCAAAATGCGTAACTTTTTGCGCGAGCAAGGCAAGAAGAAATTCAACCCTGGTACGGCGGCAGGCATGCTGTTCTTAAACGCAAAAGACCCGGCCACCATTAAGTTCTTGCGTACCACTATGATTGGTTGGGGCTATAAAGTGCAAAATATTGCGCATAGTCTCGCTAAGCGATTCGGCTTGCTAAAAGACAAAAAAGCACCGCCAGCGACAGTCGGTAAAGCGGATATCAAAACACAGGTGATTCATTTTATTAATCGCCCAATGCCAAGAAAAATGCAATCTAAGACTTCACGCGCGATGCTGGGTGTGGAAGATGATCACATGATCCCGGTGATTCGTAACCCGCAAAAAGTAACGGAAGATTCAGAAGCTGTATTCTATTTTCCTGGTTGCGGTTCTGAGCGTTTGTTCTCTAATGTGGGTTTAGCTACGCAAGCCATGTTGTATGAGGTCGGCGCCATTACGGTACTGCCGCCTGGCTATTTGTGCTGCGGCTACCCACAAACTTCAGCAGGTAATCATGATAAAGGGCAAGAAATCACGGCAGACAATCGCGTGTTGTTCCATCGTGTGGCTAACACCTTGAACTATCTGGATATCAAGACAGTGATTGTGTCTTGCGGTACTTGTATGGACCAATTACAGAAGTATGAGTTTGAGAAGATATTCCCGGGTTGCCGTTTGTTAGATATTCACGAGTACCTGATGGAGAAAGACCAGAAATTATCTGGCGTTACGGGTACGCGTTATATGTACCATGACCCATGTCATAGCCCAATGAAAACCTATAAACCGCTGGAAGTGACGAATAAACTGATGGGTCAGGATGTTGCGTTGAACGACCGCTGCTGTGGTGAGAGCGGCACGTTTGCAGCTGCACGCCCGGATATTGCCACGCAGGTCAAATTCCGCAAGCAAGAAGAACTGGCTAAAGGCATGGAGAAAATGGGTCTGACTGTGGGCGCGCCTGAGCAGCCTGTGAAGATCCTGACCTCATGCCCAAGCTGCTTGCAAGGGCTGGCCCGCTACGGTGATGACACTGGTATTGAAGCAGACTATATTGTGGTGGAAATGGCGAAGCATATTCTTGGCGAGAACTGGATGCAAGACTATGTAGAAAAAGCCAATAATGGTGGTATAGAGAAAGTGCTGCTGTAGATAGCTTAGCCGTACGCGTCAAATGACGGTGCGGCATCCTTGGGTGATGCTATTTCATGGCTTTGTATATGGCGTAACAGGCAAGGCCCAGCATGGTGAATGCGATAACCGCAATCACAATCAAGCTCATTAGACCGTAGTCTGTGGATAGTAGGTCACTGATTATTTTCATGATGGTCTCCTTCGGGTGCGTTCAGTGCATACTTTGACATGCTGCCTTTTGTTTGGCTTTGATGTAGCGCAAGAAATGCGAACTTTGCAACAATCGTTAACCTAATCAGTGATTAAGATAGCCTATGCCTCAATTAATACTTGGTGTTGTGTTGTGTGGATTTAGTCAATTGTTGTTTGCAGCAACGCAAGATGGTCGATGGCATTTAGGGATTGGTGACCCAACGATCTGGGGATGGTTAACCGTTGTTGTGTACCTAGCGGCAGTAGCGCGCTGCTTTATAAAAGCCAAACGTAGTCGAGATGAGGGCATGCCTTATCAATTTTGGTTATGGTTAGGTGTACTGCTGTTATTGCTTAGTATTAATAAGCAGTTAGATTTGCAAACCTGGCTGAGTCAAACCATACGTGATTTATCAGTCGCACATGGTTGGTACGAACAACGCAGACTGTTGCAAATGGCATTTGTGGTGACGGTTGGGGCCGCTATGGTGATATTGCTACTCACATTGCGTATCTACTTATGGAATCTGTGGCGTAATTACAAGCTAGTGTGGTCTGGGCTTATTTTGCTGTGCGCGTTTATTTTAATCCGCGCAGCCTCATTCCATCATGTCGATATCCTGATTCGCCAGTCACTATTTGGGCTAGAGCTCAATGTCTTACTTGAAAATCTCGCACTTGTGATGATCATCCTCGGCACATTTATACACCGTAAGCCATCTTCATTTCCGCCTACAGTGCCCAATGAAAAAACGCTCACCAATACCGGCTATTACGAAGCTACGGAAGAGGGTGCGGATGTGTATTGTCCGCGTTGTGCAACCAAAGCCGTCTCCAAAGCCGCACACGGGCGTGCATTTAAGTGCAAATATTGTGCACATAAATATCTGGTGTATGTTCCCCACTAACCATTGAAGTCATGTATGAATATCTACCCAATCCTTAAACCTTTATTGTTTCAGTTAGATGCCGAAGTTGCACATGATGTCACCTTGGCCAGCTTAAAATGGGCCGAGCGTTTGCACTTGCTAGGTGCTAATACAAACCAACATCACACAACGCCGCGTCAGGTCATGGGCCTTACGTTTCCCAACGCAGTGGGATTGGCGGCAGGCTTGGATAAAAATGCAGCCGTCATTGATGGCATGGCCACCTTGGGTTTTGGTTTTATCGAAGTGGGCACCGTGACGCCACGGCCACAGCCAGGCAACCCTAGGCCACGATTATTTCGCGTGAAACAAGCACAAGGCATTATCAACCGTTTTGGGTTTAATAATCTGGGTGTTGATCATTTGGTTGAGAATGTAAAGTCTGCCAAATACAAAGGCGTACTCGGTATCAATATAGGCAAAAACTTTGATACGCCGAACGAGCGCGCTGTAGATGATTATCTGTATTGCATGCATAAGGTATATGCGCATGCTAGCTATATCACAGTCAATATTTCATCGCCCAACACTAAGAACTTACGCGCGCTGCAAGAGAAAGAAGCATTGTCCGCTTTACTGGCAAGTTTGAAATTTGAACAAACCAAACTGACGGAACAGCATAGCCAATACGTGCCTGTGGCTTTGAAAATTGCGCCGGATCTAACGCCTACCCAAGTCGCGGAAATTGCAGACCTATTGATGCAGCACCAAATCGACGGGGTGATTGCCACCAATACCACCTTATCGCGCGATGCAGTACAAGGCATGGCACATGCTGAGGAGACGGGCGGATTGTCTGGCGCACCGGTGAAACACGCTTCCACCGCGGTCATACAGCAGTTATCACAACGCCTGCAAGGCGCATTACCTATTATTGGCGTGGGGGGCATTATGTCTGGTGCTGACGCAGTGGAAAAAATTGCGGCCGGCGCAAGTCTGGTACAGCTTTATAGTGGGCTTATCTACCAAGGGCCAAAGCTGGTAAACGATGTTTGTAAATCACTAGGTTGATGCAGTTACCTATTCTCTATTCTTATCGAAGATGCCCTTATGCCATGCGCGCGCGCATGGCGCTACATGTGTCCAATATTCAGGTCGAGATCCGCGAAATATCGCTACGTGATAAACCCACACATATGCTGCAAATGTCCCCAAAAGGTACTGTGCCTGTGTTGGTGTTGGAAAATGGATTGGTACTTGAACAGAGTCTGGACATTATGATGTGGGCATTGCAGCAACATGATCCGGAAGGCTGGCTGCACGCCAATCATGAGCAAACGATGCAGTGGATTACAAACAACGATGGTGATTTTAAGCAAGCCTTAGATCACTATAAATATCCGGAGCGGTTTCCTGAACAGCCACAGGTTGTGTATCGCGTGCAATGCGAGATATTTCTGCAAACACTAGAATCTGCATTACAAGCGCAGCCTTATTTAATGGGGCAGCAGGTCAGTATCGCTGATATCGCTATCTTTCCGTTTATCCGTCAGTTTGCTGCAGTGGATGCAACTTGGTTCTCGCAGTCGCCATACGTGGCTGTGGCACAGTGGTTAAGCGCGTGGGTAGAAAGTACATTGTTTGTAAGCATTATGCAGAAATACCCCGTTTATCAGTCTTAAACTATGTGTTTTAAGCTAAGTGACAGGCATTAAAAAAGGCGCATATGCGCCTTTTTTAATTTGAAACTCATCATCACGAAAACTGCGCTGTTTACACAGGTGCGGCGGCGGTTTCTTCTTCATTGAACACCAGTTTGATTTGGTCTTCGCTGTCGATATCCACATGCACTGAACCACCGTTTGCCAATTTACCAAACAGTAACTCATCTGCCAAGGCCTTACGGATGGTGTCTTGAATGAGTCTAGCCATCGGGCGTGCACCCATGAGCGGATCAAAACCCTTTTTGCCAAGGTAGGTTTTGAGTGCATCACTGAACGTTACGTCCACTTTTTTCTCATGCAACTGATCTTCTAATTGCATCAAGAACTTATCGACCACACGAATGATAATCTCGTGTGACAGAGCGCCAAATGACACAGTAGCATCCAAACGGTTGCGGAACTCAGGGCTAAAGAAGCGCTTGAGGTCTGCAGCTTCATCCGTCACATCTTTTGCATTGGTAAAGCCAATGCTGGCTTTAGACATGTTTTCCGCACCTGCATTGGTGGTCATGATAATGGTCACATTACGGAAGTCTGCTTTGCGGCCATTGTTATCCGTGAGCGTACCATGGTCCATCACTTGCAACAGAATGTTGAAGATATCCGGATGTGCTTTTTCAATTTCGTCGAGCAACAGTACGCAGTAAGGTTGTTTGGTGATGGCTTCTGTCAATAAACCACCTTGGTCAAACCCCACATAGCCTGGAGGCGCGCCAATTAAGCGGCTCACTGCATGACGTTCCATGTATTCACTCATGTCGAAGCGAATGAGTTCAATGCCCATGATATAAGCCAACTGCTTGGCGACTTCAGTTTTACCCACGCCAGTAGGGCCGCTGAATAAGAAACTACCAATCGGTTTGTTGTTTTGACCTAGTCCGCTACGCGCCATTTTGACGGCTGAAGCCAAGGTATCAATCGCTTTGTCTTGACCAAATACGACTGCTTTCAAATCGCGTTCCAATGTTTTGAGCGCATTGCGATCATCGCTGGAAATGTTTTTTGGCGGAATACGTGCAATCTTGGCAATGATGTCTTCAATCTCTTTATTGCCAATGACTTTTTTCTGTTTGTTTTTGGGCAAGATGCGTTGCGCAGCACCTGCCTCATCAATCACGTCAATCGCTTTATCTGGCAAATGACGGTCGTTGATGTATTTGGCAGACAGTTCAGCCGCTACAGTCAAAGCACTCGCGCTATATTTAACACTATGGTGCTCTTCAAATTTAGATTTCAGACCTTTTAAAATCTCAATGGTCTCAGCCACACTCGGTTCCACCACATCGATTTTTTGGAAGCGGCGTGACAGTGCGTGATCTTTCTCAAAAATACCGCGGTATTCTTGATATGTCGTTGCGCCAATGCATTTAAGTGTGCCATTGGATAGTGCTGGTTTGAGCAAGTTGCTGGCGTCTAGAGTACCGCCGCTTGCTGCACCTGCACCTATCAAGGTATGAATCTCATCTATAAACAAAATAGCGTCTGGTTTTTCGGCCAATTGCTTCATCACCGCTTTTAAGCGTTGCTCAAAATCACCACGGTATTTTGTACCTGCCAATAGTGCACCCATGTCTAAAGAGTAGACCGTGGCATTGGCTAAGACATCTGGAATGTCTTGTTCCACAATACGGCTAGCCAATCCTTCAGCAATCGCTGTTTTGCCCACACCAGCTTCACCCACCAATAGTGGATTATTTTTACGGCGACGGCAAAGCGTTTGAATCACACGCTCCAGCTCTTGACCACGGCCGATTAAAGGATCAATTTTGCCAGCGGCCACTTGTACGTTTAAATTGAGTGTGAAGTTTTCCAGTGCGCCTGCTGGGGTCGGTTCTGCCTCACTTTCAACATCGCTGCTGTCAGCTTTTTCTTCACCCTCAGGTAATTTTGCCACGCCATGCGAGATGAAATTCACCACATCTAAACGGGTAATGCCTTGCTGGTGCAAGAAGAACACAGCATGAGAATCTTTTTCACCGTAAATAGCCACCAATACATTGGCGCCAGTTACTTCTTTTTTGCCAGAGGATTGCACGTGCAACATGGCACGTTGAATCACACGTTGGAAACCTAGCGTAGGTTGTGTATCCACTTCACCCTCACCATTCACGGTAGGGGTGTGCTCCTCAATATATTGGTTGAGTTCGGAGCGTAACACATCAAATTTTGCACCACAGGCACGTAATACTTCAGCCGCGGTAGGATTATCTATCATGGCCAGTAAGAGATGCTCTACCGTAATGAGCTCATGGCGCTTTTGACGCGCATCCATGAACGCCATATGTAGGCTGACTTCTAACTCTTGAGCTATCATCTTATTACCTTAACTTTCACTTTACTTTGTCTATAAACAACTGCCACCATCAACACATACCATCTTAGCATCGGCAATTGATTGCAATTTAAATTTTAAGCCTGCTTTTCTCTACTTGTTCAACAATACAAGGTTAGGCGGGTTCAATGACGCATTGCAGTGGGTGCTGAGACTCTCTTGCATGCGTCAACACCTGATTCATTTTTGTTTCTGCAATGTCTAGCGGGTATACACCGCATACGCCCATGCCTTCTGTATGTACTTTGAGCATAATTTGTGTCGCTTGTTCACGGCTTTTATTAAAAAACCGTTCAATCGTTTCTACAACAAACTCCATAGGAGTGTAATCGTCATTTAGTAGCAATACTTTAAACATTTCAGGCAGCTTAGGTTTTACTGCGTTTGGCTTAATTGCGGTATCGCCGTCTGAATGTGGTTGTGCCATTTACTTTACTACTTAAGATTACTTGTTAACTCTTATTTTGAGCCGAATGCTAAAAAATTCAAGCCCAATTTGAATAGGGTTAAGCGATTATGGAAAGATTTTGACGATTTTGACGATTCTGTCTTGTGTTTGCACAATTTCTAGCGTGTGTTCGCCCATTCTAAAGCTGGTATTCGGCTCTGGAATATCTTCAAAATACTCGATGACTAGGCCGTTAAGTGTGCGAGGCCCTTCGGTTGGCAGTGATAAATGTAGCTTTTTGTTTAAGTCGCGCAGAGAGCTACTGCCATCCACCAACCAACCGCCATCTTCGTCTTGGCGATAGCTGCCGATTCTGCTGGGGGATTGGGTCGTGAAGTCGCCAATCACTTCTTCCAAAATGTCTTCAAGCGTCACTAAGCCTTTAAACTCGCCGTACTCGTCAACAATAAGCGCAATGCGTTCTTGGTTTTCCTGGAATTGCTGAATTTGCGTATACAGAGGCGTTCCTGCCGGAATGAAGTAAGGCTCGCTGATAATCTCACGTAACGCTTCTTTATCAAGTGGGTCGTCATGTTGGTAACCGCGGATTTGGTTCATCACTTTTCTGATGTGTAGAATACCAATCATCTCTTCGTTATCGCCCTCGCGTACGGGCAAGCGGGTGTGGTGGCTGGTAGAGATGCGCTGCAAAATATCTTCAATGGGCTGATCAAAGTCAATAATTTCAACCATGGTATGTGCCGTCATCACATCATCCACCGTGATTTTCTCTAAATCGAACAAATTCAGCAAAATAGTGCGGTGCTTTTTAGGCATAAAATGCCCTGCATCGGTGACGATGCTGCGCAGCTCATCCATGGTGAGAGATTGCGCGGACTCGCTGAAATTGACATTGACTCTGAATAGCTTCAGCAGTCCTTCCACAAACAGATTCACAAACCACACAGCAGGGTAGAGTAGTTTGAGTAGGGGATAGAGCACATAGCTACACATGATGCCCAATTTTTCGGGGTAAGCGGCGGCAATGACTTTAGGAGAGATTTCACTGAACACTAAAATGGCAAATGTCACTGACAATGTGCCGATCATCAGTACCCACTCACCCTCGCCAAACAACTCAACAATAATCACTGTAACTAACGTAGCAGAAGCGGCGTTGGCAAAGTTATTACAAAGCAAAATCACGCCGAGTAATTTATCGGTCTTAGCAAGCAGTGCGCTGGCCAATTTAGCGCCGCGATTACCCTCTTTGACCAGATGCCTTAACCGGTAACGGTTGAGCGACATCAAACTGGTTTCGGCGATTGAGAAAAAACCTGAAATAAGCAGTAGCAAGGCCAGTGCGGCTAATTGCCAAGAGATAGGAATATTATCCAATGGGGGGTGACTGGGTGACTAAGAAGGCTTAGAGTCTAACTGAATCAAGCCTTCTCAATCAAGTGTTTAGTGTGATTGGCGGGGGTTGAAAGTTTAAGGCGCGACTTCTGCAGAAGCGTCCGTTGGTTTTTTCTCAACATCACCAATCAAGTTGGCGCGATTCACACCCAGCCACATGGCAATCGGGCAAGCCACGAGTACAGAAGAGTAAATACCAAACAAAATGCCGATGGTCAGCGCTAACGCAAAGTTATGAAGTACCTCGCCGCCAAATAGCAACATAGAGCCGACCATGGTTTGCGTCATCAAGTGTGTAATCACAGTACGAGACATCGTGCGCGTAATCGCATTATCAATCACTTGTACTGCGTTGGCTTTACGCATTTTACGGAAGTTCTCACGTACTCGGTCAAATACCACAACAGACTCATTCACCGAGTACCCCAGCACTGCCAAAATAGCGGCCAGTACAGTGAGGTTGAACTCCCACTGGAAGAACGCAAAGAAGCCCAAAATGATCACCACATCGTGCATATTGGCAATAATGGCGGCCACGGCAAAACGCCATTCAAAGCGGATTGCTAAATAAGCCATAATCCCCAAACAGACCAAAAGAAGCGCCAGTCCGCCGTTTTCATACAGTTCTTCACCTACTTGTGAACCTACGCTTTCCACACGGCGTACATCAGCTTGTGGATCAGCGGCTTTCAGTGCGGAGCTTACTTTTTCTGACAGTTGTGCAATCGACATGCCTTTTTTGATCGGTAGGCGAATCAACACATCATGGCTGGTACCAAAATTTTGTACGGTGGCATCTTTAAGTCCGATGCTATCTACTGCCTGACGAATGTTATCGATATTGGCTGATTGCGGATAGTTGACTTCCATGACGGTACCGCCAGTAAAGTCCACGCCGTAATTGAGGCCGCGTGTGGCAAGAAAAAACACGGCTAAGATAAATGTCACGAGTGAAATAGTAGTAGTTAAACGACCATAGCTCATAAACGGGATGTCGTTTTTAATTCTAAATAATTCCATAGTCTTTACTCTTTAATTAATGGCGCTAAACGTCAGCGCCCATCGTTGTTAGGTCGCTGCTTATGCTTTATAAATTTGCCCGATGGCTAATTTTTCAATTTTTCTACGGTAGCCATAAACGAGGTTGACGATAGCGCGTGAGACCAAGACTGCACTGAACATCGAAGTCAAAATGCCTAGTACGTGCACCACCGCAAAGCCTTTAATTGGCCCGGTACCAAACATAAATAAGGCCAGACCTGCAATCAGCGTAGTGACGTTGGAGTCCACAATGGTATGCCAAGCGTTTTTATAACCTTCACTAATACTCGCTTGTGGCGTATTGCCATTGCGTAGTTCTTCACGGATACGCTCGTTAATCAATACGTTAGCGTCAATCGCCATCCCTAATGCTAATGCAATCGCTGCCAAACCTGGTAAGGTAAGGGTAGCTTGTAGCATAGATAAAATAGCAACCAACAGTAATAAATTAACACCCAGTGCTAATACGGACACACCACCAAATGCCATGTAGTAGATGACCATCATGACTGCAATGGCAGCAAAGCCCCATAGGGTTGAGTGCACACCACGTTTGATGTTTTCCTCACCCATGCTTGGCCCAACTGTTCTTTCTTCTATAATTTCCATCGGGGCAGCGAGTGCGCCAGCGCGTAATAGTAGTGAGATGTCTGTGGCTTCTTGTGCGTTGGCCATGCCAGAGATTTGTACACGACCACCGCCAATTTCTTCATTAATCACGGGCGCGGTAATCACTTCGGTATTGCCTTTTTCAATCAGCAAGATAGCCATCCGTTTGCCAACGTTGTCTCGGGTGACATTTTTAAAGATGCCGGCACCACGTCCATCCAAGGTCACATTTACTACGGAGCTGCCGTTTTGACCATCCACACCAGGGCCGGCATCGGTAATGCGGTCGCCAGTCAACACCACGCTTTTCTTCACTAAGATTGGACGGCCGGAGCGGTCTTTATACAACTCATCACCAAATGGGACTTGGCCATTGCTGGCTTTTTCCATGGTGGCAAAGTCGGTTTTCTCTTCATCGACTAAGCGAATTTCCAATGTAGCGGTACGGCCTAAAATCTCTTTTGCTTTGGCGGTATCTTGCACGCCAGGTAATTGCACCACAATGCGATCAAAGCCTTGTTGTTGCACAATGGGCTCGGCCACGCCAAGCTCATTAATACGGTTATGCAGGGTTTGTAAGTTTTGTTTGAGTGCAAATTCTTGTGTGCGCTTTTGTGAGGCTAAGCCCATGTTGGCGGTCAGTGATAAATCTTTGCCAGAGCCAGTGACTGCATAGGTGAGGTCTGGATAGTCTTTGCTTAAGATACGAAGCGCTTTGTTAGCTTCTGCCGCGTTGTCAAACTTAACAACAACTAGCTGGCCTTCACGTGAAATACCAAAGTAGTTGATTTTTTCTTTACGTAACGCAGTACGGAAGTCACCCACGCTGCTTTCTGCCGCTTTATCCAAAGCCGCTTTCATGTCCACTTGTAATAGAAAGTGCACGCCGCCACGTAAATCTAAACCCAAATACATGGGTTTGGCACCAATGGCTAACAGCCAGTTTGGGGTTTGTGACAGCAAGTTAAGTGCAATGGTGTAATCTTTACCTAAGCTTGCATTCAGCTTGTCTTTGGCTTTGATTTGGTCTTCCGGATTGGCCAGCCTTACCTTGACACCAGTGGCATCCAAATAGATACCATTGAATGGAATGCTGGCGAGCTGTAAGGTATTTTCCACTTTTTGCAGTAGTGCATTGTCTGATTTAAGGGTGGACTTAGCTGGGCTGACTTGTACAGCTGGGGATTCCCCAAAGAAGTTGGGAATGGTGTAGAGCAAGCCAATCAAGATGACGATTGCAATTAAAATATACTTCCATAACGGGTAACGGTTCATAGCTTGGCTCGCTCAGGCGTTGAATGATTAAAACAACAGATTAAATGGCTTTAATAGTGCCGGGTGGCAGTAAAGTTTGCACGGTGTGTTTTTGCACATTCACCACAGTGTCTGCTGCAATTTCGATGCTCACGAAGCTGTCGCTCACTTTGGTTACCTTGCCAATAATACCACCTGAAGTTGCGACTTCGTCGCCAGCTTTCAGTGCGTCTATCATGGCTTTTTGCTGCTTGGCTTGCTTCAGTTGCGGACGAATCAGCATAAAGTAGAACAGAATAAAAATAATGACCATCGGCAAAATGCCACTTAATAAATCCCCACCTGGTACGGATGGCGCTGCAAATGCATTACTGATAAACATAGACAAGCTTCCTAAAAAAATGAAACAAATGAACACGCGATTCTAACATAGACTATTTTAGATAATCTGATTAGCCATTTAGTTGGGCACGTTTACGTGCAAATTCAAGTTTAAATGCTTCAAAAGTAGCATTTTCAATGGCGCTACGCATAGACTGCATGAGCACTTGGTAATAATGCAGATTGTGGATGGTGTTCAAGCGCGCACCTAAAATCTCGCCCACTTTATGCAAATGGTGCAAATAAGCACGTGTAAAATGTTGGCAGGTGTAACAAGCGCAGTCCGCATCCAGTGGTGCAGTATCTTGTTTATAAAACGCATTTTTAATTTTGACATCGCCATATTGTGTGAACAGCCAGCCATTGCGCGCATTGCGCGTTGGCATGACACAATCGAACATATCCACGCCTTGGCTCACGGCCGCGACCAAATCCTCTGGTGTGCCTACGCCCATTAAGTAGCGCGGCTTATGTGCAGGCATTTGCGGCGCCGTGTGTGCCAAAATGCGCAGCATGTCTTCCTTAGGCTCGCCTACCGATAAGCCACCAATCGCAAATCCATCAAAGTCGATGTCCACCAGCCCATTTAGAGAGATGTCGCGCAAGTCTTCATACATGCCGCCTTGGATGATGCCAAACAGGGCGTTGGGGTTGCCTTGATGTGCTTGCTTACTCCGTTTGGCCCAGCGCAAACTCAACTGCATAGAGTCATTCGCTTCTTGATGTGTGGCAGGGTAGGGTGTGCATTCGTCAAAAATCATGACGATGTCGCTGTTTAATACCTTTTGAATGCGCATGGATTCTTCAGGGGTTAAAAAGCAGCTATCACCATTGATGGGCGATCTGAATTTCACGCCTTCTTCAGAAATTTTTCTTAAATCACCCAAGCTCCAGACTTGAAAGCCGCCTGAATCGGTGAGGATAGGTTTATCCCAGCCCATGAATGTATGTAGGCCGCCATGTGCGGCAACTACCTCTAAGCCTGGGCGTAACCAAAGGTGAAAAGTATTGCCCAGCACAATGTGTGCATCAATCTCGTTGAGTTCTTGTGGCGACATGGCTTTTACGGTGCCATAAGTGCCTACAGGCATAAAGGCGGGCGTTTGTACGTCGCCATGGGCAAGATGCACAGTACCGCGGCGTGCGCGGCCATCTTGCTGGTGTAAAGTAAATTGCATGTGGTGAAGGTCGTTCAAAGTAGACTAAGTAATCCTTGTGATTTTAACATAGTCGCACTTGGCTCACTTTGAATCTTTCAACTTGGAATCTTTAGCTTGTGCCGAAGCCTTAGGCTTTGATACGTAAAATGATGTGGATGCGCCAGACTTGATTTATACTTAGCCCATCACGTTAATCTACGATTGTGTAAAACATGGCAGAACCAAGACAGCGTCTATCCAGAAGAAATGCAGATAACCCAAGCTTGCGCGAGCGCGGCATCTATTTATTGCCCAATTTATTTACCTCTGCGGCTTTGTTTGCTGGATTCTATGCGATTGTACAAGCCATGAACGGGCACTTTGAGCAATCGGCCGTTGCGATTTTTATTGCCATGGTGATGGATGGTTTAGATGGACGTGTTGCGCGTATGACCAATACGCAAAGTGCATTTGGTGCAGAATATGACAGCTTGTCGGATATGGTGTCGTTTGGTGTAGCGCCGGCGTTGATTATGTACGTATGGGCACTCAAACCCATGAATAAATTAGGATGGATTGCCGCCTTTATCTATTGTGCTTGCGCAGCTTTAAGGTTGGCACGATTCAACACTAAATTAGATGACCCGCATCAAGATAAGCGTTTTTTCCAAGGCTTACCTAGCCCGGCTGCCGCTGCCTTGTTGGCGGGATTCGTTTGGGTTTCTTATGAATACAATGTGGATGGCCGCGAGATATTTTTTGGTGCCTTACAAATGAAATGGATCGCTTGGGGAATTACGGTGTTTGCAGCAGGTTCAATGGTGTCGGATTTACGCTTTTACAGTGGTAAAGACATTAATTTAAAAGCCAGTATTCCATTTGTAGCCGTGCTGGCCATCATGCTGGCATTTGTGCTAATTTCTTACAGCCCACCAGAAGTGCTGTTTACCGTAGTATTTGTCTACTCGCTCTCAGGCTACTATTTGTGGCTTAAACAGAAGGTGAAAAAAGAAATTTAGCGCACGCAGCGATGGCTGCAGTGGTCTTGTCGGCCACGCGGATTTCATGATTTTTATGATTGAAGTTCTGCGCAAAGTCAGTTATAGTTAATCCATGTTCAATCCAAGCACAGATCAAACAGTGATTTCTCAGGCAGCTGCCATGGCCGCTTGTACTGTTTTGCCTGCTGCAACTGAATTTCATTTAGCACACCTGTCAGTTACTCTGCTGCGCCGTATAAACGCGCTACACCCAGCTTTGCTGCTGCGCGCAAGCGCACACTAAAACCAACCCAAAATCTCTAAGTATTTCCGTGTCCGCGCCGATAAAACGCGTGACTTAAACTCGAAGTTTTTTTGCATTGCGAGTAAAATCGCTGCAACTGATTAGGAATCCTGTATGAAAGACCAAAACCAAATTATTATTTTTGATACTACCTTACGTGATGGCGAACAAAGCCCAGGGGCTGCCATGGCCAAAGAGGAGAAAATCCGTATTGCGCGCCAATTGGAAAAGTTGGGTGTTGATGTGATTGAAGCAGGCTTTGCCGCTGCAAGTCCTGGTGATTTTGATGCTATCCATACCATTGCTGGCTTAATTACCAAATCCAAAGTGTGCTCATTAGCACGTGCGAGTGAGAATGACGTGCGCCGCGCCGGAGAAGCGATTCAACCCGCCATGCAGCACGCGGAAAAAAATGGCCGTATCCATACGTTTATTGCGACCAGCAAAATCCACATGGAGAACAAACTCCGTATGACGGAGGAGCAAGTGTTAGCACGTGCGGTGCAAGCGGTGAAATGGGCGTTGGAATATACGCATGATGTAGAGTTCTCTGCCGAAGATGCAGTGCGTTCAGATATCGATTTCTTAGTGCGTGTGTTTGATGCAGTGATTGAAGCCGGCGCTAAAACCATTAATGTGCCTGATACCGTGGGCTATAGTATCCCAGCCGTATGGGGTGAGCGCATGGCGACGTTGATTCAACGCGTAAAGAATAGCGATAAAGTGGTGTGGTCTACGCATTGTCACAATGACTTAGGCATGGCCGTAGCTAACTCTTTGGCTGCCGTGATGAATGGTGCACGCCAAGTGGAATGTACCATCAATGGCTTAGGCGAACGTGCGGGGAATGCCAGCTTGGAAGAAGTGGTCATGGCGATTAAAACACGCAGTGATATCTTCAACTTAACTACACGTATCGATACCACACAAATTGTGCCTACAAGTAAATTGGTTTCAACCATCACCGGTTATCCGGTACAGCCGAACAAAGCGATTGTGGGCGCCAATGCGTTTGCGCACGAAAGTGGTATTCACCAAGATGGTGTGTTAAAACACCGCGAAACCTATGAAATTATGCGTGCTGAAGACGTAGGCTGGAATGCCAACAAATTAACATTGGGTAAATTGTCTGGCCGTAATGCGTTTAGAACGCGCTTGAAAGAGTTAGGCATTGAGTTATCGAGTGAAGATGCGTTAAACGCAGCATTTGCTCGCTTTAAAGATTTAGCAGATAAAAAATCTGAGATTTTTGACGAAGACTTACATGCCTTAGTAAGCGATGAGTTTGTACATGAAGCTTCAGAGAGCTATAAATTAGTGTATTTACAAGTGGCTTCGCAAACTGGTGAAACGCCGCATGCGTTAATCACCTTGTCGGAAGAGGGGACTGAGAAGCGCTCTGAATCCAATGGTGGTGGGCCAGTGGATGCAACCTTTAAAGCCATTGAGCAGATTGTGAACAGTGAAGCCGAGTTGTTGCTTTATTCTGTGAACAATATTACCAGCGGCACGGATGCGCAAGGTGAAGTGACGGTACGTTTGGCTAAAGGTGGCCGCATTGTCAACGGGCAGGGTGCCGATACCGATATCGTGGTGGCTTCTGCCAAGGCTTACTTAAATGGCTTAAATAAACTTTATGCTAAATCTGAGAAATTGAATCCACAGGTTTAATCAGCATGCTGAGCGACTGATCTATGGCGAGTGCCGATTGTGTAGCTACGGTCTCGCTTGTTGTCATCCGCTTGGCTTTTCTCACTTTGGTCAGATGCAAGCTAGCATGGTTGATGCCATGTTGCTTGCATTTTTCATGACTCTAAAAATGCGTGACTATGTCTAGTAAAAATCAAACATTGTTGATCGTTGCCGCACTGTTCTGCACCTATTTTATTTGGGGGTCGACTTATCTCGCCATCCGTTTTGGCATTGAAAGTTTTCCGCCATTTTTGATGGGTGGCATTCGCTTTACGCTGGCCGGGATCATCATGTATATCGTCATGCGTTGTTTGGGTAGCCCAAATCCAACGCGCCAAGAATGGCTGGGTGCGACTATCGTCGGTATTTTATTGCCTGCCCTAGGCAACGGTACAGTGTGTTATGTACAACAAACCGTCAGCTCCAGCGTGGCGGCGCTTGCCATTGCCACCGCCCCCATTTGGATGGCAATATTCTCTTCGTTCTGGGGGCATAAAATTACAGGTCGCGAGTGGCTGGGCATCGCCATTGGGGTGCTAGGTATTGTGTTATTGAATATTGGCGGTAGTTTGCACGGTGATATTACTAGCGCGCTATTGTTAATTTTTGCTGCTGCAACGTGGTCATTCGGATCGGTCTGGGGTAAGCATTTGGCCATGCCTAAAGGCTTGATGGGTGCAGGCTGTCAGATGTTGGCCGGTGGTGTTGCCTTGATGTTGGCGAGCACTTACACCGGTGAGACTTGGCCTCAAACCATTAGTGTGAAGTCTTGGGGCGCTATATTGTTTTTAATCGTATTAGGTTCGTTAGTCGCTTACAGCGCCTATCAATATCTGCTCAAGAATGTACGGCCCTTAGTCGCCAGTAGCAATACGTTTGTCAATCCAGTGGTGGCATTTGCACTGGGGATTTGGCTGGCCGATGAGCAAGTCACCCACAATGAATATGTCGCGCTAGCCGTAATTTTAGTCGGCGTGTTTTTAGTATTAACCACAGAGAATAAAGAAGTATGACCATACAGAATTTAGCCTTATTTGATTTAGACAACACCCTGCTGGCAGGCGATAGTGACTACAACTGGAGTTTGTTTTTAATAGAAGAAGGTTTGCTGGACGCCAAAACGCATCATGATCGTAACGAGCAATTTTATGTCGATTACAAAAACGGGTGTTTGGATATTTATGCATTCTTGAAATTCCAGTTACAGCCTTTGTCACAGCACCCCAAAACATTTTTGGATAAACTGCACCTTAAGTATATGGAAAAAGTCATTCGTCCGATGATGACTGATAAAGCACAAGCATTGGTGGATGCGCACAAAGCCAAAGGTGATTTATGCTTGGTGATTACTGCCACTAATAGCTTTGTCACTAAGCCGATTGCAACCGCCTACGGTATTGAGCATCTGATAGGTACAGATCCTGAAATGGTGAATGGAGAATATACAGGTGGGGTGAGTGGCGTGCCCAGCTTTCAAGCAGGCAAAGTGACGCGCTTAAACCAATGGTTAACCGAGCGTGGTAAACAACTGAAGGATTTTCCTATCAGCTATTTTTACAGTGATTCACATAACGATTTACCGCTTATGCAATTGGTGACGAATCCGGTGGCGGTAGATGCAGACCCAACGTTGACTGAGTATGCCAATGCTCACCAGTGGCCACATATCAGCTTAAGAGACTAAATGTAATCTAGTCCCTCCAATTTAGGTGCTTGTGTTTTACGATAATTAGCCCTAGGCTTCGCATTATCAGTACTTCACGATTCACAATTGCGGAGGGTGTATGGCTAAGAATATTGTTTTCTGCGCAGATGGCACTTGGAATAACGCAGGCCAAGATGCAAAGAATGATGATGCCACCAATGTATTAAAGCTCTATCAGTTATTGGCGGGTGACATTGTCGGGGGGAGTGAGTTTTTACGGGGTGATCCGCCAGAGATTGTCGAAGGCGAGAAAGTGCTGAAGGCTGCAGACGGTAGCACGTTGCAGGTTGCCAAATACATCAACGGCGTTGGTAATTCAGCCAATATTATCAAAAAGCTATTCAGCGGCGCATTCGGCGCCGGTGTCGTGCAGCGCATTGTGCGCGGCTACACATATATCTCCAGAAACTATCAACCGGGCGATCATATTTTTATCATTGGCTTTAGCCGTGGCGCCTATACTGCACGGGCACTTGCAGGCATGATCGCCACACAAGGCTTACTCAAAACATCATTCAAAAGCGGTAGCCAAGAATCGTATCAAGCCGCCACAGATGCTTGGTTTTATTATCGCAATACGGTCAAAGTCAAAGATGAGGATTTATTGGCTGATTTGATGACAGCCGTATTGAACAAAGGCTTATGGTCTTTGGTAAAGAGTGTATTTAACCCGCATCTTTCATCCGATGATTTTATTGCGGTGGATCACATTGCCAGTGTGGCTGTCTGGGATACGGTTGGCGCGATGGGAATACCCAAATTCAATATACAGAATAAAGAATTGGTCGATGCCTTTAGGTTTGCAGATGAAGTACTCAGTAAAAAAGTGCGATTAGGTTTGCATGCGATTGCGTTAGACGAAAAGCGCGAGCTATTCAAACCTACGCTTTGGAATGCGGGTGGTAATGTGTTGCAACGTGTATTTATCGGCGGGCATGCCGATGTGGGTGGTGGGTATACAGAAAAAGGTTTGTCAGACATTGCATTGGAATGGATGGCCACACAGTTGACCCAAGCGCCTTTGCTGATTGGCTCTCCCGCGCTATTTGCCCCAAACTACAATACAAAACTACAGCCTAATTTTAAAGCGCCTGCACACCAAGAGCTCCATAATCTGGCGAAATACATCCGTCAATTTAGACTGGCGAGCCAAATCGAAGCACATGCTTCAATCAAGCAGCGCAAGGGGGCTGGCAATGTGGTGCACCGACGAGACGATGAGCATAATAAAGATTATGATGTCAGGCCATACGATCCAACCAATTGGCCGCCGGTTTAGCTTATCTTCCGAGCAATATGTGGAGTACGAAACGGCTGCCGACGTAAGCCAATAGCAAGAGTACAAAGCCAAATAGCGTCCAGCGTATAGCGGTCTTTCCGCGCCATCCATAACGGTAACGCCCATAGAGTAGCCAAGCGTAAATTAACCAAGAGGCAATCGAGAAGATGGTTTTGTGATTCCATTGCAGCGGTTTACCAAACACTTGCTCTGAAAACAGCATGCCACTGATGAGCGTAATAGTAAGCAATACAAAGCCCAACTTAATGACTTTAAACAGCAGACTATCCATCACAATGAGCGGTGGAAAGCTGGGGAGTTTGATCAGTGTGGGTTGTTTGTGCAAGGTGCGTTCTGCAATGGTCATGAGTAATGCATGCAGCGCCGCAAACGTAAATAAGCTATAGGCGAGGATGGCAATCGCAATGTGCGCCATAAATAAATTCGCTTCTGCAGTCGGTAGGTAATAGTTTTCGATAGCAAATGCGGGTAACAATACAAATATTGCTGCTGGCGGTAACACAAAAGCCTGTAGGCTATGCAGCGCATGTTTCAAATCTGCTATCCAGTAAATCAGCACCGTGAGCCAAAGAATGGCAGAGAGTGCGTAATAAAACCCTAGGTTGAACCCACCTACTGCAAATATATCGCGGTACAACAAGTAACCATGCAGCATCAACCCCAGCGCAATCATGGCGCTATGTAGGCTGTGTGAACTGGCGCTGGCGTCTGTATCTAAACTGGATTTAGCAGAACGCCAAAAATCAGCCGCTACGGCAATATAAATGAATGCGACGACAAGATAAGGAATGTATTGATGCATGGTGCAATTATGGCAAAAGTCGCGATAAACGCATAGCATGATGTAAAATTACTGCTCTTCAATAAGGTAACTATAGATATGTTAGAAAACTTAACGGGTCGTCTGCAGGGTGTGATTAAAAACCTGCGTGGTCAAGCGCGCTTAACCGAAGAAAATATCGCGGATGCGATGCGCGAAGTACGCATGGCCTTGTTAGAGGCAGACGTCGCGTTGCCCGTGGTGAAAGATTTTGTTGCCAAAGTGAAAGCGCGTGCGCAAGGGCGTGAGGTATTGCAAAGCTTGACACCTGGTCAAGCGGTGATTGAGGTGGTGAACGAAGAGCTGACCGAGTTGATGGGTAAAGCCAATACGCCGCTCAATTTATCTGCGGTGCCGCCGGTGGTTATTTTAATGGCGGGCTTACAGGGCTCCGGTAAAACCACTACATCTGCCAAACTGGCTAAATTGCTGAAAGAGCAGAAAAAGAAAGTGTTGCTGGCCAGTGCCGACGTGTATCGTCCCGCAGCCATCACCCAACTGCAAACGCTTGCCAAACAATTGGAAGTAGATTGCTTTGACAGCAATGCGCAGCAGAAACCGAGTGAGATTGCAGCGCAGACACTAGAGTACGCCAAAAAGAACTACTACGAAGTGGTGATCTTTGATACGGCGGGCCGATTGGGTATTGATGAAGTCATGATGGCGGAAATCAAAGCCTTACATTCACAACTGAACCCAACAGAGACTTTGTTTGTGGTCGATGCGATGCAGGGACAAGACGCCATCAACACTGCCAAAGCCTTTGGCGAAACCTTACCGTTGACCGGAGTGGTGCTGACCAAGTTGGATGGTGATGCACGCGGTGGTGCTGCATTGTCCGTACGTCATGTGACGGGCAAGCCGATTAAGTTTATTGGCGTCAGTGAAAAGGTCGATGGGCTAGAGCCATTCCATCCCGAACGTATGGCGGGGCGTATCTTGGGTATGGGTGATGTGCTTGGGCTAATTGAGCAAGCACACAAAAATGTGGACATGGCCGAGGCGCAAAAAGTCGCCGATAAGATTAAGTCCGGCAGTAAGTTTGATTTAGAAGACTTTAAAAGTCAGATGATGCAAATGCGTAAGATGGGCGGCATGGGTGCGTTGATGGATAAGATGCCAGCGCAATTAGCAGGCATGGCACAAAAAGTGAATAACGAAGATGCGGATAAGTCTTTGCGTCGTATAGAAGGTATTATTAATAGCATGACGCCGTTGGAGCGTCGCAAGCCGGAGCTGATTAAGGCCACGCGCAAAAAGCGCATTGCAGCCGGTAGCGGTGTGCAAGTGCAAGAAGTGAACCGTTTGTTGAACCAGTTTGAAGAAACGCAAAAAATGATGAAGATGTTCAGCAAAGGTGGCATGGCAAAAATGATGCGTGGCATGGGCGGATTGATGGGCGGCAAGTTCCCGGGGATGCGCTAATGCCATTTCTAGCGCGTGCGAATTTCTGCAAATATTAAAAAATATACGATTTACACAGAAAATGTGACAAAAAGCGAAAACAGCCATTGACCAGATAGCCTCTTTAACGCATAATCGCGGTCTTGCATTTTTGGGCAACAACTCAAAAGCAAAGTACCAAAATGGGGTGTTAGCTCAGCTGGTAGAGCAGCGGACTTTTAATCCGTTTGTCGTGGGTTCGATCCCCGCACACCCTACCAAAATTTAAACGGGTTCCAGTAATGGAACCCGTTTTTCATTTCTGATGAATGCTACTTGATTGTAGTTCGCAAGCTTTTGAATCTAGCTGTATATATAAATGGCCAAAAAGTCAGTCAATAGCCAATAAATGGCTGAAATAAACCAGCCTTGGCTAAAGTCAGCCAATTGAAAATAGTGGATGTATAAAAATCAAGTGATTATACGCATCTAGGGTTGGCACTTTAATTGCAGTTATTCAAGTATGGATAACAAGTTATATTGGTGCGGTGTGGATTTGCTATGGGCATATAAAACGCTATTGCCCAGTATCGCCAGAAAAACGCAATGCAAGCATCATGCAAAAGATATACTACATGACGGTTTTTTGTGTTTTGCTTTATCCAGCAACCCTAGCCGATTGCAAGAGCCGCACGCATACTTACGCACAATCGTTCAGCATTTGGTGGTTGAAAAGTACCGTAAAGACACACGCTCACAAAATTATTTAGATTCTATCGAGTTTGAAGAGGCGAGTGTTCCATCTCCAGAGCACTTGGCGGATATAAAACAGCGACTCATGTTGTTAAACCAAATTATTCAAGATCTTCCACCGCGCTGTCGTGAAGCATTTATTCTTTTTAAAATCGAAGGTCTCAGTCAAAAGCAGATTGCAGTCAATCTTGGTATCAGTTTGAATATGGTAGAGCGTCATCTTATTCGTGCTTTATTGGATATTCGCTCTGCTAGAGAGCAATTGCTTAGCTGATGAGTAAGCAAACTAAATTAAGAACAACAGCTGCGCGTTGGTTTATTCGTATGCAAGAGGCAGAGCCAGATGCCCCCGAGCGCACGCAGTTTGAAGCTTGGCTGCTACAAAGTCCGTTGCATCAACAAGAGTACGCAAGCTTCAGCCAAAGTTGGGATGATATAGACTCAATTGCAGAACTAAAGGCAATGGTGCATGCTAAAGAGGTGGCCCATTTTATTGGTAAAGATAAACGCGTAAAAAAAGTCAAAAATGCGGCAGCCGTACTCAGTACTTGTTTAGTGATGCTTGTGGGGGGGCTGGTCGGTCAGCAGCAATATAAAGAATGGCAAACTTCTCCCACTCTGCAGCTTGCAGCACAAACCACTGCATCGCAACTTACCACCAAAACTTTTGAGGATGGAACACAGGTAACCCTTAATGCGACCAGCAGTATGGATGTAGCCTATTATCGCCATCAACGCCATGTGCAGTTAAATCAAGGAGAAGCCATCTTTGAGGTAACAAAAGATACTCAGCGACCATTTATTGTTGAAACGGATACGGCCAAAATAACAGTGCTGGGCACTCGTTTTGCTGTAAACAAACTAGATAACTTTGTGCGCGTCAGCGTGGATCATGGTCAAGTGCGCGTGGAATCTAAAGATTCGCTAAGCACGGTTTTGCTTGGCAATGGGCAGGTTGCCGAGGTACCAAAACATCAACCTATTCAGCGTAAGAATACACAAGCAAATGATTATTTTAAATTTGTAGATGGCTTAATTGTGTTTAATCAATCAGATATATATGAGATTGCAGAAGTGCTCTCTCGATATCGCGCAACGAAGGTCATTGCGCAAGGCACGCCCCATGAAAAGATCAGTGCAATTATAGAAGTTAAAGATATGGAAGTGTTTATAGATACGCTCCCAAAAATTGCCAACGTTAAAGTGGTGAATGCTGCAACGCAACGCGTTATTCAAGCAAAGGAATAATATTTAAAATTTTTTGATACCAATATCAGGGTTTTGCATTTTCAAACATCAAGCCAATAAGAACCGATTTTTCTGAAAGGCAATTCCTTGAAATCTACTCGCCCAACTGTGCGTGCAATCGTAGCTATCGCCAGTATTAGCACTGCTGGTTTTACGCTCTCTATCGCAAATGCCGCAACGCTAAATACAAAACTCCCCAGCGAGTCTCAAGCGATATTAAATTTACCGGTTACGGTTAATCAACCTAGTCAGCCCTTAGCCTCAGCGCTCAAAGTATTGAGTGCCACCATGGGGGTGAATATCACGTTTAATGACGCTTTGACCTCTGGTAAAAATGCACCAGCCATCAAGGGAGTCATGACTAGAAAAGAGGCGCTGCAAAAGCTACTGGGTAACTCTGGGCTAGAGGCAAAACTCAACGAAACCACTATTTATATTCAGCAAGTAGCAGATACTGCAGATAAAACACTTCAGCTTGATCAAATCAGTGTCCGTGCTAAACGCTCTTATGACATTGGGCCAATGCCAGGCTTAGGTCTCACCAAAGAGGAAATTCCAGGCAATGTGCAAAGTATTACTGCCAAAGAAATTAAAGAGTCGCATGCGCTTAGCTTAACCGATTTGATGAACAGCAAGCTGCAATCGGTGACGGTGAATGATTATCAAAGTAATCCTTTTCAGATGGATCTGCAATATCGTGGTTTCACCGCATCACCTCAGCTAGGTACAGCACAAGGTATCTCGGTGTTTTTAGATGGGATTCGTGTGAATGAACCATTTGGTGATGTGGTGAACTGGGACATGTTGCCGCTCAATGCGTTAAGTGGTCTGGATATCTTTCCTGGCTCTAATCCAATCTTTGGCTTAGGCACGTTAGGTGGAGCCTTGGCTATGCGTACTAAGAGTGGTTTTGATGGTCAATCATTAGATGCTGAAGTACTGACCGGATCATTTGGTCGTAAGCAATTGCAACTATCTGCAGGTGGTAATAACGGTGTGATTGCAGGCTTTGTCTCAGGCAATTTCTTTATGGAAGATGGTTGGCGAGACAACTCACCTAGTAAGGTCAATCAACTATTCGGAAAGGCAGAATGGCAAAATGAACGGGCACGCATGGGGCTTTCCATGTTGTATGCAGGCAATAAGCTAACAGGTAATGGCTTGCTGCCAGAGCAAATGGTGGATCAAAGCTCTAAGCAAGTATATACCTCGCCAGACAAGAGCAAGAATGATCTTCTGCAGTTTCAGTTGAGTGGTGTTTGGGATGTAACCGACACATTCAATATCACTGGCCAGATTTATAACCGCAAGAGTAAGCGCAAAACAAAAACGACGGATGTGAACGAAAATTTTTCTGGCTACTACACGCCGAATGCTCAAGGTCGGCAAGTGCTATATGGGTATTCAGATATCAATAACGATGGGCTACCCGACTACAACACCTATGCGCTGAATGTTGCTGCGGATGCCAATGGCTTTGCATTAGATATTAATGGCAATCCAGCGCAAGTAGATGATGGGTCTGGCAACTTTATCCCCAATGCTGCATTTGATGTCAACAACCTTGCAATTGGTACTAACTTTGACACACCTGTTGCAGGGGTGGGGCAGGCCACTATTCCGCGTAATGATGGGTTAGCTGGTCCTGACGTGCCAAGGTGGACCGCTGACCCAAGGATGATCGATAACAACGTGATCTATAACTTTACGACGCCAGCAACTATATTGGGATTGGGGCAATTTAATAACCCATTGCCTACCGCGTTTTACCAGTTTGCGCTCAATTATTTTCAAAATCAGGCTGCAAATGCAGGTGTGGCAAGTGCAGGTCAAGGCGGTGGTACTTTTGCTGGGACCAATGAGTTTGGCGGACCTGTCATTGCTAAATATTACTTAGCTGCGTATGCAGAGTTTCAGGGATTTGATATCGATAACAGCTATGTGGATGACAACGGCTTTTTTAATCGGTTGATTATCCTTGACCCGGTTAATTTGGCTTTACGTGACCCTGATGTGTATGTTGGAGGCTGTGATGGAACGCTGTTGGGTGTTTGTGCATATGATGCAAACGGATATCAGATAAACAGGGATGGTGCCTATGGAGGCATGGATTCCCAGACCGGTCTAGGTACCGGTACGGGTGTCATAGACGGTACACCCACCGCCATTATCAGTGAAACCGAAGTAGATCAACTGGGCAAAGGTGCGGCGGTGCAGTTCAACTGGAATTTGGATAAGCACAAGTTTATGTTAGGCACTTCTGTTGATATGGCCGATGCCGGCTATACCAGTGGCCAATACTTGGGGATGTTAGATGCAAAACGCAATGGCTACGAGGCTCCTAATGAATTGGGCTATGAATTTTATGCCAGAGATGCAGCACATGCTTTACGTTTAAATGATTTTAGTGGTGACTCTATCACCAAGAGCATCTACGCCAGCGAAACTTGGAAGCCGATTGAAACCTTAAGTGTTACGGCCGCGGCACGCTTTAACTGGACTAACGTAAAAAACAGCCTGGATGTGAATAGTATCTCTAAGTTTCTTGAGGCATCTTTAGGTAGTCTACGTAACGAAATTAACCCTTTAGCCTTATGTCGAGGAGTGGACAATGACGGCGATGGTTTGGTCGATGGGACATTCTGCCCAACAGGTATAGACAGTGGAATTTATCCCTTTGATCCCAATGCTCCATTTTCTAATTTAGCGCAATTAGAAACAACGCCTACTGAAAAGTTTAAGTACCGCTCGTTCAATCCGTCGTTTGGGGCGACTTGGCAAGCGCGTGAGGATCTGAATCTATATGGCAATTGGAGCCGTGGGGCCAGAACACCCACCAATATTGAGTTGGGCTGTGCATACGATGCTACGTTGGTACCCCTACCAGGAACAAGTCCAGTGATTTATCAAGAGCGTTCTATAGCCGACAGGCGCACTTGTAATTTGCCTACCACTATGTCTGGAGACCCGCATTTAAAACAAGTAAGGTCTACGAGTATGGAGTTTGGTGCACGTGGCACTTGGGGCCCCAATATCGAGTGGAACACCAGTATTTACCGTACCGATTTAACCGATGATATCTACTTTGTCAGTATTGCTGCTAGTCGTAGTTTTTTTCAAAACATTGGAGACACTAAGCGCCAAGGCTTGGAAATGGGCGTGAAAGGGAAATGGGGTAACGCCAGCTTTGGGGTGAACTACGCCTTGACCGATGCTACATTTCAATCAAGTTTTGACATGCTTAGCCCCTACAACAGTACAGCCTATAGCGACAATACACAGTCTGGTACTTACGTAATAGATGGCAAAGAGGTGAAAGTTAATAACTTTGGTAAAATCAGAGTGAATAAAGGTAGCCGTATGCCAGGGGTGCCATTACATAACCTTAACTTTAACTTTGGCTACGAGCTGACAAATAAATGGCATATAGGGCTAAACGCTGTGGTGCACTCCGAAGCCTTTATACGGGGTAATGAGAACAACAAGCACCGTGCGGGTCCTGCTAGCACCATCCGGACAGATTGCATCATCCCTGATCCTAATAATCCAGGCCCCGGCAACTTTATCTCAACTGTTTGTGATATCCCACGTGCAAATTGGCGAGATGGCAAGACTGCGGGTTACACCGTGTTTAATTTACAATCCAGCTACCAGCTATCCCCAGAATGGACCTTGGGTATGCAAATCAATAATTTGTTTGATAAGGAATATGCATCTGCCGGTCGATTGGGATTGAACGCATTTTCCCCTGGTGTGAATGGCGCTATCGGACCAAGTGGTTTTAACTATAACAGCAGCGAGTGGCAAGGCACCAGTTTTTTGGGGACAGGTGCACCGAGATCAGCCTTTTTTACGTTGAGTTATCAGTTTAAACCGGATGCATTATAATTAAGTTGAGGGATGGTTTAATGGTGGAAGTGGTGGATGGTTAGTATATTTGTTATGAGTTACCTTCTTCACACCCTACCAAAATTTAAACGGGTTCCAGTAATGGAACCCGTTTTTCATTTCTACCTAGTCTGGCGTTAACTCTCCTGCTGTTCGGTTGGTAGCGTGATAGACAGAACTCCAGCCAATACTAAAGCAGTGCCAATTATCTGATTGAAAGTCACGGGCTCACCAAGAAATATAGCAGCCAGTAATATGGTGGAAACCGGTCCTATACTACCAATGAGCGATGCTTTGCTGCTGCCTACTCTCCGTATGCCAGCATTGAGCAAGATTACTGGAAGTATTGTGGACACAATTGCCATTCCCAGCCCCAATTGATATACACCCATAGGCAGTTTTAACGAGGCCACCGAATGTGTGAGGGCAAAGTGGGTGACACAGGCAGTGCAAGCAATAATCATCGTATATGCGGTAAATCGCTGCGTGCCAATCTTATGAAGCATGTTGCTACTTCCTACCAAGTAGCAGGCGTATGTCAATGCACTGAGTAATATAAACCCAGCCCCTAGCAGGGTGGCGCTGGTACTGCTAAATGAAATGTCATGCATAGCAATCAAGATGATTCCAGCGTAGCTTAGCGCTAGCGCCAATATTTCGCGTTTACCTATGGGTTTCTTCGCCAGTAGCGCAGTAATGATGACGACAAATGTGGGATAAAGGAAAAGGATGGTGCGCTCTGTGCCAGCGGATACGTAGCTTAAGCCAATGAAATCGAACAGGGATGATAAGTACATTCCGCCTAAGCCCAATACAAACAGGGAACCCCAGTCATTCATGCTCAAGCGTGAGGAGGAGGTATTGTTTTTAGTTGCAATCACTGCCATCACTATAAAAAATGGTGTCGCAAGTAACATTCTTAATGCGAGCAAGGTGACGGCGTCTACGGGATATTGGTAAGCCAGTTTGATAAAAATTGCTTTGGCAGAAAATGCAATTGCCGAGATGAGTACGAAGGAAGCGCCTATGAGTGCCTGATTATTTTTTGACGTGATGGTGTTGTTGTGCATGTAGCCCTTTCTTTTGCGGGCCATCTCTGCAGAGGTCTTGTGTTCACCAACCGCGGAGAGGCTCGCGGTTGCTTGTTTAAAATACTAAGAAAAACAGCAGTTGTCGCGAGTGGAAACGGCCAGTAGCCATAGGGCCTGACGATATTGTTTGCTGACAACTTGAGTGCTGATAGACATGCCAATAATTCTACCTTTAAATGCTAGAGTGTCAAACTGTAGATGTCAGCAAACAAGCCGTAAAATAATGTGCTAAAAATGCAATTGAGATTTGCATTCTGTAGTGAATTGCGTATAATGCCCAGTTCTCTAAAAGATGATGTTTAAGGCTTTATTATGTACGCAGTAATTAAAACAGGCGGCAAGCAATACAAAGTGGCTGCTGGTGACAAGCTAAAAGTTGAAAAATTAGTGGGTGACGTGGGTAGCAAAGTAGTCATCGACAAAGTGTTGTTGATTGCCGATGGCGAAAAAACCACCATTGGTGCTCCGTTAGTTGCTGGCGCGAAAGTAAACGCAACAGTAGTTTCACACGGCCGTGCTGATAAAGTGATGATTTTCAAATTCCGCCGTCGTAAACATTATCGTAAAACACAAGGCCATCGCCAAAGTTTTACAGAAATTCAAATTGATACGATTGCTGCTAAATAAGCAGTTTAGAAATAAGGACTCGACATGGCACACAAAAAAGCAGGCGGTAGTTCACGTAACGGTCGCGACTCACAAGCTAAACGTTTAGGCGTTAAAGCATTTGGTGAAACAGTAGTTTCTGCAGGTAGCATTATCGTGCGTCAGCGCGGTACAAGAATGCATGCCGGTGAAAACGTAGGCATGGGTAAAGACCATACACTTTTCGCAAAAATCGACGGTAAAGTCACTTTTGCAGTAAAAGGCGCGTTAAAACGCCATACTGTTAGTATCGTTGCAGTTTAAGTTTGTTTGATTTTGCAAAGCCTCATCGTTTGATGAGGCTTTTTTATTTGGTACACTCTAATTATGAAATTTATCGACGAAGCAACCATTAAAGTCTACGCTGGGGACGGCGGTAACGGTGTTGCAACGTTTCGCCGTGAGAAATACGAGCCGATGGGTGGCCCCAACGGAGGCGATGGTGGTAAAGGCGGCTCTATTTATGTGGTTGCTGACCGCAACATCAATACACTTGTAGATTATCGTTACACACGTACTTTCCGTGCACAGCGCGGTGAGAATGGTCGTGGTGCAGAGTGCTATGGCGCCAAGGGTGAGGATACGATTTTACGTGTGCCAGTCGGTACGGTCATATCTGACAAAGCCACTGGCAATATGTTTGTAGATTTAAATGTGCATGGACAAGAAGTGCTGCTGGCCAAAGGTGGTGCCAACGGCTTGGGTAACGTCCACTTCAAATCCAGTATTAACCGTTCGCCACGTCAATGTACCAAAGGCGAACCGGGCGAATCATTTGAACTGTATTTAGAGCTTAAAGTATTGGCGGATGTGGGCTTGTTAGGTATGCCGAATGCAGGTAAATCGACGTTTATTCGTTCAGTCTCTGCTGCAAAGCCTAAAGTGGCTGATTACCCATTTACGACCTTGCACCCTAACTTGGGTGTGGTACGCGTGGATGCAAACCGTAGTTTTGTGATTGCGGATGTGCCTGGATTGATTGAAGGCGCTGCTGAGGGCGCAGGCTTGGGGCACCAGTTTCTGCGCCACTTAGCGCGTACGTCATTATTGTTGCATTTGGTAGATATTGCACCATTTGATGATGCGGTCAGTCCAGTTGATGAGGCTAAAGCCATTGTCAATGAGCTGAAAAAATACGACGAAGACTTGTATAACAAGCCTCGCTGGTTGGTGTTAAACAAAATAGACATGGTGCCAGACGCAAAACAGGTGGTTGCCGATTTTGTAAAAGCCTATGGCTGGGAAGGTCGCGTGTTTTCGATTTCCGCCATTAGTGGTGTCGGTTGTAAAGAGCTCACTTATGCCATCATGGAACACTTGGAGCAAGTACGCGTACAACAACTAGAACAAGACGAAGAAATCAAAAGCAATGCAAGTATCCAAAGTATCGTTACTTCAGAATAGCAAAACACTGATTGTAAAAGTGGGGTCTAGCCTTGTCACCAATAATGGTGAGGGTTTGGATCGCAATGCAATTGCTGCTTGGGCTGAGCAAATTAGCCTATTGGTCAAGCAGGGTAAGCATGTGGTGTTGGTGTCTAGCGGCGCGGTTGCAGAAGGGATGCAAAGGCTTGGTTGGAAAAAGCGCCCAGTAGAAGTGAATGAGCTGCAAGCTGCGGCGGCAGTCGGCCAAATGGGCTTGGTGCAAATGTACGAGAGCTGCTTTGCACAACATGGTCTGCATACTGCGCAAATCTTGCTCACGCACGAGGATTTAAGTGATCGCAAACGTTATTTAAATGCGCGTAGTACGCTTAAAACGCTGCTAGCGCTAAAAGTGATTCCGATTATTAATGAAAATGACACGGTCGTGACTGAGGAAATTCGTTTCGGTGATAACGATACCTTAGGGGCGTTGGTTGCCAACTTAATCGAGGCTGATGCGCTGGTAATATTGACCGATCAACAAGGGCTGTATTCTGCTGATCCACGTAAAGACAGTAATGCAATGTTTGTCAATTTTGAAATGGCGGGCAATCCACTGTTAGAGCAAATGGCGGGCGGTGCAGGCAGTAGTGTCGGTACCGGTGGCATGCTCACCAAGATACTGGCCGCTAAACGTGCAGCAAATAGCGGTGCACATACCGTCATTGCCTCTGGTAGAGAGCCTAATGTGCTGGTGCGTTTGAGTGCTGGGGAGGCTATTGGTACACATCTGGAAGCTGGGCAGATGAAGATTGTAGCTAAAAAACAATGGTTGGCTGATCATCTGCGTTTAGGCGGTAAGTTGATATTAGATGCTGGTGCTGCAACTGTGCTGACTAAAGAAGGTAAGAGCTTGCTAGCCATTGGCGTTGTAGATGTACAGGGTACGTTTGAGCGCGGTGATGTGGTGGCTTGTGTGAACGGTGATGGTGTAGAGCTGGCCCGCGGGATCGTGAATTATAATTCACAAGAAGTAGCGCGCATCAAGCGCAAACCAAGCCATGAGATTGAACAGATTTTGGGCTATGTAGAAGAATCTGAACTCATTCATCGTGATAACTTAGTCGTACTTTAGCAAGAATAAACTTTTGATTGATTTCGATAAAGCATGAAAGCCTCCTGATTAAGGAACAATATGGATAATAAACAAGCATTAGTAGCCATCATTATGGGCTCAGACAGCGATTGGCCAGTGATGAAAAATGCTGCGCAAATGTTGGCTGATTTTGGGGTGCCGTATGTGGCCAAGGTCGTATCTGCACATCGCACACCAGACTTGATGTTTACTTTTGCAGAAAATGCAGCCGGTTTGGGCTATCAGGTGATTATTGCTGGTGCTGGTGGTGCTGCGCACTTGCCAGGAATGGTTGCAGCCAAAACGACTTTACCCGTGTTAGGCGTACCCGTACCATCCAAACATTTACAAGGGCAGGATTCTTTACTCTCTATTGTACAAATGCCAAAAGGCATTCCGGTTGCAACTTTTGCGATTGGTGACGCAGGTGCAGCCAACGCAGGCTTATTTGCGATTTCTATGTTGGCCAATCATGACGCGACATTGGCCAGTAAATTGGCGCAATTTAGAGCAAAGCAATCAGAAAAAGTACATGCAATGGAGTTAAATGATCAACCATGAAGTCAGTAGAAGTTAAAAAAACAGGCGTGATTAACCCACCGGCTATGTTGGGTATGTTAGGTGGCGGTCAGTTGGGCCGCTTTTTTGTGATTGCAGCACACGAGATGGGCTACCAAGTGACCGTGCTGGATCCAGATCAAAATAGTCCGGCAGGCAACATTGCCGATGTGCATTTGTGTGCGAATTATGATGATGTTCATGCGCTTAAGCAAATGGCTGACACTTGCCAGGCGGTGACTACAGAGTTTGAAAATGTACCAGCGACTACACTAGAGCAGTTAACGCAAGCAACCACCGTGCACCCAAGCGCACAATCTGTGGCGATCGCACAAAACCGCGTGCTGGAAAAAAACTTTATCCGTGATGCGGGTTTGCCCGTAGCGCCGTTTGTGGTCATCCAACAGGTAGCTGACTTGCCGGCCGATGGTGATGCGATCTACCCTGCGATATTGAAAGTCGCGCGCTTTGGCTACGATGGCAAAGGCCAAGCGCGTGTCAAAAATCAAGCAGAAGCATTAGCTGCATTTGCCTCATTTAAGCAGGAGGTATGTGTATTGGAACATATGCTGCCGCTGGATTTGGAAGTATCTGTAGTGCTGGCGCGCGATGTGCATGGCAATATCGCTGCTTTCCCAACCGCTGAAAATAGCCATTTAAATGGTATTTTAGATGTGAGTATTGTGCCTGCGCGTTGCTCCGAAGTGATTAAAGCGAATGCGCAAGAGTTAGCCAAAAAACTGGCCAAAGAGCTAAATTATGTGGGCGTGCTAGGCGTAGAGTTTTTTGTGGTGGGCACACAGTTGCTGGTCAATGAGATTGCGCCGCGTCCGCATAATTCTGGGCATTACACCATTGATGCTTGTGTGACCAATCAGTTTGAACAGCAAGTACGTGTAACAGCCGGTTTGCCGTTGGGTGATGCGCATCTGCATAGTGAGGCTGTCATGGTCAATATTCTAGGGGATAGCTGGGTGGATGGTAAAAATCCAGATTGGCATAAAGCGTTTGCACACCCCAACCTAAAATTACATCTATATGGCAAACATGAGCCGCGTAAGGCTAGAAAAATGGGGCATTTTACGGTGATTGGCAAAGACAAAGAAGCAGTATTGAACGTGGCAAGGATTGCACGTGGCGCATTACATATCGGGGTTTAACACATTCTAACAGGGGGCAACAATGGCAATCATCAGTCCGAATCTTCAAGTAAGCGCATTTCCGAATGTCATTAAATATGTTGTGCTGGCGATAGTGGTGTTAGTGTTGCTGTCTTGGTTGAATCCTTTTGTTGTGATTAATGCCGGGCATCGCGGCGTGATTACGACCTTTGGTAAAGTGAATCAGACAGTACTAGAGGAAGGACTGCACTTCCGCATTCCTATCGTGCAGCAAGTGCGCGAGATTAATGTACAGATTCAAAAGGCGGAAGGTGATGGTGATGCAGCTTCACGCGATTTACAACAAGTGCACACCAAAATCGCATTGAATTACCATTTGATTCCTACTCGTGTGGCTGAGACGTTCCAATTGGTAGGCGATTTAAATTCTGTAGGCGACCGCATTATTGTGCCAGCAGTGCAAGAAGCCTTTAAAGCCACCACCGCAAAATATACAGCGGAAGAACTTATCAGTAAACGTCCAGAGGTGCGTGACCAAATCAGTCAATTTATGAAAGATCGACTATTGCGACACGGCATTGCGATTGATGAGTTCAGTATCGTGAATTTCCGCTTCTCAGAAAGTTTTAATCAGGCGATTGAAGGCAAGACCACGGCGGATCAGCTGAAATTAAAAGCTGAGCGCGATTTAGAGCGCATCAAAGTTGAAGCTGAGCAAAAGATTGCATCTGCAAAAGCAGAGGCGGAATCGTTAAGATTGCAAAAACAAGAGATCACACCAGGCTTGCTGAAACTGCGTGAAATTGAAAATCAAAGGTTAGCGTTGGAGAAGTGGAACGGGCAGTTGCCACAAGTCACCGGTGGCTCTGTGCCGCTGATTAATATTAAGTGAGCTGATTCTTCTCATTGGCTCGAATATCGAACGCTTAATTGAGCATAATAAAAAAGCCGAACATTTGTTCGGCTTTTTTGAGTCTGGTTGTTTAATCCCAGTGCTACATTACTCAGCTTTTGCTTTTTTTGGTTTAGCAGCGGCTTTTGGTTTTGCTTCAGCTTTTGGCTTAGCCGCCGCTTTAGCTGGTTTTGCGGCAGCTTTAGGCGCTACCGCTTTTTTAACAGAAGCCAAAGTCACAGATGCGTCACCGGCTAATGCTTTGATTGCAGCAGTTAAACGGCTCTTATGACGAGCAGCTTTATTTTTATGAATGATTTTTTTATCGGCAATGCGATCAATGATGCCAACATTCTCTTGGTATGAAGCTACTGCAGCAGCTTTATCACCTGTTTCAATCGCTTTAATCACTTTTTTAATTGCAGTACGCAAAGTAGAACGCAACGCTGCGTTGTGCGCATTCACTTTTACGGACTGGCGCGCGCGTTTGCGTGCTTGTGCGGTATTTGCCATGTTTGATTATCCTAATGCTGTAAGGGTATAAATACGAAACCGTGCATAATAATGTTTTTGTGTTTGTTTTGCAAGGTTTAATTATGTTTCTGCATGCAGCAACAAAGCCTAGCATGATAAAATCTCGCCATTAAAATAATTATCCATTCCATCTCTTCATGAACTTGCTCAAAGTCCTCGCCAAAGTAGGGAGTATGACGTTTGTCTCGCGCATTTTAGGCTTTGTGCGTGACACGCTGATTGCGCGTGCTTTTGGTGCGAGCATGCTGAGCGATGCGTTTATTGTAGCGTTTAAAATTCCCAATCTATTGCGGCGTATTTCAGCAGAGGGCGCATTCAGTCAGGCTTTTGTGCCTATTTTGGGGGAATATAAAACGCAGCGGGGGTTTGATGAAACGCATGCACTTATCAATCGGGTGGCCACTTGGCTAGGTCTGATTTTGGTGGTGGTGACGTTGCTGGGTATGTTAGCCGCACCGTTTATCGTGACATTGATTGCGCCTGGTTTTCAAGCCAACCCAGTCAAAATGCAACTGACGATTGAGCTGTTGAGAATTACCTTCCCTTATATCTTTTTTATCTCGCTGGTCTCGATGGCGGGTGGCGTGCTGAATACCTACAATAAATTTGGTATCCCCGCATTTACACCAGTATGGCTCAATGTATCTATGATTGCGGCGGTATTGTTCTTTGCCGATTACTTTGCAGAACCCATCAAAGCATTGGCATGGGCCGTGTTTGTGGGTGGCTTTTTACAACTGATATTTCAAATCCCATTTTTAAAACAAATTGGCTTATTACCCCGCTTGGACTTTAAGCGAGACGATGAGGGTGTCTGGCGCATATTGAAACTGATGGGACCTGCGTTGTTAGGCGTGTCTGTGGCGCAAATCTCATTGATTTTAAATACCATTTTTGCTTCGTTCTTGGCCACGGGCAGTGTGAGCTGGCTGTATTATGCAGATCGTCTGATGGAGTTCCCGACAGGGGTGTTGGGCGTTGCGTTGGGTACCATTTTATTGCCTAGTTTATCTAAAGCCTATGCCAGCAAAAACGAAAGTGAGTATGGCCAGCTATTGGATTGGGGTCTGCGGCTCACTTTTATTTTGGCGGCGCCAGCTGCAGTTGCACTTGCAATACTGGCAACGCCACTGGTCTGCACGTTATTTTATTACGGTAAATTTACGCCAACAGACGTTGCCATGACACAGCAAGCATTGATTGCCTATAGTGTTGGTTTACTGGGGATGATTCTAGTCAAGATTTTAGCGCCTGGTTTTTATGCACGGCAAAATATTAAAACACCCGTCAAAGTGGCTATTTTTACTTTGGTATTAACACAAGTCATGAATGTGATATTTGTCTATGTGTTGCATTTGAATCATGCAGGTTTGGCCCTTGCGCTTGGCTTGGGTGCCTGCGCAAACGCTGCATTGCTATATTACCATTTGCGCAAATCAAAGTTATATCAGCCCCAAGCTGGCTGGTGGGTGTTTTTATTCAAACTTGCTTTTGCTTTGGCAGTGATGGGCACAGTATTACATGTTGCAATGGGTGATGCTGCGACTTGGCTAGAGTTCAGTGTCATGAAACGGTTAATGCATTTGTCCTTATTAGTTGTGTTGGGCATGGGTGTCTATTTTGCGGTGTTATTTATCTTGGGTTTCCGCCCCAAAGATTTTTCGCGCAGAGCGCTCCATTAGCTTATGGACTTAACACATGGACTTAACACTACGGACTTAACCTAATACTACGGACTTAATCTCAGGCCATTCATTTTGCAAGTATTCAGACATTCACCTACCACGCATCCAGCACCATTGGCATTGGCCATTGGTAACTTTGATGGTTTGCATTTGGGGCATCAGGCGTTATTGGCTAAATTGGTAGAGACGGCGCGTCAGTATCAAATCACACCTGCCGTGATGACCTTTGAGCCGCATCCACGCGAGTTTTTTACGCCACATAATGCGCCTGCGCGTTTATCCTCAATGCGTGAAAAGCTGGAATGCTTTGAAGAAGTAGGTGTGGAAAAAGTGTTCGTATGCCGCTTTAATCAAGCGTTTGCAGCCATTACTGCAGAAGCGTTTATGCAGGATGTTTTGCGGCACGATTTAAATGCCAATACGATTTTGGTGGGCGGCGATTTTTGTTTTGGCGCCAAACGTCAGGGCACTACACAAAGTTTTATTGATAACGGCTTTCAATTGGTTGATTTTCCACCAGTGCAAGTGGCGGGCCAGCGCGTGTCCAGCACCCTAGTGCGGGAGGCTTTGGCGGCGGGTGATTTAATACGTGCTGAAGCTTTACTGGGCAGGCCTTACAGCATTAGTGGCAAAGTGGTGCATGGCGCAAAACTCGGGCGCCAGTTGGGCTACCCCACGGCCAATGTGCATATGCGTCACGAACGGCCTGCATTAACCGGGGTTTATGCGGTAAAATTAGACGGTTTGAATGGCGTTGCTAATTTGGGTGTGCGGCCTACCATTGGCGGTGTGCCAAAGTTGATGTTGGAAGTATATGTCTTTGATTTTGATGGTAATTTGTATGATCGCCATGTGCATGTACAGTTTTTCCATAAAATCCGCGATGAAATGAAGTTTGAAAGTTTAGATGCACTCAAGGCACAAATTGCGCGGGATGCAAGCGCTGCAAAAGATTATTTTAAAAACCGTAGTTAAGAATATAGTTAAGAATTAAGTCATGACTGACAACAAAGATACCAAATACAAACTCAACTTACCGGAAACCAGTTTCCCCATGCGCGGCGATCTCGCCAAACGTGAACCGGCATGGCTGGCGCAGTGGCAAGCAAAAAAGCTGTATGAAAAAATCAGAACAGCGCGCAAGGGTGCAAAAAAATTCATTCTGCATGATGGCCCGCCGTACGCGAATGGTGATATTCACATTGGTCATGCCGTCAATAAAATCCTGAAAGACATCATTGTTAAATCCAAAACCATGAGTGGTTTTGATGCGCCTTATGTACCAGGCTGGGATTGTCACGGGTTACCCATTGAGTTGGTGGTGGAAAAAGCGCATGGCAAAAATATTGAGCCAGCCAAGTTCCGCGAGCTTTGCCGTGCTTATGCGGCTGAACAAGTGGAAAGACAAAAAAAGGATTTCGTGCGTTTGGGGGTGTTGGGTGATTGGGATCATCCTTACCTGACCATGGATTTTAAGACCGAAGCCGACATCATGCGTGCTTTGGGCAATATCTATCAAAACGGCTATCTCTATCAAGGCAGCAAGCCCGTGCATTGGTGTGTAGATTGTGGCTCTGCCTTGGCTGAGGCCGAGGTTGAGTATGAAGATGTGAATTCACCCGCGATTGACGTGGGGTTTAAAGTGGCAGACACCGCAGCTTTAAGCAAAGCGTTTGGTGTGGAAGTGACAGATGATGCATTTGCAGTGATCTGGACAACGACGCCTTGGACATTGCCGGCGAATCAGGCGGTTAGTGTGCATCCTGAATTGACATATGACTTAGTGCAGACGAGTAAAGGCTTATTGATACTGGTACATGAGTTAGTGGAAGCGACACTCAAGCGTTATGGCGAAGAGAATACACAAGTATTGGCAAGCACCATAGGCGCGACTTTGAAGGGCTTGTTGCTACAACACCCGTTCGATAACCGCCAAGTGCCTATCATTACTGGCGACCATGTGACGACTGAAGCCGGTACTGGCTTAGTCCACACCGCTGCTGCACACGGTAACGACGACTGGCTGGTGATGCGTGCCAATTTCCCCAATGAAAAACCACGCGTATTGATTGGTGGCGATGGTAAATTCTTTACCAGTGATTTGGTCGAGTTTGCGGAAATTCGTGGCTTAAGTCGCCAAGAAGCGAACAAAGTGATTTTGGCCAAGATGCAAGAGAATGGCACCTTGTTGGCCAGTGCACGTTTGAATCACAGTTTTCCACATTGCTGGCGCCATAAAACGCCGTTGATGCAATTGGCCACACACCAATGGTTTATGTCTATGGATAGGCCGGTGGAACCAACAGACCCTAATAATTCATATAGCATGTTCCACGGTATAGACACGTTGCGAAGAAGAGCAAATAACGCAGTGGATGCGACTGAATTTTTCCCAAGTTGGGGACGCGCACGCTTAGAGGCGATGATTAAAAACCGTCCGGATTGGTGTGTATCGCGCCAGCGTAACTGGGGCGTACCGATGCCATTATTTGTGCATAAAGAAACAGGCGAATTGCATCCGCAAACGCCAGCGCTGCTAGAAAAAGCCTGCTTACAGGTTGAGCAGCAAGGGGTTGAGGCTTGGTTTAGCCTGGATGGCGCCGCTTTCTTAAACGCCAACGCGCCAGAGAATGCAGATCAGTACAAAAAAGTAACGGATACTTTAGACGTCTGGTTCGATTCTGGCTCCACGCATGCTGCGGTATTAAAGCGTCGCCCCGAATTGCAGTTCCCAGCTGATTTATATCTCGAAGGTTCAGATCAGCATCGCGGCTGGTTCCAATCTAGTTTACTGACGGGTTGTGCCATTGATGGCCGTGCGCCGTATCACGCATTGCTAACGCATGGCTTTGTGGTGGATGGCGCTGGTCACAAAATGAGTAAATCTAAAGGTAACGTAGTCGCGCCGCAAAAAGTAATGGATACCTATGGTGCAGATATTCTACGTTTATGGGTGGCCAGCACGGACTACTCAGGCGAGTTAACGATTTCTGATGAAATCTTAAAACGTGTGGCAGATAGCTATCGTAAGATTCGGAATACCTTACGCTTCTTATTAGCGAATGTGGCTGATTTTGATGCAAGCACACAGTCCGTATCCTATGAACACTTATTAGAAATTGACCGTTATGCGCTAGGTTTATTGAGCGAGCTTTCCAACACCTGTCATGGCGCATACGACGTGTATGAGTTGCATCGCGTGGCGCAAGCCTTGCAGCATTTCTGTGCCGAAGATTTGGGGGCCTTCTATTTAGATATTCTGAAAGACCGTCTGTATACCAATGCAGAAAATTCGCATGACCGACGTGCAGCGCAAACCGTGCTGTTAAAAATCACACAAGTGTTAGCTGGCTTGATGGCGCCTATTTTGAGCTACACCGCAGAAGAAATTTGGCAAACGCTGACACCTAATACCGAAGACTTTGTAGTGTTACACAATTGGGCAGATAGCCAAGATGTGATTAGTGCGACACAGCATGCCGACTATGTTGTATTAAAGACAAAATGGGATGCTATACGTGCACTGCGTGCGCAAGCGGCAAAAGAGATCGAAGTGTTGCGTGGTGCAGGGCAGGTTGGGTCGTCATTACAAGCTGAACTTGATTTCAATGTGACTGCAACAGACTTTGATGCGTTGACTAGCTTAGGTGAGGATTTGCGTTTTGTGACAATCACTTCCGCAGCAAACGTGTATAAAGTAGCAACTGACGCTGAACAAGCAATACTGGTCAAACCAAGCCAGCATACCAAGTGTGAGCGTTGCTGGCATTATGTGGCCGACGTAGGCAGTCATGCTGATCATCCCACCATTTGTGGTCGTTGCGTAAGCAATATCTCTGGCAAATCACAGTCACGTAAATATGCATAAATGGCTAAGTGTTAGCGCGGTGGTGATTGCGTTGGATTTATATACCAAGCACTTGGTGCAGCAAGCGTTTGCCTATGGTGAGCATCTAGCAGTGACGCCATTTTTTGATTTGGTGCGTTACCATAATGAAGGCGCTGCTTTCAGCTTTTTGGCAGATGCGGGTGGCTGGCAGAAGTGGTTTTTTACTGCAATTTCTGTCGTGGCGTCTGTCGTCATTGTCTATCTGTTAAAAAAGAATGCGAACAACAAACTTTTTTGCTGGGGGCTGGCCTTAGTATTAGGTGGCGCATTAGGTAATTTATATGACCGCATTACGCTAGGCTATGTAGTTGATTTTCTGTATTTTTACTATCAACAGTTTGCATGGCCGGCATTTAATGTAGCCGATAGTGCTATTTGTGTAGGTGTGGGGATTTTGCTGCTAGACAGCGTTGTTAACAATAAAACACAACAATAAGAATATTGCTAGGCTCGTACCAGGCGAGCCAAAAGGGGTGATATGCCGGATTGGAAAAAACTGATTGAAGGTAAGATCGCGCTAGCCAAAAAAGGCCGGTTGCTGGGGAACAAAACCAGCAAGCCTAGTGAAAATGCACGTATTCCATCAGGTCAAAAGCAAGTCACTAACTTTCCCGTACTTGATTTGGGCATTCGCCCCAATCTCAACACCACTAACTGGTCGCTGCGCATCTATGGCTTGGTTGAGCATGAGCTGAACCTAAAATGGATGGATTTCCGCGATCTGCCGCAAATTAAAGATACCTCAGACTTTCACTGTGTGACACGCTGGAGCCAATTAGATATGGATTGGGAAGGCGTTTCTGCGCGCGAGTTGTTGATGCAGGCGAATCCGCTGCCGAATGCCAAATTTGTTACCTTGCATAGTTACGATGGCTATACCACTAACCTACCGCTGGAAGCTTTGCTGGACGATGATGTCATCATCGCGCATAGTGTATTTGGCAAATCGCTCACTGCAGAGCATGGCGGGCCGGTGCGTATGGTGGTACCAAAACGCTATGCCTGGAAAAGCGCAAAATGGCTAAAAAGTATTGAGTTGCATGAATTTGACCGCCCCGGTTTTTGGGAAGTGCGCGGCTATCACAATGATGCGTTTCCATTTTTAGAGCAGCGCTTTACGGATGACGATTATTAGTTGACGGTTTTGTGACAAGAAACTGCAAATCTTAGTCTGATTGGCGCATGGATTGATGTGTGTAGCGTAGGTAATATCAGAGGCTGTTTTGTCTTAAAGTCTCATGCCATGAAAGCTGTTTCCAAACTTGTTTTTGTTGTTGCTATGACAATCTTTCCTGCCATCGCAACAGCTTCTATTGAAACATTGAGCCTTAGCTGCTCTTCTAATTTGGTAGTGTCCACAGAAAATGGCTATCAAGCAAACTGTGATGGAGATTTTATCTTTTACAGTGGTACGTTGAGGGATGATATATCTATTAGACTATTTTCTCTTGGGATGTTGAATATCAAGTCAAATGTTAGTCTGATTGCGCCGTTAATCGAGCTGTCTGGATCGTCTGGTTTTATAGAGTCAGGTGCTATCTTAGATGCAGGTTATACTGGTTTGCCAAATAACAATCCTGAAATTCTGATACCTCATGTGGGTGTTATCAAAGACCCTTTTATCCTATCTCAAGATTCCCTTATTCTATCTCAAGTCCCCGAGCCTACTAATTTAAGTATGCTAGCGCTGGGGTTGTTGGGTGTCAGCTTAGTTGCTCGCCGTAAGGCTAAATAGCACTAAGCTTTGCTCGGTATTAACTTCTTACCCAACTCAAATAACGCAACACAAATCGCACCTACTTTTAAACCGATAATCCCATCAATGATGATCGGTGAAATTACTGACAACGCGCTTCCCACCACTGGTAGTGTTTGTAAATAACCTGAGATGTCCTCTGTGAAATGGTGAAGCACGGGGATACCATGGCCGATAATGCTGCCACCCACCATAAACATGGCGGCAGTACCTAAAATAGAGAGTAAGCGCATTAAGTACGGTGTGACTGCGAGCAGCTTTTCACCCACTTTGCGCTGCACTTGGCGATACACGCTTTGCCCTTTTTTCAGCATTAAATGCAAGCCTAAGTCATCTAACTTAACAATGCCTGCCACCAAGCCATATACGCCTACCGTCATAATGATAGCAATGGCCGAGACCACAGCCACTTGTTTACCAAAGCTGGCAGCAGCTACTGTGCCCAAGGCAATGACAATGATTTCTGCCGATAAAATAAAGTCGGTGGTAATGGCGCCTTTGATTTTTTCTTTTTCCAGCGCAACTAAATCTACGTTGGCATCTTCAACCGCATGCGCCAATGCGGATTGATGGGCTGCGTCTTCCTCTTTATGCAAGAATTTATGCGCGATTTTCTCAAATCCCTCAAAGCACAAAAATGCGCCACCAATCATTAACAGGGCTGGGATAATCCAATGAATGCCGAATTTAGCCGAGAAATAACTCAGTAATAAGGCTGTGGGGACTAAGATAAGTTTGTTGATAAATGAGCCTTTAGCCACGGCCCATACTACGGGTAATTCACGCTCTGCTGCCACGCCGGAGACTTGTTGGGCATTCAACGCCAGATCATCGCCCAATACGCCAGCGGTCTTCTTAGCCGCCACTTGGGTCATGACAGAAACGTCATCTAAAATCGTTGCAATGTCGTCTAAAAGTGCAAGTAAGCTACCAACGGCCATCATATTCCCAGGATTGATTATAGAAGTTTTGAATTTTACGCGACTAGGGCTAAAATGCGCGTATGTTGTCGCAAAAATTATTCCGCTGGATGCATCGTATCGCTTTGATCGCGATGATGTTTGCATCGCTGGCGCCTAGCGTATCGCACGCGCTGGCCGGGCAAGGCAGCACGAGCGGATTTTTGCAGGAAATTTGTAGCACCGGCGGCAAAAAACTATTTATTCAAGTAGTGACCACGCAAGGCAACACCTTGCAAGCTGGTTTGGATGTCAAACCAAGTAGTCAGCCAGCGTCTATCAGTCACCACCTTAATCATTGTCCGTTTTGCCATGCCGGCACTGCGGATGTTGCATTACCCAGTTTTAACCCAGCATTTGCACTGTATTTAGCAGCACAAGAAAAAGCCGTTCGCTTTGATTATGCTGCGCCAGTACAACTCCATTTTGTCCACACTGCGCATCCCACGCGCGCACCTCCCGTTTTACTCTAAAAATAAATCACTGCATTGCACCCGATGATTGTGGGTGCGTTTTATATTTTTTGGAGTAACACACCATGTTAAAACAACAAGGTTTAAACAAACAGATTTTAACGGCCGTATTAGCAGTGCTACCGGCGCTGGCATATGCCGACCACAACGAAGCCATTGAATTAGATGATATTCACGTGACTGGCACCATTGATAGCCGGATCATCAAACATCCTGCAACGGTAGAGACATACACCAAGCAGCAGATTCAAGAGTCCGTCAATGCGACTACCTCGCAACAGACGCTCAAATACTTACCCAGTTTTCAGGTGCGTGAACGCTATATTGGTGATCGTAACGGGCCATTAGCCACACGTACTACAGGCACGCTCTCAAGCGCGCAAACCATGGTGTATGCCGATGGCATTTTGCTGTCCAATTTGTTGGGTAACTCGTTCAGCTTTCCGCCACGCTGGGGCATGGTCAGCCCAGAGGAAATTGAGAGTGTGAGCATTTTATACGGCCCATTTTCAGCGCTGTATGCGGGTAACTCGTTTGGCGGAGTGGTGAGCATGAACACCCGCATGCCGACCAAATTTGAGGCGCATGCCACAGCACAGGCATTTGCACAGAATTTTGAGTTGTACGGTACCGACAAAACCTTTAAGGGCAATCACGAGACCGCTTCATTTGGCGATAAAGCTAACGACTTGAGTTTTTGGCTAGGCGTAGACCGTTTGGAAAATGAGAGTCAGCCTATGCAGTTTGCCAATGCACTGCTATCGACCACTGCGCCTGCTGGTGCGCCGGTAGTGACAGGTGCTTATTCGGACCGCAATGAGAGAAACCAAAACAGAGTAACCTTTGGTGCGACGGGCATAGACCATACCGAACAACTGAATGTGAAGCTAAAGGCAGCATACGATATTAGCCCGACCGTACGTGCGACCTATACGTTGGGACTGTGGGATTTGGATAGCCGCACCGATGTGGACAGCTATATTAAAGATGCTGCGGGCAACCCGGTGTATAACGGGCGTGTCAGTGTTAATGGGCAGCGTTACGATATTTCAGGATTCAGTCCGGCGGAAGTGGAAGCTTTTCATGTAATGCAGGCCATTGATTTAAAAAGCAATACCAAAGGATTTTTTGACTGGAATCTGACGCTGTCTGACTACGATTATCAAAAAGATAAAAATAGCAGTGCAAATGCGCCTTCTACCGGCACAACTGCGGCGGGTAATCCTTATATCAATAAAATCGGCAGAGTGGTTGACCAAAGTGGCACTGGCTGGACAGTACTGGATGCGCGCGGCACATTGCGTCCTACGGATGGTAATGGTGACAAACATGAGATTGATGTGGGCTACCACGTTGACCTATATAAACTGGTCAGTGATACGAATAACACCGCGGATTGGTCTACTGGCAACAAGGGGACATTGAATGCAAGCTCGCGTGGTGAGACCCAAACGCAGGCGATTTATGCGCAAGATAAATGGCAATTGAATCCTGCATGGGCGGTGACGTTTGGCGGACGTTTTGAGCATTGGGAAGCTAATGATGGACGTAATCAAACGACGACTGGCACTGGCTTGCAAACTAGTCGCTATGCCGATAAGACTGACAATAAATTCTCGCCCAAGCTTTCCATTAGTTTTGAACCGATGCCAGAGTGGGGATTTAGAGCGGCATTTGGTCAGGCATTTCGCTTTCCAACGGTCAGTGAGTTGTATCAACAAATTACCACTGGTACTGCGCTAGTACAAAACAATCCGGATTTGAAGACGGAAGAAGTCATTTCAAGCGAGTTAACGGCAGAGCGCAGGTTTGCCACTGGCCTAGTGCGTGCCAGTTTCTTTCATGAGAATAAATATGATGCGCTCGTCTCGCAAACCACGACTAACGGTAACCCGGTTCCATTTGGCACCGGCACGTGTACAGCAGGGGCAGCGGGATGTACCTTTATTCAGAATATCGACCAAGTGCGTACTTACGGCGTGGAACTTGCCAGTGAGTGGCAGGACGTAGGCGTACATGGCTTGGATTTAATGGGTAGTGCCACGTTTACCCATGCTGAGATTGTGAAGAATGATGCCAACCCGCAGTTTGAAGGCAATAAGCCATTACGCATCCCAAGGGCGATGATCAAAGGCGTAGTTACTTACCACCAAGGCAGTAATATCTCCTATAGTTTGGCGGCGCGCTACAGTGGCAGGCAATATTTTTATCTAGATAATAGCGATAGCAACCCAGATGTGTTTGGCGGGGGTAGCAAATTTTTTATCATGGATGTGAAAGCCAATTACAAGTTCGATAAGCGTTGGACAGCTTCTGTTGGTGTGGACAATCTGAATAATTACAAAGCGTATATCTTTCACCCATATCCGCAACGTACCGGTTATGTGCAAGTAAAGTTTAATTACTAGCACGCAGCACACGCAGATTGGATGACATCATGAAGCTACGTCGCTGGCCGGCCCATCAAATTGTTTGGCGCTGGCATTTTTATGCAGGATTATTCTGCATCCCTTTTATGCTGTTGCTGTCGGTCACTGGCGGCATCTATCTATTTAAGCCGCAGGTAGAAGCTGCGCTGGATGCGCCTTACGAGCATCTAGTCCTGACAGGGACTGCTGCGCTTGCGCATCAGCAGGTGCAGGCAGCACTAGAAGCTGTACCGGGCGCTGTGTTGCATGCCTATGAATTGCAGGCCAACCCGCAATCGGCAGTACGGGTGTTGGTCAAGCAAGGGGCTGTGATTTCACGCGTGTATGTGCATCCGCAGACTTTGCAAATACTCAATATTGCACGCGAGGATAGCAAGCTGATGCGCATTGTGCACGAGCTGCATGGCAATTTATTGCTAGGCGCGCGCGGATCTTACTTGGTAGAGCTGGCTGCCTCTTGGGCAATTGTCATGGTCATCACTGGCTTGTATTTATGGTGGCCCAAAGCAGGGCAGGGTCTGGCGGGTGTGGTCTATCCGCGCATGCGCAAGAGCAGCAGAGTGTTTTGGCGTGACCTGCATGGTGTGGTGGGATTTTGGATATCGTTCTTCACCTTGTTTTTATTGATTTCCGGGCTGCCATGGACCAAATCTTGGGGCGGCATGTTAAAAGAAATCCGGCAAATACAAACGATGCATGTCCAAATGGGGAACATCAAAATACAGCCCCAAGACTGGACGGTAGGTGGCGTAGCCGCTGGCGAACATGCAGCGCATGAAGGACATGCCATGCAGTCGCATGTGCACCACCATGCACAGGATTATCGCCTGTTGGATCCGCTGGTGGCTACGGTCGCACCATTGCAATTGACGCCGCCAGTGCTGGTTGCACCACCCTCTAATAAATCTGCAGATTGGACAGCGCGTTCTGATGCGCAGAATAGACCTTTGCGTGTGAATATCCGTTTTGATACCGTCGGTAACATGATTGAACGGAAAAACTTTGCTGACAAACCATGGTTGGACCGCGTGATTGGCATGGGTGTCGCCATACACGAAGGCCAATTATTCGGGTGGTTCAATCAGTTGCTAGGTGTGGTCACCGCTTTGGGCTTGGCGTTGCTCTCCGTGAGTGCAGTGGTGCTGTGGTGGAAGCGCTTAGCCAACGCTTCGCTATTCCGTACGTTGGGAGCGCCACCCAGTAGCCAACGTCCAGCACGCTTTGCTTGGGCAATGATCGCGGTAATGCTTAGTTTGGGTGTATTGCTACCGTTTTTTGGGCTATCGTTATTGCTGGTGTTGCTGATGGAGCGCTACGTCATGCCTTATTTTCCAATGCTGGCAAACTACCTTGGGCTACGTCAGGCCATATAAATAAAGGCTATCTTATTTGTTAGTAAGATAGCCTGTTGTTCGTACCAGAAATAGTAAAGCGAGTTTAAGCTGCCGCTGTTTCTGGCGCTTGATCCACAAAGTAACTGACCCGTTTACGCGGATTGATTTGCTTCAATACCTCGGCTGGGATTTGCGCATGTTTTAAGCAAGCAGTAATGTTGATATTCACTTCTTCACGTAAATCCACAATTACATCCTCTTCATCCTTGCCTTGTCTTGAATGTATTTTGACATAAGGTTTCAGCGGGTAATTGGGGTTAACGGAGACTACCGTTGCATATTGCTCATTAGACAGTTTGACAATGCTGCCTGGCGGATACACACCAAGAGATTTGATTAAGCGTTTGAGTAAATCTTCATCAAACTTGGAGCGTTGGTGTGCAAACATATAGGCCAACGCTTCATAAGGCGTTTTAGCCCCAGACATATTTTTAGGGTTGCATAGGCTGTCGTAATTATTGGCCAAGACAATGATCCTAGCCAGCGGATCCGTTTGTTCTGCCTTTAGCCCAGCAGGATAACCAGAGCCATCAGCCAGTTCATGATGTTGCAGTACAATTTTGGAGATTCTGGGCGAGAGGCCTATGGACTTGACCATGCGCGCACCAAATTCCGAATGCAATTGATAGTGGGCATGCTCGCCGTGGGTGAGCGGGTCTTTCTTCAATAAAATCTTATCGCTGACTTCTAGCTTGCCGATGTCGTGAAGAATAGCGGCCAACCCAAGCAGTTGCGCATCTTCTCTGGAGATTTCAATCGATTTTGCCAAAATCATCGATAGTACCGTGACATTGAGCGCGTGCTGATAATGCGCATCACTAGAGCGGTTGCCGTTGAGTGCATGAATAGCAATATCACCTTCGCACAGTGTGCTTTCCACAATGTCATTGACGAGTAGTGTCGCTTGTTCCAGGCACTGCTTGGAGGATGACAGGATATTGCGTTGAATATTTTTAATGGTATCACTGGCGACGACAAATTTTTTCTCACTTTCATCAATCGCATGGTGCAATTGTTTGTGCCGCAATAACTTTGCGTCAATCACAGGCTCAGTTGTTTCTGCCAGTACGGCAGACTCTTCGGCATGCGCTAGTGCTTGCTCCGCTGCCAGTACTGGTTTGATCAGATTTAAATTGGATTTGACAGGGAGCGGTGGGCAATCACTGCGTTTTGGATCATAACGTAGCGTTTTTAAACCAATGCCTTTGATTTTTTGAATTTGTTCTTCATTGTGTAATTTAAAGTTGCTTAGTGTAAATGGGTGATCCATCCATCCTAAATCCAGATGGACGTACAATCCAACTCGCAGTTGATTCACATCAATGGTGCAAGTACTAGTAGACATGGTAACTTCCTTTTTCTTCTTTATTTTTATTAATCAATAGCGAAAATTCATCTGCTGTAATGGGTTTGCTATAGAGGTAGCCTTGCGCCTCAATACATCCCATTTTTCTTAAAAACTGTACTTGCTCTGCGGTTTCTACTCCTTCTGCAATCACTGAAAAACCAAGGCTGTTGGCCATGGCATAAATAGCGCTGGCAATGGCCGCGTCGTCTAAATCATCGGGTAAATCACGTACAAAAGATCGGTCAATCTTCAACTTGTCTAAGGGTAGGCGTTTAAGGTTAGAGAGCGAAGAATAGCCGGTGCCAAAGTCATCAATAGCAAGGCGCACGCCCAAACTTTTAATGCGGTCAAAAGTGCTAATCACATGCTCGGTATTCTGCATGACCGTACTTTCGGTAATTTCTAACTCTAACATCGATGGCACGCAGTCTGAATGAATCAGCACACCGTAGACAGTATCGGCAAAATTACTTTGCATGATTTGAATGCCGGACACATTCACAGCAATCCGCTTCAGCGAGTTGCTGCCATCTATCCACTCTTTTGCGCGCATAGCCGCTTGTGTCAGTACCCATTCGCCTATCTGTAAAATAATGCCGGTCTCTTCTGCCAAAGGGATAAATTTGGCCGGTGAAACAAGACCATATTCCGGATGATTCCAACGCACCAGCGCTTCTGCGCCAATGATTTCCCCAGTCTGTAGAGAGACTTGCGGTTGGTAGTACACCTCAAACTGTTGGCGTTCTAATGCGCGCCGCAGTTGATTCTCAAGATTAAAGCGTTCCAGTACATCGGCACTGTGTTTTTTGGTGTAATAGCAATAGTTGTTTTTGCCCATGTTCTTGACTTGATACATGGCTATATCGGCCGCTTTAATCACACTGTCCACATCTTTGCCGTCGTCCGGATATAGCGAGATACCAATGCTAGCGCTGATATACAACTCTTTATTATCAATCAAAAACTCCGATTGCAGGGCGGTGAGAATACTCTTGGCTTTATGCGCAGCGTCGTCTATGTCATGCAAGTTATCCATCATGACAATAAACTCATCGCCGCCCAAACGGCCGACCACATCACTCTCGCGGATGGATTGTTTGATTCTGCGCGATACTTCAAACAACAACTGATCGCCTACCGGATGCCCCAGACTATCGTTAATAGCTTTGAAGCGATCCAGATCAATAAACAGCAACGCAATTTGGCGTGACTCGCGTTCTGCGCGTTTAATGGCGTGTTCCAATAACTCGTTGATGAGTCGCCGATTTGGCAAACCGGTGAGTGGGTCATGATTCACCAACTCGTAAAGTTTGTTTTGTGACTGCTTCACCTCGGTGACGTCAGCAAACACCCCCACGTAATTGGTAATCTGGTGCTCGTGGTTTTTGACGACAGTAATGGTCAGCCACTCATGATATTCCTCACCGTTTTTGCGATGGTTAATCACTTCGCCGCACCATTTGCCTTCACTAGATAGGCTTTTCCACAAATCGTGTTTGCCTTGCTGAAATACAATCGGCGTAGCACCCAAAATCTCTTCTTCACTATAGCCGGTAATATCGCTAAAGCCTTTATTGATACCAATGATGCTGCCGTTGGTGTCAATAATCATAATGCCTTCGCTCGCACTATCAAACGCAATTTTAGCCAAATTTAAGCTACGGCCAGTGTGTTCCCGCTGAATGGCTACGCTGAGCGAGCGGCCTATTGCCATTAGAGAGCCTAGTTCTTGCGAGCTGGTTTTGTCTGTATCGTAACAACGTTCAATGATGATATTGCCCCACCACTGATGCTCCACAAACAGCGGGACAATCGCAATGCAGATGCTGTCGTGTTGCTTCAGTAGCTGACGCTCTGCTTTGGGTAAATCGCTCATCTCGCTAAAGACCGGATTGCCTTTTTGCAGAATCTCTTTCCAGCGGCCCAAGCGCGCATCGTCAAAATTAATGGCTTCCAGGTTGTTCACTGGTACCATAAATCCAGGGGTAGACCATTGATACAGTAGCTTGGAGTAAGTATCCGTGCTCTCGTCATATGGTATATTTTTAAGGATAGCAGCGCGCGTAAAGCGCAGTGCCAGACAAGATTGCTGCAATACGGTTTTAGCGACTGAGTGCCAAGAATCGGCAGAGTGTAATAACCAGTCGCAAGAAATCAGCGCATCCAGAATCGCGCTGCGGTTGTGCAATTGTTTTTCAATAAACTTCTGTTCGCTGATATCCTGGGCGTACATCACCAAATGCTGGCGTGAGGCATCACTGTTAAACGTGGCAATCTTGCTCACATCCAATGTTTTTTCAGAGCCTTGCGGTAAATAGATGATTTCCTCATTGCGATACGCTTTTTGTGTTCGCCAAGTCGTTTCATCGGATTTTTCTGAGTACTCAAACGCGGTTTTAAATACCGGGTGAATGCCAGATGCAATATCAAAATTAGTTTGATACGCGTAATCTTGCATGGGTATTTGGAATAAGCTGAGTAACTTTTGATTGGCGCGAAGCCAGCGATTGTTGCCATCTTTGATGCAAATGTAATCCGGACTGGTATCAATCACGGTTTGTAATAATTGCTCGGTTTGCCGTAGCTTAATTTCAGATAGCACTTGGCCGGTAGTATCGAACATATACAGCAATTGCAAGTGCTCTTGCTGATTCAGCAGATCAATCACATAGACTTTGAGGGTGCGCACTTGCCGTTCTAGGGCATATTGCAACGTGAATTCAGATTGCCGTTCCTTAATCTTTTCCAGCAGATGCTCCAGCATGCTGGTGGCTGGATGACGCTTGCGTGACTTGCTCGCAGGTTGGTCAAGATTAAAAATTCTACGTGCAAATGTGTTGGTGTAATTAATCGTGCCGTCATCTCTGAGCGTCATTACCGCCACTTCATGCAAGGCATCCAGCAATTGCCAAGCCAATGGCTGACCATCCTGTGGTATCGCCTCAGCGTCCACCGGCTTGACCTTGTCGGTTTGAATCTTGTGAATTTTCTTTGAATGCTGCACTGCTCACATTGCCTCGTTAGATTGCATACTGCAAGGCTGCTAGTTAGCAATGCCTTGACGCCCATTTTTTTGATACTTGATATAGATAGCTTAACGGTGCAATTTACATAAAACTTTAGGCTATGCATCGATAAAATTACACGATTTAAAAACGCACATTCCTCTAAAAAAAGCAGATGAAATGCGTTACCATATTGACCATGTATACATCAATCCTTATCCCAGTATTGGCGCTGTTTATGGCCGTGTTTTGCCATGTCGCTAATGCGCATGAAGCCCATACCCAATATCAAGCCAATCACCTTGCCATTAGCGTGACCATAGACCCACAGGGCCAGCTATGGCGGGCAAGTGTTAAAAACGGCTATGTGTGGGTAGATAAAAGTGCAGATTTAGGTAAGACTTTTGCTGCTGCGGTGAAAGTAAATCCGGTTGCCATGAAAGTCGCTGCGGATGGTGAAGCAAGACCTAAAATTGCGGTTTCTCCAGAAGGGTTTATCTATTTGAGTTGGACCGAATCACTCAAAGCGCCCTATGCTGGCTATATCTGGTTTGCGCGTTCTACCAGCCAAGGCAAGCAATTTGATGCGCCCATCATTGTGCATCAAGACCGTGCTGAGATTACGCATCGTTTTGATGCCTTGCATGTTGCACCCAATGGCCGTATTACGGTGACATGGGTAGATAAACGCGACTTACTGGCGGCAAAGGCTGCGAACAAACCGTATGAGGGCGCTGCCATTTACTATGCAGTATCTACCGATAAAGGCAGCTCTTTCCAAGTAGAACAAAAGTTAGCGGATAACAGTTGCGAATGCTGCCGTATTGCCACCACACACAAACCCGATGGCACGGTGGTTGCCTTATGGCGACATGTGTTTGAGGGGAGCGAGCGCGACCATATGATTGCAGAGATTCCTACACAAAAACAAACGGTTATGCCACATCGTGCAACGTTTGGACGTTGGAAAATCGACGGTTGCCCACATCATGGGGCAGCATTGGCCAGCGGTGGTGAGGGCGCTGATTGGTGGGGTTACCACATGGCTTATTTTGATGGTAACGATAAGAATCCTGGTTTGTATTACAGCCGCATGGATGGTACGGCATGGGTGTCTTCACCAGCCAAAAAGTTTGGCGATAATACCAAGCAAGCTGGACACCCGGCCGTGGTCAGTGTGGGTAAACAAGTATGGCTAGTATGGCGTGAAATCAAAGACGGCCAATACAGCATCTGGGGCATGCAGTCAGATGATGAGGGCAAGACATGGCAAGCCCCTAAGTCGTGGTTGACCAGCAGCCAGAAATTAGACTACCCCGTATTATTGGTGCATCGGCAGCGACCTTATTTAGCCTGCAATGGCGAACAGTTTGGATTAACCCTACTTTCATTGTTGACATCGTATTGAAAAATGCAAAAACCGCCCCACCTTAATAACAGACAAAGATTAAGGAGGCGATAATGCGTTTCGATAAGTTAACCACTAAATTCCAACAGGCCTTGGCCGATGCACAAAGCATTGCGCTGGGCGCCGATAATCCCACCATAGAAGCACAGCATTTATTGCTGGCCATGCTGAATCAAGATGACGCCAGTACTGGTGCGCTATTGGCGCGTGCTGGTGCGCAAGTCAATCCACTAAAAGCAGCGTTAAATCAATCCATTAGTAATTTACCTAAAGCCACAGAAGCCAATGGCGAAATTGCTATCTCTCGTGATTTAAACAACTTACTGAATGTGACAGACAAGCTCGCACAAAAGCGCAATGATGCATACATTGCCAGTGAGATGTTCTTATTAGCATTGGCCGAAGACAAAGGTGAGACGGGTAAGCTACTAAAATCTAATGGCCTGACCAAAGCGGCACTAGAAGCAGCGGTGCAAACGGTACGTGGCGATCACCATGTGGACAGCCAAGAAGCGGAAGGACAACGCGAAGCACTGAAAAAATACACCATGGATTTAACCGAGCGTGCACGCATGGGTAAGCTAGACCCAGTGATTGGCCGTGACGATGAGATTCGCCGTGCGATTCAAATTTTAGGCCGCCGTACCAAAAATAACCCCGTGTTGATAGGTGAACCAGGCGTCGGTAAAACTGCCATTGTTGAAGGCTTGGCGCAACGTATTGTGGATGGTGAAGTCCCTGATACCCTCAAAAACAAAAAAGTATTAAGCCTAGACATGGCCGCTTTATTGGCGGGTGCTAAATATCGTGGCGAGTTTGAAGAGCGCTTGAAATCCGTGCTCAAAGAGTTGGCACAAGATGAAGTCCAAACCATTGTTTTTATTGATGAAATTCATACTATGGTGGGCGCCGGTAAAGCGGAAGGTGCGATGGATGCTGGCAATATGCTCAAGCCTGCCTTGGCGCGCGGTGAGCTGCATTGCGTGGGCGCGACCACTTTGGATGAGTATCGCAAATACATCGAAAAAGATGCGGCGCTAGAACGCCGTTTCCAAAAAGTGCTGGTGGATGAACCTTCAGTAGAAGCCACTATTGCCATTTTGCGCGGCTTGCAAGAGAAGTACGAATTGCACCATGGCGTAGAGATTACCGACCCTGCGATTGTCGCAGCGGCGGAATTGTCACATCGTTATATCACCGACCGCTTTTTGCCAGACAAGGCCATTGATTTGATTGATGAGGCAGCCAGCCGCATCAAAATGGAAATCGACAGCAAGCCAGAAGTCATGGATAAGTTGGATAGACGCTTGATTCAATTGAAAATTGAGCGTGAAGCCGTGCGCCGTGAAAAAGACGAAGGTAGTAAAAAGCGTTTTGAGTTGATTGAAGAAGAAATCACCAAACTCGAAAGAGAGTATGCGGATTTAGAGGAAATCTGGAAAGCAGAAAAAGCGCAGGTACAAGGTTCTGCGCATATTAAAGAAGCCATTGAAAAGATTAAATTTGAGATGGAAGAAGCAACACGTAAAGGCGAATGGCAGATAGTATCGGAGCTGCAATATGGCAAATTACCAGCGTTAGAAGCACAGTTAAAACAAGCCTCTACCGCAGAAGCCAACGTGGGTGAAGTGAAACACAAAATGCTGCGTACCGAAGTCGGTGCTGATGAAATTGCCGAAGTGGTGAGCCGTGCCACAGGCATTCCTGTCAGCAAAATGTTGACGGGTGAGCGCGATAAATTGCTGACCATGGAAACCAAATTGCATGAGCGTGTAGTGGGGCAAGATGAAGCCGTGCGTTTGGTGTCGGATGCCATTCGACGCTCTCGCTCAGGTTTGGGCGATCCGAATCGCCCCTACGGCAGCTTTTTGTTTTTGGGCCCGACTGGTGTGGGTAAAACTGAGCTATGTAAAGCATTGGCTGGTTTCCTGTTCGATTCGGAAGACCATTTGATTCGTATCGACATGAGTGAGTTTATGGAGAAGCATTCTGTCGCACGTATGATTGGTGCGCCTCCTGGCTATGTGGGTTATGAAGAAGGCGGTACGCTGACCGAAGCGGTACGTCGCAAACCGTATTCCGTGATTTTGCTGGATGAGGTGGAAAAAGCGCACCCCGATGTATTCAATGTATTGCTACAAGTGTTGGATGATGGCCGTTTAACCGATGGCCAAGGCCGCACGGTAGATTTTAAAAATACCGTGATTATCATGACCAGCAACTTGGGTAGTCAGATGATCCAAAGCATGACCGGCGATGACTATCAACTGGTGAAACTGGCGGTGATGGGCGAAGTGAAAAGTCATTTCAGACCGGAGTTCGTTAACCGGATTGACGAAGTGGTGGTGTTCCACGCCCTAGGCGAAGCGCATGTGAAATCGATTGCCGGTATCCAGTTGCAATACTTGGCCAAACGCTTGAATGCAATGGATATGCAATTGACGGTGACTGATGCTGCCATGGCAGAAATCGCCAGTGCCGGCTTTGATCCGGTGTATGGAGCAAGACCATTGAAGCGTGCAATCCAGAGCGAAATCGAGAATCCATTGGCACGCGAAATTTTAAGTGGGAATTTTGTGGCCAAAGATACTGTCGTAGTAGATTGTAAGGCAGGAAAAATGATGTTCAGCAAAGGTTAAGCCACACGCAGTAACCACATAGGGGTGATACGCACGCGCATATGATGAATACGAAGGGCTATATCACCTCTATTTTATTGGCTGTGGGATGTGCCAGCGCACCGGCGTGGGCATTTACTTCTAGCCAGCTGGAAACATTCGATAATGAGCCGCCGCTGGTGCGCGGTATGCTAGAGCGCGCCAGTTTATTGTTAGATGAGGACGAAGAAGAGGCTGCCTGGAAAGCGGCCGATTTGTATTGTCAGGCTTCACGCTATGGTAGTGCAGAAGGCGCATACCGCTTAGGTATGTTGTACGCAGTGGGGCGTGGTGTGGCAGCAAACCGTGATTATGCCGCCAATTTGTTTGGCATTGCCTCGGCGCATGGCCATGCAGAAGCACAAAAAATGCTGGAAACCGTGGCGTTGACCACGCAACAAGCGCCTGCATGCGTACTGAGTGAAGTTTCCCCAGAAAAATCACCAGATACAACTGCACCGCGACAATCTGCAGCGATTGATGCCTACATTGCTACATTGCCCAAGCATAAACGCTGGGTGGTGGAGTTGGCAGACAAAATTGCCAGTTGGCATCAGGTAGATAGCAAACTGGTGCTGTCTATCATTACGGCAGAATCAAACTTTACCATTGCCGCACAATCCAACAAGGATGCACAGGGGCTCATGCAATTGATTCCGGCGACTGCAGAACGCTTTAATGTAAAAAATGCTTATAACGCTAGCCAAAATATTAAAGGTGGTGTGAAATATTTGCGTTGGCTGTTGTCTTATTTTAGGGGGGATGTGGCCTTAGCCGTGGCCGCCTATAATGCAGGAGAGCGTACCGTTGATCGCTACCATGGCATCCCGCCTTATAAAGAAACGAAAGCCTATGTGAAAAAAGTCATGGGCTTGTACCAGTCGCCGTACCACGTGTTTGATGCCAGTATTACAGCGCCATCGCCGATCATCAGCACATTAAAAACACAGTCCAAAGCAAAGAAAGCGAGAGTGTTATGAAGCAACTATTATCGATTTTGATGGCTACATCCGTACTCTTGATGCTGGCGGGTTGTGCCACTACAGGTAACAGCCCGACACAAGCTGAAGTAGAACGTATTTCGCCGGAGGAGTTGGAGAAGTTGATCCCACCGGCCGTTGCCACTGTAAGTTTGGAAGAGTTGGTGGCCGATGCCAAACAGGGGAAAACGCCGGATGAGATTATCGAAAAAATTAAGGCCAGCAATTCGCGCTATGACCTCACGCCCGCGCAAAGTCTAGATTTGAACAAACGGGGCTTGGATATTAAAGTGTTAGAATATATTCATCAATCCAACGAGCTTGCACGCCAAAATGCGTTGGCAGATGAAATCAATAAGCGTGAACAAGCGCGTAGGCTGAGCGAGAAAAAGTTGAAACGTGAACGCGACCTTGCACAGATGCGTGGGTATGATCCCTATTGGGGCTTTTATTATGGCAGACCTTGGTATGGTGGACCGTTCGGGTATTCTCCGTTTGGCTACCGCTATGGACCAAGATTCGGCTGGGGTATGGGTTATGGTTGGTAAGTCATTGTTTGGAGTCACATGCGTCAAAGTACAGAAACACTGGTAGTCAAAGCACAAGGCCGTCGCTTATACGATATCACACCGCAAGTCATGCAATGGGCGAATGCGCAAGGATTACAAACCGGATTGTTGACGCTGTATATTCAACATACGTCGGCCAGCCTGCTGATTAATGAAAATTACGACAGCGATGTACTGGTCGATATGGAAGCATTTTTTAATCGGCTAGTGCCAGATGGTGACGAGCTATTTATCCATACGGTGGAAGGCCCTGACGACATGCCTGCGCATGTGCGCACAGCGCTCACGCAAACCAGTCTATCTATCCCGCTATTAGAAGGCAAAGTGGCATTGGGGCAATGGCAGGGTATTTTTTTGTTTGAACACCGGCATATGCCAGCGACACGACGCGTGTTGATGCATGTGATTGGTGCGTAGCGTTTCTACGTGTTAAATAGTTGGGTAAGTGGGGTGCGACAGCAAGGGCGTCCGCTGACGGTTAGTGAGCGTGATACGTTTAAACCCTATTTTTCTAGTGTGGTGATTGAACAAGCGCGCATCATTGAAGGCGCCGTGCCAATGTGGCTAAGTCGGCGTATGTGTGCGGTGGTGTTGCAACATCGTATTTTTTTCAGGGCTGGCGTGTATCAGCCTAATACTAGGCAGGGTACAGAACTGCTGGGGCATGAGTTGGTGCATGTATCGCAGTTTTTACATGGCATGACGTTATTGAAGTACCTTTGGTCCTGTCGGCGTGGTTATCGACATAGTGTCTACGAGCTAGAAGCTTATGCAAAAGGCGCGATGATAGCGCGAGATGTAGGAGCAATCTGACTTAAATTTAGAGAGTTCACCTACTGTTTTTGTGTGGTGCGCAATGTAGGATTGTTGATACTAATCACAATATCGTGGTATTGTGTTAGAAACATTGGCTAAGTCTTTGTATATAAATAGTATATAAATAAATATTTGCAATTATTTTTTTGGAGGGTATATGAAATTTACATCATCAGTTTTGGTTTCTGCATTATTGGCAAGCTTGTTATTAACTGCTTGTGGTGAGAAGGCGGAAGAAGCACCAGCGGCACCTGCTGCTGAGGCGGCACCGGCAGCTGCAGCGCCAGAAGCGGCTCCAGCAGCGCCTGTGGCAGGTGGTTACGAGCCAACAGCAGAAGAGCGCGTACCAGGCATCACATTAACTGCAGAAGAGTTGGCAGGTGCAGCACCAGCAGAAGCACCGGCTGCGGAAGCGGCACCAGCAGAGGCCCCAGCAGAAGGTAGCTAAGTATTAGCTTGCTACAGTCTCACTGAGCTATAGTCTTATTTAGCAATATATCCACTTAATCGTCTCACTTAATCGTATTAAGTGGATATCGGTAATAAAAAAGCGCACTTGCAGTGCGCTTTTTTTATGTGGGCTTTACTCAGTATGCATCGCACAACACCCATGCACTATTATCTACTAGCGCACATTGCTCCAACTCAACGGGTCAAACGGTACGCTGTTTCTGCGCAGCTCATAATACAGTCCATTGCTTTCATTGCCACCACTATTGCCTACTGCCGCAATCGTGTCACCACCGCTGACTTTCTCCCCCACGTTTTTGAGCAAGGCTTGATTATTGCCGTATAAACTCATATAGCCGCTGCCGTGATCCACAATGATTAAATTGCCAAAACCACGCATCCAATCTGCAAACACAATGCGGCCACTAGCAATTGATTTCACTTCATTGCCTTCATTGGCACGAATAAATAGGCCTTTCCAGCTCACACCGGTGTCAGAGCGTACCGCGCCAAAACGATTGCTTACTTCGCCGCGTACAGGCAACCGCAATTTTCCGCGCAAGCTGGGAAAGTGCACACCATCCACATCATTGTCCGGCAAGGTCTCGTTACGTGCGATGGTTTGATTTTCTGCTGCTGGTTGCGTTGTATTAGATGGCGTTGTGTTGGGTCGACCAGAAGCTTTTTTTGCGGATTTTGCTTTGGCTTTTTGCTGGGCGAGTTGTTTTTTCTTTTGTGCAGCCGCAAGTTTTGCTAACCGCTCAACTAGGTTGGACAGATTTTTCTCATCGCGTTTGAGCTTGCTGATTTCACTGCGCTGCGCTGCGATTTTTTGTGAGAGTGATTGGACAACTTTGGCTTTTTCTTGCTTTTGTTGTAGTAACGCTTTCTTTTCTTCTTCCTGTTTTTGTTTGAGTGCTGCCACTTCATTCAACTTTGCCGCAGTTTCATCATTCAGGCTTTCTACTTTACGCAAATTGCCCTGCATCTCATTAATTAACTGGCTGCGTGCCTTGGCAATATAGGCAAAGTATTTCAAATCACGTGCGATTGCATTGGGGTCTTTGTTTTCCAACATCAGTTGCGTATAGCTTTGGTTGCCATGTAAATATTGTTGATATAGTTGTTGGCTTAACTGCTGTTGTTGGTCAGAGAGCGCGTCATTGATGCGCAGCGATTGCTGCTTGAGTTGTGTGAGTGTGACACTATTCTGTTTTTGCTTGAGACTGATTTCGTGTAATTTTTTTTGCGCTTTGCTAATGGCGGTTTCTGATGCTTTGAGCGCGTCCGCCGCATCTTTATGCGCATCGGTAGACGCGTCTAATTCTTTCTTAAGCGACTCGATTTTTTCATGCACATCTTTTAAATCATCTTTGGCAGCATCTGCTTTCTTGGCTGCCAACACAGAGTGCGCAGCTAACAAACCAAGCATAAGCCAAGCACATCGCCAAAACACTTTTTTTAGTATCATCAACGGTGCTTCAACTACCGAAATGCACTAAACTTTTGCCTGTCATTTCTTTGGGCTGAGGTATCCCCATTAACTGCAGCAGGGTAGGGGCAATATCCGAGAGAGCGCCCGTGTTTTGTAGCGTGGCCGGTCTACCCACGTAAATAAACGGTACCAAATTGGTAGTGTGCTGTGTGTGCGCCTGATCACTGCCTGGGTCATACATCATTTCTGCATTGCCATGGTCTGCGGTAATAATCACTTCCGCACCTGTAGCTTGTGCAGCAGCTACAACACGCCCTAAGCACGTGTCTAATGTTTCCACTGCCTGAATCGCCGCTTGCAGGTTGCCAGTGTGGCCGACCATATCGCCATTGGCGTAATTGCAAATCACGGCTTGGTAATGTTTAGATAAAATGGCTTCCACCAATTTATCGGTCACTTCTGGCGCGCTCATTTCCGGCTGTAAATCATATGTGGCCACTTTAGGGGATGGCACCATAATGCGGTCTTCGCCAGCAAACACCGTTTCTTCTCCACCATTAAAGAAAAAAGTCACGTGTGGATATTTCTCGGTTTCGGCAATGCGTAATTGGTTAAGTCCAAGTTGAGACACATATTCGCCAAAGGTATTCGGTACGCTAAATGGTGCAAATACGGGCAGTGCTTTGGTTTGATTTTGATCGTACTGTGTCAGCGTGAAATAGTAAGATAAAGCAGGCACACGACCACGCTCAAAACCATTGAAAGCCGGGTTAAGTAGCGCGTCGGTCATTTGGCGCGCGCGGTCACTTCTAAAGTTCATATAGATCACGGCATCGCCATCCTCCATAGTGATGGCTGGGCTGCCTGCATCGTGAATCGCTGTACATTTAACGAACTCATCTGACTCATTACGTGCATAAGCTTGTTCTAATGCCGCGGTCGCCGTGGGCGCCACGAATTCCGCCACACCATCTACTAACATATGGTAAGCAGGCGCGACACGCTCCCAGCGCTTATCCCTATCCATGCTATAAAAGCGACCACTGACAGAGGCGACTTTGCCAACACCGATAGACTGAATGTGAGCCTCCAGCGCCGTGATATAAGGCTTAGCACTAATCGGCGGTGTATCACGGCCATCTAAGAATGTGTGTACATATACTTTTTGCAGGCCTTGCTGTGCTGCCATGGTCAGCATGGCGTGAATATGCGATTGGTGGCTATGCACACCGCCATCGGATAATAAGCCAAAAATATGTAAGGCTTTATTGCTGGCTTTGAGCGTTTGAATGGCATTGACGAGCGCTGGAATTTGATAAAACTCACCGCTACTGATGCTGTTATTGATGCGCTCGAAATCTTGAAATACGATACGCCCCGCACCAATGTTCAAGTGCCCGACTTCTGAGTTGCCCATCTGTCCATCCGGTAGTCCGACATAATGCTCGGAAGCATTAATCAAGGTGTTCGGGTAAGTCTTTTTCAGCGCGTCCAAATGTGGCGTGTTGGCTTGTGCAACAGCATTGTTTTCCCATTGGGTGCTGTACCCAAAGCCATCTAAAATTAATAGAATTACAGGAGTGGTTTGCATGCGGTAATCTCGTCTGTTTCAGGTTATTTCCATTATAATGGTTAGCTGTGCTTAACGCATACTATCCGGCTAGGATTGCGCAATTTTCCTTGAAAATCTGCAGTGCCGTCACCATATTGAAATCAATCACACATTAAAGGATACGCGTTGGAATTTATTAAAGAAAATGCCTTGCTCATTGGCTTGGCGATTGGTTCTGGCCTGACATTGTTATGGCCTATGCTCAACCGTGGAGCAGCCGGTGTGCCCAATATCTCACCAACCGAAGCCGTGATGTTGATGAGTCGCTCCAAACCGTTGGTGTTGGATGTGCGCGATGCGGCAGAGTTTGAAGCTGGTCATATCCAAGGTGCTAAGCATATTCCGCTGGCTGAGTTGCCTAATCGCCTGAAAGAAATTGAAAAATTCAAACAAAAACCAGTGCTGGTGCATTGCCAAAAAGGTATGCGTGCTAAAACAGCATGTACCATTCTGCGTGCGCAAGAATTCACGCAGTTGCATCAATTGCAAGGTGGCTTGGCTGCATGGCAAGAGGCCAAATTGCCCATCGTTAAAACGGCTTAGTTTATTGGATATCGGAATCAGGTATGTCTAAAGTACGCATGTACACCAGCGCAGTTTGCCCATATTGCATCAATGCAGAACGCTTGTTGCGCAATAAGGGCGTCAACGAGATTGAGAAAATTCGTGTAGATTTACAGCCGGAACTTAGGCAGGAAATGATGGAGAAAACAGGCCGTCGTACTGTACCGCAAATCTACATTGATGAGCGCCATATTGGCGGCTTTGATGATTTGCGAGCTTTGGATTTGGCAGGCGAGTTAGACCCATTATTGACGGTGTAAATTTTAATAGTTTTGTCATGGATTAAACGTTAAAATACGGCACACTTTTTATCAACAAACAGCAGTAAAGAATTTAACTTCAGGGATTTAACATGGCAAAAGAAGATAACGCAAACCAAGCCGCAGTGAATGAACAACCAGCGTTTGGTATTGAAAAACTATATATTAAAGATGCTTCTATCGAAGTGCCTAATGCCCCACAGATTTTTACCGATCGCACACCACCGCAAGTGAGCGTTGAGTTGGCCAATGCCGCACAAAAGCTAGAAGAAGGCATTTTTGATGTGTCAATTAAAGTCACTGTGACCGCAAAAGTTGGTGACAAAACTGCATTCTTGGTAGAAGTGGCGCAAGCAGGTATTTTTGTCATTCGCAATATGCCAGAAGAAAATCTGGAGCCAGTGTTGGCTGTAGCATGCCCAAATATCTTGTTCCCATATGCCCGTGAAGCTGTGTCAGACATGGTGACACGTGCAGGTTTTGCGCCAGTATTGCTCAACCCAATTAATTTTGAAGCATTGTATATGCAGCAAAAGCAAGCGGCTGAAACTGGTGCGCAACTCAACTAAATACGTGCGTTCTGCGCTTTACATTGGCTTTGCTGCGTTAGGGCTATTGCTCGCTGTTCAGGTGCAAGCGCTGGAGTTCCGTTCAGTGGCTATCAGCAAAGCGGTGTTGTACGATGCGCCTTCTACCGAGGCCAAAAAGCTCTATCTGATTGGCAGTGGTTACCCGGTCGAAGTGATTGTGAATTTGGGTGAGTGGATTAAAATCCGCGATCACTTTGGCACGCTCAGTTGGGTGCAAGGCAAACAGTTGAGCGCTAAACGTACCGCATTGATTGTGGGCGAACAAGCGGAACTTAAACAAGCGGATGAAGACGGCGCGCCGCTAGTGGCCACGTTGGAAAAAGATGTAGTCGTAGAGATTATTACAGCGTCCACAAAAAGTGGCTGGATCAAAGTAAAACACCGCGATGGTCTCTCTGGTTTTGTGCGCACTACCGCCGTGTGGGGCAATTAATCTTTTAGCAGGTATGCGCAATCAATTAAGTACGTGCGCGGACATAGCACTACAGTCTTTACGTATAGTCGACATTAACAATAACGATGAATAGCAGGGGTTTCAATCATGGCTAAAGTGGCGGTGCTTGGTGCAGGCGCTTGGGGTACCGCGCTGGCGATGCATATCAGTCAGCAACATGATGTTGCGCTGTGGGCACGTAATAGCGGCCACGTTTCCGGCATGCGTAAAGCACGCGCCAATCCGCTTTATCTGGGCGATTTCACTTTTAATGACCGCTTGCAAGTGGAAGATGACTTGGCTACGGCCATTCAACATGCCGATATCGTGTTATCAGTGGTACCTACCGCCGGTTTTCGTCCGATACTTAAAGCGCTGGCCGATTTACATGCCACCCAACCGATTATTTGGGCACACAAGGGCTTGGAACCAGAAACTGCCAAACTCCCATTCGAGGTGGCACAAGAAGAGTTGGGTCATGACCGCCATTGGGGTGCACTCTCTGGCCCCAGCTTTGCTGCGGAATTGGTACGCGGTTTACCTACGGCTGTCACGCTGGCCGCCAACAATGCAGACTTTGCGCAACACGCGGCCAATCTGATTCATGGTGGCTGTTTGCGTGTATATAACAGCACCGATGTCGTTGGCGTGTCGGTGGGTGGTGCCATCAAAAACGTGATGGCGATTGCTGCCGGTATTTCCGACGGCATGGGGTTTGGCAACAATGCACGTGCCGCAATGATTACACGCGGGTTGGCCGAAATTACACGGTTTGGTATTGCACTAGGTGCAAAAGCCGAAACCTTTATGGGGTTGGCAGGCGCGGGCGATTTAATTCTGACTTGTACCGGACAGTACTCCAGAAACCGCGAAGTCGGTTTGCAATTGGCCACAGGCAAGCCGTTAGAGGATATCTTAAAAGGATTGGGTCATGTTGCGGAAGGCGTGAATACCGCACGCGAAGTGATGCGCAGAGCTGATTTAATTAAGGTGGATATGCCCATTACTTATGAAGTGAATCAAGCACTTACGCACGGTAAGTCGGCGCGTGATGCCGTGATGGATTTGCTGGGCCGCGAGCAAAAACCAGAGGGCATTTAAGGTTAGGCAGGGCTGCGTAACTAAATGCCGTGACTATAGCTTTTGGTAGAGCCTTTTAAAAAGTGGTTGATGGAGGCTTTTCTGCGGTCTTTGCGGATGCGTTTATCTGCATAAATCTTGGCATTCATCACTGCATCTGCGGAACGATCGCGGCGATCTTCACCAGAACGACGGTCATCAAATCGCAAAAATTTACAGTTACATTGCGCAACGTTGCATTCTGCCAAAGGCAATCTTGGCGCATCGTTGACCAAAATAGGTTTGGCTTGGTACATGTGCACTTGCTGGCACGCTTGTTGGCCAATTTCAATTTTCACACAACGGTAGCTCGGCTTTGCGAGCGAGGCTTCTGAAGCTTCAAGCATTTCGTTGAGGCGACGCTCAGCACTACGCATGGTGTGCCAATAATAGGCCACGCACAGTACAAATCCCCCAAGAATGATGACTTCGATCATATGTTGATGTGTAATAGCAAAAAGGCTCATAACATTAGCGAGATTTTTGAAAAAAATCAATGACTTTGCATCGTTTTAACAATTATTGACCATGGACAAAATCAATCTGCCGCCATGCCTCATACAGCAAAATGGCGGCGGAGTTAGATAGATTCAGGCTACGGCTATCGGGCAGCATCGGTAGGCGTACACGGTGCTCCGCTAAAAACTCATCTCTAATTTCCTGTGGCAATCCGCGTGTTTCCGGGCCAAATACAAACACATCGCCTGCTTTAAATTGCAGATTGGTATGGCGCGTACTGCCTTTGGTGGTGAGTGCAAACATGCGTTTACCAGCCAGTGCCGCTTTGCATGCAGCCCAGTCTTCGTGCACCTGTAAACTGGCGTATTCGTGATAATCCAAGCCAGCGCGCTTGAGCTGTTTGTCTTCCAAACTAAACCCTAATGGTTTGACCAAATGTAGTTGTGCGCCGGTATTGGCACATAGGCGGATGATATTGCCTGTATTGGGTGGAATTTCCGGCTCATAAAGCACAATATCAAACACATTCAGCCCTTTGTTCTTGAAATTAAGATGGTAGTGAGAGCGCTATGATAATTCAGAGTGAACAATTATTGGGTGGATTATGGCGCGTCCGGAAAAAATTAGATTAGGCGAAATTCTGATACAACAGAATTTGTTGTCGCCTGAGCAGCTGGAACTTGCGCTGGTCGAGCAAAAACGTACTGGGCGTAAACTAGGTCGCGTATTTATAGACAGCGGCTTTGTCACGGAAAAGCAAATTTCCGAGGCATTAGCACGCCAACTCAATATTCCCTTTATCGATTTAAATGATTTCAATGTGAAATCACACGAAGTACAGAAACTGCCTGAGGCGCAAGCGCGTCGGTTCCGAGCCATTGTGTTGGAAGACAGGGGCGGTACTTATTTTGTGGGGATGGCAGACCCCTCTGATTTATTTGCTTACGATGAACTGACCCGCGTACTCAAGCACGAAATTGAATTGGCTGTGGTGCAGGAAAGTATGTTGCTGCAGGTAATTGATCGCACTTATCGCTTGACCGATGAAATCAGCCATTTAGCCATGGAGCTGCAACAAGATCTAGGCGAGAACACCTTAGATTTTGTGAGCTTAGGCACAAGCAATAGCGCAGAAGAAGCGCCGGTTGTTAAGTTATTACAAACCATTTTTGATGATGCCGTACAAGTACGCGCATCGGATATCCATATCGAACCACAAGAAAACAAGCTACACATTCGTTTCCGTATCGATGGCGTGATGCATCTGCAGACACAATCGGATATGAAAATTGCGACCGCACTGGTGTTGCGGCTTAAGCTTATGTCTGGCCTAGATATCTCAGAGAAGCGCCTGCCACAAGATGGCCGTTTTGGCATCAAAGTGAAAGCCTTGCCTGTCGACATTCGTATTTCCACCATGCCCACGCAGTATGGCGAATCCGTAGTGATGCGGTTGTTGATTCAAAATGCAGGTAATTTTGCACTAGACAAACTGGGCATGCCAGCCGATATGTTGGCACGCTTTAGAAAATTGATTCATAGACCCAGCGGCATGGTGCTGGTGACTGGCCCGACCGGCAGCGGTAAAACCACAACCTTATATGCAGCGCTGAATGAGCTGAATTCACATGCCAATAAAATCATCACGGTAGAAGACCCGGTGGAATATCGGTTGCCTGGCATTAACCAAGTGCAAGTGAATGAAAAGATTGATTTGGATTTTCCGCGTGTATTGCGCACTACTTTACGTCAAGACCCGGACATTATTCTGGTGGGTGAGATGCGTGATGAAGCCACAGCACAAACTGGCTTGCGTGCTGCGATGACCGGCCACTTAGTGCTCTCTACTTTACATACCAATGATGCCATCACCGCGCCGGTGCGCCTGATTGACATGGGTGCGCCACGATTTATGGTGGCCATGTCTTTGTTGGGTGTAGTTGCCCAGCGCTTGGTGCGCATCGTGTGCGATCACTGTAAATCATCTTATGTGCCCACGCCGAATGAACAGCTTTGGTTAAAGCAAGAACTCAGTCATCAGGCGCTCGGCAATCAGACACAGGAGCAGTCCTTTGTGCATGGTAAAGGGTGTAGTCATTGTAATCAAACCGGCTATCAAGGGCGCGTGGGCGTGTATGAGTTGCTAGAGATGACCAATGAATTGGTGGAAGCCGCCAATCATCAGGATACCAACACGTTTATTCAGCAAGCGCGTGCACGCATGCAGGGGCAAACCTTACGTAGCCAGTCTATCCAGCTTGCATTGGATCAGCGTACTACCGTGGCTGAAATTATGCGTATTAATAATCAATTGGATGCCTAAACTAAATGCCAGCATACGCATATAAAGGACGGGATGCCAACGGCGCGCAAGTGAACGGCGTCATGGAGGCAACGGATACCAATTCGATGGTGAACCTGCTGCTGACCAGCAATATCACGCCGATTGATATTGTGGCCACCAACAATAAAACTGCCGCTCCAAAAACTGCAAAGCAGGGCTTGTTTCAAGAGAAAATTACTTCGCTAGACATCATGTTATTTAGCCGGCAAATGTACACCTTGTTGAAAGCTGGCATTCCCATTATGCAGGCTTTAGGTGGTTTGCAGGCCTCTACCAAAAACGCGCGTATGGCCGCTGTGGTGGGGGATTTAAGACAGAGTTTAGACGGTGGGCGCGAGTTGTCCGCAGCCATGACAGAACACCCAACCGTATTCAGCGGTTTTTACGTCAGCATGGTGCGTGTGGGGGAAACCACAGGCTTGCTGGACAATATTTTCTTACGGTTATTCAACCACTTAGAGTTTGAGCGCTTTATGCACGGCCAAATCAAAGCGGCGCTACGCTACCCCAGTTTTGTGGTGATGGCGATGGCCGTGGCGATTGTGGTGATTAATATTGTTGTCATTCCGGCATTTGCCAAAGTGTTTGACAGCATGCATGCCGAGCTACCATTACTGACACGCATGTTGCTAGGATTTTCTAATTTCATGTTGGCCTATTGGCCCATATTGATTGCAGCTAGCGTGGGCATCGCATTTCTATTCAAGCGCTATATCAGTACCACAACAGGTCGCTTTAAGTGGGACACCTTCAAACTCAATATCCCGATTGCTGGAAAAATTGTACAAAAAGGCACTATGGCACGTTTTGCCAGAAGCTTTGCGCTGGCCAGCAAAAGTGGGGTGCCCATTACCAACGCGCTAAAGTTAGTGGCGCAAACGGTCGATAACGAATATATCGCCAGCAAAGTGGACGGCATGCGCGCGGGTATTGAGCGCGGCGAGAGCATTTTGCGTACTGCGAATAATGCCGGGGTATTTAATCCCTTGGTGTTGCAGATGATTGCCGTGGGCGAGGAATCTGGTGCATTGGATGATCTGATGCAAGAAATTGCTGATATGTATCAACGCGATATGGAATACGAGATTAAAACCTTGGGCGCACAGATTGAGCCGATTTTGATCGTGTTCCTCGGCGTGATGGTACTGATACTGGCCTTGGGTATTTTCTTGCCGGTATGGGATTTAGGCAAAGTAGCCTTGCATAAATAGTATGCGGTTACCGAGTTATTTAATGCGTGATTCCTTGGTGGGTGTAGCACGCGGGGTGTATGTCGTCGCCGGTGTGTTGATGTGCATCGTGATGGGCTATCTGCTGGTGTATATCGCATCACTCAATGCGGATATAGCACAGGCCAATACACAGGCAGATTTAGAGCGGCAGTGCGCGCATGCGCTAGAAGCATGGGTACACCGACAGGTAGCACCGGGAGAGTTGACCCAGCCTGAGGCATTGGATGCAGTAAAGGATAAAGCTTGCAGAACGAAGTTAGTGCTGTAGGCAGCGTTTGATGATGGCTTTTGATGACTAAGACTTTTGATTATTAAGTGGAGTAGGTGAAATGAAAAAACTGAGTGGCTTTACCCTGATTGAATTGATTGTGGTGATTGTGATTTTGGCGACGTTGGCAGCGCTAGCACTACCTAGATTTACCAGCCTGCAGCGCGATGCCCGCATTGCCAAACTGAATGCGGCACGCGGCGCTGTGGCTACAGCCTCTGCTTTGACCCATGCTACGGTCATTGCCAAGAACAATATTGCTGACCCTGCTGCCTGCCCTGCGGGTGGCGGTACGGCCAATAACTTGAATGGCGCAGCGGGCACGCTGTGCACGGAAGCAGGCATTGTGCGCATGGTGTTCGGTTATCCGGATGTCACCGCCATTGGCACTGCTGGCTTACTTTCAGCCGCAGGTTTATCGGCCAGTTTTAACCCAAGCTTGGCTGAGTTGAATGCAGATGGTTACAACTATACCGCGACTGGTACAGCGGCCACCTTTCAGATTCAAGGTGCGACCACGCCAGCCAGTTGCCAGTTCACTTACACAGAGCCAGCTGCTGCCAATGCCGCGCCTGTGATTAGTGCGATTACGACGACAGGTTGCTAGGAATATCAATGTAGTGGATATGAGATGTTTAATGAAGTGTCATTTTTAAGGAGCAATATCATGAATAAGCAGTCAGGTTTTACGTTAGTGGAGTTAATTGTAGTGATTGTCGTATTGGGCATTTTGGCAGCGACTGCGTTGCCTAAATTTGTGAATGTGAGTAAAGAGGCTAGAGTCGCTTCAGTCAATGGTATCGCTGGCGCTCTCAGGTCATCGGTGGCTTTGGTGCAAGCTAAATATTATGCCTCTGGTGCTACTACTAGCCCAGTGACTATGGCTGACGGTGTAACCACTGTAGCCGTTGGAACTACCCCTACCACTGCAGGTATTCCAACAGGTGCATCAGCTGGTATTGGAAATGCATTGCAGTCTTTGGATGGATTTAGTCCTGATTACACTACAGCTACTGCAGTGACATTTAGTCCATCCAATGGTGGCGGCTCTGGATGTCAGGCTACTTATAACGGTAGTACTGGCTTAGTAACAGTGTCGACTGGTAATTGCTAGTTGTCACTTAGGTGAGAGCTTATGCACAGGTGTCATTATCAACATGGGTTTACCCTTGTTGAACTGATTGCTGTTATCACTATTGTCGGGATAGTGTCGGCGGTGGCTGGGCCAAAGTTTATCGGCAGTGCAACCTTTGAAACGCGTGGTGCGCAGGGTACATTGCTCGCGGCCTTGCGTTACGCCCAAAAAACGGCGGTGGCGCAGCGGCGATATGTATACCTTAACTTGAATACCACTACGCGTACATTATGTTTGGGGTATACCAGTAATTGCAGTAGCGCAGTCATTGATCCATCCACGCAAGTGGCGTATACCAAAGTGCTGCCGAGCACAGTTGCGCTCAGCACAACACAGGCGGCGTTGGCGTTTGATGGCTTAGGTCGACCTGTACCCAACGCGAGTGCAAGTTATAGCCTGCAAAATGCCACTGACTTGAGCGAGGCGCCGCGCAACATCGTGGTGGAAGCAGAGACCGGTTATGTCCGCTAATCTGCTCAAGTCAACAAGTCGTCAGTCTGGTGTCACGCTGATTGAGCTGATTGTATTTATTGTGATTGTCGGTGCCGCTTTGGCTGGCGTACTCAAAGTATTGCAAGTCACCAATCGCGATAGCGTAGACCCGTTGGTGCGTAAGCAAGCCTTATCCATTGCAGAATCTTTGCTGCTAGAAATTACCCAGCAACCGTTTACGTTGTGCGATCCGGATGATGCCAATGCTGCATCAGCGACTACGGTGGCGGATTGTACCAATTCGCAAGACAAAGGCGGTGGTGCATTGACCTCACCCACGCCTGCGGCAGAGAGCCGTTACAGTAGTGCAGACCCTTTTGATAATGTGGCCGATTATGGCGGTTTTGTCATGCCCGGCGGCGGTTGCGCGGGCATCTGCATACCGGGGGATAACACACCATTGGCAGGCCTCACTGGCTATGCGGCCAGTGTCAATATCGCACGCGCTGGCGGGGTAGCACCCTTTGCTGGTCTAGCTGCAGATGCTGTCCTTAAAATTACTGTCAATGTCACCGGCCCAGCCAATACGTTAGTGGCGCTAGTGGCTTACCGATTACGTTATGCGCCGACCATCTAAACCATACTTTGCTGCTGTAGCCAAAGGATTCACCATTGTCGAGATGATCGTGGTGATTACGGTAGTAGGCATTTTGGCAGCTGGTGCGGCCACGTTTATTCGTAACCCTACCCAAGCTTATTTTGATGTGGAAAATTACGCCAATCTGACCGACCGTGCAGATACGGCCCTGCGCCGTATGTCGCGTGAGATGCGCAATGCCTTGCCCAACAGCGTGCGCGCTACTACCAATGGCGCCGATAGTTTTATAGAGTTTATTCCAGTGACGGCTGCTGGACGTTACCGCGCAGAGGTTGGTACGAGTGCCAGTGATAATCCGCTGGATTTTAGTTTAAGCGCCGATAGCTTTGATGTATTGGGCACGCCGTTGCTGATTGCCGGTGGGCAGCAGTTGGTGATTTATAACTTAGGCGTGACGGGTGTAGATGCTTACGAAGGCACTAACCGGCGCGCACTGACCACTGCGGGCACACTTAGCACGCTCAGTTTCAGTGGGAATGCTTTTCCTCAGCCATCTCCTTCCAGCCGTTTTTATGTGGTGGCTACTGCCACTACGTTTGCTTGCGATATGACCAATCGTCGACTGATGATGTATAGCGGATACGCCATTCAAAGCGCGCAACCCGCAAGTATTGGCGCACTGAATGCATTGACAACCGGTCGTCAAATTGCGGCCAATGTGGCTAGTTGTCAGATGCGCTATATTCCGGGGGCGCTACAACGCAGCGGTATTGTGGTGATTTATTTAGGTCTGTCACAAGATACGGCCAGAGTGAATTTGATGCATCAAGTCAATGTGGTGAACTCGCCATGAAAAACATCAAGCCTGATTTAAGCACACCTATTGTTGTCGCACCTTGCCGTACAAGACGTACTGTCTTCGGTGCGCCGTCCCGCCTGCGCCTCAATCAGACTAGGCGGACAGCAAAATACGCACAAGGTTTTCTATTACCCGCTGCCATTTTCTTGGTGGTCATATTGGCTGCTTTGGGTGCATATGCAGTCAATATCAGCACTTTGCAGCAGGCAGGTTCCGCGCAAGATGTGCAAGGTGCGCGCGCTTATCAAATGGCAAGGGCAGGGGTGGAGTGGGCAGCTTTTCAAGTGCTGGCGCCGGGTACGGCCAATTTAGGTAATTGCCCGGCCAGCCCAACAGTATTGAATATGGAAGGGTTTGCTGTGAGTGTGACATGTACACGCTCGGCAGATTACTTTGAGCAAGGCGCCGACCATACCATTGCAATGTACGATATTGTGGCCACTGCAGATTTTGGTACTGTTGGAACCGCCGGTCATATTCAACGGCAAGTGATTATGACATTGAGCAAATGCCGCGGTACCGATGCCAGCCCGGCATACCAATGCGGCTAAGGCTGCGCAGCTGATTTACGGCATAAACCTCCCCTTGTTTCAGGCTTTAATCTACACCGCCTAGTAGCATAATTTCTCAATCTACCATGATTGGGACTATGAGACTTTGGAAGCAACGCGATTACAACAGTGGCTGAACAGGCGTGCCGGCGATGCGCATGCGGTGCAGCGTGCTGCCTGTTGGTTATTGCTGATGGTGCTATTTTGCGCCTATCAGCCTGCGTTAGCGGCTACCGTTGAATTCAATAGCACTGGCGGCACCTCTGCCACCAATGGTTTGCATTTCTATATCAATGAGAACACGCAGTTACAAGTGCGTCGCTTAAATAATACGGGGCAAGTGTATTCCCCCACCGTACTGCCAGCCAGCACCAATCTAGATAACGGGATTTTCTTGCGTGCAAACGGTAACATTTATGGGCCTGATCATAATGTCACCACCTTTGCTGCCACCGGTGGTATGTATAGCACGGCTACGATATCTGCTGTGTCTCCCCCAAACCCTTCTAGTGCTGGCGATCAGCAAATAGCCACTAGCAATTTTGGTATTACTTTAGGGCCACAAGTCAGTGTGGTTTGGAAATATACCAACCCCTATGATTTTATTACGGCAGAAGTCACCATCGTGATACCACTGCTATATGCAGTGAGTGCTTCCAACCCTGTGCGTTACTATCATGTGGTCGATACGTATCTGGGCGGGAGCGATAATGGTTGTGGTGTACGCTACACCGATAGCAATGGTAAACAGGTGGTGGGTACCTATCCACCGGCTTCTGGTACGACATGTCCTTCCAGTACTGCCATTCCAGCAGGCGTTAGCATTGTAGAATCGTTTCGTGAGCGCAGCGGTATGACGTTTTCTAATTATTGCGCCAACACTTGGAGCAGCTTTTGGGTCAACGGTGGTGTCAATTGTTCTATCTTGCAGGCGGCCAACCTAAGCAATGCTATCAGCTCCACTTATCAAGATACCGGTGTAGGGATTCAATACAACTTTACGGCACCAGGCACGTATACCTTTAGTTATGATTTTGTGGTGGGATCACCCGCTGTACCGCCTTACGATCATTTGGAGATTCGCCACCCCGGTAGCACCACTTTGTGCCCAACCAATGTCACCGTATTGGCCTGCACTTCCGCCACTGTGCCTTGCCCAGCGGCTAATATTGTCAGCTCCGGCAGCCTGTCTGGCAGTATTCGCGCTACGCCTGCCGCACCAACCATTAACGAAAATCCAGACCCATTTACCGTTGGTTCAGGCTCACCGATTACCACTGTCAGCTTGACCGGCACCGGTGCTGGCACTTTCACGTTGTCCAGTAACGGGCTCACTACAACTCCGCTCAATGGCACCAAATGCTGGAACACCAGTAACAACACAGCGAGCTGCGCATACACTATTAGCAATGTGGCATGCGTGAGTAATTTTGAGTGCTTGGAGACAGGTCTCACCTATCAAAATCTCAATAGCAGCCCATCCTCTCGCAATCCACTTTACACCGAAGTATCAGGCACTGGGTTTAAGTTTGATGTGGTGGCGCTGCAAAGTGATGGCTCGCAAGCCACAACCTATACCGCTAGCTCTGGTGTGACGGTAGAGCTGTTTGATGACAGCGTCACGCCGCAGCCTGCATGTAGTGCTTACAGTGGCGCCATTGCCAGCCAGAGCGTCACCTTCACCTCAGGCAATAGTGGCCGTATTACGGTGCCCTCCAATTTTGTCTTGAATAATGCCTATCGCAAATTACGCTGCCGCGTGCGCGATACCGGTGTTGCTGTGTCCGGCTGCTCTTCAGATCAGTTTGCAGTGCGCCCGTCTAGCTTTACCGTAACTGCCACCGGCAGTGCCGATGCAGATACCAACGGCGTGAGTACAACGGCGACACCACGCGTACGTGCAGGTGCCAATTTTAGCTTGACTGCAAACAGTGGTGTGGTGGGCTATAACGGCATACCACAAATCGATACTAGCAAAGTATCTGCACATACTGGTGCAGTACAAAATGGCACGGTTGCAGGTACTTTTAGTACAGTCAACGGCAATACAGGCACCGCCACCGGCAGCGCATTTACCTATAGCGAGGTCGGCTATTTTAGGTTGTCCCAGTATGGGGTATTTGATAATACGTTTACCTCGGTAGACTCAATAAATGGTGATTGCGCCACCGGCTTTAACAGCAGTGGCAGCAAAGTTGGCTGTAGCTTTGGTAATGCCGCCAACACATCTTATTTTGGACGGTTTATCCCAGATCATTTTGCTGTGACTTTGCCAGCAGCAACCCCTGCTTGTAGTGCAGTGTTTACGTATTTTGGACAAGATGGATTAAGCACAGCGTTTAGTTTGGCAGCACAAAGTGTGACCAATACCACCACGCAGAGTTACAACGGCACCTATGCAAAATTAGGTGTGAACAGTTGGTCAAACTTTAACTTTAGCGCAGCCACATTGCCATCTGGCAGTGCGCTGAGCGGTAGTGCTAACGCGCCTACTGGCACTTGGGCTAACGGCGTTGCTAGTGTAGTAGCCAAACATATTGTGGGCAGACCCACCGCTGCAACTGCACCAACCAATATCACCATCAGTGCTGCACCTATCGATGCTGATGGCGTGACCATGCCAGTCACGGCTGTGGCACCGGCTAGCCCATTCCGTTTTGGACGCTTATTTATAGCCAATAGCTATGGCTCTGAATTACTGCCCTTAACGGTGCCTGTGGAAGCGCAGTATTGGACTGGTTTGGCCTACCAGCGTAATCAAGATGATAGCTGTAGCGCTGTGCCGGCAACAGCTGTGGAAATGCGTGACTACCACGTCAATCTGAATGCATGTGAAACACAATTAAGTGTTAAAGATCCTTTCGACAAAGGTAAAGCTAATTTGCGTTTAAGTAAGCCCGGAGCTGGCAATAGTGGCAGTGTGTTGCTAAGAGTTAACCTTAATACAGCTAGTGGCCAGACATGTAACGGTGCTGCTGAAAGCCCTGCAGGCTCTGCGGCAACCCCTTGGTTTGGTAACGCCAACCCAACTGCCCGTGCCACCTTTGGTATTTATAAAAGCCCGGTCATTTATTTACGTGAGAATTTTTAGAGTTTGAAAAGGCAACGATATGCAATGGTTTAAACAACAGAAGCAGCAGGCATGGACCGCTATTCGTACCACCGGAGAGGTGACGACGATTGTGCAAGTGATGCGACGCACGGGCGAAAAGCCGCTGGTGAATTTTGCGCATATTGAGCCCAGCAATGCGCGTGAAACCAAAGACGCAATCGCCCTTGCCAAAAAGTACAAACTCAAACATGCACGTTGCAGCTTTGTGCTCAACGCCAAAGATTACCAATTGCTGCAAGTGGAATCCCCCAACGTACCGGAACAAGAACGTAAGGAAGCATTGCGCTGGAAGATCAAAGACATGGTGGATTACCCAGTTGAGCAAGCCACGTTGGATTATATGAAGATTCCGCAAGATCCGGCTTACCCCAATAAGCAAGACTATGTGTATGCCATGGTCGCTAAAAATGCATTGGTGAGTCAGTTATACAACACCTTTGCCGATGCCGATATTCATTTACAGGCAATAGATGTGCGGGTGGCCGCGCAACGTAATATTGCCGCGTTATTGGAAGAGAAAGACCGTGGATTGGCCATGCTGAGCTTTGGGCGCGATGGCGGCTTACTCACTTTTACATCGGGCGGAGAGCTTTACCACACCCGTTTTATTGAGATTGAAGAAGAACGCAGTGCCGGTGCGTATGAGCGCATTGCTTTAGAGCTGCAACGCTCGCTGGATAATTTTGACCGCCAGTTTCCATTCATTACGGTGAATAAGCTATTGGTCGCGCCTTGCGAAGACCGCGATGCTTTGTTACAGCATTTGAAAAGTGCGTTGTACACACAGGTAGCCAGCTTTGAATTGGAAGATGTTGTGGACTTTGCATCTGGTGTTGCTGTCGACGGGCTGACCAAACAGGCTTTGGTGTTACACACCATAGGCGCGGCATTACGTGAGGAGGTAGCAGCATGAGTCAACAGATTAACCTCATAAATCCAGCTCTTATCAAGCAAAAGGATTATTTGACAACGCTTAATATAGTAAGCGTATACGGCGCATTGGGTTTGCTGATATTGGGGTGGTATGGCTATACCGCACAACAGGTACACACACTCAAAGCATCAAGAGATCAGTTGGTGGGTCAGTTGCAACAGCAGCAAACCACTTTGGAAGCAATGAATGCCGCGAGGGCGCCAAAAGCGCCAAATCAGGCCTTGGTTGCAACGTTACAATCGTTAGAGGAAAAACACCGCATGCAAACGCAAATATTGCAGGTGATGCAGCAAGGCAAGCCCTCACAAGACAAGGGTTTGGCTAATTATATGTTAGGGCTGGCGCGCCAAAGCACAGATGGGCTATGGCTCACCGGCTTTAGTATCGATCAAACGCATCATGCGGTGTCTTTGCGTGGGCGCAGTTTAGATGCGTCCTTATTGCCTGATTATATGCATCAACTTGGGCGTCAAGCTGTATTTGCCGGCCAAGCATTCAGCGGATTGCGTATTCAGCAACCAACAGAACAAGCCGCTAACCCTGCACCTGCTGTAGCGTCCACAAGCGCTGCATCTACACCTGCCGCAGCGCCGGTACCCAGTGCATTTGTCGAGTTTGAGTTACAAGCGAAAGAAATCCTACCTACCTCTGCTGCATCCTTACCAGCAACACTGGAAGCAGTAGCGCTTACACCAAACGAGGTGAAGTCTTGAACGCCATGCTGCAGACAGTTTCTACCAAGTTTGCTGCGTTAAACGCACGCGAACGTTGGATGGTGTTTTTTGCCGGATTGGCGCTGGTGTATGCCGTGCTCAGCAGTTTATTGATGGGCCCAGTTCAGCGCCAGCAACAACAAATGCAAACAGAAATGGCGCAATCCAGTGCGCAATTGGCGGATATAGCGCAGCAAGTGGCTACGCTATCAGAGCACCCGGTCATGAGTGTGGATGATAGTAATACGCAAAAAATTGCACAACTCAATGCCAAGATTCATGCGCAACAAACAGAAATGTCTGCTTTGCAAGATACCTTGGTGAGCCCGGCACAAATGCCTGGCTTACTCAAAGATTTGATTGAGCATCACGCCGGCTTGCGGTTGATTGACATGAAAACGCTGCCACCGGAAAACTTCTTAACTGCTCAACCAATCACGGCACAAGATACCGAAGCCACACAGACGCATAGCGGTCAGCCACTCATTTATCGCCATGCCATCACCATGACCTTGGCAGGTAACTACATGGAATTGATGCGTTATGCGCAAGCCTTGCAAGCCATGTCTGCACAAGTATTGTGGGATAAAGCCGTGCTGGTAGCAAAAACTTACCCTGAGAATGAACTCACGATCACAGTGTATACACTGAGTTTGGATGCCACATGGCTAAGTATCTAATGGGTTTGATTGGGCTTGGCCTATTTACATCCACGCTGATGGCTGAGGTGTTGCGTGACCCTACCATGCCACCCCCACAGTCTGGCTTGGTGTCGGCGGAGCGTTTGCCAACTGTGGCACCACCACCAATGTTGCAATCCATTACCTTAGGCTCTAGCGCCAAGTTTGCCATGATCAATGGGCAAACTGTGATGTTGGGCGGCAGCTATGAGGATTGGACATTGATACGGTTGAGCGCTAACGAAGCGGTGTTGCGTGCAAAAGATGGCAAGACCAAAGTGCTGGTGATGGATTACGCCATTCAAAAGCGCAGTGCGTCCGCACAGCCCACCAAGTTACCAATACGAAATAGCACTAAAGCCACTTCTCAAGAGGTGGTAGAAACCACGACACGAAATAACTTAACGGAACGTCCTCATGCGCAAGTGCGTGTGCAGGCAGAAAGTCTATGGGTGAAGCAATGAACACACATTTTAAATTCAGCACGGTGATGGCCATGTTGTTGCTGGTTGGTTGCGCAAGCAATGCGCCACAAAACAACGGGCAGCTCAACAATAAAATGCAGCAAACCTTAAAAGAGGCGGCTAAAGCTAAACCTGCTGCGGCCTTGCCAGAAGTGGTGAATGAAGCGTTATTGCCGCCGCTCAAAGTAGAGCTACCTAAAAGCAATGCCAAAAAATTAGAGCCACGTTTTGATTTAGTGGTGAACAATGCACCCGCTGCACAAGTGTTGATGGGCATCGTGAGCGGTACGCGCTACAGCATGCTGTTACATCCAGACATGGCTGGCAATGTATCCGTCAATTTAAAAGATGTGACCGTATTTGAAGCATTAGATGCTTTACGTGATTTATATGGCTATGAATATAAAGTAGACGGCACACGCATTATGATTGAGCCGCAAACACTGCAAACACGCGTGTTTCAGGTCAATTATATTGTAGGCCAACGTAAAGGTTCGTCTGATACACAAGTGACTTCTGGCTCATTGGGCGCATCCAATAGCAACACAGCGTCACAAAATCCATCCACGGCTACGACCTCTACACCAGGTCAAACCAATCAAGTGGCGCTGATTTCCAGCAGTATTTCCACTAATACCAGTAACGATTTTTGGACGGATTTAGGCTTGTCTTTAAACGGCATTGTCGGAACAGAAGCAGGGCGCAAAGTAGTGGTCAACTTGCAGTCTGGCGTCATCATGGTACGTGCCATGCCTAAGGAAATCCGTAACGTCGAATCTTTCTTGCGCTTGATGCAAGTAAACATTGAGCGCCAAGTGATTTTAGAAGCCAAGATCTTGCGCGTAGGCCTCAATTCAGATTCTCAAAGCGGTGTGAACTGGTCTGTATTAGGGAGCCGTGGCAGCAGCCGGGCGTTGGTAGGTAATATCAACAACAACAGCGTGGTCAATACCAATGGCAATGGCCCGCAAGTTTCTGGCTCGTTAGGTGCAGATTTGAATGGCGTTTTGGCGAATGCTGCTACCACTGCGATTGGTGGGCCTTTGTTTGCCGTGGCATTACAAGGCGCTAACTTTGCTGCGCTGATGCAATTTTTAGAAACACAAGGCGATGTAGAAGTGCTCTCTAGCCCAAGAATTGCCACCATCAATAACCAAAAAGCCGTGCTTAAAGTAGGTACGGATGAGTTCTATATTACTGGCGTGAGACAAAGCACCACAGCCTCTGTGGGCGCAACGACTACGATTCCGGAAGTCACTTTGCAACCATTCTTCTCTGGCATCTCGTTAGATGTAACGCCGCAAATTGATAAAGATGACAACATCATCTTGCATATGCATCCATCCATTAGCCAAGTGACGACCGTGACCAAACAATTTACCTTGGGCGGCACGTCTAATCAGTTTAATTTGCCACTGCCTTCCAGCAGCGTGAATGAGACCGACAGTATTGTGCGCACCCGTGATGGTAACGTGATTGCGATTGGCGGCCTGATGACAGAGAGCAATACCAAAACCGGTTCAAAAGTGCCTGGTTTGGGCGATGTCAAAGGCATAGGCAAAGCCTTCCGCCAGCATAGCGAGCAATCCAGTAAATCTGAGTTGGTGATTTTACTGAAATCGACCGTAGTGCAAGGCAATGAGAGCTGGTCAGAAGACATGCTCAGCGCACAGCAACGTTTAGAAGGTATGCGCCAACAACAATACGGACAAGCCAAAGCTGGAGGTAGCTAATTATGTACCTCGCGCATTTTGGTCTGCAAGAATTCCCGTTCAAGCTGACGCCGGACACCAGCTTTTATTACGCCACGCAAAGCTATCAAGAAGCATTGAATACGCTGCTGATTGCGATTAGTTCGGGTGAAGGCTTTATCAAAATTACTGGCGAAGTTGGCACAGGTAAAACCTTGCTATGCCGCAAGTTACTCAAAAGCTTGGGTGATGGCTTTAAAACAGCATTTATCCCCAATCCTTATTTAGACCCACAAGCATTGTTGATGGCGCTGGCGTCCGAACTTGGTTTGAGCTTGCCTGCACGCTTAAGCCACCATGAGTTACTAGACGCATTGTCTCAACGATTAATGGCATTGGCCAACGAAGACAAACAAGTAGTGGTGTGTTTGGATGAAGTGCAAGCCATGCCGATTGAAACGCTAGAAGCTTTGCGTTTGTTGAGTAATTTAGAAACCGAGAAACGCAAATTATTACAGGTGGTGATTTTTGGCCAGCCCGAGCTGGAAGAAAAGTTAGATCAGCCTTCGATTCGCCAATTGCGTCAACGCATTAGCTTTGAGTATCGCTTGGGTGCTTTGCAATGGCATGAGCTGAGTTTTTACCTCAATCACCGTATGCATATTGCTGGCTATAACGGCTGGCGTGTGTTCACACCGGCCAGCTTGCGCTTACTACACCAACATTCTGCGGGTATCCCCAGATTGGTCAATATTTTGGCGCATAAAGCATTGTTGTCAGCCTATGGCAAAGGCTTGCGCGAGGTGACCGTGCGCGAAATGCGCGATGCCGTATTAGATACACATGCCAGTGTGCGTGCACAACATGGCTGGTCTTATTCAATCTTTAAATGGTGGCTTGCCATGGGTGTTGCGCGTGCCACGTTATTTTTATCTCACTAATTATCTAAGTGCGATAAGGCGGACAATATGAGCTTAATCAATCAAATGCTACAAGAGTTAGAGCAGCGCAAGGCCTCTTCGGATGCGCCTAGTGTACTGACGCAGATGGCACATCCAGTGCATGCAGTAGCGGTACCACGCAAAAACAGAATGTTGCAATATGCAGTGCTCGGGGCCTTATGTATCGGCGGCGTCTATGGCGTGCAACTGTTGTCGCAACGTATGCTGTCTACACATGCAACGCTGGATTTACCAAGTAACGCCGGCATGATTACGGAGGCCAATGCCAATATGATGCCTCCTGTTGCAGTTACGCTTACACCAACACCAACGCCTAGCGAAATCACTGAAGCCGTAGTGGAAACCAGCGTGAGTTTTACGCCAAGCTTGGAAAAGACATTGCATCTGTCACAACAAAGCGGTGCACTAGCAGCAGCCCAATCCAATCAGGTCACACAGGCAACAGCATTATCCAAGACCGTGGTGGCTGCTAATGCCCATGGTGCATCTGTCTTAGATGTGGAGGCGCCTGCGGTACAGCCTAGCACAGTACAATCTGAAGTGGTGCAGCCTGCAGCGCGTGCGCAGGTGGCCATTGCCAATACAATGCCTTTGCCTAAACAAGCTACGCCTAACGCCATAGAGTCTAAATCGGTGGTGAATAAATCCATGACTGCTGAGCAAAAAGCAGCCCATGCTTATCAGCAAGCTATTAGCTATTTGCAACAAGGGCGTGTGGCCGAGGCGCAAGATCAATTGCTAAATGCATTAGAGTTATATCCTCAGCATGAAGATGCGCGCCAGACTTTGGTGGGTTTGTTGGTCGATAACAAACGGTTAGACCAAGCCATGCAGGTATTAAAAAGCGGATTGCAATTGACCTCTAATCAGGCTCCCAACCATGGCAGTTATGCGCAAACGTTGGCACGTTTACAGTTAGATGCAGGCCTGGCGGAAGATGCATTGCGCACATTGGAGACGCATAGCGCCAATGTGCAACAACCAGACGCTTATTACGCCTTAATGGCGGTGGTGCTACAAAAAACAGGGCAGCATGCGCAAGCCATTACACGTTATCAGCAGGCCTTGAGTCGTGGTGCTACTACACCCGCTTGGCTGATTGGCATGGCGGTATCGTTGCAGGCCGAAGGGCGTGCAGCAGAGGCTAAGCAAGCTTATCAACAGGCACAAACCAGCCAACTCAGTCCTGAGCTGGCATTGTTTGTGTCGCAACGCCTCAAGCAAGTGCAATAGCGCAACTGTTGGCTCAATAAGTTCTCGCCATTACCCAACAAGTCACTTTAGCCGCACCAGCGGCTTTCAGTGTTTTTGCTAGCTCGTTTAAGCTGGCGCCGGAAGTCATGACATCATCCACAATCGCTACATGCTTACCCACAAAATAATCATCACAGGTAAACGCAGCTTTGATGTTGCTGACTCTACTTTTTAGCGGCAGGCTGGCTTGTGGCGGTGTATTTCTAATGCGCTGGCAGTGATGCGTTGCCAATGGTTTGTGCAACAGCTTGGTGATGCGTTTGGCCAGTTCTAATGATTGGTTGAATCCGCGTTGCTGTATTCTCGCTGGGTGCATTGGCATCGGTAACACACAATCAACATCGCTAGCACTTACGTGTTTTAAGCTGATGGCTGCAAATAGCCGTGCCAAATGCAATGCATGTTGATACTTGAGTGCTTGTAATAATGCGTCGATCGGGTATGCATACTCAAAGAGCGCATGCGTGGCATCAAAGAAAGGCGGATCAGTTAAGCAACTGCCACAGGTGTTGCCAGAAGCAGGCAGTCCGCATTGTGGGCAACCACTCAGTGCTTGCCATGGCAAATCTTGCCAACAATCTGCGCAGATGCCGAGTGTGTGATGCGCTTTGGCCTCGCATAATATGCATGTGGGCTGCATGAGTTGGTTGAAAAATGGCTTGATATTGAACATATGATTAATTTTTAAACAGTTGTTTAATGTTTGCTTGGTTAAGCCTTAACAGCATATAATTCGGCATCTATTCAAATAACTACGTGTAAAGGGATGCCATGTTAGACACATCATCAGTCACGCCACCCACCGCTATTATAAACACAGATGCACTTACCCAAGGTAAAGGACAAAGTTGCCATACAGACCACGGCTACTCAGTGAATCGCTGGTCGGTCGATGAGATTGTGGCACTCTTTGAATTGCCATTCAGTGATTTAATCCATCGCGCACAAACCGTACACCGTGAACACTTTGATCCAAATGCTGTACAAGTCAGCACATTACTTTCTATCAAAACTGGTGGCTGTAGTGAAGATTGCGGTTACTGTCCACAAGCGGCACGCTACCATACAGATGTAGAAAATGAGCCGCTGATGAAGTTAGATGACGTGTTAGCCGCAGCACAAGCAGCCAAAGACAATGGTGCCAGCCGCTTTTGTATGGGCGCAGCATGGCGTGGCCCAAAACAACGTGATTTAGAGCCAGTGTTGAAGATGATTTCTGAGGTTAAAGCCATGGGTTTAGAAACCTGCGCAACCTTAGGCATGCTGAAAGAGGGGCAGGCGGAACAGTTAAAAGATGCGGGCTTGGATTATTACAACCACAACTTAGATACCGCCCCTGAATTTTATGGCGATGTGATTACCACGCGCACCTATCAAGACCGTTTAGAAACGCTAGACCGCGTGCGTAGTGTGGACATCAATGTATGTTGTGGCGGCATTATTGGTATGGGTGAGTCACGTAACCAACGCGCTGGCCTGTTGGCACAATTGGCCAATATGGAACGTCCACCGGAAAGCGTGCCAATTAATCTGCTCACGCAAGTAGAAGGTACGCCATTGCATGGTACAGAAGAGCTAGACCCGTTGGAATTTGTACGTACTATTGCTGCTGCACGTATCACCATGCCACAGAGTTTTGTGCGTTTGTCAGCAGGTCGTCAAAGCATGCACGAGGGCATTCAAGCCTTGTGCTTTATTGCCGGTGCGAACAGTATTTTCTACGGTGAGAAATTGTTGACCACAGGCAATCCGGAAGCGGAAACGGATAAGAAGCTATTTGCCAAATTAGGCATTCACCCAATCTAGTATGTTACAGGCTCTACAACAGGAGTTAGATAAGCGCAAAGTAGATGGCCTGATGCGTCAGCGCCGCTTGCTGGATTCGCCACAAGCAGAGCACATCGTCGCAAATAATCAGACATTTTTATCGTTTTGCAGCAACGATTATCTTGGTTTAGCCAATCATCCCAAGCTCATTGCAGCCATGCAAGAAGCAGCTGGTTTATCCGGTGTCGGTAGCGGTGCCTCTAACTTGATTACCGGCCATCATCGTTATCACGATAAGCTGGAAAAACGTCTCGCCCAATTTGTGGAGATGCCAGCCGCGTTACTATTTTCTACCGGCTATATGGCCAATATTGGCGTACTGGGTGCGTTAGCAGGACGCGAAGATGCGATTTTTGCCGATAAGCTTAACCATGCCTGTTTAAATGATGGCGGGTATTATTCTTTGGCCGATTTCAAACGTTTTCCACACAATGATGTACAAGCACTAGAAATACTATTGAAAGCGAGCACTGCCAAGCATAAGCTGATAGCAGTCGATGCAGTCTTTAGCATGGACGGGGATATTGCGCCTTTGGCAGAATATCTAGCTTTATGTGAACGTTACGATGCCTATTTATATGTAGATGACGCGCACGGCTTTGGTGTGCTGGGTCAGCATGGGCAGGGGTCACTGAACCATTTAGGTTTAAAGTCACCGCGCTTGATTATGATGGCCACCTTAGGTAAAGCTGCTGGTGTGGCTGGTGCATTTGTTGCCGGTGAGCAAGTGGTGGTGGATTATTTGATTCAAAAAGCCAACAGTTATGTGTACTCCACACCTGCGCCGCCAGCATTATCTGCCACGCTGCTTGCCTCTGTTGATTTGATTGCGCAAGGCGATGCGCTACGCAACCACTTGCAAACCCTTATTGCTACCCTCAAGCAGCATTTGCAGGTATCACGCTGGCAGCTCATGCCCTCCATCACAGCCGTACAACCTTTACTGGTCGGCAATAATTACGAAGCGTTGGCGCTGAGTGAACACTTGCAAGCACAAGGTATTTTGGTGCCAGCCATTCGCCAGCCAACTGTGCCAGTGAATACATCACGCTTGCGTATCTCGCTATCGGCAGCGCATCGTGTCGAAGACGTCATACGCTTGGCGGACACTATCAACCAAGCAGAAACTGTGGTGCAAGCAGCATGAACTTTCTATTGATAACGACAAGGGATCAAGCATGAGTTGCCATGTAGAAATTATTGGTCAAGGGCAACCCTTGGTGTTGCTGCATGGCTGGGGTATGCACAGTGGCGTATGGCAACATCTAGTCAAGCGCTTGTCCGCACAATACATGCTCTATTTGATTGATTTGCCCGGCATGGGCAGCAGTCGTCCGGTGGAGCCATATCATCTGCATGCATTGGCAGATGAAGTAGCGCAAGTTATTCCAGGAGTTTCTGACATCATGGGCTGGTCACTGGGCGGTTTGGTCGCGCAACGTATTGCGCTCAATCAGCCAGACCGTGTGCGCCGCCTGATTTTGGTGGGCTCAACTCCTTGCTTTGTTTCATCACAAGATTGGCCGCATGGTATCTCACCCGTGCATTTTCACAACTTTGCAGAAAGTGTGAACCGGGATTACAAGGCCACCATGTTGCAATTTTTAACCTTGCAATGCATGAAAGCCAGCGATGCGCGCGCAACGTTGCGTCAACTACGCGCTAGCTTTGAGCTGAAACCAACGCCTACGCAAACGACTTTAAATCGTTCACTCTCTATATTGCTAGACTCCGATTTACGCGAAGAGATCGTTACATTACGCAAGCCTACATTGTTAATTCATGGGGATCGCGATACCTTAGCGCCAGTCGCGGCGGCGCACTGGATGTCACAACATTTGCCGATTGCATTTTTACGTGTGATGGCAGGGGCTGCCCACGCGCCGTTCTTGTCGCATACCGATCAGTTTGTTGATACGCTTAACCAGTTTCTAGAGCCATAGATGCAAGATGCCTCAATGAAAGACGCCTATTGGATAGACAAAGCACGCGTACGTGCCTCGTTTGAGCGTGCAGCCCACACTTACGATGCCGCCGCCGTGCTGCAAAAAAATGTGCGGGAAGAAATGTTGGATCGACTCGATCTCGTCAATATCAAACCGCAAGCTATCTTAGATGCAGGTTGTGGTACTGGACACGGCAGCTTTGCCTTGCACAAGCGCTTTCCAGATGCGCATATGGTTTCTTTAGATTTAGCGATGGGCATGTTGCAACAAACCTATGCGCAGCAACCCACCTTAACACGCTGGATGTCACAACTCACCGGCAAAAAAAACTTGGTCTGTGCAGACATTGAGGCACTACCACTCGCCAGTGCCAGTGTTGATATCGTCTGGTCTAATCTGGCATTGCAGTGGTGTAATGATCTAGATCAAGCATTTACAGAAATCAAACGTGTGTTAAAGCCAAACGGATTGCTGATGTTCAGCACCTTTGGGCCAGATACGTTGAGAGAGTTGCGTATTGCCAGTGCGGAAAATGACACAACGACGCACGTTAGCCGTTTTATTGATATGCATGACATTGGCGACGCCATGACGCGTGCTGGCTTTAATGCGCCAGTGCTGGATGTGGAGCATTTCACACTCACTTATGACGATGTGAAAAGTGTGATGCGCGATTTAAAATCTATCGGTGCGCATAATGCAACTGCAGGGCGGGTGCGTGGGTTGGTCGGCAAGGGATTTTTTCAGCAATTGGCCACACGTTATGAGCAATTCAGGCTACAAGATGGCAAGCTCCCTGCCACGTTTGAAGTAGTTTATGGGCATGCATGGAAATCAGCCGCTACTTCGGACCTCCCCTCTGGTGTGTCGCCTATAGCGTTTCGCGCACGCGGATAGTGAACAATGAAGCAGGCCTTTTTTATTACCGGTACAGATACAGGCATTGGTAAAACCTTTGTGGCATGCCAGTTAATACGCCAATATGTAGCACAGGGCTATCGTGTGGTGGGCATGAAGCCTATTGCCGCAGGCTGTGATCTTGTGGATGGACAATGGGTCAATGAAGATGTGAAGCTATTGATGCAAGCAAGTAATGTAGATGCACCGCTGCATTGGGTGAACCCCTACTGTTTTAAAGCCCCGATTGCACCCCATATCGCCGCGCAGCAAGAAAATATCGCTATTCAGCTAGAAGTTATTCTGCAAGCTTACCAAGCACTCACCGAGTTAGCAGACATTGTGGTGGTGGAAGGCGCGGGCGGTTTGCTGGTGCCATTGCATGCTGAATTGACTATAGCCGAGTTAGCTGCTGCATTGAATATCCCGATTATTTTTGTAGTGGGGATGCGTTTAGGCTGCATTAACCACGCGCTACTTTCACTTGAAGTTATGCAAGCGCGTCATCTGCCGATACAAGGGTGGGTGGCCAACCCGATAGATCCCGCCATGCAATGTTACGCAGAAAACCTTGCTACGTTACAGCAGCACTTTAAAGGCATTCCACAGTTGCAGTGTTAGTGCCTCGCACGCTTATATTGCAGTAGTGTGTACAACATGCGTGCTTGTCTTATTGCCTATGACCCATCAGGGCTATTGAGCGCGTAGCCTATGCCCATTATGATGCACCCAATCGCAGTTGTTACAGGTCAATCGTCAGCGAACCTAAGCACATAACAGTGATGATCAGTGAGTTTACCCGTATGGGCTATTGAGGGAAAAAGGGATAGTCCATATACTGGATTCAAGATTTTTAAATTTAACGTTTGTATAACTGGAGTAAAAAATATGAAGAAATTGTTGTTAGCGTTAACCATCGCGTTATCTGCAACTGCGGCGCAAGCAGAAGTGGTCAACCACTTAGCATTAAGCACAGCTGGTTCAGTAACATTCACAACAGAAGCAGCTGGCTACACACAAGGTCATAACGTCATTACTGGCGCAACTGGCGGCGTGTTTGGTCAATTATCTGCAACACAAGATACTGCTTTAACAGTAACGTTCTTGGGTAAAGAGGCTTGGAATGTAAACTTCTATATCGCTAACGGTTCAGAAGTTGCTGGTACATCTACTAGCGTAGTAAACGTAGGTGATTCATTCACATTCAACGTAGCAGCAGGTTTGATTGACTTTGGCTTTGGTGGTTCAAGTACTTCAGCTGCAGCTTCAAACTTAACAAACTACATCGGTAAAATTGCTTACATCGAAAACGATGGTTCTTACAAAGATGCGAACGGTAACCCATTTGCATTCTTAATCGGCTTCAATGACAGCGGTTCACCAGATGGCGATTACGATGACTACGTTGTTGGCGTAAGCGCAGTGCCAGTACCAGCAGCATTACCATTGTTGGCTTCAGCATTGGGTATGTTCGGTGTTGCACGTCGCCGTAAAACTTTAGCTTAATTCGCTAAAGTAATTAAAAAAACCTGCTACGGCAGGTTTTTTTACGTCTATATTTTGCGCAATGAATATTGCTTAGGGCGAATCAATCTCTATATAAGCCATGCTGCTGTATATATCCAATCACGGCTTGTGGGCATAGATAAGCCGGATTTTTCTGAGTGCGGATAAGGCCACGAATCTGGCTGGAAGAGATATCTAAAGCGGTCACATCATGTATCGCAATCAGCCCATGTGATTGTTGTGATAATTGCGTGATGTTGTGTGTTTGATGTTGTTGCAGCCATTGACGTAGCGGTTCACTTAGGTTGATCAAACTCCCACCATGTGGACGTGAAACGACGATGAGGTGGCAATACTCTAGAACAGATTGCCAGCGGTGCCATTGGTCAAAACGTGCGAATGCATCTGTACCGACGATTAAACATAGTGCATCTTGTGGATGTTCTGCATGCAAAGATATCAACGTGTCGATTGTGTATGACAGTCCGATACGCTCCAGCTCACGTGTATCCAGATGAAAAAGTGGGTTAGCTGCGATGGCAAGTTGCACCATCTCGGCCCTGTGCTTGGCCGCTACATCTGGCTCGGCTTTCAATGGTGGCTTGGCGGCGGGTAAAAACTTTACTTGGCTCAGTGCAAATGCCTCGGCAACCTCTTGTGCGATTCTCAAGTGTCCGTAATGTATCGGATTAAACGTCCCACCAAACACGCCAATGCGCTGCATGATTATCGGTACCCTTGCGCGGTGAGCCAGTGAAATGGTGCTGAAAGCTGACCCACCATCATCTTAGTTGCAGGATGGATTAGGCACGTACTTCACCATTACCAAACACAACGTATTTGAGTGAAGTCAGCCCCTCTAAACCCACTGGACCACGCGCATGTAGTTTGTCCGTGGAAATGCCAATTTCAGCTCCTAGCCCATATTCAAAGCCATCGGCAAAACGTGTAGAAGCATTGACCATCACGCTGCTGGAATCTACCTCACGCAAGAACTGGTGTGCCTTGGTGTAGTTTTCCGTGATGATCGCCTCGGTATGTTGTGATGAGTGCTGGTTGATATGGGCAATCGCTTCATCTATGCCTGCCACTACTTTAGAAGAAATAATGGCATCCAAATATTCCGTGTAAAAATCCTCTTCCGTCGCAGGAATGGCTTCTTTCACAATTGCACAGGTTTCTTCGCAACCACGAATTTCAATACCTTTACTCACCAGCATCTGTGCGAGCAATGGCAACGCTGTATGCGCAATGCTGCGTGCAACCAATAACGACTCTGCAGTATTGCAGGTGCCTAAGCGTTGAGTTTTTGCATTCTCTAAAATACGCACCGCTTTCTGTAGGTCAGCATCATCGTCCACATAGACATGACAATTGCCATCCAAGTGTTTAATCACTGGGATGCGCGCCTCATTGGAGATGCGCTCAATCAAACCTTTGCCGCCACGTGGCACAATCACATCCACAAAGGCTTTCATGGTAATCAGCTCGCCTACCGCGGCACGGTCGGTGGTCTCTACCACCAATACTGCGTTTTCAGGCAGCCCAGCTTTGGCAAGGCCTTCGTGGACTAGTTTAGCTAAGGCTTGATTACAATGAATCGCCTCAGAGCCACCGCGCAGAATGCATGCGTTTCCAGACTTGATGCATAAGCCTGCCGCATCAATCGTCACGTTCGGTCTGGCTTCGTAAATAATGCCAATCACGCCTAAAGGCACACGCATTTTGCCAATCTGAATGCCAGAAGGGCGGTACTTAAAATCACTCATTTCACCAATCGGGTCTGGCAGGCTCGCAATTTGTGTGAGGCCCTCTGCCATATTGGCAATGGATTTCTCTGTTAAGGTGAGGCGATCTAGCATGGCGTCATCCATGCCATTGGCTTTTGCAGCGGCGATATCTTGCTGATTTGCAGCCAGCAAAGCTTGTGCTTCGCGTTGAATCGCTGCAGCAATGAATAACAATGCTTGGTTTTTGGTCTGCGTATCCGCTTTAGCCATCGCGCGCGAAGCCTGGCGTGCCTCTTGCCCAAGTTGTTGCATGTAATGTTGAATGTTCATTCTGCCATTTTACCTTGTTCTTGATTTAATGCGAGCAAGGCCAAAACATAGCCGTGAAATTTCCAGCCAAGCATCCCCTTGCATCACGCCTTTGGCCATACGGTCAATGTCGCTGAGCTTTTGTAAAGCAGCTTCTACCTGGCGCATGCTAAGTCGCTGCGCTGCTGATTTAATCAGGAGTTGCCTATCCCCGAACAAGCGCGCACTGGCCATTGCTGATTGTAAATTTTCGCCTTGTGCTTCGGCTTGTTTAATGCGTAGTAACGGACGTATCAGCCAAATGAGTGGGTTCATCACGGCCACGGCTTGCTCACCTTCGTCTTGTAAGCCTTGCAATATGCGCACTGTGCGCTCGCTATCGCCTTGCAGCATTGCCTCGCCCAATTGAAATGCATCAAAACGTGCTACATTCAGTACTGCTTCTTTGATTTGTGCAGCGGTGACCTCACCGGCCGGATATAACAACGCTAGCTTTTGAATTTCTTGGTGCGCTGCTAGCATATTGCCTTCTACCTGTTGCGCCATAAAAGCGAGCGCATCGTCATCCGTATGCTGCTGTTGTAACGCTAGCCGTTGTTTAATCCATGCAGGCAATTGACCAATCGTGACCTCTTTTAGTTCTACCACTAATGCGTGTGTCTGCAAGTTTTGATACCAAGCGCTATTTTTGCTCTCACGCTCTAGTGCAGGTAGGGTAATGATGGAGGTGGTATCCGGCATAGGCTGTTGCGCCAGTTCTGCCAGTACTTTTGCACCGTCAACACCAGGTTTTCCGCTGGGGATATGAATTTCCAGAATGCGGTGCGAAGAAAATAACGAAAAATGCTGATTAAATTGCGTGACGGTTTGCCAGTTAAATTGGCGTTCTACCAATAGGCTGGTGCGTTCTTCTGCACCGAGTTTGCGCGCATATTGTCTTATACAGTCTAGACATTCTGCTTTGGCCAGTGGCTCATCGCCGACCACAACCACCACTGGTGATACGGTGGTGGCAAGTTGTTTTGCTAAAGCGGCCGCGGAAATTTGCACGGATGTTGGTAGTTTCGGCTTATGGTTTTAGTTTGGATAGTCGACGAATGATGTTATTCATCACATCTTTTTGCATATTGAGATTGAGCTGCCTCTCCTCATTTTGCTTGGCCAATAAATTCGCATCGCTGTACGAAAAGTCCCTACGCGCTTCTACAGTTTGTGGTTGACTCCACAGTGCATCTTTCGCTGGTTTTGTACGGTAAATCACACGGTAATACAGCTCATACTCGCGTACCACACCATCGCCGCTCAATGAAAGGATGCGCTTCTCGCTTTCTTCCTTCATTAAATCAATTTCCATTTCGGCCTGACTTGGGTCGGTTGTCACGACTACGCCATTGGCTGTGATGGATTTCTTAAGCGCTTTGGTGATTTGCGTCTGGCCATTGACAAAAATGCTGGTAAACGCAAACTCGCTTGCACCGCGCAAATGAAATCCGCACGCAATCAGCGTTAAGCACAATACCGTTAGCGTTACATTTCGCATCCATTGCATCATCGTTTTATCCCACCACAATATTAATGAGTTTATTGGGTACTACAATAATTTTACGTACACTGGCATTTTCCAAATGCTTTTGCACAAATGGCTGGTTGACCGCAATCGCCTCAATTTGCGATTTTTCCATGCTCTTGGCAAGTGTAATGCTACCACGCAATTTGCCATTGACTTGCACCACGTACTCGACTTCATCTTGCACCATGGCGGATTGTAACGCTTCCGGCCAAGTGGCTTTGAGAATGTCCTCGCCAAACCCAAGCTCTTTCCACAATGTTTGCGTAATGTGTGGGGCAATGGGCGATAACAAGCGTAGCAAAATAGAAAAACCTTCAAATGCAACGGCTTGCCACTGTGGTTCGGCATCTTTTTGCACTTTTTCCAACGTATTGAGCAATTTCATGCTGCCAGAGGCCACAGTATTAAACTGCTGTCTGCCTAAGTCATAGCTGGCTTGTTTAAGTGTCATATGCACTTCACGTCTGGCTGCAGCTAGCCCGCCATTTAGTTTGCCGGAAATGGTTTGTTTTTCTTCGGGTGCTAATGTGTAAGCAAAACTCCATACGCGTCTTAAAAAGCGATGCGAGCCTTCGACACCACTGTCTGACCACTCCAGCGTTTGTTCCGGCGGTGCTGCAAACATCATGAAGAAACGCGCGGTGTCTGCACCGTACTGTTCAATTAAGGATTGTGGATCGACACCGTTGCGCTTCGACTTGGACATGGTGCCCATGCCTTGAAAATCGACAGGCAAGCCATCTTTAAGGGCTTTGGCGCCTGTAACTTTGCCATGTGCATCATGCAACAACTCCACTTCTTCTGGCGCAAAATACTCAATGCCGCCTTTGTCGGTACGGCGCGAGAAGATATGGTTGAGCACCATGCCTTGCGTCAGTAAGTTGGCAAATGGTTCGTCGTAATTCACCAAGCCTAAATCTCGCATCACCTTGCTCCAAAAACGGGAGTACAGCAGGTGTAAAATAGCGTGCTCAATGCCGCCAATATATTGGTCTACCGGCATCCAAGCGTTGGTCTCGCTATCCACCATCGCATCCGATTGAAAGCCACTGGCATAGCGTGCGTAGTACCAGCTGGAATCCACAAAGGTATCCATGGTGTCGGTTTCGCGCTGTGCAGGTTTGCCACAAGTCGGGCAAGTGCAATTGACAAAACTTTCTAATTTATTCAACGGGTTGCCTGAGCCATCAGGGACGCAGTCTTCCGGCAGTTTTACCGGTAATTGGTCATCGGGCACTGGTACATCACCACAGCTATCACAATGGATAATGGGGATAGGGCAGCCCCAATAGCGTTGACGAGATACGCCCCAATCACGTAAACGCCAATTGGTTTGCTTGTCACCTAAGCCTTTGGCGTTGAGGTCAGCAGCAATCATGTCAACAGCGGCTTCGTAATTCAGTTTATCGTATTTTCCTGACTTCCATAATTCTCCATGACTTCCAAATGCAGGATGCCAATCACTATCCCACATACTTTCCATTGGAATAGCATCTGAAGTGGTTTTAGTTTTGAGAGATGATTGTGATGACAGTCCTCCAGGAAGAATAACTGGTTTAATTGGCAAGCTATATTTTTTTGCAAAGCCAAAATCACGTTCGTCATGCGCGGGCACCGCCATTACTGCGCCTTCGCCGTAGGTCATCAGTACATAGTTACCTACCCATACTGGGATGCTTTCCCCAGTGAGTGGGTGCGTCACAGTGAGGCCGGTGTCCATGCCTTCTTTTTCCATGGTGGCCATGTCGGCTTCCATGACGGAGCCTTGTTTGCATTGCTCAATAAAAGCGGCCAATGCCGGATTGTTTTGTGCGGCGAGCGTGGCAAGTGGATGCTCAGCGGCCACCGCGCAAAATGTCACGCCCATGATGGTATCGGCACGGGTGGTGAATACCCATAGTTTGCCATCATCAATCAGCGCACCTTGTTTATCGGCAATGTTGTGGGTAAAAGCAAAACGTACACCCACACTTTTACCAATCCAGTTGGCTTGCATGGTTTTGACGCGCTCTGGCCAGCCCGGTAGCTTGTCTAAGTCATCCAGTAATTGCTGCGCATAGCCGGTGATGTTGAAGTAATAGCCAGGAATCTCACGCTTTTCTACCAATGCACCTGTGCGCCAACCACGGCCATCAATCACTTGCTCGTTGGCGAGTACAGTTTGGTCAACAGGATCCCAATTGACCACTTGTGTTTTTTTGTAGGCAATGCCTTTTTCCAGCATGCGTAAAAATAGCCATTGGTTCCATTTGTAATATTCAGGCTGGCAGGTAGCGAGCTCACGTGACCAGTCAATGGCAAAGCCAAGTGACTTGAGTTGCTTACGCATATACGCAATGTTGTCATAAGTCCACTTTGCTGGCGGCACATTGTTTTGAATCGCCGCGTTTTCAGCCGGTAAACCAAATGCATCCCAACCCATTGGCTGTAATACGTTGTAGCCTTTCATGTGATGAAACCGACTTAGCACATCGCCAATGGTGTAATTGCGCACATGCCCCATGTGTAATTTACCACTGGGGTAGGGGAACATGGATAAACAGTAGTATTTGGGTTTATCACTCGTGTATTTTGCGGCAAAACTTTGCTGCGTGTCCCACTGTTGTTGGGTTTGTTGTTCGATTTCTTTGAATGGATACTGCTGTTGCATGGTGGTTGAGCGCGAATTTGAATAAAACCGAATTATACCTTGAAACCCTTGCAGCGAATGAGGCTTGCAAGGCTAAATCCCTTAGTCTTGCTGGTAAGTCACTGTTAACTTTGTATCTGTGGGGAATGTGTTGGCCAATTTGACTGAAATCGGCTGATGGCCATCGATCACTACATGCATGGTGCCGTTGCGCCAATGCCAGTCTATGGTATATGCACCTACTTTAAGTCGCTCTACATCCATGTCGTGCGACATCCAATCTTGCGGAATACCACCGCCAATGACGAGTGTGTTTTTGTCGTGGCGGTGGTCAATATAACCCAGCATATCCATTTGCAGTAACGCCATTTCGGCTGCAGTCCAATAGTGTGGATTGACGCCTTTGGGTTTGACCCAGCCGCGCACATTTTGCCAGATGCCAAAGCTGTTTTCTTCGCCATCGCCCTCCCACCAGCTATAGAGATTGGGTGCGCTTTGGTGTGCCCAGAACCATGTTAATGTGGACCAAGCGCGCTCCGGGTGCCCCAAGTATAGCCATTGGTGTGACTCGGCTAGCTGGAAATATGTCCAAAGTGGGCGTTGCTTGAGTTGCTGAGCAGTGTCGTGCTGCGTGAGCCAGCGCTGCTCCAGTAGCGATTGCAATTTTGGCTCAACACCGGTAGCAATCCAGCTTGGCCAAAGTGCGCTGATGTAGGTGCGTTCATTGTCAATGTGAGGAGGAATAAAGGCTTTATCCCAAGCTGATTTGAGTTGTTTAGCGAGCCGTTGCCAGTGTTTTGCATCTTCATGTTTCTCTAAACGCGTTGCCATATCTGCGGCCTCCATCAGTCCAAGATAGCTTACGGCATTCACAAACAACAGCGGACGGTGGTGATCCATAATGCCAATGATGAGTCCATCTTTGGCTGGATCAGCAATCAGATGTTTATATGGGTCTCCCAGAAGTTGGGGGACCACTTTACCTTTAAAGTCGGCATCAATCTGGGTAGTCGTCGTTAGCATGCGCTCAATCAGTTGTGCTTTGCGTTGCATATGCGGCCACAGCCACTGGTCGTAATGGGCATCGTTGAGCTGCGAGGATACCTGATTCAGTGCCCATATTGCTAAACCTGGCGCATCTGCCTCTGCACCAAACCCACCAAAGAAATCTGTTTCGGCAAACTCTTGCGCCAGCGCTTTTGCTTTCTTAAGTTGCCCGGCTTTGGTCAGTGCCACTAGTGTATATGTGCCATCTCGTTGCCAAGCCAGCGGGTAATTGGTCGGGTCACCGGGGCGGGTTTCGTTGTTCACCAGTCCCATCATCATATGGGCAATTTGTGCATTCAGGCTGTCAGAAAAACGCGCGTCAGGTAGGTTGAGCTTGATATTTGCGCCAATGGCTTGCGTTGGCAATGTGTACGTTGCGAGTGATTTCAACGCTTGCATATTGACAATCGTTGGCTGGCTGGTATCCACTTGGATGCGTGCGAAAGCCCAGCCATCGTCACTTTTGATGGCCGTACGTTGGTTGCGCCCATACCAGCTATCTATGCCTTCGAGTCCTAATGTCACAAACTGCGGCTGGGGATTAAAAGTGACAGCCCAAGTATCATTAACAATCAGCTGCTGTTGCTCCCAGCGTATGCTATGAATTGGACCACCGGCCGGCCCTACGCTTCTAATTAGCATAGAGGCATCCAGCGTGCTAGGGTTGAAAAAATGCGTCTCATATTGCCAAGACTGATTTTCTTGAACACTGGCCGTGTTTTTGTAATAGGGTGTTTGCGTGGTGATAGCAGGCATGCCGGTGGCTGACCAATTGAACGATTGTTGTGTTTGCGACGAGGGCAATGTATCGCTGCTAGCCACTAAGGCATGCTGGGCGTCATTTAGCCAAATGGATAAGCCAAAACTTCCGACTTTCGGGCTAAAGCTACCACCCGGCTCAATATAAGATTTATCGCCTTCTGTGCTACCGGGAATAGCCAAGATGGCGTGGCTATTGTAGATAGACCATGGGTCGTTGGGACGCAGTTCTCGATGGTTAAGAACATCCTGGCGCGGTGAGACAGCAATGTCACTGGCTTTTTTAAACTGCTGCCAATTGTTAATCATGGATAATGGAATAAGTGCCAACGTAAGCGTAATGGCGACTGGACGCAGATTGCCAGTAAAGCCAAATGCAGCCAGACCAATGAGCAGCGGAAGAAAGTGGAGTGAGTATAAAAAGGTTTCTTCGCCATAAAGAATATGCAGACCAATTTGCCCTAGTAATGTCAGCCCTAAGGTCAGTTTGTAAGCTTTGGGGATATTTGAAATTAAGCAAGCGCCAACGCCCAGCCCCAACAACCCAGCCCAAAGCACGGTAGCAACTTTGCCCTGTAGCGTGGCAGAACCTAAGCTGGCCTCTTGAATAGAGACCATGGTCCAGTTAAATCCACCTTCGCCAAATATATGCGTATTAGGGAGCGTTAAGATGTCCGGTGTGATCATGCTGTGCGAGAAGATATTCACTAGCACCGCATAAATACGGTGAAAGTAGGGGTAGTACATATAATTGGCTTCTTCGTCATCGCCAATAAAAAAGCCGGCTGCGGGGAAAATCTGCTTTTCAACAAGCCAAAGTACTGTCACCAGTGCAAGTGCGGCAATCGTCAGCATAATTGCTCTGCGCTTAGGTTGCGTGGTGAAGGTTGCAAGTAGCCCGGACATCCAGTTGGTAATGGTGACGCTCATGGTAAATGCACTCATCCCAATATACGCTAGGGGTGATAGGCGGTGCTTGCTGGCTAGCATGGCTGCCATTAGTGCAGCCATGATACTGATTGAGCCCAGTGCGTAAGATTCTGGAGTTGGTAGCCAAAATAGCGTGGCGGCGCTGGACCACGCGAGCATGACGAGCAAAATAGCATCAATGCGACGACAGCCAAACACACACAGCAAGGCATAGAGCGTTAAACTCCACAACCCCGCAATGGCGGTGCTAACCAGCTGAATGGCCTCATAATCACTCAGGCCAAGTTTCATCAGAATATAGGTAGGCGGGTAGGTTTCAAATGAGAGTAACGGATGCACTTTTAATCGATTGTGCCCCCAGGCAAACCGATCAGTCATATTGTCGGTGATGCGTGGCATATCGCCTTGAAACCAAACATCTTCGCCATCTAACAGTAGGTGTGTTTCATGTAGGTTGTATACATGAAAATAAAATAGGCAACTGAATATAAAAATCGCACAACAGATAGCAAAGTCTTTTCCGCTTACCAGCCGTTGTAGCCGTTTGCGTAGAGATATATTGTTATTGTTAGTTGGCATTCGTTAGGGTGTGTTTAACTGGGAGAGGGGGGTGCCTACACTGGGCTGATTATGATGATGCAAGGGTTTAAATGTGTCTGTGGCTTGGTAAAACTGGTTGAGGTTATTGCATAGCAATATCGGGATCAGTACCAGAGCAAACGTCATGGCAATCTTTCGATATTGCGTCAGTGTGGTCAATGCCGTCAGTACAATGAGCAATGGCAGGAAGTGCAGGGTGTACAAAAAGGTTTCTTCACCATAGATAGAATGCAACAAGAATTGGCACAGCAGTGTCAGGCCTAATGTGAGTTTAAACGCGTTACTCAGTCTACATGAGAATAGAGACCACGCACCTAGGCCCAACATGACACTCCATAGGCTGGATGCAAGCGCACCTAATGTGCCAGATGAGCCAACTGCAGAGGATTGCATGCTTAGCATGGGCCAATTAAATTGGTTGTATTGGGTAATATTGAGTGCGGGCGTAATGGTGGAGTGAAAGAAAAACGTATTCAACACAGCGCCTAAACGTGCCATGGTGGGGGCAAATAAAAATTTATGCTCTTCACTCTCGCCGATAAAAAATCCGCTGGTGGGAAAAATCAGCTTTTGTAGCCCCCACAGCAGGGTGACCGCTAGTAGCGCAATCACAGAAACTTTCACCGCCCGTTTGAATGGAAGCGAGGTAAACGTACTAAATACGCCAGCCATCCAGTTGGTCACAGTGACGCTAAACGTGAATGCGCTGACGATAGCGTAAACACGATCGGGGACTTTTCTGTGCTGCGAGATGACGGTTAGCGTCAGTGCCAGCATGATACTGATGGAGCCTAGGGCATAGGTTTCCGATACACTTAACCAAAATAAGGCAGCCGAGCTACTCATGCCCAGTAGCGAAAATACAAAGGCATCTGTTCTGATGCATCCCATCAGGCGCAACAAACGATATAAACAGTATAACCACAGCGTAGCAATGCCAACAGTGACATACTTAATGGCTTTAGCATCGTCGGAGAAGATGTTTTTTAATACAAAGGTGGGTGGGTAGGTTTGCAGTGAATAAAGTGGGTGAACTTTTGCGCGGTAATGGCCAAATGCTAGGCGATTATTCATGTTGCCATACACGCGCCCAATATCGCCCTGAAACCAGACATTGTCACCATATTGAGGCAGATCCGTATCGTGCTGATCATATAAGTAACTGAAAGCAAAGAATAAGCAGAGCGTGGCCGCTAGTGCGAGCAATCGCTTTTGCCAGCGATTTTTTTCTAGCCAAGTATTTAAATCAACAGTCATCAAAGAAGAACACTCCTCATGAATGGTGCGTACACAGTGTTGTTACATGGCGTTATGCACCATGGAAAATACGGTATTTTCCATGGTCGTCACGGCTATTTTAATTGCGTAAAAATTTGATCGCGAATGGTATTCATGTCGCCAATGCCATTCACTTTTACGTACTTAGGCGCACCGCCAGTACCAGAATTTGCCCAGTCTGAATAATAACCTACCAATTGCTTGGTTTGTGCGTGATAAACGTTTAACCGATTCTTCACGACCTCTTCTTTATCATCCTCGCGTTGTACCAAATCTTCACCGGTGATGTCGTCTTTGCCTTCTACTTTAGGTGGGTTGAAAACCACGTGATACGTGCGGCCTGAAGTAGGATGTGAGCGGCGACCGCTCATGCGTTCTACAATCGCGGCATCAGGCACATCAATTTCAACCACGTAATCAATCATCACGCCAGCTTGCTTCATGGCTTCTGCTTGTGGAATGGTGCGCGGAAAGCCATCAAATAAAAACCCTGCTTGGCAGTCAGCATCTTTGATACGCTCTTTCACTAGGCCAATAATCACTTCATCTGGCACTAAACCGCCTGCATCCATAAACTTTTTGGCTTCTAAACCCAATGTGGTGCCGGCTTTCACTGCCGCACGTAACATGTCTCCGGTAGAGATTTGTGGGATGCTGAATTTTTCTTTGATGAAGGTTGCTTGAGTGCCTTTGCCCGCGCCTGGCGCACCTAGCAGAATTAAACGCATGATCAGTTCCTTAAATTACGATTGTTTACAAAAATACCATTATATCAGGCGAGGAAATTTGCAATAGCCACAAATTGGGCTACGCTTAAATTTTCAGCGCGTAACTGTGAGTCAATGTCCAGTTGTGCAAAGCCGGCATCGTCCAGCAATCCTTTCAGCGTATTGCGTAAGGTTTTTCTGCGCTGACCAAAGGCCGCCAATACCACTTTAGCAAATAATTGCGGGTCTTTTGCTACAAAAGGTACGGTTTGATAGGGTACGCAACGCACAAACGCAGACTCTACTTTCGGCGCGGGGTCAAATGCTTCCGGAGGCACCGTGATTAAATATTCCATTTGCAAATGGTATTGCAGCATGACCGAAAGTCGGCCATACGCCGCAGTAGAGGGGGCGGCGACCATGCGCTCAACCACTTCTTTTTGCAGCATAAAGTGCATATCAATAATACCCGTTACGTTATCCAGTAAGTGAAACAGAATTGGGCTGGAAATGTTATACGGTAAATTACCTACTACTCGAATGCGCTCGCCAATACTGCGGAAGTCGAATTTCAGTACATCGGCATGATGGATGTTCACTTTGTCGGCTGGATAGGTCTTCTGCATCCATTGAATAATGTCGCGATCAATCTCCACCACATGCAGTTGCTGCAGTTGTTTCAGCAAGGGCTGCGTCAATGCGCCGAGTCCAGGCCCAATTTCCACCATCAAATCATTCACTTCAGGGTGAATTGCCTCTACTAGGCTATTGATAATGGCTTGGTCGGTCAGGAAGTTTTGGCCGAATCTTTTTTTAGCAAGATGTTTCATTGTGTGTGTTGTGCGATGTCGATGGCGAGTTGAATGGCTGCGAGTAAGCTACCCACTTCTGCTTTGCCTGTGCCGGCAATATCGAGCGCCGTGCCGTGATCGACCGAGGTGCGGATAATCGGTAAGCCTAAGGTCACGTTAACGCCCGCGCCGAAACTGGCATACTTCAATACTGCTAGTCCTTGGTCGTGGTACATGGCCAAGAATGCGTCAGCCTCTTCAATATTTTTTGGGGAATACATCGTGTCTGCAGGTAACGGGCCAATCAGTTGCATGCCTTGTGCGCGCAAGCTGTTAAGCACGGGAGTAATCGTAGCAATTTCCTCGTTGCCCAAATAGCCGCCTTCGCCGGCATGTGGATTTAATCCGGCCACAAAAATTTTGGGGGATGCAATGCCAAATCGTTGCTGTAAATCGTGATGCAGAATTTGAATCGTTTGCGTTAATGACTCAGTCGTAACAGCAGCGCTAACTTGTGTCAGGGGTAAGTGAATTGTAGCCAGCGCAACGCGCATGCCGCCACCTACCAGCATCATCACCACACGTTCCGTATGCGTATACTCTGCCAAAAATTCAGTATGCCCAGTAAACGCAATGCCTGCATCGTTGATAATACTTTTTTGTACGGGGGCGGTTACCATTGCATCGAAGCGATTTTCTAAACAACCATCCATCGCCACTTTGAGCGTATGCAATACATAAGGACTATTATTTGCGTCGAGCTTGCCAGTCACAATGGAGGCTGCACTGGGTACATGCGATACTCGCAATGTGCTGTTTCCGGAATGCTCAGGCTGTGATGCAGAATAGGGATGAATCGTCAACGGTAAGTGGAGTTGCGCCGCACGCGCTAATAGCGCATCTGCATCTGCAATGACGGTAACCTGTGCACTTAGCGGGGTTTGTGCCAGCATGACACATAAGTCTAGCCCAATACCTGCAGGCTCCCCAGCGGTAACGGCGATACGTGGTAGTGCGTTCACAGGGCGCCTAAGTCGTGGTGGTGAATACGTTAAAATTTATCTTCAAGACGCATCTCAACGTAGGCTTTATCACGCAGTTCGCGAATCCAGTCGTTGTAAGCTTCTTCTGCCTTGCGTGCGCGAATCTCTTGGCGTGCTTTTAAACGCGCCGCTTCTTTGGACATGTCTTGTTCGCGGCGCTCTAACACCTGGATAATGTGCCAGCCAAATGGCGTTAACACTGGCGGGCTGATTTCGCCTAAACCTAAGCTGTTCATTTCTTTTTCAAAGGCAGGTACGGTGTCGCCTGGGTTAACCCAGCCTAGATCGCCGCCATTACTGGCGCTGCCGTCTTCTGAATACTGTCTAGCCATTTCTTCAAACTTTGTGCCGTTTTCAATACGTTCTTTAATGCCTTCGATCTTGCGCTTGGCTTCGCTCTCGGAAACCACTTCACTTTGTTTGAGTAAAATATGGCGTACATGGGTTTGGTTGACCACTAAACTTGAGGCACCGGTACGTCTATCATTTAGTTTGAGAATGTGAATGCCGCTTTGGCTACGGAAAGGTGGCGAGACGGCGCCAACGGCTAATGTCTTTACCGCCTCAAAAAAAGCGGGGGGTACCTGACTTGCATTACGCCAACCAAGGCCGCCGCCATCCAATGCATTGGGTGCATCTGAGTAGGTGGCTGAAGCTTCGGAAAAGCTCATGCCGCCGTCAAGTGCTTTCAGCATTTCTTCTGTTTTTGTACGCGCTTTTTGAATATCTTCGGGTGTGGCGTCTTCTGGCAAGCGGATTAGAATATGAGAGATATCAAAATCGTCTTGCTCGCCCGTGCGGCTGGCTTGCGTGGTTAAGTAGTTATCCACTTCGCCTTCGGAAATCGTTACGCGATTATCCACTTCACGTTCTCTGAGTCGAGAAAGGGTAATTTCACTACGAATGTCTTCACGGAATTTAATGAAGCTGACGCCGTCAGCCTGTAATACTTTTTTGAACTCGGCCAAGCTTAATTTATTTTGTTCGGCAATGCGCTCCAATGTTTTATCAAGCTGCCCATCGTCGACCTTGATACCGGTTTGCGCTGCCAGTTGTAATTGCAGGCTATCTACAATCAAACGTTCCAACACTTGTTTTTGCAATACGTCTTTTGCCGGAAGCTCGCCGCCACGCTTTTCGATTTGAGAGGTGATGCTTTTCATTCGATCAATCAACTCTTGCTCAGTGACGACCGACTGGTCTACCACTGCGATGATGCGATCCATTTTTTCAATGTCAGCAGGTTTTGCAAATAACTGGTTATTTGCAATCATGCCAAAAAGTAAGCCAATAGCGGCAATAGAATGTGTTAATTTCATTGGTTGTAATTTTGCTGTCTGTAATTACTCGGAATCTCGCCGCTAGATAGATAGCCCGGAATATCCCGACGTAATAAATTGAGTGGATTGGAGCCGATGGACGCTAGCCCACCTAACTCAAGTTGAAAGAAAAACCCATAGTTGGCGTCCGCTGTGGCGGTTTCTACACGTTGCACTACAGCACGCGCTTGCCAACAGCCAGCGTCATATTCTACCCCAGCCAAGCTCTCAATGGCATTTTTATCACGTATGGAGTAGTTGTAACGTCCAACGCCATACCAGCCCTTGCCCAAGGGCCATTGGCCGGAGACGTTAATTTGTTCCAGAAAGTTTTGTGTGTAGCGGTAACCCATGTTCAATAGCTTGCCTGGCTCCGGATTGTAGCGGGCGAGTAAATTAGATCGGGTCATACTTGAGGCGTCCGGATCATATTGCCAGAATGCATCTAGATTCCACTTGCTGGAAAGCCTTGCCGTAAACCCGGCAATGATGTCCGATGTTTTGCGGTTTGTTGCGGTAACGCCCGGTAAATATACCTTTTGATCTTGGAAATAATAACGTTGACCAACCGTGGCAGAAATACGTTCAATGCCAGTATCGCTATCAATAAAGCGCGTGGTCATTGCAAGGCTCACTTGATTGGCATTGTTAACGCGATCGCTCCCCGTGAACTGGTTCTCAGTAAACATTGTTGTCAGGTTAAGGTCGGCCAGCGATGAGTCAAAAACGGGAATGCGGCTTTGGTCATCATAGGGGATATACACATAGTACAGTCTTGGCTCTATGGTCTGCGTATATTCTTTACCCAAAAAAGTAGACTCTTTATCAATGTATAAGCCGCTATCCAAGCTAAAAATCGGCAAAGTACGCGTGAGCGTGTTTTCACTCACGGTTTGCCCATTCACCGTAAAGTCGTTGTCGTTTAAATGATAGCTGGATGCATGTAACCCAAGTTTAGGTGTGATAAAACCGTAGCTGCTTGTGAACGGTACATTGATAGACGGGTAAGCGACAATCCGATTGCCGGTGGCGGCTTTAGGCGCGTTATTGTTGCGGTCAAAATAAGTCCATTGGCTAAACAACTCGCCATTGGCGTATTGCCATTCTTTATTGCCAGACAGTGTCAGCTGTGGCAGACGCTCGTACGGAAACGATAAATCATCCAAGGTTTGGTATTTTTGCGCCAAGGCGTTGAAGCTCCAGACATCATCCTGATAATCCACAAAGCCTTCTTGTGGTAAGTTCACCCGGCTGGTGCTGACGATGCGCGTCGACATTTCAGAGAAGTATTGATCGTCTGATACTTTTTCAATGTTATAACCCGCTGACCACCCTCCGCCAAAAAGATGGCGATGCATGAAGTTGGCGTAGTAGCGGTTTTCGTTGCTCAGGCTATCTTTATTCAGATATTCCAAGCTATTAATACCGGAGTAGGACTCATCCAAATAGCGGAACTCGCCTTGCAGTTGTAGGCCGCGCTTACTTAAATAGCGCGTAGCAAGTGTGGCGTCCATGTCCGGACGGATATTCCAGTAGTAGGGCGTTAATACCTCAAAACCGCTGCGGGACGTGGTGCCAATCGTGGGTGCCAATAAGCCCGATTTACGCTGATTGTTGAATGAGAAGCTCAGCCAAGGCGTGTATAGCAGCGGTACACCTTTAAATTCCACATATGCATTTTTGGCCACACCGGATTGCGTGTAATCGTCTAGTTCTAAATCGTTGGCTTTAATATACCAATCATCCACCCCTGCTTCACAGGTGGTATAACGCGCACCTTTTAAGCGTTTTTTGTCTTGCCCTTCAAACAGCACCAGCTTTGCATCGCCACGAGAGCCTTCCAAATTGCGGGTCAGCGTTGGCGTGTTGCTTAAAGCGTTGTTGTTATCTAGATAACGTTTTGGATCGCTAAAAATAACCGATTGATCATTCAGCAGTGTGGAGGAGTTGCTAGTGTTGTCTGGTTGCGGGCTTTTGTTAAAGGTAATGGAGGCATCGCGCATTTCGCCGATACTTTCACTCAAGCGCATCTTAAGTGCAGGCCCTGTGATGTTGCCATTGTCGATCTCAATTTTTACATTGCCATTGACTTGCAACTCATCGTTTTGTACATCGTATTCAATTTGATCGCCATAGACTTTTTGATCGCCTCTGGTGATGACTGCATTGCCACTGGCACGCATTTTTCGGTCTAAATATAAATCCAGCTTATCGCCTTCAATTTCAATGGCGCCGGGTAACGCAACGGATTCTTGTGAATCTTCAGAAGTGGCAGGCGTGTCTGTGCTCGTTTCTGCCATAGAGACACTGCTCATTGCCAGCGTCAGCATAGCAAGAATGAATAGCATTCCTTGATTGTGAAATTGAGATTGGTGTGTTAACAAAGCAGGATTTTTTAAATGACTGGTAATAAATAGTCGCGTTAATTTTTAAGAATAATACAGTGTATTTCGCATGAGTGATAAAATCGCATAAAACCTCGTTTTAATCAATAAAAAATTCGTGTTTCAGCATAAGTCAGGCTACTCAAATACTAGTCGGCAATGCTGATGTGGCTTACTTAAATAGGGCAAAGTGTGGATAGAAAACAGCAATTAGAAGCTTGGCTTCAGCAAGTATTGGGTAATGATGATTTCACTTTGACGACAGCATCGGCGGATGCCAGTTTTAGACGTTATTTCAGAGTGCATACTGCCAGTCGCACCATGATTGCCATGGATGCACCACCACCGCAGGAGGATTGCCGGCCTTTTGTACGTGTCGCTAAATTGCTGCTGGCCGCGGAGCTTAATGTACCGGAAATTTTGGCAGAAGAAATCCAATTGGGCTTTTTGTTGTTAAGTGATCTAGGCGATACGACATATCTTTCAGTATTAAATGTAGAGAATGCACCGCGCTTGTATGGCGATGCAACGCAAGCATTGATTAAAATGCAGTTGGCGAGTCAGCCAGACGCGTTGCCACCCTATGATGAAGCGTTACTAACCAGAGAGATGCAGCTGTTTCCAGACTGGTATTTGGTGAAGCATTTAAATGTAGTACTCGATGAAGCGCAGACAAAAGTATTGCAACAGACGTTTGCTTTACTCAATCAAAATATTTTGGCACAGGCTAAGGTCACGGTGCACCGTGACTACCATTCACGCAATTTGATGGTATGTGATCACAATCCTGGCATTCTCGATTTTCAGGATGCAGTCTACGGCCCAATTACCTACGATTTGGTGTCTTTGCTGAAAGATGCCTATATCGTTTGGGATGAAGAACAAGTGATTGATTGGGTTGCACGGTATTGGCAATCCGCCAAAAAAGCGGGCCTGCCAGTGTCGGCAGACTTTGGTGAGTTCTATCGCGATTTTGAATGGATGGGGGCACAGCGTCATATTAAAGTGCTTGGTATTTTTGCGCGCTTGTATCATCGCGATGGCAAAGATGGGTACCTAAAAGACATGCCATTAGTGATGGCGTATTTACGAAAAGTGTGTGGGCGTTATGTGGAGCTGAAGCCAATGCTGAAGTTATTGAATGCATTGGAAGGCTTGGAAGACAAAGCAGGGTTTACGTTCTGATGAAAGCCATGATCTTAGCGGCTGGTCGTGGCGAGCGTATGCGTCCGTTAACAGATCACACACCTAAGCCCTTGCTCAACGTAGGTGGCAAGCCGCTCATTGTTTGGCATATAGAGCGTTTGGCGCATGCAGGATTTCGTGAGATCGTGATCAATCATGCCCATCTAGGTACGCAAATTGAACAGGCATTGGGGAACGGCGCACAATGGAACGTGTCCATTCAATACAGCCCAGAGGCAGTAGCGCTAGAAACGGCGGGTGGTATTGCTAATGCGTTGCCTTTGCTAGGAGATGCGCCGTTTTGTGTGGTGAACGGGGATGTATTTAGCACTTATGATTTCACGCAACTAAGCGTTAAGGCGCACGCCGTGTTGCGTGGCGATGCACTGGCGCATTTGGTGTTGGTCGATAATCCATCGCAGCATCCAAACGGTGATTTTGCGATTACGGATGAGATGTTGCAAAATGCAGGGGAGGAGATGCTGACTTTCTCTGGTATTGGCGTGTATCAGCCGACGTTATTTGCAGAGATTGTGAGGGGGCATGCCGCCAAGCTGGCACCTTTAATTAGGCAAGCCATCACACAAGGTAAGGCGACCGCTGAACACTATACGGGTATTTGGCATGATATTGGCACCCCGCAAAGATTAACAGAATTAGATATTTGGTTAACTAGAGATGACAATCAATAGCATGGCAATCAATAGCGAAGAATTTAAGCGGCGTCGGCAAGCACTGATGGCGCGCATGGGCGATGGGATTGCTGTGATTCCGACTTCGCCGGAAGCGATACGTAATCGTGATAGTCATTATCCATACCGGTTTGATAGTTATTTTTATTATTTAACTGGGTTTACTGAACCTGAGGCATTGCTAGTTGTGATTGCTGGTCAGCAGCCCAAGACCATTTTGTTTTGCCGCGATAAAGACATTGAGCGTGAGATTTGGGATGGTTTTCGCTTTGGTCCCGATGCCGCTAAAACAGAGTTTGCGCTTGATGAAGCCTATTCGATATCACAAATTGACACGCTGCTGCCACAATTGTTGGCCAATCAACCCACACTATTTTACAGCTTGGGGGCAGATGCTATTTGGGATGCAAAGGTCACGCAGTGGCTCAATACCGTCAAAATGCAGGCGCGTACTGGTGTGAGTGCGCCGGATACAATGATTGATATACGTCAGTATGTTGATGCGATGCGCTTGATAAAATCGCCCTTTGAAATCGACCTCATGCGGCGCAGTGCCAATATTGCAGCACAAGCACATAACCGTGCCATGCAAAAAGCCGCGCCGGGCAAAATGGAATATGAAATAGAAGCAGAATTTTTACATGAGTTTTACCGCCACGGTGCACAAGCGCCTGCCTATACCAGTATTGTTGCCGGAGGTGCCAATGCATGTACTTTGCATTATAACGCCAACAATTGTGTACTCAATGATGGAGATTTGTTGTTGATTGATGCGGGCTGTGAACTGCATGGCTATGCCAGTGATATCACACGCGCATTTCCAGTGAATGGGAAATTCACCGGACCACAAAAAACCTTATATGAGATTGTGTTGGCAGCACAATTGGCAGCGATTGAAGCGGCCAAGCCGGGCAACCACTGGAACGCCCCCCACGAAGCGGCATTGGATGTGTTGGTACAGGGCTTTATTGATGAAAAGCTATGTCATGGTAGCAAAGAGGCTGTGATTGAAACTGCGAGCTATCGTCAGTTTTATATGCATCGCACCGGGCATTGGTTAGGGTTGGATGTACATGATGCCGGTGAGTACAAAACCAAAGCGGGTGACTGGGCAATATTAGAAGAAGGTAATGTGCTTACCGCTGAACCGGGCTGCTATGTGCGGCCAGCTGACAATGTGCCAGAACACTTTTGGAATATTGGGATTCGAATCGAGGATGATGTGTTGATTACATCGCAGGGCAACGAAGTGCTGACGCAAGCTGCGATTAAATCTGTCGCCGATATTGAAACCTACATGCAGCGTACATGAATACGACCGATGCCATTGTCATTGTGGGCGGAGGGCCAGTAGGGTTGGCGCTAGCACTGGCTCTGCAACAAAAAGCGATACCGTTCAAAGTGTTGGAGGCGCGCCCGCAAGGTGCTGCGCATCAAGATACACGTGCGCTTGCTCTCTCTTATGGTACTAAGTTGATTTTAGAGCGGTTGGGCGTGTGGGCGCAGGTCGAACCACATGCGACGGCAATTCAAACCATTCATATTTCGCAGCGTGGTGGTTTGGGTCGCACCAAGCTGCAGGCGCAAGAACATCAATTGCCGGCGTTGGGTTATGTGGTTTCCTACGGTGCATTAATGCAAGCGTTAGACAGTGCGATTGACCATCAGCGTGTGTTGTATCAAGCAGCAGCGCGCGCAATTTTGCCGAGAGATCATCACGCCGAAGTAAGTTTTGAAGTGGCAGGTAAGACAGAGCAATTGCGTAGCGCCTTGCTAGTGATTGCCGATGGCGGGCGCAGCCTAGAAGATGTTCCGGGATTGATGCGCGAAACCAAAGCGTATGGTCACGATGCATTGGTAAGTAAAGTCAAAGCTGAGATGTCTCACAACAATGTTGCCTATGAGCGGTTTACCGCTACCGGACCAATGGCGTTGCTACCAAACGGTGCAAGTGATTTCTCACTGGTCTGGACTGGTGAGAAAGACATGGTTGATCGTTTGTTGACATTGGATGATGCAACATTTTTATCTGAACTGCATGCAGCAGTTGGCGATCGTGTTGGCCAGTTTTTGAGTATTGAAAAGCGCATGAGTTTTCCGCTAAAGCTTAGTAGCTTAAGCATGACGGATGCCGCGCATGTGGTGGTGATTGGTAATGCCGCACAGACCATGCACCCGGTTGCGGGGCAAGGGTTTAATGTGGGCATGCGTGATGCTTGGACACTTGTGGATTTGATTGCAAATACAAGTGCAGCGCAATTGGGCGGTGCACCCATGCTGGCAGAGTATCGTCAACGTAGACAAGCCGATACCCGTGGCGGATTGTTATTCACAGACTTTTTGGTCAATGTATTCACCAATCAAACACTAGGCGTTGCAAGCTTGCGTGGCTTGGGGTTGGCAATGTTGCAGCATTTCCCGCCTATTAAACGTGTATTGGTCAATAAAATGAGTTTTGGTAAATAATGACCAGCACAGCAAAAAAAACAGCGCAAATCATTGAAGCCGATATCGTGATTGTTGGTGCCGGTCTTGTTGGTTTGACTGCTGCGATTGCCATGGCAAAGCAGCACAAGCGTGTGGTGCTGGTGGATAGTCGTCCGCCAAAAAATGATGTGCCATCTTCTCATTCATGGGACGCTAGAATCTATGCCCTCACCGAAAACACGATAGCGTGGCTGAAAACATTGGGTATTTGGGCCAAGCTAGATACCGCACGTGTTAATCCTATTGACGCCATGGAACTATGGGATCCGCAGCACGGTGCTCAACTGATGTTACGCGCTGAAGATGCCAACCTATTGCACATGGGCTGTATTTTAGAAAATAGCAATTTGATGCGTGCGTGTATACAAGCGCTGGCTGATTTGCATTTGGATGTCACAATCGCCAACCCTATCAGCATTCAACATCAAGCGCAGTGCGTAGATTTGCTGCTAGATAACAAGCAAACTGTGCGCGCCAAACTGATGATTGCTGCGGATGGTGTGCATTCCTGGGTGCGCCAGCAGATGCAGATCGGCGTGTCTTTGAAATCATTTCAACAAACAGCTATTGTGGCCAATTTTCATGCGGAACTCCCGCATCGCGATGTTGCCAAACAGTGGTTCCAGTCACATGAAACATTAGCCTTATTGCCGCTGCCTAATCAAGTGGTATCTATGGTGTGGTCTGTGACACATGCGCGCGCGCAAGCCTTATTGGCATTATCAGAAGCGGCTTTAGCGCAGGCAGTCAGAGATAGCAGCCATGATGTAACAGGATCGCTTAGATTATGCGGTGAGGTATTATCGTTTGATTTAAATCAGCAAACTGCGCAGACTTTTATTGGCGATCGTGTAGTGTTGGTAGGCGATGCTGCGCATCAGGTACATCCCATGGCCGGGCAGGGCGTTAATTTAGGGTTTCGTGATGTAATGCAATTGACAGAAATGACGACTAAGCTAAGTGTCATGCACGATATTGGCGATAGTGGCTTTCTACGTAGCTATGTGCGTACGCGTCAGTTAGATATTACACGCATGAATACACTAACGTCAGGTTTGGATGCCTTGTTCGCAACCTCTGCTGGCTGGCTGCAAGCGCTGACAGGACATGGCATGCAGGCGATTAATCGCCAAGCATGGTTGAAAAAATATTTGGTGCAGGCGGCCACTTTATAACGCTATACTGGCTAATTACAAGATTGGTAGATGGCGAATTTTTTAAGAAAGTGAAGTATGAAATTTAAACAATATGTACTGGCCGCGTTAATGGCTATGAGCGTTTCCGGAATCAGTGTGGCGGACGAAGCTTCGCTTAAAAAAGCGATTGAAGCAGCTTACCCTAAATTTAAAATAGATAGCGTCACCAAAACGCCTTATCCTGGTTTGTACGAAGTCTTCATGGGCGGCCAAATTGTTTACACCGATGAACGCTTGAGTTTTTTAATTGCCGAAGGCCGCTTGGTGGACCCGAAAACAAAGAAAGACATCACTGGTGAGCGATTGGAAGAGTTGACTAAGATTGATTTTAATACACTGCCGTTGAATCAGGCAATTAAAGTAGTCAAGGGAAATGGTAGCCGCAAATTGGTCGTGTTTTCTGATGTTGACTGCCCATTTTGTAAACGTTTAGAGCAGAATGAGCTGACTAATATTGACGACGTGACCATCTACACATTCTTGTACCCAATCGAAAGCTTGCATCCAGATGCAGCCAATAAATCGAAAACTATTTGGTGTGCGCCGAATCGTGTCAAAGCTTGGAACGACTGGATTTTTAATAATCAATTGCCTGCCTCTGCTGCCAAGTGTGAGGTGCCACTGGAGCGTGTAGGTGAATTGGCGAGAAAAGTAGGGGTGACTAGCACACCTACGCTGTTCTTTGCGGATGGCAAACGCATGTTGGGCGCGCAGCCGCATAAAGAAATTGAACGTTATTTACAAGCAGCGACTAAAGCAAAGTAATTGGTATTGTCGTCGGTAGATATAAAAAAAGGCCAACTGAGAGCAGTTGGCCTTTGTCTTTTTTGATGGTATGTCCTATTCGGATTAGCCGACTACTTGACCCAGTTTGAAGATCGGCATGTACATGGCAATCACCAAGCCACCAATGAGGCCGCCAAGTACGACCATAATCACTGGTTCCATTAGGCTGGAAATGGCCGCTACCGCATCGTCTACCTCAGCTTCATAAAAGTCAGCCACTTTGGATAACATAGAGTCTAATGCCCCTGACTCTTCGCCAATGGCTGTCATTTGCAACACCATGTTGGGAAAGACATCAGCGTTTTGCATCGCTACGGTTAAGCTTGTTCCGGTACTGATCTCACTTTGGATACGCTTAGTCGCATCGTAATAGACACGATTTCCTGATGCGCCAGCTACAGAGTCCAGCGCTTCGACCAAAGGTACGCCAGCCGCAAACATGGTGGAAAGCGTTCTAGCAAAACGTGCAATGGTAGCCTTTCTAATGAGTTCTCCGAAAATAGGCGCTTTGAGAATAAGTCTATCCATGGTGTGTTGCATTTTTTCTGAGCGTTTCCACGTGTAGAAAAAGAACCATAAGCCAAATCCAATGGAGCCGAAAATGGCCCACCACCATTCTACAAAGATATCGGAAATGTTCATGACAATTAACGTGGGCGCTGGGAGCTCGGAACCAAAACTACTAAAGAGTTCTTTAAAAGCCGGAATCACAAAAATCATAATGACTGCAGTAATGATAAACGCTACTACAATAATGGAGATAGGGTAAACCAGTGCTGATTTAATCTTGCTTTTAATGGCAAGAATCTTTTCTTTGTAAGTGGCGAGGCGGTCTAGTAATGTATCTAAAATGCCTGCTTGTTCACCTGCGCCAACCAAGTTACAAAACAAGTTATCAAAATAGAGTGGATATTTCCTGAAAGAAGCACTCAGGCTACTGCCGGTCTCAACATCAGCTTTAATGTCAGCCAATAATTTAGAGACTTGAGGGTTGCTATGACCCTTGCCCACAATATCAAATGCTTGCAACAACGGCACACCTGCTTTCATCATGGTAGCAAGCTGGCGTGTAAACAGGGTAATGTCTTTATCTGTAATTTTCCCCTTAGAGGTAAAGCTACTTTGTTTTTTGACTTTGGTGACCGTAATGCCTTGACGTCTCAAGGTTGCATTAACGACAGCCTCTCCAGAAGCGCGTATCTCGCCTTTGATAATTTTGCCTCTTTTGTCTTTGCCTTCCCACAAAAAGGTAATCTGTTTTACTGTCTTAGCCGCCATCTATTCTATCCTTCTCATCTTTGAGGTGTGCTAGTGTTATTCATTGGTCACAGCTTCCACTTCTTCAATGGAAGTGAGCCCTTGCTTGGCTTTAAGTAAGCCAGATTCACGTAAGTCTTTAACACCTTCGCGCTTCGCCTGATCCGCAATGTCATGCGCATTACCATTGGTCATAATGATGCGGCTAATGGCGTCAGTAATGGGCATCACTTGGTAAATTCCCACGCGGCCTTTATAACCACCATTACACATTTCGCAGCCGCCTTCTTTGGGGCCGTAAAGCTGCCAGCTACCATCTAAATCTGCTTCTTTATAACCCACGCTCAATAAAGCTTCTTTAGGAAGCGTCAGTGGGACCTTACAGTTTTTACATAACCTTCTGGCCAAACGTTGCGCAGTAATCAATGAAACCGCTGATGCAATATTAAACGGCGCAACGCCCATATTCATTAGGCGGGTCAAAGTGGATGGCGCATCATTGGTATGCAAAGTAGACAACACCATATGGCCGGTAGAAGCAGCTTTGATGGCCATATCGGCAGTTTCCAAGTCGCGAATCTCACCAATCATGATAATGTCAGGATCTTGGCGCAGGAATGATTTAAGCGCAGCTGCAAACGTTAAGCCTTGCTTGTCATTGACGTTGACTTGGTTAATCCCTGCCAGTGGAATTTCGGCCGGGTCTTCTGCGGTGGAGATATTTACACTAGGATTGTTAAGAATATTTAAACAGGTGTAGAGCGAAACTGTTTTTCCTGATCCAGTTGGCCCGGTCACCAGTACTAAACCATAAGGCCGACTGACTGCTTTTAGTAGCGCTTCTTTTTGTTCTGGCTCATAGCCCAATGCTTCAATCCCAAGCGTGGCGCTGGTCGGATCCAGAATCCGCATCACAATCTTTTCTCCATGGATAAGCGGCAATGTGCTCACGCGGAAATCAATAGTACGGGTTTTGGATAGCGTCAGTTTCATCCGCCCATCTTGCGGAATGCGTTTCTCAGAGATGTCCAGATTTGAAATGACCTTGATGCGGGAGGCCAGTTTATCTTTAATCGCCAATGGCGGCTGTGCGATATCTCTTAATTCACCATCTACGCGGTAACGAATGCGATAAAACTTTTCATAAGGTTCAAAATGCAAGTCGGAGGCGCCCATGTTGATGGCATCCAATAACATTTTTTGTAGAAACTTAACAACCGGCGCATCGTCCACTTCAAGGGCGATCTCAACTTCATCTTCCTGATCGTTGCCGCCCATGTCCAAATCAAAGTCGTCCCCCACATCCAAAGATGACATAGAAGTGTCCTTGGATTCAACGATGCGGTCTATCCATTTGCTAAGCTTGTCATCTTCCACCACCACGGGTGAGAGTGTCATGCCCATCTGGAATTGCACACTATCTAAAGCATGCAGATTGGTGGGGTCTGAAATGGCTACATACAGCACATTGTTGCGGTTTTGTAGCGCAAACACACGGTTGGCTTGCATCAGTTTCGGGTCTATCGACTTGGCTGGCAAGTAATCGGTATTGATGGCATCTAAGTTTATATAGGGAAAGCCAAAAGCGCGTGCGGAGGTTTCGGCGATTTTTTCCGCAGATATTTTTTTACTGGCAATAATTTGAGAGATAAATGGAGTTTTTTGAGTGTTAGCTTGGCTCTGCACAGTGTTTGCTTCTTCTTCGGAAATGAGTTTTTCCTGAACAAGCATGCGTGCAATACCGCTTAATTTACTGGGTGGTGATGTGGTCGCCATTCGTAATAATTCGCTTTTAATCTCTATTTTAATTCTTTGTTGTTAAAGAATATTTTAATTATCGAGCAATAATGCACTTTAACTTTTTTTTTGTAAAGTTAATGCCGTTGTTTTTACAAGGTTTTTGTATTTTAGCTACGATTTCACTTGACAAATTAGCAACACTGTAAAAAAGTCTTGACTTTTTACAATTTGTAACATATAAAGTTCGCAGGTGTTTGCGTTCGAGTTTTTTGTAGCCGTCTTTAATTTAAGTTTTTTGAATTTGCATTATTGCGACTTGAGTTCTTGAGACAAACTTTTTGGGGCGCCCCCCTATGTTTTATGTAAGGAAGTAGAAATGGCAACAGGTACCGTAAAATGGTTTAATGATTCAAAAGGTTTTGGTTTTATTACTCCAGATGATGGCGGCGATGATTTATTCGCACACTTTTCAGCAATTGTTGAATCTGGCTACAAGAGCCTAAAAGAAGGCCAGCGCGTGAGCTTTGAAGTGACCGAAGGTCCTAAGGGCAAGCAAGCATCAAATATTCAAAAGGCTTAAGTCTTTTATAGCAATATCAAATAATAAAACGGCTCGCGATGCGAGCCGTTTTTTTTACTGCTGCATTGCGTGGCTAATTACATATTGGCAATAATCTCATCACCAAATTGCGCGGTGCCCACTTGGGTCGCACCTTCCATCTGCGATGAAAAATCGATAGTGACACTTTTGCTGGCAATGGCTTTGCTCACGCCATTGAGAATCAAATCAGCTGCTTCAGTCCAACCCATATGACGCAACATCATCTCGGCTGATAAAATCAATGAGCTTGGGTTGGCCAAATCTTTACCGGCAATTTTTGGGGCAGTACCATGTGTGGCTTCAAACATGGCAACTGTGTCTGATAAGTTTGCGCCTGGTGCAATACCAATGCCACCGACTTGCGCCGCTAAGGCATCGCTCATGTAATCGCCATTAAGATTAAGTGCGGTTACGACATCATAATCGCTTGGATGTAACAAAATCTCTTGCAAGAATGCATCGGCAATACAGTCTTTAATTACAATGCCATTTGGCAGTTGGCACCATGGGCCACCATCAATCGGCACCGCACCAAATTCTTCTTTGGCTAATTCATAGCCCCAGTCTCTAAAACCACCTTCGGTAAACTTCATAATGTTACCTTTGTGGGTGATGGTCACGGATTTGCGGTTGTTATCAATGGCGTATTGAATCGCTTTGCGAATCAAACGCTTGCTGCCATCGATAGACACCGGTTTAATGCCGATGGCGGAAGATTCTGGAAAGCGGATTTTCTTGAGCGTGCCCATATCGCTTAAAAAGTTGATTACTTTTTTGACTTGTTCACTGCCGGCTGCCCATTCAATGCCTGCATAGATGTCTTCCGTATTCTCGCGGAAAATCACCATGTCGGTTTTTTCTGGATGTTTTACCGGGCTAGGTACGCCGGTAAAGTATTGAATCGGGCGTAAGCAAACATATAAATCAAGCTCTTGACGCAGTGTCACGTTGAGTGAGCGAATGCCACCGCCTACTGGTGTAGTCAACGGGCCTTTAATAGAAATGACATAGTCTTTCAGCACTTTCATGGTTTCGTCAGATAACCATGTGTCTTTGTCGTAAATCGTCGTGGATTTCTCGCCGGCAAAAACTTCCATCCAGCTGATTTTACGTGTGTTGCCGTAAGCTTTATTGACCGCTGCATCCACCACTTTAATCATGGGTGGCGTAATATCAATACCAATGCCATCCCCTTCAATAAATGGGATAATAGGATCATTCGGTACGTTAAGCGTATTGTCGGCGTTGACTGTGATTTTAGTGCCGATAGCAGGAACCTGATACTTTGTAGATTGATTTTTTGATGCCATTACTAAATTCCTAATATGTTGATTTTGTTTAATAAGCCATTTAACGTTGTATGTCAGTTTAGCACTCATCGATTACAAGATGGTACGGTCGGGCATCCAACGTTAAAAGACTTTATTGCTATCCCAAACGTCTACGCGGCAGGTAGGCTTGATACCGATTCCGAAGGATTGCTTATTTTAACTGATGACGGCGCAATACAACACCGTTTAAGCCATCCAAAACACAAAGAAATCAAGACCTACTGGGCGCAAGTAGAAGGCGTTCCCACTCAAGCAGATTTGATGCCACTTTTAAGCGGGGTGGATTTAGGCGATTTTGTCACGCAACCGGCACAAGTGCGGATAATTGAAACACCAGATCAGTTGTGGCCAAGAAACCCTCCGATTCGAGAACGCAAGGCAATTCCTACTACGTGGCTGGAAATCAAAATCAGTGAAGGTAAAAACCGCCAAGTAAGGCGGATGACGGCAAACATAGGCTTTCCAACCTTGCGTTTGATCCGATATGCAATCGGGCGTTATAACTTGGACGGAATCTTGCTTGGTCATTACAGAGTGATTGAAAGTTAAAAGGGTAACAATGAAACCGGTTTGTATTTTTAGGCATGCCCGAACAGAAGGTGCAGGCTATTTAGGCACTTTTTTGGAGCAAAATGCGATTCCTTGGTGCGAGGTGCGCATTGATTTGGGTGAGGTGATGCCACCTTCTGCCACTGCATTTAGTGGTTTGGTCTTTATGGGCGGGCCCATGAGTGTGAATGATGATTTGCCATGGATTAAACATGCGGAGGTGTTGATTCAAGAGGCTGTGAGGCTGGATATTCCAGTGCTTGGGCATTGCTTGGGTGGGCAATTGATGAGTAAAGCACTCGGCGGTATGGTGAGTGCAAACCCTTATAAAGAAATTGGCTGGGGCAATGTAGTGGTGGGGGATCATGCCGAGGCGAAGAAATGGTTTGGTGACACCAAGCAATTTTTAAGTTTTCACTGGCATGGCGAAACCTTTACCCTGCCTGAGGGTGCAACACATTTGCTGACGAGCGAGCATTGCGCTAACCAAGCATACGCCTTGGGTAAGCATTTGGGCTTTCAATGCCATATTGAAATGACATCAGACATGGTCAAAGTATGGTGCGAAACTGGCCGTGCCGAAGTGGAGGCCTCTATTACGAGCAATGGCGTGCAAGCACTTGACGAGATTCAGCGCATATTGCCTGAGCGGGTCACGGCTTTGAATGCTGTTGCGCAGTCTGTATATACAGTGTGGATACAAGGGCTGAAAAGCTGAGATATGCTAGAATAATCGATAAACGTTATCGAAAGTGATTTATGTCTGGCAATACCTTTGGCACCTTATTTACGCTCACTTCGTTTGGTGAATCACATGGACCCGCAATTGGCGGTGTAGTGGATGGATGCCCCCCAGGATTAGCGCTGTCTGCAGAGGATTTACAGATAGATTTGGATCGCCGTAAACCAGGGACCTCTCGTCATGTAACGCAGCGTAATGAAGCAGATACGGTGGAGATTCTATCGGGGGTGTTTGAAGGTAAAACCACAGGTGCGCCTATTGGCTTGTTGATTCGTAATACAGATCAACGCAGCCAGGATTACAGCAAGATCATGGACACGTTCCGCCCGGGACATGCCGACTATACCTACACCCAAAAATACGGCATTCGCGACTATCGCGGCGGCGGCCGTTCAAGTGCACGAGAAACAGCAGTGCGTGTTGCTGCAGGTGCAATTGCCAAGAAATGGCTCAAGCAAAAGTACGGCATACAAATTCGCGCATACCTCAGTCAGCTCGGTGAAATTGATATTCCGTTTGTTAGCTGGGATTGTTTAAATGATCCGGAAAATAAATTATTTTCGCCGAATATGGACATCATGCCTAAGTTAGAAGCGTATTTAGACACAATACGCAGTGAGCGTGATTCTGTCGGCGCTAAAATCACTTTGGTGGCTGAACATGTGCCAGTCGGTTTGGGTGAGCCGATATTTGATAGACTGGATGCTGAAATTGCTTACGCCATGATGGGCATTAATGCGGTAAAAGGGGTGGAAATCGGCGCAGGATTTGCCTCTGTTGCTCAGCGCGGCAGCGTGCATTCTGATGAATTGACGCCAACAGGTTTTGCAACCAATCATGCTGGTGGCGTATTGGGCGGCATATCCAGTGGGCAAGAAATCGTCGTCAATATTGCGTTTAAGCCAACCTCCAGTATCCCGCAGCCACGTAACTCCATCGATAAAACCGGTGAACCGATACTGATGCAAACCACAGGCCGACATGACCCTTGTGTGGGTATTCGTGCGACACCGATTGTAGAGGCAATGCTTGCCCTAGTGCTGATCGATCATGCGTTACGCCATCGTGGCCAAAATGCAGATGTAGTGACGACCACACCAGTGATTTAAGCTAATCAGCGATTTTACTTGCTGTGAGTCACGCTCTCCACGCGAATCTTTCCCGCTTTTACTTTATCTACTATTTCTTCGTAGGTGCTTTTGTACCTTACTGGGGTTTGTATTTACAGTCCGAACAATTTTCGGCTGCTGATATCGGTATCCTGATGTCGCTATTTCAAATTAGCCGTATTTTTGCGCCCAATTTCTGGGGTTGGCTGGCGGATCATACTAAGCAGCGTGTCGTTTGGATTAAGCTCACGGCTTCGCTTGGGTTGATAGGCTTTATAGCAGTATTTTGGGCGCATGGTTTTTGGGCGTTATTTTTTGTGATGGCAGCGCTCAGCTTGTTTACGAGTTCTACTTTACCATTGTCTGAATCATTGGTGCTGGCACATTTGGCCACCACCAATGGACACTATAGTCGCATACGCATGTGGGGCTCGCTAGGCTTTATTGTGGCTGCGGTTATTTTAGGTTTTTTAATCGATGCCTTTGGCATTCAAAGCCTACTTTGGTTTTTATTGTCGGTGCAGGTTGTGTTATACCTGCTCACCTTCAAGTTACCCGAGGCTGTTGTTGCCCCACATAGCCATGATCAGTTTTCAATGTGGCAAATTATCAAACAGCCTGCTGTCATTGCCTTATTGGTGGGTTGCTCGCTGATGGTGACTGCGCATGGCGTGCTCTATAATTTTTACTCCATTTACTTGGCCGAGCATGGTTACAGCAAAACGATGATTGGGTTTTTGTGGGCCATCGGTGTCATCTGTGAAATTGTGGTGTTTATGCTGATGCCGAAAATCATGGGGCGCTTTACGCTCAAGACCATTTTACTGATTAGCCTAGCGTTAGCCGTTATCCGCTTTAGTATGATTGGCTTAACACCGGATCATGTCTATCTATTGTTATTGGCGCAATGTTTACATGCATTTACGTTTGGTAGTTTTCACGCTGCATCGGTAGAGGTCATCACCCAGTTCTTTAATGGACGCCATCAGGCGAAAGGGCAGGCCATTTATAACAGTGTTGCTTATGGCGTAGGTGGCGCTGTCGGTGGATTGGCAGGTGGCTTTGCCTTGCAATATTTAGGCGGGCAGTATACCTTTACACTTGCTGCCGCGTTTCCATTATTAGGGTTTGTAGTCATTATGCTGGGCTTGAAATTAGCACAGCCATTTGCATCGAAGGGAATGTTCAGTGAGTAAATTAATGCAGTTCGGCATCAGCGCTGTTCTAGTGTTGGGTATGACAGGATTGGCCAGTGCTGATACACAAGTAAATGTAGTGGGACTGTTTGCTGGCAAGGCTTTGGTCACCATCAATGGCAGCGCTCCACAGACCTTGTCTGTAGGGCAGACAAAAAATGGAGTGAAGTTGGTAGCCGCTGACAGTCAGCAAGCCACACTGTTGATTGAAGGTAAGACTAAAGTGCTGGAAATGGGACAAGGCGTTTCGGCTGGCGGCGGGGCAGAGTCAACACAAAATCAACCAGTTAATTTGTACGCAGATTCTGCGGGCCATTTTTTTGGTAATGCGACGGTGAATGGTGCTAATTTACGCTATGTGGTAGATACCGGTGCAACTTCTGTGGCGCTGAATAGTGCAGATGCCAAACGTGCTAATATTAATTATTTAAACGGCGAAAAAGGTATAGCGTCTACTGCGGGCGGCAGAATAGTGGTCTACCGTGTAACATTGAATACACTTAAAATTGGCAGTATTGTGTTGAATAACGTAGATGCAGTAGTAAACGAGGGCGGATATCCGGAAGTGGTATTGTTAGGCATGTCAGCGTTAAATCGAATGGACATGAAGCGCGACAATACTACGATGACACTCACAAAAAAATATTAGCAGTGCTCTTCGCTAGCAACCCAATTACCTAACAACAAATAAAACAAAAAACGGGCATTCGCCCGTTTTTTATTAGTCACAATAACCGACCTACTTAATGCGTTTGTCTTTCTCAATTAAAGCGTAAGCACTATGGTTGTGAATGCTTTCAAAGTTCTCAGACTCCACCACATAAGCATCGATGCGCTTCTCAGCATTCAATTGTGCTGCGACATCGCGTACCATATCTTCTACAAACTTCGGATTGTCATAGGCGCGCTCCGTCACAAATTTTTCGTCAGGACGTTTGAGTAAGCCATATAACTCACAAGATGCCTGTTTTTCTACAAGCTCAATCATGTCTTCCAGCCACATAAAGTCATTGAGTAGAGCAGTAACGGTAACGTGTGAACGTTGATTGTGCGCACCGTAATCAGAGATTTTTTTACTACATGGGCATAGGCTGGTCACAGGCACCAATACTTTTACCGTGATGCTGAATTCGCCATTTTTGATTTCACCGATGAATGTCACATCGTAATCCAGCAAGCTTTTTACGCCGGAAATCGGTGCGGATTTATTAATAAAATATGGGAAATGCATTTCCACGTAGCCTGACTCTGCCTCTAGGCGTTTGACCATTTCACGCAAAATGGTCTCAAAAGACTCAATCGAAATGGCATGTTCGTTCATGTTGAGAATCTCAACAAAACGTGACATGTGGGTGCCTTTAAAGTTGTGCGGTAGATGCACGTACATATCAAATACGGCCACAGTGGCTTGCTCGCCGCCAGATCTGTCTTTGACAATGACAGGGTGGCGGATAGACTTGATGCCAACTTTGTTAATATCAAGGTGGCGTACATCCGGCGTGTTCTGAACGTCTTCAATGCCTTGTAGTGTGGGTAGATTCATGATGTAGGTCATCTCCAAAAGCGGCGGCAGCTATTTTAATTGGGCCGCCTAAGTTAACGCGTTAATTCGGATGCGTCAACGTATTGTATGCGTTGTAATGTTAATTGAAACTATTTATCCGTTATATTGAGGCGTCTTCCCTAAACTCAATACCTATCGTGCAAATTATATTGGTGAAGCAATGATACTGCGCGTCATTTGATGTTCAGCACGCTTAGTTTTGTACGGATAGTTTCAATCATGGCTTCTGCGTTCAGACCGCATTGGGACAGCATAGTTTCATGTACGCCGTGCTCAATAAATGTATCGGGCAAACCAAGGCAAAGTGTAGGGCAGTAAATAGATAGGCTTTGCAGTGCTTCCATGACTGCAGCACCTGCGCCGCCCATGGCTGCATTTTCTTCAACCGTCACAATCAGTTGGTGTTGCTTGGCCATAGATTCAATCATGGACATATCTAATGGTTTTACAAAGCGCATATTCACTACCGTTGCATTCAATGCCTCTGCCGCCAGTAGGCTCTCAGCCAGCATACTGCCAAATGCTAAAATAGCGACTTGCTTGCCTTGGCGTTTTAGCTCAGCTTTACCGATTGGCAATGTTGTTAACGCTTGATTAATGATTGCGCCAGTACCAGTGCCTCTGGGGTAGCGCACTGCTGCTGGCCCAGGGTGCATATAGCCTGTAGTCAGCATTTGTCGGCATTCGTTTTCATCACTAGGGGCCATGATGACCATGTTGGGGATGCAGCGTAAATAGCTTAAATCAAAGCTGCCAGCATGGGTGGGGCCATCGGCACCGACCAGCCCAGCGCGATCAATCGCCAGTAAAACATCTAGTTTTTGGATGGCGATGTCATGCACTAGTTGGTCGTAAGCGCGTTGTAAAAATGTGGAATAAATGGCCACGACAGGTTTCAGTCCATCACATGCCATGCCCGCAGCAAACGTGAGCGCATGTTGTTCAGCTATGCCGACATCAAAATAGCGATGCGGATATTTTGCAGCAAATGCATTGAGTCCAGATCCGTCACACATGGCTGGGGTAATGCCCACCAGTGCCGGATCCTGATCTGCCATATCGACCAACCAGTCTCCAAACACTTGCGTATAGGTTTTTTGGCTAGCACTGGCTGTTGTCAGGCCGTTACATGGGTCGAATTTGCTCACGCCATGGTATTTGTTGGGGTCGTCTTCTGCCGGGGTAAAGCCTTTGCCCTTTTGCGTCACAATATGCAAGAACTGCATGCCTTTGAGTTCGCGAATATTGCTTAAGGTGTCTAGTAGCGCTGGTAAATCATGGCCATCAATGGGGCCAATATAGTTAAAACCAAACTCTTCGAACAACGTGCCTGGTGTCACCATACCTTTGGCATGCTCTTCTGCACGCTTGGCAAACTCTTTGACCGGCGGCACGATGTCGAGCATTTTCTTACCACTGCGTCGTACGCTGTCATAAAAGCGGCCCGATAGTAGGCGTGCCAAATAGTTGTTGAGCGCACCCACATTGTTAGAGATACTCATGTCATTGTCATTGAGAATCACCAACAAATTGGCATCCATGTCGCCGGCATTATTCAGTGCTTCAAACGCCATGCCGGCTGTCATTGCACCGTCACCGATAATGGCCACACTGCGCCTGTCGGACTTGGCTTCGCGAGCGGCTATTGCCATGCCTAAAGCGGCTGAAATAGAGGTGCTGGAATGCCCGGTGCCAAAGGTGTCGTAAATGCTTTCGCTACGTCTGGGGAAGCCCGCAATGCCATTTGGCTTGCGTAGATTATCCATCGCATCACGCCGACCAGTCAGAATTTTATGCGGGTATGTTTGGTGGCCAACATCCCACACCAAACGATCTTCAGGCGTGTTAAATACATAGTGCAGCGCAATAGTCAGTTCTACTACGCCTAAATTTGAGGCCAGATGCCCACCCGTTTTTGCCACACTTTCTACTAAAAAAGTGCGTAGTTCCGCAGCGAGTTCCGGAAGCTGGTGGCGCTCTAGTTTTTTGAGGTCTAGCGGGGATGAAATGTTGGCGAGCAGAGTAGACATAACTATATGCGGCTTAAAATTGACGTTGAGTGATGAAACTTGCCAGACTTCTTAGCATGTCCGCTTCTTGTGCGTACGCCTCTAGTGGCGCAAGCGCTTGCTGATACAACGATTGTGCCAGTGATTTGGCGGTGTTCAATCCTAACAGGGTCACATAAGTGGATTTATCTTGCTCGGCATCTTTACCCGCTGTTTTACCCAAAGTAGCGCTATCTGCTTCAGCATCCAAAATATCGTCTACAACTTGAAATGTCAGTCCAATCGCTTTGGCGAATGTATCCACTGCTTGATATTTTTGTGTGTCAGCATTCGGCGCCGTATATGCGCCCATCATGGCAGCAGCGTGCATTAAAGCGCCTGTTTTTAAAGCATGCATGTGCGCAAGTTGCGGTTGAGATAATTTGATGCCAGTACTTTCTAGGTCAATAGATTGTCCGCCAGCCATACCGCGAGAGCCGGTTGCAAAGGCCAAACAGTACAAGATGTTGACTTTTTGACTAGCCTCAATGGACAGTTGATTGCTAGCAATCAGTTCAAATGCCAAACTTTGTAGCGCATCTCCAGCCAGCAAAGCAGTGGCATCCCCAAATTGTTTATGGGTAGAGGGCTTGCCGCGTCGTAAGTCATCATCGTCCATGCATGGCATATCATCATGCACCAATGAGAATGCGTGGATCAATTCTACGGCAGCCGCAGATATATCAATATGCGCTAGCGGTGCGCCACAAAACTCGCCTGCTGCGTACGCTAATAAAGCTCTTACACGTTTACCTCCACCCAACACAGCGTAGCGCATGGCTTGATGCAAGGTTATAGGTGTTTCAGTGTCTGCAGGCATCGTAGTCGTCAACACATGCTCAATGCGCGATTGCATGGCGTGTGACCATTGCTCAAACTGCAAAGGAGTCGTCATGGAAGGGCTATTCACTGGCAACGTTGTAGGGCGCTAAAGCACTTGCTTCGGTCAGTATGCTGACTTGCTGCTCAGCCTCTATCAGCGACTGTTGGCATTGCTTAAGTAGCTCAGCGCCGCGTTTATAGGCTGCGAGTGACTGCTCAAGCTGTAATTGACCGGACTCTAATTGCGTAACAATAGATTCCAATTCTGCAATGGCAGATTCGTAATGAAGGGGTTCGCTATTTGGCGCGCTCATGAGGTGCTTGGCAATATATTGACTTAGAATTTGCCTAGATTTTAACAAAACTCTCGCAACTTGCGGCGTTTATCACGCCATAAAGTCGGATTAGGGCAAAATCTTCAGTAAAAATTGACGAATATCCGCTATCTCATTGGCATTCACGGAATGCGCCATCGGATATTCATGCCACTCCACAGCGTATCCCGCATCCTGTAATTGCTGGCGGGAGCTCAACGCTGTATCGATGCGAATCACTTCATCTGCAATGCCATGCGCCATAAAAATCGGAATCGATTGATTTTCAATAGATTTTTGCGCAGGTAGAGTGTGTTTTAATGGCAAGTAAGTCGAAAGTGCCAGCACTCCCGCCAAAGTCTGTGTATGTCTGAGTGCTGTATGGAGTGCAATGGCACCACCTTGCGAAAATCCGGCAAGCGCAATGCGATTGGTCGGAATGCCAAGCGTGTTTGCATGGGCGATAAGTGCCTTAATTTCGGTTTGGGATGCCTTGATGCCTACAGCGTCTTGCGGACTGTCTTTGTCTAAACCAAACAAATCGTACCAAGCACGCATTTCATAACCATTGTTCATGGTAATTTTTTTGTAGGGTGCATGCGGCAACATAAAATAAATGTGTGGCAGGTTGAGCATCTCTACCACGGGTTCAAAATCATACCCATCAGCCCCTAGGCCGTGTAGCCAGATGACGCATGCGGTGGGGTGCTGTTGGGATGAAACCTTGATGTAGTCTAGCATTACGAGTTTAAATCTATATGAAATTACACATTTTACCTTGTGTAACTGCAATGCTTAGAAAGTTTGTTTAAAACTTAATAAGGATTTTTTAGAAAGTCTTAACAGGGCTTAGGCTTGAATTTTTCATCAATTGCTGGTGCTTGGCATTCCCACATTGATGTGATAGTAGGGCGGACTAGTTTAATTTCTTTGTTGTTTACTTGAGTTGGTGCGTTAGTGATTCTGCAAGTGATTGAAGTGTCATTGACTTCAACATCGCAATTGGCTGTGTCTGATAGTCCAATGTCGGATGGCATAGACAAACTTACGCCATCATTACGTTTTAGCTCAAAGGCGGTCCTACCCCCAGATATTTCTGCGAACGAAGCAGTCACTTTAGTTCTTGATTGATAATCAGAGTAAGCGGGAAGTGCAATAGCAGCAAGAATGCCAATAATCGCAACAACTATCATCAGTTCAATTAATGTGAAACCTTGATATTTACTTTTTTTCATATTTGGCTTTGTGTGGTGCTATTTTAAAAAAAGCGACTTTTAACAGTCGCTTTTTTTAAAATAGCATACTAAGTATGCTATTTAATTCTGACTTATGTTTGTTTGCAGGTTTTAGGAGCAAATTCAGCTTTACTTGCACCCGTTGTTACGCAACTCCAAGTGCCATCATTAGCGCGAGTCCATGTAACTTCAGCATTGATTACTTGTGTTGGTGCATTTTCGATTGCACATTTCATGGTTGTACCAGTTGCTGTCAATGTGCAGTTACCAGTTGGTGCAGTTGGCATACCAATATCTGCACCGTCCGCGACAGGTTGACCATCGTTTACACGCAACTCAAAAGCAGTTTTATAGCCAGAAACTTCTGCAAGTCCAGCTGCTACTTTAGCACGTGACTGATAGTCTGAATACGCTGGAATCGCAATCGCAGCCAAAATACCAATAATTGCAACTACGATCATTAACTCGATTAATGTAAAGCCTTTTTGTACTTGTTTCATCATGTTGATTTCCTTTATTTAATTAAGTGTTAGTGCATACACACTGTGTGTTGTTTAAATCAGTGCTTGTAAGGCTAATAGCAATGGCTGTGCCAACTTCCAGTTTTTTTTTTAAACTGTTGATTTGTAATCATAAGTTCAAGTTGAATGGCAACGTTGGTATGGTTGTAGTAAGTTTTTAATTGGGAGAATAGAGACGAAAACTGCCCTCTATTCAGTGTTTTGCTGACAAAAAGTGTCACTTTTCTACATTTAGGGCAGTTGCAATTGCGTACTAAATTTGCCATGAGTGCTTATATTGCGCACTTGTGGCAGTGGCTGAATGAAAAAAGACCGCAGTTGCGGTCTTTTTTTATCACTTCATTTAAATCTGTATTACCAAAATTTCCACCAAGGTTTGTTGGAAGATCCGGTTTGTTTTACATTGTTGGTTGAAGTTGCGCCAGTTGCCTGGCCAGTTACTTTGAGTTTTCGATGACCTTTTTCAAGTTAGCCAAACCGCTGTCGAATACGCCAGTGATAAATTTAACGGCTGTTTCATCATCTTGACCAGCAGGAATAGGTGGGTTGAGTTTGTAAGTGCGGTAAAAACGGCCTACCCAAGTCACAGTAGATTCACCAGCGCCTGGGCCAGCGGTTACTTGCATGAATGCGTTGTAATCAGCTACTGGTGCAACGCCGTCTACAATTTCGTATCTCAGTTTCATGTCAGCATCATCGGCAGTACGTAATTTTTCGTAGATTGTGCCGCCATCTTTTAAGGTTAAGGTTCTGAATGTTTCATCGCCTTTTTTCTCAAGTTTTGTGCTTGCAATGGCTGGGTGCCATGCGTGTATATTGCCAAAATCTTTTACCACAGCCCAAACTTTAGCTGGCGCTGCTTTGATGACAATGGTTTTTTCAACTTTTTGTGGGCTTGGGCCGTGTGCAGCTGCGTTAAAAGAGAGCGCAGTAAGTGCGATAATCGCTAACAACTTTTTCATTCATATTCTCCACTAATGTACTTAAGCGTACTAAAGATACTTTTGGTAAAGGTACCGGGGTACCAAATTATGTAGTTTTAAGGTTGATTAAAACTACGATTCACTACAATCAACAATTATAAAACATTAAGTGTGCATTGCACACGCTTCATTTAACGTCTGACCTTGGCAGTGGTTGACCTATACTTACTGCAAAATAAATTGTCCAAAAGCTCTGCTTTTGTCGCCAGTTTTGATGGTAGAGATGACTTTTTTCTGTGCAACATCAATCACAGAGACGCTATTGGTTCCCCAATTGGCAACAAGTAGAAGGTTGTTCTCAGTGTCTAGGCTGAGGCCTTCTGGGGTCATGCCAACATTCATTGTGGTGATAACCTTGCGTGTGGCTAAGTCGATGACGCTAACAGAATCATCTTGTGTATTGGTGACATACAGCTGAGTGTTTTCTGGATTGGCGATGACGCAGTAAGGGTGCTCGCCGACTTTGATGGTATAGGGTGGTTGGTCGGTATTAGTGAGTTCCACGACGCTAACGGTGTTGTCATACACATTGACGCTAAACAATTGTTTGCCGTCATGGCTGAGCGCTATACCAAAAGGGTGCTTGCCCACATCGATACGCTTTTGAATACTGAGCGATGATGTATCAATGGCGACAACTTGATTGCTATCTCTTGCTGCCACGTAGAGCGTTTGATTGTCTGGACTCACGACCAGCCCCGCAGGCGCTTTGCCAGCAATCACTGCGCGTTGAGAGTTGACATTGCTAGTGCTGATAGCGAGGATACGGTCGCTATACCAATCTGCTACATACAATGTTTGATTATCTGGTGAAAGAGTGATGCCTACTGGTGAGCCTTTCACTGGAATGGTTTGGATAACTTTTTGCTGAGTACTATCGATGACTGAAATCGAAGCGCCTTCTACATTCGTCACATAAACACGCTGTAACTTCTTTGAAACCGCAATGCCAACAGGCGCTTTGCCTACCGCAATGGTATGCATTATTTTTTGCTGGCGTGTATCAATGACAGAAACAGTGTGATCTCCCTGATTGGTGATATACGCCAGTGTTTGATGCTGGCAGGCGCTTAGGCTCATGATTAAAGCCAAAAGCCAAACAAAATTCTTCATAACATGCCCGTAATGGTTGATTTGATTAGATTTTATTCAAAAAAGAATGCTTTCAATAATGCCTAAAATATGAAAAAATTGCACTAAATAATTAAGGTTGTTGCTAAATGTTAGATCGTGACGGATATCGCCCCAATGTGGGTATTATTCTTTGCAATTCGCACAATCAAGTGTTTTGGGGAAAGCGTATTCGAGAGCATGCTTGGCAGTTTCCGCAAGGAGGCATCAAGTATGGTGAGAGTCCAGAGCAGGCGATGTATCGTGAGTTGATGGAAGAAGTAGGGCTTAAGCCTGATCACGTCCAAATTTTAGGGCGTACGCGGGATTGGTTGCGTTATGAGGTGCCTACTAGCTGGATTCGGCGCGAATGGCGTGGCAGCTACAAAGGACAAAAGCAAATTTGGTTTTTGTTGCGTTTAACAGGACGAGATAGTGATGTGTCTTTGCGCGCAACCAATCAACCTGAGTTTGATGCATGGCGCTGGAGCGATTACTGGGTGCCGTTAGAGGATGTCATTGAATTCAAACGAGATGTATATAAGTCTGCGCTTAATGAGTTGGCGGTGCATTTGCATACTAAAGGTTTTCGATACGTGCAGAAAAAAAATTAATCTATACAACAATTAAAGTATGAATCATGGTTAGAGTAAAAGCAGCTTTCATTCACCTGTTGTTAAGTGCCTGCGTTGTAGGTCTGGTGCTGGTTCTCATGTTGTTTGTCTGGTACCCACATGGATTCTTCAAATTACTAGGCGGTGGTGACCTGCTTTATATTATTGCCGGCGTGGATGTCTGTTTAGGGCCGTTACTTACTTTGGCAGTATTTAATCCAGCAAAAAAATCACTTAAATTGGATTTGGCTATCATTGGATTGCTGCAAATTTCTGCATTACTGTATGGCGCGCATGTGATGTTTCAATCTCGTCCAGTATTTAGTGTGTTGGAGGAGAATCTGTTTAAAGTCACTCTAGCCTCTGATTTTAAAGATGATCTGGAGTTAAACAAAGCTAGCCAGGATAAGTGGAAGTCCTTGTCGTGGAGTGGCCCAGAATTGGTGGCGGCTGTCGCACCGACAGATCCTAAGGTAAAACAAGAAATGGTGTTTGCTGCCGGCAGTGGAGCAGATTGGAATGTTTTTCCTAAGCTGTTCGTGAGTTACGATAGTCAACGTCAAGTAGCATTAAGAAACGCAAAACCGCTAAATGTGCTGAAAGCGCTTAGCGTTGAAAATCGTGCAAGTATTGAAAGGTTTGAGCAGAAGCATCCATATAAAGCCTATGTCTATTTGCCTATCGTCAGCGGATATATAGCAATGGCAGCAGTACTAGATGCCAAAAATGCTGACTTTATTGAGATACTGGATGTGGAAACACCCTAAGTTGTTAGGGCGCTTGCTCGGTATATCTAACTTCCCATTGCCTCTCCAAGCATAATTTTCTTGCTTGGATGCCAATCGCTGTTAAATCTAATTGCATTAGGCTGAAACAGCATCACTACCGTTGAGCCGAGTAAGAATCTACCCATCTCCTCACCTTGTTTAAGCGTAATCGCTTTATCGTTGTAATGCCAAGTTCTAATTTGTTTACTACGCGGTGGATTGATAATTCCTTGTTGCGCACCATGCCAAGCGGTCGCCATGCTGCCCACAATGGTTGCGCCTACCAGTACCATCACAAATTTTCCATGTTGCTGAGATTCAAACTCACATACAACACGTTCATTTCTAGCAAATAGATTGGGTACATTGGCTGCGGTAGTAGGGTTGACGGAAAATAAATCACCCGGCACATAGGTCATGCTGATTAATGTGCCATCGCAAGGCATATGGATGCGATGGTAGTCTTTAGGGCTCAGATATAAGCAAGCGAAATGACCATTGTCAAAAGCATTTGCCATTGCCTCGTCCCCTGCCAACAGCATTTGTGTTGTGTATTGATGGCCTTTTGCTTGGAAAATTTGGTTGTGTTCAATGGTGCCGAATTGGCTGATGGCACCATCCACCGGGCAAATGAAAGCTGTGTTTGCTAAAGGGCGCGCTCCAGTTTTGAGTGGGCGCGTGAAAAATTCGTTAAAGGTTGCGTAGCTTGCTGCATCTGCATTCAGTGCCTCCGCCATGTTGACTTGATAGCGCTTGATAAACCATTGGATCACATTGGTTGTTAGTTTGCCGCAACGTAGATTGGCAAGCTTCCCTGCAATAGCGGTGATGGCTTGTTTGGGAAGTAGATACTGAAGCAAAATAGCTGGTTTCAAGGCAAGTATTCCTGTGCGTAGTTTAGATATTCGTTAGACGTACTCAGTGGGAATAAAAAAGCACAGAACAGAAAGATTCTGTATCTGTGCTCAATTGATATATCCACTATGGTTTAGCTGGATAATGCAAAGATTAGTTTTTAGATTGATCAACCAATTTGTTTTTTGCAATCCATGGCATCATCGCGCGCAATTGACCACCCACTTGCTCAATTGGATGTGCTGCATTTAAGCGGCGGCGAGCAACCATTTCTGGGTAGTTGGTACGGCCTTCTAAGATGAATTGTTTTGCATAGTTACCATTTTGAATGTTTTTGAGACACTCTTTCATGGCTGCACGTGCTTGGTCTGCAATCACGCGTGGACCAGTGACATACTCACCGTACTCTGCGTTGTTAGAGATAGAGTAGTTCATGTTGGCAATGCCACCTTCGTACATCAGATCTACAATCAATTTCAACTCATGCAAGCATTCAAAGTACGCCATTTCAGGTGCGTAACCAGCTTCGGTTAAGGTTTCGAAGCCAGCTTTGACTAGCTCAACTGCGCCACCACATAGCACTGCTTGCTCGCCGAATAAGTCTGTTTCTGTTTCTTCACGGAAATCCGTCTCAATCACGCCACCTTTGGTACCGCCGTTGGCAGCTGCGTAAGACAGTGAAATTTCTTTCGCTTTACCTGAAGTGTTTTGATACACAGCGATCAATGAAGGTACGCCGCCGCCTTTAAGGTATTCTGAGCGCACGGTATGGCCAGGGCCTTTTGGTGCAATCATGATCACGTCTAAATCTGCACGTGGCACGATTTGGTTGTAATGAATGTTGAAGCCGTGTGCAAAAGCCAATGCTGCGCCTTTTTTCAGGTTTGGTGCAACTTCAGCTGCAAAAATGCCCGCCATCGTTTCGTCTGGTAATAAAATCATCACAACGTCAGCATCTTTCACTGCATCAGCAATCTCAAGTGTTTTATGGCCAGCTGCTTCTGCTTTAGCCCATGAGCCGCCGCCTTTGCGTAAGCCAATGGTGACGTTTACGCCACTATCTTTAAGGTTAGCTGCGTGTGCGTGACCTTGTGAACCGTAACCTACGATGGTTACTTTTTTGCTTTTAATGATGCTTAAATCAGCGTCTTTGTCGTAATAAACTTTCATGTCTGCTTTTGCCTTTCAATACAAATGCGTATTAATTAAATTTAAATCAATCTATGGAATGCGGTGGTTTGATTACACTTTTAAAATGCGATCGCCGCGGCCAATGCCAGATGCGCCTGTACGCACAGTTTCTAGAATGGCGGTTTTATCAATGGCCTCTATAAAGGCGTCTAATTTGCTGCATGAACCGGTGAGTTCGATGGTGTAGCTATTATCTGCAACATCAATAATGCGACCTCTAAAGATATCGCACATGCGCTTCATTTCATCTTTGTAAACGCCAGAGGCTTTTACTTTGACTAACATGAGCTCGCGTTCAATGTGCTTGCCATCGTTGAGGTCGAGTACTTTGACTACATCAATCAGTTTATTGAGTTGTTTGATAATTTGTTCAATCACGTCGTCAGACCCAGTCGTGACGATGGTCATGCGTGATAGGGTGGGGTCTTCCGTCGCTGCGACGGTCAGTGATTCAATGTTATAACCACGTGCAGAGAACAGGCCGGCAACACGTGAAAGTGCGCCTGCTTCATTTTCCATTAAGAGTGAGATGATGTGTTTCATTGCTTCACTCCCTTGACTTTAGGCAGCTCCATCTCTGACAAGCCTTTGCCGTTTTCCACCATTGGGAATACGTTCTCTTTTTGCTCGGTAATAAAGTCCATGAATACAAATTTATCTTTTTTCGCAAACGCTTCTTTTAAAGCACCTTCTACGTCGCTAGGCTGCGTGATTTGCATGCCAACATGGCCATAAGACTCAGCTAACTTCACAAAGTCTGGCAAGCTGTCCATGTAAGATTCTGAGTAGCGGTCCTCATAGAAGAATTCTTGCCATTGACGCACCATGCCCAAATAGCGATTGTTCAGTAGAATCACTTTAATCGGCAGGTGATATTGTGCACAGGTCGACAGCTCCTGAATATTCATCTGTATGCTGCCTTCGCCTGTCACGCAAGCCACTTGTGCATTTCTGTCCGCAAATTGACAGCCCATTGCATAGGGTAAACCTACGCCCATGGTACCCAAGCCACCAGAGTTAATCCAACGACGTGGTTTATCGAATTTGTAATATTGCGCAGCCCACATTTGGTGTTGACCTACATCTGACGTCACGTAGGCGTCACCTTTGGTGACTTCCCAAAGTTTTTCAATTACGTATTGTGGTTTGATAACAGTGCTGGATTGCTCGTAACGACCGCCATGTACCAAACGCCATTCGTTGATTTGTTTCCACCAGTCGCTGATGTCATTCTTTGCTTTTTCTTGCGCAAGAATCTCGTTCATCTCAGCCAGCACAGATTGCACGTGCCCAACAATTGGCACATCTACTTTCACGCGCTTGGAGATGCTAGATGGGTCCACATCAATATGAATAATGGTACGTTTTACGCTGCCAAAGTGATTGGGGTTGCCAATGACGCGGTCATCAAAGCGCGCGCCAACGGCAATCAACACATCACAGTTTTGCATCGACATGTTGGCTTCATACGTGCCGTGCATGCCTAACATGCCTACATATTGTTTGTCGGTAGCAGGGTAGCCGCCTAAACCCATGAGGGTGTTGGTCACCGGGTAGTTCAATGCACGTGCTAATTTAATCAGCTCTTCAGCGCCGTCACCCAATACCAAGCCACCGCCGGTATAAATCATTGGGCGTTTGGCTTCTAATAGTAATTTGACAGCTTTTTTAATTTGACCGCTGTGGCCTTTTAACACTGGGCTGTACGAGCGCATTTCTACCGTTTTTGGATAGATAAAGTCCGCGATGTGTGCTGTGATGTCTTTAGGGATATCGACAACTACCGGGCCAGGACGACCAGTTTTGGCAATGTAAAACGCCTTTTTAATGGTCGATGCGATGTCTTTCACATCTTTCACTAAAAAGTTGTGCTTAACACAGGGGCGTGTAACCCCCACCATATCGACCTCTTGGAACGCATCCATGCCGATTGCAGGTACTGGCACCTGACCACTGATGACAACCAAAGGAATAGAGTCCATATAAGCTGTAGCGATGCCTGTGACTGCATTGGTGGCACCTGGGCCGCTGGTGACTAGCGCTACGCCTACTTCACCTGTTGCACGTGAGAATGCATCGGCCGCATGCACAGCCGCTTGCTCGTGACGCACTAAAATATGTTTGAAACCGTTTTGTTTGTAGATTGCATCGTAGATGTGCAACACAGCGCCACCCGGATAGCCAAAGACGAATTTGACTTTTTCCTCATTCAGGCAGCGAATAACGATCTCTGCACCAGTAATTGACTTGGTGCTAGTTTCGGCCGGGGGATGGGCTTTTGAATCCATAAAACCTTGAATTTCGAAATAAATTGATGAACCCTCAACATTAACTGTTTACGTTAAATAGGTCAAGTTTGTAGCAATAATTGCAAATTTTACGATGGTGCAGTTGACAATACAAATGAGAATCATTATTATTTAGGTTCTTTGGGAGATGAGTGCATGATGATGCATACAAATCAGATGGCATATAGGAGTGGTTTGTACGATCCTGATTTGCCAACGGCAGGAGATGTCATGGCGTCGTTATGTTGTGTGGCAACACAGTATGCAAGTGAGCCGTCATTAGATTTGGCGTTGCTGGGGTATGGTTTGGCGCAGACGCTAACTGCCCCTGAGTATGCCGAGACAGATTTAATTGTGACGGTATCCAAGCAGTTGCTGGATCAGTGGCAATCGCTACTGCAAGCGCATCAGGAGTTTGAATTGCAGCAACACTCATCTGAATATGTGCCGCAATCGCTAACGGTGCAATAACAAGTATTGATAAAACAAGTTTCATAGAAAGTAGTCAAGATGTCGAGATTAACAGGCCCTAGGGTCAAAATTATGCGTGCGCTTGGTGTGGATTTGCCTGGGCTTTCACGCAAAACGATAGAAGCAAGACCAACGCCACCGGGCCAGCACGGCAACAAGGCTTCACGTAAACGCCGTTCCGACTTTGGTGTGAAGCTGGTGGAGAAGCAAAAGATACGTTTTAACTATGGCTTAACCGAACGTCAAATGCGCATTTTGATTTTAGATGCGCGTAAAGGTAAAGAGCCAACAGGTGAGCGCTTATTGCAGTTGTTGGAATTGCGTATGGATAACGTAGCATTTAGAGCGGGCTATGCACCGACAGGTATTGCTGCTCGCCAACTGGTGAGCCATGGGCACATGCTGTTGAATGGTAAACGTGTGGATATTCCTTCTATCCGTTTAAAAGTGGGCGATCAAATTTCGCTGAAACCATCCAGCCAGCAAATCCCCATGGTGGTAGAGACGTTGAAAGCGCTACCGCTCGCACGTCCAGAGTGGTTAAGCTGGGATGAGCAACATAAAGTGGTGACCGTAGCGCATTTGCCGGCCATTGAAGATGTGCCGTTCCCGGTAGATGTACAACAAGTGGTGGAATATTACGCAAACCGCGTGTAATAAAGGATATGGAAGTTGTGAAGAATTTAAAGCGTCCCTAACAGCGCTTTAAGTGTAGTACCGCATGGAAACATGCATCTCCTTTTATGGCTGCCTTCAACTTGATGTGTATACATGGGTTGATGTAAGTCGGCCAACTTTTTAGGGTGCTAAGCTAAGGCGATTGTGAACATGAAGATTATTACAAGTATTGCTTCAAAAGCCCTGCTAGATATGGATATTGCAATGGTGGCAGATGCTGATGGATGCAGTAATCCAATCAAAATTACCTCTATTAAAAAATTAAATAGTGAGAAGTTGTTTTGCGACGGTAACGAAGTAATGATTCAGCACCAAAATGAGACTTATGTACTGCGATTGACTAAACAAAATAAATTAATTCTGACAAAATAGCGATATGAATCAACAGTATAAAGTAGGGTTAAGCTGCGCATGAAGTCAAATATTGCCACTCCAGTGACGTTGGTGTACTCGGCAGAGCACGTTGTGTCTGTGCAGAAAAAGCCTGTGAAAAACCTTATTGCAGTGCAGTCGGAAGTGTTGATGCCTGTGCAGCCAGTGCTTGAGCGCACCTTAAAATCAAAGATCGCATTGCTGATGGTGGTGCTAGCACACGCAGCAAGCATTTATTATCTTGCCAAACAAAATCTAGAAACAATAGAGCCAGTAAAGCCAGCGCAACCGATGCAAGTGAGTTTGATAGCGCCACCTACGCCAGAGCCCGAAGTCGTGCCGATTATTGAGCCGCCTAAACCAGTGGTACAGCCCAAACCTAAGCTAAAAAAAGTAGTTGAGAAAATTCAGCCGCTAGAAGTGCCAGCAGAGCGTATGGTGGAAGCCACAACGGTGGAGGTGAAAGAAGCAACGCCAGACCCAGTGCCTCCAGTGCAAGAGGTGGTTGAGGCCAAAGCGCCACCAAAATCAGAGCCTGTGGTGGTGGAAGAAAAAATCGAGCCACCCAAATTTGGTGTGGCGTACCTGCAAAACCCAGAGCCCGAATATCCGCGCATGTCTAAGCGTTTAGGCGAGCAGGGGCGTGTGCTGTTGCATGTGGTAGTGGATACCGCAGGGAAGCCAACCGAGGTAACGCTCAAAAAATCCAGTGGACATGAGCGCCTAGATGAGGCGGCGATTGAGGCCGTAAAAGGTTGGCGTTTTATTCCCGCTATGCGAAATAAAGTGGCGTTGATTGCTGCTGTGGACGTGCCCGTTAAATTCTCGTTACAGTAATTAGGTAGAGCGCTCAACATTTGTATGAACGATAGTTTTTTAGTTAGAAAGTAGAATGAAATGAACCAAACCCAAGAATTTAACAGCTTAATGTTTATATTAGAGGCTGGACCTGTGGCGATTGCGGTGGCTGCACTGATGTTGGTGATGTCTGTGGCTAGCTGGTATTTAATGGTGACTAAATATGTGCAGTATGTGCGCATGAAGTCTGCTATTCAGCGCTATATTGCGCAGTTCTGGGCCGCGCCTAATTTGCAGGCAGCACTGAACATTGAAGATGCACACTCAGCTGCCTATGCGTTGGCGCATCACGCAGCTACTGCGTCCCAGCATCACCATACGCATGTGCAAACGTCTGCCAATGCCTGTAGCCATGAAGAGTTTGTCGCACGCAGTATGCGTCGCGATATCGCAGCGACATCCAGCCAATTGGAGTCTGGTTTGTCTGTGTTGGCATCGGTGGGTAGTGTTGCGCCATTTGTGGGCTTATTTGGTACGGTATGGGGTATCTACCATGCGTTAGCTGCAATCAGCGCCAGTGGACAAGCGACATTGGACAAGGTGGCCGGCCCAGTGGGTGAAGCATTGATTATGACCGCGATTGGGTTGGCTGTAGCGATTCCGGCTGTATTGGCATACAACGCATTTGTAAAAGCCAATCGTACGATACTGGGTCAGCTAGATACGTTTGCACAAGATTTGCATGTATTAATGACGACAGGGGCTACCTTAGCAAAAAAGCATACTAGTCCACGACAAGCTGTTGTGGATGCCAATGCTACTACGCATGCTGCTAACAAAGTGAACGGAGTGCCTGCATGATTGGGAATAGTCAGCAATCAAGCATGCTGTCGGATGCGCATACGCAGCCGATGAGTGAAATTAATACCACACCATTGGTTGACGTGATGCTGGTGCTGTTGGTGATTTTTATTATCACTGCGCCATTGTTAACGCATGCTGTAAAGATTGATTTGCCACAAGCCACAAGCCAACCGTTGCCTGAAAAACCAGAAGTGATTTCATTGGCGATAGATGCAGCAGGCAAAACCTACTGGAACGATGCGCCGATAGAGCAAGCAACGCTTAAATCACGTTTAGAGGCCGCTGCTAAACAGACGCCGCAGCCAGAATTGCAAATTCGTGCGGATAAAGATACACGCTATCAATTGTTGTCAGAAGTGATGGCGGACGCACAAAACGTTGGGATTACTAAGTTAGGCTTTTTAAGTGAGCCGAAATAATCCTATTTTTATTGGCGTTTATTAGGAGCCAGCAATGACAGCGATGTTAACCAAATGGGCCGATACGACAATCGGATTTTCCATGCTCGCACTTGTTGTCATTGCGGCCTTTTGTTTAATGAGCTTGATCGCCATTAAAGTCATCGAGTTTTTTGCTTTTCGATCTGATACGTTTACTTAAATCTTGAGTTGTACGATATCCAATCTAAATCATTAGTGTAAGTAGCCAGCCAAGTAAGCATTGCTTTAGTAGCCAGCCAATTTTAATTATTCTTTAAAGGGGCAGGCAATGTTTAGTCAACAACGTAAATCCATTCAACGCATCATCGGTAGCAGCCTATTATTAGGCGCGATCACACTGTTGCCTCAAATTGCAATGGCAGCCGATGGCTGCGACATCGTGATTGAGGCCACAGATGCCATGACGTTTAGCAGTAAAGAAATCGCAGTCAAAAAATCCTGTAAAGCATTTAATATCACTTTAAAACATGTGGGCAAGCTCGGCAAAAACATCATGGGGCATAACTTGGTCATTGCAAAAGAAGCTGATCAAAAAGCTGTGCTGGAAGATGGTAGTAAAGCGGGTGCGGCCAATGAATATCTTAAGCCGAATGACACACGTGTAGTTGCCTACACCAAGCTGATTGGCGGTGGTGAGCAGGCGGCCACGCAGTTTGCATTGACTAAGCTTGATACTAAAGCGAACTATGTTTTCTTCTGCTCGTTCCCAGGCCACGCTTTCATGATGAAAGGTGTAGTTAAATTCATTTAATGGTCAATTTTTTTATTGAATTAAACAAGTAATTAAATGCAAATACACGCTTTAAAAACATGGGCTTGGGTGCATAAATGGTCTAGTTTGGTCTGCACGGCATTTATGTTGTTACTGTGTTTGACTGGGTTGCCCTTGATCTTTAGTCATGAGATTAGTCATTTATTGGGCAACGAAGTCGACCCGCCAGAACTGCCAAGCAACACACCATTGGCTAGCATGGACAATGTATTGGCCAATGCCAAGGCGTTATACCCAAGTCGTGTGGTGCAGTTTGTGTTTCGCGATATCGATGAACATAATAGTTGGACGGTGAGCCTAGGCAAAACCGCTACTTCGGAAGACGATACCAAGTTTGTGAAGCTTGATGCACGCACGGCCAAAGTATTGCAAGAGCCTAAGTTTAACGAAGGCTTTATGTATGTGATGTTCAAGCTGCATGTGGATTTATTTGCCGGTTTGCCCGGCATGCTGTTCTTAGGCTTGATGGGCGTGTTACTCGTTGTGGCTATTATTTCAGGCGTAGTGCTATATGCGCCTTTTATGCGCAAGCTGGAATTTGGCCAAATTCGTAAAGACCGCGCGCCCAAATTAAAGCGTTTGGATACACACAACTTTTTAGGGATTGTCACCCTCGTATGGGCGCTGGTAGTCGGCACCACAGGCATTATTAATGCGTGGGCGGATTTAGTGATTAAGTATTGGCAGTTTGACCAAATGTCTGCCATGACTGCGCCTTATAAAGGCTTGCCGCCGCCAACCCACTATGCATCCTTGCAAGCAGCGGTAGACACGGCGCAAGCGCGTGAGCCTAATATGCGGCTTGGGTTTATTGCTTTTCCGGGAACAGATTTTTCCAGTCCGCATCATTACGGCATGTTTATGCGGGGCGATAGTCCAGTCACGTCACGTTTATTCAAACCCGTATTGATAGATGCGCAAACCGCCAAGCTGACGGATAGTCGCGAAGTGCCTTGGTATTTGGCGACATTACTGATTTCTCAGCCACTGCATTTTGGCGATTACGGTGGTATGCCGATGAAGATTATTTGGTTGATTTTAGACTTATTTACGATTGTTGTTTTGTGGACAGGCTTGGTGCTGTGGTGGAAAAAGCGTGCGCATTATCAGCACGATGTACAACAGCGTCTCGCCTTTAATGAAGCTTATGCATCACGCTAAATCAAGCGCAGATAGAAACTCAATATGCCCGCTAAAACCTTGATGCAAATCTTTATATGGCCAATCGTCTTGGGTGTGCTGACGATGGTTGGTCTGGTCGTGACATTGCTACTAGAAGGCGGTGTGCTTGAGCTGATTTCCATCGGCGCATTAGGCGTACCCGTCATTGTCATGGTCTATATGTATTATTTTCGTGATGTGATTCGACATTAACTCAGCTTAAATATTCACTAGCCAGCTAACGCATTTCTCGCCTGTAGCCAGCCAAAAAAACTTACTTTTTTGAACTACAGGGGAATCAAATGCAACATGCTTTGCGCGGAAAAACCGTGCGTCAACACATTATCCTTGCCGCAGTGATCGCGGTATTACCTTATCTAGCGCATGCGGAAGATGAACTGCCGGAAGTCGAGGTGAAATCTAAGGCAGTTCAGCCAGATCAGCCATCCGAAAAAACAAAATCCTATAGCGTAAAGTCAACGGCAACGGCAACACGCTTAGATACCTCGATACGTGAGACGCCACAATCCATTTCTGTCATCACCCGTCAAGAGTTAGATGATTTTCGTATCCTCTCAGTGAACGAAGCTTTGTCTTACGCAACAGGTATTAAAGTGGAACAGTTTGAAACTGACCGTACCGAATACACCGCGCGCGGTTTGAACATTACCAGTTTTCAAATAGATGGCCTCAATTCTCCGATTAGCTTTAGTGGCACCAACTATGGTGATTTGGATGTGGCTGTGTTTGACCGCATTGAAGTGTTGCGCGGTGCCAATGGCTTGGTAGCGGGCACGGGTAATCCTTCTGCCACCATTAACTTTGTACGTAAACGCGCAACAAAAGACTTTCAAGCCAAAGTGGATGTATCAGCCGGTTCTTGGGATAACAGACGCTTAGATGCAGATGTTTCATCGGCACTGAATGCTGATGGTAGCGTGCGTGGGCGGTTAGTAGGCGCGTACCAAAATAGGAACTCTTACCTTGACCGCTACAGCACAGAAAGAAATGTGGTGTATGGTGTCATTGAAGCAGATTTAAGCGATAGCACCAGTGTGGCGATTGGTCACACTTATCAGAAAAATGATTCCAGCGGAAATAACTTTGGCAGCCTGCCATTGCTCTACACCGATGGCAGTAAGCGCCATTACAAAGTGTCTGATTCCCCAGCGACAGATTGGGCCTACATGAAAGTGGATACCAATGTGAGCTTTGCCGAGCTGACTCATTATTTTAATAATGACTGGCAAGTGAAAGGGCAATTAACGTACAAAGACACGGGATCTGAAGGCCGTTATAACTATATTGACGGTTTCGAAGACCGTGCTACTGGCTTGGGCACCTATACAAGCTACCCTTACATTTACAGCTTTGCGACCAAAGACCACGTTGCTGATATATATGCCAATGGACCTTTTGAGCTAGCAGGCCGTAAGCACGAGCTAGTGGTGGGCGCTACCTGGAGTAAGTCGTATATGAAGGAGTACTCACGCATAGGCGACACAATAGGTAATATCTCTGTGGTGAGTTTTGATGATTTGGGCAATTTTCCGATGCCAAATTTTGGGCCTAAGAGTAAAGATTCCGACTACCAGAGTACCACTACCAATCTCTATACAGCGGCCAAACTTAATCCTTTAGATGCTTTAAAAGTGACTGTGGGTGGTAGTTTGCTTAGTTACAAATTAGATGGCGTTGCTTATGGCACAGACCAAGCTGCTAAGGAAAACAATAAGTTTACGCCATACGTTGGGGCTGTTTTAGATTTGAATGACACAATTTCCTTGTATGCGAGCTACGCAGGTATTTACAAGCCGCAAGTGGAAAAAGGCGTTAACCTTAAACCATTAGCCCCGTTAAAAGGCAAAAACTATGAAGCGGGTATTAAGAGTGAGTGGTTCAATAAAAAATTGAATAGCTCATTTGCGCTGTTTAGAACCGAGCAAGAGAATCAAGCTCAGGCTGTGGGCACAAATGGCACCATCACAACCTATGAAGGCATTCAGGCCACCACCAAAGGCTATGAGTTTGATGTGTCTGGCGAGTTGACAGATAACTTAAATATCAATGCTGGTTACACGCGTTTGATGAGTGTTAAGGGCGATCACGATCAAAATGTAAATCCATTTGTCCCGAGACATCTCGTTCATGTAACGACTGTTTACACAGTGCCGTCTATTGAAAGCCTGAAAGTTGGCGCGAGCTTAAACTGGCAGAGCGATACTCACGTGGATATTGGCACTGTGCGCTATGAGCAAGATAGCTATGCAACGCTTAATTTAATGGCCAATTATAAAATTGACGAGCATTGGAGCGCAGCAGTTAACCTGTACAACGTCACTGATGAAAAATATTTATCTAGCATGCGGTATGCGTATGCTGGACAAGCTTTTTATGCAGCGCCGTTTAGTGGCTTAGCGACAGTGACTTGGAAGTATTAAACTTTGAAATATAAGCAGTAGTGTTGTAACAAAAAAACCCAGCTTATGGCTGGGTTTTTTATTGCATCGCTGGTCTGCTTTACTGATAACGTAACGCTTCAATCGGGTTGAGCATCGCAGCTTTTTTGGCTGGATAGAAGCCAAAGAACACGCCAATGCTGGCGGCTACGCTAAACGCGATGATGACCGAATTGCTGGAGACAATCACCTCAGCTTGCGTGAAGGTGCTGACCAGTAAGGCACCCGCCACACCAATGGCAATGCCAATCAAACAGCCGACAATAGAAATCACAATCGCTTCTAATAAGAACTGCATCAAAATGTCACGTTGACGTGCGCCAATTGCCATGCGGATGCCAATCTCACGCGTACGCTCGGTTACCGATACCAGCATGATATTCATGATGCCGATGCCGCCAACTAGTAATGAGACTGAGGCGATTGCACCTAATAGTAGTGACATGGTGCGCGTGGTTTCCGCGGCAGAGTTGGCAATGGCCGTGAGGTTTCGCACTGAGAAATCGCTATCGGCACCTTCACGAATGTTATGACGCTGATTCAGCAAACTATTCAGACCTTCTTCCACCATGACCATGGCTTTGTCAGACTCTGCCTGCACGATGATTTGACGTACGCTACCTGGCAATTGATTGCCGAATAACTTACGTTGCGCAGTGGTCAGTGGCACAATAATCGTGTCATCCTGATCGCGGCCATCCAGCGTTTGGCCTTTGCTGCTTAGCACGCCAAGCACCACAAAAGGGCTTTGCTTGATACGAATAGTTTTGCCAACAGGGTCAATGTCTTCGCCAAAAATATTGTCGGCCACTGTTTTACCAATCAGTGCAACACGTGTAGCAGAGCGTATGTCGGAATCTGAAAACGCATAGCCATCGGTCAAATCCCATGAGCGTACGTCCAAATAACTAGGCGTGGTACCGATGATATCGGTATTCCAGTTGTTGCTGCCAAACACAATTTGCGCTTTTCCCATAGTGACCGGGGCTACGCCTAGCACACCACTTAAATCCACAATGGCATTGGCATCTTTGACGTTAAGCGAAGGTGCATTACCCGTGGCTGAACGTGCGCCGCCCATATTAGGTGGCCCTGAAAGTACAACAAACAGATTGCTACCCATGGCGTTGATGGAACGTTTGACCGAAGCTTCTGCACCTTGACCAATCGCCATCATCAATACGACGGCGCCCACACCAATCACCATGCCGAGCATGGTTAAAAAAGTGCGCAAGCGGTTTGCACCCATGGCGTGCCATGCTTCTCCTAACATGGCACTAAACATGATCAATCTCCTGTGGGTCTAATGTATCTGGTGTAGGGCGCTCTGTAAGGGTGTCTTCGACAATTTTGCCATCCAGAAATCGTACTTGGCGTTTAGCGTGTTCAGCAATATCAGTTTCATGCGTGACTAACACGATGGTGATGCCTTCTTTATTTAACTCGCCAAATAGCGCCATAATTTCTTCACTGGTTACGCTGTCTAAGTTACCTGTTGGTTCATCGGCAAGAATCAATCTTGGGTTATTCACCAACGCACGCGCAATCGCCACGCGCTGTTGTTGGCCGCCAGAAATTTGGTTGGGACGCGAGTTAATGTGTTTGCCTAAGCCCACTTTTTCTAAAAGCACTTTTGCTCTTCTATGCCGCTCAGGTTTTTCGATGCCTGAATACACCAACGGCAAAGCAACGTTATCTAATAAGCTGGAGCGTGCCAGCAAATTAAAGCCCTGAAACACAAAGCCAATAGTTTTATTACGCACACCAGCCACTGCATTTTCTTCCATGTTAGCAACCGGGTGACCATCTAATACATATTGTCCTTTGGTGGGTTTATCCAAACAGCCCAGAATATTCATAAAGGTGGATTTACCCGAGCCTGATGGGCCCATGATGGCGACATAATCGCCGCTATCAATACGTAAATTGACATCTTTAAGGACGGGGAAAGGTCCTGCAGCTGTTTGATAGTCTTTAAACAGATGACTAACTTCAATCACACTTTTTTGCATGGCGACTCTATCTAACCTAGAACATTCTTGGTGCGCGCATACTGCCGCCAGCTTGGGGTTGTCCATTGGCTTGCAATTCGCCGACAATCACTTTGTCACCTACCGCTAAATCGCGCGCAGTAATTGCAGTAGAGCGGCCATCTGTGATACCAATATTGACTCTCACACGTGTTGGTTTGCCATCTCTTAACACATAAATTTTGCCAGCGCTTAAATCTTCGGATTTGTTTCTATTTCTGCCGCCGCCATTTCTTCTTCTTTCGCCACCTTTACCGCCTTCAGCCCTGCCACCCTCAGCTCTGTTGCCTTCAGCTTTGCTACCTTCACCTTGGCCAGCTTCTTGTTTTTTGTCGCCATTCGCACTGGCACTTTCATCTACTTTTGGTTTATAGCGCAATGCCGCATTTGGCACTAATAGTGATTGCTCTGCCTTGGAGACCGCAATATTCACATAAGCGGTCATGCCAGGCAGCAATGTTAAATCACTATTATCTACAGATACGACCACGTTGTAAGTGACCACATTTGAAGTGTTGGTTGAGTTTAAACGTACTTGTTTGACGGTGCCTTCGAAATTACGGTTAGGGAAAGCATCCACATTAAATTTAACTGCTTGACCGTCTTTAATTTTGCCAATGTCTGCTTCGGCAAAGCTGGTATCAATCTGCATTTTGGCTAAATCTTGTGCAATTTGAATCAATGTTGGCGTTTGGAAACTTGCCGCAACAGTTTGTCCAACATCCACCACACGATTCACTACAATGCCTGAAACAGGTGAGCGGATAATCGTAAAGTTCAGGTTGGTTTGATCACGTGCCAATAGCCCGCGCGCACTGTCTAGCTGCGCTTTGGCTGATTTGAGTACCTGTACTGCAGTATCTAACTCTTGCTTAGATACAAACTCTTGTGAGTATAACTCTCGAATTCGTTTCTCATTGGCAATAGCCAGCTCAACCGAGGCTTGATTGTTACGCACGCTACTTTGTGATTGCGTGATTTGCGCGTTAAACAGTGCACTATCGAGCTCAAGCAGTATTTGGTCTTTCTCTACTCTATCGTTAAAGTCTACATACAGCTTTCTCACGATGCCTGAGATTTGTGTACCTACGCTCACCAAGCTTACAGGGTTAAGTGTGCCGTTGGCTGAAACTGTTTGTTCAATATCACCGCGGGTGACCTCATCTAGTCTATATAAATCTTCAGGTTTTACCTGATGCGATTTTTGATAGAAGTAATAAGCACCGGCAGCGATTGCGAGTAACAGGACAAGTGGGATAATTTTCTTAAGTATTTTCATAGACGCTTAGTTCGTACAATTAAGTGAGATTTATTGAGATAGTTGAGTAGTGTTCGTTGCAGGCAATGATTGAATCATTGCATTATCAAGTGCGCCCATGGCTTGCGCCAAAGTGGCACGTGCAATATTGGCATTCAGTGTCGCCTGAATTTTTTGTTGCCGGGCAGTGGCAAGTGCACTTTGCGCATTCAGCGTATCAATAATATTACCTACACCCGCTTTATAACGCCCCAACGCAACGCGATAAGATTGCTCGGCGCTGCTCACCAATACTTCGGTAGCGGTTACAGACTGTAGCGCGGTCCGCAGATTCTGATAGGCAGTCCACACATCCAGCGAGATTTGTAACTTCAATCGATCGCGCTGTGCAGCACGCAAGTCAGCCGTGGCCTCCGCAGCACGGATACGGTAGGTGGGTGCATAGCCATTGAATAAAGGAATAGATACGGTGAGGCCCAATGTAGAATTATTGCTGGAGGAAAGACTTGAGCCATCCTGCAGGTTATTGGACATTGACACTGAAATGGTTGGCTTAGCCGCTGCTTTGCTTGCGTCGATACTTGCTTGCGCTGCTTTGAGTTGTGCCTCACTTGCAATCAAATCTGGCCGACGCGCCCCCGCTTGTTCAATCAATGTGCTCACATCTTCAAGAATATTTTGTGGCGCATTGACCAAGCCGCTGGCCAATGTAATTTTTTGATTGGCAGGCAAGCCCATGACATTGGCTAGGCTGCCGTAAGCTGTCTGTAGATTACCTTCATTGGTAATGCGCGCGAGCGTAAGTTGTGCATAAGCAGTCTGTGCTTGCAGCTTGTCCGCAGGGGTGGAGACGCCCGCCTTGTAGCGTGCTTCTGCTGCTTTGAAACTTTCTTCACTGGCACGCTCAACCTCGCGTGCCGCATCTAGTGCAGCAATATTGGCTTGTACCTGATAAAACGCTACAGTTGAAGCCAGCAGCACACTTTGTACGGTACTGCTCTGGCTGGCGCTTGCAGAGAGCAATAGCTGACGTGCGTTTTCTAATGTTGCATTCCTGTTCCCAAAATCGTACAGCAGATAATTTGCAACCAAGCTATTGCTTAAGTTGAGATAAGGATTGCTGCGTGTGCTGGACTCAGGTGATGAGATACCTACGCTGCTGGAAACGTTATCGCTTAATGAAGGTAGGTAAGCCGATTTTGCAATGCCTAACTGTGCGGCTTGCGCACGCGCGCTGGCCCAAATCTCACTGGTTTGCGGGTTGTTGCAAAGACTCGCTTCGGTCACTTCAGTTAGCGTAATAGGCTTGCTAAGGTCTGTGCTAGTGCAAGTTGCATTGTCGGCCTGATACCCTGCTGGTATTTTGGGTAGGGCATCGATTTTGGTATTTAACGGGTCGCCGTTGCTGTACCAAATGGAACTATCAGCGTGCGCATACCCAGCAAAACAATAAAGTGTAGCAATCAGTACGAGTGCTGGTCTTTGTAAAGGTTTTGCTGCCTTGGTTTGGTTTTCTAATCGTTTAAACATGCTATTCAGTGATGGTGGATATTTTAGGTATGTATCATACATATTTCTTGCAATTGTAAATGAGAACGGTTATCATTCATCCAGTTTTTTACACAAAACACACAAAGTTTACACCGTTTAACAAGTTCGCCAATGAAGACAGTATCGCACTCTAATGGCAAGCCCACTAAATAGCGACAGTGTTGAGGCGCAATAAGGTCTAAGAGGATGTGTGGTTGCGAGGCTCTAATGCTTTCGCTAAGTGTGCATTAAGCATTTAAATATTTGCAGTTTTTTTAACCACCATTTTCAAGCAAGCCAACGGTACACCGCAACAGACGGAATGACCTCAGCCAGCCAGATACAATTTAAAACAGAGGGAAGAAACAATGAGTCATATCCGTAGTCGCAAACACAACTCCGCACGTATCGCCGCCATGGTTGCTGCCACATTCTCTATTGCTGCAACTGCTGCTGATGAAGTCACAGAATTGCCAGAGGTGAGTGTTAAGGCGGCCAAAGAAGTGCCATTTAAAGCTGATGAGTCAGCCAATAATAAATTCACCAAACCATTGATTGATACGACACAAACGGTGCAAGTGATTAAAAAAGAACTATTGCGTGAGCAAGGTGTTTTCTCGTTAACAGATGCATTGCGCAATACACCGGGTATCACAATTCAGTTGGGTGAGAACGGCAATACTTCTGCGGGTGATACTTTCTCTATGCGTGGCTTTAATGCTTCAAACCAATTGTTTTTAGATGGTGTGCGCGACTTGGGTGCGGTTTCACGTGATGTGTTTAACATTGAGCAAATTGAAGTGGTCAAAGGCCCAGCGGGTGCGGATATTGGCCGTGGTGCAGCGTCGGGTTATATTAACTTAATCAGCAAACTACCAACGCTGACCGGCAAAAACTATGCAACGATTGGCTACGGTACCGCGGATAAAAAGCGTGGCACGATTGATGTGAACCAAGCGATTGGTGATACCACGGCTGTGCGTATTAACGCTTTAGGTTTTGATGGTAATGTGGATAAGCGTGATGAAGTGGATAACCAAAACTTCTCTCTTGCTCCGTCTATTGGTTTCGGTTTAGGTACACCTACTCGCTTCTATGTGTACTCACAACACGTACGCCAAGACAATACACCTGATGGTGGTATTCCCTCTATTGGCATGGATGGCTTTTATAACGCGAGTGCTGCGCTAAGAGCGGGCCGCAAGGTGGATCGTGAAAACTATTATGGCAGCGATAATGACTACGAACATGTTGATGCAGATATGGTGACTGCCAAGTTTGAACATGATATCAATGCTACTACAACGGTTCGCAATGTTACACGTTATGGTCTATCTGATATTGACCGTATTACTACAGGTATAAACGGGCTTACTGCGGTTGGTGCAAACCCAAATACTTGGACTGTAGCGCGCTCACGTCAACGCATTGATCGTCAAGATGAGATTCTGGTAAATCAAACTAGTCTGAATAGTGCGTTTGATATTGCTGGATTCAAGAACTCATTGGCTGGTGGTTTGGAATTAATCTACGAAAGGCAAAAAAGCAAAGGCTTTGGTACTGCTACGACAGTGATTAGCGGCGTGCCTTATACTGCGATTTCTAGCCCGGCGGCCAACCTTTACAATCCAAACGAAAACGATTTGTTAGGCAAGCCTTATAGAAACGGTGCAGATTCAGATGGCCGCACATCGACAATGGCAGCTTATGTGTTTGATACTTTGGACTTGACGGATAAGTGGCAACTTAATGCGGGTGTGCGTTTTGAGCGTTACGATACTCGCGCTAAAGTAGGCACAGTATCTGGTACAGCGCCTGTACAAACACTCACCAAATCAAACTTGAGTGACTCAGATAATCTGACAAGTTACAAAGCAGGTGTGCTGTATAAGCCAGCTACCAATGGTAGTGTGTATGTGTCTTATGCAACATCTTATACACCACCAGCCAGTGCAAACTTTGCCTTATCTGCGACTGCTAACAACCAAAACAACAGCGCATTGGATCCGCAAAAAACGGAAAACATTGAAATTGGTACTAAGTGGGATTTACTCAATAACCAATTAAATGTAACTGCTGCCATTTTCCAAACGGAGAATGACAAGCAGACTTCGTTTGATGATTTGTTGCAACCGGTGCAAATTGGTAAAACACGCGTATCAGGTTATGAGTTGCTAGCAGTTGGGCAATTGTCAGAATACTGGCAGTTATCAGCTGGCTTGACTAAATTGAATGCTAAAGCGCTTGAACAGCAAAGTAGCACAGGGTTAAATACAACGGGTGTCCGTTGGGTTCCTGACTACAGTGCAACATTGTGGACACAATACCAATTTAGTGGCTTTACGGTAGGTGGTGGTGCACGTTATATGGGTGAGCAAAAACGTTTAGTGACTGCAGAGCTTGCTAACGTTAACAATATGCCTGAGATTGAGTCTTATGTAGTGGCAGATGCGATGGTCGCTTATGCTATTAATAAAAATCTTAACTTACGTTTAAATGTATATAACATTTTTAATAAAGACTATATTGAAACTCTCAATAACAGTGGTGCTCGCGTACGCATGGGTTTACCACGTTCTGGCATGCTGACTGCTGAGTTTGTATTTTAAATAAAGTAAGGTAAGCTAAACGCCCGTCAGTGTTTACTGGCGGGCTTTTTTATTGGTTAATTGCAGGAAACTTATGCTGTTACATATCCCTGAAGTGTTTACCAAAACGCAAGTGCTAGAACTACGCCGCGCCCTTGATGCGGGACCTTGGGTAAATGGCGCTGGTAGTGCCGGGCCATTGGCTGCCGAAGCAAAACATAACATGCAGTTTTCAACTGAATCCCCACATTACGCAGCGCTATCACAAACCATTATGACGGCTCTTGAACGGCAGCCATTATTCGTTTCTGCTGCTTTGCCCCAACACATACTGCCGCCCATGTTTAATCGTTATGCGGTTGGCAATACCTATGGTGATCATGTCGATAATGCGATTCAGATGGATAGGCGCACAGGTCTGCGTGTGCGTACGGATATTTCGGTGACGGTATTTTTATCGGAGCCAGAAGAGTATGAAGGTGGCGAACTGATTGTTGAAGATACCTATGGTAGCCATGAAGTAAAATTGGCTGCAGGGGATGCCATTCTTTATCCGTCTTCTAGCTTGCATCGTGTTGAAAAAATTACTGCTGGTGAGCGCGTGGCTTCTTTTCTATGGGTGCAAAGTCTGGTGAGTGATGCCTGGCAGCGTAGCATGCTGTTTAATCTGGACATGACGCTGTTGAAATTGCGCAGTCAAGTGGGTAATACAGAAGAAATTGTTGCGTTAACAGGCCATTACCATAACCTCATCAGGCAATGGGCTGACTAATGGCAAGTGCACCGTTACAAGCTATTCCTGTGGATATCGTGTCTGTTGCCGATTATGAGCGGCGGGCTGTTGATCACATTGACCACGCGGCTTTGGCCTATCTGCAAGGCGGGGCTGCGGACGAATATACGGTTAAAGCGAATCTTAACGCTTGGTCTGATTATGACATTCAGCCGCGCGTATTGGCTGATGTGCGAGGTGGACATACGCGTTGCACATTGTTTGGCGAGACGCTAGCGCATCCGATTATTCTTGCGCCGGTAGCCAGTCAGCGCTTATTCCATCCTGATGGTGAGTATGCGACCACGCTTGCTGCTGCTGTGATGCAGGGCGTTGCCGTCATATCAACCCAAGCTTCTTACTCGTTGGAAAATATTTCGAATCAAAGCCAAGGTTTGCTGTGGTTTCAACTTTATTGGCAGGGGAGTCGGGATGCAACATTGGCGTTGGTTCAACGTGCTGAGGCTGCAGGTTATCGCGCATTGGTGCTCACCGTGGATGCGCCTGTTTCTGGTGCACGTAATCGAGAACAGCGTGCCGGTTTTGCTTTACCAACTGAGATGGCTAATATCAATGCACCTCCTATTCGGTTACCGAGCGTGCCAGAAGGCAAGAGCGCCATATTTGATGGCGTAATGACGGTTGCGCCCACATGGGAAGATGTGGCATGGCTAGTCAAACAGACCTCGTTACCTGTGTTATTCAAGGGAATTCTGCATCCTGACGATGCGAAAAGAGCGGTAGCCATAGGTGCCGCCGGCATCATTGTTTCTAATCACGGTGGCCGTGTGTTGGATGGTGTTTCTGCTACGTTAACTGCATTGCCTGTAATTGCCGCAGCTATAAATGGCGCAGTGCCTGTGCTAGTAGATGGAGGTATCCGTCGCGGTACAGATATCATGAAAGCCCGCGCTTTAGGGGCAACGGCTGTCATGATTGGCCGACCATATATCTATGCCCTTGCAACCGCTGGTGCATTAGGTGTTGCGCATCTTGTCCGCTTGTTGCGTGAGGAGCTTGAAATTGCCATGGCACTTTCTGGATGTAAAACACTGGATGATATTCACGGTGATATTTTGCGTAGAGTTACTCTCGAATCCACATAAAATCTTTAACTAACTTTACATCTAGCGAGCATCTTTACGTATTGCTTTCTGATACAATGAGATTGGTTCTCATTTGCATTTGTAGCAATCCGGCACAGGCGAGCGCTTTGTGCCTTTGTTATCCATATTGCAAGTAACATTAAACTTAACGTATTCAATATCTGCCAGATATGCAAAATCAATTACATCAGAAAAATAGGGCGTTCTGGCTCAAGCATCTATATCGCTGGCATTGGATCAGCTCAGCTGCATGCCTTGTCGGCATGTTGCTGTTTGCTATTACGGGGATTACGCTTAACAACGCAACGCATATCGAATCGGTGCCTGTAGTCTCTAACAAATCAGCCACCGTGCCTCCAGCGCTGTTAAACCAGATTAAAGCTGCGCCCTCTAGTGATAAAGCCGTCTTGCCAAAGGCAACTGCTGATTGGGTGAGCAATGCGATCGGCGTTGAGTTGGCCAATGTACCGGGTGAGTGGTCAGACGCTGAAGTCTACTTGTCATTGCCCCGCCCTGGCGGCGATGCCTGGTTGGTGATAGACCGCGCCAGTGGTGAAGTGAACTATGAGCTTACCGAACGTGGCTGGGTTTCCTATTTGAATGATTTGCATAAAGGCAGAAATACCGGAACAGCTTGGAGCTGGTTCTTAGATGTCTTTTCTGTTGCCGCGCTCGTGTTCAGTATCACAGGGTTATGCATGTTGAGCATGCATGCTAATAACCGTCCATCAACATGGCCTTTGGTTGGGTTGGGTATTGTCTTGCCATTGGTGTTAGTGATTTTATTTATTCATTAAGTTGTTTATTCAATAAGTTATTAGGAGAGTTTGTAAATGCGTAATTGGGTTTCTGCACTGATTCCGGCTTTAGTGGCTGGCATGTTTGCTAATCAAGCTGGCGCGGGGGAGATTAATGTCAAAGTGACGCTGCCTCAAATCAACACGTCTGAATATCATCGTCCTTATGTGGCGATTTGGGTTGAAAAGCCTGACCAAAGTGTTCAAAAGAATTTGGCTGTTTGGTATAGCCAAAAGAAAACCGATAAAGGCGAGCAAAGCGATAAATGGCTCAAAGACTTGCGTCAGTGGTGGCGTAAAAGTGGTCGCGATCAGTCTTTGCCTATGGATGGCATCACAGGTGCTACGCGTGCGGTGGGTGAGCATGCCTTAACCTTTGTAGAAGGTAAAGAGCCATTGGCCAATCTACCTGCCGGCCAATACAACATTGCGGTGGAGTCTGCACGTGAAAAAGGTGGCCGTGAAATTGTCCGTGTGCCATTTACTTGGCCGGTGAAGAAAGCCGAAACGGTGAAAGCGGCAGGGCAGCAAGAGCTGGGCGATATTATTGTGGATCTGAAACCCTAATTTCTAAATATACATCTTTGAGGAACATAGCTATGAAACACATATTGACCCTAGTATCTATAGCGCTAGCTGCAACGGCTTCTGTTGCGCATGCACATGGTGTTTGGATTGCACCATCTAGCACCGTACTTTCTGCACCACAGTTTGTGTCGTTTGACGCCGCAACATCCAGCGTTCCATTCATGATCGATCATCGTCCGCTTGTGATTGATGCCCTGAACATTATTGCGCCTGACGGCAGTAAAGTGACGCCTGTGAATGTGATGAAAGGTGAACTCCGCACCGTATTTGATGCCAAGCTAGAGCAGCAAGGTACTTATCGTTTAGAGCTGCTACGTTCTGGTTTCCGTGCAAGTTGGAAAGATGCCGAGAATAAACCTAAACGTTTTATGGGTACGGCAGAAGCATTGGCAAAAGAAGTCCCTGCCGATGCAAAAGACCTGCAAGTATCTGAAACAGATAGCCGCATGGAAAACTTTGTGACCGTGGGCAAGCCGACGGCATTAAAGACAACGGGCAAAGGTCTTGAATTAGTGGTCGCTACACATCCGAATGATTTGGTGACTGGTGAGCCAGTTGAATTGACATTCTTGGTCGATGGCAAACCGACTGAAGGGGTGGAAGTTGCCATTATTCGCTCTCAGTCCCGTTATAGAAATAATACGGAAGAGAAAACCTACAAAACCGATAAAAATGGTAAGTTGAAAGTATCGTTACCGGAAGCTGGTATGTACTGGTTAGATGCTGATTTCAAAGATAACAAAGTATCGAACAAAGTAGCTAAAGAGCGCACGTTGGCGTATGTGGTTACGCTGGAAGTACTGCCACAATAAGCAGATGCGTCGTGTATTAATACCACAAAACCTGCAATCACTACCCTCTAAACTCCCTACGGGAGCGTTGCACACACTCAGCGGACAGTCTATGGGTACTACATGGACTGTCCGCTACATCCATCCTGATCAATCATCACAAACAGTTGTTCAAACATTGATACAGCGTGAGCTTGATTTGGTGGTGGCGCAAATGAGTACGTGGCAAGCAGACTCTAACCTGAGTCTGTTTAATTCTGCAGGTGCCAATACTTGGCATACGTTGCCCAGCGCTTTTTTTCAAGTGCTGGATTGTGCATTAACAATAGCAGCAGATACCGACGGCGCATTTGACCCCACCATTGGTGCAGTGGTGAACTTATGGGGATTTGGTCCAAATGGTCAGCGCATATCTCCGCCCAGTAAATCTGAGGTGGAAGCAGTGCATGCCTATACAGGTTGGCAAAAGTTACAACTAGACCAGTCAGGGATGCGTGTATTGCAACCGGGAAATCTGTATGTGGATTTTTCGGGTATTGCAAAAGGCTATAGTGTCGATTTAATCGCCCAAGCACTAGAGGCTGCGGGTATCGAGAATTATTTGATTGAAGTCGGCGGAGAGCTATCTGGTGCTGGTATCAAACCAGATGGGCAGCCATGGTGGGTTGCACTTGAGATGTCACCATCCGCATCAGGGATCTCGGAGTCCATTGTTGCGTTACATGGGTTGGCAGTAGCCACCTCTGGTGACTATCGACGATATTTCGATTACCAAGGTCAGCATTACGCCCATACCATAGACCCTAGAACAGGTTTCCCAATCAATCGCACATCGAATGCATTGGTGTCTGTTTCGGTACTGCATGCGCAGTGCATGATTGCGGATGCACTAGCAACAGCTTTTACCGTGATGGGTACGCAAGCTGCGTTAAGTTATGCCGAGCAACATGATGTGGCTGTGCTATTGATGGAACAAACACCAGAAGGAGATAAAGAATACTTATCTCCTCAATTGATGGCGATGCTGGAATGAAATTTGTAATGAAACATGCGTTGGTTGGACTCACTTTTTTTCTGCCTAGCTTAGCCTACGCAGCAAATATTCGTATGGCGCATCTTCTGAATGCGGCAGCTGTCGTTACGCTTTATCTACTGTTTTGTGGATGGATTATCTGGCGATATAGAAAGACAGCAACGCAAACGCGGCCAAGCAAAAATCCAGTGAACGCAAATTTAGGTGACGAGAGTAGCGTTCTGGTCGCCTATGCCAGCCAAACTGGCAATGCTGAGCAGCTTGCTCAAAAAACTGCAGAGTCACTCAAATTGGCAGGGTTGGCTGTTGAAATACACGCGCTTTCAGCAATCAACACAGATATGCTCAAACGCTTCACGCGTGCATTGTTTGTAGTCAGTACCACGGGCGAAGGTGACGCACCAGACAATGCTGTCGAGTTTATACATAAAGTGATGCTAGAAGATACGCGTCTTACGCATCTTGCCTACGCTATTTTAGCGCTAGGGGATACCAGCTATACCCACTTCTGCGGCTTTGGGCACACGCTGGATACTTGGTTGCAACATACGCATGCTAATCCTATATTCGATATGGTCGAGGTAGACAAAAGCGATGACGGGGCATTAAGACATTGGCAATACCAACTCAGTGTGCTGGCAAAGGACACGGAAATGGCTGACTGGAAAACGCCGGAATACCAACACTGGCAGTTAACTGAGCGTACATTGCTGAATGCAGGCAGTGCAGGCGCCCCCGTCTACCATTTAAGACTTTCTACGCAGCAAGACATGCATTGGCAAGCCGGTGATATTGCAGAAGTTGGGCCACGAAACGCACAGAAATCTATCGATACATTTCTTAAACGCCTTGGTTTAGATGGCGCGATAAGTGTGGGCGATGGGAGTATGACTTTTAATGAAGCATTACAAAACAAATTGCTGCCGCATGATGCTGCTGATTTTGACGGGTTAGTCAGTTTAGATGCCGAAGCAGTCTTGCTGAGGTTAACAACATTACCGCACCGTGAGTATTCGATTGCATCGATACCGCAAGATAACAGCCTGGAACTTGTGATTCGCCAAACCCATTACGCTGATGGCCGATTAGGTATTGGCTCCGGCTGGCTAACAGAATATGCAGCTTTGAATAGTGATATTGCCGTGCGCATACGCGAGAATGCAGCTTTTCATCCGCCAGCAAATGACATTCCATTGATTTTAATTGGAAATGGTACCGGGATTGCAGGATTAAGAGCGCATCTAAAGTGGCGTGCCCACACAGGGCAGCGTAATAGTTGGCTGATTTTTGGTGAGCGTAATGCCAAGCACGACGCTTACTTTAAAGACGAATTAGAGCGCTGGCGTGAACAAGGGGTATTAGCCAGGGTGGAAACGGCCTTTTCACGCGACCAAGGTGAGCGTGTCTATGTGCAGGATGTATTGAGGATGGTAGGGCCTGACGTGTTGCAGTGGGTAAACGAGGGTGCTGCTATTTACGTGTGCGGTAGCGCCAGTGGTATGGCACCAGCCGTGCATGGGGTGCTGCTTGAATTATTGGGTGAGGCGAGATTATCTACATTGATTGCGGCTGGACGCTATCGCCGCGATGTGTATTAGGCTTTTATCTTTTTTACCAACGAGTTAATTTATTCATTATTGCTCAATCGGCGGCGCAACTTTCAGCACTTCTTCTACCGTCGTTAAACCAGCGGCAATTTTTTCCGCACCATTCAGCAGCAAAGGTTGCATGCCTTCTTGGTAGGCAAGGTTTCTCAGTACGGCCAAATCGGTATCTGGCGTGATGAGTTTTCTAATTTTGTTAGAAAACGTCAACATTTCATAAATGCCACTACGCCCGCGGTAACCTGTATTGCGGCATTCTAAGCATCCTACTGCTTTCATGGCTGTGGTTGGTTTATTGGCCCTGAATGGATAAGTGACTGATTTCCACTCATCATCGGTCAGCTCTGTAGGTACTTTACAAGCTTGGCACAGGGTACGCACCAAGCGTTGCCCCATAATACCTAAAATGCTGGAATGAATTAGATAAGACGGCACACCCAAATCCAGCAAACGGGTGACGGCAGAAGGCGCATCATTGGTATGCAAAGTGGAGAGCACCAAGTGTCCCGTCAGCGCAGCTTGTATCGCCATGTCCGCAGTTGCTTGGTCGCGAATCTCACCCACCATGATAATGTCCGGGTCTTGCCGCATCAGTGTGCGGATACCTTCGGCAAAGCCCAAGCCTATGTTTTGCGTGACCTGCATTTGATTAAACGCAGGCTCAATCATCTCAATCGGGTCTTCTACCGTGCTGACATTGACCTCGGGGGTGGCGAGCTGTTTGAGTGTGGAATATAGCGTGGTGGTTTTGCCTGAACCAGTTGGCCCTGTCACCAAAATAATGCCGTTGGGTGCTTTGGTCCATTGTGCCCAAAGCTCAGCTTGTTTTTTGGAGAAGCCAAGCTGTAAAAAGTCCTGCACAATCACATCCGGCGTAAATACCCGCATCACCAATTTTTCACCAAATGCCGTGGGCATGGTGGAAAGCCGTAACTCAATTTCGGTGCCATCGCCGCTCAGTGTCTTGATGCGACCATCTTGCGGGCGCCGTTTTTCTACCATGTCCATCCGCCCCAGCAGCTTAATGCGGCTGGTAATCGCGTTCATGATGTTGCTGGGCAGTTGGTAGACTTGATGCAACACACCATCAATACGGAAACGCATGGTGCCAACATTGCGGCGAGGCTCTAAATGAATGTCACTGGCACGTTGTTCAAACGCATATTTAAGCAACCAGTCTACAATGTTGACCACATGTTGCTCGTTGGCATCTAAGTTTTTATCTTTACCCAGCTCAATGAGTTGCTCAAAGTTTTGTACGCCAACAATTTGGCCAGCCTTGGCAAGGTTCGCTTGATTGATAGAGGTGGCAAGATTGTAAATTTCCGGCAAGTAGCGATTGATTTCCAACGGGTTCGCCATCACCAGTTTGATTTTTAAATTGAGCACACGCTCTAAATCAGCAATCCACTCCACATGGAAAGGATCTGCCGTGGCAATAGTCGCAGTATCGCCTTTGACAGAAATCGGCATGATTTTTAGGCGTTCTGCATACGCCTTAGACATGACTTGTGCGGCAGAGGAGAAATCTAACTTGAGCGGGTCAATATGGTAAAAATCTACTTTGGCGTGATGCGCTATAAAGTGACTTAATTGCTCTACCGAGAGTGACTTATGTGGCGGCTTGAGATCTTTCCATTTTTGCTCTGCAATCACCACAATCGGGTGCAGATTAGAGCTGTCTTTTTTTCTGTCTTTGTACAGCTTTTCCGCTTGTACTTTATCAATATGGCCATCATTAACCAGCATGCGCAACACTTCACCCAGATTGAGTCTACTGGAGATTTTTGGGGCATGTGAACGAGTAACTGTGTTCATAGTGAGTCGTAAAAAATATTCATTCTATTATGAACGAAAAAGTGCAATTTAGTGCATTTTAATACGCATACTTAGGTCTACTGCGCGGATATGTTTGGTTAAACTACCAATCGAAATTCTATCTACGCCAGTTTCTGCAATCGTGCGTATTGTGGCCAAGCTCACATTGCCAGAAGCTTCCAACACAGCACGTTGTTGGTTAAGCTGCACTGCTACGCGCATTTGCTCCAAGGTAAAATTATCCAGCAGAATATTTTTTGCGCCAGCATGCAATGCCTCTTCTAGCTGCGTTAAATTTTCTACTTCTATTTGGGTGCTCACGCCGGGGTGGAAACTAAACGCACTATGTAATGCGGCACTAATGCTGCCCGCCGTAGCAATATGGTTTTCTTTAATCAAAATGCCATCGTACAAAGCCAAGCGTTGATTCAGTCCGCCGCCAACGGTCACTGCATATTTTTGCGCCAAGCGTAATCCGGGAATAGTTTTGCGCGTGTCCAGTACTGCGGTGGATAAGCCTTGAATTTCATCCACGTATTGCCGCGTAGCCGTCGCTGTGGCACTCAGCGTTTGCAGAAAATTCAGCGCAGTACGTTCAGCAGTGAGCAGTGCGCGTGCTTGTCCTGAAATTTCGCATAACAGTTGATTAGGAGGCACCGTTTCGCCTTCTTTAACATGCCACACAATCTTGGCTTGCGGGTCTAGCTGATGAAAGCAGGCATTCAACCAATCTTGCCCGCACACGACAGCTGACTCTCTAGCAATAATGGAGGCTTGTGCTTGTTGATGCTCAGGAATGAGCGATGCGGTTAAGTCTCCTGTGCCGATGTCTTCTTGCAGCGCTAGCGTGACTTGTGCATGCACTAATTGTAAAAATTCTGGTGAATACGGGGGAAACTGTTGTGTAAAAAGCGGTGTCGTCATAATTCTATTATAATGGGCATTCTTTACATTTATTCATCACTTTTATGCAACTTCTTTATACCGTCAATAGCCCGTATGCACGTAAAGTGCGTATCGTTGCGCTCGAAAAACATGTGGATATTGCGTTGAACGAGGTGGTGCTGTCTGATCCGGATTGCCCAGTGCGTCAGCATAACCCGTTGGGTAAAGTGCCGGTGCTGGTGTTGGATGATGGTGAGGCTTTGTACGACTCACGCGTGATTGTGGAATATCTGGATCACCGCACACCCTTGGCACAACTCATCCCGCACGATCATCTTGCCAAAATCAAAGTGCGCCGCTGGGAAGCGCTGGCTGATGGTGTGTGTGATGCAGCGGTAGCAGTTGTGATGGAACAGCGCAAGCCAGAGGTGCAACAATCGCAGACGCAAATCGATAAGCAAATGAGTAAAGTGATGCAAGGGCTTGCCGTGCTAGATGCGGATTTGTTAAAAAAGAAATGGTGCGTGAACGAAACGTTTAGCTTAGCGGATATCGCGTTGGGCTGTAGCTTGGCTTACTTTGATTTGCGCTTTAAGCAATTGCGCTGGGAAGGGAAAACCTGGCAAGATAAATTCCCTAACTTAGCCAAACACTACAATGTGTTGATTAAGCGCCCCAGTTTTAAACAAACTATGCCAACGCCGTAATGGCTTAAAAGTGCATAGGCAAGGGCAGCGTCATCTCGTCCTCGTCTTCCACAATCATAGACAGCCGATTTTTTGAGCGCATGGATTGACGGTCATTCAAGCGTTTTTGCGCAGCAGATGGGAAATCAGTAAATTGTATGAGATTGCGCTCAATCAAAATCTCAATCAAATCCTCTAGTACGCGGGCAAGTTGAATATCACTTTCGCGGAACGCCGCATGCTGTTTGAGTTCTGCCTCAATAAACGCAATATAGTCCGGATGTTTGTTTTCCAGAAATTGCCAATTTGTCTCCACCTGAACAGTGCTACTGGCGGCAATGATATTGCCTTGATCATTTCTTAATACGTAAGCCATAGGTTATCCATCGTCAATTAGCGCGAAATACATTATGCAACATGCTTTGATTGTATTTACGGCATAGCGAACACAATACTTTAATTAAAAGTACTATCGCATCTTAACTTCAATTTAACCTGATGGCTTGGATTATATGAGTTGAATCGCATCCAGTTGAGTTAGGCAGGTATTTCTGATAATTTCATTTAAATCAATCACATATTGCTTGGTAATGGTTTCTTGTGACGCAATCAGATATAAGTTTGACCACAAACCTTGCTTGCCGATGGACTTGGCCATCACATAGTCATGATCCACGTAACTACGAATGCCCCAGTTGGGCAGCGCAGCCACTCCGCGCCGACTGGCAACCAGTTGCATAATCGCGATGGTTAATTCTGCAGTGCGGCGGTGATACTGAATATCGGCAGGTGCTAGTACTTGCTGAATCACGTCTATTCTAGTATCGGCTACCGGATAGGTAATCAGCGTTTCGCCTTCAAAATCTTTGGCCTCTAACTTGGTTTTTTTGGCAAGCCGATGGTCATTTGGCAACACTGCCATGATTTCAAATTTGAATAAAGGCAGGTAAGGTAAGTGCGTATTCTTTTGCGGTAAACCGCCAATCACAATATCGGCTTTGCCTTCATCAATGAGTTGCCAAGGGTCACTGTGAAAACCGGCCACTAGATCAATTTCCACCTCGGGCCAAGCGCGTCTAAAGTTGTCCATCACTGGGGTGAGCCAATCAAAGCAAGTGTGGCATTCCAGCACAATCCGCAGTTCTCCAGACTGATTGCTTTTTAAGCGCACCAAATCGCGCTCTGCTTTTTCAATGGCGGGCAATAGCTCATGCGCCAACGCCAGTAAACGTTCGCCGGCCTTGGTAAACGTTAAGCCCTGCGGCATGCGTTTGAACAGCACAATATCGTAATGCTGTTCTAACGCTTTGATTTGATGCGACAGCGCAGACTGCGTTAAAAACACACGTTGAGCGGCCAAGCCAAGTTTGTTGGTTTCCGCAATGGCTTTGAGCGATTTTAGGTGGCGAATTTCTAGCATTTGAGTAGTTTAAATATCAGGTATGAATTAAATTCAAATTTACCATAAAAACTTTCGCTTTATTAATAAAGTTGTGTCATCAACAATAACGCTTTTTCAAAAGCGAAGGGCAGCACATGGCACAAACACATATTTTAGGGTACCCGCGTGTGGGTGAACAACGTGAGCTTAAGTTTGCGTTAGAGTCGTTCTGGCGTGGTGAAACGACTGCATCGGATTTACAAAACACAGCAGCACAATTGCGTGCCAACCATTGGCAAAAACAGCAGGCAGCAGAGCTCACGTATATCAGTAGCAATGATTTTTCTTTATACGACCATGTGCTAGACCACGCTGTGTTGTTTGGTGCAACGCCTAAGCGCTTTGCCAAGCCACCGTTTGGTGAAAAAAATGCACCGCCGGAGACTGCATATTTTGCATTAGCGCGTGGCAATATTGAGCAACCCGCCATGGAAATGACCAAGTGGTTTGATACCAACTATCATTACATCGTACCTGAGCTGAATGCGGAAACACAGTTTTCGGTAAATGCACATGACTTCTTAACCCAACTAGACGAAGCGCAAAAGTTAAATGCCAACGTAAAGCCTGTGTTGTTGGGGCCGGTCAGCTTTTTGTATTTAAGCAAAGCTAAAGGCATCCATGCGCTGGATTTGTTAGATGGGCTAGCCCAGCAATACGCGCATTTGCTGCAAGAGCTACACATTAGAAAGATTGAGTGGGTGCAAATTGACGAGCCCATTTTTGCGCTGGATTTAGATGATCAATGGTTAAAAGCGTTTCAGCGTGCTTATGCTTGGTTAAGAACGCAGCGCCCTAAACTATTGCTAACGACTTACTTTGCCAACATCACGCGCTACCAAAGTGTGATTACTGATTTACCAGTGGATGGTTTGCATATTGATGCAGTGCGTGCGCCAGAACAATTACTGCCATGGGTGAACGCATTGCCTGCCTACTGGGTGCTTTCTGTCGGGGTGATTGATGGCCGCAATATTTGGCGTAACGATTTGGACAAAACGCTCGCGCTCTTGGCAGTGCCCGCCGAGCGTTTAAAAGAACGTCTGTGGATCGCACCAAGCTGCTCACTGTTGCACACACCAGTCACACTTAGACATGAGCAGCAGTTAGACAAGGAGCTTAAGTCTTGGTTAGCATTTGCCGATGAAAAGTTAGATGAGCTTCATATTTTGGCGCAGGCGATTAATCAAGGGGATGCCCCAGTGGCTGAGGCACTTGCACAATCACGGCAGGCGATTGCTAGCCGCAAAGCATCTACCCGCGTGCATGATCAAACGGTGCAAGCTAGGATTGCCAACATTGATACTGTCAATGAAAACCGCGCCAGTACGTTTACAACGCGCCAAGCTATGCAAAAAACACGCTTGCAATTGCCGCTACTGCCTACCACTACCATTGGTTCTTTCCCGCAGACTGCAGATATCCGTGCCGCCCGTGCAGCTTTTAAAAAAGGCACGCTGCCACAAACGCATTATCACGCCAAAATGCTGGAGCACATTGAGTATGCGGTTCGTCAGCAGGAAGCACTGGAGCTGGATGTGCTGGTACACGGCGAAGCCGAGCGTAACGATATGGTGGAGTATTTTGGTGAGCAATTGGCAGGGTATGCCTTTACTCAGTATGGTTGGGTGCAGAGCTATGGCTCACGTTGCGTAAAACCGCCAGTGATTTATGGCGATGTGTATCGACCAACCCCCATGACCGTGGAATATGCGCGTTATGCACAATCGCTCTCAGCCAAACCGGTGAAGGGCATGTTGACTGGTCCGGTGACGATGTTGCAGTGGTCGTTTGTACGTGACGATCAGCCACGTTATTTGACTGCACTGCAATTAGCGCTAGCCATCCGCGATGAAGTGGCCGATTTACAACAAGCGGGGATTGCCATTATTCAAATTGATGAGCCAGCGTTGCGTGAAGGCTTGCCGCTACAAAAAGCCGCGTGGGAGCATTACTTAAATTGGGCAGTGCGTGCATTTAAGTTATCTGCCAGTGTGGCAGAAGATACGACACAGATTCACACACACATGTGCTACGCAGAGTTTAATGATATTTTGCCAGCTATTGCGGCCATGGATGCGGATGTGATTACCATTGAAACTTCACGCTCAGCAATGGAGCTATTAGATGGCTTTGGCGCATTTGCCTACCCGAATGAGATTGGCCCTGGTGTGTATGATATTCACTCGCCACGCGTGCCTACGGTAGCCTCAATGGAAAAGCTGATGCAGCGTGCGTTGGAAGTGATTCCAGCCGATCGTTTATGGATCAACCCGGATTGCGGCCTGAAAACGCGTGGGTGGCCAGAAACGATGGAGGCGTTAGCACACATGGTGCAGGTTGCAAAAAATCTGCGGACTTCTTTGACAACTGCTTAGTCCAATTGAGTGAAATCTAGCGCATAAGGTCGTGTGCGTTAGGCCACATAAAAACCTCATGGAGACATGAGGTTTTTTTAATTTTAAATTAATTTAAAGCTAATTTAAAACTTGAATAAAATCAAAGCGATAATCAATTTTAGATAAATATATTCAATATATTGTGTTTTTTGTATTGATAAACCACATTATATTGGGTTACATTAACGTCACTACGGTTTTCAACTTTTTATCAAACGTTGAAATAAAAGGGAATTCGGTACGGGTTAACATGTAATGTCTAACCTCAAGCCAAAGCTGCCCCCGCAACTGTAATTAGCGAGTTGTTTTGATTAGCTGCCACTGCATTGTTTGATGTGGGAAGGCCTAAAAACAATGAAGACCTAAGAGCCAGGAGACCTGCCGTCAGTATTTTCACCTTGATTGCGTGAATATTTTTGATAACGTTTGAGGCGGGGTGTCCTCGGCAGATAGAGTGTTGCACTTTGCACAAACACTCTGCCAGCTGGTCTTTTTTGAAGCTTACTGTTTAAACAAAATGTGAGCACATCAAAGGCATACCTGCCCCTTTTTTAAGGGAGCTATCCATGGATGATGTAAGAACATCAACAGTAGAAACATCACAATCTGGCCAACATCCGACTTTACAAGTCATCCGCCGTAATGGCGCAGTGGTGGCCTACCAACTCGACAAAATTGCCATTGCCATTACCAAAGCGTTTTTAGCGGTAGAGGGCAATCAAAGTGTGGCTTCGCAACGTGTGCGTGATCAAGTGGCTACACTCAGCCAATTGGTAAATACCGCATTGTTGCGCCGTATGCCAGCAGGTGGGGCAGTGCATATCGAAGATATTCAAGACCAAGTAGAGCTGGCCTTGATGCGCAATGGTAACCACGATGTCGCACGCGCTTATGTGCTGTATCGCGAAAAGCGCAATGCCGAACGTGCTGCCGAGAAAGCCAATGCCCCAGAGCAACAAGCGCATCACATCAATATCAATATCGACGGCAAGCTTAAACCGCTCAATATGACCATGCTAAATAACATGGTGGAAGAGGCGTGTGTGGGTTTGGGCAGCACAGTGAAACCGAGCGTGGTGGTTGAGCAAGCCGTACGCGATTTATACGATGGCATTGGGTTTAACGAGGTGCGTAAAGCGCTGATTCTTTCTGCACGTAGCCTGATTGAAACTGAGCCTGCCTATAACTATGTGACCGCGCGCCTGCAGTTGGATTTGGTGCGTGCGGAAGTGCTAGGTGGTGCGGTATCGCATACCGAAATGGCCACTGCTTACGCTGCTTATTTTCCACGCTATATCAAGATTGGTATTGAAGCCGATTTACTAGACCCGCGTTTAGGCCAGTTTGATCTGGAAAAACTAGGTGCAGAATTAACACATGACCGTGATTTTCAATTTGGTTACTTAGGTTTGCAAACCTTGTACGACCGCTATTTCTTACATGTTGAAGAGCGCCGTATTGAATTGCCACAGATTTTCTTTATGCGTGTGGCCATGGGCTTGGCCATTAATGAAATTGATCGCGAAGAACGCGCGATTGAGTTTTACCACTTGCTCTCCAGTTTTGACTTTATGAGCTCGACACCTACGCTATTTAACAGCGGTACATTGCACTCACAATTATCTTCCTGCTATTTGACGACGGTGAGCGATGACTTAGAAGGCATCTACCAAGGCATTAAAGAAAACGCCTTGCTACAAAAATATGCGGGTGGTTTGGGTAACGATTGGACGCCAGTACGTGCACTAGGTGCGCGCATTAAGGGCACCAATGGCAAGAGCCAAGGTGTGATTCCATTCTTAAAAGTCGTGAACGATACCGCAGTCGCTGTCAATCAAGGCGGCAAGCGCAAGGGTGCAGTGTGCGGTTACTTGGAAACTTGGCATCTGGACATTGAAGAGTTTCTAGATTTACGCAAAAACACTGGGGATGACCGTCGTCGTACGCACGACATGAATACCGCGCATTGGATTCCGGATTTGTTCATGCAACGCGTGACTGAAAATGGCGAATGGACATTGTTCTCACCTTCTGATGTGCCTGATTTGCATGATCTATACGGCAAAAAGTTTGCTGCGGCTTACACCGAATATGAGCGTAAAGCCGATAACGGTGAAATCAAATTATTCAAGCGCGTGCCGGCCTTGCAAATGTGGCGCAAGATGCTGTCGATGTTGTTTGAAACAGGCCATCCTTGGATCACATTTAAAGACCCATGCAATATTCGCTCACCACAGCAACACGTGGGCGTAGTGCATAGCTCCAATCTTTGTACCGAAATCACACTTAACACATCGGATACGGAAATTGCCGTGTGTAACTTGGGTTCGGTCAATCTATTGCAACATCTCACGCAAGAGGGTGATGCGCTGATTATTGACCAAGCCAAATTGGCTGCGACCACTAAAGTAGCGATGCGCATGTTAGACAACGTGGTGGATATTAACTTCTACGCCGTAGGCAAAGCGCGCAATTCTAACTATCGTCATCGCCCGGTGGGCATGGGCATTATGGGTTTCCAAAATGCACTGCATGCCATGCGTATTCCTTATGCATCACAAGCGGCAGTAGAGTTTGCGGATCGCACCATGGAAGCCGTGTGTTATCACGCCTATTGGGCATCGACCGAGTTGGCAGAAGAGCGTGGCGCATACTCCAGCTTTAAAGGCAGCTTGTGGGATCAAGGTATTTTGCCATTCGACACGCTTGATTTACTGACGACAGAACGTGGTGGCCATGTAGAAGTCGACCGTTCAATCACATTAGATTGGGCTGCATTACGTAGCCGTATTGCTGCAGTCGGTATGCGTAACTCCAATTGCGTGGCCATTGCACCGACAGCGACGATTTCTAACATTGTTGGCGTGTCTGCCAGCATTGAGCCGGAATATCAAAACTTGTACGTAAAATCCAACTTGTCTGGCGAGTTCACGATTGTGAATGAGCAATTGGTGAATGACCTCAAGGCCCGCGGTTTATGGGATGAAGTCATGGTGTCGGACTTGAAATATTACGATGGCTCCTTGGCTAAAATCGAACGTGTACCTGCAGATTTAAAAGCACTGTATGCCACAGCGTTTGATGTAGACCCGAGCTGGTTAGTAGAAGCTGCCGCGCGCCGCCAAAAATGGATAGACCAAGCACAATCGCTGAACCTGTACTTTGCTGTGCCATCAGGCAAAAAATTAAATGATATTTACATGTTAGCGTGGTTGCGTGGCTTAAAAACCACTTACTACTTGCGCTCAATGGGGGCAACGGCTGCAGAGAAATCGACCGGTACCGGTGGCGAACTCAATGCGGTATCTGCAGGTGCGATGAGTGAACCAGAGCTGGCGCCTAAAATGTGCAGTATTGACAATCCAGAATGCGAATCATGCCAATAGAAAAATAAAACTTCGTCGCGATACGGCGTTGTGATCAAAATTTTTTCGCTTACATACTGAATGTATGCCGCGCTCATAATTTTCTCTCACGCCTAGTCTCGCTTAGCACTTTTAATTTTCTAGCAAAGTTAAATTAAGAATAGGAAAAAACATGCTTTCATTTGATGAAGATATTGTACAAGAAGCAGCAACACCCAACTTGACTGTGGTAGAGCGTAAACCAGCGCCGCCAGCACCCAGCTTGGCAGCCAATCAACCTGCATTCACAGGCCGTGTGAATGCTAATGACAAACGTATGATTAACGGTCAAACCGATGTGAATCAATTGGTGCCGTTTAAATACCACTGGGCTTGGGATAAATACTTGGCGGGTTGCGCTAACCATTGGATGCCGCAAGAGGTCAGCATGAGCCGCGACATTGCACAATGGAAAGACAGCACCGCGCTGACTGAAGATGAGCGCTTAATCGTTAAACGTAATTTAGGGTTTTTTACGACAGCAGACTCACTGGCGGCCAACAATATTGTGTTGGGTACATACCGTCATATTACTGCGCCAGAATGCCGCCAATATTTGCTGCGTCAAGGATTTGAAGAGGCCATCCACACGCATGCTTACCAGTATATTGTGGAAAGCTTGGGGCTGGATGAGTCAGAAGTGTTTAATGCTTACCAAGAAGTGGCGAGCATTAAGGCCAAAGATGATTTCCTGATTCCGTTCATCAATACACTGACGGACCCAGCGTTTAAAACCGGTACGCCAGAAGCCGACCAACAACTACTGCGCTCACTGATTGTGTTTGCCTGCATCATGGAAGGCTTGTTCTTTTATGTAGGCTTTGTGCAGATTCTAGCGTTAGGTCGCCAGAATAAAATGCAGGGCGCGGCCGAGCAGTATCAATACATTTTGCGCGATGAATCCATGCACTGCAATTTTGGTATCGATGTCATCAATACCATTAAGCTGGAAAATCCACATTTGTGGACCGCCGAATTCCGTGATGAAATTCGTAGTTTGATTCAACATGGCGTAGAGCTGGAATATCAATATGCGGAAGCGACCATGCCGCGTGGTGTCTTGGGTTTAAATGCTACTATGTTCAAAGAATATCTGCGTTTTATTGCCAACCGTCGTTGTCAGCAGATTGGTCTGGATGCGTTGTACCCAGGCGCTACCAATCCATTTCCATGGATGAGTGAAATGATTGACCTGAAAAAAGAGAAAAACTTTTTTGAAACACGTGTGACCGAATATCAAACCGGTGGCGCGTTAAGCTGGGATTAGTAGTCTTAGGTCTTAGCATTTGCAATGTCAAAAGGGTGGCTTAGCCACCCTTTTTGGTGATATCAATGATTGGTTTAGCCTATTGGCCTAACTTATAGCGCCCCAGTAATGATGCCGCCGCCCAAACATACATTGCTCTCATACACCACAGCGGACTGGCCGGGTGTAACCGCCCATTGCTTTTGACCAAAACGGATATCCACCTCTTGGGTATCTACAGCATCTATTTCACAGGGGGCATCGGGCTGGCGGTAGCGTGTTTTTGCTGCGTACACCCAGTTGGTCTTGGGTTCTTCACCGCTAATCCAATGTAACTGCCCAGCTTTGAGGCCGTCACTTTGCAATAACGGATGGTCGTGACCTTGCACCACAATCAGCTCGTTTTTGGCCATGTCTTTAGCCGCTACAAACCAAGGCTCGCCATTGCTTTCACGGCTACCACCGATTTTTAGCCCTTGACGTTGCCCCAGCGTGTAATACATCAAGCCTTCATGTTGGCCGACCAGCTTGCCTCCCGGTGTTTTCATATCGCCCGGTTGGCGCGGCAAATAGCGTTGCAAAAACTCTTGGAAAGGGCGCTCACCAATAAAACAAATGCCAGTGGAGTCTTTCTTTTCTGCGTTGGCTAAGCCTGCTTCGCGTGCCATCTCTCGTACTTCGCGCTTAAGATAGCTACCCAGCGGGAATAACGTTTTTGACAGTTGCGCCTGATTCAAGCGGTGTAGAAAATAGCTTTGATCTTTGCTGCCATCATCTGCTTTGAGCAATTGGTACTGACCAGCTTGTAATGGATTTTCACGCACTTTGGCATAGTGACCAGTGGCGATTAAATCTGCCCCCATGCCCATGGCATGGTCTAAAAACGCTTTGAACTTGATTTCTGCGTTACACAGAATATCCGGGTTCGGCGTTCTGCCAGCCTGATACTCTTCTAGAAAATTGGCGAACACGCGGTCTTTGTACTCTTTGCTAAAGTTGACGGCTTCAATCTCAATGCCAAGCCTATCCGCGACAGACACAGCATCAATCAAATCTTGCTTGGATGAGCAGTACTCATCATTGTCATCGTCTTCCCAGTTTTTCATGAATAAACCGGTGACTTGATAGCCTTGTTGTTTGAGCAGCATGGCGGTGACGGAGGAATCTACACCGCCGGATAAACCAACAATGACATGCGGAGTTTTCATAATGCTTGACCTAAATGGGTGAGTAAGGCTAACGGATAACGTTTGCCTGCTAAATAATCTTCTACACACAGCAACACTTGCGGGCTACGCATCAGTGCAGTGTCTTTTGCAATTTCATCTTGGCTTTTCCAAACTGTGCCGATGATACCGTCATCCAACGTGCGCTCAGGGTAATGTGCACCCAACTTACCAGCAAAGGCGAAGCGCAAATAAGTAATCCCATTCAGCGGGTGTTGCCAATGGTAAATACCCACTAAGTATTCGGGCGTGAAGTCATACGCAGTTTCTTCAAGCGTCTCGCGAATCGCGGCATCAATAATTGTTTCATGTTCTTCCAAGTGCCCCGCAGGCTGGTTGAAACGATTGCCTCTGTCAGTGGTTTCTTCGACGAGTAAGAATTTCCCGTCTTGCTCGATGATGGCTGCCACCGTGACATTGGGTTTCCATTGGGCAGATTTGATAGGTTTGTTCACGCAGTACGTCTTTGAAAATAATATTGGTATTTTACCGTTAACTGGCTAATTGCGGAAATAAGCCAATCAATCCGTGCGCAATAAACTCTACCGCCATTGCAGCCAAAATCAGCCCCATCAGACGTGTGATGATATTAATGCCAATGGTACCCAGCCGCTGTGTGATGGCGTCTGCCAACTGCAAGACTAGCCAGATGACGCCAGCAATCACGGCGACAGGAATCACTAATGCGAGATGCCCGGTAAAGCTAGGGTGTTGCTGCGCACTTAAAATCATATGGGAGATAGCCCCGGGGCCAGCCAATAATGGAATGCTGAGCGGCACGATGGCAATGACATCACGTTCGGCCAAGCTTTGTGCTTCTTCCGGCGTTTGTCGCGTACCGCCTTGCTTGCCATGCATCATCGAAATGGAAATGAGTAAAATGAGAATACCGCCGCCTACCTGAAACGAGGGGATGCTGATGCCGAAGAAATCCAGAATGCCATCGCCAATAAATGCTGAGAGGCTTAATACAATGAATACTGAAAGTGCCACGGTACGCGCTGTACGCGCACGGTCGGTTTTTTGCCAGCCTTCGGTAGCGCTGATAAAAATTGGCAGGCTGCCAATCGGGTTCACAATCGCAAATAAGGCGATGGTGATTTTCACTAAATAACTATAATCATCCATAGACATCACTTCACTGGTTTACAATGTGTCAATCACATTGACGTGCCCATCATAGTCAATCTATCACACAGACACTAGTATTTTATTTATGCATATTATCCTCGCTTCACGCAGCCCTAGGCGTATTGAATTATTAAAACAGATTGATGTCACTTGTACCGTCATGCCGGCAGATATTGATGAATCGGTCAGGCTAAATGAAGCAGCAGCGGATTATGTATTAAGGCTTGCTGTCGAGAAAGCAGAAGCGATCCGAGCCAGTGTTGATCAGTCAAACCAATTGTTTATCTTGGCCGCAGATACGACTGTGGCGCTGGCAGGTGAGATTCTGGGTAAACCCGGAAACGATGCGGATGCTATGCGTATGTTAAAAAAACTCTCCGGGACAACGCACCAAGTGCATACAGCGATTGCCGTTTGTGGTTACAATCGCACACTAAGGCTGCTCAATACAACACAGGTTGAGATGATGCCGCTGACCGACGCCATGCTAGAGGCTTATATCCAAGCAGGGGAGCACCGAGATAAAGCCGGTAGTTATGGCATTCAAGGGCTGGCAGGCGCTTGGATTCAACGCATTGATGGCAGTTATTCGGGTGTGATGGGGCTACCCCTATACGAAACAGCGCAACTGCTTCACCAAATGAATGAATACTTAATAATTGAAAGATCATAGTGGCGCAAGAAATCTTAATTAATGTTACACCGCAAGAAACGCGTGTGGCGATTCTCGAACAAGGCATCGTGCAAGAGTTGCATATCGAGCGTAGCTCTTCGTTGGGGATCGTCGGCAATATCTATCGTGGCACAGTGGTGCGTGTGCTGCCCGGCATGCAATCTGCATTTATCGAGATCGGCTTACAGCGCGCAGCTTTCCTTCATGTAGCGGACATCATGGAATGCCATATTGAAGATGGCGACATAAAAATTGAAAAGCCGATTCAAGAGGTATTGCACGAAGGTCAGTCCGTGATTGTGCAAGTCATTAAAGAGCCTATCGGTACCAAGGGCGCGCGATTGACCACCGAAATCAGTATTGCCGGCCGCTTTTTGGTGTTTCTGCCATACCAAAATCATATTGGCGTCTCACAACGTATTGAGATTGAAGAAGAACGTGAATTTTTGCGCAATCGTTTGCTCGGACTATTACCAGAACAGCGGGCGGGCGGCTATATCATTCGCACCATGTCAGAAACCGCAACAGATGAAGAGTTGCTGGCTGACATTGAGTATTTGCACAAAGTTTGGCAAAAAATTCAGGTGGAAAGTAAGCAGGCCAGCGAACGCTCTTTAATTTTTTATGACCTAAGCCTGCCTAAACGTATTTTGCGTGATGTGGTATGTGCGGAAACTTCTACTATTCGCGTGGATTCACGTGAGATGTATGAGCGCCTAAAAGAGTTTGCCGAGTTGTATGTGGCCAGAGCATTAAAGCCTTTGTTTCATTACAAAGGCGAGCGTGCGCTGTTTGATTTTTATGATATCGAAAAAGAAATCGAAAAAGCACTGGCACGCAAAGTGGAATTGAAATCTGGTGGTTATTTGATTTTTGATCAAACGGAAGCCCTCACCACTGTGGATGTGAATACGGGTAGCTTTGTCAGTGGCAAAAACCTTTCAGACACCATCTTTAAAACCAATTTAGAAGCAGCGCAATGTATTGCGCGCCAGCTACGGCTACGCAATTTGGGCGGCATTATCATTGTTGATTTCATCGACATGGATGAAGACAGTCAGCGTGAAACCGTGTTGGATGAGCTGAAAAAGGCGATTGCTACAGATCGAGCGCGCATTAACGTGAATGGCTTTACGCCGCTGGGCTTGGTGGAACTCACACGCAAACGTACGCGTGAGAGTTTGGCGCATTTATTGTGTGAAGCTTGCGAGGTGTGTCAGGGCCGCGGTGAGTTGAAAACAGCGCAAACTATCTGCTATGAAATCATGCGCGAATTACTGCGTGAATCGAAGCAGTTTGACGCCAAAGAATTTAAGATACTGGCGTCTGCCGAAGTGATTAATATGCTGATGGATGAGGAGTCACAAAGTCTGGCCAACCTGTCAGACTTTATTCAAAAACCAGTTTCATTGCAGATTGAAACGCAGTGCGCGCGGGAAGAGTTCGATATTATTTGGATTTAACTTGGCCAGCTGCTTGCGCAGCGGCCTTAGTGAGATAGCGCTTTACATTACATCAAGGGTAAACCTTCAAAGTTCAGCGCTTTCATTTGGTTTTCTTTTTCCAGTTTTTCTTGCTTGATTTTAGAGGCCTGCAAAATGGCTTTCATCAGTTGTAATAACGCATCGTCCAGTAATTTGCATTGACTGGCGATATGTTTATATTCTTCGCTGACTTGCACAATCTGTTTGTTGAGCGCTTCAGAACTGGATTTTGCCTCTACTAGGCCTTTGATGCGTTGATCTAGCGCTTCTTTGTGCGTTTCAATCTGAATCTTCAATGTGACAATGACATTGTTGATCCAGCGCTCAGTGTCATCATGCGCATTTTGGAAAGCGCCTTGTGCTTCTGCCCCCAAACTCAAGAAAAAGCGTCGAATGAGAAAGCGTTTTTCTGTCAGCACGTTAATCGGATCGGCACAAAAATCATGGGTAATTTTTTCTAAAGACTGCATTTTCTCCAGAAAGCTTGTCATGTTCAGTTCAGGTGGCGCGGAAATATCAAAGCCATGCTGCGTGCGGAATAGATCGTATATATGTTGTGTTAAACGACGAATGCTATTGCTTTCAGTGGTCACGTGAATCGCCAAATCATTGGCTTGCTTTATTAACTTACGTATGCTTTGATTCAAACGTACTGTCGTCCAGCTGTCATGCATTTCCTTGCGGCTTTCTGCAATCGAGTTGTCTAAATAAGTCAGGCTAAGGTGGCGCAGCAGTTTTTTGCCGATGCGGTTGATCTTTTCTTCGGCCTCTTTAAACACGGGTAGTGACGCTTGATAACGCTGTTGGTCTTGCTGTGCTTTGGCCACCAAGTCATTAAATACGGTTTGGTGCTGCCCCAATAAGCCTTTTAATTCATCGAAACGAACACGAGAGTGATTGAGCTTTACCTGCATGAGCTTGCGTGACTCTTTCACCATCACGCTGCATTCGGTAGCAATCGTGTTGCCAATAATTTCTTGTTTAGAGCTGGTGAGTTGATTGGAAAGCTCGGTTTCCAATACCTGAATATTGCTACGCTTGAGTAGCACTGGATCTTTTTTGATTTTGGCCAGCAGGCCTTTTTGTGCAGAAATCGTAAAGATTTGATTCTTGGGAATCATTAAATCGCGCGCAGTTTGCTCCACTTGGCGGTTGATCTCTTTAGCAATCTCGAAGTCTGATTTCAGGTCATCCCATAACGTATCAATCTTATTCAGCACCACCAATTTATATTTGGCTTGGTCTCGAATATATTCATTCCAGATTTGCATATCGGAATGCGTCACACCGGTATCGGTAGCTGTGAGGAACAATACCGCATGCGCGCCAGGAATGACTTTGTGGGTCAGTTCTGGTTCTGTCCCCAGCGCGTTAAGACCAGGTGTGTCAATCACCACTAAGCCGTTTTTCAGCAGCTCATGTGGGTAGTTGATAATGGCATGGCGCCATACCGGCACTTCAATATGGGTGCGGTTTTGTAGCGCATTGTTAGGATCTTTGGGGCTCCATAGGCCAAGTTTAATCGCCTCTTCAATGCTGACTTCTTTTCTATCAATCAGCTGGCGCAGCGTTTTGCGCATTTGTTCAGGGAAGTCAGTTTCTAAGCGGAATTTTTTCCAAAGCTTTGGCAGCGTTTTAAGATAGGTAATGGAGTCGTCTGACAAGCGGGTTTCGATAGGTAGTAATTTAATGCAGGGCTCTTCATCTTCATCCCATAACAACTCTGTCGGACACATGGTGGTGCGGCCAGCTTCGCTAGGCAGTAAGCGTTGGTCATGGTCAGCAAAAAACAGCGCATTCACAGTTTCTGTTTTGCCACGAGAAAACTCTGCCACTAGTGCCAAGGTCAGACGATCTTTTCTCAGCATGTCGGCAAAATCGGTGAGGCGCAACTCTTGCAACGAGTTACTGCTGTCACTTCTCACTAACCAATCGCGGTAGCCGATAATCGTATCTGCCAACGTATTACGCCATAGATGATAGGCGGCGATTTTTTCTTGTAATGTTGTTTCTTGTGTCATGCGCAGTGAGTGTCTCTACATTTAAAAAGTCTGAAACCACGTGGCTATCAGCGCCATTAAATCATGAACATGGGCAGTTTTCATTAAAAAACTGCATTTAGTGACTGCTGAGCATAGCTTATGAAGGCAATGTTCACCATTTGCAACAAGATCATCGCCACCAGTGCCGAGAAGTCAATGCCATTCACGGGTGGAATCCATCTACGCAGCGGGGTGAGTATGGGGCGGGTGAGTGCACTTAATACGCCAGAGATAGGGGTGTTTGGGTTCACCCAGCTTAACAACGCTTCAATCAGTATGGCGTAGAAAAATAAATCTAAACTCATGCGAATAATGGCCAACCCTGCGACTAGCAAGACATTTAGCCAGATGGCGCCCCCTGCCACGGCAAATGGAAAACCACGCAGGCTGAGTAAAATGAATTGCAGAATTATTTGCACAAGTAGTGCCAACACCAGCGTAGAGAGGTCTATTTTTTTGTAGCTGGGAATCCAGCGTCTTGCTGGCTTGACGATGAAATCGCTGAGTGCAATGGTCATTTGCGCTAAAGGGTTTTGAAACGGCGCTTTTAACCATTGCATAAAAAAGCGTAGCAATAGTACAAAGGTGAGGATATTCAGTATGGTGCTGATTAAAAAGCTAAATGCGGTATAGAGCATGTTTATGATTTTCCCAATTCATCGCCCATGATTTTAGCGCGTTTCTCTGCTTGTTGGGCGGCTAGAAAAATCGCGTCTTTGACTTTAGAGGTTTCCAAGCTCAGCAAGCCTTGCTCGGTAGTGCCGCCTTTGGAGGTGACTTGCGCGCGTAAGGTCTCTACCGGCGTTGTGCTGGTGGCCGCAAGCTGGCTGGCACCTTGAAAAGTGGCAATACTCAATAGTTTAGCTTGTGCTTCGCTTAGGCCGAGTTTGATGGCGGCATCTTGCAAGGCTTCAATCAGGTAAAACACGTAGGCTGGTCCGCTGCCAGAAATCGCCGTGACGGCATCTAGTTCGGCTTCTTGATTCAACCATACCGTGGCACCTACGGCATCTAAAATGCGTGTGGCCTGCTGTTGCTGTAATGCCGTCACTTGTGGTGTTGCATAAACGCCGGTCACTCCGGCTTGAATTTGCGCTGGTGTATTCGGCATCGCGCGGACAATCATCGTATAGTCACCAAGCCAGCGACTTAAATCAGCAATGCGAATACCCGCTGCAATCGAAATCACCAGTTGTTGTTTGAGCAGCGGCGCCAGTGATTGCGCCAGAGCTTTTAACTGTTGCGGCTTCACGGCCAAAATAATCACATCGTTTTGGGCAATCTCGCTTAATTGATCGGTAGTGTTGACTTGATACGATGTGGTCAGCTGTATGCGCTTGTCAGCATCTAGCTCGACGACTTGTATGTGTTGGCTATCAAACTGTTGATGTTTTAAACCAATAATCATGGCGGTGGCCATATTGCCGCCGCCGATAAATCCTAGTTTGAAATGTGTGTTTGCTTGCATGCGATTGCACTTTCTCTGTATTGTTAACGCTCTGTGTTATTGATGCTCTGTCAGTGAATTTGTTGTGTTTGTCTGATGATAAACCCTTGCGCCAAACAGAGCAGAGCCAATGCGTACTATGGTAGCACCTTCTGCAATGGCGGCTTCAAAGTCATCGGACATGCCTATGGATAACGTATCTAGCGCGAACCCTTGTTGTTGCAATGCAAGGTAGGCTTGATGCACTTGTTTAAATTGTGCACGTTGCTGCGTAATGTCTTTTGTCGGTGCGGGAATCGACATCAGGCCACGTAGCCGGAGTGCTGGCAGTCCGCGAATCACTTCGGCTAAGACAGCGATATCACTCAGCCCAGCGCCACTTTTGCTGGACTCTTCACTGCTATTGATTTGAATGCAAACGTTTAATGGCGGTAATTGTGAGCCGCGCGCATTGGCTAAGCGTTCTGCAATTTTAATACGGTCTACAGAATGCACCCATGCAAAGTGTTGGGCGATGGCTTGTGTTTTATTGCTTTGAATCGGACCAATAAAATGCCATTCAATAGCGCAGTCCTGCAGTTGCGCCTGTTTATCGATGGCTTCTTGTAGATAATTTTCACCAAAAATGGTTTGACCGGCTTCATACGCAATGCGTATTTTTTCTACGGATTGCGCCTTACTGACCGCACATAATTGTACTGTGTCATTACGTCCAACTTGTGCTTTGGCTTGGGCAATTCTTGCATGAATCGCTTGCAAACTGTCGTAAAAAGTGTTCATAATTCAAACATCTTAAAGATTAAACTTTGTGTAAAGTCTTAAGATAAAATTTAATTATAAAATAATGCTGGAGCTGATAGTGGATATTTCTGATTTACTCGCGTTTGCCGTCAAAAATAAAGCGTCCGATTTACATCTATCAGCAGGGTTGCCACCCATGATTCGTGTGCATGGTGATGTGCGCAAAATTAATGTGCCCGCCATGGACCACACCCAAGTGCATGACATGGTATACGACATCATGAACGACGGTCAGCGCAAAGTGTATGAAGAAACGCTGGAGTGCGACTTCTCATTTGAAATTCCCAATTTAGCGCGTTTCCGTGTCAATGCGTTTAATCAAAACCGTGGTTCTGGTGCGGTATTTCGTACCATTCCTTCCAAAATCCTCACCCTAGAGCAATTGAATGCGCCGGCGATTTTTAAAGAAATTGCCAATACACCACGTGGCATTGTGCTGGTAACGGGGCCAACTGGTTCTGGTAAGTCCACCACATTGGCGGCGATGGTCGATTATATTAACGAAAATGAAATGGGGCATATTCTCACGGTGGAAGACCCGATTGAGTTTGTGCATACCTCTAAAAAATGTTTGATTAACCAGCGTGAAGTAGGCCCGCATACTTTATCTTTCCAAAACGCCTTGCGTTCTGCATTGCGTGAAGACCCGGATGTGATTCTGGTGGGTGAGATGCGTGACTTGGAAACCATCCGTTTAGCCTTGAGCGCTGCGGAAACCGGCCACTTGGTATTCGGTACCTTGCATACCAGTTCAGCTGCCAAAACGGTGGATAGGATTGTGGACGTGTTCCCAGCAGCAGAAAAAGAAATGGTGCGCTCCATGTTATCTGAATCTTTACGTGCCGTGATTTCACAAACCTTGTGTAAAACCAAGGATGAGCAAGGGCGTGTGGCGGCACATGAAATTATGATTGGTACGCCAGCGATTCGTAATTTGATTCGTGAAAATAAAGTGGCACAAATGTATTCAGCCATTCAAACAGGCCAAAATATTGGGATGCAAACGTTAGATCAGAACTTACAGGACTTGGTGCGCAGAAACATCATTAGTGCAGCAGAAGCGCGTGGAAAAGCGTCCAATCGCGATTCGATTGTTGGCTAGTTTTGTACATCATATTTAACCATCAAGCATTTAATTAGGATAAGCAATGGAACAAGGTCAGGCAGAAAAATTTGTATTTGATTTACTGAGGCTGATGATGACCAAAAAAGCCTCAGACATGTTTATCACCAGTGGCTTTCCGCCTGCGATGAAGATTGATGGCAAGATGACACCAGTTAGTACGCAAGTGCTCTCACCACAACAAACGCGCGAGATCTCACGCTCTATCATGAACGATAAGCAAACCGCAGAGTTTGACGCATCTAACGAATGTAACTTTGCGATTGGTTTGCCTGGTGTAGCGCGCTTTCGGGTGAACGCGTTTATTCAACGCGGTACGGTGGGGTTAGTGTTCAGAACCATCACGACTAAAATTCCTAAATTTGAAGATTTGGGTTTGCCCGATGTGTTGAAAGACATTGCGATGACCAAACGTGGATTGGTTATTTTTGTTGGCGGCACTGGCTCTGGTAAATCCACCTCGCTTGCAGCCATGGTGGGTTACCGTAACGAAAACAGTTATGGGCATATTATTACGATTGAAGACCCGGTTGAGTTTGTGCATGAGCACAAGAACTGCATTATTACGCAGCGCGAAATTGGTGTAGATACGGATAATTGGCACATCGCTTTGAAAAACACGTTACGCCAAGCACCCGATGTGATTTTGATTGGTGAGATTCGCGACAGGGAAACCATGGATTATGCAATTGCGTTTGCTGAGACAGGTCACTTGTGTATGTCCACGCTGCATGCAAATAGCACCAACCAAGCCTTAGATAGGATTATCAACTTTTTCCCGGAAGAGCGCAGACAGCAATTGCTGATGGACTTGTCTCTTAATTTGAAATCTGTCATTTCTCAGCGTTTGATTCCCAAACGTGATGGCATAGGGCGTACTGCTGCAATTGAAATTTTATTGAACTCACCTTTAATTTCAGATTTGATATTCAAGGGTGATGTGCATGGTATTAAAGATATTGTGGGGCGCTCACGTGAGTTGGGCATGCAAACCTTTGACCAAGCCTTGTTTGATTTACATGAAGCTGGTTTGATTACTTATGATGATGCACTACGTAACGCCGACTCTGTGAATGATTTGCGTTTGAAATTTAAACTGCAAAGTAAAGATGCACATGCACGCGATAACTCTTCTGGCCTGGATCATCTGGGGATTATGTAACGGCATTATGTAACTAAGTCATGGTGACTGTTTCAGTAATAAAAAAGCCAGAGAAACTCTGGCTTTTTTATGGGTGCGATGATGCACGCAATTGAATTAGCTAATTATATTTTTTACAGATATAGCATGTTATTCAACAGCAATCTCCACCCGTCTTGCTTCCCCCTCGTTTCCTGTGCCTTCTGTTTCAATCGGTTTACGCATCTCAATTCTAGTCGATTCAACGCCTGCTGCAAGTAAAGCATCCATGCTCGCTTGTGCGCGTGCTTTAGCCAATTTTTGATTGCTTTCTCGACTGCCACGCGCATCGTGATAGCCAGAAATCACGGCTTTGGTATCTGGGTGTGAAATCAGCCATTCAATCGTTGGCTCCAGTATCGTGGCGCTTTCCGCCGGCAATGTAGACTTACCTGTTTCAAAAAATAATTTGGCAGCAGCAGGGGGCTCAGCACTCACAACTGCTTGCACGGCTGATGCTTGCAACTGATTATCAATAGTCACGCCAGGGCCAAAAAACGTTTGTAACTCTGCTGTTTTTTCTTGTTTGATTGCATCCGAAGCAACCGAACCCGTCAGCGTAACGACTTTGTCATCTCCGCTAAGTTGCCAGTCGCCCCCTGCCGCTAAAAATGTTTTTAAGCTGTCCGCCTCGGCAAACCAACTGACTTTTGAGCCATCGCCTTGATTGGAAAATGTGCTGGCGGTGACCTCAAAATGAAAAGGTTCGTCTATCGCCGTACTTGTTTCGGAAGTCGTGCTTGCACTGCCATCGGTGCAGCAAGCTAGGCTAGGGCCGCGACCCGTCAACAGCATCCAAGACAGCGTAAGCAATAGGATCAGTGTAATGATCCAAGTCCATCTATCATAGCCCGATTGATTGATATGCATGATTGTGCTCCCGTTTATTTTTTGATGCCGCCAGAAAGCTCATCCTGCAATGTTTTGAGTGCTGCCCACTTGTTATCTGCTGCTAATGCGCTCTGTTGCGCCCAAGTGGCTGGGTTGGCCATACGGTAGCGTGCGCCGCCTTTATCTAAGATTGCACGCATTTGTGGAACAGTTTGTTTGGCAAGTTGGGCAAACGTTTGCACGCCGTTTTCTTTGAATAGATCGTTGATTTTTGGACCAATGCCTTCAATCACGGTCAAGTCATCTGCTTTTTTGATGGCAAACCCTGCGGCTTTAGCAGCTGCTAGATCAAAGCTGACTTTAGGCGCAGCTGGTTTAGCTTTTGCGGGTGCTTTGGGTTTAGTCGGTTTTGGTGTTGCTTTTGCAGGAGGCTTAGCTGTAGTTACTGCTGCATTGGTTGCATTAGCCGCTGGTGGGCTATCTAACAATGCACTGGTTTGAGGAGGAGGGGCGCTTACTGATGGTGGAGTGGTGGGTTTGCAGCAACAGCGACATAGCCAACGGTTGAGTAACCAACCAATGAGGACGCCTGCAATTAACCAAAACCAGCAACAAGATAAAGTGCTTAACAAATGACTCATTATTACTCCTCAATAACTGATGAATGACGAATGGTGCTGTTATAAATACAATAATTTTGTTGCGATTAATTGACGAATGCTTCGCATTCTTTCTGCATGCTAACTACTTTGTTATGCGCACTATCGGCTCAAACATTTAAAACGTCAAGTGCTTCCGTTTTTAAGAGGCGCTTTTAGCGTCTAAATACTATCGAAATTTACAATGTTGAGTAGGTGATGAGCCCTTCGACTAGCGTGTAATGCACCTTGCCAGCCAGCTCCATGTTTAAGAAAGGTGTGTTTTTACCTTGGCTTTTCAAGTGCTGCGCTTCTACTTTTCTGTATTCATCGGGGTTAAATATCACCACGTCCGCGCACTGCCCAACCGTTAGGCTGCCGGCAGTGATACCCATGATGGTCGCAGGCATGATGGTGATGCGCGCAATGGCATCGCTGAGCGTTTGCTGCGTATTGCTTGCCCACTTCAGGGTAAGCGGCAGGAGCAATTCAACAGCAGAAGCACCAGTTTCTGCCTCGGCAAATGGTAATAGCTTGGCATCGTCATCCACAGGGCTGTGGTCTGAGCAGATCGCATCAATGGTGCCATCTTTTAGGCCTTCACATAGTGCATATTGGTCACGCTGGGTACGCAGTGGCGGGCGTAGATGTGTCTGTGTGTTAAAAAATCCAATATCAAGTTCGGTTAAATGCAAATGTTGTGTGCTGACATCTGCCGTGACCGCTTGCCCCTGTTGCTTGGCTTGACGTACCAGCGCCACGCCCTCTGCGGTTGATAGACGTTGGATATGAAGCCGTGTGCCGGTTTCACGTGCGATGCGCAGTAAGCTAGCCAGTGCTAAGCTTTCTGCGGCAGCGGGAATGCCTTTTAGTCCTAAACGGCTCGCGACTTCACCATCATGTGCCACGCCGTCTTTGGCTAAGTAGGGGTCTTCCGCCCGTAAAAATAGGGTATAGCCAAAGGTGGCTGCATACTCACATGCGCGCCACAGTACTTGCGTGTCGATAATCGGATGATCGGCTTGGGTAAAGCCTACACAGCCCGCTTCGGTGAGCTCGCACATTTCAGTCAGTGTTTTGCCTTCTAATTGGCGGGTGAGCGCGCCCAATGGATACACATGCGCAAGATTCAGTTTTTTAGCGCGATATTTCAGCATTTCAACCAAGCCGGGTTCGTCCAGCGTAGGTTCGGTATCAGGCGGGCATGCCAAGCTGGTGACACCGCCAGCCGCTGCTGCTTGTAATTCACTATTGAGCGTTGCTTTATATTCAAACCCGGGCTCGCGTAAGCGCACAGATAAATCCACCAAGCCCGGCGCTACAACTAATCCGCTGGCATCAATGGTTTGATTGGCCTTAAACCCAGAGGGGGCCTGATCAATGGCTACAATTTTCCCATCGGCTATATACAGGTCATGCTGGGCATCAATGTGGTTGGCTGGGTCAATCACGCGGCCATGTTGAATCAAGATATTCATGCTTGCCCTCCGCCTGCCAAAATCGCCATGACCGCCATACGCACCGCAATACCATAAGTCACTTGCGGCAGGATGACAGACTGCAATCCATCTGCCACTGCTGAATCAATTTCCACGCCTCGGTTCATCGGGCCGGGATGCATCACAATGGCATCCGGTCTGGCTAAACTGAGTTTTTCTTGGGTGAGGCCATACGTTTTAAAATATTCTTGAGTGCTGGGTAACATTGCCCCCGTCATGCGTTCATTTTGTAGCCTTAACATCATCACAACATCCACATCTTTCAATCCTGCGCGCATATCATGGAACACTTGCACGCCCAGTTTTTCTACATCGGTAGGCAGTAATGTTTTTGGGGCAATCACGCGCACTTCTGGCACGCCTAATGTCGTGAGCGCATGGATTTCACTACGCGCTACGCGTGAGTGCAGCACATCACCCACAATGGCAATTCGCAAGTTGTGCATGTCTGGCTTGTATTTGCGGATGGTAAATACATCTAACAAGCCTTGCGTTGGGTGTGCATGGCGACCATCGCCGGCATTGATGACGCTAATATGGCTAGGCACATGTTGCGCAATCAAATGGGCGGCGCCACTTTGGTTATGACGCACCACAAACATATCGGCATGCATGGCAATCAGATTGTTCACGGTATCTAAAATCGTTTCACCTTTAGATTGAGACGAGGTACTGACGTTGAGATTCAGCACATCGGCCGATAAACGTTTGGCGGCGATTTCAAAGGTAGTGCGTGTACGCGTACTGTTCTCGAAGAAGATATTGCACACGGTTTTACCACGCAATAACGGTACTTTTTTGACTTCGCGCTCGGCAACGCCTACAAAAGATTCTGCGCTGTCTAGAATCTCGTTCAGAATGCGTTTGGGCAAGCCTTCTATACTGAGCAAATGTTTGAGTTTGCCTTCTGAGTTCAGTTGCGGATTATGCATGTGGCGTATCCAATGGCGCAGATTGATTAGATTGCATGTCTTGTGTGTCTTTACTTATATGGTCTTCAAGACTTAAATGGAATTTACCCGAGGTATCCAGCGATAGCTGAAACGCTTGATGTGCTTCTAATGGGATCTGCGCGCCAGTGATTTGGGGGGCAATCGGCAATTGCGCACCGCCACGGTTGATCAGCACTGCCAGTGTAATGCTGGCAGGACGCCCATAGTCAAACAACTCATTCATGGCGGCACGTGTGGTGCGGCCAGTATAGAAAATATCATCGATTAAAATGATATGTTTATCGTTGACGTCGAATGGAATCCAAGAAGGTTGATTTTTAGACTTCAGGCCACGTTTAGCATAGTCGTCGCGGTACATCGCAGCATCTAGTTTGCCAAACGGAATTTCGGTGCCTACGCTTGTACGTATACGCTCTAGCATCCACACACCGCCACTATGAATGCCAACCAGCGCAGTATTGGCTTGAATTAAAGGCTGGATCTGCGCAGTGATGTCTTGGAGGAGTAACTCGGGATCAGGTAAGGTCATACGGCGTTTGTCGGTATTGAGTCAAAATAAGATTGTAATATAGTTTGCGCGGCCACTTGGTCTATCATTGCTTTTTGCTGTTGGCCGTAGATGCCGGAATCTCTGAGTGATTGCGCTGCTTCTGCCGAACTCAGGCGCTCATCTACCATCACCACTGGTAAATTAAAACGCCCCTCAAGGCGTTGTGCAAATTTCTTGGCTAACTGGGTCAGTAAATGCGCTTCGCCATCCAAGTGCATAGGCAAGCCGACAACGAGTAGCTGTGGCCGCCATTCCTGAATAAGAGATTCAATCTGCGCAAACTTAACTGCATTTTCTTCTGCACTGATGGTCGTCAGCGGATGCGCTAATTTGAGCATGGTTTCTCCCACAGCCACACCAATACGTTTTTCGCCAAAGTCAAAACCAATGATCGTACCTTCGATATTTGGGTAAGTGCGCTCTAGTATCGGTAGGTGACTTTGGTTGAGCGGTTTTTCCATATTATGCATGTCCTGCTACCTCGGATAAGGAGGCAAAATCCACACCAATCAGACGCATGGCCATGGGTAATTTTTCGTCGTACGGCAGGTTGAATATCAAATCGTTAAAAGCTTTGGGTTGTGACACGCTGACTGAAAGCCACGCGTTTTTGCTCATTTCTTCTTCCAGTTGACCGGCTGACCAACCGGCATAGCCTAATGCAATGAGTATTTTGTCCGGACCAGCAGATTGTGCGGTGGATTCAAGAATGTCTTTCGATGTGGTGAGTGCAACTGACTCATTAATCTGCATGGTGGAGTTGTATTCTATGCTGGGCGAGTGCAATACAAAGCCTCGCTCCGTTTGCACTGGACCACCAAAAAACACCGGAATATCTGAGATGGTGGGGTACTCGCAAGGAATGTCAATTTGATTAAATAGGTGGTCGAGCGTGATTTGCATGGGGCGATTCAATACTACGCCCATGGCACCGTCTTCGTTATGTGTGCAAATGAAGGTGACGGTTTTGGAAAAGAAAGGGTCTTGCATGGCTGGCATCGCAATCAGAAACTGCCCTGTAAGATTCATGTTTTCCAATGGCTTCATTGTATCACACTATCCCTGTCAAAATAGTCATTTATTCAACCCAATCAACGTGTTATTGCTTAGGTTGTGTGCTGGATGGATCTTCTAGATAGCCTGTAATTTCTAGTCCAAACCCCATCATGCTTGGCATTTTACGTGGCGTGGCCATCAGTTTCATTCTACGTACGCCTAAATCCAGCAAAATCTGTGAGCCTATGCCATAGGTACGTAGCTCTTGGTTGTAACGGATTTTCTGGTCAGCATGCTGAATGCGTTCAATCAGCTGCTGACCGCTTTCATCGTGATGAATGAGTACCATGACGCCGCATTTAGCCAGCGCAATGGTTTGCATAGCATTGAGAATATTCCAACTGTGCGAATGGTTGCTGCTATCGAATAAATCAATCAGAGAGAGCGGCTCATGCACGCGCACCAGCACTTCATCTGCGCTGGCTGGATCACCCTTTACCAGAGTTAAATGCGTCTCTTTGGCAATCTTGTCGCGGTAAGCAATCAATTTCATCGCGCCATAAGGGGTTTGCACCATGCGCTCGGCAGCACGCTCAATCAGTTTTTCATTTTCGGCACGATAGTGAATCAAGTCAGCAATGGTGCCAATTTTAATCTGATGTTGTTTAGCCACCGTCACTAAATCTGGCAAACGGGCCATTTCGCCATCGTCCTTGAGAATCTCGCAAATGACACTGGCAGGCTCACATCCAGCCAACATAGCTAAGTCACATCCTGCTTCGGTATGACCGGCACGCACCAGTACACCACCGTTCATGGCGGCTAATGGAAAAATATGGCCAGGGCTGACTACACTTTTTGCATTGGCGTGTTTGGCTACCGCCGCTTGGATCGTGGTTGCACGATCGGCTGCAGAAATACCGGTCGTGACGCCTTCCGCGGCTTCTATCGAGACCGTAAAGTTAGTACCCAGTTTTGCATCGTTCTTTTGCACCATGGGTGGCAGGTTAAGTTGCTGACATCTGGCTTCGGACAAGGTTAAACAAATTAAACCGCGGCCATGTTTGGCCATAAAGTTAATGTGCTCGGCAGTGACAAATTCAGCGGCAATCACAAAGTCGCCTTCGTTTTCGCGGTTCTCGTCATCCACAAGGATAACCATTTTGCCTTGCTTGATGTCTGCAATGATGTCTTGAATAGGGCTGATGTCGCGCTGTGGCATTACGTATTCTCTGCTGATTGGGTAGACCATTCCGCCATACGCTCTACATAGCGGGCAATTTGGTCGATTTCTAAATTGACGGGGTCGCCAATGGTTAAGTATTGCAAGGTGGTGTGTTCAACCGTATGGGGGATCAGGTTAACACTAAATGTGTCTTGCTCAATCGTATTCACTGTTAGGCTTACACCATTGATACAAATAGAGCCTTTTTGTGCAATATATTTTGAGATGGCATGTGGTGCCTGAACTGCTAGCAACCAGCAATCACCTATGGCTTCAAAGCGTTTCACTTGGCCAATCCCATCTACATGGCCACTGACCAGATGTCCGCCCAGTCGATCCGATAGGCGAAGTGCTTTTTCTAAATTGACGGATTGCGGCTGCGACAGACCTACTGTAACCGTGAGTGTGGCCTTTGAAACATGTGCAAAAAAATAAGGGGCTTGAATGTCCGTGGCCGTCAAACATACGCCGTTGACTGCAATACTGTCGCCAATGGCAACATCTTCTAAGCCTAATTGATTGGCATCAATCTTGAGTTTTACGTCATCCCCGGTTGGGGTGGCTTGCTCAATTTGACCGATGCTTTGAATGATTCCTGTAAACATGTGTGAATTTTAACAGTTGCGCGTGCGATTAAGTAGGCCTCTGTGTAAAAACAATCGCGATCATCTCACTCCTCTGGTTGGTACAAACTTTGCATTTAAACAAACATGAAGTGGTAATAAGTGGAAATGGATATGAACGTGATCGTACCAATTGCAAAAAAAATTCAGGCGATGTTATCGCATGAAAACACACAACTACATGAAACGATATTGCATCAGTTTCAAGGATTGTCTGCTTCTGAACGCATCAAGCTAGCACTGCAAGTGCTGACCGAGCTCAGCACTAATGGAAAAATTTCGGCCGAGACTTTCTTAAAATGCCTGCTTAAATTAGATGAAGGGATGCAAGATAGCTTAGAGCAATTAACGGCTAAGCGATTGAAAGTAAAGCTATATAATCGTGATGTGGGGTTGGCGATTGATGCTGTAGTCTACCCTTATTACCGCCGTTTATTTTTAGAGTATTCTCGGGTCATCAGCTTAAGTCAGTCTACGCGTTTATCTTTATTAGAGCAGGCTGCCATTAAAGCTTTACTCTACTGCCGTACTTACAACGCCGGATTTAGCATGATGATGTGGCGTTATTTTGATGATCAACCGCCACCTGCTGACGCTTGGATGGCCATCCACGACTTATTCAAATATGCCGAGAATTCGTCAATATTGTATGAACGCGTGATGTTATACCCTGATGTTAAAAAGCCGGTAGACATGGCCGTGTTGATGGTGAATGGGTTAATGCTGAGTACTTTACAAAAGGAAAATTATAGTGCTGTGGAGATACATATCGTCTCTAGGCTACTGAACGATTGGGTGCGTCAGGTGATGTTTGAAAAAGCCTATGCGCGAGAAAAGTATCAGTATTTTGTCAATTTGAATCACGATAAAGGCGCGGAACGTATTCGCGCGTTTGACCGTACCGCCGATTATCGCTATTGGCGAACGGAAGCGGTGGTCACCAAGATTGCCGATCACTTGGCAGCGATTGGCGCGAATGCGGTTGGGCAGGACAGTGATATTCGCGGTTATGCGTCGATGCGGACGATGACCAAACTGTTTAAAAAGCTAAGCCAGGATTGGTCCGTGCATGACTATAAACGTCAACGCAGAGCTGTTGCGCGCGAGAAAGCTAACAGCCGCTTACTGGTGACCAGCGGTTTGGAACAGATTTGTAAACAGCTCAGCAAATTTCAGCTGCAAGAGACGGTGCAAGATAAACAGCCGATTTTTGATATTAAAGCCACCACCCTAGATCAAATGCATTTGACACAAACCAAACACTTGCTGATGGGTTTGGACGAATGGGTGTTGATGGATGTGAGTGATACTGGATTTGGTGTAGATTTAGGTAGAGAGCCCAGCCCGTGGGTAGAGGCAGGCAAACTGGTTGGGTTTGCGCATCCACAACAAAAAGCATGTTATGTGGTGGCTGAAATTAAGCATATCAAACGGCAGAAAAATGGTGCCTATCGTGCTGGCTTACAAATCATTAGTCTGCATTCCTTATCGATGCAATTGATTAAGCTGGATCACACGCAAGTGGAGCTATCCAAAGGGTTTTATTTAGAGCACGATGAATCTGATATTGAGATTAACCGTGTGGCCTGTGTGTGGGTACCGCCGCATCATACGCAACCTAAATCATCCGTCATTATTCCCATCAATGAATACCAGCGTCATCGTCAATTTAAAATTGATATCAATGGCGAGGAAAAGACTTTAGTTCTAGGTGTTGCCATCGAAATGCAAACAGAATGGGTGCGTGCCTCGGTGGCGGCTATTCATTAATTAGCACGTTAGCATGGGTGGAAATTGGCAGCACAAAGCTGTTAAGATGCTACCCATGTTAAATTTCAAACAGTCATTGCCATTTGAGTTGTTGGTTGGTCTGCGCTATACCCGCGCAAAACGTAAAAACCATTTTATTTCTTTTATTTCATTTACCAGCATGATAGGCATTGCCCTAGGCGTGTGGGCATTGATTGTGGTGCTGTCGGTGATGAATGGATTTCAGGATGAGCTCAGAAATCGCATTCTGGGCGTTGCCTCGCATATCGAAATCACCGGCTTCAATAATCGCTTGTCTGATTGGCAAACTGTTGCCAAGGAAGTCACGCCAGCCACACCACATGGTGAGTCCCGCGTATTGGCCGCCGCGCCCTACGTAATGGCGCAAGGCATGCTCAGTTACGGGCAAGCGGTGCAGGGCAGTATTGTCAGGGGGATATTGCCAGCGGAAGAGGCGCAAGTCTCTTCATTGTCCACGCACATGAAATCGGGCCAACTGACGGACTTAAAAGCAGGTGAATTTAATATCGTACTTGGGTCAGATCTTGCCATGTTGTTAGGTGTGAGTGTAGGCGAGAAAGTCGTATTGCTGGCTCCGCAAGGCCAGTTTACGCCAACCGGGGTGGTGCCGCGTATTAAACAATTTAAGGTGGTGGGCATCTTTCAAATTGGCATGTATGAATATGATGCCGGCTTGGCACTGATACACATGGCGGATGCCGCAAAACTGTACCGTATGGATGACCAAGTATCAGGCGTACGTTTAAAGCTGAATGATTTATTTGATGCAACCGCGGAAACCGCGCGCCTCAATACGCAACTCAAAGGCGCGTATTACATTACCGATTGGACGCAGCAGCACGCCAATTTCTTTAAAGCGATTCAATTAGAAAAACGGGTGATGTTTATCATTTTGGCGCTGATTGTCGCCGTAGCTGCGTTCAATATTGTCTCTACCTTGGTGATGGCTGTGACAGACAAGCGCGCCGACATTGCGATTATGCGTACCTTTGGCGCCAGCCCTGCCTCTATTATGAAAATATTCATGATTCAAGGCGCGCTGATTGGCATGATTGGTACCGTGGCAGGGGCTTTCTTTGGTGTATTGACCGCGCTGAATATTGACACCATTGTGCCTTTCATCGAACGTACTTTTAAAGTGCAGTTTTTGGCAAAAGATGTCTATTACATCAGCGACTTACCTTCAAAACTATTGTGGACAGATGTCTGGACAATTTTGATTTTATCTTTTGTATTAAGTTTGTTTGCCACGCTGTACCCCAGCTATAAAGCATCCAGAATCAACCCAGCTGAGGCCTTGCGTTATGAGTAATACTAGTCCGCAAAATATTATTCAATGTGAAGCGCTGACCAAAACCTATACAGGGCTCGATGTGGCAGTACTCAATGGTATTGATTTGCAAGTAACGGCTGGTGAACAGATTGCAATCGTCGGTGCTTCCGGTTCTGGTAAAAGCACGCTGTTACACTTATTGGGTGGTTTGGATCAGCCTACTACGGGCAATATCAAACTGATGGGTCAAGCGCTCTCTAGCTTAAATGAAACACAAAAAGGTGTATTGCGTAATCAATCGCTAGGCTTTGTCTATCAGTTCCATCATCTTTTACCCGAGTTTACTGCGCTGGAAAACGTCGCATTACCGCTCCTCATCCGTCGAGAGTCACGTGCGCAGGCAATGGCGCAGGCGGCTGAGATGCTGACCAGTGTCGGTTTGCAACATCGCATGGAGCACATGCCGGGCGAGCTTTCCGGTGGGGAGCGTCAGCGCGCAGCATTGGCACGTGCATTGGTCAGTAAGCCACAGTGTATTTTGGCCGATGAGCCAACAGGCAATCTGGATCGTGTGACTGCGCATCAGGTGTTTGATTTGCTGTTAGAGATTAATCGAGCGCAGAACACAAGCTTGATTGTGGTGACACATGACTTACAATTGGCTGCCAAACTACACCGACAATACCAATTGGTCGATGGCAAGTTACAGGATTTAAACGCTTAGACTATGGTGGTGATTGTGCTGGGTGTCGTATTGGGCGCTTGGGCATTACAACAGCAGGCCAGTTTGCCCCACGCGTTGCCACTTACCTTGGCTTGGTGTGTGTTGTTGGCACTCAATGTTGGGGCTCGCTGGTATCTGCGTCGTCATGGGTTATGGATATCCAAGTATCCACGACTAATCACGGCAAGCAAACGTGGATACTGGTTTGTCATTGCGGCGCTATTTGGCTTTACTTGGGCCAGTGTACTGGCTACTTATCGACTCGCTGATGCGTTGCCCAGTGCTTGGGAGCAGAAAAATATCACGCTGATTGGCGTAGTAGCCTCGCTCCCCGAGTATACGGAACATGGCCAGCGTTTTGTATTTGATGTAGAGCAGGTGTTGACGCCGCAAGCCCAAGTCCCTAAGCGCATTTCTTTAAGTATTTATCCACCTTATCCTTCACGTACAGCCACTACCAAATCAGTAGAGTCTACTCCACAAGCAAGCGTTGGTGAGCGTTGGCAATGGACAGTGCGACTCAAGCGCCCGCATGGCGTCATCAATCCGCACGGGTTTGATTTTGAAGCATGGGCGCTATCCGAGCGTATCCGTGCCACGGGTGCGGTGCGGCTCAAAAGCGATATGCGCAAACTTAGCACTAGGGTAAATCATCCCCGTTATTGGGTGGATTATGCGCGTGCAAAGGTAGCCTCACGCATTACGGATGTGTTGGCAGACAAACCCTATGCTGGTGTCATACGCGCATTGGTGATTGGCGATGACAGTCAAATCTCACGTGCCGACTGGGATATATATATGCGTACCGGTACCAATCATTTGATGAGTATTTCCGGGCTGCATATCACCATGTTGTCCGGATTGGTATTTGCGCTGACCTATTGGCTATGGCGTCGATATACGCGTTTGCTACTGCGTTTGCCAGCCCGCAAAGCTGCTGCTGTGGCGGGGATGATAGCGGCACTGCTATACGCAGCACTCGCAGGTTTTTCGATTCCAACCCAGCGTACACTTTACATGTTGATGACGGTGACTGTGATGCTGTGGTTAGATCGACCGATTAACATGCCAAAAATGCTGGCAATTGCGTTGCTGGTAGTGGTTGTAATGGATCCTTGGGCCGTCAATGCCGCGGGGTTCTGGCTATCATTTGGTGCCGTGGCGGTTATTGCTTATGCCATGGGTGGCAGAATCGGGCGCCCACATTGGTTGATGGAAGCGGTGAAAGTGCAGTGGGTTGTCACCCTTGGTTTATTGCCATTATTGGTGGCGATGTTTGGGCAGTTCTCGCTCATTTCGCCGATTGCCAATGCATTTGCGATTCCCGTGATTAGTTTTCTTGTGGTGCCCGCAGCTATCTTGGGTAGCTTGCTGCCGATAGATTTAAGTTTGCAATTATCGCACGCAATATTAAGTGTGACGATGGCAGGACTCAACTGGTTATCTGCCATGCCATTGGCGACTTGGCAGCAGGCGGCACCAAGCATATGGACATTGTTGCTGGCAATGTTTGGCGTGATATGGTGGCTGCTCCCGCGTGGTGTACCCATGCGCTGGTTAGGCACAGTTTGTATGCTTCCCTTATTTTCTCCGCATGCCAATGGGTTACATGCAGGTGATTTGCGTGTCACCGTGCTCGATGTTGGGCAAGGGCTGAGTGTGTTTGTGCAAACTGCGCAGCACACCATGTTGTACGACGCAGGCACACGTTACGATGCACAGTCTGACGCGGGAATGCGCATTGTTATTCCATTCTTACGCGCAGAGGGGGTGGGTAAGTTGTCGGGGGTAGCGTTATCCCATGATGATTTGGATCACTCTGGGGGCATTGCCTCTGTAGTAGGTCAAGTGCCTACCGCTTGGCTACTGAGTTCTTTATCGCCGCAAGCAAGCTTGCTGCAACAGCCACCGTTTGATACTTGGCCCCAGCAGAAAAAAATCACATGTCATGCGGGCCAGCATTGGCAATGGGATCAGGTACGGTTTGAAGTCTTGTACCCCACTATTGAACAACTACAAAACATCACCCATAAAGATAACGATAAAAGTTGTGTGATTAAAATTACCAGCCGATATGGTGCGGTATTATTGACGGGCGATATTGAACGTGGCGCAGAGTCTGCACTCATAGAAAGTGCAGCAGAACGATTAAATAGTGATGTATTGATTGTGCCGCATCATGGTAGCAAAACATCTTCCACGCCAGCGTTTATTGAAGCCGTTGGCGCGCAGCATGTGGTGATGACCAATGGTTACTTGAATCGGTTTGGGCACCCTAAACCAGTGATTGAGCAACGCTATTTAAATCATGATGCACACATCTATCGATCCGACCATGATGGCGCGGTACAGTTTGCTTTTCAAGCCAATCAGCCCATGACGGTGACACCATGGCGCAAAGTGTTTCCGCGTTATTGGCACGATCGCTATCCGTAATGCGTAGGAAATGCTGACTTAAACTTGCTGAAAGCAACACTTAACGCTAAAGTAGCGTTAGTTTTTATATGAAGGAGTTTTTACTGTGTGGGAAATTATTGTTGCTGCCGGATGGCCAATTTGGCCGCTTATTATCGCTTCAGTCATTGCACTTGCCATTATTGGTGAGCGTGCCTGGGCACTGCGTAGCGAGGTGGTTGCGCCCAGTAATTTGTTGCCAGAGGTGCAAAAATGGTTGGGCCAAGGCGGGGTAACTAGAGAAACCTTAGCCAAATTAGAAGCCCATTCTTTATTGGGTGAGGTGTTTGCCAGTGCTTTGGCTAGTGCAAAAAGCTCACGCGAAATTACTAAAGAGGCGATTGAAGAAACCGGCCGTGCTGTGGCGCATAAGTTGGAGCGTTATTTAGGTACATTAGGCACTATTGCCACGGTAGCCCCGTTGCTAGGTCTATTGGGTACTGTGATCGGTATGGTGGAATTGTTCGGCTCTTTTACTAACAGTGGTCACGATGTGGCGCAGTTTGCACGCGGGATTTCCGTAGCGCTGTATAACACGGCTGCCGGGATTGTGGTGGCGGTGCCAGCCATGATTGCTTACCGCTACTATCGCGGTAAAGTAGACGGCTTGCTGGTGGGTATGGAGCAACAGGCGATTAAGCTAGTGGAAATCATCCACGGTGATCGCAAATAAATGTACCTGTTGTGTTCTAACGTTGTTACTTTCGCAGCCGTACCTAATTGTACTGTCTGCGCTCAAGTGCCTAGTTAACACACAACATCCTGCATTTATTCAATATATAAAGTATTAAGAGGAAAATCATGAATTTTCAACGAGGTAAACGCCACGAAGATTTAGAAATGAATCTGGTGCCACTCATTGATGTGTTGCTGGTGATTATTATTTTCTTGGTAGTGAGTGCAACATTCTCGCGCACCAGTGAGCTGCAAATCAATTTACCAACAGCAGAAGCCAACGCACCGCAAGAAAAACCATTGACGATTACAGTGGAAGTAGATGCCAGCGGGCACTATGTGGTGAATGGCGCCGCTGTAAATGGCGATAGCGTAGAAGTCATTTCTAGTGCGCTGGTCAAAGCAGTAGGCGATGGTAAAGAGCCCACCATTATTATTAATGCGGATGCAAAAGCAACGCATCAATCTGTGATTAATGTCATGGAAGCGTCACGTTTGGCTAACTTCACCCATATCACATTTGCAACACAGGTGAACTCTGGCTCTTAACCTTCCATCTTGTATGGATCGCTTCATTGCGATTGAATTGAAGTATCCCTAATCACCATGTCGCGTCAGAAACGTAAACAAGATTCAATTATTCCAGTCGCAAATGCAAAGCTCTTGTATTTGCGACTGTTTCGTTATGCTTGGCAGTATAAAGTCTATTTTTTAATCACAGTGGTGACTACCGTGATTCTCTCTGGTAGCAATACCGCATTTCTTGCACTGATTAAAAAAGTCACGGATGAAGGCTTTGTAAAGCAGTCGACCGAGCAAGTATGGATGTTGCCTCTCATGTTGTTTGTCCTGATGACTGTCAGAGCCTTGTCGGGTTTTGCATCTGTCTATAGTTTAAAAGTAGTCGCGCGCAATGTAGTCGCGCAGCTTAGAGTACAAGCCTTTGAAAAGCTGATGCAATTGCCCGTTAACTTCTTTGATGCGAGTTCAACTGGACTATTGGTTTCAAAACTGACCTATGATGTGGAGCGCCTATCCAGTGTGACCACACGTTCTGCTCTGAATGTAGTGCGTGATGTGTTGACCGTCATTGGTTTGGTCGGCTATATGCTCTACTTAGATTGGCGCTTAACCTTAGTCTTTGCCACCGTTACCCCGTTGATGGCGCTCTATTTACGCAAAATGACGCCTAAACTGCGTTCCAACGCTAAGAGAGTGCAGCAAGGCGTGGGCGAGATTACCAAAAGTGCAGAAGAGGCGATTGCAGGGCAGCGCATTGTCAAAATATTTGGTGCGGAGCCTTATGAAATCGAGCGGTTCAGCACAGTGGTCAATAAAAATGCACATTTTGAATTACGCTCCACGCGTATTGCCGGCCTCAGTAGCTTTGTCATTGAAATATTATCGGCATTGGCGCTCACGTTGGTGGTGTATTACGCCATGGGACAATTTACGGTAGGGGAGTTTGCCGCATTTGTGGGTGCATTATTGATGATGATTGCGCCGATTAAGCACATTGCAGCGGCCAATGAAGACCTGCAAATTGGCTTGGCTGCAGCGCAAAGTGTATTCGATTTGATTGATAGCCCGCATGAAATCAATGAAGGTGATAAGCAGATTGCGCGTGCACGTGGCGAAATTGAATTTAAACATGTATCGATTCGCTATGAAAACGCAAAACGGCTGGCCATTGATAATTTGAGTTTTAACATTCAACCGGGCGAGAAAGTCGCACTGGTGGGGCGCTCTGGCAGTGGCAAAACCACGCTAGTGAATTTATTGCCGCGCTTTTACGAGCTGCAGCAGGGCATGATATTGCTGGATGGTGTAGATATTCGTGCACTGGAGCTGAAAAACTTACGCACGCAATATTCATTGGTGAGCCAAGATATTGTCTTGTTTAATGACACTATATTTAACAATATTGCTTATGGCGTATTACGTAACGCCACGGAGGCTGATGTGATTGCTGCAGCCAAAGCTGCGCATGCATGGGATTTTATTCAGCAGTTGCCAGATGGCTTGCAAAATGAAGTAGGTGATCGCGGTGTACGTTTGTCTGGTGGTCAAAAACAGCGGATTGCCATTGCACGCGCTATTCTTAAAAACGCACCTATCTTATTGTTAGACGAAGCTACTTCCGCACTTGATGGAGAATCTGAGCAGCACGTACAAGCCGCTTTGGATACCTTGATGCAAGGCCGCACGACGCTGGTGATTGCACACCGTTTAAGTACCATTGAGAACGCAGACAGGATTTTGGTGATGGACCATGGGCGTATCGTAGAGTCTGGCTCGCATCAATCGCTGCTGGCACAGAATGGCTACTATAGTAAGCTCTATCACAAAGAGTTCGATACTTAACGATATGGCTATGCAAGCGTGGTTTCAACAGCAATGGCAAACCAAAAGTCTGGCGCATCTGTTGTTAGTGCCAATGTCTTGGCTGTTTCTAGCCATCACGACGGTTAGACGTTTTTTATACCGTGTACGTATACTTTCTTCTTGTCGCTTAGCGGTGCCAGTCATTGTGGTGGGCAATATCACGGTCGGCGGTACTGGTAAAACGCCGTTTGTTATCTATCTGGCAGAACAGTTGAAACTGGCTGGCTATACGCCGGGGATTATTAGTCGCGGTTATGGTGGCAGTCAAACCGGACAGGTATTTGCAGATAGCGCCCCACACATGACAGGCGATGAGCCGGTATTGATGGCGAAGCGTACTGCTTGTCCAGTCTGGGTAAATCCAGATCGTGTGGCGGCGGGACAGGCCTTGCTACAAGCCTATCCGCAGTGTGATGTCATTATCAGCGATGACGGCTTGCAGCATTTACGCTTGCAGCGAGATATCGAGATTGTGCTGGTAAATGCGCAGGCATTAGGTAATCAATACTTATTGCCGGCCGGCCCATTGCGTGAATGTGTCTCGCGATTAAGCTCAGTGAGCTATATAGTAAATAGTGGTGAGCAGGCGCTGCCAATTGCTGTGATGGACTTGCCTCCGCAATATCATATGCAGGTGTATGGTGATGTGTTTCAGTCGCTCACTGGTGGGCAAACACAGCACGCTACATTGTTTAAAGATAAGCCTATATCTGCGATTGCTGCCATTGGTCACCCTGAACGTTTTTTTAGCGCATTGACCGCGTTGGGACTTAAATTTGAGCGTAAAGTGTTTCCGGATCATCATCCATTTAAACTACAAGACTTTGTGGATGTCTTAACCCATACCATCATCATGACAGAGAAAGACGCGGTAAAATGCCAGTCATTGTCACTGACGGATGCTTGGTATTTACCAGTGACAGCAGAGGTGACTGCCACACATGCACAGTCATTGCCATCCGCAGTCATTGCAACATTAACGCATATGCAACAAAGGAAATCATAATGGATTCTAAACTACTTCAGATTTTGGTATGTCCAGTGACCAAAGGGCCACTGGTGTACGATAAGGCGAAAGGCGAACTGATCTCAAAAGCAGCACGCTTGGCGTATCCGGTGCGCGATGGTATTCCAGTGATGCTGGAAGATGAAGCCCGTAAGCTGGAAGAAAAAGAATATTTAGAAGATTGATGGATCGCAATGTTTAAAGTAGTCATTCCTGCACGTTATGCCAGTACCCGCTTACCAGGTAAACCATTGTTGGATATTGCCGGTAAGCCCATGGTGATTCGCGTGGCCGACCAGGCGAGTAAAAGTCAGGCCGACGAAGTCGTGATTGCCACAGATTTTGAGAAGATCCTTGCTGTAGCCGAGCAATATACTTATGCGGCAGTGATGACGCGTATTGATCATGCTTCTGGCACGGACCGCATTGCAGAGGTAGTCGAGAAAATGGGGTGGCATGATGATGCGATTGTGGTGAACGTGCAGGGCGATGAACCGCTGATTGATCCTAAGCTCATCAATGAGGTAGCGCTCACCTTAGCGCATAATCATGACGCGGTGATGGCGACTGCCTGTCACCCGATTCACGATGAAGCTACTTTTCTAAATCCTAATGTCGTCAAAGTAGTGATGGATGCCAACGGCAATGCGCTCTATTTTAGTCGTGCGCCCATTCCTTACCCACGGGACGATGTGTATAAACAGGCGATTCAAGCGTGCCGCCATATTGGTATTTACGCGTATCGCGTAGGGTTTTTAAAGCAATATGCCGAACTCACTGTGACGGCGCTTGAAAAGATTGAAAGCCTAGAACAGCTACGCGTGTTATACCATGGCTATAAAATTGCAGTCAGCGTGACCGATCATGCGCCAGCCAGTGGGGTAGATACGGAGCAAGATTTGGATTATGTGCGCACACTCTATTAGTTTAGTGGACTCACCAAAATCTTTAAAGTCAGACGAGCAACGCAAGTTGCGCCAGAACATGCTCAATGAGAGCCATGTAAAAAAACTAACAGAATTTGTAGATTTACTCAGAATTCAAAAGGGGAGTGGCTATCTCATCCCATACTTTGATCCATATGATGGAGGCAATCAAGCAGAGGTGCTTTTTTTGTTAGAAGCTGCTGGCCCAAAAGCTATCACGACTGGGTTTATATCAAGGTCAAACCCAGATGAAACTGCAAAGAACTTTTATTTGCTAAATCAAGAAGCTGGAGTCGAGAGAGCACTTAGCATTATTTGGAACATCGTACCTTGGTATATTGGAAGCGGCCAAAAAATCAGGCCTGCAAATAAGCGTGATGTTCTAGAAGGGTGTCAAAGTTTAGGGGCGCTTATTCAGATGCTAAGTAACCTTAAAGTGATTGTTTTGGTTGGGAGGAAAGCGCAATCAGCCCGAAAATTCATAGAAAATCTCAAACCAAATATACCCATTGTTGATATGCCACATACTAGCCCAATGTTCGTGAATCAGAAGCCTAATAATAGAAGCAAAATACTTATAGCCTTAAAAGACGTTAAGCTTTATTTGGATAATTAATTTAACTTCTAAAGATAAAGTACACCGCGCCCATCAGGCAGAGTGCGGCCCACAAAAAATCCAGCTTGATCGGTTGCTGCATGTAATAAATGGCAAACGGGACAAACACTGCCAGCGTGATGACTTCCTGCAGAATCTTTAATTGCGCAAGGTTAAACTGCGTGAAACCAATGCGATTGGCGGGCACTTGAAACAGATACTCAATTAAGGCGATACCCCAACTGATGAGCGCGGCAATAATCCAAGGTTTGCTACTGAGGTTTTTGAGGTGACCGTACCATGCAAATAGCATGAACAGGTTAGAAATGCTAAGCAGTACGATGGTTTTAAGTAGGGTAGCGCTCATGAGTAATGCTTAAGTTTTTTCACACGTAATCTTTCTCAAAAGTGACGTGGTCAAGGTGTCTGAGCGAAGGTAGTACACATGGGTACGACGAGCGAAAGACAACGCAGACCACGGCAACTTTTCAGAAAGTATTTAAACGGCAGCTTCGCCAGTCTCACCAGTCCTAATACGAATCACTTGCTCTACGTTAGTGACAAAAATCTTGCCGTCACCAATTTTGCCTGTATGGGCAGATTTAATGATGGACTCTACCGCTGCATCCACCATATTGTCGGCTACCACTAGCTCAATTTTAATCTTAGGTAAAAAATCTACGACATATTCTGCGCCACGATATAGCTCGGTATGGCCTTTTTGACGACCGAAGCCTTTGACTTCTGTGACGGTTAAACCATTGGCGCCAATTGCAGACAGTGATTCGCGCACTTCATCGAGTTTAAATGGCTTAATAATGGCTTCAATTTTTTTCATGCGGACTCCCTCGGTATTCGTTATTTTGCTTCTAGCAATGATTAATTATTCTACGCATTAACCTTTGACTATTCAAACGTTAACTTGCATGTAATCGGGTAGCGTCTATCTTTGCCAAAGCCTTTTTGTGTAATTCTGACACCTACTGGCGCTTGTCGGCGCTTGTATTCGTTTCTATCAATCAGTTGCGTCACACGCAGCACGTCTTTGGTTTGATAGCCCAATTGCATAATCGCGTGGCGGCTCATGTCTTCTTCAACATAAGCCTGCATAATCGCATCTAGTATTTCGTAAGGCGGTAGGCTATCTTGGTCAGTTTGATTGGCACGGAGCTCAGCACTTGGCGCGCGCGTGATAATACGTTCCGGGATAATTTTGCTACGCGTATTGCGATATTCAGCCAGTCGGTACACCAGCGTTTTGGGCACATCCTTAAGCAAGGAAAATCCACCTGCCATATCGCCATATAGCGTGCTATAACCCACGGCCATTTCAGACTTGTTGCCGGTAGTCAGCACAATGCTGCCAAACTTGTTAGAAAGCGCCATCAGCAACATGCCGCGAATGCGTGCCTGCAGATTTTCTTCAGTGGTATCAAACGGACGGTTGCCAAATTCTGGCGTCAAAGCGGTACGGAAGGTATCGAACAGTGTTTTAATGGGGATGAGGCTATGGTGCACGCCCACGCGATTGGCCATCTCAATTGCATCGTCCACGCTAATGTTCGATGTGAACTCTGATGACATTAGGACCACTTTCACGCGTTTGGCACCTAGCGCATCCACCGCGATCGCCAATGTCAATGCAGAATCAATGCCGCCAGATAACCCCAGTACCACACTAGGAAAACCATTTTTATTGACATAGTCTGCAAGGCCTAAGGTTAGCGCGTGATATACCGTGGCCTCCATGCTTAATAGTGGCACTAGTTCCACAGGTTGCGGTTGACCATTAAGCACCTCTACGTAGCTTAATGTTTCTACAAAAGCTGGCAGTTGCTGAGAGACTTTCCCTTGTTGATTGAGCACAAATGATGCGCCATCAAACACTAACTCATCTTGCCCGCCCACCATATTGGTATAAATGACAGCCAAGCTAGTTTCTTGCACCCGCTCCGCTAAAATCTCATAGCGCGTATTGAGCTTGTCCATATGATAAGGAGAGGCATTGAGTGAGATCAGTAATTCTGCGCCCGCATGCTTGGCACGCATAGCCGGCGCTTTCTCCCAGCCGTCTGCGCAAATGAGCACGCCAATTTGCAGACCATCCAGCGCAAACACAAAAGGGGTGTCTCCGCGCTCAAAATAGCGCTCTTCATCAAACACGCTATAGTTGGGCAATACTTGCTTATGGTAAGTGTTTTGTATTTTACCTTGCTGAATGAGCGACGCTGCGTTGAATAGCTCGCCATTCACTTGATGAGGATGGCCAATAAGCACACTTAACTCAGGTGGAATCGCATCACATAGGTAGGCCAGCGCACGCTGGTTTGCTTCTAAAAAATCATTGCGGTAGAGCAAGTCTTCCGGAGGATATCCGCACAATACCAGCTCTGGGGTGACCATGAGTGTTGCACCTGCCGCATAGGCCTGCTGGGCGTAGGCAATGATTTTTTTGGCATTGCCATGCATGTCACCCACCATGGCATTGATTTGAGCAATCGCAATTTTCATGTAGTTTAGTTAGTAGCGACCGCCAGCATTTTTAATCAATTCAACAATGGTTGGATTTTTAAGTTTCAGCGCGTAGACATAGGCGGTTAGGCCATATTGGTCACGCGCCTTTACATCAGCCTTGTTGTCCAACAACAATTTCACCATCTCTTCAGCGTTGCTATCCACCGCCAATTGCAGTAAGGGCGTACCTTCTGAATCGTGGTGATTCACATTAGCGCCTTTGGCAATTAGCGCCGTGGCCACTTCTACCTGTGATTTTTTGACGGCCCAAGTCAAGGCTGTCCATTTGGAGTGGTCTTGCTCATCCACATCCGCACCTTTTTCTAATAGATAGCTAACTGCTGGGGCATGGCCTTCACGTGCTGCGATCATCAATGCAGTGGTCCCCAGCTTGTCTTGAGTATCTAATTTTGCACCGTTGTTGATTAAGCTGGTAATGGTAGGGATATCACCGCTTTTGGCGGCGTACATGAGTACGGGTTTCCCATCATCACTTTTAGTGTTGGCATCAATACCACTTTTAATAATTAAATCAACGGTTTGGCTGTATCCCGAGGTGGCAGCTAACCCTAGTGCGCTCCAGCCAGCGGGGTCGCGTACTTTGGCGTCAGCGCCTTTATCGAGCAGTACTTTGACTGTTTCGATATTGTTTTTCTTGGCGGCAAACATCAATGCCGTCCAGCCGCCTTTATCTTTGGCGTTCACATCCGCGCCTTTTGCAAGCAGCGCGCTAGCTACATCTGCGCGGTTTTTGCGTGCTGCGTACATCAGGGCGGTAATGCCTTCGTTATCTCGCGTGTTTGGATTTACGCCGCTACTCAGCATGGCATTGACGGTTGCAATATCACCCTTGGATGCAGCTGTGAACAAATAGGCAACGTCAGCGTTGGCAGCGTTCGCCGTCATATTGGCACTGAAGGTCAAATAGCCTACCAGTAAGCATTGCACCAGCACATAAAAACGCATAAATAATAGCCTTAAGAATGAACCACTTGTTTGAGTTGCATAGCTTTGACAACAGCTTCGCCCAATTGTGCCGGTGAGTTAGCCACAACACATCCTGCAGACTCTAGCGCTAGGATTTTATCTTCCGCGCGTCCGCTGCCGCCAGAGATAATCGCACCAGCATGTCCCATGCGCTTGCCTTTGGGGGCGGTTAAGCCTGCAATATAAGCAGCTACAGGCTTGGTCACGTGGTGTTTAATAAAGTCGGCTGTGGCCTCTTCATCGCTACCGCCAATTTCACCTACCATGATAATCGCTTCGGTTTCTGGGTCTGCCTCAAACATGGTCAAGCACTCAATAAAGTTGAGGCCTTTGATGGGGTCGCCACCAATGCCTACACATGTGGTTTGACCTAAGCCTAGCGCAGTTGTTTGGTGTACTGCTTCGTAAGTGAGTGTGCCGGAGCGTGATACCACGCCGACTTTGCCGCGTAAGTGAATGCTACCCGGCATAATGCCAATCTTACATTCATCCGGCGTAATCACACCCGGGCAGTTAGGGCCAATCAGTTTGGTGCCATTGGCTTTGAGTGCCGCTTTCACATTGAGCATATCCAATACAGGGATGCCTTCTGTAATGCAAACCACCAACTCAATACCTGCATCAGATGCTTCTAAAATAGAGTCTGCGGCGTAAGGAGGCGGTACGTAAATCACGCTGGCATTGGCTTGTGTTTCACGTACGGCTTCACGCATGGTATTAAATACCGGTAGGTTCAGGTGCAGCTGTCCGCCTTTGCCTGGCGTCACGCCACCCACCATCTTGGTGCCATAGGCCAATGCTTGCTCAGAGTGAAATGTGCCTTGTTTGCCGGTAAAGCCCTGGCATAGCACGCGTGTATTTTTATTGACTAAAATGGCCATTATTTCACCGCCAGACTGTTTACTGATTTCACGGCTTGTTGTGCGGCATCGGTTAAGTTTTCTGCAGAGATAATATTTAAACCACTTTCACGTAACATTTGTTTACCTAATTCAACGTTGGTGCCTTCCAAACGGACGACAACAGGGATGGTCATGCCGACTTCTTTGACAGCAGTGATAATGCCTGAGGCAATAATGTCGCAGCGCATAATGCCGCCAAAAATATTGACCAAAATGGCTTTGACTTGCTTGTCTGCCAAAATGATTTTAAATGCCTTGGCTACTGTTTCAGCGGTTGCACCGCCACCTACATCCAAAAAGTTGGCTGGCATGCCACCGTGTAATTTAATTAAATCCATGGTGGCCATGGCTAGACCAGCGCCATTCACCATACAGCCGATATTGCCATTGAGCGCAATATAGTTCAGCCCGGCATGATGCGCTTCGGCTTCTTTTGCATCGTCTTGCGACCAATCACGCATTTCCGCCAATGGTTTTTGGCGATACAGTGCATTGTCATCCACTGTCATTTTGCAATCTAAGGCCACCAACTTGCCATCGGTGGTGACGATCAGCGGGTTAATCTCTAACAGCGCTAAGTCATTCTCTTTAAATAACTTGTATAGCCCTTTGGTCAGTTTGGTAAACGCGGTAATTTGGTCGCCGACTAAGTCCAACGCAAACGCCAAATTACGTGCCTGATAATCGACCAAGCCATTCAGCGGATCACAGATTTCCTGTAGGATTTTTTCAGGCTGTGTAGTTGCGATTTCTTCAATGTCCATGCCGCCCGCGCTTGAAGCAACGATCACGACACGCTCCAATGTTCTATCGACTAACATCGAAAGATAGAGTTCACGTGCGATAGGTAAGGTTTGCTCTACCAATACTTGATGTACTGGCTGGCCATCTGGTGCATTTTGATAGGTGACTAAATGTTTACCTAGCAGCGCATTGGCAACGGTTTGGGCTTCTTGCCCGGATTTCACCAGCTTAACGCCACCTGCTTTACCACGACCACCGGCATGCACTTGCGCTTTGACTACCCAAGCACTTCCAGCAATTTCTTTGGTGGCTGCTGCGGCTGCCTCCTCTGATTGCACGACTTGTCCGATGGGGGTAGTGAGACCGTAACGTTGTAGGAGTTGCTTCGCTTGATATTCGTGTAAATTCATTTTAAAAGTGGATTTTTGATTAATTTATTTTCAATCGCTATTTTCGCGCAAAAGCTGGATGGACGCTAGTAAAAAAGCCATTGCCGCTGCGTTGTTACGCATTGCTTACAGTAGTGGATGGCGAAGATGGTATGTGCATAAAAAAAGCCACGCAAACTGCATGGCTTTTTTGTGGGCAAACATTTAAAACATTCTATAAATCTTGTTCCCAAGCATTGCCGTACACTTTGCCATTGCGGGACAAAATATACATCTGATACATGCTGATAAACCACATATAGCTAGACGCCAAACTATAGCCGATACCACCAATAATGGTAAGCCAAGCAAAATTAGGTGAAAGCTTAGTGAGCCACCAGGACAAGATGTCGATAATTAAGAAGGCAAACGGGAACGCAATGGCCGTGACTTTGAGTGCTTTAGGCACATTCACTGCAAAGCTAAAAATAAAGCCAATAAAAAAGAAAATAAAGCTAATACCAAATAAGTGAATATGTGAAACGCGCGTTAAGCTTTGAATGGTCGCCCCTTCGCTGGTGGCCGCTACTTTTTGTACTTCTTCAAAGTTTTTAAAGTTAGGAATGCCCGGCAACGCGCTGTGGCAGACCACACAGTTTTGTGCAAATACATCTTTGTAATGTGCATCCCAAGCTTCTTTAGGGGCACCTTTTCTCACCCATTGAATAATGTCTGCACGTACAGCATCCGGGGCATTGGCTTTCATGGAGCCGTTTAATTTACTCTCTAACTTGCTGTGGGTGCGGTCACCGTAGTAGCTATACACAATGTCATTTTTAGATAAGCCGACTTTGCCATCGGCCATACCATGGGTGAGCATGATTTGTAGCCCCGCCATACACAAGCCAACACCAATCACTAACAAATAACCGGTGAATAGCGCTTTTAAAGGCCATGGTAAATTGGGTAAGTTGAGCCATGCGAGATTGGCGGGGGGGGTTGTTTTCATTTTAATTCCCATAAAAGGTCAAACACAATAACGTATTTACAGCATAAACGTATTCACAGCATATCATTCAAGGCTTAAAAAATAAATTCGTAAACACCATTAAAAAGTAGGGTTAATTCTGTGCATTAAAACGAATCCCAATACGAACTGCTATAATTTTGTTTTTAAAATCATTCGAGTTGCTCATGCGTTTAGTTGTTCAAGGGCGTGCGATTTCCTTGTCGCACCTCACCCATATTCATCGCATCATCGGCGGTCATACACAGTTTATTCAAGTGGGTGAGTTTGCCTATTACTTACCTATCCAGCAACAAGATACCGCTGAGGTAGCACGCTTTTGTGCAGAGCAATTGTTAGATTGCGCAGTGGTGCCAGACCAGCAGCGCTTAAATCAGTTTGGCTTATGTGTGATGGACATGGATTCCACGCTGATCAGCATTGAGTGTATTGATGAGATTGCTGACATGATGGGCATTAAGCCGCAGATTGCGGAGATTACTGAAGCCGCAATGCGCGGTGAACTAGATTTTGCGGCAAGCCTTAAAAAGCGTGTTGCATTGCTCAAAGGCTTACCAGAAAGCGCGCTGCATCGTGTGATTGAAGAACGATTACAGCTGAATCCAGGTGCACAAGCGTGGATTACAGCTTGCAAAGCGCATCGCATTAGCACCATGGTGGTGTCGGGTGGATTCACTTTTTTTGCTAACCACGTTAAACAGCTACTTGGCTTGGATTACGCTGTGTCGAATACATTGGAAATTGTAGACGGTAAGCTCACTGGCAATATTCTGGGCGATATTGTTGATGCACAACGTAAGGCGGATGAGCTGGTGAAGTTACGTGACCAGTTAGGCTTGAAACCCGAGCAAACCATTGCGATAGGCGATGGGGCGAACGACCTGAAAATGATGGCTGCGGCAGCCATTGGCATTGCTTATCACGCCAAACCGGTGGTACAGCAACAAGCAACATATGCCTTAAATCATACTGGGCTAGATGGCGTGATTAATTTATTGAGCGCTTAACCTCAAAGCAGCGCTAATTCATCTTCACTAAAACCAGCAAGGCGTCTGGCTTCTATATTGAAGGGTGGGCGTAATTTGGGGGCTTGGTATTGTTGGCATAGCCTCTCAAATGTTTCGATTGGTGCTAAGTCACGTTGCACACATAGCCAGTTGTACCAATGATTGCCAATGGCCACATGGCCAATCTCATCGCGTAGGATAATATCCAATATTTCTGCAGCCGCCATATCACCGGCCTGCGCCAATTTATTGCGTAATGCCGGGCTGGCATCTAAGCCGCGTGCTTCCATGGTTCTGGGCACGAGTGCCATGCGTGCCAGCACATCGTCTTGTGTGCGTTCTACCATCTCCCACAGGCTGTTATGGCCGAGAAAATCGCCATATTGATAGCCCATACTCTGCAAGTGCTGATTGAGCAGGCTAAAATGATAAGCCTCTTCTGCTGCGACTTTAAGCCAGTCCGTGTAGTATTGTTCTGGCATCTGTGCAAATCGCCAAATCGCATCCAGTGCAAGGTTAATGGCGTTGAACTCAATGTGGGCAAGTGCGTGAATCAATGCGGCACGGCCTTCTACTGTGCGCATGGAGCGCTTTTGTACCGATAGCGGTGATACCAGTTCCGGTTTGTCAGGACGACCTGGAATCGGCTCGCGATTGATGATCGATTGATCGATATCTAAGCTCAGCCCATCTGCAATAAACGTTTTTTGTAAAAGCAGTACGCCGTTTGCTTTGCGGGATGCATCGCGTGCAGTTAGCCAATTCAATGCAGTTTGGCGTAACTCGATTGGGTCTAATGTGCAATTATTCTTCATAGGCTAAAAAAGTGACGGTGACACAAGTGCCTGTTTGTGACGACTGCGTGCGCGTAAGTCCGTCTTTAATTTCAATGGTGGCATGATGCGCTTGTACAATTTCATTAACGATGGCCAAGCCCAGCCCGCAGCCTTGGCCCTGATTATCGTGCAAACGGTGAAATCGTTCAAATACCCGTTCACGCTCATGCTCCGGAATGCCAATGCCGTCATCCATTACGCTTAGTTGTATCGAGTGTGCATCCCCCTGAATCACTACGGTAATCACGCCCGGGGCAGGGGTATAGCATATTGCGTTATCAATCAGGTTTGACAGCATCTCCCGTAGCATCAAATCATCGCCCCATAGTGTGGCATGTGCTAGCTGGATATCCAGCCCCAAATCTAAACCTTGATGTCGTGCCGTATTCACAAACTGGCTGGTGACTTCGGTCGCGAGTGTAGCCAAGTGCACAACACGCATTTTGGGCTCGCGTCCAGAAGCAGAATCGACCGAGGCCATGGATAGCATGCGGTGGAGCAGGTGGGATAAACGTGCTGAGCTACTCAGAATCATCGTTAGCGTTTCATGCACCTTACCGGAAGTTTTTTCGCGTAAGGCCAGTTCTGCTTGTGTTTGCAAGCCCGCAATAGGGGTGCGTAGCTGATGTGAGGCATCGGCAATAAATTGCTGCTGCAATTCCACCACGGCACGTACGCGCAGAATCAAATTATTCATGGCTTGTAGCAAAGGCTGAATCTCGGTAGGGGCATCTGCGGTATTGAGCTCACTGAGATCGGTATGCGAGCGCTGGTTGATGGCCGCCTGAATGCGCTGCAATGGCAATAGCCCGCGTTTGATACCAATAAAGATCAACCCTGCGGCCAGTAGCAGAATCAAGAGCTGTGGAATAATCATTTCTTCCACAATTTCTGTCACCATGATTTCTCTTTTGGTACGCGTTTCCGCCACTTGTACCATGATATTGCCTTGAATCTGCGCATCCACAATGGGTAGCGCAAAGGCAACGACGCGTACCGATTGGTCGTTAAATTGGTCATCGTAATACGCATGTGCGGAGGCCGGTGGTAGTATTTTTGGTAAGGGCAGTGCGTCCTCGCCCAGTACTAAGGTGCCATTGGGGGCAGAAACACGATAATAAATCACATCATCTTTATCGTAATTTAATAAATCCTTTGCCACTTGCGGCAAGTTAATCAATATCTGTGACTCATGCACCTCAACCTGATCGGCCAGTGCCAATGCGGCACGGAACAACGAGCGGTCATAGGCTAAGTTGGCATAATGCAGGGCACGGTAATACGAAAAGATAGCGCTGACAATCAGTAGTACAAATAAAGGGATCAGCACCCATACCAGTAGCTGTTGCTTGAGCGATCTTGCTGTGTGCGAGTGAATGGGTTCAGTCACTGGATTCTGCCTCTAACAAATAGCCCAGACCGCGAATGGTACGAACACGCGCACCTGCGGGCTCGATTTTTTTACGTAGACGATGAATGTAAACCTCAATGGCATTGTCACCAATCTCTGTATCCCAATTACATAAAGCTTCTAATAGCTGCTCTTTGTTGACCACTTTGTTCATGCGTAACATTAACGCCTCGAGCAGTGCAAACTCTCTGGCCGAGAGCCCAAGTGGGTGCTCCAGATACATCGCTAACTTTCCGGCGACATCCAATGTCAGATTGGCGCATTTCAACGGCAAGTTACTGCCAAGCTGTCCACGCCGGATAAGCGCACGTACACGCGCCTCAAACTCATCTAGGTGAAACGGTTTGGTCATATAGTCGTCCGCCCCCAAGTCCAAACCCTTTACGCGGCTTTCAATGGCATCACGTGCAGTCAGTATCAACACAGACACTTTGTTGCCGGCTTGTCTTAACTTGCCAAGCACCTCCAGGCCATCCATTTTGGGTAGGCCCAAATCCAAAATCACCAAGTCATATACGGATTCTTGCAGCATTAAATGGGCTTGTGCACCATTGCTCACATGGTCTATCGCATGGTTTGCCTGCTCCAGTATGCGCACGATTCCGTTGGCCAATACGGCATCATCCTCGGCAATTAATATTCTCATAATTTAAATTTAGCTTTGTAAGTTTGGTGTAAGTATGTCTGCGTATATTGGCTATTGTGGGTTCGGCGAACAAGTTAATTGAGCAGAACGTGTCCGTGATGAGACCACATTAACATCATTTAATTTTATAGAGGATTATGACGATGAACAAAATTTTATTAGCCATGTTAGCAGGTTTATTTGCGGTGGGCGCTTATGCGGCAGATGCGCCTAAAGCTGAGAGCGTTAGCAATAAAGCGGAATCCGTGAAACACACAGCTGCGCCTGCCAAGAAAGCAAAACTTTTGAAGCAAGAAGCCAAAAAGGAAGCCGCAAGCGTAACCACCAAATAAACCATTAAAACAATATTGAATGATTAGTATTGAATTACATAGGAGATAGCCATGAAAAAGATTTCTTTAGTCATATTAACGGTGATGGTGGCGTTGTCAGCCAATGCATTTGCCGCTGGCAAGCACCACACTAAACACCCTCATGCAACTAAGAGCACTGTGGCACCAGCCCCTGCTCCTGCAGCCAAGTAACTTTACTTTTTTATTTCCCCTCAAAAAAGTAGAGCCAAAGAAAAAAGCCATGCAATCTGCATGGCTTTTTTTGTGTGAGAAACTTGTAAATACTTATTTGGTTTCTGCCGGTTTAGTCTCTTCTAGTTTAGGTTCACCTAATGGAATAAACACTAGCTCGCCCACTTTCATCAACGGCACTAGTAAATATTCCCCATTAGCACTTAACACCATATCGGCAGAGCTGGTGAGGCCGTTCTTGAATAGTCTGGCTTTGCCACCACTCAGTTGATTAATCACACCATTTTTCCAATCGCTGATGAATATCTTGCCTGATTTGGTTTTAATCAAGCCATCTCCACCGCCAAAACCATCGGCCACTTTGGAAATCGCACCGTTCCCTAAGTTGATGCGGTACAAAATGCCGGATTCAAAATCGACAGAAAGTAACTGATTGCGACCTTCGAATAGCAAGCCATTTGGGGCGAGTATTTCGGGACTTTTGCTATCGGCGATCACAGTCACCACGCCCCCTTTAGCAATTTTAAATATCTGACCGCCATCTTTGAGTGTACCGCTATCGCTCACATACAGGTTGCCTAGTTTGTCAGCTTCGATATCGTTGAGGAACACCGGCGTACTAGGGAATGCGGCTTTGGCTGCATATACCTGCCATGTGCCATCCATATTTACTTCTAACACTCTTGTGTTGTCAGCCACATAAAGCGTTTTGCCTACCAGCACGATCCCTTTGGGGTCATCCATGCCTTTGGCAAACACCGTGATATTGCCTTTTTTATCAACCTTGGTGATTTGTCCGTCACCGTCTTTACCAAACTCGCCGATTTCTGAGATGTAAATGGTGCCATCTTTATCTTGTACGACAGATTCTGGTGTTTTGAGTCCAGTGATTTTGGTAGGGATAGGCTCTTTTGCTTGAACATTGAATGCAGCCAATAGTGCAACAATGAGTGTTATATTTTTCATAGATTTCCTGCCAGTGTGTTGAAAAAGAGTGTTAGTAGTATAGTTTGCTGATTGGGAGCTCATCTAGCGCAGGGCAAATGGTTTCCACATTCTTGGCCATTTTTACATTTAGTGCATTGATAAACAGCTGATTTTTTTTCAGTTCTGCAATCACTTTTTCCATGGCTTTGACGTAAGCTTTTTCCATGTAAAAATCAGGTTTCACAGTCAGGCTGCCATTTTGTTCTGCCTGTTTTTTGATGCGCACAATTGCCGGCTCTATATTGCCGATACCACCAGTTTGCGTGAATACTTTGGCAATGATTTCGCCATGAAACACTTGCATCTGCGGGTTGTAGAACATATGTGGCTCTAACAACAATACGACAGACGCATCATGGGCTTTGTCACACCACTGTGCGTTAGAAAAATATTTGTTGAGCGTACTGGTGGCCGCTTTTTGTGCCAACGGGCCTTTCATATGCCATACATCCAAATAAGGGTGCAGGATACGTACAGGATGCTCGTAATGCACTTGGGCGATATGCACTGCAATATTCCCCGGAATCAGGGTGGTATCTGCCAACGCCCAAGAGGATGCGAGCAGGGTAGAGAACAACGTCAATAATAGTTTCATGTTAAAGCTTTCTGAGTAAATGCCCCTAGTAAGAGCCTGTTATTTTTTCTTATCTGCTTGATAGCTGATTTTATAAATATATCCCGTACGATCATCAGACACATACAGTGCGCCATCCGTTCCCACAGCCACATCTACCGGCCTGCCCCAAGCATTCTGCCCATTTAGCCAGCCAGATACAAAGTCCTCTACGCCTATGGGTTGATTGTCTTTAAATTTTACACGTACCAGCGCATAACCACTGGGCTGTTTACGATTCCATGAACCATGTAATGCAACAATCGCATCGGATTGGTATTCAACTGGAAATTGGCTTTTGTTTAAAAAGGTAATGCCAATCGGTGTTGAGTGAGAAACAAAAGTTGCTACGGGCGGGGTCGCTTCTGTGCAAAATTGACTAGGCGCAGTAAAGTTAGGGTCTTCTACCATCTGCGTTAAATTGCCAGGATTGCCCCAGCAATGTGGCCATCCATAATGTTTTCCGCCCACAATGATGTTTAAGTGTTCAGGGGGTATCTCATCATTCACGCGTCCACGTGCGGTATCGGAGCGGTTATCGGCACCTTCATTGGTGGCATAAAATGCACCCGTCACCGGGTGCCACGCAAAACCTTGGCTGTTTCTTAATCCGCTTGCCCAAATGGCGCTGGGTGCATGTTTACCAACTGTGATGAGGTGACCCGCCGGTTTTCCCTCTGTGGTATAGCGCAGAATCGTTGCGCGTGTAGCCTCTTGTTCATTACAGACATTACAAGTGGAGCCTACGTTGAGATATAAAAAGCCATCAGGACCGAGTCGTACCGTTTTGAGTGTATGCCCGCCATCTGCTAGCCCAGAGATAAAAGGCTGTGGCGCAGACCAGCCGTTACTGGTTTTTGTGAGTTTCACAATCCCGTCTTGATTAGAAACCAACATGGCATCTTGTACAAATGTCAGGCTGTTTGGTGCGTTAAGCTGACGGGCAATAATGATGGGTGGTTCGGCGAGGCCATCACCATTGCTATCATGCAGCATCAAAATTTGACCGCTAGTAGGCGAAGCTACATAAAGATTGCCTTGGGCATCAAAGGTCATCATGCGTGGTTGGCCATACTGACCGCCAAGTTTGCTGTAAATCTGGATAGAGAAACCAGCGGGCAATTTAAGCGCACTCATATCTGGTTTAGGCGCAGTATCGCGCGCATAGCAAGCCCAATACATGCCGATAAACAGCCCGAATAACACAAAACTGGTCCATTTAATGGCTTTCATTGCTCACCTTTATTTAGTGAAATGATTTAGTGGCATACATGCGACAACCCAATCAAGTCAGCACGTCGGACCAAATATTATTGGCCCAAGCAAACGCATACTGGCCTTCTTGATCAGATGGGGCCGTAGACACGCCACCACCTTCTGCCGGTACCATGATTTTTTTCGCAGCATCGTATCGATACACATGCGCAACGTGGACTGCCTGACGGTCATCAATAAAGCTATAGCACGTGTTGGCAAACACTGGCGTTGGGTCCGGCTGATCTCCGCTCATCAGCGCAACAACGGCTGCAGCGCATACCCGTGCCTGAGAGGTAGCCATATGTGCGGATTTGGGTAATCCGGCAGACACGCTATCGCCAATGACATGGATATCTGAATGTAGTGTAGATGCATAACTTAAAAAGTCCACTTCGCACCAACGCTGATCTACATTATTCAGCCCGATACTTTGTGCTACTTTGCCCGCGCGCTGCGGCGGAATCACATTCAGTACATCGGCTTTGACTTGCTCAAACTCGGTGGTCACTGTTTTATGCGCTACATCCACAGATACAATGTCATTGTTAGGTCTGTAATCGACTATGCCCGCATAAGTTTGCATAAATGCTTGATTAAACAACCCTTTTTTAGAGGTGATTTCAGGATTGGCATCCAGCACAATCACTTTGCTTTTGGGTTTATGGGCTTTAAAGTAACTGGCGACTTGGCATGCGCGTTCATAAGGACCAGGTGGGCAGCGGTAGGGTGCTTTTGGGATGGTCATCACAAATACACCGCCATCCGGCATGGCTTCTAACTGCGCGCGTAAGTTGACTGTTTGCCAGCCTGCTTTCCAAGCATGCGGGATAAGCGCTTGCGCTTCCGCACTGGCTAAATTGGGGATTTTTTCATAATTGACATCAACACCGGGAGCAATCACCAGTCTGTCATAGCTCAGTTCATCTCGCGCCATGCGTACACGTTTTTTGTCAGCATCAATACTGGTGACTGTGTCATTGACCCACTGAATGCCGTGATTTTTTTTGACCAAATCATAACCAAAAGTTAAATCATGAATGGATTTGCTGCCACCTAGTACCAAGTTGCTGAGCGGGCAAGACACAAATTGACTAGATTGTTCGATCACGACAGTTTCAATATTGCCCATGCTCCACATACGAATGTATTTTGCCGCAGTCGTCCCTGCATAGCCACCACCAATAATCACGACTCGACCCAACGGTGGCTTGCTGGCACGCGCGAAACTGGTATTGGAAACAATTAGTGCACTGGTGTAAGCAGCTGCTTTTATTAAGCGGCGACGTGGGCGATTGATGGTTGTATTTTCCATTGAATTATCGTCCATGCGTATCTTTCAGTTGCTGCGGGATTGGAGAGATGCTGGTATGACGTTTTTGCTCGGAAAAGTAAGTGGCGAGTGCATTAATTTCATCTACATTGAGGCCTTTTGCGTGATGGTGCATCACAGTAGAGCTACGTTCACCTTGTTTAAATGCCAGCATTTGCGCAACAAAGTAACCAGCATCCAGCCCGGCTAGACTGGGGGTGATGCCTACGCTGTTACCTTGTGTGCCGTGGCAGGCTGCACAGGATGCTGCTAGTACCCGAATATGCGATTGTTGGACTGTATTGGGTGTTGGTTGCACAGTCTCTGCAGACATTGCCCCTGTGGGGATTAATAAACAAAGGGCAATAAAAAAGGCTTTAATCATGGCAACATCAATTATTGAAAATACCATCATAAAGCCTTTTACAGATTTGTATAGTGACCAATGTCACTATAGTCATCACAAGATTAGACTAGAAACATTTGTCTTGGCAGCCTTCTTCGCTCACGCCTAATGAGGTGAGTAACTTCACCATGTTTTCAGCGCGTGGACCTTCATCTTTCATTACGCGAATGAGTGATACGTCACCCTTCATTTTAATGTTCACGTCGGCACCTTTTGCAGCCAAGTATTTCACCACATCTTCGTAACCATCAAATGCAGCTAAGTGAAAAGCTGTCATTTTGCTGGCTGGATGTGCATAATTTAAGTCCGCGCCTTTTTCAACTAGGTATTTCACAGTTTCTAATTTGCCCTTAGTTGCTGCCATTTGTAATGGCTCCCAAGCAAAGAACTTTTCGTTCACCAGTTTTGGATCCGCTTCCACATATTTTTTAACGACCTTGGTATTGCCATCGCCCAGTGCTTGCGTAAATTCCATGTACTCTTCATCGGTCAGTGCAAAGCTATTGAGAGAAAAAGCAATAGCTACCACTGCAAATAACGCTTTAATCATGTTCATACTTATTATCTCCAAACCTTCTTTTTTTATGGCGCTTGATTGCATCAAGCAATAAATTTTCTTGCATTCCGGAACATACGCATCCAAGGACCGTCTTCTTGCCAATCATCTGGTCGCCATGAATGCTGCACCGCCCTAAACACCCTTTCAGGATGAGGCATCATAATACTAAAACGCCCATCTGTGGTGGTAAACCCTGTTAAACCCTGAGGCGATCCATTTGGGTTAAACGGATACACTTCAGTTGGCGTTGACGCATGGTCGATAAACCGCATCGTCGCTAACTTTTCATTAAGCACTGTTGTGACAGCGCTTTTGTCAGAAAATTCCGTAAAGCCTTCGCCATGTGCTACTGCAATTGGCATGCGGCTGCCGGCCATGCCATTAAAAAACATAGATGGTGATTCCAGCACTTCCACCATGGCAAAGCGTGCTTCAAATTGTTCGGATTTGTTGCGCACAAAATGCGGCCAGTGCGCGCTACCCGGAATAATGCTGTGCAAATTACTCATCATTTGGCAGCCGTTACATACGCCCAGTGCAAATGAATCTTGGCGGCTAAAAAACGCGCTGAACTCATCGCGTGCACGTGCATTGAATAGAATGGATTTTGCCCAGCCTTCGCCAGCCCCTAATACATCACCATAACTAAACCCGCCACAAGCGACTAGGCCCGCAAAGTCTTTGAGTGAGACACGCCCTGCAATCACGTCACTCATGTGGACATCAATGCTGTTAAAGCCAGCACGATCAAACGCAGCAGCCATTTCGGTCTGGCCATTAACGCCTTGCTCACGTAATACTGCCATGTTAGGGCGAGCACCCGTATTGATATAAGGCGCGGCAATATCTTCTTGCATATTAAAGGTCAGGTGTGCGTGCATGCCAGCATCCGCTTCATTCAGAATGCGGTCATACTCTTGCTGAGCACAAGCAGGATTATCACGCAGGCTTTGCATGTGGTACGTGGTTTCTGACCATGCGCGATGCAGGTTTACACGGCTATCTGCAAACTGTACTTGGTCTTTACTGATGTGAATTTGATGTCCATTGTTCACAGTGCCAATCAGGTGCGCGCAATGGCCAAGTGCATTGTTCAATTGCGCCAGAATCGCAGATGCATCACTGGCACGCACTTGCAACACAGCACCCAACTCCTCGTTAAACAATGCGCTGATGGCATCGCCTTGTAGCGTATTTAAATCCACATCAATACCACAGTGACCAGCAAAGGCCATTTCAGTGAGTGTAGCAAACAAGCCGCCATCACTACGGTCATGATAAGCCAGCAGTTTGTTGTCCGTATTGAGTGCTTGGATTTGTGTAAAGAACTGTTTGAGTTGCGCTGGGTTGTCTACATCAGGTGCTTGGTCGCCCAATTGGCTGTATACCTGCGCAAGTGAAGAGCCACCCATGCGGTTTTTACCATTGCCTAAATCAATTAAGATCAGTGATGTGTCACCTAGCTGTTTATTATCAACGCTTGTACGCAATTGCGGCGTCAATGTCTTGCGCACATCTTGCGTATTGGCAAAGGCAGAAATCACAAGCGAGATAGGCGAGGTGACTGCTTTCTTAGCGCCATCTTCTTCCCAAACCGTTTTCATACTCATCGAGTCTTTGCCAACTGGGATGCTGATGCCCAAGGCTGGACACAATTCCATGCCCACTGCTTTCACTGTGTTAAACAAGGCTGCATCTTCGCCGGCATGACCTGCAGGCGCCATCCAATTGGCAGACAGTTTTAAATTGCCGATATCGCTGATCCAGCTGGCAGCAATATTGGTGATGGCCTCACCAATCGCCATGCGGCCAGAGGCTGGTGCGTCGATCAGTGCAATCGGTGCTTTTTCACCAATGGCAAACGCTTCACCCACATTGGTTTGATAGCCAGCCAAGGTGACTGCCACATCGGCTACTGGCACTTGCCAAGGTCCGACCATTTGGTCACGTGCAATCAGACCTGTCACAGAGCGGTCACCGATGGTAATCAGGAATGTTTTATCTGCCACGCCGGGTAAGCGTAGCACGCGTGCGGCTGCCTCTTTCAAATCAATCTTGCTAGTATCGAATGCTGTTAATTGTTTGGGGGCGCTCTTGACATCACGTGTCATTTTAGGTGGCTTGCCCAGCAGTACAGAGAGTTCCATGTCCACCGGCTTATTGGCAAAGTGGCTGTCTTCCACCGTCAAGTGACGTGCTTCGGTCGCAATGCCGACAATCGCAAATGGGCAACGCTCACGGGCGCAAATGTCTTCAAACAACGCCAAGTTTTCTTTGGCTACGGCCATGACATAACGCTCTTGCGCTTCATTGCTCCACAGTTCGCGTGGGCTCATACCGGGTTCTTCGTTATTGACATTGCGTAGTTGGAATACAGCACCCACTTTGGCGTCGTTGACTAACTCCGGAAATGCATTTGAGATACCGCCTGCCCCCACGTCATGAATACTCACAATAGGGTTTTGATTGCCCAGTTGCCAGCAACGGTCGATGACTTCTTGCGCACGGCGTTGTAATTCCGGATTACCACGCTGTACCGAATCGAAATCCAGATTTTCAGTATTTGCACCGGTATCCATGCTAGATGCTGCGCCGCCGCCTAAGCCAATCAGCATGGCCGGGCCGCCCAGTTGAATCAGTGCCGCACCAGGTGGAATAGCATCTTTGAATGCGTGCTGGTCAGAAATATTGCCTACACCACCTGCTAACATAATGGGCTTGTGATAACCACGCACTTCGGCATTACCTTGTGCATCTTGTGCTTCAAGCTCAAAGGTGCGGAAATAGCCGGCAATATTGGGGCGGCCAAATTCATTGTTGTAAGCGGCGCCACCCAATGGGCCGTCTATCATGATTTGTAGCGGGGTAGCAATGCGGCTGGGTTTGCCGTAAGGTTTTTCCCAAGGCTGTTTGAGATCAGGCAAGTTGAGGTTAGACACAGAGAATCCGGTCAGTCCGGCTTTTGGTTTGGAGCCGATGCCTGTCGCACCTTCATCTCGAATCTCGCCACCTGCACCAGTGGCAGCGCCAGCAAATGGAGAAATGGCAGTAGGGTGGTTATGCGTTTCTACTTTCATCAAGTAGTGCATATCATCTTCTACAAAACGGTATTCGCCAGATTGGCTTGGGTAGAAACGTTGAGTTTTTTGGCCAGCCACAATAGATGAGTTGTCTGAGTAGGCAACCACCGTACTGCCCGGATTGAGCTTGTGCGTGTTGCGGATCATGCCAAACAGTGAGATTTCTTGCTGTACACCGTCAATCACCCAGTCTGCATTGAATATTTTGTGACGGCAGTGCTCAGAGTTCGCCTGTGCAAACATCATCAGCTCGACATCTGTCGGGTTGCGCCCCATTTTTTGATAATTTTCTAAGAGATAATCTACCTCATCTGGCGATAGCGCTAAACCCATCTCGTTATTGGCTGCCTCTAGCGCAGGTTTGCCGCCATGTAAAATATCAATCGTATTTAATGGTTTTGGTGCTGCGTGGTGATATAGCTTTTCTGCGTCTTGTAACTGGCTTACCACAGTTTCTGTCATGCGGTCATGAATCGCTGCTTTGAATGCGGCTTTTTCAGCATCGCTTAATGGTTGACCGTTTTGGGTGGTCACATAATACGCAATGCCGCGTTCAAGCCGTAAAATATTGTCCAGTCCACAATTGTTAGCAATGTCTGTAGCACGTGATGCCCAAGGCGAAATAGTGCCGATACGCGGGATGACCAAAAATAATTCACCGGCAGGTGTTTCGGTGGTGGTCGCCGGGCCGTAGGTTAAAATTTCTTTCAGTGTACTTTGGTCGCTGGCCGATAATGCATTGTCACTAAAGGCAAAGTGCACAAATTCGGTATAGAGATGTTGAATGCTTGGGACAGATTGCTTAAGGGTTGCGTAAAGTTTTTCGAGGCGAAATTGTGATAGCGCAGCGCTGCCACGCAGACTTAAACAGGAGGTGCTTGATTGGGTGCTGGACATGAATGTAAGTATTTAACTGGATTGATGATTTACAACCATTATTTTAGCAGAAAGCAGCACCACACACACTGCTGAAAATCATCGATAAGCATGCCAGCGCAACAACCGTTGGCTGAAGCGCCGCTAGCTAGTTGTTACCGACAAAGCCAAGTAGATTTTTGTGCTTGAGTATCAATACAATCAAACTGAGTAAGTCTTTACGCCGATAAAATGCGTATCTATTTTTGAACAGAATATATAGTTTTTTGAGCTTGCTGTTACCTTCAAACAGGTAAAGATATTCCGCGACCTGTTTCTTTGCAATACTTGTCCAATCAAGCGCACTAAAGTCTTTTTTAACATGGCGATAGTTGTTTAAACTCACCTGTAAAGTTGGGCTGATATCAGAAGATTCACTATCCTGTAATTTGGCGTCGTTACGTGCAATTGAGCTGGAGTTATGTTGACGGTAATACAGTAGATTGTCAGAGATAAATCCGCGTGCGCCGGTCAGTTCCGCAATCATCCCCAAATGGTAGTCGTAAGGTAGTTTTGCGCTAATTTTTCTGGATTCGTTATTCAATGCGCGATTGAATAGCGTGGAGCCACCTTGCACACTGTTGGCGATGATGATGCCGTTTAGCCCGGTTTTGAGGCCGCGTCTTCCAATGAATTGATCGCGTATGCTATTAAGTTGGCTATCCACAAAAGCAGAATCGGTGTGGACGAGTGCTGGTATTTTTTTTACGGTTTCGATGGATTGCAATAAGCGTAAGCTGCGTTCCAATTTCTTTGGAAACCATACGTCATCTTGATCGCACGCAGCAATATAGGGCTCATCGACTTTGTTGAATAAGTGAAAATAGGCTTGCACCACGCCCAAATTACCTAGCTGATCTTCCAGAAAAATAAAACGAGGATCTTGGGCAACATAGCGTTTGACGATGGTGGTGGATTCATCTTTTGAGCCGTCATCCCGAATATAACAGCGCCAGTTTTGATACGTCTGCGCAATCAGCGAATCCAGCTGTGCGGCAATATAGGCTTCACCGTTATAGGTCGATAATACAATGGCAATACGTTGAGATGCGTCATCTGAAGCAGCGGACATGAGCAGTCATTTCTAATTGTTAATTTTGAATTTACATACTAGCAAAAAATCGATGTCCTGCTAAGCGCTTTTGGTCTATGGCAGTAGCCCCATATGGGTAGTGCTAACCTTGCTGTTGCTTGCTATAGCCCGAGTGCGCGGGCGCCTTGGTAAAAGATAAAGCTGATGAGCCATGCGAGTGCCAGCGACCACACAATGGATAACCACATGAATCCACTACTTTTTGATTCACTTTTCATGGTGGCGATAGTCGATAAACAAGGGGTGTAGATCAGGGTGAACAGCATAAAGCTCATGCCTTGCACCCAGTCAATGTTCATCGCAATTTGCTGGCTGAGCGCGTCGCCTTGCAAGCCATAAATCACGGCAAGCGAGCCCACCACAATCTCTTTGGCTACGAAGCCAAAAATAAGCGCAATCGCTAGCTGTGTATCAATGCCAATCGGATTAAGCACAGGGGCGAATAGTTGTCCGATTTGGCCTGCCCAAGTAGCACTGCTGGCAGGAGCGACATTGGTTGGATAGTGCGTGAGCAACCAAACCAATACCACGCCAATAATAATAAATTTGGTGGCGCGACTTAAAAAGTGCTTCACTTCTTGCCAGCCACGTAGCCAGATTTGGCGCGGGGTTGGAAAGCGATAAGGCGGCAGCTCTAAGATAAATGGCTCGGTACTTTTGTATTGGTGTTTAAACAAGATGGCGGTTAAGAATATGGTAAAGAAGCTCACCATATACAGTGCAAACATGATGTAAGCGGCTTGGCTTGCGGCAAATAATGTCGCAATCATAAACAAGAATACTTGTAAGCGTGCAGAACACAATGAGAGCGGGATCACCAACATGGTGAGTAGGCGCATCGGGCGGCTACGCATCACGCGCGTGCCCATTAGTGCAGGAACGTTACAACCAAAACCCATCAGCACCATGACAAAACCGCGGCCATCCAAACCCATTTTGGCCATTAAAGTGTCCATTAAAAATGCGGCGCGAGATAAGTAGCCGCTATCTTCCACCATGCTCATTACTAAAAAGAACAGCACAATGATGGGCACAAATGCGGCTACGGTGCCGATGCCGTTATAAATGCCATCCAGCAGCAATCCATTGAGCCAAGCAGGTAAGCTGGCGAATACAGGTTCTAAGGCTGTCGTTCTGAATAATTCCAGCAACCAAGCCATGCCATCTTGTAACGGTTTGCCTGCGGTAAAAATAAATTGAAACAACAAAAACATAGCCAGAAAAAATAGCGGTAAGCCCAACCATGGGTGTAGCAATACACGGTCAATACGGTCAGTGGTTTCATCGTTCAGCTGGGTGGGCATTTGCACGGCATGTTTGACGATGTTATGCATGGTTTGCTCAATCTGAGTATCGACTTCGAGCAATTGCGCCACATGTGCGGGTGATGGCATGGTGCTGACCGGGGTGTTCAGCACCAGTGCGGCAGCCTGTAGGGCTTGTGGGCAGCCATCACCGTATTTAGCGCTAATGGTTTGGACGGGAAACCCTAATTGTGCCGCCATCGTTACTGTATCAATGGTAATGCCGGCGCGCTTGGCCTCATCTTGCATGTTAAGCAAGAGTAATGTGGGTAGGCCAAGCTGCTTAATTTGTAATGCCAGCGATAGTTGTCGGTCAATCTGCGAGCTGTTGAGCACAATCATGACCAGATCTACAGTGTGATTGCTTAAAAAATGGCGGACCACTTGCTCATCATCTGAGAAGCCATGTAAATCGTATAAGCCGGGCAAATCAATCAGCTCAGCAATGTGTCCGCCTAGCAAGATTTTTGCACTCATTAAATCAACAGTAATGCCAGGCCAGTTGCCCACGCGTGCTGATGCGCCACTTAAGCGATTAAATAATGTGGATTTCCCAGTATTGGGCATGCCCAGTAGTGCAATACGTTTCATGAGGTGTGCTTAAGCTAGATCAAGTTGGATACGTTGTGCTTCGGACTCACGCAAGATGATATCTGTTGCACCAATACGCACATGGAGCGGACCGTTAAAGCTTGCGCGACGAATCAGCGCAATCTGTTTGCCAATACGAAATCCTAACGCGTTAAGCCGTTGGTATAGCGCTTGCTCGGCATGAATCGCATGGATGGTGCCTTGTTGGCCCGGGATTAATTGGCTTAAAACGGTCATACGGATTATGAATAATCTAAATGATAATAGTTCTTAATTATGGCATAAATTCATGGGATACGGAAAATAAAAAAGCCTGCAGGTGCAGGCTTTTTTGATGGTAAGTGCCGTAGTACGGGTTTTATTTTTTCGCACCAGTGCTAGCGCCAGCCACTTCAATTTTTGCTTTGTCTTTCAGGCCCAGCATCATTTTTTCCAGCTTACGTTGTTGCAAAGTACGCTCTAAACCTTCTTTTACTTTGTCGTACGGTGGCACTTGTGTTGCGCGGGTGTCTACCATTTTAATTACGTGCCAGCCAAATTGTGTTTGTACTGGCGCTGTTGTCAACTCACCTTTTTTAAGTGCAATCACTGCATCGCTGAATGGTTTCACCATGCCTGCTGGAGAGAACCAACCTAAATCGCCACCTTTTTCTTTAGAGCCAGGGTCCAGTGATTTCTCTTTGGCTAATTTGGCAAAATCCGTACCTTTTTTAAGTTGTGCTAACACATCATTGGCTTCGGCTTCTGTTTTCACCAAGATATGACGTGCGTTATATTCTTTATCACCCAACTCTTTTTTGTATTGCTCGTAGGCTTCTTTTTTCTCGGCTTCAGACACAGGATTTTTCTTCATAAAGTCAGCAAGAAAAGCATTTACCAGCAATTTACGACGTGCCAGTTCTTCGTTAGCAATAAAGTCAGCTTGTTTATCAATGCCTAGTTTTTGCGCTTCTTGGTAAGCCAACTCAGAACCTACTAGCTCGTTAATGACTGCATTCTTCATGTTGTCATTTGGTTTTTGGCCACGTGCTTCCGCATCTTTTAATATGTAATCTACCCATACTTGTTTGATGGGTTTGCCGTTGACCGTTGCAGGGTCCGCAGCCAGTGTTGGTAGTGCCAGTGCTAGCGTGGAAAGTGCGGCAGTGGTAACTAAAATGTGTTTGATGTTCATGAGAGGTCCTCAGGGTAAAAGTAAAGTCTTGATTAGTTAGACATTGTTGTTATGGGGTCGCTTGGTGAAATTGCAAGTATGCTAATTGCATGAATTTTATGCGGAATTAAATCATTGATTGCTTGATACACCATTCTGTGACGCACGATCTGTGATTGATTCGAAAAGTGGGAGCTTACGATTTTTAGTTGAAAGTGTCCACCCCCCGTATTTCCAGCATGTCCTTTGTGCAAATCGCTTTGGTCAGTAAGTTCGAGTAGGCTGGGTTCCAAATTGTTCAATCTGGATTTGATTTCTTCTATCAGGTGCATGGTTTATGGTAGCGTTTTTCTAAAAGGTGATACTTTAACACTGGCATAGACCTGTTCTGTGACAAAAGGATCCGCATCAGCCCATGCTTGTGCTGCTTCTATATCATCGAACTCTGCAATGATTAAGCTGCCGGTGTAACCCGCGGGTCCCGGGTCAATGCTATCAATAGCGGGAAAAGGGCCGGCCAATAGCAGACGACCGGTGTTTTGTAATTCGGTGAGCCGTGCTAAATGCGCTGGCCTGGCTTTTAAGCGTTTATCCAGGCTGTTGGGGGTGTCCTCAGCCACAATTGCGTACCACATATTACTCTCCATCTTTCTGATTCGGGTCTTCATGATTCGGGTTAACCAAATAGGCTTTCAGCACCAAGGTTTGACCAATCATAAAAGCAAACATCAGTGAGGTGACGCCGAAGAGTTTGAAATTGACCCAAGCATTTTCGGTAAAGTGAAACGCAACATATAAATTAAGTATGCCTAATACCACCAAAAACAGAATCCACACCCAATTGAGTTTGTGCCAAACAGTGGCTGGTGGGTTTAATACTTTGTGCATCATTTGTTGAATCAAGTTTTTGTTAAAAAACTGATTCGAAACAAACAAGACTAAAGCGCCTATCCAATAAAGCGCGGTGGGTTTCCACATAATATAGGTCTTGTCATGCAGCAATAAAGTGATGCCGCCGAGTATGGAAATGATCGCGCCGTTGATGAGAAGCGCTTTATCTACGGTTTTGAATACTAGTTTGCTCCACAAAATAAGCGCGATGGTGGTGCCGATGGCGACTGCGGTGGCGACATAGATATCAAACAGCTTATAAGCCACAAAAAACAAAATGACGGGGAGTAAATCAAAAAAAATTTTCATGAATACACTTCAAAATACGTTGATATTGGATGGGGCTCAACTTTGGTTGCGCTATCGGTAATCCCTGTATTTTGCTATGATTTCTGCTTGATTGCAAAATACTTATGAGATTATGGCCGCATTAATTGATTTGCATTGCCATTCAACCATTTCGGATGGCTTGCTTCCACCAGAAGAGTTGGTAGCGCACGCCGCTGCGCGCGGGGTTAAAGTGCTTGGCTTGACTGACCATGATGATTTAGGTGGATTGGCCATTGCCAGAGAAGCGGCCAAACGTCATGGCATTGCCTTTGTGAATGGGGTGGAAATCTCCGTGACTTGGAAGCGCCGTACCTTGCATATCGTTGGTTTAAAGGTGGATGCGGATAATCAGGCCCTTAAAAATGCGCTGGCAGGCGTGCGTGATGCACGCGATGGGCGTGCCCGAGAAATTGCGGCAGGGTTGGCAAAAGTGGGGATTGCCGATGCTTACGAAGGCGCAAAATCCTTTGCCAAACAAAGCATTATGACGCGCAGCCATTTTGCACAGTTTTTGGTGCAAGCGGGTCACGCAAAAAATGTAAAAACTGTATTTAAAAAATATCTAGTCAAAGGTAAGCCCGGCTTTGTAGAACACCAATGGATGAGTTTAGAAGAGGCTGTCACGCTCATCAAACAAAGTGGAGGCTTTGCTGTGATTGCACACCCAGGCCGCTATGACTTAGGGTTTGTGAACATGCACTTGCTTATGCATGAGTTCAGAGGATATGGCGGCGACGCGATTGAAGTCGTCACAGGCAGCCACACGCCGCCGCAATATGATCAGTTTGCAAAAATTGCCCATCGTTTTAGTTTAAAAGCCTCGCAAGGTTCGGATTATCATGGTCCGGGCTTGTCTTATATGGAAATGGGCTACCTGCCTGATTTGCCGCATGGTTGTGTGCCGGTTTGGCAAGATTGGGAAGAGGCGCGGTTACTTAACGCTTAGCGGCAAGTGCTTGGCGGATATTCTTACACGCAATCCTTATGGCCCAGTATTTTGTGATTCATGCAGAAAATCCACAAACACGCTTGGTGAAACAAGCGGTGGATATTTTGCAAAACGGCGGTGTGATTGCTTATCCCACCGATTCAAGCTATGCCTTGGGTTGCGCGCTTGGCTTTAAAGAGGCGCAAACCAAGATTCGTAGTATTCGTGGCGTGGATGATAGCCATTTGTTTACATTAATGTGCCGCAATTTAAGTGAGTTGAGCACTTACGCCAAAGTGGATAATGCGCAATTCAGATTGCTCAAAGCCAATACGCCGGGCCCTTATACCTTTATTTTAGAGGCCAGCCGTGAAGTGCCGCGCCGTCTTTTGCATGCTAAACGCAGTACGATTGGACTACGTGTGCCGGAGCATGCTGTGACACAAGCGCTGCTTGAAGCATTGGATGCGCCCTTACTCAGCATGACCTTGCAGTTACCTGGCGATGATGCGCCGTTGAATATTGCCTGGGAAATCCGTGAGCAATTGGAACATCAATTGGATTTGGTGATTGACTCAAGCCTGGCGCAGGCGGGTGAGACTACTGTGGTGGATTTAACAGGTGCATCGCCGGAAGTGATCAGGCAAGGTATAGGCACCATCGACGTACTGGGGATATGAGTACGCTTGGTTTATAGATTAATTAGGGATATCAACACTTGGAACTGACCGTTGTACAAAAAATAGCCGTATACGCGCTACCTATCTTATTTGCCATTACGGTGCATGAGGCGGCACATGGTTACGCTGCCAAATATTTTGGCGATCTAACAGCCGAAAGAATGGGCAGGATCAGCCTGAATCCACTTAAACATATCGATCCATTTGGCACGATTATCTTGCCTGCATTAACGGTGATGCTTGGCGGTATATTATTTGGCTGGGCCAAGCCGGTACCTGTTAACTTTGCTAATTTACGCAATCCAAAAAAAGACATGTTTTGGGTGGCAGCAGCAGGCCCGGCCTCAAATTTCGTCATGGCGATTTTTTGGGCATTACTACTGAGTTATGCTAATTATGCGCCCAATACGGCCATCAATTTTTTAGCGGAAATGAGCTTGGCGGGTATCTCGATTAACTTAGTGCTGATGGTGTTGAATTTGCTGCCGATGCCGCCTTTAGACGGCGGACGTATTGCAGTGAGCTTGCTGCCTACGCCGATGGCGATTCAATTGGCACGTCTAGAACAATACGGTTTTATTATTTTGATTGTGCTGATGTTCACCGGCATTTTAGGCAAAATTATTTCGCCCATCATTCACTTATTTGAACGACTTATTTATATGATATTTATGTAGTCGCATAGGTGTGGTTGTCGCTGTAATCATGTATAAAAGCATGTGTAATTGAATAAGCATAATTTATAATTGGCTTTATTTTCAGAATTTAATTTTCTTTGGGTTTGAATCACTATGGCGGTCGAACGCGTTTTATCTGGCATGCGCCCTACAGGGCAGTTGCATTTGGGGCATTATCATGGCGTACTTAAAAATTGGTTACGTCTGCAACACGAGCATGAATGTTTATTTTTTGTAGCCGATTGGCATGCGCTCACCACGCATTACGACACACCGGAAGTGATTGAAGAAAGCGTTTGGGACATGGTGATTGATTGGTTGGCGGCAGGGGTCGATCCGGCCAATGCCACCATTTTTATTCAGTCGCGTGTGCCTGAGCATGCAGAGCTATATACCTTGCTCTCTATGATGACGCCGCTCAGCTGGCTGGAACGCGTACCCACCTATAAAGATCAGCAAGAAAAACTGAGTAACAAAGACTTATCGACCTATGGTTTTTTAGGGTACCCCTTGCTGCAAAGCGCAGATATTTTGATTTACAAAGCCACGCAAGTGCCGGTAGGTGAAGACCAAGTGCCGCATATTGAACTGACGCGCGAAATTGCCAGACGGTTTAACCATATTTATGGGCGTGAAAAAGGCTTTGAAGAAAAAGCAGAAGCGGCTATTAAGAAATTAGGCTCCAAGCGTGCCGCCTTGTATGAAGAAATGCGTGCCGCCTATCAAGAAAGCGGCGATGAGGAAGCGTTGGAATCGGCGCGCGCCATGATTGAAGAGCAACAAGGCATGAGCATGGGCGATAAAGAGCGCTTGCTGGGCTACTTAGAGGGCGGCGGCAAGATTATCTTGGTGGAGCCTGATTACAAGCTAACCCCGGCTTCTAAAATGTTTGGTTTGGATGGTCAAAAAATGTCCAAGTCTTACAACAACACCATTTCACTGCGCGAGCCGATTGATGTGGTTGCCAAGAAAATCAAAACCATGCCGACAGACCCGGCCCGTATTCGCCGCACAGATCCGGGTGATCCTGCCAAATGCCCAGTATGGCAATTGCATGAAGTCTATTCAGATGACAAAGTGAAAGAGTGGGTACAACAAGGCTGTAAATCGGCATCTATTGGCTGTATTGAATGTAAGCAACCTGTGATTGATGGTGTGGTCCATGAGTTGAAGCCAATTCAAGAGCGTGCAGCTGAATATGCCGAAGACCCAACATTGGTCAAAAATATCGTCGCTGAAGGCTGCGAAAAAGCACGTAAATTAGCACGCGAAACCATGCGTGAAGTACGCGACGTCATGGGTTTGAATTACAGCTAGATTGCACGCATGATAGAAGCGCCGATTCATGCCAAAATCAACGGAGAAACGCTGAATGCGTTGCCTCAGGATTTATATATCCCGCCGGATGCACTGGAAGTCTATTTGGAGACTTTTGAAGGCCCGCTGGATTTATTGCTGTACCTGATTCGCAAGCATAATCTAGATATTCTGGATATCCCGATGGCACAATTGACCGTGCAATATATGGGCTATGTAGACAAAATGAAAGTCATCAAGCTAGAGTTGGCAGCAGACTATTTATTGATGTCGGCCATGTTGATTGAGATTAAGTCACGCATGCTCTTGCCTAAACCTACAGAAGTGGCAGAAGAAGACGATCCGCGTGCAGAGTTGGTGCGTAGATTGATGGAATACGAAGCGATTAAACTGGCAGCGCAGCGTTTAGATGCTATGCCGATGGTGGGCGCGGAGATTCAGGTGGCTTCAGCTTACTATCAGCACATTAGCCAAGTAAAGCCGCCGGAAGTTAGTTTAGATGACCTATTGGATGCTTGGAAAAACGTATTGAAGCGCGCAAAGCTGAATCAGCATCATAAATTGGGGCGTGCCGAGCTTTCCGTGCGCGAGCATATGAGCCAGATTTTGCGCCGTTTGAATGCTGAGAAAATGGTAGAGTTTTCGGCGCTGTTTGTGATGGATGATGCCGCATTGCCTAAATTGGTCGTGCATTTTCTGGCTATATTAGAGCTAGCCAAAGAAGGGTTGATACGCATTACGCAACAAGCCGCATTTAGCCCCATTTATTTACAATTGCACTCAATAACAGTTGAATAGGCGCACTTGAATGAAAGAGCTGAATAATATTCAAGAAATGAAGCAAGTGCTAGAAGCTGCCTTGCTGACAGCGGGTTTGCCATTAAGTCTGGACGACTTACTGAAATTGTTTGCAGGCAAAATGGAGCGCACTACGCTGCGTATGTTGCTGGATGAGCTCAAGCAAGATTGGGCAGATAAAACCTTAGATTTAGTCCAGGTTGCAAGTGGATATCGCTTTCAAGCCAAAGCACAATACAGTGAATACATTGCACGCTTGAATCCTGATCGGCAGCCTAAATACTCACGCGCGGTGATGGAAACATTGGCCATTATTGCGTATCGTCAGCCGGTAACACGCGGTGACATTGAGCAGATTCGCGGTGTTGCGGTCAACCCAAACGTGATTCGTCAACTACAAGAGCGCGAATGGATTGATGTCGTTGGACAGCGTGAGGTGCCTGGGCGTCCATCGCTGTATGCCACAACGAAATTCTTTTTGGATGATTTAAACCTGAGATCGTTGGCAGAGTTGCCACCGTTTGAAGAGTTTACGCAGGCTGAAATTCCATTAGCCGAGTAGTGCTGTGGAGTACGGCGCTATTTCCACTTAAAAAACAAGGCAAATGCAATCAAGCCGGCCGTAAGTAAAATCAGGGCTAATGCCAGTAAATAGTTGTTCTCTTGTTTGTAGATTTTTTCCGCTTTAGCATCTTCCGCTTTTACCTCCGCAAGCACCTCCTCTTTGCTGTTGTTTGCATTGGCTGCACCTAAGTCCGAACGGTTTTGAGAAGGTTGTGCGCGTGCGACGATATGTAATTCGTCACGTTCCGCTACAGGAGCAGTAACAGGCGCCTCAGGCAACGTGCTGCTCGACATATGCGTCGATAAGCTCAGTTTTGGGTTTGCAATATGGGGAGCCGCGATTTGGATGTTTTTTTCGGTCGCGGTGTTGCTGAGCGGGGCGCTGATATGCTCTTTGGAGAGCGCCGGTGTACCTAAATGATTTTTGACTGGTTCTAGGCTGGCATGGCTCAGTTGTATGCACAATATGAAGGTTGCACATAAGAAAAAACCATGACAGCAACACGTGGCAATCAAATTGCGCAGCGTGTGCTGTAATAGCTGGTGAAAGCGATTCAAGGTTAAAAAACCCTAGCGATTAATGGTGATGTCCACCTGCGCCATGTACGTGTTGATGTGATACTTCTTCTTGGTTGGCTGCCCTGACTGCAGTGATTTTAGCCGTAAATAACAAGCGCTCACCTGCCCATGGATGATTGCCATCTACCACTACTTTGCCGTCAGCAATTTCAGTGATTGTATATAAAATCACATCACCGGTTTCGTCTTCGCCTTCAAACTGCATCCCAACTTTTAAATCTTTGCTTGGGAAAGCAGCGGCAGGTTCAATTTGTACTAGTGCTTCATCATATTCGCCAAATGCATCCACTGGCTCTAGGCTTACTTCAACTGTGTCACCAATGTTTTTACCATGCATGGCTTCTTCCACTTTTGGGAAAATGTTGTCGTAGCCACCATGTAAATAAGCAACAGGATCGGTACTAGATTCGAGCACTTGGCCATCGCTGTTTTTAAGTTCATAGGTCATGGTAACAACTGTATTCATGGCAACTTGCATGGATTTTCCTAACTGATAATAAATGATATTGAAATATAAAAGGATTTTAATCTATTTGCGCTAAAAGTGCTTTAGTTGCGCGTATGTTTTTGTCGCCACACCCAAGGAGGTATAGGTCGTTTTTGCTTCCAAAGCCCGCGCCGCGCATGGCGCGCATCTTCTTCGGTGGTTTGTAAATAGAGGTTGCTGGAGTAACGCGCATTAAACCAAGCATGTCCTTCCGTAATCATAAATTCACTTACCGGGATATTGTTACAGGATAAATAACCAAGGTCACGCTGGTATTTATCTATGCCGATAAGCTGCACCGAAATGTCTGCATGTTTGCATAGCTTGATGAGCGCGCGTCTGGCTTGCTTGCCATATTTCTGGTTGCGCTCTGGCGCGTCGATATCGGTAATTCTGAGTTTGTATAGACGATCACCGTCTTGGATTTTGACCGTATCGCCATCGTACACCTGCTTAATGACTGGCGTTGCCCAAGCGGCTACGCTGAAACTAAATAGCCATCCAATAGCTAGGAGAATCGTAAACCGAATAAATGCCGCCATGCTAGTTAATGTAAATGAGCCGCCGTGGTTGGATGGCCGTGCGTGCTATCCAGCAAGCTATAATCTGCTGCCGGTTCGAGCACGGTGGGGACTGCCTCAGCGAGTAACTCTGGATAATCTTTGCTGTAATGCAGACCGCGGCTTTCGTGGCGCTCAATTGCGCTCAATACAATGAGTTCGGCAACTTGTAACAAGTTGCGTAGCTCAATTAAATCGTTGCTGATTCTAAAGTTACTATAGAACTCATGCACTTCGTCTCGTAGCATATAAATACGGTGCAAGGCACGGCTTAGGCGTTTGTTGGTGCGCACAATGCCTACATAGTTCCACATAAACCGGCGTAACTCGTTCCAAGTGTGCGTAATCAAGACCTCTTCATCCGCATCTGTCACACGGCTTTCATCCCATGCCGGTAATGGCATGAATGCCTGTTGTGCGTTCTGCATGATATGGTTGGCTGCTGCTTGGCTAAATACCAAGCACTCCAACAATGAATTGCTGGCTAGGCGGTTTGCACCATGCAGGCCGGTGCAGGCGGTTTCGCCAATGGCGTATAAGCAGTCAATATCAGTACGACCATGCGCATCTGTCATCACGCCACCACAGCTATAATGCGCAGCCGGCACAACGGGAATCGGCTGTTGCGTGATGTCGATACCTAGCTCCAGACAGCGTTTGTAAATAGTGGGGAAGTGGCTCTGAATAAACTCGGCTGGCTGGTGTGAAATATCTAGATAGACACAATCCAAGCCACGTTTTTTCATCTCAAAGTCAATGGCGCGCGCGACCACATCGCGCGGGGCTAGCTCTTCACGCGCATCATGTGCAGGCATAAATCGGGTGCCATCCGGCAATTTAAGTTGGCCGCCTTCGCCGCGTACTACTTCAGAAATCAAAAAGGATTTGGCGTGTGGATGGTACAAGCAGGTAGGGTGGAATTGAATAAACTCCATATTGGCCACTCGACAGCCTGCACGCCACGCCATGGCAATGCCATCGCCAGTGCTGACATCAGGGTTAGTGGTATATAAATACACTTTGCCAGCACCGCCGGTAGCCAGCGCGGTGTGCTGTGCTGCAATAGTAATGACTTTGCCGGTGTCGTTGTCTAACACATAAGCACCTAAACACCGGTTGCTTGAGGCAGCTAGCCCTAGCTTTTTAGTGGTGATTAAATCGACAGCAATATGATTTTCTAACAGCGTAATATTGGCGTGCTCACGGATACGTTCCGTCAGTGTTTTTTGTACGGCATTGCCAGTGGCATCGGCCACATGAAAAATACGTCGATGACTGTGGCCGCCTTCGCGTGTCAGGTGGTAGCCGCTATCATCAGATTCGCGCGTAAAGTGCACGCCTTGCTGGATAAGCCACTCAATGGTTTCACGGCCTTTTTCTGCCACCATGCGTGTCACTGCTTGGTCACACAATCCGGCACCGGCAATCAAGGTGTCTTCGATGTGCGCTTCAATGGAGTCTTCACTATTTAATACTGCGGCGATACCGCCCTGTGCCCAACTACTGGCACTGTCGGTAATCTCACGCTTGCTGACTAAACACACTTTTTTGCTATCGGCAATTTTCAGTGCCAATGTTAATCCGGCAAGGCCGCTCCCGATAATCAGGACATCAAATTGATTATTCATACATCTTAATTTTAGTGAACTATTGGAAGTTTAACTGTGTCTCTACATAAGAGCTAGCGATGCATGTTAAATCATGTGTAAATAAGATAGGGGAAGAGAAAATGCTACAAACAGGTAAAATTGAGGAATTAACCCGATCAGGCTTCGTGGAAAGCCCCGCGAAGGCGTATACTACTGGCTACAAAAAAACCACAAACGGGAGCGACGCCGCTATGGCGGAAAAGCCAGTGCAAAACCCAAGCGCTGAGAATCGAGAGTTAGACCAAGTGTTGGTCTTACGTGCACAGCAAGGCGATAAAAGAGCATTCGGCTTGTTGGTGGAAAAATACCATCGTAAATTAGGCCGGTTACTTTCACGCATGATTCGCGATCAAGCGGAAGTGGAAGACGTGGTGCAAGAGTCTTTTATTAAGGCCTACCGCGCTTTGCACAACTTTAGGGGTGATAGCGCGTTTTATACTTGGTTGTACCGTATTGGCATCAACACGGCTAAAAACTATTTGGTCTCCATGGGCCGCAAGCCGCAAGTGATGCAAGATGTTGAAATTGAAGATGTAGAAAATTTTGACGAAGGCATTGAAATGCGCACCATGGACACGCCGGAAACAGCGTTGATGACCAAAGAGATTGCGCAAACCGTGAATGATACGATTGCCAATTTGCCAGATGAGTTACGTACGGCGATTACTTTGCGCGAGCTGGAAGGGCTAAGTTACGAAGACATTGCCTCAATTATGCAATGCCCAATTGGTACTGTGCGCTCACGTATTTTTAGAGCACGCGAGACCATTGCATTAAAATTGCGTCCGTTGTTAGATACACCTGAGCACAAACGTTGGTAATTTTGTTGAATATGATAAAGATAGAAGTACGGGGTTAGTATGAAAGAACAGTTATCAGCCTTGATTGACGGCGAATTTGATACGCACAACGCGGATCATCTTTTGATTGTTGCAAAGTCCGATGGTGAGCTACGACGCGCGTGGAACGAGTACCATATGATTGGCGATGTGATGCGCGGGGATGTTGTGTTGCATCGTAACGTGGCCGGCCGAATTCTGGAGGCACTGGACGAAGAGCCTACTGTGATTGCGCCAGCCATGGTGAAGGCATCGCGTACGGATACCAAGCAACCATTTTTTAAGAAGACTGCATTTTGGTCAGTTGCTGCATCCGTCACGGCGGTGATGTTTGTCGGACTCATGTTGTTGCAACAACAAAAGGCGGAACAGACACTGGTCAATCCAATTGAAATTGCAGAAAGTATGCCCAGTGAATACTTAGCTGCGCACCAAACGTATGCGCCTAACAGTGCCGCGTACTATATTCAAAGCGCCTCATATACGGAGCAACGTTAATAATGCTTAGATGGATGTTGGCTTGCGGCTTGTGCTGCGCGAGCCTTAATATTCAGGCCTCCGAAGACCCTTGGTTAGCATTACAGAAAACCGCTTTTGCAGCGCGCGAACTTAACTATCAAGGCGTATTTGTCTATCAAAATGGTAATCAAATACGTTCAGTACAAATCACCCACATGAACAATGCCGGACGCGAACTGACCCGTAATGTGGTCCTGGATGGTCAGCCACGTGAAGTATTTAGTGAAGGCAGTGATATTGTCATTTTTAATGCAAAAAATAACAAAGTGGTGATTGAAAAGCGCCGCGGTCAAAATTTATTTCCAGCCATGTTGCCCACTAATCTAGATGTGATTAAATCTAGCTATATCGCAAAACTTGGCGCTGTAGAACGGATTGCGGGGCGCGATGCACAAATCATTGATTTGGTGCCCAATGATAACTTTCGCTATTCGTATCGAATATGGTCTGATGCCGAATTTGGTTTGCTGTTGAAAATGACGCTGCTGGATAATCAAAACCGTGCGATTGAGCAGATAGGCTTTACGCAGCTGAGCATGCTCAATACGCATGAATTAGATTGGTTCCAACCCAAAATCGACTTATCCAAACAGTATGTAATGGAAGACGAGACCACGGTTAACCATGTCTCCAATAATTGGGTAGTGGCGAATTTACCGCCCGGATATCGTAAGATCGATCATATTGAGCATATTGTGCCCGGCAAGTCAGGCATTGTGAATCAAGTCATTTTTTCAGATGGTATTGCCTCGGTTTCTGTCTTTATCGAACCCCTTAAAAAGGGCATGCGTGCCAAAACAGGTCACAAAGTAGTGGGGTCGACCAATATTTGTGCGCATGTGATAGATGGCTATCAAGTGATTGTGGTGGGCGAAGTGCCAGCACAAACCGTGCAGCAAATTGCAAAAGCCATCAGCTTTAACAAGCAACCTACCACCACTGCCAATAAATAATTGTTGTTGAGTACATCATGATAGAAGAACGCGCTGTCATTCTCTCGCTAGAGTCTAACTCCTCTCCCGCTGATACATCCTCGATTGCTACTTTAGAAATTGAGCGTAAAACTGCTTGCGGATTATGTGGTCAAACCCGCGGCTGTGGTAATGCCATATGGGGAAAATTGTTTGCACATCGCTCAACAGCATTTAAAGCGAATAACAGCATTCATGCATCAGTAGGGCAAAGCGTTATCGTTGGCATCAATGAACGCGCGCTGTTATGGGGTGCTTTGCTTTTATATATATTGCCACTTGTGACCATGCTGATTGCCTCCATATTGATCATGCAATGGACTGATTCAAATGGCATCACCATGCTAGCAGCCTTGATTGGGTTAGTACTAGGACTGTTGTGGGTGAAAGGGTTTACGGCAATGCATCAGTATTTTGTGTTGCAACAGCCTGTCATTCTAAGATTGGCAGATGACGACAGGCCAATTACATTTGCCAATCAACTTAATTAACCTTGAGGATAGAAGGAAATTTAGATGTTAAAACAATGGATTTCTAGCACGTTGTTAACGATTGCAATTGCAGTCAATGCGTTGCCCGTTTATGCAAAAGATTTGCCAGACTTTACCGAACTGGCTGAGAAGCAAGGCCCTGCAGTGGTCAATATTAGCATCACCTCAGTTGCGCATACCAATGGTATGGCGCCTTTTCCAGGTATGCCGGATGATGAAAATATTCAAGAGTTCTTCAAGCGTTTTGGTATCCCAGGCATGCCGCCAGGCCAAGGACAAGCGCCGGGTGGACAAGAATTTAAAACTCAATCGTTGGGTTCAGGTTTTATTATTAGCCAGGATGGCTATATTTTAACGAACGCACATGTGGTGAGCGAAGCGGACGAGGTGTTGGTCAAGCTGTCAGACAAGCGTGAGTTCAAAGCCAAAATCATTGGTGCGGATAAGCGCACTGATGTGGCATTGATTAAAATCGAGGCGACCAATTTGCCTAAAGTGACTGTGGGTGACCCCAACGCACTGAAAGTCGGTGAATGGGTGGCGGCGATTGGCTCACCTTTTGGTTTGGAAAACACCATGACGGCTGGGATTGTCAGTGCAAAAGGGCGCGCATTGCCACAAGAAAACTTTGTGCCGTTTATTCAAACCGATGTGGCGATTAATCCAGGTAACTCTGGCGGCCCATTGTTTAATTTGCGTGGCGAAGTAGTGGGTATAAATTCACAGATTTATAGCCGCAGTGGTGGGTCTATGGGTTTGTCATTCAGTATCCCGATTGATGTGGCGATTGATATTTCCAACCAATTAAAAGCCAGTGGCAAAATCACACGTGGCTGGCTGGGGATTGCTATTCAAGAGCTCACCAAGGAGTTGGCTGAATCCTTTGGCATGAAAAATACCAATGGTGCTTTGGTAGCGGGGGTGGAGAAGGGTGGGCCTGCGGACAAAAGTGGTTTAGAAGCCGGAGATGTCATCACTAAGTTTGATAGCAAACCGATTGTGACCTCTAGTGACTTACCTCGCGTGGTGGGTAGTACAAAACCGGGTAAATCTGTGCCGGTAGAAGTGGTGCGTAAGGGCGCGGCTAAAACTCTGAATGTCAGTGTGGGCGAAATGCCGATCGATCCTGCCGAGGCGAGTGCGCCCAGTAAAGCAGCGCCAAAAGCAGAGGCCAATAAAATCGGCTTGACGTTGAAAGAGCTCACGCCACAGCAAAAGAAAAAGCTCAATGGCAAAAATGGTTTGCTAGTCATTGAAAGTACTGGGATTGCAGCGCAGGCAGGCATTCGTCGTGGTGACGTCGTGCTAGGCCTAAACAACAGTGAAAGCCAAAGTGTTGATTTGTTTAATAAACAGATTAATGCTGTACCAGCAGGCAAGACGGTTGCTATTCTGGTATTGCGTGGCGAGAGCACGCTTTATGTGCCGATTAAAGTGACGAAGTAACACAACAAATAGCTGGCGATTCAGTCGGCTATTGCTGTTATGCAAAACCCGCATTGCATCTGCATGCGGGTTTTTTCTTTTCTCAAGATTGTTATTTCGTTTGCGGGTGATCTGCCGTGCCAGTGAGCACGAGAGTGGATTTAATTTGACGTGAGGCTGTACTTAAGTTGACACGAATACTACCTTTGAGCTGTTGGCTTTCTGTCACGGTTAATGCGCCTGAAGCTTTCATGTTTCCGGATTTAAGCGCAAGTTGATCAACTGTCAATTGTCGATTTTTTGTAAAAAGCCGACCACTCAGCGAATCGAATCGGGTAGTACCATTAATCGCGGCATTCTTTTTAGCTACTTGGATTGCGCGCATGATGTCTATCCAGCCAATCTCGCCTTGTGAAATATTGAACTGACCCTGTAGATTCGGTTGGTCGAAGAGATGTTCAATGTCCACAGCATTCGCAGAGATATCAATGTCCGCATCTACATTGCCTTTGGCGCTCACCGTGCTAAAGGCAGGCATTAAGCTGTCCAAATCCGCATTGTGTACATTAATTTTGCCAGAGGTCTGCCAACCGTTTAACCAATCTAATGTAAGTGCCCCTGTCAGGGTGCCGTTGTAGGCAAAGCCTTGAATTGTGCTGAAATGAATGGCGTCATGATTGGCAGTGCCCTCTGCTTTCAGATTGCTAATAACGATCGGTGCACCCATTGGTAATGTCAGTTTTTTTGCTTGCATCGTAATCGCATAATCATTCGCCTGTGCAGTCAGCACAATCTGTGTGCGTTGCTCATCAAGCATCATTTCCGCATGGCTCAGTTGACCACTAGGATTGAATTGCAAGCTAGCATCAAAACTGGGTAGCTTGGATTGCGCCAACTGAATCGTGATATCACGTAGCTCAAACTGTTGTGTTTGCCATTGCATTTTCGATTGTCCATGCATCAGCCATTGTGCGCTACGCTTGGCTTGCGCTGGTGTGATTAGCATACCTTTCAACTCAATTTTCTCAATGGGACGCGCGTCTGTCGTCAGCATTGCCCAAGTAGGAAAAATCTTGGCTGATTGTACTTGGACATCCGATACGTTGCCGACATCTATATGTTCGAGTACTAAGTGTGGGCTAGGCAATAGCGCAGTGTGCATTTGATGAATCTTGACACGCTCGCCAATATGATTGCTTGCCAGTTGCTCTACGTTGCTCAGCCAAGGGCTCATCACAATCGGCAGATATGTGAGTAGCGCTAACACAAGCACTAAGCCCGCGACAGTTAAGCCTGCAGGTACCAGCCATTGTGTGACAAATGTGACCGTATAATGTAAGCCAAAACTGAATGCTTTGAGTAAAGAGAAGTTAAATGAAGGGAGTTTGAATTTAGGCACCTTAGGTGCCGGGTTTGCACTCGCAATTGTATCGAAAGCGTCCGCAGATACGTGTCTATGATCGTCATAGGTTCCTGGCGCAAATGTATCGCCAAATGCCTCTTCATCTATGTCAATATGCTGCTTTACTTTTAGCGGTGTTGGCTCGGGTGGTGTTGACTTAGATGATGCCGCCTTTTTTTGCTGATGTTTTTGTAAAACGGCTTCTATCTCCGCCTTGGCTTTCGCCTCCGCTTCTGCTCTGGCTTTCGCCTCCGCTTCTGCCTTGGCCTGCGCTTCCGCTTCTGCTCTGGCTTTCGCCTCCGCTTCTGCTTTGGCTTTCGCCTCCGCTTCTGCTTTGGCCTGCGCTTCCGCTTCTGCTCTGGCTTTCGCCTCCGCTTCTGCTTTGGCCTGCGCTTCCGCTTCTGCTCTGGCTTTCGCCTCCGCTTCTGCTTTGGCCTGCGCTTCCGCTTCTGCCTTGGCTTTCGCCTCAGCTTCTGCTTTGGCCTGTGCTCTGGCTTTCACCTCAGCTTCTGCCTTGGCCTGTGCTCTGGCTTTCACCTCAGCTTCTGCCTTGGCCTGTGCTTCTGCCTTTGCCTGTGCTTCTGCCTCTGCTCTGGCTTTCGCCTCAGCTTCTGCCTTTGCCTGTGCTTCTGCCTCTGCTCTGGCTTTCGCCTCAGCTTCTGCCTTGGCCTGTGCTTCTGCCTCTGCTCTAGCTTTCGCCTCAGCTTCTGCCTTGGCTTTCGCCTCAGCTTCTGCTTTGGCCTGCGCTTCTGCTTCTAGTCTTAATTTAGTCTCAATGGCGGCTTGTACTTGAGCAATGTTTTCGGCTTCTTCATCAAGCTCTGCTTGCGCACGTGCTTTGCCATCTTGTTTTTGATTGGATTTGTGCAAGGTAGCCACAGGTGTTGGGCTAGCGGATCTTGTAATCGCACTGCCAAAACTGGTGTCGAAAAATTGCTTGGTTTGCAGTTCCTCCACTACCATGGGGTTTATGGTATTGGAGGCAAAAAAGGCAGTCTCGTCAAAATCGCTTTTTGCAATGATGAAGCCATCATTGATGAGCTGAATCAGGATTTGGGTGTATTGATATTCTGTGAGTTTGCCTATGGCTTGCATCACAGACTTGGCATCGAGTTTACTATCGGTTTTGGTGAGTACCTGGATGTGGCTAGGCGGTAGCACTTTGTTTTTTAAAGACAAAGCCCTTGCGCCCTTGCTGGTTCTGCAGTAAACCGTTGATAAATTCATGCGAGTCCTTGCTCCGTTAAATCGTCATTTAACGCACCAATTGATATCACTTAAGCTTACCTCTGTTGGCTGCAAACAGGGTAACGCACTTGATATTTTGCGCGAAGATTCAGCGTTTACTAAATCATCTATAACGCTTTTTTAGTTTACTACAGATGATTTACTAGAGGTAGTGAATCCACCGGCTGGCATGGAATATTGTAGGTAGCGTCTAGTTTTGTTGTGTATTCGTCTCTTTTGCATAGTATTCAATATAAGTACTCACGTTTTTTGTGGGTTTTGAACAGTACCATCAACTGACTTTATTGCATGCATAACGATAGATAAACAGTGGCTACGATGCAATTAATTACAACCTAATCAAGCCTTTGTAGTAAAATCACGCCAACTTAAAAAAGGCGCATTATGCGCCTTACCTGTTTTTAAACGCTAAAGTAAACAATGAAAAATATCCGTAACTTCTCCATTATTGCTCACATTGACCACGGTAAATCTACACTGGCTGATCGTATTATTCAATTGTGCGGTGGGCTGGCCGACCGCGAAATGGAAGCGCAAGTGCTAGATAGTATGGATATTGAGCGTGAGCGCGGTATTACCATCAAGGCGCAAACGGCGGCATTGCAATATAAGGCCGATGATGGGCAAGTATACAACCTGAATTTAATTGATACGCCTGGCCACGTGGATTTTAGTTACGAAGTATCACGCTCACTTTCTGCGTGTGAAGGCGCACTGTTGGTAGTGGACGCCAGCCAAGGGGTTGAAGCGCAAAGTGTAGCCAATTGCTATACCGCTTTAGATTTGGGTGTTGAAGTCACTGCTGTACTGAACAAAATTGATTTGCCTTCTGCAGATCCGGATCGCGTGATTCAAGAGATTGAAGATGTGATTGGTGTAGACGCAACCGATGCAGTGCGTTGTTCTGCCAAAACCGGCGAAGGCGTGCGCGATGTATTAGAGGCTGTGATTGCCAAAGTGCCAGCGCCTAAAGGGGATGTTAATGCACCTTTAAAAGCGCTGGTGATTGATGCATGGTTTGATAACTATGTAGGTGTTGTAATGCTGGTACGCGTGATGGATGGCGTATTAAAACCAAAAGATAAAATCCGCTTAATGGCCACGCACTCAGAGCATTTATGCGAACAAGTTGGTGTATTTACCCCTAAATCAGTACAAAAAACGGCACTCTCTGCGGGGGAGGTAGGTTTTGTGATTGCTGGGATCAAAGAGTTGGCCAATGCCAAAGTAGGCGATACGGTGACCTTGGCTGGCAAACCCGCTTCAGAAGCATTGGCCGGATTTAAAGAAGTGAAGCCGCAGGTGTTTGCAGGCTTGTACCCGGTAGAGTCTAACCAGTTTGAAGCCTTACGTACCGCGCTTGAGAAGTTAAGCTTAAACGATGCGTCATTATTGTTTGAACCAGAAAACTCCACGGCATTAGGCTTTGGGTTTAGATGCGGCTTCTTAGGTTTGTTGCACATGGAAATCGTACAAGAGCGTTTAGAACGTGAGTACGATATGGACTTGATTACCACTGCACCTACGGTAGTCTATGAACTATTGCTTAAAGATGGCAGTGTGGTACAGATTGAAAATCCATCACGCCTGCCAGAGCCTTCGCGTGTAGAAGAAACGCGTGAGCCTATCATTAATGTGAATTTATTGATGCCACAAGACTATGTTGGTCCGGTGATGACGCTTTGTAACAATAAGCGCGGTCTTCAAAAAAATATGCAGTACATGGGGCGTCAAGTGATGCTCAGTTATGAAATGCCATTAAACGAAGTGGTGCTAGATTTTTTTGATAAATTAAAATCGGTATCGCGTGGCTATGCTTCAATGGACTATGAATTTTTAGAGTTTCGCGCCGCAGATTTGGTGAAGTTAGATATTATGGTCAATGGTGAGCGTGTGGATGCGCTCAGTATGATTGTGCACCGTGCCAACAGTGTGCATCGTGGCCGTGAGGTCGCGGCAAAAATGCGCGAGTTGATTCCACGTCAAATGTTCGATGTGGCGATTCAGGCCTCTATTGGTGCCAATATTATTGCGCGTGAGACGGTCAAAGCCATGCGTAAAAACGTGATTGCCAAATGTTATGGCGGTGATGTATCGCGTAAACGTAAATTGTTGGACAAGCAAAAAGAAGGTAAAAAACGCATGAAACAGGTGGGCAATGTGGAAATTCCACAAGAAGCTTTCCTGGCGATTTTGCGCGTAGAAGATAAGTAAGATTCATTAAAACAATAAACACTAAAAGGGATAACCATGTATTTTGCTTTGTTTATGTTGGTCATACTGCTGGTCACAGGGGCTATTTGGCTGCTCGATATTCTGGTGCTGCGCAAACGCAGAAAAAACAATGTAGACCCTTGGTATGTGGAATATAGCAAAAGCTTTTTCCCAGTCATTTTGCTAGTGTTTGTCATCCGCTCATTTTTGGTAGAGCCATTTAAAATTCCATCCGGTTCGATGATGCCTACGTTACTGGCCGGCGATTATATTTTGGTCAATAAATTTACCTATGGCTTACGTGTGCCTATTTTGAACAATACCTTTGTCGAGTTGAATCAACCTAAACGTGGTGATGTGTTTGTATTTCATTATCCACCTGAGCCAACGATCGATTACATCAAGCGCGTGGTAGGTTTACCGGGGGATGTGATTCAATATCACAATAAGCGTTTAAGCATTAACGGCAAAGTGTTAAACGTTAACGATGAAGATGACTTTATCTATACCTTGCAAACCAAAGATGAAAACAATCAAGACCGTGATGTGACCATTCAAGCGTTACGCTATCAAGAGACATTGGGTGAGGTGAAACACGATATTTTGGTTCATGATTTGGTGAATCAATATGAATCAGGGTCACCGGGCGCTAAGCTGATGAGCGGGCAATCTATTACGGTGCCAGAAGGCCATTATTTTGCTATGGGCGATAATCGCGATAATAGTTCGGATAGTCGCGTATGGGGCTTTGTGCCGGAGCGCAACTTGGTAGGCAAGGCATTTTATATATGGTTTAATTTTGATAACTTTTCCAGAATTGGGAATACAATCCAATAAGGATTGTTGATAAGGAGAACAGTGATGCAGCCATTCCAAAACGGTCTAATCCGCAAACAACGAGGCATGTCTTTTTGGGGCACGTTAGTGGTGTTGGCGGCACTCGTGTTTATCGGTACGTTTGTGATGAAATCCTTGCCAGCTTATTTAGAGTTTAATTCTGTGCGTACGGCTATTAGATTTATTGCCAAACAGAGTTCTGGTGAGCTTAACAGGAAAGAAGTGACAGAAGCTTTTGACCGTCAAGCCACTATCGACAATATTGATAGCATCAATGGCCGAGAGTTGCGTATTGAGGGCGGGGCGATTGTGGCTGAATATCAAAAGGTGATTCCATTGTTTGGCAATATGAGCATTCTGTTGGATTTTCATGCGACTACTGCAAAATAACTTGGCGCAACATAATCCCGCATGTCTTTAGCATCACTTCATCCACTCATTGGCTATACGTTCAACGCACCATCACTACTACAGCTGGCCGTCACACACCGCAGTTTTTCTGGTAACAATAATGAGCGCCTAGAGTTTCTAGGTGATGGGGTGCTTAACTTTATCGTGGCACATCAGTTGTATCATCGCTTTCCTAAGTTGCCTGAAGGTGATTTAAGTCGTTTGCGGGCGCAGTTGGTCAAAGAATCCAGCTTATGTGAGATTGCGTTGACGTTAAACCTCAAAGATTACTTAAAATTAGGTGAGGGCGAGCTGAAAAGTGCAGGCTGGCGCCGCCCTTCAATCTTAGCGGATGCACTGGAAGCCATTGTGGGCGCGGTATACCTAGATGGTGGCTTTGTCGCGGCAGAAGCGGCGGTATTAAAGCTGTTTGCACAAAAGCTCAGTACGATCGATCCCAAAGCGATTGATAAAGACGCGAAATCACAACTACAAGAATACTTGCAGAGCAAAAAAATTGAATTACCCGATTATGTAGTGGTCTCGATTGAAGGCGAAGCGCATGCACAAAGCTTTAAAGTAGAGTGTGTGATTAAAAAATTAGAGATTACAACTTTAGGCGAGGGCACTAGCCGTCGCAATGCAGAACAACAAGCTGCACAACTAGCCATGGAAAAAATAAATCAATGACTCAACCCTTTAAATGCGGCACTGTCGCGATTGTAGGCCGACCCAATGTAGGCAAATCGACATTGCTGAACCATATTTTGGGGATGAAGCTCGCTATTACTTCACGCAAGGCGCAAACCACGCGCCATCGCCTGTTAGGCATTCACACCACAGAAGATACGCAGTTTTTATTTGTAGATACCCCGGGTTTTCAGCAAAAACATTTAAATGCTTTAAACAAAACGCTCAATAAAACTGTGACGCAAGTGCTCACAGAGGTAGATGTAGTGTTATTTGTGATTGAGCCGATGAAACTGGGCGATGCGGATAAAAAAGTACTGAGTTTACTACCGAAAAATAAACCGGTGCTGCTCGTGGTCAATAAGTCTGACCTAATGGGCGATAAAGGTAATCTGTTACCACTGATTCAAGACTTTGATTTGTTGCATCCATTTGCTGGCATTATCCCTGTCAGTGCTAAAAAGAATTTGAATCTGGATGAGTTATTGCTAGCCACGCGTGAGCATTTGCCAGAGCAAGAGGCCATTTATGGTGAAGACGAGCTGACAGATAAGAATGAGCGTTTTTTGGCGGCAGAACTTATTCGCGAAAAAATATTCCGACTGCTTGGTGATGAGGTGCCTTATTCGGTGGCAGTAGAAATTGAAAAATTTGAAACAGTGAAAAATTTGCGTCGCATTTTTGCTGCGATTATTGTGGATAAAGACAGCCAAAAACCCATGCTGATTGGTAAAGGCGGGGAGAAGTTGAAACAAATTTCAACCGAAGCACGCCAAGACATGGAAAAACTATTTGGTAGTAAAGTGTATCTAGAAACTTGGGTTAAAGTGAAAGGCGGATGGGCAGATGATGAAAGGGCACTTAAAAGCTTGGGCTACTAGCGCCCATTGGAAAGCTGCTGTGGCGAGGTAACATCACCATGCAATCCTCGCTATCTATGCAATTTGGACAGCCTATCTCGTTGGATGATCAGGGTATTTACTATACGGTCAATCGTAAAACAGGCGGCATCAATAATGTATTTCAACTGGTTTATGAAGACGATGGCTGGTATTTGTTCCAATTAAAAAACACCAGTAAAGACGGCGATATGGCTTGGGTGATTTTGGCTGACCAAGGCGACTATGCGTTGATGAGTGTGGATACTGGAACAGTGCGCCAATTGTTTGATAAACCAGAATTTTCAGAGCCTAAAGGGGCTTGGCAACTGATGCGGAATGACCGCTACGGCTTTGGCAAATTTACCCCGCTCTTGCCTGCAGCACCTATACGTTATGCCATGGTTTTATTTTCTGGCAATGAGATGCTAGTCCCCTTATTGATTGAAAAAGCTGAGGACGAGTTGCTACAGAGTCTAGCAAGTCTTGCACGGTAATTCGCACGGATTCTGATGGTATAAATATGGCATCCCCCCTTCATCTACATCGCCAAGATAATCAGCCTGTCTACGTGCTACACACCTATCCATTCAAAGAAACCAGTTTGGTGGTTGAGTTATTTACACAGCGATTCGGTCGTGTGGCTGTGCTGGCCAAAGGTGCGCGTCGGCCACGTTCCGCCATGCGTGGTATGTTGCAATCATTTCAATTGTTGACAGGTACTTGGTCAGGAAAAAACGAACTGAAGACATTACATAGTTTGGATTGGTCTGCAGGGCTGACCTTGCTCAAGGGTGAAGCGCTGATGTGCGGATTTTATTTGAATGAGCTGCTGCTGCGCCTGCTGCCTAGAGAGGATGCGCACGAAGACTTGTTTGCCTATTACGCCAATACGTTGAATGCGCTGTCAGGCATGTCGACAGCCAGTCAACCGCTTGAATTGGCCGTGATTCTCAGACGATTTGAGTTAACGCTGCTACAAGAACTGGGATACGCTATTCCACTGCTGCAAGATGAAAATGGCGAGCCGATTGTGGCAGAAAAAAACTATCGCTACGAGGCGGAGTATGGTGCATGTGAATTAGGGGCAACTAAAAATGGCGTACAATTACGGGGCGGAACATTGCTGGATATGGCACGCGAAGACTATCGTGATGCACAATCACAGGTACAAAGTAAGCAACTGATGCGCTATTTACTGGCGCATTATTTGGGGGATAAACCCTTACATACACGACAGTTACTCATTGACTTACAAGGGTTATAAGCTGTTTTTTTGTGATTTGATAATAGAAAATTACTAAATGATTAAATTAGGCGTCAACATCGACCACGTCGCCACCATACGTCAGGCGCGTGGCACTAAATACCCCAGTGTAGTACAAGCTGCTTTGCGTGCTGAGCAATCAGGCGCAGATAGCATCACCTTGCACTTGCGCGAAGACAGACGTCATATGCAAGACGCTGATATCTTTGCATTACGTCCATTGCTACAAACCAAAATGAATTTGGAATGTGCGGTCACAGATGAAATGTTAGACATTGCGATTAAAGTAGCGCCGCAAGATGTGTGCTTGGTGCCAGAGCGTCGAGAAGAGCGTACTACCGAAGGTGGTTTAGATGTGATTACGCACTATGCCAAGGTTGAGCATGCCGTCAAAAAACTGAGCGATGCCGGTATTCGTGTCTCACTATTTATTGCGCCCGATATTGCACAGATTGATGCCGCCGTTAAAATGGGTGCGCCCGTAATTGAATTGCATACCGGTACCTTTGCCGATGCTGAAACAGAACGTGCGCAAGAGGACGAACTCAGCCGAATTGAGCTGGCCTTGCATCATGCGCGTGATGCCAAGCTGGTCGTCAATGCAGGCCATGGCTTGCATTATCACAACGTGCATCACGTTGCGCGTATGTTTGGGTTTGAGGAGTTGAATATTGGCCACGCCATTGTTGCGCATGCCCTATTTGTGGGTTGGGATAACGCGGTGCGCGAGATGAAAGCGTTGATGAAAGAAGCGGCGACATTGACACGATGATTTACGGCATCGGTACGGACATTGTTGAAGTCGCCAGGCTTGAAAACTCTATTCAGAACTTTGGAGATGAGTTTGCTTTGCGTGTACTCGCTGAGACTGAACTGGCTAGCTATCATCAAACCAAACTTAAGGCACGCTTTTTAGCCAAGCGGTTTGCAGCTAAAGAAGCATTTTCCAAAGCACTTGGCACCGGTATCCGTGGTGTGGTCAGCTTTCAAAATATTGCCGTGTCGCATGACGATTTAGGCAAGCCGGTACTAGTATTAGCGCAAGAATTGGCGAACTTTGTGCAAGAAAAACACATTACGCGTATGCACGTGACAATCAGTGATGAAAAAAATCTGGCGGCGGCCTTTGTGGTGTTAGAGCAGTAACCATGCAGTCTAATCTTCCGGATTACGAGCGTCGCTTTGGTGGTGTGCGCCGCCTGTACGGTTCAGCAGGATTCGATAAGTTACAAGCGGCGCATGTGTGTGTCATTGGTATGGGTGGGGTAGGCTCGTGGGCGGTGGAGGCTTTAGCGCGTAACGCCATTGGCACATTGACGTTGATTGATTTGGATAACATTGCCGAATCGAATGTGAATCGACAATTGCATGCAGTGGACGATGCGTTTGGCTTGCCAAAAGTGACCGCGATGCAACAGCGCGTCAAGATGATCAATCCAGCTTGTGTAGTACACACGATAGAAGACTTTATTACCCCCGACAATATTGCTGCATTATTGGGCCAGGGTTTTGATGTGATTGTGGATTGCATTGATGATGCTAAGGCCAAAGTGGCCCTAGCCGCACTTTGTAAACAACAGCAACAACCGCTGGTGATGGTGGGCAGCGCTGGCGGACGCTTAGACCCCACGCGTATCCAAGTAGATGATTTAGCGTATGTCACAGGGGATCGCTTGTTGGCCAAAGTGCGCAATCAATTGCGTCGTGATTTTGCTTTCCCCAAAGCGAGTAACACTAAAAAGTCTGCAAAATTTGGTGTTTTAGCTATATTTTCTGACGAGCCTGCACTTAAACCAATACAAGTAGAAGGCGCCGGATGTGAGATCAATCCTATCAGTTCAACCAGTATCACTGGATTGAATTGTGCCGGTTATGGCTCCAGTGTTTGTGTGACCGCGCCATTTGGATTTACCGCTGCGCAATATGCGTTGAACCACATTGTAAAACCATAGTCATTGAGGCATGACCTCTATACAATCGCCAGCCAATTTTAAAGGCAATAAATCCAACCTTCCCCACAAGTTATGTGTTCTATGTGGGCGCAGTATGGTGTGGCGCAAAGCGTGGGCAAACAACTGGGATGCTGTGAAATATTGTTCTACACACTGTAGCCGTGCCGCAAAATCAAAACGATGATTCGCCATTTAGTTATAGTGCTGGGGGATCAATTAACCCTAGATAATCCTGCGCTTGAAGGCTTTGACGTTGCTTGTGATCAAGTAGTCATGGCTGAAGTGATAGGTGAGGGTGCGCATGTATGGAGTCATAAAGCACGCATTGCATTATTCTTATCTGCTATGCGCCATTTTGCAGAAAGCCTTAAGACATCTGGTTTCCCGGTTGCTTACTATCCATTAGGTGAGCACAGATATACTGAACTACAAGAAGTTTGGTCACATCATATTAAGCAACACGCGCCGCAGAAAATGATTGTTTGTGAGCCAGGTGAATACCGCGTGTTGCAACTGCTTAAGACGTGTGCAGAAAACACCAATATACCGCTTATTGTGCGGGACGATACGCATTTTATGTGTAGCCAAGCCAACTTTAAACGTTGGGCTGGCCAAAGTAAAAGCTTACGCATGGAGTTTTTTTACCGCAACATGCGTCAGGAACACCAAGTGTTGATGCAGGGCACTCAACCCATTGGCGGTGATTGGAATTACGACCATGAAAATCGCAAAACCTTTGGTAAGCATGGGCCGCAATCAGTGCCGCTAGCCCCGGTGTTTGAGATTGATGCCATCACACACGAAGTATTTGCGGATGTAGAACACCATTTTGCAGAGCACCCGGGGACATTGGCACATTTTTGTTGGCCGGTGACACGTAACCAAGCCTTAACACTGTTAGATGTGTTTATCCAATACAAGCTTGCTGATTTTGGCGCACATCAAGATGCGATGTGGCAAGGCAGTGAGCAACCTCAATATGCTTTTTTGTGGCATTCATTGCTGGCTTCATCGCTTAATTTAAAGTTGTTGAACCCACGTGAGGTGATACAAGCGGCAGAGCAGGCTTATCACGCATATCAATTGCCTCTGGCCAGTGTGGAAGGATTTATCCGTCAAATTTTGGGTTGGCGAGAGTTCATTAGAGGAGTGTACTGGTTAGATATGCCGGCGATGGCAGAAGGCAATCATTACAAACATCAACGTAATTTACCTATTTGGTATTGGACAGCCAATACCCATATGAACTGCATGCGTCAAACCATCACGCAAACCATGCAGTATGGCTATGCGCATCACATTCAACGTTTGATGGTCACTGGGATGTTTGGTCTATTGGCGGAAATCGCGCCCAAACAAATAGAAGCTTGGTATCTGGCTGTGTATGTGGATGCAGTAGAATGGGTGGAATTGCCTAATGTGGCAGGCATGGCTTTGCATGCAAATGGTGGGCGCTTTACTTCTAAACCCTATGTGGCAAGCGGTGCCTATATTCAGAGAATGAGTAATTACTGCCAAGGTTGCCGCTATAAACCTGATATTAAAACGGGTGCGCAGGCTTGCCCTGTCACCACGTTGTACTGGCATTTTCTAATTAAGCATTGTCAGGACTTCGCACATCATCCTCGCACGGCCTTGATGGTGAAGCATGTCGATAAGATGTCACAAGAACAACGCAATGCCATTACCGATTACGCACAAGGGTTATTAGCACGACTAGATAACCTGTAGCCAATGCTAAACTTGTATGATTGTCACAAATTTGTCATAAACGACATAGGGTTTCAGCATAAAATAAAGTCATGATAACTCCACTACTAGACCGTGATTTAAGCATTCTCAGTTTTAACCAGCGCGTACTCACCTTAGCGCAACGCGAAGACTATCCCTTACTAGAGCGCCTGCGTTTTTTATGCATTGTGGCTTCTAATCTTGATGAATTTTTTGAAGTGCGGATGCCGCAACAACTGCAAGCAGTGCAAGACAATGTGACGCAAGGTGTGGTCAGCACCCAAAGCTTTACGCAGATTGCCAGCAAGGCACATGCCTTGGTCGCCAAGCAATATGAGCTGTTTAATGATGTATTGATGCCTGCGCTCGCCAAAGAAGATGTGCATTTGGTCTCTGGCGGTGTACGTACGCCAGAGCAAAAACAATGGGTTGCGCAATACTTCAAGCGTGAGGTCAAGCCTTTGCTCATGCCAGTGGCGCTAGATCCCTCGCATCCGTTTCCGCAAGTAGCCAACAAATCGCTCAACTTTATTGTAGAGCTGGAGTATGCGCACAATCAGGAGCGCAATATTGCCATTGTGCGGGTGCCGCGCGTGGTGCCACGCTTGGTGCAGTTGCCCGTCAATATCAGCCAGAAAGCGCAGTGCTTTGTATCACTGACCAGTATTATCCGTGCCAATTTAGATGACCTATTCAGTGGCGCACGTATTTTGCATTTCTCACAATTTCGTGTGACGCGGAACTCAGATTTAGCTTTGGATGAGGATGACGTCGATAATTTACGTACTGCATTGCGCGAAGAGCTTGCGCATCGTCAGTATGGCGATGCCGTACGCTTGGAAGTCTCGCATGAGTGCCACGAAGAGTTAGCCAATTTCTTGTTGGAGCAATTTAAATTGCCGCAGCAAGCACTGTATCGGGTCAATGGCCCAGTGAACTTAGGGCGTTTGATTCAACTGCCAGATATGGCTGAAGGCGCACATCTTAAATTCGTTCCATTCTTGCCGCAATGGCCAAAAAGTTTGCAGCGTACTCAATCCATCTTGGCGCAAATCAAAGAAAAAGATGTGCTGATTCATCAGCCCTTTGAAAGCTTTGATGCTGTTATTCAAATGCTGGAAGAAGCCGTAGACGACCCAAACGTGCTGGCGATTCGCCAAACCATATATCGCACGGGCGCAGACTCCAGAATCTTACGCTTACTGCAGTTGGCCGTACGTCGCGGTAAAGAAGTGCTGGTGGTGGTTGAGCTTAAAGCGCGCTTTGATGAAGAAGCCAACATTAACTGGGCGGAAGCGTTGGAATCCATTGGCGCACAGGTGGTATATGGCGTGGTTGGCTTAAAAACGCATGCCAAAATGTTGTTGATTATGCGGCGCGAAGGGAAAGCGATTAAGCGCTATGCACATCTTTCTACCGGTAACTACAATCCCAAAACAGCCAAACTCTATACCGATGTATGCATGCTGACGACAGATGCGGCAATCACCAGAGAGATGGAGCATGTGTTCAGGCATCTCACCAGTGAGTTGCCTTTGCCGCGGATGCAACAGTTATTGGTGGCCCCTTTTACTTTACATACCGCGATGTTAGCGCAAATTAAAAAAGCACAGTTGGCAGCAGGCCGCGGTCAGCCTGCCACTATCATTGCCAAAATGAACTCGCTGACGGACGAGACGCTGGTGTTGGCGTTGATTGCTGCGGCTAAAAAAGGAGTGGAGATTGATTTAATTGTGCGTGGTGCCTGCATTCTGCCAGTCGATTTACCAGCGTTGGCTGGTCGCGTACGCGTACGCTCAATAGTGGGGCGCTTACTAGAGCACTCACGCGTGTTTTATTTTAATGTTGCGGGCGAAACCCATCTTTGGTTATCTAGCGCGGATTGGATGAGCCGCAATATGCTACGTCGTGTGGAAGTGGCATGGCCGATTCATGACGCCTCCATGCAACAACGTATTATGGATGATTTGCTGACGCCATATCTGCAAGACAACGTAGATGCGTGGACACTGGGCGAACAAGGTGAATATCAACCGGTGCGAAAAATAAACACTGCAACGGTGCCATCGCATGCAATCTCTAGCCAAGCCATGTTAATTAAAAAACATAGCTAGGCTGAATAGCAGAATGCCAGACACTAAGTTAGTTAAAAACGTAATCCTTTGGCGGCACGCAGATGCCGAATTATGTGCGCCGGGCCAAACAGATATGGCAAGGCCACTAACGGCCAAAGGGCTCAAGCAATCTCGCGCAATGGCGCAATGGCTTCAACAATATCTGCCAAAAAATACCGTGGTATTGGTAAGCCCGGCTTTGCGTGCATTGCAAACAGCAGAGGCGTTGAATGGAAAGGTTATCATCGAAGATGTGTTTCAGCCTGACACCCGCTTAACAGAAGTGTTGGCCTATTTGCATCAGCACACTGCCGAGAATGTACTGATCGTTGGGCACCAGCCGTGGCTGGGTGAGCTGGTGGCTGCTTTGCTGGGTTTGGGTGATACCCCGGCGATCAGCGTCAAAAAAGGCGCAGTATGGTGGCTGCGCCTACGGCAACAGGGGGGAAGTACGTATCAGCTTTTTTCAGTACAAACCCCGCAGTTGCTAGATTAATCCCTAACGTTGTTTTTTAGGCATTAGTTTCAAGTCTTATTTTTAAGCTTTATTTTTTAGGGCGACCAGTTTTGATGACTGGAATTTTTTCCATGGTCATTTTTAATGTGTTGTCGCTCATCGCTGCCAATAATTTAATGCCTGCACGCAATAACTCACTTTTCTTTACCGGGTGACCCAGCGCGTTCATTCTGCTTTTCAGTGTGCCAATCGCCGCATACTCTTCTTTAGGCATGGTAAAGCTATCGCGTTCCATTTTAACTTTTTCTGGTTTATTTTTTTTGTCGTCTTTTTTATGGTCTTTTTTGCTGTCGGCCGCTTTTGCTTTGGTTGCTGGTTTGGCTTTTGTGGCTGTTTTTGCAATAGGCTTAACAGCAGCTTTTGCTGGCGCAGCTGACTTAGCGACGACAGATTTAGTCGCGGCAGGTTTAGTTACGACAGGCTTAGCAACAATAGCTGCGGGTTTGGCCGCTACCGGCTGATTCGGGATGGGTTTGCTCACTGTAGGTTTGCTGACAGCTGTTTTTGCTGCGGTCGGTTTTGTTTGTGCAGGTTTGCTAGCTGGTTTAGCGGCTGTTTTTGGTTTGGATACAGGGGTGTTCGCCATGACGGGTCTCCTAAAAATAGTATAAACAGTTTATACCGTTTATTTTCATTGTCAATTGCTCCATTGGATTGCAGTGGCAGTGAGCCATTGCAATCTCATCATATGAAAACGGTATGACAGTTTGATGGAGGTTGCGCGTTTAATCCGGCGTGCTGACGACAAGTGTCCAATTGGTTTTTTGCCAGGCCAATACTTCTTCTTCTAGCAGGTAGCAGGTTTGTGGAAAGGCCTTTTGCCATGCGCTTGGTAAGCTCAAGAAAAAACCATGGTGTTCGCGCGCTAATTGTAAATTTTTAAGCACAGGCATATTGCGTGAATGGCAGAATATGACAGCTAAACGCAACGCAAGAAGTTGGCAGATAAAAATCTCATCTTCAAAGTCGGCCTCTAGTTTTCTAAGCTTCCCATAATGCCCCAATACCAATAAGCTAAGGCGATGTAATTCGCTCTGTGCAAATCCCATGAGCTCGGTATTGTCCAGAATGTAAGCGCCATGGCGTTGTGATTCACTGTGAGAAATAGCGCAGCCAATCTCATGACTGTAAGCTGCCCAACCTAATATTTGCCGGTGCTTAATGACTTCATGCGCGTCTTCATCAGGGACATTCAAGGATGGTGATAGTAGATCAAAAAACCGTAGTGCTACTTTAGACACATTGCCTGCCTGCGTTTTATTGGCACCAAAACGGGTGGTCAGGCGATGGATGGAAGCGTCGCGCAAATCTTCAGTGGCGTCATCCTCAGCAATCATGTCATACAACAAACCATGTCTGAGTGCGCCTTTGGCCACCACTAAAGTATCTAGTTTTAAAATATCAAATACGGCAATCAAAATACTCAAGCCGCCGGCAATCACTGCTTTGCGTTCTTCTTTTAAGCCACCTAATTCCAAATTGCTCACATGTTTGGCTTTAATAAGTTGATGACGTAACCAAGTCAGGCCTTCCTGCGTTACGACATCTTCGCCAAATCCTGCGTAACTTAAAATATCTGCTACTGCACCCACCGTGCCAGATGCGCCGTAGGCAATATCCCAATGTCTGTGTTGATAGGTTTCTGCCACCATGTCTAAGAAAGACTCAGCGGCGATTTCGGCACGTTGAAAGTTGCGTTCCGAGAATTGACCATCCGCAAAGTATTTAAGTGACCACGCCACGGAGCCCACGCGTAACGAGTCTGTGGTTTCGGTATTAAAGTGCTGGCCGATAATGAATTCTGTAGAGCGGCCGCCAATATCAATCACCAAGCGCTTTTCGTTAGATTGCGGTAGTAAGCGGCTCACTCCCTGATAAATCAGGCGCGCTTCTTCCACCCCGGAAATCACTTCGACATCGTAACCCAACGCTTTTTTGGCTTGTTTAATAAAGACATCACGATTTTTAGCTTCACGTAAGGTTTGCGTGGCCACAGCGCGTACACAATGCGGTGGAAAACCTTTCAGTGTTTCACCGAATCTTGCTAGGCATTTCAAGCCACGATCAATGGCATCTTGCGTTAAGTTGCGGTCTTCGTCTAGGTCGCCGCCTTGGCGTACCGCTTCCTTTAGGTAATCCACACGTTGAATTTGGCCATGCTCAATACGGCCGATTTCTAACCGAAAACTATTGGAACCTAAGTCGACAGCAGCAAGGAGTGTTTCTGAGGCGTTGGGGTGAGTTGCGTTCATGAGAGTGTTATAACCTGTTTATTTGAAATCTTGATGACTGTTTTGTATTTTATGCTAACGTAATCTGTTGTTCGTATTCGGGAAAGTAGCGTGCGATCACGCTGAGATCGAACTGTTGCAGAATGCTGGTGTTTGGCTCACGTGCTAATAAAAAGATGAACGACTGCTTGACCAATTCAGTGGTGGATATTTTGCCTTGCGTCAGTTTCTGTGCATACGCAGGCTGTACGCTCACCAAGTGTGAGGTCGTGCTGCGATCTCTTACCGTGACTTTAAATTGCAAGGTATCCACTGCAACCACTTGAATATCTGCCATATTCAACTCCTACAAAATGTACATGCGCTCTTGAAATGGCAGAGGCCGACCCAATTTATGTAACAAAGAAATGCGTTGATCGCATGTTTAAAATAAAAAATAATTAAACAATATTATTGTTATTGCCAAATTTAAGTTTAACTCAAAGAGAGACTCCATGACGACAGAAAAATTAGCTTTCCAAGCCGAGGTCAAACAACTTTTACAATTAATGATTCATTCTTTGTACAGCAACAAAGAAATCGTATTGCGCGAGTTGATTTCCAATGCATCCGATGCCGCAGATAAACTGCGCTTTGAAGGCCTTTCCAACGGCGCGCTATACGAGAATGATAGCGAGCTAAAGATTCGCATTGGCTTTGACAAAGCAGCACGTACAGTCACCATTTCAGACAATGGCATTGGCATGAATCGCGAAGAGGTGATTCGCAATATCGGTACCATTGCAAAATCGGGCACCAAAGAGTTCTTTCAAAACCTAACGGGTGACCAAGCCAAAGATGCCAACTTGATTGGCCAGTTTGGGGTAGGGTTTTACTCTGCATTTATTATTGCGGATAAGGTAACGTTGATTACACGCCGTGCTGGTGAAAAGGACGCGGTGCAGTGGCAGTCAAGTGGTGAGGGCGATTTTACTATTGATACAGTAGAAAAAGCAGGGCGCGGTACCGATGTGATTCTGCATCTGCGCGAAGGCGAAGAAGAGTTTCTGAACGATTGGAAACTCAAAACGATTGTGCGCAAGTATTCCGATCACATTACCTTGCCTATCATCATGAAGAAATCAGAGTGGAAAGATGGTGAGAATGGTGCTGGCGGTGAGATGGTACCTACTGATGAAGATGAAACCATCAATAAAGCTTCGGCATTGTGGGCGCGCAACAAAAATGACATTACCGAAGAAGAGTATCAAGAGTTCTACAAGCATGTGTCACATGATTTTGAAAACCCGTTGGCCTATTCGCACAGCCGTGTAGAAGGTAAGCAAGAGTATATTTCTCTGCTCTATATTCCAACGAAAGCGCCATTTGATTTGTACGACCGTGAGCGTCGTCAGGGTATTAAGCTTTACGTGAAGCGTGTGTTTATTATGGAAGACGCAGAAAAGCTGATGCCACAGTATCTACGTTTTGTGCGTGGTGTGATTGATTCTGCTGACTTGCCGCTGAATGTCTCGCGTGAAATCTTGCAAGACAGCCGCGATGTAGAAGCCATTAAAAATGGTTCTGTTAAAAAAGTATTGGGCTTGTTAGAAGACCTGGCAGAAAACAAACCAGAAGCGTATGTAAAATTTTGGGATGCGTTTGGCCGTGTGATGAAAGAAGGGCCCGGCGAAGATTGGGCCAATAAAGACAAAATTGCAGGCTTGTTACGTTTTGCTTCCACGCATGCAGATAACGACACACAAAATGTATCCCTTAAAGATTACATTGCACGGATGAAGCCTGAGCAAGAGGTTATCTACTATATTACTGCGGACACTTTTGCGGCCGCGCAGCATTCGCCGCATCTGGAAATTTTCCGCAAAAAAGGCATTGAAGTATTGTTGATGTCGGACAAAGTGGACGAGTGGCTATTAGGTGGCTTAACTGAGTTTGAAGGTAAAAAACTGCAATCCATTGCCAAAGGTGATTTGGACTTAGGCAAGCTGCAAGACGAATCCGAGAAAGAAGCACAGAAGAAAGTGGAAGAAGAAGCCAAGTCATTAGTCGAGCGTATTCAATCAACACTGGGCGATGCTGTGAAAGAAGTGCGTGTGACCCATCGTTTAACTGATTCACCGGCATGCTTAGTGGCCGGCGAGCATGATGTTTCGGGTAACTTGGCGCGTATTCTAAAAGCGGCTGGCCAAAAAGCACCGGAGAGCAAACCTATCTTGGAGATTAATCCAGCCCATCGTTTAATTGAGCGGCTAAAGAACGAAAATGATGATGCTAAGTTTGCGGATTATACCCACGTAGTGTTTGATCAGGCCTTGCTTGCAGAAGGTGGTCAATTAGAAGATCCGGCAAGTTTTGTACGACGCATGAATAGCCTGATTGTGTAAGTATTGACAGGCATGAGCGAAAAGCCCGCGAATTCTTCGTGGGCTTTTTTGTCTCAATTTTAAGTTCTCACGTTAGGTTGGCGTAGTATTTGCTAAAATTTAACTAACAACAACCAAATTACTTTTAAGGTTCCTATGGCTGCAACGAAAACATACAAAGCGACACAAATGGTTTTGCCAAAATTAACCACCATCAAACAGGCATTGCAAAATCATTTGGTGTACTCCTGTTTTAAGACAGATCAAGCAGCGACGCCGCGTAACTGGTATGACGCATCTGCTTATACAGTGCGGGATCATGTAGTAGAGCGCTGGGTAAAAACAGCTTCTGCTTATGCCGAGCAAGATCCTAAACGTGTTTATTATCTTTCATTAGAGTTTTTAATTGGCCGTATGTTGACCAATGCCGCACTAAACTTGGGCATTAAAGATGAGTTAAGCGATGGTTTAGGTGCATTGGGGCACTCGCTGGAAGAAGCGGTGGAGATGGAACATGATGCTGCGCTAGGGAATGGTGGCTTGGGTCGTTTGGCTGCTTGCTTTTTAGATTCGATGGCGACGCTGGATATTCCTGCCACAGGGTATGGCATCCGTTACGAGTACGGCATGTTTAGGCAATCCATTGAGCATGGGCAACAAATTGAGAATCCAGATAACTGGTTACGCTATGGCAATGTGTGGGAGTTCCAACGCCCTGAAGTAACTTATATGGTGAAGTTCTACGGCAAAGTGGTGCAAGTGCCCTCAGCGCATGGCACCAAAAGCCATTGGGTAGATGAAGACCATGTGGTAGCCATGGCGTATGACATGCCAGTGCCCGGTTACGATACTGAAACGGTGAATAATCTGCGCCTTTGGTCAGCCAAGGCCACCAAAGAATTTGATTTGCGCCACTTTAACGAAGGCAATTATGAGCAATCGGTTGAGGTGCGTAACGACAGTGAAACCATCTCTAAAGTGTTATACCCCAACGATGCGTCGGCATCTGGTCGTGAATTGCGATTAAAGCAACAATACTTTTTTGTATCAGCTTCCATTCAAGATATTTTGCGACGCTTTATGGCCTCCAAAACCAATATGACCAAATTGGATTGGAAAGACTTGCCTAATAAAGTGGCGATTCAACTGAATGACACGCATCCTGCCATTGGTGTGGCGGAAATGATGTATCAACTGGTCGATGTGCATCATCTTGATTGGGCAATTGCATGGGATTTAGTAACGCACGTGTTTGCATATACTAACCATACATTGATGCCGGAGGCATTAGAAACGTGGTCGGTAGAGTTGTTTGGCAGTTTGTTGCCGCGTCACTTGGAAATCATTTATGAAATCAATCACCATTTCTTGCAAATGGTGAATCATCATTTCCCAGGTGATACAGATTTGTTAAAACGTGTATCAATCATTGATGAGACACATGGCCGTCGAGTACGTATGGCACATCTGGCAGTGGTGGGTAGCCATACCGTCAATGGCGTTGCGGCTTTGCACAGTGAGTTGCTTAAAACAACCTTGTTTGCAGACTTTAACCGCATCTACCCTAAAAAACTCACCAACATGACCAATGGTATTACACCACGCCGTTGGTTGAATCAGGCTAACCCTGGTTTAACTAAGTTGATAGCGCAAGCGATTGGCGATGGGTTTCAAAAGGATTTAACGCAGCTAGTGAAGCTTACACCGTTAGCAGATGATGCTGCATTCAGAAAAGCATTTAGAGCGGTTAAGTATGCCAACAAACAACGCCTAGCCAATAAAATCGCTTCGTTGACAGGCGTGCAGCTTAATCCCAACGCGCTGTTCGATGTGCAGATTAAGCGGATTCATGAATATAAGCGCCAACTGCTGAATGTGTTGCATGTGATTACGCTCTACAACCGCATCCGTCGTGGTGATGCAGGCAGTATCACGCCGCGTGTGGTGATTTTTGGTGGTAAAGCCGCGCCTGGTTATTGGTTAGCCAAATTGATCATCCGTCTGATTAATGACGTTGCCGCGATTGTGAATGATGACCCGGCTGTGGGCGATCAACTAAAAGTCGTGTACTACCCTAACTACGAGGTGTCTGCAGCGGAGATTTTATTCCCCGGCAGTGACTTGTCCGAGCAAATTTCAACGGCAGGGACTGAAGCCAGCGGTACCGGCAACATGAAAATGGCGCTGAATGGTGCACTGACGATCGGTACATTAGATGGCGCCAACGTAGAGATTAAAGAAGAAGTGGGGGATGAGAACATCTTTATTTTTGGCTTGACCACGCCAGAGGTAGCCGCCACTAAAGCTGCCAATTACAACCCGTGGGATATTTACCATAGCAATCCTGAGTTGAAACAAGTACTTGATATGATTGGATCAGGCTTCTTCTCGGTAGAAGATCCAACTCGCCACCAAGCCATTGTCGATACCTTGCTACATAAGGGCGATCATTACTTATTGCTGGCCGACTATGCGAGCTATATTGCCAAGCAAGAGGAAGTCTCACAGGTATATCAAGATCAAGAGGAATGGTCGCGTCGTGCCATATTAAACGTAGCACGCATGGCCAAGTTCTCTAGTGATCGAACCATTGGCGAGTACGCCAACCAAATTTGGCATGTAAATTCTTTTAAAAACAGCAGCGTAAAAAGCCCAAAAAATAAATAGTTAAGCGTAAACTCTACTCTGTATTTTCAATATTAGGGTGGAGGCTGTGATGAAGAAAAGTTTAATGGCTGTGTTGTTTATGATGTTTGTAACACACGCAAATGCGCTCAGTGTTGCTGACCTTAGCAACACTGAAGCGAGCGGTGGCTTAAAGGAAGCGCTGACACAAGGCGTAGGTAAAGCCGTGAGCCTATTGGGTAACACTGATGGGTTTCTGGGTAATAAAGAAGTTAAGATTCCATTGCCGGACTCACTGAAAAAAATTGAGAAAGGTATGAAGCTCATGGGTATGGGCAAACAGTCAGATGAGCTGGTGTTGAAAATGAACCGAGCAGCAGAGGCTGCCGTACCAGAAGCCAAAGCATTGTTGGTGGATTCGATTAAAAAAATGAGTGTGGCCGATGCCAAGTCTATTTTGACTGGACCGAATGATGCGGCCACGCAATATTTTAAAAAGACTACCTCTACCCAAATGGCTGCCAAATTCTTGCCTATTGTGCAAAAGGCTACAGAGAAAGTGCAGTTGGCGGAAACTTATAATAAGTATGCAGAGATGGGTAGTAAGTTTGGCGTCGTCAAAAAAGAGGATGCCAAGATAGAGCAGTATGTAACGAATAAGGCGCTAGACGGTCTATATTTAATGATTGCCAAAGAGGAGGCGGCCATTCGGCAAGACCCGGTTGGTCAGGCCAGCAGTCTTCTGAAAAAAGTATTTGGTGCCGTAAGTAATTAAAAAGCGTTTAAGTCTTTGAAAATAAAAGCGCATTGCAATGCGCTTTTATTTTCTGTCGTGAGTGAGGCAAGAAATCTTAAACAAAAATGCAAAGACTGTTTGACACATCCTCAAAATCTTTGCTATAGTCTCACCTCTCGACGCAACATGAAAAACGAAACGTCGATGCGGACGCGGGATGGAGCAGTCTGGCAGCTCGTCGGGCTCATAACCCGAAGGTCACAGGTTCAAATCCTGTTCCCGCAACCAGTTTAAACATAGCGATTTAAGCGGTAGTAATTTAAGTTCTTTAACAAACTGAATGACTGATAAGTGTGGGTGTTTGTGGTGATGGGTTAAGAGACTTCGGTTTCTTAGAGACTCAGAATATAAACGCTTACACTTAAATTTAAGACAAGTATGTACAGGTTACTTTAAGTAGTAACACATACCTTGAAATGAATTTGAGAAATAAAGCAAAGCGAAATAACCACCTCGAAAGAGGTAAACAAGTAATAGTCAGAAATTAAACTGAAGAGTTTGATCCTGGCTCAGATTGAACGCTGGCGGAATGCTTTACACATGCAAGTCGAACGGCAGCACGGACTTCGGTCTGGTGGCGAGTGGCGAACGGGTGAGTAATATATCGGAACGTATCCAATAATGGGGGATAACTAGTCGAAAGATTAGCTAATACCGCATACGCCCTGAGGGGGAAAGCTGGGGATCTTCGGACCTAGCGTTAATGGAGCGGCCGATATCTGATTAGCTAGTAGGTGAGGTAAAGGCTCACCTAGGCTTCGATCAGTAGCTGGTCTGAGAGGACGACCAGCCACACTGGAACTGAGACACGGTCCAGACTCCTACGGGAGGCAGCAGTGGGGAATTTTGGACAATGGGCGCAAGCCTGATCCAGCCATTCCGCGTGAGTGAAGAAGGCCTTCGGGTTGTAAAGCTCTTTCGCAAGGGAAGAAAACTTAGTCTCTAACATAGGCTGAGGCTGACGGTACCTTGATAAGAAGCACCGGCTAACTACGTGCCAGCAGCCGCGGTAATACGTAGGGTGCGAGCGTTAATCGGAATTACTGGGCGTAAAGCGTGCGCAGGCGGCCTGATAAGTCAGATGTGAAATCCCCGAGCTCAACTTGGGAACTGCGTTTGAAACTATCAAGCTAGAATATGTCAGAGGGGGGTAGAATTCCACGTGTAGCAGTGAAATGCGTAGAGATGTGGAGGAATACCAATGGCGAAGGCAGCCCCCTGGGATAATATTGACGCTCATGCACGAAAGCGTGGGGAGCAAACAGGATTAGATACCCTGGTAGTCCACGCCCTAAACGATGTCTACTAGTTGTTGGTGGAGTAAAATCCATGAGTAACGCAGCTAACGCGTGAAGTAGACCGCCTGGGGAGTACGGTCGCAAGATTAAAACTCAAAGGAATTGACGGGGGCCCGCACAAGCGGTGGATTATGTGGATTAATTCGATGCAACGCGAAAAACCTTACCTGGCCTTGACATGCCACTAACGAAGCAGAGATGCATTAGGTGCTCGAAAGAGAAAGTGGACACAGGTGCTGCATGGCTGTCGTCAGCTCGTGTCGTGAGATGTTGGGTTAAGTCCCGCAACGAGCGCAACCCTTGCCAATAATTGCCATCATTTAGTTGGGCACTTTATTGGGACTGCCGGTGACAAACCGGAGGAAGGTGGGGATGACGTCAAGTCCTCATGGCCCTTATGGCCAGGGCTTCACACGTAATACAATGGTCGGTACAGAGAGTTGCCAACCCGCGAGGGGGAGCCAATCTCAGAAAGCCGATCGTAGTCCGGATTGCAGGCTGCAACTCGCCTGCATGAAGTCGGAATCGCTAGTAATCGCGGATCAGCATGTCGCGGTGAATACGTTCCCGGGCCTTGTACACACCGCCCGTCACACCATGGGAGTGGGTTTTACCAGAAGTAGGTAGTCTAACCGCAAGGGGGACGCTTACCACGGTAGTATTCATGACTGGGGTGAAGTCGTAACAAGGTAGCCGTATCGGAAGGTGCGGCTGGATCACCTCCTTTCTAGAGCAAAACCTTTTGCTGCAAGCATTCACTCTTATCAGTCATTCAACAGTAGTACAACAAAGATTGGCCACAGGTAATATTAGAAACTACCTTATTGGGTCTGTAGCTCAGCTGGTTAGAGCACCGTCTTGATAAGGCGGGGGTCGTTGGTTCGAGCCCAACCAGACCCACCAGATTCACCTCGTAATATATGGGGGATTAGCTCAGCTGGGAGAGCACCTGCTTTGCAAGCAGGGGGTCGTCGGTTCGATCCCGTCATCCTCCACCAAGCTTTGTTGAGTAGAAATTAGAAGCAAGTATTGCTTAAGGATTGATTTAAACAATACTTGCTTCTAGTTTTTAACTAGACTGTTCTTTAACAAAATGGAAGAAGTAAAGAGAATGCACATTGTGTGATGACAATGTTGTATTCAAATGGGCAATATTATTTTTTAACCGGAGTAATATTGACTGATTGCAAAATCGAACATTTTGCTTGGCATGAGTTTCTGGAATGAAAGTTCTTGAAATAAATGTAAGTGAAATAAAAACCATCTTAATTTGTACAACCTTGCAGATTAAGAAAAGTTGCTTTAGAAAAACTATAACGCATGTCTCATGCATGATGAAATCTGGATTTAAAAAGGGTTTAGGTTTTAACGTTATAGGATCAAGTGAATAAGTGCATATGGTGGATGCCTTGGCGATTACAGGCGATGAAGGACGTGATAGCCTGCGTAAAGGTTCGGGGAGCTGGCAAATAAGCTTTGATCCGGACATATCCGAATGGGGAAACCCACCCGCAAGGGTAACCGCTCCTGAATATATAGGGAGATGGTGGCGAACCGAGTGAACTGAAACATCTAAGTAGCTCGAGGAAAAGAAATCAACCGAGATTCCGTAAGTAGTGGCGAGCGAACATGGAACAGCCTGTTATTTTTAGCACATGCGATAGTAGAACGGAATGGAAAGTCCGGCCATAGAGGGTGATAGCCCCTTATACGAAATCCCGTGTGTGGAACTAGGGTAACGACAAGTAGGGCGGGGCACGAGAAACCTTGTCTGAACATGGGGGGACCATCCTCCAAGGCTAAATACTCGTAATCGACCGATAGTGAACCAGTACCGTGAGGGAAAGGCGAAAAGAACCCCGGGAGGGGAGTGAAATAGATCCTGAAACCGTATGCATACAAACAGTGGGAGCCTCGTAAGGGGTGACTGCGTACCTTTTGTATAATGGGTCAGCGACTTACATTCAGTAGCAAGCTTAACCGATAGGGGAGGCGTAGCGAAAGCGAGTCCGAATAGGGCGTCTAGTTGCTGGGTGTAGACCCGAAACCAAGTGATCTATCCATGGCCAGGATGAAGGTGCCGTAACAGGTACTGGAGGTCCGAACCCACAAATGTTGAAAAATTTGGGGATGAGCTGTGGATAGGGGTGAAAGGCTAAACAAACTTGGAAATAGCTGGTTCTCTCCGAAAACTATTTAGGTAGTGCCTCGTATATCATTCTCGGGGGTAGAGCACTGTTATGGCTAGGGGGTTCATAAGAACTTACCAAACCATTGCAAACTCCGAATACTGAGAAATGCAATTACGGGAGACAGACCATGGGTGCTAACGTCCGTGGTCAAGAGGGAAACAACCCAGACCGACAGCTAAGGTCCCAAATGACGTGCTAAGTGGAAAACGAAGTGGGAAGGCATAGACAGCCAGGATGTTGGCTTAGAAGCAGCCATCATTTAAAGAAAGCGTAATAGCTCACTGGTCGAGTCGTCCTGCGCGGAAGATGTAACGGGGCTAAGCACGTAACCGAAGCTTCGGATACTAGTTTACTAGTATGGTAGGAGAGCGTTCTGTAGGCCTGCGAAGGTGTTCTGTGAGGAATGCTGGAGGTATCAGAAGTGCGAATGCTGACATGAGTAGCGATAAAGGGAGTGAAAAGCTCCCTCGCCGAAAGCCCAAGGTTTCCTGCGCAACGTTCATCGGCGCAGGGTGAGTCGGCCCCTAAGGTGAGGCAGAGATGCGTAGCTGATGGGAAACAGGTTAATATTCCTGTACCTCTATACAATGCGATGTGGGGACGGAGAAGGTTAGGTCAGCCGGGTGTTGGATGTCCCGGTTCAAGCGTGTAGACAGATTCTTTAGGCAAATCCGGAGAGTCAATGTCAAGGCGTGATAACGAGTCTACTTGTAGACGAAGTGATTGATACCATGCTTCCAAGAAAAGCCACTAAGCTTCAGTTGTATAAGACCGTACCGCAAACCGACACAGGTGGGCAGGATGAGAATTCTAAGGCGCTTGAGAGAACCCGGGAGAAGGAACTCGGCAAATTAGCACCGTAACTTCGGGAGAAGGTGCGCCTCGGTAATGTGTAGAGATTTACTCTCGAAGCATGATGAGGTTGCAGTGAAAAGGTGGCTGCGACTGTTTAATAAAAACACAGCACTCTGCAAACACGAAAGTGGACGTATAGGGTGTGACGCCTGCCCGGTGCTGGAAGATTAAATGATGGGGTGCAAGCTCTTGATTGAAGTCCCAGTAAACGGCGGCCGTAACTATAACGGTCCTAAGGTAGCGAAATTCCTTGTCGGGTAAGTTCCGACCCGCACGAATGGCGTAACGATGGCCACACTGTCTCCTCTCGGGACTCAGCGAAGTTGAAATGTTTGTGAAGATGCAATCTACCCGCGGCTAGACGGAAAGACCCCATGAACCTTTACTGTAGCTTTACATTGGACTTTGACAAGATTTGTGTAGGATAGGTGGGAGACGTTGAAGCGGAGTCGCTAGATTTCGTGGAGTCAACCTTGAAATACCACCCTGATGTTGTTGAGGTTCTAACCTAGGTCCATAATCTGGACTGGGGACCGTGTATGGTGGGCAGTTTGACTGGGGCGGTCTCCTCCCAAAGAGTAACGGAGGAGTGCGAAGGTAACCTAGGTACGGTCGGAAATCGTACTGATAGTGCAATGGCATAAGGTTGCTTGACTGCGAGACGGACAGGTCGAGCAGGTGCGAAAGCAGGTCATAGTGATCCGGTGGTTCTGTATGGAAGGGCCATCGCTCAACGGATAAAAGGTACTCTGGGGATAACAGGCTGATTCCTCCCAAGAGTTCATATCGACGGGGGAGTTTGGCACCTCGATGTCGGCTCATCACATCCTGGGGCTGTAGCCGGTCCCAAGGGTATGGCTGTTCGCCATTTAAAGTGGTACGTGAGCTGGGTTTAAAACGTCGTGAGACAGTTTGGTCCCTATCTGCCGTGGGCGCTGCAAGTTTGAGGGGACCTGCTCCTAGTACGAGAGGACCGGAGTGGACACACCGCTGGTGGACCAGTTATCATGCCAATGGTATCGCTGGGTAGCTAAGTGTGGAAGAGATAAACGCTGAAAGCATCTAAGCGTGAAACTCGCCTCAAGATGAGACTTGCCGGGGGTTTAACCCCCCTAAAGGGTCGTTCGAGACCAGGACGTTGATAGGTCAGGTGTGGAAGCGCAGTAATGCGTTAAGCTAACTGATACTAATTGCCCGTGAGGCTTGATCCTATAACCTTAAGACTTGACCAAAAAGTTAAGATTAACGGTTTGTTTTAAAGCACGATATGTAATCACCCCATTTAAATTCTTTACTTCTTCCAATTTGTTAAAGACGCCTCATGAAAATGAGACGGCAACACAGCATTTCTGCTGATGAAAACTCGTAAGAGTCAAAACATCAGTGATACCAGTTATGCTTGGCGGCCATAGCGGTTTGGAACCACCCCTTCCCATCTCGAACAGGGCCGTGAAACGAACCAGCGCCAATGATAGTATGCTCTTCGCATGCGAAAGTAGGTCACCGCCAAGCTATTTATACCAAAAAGCCTCAGATAATCTCTGAGGCTTTTTTATTGCAAAAACATTCTTCGAACATGAAGACTGTATAAAAACAAAAAGAGCACATTGATATGTGCTCTTTTGTTTACATCCAAAGCCTCGCTATAGAGCGATTAAGGCCCTACACTTTTGGCCGCTGGTAAGCTTGTTGGATTGGTTGTATTTGCACATGTCGGTTGCTCCCAACCATCGGTTTTGCCATTACTATCACCATTTAGATCATCAATCACCATATTGTCTGGTCTAGCAGCATCACCTGAAACGCCTGCAGGTACATAGTCCAAGTTAAGCGTGTTGCGTACACGCCAAGCCATATTATGATCAGCACAGGATGTATCACCTGATAAGCCAACTGCACCCACAAGTACACCACTGTTATTGTATAGCGCGAGTCCACCACCAAACACATTCACTCCACCAATACGATTGCCAACCATAGGGTCAGCATGGGTACCTACAAGTGCTGGGTTGCCACCATAAGCGACTGCAGGATCTACAGGATTACTAAACTGTAGACCATAAAGACTACCGCCTAATGGATTTGCTCCAGAAGTGCCTTGTACTGCAGAGTATAAATTAGCGGTGGATAAGGCCAGACCAGGTAAACTGAATGCATTGGCTGTATTGGCTTTTTGCGCAGAAATCACGCGGCTGCCGGGCCATTGTGCACCACGGTCAGCGCCAGAAAAAGCGACAGCACATACGACGCCATCCCGATTCACTACTGTAGCCCACATTTGTAAATTGAAGCCTGAGGATTCTGAACCTACGGCGCTCAGCAATGCGGTTTTTAATTGTGCGTAACTGGGTAAATTGCTACACACGCCGCCTCTAGATTTATCATCTTGAGGGATGCCGCGGTTTGGTTTAGTGTCAGCAATGGCGTGGCTACTTAACGCGGCGCTAACAAGCAGTGCAGAGGCGAGCAGTTGGATACGATGAGGCTGGTTGTTCATATTAAACACTCCAAAATAAGTATTGTTATTGGGGTTAAAGGGAGAGGTGTCAGTGTGTATTCAAATGCGACGAATAATGTGCGATGAATAACTTTTGAAGCATAACAAACGCAGTGCGTTTAAAATATCCCGCAAATTGGGGGCGTTAAGATGACAGTGTATGCAGTAAAATTAGTCCATTGGAATCATCTACTTTATTGCGGGATTGCGCTATGCTATGTGTAATACGCTAGGATGAGATGAGAATGCAGCAGTTATTTGAAACGCGCCTATGGGCTTTGTTATTAGCGTTGATGACAGCGCCGACTAGCTATGCAGCGAGTGTCTATATGGATGCATCGGACGCGGAAGAAATTACCTTGTCTTCTAACGCATTGTCCGGCGAGGCGGTGATGGAAATTCAGACCGAGGACAATTCTGCTGAGCAGGAAATACAGTCTTCAGTATCTGACAAATCCACTTTACAGCACATGCCGTATCATCAAGAAGTACTGGAGGCTGCAAATAAAACGACGCTAGACCCAGCGCTGATTCATGCGGTCATTACAGTGGAATCTAGGCATAACCCTAAAGCGGTTTCTAAAAAAGGTGCATTTGGCTTGATGCAGTTAATGCCTGCCACTGCGCAGCATTACGGTTTGACCCGTATGCGATTCCAAGATAATCGGCAAAATATTCTCGCGGGCGCACAGTATTTGAAAACCTTATTGCGGTTATTTGATGGTAATTTAGAGCTGGCATTGGCTGCGTATAATGCGGGGCCAGCTTCTGTTAAAAAGTATCATGATCGTATTCCTCCGTTTGAGGAAACCAAACTTTACGTGCCCAAAGTACTGAAATACTATCGAAAATACGCGAGTTAACGGTTTGTTTACTAACTGTTGATGCCGATGAACTTCCATTCATCATAGGTAGTGGCCTCTGAAAAACTCTCATAAGCAGTAGGGAATCCCGATTTTTTGATAGCAGCTTGATGGGACTGGCTATACACCCCAATGATCAAGCCTTGTTGTGTTACTAGCCCCCATGCTTGTTTTGAGATGGGATCTGCATATAGTTTGCGGAGATGGCGTTTGACTACAGGAAAACGCTTGTCTAGAACCAAGTCTTCTAATGCTTTTGGGTATTGTTTTGCGCCGCCCGGTGTGGATTCATAGTAACTTAAGATGGCGGCTCGGTACTGGTCACCAATAAACAACAGTTCTTTTTCATGCTCTCGCTGTAGTGATTGATGCCACACAATACCTACAACACTTAAAGCAATGCCAGAAAGCGCCACGATGATGAGGATGCCAATAAAGGTGAATCCCTGAGTCAGCTGGCCAGTACGCATATTACCAATCAGAGAACTTTGTGCCATCTTTTGCGATGCCTGTTGCACCGCTGTGGATGTTATATAGCCCACCTTCAAGTGGTGGAGCTGGCGGATCAATAACCCAAGTGTTCTCGCTTTCGGTGATAGGGTCTATCGGCAATCTGTTCATGTATTGCTTTTCCACAAGCTCGTCTAGGCTGGCTGGGTACTGGCTATGGTCGGCATAGTATTTATCAATACCTTCGCGCACGGTGTTCAAACTTTGCTTAAGTGCTGCTTCTCTTGCACGCTCTACACTACTAAAGTATTTTGGATAAGCCAAGGTGAGCAGTAATGCGAGGATCGACAATACGACTAATAACTCGACTAAAGTGAACCCGAGTATACGGCGGCAATTTGGCTTACCATTTGGCATAAGGAACTCCATTGGTACCCGTTAGCGGGCTTAACGAGTACACATCATATACATCTTTCCCAGCGACTGGTTGGTTGGCACTGCTTTCGTAGCTGCGCAAGCCCCAGCCTTGCGTTTGCTCAATGCTGAGTGCATCAGTCTCTCGTTGTGCAACCATCGGGTCTAGAGGGATTCTACGTAGAAATTTGAGTTTATGTTTGTTGGGGTCTTTCAGGTCTTCAGCCCCTTCTACCAATATTTCTAAATTAGGTGGGTACCCGGTCTCGTCTATGTTTTTTTTGATACGGCCTTCATCACTTGCTTTCTTATAGGCATCAATGGCTTCGCGAATTTGCCGTAAATGGTGACGTAACTCGCTTTCTTTAGAACGTTGAACTGTCACCGAGACTAAGGGCATGGCCACACTCGCCAAAATTGCCACAATCGCCAACGTGACAATCAGCTCAATCAAAGAAAATCCGCGCAGACGCATATGGAATTAGAAACGCGAAGGCGGATTAGTGGTATCAATAATGGGTGCTGGTTGTGCCTGCGGATCAATAATGACAGAAGGCACGGATGTCGGTGCGTTAGGGTCGATTACCTGACCGGGGATATCCTGCCCTGAGCTCTCAGTGGCTGGATTAACAGGGACTGCGGCCGGTGCTGGACTAATGGCATTTTCTGAACCATCGGCAGGTGTATTCAACTGCTGTTGTCGTTCACGCCGTTGGTCACGCAGTCTTTCCAGTGGCGTCAATGGGGCGGCAGAGCCACCAGAAAATGCGGGCAGTGCTTTTTGCGGTTTGTCCGTGATGATACTTTCGGTACCAGACCAATATTCGGAGACGTCCGCTTTAGGTAATTCTAAGTTGGTAATAACTCTTGGTGTAATGGCCAATACAATTTCCGTTTTACTTTTTTTGTCTTCTTGGTTCGAGAATAAACGCCCAATCAGCGGAATATCGCCCAAGCCTGGTAAACGGCTGGCATTTTTTCTTTCGTCATCCAAAATTAACCCGGCTAAGATTTGCGTCTCTCCATCTTTGAGGCGCAGTGAGGTGTTGGCATTACGCGTGCCAATGGTATAGATGGTGGCGCCATTTCTGGTCACGGTTTTTTCACCTAAAGAGCTCACTTCAAGGCCGACCTTGATGTTTACAAAATCATCCAAGGTGACATGTGGTTCAACATCAAGCTTTAGCCCGACATCAATATAAGTCACATTTTCAGAGATACCGACGTTAGCAGTCGAGGTGGTGGTGATAATGGGCACTTTATCGCCTACCAAGATTTTGGCTTTTTCATTGTTTTTGACGCGGATTCTTGGGTTGGAGAGCAAGTTAACATCGCCAATGGTTTTTTTAAAGTTAATGGCTGGGTTGGGGGATACGCCTATACCGCTGGAGTTGAGGGTTTTTAGCGCTTGTAAGGTGAGCCCAGTGTCTGCACCAATGACGGCCAGTTGATTCGGGTAAATAATCCCTAACTCTTGTAAACGGCTGCGGCTCACCTCTAACACTTCAATGTCCAGCATTACTTCAGAGTCTGCAATATCAGTGGCGGCCACTAATTTTTCGGCAATGCGCACGACCTCTGGTGTATCGCGCATGACCAGCATATTGATGCGTTCATCAATAAAAATATCTTTGGTTTTAAGCATGGACTTCAACATACCAGCCACTTGCTTGGCATTGGTGTTGTTTAAGTAAAAACTACGGATTTTTAAGTCTTGATAATCCTTTAATTTTTGTGGATTGCTTGGGAACACCAGCGCTGTATTTTCAGACAGTGCTTTTTTCTGTAGACCATTGCTGGCGAGTACCATATCTATCGCTTCTTCAATGGGTAGCTTTTTGATGAAGATAGTCGCTTTGGTGTCTGGCTTGATGTCTTTATCCAAAATAAAATTAATACCCGTTGCACGTGATAAAGCCTCAAATACGGCTTTGATATTTGCATCGCGTAGCTCTAAAGAAATAGGCTTATCTACGCTGGATTTAAGCTGTGGCGGTTGCATATTGCTGTTGCCAATTTTTTGATTGATTTGCGTTTCCAGTTTAAGCGCTGCTTTGTTTTGCGGGTTCTCTAACAGCACTTCATGTACTTCGCGCTTTGCTTGTTCAAGTTGGCTGTTGTTGGCCAACTCGTCCGCTTTTTGTAACTGCTGATGTTGCTTAATTTCTCTAAACACTTCATTTCTGCTGGTCATCGCGCTTTGGTTATCTGGTGCAAAGCTGAGTACACGCTCATATAGGCGCTGTGCTTCTGCAAGATCGCCTTTTAGACGCGCTTGATCCGCTTGTACCAATAGTTCATTCACAGCAGATTCAGTATTTAAATAAAAGTCCTTACGTGCTTTGGCAGATTCCGGATTTTGTTTAAGGTCTTGTTGTGATTCATAAGCGCGTGTTTCAGGCGGCTCATTTTTATGCTTATTGGATTCCCATGGCGCAAATGCGCAGCTTGTCATGAGCGGTAGCCCAGACAATAACAGCATAGCTGTGAGCGCTCGTGTGTGTTGCATCTTTAGATGATTAAACAATGGCATTGCTGATCCTTTTACTGGTTTACTGCCCCGGCTGCGCCATCTGTCCATTGAAGGACGATTCCGGTGAAATTAATTTTTGTGTTTTTGATAAAGTTTGTGGCAGATTCAGTGGTAAAAATGTGAACAGCAATTGGTTGGCATCTTCACCATCCAAGCGCCAAAACGCATCCACTTGTTCACCTTTTGCCACGGTATACACTTTGTTGTTAGCCATCAAAAAAATTTGCGTGCCTTTGGGGCCATCGTCTAGTTTCCCCATATAAGTAAAAGGCGAGGGTGGCGCTACCGGCGGGGGCGGGGGCGCAGGTTTGATTTTGGGGGTAGGTGCGACGACGACCCATGAATGTACCGGGAATAAATCGGCAGGCTTTTCTGCGCTTGTGTCTCGATGCATGATGCGCCAGTTGGATGGTGCCGCTGGTGTCGTTTCGACTTTGTCTACAGGTGTTACTTGAGCAATTGCCAATGATGGCAGTTTAGCGGTACGTGCACTGTCTGCAGGCTCAGCAAGTAATGACTCATCTGACTGGCCAGACGTGAACGCTGTCCACGCAGTCAGCGCAACAGTCACAATCAGTACGGCCCATAGCCATCCATTTTTACCTGCGTTAGCCGTTGCTTGTGCTGTTAAATTCATGAGGGGTCAGCCTTCACATATAACACTAACACCAATTTTGCATCAACCACGGGGGTGAGGGTGCTATCTCTATGCATTTGAATATCCGCGATGGCCACCGAAGGCACTGCACTCAGCATGGCAGACATAAATTGACGCACTTGAGTGTAATGGCCTGTGACTGGAAGCACCATTTCATATTGGGTGAGCGCTGCCTGTTGTGGCACATTACGCGGTGTAATTTTGGTGAGTTTATAATCGCCGCTATTCAATACAATGCGTTGTTGCGCTGCTAATTGGTTGAGTTGCGCAAGTGTGTCTGGGATGGAATCTGCACGAGGAAAAATGCGGTAAAAATCCTGCAAGGTTTGCTGTGTTTGCTCGGCTGGTTTTTCTATGATGGCTACGTGCGTGTCAGGCTCTGCATGTTGGTTTAAATCAGTAGAAAAGCTATGGATTTCTTCTTTTATCTCTGCTGATTTAGAGGTGTAGTACACACCGCCGGCGCAAATTGCCAGCAAGGCTAATAGACCCCAGACGCCAAGTTTCCTAGCCGCATGCGACAGTAACCACATCAGATATTGGGTATTCACCATATTCAGCTTTTCCCTTGCGCTACTTTCCCTAGCTCTAGTTTCCATTGTGCAACAATGGTAAATCCAACTGGCTTGTAGGGGTCGCTTTGATCGATTTGATGTTTAAGTAAATAGACCTGCGCTAAGGTGTTTAATTGTGCCAAAGCTTGCACGTACTGCAAGGTTGCGGCCATGTTTTTGGCCTGGCCGGTCAACACGACTTGTTGTTTTTTGCGATTAGGCGCTATGCTCAATAGTGCGATATCTTGTGTGCTGACTTGCTCCAGCGAAGTCAGTAGCGGATTCCATGGAATGCTTAACTGCGTGACAATATCACGGGCATATAGGACTTCATCTTCCGATGCGGTTTCAATCGGTAGCTCAACTGGCTTATTGCGTAATGCAGGTGACATTCCAGAGGCAGAAACCAACGTGGATAATGTCTGCTGTTGTAGTTGATATTGCTGTACCCAATATAGTGTGCAGCCAATCGCTGTCAGTAGCATTGCCAACCCGAGTAAGCTGATCTTTTTGAAAGAAAATGCACTGGTTTCCACAAAGTCAATGTGTAATCGCTGGCTCATGCCATTACCTCCAACAGTGGATACGCCGTTTGTGGTAGCGCTTGTTTGTTGGAGAGACCTAAGCGTTTGATTTGCCAGTGCGTAATGGGCGCCAATGCGCTGGCCTTGTGTGCAGGTGCATAAATGGAGATCACGCGCGCTACATCGTCTTCTAACACCATGGTGCGCGCTAGAATCTCTGGCAGTTGCTGCTGCCAGTCTAATGCAATGGCTTGCGAGCGGATTTGGGTACAGATGCCATGATGAAAAGTTGCAAACACCAAACGGCTATGCTCCACCATTGCCACTACGCCCTCTACCTTGTGCAAGGCGTTGGCTAGACCATTGATGGCTCTTACAAAGTAGGGCTGCACGCTTTTTAAAACAATGGATTGCTTTTCGGCTAAGGTGTGTAATTCAATCAGTAATGTTTGATCAATGGCCGCGCACATGGTGGGCTTAGCAGGTGCAACATCATCACATTGTATGGCCCAGTTCAGCACTTCGGCCCCAAACACTTCGCGGAAAGCCGCTTGCGCATACGCGGTTTTTTCTGTGATGGAGATATGTTTTAAGGTAGGCGGCAACACTAAATAGCGCACCAAATCACTTTCAAGCGTCAACTGCATTGCAGTGTGGCGGGGTGCAGCAAGCTCTACCAATATACGTGCTAAGGTTTGCAATGATGCTTGCCAAATATGCTCTGGATTCGGGGTTACGGCATGTTCGTGCTGGGCTAGTACTTTCTTTGTCAGCCCGGTACGATGCAGCACCGCCACATGAGTGGCGCTGAGTGTGACCAACAGTTGATTAGGCCACAAAGGTAACACGGTTAATCTCCTGTAAGGTTGTCATGCCTTCGCCCACCGCTTCAATCGCGGCCTCACGTATGGTGCGCATGCCGCTACGTTTTGCGGCTTCTTTCAGTTTGCGAATAGGCTCGCGCGCTACAATCATTTCTCTTAATTCGTCGTTGAGGACTAACAGTTCAGCGACTGCTTTACGACCTTTGTAACCGGTGCCTCGGCAATGACCACAACCTTTGGCATGTTTGAATTGCATGCGGCTGGCCATTTCAACGGTAATGGCCGATTCTTCTAATAGTGCGGCCGAAGGCTGCTCTGGCTCCATACAGTGTGGGCAAATCACACGAATCAGGCGCTGCGCCATGATGCCATTGACGGCTGAAACAAAGTTGTAGGGGTCTACACCCATGTGCATAAACCGTGCAATCACATCCAGCACATTGTTGGCGTGCACGGTAGTAAATACCAAGTGGCCAGTCAGCGCTGCCTGTACCGCAATCTGTGCAGTTTCTGAATCGCGAATCTCGCCCACCATGATTTTGTCAGGGTCGTGTCGCAAAATAGAGCGTAGGCCGCGTGCAAAAGTCAGGCCTTTTTTCTCATTGACTGGGATTTGCAATACGCCGGGTAGCTGATATTCCACTGGGTCTTCGATAGTGATGATTTTGTCATGCCCAGTGTTAACCTCAGAGATGGCTGCATATAACGAGGTGGTTTTGCCACTACCGGTGGGGCCTGTCACCAATACCATGCCATAAGGCTCTGCGGCTAAACGACGAAATTGTGTGATGATATTGGGGTTGAACCCAAGCGCTTGTAAGCTTAAACCTTGCGCTTCTTCAGACAGCGATTTACGATCGAGCACGCGTAATACGGCATCTTCACCAAACACACTGGGCATAATGGATACACGGAAATCCACTTCGCGGCCTTGTGTGATGACTTTAAACCGGCCATCTTGAGGAATACGGCGCTCCGCAATATCCAACTGCGCCATGACTTTGATTCTAGAGATGGCTTGGTCGGCATTGTCTTGCCCTTGAATGCCCCCCACGCTTGCCATGACACCGTCGATACGGTACTTCACTACTAGACCTGAATGTGCGCATTCCAAATGAATATCGCTGGCGCCTGTTTTTAAAGCATCGTACAGCGTGGAGTTCATCAGTTTGACAATCGGGTTGCTCTCTTCGCTAATCGATTTTAATGAAAGATGTACCACCGACTCATCATTATCCGCCAGTAGGTTTTGCTCGCCCGTCGGTAAGCCATCCATGGCGCGCATGGTTTCTTCATGTCTAGCTAAAAATGCGGCAATATCAGTGCGATGCGCGAGCCGCCATGTGTATGACCGTTTAATGTATTCATTGGCCCATGTTTGCAAGATGTCATTAAACGGATCGGCAAACACTAAAATAAGCTGTTCGTCTTCGGTATAAAAGGCCAGACATTCTTTTTGTTGGGCTTTGGAAAATGGAATCGTATCAAAGCCTGCAATTAGCGTGTGCATTTCTTTCATGGTGATGGGCGCATAATGAAAGCATGTGCCAAGCGCAGAAATGAATGTATCTTGCGTGCCGCCAATCAGCTCTTCCAGCACTTCAATCATGCGTCTTTGCTGAAGTTGCGCTTGTGCCTTCGCTTGCTTGATGGTGGCCGGGGTCATCATCACAGTGCCGCCGTCTAATGCAAAAGTAGGGGTCGCGATCATTGTATATTGCCTGCAAGCTCAAAGATGGGCATGTAAAGTAACAAGACTACCACACCTATTACCAAGCCAATCATCAACATTAATATGGGCTCAAACAAGCGCGTAAACCAGTCTATCCAGCGTGCGAGTTCTTCATCATAAAAGCCGGCAATGCGCTCCATCATATCGCCGATATTACCGCCGCGTTCACCCACTGCCAGCATGCGCAAGGCTACTGGTGTGGTCAGTCCGGTTTTGTCGAGCGCATCGGAAATCGGGTGGCCTTCGTTAATGGCTGCTGAAGCAAGCTTCATACTGTTTTGTAAGGCAGAATCTAACAAGCCGGACACCGATTGCAGTGCAAGTAGAATAGGCGTGCCGCCTTTGAGCAGCATGCCAAGCGTTCTGTAAAAACGTGCCAATTGGTAGATGCGCAGACGGTCACCCAATGCCGGGATTTTCCACAGTTGTTGCGCTAGCCATTTTCTGAATGCCGGTTGAGATAGGGCAACAATTAAAGCGGCAATGAGCCCGATGCTGCCTAGCATCATGGCAAAGCCATGGCGTTCAAGAAACACGCCCCATGCCAGTAATACTTGCGATAGAAAGGGGAGATCGCCGCCAGTGCCTTCATAAATGCGGCTGAATTTTGGAACGACAAAGCCGAGCAAAAATAGAATCACCAAACCGCCAACACTCATCAACAGTATCGGGTAGATGGATGCACTGACGATTTTCTTTTTGAGTAGGCCAATTTGTAATTCATAGGCAATGTAGCGACTCAACGCTTGGGGCAGATCGCCGGTTTTTTCACTGGCCCTGACCGTTGCAACAAACAACATAGGAAACGCTTGCGGCTGCTGCTCCAGTGCGGCGGAAAAGGTTTGTCCTTGGTAGAGCGCTTGTAACAGCGTATCTAAGGTAGATTTACCTTCGTTACGGTCGTCTTTGACTGCAAGCGTTTCAATCGCCTCTACCAAATTGAGGCCTGCTTCTAGCAAGGCCAGTAATTCTTGGCTAAATAAAATGAGCGGGAATTTTTTTCTGGAATGCTTGAGTGCATTGAGCGCTGTGGCCGAGATAGGCGTATAGCCTCTTGCCTGCGCCTGAGATAGCGCGTCATCCATATGCATGGCAGAAATGTTCAGGAGAACCATTTCTCTGTCACGGACCGCTTTTACTTGATAGTTCATCGCGTTTTGAACAGCGTTACCAGTTCGTGACGTCTTCGGCTTCTTTGGTGCCGCCTTGCTGCCCATCTTTACCTAGCGAGTATAAGTCGTAGTCGCCATGCTCTCCTGGTGATTTGTAGAGATAGGGTTTATCCCACGGGTCATTCGGCACGTTTTTTTTAAGATATGGGCCAGCCCATTTGGTATCGTTAGCCGGATTTTTATTGAGTGCCTCTAACCCTTGCTCGCTGCTTGGGTAGCGTCCGGTATCAATCCGGTATTGGTCTAACGCTTTACCCAGTGCATCGATTTGTGCTTTGGCGGTTTTTGTTTCGGATTTACCAATTTGCTCAAAATATTTGGGGCCTACATAGCCAGCAAGTAGGCCAATAATGACCATAACAACTAGCAATTCAAGGAGTGTAAATCCTTGAATTTTAATATTTAATTTTAATTTTTGTGTTCTAGTGATCATGTAATCAATTCTATCAAAGCAACTATATATGTCAATTGTAGTGAATGTCGGTGACGGGTAAATTTCATTTTTGTGACAACTTAGTCACAATTCTCAGTATGGTTTTTCTATTGTTATGTGAGTCTACATAATAGAGGCCACCATTTGGTGGCCCCGTCGGCATACCGCAAACAGATATTGCTATCTGATTAAGCCGGTTAAGGGCTGATATACAACTGCAGCTTAGGTACCGCACTATACGTACTTGCACCCGGTGCTTTCCATAATAGCTGCATTACTGCACCCCCGGTAAACTCTAGAAACTCCACCCTAATTGGCAAGCGTTGACCAGCGGTCATGCTGATTACCGTGCTGGTGTCCAAGGTTGGCCCATGTGAAGCCCAGTTATTGATGATGAGCTGGTTATTGAGATAGACCCTTACGCCGTCATCAGAATTGGTCTGGAACTGATAGTTGCCAGCAGCTAATGCTTCGACATACCCCGTCCAACGTGCAGTAAAGTTGTTTGCTGGAACGCCAGCACCCGGCGAAGCAGTGCCCCAGTTAAAGTTCACATCCTCCACGCGTTGTAAAACCGCATTGCCGGATAAATCAATGGAGTTGTAGTAACTACCATTCAAACCAGTGCCGGTCGAGGTCGTACCATTGGAGGTCACAGTAACGGAGGCGACACTACTGATGCTGACCGCACCGCTATTGTCAGTGGCTCTTGCCGTCACAGAATGGGTACCGACCGTCGCATTGGTCCAACTGATGCTGTATGGCGAAGTCGTATCTGTAGCGATGAGCGTAGCCCCATCATAGAACGCCACTTGGGTGATCGTACCATCACTATCTGCAGCATTGGCGGATACCGTGATGGCCGTGCCTTGTATGATGTTAGCTCCTGAAGCGGGTGCTGTGAGCGCAACAGTAGGTGCATTATTGTTGACCGTACTACTGTTATACAACTGCACTTTAGGCACCACGTCATAAGTAGTGGCTCCTGGTACTTTCCAGAATAACTCCATCAATGCTCCACCGGTGAACTCTTGGAATTCCACCGTAATCGGAATACGTTGGCCAGCCGTCATGCTGATCGCCGCGCTCGTGTCCAAAGTAGGGCCGTGCGGCGTCCAGTTATTAATCACTAACTGATTATTGATATAGACTCTAAGGCCATCATCTGAATAACTCTGGAATTGATAAGAGCCCGTCACAGTGGCTTCAATAAACCCAGTCCAGCGTACTGAGAAGTTATCTGCTGGTAAGCCTGCTCCCGGTGACGCATTACCCCAATCAAAGTTAATATCCTCTACACGCTGTAGCACAATGCTGCCGGTTAAATCATTCGTTGCGTAGTAATCGGCATTCAATCCGGTACCTGTTCCCGGTGTGGTTGGCGTGCTGGAAGTCACCGTAATCGCCACCGCAGCACTGGTAGTGACCGTACCCCCATTATCAGTCGCTCTAGCCGTGATGGAATGAGACCCAACCGCCGCATTGGTCCAACTGATGCTGTATGGCGAAGTCGTATCTGTAGCGATTAAGGTAGCACCATCATAGAACGCCACTTGGGTGATCGTACCATCGCTATCCGCAGCATTAGCGGAGACCGTAATAGCCGTACCTTGCACTACACTCGCACCGGCAGATGGTGCAGTCAGTGAGACAGTAGGCGCTACATTGGTAGCCGTCACCGTAATCGCCACCGCAGCACTGGTAGTGACCGTACCCCCATTATCAGTCGCTCTAGCCGTGATGGAATGAGACCCAACCGCCGCATTGGTCCA